>CAVTZQ010000013.1:0-60084 GCA_963739225.1 uncultured Acidobacteriota bacterium | reverse complement strand
ACCGCAGCAGGGAGCGGACGCGGGTGTAGACCTCGCGGCGGTGGCCGATGGTGGCGTGGATGACCTCATCTCGCTGCCGCTCGATGCGGTAGACGATGCGCCAGTCGCCGGTGCGCCAGGAGTAGAGACCCTTGAGCGTGAGCTGGAGTGGCTTGCCGCGATGCGGGTCCTCGCGCAGTGCGTCGATCGCGGCGCGCACCCGCGTGCGAACCGTTGGGTCGAGCTTCTTGATCGCTTTGGCTGCCGTCTCGGTGTAGCGGACGGTCCAGCTCAACGCCAAACCTCGTCGTCGCTCACAACGCGGCCCTTCTCGGCGTCGCGCAGGCCGCGCCGCACCGAAGCCATGAGCTTCGGATCGGCGAGGATGTCGAGGGTCTCCAGAAGCCCTTCGTACTCCTCGATCGACAGCAGCACACCGGCCGGCCGCCCCGAACGGGTAATGGTTACACCTTCCCCGAGCTTCTCGACCTCGGCGAGCAGGCGCGCGAGATGGGTCTTTGCTTCCGACAGCGGCACGGTGGTCATGACACCCTCCGGACCAGAATATAGACCATTTTCAAGACTAGATGTAAGGCAACGGTGGTGGCGACGCGGTGAGATCCTTCGGTCTCGCTGCGCTCGGCCTCAGGATGACAGTTGATTCGGTATGGCCACGGTCTTGCGGGCGGGGGACACTAAATCCGCGCCGCGGGTGCGAGCGGCCATGGCTCCGGAGGCTGCGGGCCACCGAGCGGGTGGGTGGGGGTAAATCCGCCCGGAGGGTGGGGTCGCCATGGCGCCGCAGCGAGCGGGCACCGGACGCGCGAGCCGGGATGGGGTATCGGTGACGCGGCTTCATGCGGACACCGAGGGGCCCCAACTCGGATCGTGCCTGTCCGGTCGCGAGCGAGGCGTCGCGAAGCGTGCGACCCACCCTCCGGGCAAAAGAAGACCCGGCGCGGAGCGCCAGCGGGCACACGAGATTGCTTCGTCGTCCCACCGGTGGCGGGACTCCTCGCAATGGCAGCGATCTTGGGGTTCTCAGGGCGGCTCAAGCCCTGAGGTCAAAGAGGCCAGGCAGGCGGGGCAGTACTCGGGGTGCTTGAGGTCCACGCCCTCGGGCCACAGCGAGCGGTGCATCGCGCAGTCCGGCACCACGCAGTGGACCAGGCCCGCGCCGTGCCCGAGCTCGTGCACGACCTCGGTGGTGATGCGGCGCACGAAGAGCACCGGCGCATCCGGGCCCTCCTCCTCGGGGCGGAGCCTGTGCCAGGAGACGATGCCCCTGTGCCCGCCCAGGTGGGAGATGCCGAAGACATAGGTCAGGGCGGGCATGAACAGGTCCGCTCCCGTGAGCCCCATGGCCAGCCAGCCGGGCTCCGGATCGGGCACCTGCTCGATCAGGCAGGATGCGTCCACCTGCGCGCGCTGGCGGTCGTAGCACCTCTCCAACGACGCCGCGAGCCGGCCGATCTCGCCTCCGGCGTAGGGGTGCGGGAGCCCGGCGAGCACTGCTTCGGCCAGGCTGGGCGGGACCTCCCCCAGCGCCAGGAGCCTTACCTTCACCCGAATTCCCCAGTTGCCACCTGCTGCGAGCGCGGATCTGGCCACCCTGGCGGGCGTACTCGGGGTTCGCGGCCTGCCGCCGTACGGTTTCCAGTACGGCTCGGCCGCTCGCCCCTACGTTCGCCCACCATGGCAGCCACCTGCGCGCTCTCGCTACGTTGCCAACTTGGGAACTCGGGTGCCTTCACGGCCTCTCGATGCCGTACTTTTTCATCTTGTTGTAGAGGGTCACGCGGTCAATATCGAGGGCCCGCGCCGCCTGCGCCACGTTGTAGGAATTTGCAGCGAGCACCTGGCGGATGTGCGCCGCCTCCATCGCCGAGAGTGAAACGTCGGCCGCCGCTGGCGGCACGGCGAACGGGAAGTTCTTGGCCTCGATGCGCTCCCCCTTGCACATCACGACCGCGCGCTCGATGGCGTTTTGCAGCTCCCGAACGTTGCCCGGCCACGGGTAGGCGACGAGCGCCGCCATCGCCTCCGGCGTGAAACCCGAGACGCGGCGGTTCATCTGGTTCGTGAAGTGCTGCAGGAAGTGCTCGGCGAGAGCCGGGATGTCCTCGGTCCTTTCCCGGAGGGGCGGGAGCGGGATCGTGAAGACGTTGATCCGGAAGTAGAAGTCCTCCCGGAAGCGCCCCGACCCCACCTCGGCCTCGAGGTCGCGATGGGTCGCTGTGATGAGCCGAAAGTCCACCGGGGTGGGTGTGTTTGCCCCCACTCGGGTGAGCTGGCGATCCTGCAGCACGCGCAGCAGGTCCACCTGGACCTTCTGCGCCACGTCCCCGATCTCGTCCAGGAACAGCGTGCCCTCGTCGGCGAGCTCGATCTTGCCGCGGCGGCGGGCGACCGCGCCGGTGAATGCCCCGCGCTCGTGGCCGAACAGCTCGCTCTCCAAAATCCCCTCGGCGAGCGCGCCGCAGTTCTCCACCACGAACGGGCCGAAGCGGCGGTTGCTCCTGGCGTGGATGAGGTGGGCTACGAGCTCCTTGCCGGTGCCGGACTCGCCGGTGATCAGCACGCTGGTATCGGTGGGGGCGACCTGCTCCACGAGCTCGAGGACCTTGGCCATCGCGGGGGAGCCCGAAGTGATCAGCGCCGGGGTCGCGCCCGCCAGCCGCTCGCGGAGGGCACGGTTCTCGGCCATGAGCGAGTAGCGCTCCGCCGCCTTGCGGACCAGGCGCGAGACGCTCTCCGGGTCGAACGGCTTCACGACGTAGTCGTAGGCACCATCCTTGAGCGCCTGCACGGCGGTTTCCACCGAGGCGTAGGCCGTCATGATGATGATGGTGGCGTCGGGGGCCAGCTCGCGCACCTTGTGCTGCAGCTCGAGCCCGTCCATTCCGGGCATCTTGATGTCGACCAGCAGGATGTTGGTGCCCTCGCGGGCAAGCGTGGCGAGGGCCTCCTTGCCGCTTGCCGCCACGCTGACGTCGAAACCCTCCTCCCGAAACCAGGTGGCCAGGGAGTTGCGAACGTGCTGCTCGTCGTCCACCACCATAATCCGCACCGGCGTCGTCATCATCAGCTCTCACCCCCGCCCGAAGCGGGCGCGGCCGGGACGGTCAGGGTGAAGCGGGTCCCTTGCCCGGGCACGCTCGAAACATCGATCGCCCCATTGTGTCGCTCCACGATGCCGTAGACAACCGCGAGGCCGAGCCCCAGCCCCTTGCCCTCCCCCTCGCCCTTGGTGGTAAAGAAGGGCTCGAAGATGTGGGCCCGGACTTCCGGCGGGATGCCCACCCCGGTGTCCTCCACCACCACCTGGACCCCGCCGTCGGCGGTCGGCGCCGTGCGCAGCGTGAGGGTGCCGCCGTTCGGCATCGCCTCCACCGCGTTGATGCACAGGGCCAGGAGCGCCTGCTCGATCTGCGCGGGGTCGCACATGACCTGCGGGAGCTGCGAGGAGAGGTGGAGGTTAGCCTTGACCTGCGCAAGGTCCATCTTGTGCTTGATGAGGAACAGCGAGCGGTTGACGAGCTGGTTGATGTCCGTGGGCTCCATGCGGGAACCGGTACGGCGGGCGAACAGCAGCAGGTTGGAGACGATCTCGCCGCAGCGGGCAGACTCGCTCGCGATGGCCTCGAGGATATGCAAGCTCTCGCGGGTCTCCTCGCTCGGGTCCGGGCGATGGGCGTAGCGGCGCAGCAGTACCTTCGAGTATGTGACGACGCTCGCCAGCGGGTTGTTGATCTCGTGGGCAACGACGGCGGCCAGCTTGCCGAGGGAGGCCATGCGCTCGACCCGCATCATCTGGTCCTGGGCCTGGCGCAGCTCTGCGGTCTTCTCCTCCACGCGGCGCTCCAGCGTCTGCGCCCAGTCCACCAGCTCGGAATTGGTGCGTTGCAGCTCCTGCGCCATCTTGTTCACTGACCTGCCGAGGTACGCAAACTCCGAGATCTCGCCGTTCTCGTACCGTGCCGAGTAGTCGCCGGTACCCAGCGCCGCCAGCGTCCGGGTCAGGGACTTGATGGGGCGGTGCACCGACCTGGCCACCACGAGCATCATCACGCCCACGACGAGCAGCAGCGCCCCCCCTGTTGCGCCCACCATCAGCATGGCTGTCTCCCGCCGCGCCTGCTCGACGCGAGGCAGCAGGAGCGTGACGTCCAGCACACCGAGAAGGCGCTTGCTTGAAGGATGGGCGTGACAGCTCAGGTTTGAGCAGGCCGCCTCGTTCTCGATCGGCCGGATCACGCCGAGCGCCGGCACACCGCCCACCGTGAAGGAGCGGGTGCGATCGCCCGGTGGGAGCTTCTCGATCGGCCGGTCGGCCTGGTGGCACTTGAAGCATGCCTCCGAGCGGGGGTCGAGGCGCTCGCCGATCTCGCCAGTCTCGGAGGAGAAAACGATCTTCCCCTCCTTGTTGAAGATCCGCACCCGCACGTTGGGGGAGCGCTCGCTGATGGTTCGCACCGAGGTGTGCAGGCCGTCGCGGTCGTTGTTGAGCATGGCGGTGTGGAGCGCGCCGTAGAGCGTCTCGGACATCGCGAGACCGTTGATGCGCGCTGCCTCACGTGCATAGCGCTCCTGCAGGCCCACCTGCACGACGGCAGTGAGGGCCAGCAGGAGCGCCAACGCCACGATCAGGGTGCCCGTGAGGCGGAAGGTCAGCGAGTTGGTCCGCCATCGCCACATGGCTGCGGGTCTCCTTTGATTACCGATTACCCCGCCTCCACGGTACCCTTTCTGCTACGACCGGTCAAAAGCACGCATGACGCCCTGGGCATGCGTCGTTGCGGGGACGACACCCGCTTCAAGCAGTTTCTTCTTCTCAACCTCGGCCACAGGACCCTCCGGGAAGACCGGGAGGTACTTGCAGGCCAGGACGAAGATCGTCATACCCACCGCCACCAGGCCGGCCGAGACGAAGAACTCCGGGATCGAGGGGATGTACGTGCGGCCGGTCGCGGCCTCCACGGACGTAACACAGACGTTCAAGCGGTGGAAGATGAAACCCAGCACGACGAGGCCCTGCGCCACGGCGAGACGCCTCGGAGATTCGCGGTAGCGCTCGAAGGCAAGCAGGACCATGGGCACCACGGCGCCGAGTCCGACCTCGAGGAGGAACATCGCCGAGACCTTGCTGAGCGGCCAGATGGTCGAGAGCGCGTCGCGCACCATTAGGTCGCGCAGGCGCAGCACGAGGTAGAGCGCGAGCACGACAACCGAGACCCGCGACAGGCGGGAGAGCAGGTGCGTCTCGATCGGCTTGCCGAACGCCCGCTTCGAGAACCACGACTCCACGACGGTCATCGCGATCCCGGCCGCGAGGGCCGACACGAAGAACAGCACCGGCAGCATCGGCGTGTACCACAGCGGGTGCATCTTCTCGGGGAGGATCAGGAACAGGCTGCCGAGGGAGGACTGGTGCAGGGTGGAGAGGATGACGCCCAGGATGACCAGAACAGGGGTGACGGTCTTGAGGATCTTCAACATCCAGTCCAGGTTGAAGCGCACCCTGAAGCGCTCGATCACCATCGGTGCGAACTCGAGCGACAGCACGGTGGTGTACAGCATCACGCACCAGCCGACCTCGAACATCACCGAGTGCGGGTTCCACATGATGATCGGGTGCCAGATGTTCCACGGCCTGCCGAGGTCGACGAGCAGCGCCGCGATCACCAGCAGGTACCCCAGGAACGCGGTGAGCACGGTAGGGCGCACGATCGGTTTGAAGTCCTTGAGGTGCAGGATGTGGACGGTGGCGGTGACCGCGAACCCGCCGGCCGCCAGACCTACCCCGCACAGCAGGTCGAAGCCGATCCAAAGCCCCCACGGGAAGGTGTCCGACAGGTGAGTAACGGCGCCAAGGCCTTGGGTGTAGCGGACGTACGCAATCCCGGTGAGGATGAGGATCAAGACCCCGGCAGAGATCGACCAGAAGCCCAGGCGCAGCGAGGAAAGGCGCTCCTTAACCATGGTGCTCTCCCTTTTCGGACTGCTCGGCGCGGGCCACATCGTCCTTCCGTTTGGTGAGCCAGAACAAACCGCCGAGGAAGACCCCTCCGTACAGGACAACGTCGGGCACGTGCTTGAGGGCCTGCCAGGTGAGATCCGGCAGCGCCGCCTGACTCTTGACGTTCGGCAGACCGAGCGCGTCCGAGTCCTTGGGGCCGATGAAGAAGACGTCCGTGCCGCCGGCCTCGGTGACCCCGTATACCCGCGGGAAGTAGGTCTTGGGGTCGTTGGCCACCCGGGATCGCGCCTCGGCGAGCAAGGTCTCGCGCTCGCCGGTGATGGTGGCGCCGGTGGGGCAGGCCTCCGCACATGCGGGACCCGCTTCACCCCGGTGGGAGCACATCTGGCACTTACGCACCCGCGGCATCGCCGAGTGCCACTCGTAGGTGGGGACACCGAACGGGCAGGCCAGCATGCAGTATCGGCACCCGAGGCACTTGCTGGCGTCGTAGACGACGGGGCCCTCGGGGGTCTTGTGGAGCGCCGAGACCGGGCACGCCGACGCGCAGCTTGGCTGCTCGCAGTGCATGCAGAGTCGGCGCACGTAGACGTCGTTGCCGCGGTCCATCAGGTAGGTGAAGGTCTGGTCGTCCAGGCCGCGGGCCTCGTGGGCGGGCTGCTGGTTGGCTTTTTGGCAGGCCTCCACGCACGAGCCGCAGCCGATGCACTTGGTGACGTCAACCAGGATCGATCGGTGCGCCATGGCCTAGGCCTCCTCCCGGGACGGGCTGAGGAACTCTTCCTGGAAGGCCTCCCAGCGCGCCGCGTCGAGGGCATTCAGGGCGCCCCTGCGCGGGATGCCGCCATCCGCGAGCAGCGGCACCGTCGCGAGCGTACCGGTCGGGGTGAGGAAATCCGCCAAGCGCTGCATCTCGTGGCGGAGGAAAGCGGTTGCGGCGCTCCCGATGCGCAGCGGCTTGATGGCCTCGTGCTGGTCACGGGACCACAGCGCCACCACCCAGCCAACGCCGTAGGGGTCGCGGTTCACGGTCCACGGCTGCGAGGCCACGTGCTCGTTCACCGCCACCACCTCGCCCGAGGAGGGGGCTGGGACCACCAGCGTCTTGCCCTTCACCCGCAGCTTGAGCAGTGGCTCACCGCGCTTGATCTGAGTGCCCCGCGGCGGGGCCTCGACGGCATCGACATCGCCAACCGCCTCGGCGAGGAAATCATCGATGCCGACCCGCAACGTCCCGTCCGCTGTGATGCGCACCCAGCTGTGGTGAGGGTCCAGAAAGATACCCTGTGGCGGCCGAGGCTCGAGCATCGGCGTGATCGGCTGGAGCACCAGCGCGGGTGCATGGCGGCGCCGGACCGCCATCACCACGGCGTCCACTCCGATGAAGACCAGGATTGTCAGGATCACCAGAATCGCGGTCATTTTTGCCTCCCGGCGGAATCTATCGGTTCATCCGCTCGCCATCGGGGTGAGCAAAACCCTTGCCAGTTTCGCGGTCTCGACGCTTATTGTTGAAGAGAAGAGAGTTATGAGAACAGCGCCGGGATCAGCCCCGGGAAGATCGTTGAATTTCTCAGCGGAGATCTCGTGCCACACCGCTTGTACACACTATCACAAAGTGGCCCAGGGCGGCCCGGGCACGGTGATTCCTGGCTTTTTCTGCAGTGATGAGAAAATCAACGGAGCGATCGTTCCCCCGCGCAAAGCCATGGGACAACGCCGGTTCAGTGGGGCTCGTGGTGTGGCCCGAGGGGCGGTCCAGGCGGCGAGCAACTAGAATCGCGGGGTGCGCGTCCTGCTCACGCGGTTGTCGGCGCTCGGGGACATCGTCCACACCTGGCCCCTGGCCGATGCCCTGACGCTTGGCGAGAACCCGGTGGAGCTGGCCTGGGTGGTCGAGGAGCCTTTCCTGCCGCTGGTCGCGCTCCACCCTGGAGTTGTGCGTGCGGTGACGGTGGCGACCCGGCGCTGGCGCCAGAGACCGTTCGCCGCCGAGACGCGCAGAGAGATCCTCTCCGCACGCCACCTCGTGCGCGAGTTCGCTCCGGAGGCGGCGCTCGACCCCCAGGGGCTGTACAAGTCGGCGGCGTGGGGATGGCTCTCCGGGGCCCCGGAGCGGGTGGGCCTCGCGCGCGGCCTGCGCCGCGAACCGCTCGCTGGGGTCTGCTACACGCGCACGGTGGCGCCGCCGCCGGGGCTGCGGCACGTCATCGACCTCAACCTCTCACTCTCTGAGGGACTCGGCCGCGCGGCGCCGTACGGTGCGAGCCCTGACGGAAACTTCCTGCTGCGCGGGGCAACCCTGGGACAGGGTTCGCCTGCGGTGGCCCTCTTCCCGGGCACGGGCGGAAAGGGGAAGGCCTGGCCCGCCGGGAGCTTTGCCGCCCTTGCCCGACAGGCCGCTGATCGCGGGTTCCCGGTCACGGTCATCTGGGGCCCCGGGGAGCGGGCGCTCGCCGAGTCAGTCGTGGCGGCCGCGGGTCCCGGGGTCACGCTGGCGCCGCCGACGGTGCTGCTCGAGATGGCGGCGCTGCTGGCGCGTTGCTTGGCGGTGGTGGGTGGAGACACCGGGCCCGTGCACCTGGCGGCCTCGCTCGGCGTTTCCACGGTGGCGGTGTTCGTGACCACGGACCCTGAGCGCAACGCGCCGCGCGGCCGGCACGTACGGGTGGTGGCGGCGGCTCGCACCGGCGCCAGGGCCGGGCGCGCGCGCAGCGGTGCGGCGGGAGAAGCGACGGTCGCGGAGGTCCTCGACGCGTTGATGGACGTGTTGGGGGAAGCGGGCGGCCTCACCCACTAGCACCGGGAAGTGCGGGGCTCCTGCATCGCCGCGCTCGGTGCGGTTGATCGCGCGCCCTGTTCCGGGCGCGCTCGAGCGGACGTCGGAGCGCCAGGTCACCTGTGCGGACAGGTCAAGGGTGGTAAAATTGTCACGCGGATCTTTGGTTCAGGGAAGGGAGTCGCATGGCCCTTAAGCTCGGTGAACTGCTTCTGAAAGCACAGCTCATCAACCAGCAGCAGCTGACCAAGGCGCTCGACGAGCAGAAGAGCTCGGGCGGCAAGCTGGGGGAGATCCTCCAGCGCCTCGGGTTCGTCACGGAAGACGACATCATCGAATGCCTGTCGCACCAGTTCGGCGTCCCTTCGATCAACCTGCGCCACTTCGAGATCGATCCCAACGTGGCGAAGATCATCCCGGTGGACCTGGCGCGCAAGTACAACGTCATCCCGGTGAACAAGACCGGGGCCACCCTCACCCTGGCGATGACCGATCCCACCAACATCTTCGCGATGGATGAGATCACCTTCATGACCGGCTACCGCGTCGAGCCGGTGGTGGCGTCGGAAGAGGCGATCCGCGAGCGGATCGACCGCAACTTCGGTTCCTCGCGCGAGCTGGAGCTGAAGAAGGTGATGGAGGACCTGACGAACGTCGACGAGGCCGCCCTCGAGCTGATGGAGGAGGACGAGGAGGTCGACATCGGGAAGCTCGCCGAGGAGTCGCAGGAAGCCCCGGTCGTCCGCCTGGTGAACATCATGCTCACCGATGCGATCAAGCGCGGGGCGTCGGACATCCACGTCGAGCCCTACGAGAAGAACTACCGCGTGCGCTACCGCATCGACGGGCTGCTGCGCGAGGTGATGAACCCGCCCCAGCGCCTGAAAGACGCGATCACCTCGCGCATCAAGGTGCTGGCCAAGCTGGACATCGCGGAGAAGCGGCTGCCCCAGGACGGCCGCATCAGGCTGAAGGCCAGGATCGAGGGGCGCATGCGCGAGCTCGACTTCCGCGTCTCGGTCCTGCCCACCATGCACGGCGAGAAGGTTGTGATGCGCCTCCTCGACAAGGAGCAGCTGCGGCTGGACATGACCAAACTGGGCTTCGAGAAGTCGAGCTTGAAGAAGTTCGAGGACAACATCCTCAAGCCCTACGGCATGGTGTTGGTCACCGGCCCGACCGGCTCGGGAAAGACGAACACGCTGTACTCCGCCCTGCAGCGCGTCAACGTGCCGGAGACCAACATCATCACCGCCGAGGACCCGGTGGAGTTCCAGATGTCGGGGGTCAACCAGGTGCAGATGAAGGACGCGATCGGGCTCAACTTCGCGGCCGCCCTGCGCTCGTTCCTGCGCCAGGACCCCAACATCATCCTGGTCGGCGAGATCCGCGACTTCGAAACGGCGGAGATCGCGATCAAGGCGGCGCTGACCGGCCACCTCGTGCTCTCGACCCTGCACACCAACGACGCGCCTTCCACGATCTCCCGCCTGATGAACATGGGGATCGAGCCGTTCCTCGTGGCGACCTCCGTCAACGTCATCGCGGCGCAGCGGCTCGTAAGGAAGGTGTGCCAGAACTGCAAGGAGGAGGTCGAGACGCCGATTCAGGCGCTGCTCTCGATCGGGTTTGCGGAGAGTGAGGCCCACAGCCTCAAGCTCGTCAAGGGGCGGGGCTGCGAGAAGTGTGCCAACACCGGGTACAAGGGCCGCATCGGTCTGTTCGAGGTGATGGACATGACCGACGACATGCGGGAACTCGTCCTGTCCGGTGCGACGGCGGTGGAGCTGCGGCGCAAGGCGATCGAGGAGGGCATGATCACCCTTCGCCAGTCGGGGCTGCAGAAGATCCGCGAGGGCCTCACCACCATCGACGAGGTGGTGCGCGAGACGATCCTGTAGACAGGGGGAGACATGGCGATCAGCCTGCACGAGCTGCTCAAGACCACGGTGGAGCGTGGCGCCACCGACCTCCACGTCACGACAAACACCCCGCCGGTGATTCGCATCGACGGTATGCTCGAGCGCCTTCCACTACCCAACCTCACGGCGCCCGAGACCAAGCGGCTGGCCTACTCCGTGCTCACCGACGCCCAGAAGCACCGGCTCGAGGAAACCCTCGAGCTGGACCTCTCCTTCGGAATCAAGGGGTTGGCGCGCTTCAGGGCCAACATCTTCTTCCAACGCGGCGCGATAGGTGGCGCCTTCCGGCGGATCCCTTACGAGATCCTCGGGTTCAAGGAGCTCGGCCTCCCGAACATCGTCGAGGCGCTGTGCGAGAAACCCCGCGGGCTGGTCCTGGTGACCGGGCCCACCGGGTGCGGCAAGTCGACGTCGCTGGCGGCGATGATCGACAAGATCAACGCGGAGAACCCTCTCCACATCGTCACGATCGAGGACCCCATCGAGTACCTGCACACGCACAAGAAGGCGATGGTGAACCAGCGGGAGTTGCACGCCGACACCCAGTCCTACCCCAACGCGCTGCGCTCGGTCCTCCGCGAAGACCCGGACGTGGTGCTCATCGGCGAGATGCGCGACCTCGAGACGATCGAGTCGGCCCTGCGGATCGCCGAGACCGGCCACCTCACCTTCGCCACCCTGCACACCAATTCGGCGCCGCAGACCATCAACCGCATCATCGACGTTTTCCCGGAGCACCAGCAGGCGCAGGTACGCGCACAGCTTTCGTTCGTCCTCGAGGGGATCATCTGCCAGTCGCTGCTGCAGCGCGCCGGAGGCAAGGGGCGCGTGCTGGCGTGCGAGGTGCTGATTCCCAACGCCGCCGTCCGCAACCTTATCCGCGAGGACAAGGTGCACCAGATCTACTCCACCATGCAGACGGGCCAGCTCAAGCACGGGATGCAGACCTTCAACCAGTCCCTCGCGACGCTCTACCAGCGGCGGCTGATCACGTTGCAGACGGCGCTTTCATACAGTTCGAACCCGGAGGAGCTGCAGGACATGATCAACCGTGGCACCGGCGTGGTGCAGCCAGGGGCGGCCCCACGAGTGCCGGGGAGGGGTTAGGCCATGCCTAGTTTCGAGTGGAAAGGCCGTGATCGCGGAGGGCGTGCCCAGGGGGGGGTGCTGGTTGCAGACAGCAAGGATGCCGTGCTGGCGGTGCTGCGCCGTCAGCAGATCGTGCCCATCACCGTCAAGGAGAAGGGCAAGGAGATCGCGCTGCCGAAGCTCCGCCGTGGAATCAACGAGAAGACTCTGGCGGTCTTCACCCGCCAGTTCTCCGTGATGATCGACGCCGGCCTGCCGCTGGTGCAGTGCCTCCAGATCCTCGGCGAGCAGCAGGACAACAAGGCGTTCCAGCGCATCCTGCTGCAGGTACGGGAAGACGTCGAGTCCGGCTCCTCGCTGGCGAACGCGATGAAGAAGCACCCGCAGGCCTTCAACGAGCTCTACGTGAACATGGTGGCGGCGGGCGAGGCCGGCGGCATCCTGGACACCATCCTGCAGCGGCTGGCCACCTACATCGAGAAGGCGGCCCGCCTGAAGGCGCAGGTCAAGTCGGCGATGATTTACCCGATCGCCGTGATCAGCATCGCCATGCTGGTCGTCTACGTCATCCTGTGGAAGGTCATCCCAGTGTTCGGCGCACTGTTCACGTCCCTGGGTGCCGAGCTGCCGCTGCCGACGCGGATCGTAGTGGCGATGTCCAAGTTCGTCGGCCGCTTCTGGTGGCTGATTGTCGGTCTGGTGGTTGCGGGAGTCATCACCCTTCGTCGCTACTACGCCACCGAGCAGGGGCGCCTCGTGATCGACAGCATCCTCCTCAAGGCGCCGATCCTGGGCTCGGTGCTGCGCAAGATCGCCGTGGCCCGCTTCTGCCGCACCCTCGGCACACTGCTCTCCGCTGGCGTGCCGGTGCTGGAATCTCTCGACATCACCGCCCGCACCTCCGGAAACGCGGTGATCGAACGCGCCATCCTCGAGGTTCGCAAGGCGGTCGAAGAGGGCAAGAACCTAGCCGAGCCGCTGAAGACCACCCGCCAGTTCCCGCCGATGGTGGTGCAGATGATCTCCGTGGGCGAGGCCACCGGTGCCATGGACACCATGCTCGGGAAGATCGCGGAGTTCTACGAGGATGAGGTCGACACGGCGGTCGCCGGGATGATGAAGCTGATCGAGCCGATCCTCATCTTCTTCCTGGGTGTGGTCGTCGGCGGCATGGTGATCGCCATGTACCTGCCGATGTTCGACCTGATCTCGAAGATCGGATGACGAACGGCGCGCCGAGCCGGGCCGCGTCTCAGGGTGGCCTGGAACTCATCGCGCTGCCAACAGCGCGGATCGCGAAGTGGCTGATCGGCATCCGTCTGGTCGCGGTTTCGGCGTTGCTGGTAGGCGCCCTCCTGGTGCAGAGCATCACGGAGGAGCTGCTGCCCATCGCGCCGCTGGTCCGCGTGGCCGGCCTGACCTACGCGCTGTCGCTCCTGTGGAGCATCCTCTGGCTCTTGAGAGTTCCGCCGCGCACCCATGGTGCGTTGCAGCTCTGCGGGGACCTGATCATCCTCGCAACGCTGGTCTACCTCACGGGCGGACCCTCCTCCCCGTTCGCGTTCCTGTTCCTCGTCGCGGTCGCCATGGGGGCGCTGATGTTCGGGCTCCGCGGGGCCCTCACCGTGGCGGGCGGCGCCTTCGTGCTTTACGCGGCGATGGGCGAGGCGATCGCCTTCGGCCTGCTGCGGCCCGCGCGTTTCGGGGTGCTGGCATCGCCACCCGGGCCGTCCGGCCTCGCGTTCCAGATTCTCGTCACGGGCACCGGGTTCGCCATTGTTGCGATGCTGACCTCCTACCTCGCCCACTCTTTGCAGCAGGCTGAGGCCAGGCTGGTGGGCGAGCGGGCCGCCAGCGCCAGGCTGCTTGCCGTCTCGGGCGACGTCCTGCGCTCGGTGGATTCGGGCGTGCTGGCGGCGGATGTGGAGGGCCGCGTCGTGCTGGCAAACCCCGCCGCCAAGCGAATCCTTGCGAGCGTCGGCGCGCTTGAGGGGAGGCATCTCTCGGAGTTGCTGCCACTGGAGGATGTCGAGTGGCCGGAGGTTCTGCAGCGCCTGTCGCAAGGGCCCCCGGTGCGAATCGACGGGACAGTCGATGGGGGCAGAATTCTGCTCGGCTGCACCGTGACCGCGTTGACCGACGCCAACGGAACGCTCGTCGGCCTGGTGGTCCACTTCCGTGACCTGACCGAGGCGCGGGAGGCGGCCAGGCGCGAGCGGCTGCGCGAGCGCATGGAGGCGGTGGGTGAGGTGGCGGCCGGCATCGCCCACGAGATCCGTAACCCCCTGGCCTCGATCTCCGGCTCAGCGCAGGTGCTGGGCAAGGTGCCTGGCCTCGGGCCGAAAGAGCGGCGCCTGTCGCGAATCGTCGTGGAGGAGTCGCGGCGCCTTTCAGGCATCATCGAGGCTTTTCTCGGGTTCGCCCGCCCTCCCGATCCGCAGCGTGGGCCGTGCGACATCGCCCGCACGCTGGACGAGACGCTCACACTGTTCGCCCACTCCCCCGAGGTGACCGCGGCGCACCGCATCGCCACCGAGATCGGGGGCCACCCACAACCGGTTGTCGCGGACGAGCAGCAGCTGCGGCAGGCGTTCTACAACCTCGCCCGCAACGCAATTCAGGCCATGCCGCACGGTGGTACGATGCGCGTGTTGGCCCGGCCCGAAGGAACGGACTACGTGATCCGCTGGTCTGACGAGGGAGTCGGCATGGAGCCCCAGCAGATTCAGGAGATCTTCCAGCCGTTCAAGGCGTTCCGGAAGGGGGGCACGGGCCTCGGCCTCGCCGTCGTGTACTCCATCCTCAGCGACCACCGGGGCGACATCAAGGTGGAGAGCGAGATTGGCAAGGGCACCACCTTTACGCTCCGCATCCCGCTGGGGGCGGCGTGAGCGGCCGGCTCCTCGTCGTCGATGACGAGCGCAACATCCGCGAGGTGCTGCGGATCGTCCTGGAGGGCGAGGGCTACGAGGTCTCCGAGGCCTCCACCTATGCAGACGCCATGCGGGAACTCGAGCGGGGGAGCTTCGATCTCGTCCTCTGTGACATCTTCCTGCCCGATGGCAACGGCCTCGACCTCGTCCGGTCGTACCACCCCACTCACCCCGACACCCATTTCGTGGTGATCACCGCACACTCGACCCCGGCCCACGCCCTAACCGCGTTGCGGGACGGCGCGGTGGAGTACGTCTCAAAGCCTTTCGACGTCGAGGAGCTAAAGACCATCGTCGAGAAGCAGCTGAAGCGCCCCGCCGAGGGAACGTTGATCGCGGGGTCGTTCGACTTCATCGGCCGCTCGCGCGCCATGTGGCCGCTGCTGGAGCAGATCCCCCAGGTAGCGCGCAGCGAGGCCACAGTGCTCATCACCGGCGAGTCCGGCACAGGAAAGGAGCTGCTAGCGAGGGCCATCCACGCCGCTTCCCCGCGTTCCGGACAGCTTTTCGTCCCCATCAACTGTGGCGCCCTCCCCGAAGGGCTCTTCGAGAGCGAACTCTTCGGCCACGTCCGCGGCTCGTTCACCGGCGCCGTCAGCGACAAGCAGGGAATGATGCGCGAGGCCCACGGGGGCACCCTCTTCCTCGACGAAGTGGGAGAGCTCACGTCGAACATCCAGGTCAAACTGCTGCGCGCCCTCCAGGAGAAAAAGATCCGTCCCGTCGGCGGCAACCGGGAGTTCGACGTGGACGCCCGGGTCATGGCCGCCACCAACAAGGATCTCAAGAAGCAGGTGGAGGAAGGGAAGTTCCGCGAAGACCTCTACTTCCGGATCAACGTCATCCATCTTCACGTTCCGGCGCTGCGCGACCGCGCCGAGGACGTTCCGGAGCTGGTGCGTCACTTCGTCGAAAAGGCTTGCATCCGGCTCGGCGTCCAGCCGAAGCAGATCCACCGCGACGCGATGGCCGTCCTGGAGAACTACTCGTGGCCGGGGAACGTCCGCGAGCTCGAGAACGTGATCGAGCGAACCGTGGCGACCGAGAGCTCCCACCTCATCACCGTGAGCTCGCTCCCGCTGACCACCCTCGGCAGCGAGTTGGAGGCGGGCGTGCTGCCCGGCGTTGGCGTCCTCCCGGAGAATGGCCTCGACATCGAAGGGCACCTCGACGTCATTCGGCGCGACCTCATGCGGCAGGCGTTGAAGCGCTGCGGCGGTGTGCAGAAGGAGGCGGCGCTTCTGCTGCGCATGACCTACCGCGCGTTCCGGTACCACGCCGAGAAGTACAACCTGACGTCGGAGGACTAGACCGTGCTGATCCTTGCTCTGGCTCTCATGGTGGCCGTGCCTCCCGGCGCGCCCGAGTGCGTGACGCTGGATGGAACCCACGTGCACCTGGAGCTCGCCCTCACCGACGAGGAAAAGCAGCTCGGACTGATGTTTCGCGACACGCTGCCGTCGGACCACGGCATGCTCTTCATCTTCGACGCCGACGGGCCGCTCGAGTTCTGGATGAAGAACACCTTCATCCCGCTTGACTTCGTGTGGGTGAGCGCGGCAGGCGAGGTGGTTGACGTGCGCGCCTCTGTTCCACCGTGCCGATCCGACCCCTGCCCCAGCTACGGGTCGGGCAAGCCGGCCCGAGCCGTGCTCGAGGTCAACGCCGGGTTCGCCGCCGCCCATGGCGTGCGCCCCGGCGAGCAGCTGAAGTTCCAGAACGTGACCGGCTTCCCGGTGAGCGGAGGAAAGAAATGAACCTGCGTCGCGCCGTCTTCCCGGTGGCCGGCTACGGGACTCGGTTTCTGCCGGCCTCCAAGGCCATCCCCAAGGAGCTGCTTCCGATCGTGGACAAGCCAGCCGTCCAGTACGTGGTCGAGGAGGCCGTGGCGGCAGGTGTCGAGACCGCGATCTTCGTCACCGCGGAGGGCAAGTCGGCCATCGAAGACCACTTCGACCGGAACCTGCGGCTGGAGACGTTCCTGGCGGAGCGCGGCAAGCGCGATCTGCTCGATGTCGTCCGCCACGTCGGCACGATGGTGCAGGTTGTCGCGGTGCGCCAGAAGGAGGCCCTCGGCCTCGGACACGCGGTGCTCCAGGCGGCGCCAGTGCTGGGCGACGAGCCCTTTGCGGTGCTGCTCGGCGACGACATCATCATCGGCGAGCCGCCGGCCATCGCCCGCCTCGCCGAGCTCGGCCGGCAGACCGGCGCTCCGGTGATCGCGGTGATGGAGGTGCCGCGCGAGGAAATCCGGCACTACGGCTGCGTGGCCGGCGACCCGGTGGAGCCAGGGGTGTGGCGCGTGCGCGGGCTGGTCGAGAAGCCGCAGCCCGAGAGCGCCCCGTCCAACCTCGCCATCATCGGCCGGTACGTGCTGACTCCGGCGGTCCTGCGCGCGCTCGCTGCGACGCCTCCGGACCGCGCCGGCGAGATCCAACTCACCGAGGGGCTGCGCCGCTCCCTCGCGGATGGACCGGTCTACGCTTGCACCTTCCCGGGCAAGCGCTACGACGCCGGCAACAAGGCGGACTTCCTTCGCGCCACCGTGGAGATCGCCCTGCGGCATCCGGAGCTCGGGCCCGGTTTCCGGCGCATGCTTGAGGAGGTCATCACGGAGGCGCAGGGGAAGTGACTTGATTCGCCAGCGGCGAATCGAATCAACCCGCTTTCG
Organism: uncultured Acidobacteriota bacterium; assembly: GCA_963739225.1. Taxonomy (GTDB): domain Bacteria; phylum Acidobacteriota; class Thermoanaerobaculia; order Thermoanaerobaculales; family Thermoanaerobaculaceae; genus RBG-13-68-16. The sequence continues at coordinate 42,731 of CAVTZQ010000013.1, read as the reverse complement.
TGGTGTTTTCCTTCTTCGTGCCCTTCTCCGCAGAGGTTCCCTCGGACGTGGCGGAGGTGCCCTCGGACGTGGGGGAGGTGCCCTCGGTCTTGGCGGTGGCGCTCGTCTCGTCGTTGCCGGTGGCGCCACTGCCGGCACGCTTGGCGTAATCAGTCACGTACCAACCGGACCCCTTGAACCGCAGAGCCGGCGCCGAGACGACCCTCTCCAGGGCTCCGCCGCAGCGTGGGCACTTTGAAAGCGGCGGATCACCGACGTGCTGCTGCGCCTCGGTGCGCTCCCCGCAGCTCGTGCAGCGGTACTCGTACACAGGCATGGTGCTCCTCCGGACGCTCCGTGAGCGCCCAAGACTGAGATTCTACATCAGGAGGGATCCGGCGAGGGCACCTGAACACGGATTGCGCTCGTGGCGTCCTTCTCCTTGTGGATCAGCCCCAGGCACTGGAAACCGTAAAGGACCCGGGCGTTCAGGCCAGCCGAGAAGGGGCCCTTCTCGCAGATTTCGACCAGTGCGCGCTTGCCGTCCACCAGGTCCAGGAGTTGCTGCTCGAGACTCTCGAGTTCAAACCCCTCGAGGTGGTCCGGCACCGGTGGGCGGCTGAAGACCGCGCTCTTGCTGCCCAGGCGGGACACCAGCCGCTTCGCGTCGGCCACGGTCTGGCAGCCGTACAGGATCGCGCGCGGGGTGGGGATGCGGAGTTTGAATACTTCGTCGGTGCGGTCTTCGCCCAGCGTGAACGTCACCAGGCCTTCTTCGAGGCCGAACAGGCTCCAGACGATCCGCTGGACCTGCTCGAGCACCGCGGCGCGCATCTCCTCCTCGGTGAACAGTCCCATCTCCACGAGCACCTGGCCGTGACGCTTGCCTGGGCTCTCGAGGAGCCGGAGGACCGAGTCGTGGAACTGCTCGACCGTGATGCGACCGGCACCGAAAAGGGCGTCGCCGAGCGACTCGGCGCGGTTGGTGGAGGATGCAAAGATGATGTCGCCGTTGAGGATGGAAACTCGCTTGGAGAACTCGCCGAGTTGAGCCTCAAGCACCCCCGGGACCCGGTTGCGGTGGATGGTGGCGAGCATCTCCGGCAACGGCGTCTCGGTCAGATCACCGACGTAGATACGGCGCGCCTCGGTCGTCACGGCCAAATGGTAGCACGCTGAGGGGCGAGCGAGACGTGCAAGGCATGAGGGATGAGGCGTGAGGCACGAGGCGAGAGGCATGAACCAGGCTTGGCAAGCGCTGTGCCTCGTGTCCTCGCCCCTCGTTCCTCGCGCCTCGTGCCTGTTTTTCATGGCGGAAGCGCATGGGAATCGAACCCACCCCTCGTGCCGCGACGGCACGAAGCAACGGTTTTGAAGACCGCGAGAGCCACCAGGCCCCGTGCGCTTCCGGGCGGAGTCTAACACCGGCGCACGTTGCGCTCAGGCAGGTTCGTTGGAGGAAAGGGGGGCCGCAAAGCGGGTGGGGGGGATCAAGCGGAGGCGAATTCACTTCGCCGGAGCGCGGGGGGTCCGGGGGGCACTTTTGCGGCGGAGGGTTGGTTGGGGGGCCGCAAAGCCCCCCGCAATAGGAGATCAAGCGGAGGCGAATTCACTTCGCCGGAGCGCGGGGGGTCCGGGGGGCACTTTTGCGGCGGAGGGTTGGTCGGGGGGCCGCAAAGCCCCCCGCAATAGAAAGAGCGAGGCGCGGCTTCGCCGCGGCGAGCGTGGGGGTTCGGGGGTCTTGAGCGTCCGGGTGGCCGGGAGGAGTGGACGCGGGACCCCCGCAATTGATAGTGGTGGAGCCGAACGGGATCGAACCGTTGACCTCTTGAATGCGGAACTCGGCCTGTAGGCCGTGTCACAATCTCTCTTTGCATTTCCGCCCTTGCAGGCGTATTACGCATTGTATGAAGAAGGCACATGTGGCCCTCGCCCTGCTCGCTCTCGCGTTGGCCACGACGAGCGGCCGGGCTGCCTATCTCTGCAGCCAGTGGGAGTGGATCAGCCCGAACCCTCCGCTCGTGAACCTGACGGCGGTGATCGTGGACGCGGCACGCCTCGTGGCGGTGGGCGGGGATCACACGGTGTTGGCAAGCGAGGACGGCGACCACTGGACAGTCCTCTTCACACAGCCTGGTGGTGATTTCACAGACGTTGCGACCATCGGCGGTCGGCTTGTCGCGGCGGGCGACGGCATCTGGGACAGCGTGGATGGACGGACCTGGACGTGGCGCGTTCCGAACGCGCTGGGTTCGGCGTTTGCCCACAACGGCCGGGAGCTTCTGGTGCTCGGCGGCGAGGAAGGCGTGTGGCGCAGCAGGGACGGGGTGTCGTGGGATCACCTGATTGTGCCTGGAGGTTCGCGCCTGGCTCGTGCCGTGTGGGACGGCCGCCGGTGGGTCGCAGTGGGAGAAGGTGTGGGCCTGAGCACCGACGGTTCTGCATGGGAGCTGTCGCTCGCCGGTGTCTATCTCGGTGACATTGCGTGGACGGGAGACCGCTACCTGAGCGTGGGTGCGTTCAACGGCGCGGGCCTCTTCCTGGGGAGCCGCGACGCGCTCGACTGGACGGTCACGACCACCAACGACACGGACTGGTACTACACGGGCTCCTTGACGTGGAACGGTTCTCAGTTTCTGGTGACGAGGAACGGAGATCGGGTTACGACGAGCCCCGACGGGGTCACGTGGACTGACCACGGTCTCCCCGCCGGTGTCGCGGTGGCTCGCGTCGTTTGGGCCGACGGGCGATACCTGGCCGTGGGTCCCGGCGGGACGTTCGCTACCAGTGCCACCGGCGCCAGCTGGACGAGGCACCGGGCTGGCCCGACCGCGGACCTCCAGTCGCTTGCGTGGACGGGGACCGAATTCCTGGCCACTGGCAGCGAACCGACGGGGGGAGGCGCACTGCTCGCCAGCAGCGACGGCTCCTCGTGGCGGGACCTGCTGGGCTCCGGTGGCTGGGGGGGGCCGCAGCTTCCCGCCCTCCGGGCGGCCACAAGGGTCTTCGGCCACGTTGTTGCCGTCGGAGGGGGTGGCGTCATCATCGCCGGTGGTGATGACGGCATCTTTGCGCGGGTGGACGGAGGAGTTGCGGGCGCGACGACCCTGCGGGCGATCACGGTGGGCGCTGCCGGTGCGGTCGCCGTGGGCGAGGATGGCACGGTCGTGACGAGCCCCAACGGTGTGTTGTGGGAGCGGCGCGACGCGTTGCTGGGCACCCCCCTGTACGGCGTGGTGTGGACCGGCACCCGGTACGTCGCGGTGGGAGGACGAACCGGTTACGGGGGATCGGGAGCGGCGTTCGTCAGCAGCGACGGAAGGGAGTGGGCGAGCGCCGGCGTAACCGGTGGCGCGTTGGTCGCGATTGCGGCCGGGCGCCCCGGACTGGTGGCGATCCAGGAATCGTTCGACCCGTGGATGGGGTCGTATCGGGGCCAGCTGTTGTTCTCTCACGATGCGACGATTTGGACGCCTGTAGAACGCCTTCCCTGGTGGGGTGGGTACGTGGACGTGGCTTCGACTGGCAGCACCTTCATGCTGCTCACGACGGGCGGTCTCGCCCTAAGCGGCGATGGGCTCACTTGGGCGAGTGCAGGTGGGACCATCCCGGGTGCGGGTGGCCTTGCGGCGCTGGCGGCAGACGGCTCGCACGTTGTCGTCGCTGGCGCGAGCGGCACGATCCTGCGCACCGTGTGCACGGCGCCGCGGGTTCGACGACACCTTCGAAGGGAGCGTTGATTCCATGTGGGTCATCGCGGTTCTCCTGGCTGCTCGCCTCCTCGTCGCAGCCCCCTCGAGCGACGGGGCTCCTGCGGCCGCGGCGACCGCGCCTCAGGACTGTGACGGGTGGACCTGGCTCAATCCCTTGCCGCAGGGGAGTGACCTCCTCTCGGTGTGCTTCGGCGGTGGGCGGTTTGTCGCCGTCGGCAGCGACGGAGCGGTGCTCGCCAGTGCTGATGGGACTCACTGGAACGTTCGCATCCTCGATCCGCCCCACTCCCTGGCCGATGTGGTGTGGGGCAACGGGCTCTTCGTCGCGGTCGGCGACGGCCTGTGGACGAGCCCGGACGGGGTCGAGTGGACCCTGCGGTTCAACGGCTACGCTGGGTACGCCGTCGCCTGGAACGGGGTGGAGTTCCTGGTGTTCGGCAGCGGCCAAATGCTCCGAAGTTCCGACGGGATCACGTGGGAGGCCGTCGCCAGCAGCCAAATCAGCGGAATCATGGGTCTGGCCTCGGAGGGGCGGCGATGGGTCGGCGTCGGCTGGGGGGTCATGACCAGTTTCGACGGCCTCAGCTGGAGCAAGAGCCTCTGGCCGCTCACCCTGTGGGACATCGTGTGGACCGGCGCGCAGTACCTCGCGGTCGGGGCCATGAACGGCCACGGCCTCGCGCTGCGGAGCGCCGACGGCGGGGATTGGAGAATCGGCACGACAGATCAGACGTACGGCGACCAGGGGCTGTTGGGAGTGGCTGCGGACGGAGGCGGGTTCCTCGCGGTTTCTGAAACGGCGATCCTCCACAGTGCCGACGGACGCCGATGGACCGAGGATTTCAGCGATCCCACACTCCACCTTGACGCTGCCGCCGCGAGCGCAGGTGGCGCGGTCGCCGTTGGCTACCAGGGCGTCATGCTGCTGCGCGACGGCGGTGGGCGATGGATTCCGCTCAGGCGTGGCACGGTCGTGGACCTCAACCAGATCGACCGGTTCGGAGACGAGCTGCTCGTGGCAGGAGGCTCGTTTGGAGGAGGTGGCGCCATCATGGCCCGGCGCGGCAGTGGGGAGTGGGAGACTCTGCTGGCGACCGGAAAGTGGGGTCCGATCTTCAACGCGGTGACGCGCCGTGATTCAACCTATGTGGCGGTGGGAGATGACGGGGCCGTCATGACGTCCGATGACGGCGCAAATTGGGCTCCAGGCACGGGAATCCCGCCGGGCTCGTGGCTGTACGCCGTGACGACTGACGGCTCGAAGTTCGTCACCGTCGGATCGAGCAACCTCATCGCGACCAGCCCGCAGGGGAGGGAGTGGACGGTACGCACGCACGGTGCTCCGGCCGATGTGATGTTGCGCGATGTAATCTGGAACGGCTCGCTCTTCGTGGCCGTCGGTGGCGACCTGCCCAGCTCGGGTCCCGGTCCTTGGGACACCAGGCACGCGGTCATCTTGACGAGCGCCGACGGCATCTCGTGGACGGTCCGCTACGACGATTCTTCCAAGGCGGGACTGCACAACGTGGTGTGGAACGGTCAGCAATTCGTGGCGGTCGGAGGCTCCGGGCAGCGCAGCTCGGTCGAACAGGGCTTGGTGTTGAAAAGCGGGGATGGGTTCACGTGGAGCGAGGTCACATACGGCGCTGGGCGCGTTGCGTTCTACGACGTGACGTGGAACGGCACCGAGTTCGAGGCCCTCGTATCCCCGGGCAGGCTCCTCGCATCCCCGCGCAGGCTCCTGCGCAGCACGGATGGCACCACATGGATCGACGACGGCGCGGTCGGTCCCTGGGGTATCCAGTCGATCATCACATCCCCGGGAGAGGTGATTGGCGTTGGACCCGGCGGGCGCATCGTTCGCCGAGGGTGTGCCCTTTCGCCTTCATTGCGCCAGCTGCAGTCGATTGCCAAGGTTAGGGCGAAGATCGATGCGGTGTGGGGCCAGCCCGGCCTTTGACAATCGTGCCGCTTCGCAGTGCGACCGGTCTTCGTGGTAGTTGCGGTGCGGGCTTTTTGCGTAGCACCTGGCAGGACCGGCATCGGCGCATTCCGGCATCGTGAAGGTGTACGTGGAGACCGTGAAAGCCGGGGTCCGCGTGCCCGAGACGCTCGCAATGAAACCGCCTAAGTCCGACTCGGAGATGCTCGGTGCACCTTTCAACTGCGTTCGCACCTTTTTTCGCACCTTCAGGCACGTGCGGCCGGCAGGCGCCGGCCGCAACCATCTGACCTGTTTGGTGGAGCCGACCAGGATCGAACTGGCGACCTCTTGAATGCCATTCAAAGGATGACCCGTTCACCCGTGAATCCAAGGTGTTGACAAGTGCTCACAAGGAACCTATATTGAGGGTGATGAGTGTTCAAGCGTGTGCGACCAATGTAGAATCTAGGGTGCGACCCGCGTGCGACACGGGACCGTTGCGCGACCCGTGTGCGACCAGGCTTCCGATGGGTCGCACGGAATTCAAGGGGGTTCAGCCATGACCAAACCACTGACAGTCGGGCTCGTCAACAAGCTTGCCAGGAAGACCCCGGCACCGCCGCAGGGGAAACGAATCCGGCTCTACGACTCCTCGTTTCGAGGGCTCGCGGCCGTGAAGCTGCCGAGCGGCCGGGTTGTCTTTACGCTGGAATACGGCCCACGCAAGCGGCGTCGGCGCGTGACGCTCGGGCACCTGAGCGAGATCGGTCTAGACGAAGCACGCAGCCGCGCCAAGATCAAGGCCGGCGAGATCGAGAAAGGTGCCGACCCGGTAGCCGAGAAGGCTGCTCGCCGGGCCGCTGTCACCTTCGCGGCATGGCGTGAGACCTACGTGGACATGGTGAAAGAGCGCAAGAAGACCTGGCGCGATGACAAGCGTTACCTCGGTCGCGCCGGGACCTGGTGGGATCACAAGCTCTTGCTTTCCATCACCACGGAGGACGTGGAGAAAGCGTTTCAGCAGACCCGCAAGGCGCGCGGCAAGGTCTCCGCCAACAGGTTCCTGGCGAGCGTCCGGGCCTGTCTGCAGCAGGCATGGCGGCTCAACAAGGTGATCGACAACGTAGCCGCGCGGGTCAGTTTCCTGCCGGAGAACCCGCCCCGGTCACGCGTCCTGTCCGACGAAGAGCTGCAGGCGGTGGTTCAGGCGCTCGCGGAGATCGAGGACCCCTGGGAGCGGGCGGCAATCACGCTCATCATCGAGACGGGCTGCCGGAAGAGCGAGGCGCTCAAGGCCAAGTGGGAGGACATCGACCTCCAGGCGCGGACCTGGCGAATCCCCTCACCGAAGGCCGGTCACCCCCAGCTCGTGCCCCTTGCAGGTAGCACGGTGGCGCTGCTGAGGAACCTCCCCCACCGCGGGGAGTGGGTGTTCCCTGGAAGGCACAGCGACGCGCACCGGGCCGACGTGCGGGACGTGTGGTCGAGGGTGCGCGAGGCGGCCGACGTGCCCGATGTGACGGTCCACGATCTCCGGCGTTCGTTCGGGCTCCAGGCGGCCCGTAGCGCGGGGCTGCACGTCGCGTCTCGGCTGCTCAGGCACTCGCGGGTGACGACGACAGCCGCCATCTACGCGCCCCTCGGGCTCGACGAGCTGCAGCGGGCCACGGAGAAGGTCTCGCGGGCTCGGGGCAAAGTCCTCACGATGCAGACCCACAAAGCCAAAGGGAAGAGCAGCGGCAGACGGTGACCGGTGTGCTCTCGACAAGGTTGGGCGCCCGTGGTATAAGGTGTACGGCTTCTGAACACTCAGGGGCTTGCGACCACCGCCGCAGGCTGACCTGAGGCAGCAAGTTAGTGACTGAGCGGGGGCAGAGTTGAGGGAGCCGGGCTAGCCACCACGGGCCAATCCTCCTCGCCGAATCTAGCCGCACGAGTAGCAGGGGCGCAGGTTTCGAGCCTGACGCTGACCCTCCTCAACGGCAGCGATTCGAGGCACCGCGACAAGCTGTCGGAGTTGAGGAAGCGCAGGCTAAGACCCTGACGCTGACCCTCCTCAACGGCACCTGCTTGACGCGAACCTATGAGGAGAGATTGGCATGAACACCAACGTAAACGTCCTGTCGTCCCCCGAAGCAGCAGCACGCCTTGGGATCAAGCCGGCCACTTTGAGGCTGTATCGAATGACCGGCCGAGGTCCCGCCTATTTCCGCCTGGGTAGTCCCAACGGCAAGGGCAGGGCCATGTACACCGAGGCCAGCATCTCCGAATATCTAGCGGAGAGGACCTTCCACTCCACGGCCGAGGAAGCCGCGCGCGCAGGCGAGGCGGGGAGGTGAGTCATGCCCAACTCGCCAGCAACACTCAGCTCGGCGCCGACCGGGCCGGGCAGGGGTAAGGCCCGCACCAGCGTTCTCCCTCGGCGGCGTAGGCGCCACCACCACGGGAATCCTATCCGCGTCCTGTACGGGGCGGACCTGCATCGCCGCCCGCTCGGGCTCCGCGCCGACGAACAGCAAACGCTTGAGGAGGTAGTCGAAGAGGGCCGGAAGAAACGTGCTGCAGCCGGGCACCCGTTGGCTCCCCCACGGTGGAGGGCGCCATGACCTTCGCGAAACTGGACGAGAACATCATCACCTCGACCGTTTGGGCGGAGGACTCTGACACGGTGCGTCTCTGGGTCTATCTGCTGGCAACCGCCGACTCCGAGGGCATCGTGCGCGTGACGATCCCCGCTCTCGCAATGCACAACCGCCTGACCACGGAAAGGGTCAGAGAGATCCTTGATAAATTTGCCTCGCCTGATCCCGACTCCCGCAGCACAGCCGACGAGGGCCGGCGCATCCGCATCGTCCGAGAGCCGCAGTTTGAAATCCACCTCGTCAACTACCTGGACTACCGCGACAAAGACTGCACCGCCGCGCTACGCAAGCGCCGCCAACGTGAGCGCGAGAGGCTGGCAGGCTCCCCGCTACATGTCACGCATGTCACGCGTGACGTCACGGTGTCACGCGTGACAGTCACGCCTGTCACGCACGGAGAAGGAGAAGGAGAAGGAGAAGGAAAAAGGGCAAAGACAGGGGGCGCTGACGCGCCCGAGTGTTCGTTTGAGGACTTCCACAGCCAGTACCCAAGACACGACGCACGACAAGACGCGGAAAGGGCGTGGGCGAAGCTCACCCAGGCAGAACGTCTCGAGTGCCTTGAAAAGACTCCCGCCTGGGTAAAACGAAAGGCAGGAACCGAAAGGCGCCACCTACCCATGCCGGCAACCTTCCTGAACAAGAAGCGCTGGCGGGACCCTGTCGAGGATCCCACCGAGAAGGTTGCCTCACCGGGCGCACGAGGTGATCACTGGTGCGGCGCATGCGGTACGCAACAGCGAAAGCCGGGGAACCCGTACTGCCAACACTGTCTCGACGCGATGGCGGCTCACGTCTGCCCGAAATGCGGGGGCGAGAACCCGTGTGGACTCAGCGAGTGTCAGCGTTGCTTTGAGCGTGAGCACCCAGACGCGGACCCCGCGCAGGTTGCCGAGGTCTTCGCGCCTCTGGCGGTGCCGTCATGAGTGGCGAACCGGCGGTGTTGAAGTGCGGGTGTGGGCGGACGATACCGCCGCCACTCAAGCCACTCTGGCCGGCGGCTGTGTTCTGTCAGTGCGGCGCTCGGCACAACTTCCCCCGCCGTGAAGCCTCAGACGGAGTATCCGAGCGCGACTCGACGGTCGCGGACTCGGAGGCTGAGCCATCTTGGCGCCGGGGAAGCGTTGAGTTCAACGCCAAGACGCGAGATCGGTGCCCCACCCGTACCCGGACACGCTCGAAACCGGGAACGCGCTCCACAGCCCCGCCTGGAGGGCGGCAGCGGGGTAGTGGAACTACCCCAAGGAAGGTCCGCGTCCGGTGGAGGTGCTTGAAGCTGCGGAGCGAAAGGAGACAACGATGAATTCAAGGAATTCAAAGCCTGCTAACGCCGAGCGCGCCTCGACGGTCGCAGATTCGCGAAAGGAGAACTCACAATGGAACGTCTGACTCATTGGTTTCGCGTGTGGTTCGAGGTGTGGCGCTCGAGGTTGGTCCGGCTCGGCCACCTGGCGCGGGCGACCTGGGGTGTTTTCGCCGCCTCGCTCGTTGTCACGACCGACGAGGTGAAGGTCTACTTGAAGGAGTATCCAGAGGCCTTCACCATCCGGGAGCAAGTGAAGCTGCGGAGCATCGTCATTCAGGACGGGCCGGGAGCCGAAGCGCTGGCGGCAGAGGTGGCCCGCCGTGCCACCGGGGAGAGCTTCTCCAAGCTCTCGCGGGCACACGAGACAAATCCCGACGTGCGGGCGGTCGGCGGTGTCATCGGTTGGGTTGGCCGCGGCGAGCCTGCGGGCAGCGAGTACGCCGAGATCGAGAGTGCCCTCTTCGCCCTCCGGCCGGGTGAAGTGGCAGGCCCGTTTAGGACGAGCTTGGGCCTTCACGTTGTGAAATGCGACGGTCACCGCGAGCCACGGCAGCGGACCTTCCGCGAGGCGAAGCCATTCGTGAAATGGTGGCTCTACGTCAACCGTGCCACGTTGGGCGCGCAGCCCGCCGCGAAAGGAGCATGAACATGGCAGCCGCACTTCCAGCTATCACAGCAGCCTCAAGCGTCGTCGGCGCCGGCGCAGCGGCGTACCAGGCGATGAAGCCCAGGCCTGCGCCCTTGGGCGGGGTGGTGCCCCTGGAATGATCCAGGACACCACGCCGAACGCGACCGACCGTGCAGCCGCAGCCGCCGATGTCGTTGAGAAACTCGCGAAGGCGTTCCAGCCTGCGCCACCTCCACAGACAATCAGCCCGAATCTGGCACAACCGGGCTTTTACGGCGCCGGCGTACAGCAGGCAGCCCAGACTGCCGGGGGAGTGAACCCGTTCTATACACCGCCACCTACGCCGCCACCGGCGCCGCCGGCCGTCGGCCAAGCCTTGGACATCGCCGGGGCCTACGACTACTACAACAAGCAGGGGAAGCGGTATCTCCCGTGAAAGGAGCGTTGAATTCAATGGCTCAGAACAGCAAGAAAATAGCAAAGGGCAGGCGTGGCTCTGGCAAGCGCTTCGTGAAGGGCCAGAGCGGGAACCCCGGAGGCCGGCCCAAGCTCTCCCCGGAATTCAAAGAGGCGCTTGACGATCTCGAGCCCGTGGCGCTTGAGGTCTTGCGCCTGGTAATGGAGCGGCACCCGAGCAGCCCGGAAGCCGGTCAGGCCGCCCGTTACATCCTCAACCGGAAGTACGGAAACCCGCCCGATAGCCTGAAGTTGACGGCGGCGGACCAAGGGCCGACGAAAGTTTTCGTGAACTTGATACCTACCGGGTTCCGGGACCAGTTGCCAGAGGGAGAACCCCCCCGGGAGCCGTGAATTCAACCACAGCGATGGCTTAGCGCAGCAAACGACAGCGATACCGGAGCCTGGTAGCAGGAAAACTCCGAAACGCAGGAGCCCGACGCAGTTCAAGTCTGGTCAGAGTGGGAACCCCGCAGAGTAGCCCGCTAGCCGAGGGTTGAATTCAACGGCAAGTAAGCCTCAGAACAGGGGAAAACAGGCCGAGCGCGGCGAGGGCGGCTCCGGCTAGCCTTCTATTATTGCGGCTCGGTTGCGGGTTCGGGGGTTAAGTGGCCCCGCGAATGCTCGGGTTCGCGTCGCACCTGTTGAGGAGCGAAGGAGTACGCCTTCGACAACGCGAAACTCCCCCCGTTTGCGTAGTATCCGGTGCCTGTGAACGTGCCGGCAATGCCAGTAGAGGACATCACCGTTGCACTGCCCCACAGGCTGTCATTGATGGTTTGTAGGACGTAGGGCGTGCCGGTGAAGACAAGCGAGCCTTGGTTCTCATACCCAACGATCTTCATCACCAGGAAACCGACCGAAAGGTCATAGACATTGCCGGTCACCCTGGCGCCGTCCTCCCAGAGGTCAGCAATCACCTGCTCGCCGCCGCCCCCCACGAACGACAGACTCCCTTGCCAGCGCCCCGATAAGTTCCATGACGGGCGGTACATTGTGTACCTGTCGTCCCGTCGCTCTTCGAGGTAGATGGCGTCGCCGCTGGTGTTGTCAACCGGCGTGGCGTAGGCAACCCAATCGACATCGCTGCCACTGGAGAGACAGGTCCAGCGAATGGCGCCCGTTCCGAACTCCGGGGCGAAGGTGGTCACGGCAATCTGTTCAGAACTCCAAGGGTAGAGGTTGAACGTGTAGGACCCGCGGAGAGAGCCCGACGAGTCGAGCGCCTCTGCCAGGACGGAAATGCCCCGTGAACTCGCGTTCACGACGCCCACGTTGGTGCGGTACCCCTCACCCACGCGAATTCCGGGGGTGAAGGCACGCTCGCCACCTCCAACGGTGTACTCCTGCCCCTGAACCTCGTGACCGTAGGTTCCGTTTGGGCTCGTGGTGTAGGAGCGTGCATTGACCGAAAAATGCGCCCCGTCGGTGCTGTTGAGGAGCAGCGTGCCCTTCCCGGTAACGCCGAACTGGGTTCCGACCACGTCTGGCAGCGCCAGTTGTCCCGCAGGGCCGATGACGAAGTCCCGGTGAGGTGCCGTGCTGTTGTCGGTCTTCTCGCGCAAGAACCAGATGCGAACGCTGACCGAGCGCCACGAATACGGGTTGTGTACCCACAGATCGAGGCGCCAGTACGTTGGGTATACGCCGGGATTGCTGGCGGCGGCTGGGACGAGATACCAATCCCAAAGGCCGGTCCCGCTGCCAGCATGGGCGAAGTTGGCAGCCAGGCCGAGAAAAGCCACCACAAGTACGATGCCGCGAAGGCGACGCATGAGCCACCTCCCTCCAGGTTCTGCACTCCGTGAGCGATCTTCTCTTCTTCCACGTTAGCACCGGGCGGTAGTGGGTCAGTTTGGCGGGCCACCGACGGATCGATGGCCCGCCACGTCCAGTGGTCAGACCTGGTTAACGGGGGCGTTGGATGACGATTTCACAAGTTCGATCGCATGCAGACAGTCTTGTTTGTTCACGTAGCCCTCACCTGAGCTTGCGATCTTCTCATGGTTCGCAGCCTTCAGGCGCCAGCGCCACTCACCTTTTGCGTCCTTGTAGACTTCGTAGTACATGGTTTGGTCCTTTCTCTGGAAAAGATGAACGAGGAAAATAGCAAATCTACACTTGTTCGTACTTCCATGATGGAGCTTGGTGGGTGGTGAACGTGTCCGCCTATGGTTTTGAAGATGCGCGGGCAAGGCTAAAGAAACTCCCCTTGGCCCAGATAGATGGAACGCTTGAGGCGGTGATTCCAGCATTTTGTGGAGCTTCTTTATTGCTCTCTCTGTATCGTGTCCTCCGTTTGGCCGTGACGCTTCTTTTGCGTTCGTAGCCTCGCAAGTGCCGCGAATGCTGTCATCACCTGTTTGGGTGATAACCGACTGTGTTAGACGCAGAAGCCTTCAGCGAGGCGGCGCGCGCCGAGGTCCAAGAGTGGACCCGGCAGGCGTGAATTCAAGGAACATGAAGCCTCAGAACAGGGAAAAACAGACAAGCGCCGGGGGTCGAGCGCCAGGAAAGGTGCCATGCAGAACCGCACATCTTGACAGTGACTTAGCCTAGCACGACATTGAAGCGAGAGGAGGGCACAATGCGCGGCGAGTTGAGATGGGCCTGCGTTGTCCTGTTGGCTGGCGTCCTGGCCGGTTGCACGACCGCGAAACACGTCTCAAGAGGTGGCTGGCTGTCAGGCTTCCCAACGTGGCAGGAGAAGAGCGTCCTCCTGATGCGGGTAGCCGATGTGATCGAGCCCGGCGAGGGTCCCGCAGGCGGCTCTGGCGAGGCCCTCACAATGGGATTCCTGGAGGTGCTGCAGAAGCGGCAGGTAAAGGTCAGCCTGACTCAAGAGACCACGGTGATCGCAGCTGCCGCACAGGCAAAAACCCTCGGGTTTCGCTATGTCATGCGCGTCGCGTTCACGACGTGGGCGGACAACGCCACAGCGTGGTCGGGTAATCCGGACAGAGCGGGCGCGGCCGCTGAGCTCTACGATGCCGAGACCGCTGCTCTCGTGGCGACGGCAGCACACACCGAGACTGCATCCAACATGACTCTTCTTGGGAACAGCCCCGACCGCTTCTACCCAGCCATAATCGACAACATCGTCAATTGCCTATTTGCGGCCCGTGGGTGTTCACAGCCGAAGAGGTAGTCTTCACTGCAGCTGGTTGGCCGTTGAGAACAGCGGCAAAACAGCGACCCCCGAGTGTCGAGCGCCAGCAAAGTTGCCAGAAAAAACCGCGACTCTTGACACCCGGACGAGTAGGACGCATGTTGACGGCATGAACCCACCACGGCAGACAACGGCCCTCGCCCTCGAGCTTGTCCGTCGCCGGCTGTCACGCCTTGCCACCTCAATTAACGCAGGCTGGCAGATCACCCCCCAGCTCGCCCGCGTGCCCCACAGAAGAAACGAGAACGCCTTCGGCCAGTGAGCCTGTATCCCCTGGGCTTCGATGCAGCCATGCGCGGCTTGCTGGTCGTCTCACCATCCCAAACTCCCACTAGGAGCGGTGAAAGTTGCACGGCAACGGATCATCGCCGTCGTAGAAAATCGTGATGAGTATTGGCGTCTCTGGCGTCCATGCGGGAGTCAAGATCGAAAATCCATAAGCACTAGGCGCCAACATGCCGGTTTGCCCAGCCGACACTAGGTTTGGGTTGCCCGGAATTCCAACCGCAGCATTCTTGAATACGCCGCGACACGCAACAACACCTCTTACCGGGCTCACGGGTGCATTCGTAATCATGATGATGCTGGCATGGTGACGGGACATAGCTGCCGCCTCATCGCTTAGAGTTACATCAACGGCAGTTGCTCTTTGCTCTTGGGGCTTTTGTGCCTTGCCGAGTTCAAGCAGGCAATCACTGATCCTCTTCTGCTGGGTCTCGAGCCTTCCCTGAAGGTCGCTAATCCTAGAGTCCCGAATCCCAATTTGCTCATCTCTCCCGGTGACAGCCGTATCGCGATTAGTCAACTGCGTGGTGAAGTTGATGAGTTGCTTGTTGCAAGTCTCTATGAGGGTGTCTTTGGCCGACATCTGCGCATGAACGCCTAATACCTCTAGTTTTTTGTCGTACCAGGCCCCATAGATCGAGGCAACGAGGAAGACTCCCATCCCCCACCGAAGCACACGCCATGGGGTCACGTGCCCATAGCGTTTCTCTAACCACCACGCCAGGGCTACCACCGGCCCCCCCGTAAGCAGACCGGACCAACGGAAGATGACTTCGACCAGAAACTCTGGCGTTGAGCGGAGCGCCCCGACGATGTAGTCGAACATGCCCACAATGATAAAGAACCACACTGCGCAGTGTCACGTCCGGCATAATCGCCCAAAGAAAGAGGGCACCCGAAGGCGCCCAGAAGCCCAGCCCCCGGATCGGGAGGGCGGCCGACTGTGAGCCCACACTTTACGGGCGGCACGAGGCGGCGTGGCCGCAGTCGGCAAAAACCTCGCCCGTGCGGCGGAATTTCCACTCCATCGCCAAAGCGAAAACGCCCGCGCGCGTCCGGGGTGCATTGGCAAACGGGCTATCGGGGGAAAACATGGCAGTCAGGAGGACGGTGCGGATCATCCGTTTGTCGCACCCTTCAACCATGTTCAGGTTTATCGAGACGCTGACATTCTCGACACGCTTTACCCCGCGCTCAATGGCGATGAAGAGTTGGGCCGTCTCGCGCTTCACTGTGTAGGTGGTGATCGTGCCTACTCCGCTCAGTGCTCGCCTGATCCTCTCGGACACGTGGCACCTCTTCGGGTGGCCCCGTGATAGGCTTGTGGCCGGATCGGGGGCCTGTCTCCTGACTCGCTCTCGTTCCTGCCCGTCCCGGTGTCTGCCAAGGCCCCCGGGGCGGGCGCTCCTACGACTGGACTCTAGCGGGTGCCTCCTTTCGCGATGCGGTACTTGTTTCGCCAATTCCCGCGGCGCTGCCCTTTCCTCGGTGGAACCTCCACCGTCAGGAAACCATCGGCTACCAACGCAGCAAGCGCCTCCTGCGCGCCTCTCGGAGTCAACCCCGCAGCCTCAGCCAGCTCGCCGGTTGTGACACCCTGGCGCCGCCGTGCAAGCTCGAGGGCGAGGGCTATCGTGAGCCGTGGTGGATTCATGCTCTGAATATGCGCTCTGACGCTTCCGGTGTCAAGAGGGGTCCGGTGAACGTGTCAGGCGTGCGCCTATCCTGCCCGCCCCGGCAAGGTTGGCGAACACCAGGGCGAGCATGAAACAGGCCAACCGGGGGCCGGTGGCGCTTCAAGGTGATTCCAGCGTCGCCACGAAATGAAGCGCGTGGTCTTGCCTGAGCGGTGAGACAATAGAAACATGGCGCCCTCTAACCGGGGGCGCGCGCCCCATGCGAGGCGCCGGCAGCGCGCACTGCATCGGGTCAAGGTCGCGCGGAGGATCGGGAGAGGGAAGACGGGGCTGGAATGGTGAGCATGAGCGTTATGAGGAGTGGTCTGGCGTGGTACTTCGATCAGAAGGTCACCTGGCGCCGACAAAAGTTCAGCGAGCACCCAGAGGACCCCAGGAACGAGAAGTCAGCAAGCGTGCTGGAAAGCATCGCCCGGCACATCGAACGTCTTCCCGACGACGACGTGTCCCTTGGCAAGCTTTCCGCGTTTCTCGAAGAGGCGGGGCGCGACCTCTTCATCGAAGGCACTGATGAGGGCGTATTCCTGCCGGGCGAGGTCCCAGACGCACTCGCAAACAAGGCCGGTTTTCATTGCGGGGAAGATCCTGAGGTGTGGTTTCCGTGGTTCATTGACCAGGTCATCGAGGCGCGGCGGTACGAGATCGAAATCGAGCACAAGGCCAAGGACCAGGGACCGCACGAGGTGCAGTGAGTCAGGACACCACAGCAGAGATAGGCGGGGCGCCTTCGGGTGTCCTTTCTATTGCGGTCCGGCAGCGGTCGGGCGGGTTGCGGGCGTCCCAGGCTTGTGAGTCGGAGTCGTTTTGCCACAACGGGGACAGCGCACGGTGTGACCGAGAGCAGCTTCACTCACCCGGAAGCCCTTCTGGCAGTGAGCGCACGTGACGTTCGGCAAAGGTGCGAGCTGCCGTTGGCAGTGGGGGCACACTGCGGCCTCGGGGTCCACAACGCTGCGGCAGGCAGGGCACCGTGGGCGCGTGTCCTTGAGAACCAGGGCGATGAGCAGACCGATGGGGCCGAGGAGTAGGCCAAGCGCGAAACCCTCACTTGAGCGGCCTTTGCCTTGGCCGATGAAGTAGCCGAGGACCCCAAAAACCACGAGGAGGAACACCAGGATTCCCACGGGGCACCTCCGGTCGGATTGTACGTCGAGGCGGGCCGGTTTCGGGCGCCCCCTTGTGCCCCGCCAGGATCGTTGAATTCAACGCGCAATAGCCCTGAGGCTGGCGATCTCCCGCAAGGGAAAGGGGTAGTACCCCGGCGCCACAGGAAACAGCTACCTCGATGTTTGAACTAGCTAGGTGGGAACGCCTACTTCAAAGCCGTGCCATGTGGCTACACGGGTAGCGGTGCGGCTGCGCCGGTTGCGGTGTGCGACAGTAGCGCGACAGGAAGCCAGGGCGCCCCGGAGGGCACTCAGTGCAGCAACTGCGCAATCTCCTTAGGCACCGAAGTCAGAAGGAGTCCAACGAAGAGGCAGATGACACCCATGAGGGAGATATGAAGGCCACCCGTCTCAGCGGCTTCCAGCTTTGCTTGTAGTGTTTCGTCGTGCTCAGCTCGGGCCTGCTGCTCTCGACGCAGCGCGTCGGGGAGTTCGCGAGTCAGGGAGTCAATGTTATTTTCGGCAGCGGTAAGCCACCCCTTTAGTTGTTCAACCTTCTCCGTCAGCGCACCGACCCGCGCTTCAATCGGGGACTGAGGATCGACCTCGCTCCAGAGACGTGCGATTGCGGTCGATGTGGAAACGCCGACTAGCAGGGCGTCGGCCGCCATCATCTCCCTTCGACCCCAGGATGGGCGACGTGAGAGCCACGCTCTGAACGACGTCATAGGCCTTGGCCGTCCGAACATCTTTCGAGTCTCGCGAAGCCCGTAGGCCACAGTAGCGACCCCAAACCACTGCAGAGCAAGGCCGCTAACTCGGATCTTAAGCTCGGAGGTGCCGGGACGAATGGACACGAGAAGCGCCACGGAAAGGACGAGGAAGCCGGACGGCCACCACCAACCTTCTTTGAGCCACTTCCATACCGCCCGAGACCAGCCGGAGAATCTCTTCACCGAGGAAGGATACCTCCGTAGTCACGCCCAATGTGAGGTGCGACCCCGGTGCGACCCACAGATCCCTGCGCCTCGTAAGTTGGTGGAGCCGAAGGGGATCGAACCCTCGGCCTCTTGAACCGATCTCAGGGGTCCTCTTCTTCTACACTAGCCCCGTCGCGTCCTTGCAAACCCGCTCATTCGTCCTGTGAGAGAGGCCACCAGGTCGCCCGCCCGAGCGCAGGTGCGCGGCCTGCGGTGCGGCCTGACGTACCGAGAGTCTCCAGCACACTCACGGGATCGCGGCCGGCCCCTTGACCTCGGGCCTTATAGGTACCAGTTGTCACTATCTCACTTTCTTGTTCTTGTGCCAGTGGCGTCCAGCTTGGCGAGACGTTCTTCGAGCGCGAGCCACTGCTCGTGCCTTCCGCCCTGGCAGCAGCCCTTGACAATCGACAGCGTGCGACCGAGGTTAAGGAGTAAGGACCGAGGACGTCCCGTGAGGTAGTGATGGAAGCCATCCTTCCCATGGCTAGCCGGGTAGTAACCCGCGCGAGTTGCAGCTGCGTACGGGGGGCGCACAGCGACCCGCGGTGACAGACAGGATTGCAATTGCAGGCGGGCACATCCCGTACCGTGCCTGGGAACGTGCGCTCGAGCGTTGAATACACGGGGGACCATCGCAGGGGGTTCAGAAAAGGAAGGAAGTCCAATGCATCGCAGGATTGGCGTCATGCTGTTCGTAGTGCTGGTTGCGTTGCTTCTGGTCCCGGGTGGCAAACCGGCGACTGCTCAACAGTGCTTGGAGGCTTGCTGCACAGCCTTCCCAGGAGGGAACTATTTTTGCCCGGAATCCACCTGCGGTCCCGTCTATGACCATTGGGCGCATTGCCTCTGCGAAGAGGTCGAATCAATTGCGCCACCGCCGTGCTATTTCCGAACCTATTGCGTTTTGTCCGGAAATTGGTGCTATGGGATCGTCATCTGGGGGTAGCTGACACTTGTTCCTTCCACTGTGCTGGCTGAGACTGGCGCTTGGCCTGGCTCTGCAGGGGTCGCCGCAGGGGATCGTGGAGATCTCAGTGACCGCCCGAGGCGCGCCAGTGGCGAACCCGGTCGCCGTCGTGGTGTCCGCGCAACCCGGCGCTGCCAACCTGGAAGCGCGATCCGTCGAGGCCAGGACCGGCCAGCAGCCGGTCGCGTTGGGGCTGGTCGCTGGCCAAGTGTGGACACTCATGCCCTCGGCGCCCGGCTATTGGGGCCCTCCGCGCAGCGTATTCCTGCGGCCGGGGAGCAGGGAAACGGTCCCCCTCGAGCTGTGGCCGACCGGCTGGGTGGTGGCCCGCTTCCAGGTCGCTGAGGATACCGAGCTCCCGCGCACCGTCGCGGTCCGGTTCGCCGCGGCTGCGGCCGCGGGGGAAGTCCCTCCGGACGGCGAGGTTTCCTGCCCGCTGGCGGGGCAAGTGCTGCGTTGTGCCGTCCCCGCTGGTCCTCTCGACCTGCGCCTCCGCGCCAGGGGGTTCGTTTCGCACTACCGCTGGGGGGCCGTGGTCCAAGCCGGGCGCTCCCTGGACCTTGGTGAGCTGCAGCTGCGGCGCGGTGGCTCCATCGTTGGGTTCGTGCAGGCTCCCGGTGACCGATCCCCCGAGGCGGGGTGCCGCGTCGAAGCCGCACTGCGAGAAGGGGCGCAGCCACCAGACCCGACCGACGCCGCTCGCAGAAAGTTCCTCGCCCATGCCACCTCTCCCAACGCAAAGGGTTTCTTTCAACTGGTTGGGCTCGCCCCTGGGCCCTACCAGGTCACGGCGACGCAGCCTGGGTTCGCTCCGGCCCGCGCGTTTCCGGTTCAGGTCATGCACGACGCGGAGACCGAGCTGCGCGCGCCTTTGCTCCTCGAGGTCCCCGCTAGTCTCCTCATTCACGTGCAGCCGAGCAACGACCCCTGGGGCAGGTGGTGGCGCCTCCGAGTTCTCCGGGCCACACTGGATCCTTCGTACATGGAGACAGTTGGCGATGCGCGGGAGCTGGCCGACGGACAGGGGCGCATCGAGGGGCTCCAGCCTGGGTCCTACTTGGTGGGGATCGAGGACGCCGCAGGCAACCGCTGGGCGGCCGTCCACGCCGAGCTCCGCGGCGCGAGCGAGCTGCCCGTCGATGTAGATGTGGGCCTGCTCACGGTAGAGGGAACCGTGGCCCTTGGTATGGAGCCCCTGGCTGCAAGGCTGTGGTTCGGCGGCTGGGCCGGGAACCGCCGCGTCAAAATCGTGACCGACGAGAACGGGCGCTTCTCTGGCTACCTCCCCGGCCCCGGAAGCTGGCGTGTGACCATCGAAGCGGACGAACCGTGGGTCCGCTCCACCATCCAGGTCACCGTCGAGCGGCGAGCTGGCGCCCCGCGGGCTCGGGCGGACATCCGGCTGCCAGCTACGGTTGTGCGCGGCCGCGTCGAAGACGAAACGGGGAAAACGGTGGCAGGGGCTGTGGTCGTGGCTCGCCCGACGGCCGGGGAGATGCGCCCAGGGCACGCCAAGTCGGACAAGGACGGACGGTTTGCATTTCACGGCCTGCCCCAGGGCGAGGTCGTGCTCGAGGCGCAAGCAGGCAGTTCTGAGTCCGACCTTGCCGTGGTGAGCCTGACAGAAGGGGGTGAAGCGCCGGACACGCGCCTTGTCCTTCGATCTCGGCGAAAGTGGTCCGGCATTGTCACAGGTCCGAACGGGGGCGTCCCAGGTGCGCGTGTCCTGCTCCAGGCGGTCGGGGGCTCGCAGGCCTCCCGGGTATGGAACGAAGCGACCGACGTGACCGGCCGGTTCGAGTTCGAGCTACCGGTCGGGGTGGGCACTGCGTGGTTAACCGTCTTTCCCCCTGGGCACGCGCTCCTCGTCGCTCAGGTGGACACCGCGGCCACCGCGACGTTTACGGTGTCCGTGACTCAAGCGGGTGGGACGCTGCGATTGGAAGGGTTGGAGACCGAACAACGGGGTTCACCGACGGTCCCCGTGCTGTTCAAGGACGGGGTCCTGCTGAGTTTCGGCGCATTGTCCGACTGGGCGGCCATGAACGGCGCCACCGACCGGTGGCTTCAGGCGCACGTGGTTGGCCAGTTGGCGCCCGGTGATTACGAGCTCTGTCGCTTCGCCCGCACCATGGCCGAGCGGGGAGTTCTGCAACGCCCCGGCCCCTGTCGCCGGGTCTTTCTCTCCCCTGGCGGCGAGGGCACGCTGAGCGTCCCCGCAGAGCCTTGATAATAACCTTTCGGCATGGGCCCGCTCGGGCTCGGCGTCACCTCCCGTGCTTGTTCGGCGCTGGCGGCGCAGAGCAGCCCCCTCCGCGTAGAGCTGCGCGATGGCGTGAGCGCCTCCGCTGCGCTCGAACGCCGCTCCCTCCTTGTCCTGGAAGAACGTTAGCCGTTCACACCACTTCGCCGTCGCAGCCTTGAAGCGACCTTGAACCGAGACTTTCCGAAAGCCGAGCGATGCCTCGTAACTTATTGGTGCCGGAGGGGGGAGTCGAACCCCCACACCCTTGCGGATACGGGATTTTGAGTCCCCCGTCGCTCGCAACCGATGTCCGAGCCACCGCCTCCAGGTTCCCGTGAAGGCACCCTAGAACATGGTCCAGTGGAGGTCAAAGAGTTTCTGAATGAAATCTCGCTCCATCGGCCATTCGCCCCTTCCAGGAAGAGGGAGTTATGGTCGCCGAAGACTTCGCGGCCAGCGCACGAGACTGAGAGCAAGCGGAAAGTGTGGGGCTGAGAATAGGCAAGAAAAAGGGACTTGGCGGCCTGCCTTTCCGCACGGGTGTGACAGTGGTGCGACAGCGAACCAAAGCGCCTCTGAGGGCGCTCAGCGCAGCAACTGCGCAATCTCAATGGGCACGGAACTCAGAAGGAGTCCGAAGAAAAGGAAAATGATGCCGAGGAGGGAGATATAAAGGCCACCCGTTTCGGCGGCTTCCAAGCGTGCCTGTAGTGCATCGTCGTGCTCGGCTCGGACCTGCTGCTCTCCACGCAGCGCGTCGGCGTGTTCGCGAGCCAGGGAGTCAAGGTTATTCTCGGCAGCGATGAGGCGCTCATTCAGGCCCTCAACGTTCTTCGTGAGCGCATCGACCTGCACTGCAAGCGAGGAACTCGGATCGGCTTTGCTCCAGACATACGCTCGAGCGGTCGATCCGGAAATGCCCAACGATAGTCCGCCGGCTGCGAGGACGACATTGCGATGCCAGCGTGGAAGACGAGAGAGCCACGCTTTCAGCGATGTCACAAGCCTTGGCCGTCCGAACATTTTTCGAGTCTTGCGAAGCCCGACAGCCACAGTACCGACCCCAAACCACTGCAGAGCAAGGCCGCTAAGTCGGACTTCGAGCTCGGATGTGCCGGGACGAAAGGGCACGCAGAGCGGCACCGCAAGGACGAGCAAAGCGAACCACAACGACCAAGCTTCTGCGAGCCACTTGCCTAGCGCCCGAGACCAGACAAAGAGTCTCTTCACTGAGGTAGCAACCCTTCGTAGTGACGCCTAACGCGAGGTGCGACCCCGGTGCGACCCGGGGATCCCCCATGTGCTGTAAGTTGGTGGAGCCGAACGGGATCGAACCGTCGACCTCTTGAATGCCATTCAAGCGCTCTCCCAGCTGAGCTACGGCCCCACCGGGGACCGGAAAGCTATCAAGACGTCGCTCTGCTGTCAACACGGTGCATCTCCCAGACGCTATACTTCTGACACGCCCAACGGTCGGGCGCGAGGCACCGTATACGGTGCGGAGGTTGGATTTGGGATGGGCGTTCTGCGCCTGCTGGCCCGAGAAAAGGTGAGCGTCGAGCACGACGACCGACAGCTCGCAGCGCTTGCGCGCGGGGGCGATGAGGCCGCGTTCGCGCAGCTGGTGCGGCGCCACCAGGCCGGGGTCCGGCGCTGCGCCGCCCGCATCCTGTTCGACGACGAAGAGGCCCGTGACATCGCCCAGCTCGCCTTCGTGCGCGCCTGGGAGAACCTGTCCCGGTACGACCCCACCTGGTCCTTCTCCACCTGGCTGTACCGCATTGCCAGCAACCTCGCCATCGACGTTCTGCGATCCCGCGACAGCCGCGATCGAACCCACACGGCTCACCTGAGGCTGGTCGGCGACTCGGTCGGGCCCTCCGCCCCGCGCGACCTGGCGGAAGGCGAGGTCCGGCGCATCTTCGCCGAGCTTGCGGGGATGCTCACGCCGACGCAGCGCGTGGCGTTCGTGCTGCGCGAGGTGGACGGGCTGGCGACCAACGAGGTCGCGCAGGCGTTGGGTTGCAGCGAGGCCACGGTTCGTAACCACGTGTTCCAGGCGCGTGCGACGCTGCGCAAGGAGCTGGCGGCGCGCTACCCCGAGTACATGCCGAGGGGAGGCGGGCGATGACGAGCTGCCTCGAGGCACGCCGCCTGATGCCGAGGTTTCTTGCACTTGAGCTCGCCCCCGAGACGGAGAAGGAGTTGCGGGACCATCTCTGCTCGTGCACGAGTTGCCGGGAGGAACTGACCGAGCGCGAGCCTGCGCTGGGCCTCGCCTGGGCGCTGGCGACCGATCCGGGAGCGCAGGACGACAGCTTCGTGGGCGAGGTACTGGCAGGGGTCCACCAGCGCTCGCTCGAGCGTAGGCTCGCCGGGCGGCGGTCCCGCCTGCTCGCCGCGGCAGCCGCACTGGCAGCAGTTCTCCTCGGCGGCACCGCGGTGGTCCAAAATTTCACCAGGCCGGCTCCCCAGACGGTGGCCATCTCGCCTGCCTCCCGCCCGTCTGCAGTCGAGCCGGCGTTCGTCGAGGTGGACGACGCTGGGGTGCGCCTGTACCAGCTCACTCCGGCTTCACAATCGCGCGAGGCGATCCAGGTGGCGTTCATCGTGGATCCGCACCTGGAGCTCTAGTTGGGCAAGATGGCGGCCGCGGTGCTGGCGTTGGCTGCCGGGAGCGCCCTGGCGGCCGAACAGGAGTTGCGGGTGTTTCAGCTCCACTTCCGTCCGGCGCGCGACGCGGCGGCGCTGGTGGAACCTTTGCTGTCCCCCGGTGGCAGCGTGCTGCTGCAGCCGAGCCTGAACGCCGTCACGGTGCGCGACAACCCCGAGGTGCTGAAACGGGTCGCCGAAGCGCTGGCGAGCTGGGACGTGGCGCCGGCCTCCTACAGGGTGCGCGTTCGGGTGCTACTGGCGTCCACCGACGCTCCGCCGCCCGGTCGGGCCGCCCCGCTGATCTCGGGGATCAGCGCCGAGCTCTCCAAGCTCTTTCGGTTCACGGACTACCAGGAGGTGGCGACGCTGCAGGTCACCGCCGCCGATGGGAGCCTCGTCGAGATGGCTGCGGGCGAGCGCTACCACCTCCGCTTCACGGTGCGGGGGGTGGCGCAAGATCCCGAGCGGGTTCAGCTCGCGCAGCTCCAACTCGCCCGCCGCGATCGCGGAGGCGACAACGTTGAGGTCCTGCGCCCGCTCGTGCGCGCCACCGTGACGCTTCTGTTGAAGCAGCCCTCCGTGCTCGGCGGGGCACGCGCCGAGAACGCAAACCAGGCGCTCTTCCTGGTGTTGTGGGCAGAGCGGGAGGAGAAGCAGTGACCGAGTTCGTGGTGCGCCTCGGCACGCCGGACGGAGCGGTGCTCGAGCAGCGCCACCGTGCGGTGAGCGAGGAAGCTCTACGACGGGAGCTCGAGACCAGGGGGCTCACGGTCTTTCGGGTGAGGGTGCGACGCATAGCGCTGCGGCTGCCGTTCTTCGGCCGCCGGGAACGGCTCGGCTCCCTGGAGTTCCTGATCTTCAACCAGCAGCTCGTCACGCTGCTGCGGGCCGGTATCCCGATCCTGCAGTCGCTCGAGCTGCTGCAGCGCTCCCAGACTGGCGCCTATTTTCGCGAGGTGCTCTCGCGCGTGCTCGACGACGTGCGCAGCGGGGTTTCCCTCTCCGACGCGTTCGCCGCGCAGGGGGGCATCTTCCCGCGCCTGTACTGCGCAACGATCCTGGCCGGGGAGCGCTCAGGGGAGATCGTGCCGGTGCTCTCCCGCTACATCCACCACCAGCAGATGCTGGAGGGGGTGCGAAGGAAGGTCACATCCGCGCTGACCTACCCGGCGGTTTTGATCACGCTGTCGATGGGGCTGGTCGCGCTTCTCATGACCTACGTGATCCCGCGCTTTGCCAACTTCTACATGGGCTTCTCGGCCGACCTGCCGCTCCCGACCCAGATCGTCGTGGGGACGGGCACCTTCCTATCGCACAACATTCACTTCATCATCGGGGGTCTGGTGATCGCGTACCTGCTGGCGCGGCGCTGGCTGCGCAGCGAGGATGGGCAGATCGCCCTCGACCACGCCAAGTTGAAGGTGCCTTTCGTGGGCTCGATCTTCCACCTGTTTGCGCTCTCGCAGTTCGTCCGCTCGCTGGGGACGCTGCTCTCGGGCGGTACCCCGCTTGTCCAAGCACTTGAGATCGCGAGCACCACAGTCACCAACCATGCGATCGGCACCCCCCTCGCTCGAGTCGCACCGCGGGTGCGCGAGGGACAACCGCTCTGGTCCTCGCTCGAGGGCACCGGGCTGTTCCCCGATCTTTCGATTGCGATGGTGCAGGTGGGCGAGGCCACCGGTGCTCTCGAGGGCATGCTCACCAATGTGAGCGAGTTTTACGACGAGACGATCGAGGTACGGCTCGCGCGGGTCGTCACACTCATCGAGCCGGCCGTACTCCTGCTCATGGGCGGCGTGGTTGCGTCCCTGGTGTTGTCCGTGTATCTCCCGATGTTCACGCTCTTGCAGAAAGTTCAGTGAGGTTCGAATGCCAGAAGACATCAACGTCGTAGCGCAGAGGTACCTGCGCGGGCTTCCCAAGGACGAGGAGGACCGCAAGCGCGCGGTCGAATTGTCCGAGCGCTCGGGGCTTCCCTTCGACGATCTCTCCGAGTTCCGAGGCGACCCGGAGCTGTTCCGCCAGATCCCGGTAGACGTGATGATCCGCTACCAGTTCGTGCCGGTCGAGCGGCAGGGCGACGTGGTCGTGGTAGTGATGGCGGACCCGTCCAACGTCCTGGCGGTCGACGAGGTCGAGTTGGCGATCGGATCGCCGGTCGACGTGCGCGTCGGCCCGGCCGGGAAGATCGCCGAGATCCTGGAGAAGTCGGAGTCCACCCAGCGGGTCCTCGACGAGGCCACCGAGGACTTCAAGATCCAGCTCGTCCAGGAGCGCGAGAACGGCCAGGAGGCTCTCACCATCGAGTCGATCGCGGCCGACACCTCGCCAATCATCAAGCTGGTGGATACGATCGTCTTCAACGCCATCCAGCGCCGGGCCTCGGACGTGCACGTCGAGACGCGCGACAACGAGGTGATCGTGAAGTACCGCGTGGACGGCGTGCTTTACCAGGCGATGGAGCCCATCGACAAGCGCTACCACTCGACCATCATCTCCCGCATCAAGGTCATGTCCGAGCTCGACATCGCCGAGAAGCGGATACCTCAAGACGGGCGTTTCAAGCTGCGCCTTAAGGGGCGGACCATCGACTTTCGCGTCTCGATCATGCCGACCGTGCACGGCGAGGACTGTGTCATCCGGATCCTGGACAAGGAGTCGGCTAACAAGGAGTTCCGCACCCTAAACCTCGACGTGCTGGGGTTCGACGACGACACCAAGCGCAAGCTGCGCAAGTTCATCCGCGAGCCGTACGGCATGGTGCTGGTAACCGGGCCGACGGGGTCCGGAAAGACGACCACCCTGTACGCCTGCCTGTCGGAGATCGTGAGCGTGGAGGACAAGATCATCACGATCGAGGACCCGGTCGAGTACCAGCTCCACGGGATCACGCAGATCCCGGTCAACGAGAAGAAGGGTCTGACCTTTGCGCGAGGCCTCCGGTCAATCCTGCGCCACGACCCCGACAAGATCATGGTTGGCGAGATCCGGGACGAGGAGACGGCGCAAATCGCGGTTCAGTCCGCCCTCACCGGCCATCTGGTGTTCACCACCGTGCACGCCAACAACGTGGTGGACGTGCTGGGCCGTTTTCTCAACATGAACGTTGACCTGTACAACTTCGTCTCGGCGCTGAACTGCGTGCTGGCCCAGCGCCTGGTGCGCCGCATCTGTCCGCACTGCAAGCGCCCGGCGAACACCTCGGCGCAGCTTCTCGAGGAGTCCGGCCTCACGGCGGAGGCGGTCCGCGGCACGACGTTCTACGAGGGGGTCGGCTGTATCGAGTGCAACGGCACCGGGTTCCTGGGTCGGAGCGCAATCTCCGAGCTGCTGGATCTCTCCGACAACATTCGTGCGTTGATCCTCGAGAAGCGGCCCGCCGCCGAGATCAAGCGGGCGGCCAGGGCCGAGGGCATGGTGTTCCTCCGCGAGTCCGCCCTGCAGCGGGTGTTTGCCGGCGTGACGACGCTCAAGGAGATCAACAAGGTGACGTTCGTCGAATGAGCATCCAAGAGCTTCTCCGCACGCCGGCTCCCGTGCACGCCTTCGCGGCCGGGGAGGGCCAGCTCGTGTACGGCCGGCTGAGCCGGCGCCGCGACGCCCTCGCGCGGGTGGAGCACACGCCGCTTCCCGCCGGCTGGTTCCACCTCGGCCCCGTGGGGCTTTTGCAGGTCGACCGTCAGGCGCTCGCGGGCGGTCTTGCAACGGTTCTCCGGCGGCTCGAGAGGGTCCCTCAGCATGCCGGGCTTGTCGCCCCCAACGCCTGGGTGCGCAGCGTGGTGATCGACGCGGGGGCGCTGCCGCGCGATCGCCGGGAGGCCGAGGAAGTGGTGCGCTGGCGGCTCAAGAAGCTGCTCCCGTGCCGCCCAGAGGATGTGCGCCTGGACTTCGTCTCCGGTGGGGAGAGCGAACGCGTTCTCGTGATCCTGGCGCTCGACCACCCACTGGCCGTCGTCGAGGAGACCTTCTCTGCGGCAGGTGTCGAGCTCGGCCGCATCGAGCCCGCAGTGCTGGCGCTCACGGCGCTGTTGCCGGCCGCCGCGATGCCGGTGCTACTTGCTGCCATCGAGGAACGCGCACTGGCGCTCGTGGTGCTGGCTGGAGCCAAGCCCGTGCTGGTGCGCCACAAGCCGCTCCCGGCCGATCCCCGACGCGCCGAGGCGTTCATCGGCCGGGAGCTCTCACGCACGCTCGCTCACGCCCGCGAGCAGGACAAGCTCAGCGGGCCGATCACCGTGTGGCTGGCGTCCGCCAGTCCCGGTGAGGGAGGCGACGGGGTGGAGCGGTGGGCAGCCGTCGAGAGCGGTGTGCTGGTGAGGCGGCTCGCGGTGGGGGCCGGTCGGGTTCCGGAGTTCACAGGCGTGCCCGATGTGCGGCTCTGGTCGCTCCTGGGGACCGCGTGGGGAGGCGAGGCGTGATGCGGCGGCCGAACCTCGCATCCAGCCCTTTCCTCGACGTACGTCCGGTTTTGGTTGTGAGTGGGGCACTGACGCTCGTGGCACTCGTGCTGACAGGGATCAGCCTGGGCGAGGTGGTTCGGGCGCGGGGGAGGGAGAGGGCCGCCGCGGGTGCGCTGGTTCGCCTTCAGGCGAGGCGCACCGAACTGGCCACCAAGGTGGAGGCCACCAACCGGAAACTGGCGGGAGTGGGGTGGAAGAAACTCCAGGTCGAGACGGTCGCCATGCAGGACGTGGTGGCGCGTCGCAAGCTGTTGTGGAGCCAGCTGCTCGCCGAGCTTGAGCGCGTCGTCCCGTGGGACATCCGGCTGGTGAACATCATCCCAATGATCAACAGGGACGGCAGCGTCGAGGTCGACCTGAGCGGTGCCGCCGCCAGTCGGGAAGCCTGGCTCAAGCTGCTGGCGCTGTTTTTCGTCGACCCCAAGTTCTCCAACCCGCTTCCGAGGGCGGAGGAGTCCCCATCCGTGACGAACGGGCAGGGGCACCGATTCTCGCTCACCGTGCGGTACTGGCCGGAGGGTCGACCGTGAACGGGCGCGGGGCTTGGCTAAAGCTCTGGTACCTGTGGCTCCCAGCGGGTGTCCTGGTGGTGCTGAACGTCATTTGGCTGACCGGCCTGCGGGGGACGCTGCTCGGCCGCGGATCGCTGCTGGCCAAGCAGGTGGGCGACGCGGAGGCGGAGGTGAGCAAGCTGGAGGGTCAACTGCGCCAACTCGAGCGCACCGCCAAGGCGCTCGAAGAGCTGCAGGCGAACCTGGGAGAGCTCCGCGAGCGGCGCCTGGGACCGATGCACGAGCGGCTGGTGCCGTTCCTTCAGGACGTGGTGAAGCGCACCCAGGAGGCAGGGCTCCAGCCCGAGCGCGTGTCCTATGCGGCGCACCGCGAAGAGAAGACCGGCCTCGTGTACTTCGCCGCCAAGTACAGCGTGAAAGGGAGCTACGACCAGATCCGGCGCTGCGTGTTCCTGTTGGAGAGCTCGCCGGAATTCGTGTTGCTGGACGGGTTGGGCCTCCGCGGCGACGAGAGCGCCTCGTCCCTGGACGTCGGGGTTCAGTTGAACGTGGGCACGTACTTCTCCGACATCGACGAGAACCTGCTCAAGAAGCTCGGTGTCAGTGAGGTGGCCGGTGCTTAGTAGCCTCGAACCCAAGAAGATCGCGATCCTCGCGGTTCTGTTGGTAGTGCTCGCCGCTGTCGTGGTCTACCGGCTTCGGCCCGCCCTCGTGCAAGCCGTGGCCGTTGGTGGCGGCAAGGTGGCCCAGGTGGGCAGCTACACCGTGCCGGTGCTGGGTTGGGAGCGCGCAAGGCCACGGGAGGTGCCGACCCCTCGGACAGGGAGGAGCCTCTTCACGTTCAGCGCACCCCCGACACCGACCCCGGATCGACGCCCGACGGCCCCACCGCCAACCCCACCTCCCCCTCCGCCGACCCCAACGCCGGAGGGAATCTACGTTGACGGGAAATGGATCCTCCCCCCGCCGCCAGCGTTCACCATGAGCTACCTGGGCTGGCTGGGCCCCGACCGGCTCCCCGTAGCTGTGTTCCGCGATGGTGACGATGTGCTGGCCGTGCCCGTAGGAGAGACGGTCAAACAGAAGTTCGTCGTGCGCGAGGTCGGCCCGGCTGCGGTGACGGTTGGGTTTGTCGGATACCCGAAGGACGTGACCAGCAAGGTTCCACTTGCGAGGTGAGTGTGACCGGAAAGCTACTACGAGTCGCGGGTCTGCTGCTTGCCGTCGTCGGCCTGTTGTCGTCGTGCTCCACCTACAGGTACAGCCGGCGGGCGAGCGAGGCGATACGCACCGAAAACTGGGATGCGGCAGTCTACTTCTACCTGGAGGCGCTCGCCCAGGATCCTGGCAACCTGCGCTTCAAGATGGAGTTGCAGCGCGTCCGCCTGAAGGCGTCGACGGAGCACTTCCGGCGCGGTATGGGCTTCAAGGAGGCTGGCGAGCTGCAGCGGGCCCAGACTGAGCTCCAGCTGGCGGTACAGCTCGACGCCACCAACCAGTACGCGGAGGTGGAGCTGGCAAAGGTCCGCAAGGACCTCGCGGTGCTGCTCCAGGAGGGGGGCGCCGCGAAGCTCGCCGAAATGAAGAAGGCAGCCGCCGAGATGAAGGTGAAGCCGCCAATCCTCAACCCCGCCTCCGACGAACCCATGAGCCTCACGTTCCCGAACCAGACCAACGCCCGCGACATCTACAGGGCCATCGGACAGGCGTTCGGGATCAACATCCTTTTCGACCCCAAGCTGCGCGACACCAAGATGAGCATCGAGCTCAAGAACGTCACAGCGCGTCAGGCGCTCGAGTCCGTGATGCAGGCCGCAGGGCACTTCTACAAGGTGCTCGACGAGAAGACCGTGATTGTGGTCGAGGATACGCCGCAGAACCGCCGCGACTACGAGGATCTGGTGGTCAAAACGTTCTTCCTGTCGAACGCCGACGTAAAGGACGTCAACAACATGCTGCGTGCTCTGATCGACGCCCGCCGGATCGCCACCAACGAACAGCTCAACTCGGTGGTCATCCGGGACACCGCAGACAAGGTGGCGATTGCCGAGCGCCTGATCAACGCCAACGACAAGGCCAAGGCCGAGGTGCTGGTGGACGTCGAGCTGATCCAGGTGGACTCCACCAAGCTGCGTGACATCGGAATGTCCTTGTCGGACTCCAGTTACACCTTTGGGGTGGATGCCACCAAGCTCGGCGCGACCACCGCCACGGGCGCGGTGCCCCTGCCAAACGTCGGGGACATCACACGCTCGATGTGGAGCGTCGTGCTGCCGTCCGTCACGATCAATCTGATCAAGTCGGCCGGGGAGGCCGAGACGCTTGCGCAGCCCCAGTTGCGCATCACCGAGGGGCAGAAGGGGAGCCTCGTGATCGGCGACCAGGAGCCTATCCCGACCACCACCTTCAACACCTCGCAGACGATCGGTGGCAACATCGTGCCGATCACGGCGTTCCAGTACAAGGACGTGGGCATCAAGATCGAGCTCGAGCCGCGGGTCCATCACAACAACGAGGTGACTCTGAAGCTCAAGGTAGAGGCCTCGGAGTTGACCGGTGAGGTGAACTTCAACGGCCAGACCATGCCCACCTTCGGCACGCGCAACATCGACTCGGTCATCCGGCTCAAAGACGGCGAGACGTCGCTCCTCGCCGGTCTCATCAAGTATCGCAAGGCCGATACCGTGGGTGGGATCCCGTTCCTGTCAGATCTCCCGCTCGTGGGCATCCTTTTTCGGGACACCAAGAGGCAGTTCACGAAGACGGATCTGGTGCTCACGCTCACGCCTCACATCATCCGCAACCCCGACATCACCGAGGAGGACCTCGCGCCGCTGTGGGTCGGGACCGAGAACCGGGTCACGATCTTCGGAAACTCGCCGCGGGTGCGCTCGGCGGTCACCGTGAGCCCTTGGGGTGGGCTGCCTCCGCCACCTCCGGGGCTTGGACTGGCCATGCCCGGCGAGTCGGGGACCCCTGCTGTTGAGGCTCCTCCGTCAGCCACCGAGCCGGAAACCGAGCAGCACGGAGGTGAGGGTTTCACGGCCGGTGGTTCCGCCCAGGCGGCCAACCCCGCCGCCGCAGCCTCCGCCGACCCAGACTCCGCCCGCCGGCGAACCGCAGGGCTCGGTGTCGGTCCAAAACGTCAGCGCCGAGCAGGCGGACGCGAGCGGCGGCCTTCCGCTCCTGACGTTCTACCCCGCCAGGCTCCCGGTGGTCGTGGGCAACGAGGGGGAGCTCGACGTCGTCCTCGACCCTGGCGCATATGGGGTGAGCCCCCCCTGAACCTCGCCTACGACCCGGCGAGGCTCGAGGTGACGAGGGTCGAGGGTGGGGTTCTGCCCGGTTCGGGCGGTCAGGTGAGGGTCCAGGTCACGCACACGCCGGCGCTGGGTTGGATCACCGTGGGCTGGAAGGACAAGGCGGTCGGGAGCGGGACGCTCGTCCGGATGACCGTCAGGCCGCGGGCGCCGGGTGAGGTGCCGGTGATCTTCGCCGGGCCGATCGGAGCCGTGGTTTCGAGCGGCGCTACCGTGGTGGCGTTGCCGGGCGCTGCCGGGGAGACCCCCAAGTGACGAGGGCGTGGCGCGGATTCACCGTTGCGGAGCTGGTCATGGTGACCGCCCTGCTGGCGGTGCTGGCGTCGGTCGCACTCCCCACGGGTCGTTTCATGCTCAAGCGCGAGCGCGAGTCGGAGCTACGGCTCTACCTGCGCCAGATGCGCACTGCGATCGACGACCACAAGCGGCTGGCCGACCAGGGGATGATCCAGGTGGAACTTGGAACGGAGGGGTATCCCAAGACGCTCGAGGATCTCGTGGAGGGCATCAGCATGGTCGGGCAGCAGACGAAGCGCAAGTTCCTGCGTCGAATCCCGATCGACCCGATGACCGGCAAGGCCGAGTGGGGCCAGCGCTCCTACCAGGACTCGTCCGACTCGACCTCGTGGGGCGGGCAGAACGTGTACGACGTCTACTCGCTCTCCGAGGGGACCGCCCTCGACGGCACGAAGTACAAGGACTGGTGAGCATGAGACAGGGCACAAGGAGCGCAGCACACGGTTTATGGGCTCTGCCGGTTTGCCCCCGGCGCTCCGCGAGCCGGGATTCACTCCCGGCGAGCGTGGGGGGCACGGGGGGTCGAGAGCGTCCGGGTGTGAGGTGGAGCGGACGCGGGACCCCCCGCCAGCAAGCGAGCCGGGATTCACTCCCGGCGAGCGTGGGGGGCACGGGGGGTCGAGAGCGTCCGGGTGCGGGGGGAGCGGACGCGGGACCCCCCGCCAGCAAGCGAGCCGGGATTCACTCCCGGCGAGCGTGGGGGGCACGGGGGGTCGAGAGCGTCCGGGTGCGGGGGGAGCGGACGCGGGACCCCCCGCCAGAGTGGATTCACACTGATCGAGCTGATCGTCGTGGTGGCCATCATCGGCATCCTGGCGACGATCGCGGTGCCGGCCATGAGGACCGCACCCCAGCGGGCGCGCGAGGCCGCCCTCAAGGAAGACCTCTTCACGTTGCGCTCCTGCCTCGACCAGTTCCACGCCGATCGCGGGCGCTACCCGGCCGCGCTCGACGAGATGGTGAGCATGGGCTACCTGCGCGGTGTTCCGGTGGACCCCGTGACAAGCTCCAAGGACAGCTGGGTGGTGGTCTACGAGCAAGCCACCGGTGAGGAGGACGAGCGCCAGCGGGAGGCCGGCCAGGGGATCATCGACATCCACTCGGGGTCGGATCAGGTGGCGCTGGATGGGACGCGCTACGCCGACTGGTAGCAGACCCGTGACCCGTGAACCGTGGACCGCGGACCACGCGGCCCGGGGCGGGGAATGTGGTTTTACGCTGGCGGCGGTCGTGGTGATCATGGCGCTGATGGCGATCTTCCTGACGATTGCGGTCGAGACGGCCAGCTTCCAGCAGCGGCGCGAGAAAGAGGAGGAGCTGATCTTCCGCGGCAACCAGGTAGTGGAGGCCATCCGCATCTTCCGCGCCCGCAACGGCCGCTTCCCCATCAACCTCAACGAGCTGGTGGTCGCAAAGCCGCGGGTGCTGCGCAAGAAGTGGCCCGATCCGATGACGGGTGTGCCCGACTGGGAGCCGGTGTTCCTCGGTGAGGAAGGGACGACGGTCGCGGGCGGGGGCGTCGGCCCCGCCGCGACACCGACCCCCGGGCCGGTGAAGGGTCCGAAGCCGGGACCCGGAACCAAGACCGGCGCGATCATCGGGGTGCACTCACGGAGCTGTGACGAAGCGATCAAGCTGTACGACGGCAGGACGCGCTACTGCGAGTGGAAGTTCTACTTCGACCCCAACAAACAAGCCGGCCCACGCCCGCCCGGACCTGTGCCGACTCCTCCCCGCTGACCACGGCCCTGGGCTGGTACACTTGCACGTCCATGGAGGCCGGCCCGACACTGCTCGTGGAAACAATGCCCCACGCCGAGACCGTGGCTGTGGGGGGGTGGGTGCGCAGCGGTTCGGCGCACGAGGCGGGCGAGGTGGCCGGCATCACCCACCTGCTGGAGCACCTGCTGCTGCGGCGGTGCGGCGAGCGGACCCCGGAGGGGATCTCGGAGCTGATCGACTCGCTGGGTGGGGCGGTCGACGCCTTCACCACACGCGAGGCGTGCGCGGTGACCGCCCACGTCCCCGCGGAGCGGTTCGACGAAGCGCTCGAGCTCGTGCTGGACGCCCTGTTTCGCCCCGGCCTGCGGCCCGACGAGATCGAGCTGGAGCGGCGCATCGTCGGCGCCGAGTTCGACCTGATCCAGGACTCGCCGGTCGAGGTGGCAGCCGAGCAGGCCCTCGCGGCCTGCTGGGGCGACCACCCGCTGGCCCGTCCAGTCCTCGGAAAACGCGAGGTGGTCGAGCGGCTTGGTGCCAGCGACCTAACCCGATTCCACAGTGAACGCTTCACCGCCGACAACCTGCTGCTGGTGGCAGCGGGTCCGGTCGAGGAGGAGCGGATCCGTGAGCGGCTCGGCCGTCTGCCGGGCAGGAGCACGCGGCCCGTGAGCCTGACGTCCCCGGCGTGGCGCACCGGAGTGCTGGTGGTGGAACGCGATGGGCTCGAACAGCTCTACGCCAACCTGGTTCTCCCCGCTCTGCCCTCTGGCCACCCGGAGATCCTTACCCTGGGTGTGCTCCACCAGTTGCTGGGCGGGGGCGCCTCGAGCCGGCTGTTCCGCGAGCTGCGCGACCGCCTCGGGCTCGTCTACGACGTGGGCAGCTCCGTGTACGCGACCGGGGTCACCGGCGTGCTCGAGGTGACGTTCTCCGCCCCCGCCCGTCAGGCGGAGGCGTGCTGGGAGGCCGTCCTCCACGTGCTAGAACACGTCGCCGCCGGTGAGATCGGTGACGATGAGGTGATGCTGGCGCGCCGGGCGCTGGCGGCAGGCGTGGTGCTGGGCTCCGAGGGCACCGACGCTCTCATGGAGGCGAACGCCGGCGAGTTTCTCGCGCGCGGGCGCCGTTTCGAAGCCGTCTCGGTGCGGCGCGAGCTGGAGCTCGTCAGCCCCGAGCGCGTCAGGGCGCTGGCCGCGCAGGTTGTGCGTCTTGACGCGATCGCGGGCGCCGTGTGCGGCCCGAGGGGGGGCCTGCTCCTGCCTGGCGCGCTGGCGCGGAGGGTGGCATGACACGTCCAATCGAAGTGCTCGTTCGGCGGCTTCCGCACGCGGCGGAGCTACCGCTCCCGGCCTACGCGACGCCCGACGCCTCGGGCGCCGACGTGGCGGCGGCGGTTAAAGAGGATGTCGTGCTCAAACCGATGGAGCGGCGCGCCGTTCCCACGGGTCTGGTGGTGGCGGTGCCTCCCGGGTACGAGGTGCAGGTCAGGCCGCGCTCGGGGCTGGCGCTGCACCACGGGGTGACGGTGGCCAACGCCCCCGGCACCGTGGACAGCGACTACCGCGGCGAGCTCATGGTGATCCTGGTCAACCTGGGCAATGAGAGCTACACCGTCAAGCGGGGGGAGCGCATCGCCCAGCTCGTGCTTGCACCGGTCGTGCACGGAACGTTCACCGAGCGCGAGGAGCTGCCGCCGTCGCAGCGTGGGTCGGGCGGCTTCGGCTCGACGGGGGCCTAGGGTGCGTCTGGCTGTGCTGGCCTCCGGCTCGGGCGGGAACGCCGCCGTCCTGGAGGCTGGCGATGCCTGTGTGCTGATCGACTGTGGCATCTCCTACCGGCAGCTCGGCTCGCGCATGAAGGCGCTCGGGATGTCGCCGGGGCAAATCCAGGCGGTGCTGCTCACCCATGAGCACGACGACCACGTTAGGGGGCTCGAGGTTTTTCTTCGCCATCACCGGGTCCCGGTGCTGGCCACGCCCGGCACCGTCGAGGCGATGCCGAGTCCACCCGCGGACGTGCAACCGCTGGCCTCCGGCCGCGAGCTGTGCCTGGGGAACCTCAAGGTGCTCCCGGTCGAGACGAGCCACGATGCCCGTGAGCCGGTGGGGTTCGTGGTGGAGAACCGCGGCCGGCGGGTCGGCATGGTCACCGACACAGGGGTACTGACCGAGCTGCTGGTGGAGCGCCTATCCGGATGCCACGCGCTGCTGCTGGAGTGCAACCACGATCGCGACCTGCTCCGCTACGGTCCCTACCCCTGGCCGCTCAAGCAGCGCATCGCGTCCCGCACCGGCCACCTCTCGAATGAGCAAACGTGTGCGGCGCTCGAGCGCCTCGCCCACTCCGGGCTCGAGCTCGTCGTCGGCATGCACCTCTCACAGACCAACAACCGGCCGGAGCTAGTCGAGCGCGAGCTGGGCACGATCCTGGCGGGTTCGACCGTACGTATTGAGATTTCGTCCCAATACTGGCCTTTGGCCGTCCACGAAGGACCCGAGCAGCTCTCGCTGTTCCCGGAGCACTCTGACCGCCACTCCGGGGCGACGCGGGAACGGTAGCCGCTGGTCCGTTTCCGCCCCGCGCCGTCCTTGGTACCCTAGGGTGCCCGCGGGGCAGGAGGTGGGGGATGCAGGTGGAGGTTCGGGTGAAGCTCAAGCAGCAGGTCCTGGACCCGCAGGGCGAGGCGATCCGGAGGGTGCTCGCGGGGCTTGGCTACTCCGAGGTCGAGCAGGTGCGGGTGGGCAAACTGATGCTCCTCGAGGTCGCGAGCCGCGATCCAAAGGCGGTCCGCGCGCGCGTCGAGGAGGCCTGCCGCGAGGTGCTGGCCAACACGGTCATCGAGGAGTTCGAGGTGCGGTTGCCATGAACGCGGGGCGGCGGCGTCCCCGCGTGGCGGTGGTGATCTTCCCCGGCTCCAACTGCGACCGCGACACCCTTACCGCGGTGGGGACAGCCGGAGGCGAGGCGGTGCCGGTGTGGCATCAGAGCCGCGACCTTGCCGACTGCACCGCGGTCATCCTTCCTGGCGGCTTTTCGTACGGCGACTACCTGCGGGCGGGCGCGATGGCCGCCCACTCCCCGGTGATGGCCGCGGTCCGGCGGCACGCCGAGGCGGGCAGGCCTGTGCTCGGGATCTGCAACGGGTTTCAGATGCTGCTGGAGATCGGCATGCTGCCGGGGGCGATGCTCATGAACCGCACCCTGCGCTTCATCTGCCGCGACGTCCACCTGCGGGTGGAGCGCGACGACCTGCCGCTCCTCGCGCACGTGCGGCGACGCCAGGTGCTGCGGCTGCCGATCGCCCACAAGGAGGGAAACTGGTTTGCCCCCCCCGAGGTGGTGCGGCAGGTGGAGGCGGAAGGGGCGGTGGTTTTGCGCTACTGCACGCCCGACGGCGGGCTCGACGCCGAAGCCAATCCAAACGGGGCGCTCAACGCGATCGCCGGCCTCGTGAACGCGAGGGGCAACGTGCTCGGCCTGATGCCCCACCCCGAGCGGCGTGTGCGCGGGATTGTGGGCGGCGAGGACGGCGCAGCGCTCGTCCGTGGCCTGGTGGAGGCGGCATGAGGTGGGACGCCCCGGCGACCGTCGAGCTGGCATGCGAGCACGGCCTCTCAGAGGAGGAGTACCGGCGCGTCCTGGACTCCCTCGGCCGCACCCCCAACCTCACCGAGCTCGGGATCTTCGCGGCGCTGTGGTCCGAGCACTGCTCCTACAAGTCGTCGCGCGTGCACCTGCGAAAGCTGCCCACGAGCGGCCCGCGCGTGCTGCAGGGCCCCGGCGAGAACGCCGGAGTCGTCGATCTCGGCGAGGGCTGGGTGACGGTGTTCAAGATGGAGTCCCACAACCACCCCTCGTTCATCGAGCCGTACCAGGGTGCGGCCACGGGAGTGGGGGGCATCCTGCGCGACGTTTTCACCATGGGGGCGAGGCCGGTGATGCTCCTCGACTCGCTGCGCTTCGGCGACCTCGACGCGCCGCGCATGCCGCACCTGATCGACGGGGTGGTGCGCGGCATCGGCGACTACGGCAACTGCGTCGGTGTCCCCACCGTGGGGGGCGAGTTGGACTTCCACCCCAGTTACAGCGGCAACGTTCTCGTGAACGCGATGTGCGTGGGGGTGGCACGCGCGGACGCCCTGTTCTTCGGGCGTGCCTCGGGTCCGGGCAACCGCGTCGTCTACCTCGGATCCAAGACCGGTCGCGACGGGATCCACGGCGCGACCATGGCCTCCGATGTCTTCGACGAGACGGCGAGCGAGAAGCGACCCACCGTTCAGGTGGGCGACCCGTTCACGGAGAAGCTGCTGATCGAGTGCTGCCTCGAGCTGATGGGCAAGGGCCTGGTGGTTGGGATCCAGGATATGGGTGCCGCGGGTCTCACCTCCTCGGCGTTCGAGATGGCGGCCCGCGCGGGGTGCGGGCTCACCCTTGACCTCTCGCTGGTGCCGGCGCGCGAGAAGGGGATGACCCCTTACGAGCTGATGCTCTCGGAGTCCCAGGAGCGGATGTTGGTGGTGGTCACGCCGGCCAACGTGGCCGGCGTGCTGGAGGTGTGCCACCGCTGGGGGTTGGACGCGGTGGAGATCGGGAGCGTCACCGCCGACGCCGAGGTGGTCGCCACGTTCGAGGGCCGCGAGGCGTTCCGACTCCCTATTGCCCCGCTGGTCGATGACGCTCCCCGGTACGAGAGGCCCTGGGTGAGCCCAACGCCGGCAGCCGCAGTCACCCTCCCCCCGCTGCATGATCGGAACTGGGGTTCGGATCTGCGCGCCATGCTCGCGAGCCCGCCGTTCGCGAGCACGCGCCCGGTGTGGCAGCAGTACGACCAGTCGGTGGGCGCGAGCACCGTGGTCGGCCCGGGGGCGGACGCGGCGCTGCTGCTCCTCCCCGGCACAACCATCGGCGTTGCCGCCACCACCGACTGCAACGCCCTCGCATGCGGGCTCGACCCCGGGAGCGGAGCTGCCCAGGCCGTCGCTGAGGCGGTCCGAAACCTCGCGTGCGTGGGCGCCGAGCCGGTGGGAGTCACCGACTGCCTCAACTTCGGCTCGCCCGAGAACCCGAAGGTGATGGGGCAGTTCGTCGCGGCGCTGGAGGGGATGGCGGAGGCGTGCCGGATCTTCGAGGTTCCGGTGGTCTCCGGAAACGTCTCCTTCTACAACGAGACCTCCGGGAACGCGATCCTGCCTACGCCGACCGTCGGGATGGTGGGAGTCGTTCCCGAGGTGCGCCACCGCCCGCGCGGCAGCTGGCGCGAGGGAGAGGCGATCTACCTGCTCGGACCGGTGGAGGGTGAGCTGGGGGGAAGCCGCTTCCTGCAGTTGGTGCTGGGCCTGGAGGCGGGGCCCGTGCCGGCGGTGGACTACGGGGCCGAGCGCCGGGCCGCTGCGGCGGTGCGGGAGCTCGTGCGGAACGGTCTGGCTGCCGCCAAGGACCTGTCGGACGGCGGCCTCGCGGTGGCCGCGGCGGAGATGAGCGGGGGCTCCGTCGGCGCCGAGCTCGCGCTGCCGGGCGGCGCTGCCCCGGCCCGCGCGCTGTTCGGTGAGTGGCGCGGAGGCTTTCTGCTCGCGGTTCCGCCCGAGAACGAACCGGCGCTGCTGAGGACGTGCGGGGGGTTGCCTGTCAACCGGCTCGGTTCTGGGGGCGGCACAAGGCTCAAGGTCGCGCTCAGCGGAAGGATCCTGGTGGACGAGCCGGTTGATGAGCTCGAGGGTCTACGGGAGAACGGTCTGAGATGGCTCTCCGGGGCGTGAGCGAGGCGGCCGACAAGTTCCGCGACGAGTGCGGCGTGTGTGGCGTGCTCGGTCGCCCCGACGCGGCGAACCTCGTCTACCTCGGCCTCTACGCCCTCCAGCACCGCGGCCAGGAGTCGGCCGGCATCGCCGCCTTCGACGGGAAGCAGCTGCGGCACCGGAAGGAGATGGGATACGTGGCCGATATCTTCGACCGATCGCTGCTGGACGAGCTCCCGGGTTCGGCCGCGGTCGGCCACGTCCGCTACTCCACCGCGGGGAACTCCTCACTGATCAACGCCCAGCCGATGGTGGCGAAGACCCACCGCGGGCAGGTGGCGCTTGCCCACAACGGCAACCTCGTCAACGCGCTGCGCCTGCGCCGGGAGCTGGAGAGGGCGGGGGCGATATTCCAATCCACCTCTGACAGCGAGGTTTTCCTGCACCTGTTTGCGCGTTCGCAGGCCGGGACGCTGGAGGGGGCGCTGCTCGAGACGCTGGACGCGGCCGTGGGCGCGTTCTCCCTGGTCGTGCTCTGCGATGGGCGCCTGTTCGCGGCCCGCGACCCCCACGGCTTCCGCCCGCTTGCCCTCGGGCGGCTCGATGAGACCTGGGTTGTGGCCTCGGAGACCTGCGCGTTCGACCTGATCGAGGCGCGCATGGTGCGTGAAGTTGGCCCAGGCGAGGTGGTGGAGCTCTCCGGCGAGGAGCCGCGCGTGCTGCGACGGTCCGGCCCCGGGCCTTATGCGCACTGCGTCTTCGAGCACGTCTACTTTGCTCGCCCCGACTCCCTGGTATTCGGCGAGGACGTCGGTGCGGTCCGGGAACGGTTGGGGGAACGTCTGGCGCGGGAGCACCCGGCGGCCGCGGACATCGTGGTCGCGGTCCCCGACTCCGGGGTCCCGGCGGCGCTCGGCTTCGCGCGCGAGTCACGGCTGCCGTTCACCCTCGGCCTCGTGCGGAACCACTACGTCGGGCGCACTTTCATCGAACCGCGCCAGGCCATCCGCCACTTCGGGGTCAAGGTCAAGCTGAACCCGGTGCGCTCGGCGGTGGCGGGCAAGCGGGTGGTGCTGGTCGACGACTCCATCGTGCGCGGCACCACCTCGCGCAAAATCGTGATGATGCTCAAGAGCGCGGGGGCCAAAGAAGTGCACCTGCGGATCTCGTCGCCCCCCACGATCGGGCCCTGCTTCTACGGCATCGACACCCCGGAGCGCCGCGAGCTGATCGCCTCGAGCAAGACCGTCGAGGAGATCCGGGCCTTCGTCGGCGCCGACTCCCTCGGGTACCTCTCCGAGGAGGGCATGCTCTCGTGCCTGACGACACCGCCCGCGAACTTCTGCACCGCATGCTTCTCCGGCAACTACCGTGTGCTGGATGACGAGGACCGTGCCGGCATCGTCGCCAAGGAGGAAAGGTGAGGCCGGGGCTCGGGGACCGGAGCCCAGGGCCCGTTCACCGGAACGCCCGCGAGGCTTCCGTTGTGCCGAGAGGCGGAGCTCGCCATGCCTGACGAGTGGGCGGGCGGGCTGACGTACGAAAGCGCCGGCGTGTCCATCGACGCCCAGGACCGGGCCCTGGCCGAGATCAAGCGCCTCGCCAAGGCCACCTTCACACCGGGCGTGCTCTCGGAGATCGGCGGCTTCGGCGGCCTCTTCGCGCTCGAGCCGGAAAACCCCTCCGGTACCGTGCTCGTGGCCTCGGCAGACGGGGTGGGGACGAAGCTCAAAGTCGCGCAGATGGCAGGCGTCCACGACACGGTGGGCGAGGACCTCGTCAACCACTGCGTGAACGACATCCTCGTCCAGGGGGCGCGGCCGCTGTTCCTCCTCGACTACCTGGCCGCCGGCCGGCTGGAGCCGGGGGTGGCTGCCCAGGTCGTGGGGGGGCTTGCCCGTGCCTGCCAGGCCAACGGGTGCGCGCTGCTCGGCGGCGAGACCGCGGAGATGCCGGGCTTCTACAAGCCGGGCGAGTACGACCTGGCCGGCTTCATCGTCGGCGCCTGTCGGCGAGACCGGCTGCTGCGCCGCGAGGACGTTCGGGTCGGCGATACGCTGGTGGCGCTTCCTTCCGCCGGCCTCCACACCAACGGCTACTCGCTGGCCCGCAAGGTGATCTTCGAGGTCCTCGGCCTGCGGGTGGACAGCCGGTTGCCCGGCCTCGGCGCGACAGCTGCGGAGGCGCTCCTGGCGGTGCACCGCTCGTACCTTGCGGCGGTCGGTCCGCTGCTCGACGGCGGGCTCGTGAGGAGCGCCGCACACATCACGGGCGGCGGCATCCCCGACAACCTTCCACGGGCCCTCCCGGACGGCGTAGGCGCGGAGGTTTTCCTGAACTCCTGGGACGAACCGCCGCTCTTCCGGCTCATCGGCGAGGCGGGACGGGTGCCCGAGGACGACATGCGCCGCACCTTCAACCTCGGCGTGGGGCTGATTCTCGTGGTGGCGCCGGAGCACGTAGGCGACGTGCTCGAGAAGCTCGTGCTTCAGGGCCCCGGCTGGATTCTCGGCCGTACCCTGGAAGGCGCCGGGGTGCGCTTCGTGGCAGGAAGGGGATGAGCGAATCCGCTCGGGTGGCCGTGCTGCTGTCCGGCCGGGGCTCAAACCTCGTCGCGCTCGCGGAGGCCTGCGCCCGTGGCGAGGTGCCCGCCGAGATCGTGCTGGTGGTTTCCAACAAGACCGACGCGGCGGGGCTGGAGCGGGCCCGCGAGCGGGGAATCCCGGCGGTGGCGATTCCGGGGAAGGGCATGCCCCGCGAGGAGCACGAGGCCCGGGTCATCGCGGCTCTGCAGGAGGCGCAGGCGGAGTGGGTCTGCCTGGCTGGTTACATGCGCCTGCTCTCGGAGAGCTTCATCGCGCGCTTTCCCCACCGCATCCTGAACATCCACCCGGCGCTGCTGCCGTCGTTCCCGGGCCTGGAGGCGC
>CAVTZQ010000012.1:0-18554 GCA_963739225.1 uncultured Acidobacteriota bacterium | reverse complement strand
GGGAGTCTAGCACGGGCGTGAAATGTACCCGCGCTCCCCCTAGTGCTGGTTCTCTTTCTGCTCTTCCTCCTCGGCCAACTTGCTCTCGGCGGCCGCGATGGCCTCCGGAGTGGTGGGGGGCTCGCCCGGCTTGTAGGTGTAGAAGGCGAGCTGCTGCGGCCACGGCAGCGCCAGCACCGCGTGGGCCTGCAGGTTGCACTCGGCTGGCTCACGCCCGGTGGGAACCGCCTCCAGGATCACGGCGTCGCCGCAGGCCGGGGTGGCGCGCAGCCCGGTGTTCCTGTCCACCGGGATCATCGTCACCCCCGCCGGCACGGAAAACTCCTCCTGGCGGACCGCCTCGCTCTGCGAGTCCATGTACCCCTTCATGAAGCGCATCCATGTCGGGAGGGCGGCCTCGGCGCCGGACATGTTGTGGCGCGCGATCGGCTCCTTGAGGTCGCGCCCCACCCAGACCGCGCAGGTGATGCGGGGCGAGAAGCCGACGAACCAGGCGTCGGTGTAGCGGTCGGTGGTGCCGGTCTTGCCGGCGAGGTGGCCGGGTAGCCCCGCCGCCGACGCCGCGGTCCCACGCTGGATCACGCCCTCCATGACGTGGGTCATGATGTAGGCCACGTCCTCGCGCAGCGCCTGCCGCACCCTCGGACGTGTCTCGGCCACGACCTGGCCCTCCGCGTCCTTGACCTGACTGATGAAGTACGGCTCCGCGACCTGGCCGCGGTTGGCGATGCCGGAGTAGGCCGAGGCCAGCTCCACCATCGGCAGCTCGAACGTGCCGAGCGCCATCGAGGAGTAGGGTGCCAGCGGCTCCTTGACGCCGAGGCGGTGCGCCACGTCGATGACGGCCTCCCCGGTGACCATCTGCTGGATCTTGGTCGCCGAGGCGTTGAGCGAATGCTCGACGGCGTGCCGGAAGGTCACCATCCCGAAGTACGTGCGGTAGTAGTTCACCGGACAGTAGGTGAGCTCGTTCTTCTCGTCGGGGAGCAGCACCGGGCCGTCGAAGATCGTGTCGGTCGGAGAGTAGCCGCGCTCCCAGGCGGCGAGGTAGACGAACGGCTTGAAGGCGGAGCCGCACTGCCGCTTCGCCTGCATCGAGCGATCGAACTGGGAGCGGTTGAAGTCGAAGCCCCCGACCAGGGCCAGGATCGCCCCGGTGCGGTTGTCGATCACCAGGATCGCACCCTCGACTCTGGGTTCGGCCTCGAGCTTGACCACCACCGGCTGGGACTTCTCGCCCGGGATGTCCGCCAGTCGAACCAGCAGCACGTCCCCGGGCTTGCACAGACGCGTGAGGTTGGTGCGACCGGTCCACTGCGCTCCGTCGACTGGGAGGCGGGCGGTCCTGCCGGCGATCAGCAGGGAGGCGCTTGCCGCCTGCACCTCGGTGACCACCGCGTATACGAGTTCGTTCTTCTGCCAACGGATGAACGGCCAGCCCTCGTCGCGGAATGCGGCGAGCTCCTTCACTCCGTTGGAAAGCGCGTTGCGGCGCGCGCCCGGCCACCCCAGGCGCTGCTGCAGCTCGATGAGCCCCTCACGCAGCGAGTCCTCGGCCATCGCCTGCAGCTTGGCGTCGAGCGTCGTGTCGACCGAGAGCCCGCCCTCGAGCATCTGGCGGCTGCCGAACTTCTCCTCCACGGAGCGGCGCACCTCCTCGATGAAGTAGGCCGCGGTCACGTTGCGGTCGTGGTGCGCCGAGACTCCTAGCGGCGCTTCCTGGGCCGCCTTGCAGGTGGCCGCGTCGATCATCTTCTCC
Organism: uncultured Acidobacteriota bacterium; assembly: GCA_963739225.1. Lineage (GTDB taxonomy): Bacteria > Acidobacteriota > Thermoanaerobaculia > Thermoanaerobaculales > Thermoanaerobaculaceae > RBG-13-68-16. Next base: position 16,795 of record CAVTZQ010000012.1, on the reverse strand, counting down.
TCGAGCATGCGCTTGAGCACGTGATTGCGGCGCGCCAGGGAACGTTTCGGGTAGTCGATGGGGGACAGGTCCCCCGGCCGCTGCGGCAGGCCCGCGAGCAGCGCGGCCTCGGCGAGGACAAGCTCCTTGGCCGGCTTGCCGAAGTAGAAGCGGGAGGCGGCCTCGACCCCGTAGTTGCCGTGGCCGAAGTTCACCTGGTTGGCGTAGAACGTGAAGATCTGGTCCTTGGAGAAACGCTGCTCGATCTGGATCGCGAGCAGCACCTCCTGAAGCTTTCGGTAAACGATCTTCTCGCGGGTGAGGAACAGGGTGCGGGCGAGCTGCTGCGTGATCGTCGAAGCCCCCTGCGAGAAGCGCCGCCTCAGGATGTTGCGCAGGGTCGCCCGCAAGATCCCCTGGGGGTCCACGCCGGGGTGGCGGTAGAAGTTGGCGTCCTCGACGGCGATCACCGCGTCGCGGAACACCTTCGGGATGGCCTCCGCCCCCACCGGAATGCGCCGCTCGTTGGCGAACCTGCCGAGCAACGAACCGTCGCGGGTCAGCACCTGGGTGGCGGCGGCCGGCCGGTAGCTGGTGAGGGCCTCCACGGCGGGGAGGTCCACGAACCGGGAGAGCACGAGCCCGATCAAGGCCCCGAGGCCGAGGCCGATGAACAGCCCCACCACCAGCCAGCGCAGAACCTTCGTCCACATCCGCGCAAGCTTCGGCTGCCGGTCGAAAAGTGTCAAGTTTGCGCGTTGCCCTGCGGGCCGAGCGCTCGACGGTTGTGACCCTCTCACCTCCTGCTTTGCCGTTGAGCTTGAAGATGCGCTCGCCTGGGCCTAGGGTGGGCGACGAGGGCGGGCAAGGTGGTGTGTGGACGCGCCCGCCGGGGGTGAACCATGGGGCCGAAAGCGATGGCGGCAGTAGCAATGATTGGTGCTTCGTTCGCATGCTCGGCTGGGCTTGTTGCCGCCGAGACGGTCGTGCTGCCGGTCGTCGCGCGGGGCGTACCCGGCAAGAACGGCAGCTACTGGGACAGCGAGGTGCGGATCTCGGGGCCCGACCGTTCTCCGCCCTGGCTCCTATCAGGCGTCTGTGGGTCGCGCTCCCGCGAGGGGGGGTTCGTGGATGATCCCTGCAACCGCACCGCAGTGGGTCTTCCCTACCTTTGTCATGCCAGCGGGGATGCCGCTCCCCTTAGCCTTCGTCGTCCTGACGGGCGACCAGCTTCTCCAGGGCACCGACGCCCCCAAGGGTGCGGTCGCCCTGGAGATCGAAGGAACGGGCAACCACGTCTTCCTCCACAACTCGAACACCCTGGGGCAGCCACGGCTGCCTCAGGATGCCGATGGGCCGCCCTGCTGCCTGCCCGGCAACGGCCAGCTCATCCGCGGCGCTCCGCGGCCGCTGATCGGCCAGGGCTTCATCCCCTGGATCACCTCGGGTCGCTCGCCGTACCGCGTCAGCGTCGGCGTGATCAACCCGACAGCGCAGTCGCGAACCATCACCATCGAACTCGATCTCCTTGGCCCATGGCCCCGCCCAGCGCCCACAGAGGAACCCGATGGCACCTACTGGTTGCGAAGTTCTGGCACGACGCTGGCGGTCGACCTGCCGCCGTGGGGCTTCCGGCAGATCGACGACCTCGCCTCGGTGATGCTGCAGCAGTGCCCGTCCTGTGAGGGGCTGGACCGCGTCGCGCCGGCCGCGATCTACCTGGTCGACAACGACACCCAGTTGCCGTTCTACGCGTACGCCTCGGTGATCTGGACGCCGCTCAACGACCCGGAGTTCATCGCGGCGGTCCCGATCACGCGTTAGGTTTGCGCCGAAGGCCGGGGCGCGGACCAGCCTCGCCGAGCGCGCTAGCCGCGTGCTAGGGTTTGCGGCATGGAGCCCGAACCGGGCGACCTCGTCGGGGCGACCCGCAAACAGCCTCCGGGCTGGTGGCGGTGGGCAACCATCGGGTGCGGCGGTGTGATCCTGCTGCTCGTTGTCGCGCTTGCCGCGGGGGTGTTCTCGTCCCAGCGGATGCTGATCTGGGGACTGGCACGCCTCGCGGACCGTGTCGTCGCCTCACTGCCCGAGGGTATCCCGCAGGTCGCTCGCGAAGGGCTGCGGCGACGGCTGGACTGCGTCGTCCGTGCCGCTCGCGAGCGGCGGGTGCGCGAGCAGCGCCTCGGCGAGTTCGCCCGCGAGTGCGTCGATGCTCTGGCCGACAAGTCCGTCAGCGTAGAGGAGGAGGAGCGCATCGCCACGCTTGCGGACAGTATCTGCCGCGACGCAGGGGGGGATGCGGGGCCGTGAGCAAGGCGTTCAGGCTTGCGGCTCCGTTCGAGCCTGCGGGGGATCAGGGTCAGGCAATCGAACAAATCGTGAAGAATTTCACAAGTGGTCTCTACGCGCAGACGCTGCTGGGCGTCACGGGTTCGGGCAAGACGTTCACGGTGGCGAAGGCGATCGAGCGGCTCAACCGCCCGACGCTGGTGCTCTCCCACAACAAGACGCTTGCGGCGCAGCTCTACCAGGAGTTCAAGGGGTTCTTCCCCGACAACGCGGTGGAGTACTTCGTCTCCTACTACGACTACTACCAGCCGGAGGCGTACGTCCCGGCCAGCGACACCTACATCGAGAAGGAGACGTCGATCAACGAGGAGATCGACCGCCTGCGCCTCTCGGCCACCCGCGCGCTGTTCGAGCGTCGCGACGTGCTGATCATTGCGTCGGTCTCCTGCATCTACGGCCTGGGCGACCCCAACGCGTACTACGGGATGCTGCTGCTCCTGGAGCCCGCTAGCGAACCCGGGATGGACGCGGTCCTCAAGCAGTTGGTCGCGATGCAGTACGAGCGCACGATGCTCGACTTGGTGCCGGGCGCGTTCCGGGTGCGCGGCGACGTGCTGGAGATCTACCCGCCGTACGAGGACCATGCCGTGCGGGTGGAGTTCTGGGACCGCACGGTGGAGCGCGTCTCCCGCATCGATGCGATCCGCGGCACCGTGCTCGAAGAGGTGGACTCACGCGTCGCGGTGTACCCGGCCTCGCACTACGTCGTGACCCGCCGGGTGCTGGACGAGGCGCTGGTGGATATCCGCAAGGAGCTCGACGAGCGGCTGGCCGAGCTGAACGCCGCCGGCAAGCTGCTCGAGGCGCAGCGGCTCTCCCAGCGGACGCTGTTCGACCTCGACATGCTGCAGGAGCTGGGATACTGCAGCGGTATCGAGAACTACTCGCGCCACCTCACGAGGCGGAAGCCCGGCGAGCCGCCCCCCACGCTGCTCGACTATTTCCCGAAGGACTGGCTGCTGGTGGTGGACGAGTCGCACGTGTCCATCCCGCAGGTGCGCGGCATGTTCCACGGCGACCGCTCGCGCAAGGAGACGCTGGTGGAGTTCGGCTTCCGGCTCCCCTCGGCGCTCGACAACCGCCCGCTGACGTTCGAGGAGTTCGAGGGGCGCATCCACCAGGCGCTGTTCGTGTCCGCGACTCCCGGGCCCTACGAGCTGAAGCTCACCGAGGGCGAGGTGGTTGAGCAGCTGATCCGGCCGACCGGTCTCCTGGATCCTCAGATCGTCGTGAAACCCGCGCAGGGGCAGGTGGACGACCTGCTGGCGCGCATCCGGGAGCGGGTGGCGGCGGGCGAGCGGGTGCTGGTCACCACTCTCACCAAGCGGATGGCGGAGGACCTCACCCAGTACTTCGCCGAGCTCGGCGTGCGCGTGCGCTACCTGCACAGCGAGGTCGAGGTGCTCGAGCGCACCGCGATCCTGGCCGACCTGCGCAGGGGTGCATTTGACGTGCTGGTCGGGATCAACCTCTTGCGCGAGGGGCTCGACCTGCCGGAGGTCTCGCTGGTGGCGATCCTGGACGCCGACAAGGAGGGGTACCTGCGCAGCTCGACCTCGCTGATCCAGACGATCGGGCGCGCTGCGAGAAACCTCAACGGCACCGTGATCCTGTACGCGGACGTGATGACCGACTCCTTGAAGCAGGCGATCTCGGAGACCGAGCGGCGGCGCGCCACACAGGAGGCGTACAACACCGAGCACGGGATCGAGCCGAGGACGATCGTCAAGGACATCGCGAGCCCGCTGCTCCAACTTTCCAACCTGGACTACCACGACGCGGCGTTCCTGCCGCCGCGGGTGGGGGAGGTGGACGTCACCGATGCGGCCTCCCTGGCGAAGGCGATCAGCGAGTTGGAGAAGCAGATGAAGGCGGCGGCGAAGCGGCTGGAGTTCGAAGAGGCCGCTCAGTTGCGCGACCGCATCAAGGAGCTGCGCGCCCAGCAGATCTACAAGACGTAGGTCGTACTTCAGTCAAGGTCGCATCCTGGTGCGACCACGGGTGGCGTGCGTACCCCGAAGGTCGCACCTGGAAGGGTCCCCATGTGGTCATTGCTTTTCTGCGGGTGCGGCGCGGCCCGGGGGATAGACCTCGACCTCGCGCAGCGAGAGGGCGCCGGGCCCGACCCCCTGCAGCCGCACGAAGCGGGCCGCGAGCGTGCCGAGCTCGACGCGCCACGGCCCGCCCCGCGGTCGCTCGTCCGGCAACGAGACGTCCGTGTACCGCTCGGCGTCCCGGGAAAGCCGCACGGCGATGCGCTCCGCACCGCTCGCGTCGTACACCACAATGCTGCCGATCGCGTGCACCCCGCCGAGATCAACCTCCCACCAGGGGTTGTCCTGCCGCGAGGTGACGGAAGTGTGTCCTTGACGGTCGCCGTCCACGGCCAGACCGGCGTAGTAGTAGTACGGCATCTGGTCCGAGCGGATCGAGCTCATGCGCGTTGTGCGACCGTAGGCAAGGTCGTCGGCTGGCGGGAAGTCGCGGCTCGTCCAGGTGTAGCGCGTGCCCAGATCGTCCGAGGCGTAGAGGCTCGCGTTCCAGCCGAGGAAGACCCCGGCCGGCAGCAGCACGCTGATCGCCGCCGCGGCGACGCGCCGCCGTCCGCGCAGCGAGACCAACGCGAAGAACAGGCCGAGCACGCACAGGGCGGCGCAGGTTGCGGCCATGCCGGCCGTCGCGCCCGCGCTCGAGAAGCGGAAGACGGCCTCGTGCTCGCCGGCCCCGACTGGCACGGCCAGCTCGTACCCGTTGGCCCGCAGCACCTGCCGCGGCGCGCCGTCCACGAACGCGCTCCAGTGAGCCGAGAACGGGAAAGCTAGGGCAAGGTAGCCGTCGGCGCTCGCCGCGACACGCAGGACGACCTCGTTGAAGCTGCTCCGCGCGAGCTCGACGCGGTCCTCGGCGCCCCCCGTGGTATCGGGTCGTCGCCGCGGCGCAAGGTGAGGGTCTTCAACGACGGTGCTGAACGGCGTGCGTCGGTTGGCCAGGGCCGCGTAGGCCTCGTCCTGAGTGGCCACGAGGTTAACGGCGCGGTAGAAGCGGGCGAGGCGCGGCTCGAGGATCGAACGCTCCATCTGGCGTGAGACGGCGAGTGACTCCATCGCGTAGCCGGGAGGGCCGCGGAAGCTCAGCTCCGTCCGCTTATCCTCGTCCATCTGGGCCAGGGTCGGGGTCGTGCGCTGCGGCACGGTCCAGGTGCCGTAGCGTAGCTCGACCGCGGTCTGCACCACCGCGGCCACGGCCAGTGCGACAATCGTCAGCGACCGGACGCGGGTGCGCAGCCCGGCGAGCACGGCGAAGATCAGGGCGGCGAGGCCGGTCCAGCGGGTAAACGGGTCGACCCAGCTCGGGTAGGCGTGGATTCGCGACGGGACGAAATGGGACGGTGGCGGAAGCTCAGGGAACCAGCCGAGATGGTAGGCGCCGAAGGCGGCGAGCGCGAGGACGGCGAGCGGAAACAAGGGCGAGAACGGGAGCCTGCGCCCACCGCGCAATGGCGTCTCGGCCCCCGGGCCGAGCAGCCAAGCGAGCACGAGCAGGAAGACGAACGGGAGCTGGATCACCACGCGGCCCGGAGTGCGGAAGGAGTCGGCAAGCGGGACATGCGCCCAGAAGGCGTGGTGAAGCGGTGTCGCCGCGCCGAGGCTGATGAGGAGCACGACGACGCCGAAGCCCCACAGGGCGAGGACGGCGAGCGGCACGCGGACGCCACAGATCGTGAGGATCGGAACGAGCGCCGCGACGAGGAGCAGCGCGGAGCTGCCAAATGCGCCGTGTACGTCGGCGTGCAGCGGATCGAGGAAGCTGGCGAGCGCGCCGCCCGCGTTGTCAGAAAAGGCAAGGCTCCACTGGTAGTCGCGGCCGACGCGCAGCGCGGCATCGGCGACGAAGTCGGTGTAGAGCGGCACGAGGTAGGCTGCGGCGAGGATCAGCCCGGCCGCGCCGCACGCGGCCATTGCGCCGTAGAAGCGCAGCACGCGACGCCGGTCCGGTCCCTCGCTGGGTTTGATCGCCCGAACCGCGAACGGCAGGGCCAGGCCCGCAGCTCCGGCGCCCAGCAAGCCGAGGTGGAGCATTTGCGGGTGGCCGCCAGTGGCTAGCAGGTAGGTCGCACAGATAACGCAAATCGGACCCACCACGCGGGTCGGCGAGAGGTAGTACAGGCCAATCGCTGTGCACAGCAGGAGCAGACCGGTGTAGTTCTCGAGCGCCGCGCCGTAGCGGAACATGTCGAGCATGCGCAGGTTATAGACGGCGAGGAACGAGACCGTGAACGCCGCGGCGCGCCCGAGATCGAGGCGGCGCAGCAGGCGGTAGGCCGCCAGCTGGCACAGAGCCAGCGAGGCGAGCCTGAGCAGGGTGCACCAGTCGAGGGCGCGACCGTCCCAGTAGCCCGGGATCACCGCCGCGAGATGGGGCAGCGGGTGGAACAACTGGCCGAGGGTGAGCGCCGCCGCGGCGCGGCCGCCGGCGAACCCGGGCACGAAGAGCGGGAACGAGCCGTGTTTCAGGGAGTACATTAGCTCCATCTGGTGCGAGATCGGGAAGGCAACGTAGTCGTTGCCCAGCGCCAGTCTGCCCAGGCCGGGCACGAGCCACCACATCACCGCGAACGGCAGCGCGGCGATGATCACGTAGGGCAGCGCGTCGAGCCTCGCGACGGTCGGTCTCATGTCGATGTGTTGGAGACTAGCACTGGCCTCGGGCAGGGGCCACGCCCCGCTCGCCGGTGGCTCGCGACTCCGGTGCGCGACACAGGAGGCGTACAACACCGAACACGGGATCGAGCCGAAGACGATCATCAAGGACATTGCGAGCCCGCTGCTGGCGCTCTCAAACCTGGACTACCACGATGAGGCGTTCCTGCCGCCGAGGGTGGGGGAGGTGGACGTCACCGACGCGGCCTCGCGCGCAAAGGCGATCAGCGAGCTCGAGAAGCAGATGAAGGCGGCGGCCAAGCGGCTGGAGTTCGAAGAGGCCGCGCAGCTCCGCGACCGTATCAAGGAGCTGCGCGCCCAGCAGATCTACAAGACGTAGGAGTGCTCCTGCTGTCATCGCGAGGCACACGCCGCCCTGGGCGGGGCGCGGCGACCCGATCCCGGCGTACGCTGGGGCTCCAGCCTTGGTCGGCACGTGCAACGCGTTCCATTCCAATTAGATGACCTACTACCTTGACTTTCGGACAAAAATGACCGACATTCCGTTTGTGACGGGTGCGGAGTTTGTCCGCAAGGTGAAGAAGGTGGGTCGACGGAAAGGGGTCTCGGTCCAGTTGATCGCCGAACGTGGCAAGGCAAGTCATGGAACCCTGTGTTACGGGACACGGCGGACGACGGTGAAACACCGGCAGGCTGAGCTGAGTCCTGGTTTGCTTCACGCGATGCTGGCCCAACTGGGGCTGACACTCGAGGACCTGCAGCAAGGCTAGGGAGGAAACGATGCCAGGAGACTTCGCCTATGCAGTTCTGCTCACCCCGGAGCCATCCGGTGGGTTCCTGGTGTCCTGCCCCGACTTCCCCGAGTTGCTGACCGAGGGCGAGAATCGGGCGGATGCCGTTGAGCAGGCAACCGACGCCCTTGAGGAGGTCTTTGCCGCTCGGATCCGGCGGGGCGAGGAAATCCCAAATCCCTCAACTCTGGCGGAGGATGCGAACGCGGTGGTCATTCGCGTTCCGCCGATCATGGCGGCGAAGGCTGCGCTGGCACTTGCCTTGCGCCAGGCTGGCATGAGCCAGACCGGGCTTGCGCGCAAGCTCGGCCTCGATGAAAAGGAGGTTCGTCGCCTGCTTGATCCTCATCACGCCTCGAAGCTTGCGAGGCTCCAAGCGGCGCTGTTGGCCCTGAACCGAGACGTCGAGATTCGTGTGGTCGAGGTTGCTACGCCCGAGATCAAGCAGACGAACGCCCGGTCATACAAGGTGATTGCGGACGCAGCCGAAGCCCTGGTTGGCAAACTCTTCCCGCGCGCCGTAGCTGGCGGACAGGCGATTCCGGTGCACGAGTTGCTCACAGCTTCTCGACTGACCGAATTGGCATGCGCGGCAGTCACAATCCACGCCGACGCGAACCTTCACGAAGAGGCTGTCTCGGAGTACCGGCGTGGCGCTGTCGCGGTTCGACTACGCGCTGATGTGTTGGACGGGACCAAGGCCGGAAACGCCCACTTCCGCTTCACCGTCGCGCACGAGATCGGCCATGCAGTCCTTCACCGCAGCGACCTGATCCAGCACCGTGGTTGTGCCTTTCGCGACATCCTGACCGCGACCGAAAAGCTCCCTCCGGAGGTCCCGATCTTTTGTTCGCCAGAGTGGCAGGCTAACGCATGGGCCGGAGCGTTCCTGATGCCGCTCGCAGGCGTGCGCAGCTACCTCAATCGACTAAGAAAGCAGGGTAATGAATTTTCTCAGATGCTGTTCGCGCTTCACTTTCAGGTTAGTTCCCAAGCGGCGAGCATCCGCCTGGAGAAGCTTCTGCCGGATCTTGTGGGCAAGGGGTAGGCAGTGGCCCTTATACACCTCTTCGACGACCATATCGCCAGGGTTCAGCATCGCACGCAGCGTGAGGCCGAACCGCTGTTTGCCTACTACAACACCTCGGCGCGACCCAGTGTCACTGCCTTACGAGGGTTGCTTGAGCAATGGTTTGACCATTACCCGGAGGAAGCCAAGAGCGATCTGCGTGAGCGATTCCGCTCCCCAATAGATGTTCAGCACCAGGCTGCTTTCTTCGAGCTCTACGTCTATCGGCTAGTGTCTTACATGGGGTACGAGCTCAAGCCTCATCCCGACATCCCGGGCAGCAGCAGCCACCCGGACTTCCTGATGTGCAAGGATGGCACAGCTGTCGTCTATCTCGAAATCACCATTGCCGCCCCCTCAGCAGAAGAACAGGGGCAAGGAAAGCGCGCCGCGGTTGTCTACGACACGCTCAATGGCCTCGACTCACCCAACTTCTTCCTCCACATTCGGGTGCGAGGCGCGCCCAAGACGCCACCGGCGGGCGCGCGCCTGCGCGACGACCTTTACAAGTGGCTGGCGACACTCAACCCAGACGAACTGGCTGAACGGCTGAAGGAATTTGGGCTCGACGGTCTGCCGACGTTCGAGTGGCAGCATGAGGGCTGGAGCCTGTTCTTCTCCCCAATCCCCAAGGCGCCGGAGCACCGGGGCAAGGCAGGGGTTCGACCACTGGGGAGTCGTGTGTCGGGTGGCTGGTCGCGGAGCCACGAGTCTCTTCGTGCGGCCGTCAACTCGAAAGGGAAGAAGTACACTAATCTTGATCTTCCCCTCGTGATCGCGGTCAACGTGCTCGATGAGTCTGCCGATGACTTTGACATCATGAATGCCCTTCTTGGCGAGGAATGCGTTACTTTCACCGTCTACGCGGATGGCCGATCGGGCGAACCGCATGAAACGAGGAAGCGTAATGGTGCCTGGACAGGTCCTCGTGACCCGCAAGGGCGCAACGTAAGTGCCGTGATGATTGCTTATCACCTCAATCCCTGGCGTATGGCCGAGGAGTCGCCGAGGCTCATCCATCACCCGTGGGCACGTCGGCCGCTGGCCCCGGGTTTCTGGTCTCTTGAGCAGTGGGTTCCAGATACCGAAGCAGGGCGTTACGACACACTGTCCGGGAAGGGGGTCGTAGATCTCCTGGGCTTGCCCAATCCCTGGCCGCCAGACAACGATTGATGGCGCGCCAAACATTGACGCGCGCACGCACAGGCCGGAGCTAACCCGACTGCTGGAACATCGTGGCCTCGCTTGCGTTGGCTGCCTTTGGTCATGGCTCGCGAACTGCTGTGTGATCTCTCGCCACCGCAGCGGGCCTGCACATCTACCGCTTGTGGCCAGCCACAAGCGCGGCGAAGCACGGCTGCCCACGAAGCGAGGTCCACGTCGGGTCGAGCTTGAGCAGCGGGACCGAGATCGGGAACGGTACCGACAGGAGCGTGTCGAGCTGGGCACACGCGAGGTCATGCTCGCCAACCATCGTGTAGACATGGGCAAGTGTCAGCACGGGTTCATAGCCTTTGATCGCGCCCTTCGAGGGCGGGAAAATCTTCGCTGCGCGTTTGGCCGTCTCGATCGCATCGTGCTTTCGCCCCACCCCTGCGAGGCTGACGGCCAGCGCGTCGAGGATCCGGAAATCGTCGGGGTTCTCGCGGAGCGACCTCTCTGCAAGCGCGCACGAGTTCTCGAAGGCCCGGTGGGCTTCCTCCAGTCGTCCCAGGAAACTGTACGCTCGCGCCCGGAGGAGTTCGCTGGGTTCCCAGATGAAGTCGTCTTCGAACACGAAGGCAGAGGCGGTGGGCACCCTGTCGAGCGCCGGCTGATACCGACCCTCGAATACTTCCTGCCAGAACCAGTGAAACGTTTCCGAACTCTGGGCCGAACCAGGCATACCTTGGAGGACTTGTCGGGCGCCGGCCGTGTCGCCATCGGAGCACCAGTGGACTTCCGCGAGAGACGCGTACAGTGGGCCCTCGTCGGGGGCAAGTGCGATGGCGCGCTCGAGCAGTTGGCGACCCTCGCCGTACCGTCTGAGGAACATGCTGGTGCGGCCGGCGTCCGCCAGAGGGCCCCAGCCCCGGGGGTTGAGGTCACCGGCCCTTCGGTAGCGGTCCAACGCCTCCTCCCACCGGCCCATCGCGCCAAGCACCCAACCTTCGGCCTGCAGCAGCTCGGAGGTTTCGCCTAGACCGCGGCGCGCGACGCTAAGCTCTTCAAGCGCGTGATGGAAGTCTCGCTGGCACCATGAAAGGTACAGGCCGAGGCTCAAGTGGACCCGTGGTTCATCGGGGGCCAGCCGCAGGGCAAGGTCGAGCTCTCGCTGCGCCTCCGTTCGGTTGGCGCTGCTCGGGTCGAAACCCAACTGATAGAGGGCCGCGCGCATCCGTGCGACCTCGGCGTGTGCGACGCCAAAGGCAGGGTCCAACTCGGCCGCCCGGCGCAGGTGCCCCAGCGCCAGGCGAAGACGCTGTTCCCTGAAGCTCACTTGGTCCGAGTAATACAGGCCTCGCAGGTACTCCTGGTATGCTTCGACGTTCGCGGTCGGCCGTTCGGCAAGGCCGAGCCGCTCCGGTTCCACAACTGTGAGGCCGACCGCCTCGATCACCCTGCGGGCGATCTCGCTCTGGACCTCAAAGACGTCTTGCATGTCGTGGTCGTAGACCTCGGCCCACACCTGGGTGGCGTCGGCGGTGCGCACGAGTCGGGGCGTGATGCGGACCCCGCTGCCAGCTCCCTTTCCTCGGTTCCACTGGATCCCGCCCTCCACTAGGTAATGCACCCCGAGTTCACGGCCGATCTCTTTCGCCCCCTTCCCAACCTTCGTGTACTGTCGGGCGGTAGACTGCGAAATGATGGCGAGACCAGGCACCGCCGCCAGGCGGCCGCTGATCACGTCTGTGAGGCCCGCGGCAAGGTAGTCGTCCTCAGGCGCGCCCAGGTTCTCAAAGGGGAGAACCACGATCCTCCTGGTCTGGCCAGTCGTGGGTGGCTGGGGCCCGCTGGGGCGCATCCCAACCAGGAGCCACACCGAAACCGCGACGAGGATGAAGCCTCCCACAGCAACCGCTGGCCACCACCCGGGAGCGCGCGGAGCCACCTTCTCGGGCCTTCCGTCTGTGCGTTCGGGTTCGGCCACGGGCGTGACGGGCGCGACGAGGCGATAGCCTCGCTTCGGGACGGTTTCGATGTACTTTGGCCCGTGAGCCTCATCTCCAAGCGCCTCGCGGAGCTCGAAGATGGCCCGAGAGAGCGCGGTGTCGGCGAGGAACTTCTTCGCCCACACCGTGTCGATGATTGCGTCCTTGGAGAGAACCTCGCCTGCGTGCTCGGCAAGCAGCACAAGAACGTCCATGACCTTCGGGCGGATGCGAAGGACGGTTTCGCCGCGCGAGAGCGTGTTCAGGGAAGGTTGTACCAGCCAGTCGCCGAAGCGAAAGCTCCGAGTTGCGGGGTGGACCGGCGTGTCGCTCAACATGGCAATCCTACATCTTTCGTTTGAGGGGCGCGCCAGGGAATCTGTTGGGCCCTGGCTGCGCTAGAGGGCGGACGTGCCTAGTACCGCGTACTTCGCGAGCAGCGCCACAAGGTAAAGTCAACTGGGAAGTGGCGCCCAGCGCGCGTTGGGCCGGAACACCGGGGCGGACAGGCCGTTCGGCACCGACCGGAGGGCCTCGCGCTGACCGCACGCACCGTCGGACTCGTCGCCGGTCGCGAAGACCTCCGCGAGCGCGAGCAGCGGTCCGGTGCCGTCGATGGCGACCTTCGCCAACGGCAAGAGCTCTACGCCCTTCCGCCCGGCGCGGATCGCCTCGTCGTGGCGTCCAAGGCCGGCCACAGTCAGCCCCAGGGCGCTGTGAGGAACAGACTTCCCGGGGCTCGCCCTGAGCAGCACCACGATGCACCTGGAGGGGACCGGTGCGCCGAAGCGCACTTCCTCGAGCAAGATCGACACCTTGCTCCGCGGGGGCGGAAGCCATCCCTGAGGGCGAAGAAAAAGGAAGCGGTCCCCGCAGGGACCGCCCCCGTCACAACGTGTGTCAGACGTGCTAGAACGCGAACTGGATGCTGGAGTGGATGTACCGCCCGTAGGAATCGTACGAGCCGTAGAAGCCCTTCGCGTAGTCGTCGGCGTTGCTGCCAGCCCCTCTGGGCGGCATCTTGTCGAGAATGTTGTTGACGCCGAAGTTGAACTGGATGCCCTTGGCAAGCTGGAAGCCCACCGAGAGGTCGAACCAGTTCCAGGCGCCGTACTCGTAGGCCTGGTTAAGCTTCAACAGCTCGATGGCGTCCGGGTTCGCAAGGGCCGCCTGGTTGCTTGCCTCCTCGGCCTTCACGGGGCCCATGTACCGCCAGCCCAGGGTGAGGACCGTGCCGCCGGTCTGCCAGGACACGCGGAACAGATGCCGCCACTCGGGCTGCATGTTGACGTGGTCGCTGTACGGGTCGTTGCAGACGGCGCCGGTCAAACCCACGCAGTCGTATGTGTAGAAACCCGTGTTGGTGGACGACTTCATTAGGTAGCTGCCGCTGAGGTTGAAGCTGAAGAAGCTGTTCCCCGCGGTCAGGGTGTAGCCGGCGTTCAGGTCGATGCCCTGCGACTCCTTCTTGCCGACGTTTGAGTTGATCGTGATTATGTAGCCTTCGGTCGTACTCTGCGAACGCCACAGCGAGCCGTAGCGATCGCGTATGATCAGGCTGCAGAAGGAAGGATTGCCGGTGGTGGCACACTCCCTGAGGATGTCGCTGAAGAGGTAGTTCCCGATGGTATCGGTCATTTTGATGTCGTAGTAGTCGAGCGCGACCGTCAGGCTCGTGCCCGCCGGCGTGACCACCAGCCCGAAGGTGGTGGTGTCGGCGGTCTCGGGGTTCAGGTTCCGATTGCCGCCGGACCAGGTGTTGTACTGGCCGGCCGTGCTCGGCGCGAGGTGGCCGTACTGTGCGGGGGTCACGCCCGTCCGCTCGCACTGCTCCAGGGTGTACTGAGGCGTCGCGCCTTCCTCATTCGTGCACGGGTCGGCGCCGCCTCCGAGCACAAGCCGTTGCGGTTGGTACAGCTCGCCCACGTTGGGCGCACGGGTCGCGAGGTTGTAGCCCGCGCGGAACTTGAACGATGTGCTCGGCGCGTAGGCCGCCTCCGCCTTGTAGGTCGGGTGCGACCCGTTGACGTTGTAGTCGGAGTAGCGGTAGCCGAGGCTGAGGGACAGGTCCTGCGCACCGCGGGCGCCCTGGACGAACGGAATCAGCAGCTCGGTGTACAGTTCCTTGACATCGTAGTAACCCACGACCGAGGGTGTGGTCGCGCCCTGGCCCGCGCCGATGCCCGTCTGATACGACAGGTCCGTTTGGTAGTCGACGAACTCCTTCCGGTAGTCGCCGCCGAGAGCGAGCGAGACACCCTCAACCGCGCCGGGGAACGTCCAACCGACCTTCCCGAGATCGGCGTTGAACGTCCCATAGACGATCTCCGTCTTCGCGGAGCCGCTCGAGAGCAGGGACAGACCGAGGAAGTTGGTTGCCGCCGGAGTGACCTGGCCCCTCGCGAAGATGTCCCAGGGGACGCAGGTGGTGCCGGGGCTGCTGGTGTGGCAGTTCCAGGTACTCGGATCATTCGGGTCGCCGGTGACGAACAGGGCTTCCTGGATGCGAGTGCTGTTGAAGTCGTTGATGTAGGTCTCCGGGACGCGGAGTTCGCTGAAGAGGCCGCCGATGTTGTAGGACCAGCCGGCGCCCAGGTCGCCCTTGAGACCGCCGTTGAGACGGATGGCCTGATGGCTGAGCAGGTCCTGGCGGCCGCCGCCCTCGACGTTGCGGCGGTAGATCTGCAGGCCCGCGTGGTTGAGGACGCCGTCCGGCCCCACGACGTCCGGACCGTACCCGAGGTTCCCGCAGACGATCTGCTTCTGCTGCGCGCTCATCATCGGGTTGTCGCAGTTGATGTAGTACGTGCTGCCGAAGTCGCCCGAGGGCGCGATCTGGGCGTCCGTCTCGTCGTCCATGAGCATGACCGAGCCGTAGGCGTGAAGACGCGGGTTCCACTCGTAGTCGACGAAGCCGCCGCCCGCCCATCTCTGGTCGGGGCGCTGGGCGAAGTTGTACGGGTTGTAGTTGAACGAGTCCCTCGAAGTGACCCACGGCGTGAACGTTCTCGTTTGCGCCGGGTCAACCGTCCAGCTATTCCCGTCGTCGGTCCAGAAGCGGCCGCCCGCGCTCGTTGACGAGCCGCCGCAGGCAATGCCGGTGGCGCCGAGCGTTCCGATCGAGCAGTTGGTGTAGTCGCGGCGGTTCTTCTTGAGCGCCGCGGTCTTGCGGTAGTCCAAGTAGACGTTCCCGTAACCCTTGCCCTCGGCGAACTTGCCGCCGAACGCTGCATAGGCTTCGAACTGGCCGCCGTCCGTGGCCATCCCCTCCGGGACGACGAAGTGCCTGACCGCGTTGATGTCCCGGGAGGTCTGGTCGTTGTTGTTGTGGTTGTAGCCGCCGCCGTAGATGCCGGCCCTCATACCCTCGAAGTCCTTGTCGAGGATGAAGTTGACCACGCCCGCCACGGCGTCGGCGCCGTACGTGGACGAGGCCCCGCCGGTGAGGATGTCGACCCTCTTCACGAGCCCGGCCGGGATGAAGTTCAGGTCGGCCGCAGGGTTGAGAGTGTCACCGGCCGGCAGCCGCTGGCCGTCGATCAGGACCAGCGTGCGCCAGGAGCCCATGTTGCGCAGGTTTACGGTCGCGGCTCCGGACGCACCGTTCGACACCGTGGAGTTCTGGGAGCTGAAGATCTGCGGCAGGGTGGTGAGCATGTCTTCGAGGCGGGTGTTCCCCGCATAGGTAAGCGCCTCGACGTCCATCGTGGTGACGGGGCTCATCGCCTCCAGGGTGGGGCGGGGGATCAACGTACCGGTCACCACCACTTCTTCCTTGATCTCCTTTTGAACTGGTTTCTCTTGCTGCTGTTCCTGGGCCATGGCAGTTGCGCCATAGCCGACGAGCCCGATTACGGTGACGAGGACGCCACCAAGAAGAACGACTCGATGGCCATCAGTTCTCACATCTGTCATTGCTCACTCCTCCTTCCTGGTACGTGTAAGGTTCGAGGCGATGTTTGAGCGTGAACATGCTCGTCTTGCCGGGGGCCCACGGGAGCCGCTGCCACCGGGCCGCCCTGCGTGGAGGATCACGTGGCCCGTGAGCCGCGCGCGCGCACGACGACCCCCGCTGCACGCCCCTGAGGGCCGCACGGCGCGCGACGGGCGCCGGTTGGTGATCCCCGTGGAGGGATTCCCGCTTGTGCACCACGAGCGGCACGCGCCGCCTTCTAGAACCCCCCATCACGCGAGTGCCAAACGTGACCCTTTGGCGTTTCCTTGATCCCTGCGAACTGCAGGGCCTCGTAGATCGGAATCGCGGCCGCGCCGGACATCCCCAGCCTCTAGAAGAGGGGGCGCAGGAATGTCTCCTTGCACCCGACCCAGGTGAAGACCGACGCCGAACGAAGGCATTCGCCGATCTCCCCGCCGCCGAGGTACCGGGTGTGGGCGAGAACCTCCTCCCCTCTCGCGCCGAGGCGGGTAAACAGTGAGCTGCAGGGAGGCTGCTTCCTCACTGTCGCGATGGCAAGCTTGTACGCTCCAATGAGCCGGTACTTGATCTTCGGTGGGGCCTCGGACTCCGGCCGTGGAAACTTCGCGATCGCCGGGCCCAGCGCGTCCAGCAAGAAGTGACCGTGGGGGCCGCCGGCCATCGCAAGCAGAGGAATCTGCTCCGTCGGGAACCCCAGGGCGGGGGAGCTCAGCTCTTGGTGACTCCGGCCCGCCAACCGGATCATGGAGGGACAGGGCCAACACAGGGCACACCGAGAACAGCGCACCCCGGGACGTCGCGACCCCCCTGGGACGCGTTCTTGGCTGGCTCCGCCGGGCCAGACAGGTTACCAACTGAACGAGTAGACGGAAAACATC
>CAVTZQ010000011.1:0-222030 GCA_963739225.1 uncultured Acidobacteriota bacterium | reverse complement strand
GACGATCTCAAGGGAAACTCAACTGATATTGAACACCGTCTGACGCCGCCCGGAAGGACTTTCGGCGACGCAAACCCGATCGTGATTTTGCTGGGTTGGATTCGCAGGAGAAACGGCAAAAGGGGCACGGGCCGTGGGGTGAATCCTCGACCGCACGCGAACGGCCGCGACGCCGAGCCGGGTCATGCGACAGGACCAGGAGAGCCGCGATGAGGCGCGGGAGGGAGAGCGAGTCCGCATGCACGTACGCCAAACGACGCAGGTGTCGCCAGGTCGTGCACCTGGATTTCACTTCACGCTCCAGCGCAGGGGAGCGGGCCCTGCTGCCGTGTTGCTGGTTGTGGCTGTTGTCAGTGCCGCGTGGGCTGGGTCGGCCGGGTCTCAGGCGGCGGCCGCGCAAGCGCCGCGTGCACGGCGTCACCTGCTCCGCGCCCAGCCGACCCCACCCGGTCCAAGTGGGCCCTACCTGGGCCAGAGGCCCCCGGGCGTGGTCCCCGAGGTTTTCGGGCCAGACTTCATCTCGACAGGGAACCGCAGCGCTGGGGGCATCGCGTTCTCGCCCGACGGGAATGAGATCTACTTCGGTAGCGCCGGAGTGTGGGTCACAAAGCAGGTCTCCGGGGTGTGGACGAATCCTGCACTGGCCCCGTTCCGGGGGGCTGAAAGCAGCTTTCGAGCCCGGCATGGCGCCGGACGGGCAACGGTTGTACTTCGCCTCCGGAATGGATGGAGACGCGAACGGCCCCCAGATCTGGTACACGGATCGTGCCGGCAACGGGTGGTCGGAGCCAACCAAGCTCGGGCCCGGCGTCCCCGAGCGGGGGCAAGATGGCCCCGACGGCGCAGCTAATGGCAACCTCTATTTCACCTCGGTCCAGGGCCAGATGGGCTGGTTCTACATGGCACGCTGGAGCAACGGGCGTTTCGAGACGCGCCGTCAGGCTGCCCTCCACCGTGAATGCCTACTCCCGAATGGATCACAGTTTCGTGGCACCCGACGAGAGCTATCTCGTCTTTGCGGCGGTCTCCAGTGCGGGGCAGTGCCTCTACGTCAGCTTCAAGGGAAGCGACGGCAACTGGCGGACACCGGTCAAGCTCAACGCCAACGTGAACGCCACCATCAACCAGATCCAGCCCTCGATCTCCCCCGATGGGAAGTACCTCTTCTTCACGCGCGAGAATGGTAATCACGGCGATATCTGGTGGGTCGATGCGAGAGTCGTGTTCGACCTGAAGCCGTCCGGGCAGGAATCTGAGGCTGGGCCCGCCGGGAGCGATCGATGAAGTGCGCGCCGGCTCTTGCTGGTCGCAGTGTTGCCACCTTTCGAGGGGCGTCATGATGTTGGATGGTCGCGCAGTGAGGGACATACGCCGGGCAGGTGTGTCTCTCGGTCTGCTCGTTGGCGCCATGGTTGCGCCTGAAACAGTGCCTCTGGCCTTCGCGCAGCAAGGCCCGCGGCAGATCCGACGACATCTGGAGCGTCAAGCGTTCGACCCGACCAGCCCGCACGGACCGTACCTGGGACAGGCACCGCCGGGCATGACTCCCAAGGTCTTCGCACCCGGTTTCGTGTCGACCGAAGGCGCAGCCGAGTACTCGATTACCTTTTCCCCGGATGGTAACGAGATCTACTTCTCCCGGTACACGCTGGCGAACGGTACCGACACGACCTGGGTGACGCGCCAGGTCAACGGTGCTTGGACGCTCCCCGCAGTCGCCGAGTTTGCTGGCGGCATTCGCGACACCGAGGCCTTCATCACGCCAGACGGCAGGAGGATGTACTTCGTCCGACAAGGCGGATCACAGAACTCTCAGATTTGCTTCATGGATCGTGGCGCAACGGGCTGGACCGTGCCCGTGCGACTCGGATCGCCCTTCTCCGTCAACTCCAAGATGTACCCCACCACGGCGAGAAACGGCAATCTTTACTTCACCGAGGAGGTGAACTCCACGACGCGGCGTTTCTTCGGAGCCCGAGCCGTCAGCGGAGGATTCGACGCACCCACCCCGCTAGGTACAGTGATCAATGCGTACAACAGCATGGGTCATTCGTTCATCGCAGCGGACGAGAGTTTCCTCGTGTTTGATGCCGCTCCCGACGGCCAGAGCTACTTCCTCCAGGTCAGTTTCAAGGGAAGTAGCAACGACTGGCTTCCTCCCGCCAGACTCAACGACGGTGTGAACGTCGCCGCCGACGCGACGTGTCCGACGCTCTCCCCCGACGAGAAGTATCTCTTCTTCCACAGGGGTGGTGACATCTGGTGGGTGGACGCGAGCGTGGTATTCGACCTCGATCCGGCACACAAGGAGTGAGTCGAGCATGCGCATGCCTCTCCACCGCAGCCGTCTCGACCGATCTGACACCGGCAGTACGGAGGAACTCGCAATGTTGCCGCAGCAGCCACGATTCCAGGCAACTGTACGGGCCGTGCAGGTGGTTGTCCTCGGGCTTGCCGTTGCGGCGGGCGCGTGCCAGTGTTTGCGGGCGGTCCTCGCGCAGGAATTCCAGCGGCCGACCCGCCGCGATGCGATGCGTCGAACGCATGACCCCATCAACCCGCGAGGACCGTACCTGGGACAGACGCGGCCTGGCATGATCCCCAAGGTCTTCGCACCCGACTTCATCTGCTCTCGGGACGGCTCCGAGTACTCGATTGCATTCTCCCCGGACGGCAACGAGATCTATTTCTCGCGCTACACCCCTGGAGATGACAGCAACAGCATCTGGGTGACGCGGCAAGTGAATGGCGTCTGGACATGGCCCAGGCGCGCCGAGTTCACAGGCAGGTGCTACAACTCTGAACCGTTCGTGACGCGGGACAACCGCAGAATCTACTTCATCTCCAATAGGGATAGCGGGGAGAACAGCTTCCAGCTCTGGACGGTGACTCGCGCGGCTGCCGGGTGGGGCCCCCCCACGAGACTCGGGCCGCCATTCTCTACCAATACGAAGATGTGCCCTACAGTGGCCACGAACGGCAACATCTACTTCACCGAGTTCGTCGGCAATCTGGGCCGCTTCTACATGGCCCAGCTCGGCAACGACGGCTTCGAGACGCCCCTTCCACTGACCGACGTGGTCAACACCTTTGCCAGGATGGGGCATGCGTTTGTCGCACCGGATGAGAGTTACCTGGTGTTTGATGCCGTTGCGGGTGGCCCGAAGCCATCTGGGGCCGCCCTGTACGTGAGCTTCAGAGGGCCCGACCGCGCCTGGTTGCCACCTGTACGTCTCGGCGACGACGTGAACGCCACCGCAAACCAGTACTGCCCTGTCATCTCTCCCGACAACAAGTACCTTTTCTTCACCTGTCGGAACGGCGACGCGGCAGACATATGGTGGGTGGACGCCAGGGTCGTCTTTGACCTCAAGCCCGCTGAGTTAGGAGGTCCGTGATGCTCACGCTGCGTGTCGTCACGCTCGCTTCAGCGGTCATCATCATCGACGGCATGGTTGCTTCCCTCTCCCCTCAGACACCTGTAACCGAGGTGGAACCAAGGCTGGCCCCAACGGCAGCCTCGAATCCTGCTGACGATCCCATCGCGTTCTACTCGGACCGCGATGGCAACGCTGAGATCTACGTCATGAGCAGCGACGGCTCCAACCAGCAGCGGCTCACGTACAACGACTGGGACGAGACGTCTCCTGCCTGGTCGCCCGACGGCTCGCACATCGCCTTCGAGAGTGATCGCCATGACCCCAACCCGAGAATCTGCTTTCCCAACTGCAGGAACGAGATCTACGTGATGAAGGCGGACGGTTCCGAGGAGCAGAGGCTGACGTGGACGCTCGGAAACGCAAGTCCCGATTGGTCGCCCGATGGGTCGAAAATCGTGTTTGCCTCGGATCGCGATGGCAACAACGAGATCTATGTCATGGAGGCCGATGGCACAGGCCAGCAAAGGCTGACGAGCAACGACGCGGACGACTACTGGCCGAGGTGGTCACCCGATGGGACGCGGATCCTCTTTGGCTCCACGCGCGACGGCAACTGGGAGATCTACGTGATGGACGCCAACGGCTCCAGCCCATGGCGACTCACAAGCACGGTTGAGTGGGAGTGGGCGGCAAGCTGGTCCCCGGACGGTAGAAGAATCGTCTTCTCCCAAAAGGTACCCAACGGAGGATTGCAGGACATTGTGACGATGAGCTCCGACGGGACGGACCGCAGGCTCCTGACCAGTACCGCGCAGTACCGCGAGGAAGCGCCGTCGTGGTCCCCGGATGGTAGCCGAATCGCCTATCACTCGGACAGGGATGGCCACTATCAGATCTACATCATGAACGAGGATGGCTCCAGTCAGCGCAACGTGTCGCTCTCTGGGGCCAATGACTATTGCCCGACCTGGCGGCCCGCCCAGCGACCGCCCGCGACCCCTGGGCCACGACACCGCATCCATCTTCGGCGGCTGGGACAGCAGCCATGACCAGTGTCGAGCAGGGGGTTTCGAGAAGCCGAGAAGAGGAGAGGCCAGTGACTGCCCGGTCGGTGTCTTCAATTGCCGCTGGTACGATCGAACGTTGTGTTCACTGGTCAGTTAGAACATGGGGCGTCAATGAAGGGAGCTGCCATGAGGAAAGCGCTCGCAATGTTGTTCATGGTGATGGTGGCCGGGACTGCGCTGGCGACGGTCCCGGGCCTGGACCTGTACGTGCCGGCGGTGGGGCACGGGCTTGGGGCTGTCTCCGGTGGAGTGCAAGCGTGGTGGCGCGGCGACGCGTGGATCTTCAACCCCTCGACCACCCAGGCCGCCACCGTCGACATCTTCCTGCTGCTGCGCAACCAGGGCAACCCCAACCCTGCGGTGCGGCGCATCACCGTCAACGCCCGTGAGACCCGCTACCTGCCGGATGTCGTGTTCAACACCTTCGGCCTCGACAATACCTTCGGCGGCCTGCGCATCGTCTCGACCATCCCGGTCGTGGTCTCCGGGCGCAGCTACGACGCCAACGTCACCGTCGTGGGCAAGGGCCAGGGCAGCGCCGGCCAGTTCTTCTCCGGCGTCCCGGCCAGCCTCGCCATCGGCCTCGGGGATGTCACCGACGTCATCGGCCTCGACCAGGACGGCCTGCAGACCGCCGGCCTCTGGCGCTCCAACCTCGCCTTCGTCGAGACCACCGGCAACCCCGTCGACCTCACAATCTCCCGCATCGACTCCAACGGCACCGTCCTCGGCACCCTCGGCACCCACCTCGAGGGCTTCCAGGTCTCCCAGATCAACTACGTGATCACCTCGATCGTCAACACCACCGGCACCAACCAGCGCATCCGCGTTGCCGTCACCGGCGGCACCGGCCGCGTCATCACCAACGCCTCCAGACTCGACAACCGCACCGGTGACCCCGCAACCATCGAGTCCGTGATGATTCACACGGTGGGCCGGTTCGAGGGGGTCGTGCTCGACACCTCCGCCGGGACGAAGGTGGACGGCGGCCTGCAGCTGCAGATCAGCGCTGGTGCGCTGACCACGTACTCCGGCGTCGCCGGGATTCCGTGCGGCAGCGACAGCTACACATTGGACTTCTCGCCCACCGGCGGCAGCGTGACACTCAACGCGGATGGGACGTTCGCGACCTCGGTGAGCATCCCCTATACCGACGGCACGAGCACGCTGTTCACCACCAACTGGACGCTCTCCGGCGCGCGCGCCGCCGACGGCAGCTGGAGTGGAACGCTCGAGAGCGACACCTCGGGAGGCACCGGGTCGTGGGCGTCGTGCAACGTTCTCAACATCACCCGCCCGTGGCGCGCAGCCTGGACCGGTAGCTCATAGGCTCGCGGCCCGTTTCGTGTCCGCGGCGAAAGCTCTGCACTCGGAGGGCAACGCCCAGCGGGTGTCTCGCGCCCCGCGGGCGTTGGATCGGTACGTCGCCTGCTGTGCGACCGCAGTCGCTGTCGACAGGAGTGAAGCGTGGTCCGAACAAGTGATGCCGCGATTCTTGTGCTGGCTGCGGCGCTCAGCACGGGTGCGTTCGCCGTGACAGTGGCACCCGTGGGCACCCCTGGGTTCAACGACGGCACCGCAAAGGGGAGAGGTTCCGACTCCGCCCGCCAGCTGGCGGCATTGAATTGTGGGATCGGAATGGAGGCGGTTTGATGAGGGACGTTCCCGAGGGGCCGGATTCGCAAACACCCATCGAGCGGCAGGGGGCTGCAAGGCCGATCCATGAATCGCACCCACGCAGAATCCTGCGGTGGACAGGCCGATTGCTCTCAGGTTTGCTCGTTATTCTCTTGGCGGCGGCTTTGGTTGGGGCGGTCTACCAGACTCTCGCCACACAGGACGACGCGAAGAAGTACCCCCGCCGGGCCAAATGGTGGACGTAGGCGGCTTCCGGCTCGACCTCGTGTGCGCGGGGTCGGGGAGCCCCACCGTCATCCTGGACGCCCCCTTGGGTGCCTCTCACATGGCCTGGAGCCTGGTCCAACCGGAGGTCGCCAAATTCGCGCGGGTCTGCTCCTACGACCGCGCGGGCTACGGGTGGAGCGACCCGGGGCCGAGGCCCAGAACCTGCGCGATGGCGGTGGAGGAGCTGCACGCGCTTCTTCGAGAGGCGGGCGTGCCGCCGCCTTACGTCCTGGTGGGCAACTCCATCGGGGGCGCCAACGCCCGCCTGTTTGCGTTCCGATACCCGAAGCTCGTGGCGGGCCTTATCCTGGTGGACCCCGTGCACGAGGACCAGCTCGAAAGGCTCCCACCCTCCGCGAGGATCGCGGCCTCAAAAATCCGGGTGCTGAACCTCTTCCGGCACGCCTCGCGCCTGGGGCTCCTGCGGTTCTTCGACGTGCCCCTCGGAGAAGGTTCGTCGGACAAGCTGCCCCCTCAGCTTCGCCCCGCCGCACGTGCGGTGGGGTTCCGCACCGCCTGGGTAGACGCGACGTACCTGGAGATGGTCGCCGCCAGGGAGAGCTTCGACGAGGTGCGGACCGCTCGGAGGGATATGCCCGAGCGCCCGCTCCACGACCTCCCTCTCATCGTCTTGACGCGTGGCGAGGAGGAGGAGGGGCCGCCTGACGCGGAGGAGACCCTAAAGGCCTGGACCGAACTGCACTGGGATCTCGCGAGGGAATCCTCGCAGGGCGAGCAGGTCATCACTCCCAGGAGCGGCCACTTCATCCAGGCGGATCAGCCCGCCGCAGTCATCGAGGCCATTCGGCGAGTCGTGGAAGAGGTCCGGACAAACTCAGCGACGCAGGCACCACAAGAGAGCCGCTGATTCACTTTCCGCAGGAGAGGAGACAAAGATGAGGACGTCAGTGATTCCAGTCATGGTGGCGCTGGTTCTCGGGTCCTTGGCCACAACCGCTGCTCTTGGCGTGGAGCCGCAGCCGGCGGGTGAGAAGGTCAGGATCGAAGGCGCCGCGAGGGACTACATCGACGGCTGGTACGAGGGCAGCGTCGAGCGCATGCAGCGGGCCCTTCACCCGGATCTCGTCAAGCGGGCTTTCTTCGCGCTCCCCAATGGTCGCCTCGTCCTGGAGACGGGGAGCGCCGACACGATGGTGGAGCTCACAAGGGCGGGGTTCGGGAAGAAAAAGGCCAAGCCGGACCAGAAGAACCAGGTGATCATCCTGGACATCTCGGGAAACATGGCATCGGTCAAGACCATGTCCCCCGACTACGTTGACTACCTCCACATGGCCCAGGTTGACGGCGCGTGGAAGATCGTCAACGTCCTCTGGGAGCCCGTCGGAGGCAAGCCTCCCAGCCCGTGACCCACACCGGCCCCTGATACCGCCAGGGCCTCGATCTCACCTCGTGGCTGCCTCGTCAGCTTGCGGTAGTGATCCGGTGCGCGTGGGTGGCGGCGTCGCCGAGAATCTGGCGGCGCCAGTCCTCGTACTCGGAGAAGGTGTCGTCAAAGAAGGTGACCTTGTTTTCGCCCCGCACTGGAGGAGGCGCGTATCAAGAGTGGGCGCGCGAGCGTTGCAGCCACAAGGTGCGAGCATGATACACATGGACGTCTAGGTCGCCGCGGTCGGCCACGGCGTGGGAGAAGGCGATACGCAGGATGTGCGGCCGTAGTGGCGAGCCGACGTGTGGTTCTTCAACCCCCTCCGTCGGCCAGGTGGCCAAGGTGGACATCCACCTCCTGCTCCGCCAGGGGAACCCCAACCGCGACTCCCGGTGCATCACGGTCAACAAGATCCTGCTGCGGGTCGCCGCGAAGGGCGTCGATGCGCGCAGGCCGCCCGGCCCAAGGGAGCGCTGCCCCACCGCAGCCTGATCTCGCGGGGCCTGGCGCCGTTCCTCCCTTTACGTCCTCGACGCCATGGCGAAGCCCTGCACGGCTCCGCTGCCGGGCAAAGCTTCGCCGCCTTCGCTGTCTCGTTCACCCCTCCACGTGGTCGCGCCCGCTCGACAACCGCCCGCCTTGTGCCCTCCTTACGCTTTGATGCCTCCCCTCACCGGGGTACTATCGGTCCAGGTGAGAAGAGATATTCCTATCCATGACAACTACTCATGGAACCGGGCCGGGATGCCGCCGGCGCTGGTCTTGATCTACGGTGAGCATGCGTACGAGGCGGTGGCGGGCGACATCCGCGGCGCGAGGAAGATTGGGGCGCCGGTGATCTGCGGCCACGACCACGACGGGGACCGCTTTCTTGGGGTCGTGCGAGCGGTCGACGAGGGCGGCGGCGCCGTGCGGCGCGTGGGGACGCTTTGAGTGCTCACCGGTCCGTAGGACGGCCGGGCACCAGCGGAGAGCCCGACGTGACGCTGCGCGAGACGGGGGTGCCGCCTTCGAGACGCGCGGGGGCCCGCCTGCGCGCGGCGCTCGCGGAGAAGGGTGCCGGCCACGTGCTGTGGCGCGCCGTCCCTGTGGCGCTCGGCAGGCTCGCGGAGGCCGCGCAGGGCTTGGCCTGCCGGCACCTCAAGAGCCGGCGCTTCACGCTGGGGGGGCGCAGCTACCCGTATTTTTCCAGCCGCGTGAGCCGGGTGTCCTGGGCGAGCGAGCGCACCGTGGAGCTCCCGGTCGTGCTGGAGATCCTGCGCGGCCGGCCCGGGGTGCGCGTGCTCGAGGTGGGGAACGTCTTGAATGTCTACGTTGAGTACGACCACGACGTGCTCGACAAGTACGACGCGACCCCCGGGATCATCCGGGCGGACATCGCGGACTTCCGGCCGGAGCGCCCCTACGACCTGGTCGTGTGCATCTCGACGCTGGAGCACGTGGGCTGGGACTTTGGCGAGGCGCGGGACCCGGGGCGCACCCGGGCGGCGTTCGAGGCGCTGCGGGGGTGCGTCGCGCCGGGCGGGCTGCTCGTGGCGACCGTGCCGCTCGGCTACAACGACGCGCTCGACCGGATGATCGACGAGGGCGCGGTCCGCTTTGACCGGCGGCTGTGCCTGCGGCGGCTCGGGTGGCGCAACGCTTGGCGCGAGGCGACATGGGAGGAGGCCCGGGAGGCGCCGTACGACCACCGCGTCCCGACGGCCAACGGGTTGCTGATCGGTCTACTGGGCGCGGTGGCGGCGGACGCATCCCTGCCGGGAGCTGCGGCCCCGTGAGGATCGCCATCGCGAGCCCCGCGCTGCGGCTGGGGGGCTCGAGGTATACACGCGCACGCTGGGGGGACAGCTTGCGGCCGCCGGGCACGCGGTGGAGTTCGTCGAGACCCGGTGGCGTGGCGATTGGGCGGCACGCTTCCGGGAGGGCGGGTCGACGGTGCGCTCCCTGCCGCTGCCGGCGCTGCGCTCCCCGGCCGCCCACGCCCGGCGGGTCGCCCGGGTGCTCGCGGCGTACGACGCGGTGATCGTGAACGACGACGCGATTGCGCGGGCGGGGCTAGGGCTGCTGCCGGCGGGGATGGCGACGATCGTTGTCATCCACGCGGACCTGGAGAGCCAGTACGAGACCGCGATAGGGAAGTTCGACGACTGCGATGCCGCGATCGGCGTGAGCGACGCCATTGTCGGAAAGGCGGCGCCGCGCATGGCCGGCCGGTCGGCGCGGCTGGTGCGCGTCACCGGGGGTGTGCGGGTGCCGGAGGCGTGGCCGAAGGCGGGGAGCGCCCCGGGGGGGCCGCTGGCGATCTGCTACATCGGGAGGGTCTCGGACTGGCAGAAGGGGGTGTTTCTCCTGCCGGGAATTTTCAAGGGGGTGCTCGACGCCGGGGTGGACGCCCGGCTCACGGTGGCCGGCGACGGGCCGGACCTCGCCGAGCTCAAGCTGCGCTGCGCGGCGGCGGGCCTTGCCGGGCGGGTCGATTTCGCGGGCGTCCTCGACGAGGGGGAGGTCGGACGGCTGCTCGACCGGAGCGAGCAGCTGCTGCTTCCCACGCGCCTTGAGGGCTTTCCGCTCGCGCCGCTGGAGGCGATGGCGCGGGGGGTGGTTCCCGTGGTGACGCTGCTCCCCGGGAGCACGGACCGGATGATTGCCGACGGTGTCCACGGCGCGCTCGTGCCTTCGGGCGACGTCGCGGGCTTTGCGGGCGCGATCGTCGCGCTGGCGCGGGACCGGGAGCGGCTGCTTCGGATGTCGGAGGCCGGGTGGCGGCGGATGCGGGAAGAGTTCTCGGAGGAGAGGATGGGGCGGGACTACCTGCGCCTGATCGGGGAGCTGCGGGCACGGCCGCGGACGGTGCCGCGGTCGGGGCGCATCGACCTCTCGCTGCTCGGCGACTTCCCGCACCTCGCTTCCGTGCTCGTTCGTCCCACGCGGAAGCTGTGGCGGGTGGCGGGCTTCTCGCGCGGGCGGAGGGTCTGATAGCGGAGGCGGCAGGGGCTGGCGGACGCGCGGCGCCGCCGTGCCCGGGGTGGCGGGAGGCTTCCTCCTCGCGATGCGCGTCCCGTTCCCGGAGCGGATCGAGAGCCTCCTCGGCCTCGTGGAGCACCTGGCGGGCCGCGGGCACCGCGTCACGGTGATCTCCCCCGTCGACGAGCGCTTCCCGCACCCGTCGTCCTCGACCCCCGGGATCATCTACGTGTACGTGCCGGTCGCGACGTCGCGGGGCGGCGGCGAAGCGGCTGGAGTTTGAAAAGGCCGCGAGCTTGTGCGACCACATCAAGGAGCCGCGCGCCCAGCAGATCTACACGAGCTGACGGCGCCGCCGCCAGTCCAGAACTACGCCTGGATTCGGCGCGTTCGGTTCGTGCGGCGGTGGCGCTGGCGGTAGCGGCGCACCTTGATGAGGTTGCCGCAGCCAGTTGACTCGCACCACCGGCGGGTGCGGTTGCGGCTCTCGTCGTACATCACCCACCCGCAGTCGCGGTTCGCGCACACCTTGATGCGGGTGGGGTCCCCGGTGGCGAGCAGCTCGGCAAAAGAGGCGGCGACCTCCCCCAGGGCCCAGGCGACGCCCCCGACGCGCGGAATCAGCTCGACAACGAACCCTCGTGCGTCCGCGGCCACGCGGCGGGTGAGTGGCGCGTCGGCGAGGCACCGGTTGATCGCGTCGAGGTCGCGCCGCCCCGGTGGTTTGCCGTCCATCAGCGCCACGGCGGAGCGCCGGAGCACCGAGCGGAGCCGCCGCAGTGCTTCCCGCCCGGCGGGGCCGGGGAGTGGGCGGGGCGGGACCCCGCAGCGCATCAGGAACTGGCTCAGCCACGTGGGCTTCTCGATCCGGTCCTCGCGCCCCCCGCCTCCGAGGTAATCGTGCCAGTCGGAGTTGATCAGTTCGGCCCAAAGCGGGTCCAATCCCGTAACCTCCGTTCGCCCCTGTTGACTATTTCACACCTCGGGTCCGGTGTAAACTCGTAACTACTGAAACAATGTTTCGATAGTTACGTACACGACGAGGAGGGGCCGGATCTGGCGAAAGGAGAGGCAGATGGAAGAGACTCTCATCCGGTGGGCGACGGAGCGGGGCTACCACGTCGGTTGGGGGCTGCCGTCGGTGGTCACGGTGGCGCGGGACGACGTCCTGTCCCGGCGGCGCTCGGGCGAGCTGGACGGCGGGTTCTTCGAGGCCAACCTCGCCGGCTTCAATTCCTTTGAGGCACCGTGGGAGGGCCCGGCGACGGTCGTGGTCGTGGTGATGCCACGACCGGCGCACGCGGTCGGTTTCACCGTCGACGGCCGGGAGCTCGAGACGGTGTTCCCACCGACATACGTACGCTACCAGCCTCTGTTCGATGAGGTACGGACCGACCTCCAGGAGCACGGGCTGCCCGGCGCGCGCGTGGAGCGGCTCAACGTGCCGCTCAAGTCTCTGGCGGCGCGTCTCGGTCTCGTGCGGTACGGACGCACCAACGTGACGTACGCACCGCGGTTCGGCAGCTACATCCAGCTCTTCGGCTACCTCACCGACGCGGCGCTGCCGCTTCCCGCCGACTGGCGGCCGTGCGAGCCCGAGCTGTTGCCCGAGTGCGAAGACTGCTCGGTGTGTCTGGCCGCGTGCCCTACCGGAGCCATCGGAGAGGACCGGGTGCTCCTGCACGGCGAGCGGTGCCTCACGGTCGTCAACGAAAGCCCCGGCGACTGGCCGGGGTGGGTTCCGGCCTCGGCACACAACTGCATCATCGGCTGCCTGCTGTGCCAGCGCCCGTGCCCCGCCAACCGGGAGCTTCCGGTGGAAAGGACCGGGGTGGTGTTTACAGCGGAGGAAACCGAGGCGTTGCTCGGCGACGGCGGCGTTCACGAGGGCCCGGCCTGGGACGGCGTCAGGGCCAAGCTCGAGCGGCTCGGCCAGCCGTACCAGGAGCCGGTGATCGGCCGAAACCTCCGAGCGCTGGTGCAGGCCCGTGCCCGTGGGGGCGTCGCGCGCTGAGACGAGCGCCGGGGAACAGCCCCGCCACTACTCACCTCACGACCCCGAGTGCTGAAGGGTCCCTAGGAACGTGTTCTGCCGGCCACGCAATCCGAAACCGCCCTAGCCGTCGTACTACCGGCATGAAGGAATGGGCGGAACACTCACGGACCCCACCGTGTTAGAGTTTTTCAGTGGAGTCCCTCGAACACTTGATTGAGGACGTTGCGGCGGGCGATCAGGATGCGCTCGGGATTCTCTACGATGCCACCTGTCGGCGGGTTTTCGGGTTGGCGCTGCGTATCCTGCGGGATCACCACGCCGCGCAGGAGGTTACGGTGGACGTCTATATCCGGGTCTGGCAACAGGCTCGTATCTTTGATGCATCGCGCGGAAGCGCCGAAACGTGGGTGTTGACGCTGGCGCACCACCGGGCGATCGACCATCTGCGGTCGCGGCGCCGCCAAACGGCGCGCGAGCTGCCGCTTGAACCAGCGTTCGACCTGCCGGACACTCAGCCAGACCCCGAGGCGGCGAGCAGCGACGCCGACCGCGCGCGGCGCGTCCGGCAGGCGCTACGGTCGATCCCGGAGGAGCAGCGGCGGGCGATCGTCGCCGCCTACTTCGGCGGACTTTCGCATACCGAGGTGGCGGAGGCTCTCGGCCAACCCCTCGGCACGGTCAAGACGAGAATCCGCACGGGCATGGCCACGCTGCGACGCGCGCTGGCCGATCTCGGGGACGGGCGGCCATGACCGCGCGACGGGCTCACGAAAAGGCCGTCCAAGACGCCCCGCTCTACGTGCTGGGCTGCCTTCCGGAGGCGGAAGCGGCTGCGTTCGAGCGGCATCTGGCGGAGTGCAGCGACTGCCGGGCCGAGGTGCGACAGCTCGAGGAGACGGCCGCCGCGCTCGCCCCCGTAGCCGATCCGCCGCCCGAGCTGAAGGCAAGGGTTCTCGAGGGGGTCGCCACGGCGGAACGCGGCCGGACCGTCGTGGAAGCTCCCGCCGCAGCGCGGCCGACCCAATCGTGGAAGACCTGGACTCGCAGTCGGGGAAACGGCCGCATCTTCGTGCCGGCCGGGGACACCGGGTGGGAACCCACCGGCGTCGAGGGAGTCACCGCCAAGCCCCTGTTCGTAGACCCGGACCACAACCGCGTCACCATGCTGGTGCGGATGGCGCCTGGCTCGACGTACCCGGCACACCGCCACGGAGGGGCCGAGGAGAGCTTCATCCTCGAGGGCGACCTCGACGACGGCGACGTCCAGATGCACGCTGGCGACTACCTGTGGAAGGACGACGGCACCCTCCACGGCGTGCAGGTCACCAAGCGCGGCTGCCTGATGCTGATCATCTCCTCGCTGCACGACGAGCTGGTGGAGGCCGGACCCGGCTAGCGCGTCGGCCGCCGGATGCGGCGTCCGAATCAGTCATTCTCGCCGCCGCCCGCGAAACGCTCCTACGCCTTCCTGCCGTGGGCAAGAAAGGCCGGGGAGAGCGTGAGCGCGGGTCTCGACACCGTCCGCTGCCGGCGTTTCGCTGGGCGCGCGTCACGTCACGGGAGTCCCGCGGGGACCGAGGCGGAGCAGGGCCGGCCGGTCGAGACGATTCCGTGACAACGTCGGAGTGGGTCGATACATCCAGCTTGCTCGCCGCGCCGTACAACCTTCCGACTGGGGGAGATCGAATCGCACCAAAGGATCCGTGGCCGGAAAGGGAGGCACCGTCGGGACGATGCAACGCGGGGCAAGAGGACGATTCAGGCACAGCGACATCAGTTGCACAACCGAAGAGGAACAACCGCTTCCGGCCGAACGCACAGTCGGTGTTTCGAATCTTGGGGCGGCAGAGTAAGGGAGGATTCGATGAAAAGGTTCATCTCAGCGCTTCTTGTGGCGCTACTGGGGTCCTTCGCGGCTGTAGCGAGCGCGCAGACCTTCACCACGACGTTCTCGGGAAGTCGCGAGACCGGGGGTGGTGATCCCGCCGGGCGAGGCCTCGCGGTGATCACAATCGACGGCACAAACGTTTACTACTTCCTGTGGGTTCAGAACATCGCCAGCCCGACGGACGCTCACATCCACACGGGGAATCAGGGGGTCTCGGGGGGCGTTCTCGTCGGGCTCGGCCCGGCATGGACGAACGTCGCGACCAACACCTACATGGCCGCCGGGTCGGTCCCGGTCGCCACGGGGACGACCCAGCCGATCCTGCAGAACCCGGCCGGGTACTACGTCAACGTCCACAACGGGTCCTATCCGAACGGCGCCATGCGAGGCCAGTTGCTCGGCGACGGCCCGGCGAGCTATGCACTCGCGACGACCTTGCTCGGCAGCCGGGAGCCGGACGGAGGGGATCTCTCGAGCCACGGCTTCACGGCGCTCGTCTTTGACACCTCGACGCTCTACTACTACCTCTGGGAGAAGGGCATCGCGTCACCAACGGCGGCGCACGTTCACGCCGGCGGGGCCGGCGTGAACGGCGGGGTGCTGGTCGGCCTATCGCCGACGTTCACCGGCGGCCAGGCCATAGGCAGCGTCCCGGTTGATGCGGCGACCCTCACCGGTGTCCTGGCCCACCCCGACCAGTTCTACGTCAACATCCACAGCGGCACGTTCCCGAACGGAGCGATCCGGGGTCAGCTCGCCGCCACGGAAACCGACGTCAACTTCACGGTCGTGGCGCACAACGCAGGGTTGGGCACGAGCTTTTTCCGGACCGATATGCGCGCGCTCAGCCTGACCGACGAGCCCGCCACGGTCTACGCAGAGTGGTACCTGCACGGCGTCACCAACGCCACCGGACCGACGAGCACGACGCAGTTCGTGATCGCCGCGAACGGCGAGGCGGTGTACGACGACGTCGTGAGCTCGCTTTTCAACACGAGCAATCGGGGTGCGATCCGACTACTCTCGGCGTTTCCCATTCTCGGTATGGCCCACAACTTCAACGACCAGCGTCCGAGCGGCAACGGCACGTTCGGAGAGGACAACCCGGGCCTCGGTTTGGACGGTGCCCTCACCTCCGGCGCGCTGGTCCTCCACTCCAACCGGCCCAAGACCGACGCTCTCGGCTACCGCACCAACGTGGGTTATTTCAACCCGAGCCCGTATGCAATTGACGTGACGTTCAACGTCCGCACGCCTAGCGGTACGCTGGTAGCGCCCGCATCCAAGGCGACTCTCCCGGCGTGGTCCGACGACCAGGCGCTGTTCTACCAGTTCATCCCGGGGATTCCGGCCGATCAGCAAACACTGGACAACTTCTACATCACGTTCACCTCCACAAAGCCCATCTACCTGTTCTCGTCGCTGGTGGACAACAAGACGGACGACAGCATTCATGAAGCGGCGATACCGGTGCCGGCGGCCTTGACCAAACCCGTTGGGTCAGCGCAGTCCGCCTCACCCCAGGGGATAATCACCGAGCCTGCCGGCAACATCACGAGCACGGTGGGCACCGCGATCAACTTCCAGGGCTCGTGCACCGACCCGAACAACGAGGCCGTCACGGTGACGTGGGACTTTGGCGACAACACCACGGCGGTCGGCTACACGGCCACGCACACCTACACGAGTACCGGCGTGTTCACGGTCAAGATGACTGGCAGGAACACCGACGGCGTCAGCGACCCGAATCCGCCGACGCGGCAGATCACCGTCAACGCGGCTCAGCAGAGCGGTCCGCCCACCGGGACCATCACCATGCCTGCCGGCAACAGCTCGGCGTATACCGGGTACGTTGTCAGCTTCGCGGGCACGGGCACCGACCCGAAGGGCGAGACCCTGACGGCGACCTGGGATTTCGGCGACGGCCACACCGCGACCGGCTTCTCGACCACACACACCTTCTCGCCCGCCGGTGTCTACACGGTCACGTTCACGGTAAAGAACACCGACGGGGTGAGCGATCCCCATCCGCCCACGCGCAAGATCACGGTGAGCGATTACACGGGATATTGAGAGTATTCTGCTGGAGACGTCACCCGTGATATGTTGACGTCCGGGGGCGGCCGGCTCGGTTGACGGAGCCGGCCGCTTCCCGGCCGGCCGCGACGGGCGTCCGTCGGCGCACGCCGCGGTCGCGATGGGTGGGGGTCATGATGAGCGATCGACGAGGATGTGGTGCCGGCTCCGACGCCGGTCCGCGGGCTGCGCCCGCCGGGAGGCGGTCGGTGGTGGCGGTCGTGATCGGGATCGCTGTCCTTTCGAGCTGCGGGGAGAGAAAGCCGCTGCCGTTCGAACCCACGTTGCCCCCGCCAGATCCCAGCGCGACGTTCACGCGCGTCCAGAACGAGGTGTTCACGGTGTCGTGCGCGATCGCCGGGTGCCACGCGGCGCTGGGCGCGAGGGAGGGGATGACCCTCTCTCCTGGCGCAGCGTACGCCAACACCGTTCTGGTGCCGGCAACGGAACAGCCCAGCCTCCACCGCGTAGAGCCGGGCGACCCCGACCGGTCGTACCTGGTGAAGAAGCTGCGCGGCGACCCGGACATCACGGGCATCCGGATGCCGGACGGCGGCACCCTCACTCCGGCCGAGATCCAGCTCGTCATCGACTGGGTGCGCCGTGGCGCGCCGCACGACTGAAGGAGGGGGCATGCCCGGGAGGATCTTCCTGACCGTGTTGGCCGCGCTGGTGCTGCCTGTGCTGGCGGCCGCTCAGATCGTGCCGGAGCCCGAACTGGACAACCGCCTGATCAACCTGCCGACCCACCTCGCGCTCCCGCCCGGCACGCTGCAGGTGATCTTCACGCACCGCTTCAGTCAGACGATCGGTAACGGCGGATCGGGGAACCTCTACGGCCTCGACTCGGCCGCCGACATCGGCATCGGGCTCGGGATGGGCTTCGGCCACGGGTTCGACGCCGAGGTCTACCGCTCGTCGTTCTTCAAGCAGATCGAGGCGGCGGTCAAGTGGACCGCGCTCCGGCAGGGCGAGACGTTCCCTCTCGGCGTGGCCCTCCGCGTGGGCAGCGACTACCGCGCCGCCTCGGGCGTGAAGGACCGGTGGGCCGGGTTCGCGCAGCTCGTCCTCGCCAGGCGGCTGGGCAGCGCGGTCGACCTGTTCGCCGTGCCGACCTACGTCTCCGACACGCCGACCTTGCGCCATGCCAGGAACGTCGGATTTGGCGCCTCCGTGCACTTCGCCCACGCGTGGGATATCTCCGCCGAGGCGATCCCTGCGAACCGGGACGCCAAGGGCTCCCAGGTCGCGTGGTCCGTGGGCGCCGTCAAGCGGGTCCGGGGCCACGCCTTCCTCATCTACTTCGGCAACTCCCGTGCGACGACCACCGACCTGCTGGCCGGCTCCGACATCCCGGGCGGGTTCAAGA
Organism: uncultured Acidobacteriota bacterium; assembly: GCA_963739225.1. Lineage (GTDB taxonomy): Bacteria > Acidobacteriota > Thermoanaerobaculia > Thermoanaerobaculales > Thermoanaerobaculaceae > RBG-13-68-16. The sequence goes on along the minus strand of CAVTZQ010000011.1, from coordinate 203,998 downwards.
GCGGCGACGTGCGGCTGGGGTTCAACCTGGTCCGGCGGTTCCCCGAGTAGCCCCGGGGCGCGGCCCGACCCTGCCGGCGGCGGCCACGAACGCCCCAAGCGCGCCAGCAACCTGGACCAGCGGACCGGCCGTCAAGGGCCCGCTTCCCATACCGTGGAATGCCGGGCCCCCCTTGCGCGTTTCCCAGCACAAGTGCATGACCATAAAGGAGGTATTGCATGGGCGCACTGCAGGATACGGTGAGGAACCCGGCTCTCGACGAGGGGGCGGTGGCAACGTTCAAGGCAGGCCTGCGCGGGGAGCTCATCCGCCCCGGCGACGAGGCGTACGACGGCGCGCGCAAGGTCTGGAACGGGATGATCGACAGACGGCCGGCCCTGATCGCACGTTGCGTTGGAGTCGCCGACGTGATCGCCGCGGTGAACTTCGCCCGCGAACAGCGGCTGCCGGTGGCGATCCGCGGCGGGAGCCACAACGTCACCGGCAACGCGGTGTGCGACGGCGGGGTGGTGATCGATCTGACGAACATGAAGGGAATCCGCGTGGATCCCGAGAAGCGCACCGTGCGCGCCGAGGGCGGGTGCACCTGGGGCGACCTCGACCACGCCACGCACGTGTTCGGCCTCGCGGCGCCGGGCGGGATCATCTCCACCACCGGGATCGCCGGGCTCACGCTGGGCGGAGGGATCGGCCACCTGACGCGCAGGTACGGGCTCTCCTGCGACAACCTCATCTCGGCGGACATGGTGTTGGCCGACGGCAGCTTCGTGACCGCGAGCGAGAAGAAGAACCCTGATCTCTTCTGGGGGATCCGCGGCGGGGGAGGGAACTTCGGCGTCGTGACATCCTTCAAATTCAAGGTCCATCCGGTGAGCACGGTGGTGGCCGGACCGATCCTCTACCCCTTGGAGAAGTCGCGCGAGGCGCTCCAGCTGTACCGAGATGTCATGGAGAAGGCGCCCGAGGACTTCAACGCGTTCTTCGCCTTCCTGATCGTGCCGCCGGGGCCGCCGTTCCCTGCGAATTTGCACAACAAAACGGTGTGCGGCGTAATGGCGGTGTACACGGGTCCGCCGGCGAAGGCCGACGCTGCGGTGGCGCAGTTGCGGAAGTTTGGTCCACCGGTGCTCGACTTCTTCGGCCCGATGCCGTACCCGGTGGTGCAGACCATGTTCGACGCGCTGGTCCCAGAGGGGCTCCAGAACTACTGGAAGGCCGACTTCGTGAACGAGCTGTCGGACGAGGTGATCGAGGCGCACGTCAAGCACGGGCCGGGAATTCCGACCTTCAACTCGGCGATGCACATCTACCCGGTCAGCGGCGCGGCGAACAAGGTCCCGAAGGGCGACACCGCCTTCTTCTACCGCGACGCCAAGTACGTGCACGTGATCGCCGCCATGTACCCGAACCCCTCCGACACCGCCAAGAACGTGGCGTGGGTGCGCGACTACTGGTCGGCGCTGCACCCGCACTCGTCCGGGGGTGCCTACGTCAACTTCCTCATGGAGGAGGGCGAGGACCGGATCAAGGCAACGTACGGGGAGAACTACGAGAGGCTGGCGGCGATCAAGAGCAAGTACGACCCGACGAATCTGTTCCGCCTGAACCAGAACGTCAGGCCGAGGGCGTAGCGTCGCCGGTTCAGCGGCCGATGAGCACCACGGTGCTGCGCGGGTTGGCCAGGTAGAAATCCGGCGGGTCCAGGGGGACCTCGTTGCCGGGCAGGGCAATCTCCTCGCCGGCCGGGAGGCTGGTGTCGATCAGCCGGCCCCAGCGGGCGCCCTCCCAGAGCGGCGGCAGCTTCACGTGCTGCAGGTTCGGGTCGGCGTTGAGGATGAAGAAGAGCCGATAGTGCCCGAGCTCCGATTTCTGCTCGCTGCCGTCGAGCTGGTAGCAGAGCGTCCGCAGTTCGGGGTCGTTCCAGGCGGGGCTGCCCAGCTCCCCGCCGTACCACACGATGTCTGGCACGCCGTCGCCGTTGCTGTCCTCGCCGAGGAGGAACTTGCGCCGCTGGAGGATCGTGCATCGCCGGGTGAGGGCGACGGCCTTCTCGAAGAACCTGACGATGTCGGCGTTGCGCTCGACCTCGCGCCAGTCGAACCAGGAGATCTCGTTGTCCTGGCAGTAGGCGTTGTTGTTGCCGCGCTGGGTCCGCAGGAACTCGTCGCCGCCCAGCACCATCGGGGTGCCCGCCGAGAACAGCAGCGTGCATAGGAGGTTCTTGGCCTGCTGCCGGCGCAGCCGGCTCACCGCAGGGTCGTCGGTCTCCCCCTCCGCGCCGCAGTTCCAGGAGTCGTTGTCGTCGGTGCCGTCACGGTTCCCCTCGAGGTTGGCCTCGTTGTGCTTGCCGTCGTAGGAGACCAGGTCGCGAAGCGTGAAGCCGTCGTGGCAGGTGACGAAGTTGACGCTGTTGTAGGCCGAACGGCCGTCGTCGCCGTAGAGGTCGGCCGACCCGGTGAGCCGCGTCGCCCAGGTCCCGCACCTGATCGCGGTCTCCCTTGACGAACTGCCGCACGGTGTCGCGGAAGCGACCGTTCCACTCCGACCAGTCGACGGGGAAGTTGCCCACCTGGTAGGTCCCCAGGTCCCACGGCTCGGCGATCAGGTTGACGCGAGAGAGCACCGGGTCCTGGGAGACGGCGTCGAAGAAGCCGGACGACGCGCGGAAGTGCCGTCCTCCTCGCGCCCCAGCACCGAGGCGAGGTCGAAGCGGAAGCCGTCCACGTGCATCACCTCCACCCAGTAGCGCAGCGAGTCCATGACCAGCCGGATCACGGCGGGCTTTGCGAGGTCGAGGACGTTGCCGCAGCCGGTGTAGTTCAGGTAGTAGCGGGCAGGCGCCTCGGGCGGGCCGGTGAGGGCGTAGTAGGTCGGGTTGTCGATCCCGCGCAGCGACAGCGTGGGGCCCAGCTCGTTGCCCTCGGCGGTGTGGTTGTAGACCACGTCGAGGATCACCTCGATCCCCGCGCGGTGCAGCTCGCGCACCAGCGTCTTGAACTCCGCCACCTGGCAGCCGGGAGAGGTGCCCGTGCCGTACGACAACTCCGGCGCGAAGAACGCCAGGGTGTTGTAGCCCCAGTAGTTGGTGAGGCCGCGCTCCTTCAGGAAGTCCTCGACGTAGTGCTCGTGGACCGGCAGCAGCTCCACCGCGTTGATCCCGAGGCGCTGCAGGTGGGGGATCTTCTCGATGAAGCCCAGGTAGGTGCCCGGGGTGTGCGACCCCCGACGAGGGGTGGGCGGTGAATCCCTTGACGTGGACCTCGTAGATCAGGAGCTGCTCGAGCGGGATGTCGGGCGGGACGTCTCCCTGCCAGTCGAAGGCGTCGTCCACGACGATGCACTTCGGCACGAAGCGCGCGTTGTCGCGCGTGTCCAGGGAGAGGTCGCGGCCTGGGGCGAACGGCTCGTAGGCGAGCAGGAGGTTGTCGCTGTTCACGGCCTTGCCCTGTGAGCGCCTTGGCGTAGGGGTCGATGAGCAGCTTGTGGGGGTTGAAGCGCAGCCCGTGCGCCGGGTCGATGATCCCCCGCGACCCGGTAGCCGTAGAGCTGGCCGGCTCTCAGGCCGTGGACGAAGACGTGCCAGACGAACCGGCTCTGGTTCTCCACCCGGATGACGTCGGTGGGCTCGCCTGCCGGGTCGTCGAACAACATGAGGTGGACCTCGCTGCGCGGAACGCGAGAAGAGGGCGAAGTTGACGCCCTCGGGCGTGAGCGTGGCCCCGAGGGGGTAGATGCTCCCGGGCGAGAGCTTTCTGCTTGTGCGAGGGTTCAGCGGCGGGACCATGCCTCCTCCATCATCCGGCGCGCGCGAGTATAGAGCGTGCGGCTACAATACGCGCGGAGGCATGACCATGCTAGCGCTCTTACTCGTCCTCGCAACTGCGGCACCGGCGGACACCACTCCCCTGTGTGTCGTCCCTGACGGCACCCGTCTTGTCCTCGAGCTTGCCCTGACTGATCAGGAGAAGGCGACCGGACTTATGTTCCGGGACAAGCTGGCGGCGGACCACGGGATGCTCTTCGTGTTCGAGAGGGACGACATCCTCACGTTCTGGATGAAGAACACCCTCATGCCCCTGGACATCGTCTGGTTCGATGCCGGCGGTCGGATCGTTGATATCAGTGCCGACGCCCAGCCGTGCCGCGCCGACCCGTGCCCGAAGTATTCGAACAGGCTGCCCGCACGCGCCGTCCTCCTGGTCAACGCCGGCTACGGGGCCGCGCACGGCCTGAAGCCGGGGGTGGCGGCGACGTTCCAAGGTGTCCCGCGCTTCCCGGTTGGCGCCAAACAGTGAGGCGGCGGCAAGACTCGGACGCCCCGCCGACTTGACGGGGCGTTCGAGCGTTTGCAAGCCGTGAGGAAATGCAAGTCAGCTGATAGCTGAGCGGCACTACCGGTGGAGGTGCATTACGAACCGGAACCAAGGGCCTGATGGGTTCTGTACAGGGCCCCCCGCCTTCAGTTCGAGAGAGTCGCCGGAGAGCGTTCCCTTCAGCGTGCCTGTGGAGCTTCCGTGCGTCAGGGTCCCGACAAGGGCGTTTCCAAAAAGTGTGCCGTCGAAGGTGTACGGGTTAACCCCGCAATCGGTGCTGCTGCCATAGCTCAAGGTGCCGGTCACGCTCACCCCGTCTTGGGTGAATGTCGCCGAAGCCCGGGTCTGAGCGGAGCAATCGTCCGGCGCGTTGGTGGCAGCGGTCCCGGACCAGTACCCACCGATGTCCCCCTCCGGTTGCGCCGTCGCAATGGCCGGGATGTAGCTCGGATCCCCGGTGATGTTGTCGATGACGGAGGCGTACGCGAAAAGCTTGGCGGTTGCATCCAGCATCTGGCCCCCGGCGCCCGAGGCCATCCGAACCACCACGTAGCCGTCCTCGACGGGGTCTCGTGTGAACTGCTCGAACGCCCCGTCGCTCTGGAGGAACTCGAACGGCTGCAGGTCGTAGCTCGCGGTGCCGAGGAGCGTCCCGCTGGCGAGGTAGAAGTCGGCCTCGACCGTGAGGGGGTACTCGTTCGCGTTGACCAGGCCGACGTTGGTGCGGAAGCCGGCCGCGAGCGACGGGTCGTGCGAGAGCCCGATCAGCCGGCCGTCCTGGCCCAAGGCGATGGCGTTGTCTCGTGCCACGGCAGGGACGAACGAGCCATAGGTGCCCGATCCGGTCGCGGCGTACGTCCGGCTTGCGGCCACGACGGTCCCCTCGACCGGCACGATGCACAGTGCGGCCGCGCCCGCGAACCCGAAGAGGCTCTGGAGGATGTCGGGATAGCGAACGGTCTGGCCGGGATCGAGAGTGAGGTCGGCGCGCGCCGGGTTGCTGTTGTCCTCACCCCGGGCGAGCAGGGCGATCGAGTACGTAGTCTGTGAGGACCCGGGGTTCTGCACCTCGAGGTCGGTGCGCCAGTTGACGTTGTTGTGCCCGGTGAGGTGGGCGGCGGTGGCCACGAAGACGCCCCGATCCTCCATGCCGAGCCCGACCGTGACCTGGAGGGTGCCGGAGAACGATCCGCTACCGGCGAGCGCCCCGTCGAAGGAGACGGTGTATGTGCCGGGCGCCGAGTAGGTATGCAGGACGGCATCACAAGATCTTTTGCTGCTGCAGGGAGACCCCCAGCCCATGTCCGGGTCGTTATGAAGCGTTACGGTGGCGGTGTTGTCGCCGAAGTTGATCGAGAAACGGTTGTACGAGGGGATCTTGGGCGTGAATGTGAAGCTGACCACTTCGCCTGCGTTCGCGGGGTTCGGCTGCGCCGTGACCGTGACCGTGTCGGCGAGAGCTGCCGAGGCCCCTGCGACCGAGAAGAAAAGGACCGTAAGACTGCGAGACATGAGCCTGTTGAGGCGTTTCATGGTGCCCTCCTTGATCTGTGCGCTGCGTTCAATTTCTCTCGTAGGTGACTCTCCTGTGTCGTCACTCGTCCTCATGGCGAGCAGGGGTACGCACGAAGCCGTGATAATTGCCGTCGGTGTCGGTGTAGATGCCTACGATCACACCCCGGGTGGTGATTCTTTGCGGGGAGGTCTCGAGCGTGCCTGGGATGTCGATACGCACGAAGCCGCGAGGCGTCAGGAGGAAACCGTGCTCGAAGGAGTCGTCTCCTGCCCAGAGGCCGACCATCTCGCCGAGGATGTTGATCGAGCGGACCGAGGACCCGACGGTCGCGTCAGGGTAGTCGATAGTCGTGAAGGCCCCCTTGACGAGCTTGTAGCCGTGGACCACACCGTCCGGGCTGGAGTAGTCACCGACCATCCTGCCGATGTCGTCGATGTCCCAGACGTCGGTGGTCGTGGATCCCGGATAGGTGATCGCGTGGAACCCCTTCCGGTCGAACAGGAAGCCCTGCTCGTCCTCGTCGCTCGTCCGGTGGTTGCCCGTGATGCGGCCGAGATCGTCGATGCCCCGGATCCGAGTGTCGGGAGCGCCGGGGAAGTCCACGGTCGTGTACCGGCCGTTGGCGAGCAGGAAACCGTGGCTCACGAAGTTCTGGTCGAGGTAGCGGCCAACGATCTCGCGCCGGTTGTTGACGTCCTGGCACCAGGTGAAGACCGACTCCGGGTAGTCAATGGCAGTGAAGTCGCCGTTCCGCAGCAGAAACCCGTGGGTGTTGCCGCCCGCGTCGTCCCAGCGGCCGACGATGTCCTCGCGCTCGTTGATCCCGTACGCCTTGGTGTTGAAACCACCGGGAAAGTCAAACGTCGTGTAGGTCTGGGCGCCGACCGTGGCGGCCATGAGCGTCAGGACCAGACCGATATAGGGGAGCCGCGCGCTGGCGGCCGGTTGCGGTGAGCCGATGCTGTGGATCGTTTTCATGAGAGCCCCCTTTCCTCGCCACAAGTGTCGACCCCGCGGAACGGCGAGTCCTAAGGAACGGGTGGGCTTTTTCGTTAGGAGGAGATTGGGACTTTGTCACACATACGTAACCGCCCGTCTCGCGACGGTCCGGAGGGCCCTGAGGCCGTAGCCTCTAAGGTGCTCGAGAAGGGCTAGAAACGGAACCCGACGCTGAACCGGAACGTGCGCGGGAGTTGGTAGTCTGCGGCGCTCGTGGGCTTGCCGAAGTACGGGCCCAGCTCGTAGTTCACGCCCCGGACCGGCTTCTCGAGGAACGGATCGAATGGCCGCAGCGTGAGGACGGTCGCGTCCACCGAGATGACACCCGCCTCGTTGAAGAGGTTCAGGACGTTTGACTGGAAGAAAACCTCGAGTCTGCGTGTGATGGAGATCGTCCACGTCACGGCGAGGTCGGTCTGCGTGATCGTGGGGGTGTAGAAAGCAGCGGGGCGCGTGAAGAAATAGGCCACCGACGCCGGAGGGGTCTGGTAGCCGGGGTTCGTGACGTAGGCTCGGACGTCGATAGAGCCGAGCGCCTCGAAGGGACGCCCAGAACCCACCGACTCGAGGAGCGTCAGGGAGATCCGGCCCCGCTTCAAAGGGAGATCGGCCCCAAACCAGAGCCGGGCGCGGTTTCTCTGGTCTGCCCCCGAAGAAGCAATTGCGCCTCGCGGCGAGAGGTATCCGGTCGGGTTGTTCCACTTCGCCTGCGTGTACTCGGGGTACTGTTCTCCGGCAGTGACGGCTCCGCAGCAGCGAAGCTCGCCGGTGACGTTGCCCACCAACCGCGACCAGGTGTAGCTCGCACCGACGAAGGTTGCCGCTGAAAGCCGGTACGCGAGCTGGAGCTGGGCTGCCGTGTAGCGGCGCACCGGCTTGGCGGAGTTTTCGATGACCGCGACGTCGTACACCTTGCCGGTCGGGTCGGGCCTGCTTATTCCGGTCGAGAGGTCGATTCGGCTGGAGTAGAAGTCGCTCCAATCCCGATGAAGGAGATCCACACGCACCGATCCTCTCGTGCCAAGCGCCACGGCGGAGCCGAGCGAGTACTCCTGGACGCTCGGAGAGCGCAGCCCGCCGGGCTGGATCCTCACGGCCAGGCCGGGAACACCCGAAGGTGCGGTGGGACGACTCGCGAGTCCGCCGATCGAGTCGAACCAGGCAAAGAGCAGTCCAAGCGCCTCGGCGGTCGGTACGAGCTGACCGGTAGGCGCATAGGGGTTGCAGTTGATGCAGGGCCCGGTGTAAATCCACTGGAGGTTCGTCGCCTGGCCGGCACCCGAGGTTGAAGAAACGATGGAGTACTGGTCCTTGGAGACGTAGCGAGCATAGCCGGCCTCGAGCACGAACCGACCAGCGCCTCCCGGATCCAGCATCACGGCGAGGCGCGGGCTCCAGGACCCCGAGGTGGAGACGGTGCGCCCGAGACCGTCGTGATCGTCGTTCCGGTCGTAGCGGATGCCGAGGTTGAAGGTCCAGTGGCGATCCAGCACGACGCGGTCGTTCAGGAAGATCGAGTTTGTGACAAGTTGTGTTCCCCGGTCCTCCAGAAGAACCGGCTGGTATGCGAGCTGCGTGCGTGCGTCGAACACCGGGAAGACCTGGGTGCCGCGAATGATGGCAGGCGAGCCTTCCCTCGCGACGTAGTCGCTGCCGGACCGGTAGGGGTTATTACTGGAGGAATTGGCGAACCGCTCGACGCCCAGACGCAGATCATGGCTCCCGAGAGAGGTCGTGGCAAGGAAGGCGGACGCCTTGAGCAGGAACTCCTCGTTGTCGTAAATCTGCGAATGGCCTGCTTTTCCGACCGGCGAGTTGAAGCGCGCCCCGCGGCGTACGTTGTCCTGAATCACGGTCCCCCTGATCCGGCCGGTGACCTCCGGGCCGCCCTGCTCGATGGAGGACTGGCGTTGCGCGTACTGCGCCTCGAGGAGCAGATTCTCGGAAATCACACTGCCGTAATGCGCGTTCAGGAGGGAACTGTCGTAGGTGACCGGGACGAGCGGCGTGGTGTCAAGGATGTTCTGGCTGAATGCGTAGTTGGTCTCGCCCTCGTGGAACTCGATGTAGGAGAGCACGAAGTTCTGGCTCGAAGCGACAGCACTGGTGAGCTTGGCCTCGAGTCTCCGTTCGTCGGTGCCGTGGACGTACGGGATGGATGTCGGGTCTTCGTCCCCTGGGAACTGCGTAGGGCGCGTGGACCGCGAGTCGGAGAGGCTCGCCTGCCGGCCCGCGGCGAACAGCCAGATGTGTTCCGTCAGAAGCGGGCCTCCCGCCGTCGTCTCGTACGTCTCATTGACGTGATGCATCCGGTTGTCGGCCCCGGTCGTGGCGTCGAAGGGGTTGTTCGCCGCCCATGCGTCGTTGGTGAAGGTGATCCGGAACGAGCCCGAGAGACGGTTGCCCCCTGATTTTGTGACCACGGTGACGACCCCGCCGGTGAAGCGGCCGTACTCGGCCGAGACGCGCCCGGTGGTGACCGCCGTCTCCTGGATGGCATCCTCGACGAAGAGGTCCTGCGGCTGGCCGCGGATGTTCTCGTTGACCACCACACCGTTGACGAGGAACAGCGAGTCGTATGAGGGCGCGCCAGAGAGCATCAGAGCCGGCCGCTCGTTGGCGCTGCCGACGACCCCGCTCGGCCCGTTGTCGTTCACCCCCGGCGCCAGCAGCGCGGCGGAGCGTAGCGTCCGGTCGAGCGGCAACAGGCCCATAAGCTTCTGGTTATAGTTCGCACCAACGGTGAGGTCGCCGATCGGAGCGTGCTCGCCGTCCTGCGCCGACACCGTGATGGCCTCCGCCACGCCTGCCGGCCTCATCGTCACATTGAGTCTCGCGGTCGCAGCGGCGGTGAGCTGCACCTCGCGCCGGACCGGTTGGAGGCCTTCGCCCAAAAACGAGACTTGGTAGTTTCCGGGCGGGAGGAGGCCGACGAGGTACTCGCCGGTCGCGGCTGTGGACACGTCGCGGCTGCCCTGCAAACCCGCTGAGGCCACGGATACGCGGACCCCCGCGAGCGGTGCCCCCGCCTCCGAGGCGACCCGACCGGTCAGCGTCGCCGAGGGCAGGCCCTGGCCCACAGAGACCTCCGCCGCCAGCGCGAGAAGGCCGAAGATCGCCAGAGTCTTCATTAAAGGCCTTCAGCGAGAAAGAGCTCGGACGAGTACCGGTAGTGGGTGAACACGCACACTTTTCCGCCCTGAGCGAAGAGGACGTTGCCGATCCCTCCTCCCGTCGTCGGGGAGATGGGTGGGATCTCGTTCACCAGGGCGCGCGTTCCGGACCAGGGGTCGAGCGCGTAGATCCTGGTCACAAACACGCTATCGCGGGGCCCAGGCAGGTCTGCGCCGTGCACGTAGAGAGCCTTGCTGTCGTCACGCCACTGCGTCGGCTCCTCGCCCGGCCGCAGGCCGACGACAAGCGCTTCGGGGCCAGTCTCCGTGGGGTAGAGATACCAATTCCCGTCTGCTGCGCACGCCACCACGAACCGGCCGTCCCCCGAGACGATGCCGCGCCGCGTCCCCTCGGGGCTGATCGGGCGGAGCTTTCCGCCTGCGAGGTCCATCACGTACGCGCGCCTGCCTCGCCCCGGCTCCTCTCCCATCGCGAATATCCGCCGGCGGTCGGGAAGGAAGCCGCCGCGGGCCATCATCGCGACTCCACGGACGGGGACTCGTTGGGGTGCACCCGGCCCTGTCGGCACTAGGAGAATGCCGCCCCCATCGCGCACAAGAACGACTTGCCCGTCTCGCGAGATGTCCATGACCCAGCCGTTGCCGACCAGCTTCGCGGGGGAGCCATCCGTGCGTCGGACATAGATGTCGGGACCTTGCTGCGAGCCGCGGATTCCAGCCTCCGTGAAGACCACCGTCCCTCCATCGGCGGCGAGGGCCACGACGTTGGAACGTTCAAACCATGACAGGTTCCGAAGGCGTGTGTCGCCGGGGAAGAGACCGAGAATCTCCGAGCTTTCGGAAACGCGACCCATCAGGATTCGGCCGTCGCGTGAGATGTCGTAGAGCGTGATCTCGCCGGGTAGCGTAGCCACCAGCCTTTCCCGGCCAGCGGGTGTTACGGCGCGGATCTCGGTCGCGCCTTCCGAGATCCGATTGAACCAGATCTCCTTGCCATCCGCGGACCAGGCGATCTCGGAAGCAGAGTTCTCCGCGTGAACGAGACGCGGCGTGCCGCCGACCTTCGAGACAAGGATCTGCCGCTGCTCCTGAAAGGCAACCCACGTGCCGTCGGGCGAGATACGAGGACGGTACAACCACGCCGTGGTTTCATAGAGCGTCTTCCCGATCGGGTACTCGAGCTTGTTCTTTCCACTCACAAAGCGCACCACGGCGAGGCCATCCCCGTCGGGGCTCCAGTCTGCGTCGATGACATCGCCAATCAGCTCGCGTGGTGCACCACCCCCGAGCGGAACGCGTGCCAATGTGCCGAAACGCAGCCTCGGGTCGCGCGCCGTCGATTCCCTGTGCGGCGGATTCCCAGCCAGGCCGAGGCTCGGGCCCAGCAGAACGGCGAGCTCCACCGTTTGAGAGATCGAGAGGACCTCGGCCCCGCTGAGGCCCAGCGGACGCGCCTCCGGGCTCCCGATGCGCGTCTCGAAGAGCTGGGCGGACTGACCCTCCCAGGCGGCTGCATACACGACGCTGGCGCCATCGCGCGCGAACCGGGCGGTGTCCACCGCAGATGACCGGTACGTGACCTGGTGAAACCTCGGTTGTGGCGACTTCTTTGCCGAGCTTCCGATGATAACGCCGATCCCAAGCAAGATCCCGCCGAATCCCAGCGCGGGTGCCCAACCCGGGAGAATCCTGCGTGCGTTGTCGGCGACACCGAGCCGCGGCCCTCCCGTTCGCCCGGGCCTTTGCGGCGGTGGGCCGGGGATTGGTGCTGCGGACGGGGTCGAGAGCGCCTCCAGGGCGAAGCCGAGATCACGAGCCGACTGGAAGCGGTCCTCGGGGTTCTTCTCGAGGCAACGCGCGACGATGCGCTCGAGCGATGCCGGCACGTTGGGGTTCACCTCGGTGAGCGGCGCGGGATCCTCGCGCAGGATCGCGGTCATGATGTCGGCGGTGCTCTCCCCGTGGAACGCCCGTTGGCCCGCAAGCAACTCATAGAAAATCGCGCCGCAGGCGAAGATGTCTGCGCGGTGGTCGGCGGGGAAACCCCGGATCTGCTCGGGGGCCATGTAGCCGATGGTCCCCACAATGACTCCCGTACCGGTGCTGGTTGGGATGCTTGCATCAACGGCTTCACCGGCCTCGGCACTCAGGGCGGTCTGGAGCTTCACGAGGCCGAAATCGAGGATCTTCACCCGGCCGTCTCTCGTAATGAAGAGGTTTTCCGGCTTCAGGTCGCGGTGGACGATCCCCTTGTCGTGCGCGGCCGCGAGGCCTCTGGTGACCTGGACCACGACATCAACGGCCTTGGCAATTGTCACGCCACCGGAGCGGAGACGGTCGCGCAGCGTCTCGCCCTCGAGCAGTTCGGAAACCACGAACGGTGCACCCTCGTGGGAACCAGCGTCGAAGACGGTCAGCACGTTGGGATGGCTCAGCGACCCTGCGGCGCGCGCCTCCAGTTCGAAGCGTCGCAGCCGATCGGGAGCGCCTGCGACGGCTGCGGGCAGCACCTTGATCGCCACCTCGCGGCCGAGCCGGCTGTCGCGGGCGCGGTAAACCTCACCCATGCCGCCGGCGCCGACCAGTGCAACGATCTCGTACGGCCCGACGCGGTCGTTGGGTGCCAGCCTCACCGGCGCCGGCGTCGAGGCGGGGCCTTTCAGGTGTCCTCCTCGATCTGTGTGGTCTCCTCGGTGTGACGCTGCCGGAAGGACAGGATCGCGGGGCCAACGGAGATCTCGTCCCCGTCTGCGAGCGCCGCTGGCCCCTCGATCTTCCTACCCCTCAGGTAGGTCCCGTTCCGGCTCCCGAGGTCTTCGAGGGTCGCGTCCATCCCGCAGACGGTGATCCTTGCGTGCCGGCGGGAGACCCTCGTGGAAGCGACCCGGATCAGCGCCTCCCTTGCCCTGCCGATGATCGTGTCCCCCTCCTCGAGGCGCATCTCGAGGTCTCCCCAGGCGATCGAGCAGACGGGAAGCTTGCCAAGGGCCTCGTCCGGCTGCCGCAAGCTGGCTCCGGGCCGCATGGTGGCAGGCGCCCCAGGAGTGACCTCAAGAGAAGGCAGTGGGACAGCGAGGAGACGGTACCCTCGCTTGCTGACGGTCTCAATGAAACAGGGCGTGCGGGCATCGTCGCCGAGCACGCGCCGCAGCTCCGATATGGCTCGGGTGAGCACCGTGTCGGCCAGGAAGCGCTTCGCCCAGACGGCATCGATGATCTCCTGTCTCGAGATCACCTGGCCGGCGCGGTCAGCCAGGAACGACGAGCACGTCCATGACCTTCGGCTCGATCTGGCGCATCGTGTCGCTGGAGCAGACCCGGTTGAGACTGGGCTGCACCAGCCAATCGCCCAATCGAAAGTCACCGAACTTCAGGGGGCCCGGCCTAGCAACGGCGTCTTCAAGAACCATTTCTTACTAAAACCAGGCCTGCCTGCGTTTGATTCCGCTGGCGGGGCGCCCCGTACGACCCTCTCAGGCGCCGCGGAGGCGGCGACTCGCCGCGCGGGCGAGCAGGCGCAAGCGCTCGGGCCACGGAAGCCGCCAGAAGTTGGTGGCGACCACGCCGCGGGTGAAATATGTCTTGTGGGAGTAGTCGATCGCGACCTCGACCATCACCGGCCGTCGGTCGCGTGCGGTCTCCAGCGCCTTTGCGAGCGTGTCCCGCACCTCGGCATCGTGCCTGGCAGCGAGGTAGGCGCACCCGGCCGCCGCCGCAAATGCCTCGACGCTGTAGGGAGCGACCTGAGAGCACGCCGCTCGGTTGAGCACCGTGCGCTGGAACTGGGCGATCTGCGCCAGCTCCTCGTCCCGCAGCACGACGGCAACCACGCCGGCGCCGTAGGCGGCAGCCGTGAGCAGCTCGAGGCCGGTCATCAGCAGCGCTCCGTCACCGGCCAGAGCCACCACGTCCGTGCCCGGGTTGGCGAGCTTGGCCCCGATTGCCGCGGGAACGCTGTACCCCATGCAGGAGTAGTCCACCGGCGCCAGGAAGCGGCCCGGCGCCTCGAGGCGCAGGTGCTCCATGGCCAGGAACGTCCCGTTGCCGGAATCGGCGGTGAAGATCGCGTCCGCGCCACACAGCTCCTGTAGCGCCTCGAATAGCACCCCGGGCGTGACCTTCTTCGTGCTGGCTTCGCGCTTCCACTCCTCCCGCAAAGCAACGTGCCCGCCGGCGATGGCCTTCTCCAGCGCTTCGTCGCGGGGCCGTACCGGGAGCTGCGGGAGCAGCGCAGAGAGCGCCGCCTTCGCGTCGGCCTCGACGGTCGCGGCAGCGGGGAAGTTACGGCTGAAGACGGCGCGGTTGATGTCCACATGGACGAGCTTTTCGGGAGGGGTGAAGCTCCAGCTTCCGGTGCCGACCTCGCCGAAGCGGCAGCCGACGGCGAGCATCGCGTCGCAGCTACGCTCGACCTCCCGTACGAACGGCGGCGCGGCTTTGCCGAGGCCGTTCCAGAGAAACAGGGGGTGGGACTCGGGGAAGACCCCTTTGCCCTGAATGGTGGTGGCCACGGGCGCGTGCAGTCGCTCGGCCAGTTCCCGCACCTGTGCCGTTGCCGCTCTGGCCCCGTACCCGACGTACAGAAGCGGGCGCCGGGCCTCACTCAGGAGCCGCACGGCAGCCTCGATGTCGCGGGGATCGGGGCGGGGTGCTGCACGGTTCTCCGGCTCAAACCGCGGCTCGCCGAAGTCGTGCCGCAACAGGTAGAGGTTGGCCGGCACCTCCACCACCACCGGCCCGGGCGTGCCGGCGCGTGCAAGAGCGAACGCCCTCCGCACCGTGGTGTAGAGCTGCCGAGGCTCGCGGACTGCCAGGACGTCCTTGACCAGCGGACGGACCACCGCGAGCTGGTCGATGTCGTGGAGCTGGAACGCCCTGCCGGTATCGGTGCGGATCCCGCACGACAGCACCACCAGGGGGATCCCGTCCAGGAACGCCTCGGCCACGCCCGAGAGCGCGTGGGTGAGCCCGGCGCCGGGGACCAGGTTCACCACCCCGACCTGACCCGAGCTGCGCGAGACCCCGTCGGCCATGAACGAGGCGGCCTGCTCGTCGGTGACCAGGACGGCGGTGACCTTCTCAGAGGCGGCGAGGGCGTCGTACAGCTCGATGTTGTGCGTGCCGGGGATGCCGAAAGTGAAGGCGGCACCCTCGTCCTCCAGGGCCTTCACGACCAGGCGTGCCCCGGACTCGCTCATGCGGCGGGCAGCTCCGGCAGCCGCACGCGGACCCGCTCGGCCACCCGGTCGGCGAGCGCCATGATCGTGACGTAGGGGTTGATCTCGGAGCACATGGGGAAGAGGCTGGCGTCGGCGACGAACAGCCACGGCACGCCGTGCACCTGCCCCCACGCGTCGGTCACCGAGGTCGCGGGGTCGGTCCCCATCCGGCACCCGCCCATGAGGTGGGCGCTCGAGATCGAGACCTTGCCGAGCTTGAAAGCCTCGCGGGTGATCAGCCCCTCGAGCCGGTGAGCCTCGTCCGCGTTGATGAAGAACCTCGTCCCCGCCGGCGCGTGCACACGCCGGCAGCCGGCGGCGAAGAAGATGCGGGCCGCCACCCGCTGGGACGCCACAAGCGCATCCAGCACCTCGGCGGTGAAGCGGTAGTGAACCACCGGGTCCCCCGCGGAGTCCACCGTGACCCGGTTCTCCGGGAGCGCCGGGTCCACCGCCAGTACCAGGATCATCTGCATCCGGTTCATGCGGCTCATCAGATCGGCGTGCTCGGGGCCGAACCCGATGAGGTTCTTGGCGGTGGTGAAAGGGAAGTACATGCAGGTCTCAAGGAGGAACTTCGCGGACTCCACGAAATGATCGCAGTAGTAGCTCTTGGGGTGGCCGTAGAAGTTGGTGATCGAGAGGTCGTGCTCGCCGACCAGGATCAACGCGGGGTGGGCGGTGAAATAGCGCCCGAGGGCGGGCAGCCGCACGGGGAGCCTCGAGCGCAGCAGCAGTGCGGGGGAGTTCACGGCGCCTGCCGCCGCAACGATCGCGCGCGCCCGGATGCGGTACGGTCCCTCGGGCCACCGGGAGGGCTCGCCGTAGGGTGGGTTCGCGACGGTGGCGACGCACTCGCGGTCGCCGATGCGCTCAACACGACAGTTAGTGATCACCTCCACGCCGGCCGCCTCCGCCGCGGGGAGCTGCACGCGGTTAGTGCCCTGCTTTGCCGCGTTGGGGCAGCCGAGGTTGCACAGGCCGGAGCCCCTGCACCCCTTCACGTTGACCGGGAACTGCTCAACGCGGTAGCCCAGCTTCCTGCACGCCTCGAGGAAGTGGCGGTTGTTGTCGTTGATCTTCTCCTTCTCAAGCAGGTGGACGTTGTTCTCGGTAAGGTACTTTTCCGAGCGCCGTCGGAGGTCCGCGTGTTCGAGCCCCGGCACGCCCCACCGCAAGAGCACCTCCTCGGGGAGCGGCAGTGAGGTGCCGGTGTAGACGACCGTGGACCCGCCGTAGGCGCGGGCGAACGCCAGGGTCATCGCGCGGTCGCGCGTGAGGAAGCCGCCGTTGTCGAAGTAAAGCTTCTCCGCCATCTCGGCCTCGCGGCCCGTGAACTCCTCCTCCTTGAGCTTTGGCCCCCACTCCAGGACCGCGATCCGCATACCCTCGCGGCAGAGAGGCGCCAGCTCCTTGGCCACGGTGCCGCCGCCGGCGCCCGAGCCCACGATCACGACGTCGAAGCTTCTCTCAACCATGGAGCCGCTCGTTCCCGTTGAACGACGGGCTGTAGCGGAGGCTCGACCACACCTCGGTCTGGCCGTAGTAGCCCATGAAAGCTAGCGCGCGCAGCCCCCAGAACCCGCCTCGCAGCTTGGCGAGCGGGGCGTCCAGTAACCAGCGCAGCACCGCGTCTTGATCCGTCGGGCCCAGCCGATCGAACGGAGCACCGAAACGCAGAAGCGCGAGCCAGCGCATGAGACCTAGGAACAGCACGAACTGCCGCTGGATCGAACGGGGACGGTCGGCGAGCGCCTTGCCCACGATCGCGATGAAGCGCGAGCGCCCGTCGGCGTCGAGGTCGGCCGCCGCGGGAACGATGCGTCCCGCAACGCACATCAGGAAGGCCCACTTCCGCTGGCTCAGGGGCGGCACGGCGGCATTAGATCCCTGCGGGCTACCGGGGTCAAGAGGTACCGAGACTCCGTTCACCTGAACCGGTGCACAGGGTGGAAGGAAGAGGCAAGACGAAGAGGGAGACCCGGATGACAGACAGCTCCTGCTTCTTCTCTCTTCGCTCTTTCTTCCCTCGTTTTGCTGCTGCTCCCCAGCCCCTCTTCACCTCTGCCGGGGGGTCGTGCGGTCAGCTCTCGCCGTCGGGGGGAACAGCTCGGGCTGGGCCTCCGGACCTCCGGGGTCGAAGCAGCGGCGGCAGCGGGCCTCGTACGTCTCGGCCGCCCCCACCACCACTTGCTCCTGGGCTTGCGTGAGACGCTGGGTGTACGAGGCTGGAGCACCGCATCGGGCGCAGATTGCGTGCACCTTCTCGACCTCCTCGGCGACCGCCAGCAGCTTTGGCATCGGACCGAACGGCTCGCCGCGGAAGTCCATGTCGAGACCGGCCACGATGATGCGTTTGCCGAGGTCGGCCATATGGCCACAGATCGTCACCAGCTCCTCGTCGAAGAACTGGGCCTCGTCGATCCCGACAACCTCGGTGCGCGGGTCGACCTTCTCGAGAATCTCCGCCGCCTTATGGACCCGCTCCGCCTCCAGCCGCCAGCGCGAGTGGGAGACCACCTGGGCCGCCGTGTAGCGGTCGTCCAGCGCGGGCTTGAAGACCTGCACCCGCTGCTTGGCGATGATCGCCCGCCGCAGCCGCCGGATCAGCTCCTCGGACTTCCCGGAGAACATGCTCCCGGTGATGACCTCGACCCAGCCGCCCCAGGGGGTGCGTGGCTGCATCATCCCTCCTGCCGGACTCTTGTATCACGCTCCCAGCCACGCCGCCAACCGCCGCCTCAGCGCGATGGGACAGGAGCCGCCTGTCCCGCGAGGTCCGCCAGACCGGGCACGAGGGCGGGCCGCACCCACAGCACATCCGCCACGACGTCGAGGGTGGCCTCGGGACGGTGCATGATCACCACGGGCTGGTACCCGAGGCGCAGCCCCGGGAGCCCCGCCGCCTGCACCTCCGCCGCGGCGACGACCACGCGAGGGTCGCGAACCTGCGGAAAGACGCCGCCGGTGTAGATCACGTCGCGCTGCCCGATGGCCTGGCGGATCCCCCACAGCCGGTGACCCGGTCCGCCCGGATGGCGCGCGGTGACCACCGAGCAGAGCCCGAACATGTCGAGGGTCGGCAGCCGGGAGGCGTACGGCAGCGCCCCGGAAGGCCCACTCGCGAGGGTGGTCCCCGGGGGAACGGTCCGGCGCAGCGCGGTCCCGAGCGCCTCCCACCAGCGCGACTGCACCCGGTGCTCGGCCATCGCCCGCCAGGCGCTCCCCGCGACGCGGACGGTGGGGTCGGGCAGAGGCGCCAGCAGCACGCAGCCCCAGAGCGCAAGGGCGGGTGCGGCCAGTCGGACCCACCGGGAGGCCGGGGAGGCGGCCGCCACGCCCACCAGCAGGACCAAAAGCGGCAGCATGTACCGGCTCCCCGGCATCCAGTCGCCGCCCCGCGCCACCACGAGAACGGTCCAGGCCCCAACCGGGGCCAGCGCGGGCAGCAGGGCGCGCCAGCGCAAGGCAAGCAGCGGCAGCGCCAGCAACAGCGGCCACCACTCCTGGAGCGCACCGCCCAGGTAGGCGAGGCCCATTTCGGGGCCGGCCGCGGCCGCAAACCCCTTCACCGTGACCGAGCGGGGGAGCGGTGCCCCGAAGTACGCCAGGCGGGCAAGCGTCATCCCCGCTGCCCCGCCAAGCGTCCCGAGCAGCACTAACCGCGTGGGCCGCCTCAACCTCCCCAACCAGGGGGCCGCCGCGGCGCCCAGGACCAGCCCTTCCGGGCGCAGCACCGCGACGGCAGCGCCCGCCAGCCACGGCACACGAGGGCTCGGGCGGACGGCGGCCAGGACCGCCAGCCAGAGGGCGAAGCCGTAGCACGCGGTCTCAAGCCCGGTGGCGGCGTACATCGCTGTGGTTGGGATCGATGCCCACAGCAGCGCCGCGAGCGCACCCGCCCGTGGCCCGGCAAACCTGCCGATCGCCGCACCCGCGGCGAGCGTTGCTGCGACAGTGAACGCCAGCGAGAGCAGACGGCCAACGACACCGGCGTCGGCCCCCACCAGTGGCCCCAGCGCCAGCACGCCGACCCACACCCCGCCGCTCGCCCCCTCGATGCGTTCACCGGGGTTGAAGACCATTCCGCGGCCGGCCGCCAGGTTGGTCGCATAGCGAAACTGGATGTAGGCGTCGTCCACCAGACCATCGGTCGCGACCCCCAGGGCGAGCGTGGCGACGGCCGCGAGCACGAGCGACCAGCGCGGCCGGCGGGCGACAAAAGAAGACCGGCCGCCAGCAGCACGGCCGCCGCCGCCCACCATGCCAGAGGTGCTCCCCACCCCGAGAGCGCGTTGGCCACCGGGGCGCTGGCGGCCTCCCAACCGCGGGGAAGCAGGAGCATCGCGGTTCAGCCTCGCGAGAAGTCCGGCGCGTACCACGGCGCCAGAGCGGTAAGCACCGCCTGAACGTAGGCGTCGGCGCGGGTGAGCACCCCGGCCGTGAGCACGCCGAACGCACCCTGGCGTGAGCGGACGTCGTGCTCGTCGGCGTGGCGGTCGATGGCGCTGGCCAGGTCCTCCCCCGCGAGCACCGCCGCAGCCAGATCCCCAGGCAGCAGGATGCCGGCGCTGGAGCCCACCCCTTCGCGGGCGCCGTCCCACGCCACCGCCCAGTTACGCAGAACGGCCTGCGGCGGAGTGCGGCCGAGCACCTCGATGCCGCCCTCGAGACCGAGGGCGAGCAGGGCATCGGGCGCGGCGGCGAGGGCGGCGCGGGCCCGTTCGCGGGCGCCGGCAAGCGTGGCCTGCGCGGAGAGCGGGGTGTCGGCCTGACCGCTCGCCACGTCCACGGGGAAGAGGTCGACCTCCTCACCGGGCCAGGGGAGCGCGGCCAGCCGTTGGAGCGCCATCGTCACGCCCGTGATCTTGGGCTCCCGCCGGCTGCCGACCGCGATCCTCATACCCCGATCCGGGGGCAGAAAGGCGCGAGAGGACAGCTCTCGCAGGCGGGCTTGCGCGCGGTGCACACGCGCCGTCCGTGCAGGATCAGGCGGTGGCCGAGCGCCACCCAGGACGACGGCGGGAACTGCCCCATCAGGTCCTGCTCAATCTTGTCGGGATCGCTCTGCTCCGAAAGGGCAAGCCGCTGCGCCAGGCGGGCCACGTGAGTGTCCACCACGACACCTATGGCCAGGCCGAAGGCGGTGCCCAGCACCACGTTGGCGGTCTTGCGGCCGACGCCGGGGAGCTTGGTGAGATCGTCCATGCGGGCCGGGATCTCGCCGCCGTGGAGCGCTGCCACCGAGCGGGCCATCCCGAGCAGCGACTTCGCCTTGTTGCGGTAGAAGCCGGTGCTTCGGATCATCTCCTCCAGCTCGGCCGGGTCGGCGCCCGCCAGGGCCGTGGCGTCAGGGAATCGGGCGAAGATCGCCGGCGTCACCATGTTGACCCGTACGTCCGTGCATTGCGCGGAGAGGATCGTTGCGACCAGGAGCTCGTAGGGGTTGCGGAAGGCCAGTTCCGTGGTGGCGTCGGGGTAGGCGGCGGCCAGGCCGGCCTCGATGGCGGCGGTGCGCCTCGCCGTCGCGCTTGTCACGTTCCTCACTTGGTCTCTCCCGGGCCGGGCCGGGCGCCAGGGAACACCCGGTCCTGGGTCGCGCTCACCAGGCCGCCGGAGATCACCATGCGCAGCGCCTCCTCCACCGTGAGATCGGTGGTCTTGAGGGAAGCCTCCGGGTAGACGAGGAAGAAGCCGGTGGTTGGGTTGGGAGTGGTGGGCAGGAAGACCGAGATCAGGCGCCGGGGGCCATCGGGTGTTGCCTCCTCGAACTCCCCGGTTACGAAAGCCATCCCCCAGACGCCGTCGTAGGGGAACGGCACGAGCACGACCCGGCGGAAGCTTTTGGTTCGGTCGCCGGCGAAGGCGCGGGTGACCTCGCGTGTGCCAAGGTAGATCGAGCGCAGGATCGGGATGCGGGCGAAGAGCCGGTCACCGATGCGCAGCACGCGCCGGCCGATCACGTTGTGGGCCAAGACGCCGAGCACAAAGATCAGCACAACGAAGAGGGCCGCGCCGACCCCGGGAAGCCGGCGCTCGAACAGGTACAAGCTGATGGGATCGGCCCACCGGTCCATCAGGCCGAACAGGAACCGCCCGAAGAAGACGGTCACTACCAGCGGGAACGCCACCAGCAGGCCGGTGACGAGGCGATTGCGCAAATAGCCCAGGAAACCGTGCCGCTTGCCCGGCTCCGGGAAGCGGATCGGCAGCCCCATCGAGTCCTGCACCGGCGCTCGCTGCTCGTTCATCGCGCGGCTATTGTACCGACCTCGTGGGTGCAGGGCCGTACTGCGCTGGGAGCAGGGCCAGGTGGAGTGTTGCCGGCAAGAGCGCCCTCACCCCGCCCTCTCCCGCAAGGGGGAGAAGGAGATAAGGTCCTCTCCCCGCCGGCTCCCGAATGCGCGGCGGGGAACCCTCAGACACAAGACAAGACCCGCGGCAGGAACGCCGCGGGCCCTCGACCTCGCCCGAGTGGTGCTCAGGACTGCGAGGCTGTCGCGCCCTGCTTGTGCGGGCAGCCGGCCATCGCCTTGGCTTTAGGGCACGCCTTGGCGGCCTTGTGTGGGCAGTCCTTGTCCCACATGGTGGTGGCGTGCTCCTGAAGCTTCTTCACTACTGCGGGGTCCGTCGCGGTGGCGGTGATCACCACGCCTGCGTCGGTCTTTTCAATGGTCCGCTTCACGCCCTCGGCCTGCATCGGGCACCCCTGGGAGCACCCGGCCTTGGGGCAGGTCGCGTTCTCTTCCTGAATCATCGCCACCAGCTTAGGGTTGCCGCCGGTGATCGCGATCTTCACGCCGTTGTCGAGGTTGGTGACCGTGCGCTGCGCGCCCGCGGCCTTCAGGCAGCAGGCGGCCGGGGACTTGGCCTGGGGAGTGTCGCCGGCGACCAGCGGCAGCGCGGCCAGCAGGCTGAGGGCGGTGAGGGCAACTAGACGCTTCATCGGGCTTCCTCCTGGTTGAAATGATGATGGAGGTGACGGGCGGAGTCGAACCGCCGAATGAGGGCTTTGCAGGCCCCTGCCTTACCACTTGGCTACGTCACCGCACCGCGCAGTCTACCGGCTGGCCCGCGGGGGTGTCAACGAGCGCGCCGACCGTTGTCATAACTCGCTGATAGTGACCCCGGAGTAACTCGGTGGGCAGTCAGGTGTACGGGGCCCTATCCGGGAGACCCCGCCAGAGGGCGCAACCGCCCTCGACCATGTCGTTTGCGGAAGAGGGCACCAGCACTCGATCAGCGTCAGCGCTGGATGCGCGCGGTGCCGCCCTCGGCGAAGGCCCGCACCTGCTGGAGCGTGGCCATCGTGGTGTCGCCGGGGAATGTCGTCAGCAGCGCCCCGTGAGCCCAGCCGAGCCGAAGCGCCTCCTCCGGCGTCTCGCCCGCGAGGAGACCGTAGAAGAAC
The DNA here is from genome assembly GCA_963739225.1 of uncultured Acidobacteriota bacterium. Taxonomy (GTDB): domain Bacteria; phylum Acidobacteriota; class Thermoanaerobaculia; order Thermoanaerobaculales; family Thermoanaerobaculaceae; genus RBG-13-68-16. The sequence continues at coordinate 181,409 of CAVTZQ010000011.1, read as the reverse complement.
CCGGAGGCGAACCCGTCGCCGCCGCCCACTCGGTCCAGAACCTCGAGCTCCACGGTAGGGGCGATGAGCTTGGAGCCGTTTACCCAGGCAACGGCTCCCCAGGAGTGGCGGCTCGTCGAGTGAACCTCGCGCAGGGTCGTGGCGACGATTTTGACCTGCGGGTGCTTGGCGAGCACGCGGTCGATCATGCCGAGGAACGCGCTCGGATCGAGCTTGGACTTTGCCGCGATCTTCGGCCCCGGAATGCCGAGCCCCTTCTGCAGATCCTCCTCGTTGCCGACGAGCACGTCCACGTTCTTGACGATCTGGTCGATCACCTTGACGGCTCGTTGCGCTCCGCCCGAGATCTTCCAGAGCTTCTCGCGGAAGTTGAGGTCGAACGACACCACGGCACCGGCGGCCTTCGCGGCCGTCATCCCCTCCACGATCACCTCTGCCGTGGTTGGCGAGAGCGCGGCAAAGATCCCGCCGCTGTGGAACCAGCGCACACCACCGGCGAAGATCTTCGACCAGTCAAAGTCGCCGGGCGAGAGCCGGGCCGCCGCCTCGTTGCACCGGTTGTAGAAGACGACCGGCGCGCGAACGCCGAAGCCGCGGTCACTGTAGACGGTGGCCATGTTCGGGCCGGTGACGCCGTCGTGGGCGAAGTGTTTGTAAAACGGCGTGACGCCCATGGCCCGTACCCGCTCGGCGATCAGATCACCGATCGGGTAATCGACCATCGCGGTGACGATGCCCGTCGTGAGGCCGAAGCAGTTGGCAAGGTTCGCGGCGCAGTTGAATTCGCCTCCGCTCACGTGGATCTGGCAGCTCGCCGCCTTTCGGAACGGCACAACGCCCGGGTCCAGCCGGTGGACCAGCGCTCCGAGTGACACGAAGTCGAGCGCACCGGTCTTGGAGATCGTCAATCCGTGGCTCATCGTTCCTCCCTCTGCCGGATGCCAAGGGGCGGCGCCAGGACGGATCGTGCCGTCCGAAGCCGGTACAGCATCTCCCCAGCGCGCGGAATCACGAGCACACCCTCGTCCTCGTGGCCTCTCCACGCCTCGATGTCCACCTGCCCCGGGTCGAGGTAGCCGAGGTTCAGGCGGCGGCACCGCTCATCGGAAATGCCCGTCGCCAGCGTCACGCGGATTCGGGAGGTTTCCACGCCCGTCTCGGCGTCGTAGCGGCCAAGGCCCTTGAGATGGGTGGAGTGTGCGAGCACGCCGCCCGGGACGCGCTTGAAGCGGTCCCACTGGGACAGGAAGTAGTCCCGGCAGTGGTAGCCGATCGCCTCGATCGCCGGACCGTGCGTGTAGCTGACCTCGGTGAGGTGCGGTGCGTAGATGACCACCTCGCCCCCATCGGCGACGGCGGGCTCCACCTTGTACATCCCTTTGGCGGCCGTCCAGAGATCCTCGTACATCGTGGGCATGACCGAGAGAACGCGGTGGAAGGGTTTCTCGACCCAGACGACGTGCACCCGAGCAGAAAGCCCCGCGGCGGCCTGCCACGCCTCGTGCGGCTCGCCGAAGTAGAGGCCCGCAAGGCCGGCGGGGGTGACCACTGCGGCGAAGCAGATCTTCGGACGGTCGATCAGAGAGGCCGCTCGGTCGATCACGGCTCGCACGGGCGTATACCCGGCGCCGATCACCTCGTAGCTGCTGATGAGCGCACCGAGCCAGTGCGTGAGGTTGATGACCTCCGGTCCCCCGATCCCGGGAAAGAAGTACTTGTTGCCGCCCGAGAACCCCACCACCTCGTGCGGAAATACCGGGCCGCACACGAGAAGAGCGTCGTACTCGAGGACCAGGCGGTTGAGGCTGACGGGCAGGTCTTCAGCGAGGAGTCCGCCCGTGATCGAAGCGATCTCGGCCGCGGGGATCGTTCCTAGCCGGGCCAACTCCCGCGCATCCGAGCCGCAATGGTTGAAGACACGGCTCGAGCCCGCCCGTCCTCCGACGACCGGCCGGCCAATCAGGAGCCCCAACTCCTCGTCGGTCATTGGCCGGTGTGTTCCGAGCGCCACAAGGTAGTCGAGCGCATCGATGCGACGACGGAGCGTCTCGTCCAGCAGGCTGACCAGGAGGGGGAGCGGCATGGTCCGCGTCCCATCCGGGATCAGAACCAGGATTCGTCGCCAGCGGGGGTCCAGCGTGGCGACAGACCGCTCCACGATCGCGCGGACCTCACCCGCCGACAGCGGCCGCTCAGTCTCTCCACTTCCGATCACCATTATCGAGGCTCCGCATCTGGCGTACCGACATACCCCCGCCGCGGCCCTTTCGGGGAAACAGGATAGCAGGTGGCTTGACCAAATGTCGAGACCTGTGGATATTGGTGCACGAGAAACGGTAGTATGGCGTGCCGGGTCCGTAAGCAAATTTGAGACGTGGGCCGAGGCAGGAGCGACCAGAATGAACGACCTATTCCAGCTCGCAGGCAAGGTGGCCGTCGTCGTGGGAGGCGCCGGGGAGCTTTGCGGCGCCATGGCCGACGGGCTGGCCGTGGCGGGCGCCAGCGTGGTTGTGGCCGATCGTGAGGCGGACAGGGGGCGGAGCCGCGTCGAACGGATCGCGAAGGCGGGCGGAACGGTCTCGTTCGTGCTGTGCGAGGCCACCAAGAAGGAAAGTCTCGAGGCGCTGCGCGACGAGGTCGTGCGTAAACAGGGGCGCGTGGACATCCTCGTGAACGGGGCGGGGATCAACTCGGCCCGGCCGTTCCTCGACATCCCCGAGGAGGAGTTCGACCAGATCATGATGGTCAACGTCAAGACCGTCTTCCTCGCCTGCCAGGTTTTCGGACGGTACTTCGTCGAGCGCGCCAAGCGCGAGGGGGTAGGCGCCAGCATCATCAACATGGGCTCGATGGCCGGCCTGACGCCGCTCTCGCGGGTGTTCACCTACTCGATGTCGAAGGCCGCCGTCCACAACCTCACGAAGAACCTGGCGCGGGAGTGGGCATCGCTCGGTATCCGCGTGAACGCCCTCGTTCCGGGCTTCTTCCCCGCCGAGCAGAATCGGAAGGTCCTTACCCCGGAAAGGGTCGCCTCGATCATGGGGCACACGCCGATGGGGCGGTTCGGCGAGGCCCTGGAGCTGGTTGGCGCGACGCTCCTGCTTGCCTCCGACCGGGCCGGGGCCTTCATCACAGGTTCCGAGATTGTCATCGACGGCGGCTTCAACGCGATGAGCATCTGACCGGGCCGGGCGGGCATCCCAAACCGCCCTGGGCCGGATGTGCAGCAATGAAAGTGGTAAGCACTTTGCAATTGAACGGGAAAAAGTGGACCGACCAACTGATCGTTAGGAGGAGCGGTACTCCTGCCACGGGTGCTTAGAGCGACCGCGGGCCGCAGTGACGAGGGAGAGATGAGAAACACGAGGGCAATCAACGAGTTCCTGTTGGCCAACGGGATCAGGATTCGGCGCAACCCGGCGATCTCTCCGGATCTCTGCCTCGACCCACCGGCGCTGGAGAAGGCCGCGCGGGCGGTGTTACCGGCTCTGAAGGACCTCGTTCGCACAGCACGGAGCAGACCCCGGAGCGAGGGCATCCGGGTGGCGGCGGGTAGCCTCGACTTCTTCCCGGCCTCCGAGATCGACGTCGGCCCCTGGCGCCTCTTCGTGGTCGAGGACCGCGCGAGCGGCGACGCCGGTCTGCTCGTGGGCGGAACGGATACGCTGCCGGTCGCCGGTGTGATCGCCCTCGGAGGGGAGCTGCAGCTCCTGGCGCTGCGATGGGACGGACTGGCCGCGCTCAAGAATTTCGTCCAGAAGCACGACCCGGGCAGCACCGTCTTCCCGGTGGCGCGGGGAACGCTGGCCCGATCGAGCCTGGGGATCGGCGCCCGCTTCACGACGCTCCACTGGCCGGCGGTGGCCTGGGTGATGCAGAAGCTCGGCCTCTCGCTCACGGCGAACCAGAACTCGATCCCGCGGGAGCTCGTCTACGACGTTGACGCCATGCTCGAGGACCGCCTCGCGCAGGTGCCGTTCCCGTTCATCGGCGGATCGGTGCCCGAGGGTCACCAGGGGCAGTCGGTGGAGGGGATGAGCCACGCGAGCGTCCTCGCGTTCCTGAAGGTCGGCTTCCACCGGCACCGGATCCCGTGGGGGTTCAACGCCGACCACCAGCCGATCGGCGGACGGTTCGACGCCATCGAGGAGGAGCTGGCTCGCGGCTGCGCGTTCGCGAGCTACATCACCTTCGATCTCTCGCCGGAGCTGGCGCTGCACGCGCTGATCGAGGACCCGGTGGAGCTCGAGGGGGCGTTTGCGGCGCTCGGCGAGCCGGAGCTGTTCCAGCGAGTCGTGGCGAGGCTCGCGCCCCTCGATCTCGCGCTCGACGAGACACAGGCCAGGCGGCTGTTCACGTACCTTCTGCCGGCGATGCGCAAGCTCGTGAGGCGCGACAAGGCGTACGCCCGGGTCCGCCGGGAACTGTTCACTGAGGAGGTGGGCCGCCGGTACTTCCGGGAGCTCTCGATCGACGAGCTGCCGGGTCGCACGACGCCCGAAACGCTTGCGCTCTGCCTGGCGATGGTGGAGGCGGTGGGCGTCGAGATCCATTACGTGGCGCCGGCCATCGGTTTTCAGAAGAACTTTCCCTATTCCGGCAACGATGAGCTGCGCCGTACGGTGGACGCTCTCTATAGGGTGGCGCAGAGCTTCGGGGTCTCGATCGGGTTCCACTCGGGCAGCGGAAAATCGGCGGAGAACTACGGCGTCGTCGGTGACGTGACGAGGCAGAACCTCGAGATCAAGACGTCGGGCCGCTACACCTACGAGATGGGCGCCGCCCTGGCCCGGTCGCACGACCCGGGCGATCGAGAGCTCTGGCATGACTGGTACGACTTCACGCGTGAGCTCGCCATCGAAGGGGCGTTCGCCGAGGACGCGACCCGGCAGCGGATGGCGCGCGAGTTCATCCGGCATGCGCTGGCCCACGAAAAGCGCGACGGCACTGCAGTCTTCGAGAGCCCGGAAGCGCTCCGGTCGGTCCTGGCGGCGCTGCCGCGCTCGCCCGATCACATGTTCTGGTTCGAGTACAACTTCCTGTACGTGCTCGCGGGGGATGGCTCCCCGCGGTGTCTCGGCGATCACGGCCCGCAGGGTTACGCCCAGAGGGCCCACTTTTACACCATAAGTGACGAGGCGCGGCTCTCCTACGCCCGGGGCGTCGCGAGCTACATCCTGTTCCTCGCGGAGGCGACGGGCCTGGCGGATGCGGGTCCGGCTGGCAAGGGCGCGGGAGCAGCTCGCCGCCCTGCCGGACTACGCCGCGTTCGAGCGGGACCTCGTGAGCTGAGCGGGACAGGTTCGAAAGAGGGGAGTGCTCGATGTCACCTGTGACCGTCGCATCCGACGCTGCCTCCAAAGTGGGCCACTACCGCTGGGTCATCTGCGCGCTGGTGTTTTTCGCGACGAGCGTCAACTACATCGACCGCCAGGTAATTGGGATCCTCGCGCCGACGCTGCAGCGGGAAATCGGATGGACCGAGGTGGAGTACGGCTACATCGTCACCGCGTTCCAGGCCGCCTACGCGATCGGGCTGCTGCTCGTCGGGCGGTTGCTGGATGTGCTCGGTACCAGGATCGGCTACGCGCTCGCTCTGGCGTTCTGGAGCGTCGCCGCGATGGCTCACGCGCTGGCGCGCACGCCGTTCGGCTTCGGCGCCGCCCGCTTCGCACTGGGTCTCGGCGAATCCGGCAACTTCCCGGCCGCGATCAAGACGATGGCGGAGTGGTTCCCCCGGCGCGAGCGCGCACTGGCCACCGGGATATTTAACGCCGGCACCAACGTCGGCGCGGTCATTGCGCCACTGGCTGTCCCGTGGATCGCCGTCACCTACGGCTGGCGCTGGGCGTTCATCCTGACCGGCGCGGTCGGGCTGCTGTGGCTCCTGTTCTGGCTGCCGATGTACGACCACCCCGATCGGCATCCGCGTGTGACAGCCGCTGAGCTCGCACTCATCCGCTCGGACCCGGACGATCCCGCGCAGCGAATTCCATGGCTTCGCCTCCTGCCGCATCGCCAGACCTGGGCGTTCGCGGCCGGCAAGTTCATGACCGACCCGATCTGGTGGTTCTACTTGTACTGGATTCCGAAGTTCCTCCACGATAAGCATGGCCTGTCGCTGCTCAAGCTGGGTCCGCCGCTGGTAGCGATCTACCTGATCGCCGATATCGGCTCGATCGGCGGCGGTTGGCTGTCCTCGACGATGCTGCGCCGGGGCGTTTCGGTCAATCGGGCGCGCAAGCTCGCGATGCTCGTGTGCGCCGTGTGCGTCACCCCGATCGTTTTCGCGTCCGGTGTGACGAGCATGTGGGTTGCGGTTGCCCTCGTTGGTCTCGCTGCGGCGGCGCACCAAGGATGGTCCGCCAACATGTTCACGCTCGCGTCCGACCTCTTCCCGCGTTCCGCCGTCGCTTCAGTGGTGGGGCTTGGCGGCATGGCAGGGGCGATCGGCGGCATGCTGATCGCCACGGCGACCGGATGGGTGCTCGAGCTGACCGGAAGCTATCGCCTGCTCTTCACGGTGGCCGGATCCGCATACCTCGTCGCCCTGCTGGTCGTCCACGTGCTGGCGCCGCGGCTCGAACCAGCACCGCTGGCCGATGCCGAGGGACCGAGACGCCCAGCAACGGGAAAGTAGGTCTGCTGGCACATGGACCGGGATTCTACGGCTGAGGTATCCGGGCTGGAGGAGGGAGCCGTGGCGACGAGTGTAGCCGGCCGCTCGCTCGGCACAAGGCGAGTCTGGGTCCGTCGGTCGATCGGCCTGTTCGGTTGTCTTCTCGTCGCGCTCGGGCTGACGGTTGCGAGCGCCGCTGCCGATGAACCGAAGGTCGTTCCGCTGTGGCCCGAGGGCGTCCCGGACGCTCGGCCTGACGGCGGCGGGGAGCGCATCGAGGACGGGCGCGTCTACAACGTCCAGGTTCCGACGCTCACCGCCTTCCCGGCGCCCGCCGAGACGGCGGTGGGGACCGCCGTCATTATCTGTCCCGGGGGAGCTACGGTCGCCTTGCTGTCTCGAAGGAGGGGAGCGAGCTCGTCAAGCGGCTCAACGCGCTCGGGGTTTTCGCCTTCGTCCTCAAGTACCGCCTCGTGGAGTACGGGCACCCGGCGCCGCTCCGCGACGTGCTGCGCGCCATCCGGATCGTCCGCTCGCGAGCGCAAGAGTTTGGCGTGCATGCCCACAGGATCGGGGTGCTGGGATCCTCCGCCGGCGGTCACCTGGCGGCTTGTGCGGGCACGCTCTTCGATGCGCCCGAGGGCCGGACCGGAGCCGAGCTGGACGCTGTCAGCGCCCGGCCCGATTTTCTCGCGCTCCTCTACCCGGTGATCACGATGACCACGCCGTTCACCCACGCGTTGTCGCGAAAGAACCTGATCGGTGATGCACCCTCACCGGCCCTCATCGAACGCCTGTCGGTCGAGACACGGGTGAGCCGGGACACCCCGCCCACGTTCCTCGTCCACACCGCCGAGGACACCTCCGTGCCGCTCGAAAACAGCTTGCTGTTCTTCCAGGCGCTCCGACGGGCAGGAGTTCCCGCCGAGATGCACCTCTTCGAGAAGGGGCCGCACGGCTTCGGCACCACCCCTGGGCTCGGGCCGACCTCCGAGTGGCCGAAGCGCCTGGAGGAGTGGATGCGCTCACACGGCTGGCTTGACCGGGCCAGCTGAGGCGGGTGGCAGATTGACCCCAGCGTCGTGGACGACGCACTAAGCCTGGTACGGGTTTGAGGTCACATCGCCGCCATGCCCGGTCCAATTCGTGTGGAAGAACTGGCCCCGCGGCTTGTCCACGCGCTCATAGGTGTGAGCGCCAAAATAGTCGCGCTGAGCCTGAAGCAGATTGGCAGGCAGCCATCCCCGGCGGTACCCGTCGTAGAAAGCCAGCGCGCTGGACATGGCTGGGACTGGAATTCCTCTCTGAGTGGCCTTGGCCACCACGCGCCGCCATGCGGGCTGCGCCGCTTCGACCTGTTTCTGGAAGTACGGGGCGAGCAACAGGTTGCTGAGCTTGGGGTTTTTGTCGAACGCTTCCTTGATCTTTCCCAGGAAGGCCGAGCGGATGATGCACCCGCCGCGCCACATGAGAGCGACGCCGCCATAGTTGAGGTTCCACTTGTACTCCTGCGCCGCCGCGCGCATCAGCATGTAGCCCTGAGTGTAGGAAACGATCTTGGAGGCATACAGGGCTTCTCGCAGATCGTCGACAAACGCCTTCTTGTCGCCGGTGAACTTGGGCTTGGGGCCGGACAGCACTCCAGATGCGGCCACGCGCTCGTCTTTCAACGCTGACAGTGAGCGTTCCAGCACCGCCTCGACGACCATGGTCAGTGGGATCCCCAACTCCAGCGCCGAGATGCCGGTCCACTTGCCGGTGCCCTTCTGCCCGGCGGTATCGAGAATCTTGTCTACCATCGGCTCGCCATCCTCATCTTTGAAGCCCAGGATGTCGCGCGTGATCTCGATCAGGTACGAGTCGAGCTTACCTTTGTTCCACTGGGCAAAGACCCTGTGCATGTCGTCGGCGCTCAGGCCCAGCCCCTCTTTCATCAGATGGTAGGTTTCGCAGATCAACTGCATGTCGCCGTACTCGATACCGTTGTGCACCATCTTGACGTAGTGGCCCGCGCCGTTTTCGCCCACCCACTCGCAGCAAGGCGAGCCATCGGCCACCTTGGCTGAGATGGCCTGGAAGATCGGCTTGACGTGCGGCCAGGCCGCCGGCGACCCTCCCGGCATGATCGACGGACCGTGACGCGCCCCCTCCTCGCCTCCCGACACACCGGTGCCGATGTAGAGAAACCCTTTGGACTCGACCAGCGCGGCACGGCGCATCGTGTCCTGGTAGTTGGAGTTGCCGCCGTCAATGATGATGTCGCCTGGCTCCAGGTGCGGGATGAACAGGTCGATGAACTCGTCCACCGGCTTGCCCGCCTTGACCATCAGCATGATCCGCCGGGGCCTTGCGAGTAGGCTGACCAGCTCCTCGATGGAACGTGCGCCGATGACCTTGGTGCCCTTGGCGCCGCCACTGAGGAACTGATCCACCTTGGACACCGTGCGGTTAAAGACAGCCACCGTGAAGGAGTGGTCGTCCATGTTCAAGACCAGGTTCTGGCCCATTACAGCCAGGCCGACAAGGCCGATATCTGCTTTCTTCACGTTTGGCTCCTTTTGGTTGCTCTTTGGTATGACTGTTGGACTCGGTTCAACGCTTCTCCAGCGCGAGGTGCGCGCTCCGACGTTTCTCGGCATCCACGTTAAACCGGATCATCGGCAAGCCTTAACGGGCGATGTTGAGCGCTAGATCGCGCCCCATGATGCCCAAACCGGCGAGGCCGAAGTGCTTCGCACTCATGTCGTCTCTCCTCTCGCAATGGACTCGGGTCGGGCCGGAGCACTCAGACGCTTTTCTTCCGTTTCGCGGCGGAGTCCTTTTGCGGAACCGACACCGGGTTCCTCTCCTCCAGCTCCTGCCTGTGAAGGGCGGCCTGGAGGTGGGCGTCCATCTCCCGCTCCGCAGCGTCGCGATCCCGCTCGCGAATGGCCTGGTAGATGCGCCGATGCTGCTCAGCCGAGACGCGCAGGTCGCGATCACGGCCGGCCGTCTCCTTGCGCTGCTCGTAGAAGATGGCGGAGACCATCTCCACCAGAGCCGACAGGACGAGGTTGCCGGATGCCCGCGCCACCGCACGGTGGAATCGGATGTCGTGGAGGAGGAACGTTTGCGCGTCAGCGGTGGAAGCGAACATCCCCATCACCTCCTCCGAGATCTCGGCCAGCGCTTCGCCCGCGGCGCGCTCGGCGGCAAACCGCGCCGTCCTGCCCTCGAGGATGCGACGGGCCTCATAGATCTCGGCCCGCGGGATACCGTGGAGGATCGCGAGGAGCTGAAGGGGACCGCTGGAAAGGACCAGGGGTCCGGTACTGATGTAGGTCCCGGAGCCGCGGCGCGACTCCACGACGCCCATCGCCGCAAGCGCCTGGAGTCCGGCGCGAACGCTCGGCCGGCTGACGCCGATCTGGAGCGCCAGCTCCCTCTCGGCCGGCAACCGGTCTCCGGGCTTGAAATCTCCGCTGCTGATCAGGTCACGGACGTAGGCGACCACGTTCTCGGCCGCGTCCGGCTTCACAGGGTGCTCAACCACGGTGTCGTCTTGCATGATCGTGCCCCTTACCGCTCCGCCATTGAGGCGTTGCGTCCGGTCCCGCGCTCCTGCTCGCCGGTCACGAACCGCCACACGAACCCCTCGACGGTTCCTGCGGGAGTCACCGCATCAACGCGCCAGAAATATACCGCGCCCGGCACCAGGGGGCCGGGTCCGTACGCGGTTCCCTGGACGCGAGCGACGACCGGCGGCGGGTCGGTGCGACCGAGGCGGAGATCGTAGGCGACCGCGTTGCGCGCCCCGATCCAGCGGAGCGAGCCCCCCTCCGCTGGGACGGCGCGAGCACCGTTCCGAGGCAGCGGGAGGCTTGCGAACGGGAGAACCGCCGGCAGCGTCGCCTCGGGATCCCACCGTCCCCCGAACGTCCAGCGCGCGTCGATCTCATCGGCGCGCGGGGCGCCCCGGGCCTGGTGCAGGTTGTCGGCAAACCATAGAAAGTCGCCGCCATCGCGCCGGCAGCTCCAGAAGTAGGCACGAAGGCCCCATCGGAACGTCTCCGGCTCGCGCGCGAGGTAGATCGGGCGATCGGCCATCGCGTTCGAGAAGGTGCAGTCGAGAAGGTAGAACTGCCCGTCGCGGGTGTTGCGCCCGAGGGCGAATCCGGGGACGCCATCGAAACGGGAGCTCCGGATCACGAGCTTCTGGTCCTCGTCGGCGCTCCCGTCGTGCCAGATGCTGGCGCTGGTGCTGTGGCCGAAGAAACGGCTGTCCGTTACGTAGCTCCACCCTCGCGGGCAGAAGAAGTCCACGTAGCCCTCGAAGGTGGAGCTGGCGTGGTAGTACATCCCGGATGTGCTGTTCCAGAGCGAGATCGTGTCGCCCCCGTCTGCGATGACATCGGCATGGAGAACCGAGATGCGGGTCGTCCCCTTCCCACTGCGCACGGCAAACTGGTGGTCGTGGCTTCCGCCCCGACTTCCGTAGTCGTTGTGGATCGTGAGGTTCGCGAGAACGAGGTCTGCTACCCCTTCACCCACATTGACCACCGCCGAGCCCCAGTCGTCCGGGTGGGTCTTGCGCCACTCCGATCGCAGCTCGGAGTAAACGAGGCGCGTCCGCTCGCGGTCGTCCCCGACGAGGGCCACCCTGCTCTTGGTGATGAAGATCTTCTCCCTGTACGTGCCGGCGCGCAGGAGGATGATCCGGGTGGCTGGCGCGTCGGGCGGGAGGGCATCGAGAGCTTCCTGGATCGTGCGGAAGTCGCCGCTCCCGTCAGGCGCGACGACGAGATTCGCTCTTTCGCCTTGACCGCGTGCAGGAACGCCGCGACTGGCCGGGGCGCCCAGTCCTCCGATGCATGCCGGTGCGAGGCCCACGAAGAGGAGAAGACCGGCGAAACGGCGGCGAATTCGGTGGCGCACCATCTACCGTGACTCAAGCTCCGCGCGCGCGGCGCGTACGATCTCGACCAGCTCGCGCGCGCGGGCCGACAGCGCCCCGTCGCCCTGCTGTTGCAGGACCTTCAGGTCGATGAGCCCGGTGCCGAGCCCGAGCGCGGCGGCACCGGCGCGAATGTAGTCCGCCGCGGTGTTCCGATCGACGCCGCCGGTCGGCAGCAGCTTCACCTGGGGCAGGGGCGCCTTGAGGGCGCGCAGGTATTCGGCTCCCCCGACGGCCGAGCAGGGGAAGATCTTGACCATGTCGGCACCGGCCTTCCAGGCCGTGATGACCTCGGTTGGCGTGAGTGCCCCCGGCATCACCGGCCTGTCGAGCTCATGCGCCGCCCGGATCGTCTCGAGGTCGAGCCCGGGGGCCACGATAAACTCGGCACCGGCGGCGATGCAGGTCCGGGCGGTGTCGGCATCGAGAACGGTGCCCGCCCCGAAAACGACGCGATCGCCCAGCTCGGCGGCGAGCTGTCGCAGGACGCCGAGGGCATCGGGGACCGTCATGGTGATCTCGAGGACGTCGATGCCTCCGGCGAAGACGGCTCGCGCGGCGCGCAGCGCGACATCCGCCGACGGCGCCCGTACGACCGGGACGAGTCCGAGCCTCTCGATTCTCTCGACGGTTTTCTGCCGGTTCATCGTTCGATCCTCGCGATTGAACCCTTCATGCGTCGCTCGACCTCCGGGCGTGTCGCCATGGAGGTGTCGCCGGGGGTCGACATGGCCAGGGCGCCGTGAGCCACGCCACATCGAAGCGCCCACTCCGGACCCCGGTCTTCCAACAGGCCGCAGATGAAGCCCGAGGCGAACGAATCGCCGCCGCCCACACGGTCGCAGACTTCGATGTCGGTCTGCTGGACCTCGAAAAGCTCGCCCGCGAAAGAGCAGATGGCTCCCCAGCCGTTTTTGCTGGCGCTTGGGGCGGTACGCAGCGTCGTGGCAACGGCCCTGACATTCGGGAACGCATCCATGACTTTCGCGATCATTCTGCGGAAGCCGGCCGTCGAGAGCTCTGCGTAACTGGAATCGGTCCCCTCGACCGCAAACCCCAGCGCGGCGGAGAAGTCCTCCTCGTTGCCGAACAGCACGTCGACCAAACCCAGCAGGCCCCGATTGACTTCCTGCGCCCTGGCCTGGCCCCCGATGGAGCGCCAGAGCGAATCGCGGTAGTTCAGGTCGTACGAAACGATCGTCCCGTGCCTCCTGGCGGCCTCGAAAGCGCTCCGGGCAACGGCGGGCGTCGATTCGCCGAGTGCGCAGAAAATGCCGCCGGAGTGCAGCCAGCGGGCGCCATGCCGCTCGAAGATGGTCTCCCAGTCGAAGTCGCCGGGCTGCAGCTGCGAGACGGCGGTGTGCCCCCGGTCCGAGCAGCCCACTGCGGCGCGCGGTCCGAATCCCCGTTCCGTGAAGTTCAACCCGTTGCGGGCCGTTCGCCCGACGCCGTCGTAGGGAACCCAACGCACGAGGGACAGGTCGACCCCGCCCTGGAGCATCAGGTCCTCCACCAGCCGCCCGACAGGGTTGTCGGTCAGCGCCGTGAGGACCGCCGTGCGCTTTCCGAAACAGCGCCGCAGCCCGCGCGCGACGTTGTACTCACCGCCTCCCTCCCACGCGGTGAACCGTCGGGTGGTATGGATGCGGCCTTCGCCGGGGTCCAGCCTCAGCATGACCTCGCCGAGGCTGATGAGGTCCCAGCGGCACTCGGACTCACTCCTGAGCTTGAGCGTCATCCCAGCTCCGTGGTCCCGAAGAAGTGGTCAACCACTCTTCCGTTCTGAGGACACCATACCATGGAACTCACGAGGTCGAATTCTACCCCTCCGGGCCGTGGAAGTTGACGAATACCCTGATTTAGAGGGTACTCCTCCTTGACACGGCTCCGAGGGGGATGGTATCACTCTGCAGACCAATTTCGAGGGCATGACGATGACAGGTAAGACCTCTGGCGACCGGTCAACCGGCAACACGGTCGGTGGCAAGGTGGTCGAGTACGTCCTCAAGCTGATCGAGGCCGGCCGCCTGAAGCCTGGAGACCGGCTCCCTCCGGAGCGCGACCTCGCCGATCAGGTCGGAGTGAGCCGGGCCTCCTTGCGCTTGGGCCTCCGTTCGCTCCAGGCAATGGGCGTGATGCACGCGCGCCAGGGCTCGGGAACCTACATCGTCGCGGGCCCGCCACGGCTCGGGGAAGGGCCACTCCGCTTTCTCGCTGCCCTCCACGGCTTCACCCGCGACGAGATGTTCGAGGCGCGCGCCATGCTCGAGGTCGGAGGGACCTGCCTGGCGGCGGCGAACGCCAGGCCCGAGCAGATGGCCGCCATGGCGGACGAGGTCGCGGGTATGTTCGCGTCGGTCGACAATCCGCAGGAGTACCTCCGGCACGATGTCCAGTTTCACCGCGCCGTAGCGGCCGCCTCGCAGAACCCTGTCCTGGCCACACTCGTCGACACACTTGCGCAGCTCGTCTGGGAGACCCGGCGGGAGACCGTGGTCCACTCCACGAACCTCAAGGAATCGGCTGAGATGCACCGCCGAATCTACCGGGCGATCCGGGCGCGGGACGTCGAGCGGGCCCGGCGTGAGATGGCCGAGCACCTCGAAAAGGCTCGCGAGGCGCAGGCCCGTGAACCAGGGCCAAGGCCGAACCGTCGGGGGCGGCAGAAGGGTGACGCACGATGAAGCCCTTCATTCACGACGACTTCCTGCTGGAAACGGACGTGGCCGCGGAGCTCTATCACGATCACGCCGAGAACCTGCCAATCCTCGACTACCACTGCCACCTGCCAGTCGAGCAGATCGCCGAGGATCACTACTTCCGCTCGATCACGGAGATCTGGCTGAAGGGTGACCACTACAAGTGGAGGGCGATGCGCGCGAATGGGATCCCGGAGCGGCTCTGCACCGGGGACGCCTCGGACTGGGAGAAGTTCGAGGCGTGGGCACGGACCGTCCCATTCACCCTCCGCAACCCGCTCTACCACTGGACACACATGGAGCTCAAGCGCCCCTTCGGCATCGCGGAGCTTCTCGACGAGAGGACCGCGCGCAACATCTTCGAGCGGTGCAATGCGCGGCTCGCCGAACCCGGCTTCTCGGCTCAGGGGCTCCTCAGGCAGTTTCGGGTCGCCGTCGTCTGCACGACCGACGACCCGATCGACTCGCTGGCGCATCACACCGCGCTTGCCGCGCGGGTTGATCCGGAGACGCGCGTGTATCCCACGTTCCGGCCCGACCGCGTGCTGGCGACGGGTGATCCGCAGGCCTGGAACGCCTGGGTCGACCGGTTAGGTGAGGCCGCGGCGCTCTCCATCGGCACCTTCGAGTCTCTGCTCGATGCGCTCGAGTCGCGGCATTCGTTCTTCCACGCGGCCGGTTGCCGCGCTTCTGACCACGGGCTCGAGCAGATTGACGCGGAGCCGTGGACGGATGAGGACGCCTCGAAGGTGTTCGGTCGCATCCGGAGCGGGGAGACGCTCGAGGCCGAGGAGGCGCGCGGCTTCCGATCGGCCCTCCTCCATCGGCTGGCGCTCCTCGACCACGCTCGCGGCTGGGTTCAACAGTTCCACCTGGGCGCGCTGCGGGACAACAACACGCGGCTGCGCCGCAGGCTCGGCGCCGACAGCGGGTTGGACTCAGTCGGCGACTTTCCGCAGGCTCGGTCGCTGGCACGTTTTCTCGACCGTCTGGACAGCACGGATCAGCTCGCCAAGACGATCCTGTACAACCTGAACCCGGCCGACAACGAGGTTTTTGCGACGATGGCCGGCAACTTCCAGGACGGCTCCGTGCCGGGCAAGATCCAGTACGGACCGGCGTGGTGGTTCCTCGATCAACTGGACGGGATGGAAGCCCAGATGCGCGCTCTCTCGAATATGGGTCTCTTCTCGCGATTCATCGGAATGGTAACCGACTCCCGCAGCTTTCTCTCGTACCCGCGGCACGACTACTTCCGCCGTCTCCTCTGCAACCTCCTGGGTCACGACGTGAGGAGAGGGCTCGTGCCGGATGACAGGGCGATGCTCGGCCGCCTGGTCGAGACGATCTCGTTTTTCAATGCAAGAGAGTATCTTGGCCTCGAGCTCGGCACGCTCGGCCGCGGGCTCGGGCCCGCGGCGTGAGGGCGTCATGCACACAAACGGACTCGGCCTCTTCTCACTTGCCGGACGGAAGGCGCTCGTCACGGGTGCTTCGGGCGGCCTCGGCGCCGCCATCGCCCTCGGTTTCTCAAGGGCAGGCGCGGACGTCGTCGTCCACGGCGAGGTGCGGCCCGAAGACTGCGACGCGACGTGCGCAGCAATTCGCGCGGCGGGTGTCCGGACAACGGCAATCGCGGGCGACCTCTCCGATCCACGAAACGCCCGGCAGGCTCGTGTCGGAGACAGTTGCGGCGCTTGGTGGCCTCGATATCCTCGTCAACAACGCCGGAACGATTCGGCGCGCGAACGCCGAGGAGACCTCCGACGAGGACTGGGACTACGTTCTCGACGTCAATCTGGGAAGCGTTTTCCGGCTCTGCCGTGAGGCGGGCCGGGAGATGCTCGCGGCCGGGCATGGCAAGATCATCAACATCGCCTCGCTCCTCTCCTTTCAGGGTGGGATCCGCGTCCCCGCCTACGCCGCGGCGAAGTCGGGGGTGGCGGCGATAACCAGGGCCCTCGCGAACGAATGGGCCGGGCGAGGGGTGAACGTGAACGCGATCGCGCCCGGCTACATGCGCACGAACAACACCGCCGCTCTGCGCGCCGACCCCGAGCGCAGCCGCCAGATCCTCGAACGGATTCCGGCGGGCCGCTGGGGCGAGCCCGAGGATCTCGTCGGCGCCGCCGTTTTCCTCGCCTCCCGTGCCTCAGACTACGTGCACGGGCACGTGCTCGTCGTTGATGGCGGCTGGATGGGCCGTTGATCACCGCCGGAAGAGACACCATGCCGCAACGCTTGCGAGGCCTTTGTCTTGGTATCAGCGCCGGTGTGTTCGTGCTCGGCCTCGCGAGTGGCCCCGCGAGTGCGGCTGCGGGGACCGCGCCTCCGCCGCCAGTCAAGACCGCTCGCCGTCCGTCTCGCGGACGACGTGCTCTCGCGATGGCCAAACGCGGGCGCGATCAGCAACAAGGGCTTCGAGTACACGACAGGGATCGTCCTGTGTGGGATCGCGGAAGTGTACCGCCACACCCGGGATCCTCGGTATCTGGACTACATCCGAGCCTGGGTGGACTCCTACCTGTGCAACGACGGGAGCGTTGATCTCGGTGACGATGCCGCAGGGCACAACCTGGATCGGATCCAGCCAGGGAACTTGGTGCTCTTCCTTTACGAGGAGACAGGGGACCCGAAATACGCGAGGGCCGCGCGCTGGCTTCGCGAACGGTTCGACGGCTTTCCTCGGAACTCGGCGGGGGGCTTCTGGCACAAGCTGAAGTACCCGGACGAGATGTGGCTCGATGGGATCTACATGGCCGAGCCGTTCCTGGTCCGCTACGGGCGGATGTTCGCTGAGCCCGGGTTCTGCTTCGACACGGCCGTGGTGCAGACGCTGCTCGTCGGCGAAAAGGCGCGCGCCGGGGGTGGCCTGTTCCGGCACGCGTGGGACGCAGACCGGAACGCGGCTTGGGCCGACCCGGCAACGGGCGTCTCGCCGGAGGTCTGGGGCCGCGCGATGGGGTGGTACGTGATGGCGCTCGTTGACATCCTCGCCGAGCTCCCCCAAGAGCACCCAGGGTACGCGAGGCTGCGTGAGCTCTTCCAAGAGGCGGCGGGAGGGATCCGTCGGACCCAGGACCCGAAAAGCGGCCTCTGGTACCAGGTCATGGACAAGGGCGATCGACCCGGGAACTTCCTCGAGACCTCCGCGAGCGCGATGTTCGTCTACGCGCTGAAGCGCGGCGTCGATGACGGTTTCCTTGGCGCTGCCGAGGCCGAGGTGGCCCGCCAGGGCTGGCGCGGCTTGCTGAGCCGCATTTCCGAGGACGCAGATGGACGGTCGGTGATCGAGGGCACCGTGGAGGGAACGAGCGTCCAGAAGGACCTGGCGGGCTACCTCGCCAGGAAGCGGGTGACCAACGCGCCGCACGGGCTGTGCGGAATGCTCCTGGCCGCGAGCGCGATGGAGTGGCCCCGCACGGGACCCGTCGCCGTACGGGGAAGGCTCGCCGCAACCGAGCCGCCGCGGGCCTTTCGCGGTGCCGAGGGCTTCGGAGCATTCGCCGTGGGAGGACGGGGAGGTGATGTCTACCACGTCAGGACCCTCTCCGACACCGGACCGGGCAGCCTGCGCTACGGCGTCCAGACTGCCCGCGGCCCGCGCACGATCGTCTTCGATCTTTCCGGAACCATCTTCCTTCGGTCCGGGCTGAACATCGACAAGCCATTCCTCACGCTCGCGGGGCAGACGGCCCCCGGGGACGGGGTGACCGTGGCCGGCTTCACCACCAGCATCTCGGGGACGCACGACGTGATCGTCCGGCACATGCGGTTTCGCGCGGGGGACATCAACTGTCCCGAGTTCCAGGGCGACGCCCTGAACGTCTTCGAGTCGCGAGATGTGATCATCGACCACGTCTCGGCCTCCTGGAGCATCGACGAGACACTTTCGGTCACGCACTCGGATCGCGTGACCGTCCAGTGGTCAATCATCGCCGAGAGCCTGAACGTGGCGTGCCACAAGAAGGGCCCTCACGGCTACGGCTCGCTTCTTCGCTATGGAAGCGGCGGGATCACCTTTCACCACAACCTGTACGCGCACCACGCGAGCCGCAACCCGCGGCTCGGCGACGATCTGGGCCTCGATTTCGTCAACAACGTCGTCTTCGACTGGGGGAGCGAGCCAGGGTACAGCGGTCCGGCGTCCGAGGGTTCCCCGCGCCTGAACTATGTGGCGAACACGCTCGTGGCCGGCCCATCCACCGGAGCGGAAAAGCGAAAGCTGGCCTTTTCCAGCGGCAGCGATCGAACCGAGATTCACCAGCGCGGCAACCGCATCGACGCCGTCGTCCAGAATGGGCATGTGACCGTGCCAGGGGACTGGGAGCTGTTTGCCGGCGCGTACCGGGTGCGGCCCGAACGCTTCCCGTTTCCGGAGGTCGGAACCGATGACGCCGAGACCGCCTACCGCCGGGTTCTGAATGAAGCGGGGGCATCACTCGTCCGCGATTCCGTGGATTCCTCCGTCCTCCGTTCAGTCGTGGAGAAGACTGGTTCCCTCATCGACTCTCAGAAGCAGCTCGGCGGATGGCCGCGTTTGCGGACAGAGCCCCCGCCCGCCGATTCGGATCGAGACGGGATGCCGGACGCGTGGGAGAACGCACACGGTCTGGACCCTCGGAATCCGGCCGACGGTGCCACCCTCGCAGCGAGCGGGATCTCGAACCTCGAGACCTATCTGGACGAGAGGGCACGAGCGTCAGCGACTCCCAGGACGAAGACAGACTGATGTGCATTGGTCCGACCAGTCGTCACGTTTGAAATCTTCCGGTCGGCTCGCTTTGGTAGCTCCGAATTTGTCCAGGCACTGCGTGCCGGGCATCGAGATGGTCCGAGACCGGCTCTACACCATTGGGCGGGACCCCGGACTTCGCACCGTTGCCGGGCCGCGGCCGGCAGGATCGCCGCCACTGCCCACCCGCGGGCTGGGCGGTCGTCAGCGATGACAAGCTGCGCCCCCGCCAGCCCGCACTGCCTCGGGTCGACCAGGAGGGCCCGTCGGCTCGAATCTCGCCTCCGGTTGGCCAGCCCCACCGCAAGTCCCCCCCGGCCCTCCGAGCCGACGTCGCCCGGCCGGAGCTGGAGCTCCGTGGTCCCTATTTGCAAGCCCTTCAGGATGTTAACGCTCTCGGGTGCGTTCGGGTTCAGGTTTTCGCGAGAGGGCGGGAAAGTGGTACGACAACTATTGACAACGGGTTTACAGAGGTATTATCTTTCCCCGAGACTCACGCCACGATCAAGCGGCATGGGGTTGAAAGGGAGGAATCATGAAGACCTGCAACGTCGTGCGTTTGTTGATCTCACTGGTGCTGGTCGTAGGCCTTCATCCGCGCCTCGCCGCGCAGGACTTCCGCGGCGCGATCTCGGGCACGGTGAAGGACGAGTCCGGTGGCGTCCTCCCGGGGGCCACCGTGAAGGTGACCAACACCGGCACCAACATCGCGACCACATTCACGACCAACGACCGGGGGTACTATCAGGCTCGCTACCTGATCTCCGGGGTGTACTCGGTGACGGCCAGCCTTTCGGGCTTCCGGCCGGTCGAGAAGACCGGGATCCAGATCCGCGTCGGTGACTCGCTGACCGTCGACCTGGTCCTCGCCCTCGGTGGGGCGACGGAGGTTGTGGAGGTCACCGCGAGCACCCCGTCCGTCGATGTCAACTCGACCTCGATAGGTCAGGTGGTCGACCGCGAGCAGATCCAACATCTGCCCCTCGGCGACGGCACAGCCTACATGCTGACCCGTCTGAGTCCAGGCGTCGTGGATAACTCCGACTTGCACTTCGCTCGGCCGATGGACAACGCGGGCCTCGGTGGCTTCATCGCGAACGGCGCCAAGGGCGGCAACGACTTCACCATCGACGGCGCCCCCAACGTCGTGTCCTGGCAGCAGGTGAACTATGGAGGTGCGCGCGTTGGCTTCTCTCCTCCCGCCGACTCGATCGCAGAGTTCAGGGTGACCACCAACGACTTCGACGCGCAGCAGGGACACACGGCCGGCGCCAGCGTGAACTTGGCCCTGAAGAGCGGTGGCAACAGTTTCCACGGCGCGGCCACGTACTTCAACCGCAACAGCAGCCGCTCGGCGACGTCGCAGATGCAAGACCTCTCGGGACAACCCGCCAGCCCCCGCACCTACGACCGAATGAGCGCGATGGTGTCGGGGCCGATCTTCCGGGACAAGACCTTCTTCATGGTGTCGGCCGAGCACCTGAAAGACGTGCAAACCGAGCCGGCGACCTATTCGGTGCCGACCGACAAGATGCGGCGCGGTGACTTCTCCGAGCTCCTGGCGTCCAATATCAAGATCTACGACCCGCTCACGGGCACCACCAGCCGCACCGCTTTCCCAGGCAACATCATCCCGGCCGACCGCCTCAATCCGATCGCGCTGAAGCTCCTCTCCTACTACCCGATGCCAAATCAGGCGGGAAAGGCGGACGGGTCGAACAACTATTTCTCGGACCAGAGCCGCCCGTACACATATAACTCGGCCCTGCTCCGGCTCGACCACAACTTCACGCCTGACCAGAAACTGGCTTTCTCGAGCTACTGGAACAAGAGACAAGAGGATCGCTACAACTGGGCGGGGGTACAGAACGACTTTGCGGTTTCGCAGGGCTTCGACTACCGCAGCAACCTCGGGGTGACAGCGACCTACACCAACATTCTCACGCCGAGCTTCGTCGGCGACTTCCGCGCCAGTTACGCGAAGTGGGGTTCGTGGCAAACCCCCGCGCAACAGTTCGATCCCGCGACCCTCGGCTTCAGCGCCGCGACGGTCAACCTCTTCCAAGGCTACACCTACCTGCCGCGGTTCGACATCGCTAGCGGCGGAGTGACGTATGCCACGCTGGGCTCGCAACGTTCCAACTACGAACAGGGGTTCGATCAGCCCTTGACCAACACCTCCATCGCTCCCACGGTCACCTGGGCGCTGAGCGACCACGCGATCCGCGCCGGCTACGAGATGCGCTCCCAGAGATGGAAGTTGACAGACAACGGCTATGTGGCGGGGCGCTACAACTTCACGGGCACCTACACGAGCGCAAGCAGCAGCGCCTCGATCCAGACCGGGCAGTCACTGGCCCAGTTCCTCCTCGGCATTCCGACATCGGGGGGAACAGCTACATCGACGTGAACACGTACGGAGATTACTCGGATACCGTCCACTCCCTGTTCGTTCAGGACGCGTGGTCACCGACCTCCAACCTGACCGTGAACTTCGGCCTGCGCAGCGAGATGGATACCGGTCTTCGTGAGGCGCACAACCGGAACACCACTGGGTTTGACCGCACGACCCCCAATCCGCTGGAGCCTGCCGCGAAAGCCGCCTACGCGGCGAACCCGATGGCCGAGATTCCGGCCGACCAGTTCCACGTCCTCGGTGGGCTCCTCTACGGGGGCAATCCAGTCTACGAACGGCTCGTCACCGTCCTGCCACGCGCCTCCGTCTCGTACATGTTGGGAAGGCGCACCGTCTTGCGGGGCGGGATCGGTCTCTTCTCCTACCCCTACGTCTTCGATGCCATCAACCAGCCCGGTTTCGCGCAGTCGACGCTCCTCGTCTCCACCACTGACAGCGGCAAGACGTTCATCGCCGACCTCAACAACCCCTTCCCGAACGGTCTCGGCGTTCCGCCGGGCTCGTCGCAGGGGCTGGCCACGTGGGCCGGGCGCGACTTGGTGGCCAACACCACGGCGATGCTGGTGAACTCGAACGACCGGAAGTCCCCCCTCTACACCCGCTGGCAACTGGGGGCGCAGCGCGACCTCGGGGCCGGCTGGATGGTCCAGCTCGACTACATCGGATCACGGGGAAGGAACCTGCCCGTTCGGCGAGATATCAACGCCTTGCCTCAGCAATACCTCTCGTCCTCGCGCTCGCGTGACGCGGCGAACGAGACGTACCTCTCCGCCAGCGTGGCGAACCCCTTCTACGGGCTTCTCCCGGGCACCAGCATCAACGGCAAGACCACGACGAGGTACCAGCTCCTCAGGCCGTACCCCGAGTTCCTGAACGTGGCGGTCATGCAGTACAACGGCTCGGACTCCTATAACGCGGGCCAGATCAGCATCTCCAAGCGATTCGAGGGCGGGTTGTCCGTCATCGCCACGTACACCCAGTCCAAGGCTACGGAGAAGGTGAGCTATCTCAACACGTTCGATACGCAGCTCGAGGAGCGCACGTCGCCGGACGACCGCCCCCAGCGGGCGACCCTCGGCACGACCGTCCCGATCCCCGTCGGCAAGGGCCGCCGTTGGGGCAACGGGTGGGGCAAGGTCATGCAGGCGATCTTCGGCGGCTGGAACCTCTCCGCGTCATACCAGTACCAGCAAGGTTTTCCCATGAACGTGACCTCGGGCGGCATGCCGATTGGCTGGGGAAACATCTACTTCGATCCCACCTGCAATTGGAAGAACCTCTCGGTCGGCGCCGTGGGGTCGAGGAACTCCGCCGGCAAGATCATCGGCGTCCAAGTGCCCGCCTGGGACACCTCGTGCTTCTACTTCCACGACGCCGCGGTGCAGACCAACGGCGTGGACGATCCCGCCAAGCAACGGGCCGATCCGCGAATCAACCTCGGAAACAACACCGCACGCTACTTCCCGACGATTCTCGGTAACATGCGGATGCCGAACCTCCACCTCTTGGATTTCGGCATCTCGAAGTGGTTCGACTTCGGACGAGGGGCGCAGCTCCAGATCCGGATCGACGCGATCAACGCGATCAACTACACGGTGTGGTGGGCGCCGGACCTGAACCCTCGCAACGCGACCTTTGGCACCTTCACGACCACGCGCAATACGCCTCGGGACATTCAGCTCGGCGGTCGCCTGACCTTCTGAAGTGCAAACGCCAGGGCTCACTCGGCGGTCTGATCCCTCCGCGTGAGCCCGGAGAGTGAAGATGCGAGAGAGATACTGCCTCTGGCTCGCGGCGGTGCTCATGCCCGCCGCGAGCATTCTTCTCGCCCAGGAGCCGTCGCTCCGGGTCAGCGTCACGAATGGGCTCGGCCGGGCGCGGGCCAACGAAACGGTCGAGCTTCCTTTCGAAATACTCAAGGTCGCCTTCCGCGCGGAAGACCTTGTCCGCGTTCGTGTGACCGAAGTGGGGGCGGCGCGCGAGCTTCTCGCGCAGGCTGTCGACGACGACGGAGATGGTGTACCCGACCGAATTGTCTTCCAAACCGGGTTCGACCCTCACGCGACGAAAACCTTGGTCCTCGCTCTGGGGACCAAGCGCGTGCCGCAGAAGGAAGACTTCCGCGTCTACGGGCGGTTCGTGAGGGAGCGGTTCGACGACTTCGCCTGGGAGAACGACCGGGTGGCACATCGGGTCTATGGCCCGGCACTCGAGACCTGGCAGAAGGAGCCGCTGACGAGTAGCGGCGTGGACGTCTGGGTGAAGAGGACGCGGGCGCTGGTCGTCAACGACTGGTACATGGTCGACGACTACCACCACGACCGCGGCGAGGGAGGCGACTTCTATTCGGTTGGCCCAAGCCGCGGCTGCGGCGGCAGCGGAATCTGGAAAGACGGTCGCCTCTTCGTCTCCAGGAACTTCCGGGAATCCCGGGTCCTGGCGAATGGCCCGATCCGTCTCGTGTTCGAGCTGCAGTACGCACCATGGGACGCTGGGGGAGTCCGGGTCTCCGAGAGGAGGCGCGTCACCCTGGACGCGGGCTCGCACTTCAACCGGTTCGAGAGCGTCTACTCGGTAGACGGTGCGGAAGAGGTGATGTGGGCCGCGGGGATCAAGAGAGCAAAAGGGGCCGATGTGCGTGTCCGGCGTGAGCAGGGGACCCTGCGGACGTGGGAAGCGCTCCAGGAGCCGAACGGAAGCCTCGGGTGCGCCGTCGTCGTGGACCCGGCCCGCATCGAATCCGTCGCCGAGGCCGAGGGCAACGTCCTCCTGATCGGGAAGACGAAGGCGGGACAGCCCGTGGTGTACCATGCCGGCTCCGGGTGGGACAAGGGCGGCGATGTCCCCGGCCCTGCCGCTTGGGATGGCCTCGTCGAGGACCTGGTGCAGCGTCTTCGTTTGCCGCTCAGAATCGAGGTCCTGCCGCGCTGAGGGAGTTCCGCATGCAGACACGCTTTCTCGTCGATCCCGTCCACTACGAGAGGATGACCGGGGAGGAGCTCCGTGCAGCCTTCCTCGTCGAGGACCTGTTCGCACCGGACGAGGTGCGCCTTGTCCACTGGGAAGCCGAGCGCACGATCCTTGGCTCCGTCGTGCCGCGCCGCCGCCCGCTCGCCCTCGATGCGCCTGCGGAGCTCGCGGCACCGTTCTTCGCGGCGCGCCGCGAGCTGGGCGTCGTGAATCTCGGGGGACCTGGAACCGTTACCGTGGACGGGCAGAGGCACGAGCTCGGGCGACGCGATGGTCTCTACGTGGGCCGGGGCTCGCGCGAGGTCGTCTTTGCCAGTAACCGCGACGAGGAGCCGGGCCTCTTCTACCTCGTGAGCTATCCCGCGCACGCCAGCCTCCCGTCTGCGCGGGTGTCGCCGGGCGAGGCCGAAACGGTGAGAATCGGCGCCCAGACCAACGCGAGCGTGCGGGTCCTCCGCCGGTACATCCACCCTCGGGGCGTCGCGAGTTGCCAGCTCGTCATGGGTGTGACCGACATCGAGGAGGGGAGCGTCTGGAACTCGGTGCCACCGCACACTCATCACAGGCGCACCGAGATCTACCTGTACTTCGATCTGGACCCCAGCGCCTTCGCGCTGCACGTGATGGGGCCGCCCGAGAAGACGCGGCACCTCGTTGTTCGAAACCTGCAGGCCGTCTTAGCGCCCTCCTGGTCGATGCACTTCGGCGTGGCAACGGGTCGCTACGCCTTCGTCTGGAGCATGGGAGGCGAGAACCAGGAGTTCGAGGACATGCAGGCTGTCGATGTTGGCATGCTGAGGTGAAACGATGATACGGAAGAACCGACTCGCGGCCACGCTGACCATCCTCCTGCTGCTGTCGGTACTACACGTCCCGGCCGTCGCAGCCGCGGGCGGTGGCTCGACCGCCGATGATCCCTGGGCAAGGCTGCCCGAGATTCTCGCTCGAATCCACCCACCCGTGTTCCCGGCCCGGGATTTCCCAATCACCGATTTCGGTGGCGTCGGCGACGGTTCGACCGATGCCACCGGTGCGCTGAAGGCGGCGATCGAAGCGTGTCACCGGGCAGGTGGAGGACGCGTGATCGTGCCACCAGGCGAGTTTCTGACCGGACCCGTTCGCCTCCTCTCGAACGTAAATCTTTACGTCTCCGCCGGAGCGACGCTTCGCTTCAGTACGAACCCCTCGCGGTACCTCCCTGTCGTCTTCACCCGCTGGGAAGGCGTCGAATTGATGAACTACGCGCCGCTCGTCTACGCCTTCGGGCAGAAGAACGTGGCAGTCACCGGCAGCGGGACGCTCGACGGTCAGGCGGACGCGGTGCACTGGTGGCCGTGGAAGGCGAAGACGGGAACCGAGAGTCAGAAGCCGGACCGCGATCGCCTGTTTCAGCAGGCCGCGGAGGGCTTCCCTCCCGAACAGCGGATCTACGGCGCTGGCCACTATCTCAGGCCCCCACTCCTGCAGATGTACCGCTGCACGAACGTGCTGATCGAGGGCGTCACGATCCGGAACTCACCTTTCTGGGTGATCCACCCGGTCCTCTCGTCGAACGTCATAGTGCGCGGTGTCTCGATTCTCTCCCTTGGCCCGAACAGCGACGGCTGCGACCCCGAGTCGTCGACGGACGTCCTCATCGAGGACACACACTTCGACACGGGGGACGACTGCATCGCGATCAAGTCCGGGAGGAACGCCGACGGCCGCCGGCTCGCGGCACCGTCCGAGCGAATCGTCATTCGCAACTGCCGCATGCGGGCGGGCCACGGGGGCGTGACGGTCGGTAGCGAGGTCAGCGGTGGCGTGCGCGACGTCTTCGCCGAGCGCAACACGATGTCAAGTCCCGATCTCGAACGAGGCCTCCGGATCAAGACGAATGCAGCGCGGGGAGGCGTCGTCGAGAACGTTTTCATGCGGGACACGGAGATCGGTGAGGTGGGCACGGCGATCGACGTCGACATGCTCTACCAGGTGGCGGACGAGGATCTGTCCCGTCCGTTCGTGCCAGTGGTCCGCAACGTCCGCGTCGAACATTTCGCGGTGAACAAAGCCGCGGTCGCTCTTTCGATCGTAGGGCTCGAGAGCTCGCCGGTCGGCGGGCTGGTGATCCGCGATGCCGTTTTCAGGGATGTGTCGCGAGGGAGCCGTCTCGTCAACGCAGGCGCGGTCCTCCTGGAGAACGTGACACTCGAACCGGCTCCGGCCCCTCGGCCGTAGCCCCCTTGCCGGTGGGCTGTCCCGGCGAACCCCGCGGCCGGGAAGGACGGCTATCTGTTGATCACGCGCATGGCGGCTTCAGGGTAGCGGGCGCCGGCGGTCGCCCCCTTGGGCGCGGCCTGGTCGAGCTGCGCCAGGACCGCGGGAGTGAGGTGAATCTCGACGGCGGCGACGTTCTCTTCGAGGTACCGGAGGCGCTTGGTTCCAGGAATGGGGACGATGTCGGGGCCCTGTGCGAGTAGCCACGCGAGGGCGAGCTGGGCTGGGGTGACACCGAGCGCCGATGCGATCGCTTCGATTCGAGCGATGATCTGTTGGTTCTTCTCGAAATTCTCGCCCTGAAAGCGCGGCGAGTTGGGTCGGTAGTCGCCCTCGAGGAAGTCCTCGGGGCGGCGAAACCGCCCGGTGAGGAACCCACGCCCCAGCGGGCTGTACGCGACGAATCCGATGCCGAGCTCCCGCACGGTCGGCACGACCTCGTCCTCGGGGTCGCGGGTCCAGAGGGAGTACTCGGTCTGCAGGGCCGTAATCGGGTGCGTCGCGTGGGCACGCCGGATCGTCCCCGGCGCGGCCTCCGAGAGCCCGAGGAAGCGCACCTTACCGGCTCGCACCAGCCCCGCCATCGCGCCGACCGTGTCCTCGATCGGCACCGTCGCGTCCACGCGGTGCTGGTAGTAGAGGTCGATGACGTCGACGCCGAGGCGCGCGAGCGAGGCGTCGCATGCGCTTCGCACGTACTCGGGCCGGCCGTTGACGCCGACCCAGCTGCCGTCCTCGCCGCGCTGGTTGCCGAACTTGGTGGCCAGCACAACCTCGTCACGGCGCCCCCTGAGGGCTTTGCCGACCAGGCGCTCGTTCTTGAAAACACCGTAGACATCGGCGGTGTCGAGGAACGTCACCCCGGCGTCGAGCGCGCGCAGGATGGTAGCGACCGATTCGTTTTCGTCCGTGGGCCCGTAGAACTCGCTCATCCCCATGCAGCCGAGGCCGATCGCGGAGACCGTCAGGCCTTGCTTTCCGAGAGCTCTCTTTTCCATCTCTTTCCTCCGTGTATCTGTCAGGCGACGTTGCGACACCGGGGGCGCGCCGCCCCTCGGGCAACGCGCAACGAGAACTCTACACGCTGCACCGTCTGCTCGCACCAAGGAGAACTCCACCAAACCCATTCCGGCCGGACTACGAGCGTGGCGGCGGCGTCCTGAGATCGGGCGTGAGTGTCCGGGGAATGCGACAGTGCCCCTCTTCGTTCGCCAGGTGGGGATAACCCCCAGAAGGAGGCAGGTATGGCGCGTGCCGAACACAGTACTTTCACTTCTCCCAATGAGGTCCGGACCTTCGAGAAGGGTCGTCTCGAGTTGATCAAGATCGGTGGTGGCGTGGTCGGTCGTCTGACCCTGGAGCCGGGCTGGCGCTGGTCCAAGCACGTCAAGCCGATCGCCGGCACCGAGTGGTGCGAGGCGCCTCACTTCCAGTACCAGCTCTCGGGGAAGCTCCACGTCAAGATGACCGACGGTACCGAGTTCGACCTCGTCGCCGGGGAGGTATCCGCGCTGCCTCAGGGGCACGACGCCTGGGTGGTCGGCAACGAGCCAGTGGTGGTGATCGACTGGGCCGGCGCCAGCAACTACGCCAAGGCCTGAGTCCTTCGACACGGGGCTCGCGGTTCCACCGGCCGCCGGCCGCATCTCTGACCCGCTCGCGGTGGGGGTCGCCTCAGTGGGCACCGCTACGTAGCCTGCCCCTGCCGCCGGAGAGCAGGAGAATGAACGGCAGGAAGAGGACGAAGGCGAACATGAGCATGCGGAACACATCCACGAAGGCGAGCATGGCCGCCTGTTGCTGTACCTGACCGTACATCATCTGCAGCGCGAGCGCCTGAGATGTGACCGGGTCGTGGCCCGAGACGGCCATGAGACCGTGCGTTGCGTCGGCGAGACGGTTCTGAACGATCGGGCTGAAGCTCGTGACATGGTCCGCGAGGCGCGTCTGGTGCAACTGAGCGTGACGTGCCAGCACGGTGGCCGACATCGCGATGCCGACGGAGCCACCCTCATTGCGGAGCAGGTTGAACAGGCCGGTCCCCTGGCCGATCTGCTCCGGCCTGAGGTGCGAGAAGGCGGCCGCGGTGATAGGCACGAAGAGGAAACCGAGGCCGAACCCCTGGAAAAGGCGCGACAGCGTGATGTGAAAGAAGTCCACCTGGAGGTTGAGGTCGCGCAGCACCCAGAGCGCGCCGATGTTGAGGATGGCGCCGAACAGCACGAGAAAGCGTCCGTCAACCCGGCCGACGAGCGCCCCAACAAGCCCCATCGCGAAAAGAGAGGCGACGCCCCCCGGCGAGATCACGAACCCCGCCCAGGTGGCGGTGTAGCCCATTAGGCTCTGGACGTAGATCGGCAGCATTGTGAAGGAGCCGTAGAGCCCGAAACCGAGCAGGAACATCAGGACCGTGCCCGAGGCGAAGGAGCGGTTGGCGAACACGCGGAGGTTTACGAGCGGGTTCTCGGCGGTGAACGATCGCCAGATGAAAAGCGCGATGCCGAGGACGGCCGCGAGGGCGAAGAGCTTGATGAAATTACTGTCGAACCAGTCGTAGCGCTGACCCCGGTTGAGGACGACCTCGAGGCTGCCGAGCCCCAGACAGATGAACAGGAAGCTCAGGTAGTCCACCCGTCCCTCGGGACGTCGCATGTGCGAAGGGTCGCTGATGTGCATCAGGCCGAGAACGATGCCCAGGACGCCCACCGGGATGTTGATGTAGAACACCCAGGGCCAGCCCCAGTTGTCGGTGATCCAGCCTCCCAGCGTTGGGCCGATGATCGGCCCGAACACCACGCCGATGCCGAACAGCGCCATCGCCTTACCGTGCTCCTCCTTGGGAAACGCCTCGAGCAGAATCGCCTGCGACATTGGCACCATGGCGCCCCCGGCGAAGCCCTGGATGACGCGCATCACCACCAGGAAGGGGAGCGATGGAGCAGCGCCGGAGCCGAGCGAGGCGAGCGTGAACACAGCCAGGCACGAAACGTAGAAGCGCTTGCGCCCGAAGTAGTTTCCGAGCCACCCCGTGATCGGGAGGATGACGGCGTTCGCGACCAGGTAGGAGGTGATGACCCAGGTGATCTCGTCCACGCCGGCCGAGAACGTCCCCTGCATGTGGGGCAGGGAGACGTTGGCCACGGACGTGTCCACCACCTCCATCAGGGTGCCCAGCATGGAGGTGAAGGCGATCAGGTACTTGTTGGTCGTCCTCTCGGCCATCCGATCCTCACGAGCCTCCGTCCCTAGCGAGACGTCTCGGTGGCCTTTGCCCCCGTGGGCAGCTTCCTTAGCTCTGCCAACGTGTCCACCTCGACGTGGGTCGAGAGCCCGAGGCGCAGCGAGTGGTCCGCGTTGCTCGTCGGGTCGATCGCGATGCGCACGGGCAGGCGCTGAACGATCTTCACCCAGTTGCCGGTGGCGTTCTCAGGCGGCAGTAGCGAGAAGGCGGCGCCGGTGCCAGCGCTCAGGCTCTCCACCCAGCCGGTGTAGGTGCGGTCGGGGTTGACGTCGGTGTAGAACGTGGCCGGCTGGCCGACGCGGATGCGGCGCAACTCGGTCTCCTTGAAGTTCGCCTCGAGCCAGATGTGGTCGCCCGCGAGCGGCACGACTGCACAGAGGGGCTGGCCCGGGGCGACCACTTGGCCGACCTGGGCGCCCTTCTTGCTAACGATGCCCTCGATCGGCGAGGTGATCGTGCAGTACGAGC
Source organism: uncultured Acidobacteriota bacterium (assembly GCA_963739225.1). GTDB lineage: Bacteria > Acidobacteriota > Thermoanaerobaculia > Thermoanaerobaculales > Thermoanaerobaculaceae > RBG-13-68-16. Next base: position 151,072 of record CAVTZQ010000011.1, on the reverse strand, counting down.
GCGTGAGCTCGGCGTTGGCGAGCTTGACCTCCTGCATCTTGACTCGCTGGTCGGCCACGCCGAGATTGGCCTCCATCGCGGCAAGCGCCTTCCGGGACGACTCGACGTCAGCAGCCGCCACTTTCTCGGCGTTGACGGCGTCGTCGTAGCGCTGTTTTGGGATCGAGTTGCGGCGGAAGAGCTCCGAGAAACGCTGCAGGTTCAGGCGCGCCAGCTCCAAACGGCTGCTGTCTCCCTCCACCTTGGCCCTTGCCTGGGCGATCTGCGCGCGGTTGGTGGCGAGCGTCGAGCGCGCCTCGTCGAGCGCCGTGCGGGCCTGTTCCACCTGGGTGTCGAAGTCGCGCGGGTCCAGGGTCGCGATCACCTGCCCCAGCTTCACGGGCTGGTTCTCTGTAACCTCGACCGTGAGCAGCGTGCCCGGGATGCGGGACGCGACCGAGAACACGTCCCCGCTCACGTAGGCGTTCTCCGTGTTCGGGTGGACCTGAGAGTGCTTCCAGTAGCGGTAGCCGGCAAAGACGATTGCCGCTGCGACAAACAGGATAAAGGCGAGACTGATCCATTTCTTGAGCATGTCACTGCTCCTGTCTCTTGGGTGCGAGGTTCGCGTAGAACGTCGGGAGGTCCTCGTCGGCCACCGCGAGGAGGGCGCCTTGCTTGAGGTACGCGTTGTAGTGCTGGTTCACCAAAGCGAAGCGGCTCTCCGCCAGGATCGACTCCGCATCCAGGACGTCGGTCGACTTGGCGAGGCCAGCCTTGTACTGATCCTCCACGATCCGCAGGTTCTCGTCCGATGCTTTGACGTTGGTTTCTGCCGTCGCGGCTTCCCTGAGGGCTTGCAGGTAGTCGCGGTACGCCTGGTCCACCCGGATTCCGAGCTGCCGCTGGAGGTCGGTGATCTCCTGCGCCGTCCTGGCGACGGCGATCTCAGCCTCGCGCACGCCGGCCCGCCGGGCGCCGCCGTCGTAGGCCAGCCAGTTCACTCCGAGGAAGAGAAAGTTCGCGTTCGGGTACAGGAGGTACCGGTTCTGCTGGTAGGTGTGCGAGGCCTGCGCGATCAACGTCGGGTAGCTGTCCGCTCTTTGCACGCCCACCGCGTCCTGCTCCGCCGCAAGGCGAGAGCGCAGTGCGAGGAGCTGCTTGTTTCCCTCCGCCGCGCGCTTCCTGAAGTCCTCCGGGTTCGCCGTGAGGGGGGGCGGCGACGGCAGCTCGTCGGGGAGAACGAGCGGTTCCCCAGGGCTGCGGCCCATGAGCCGGTTGAGCGCCTGCACCGCCACCGCCTCGTCGTTGCCGACGCGGCCGGCCTGGTCCTGGACCGACCGCAGGCGGACCTCCGTCGCGAGCAGGTCGTTGCGGGCAACGACACCCTGGTCGAAGAGGTCCTTCACCTCGCGCAGGTGGTCCTGCAGGCTTGCCTCCCGCTGGGCTACGACGCGTCGCTGCGCCTTGGAAACCAGTATCCCGAGGTAGGTGCCCATGCCCTCGAGCTGTGCGGCCCGCACGTCGGCCTGCCCCTGCATCGCCGTGGCGTCCTCGGCGCTGCGAGAGCCTTTCACGGCGGAAGAGCGGCGTCCGCCGTCCCATATCAGTTCGGTGACGTCCAGCTCGCCGGTGAAGAAGTTCTTCTCGGTTGTGGGCACAGCGAAGCTGCCGAAGATCGCGACAACCGGGTCGTCGCGGTTGAAGTGGCCGGCCGAGAGCGACACCGAGGGGTAGTAGAACGCCTGGGCACGCCTGGTGTTCACCTTCGCGGCGTCGAGGTCGAGGCCGGCGGTGACCGCAGCGGTGGAGTGGGCCGCGATCTCCCGGAGGGCCTCTGCGAGAGAGAGCTCGGGCCGGCCCTGGGCTTGTGGTGCTTGCGCGATTATGCTCGCCGCGAGAAACGTGGTCGCCAGAGCAATGCCGAACGGCCTGCTGCGGCCCCAGAGTCGTGGTGGGAAACCATCACGTCCGTGTGCTGCCATCTCGTCGTCTCCTCTTCGAGGGTCAAAGACCCCACTTGCCCTCACGCTCAGCGCGGCTGCGGGGTGCTGCTGACCCCAACCGCGTGCGGTGGCGAGTCATTTCCGGCCGGCACGCCGCCCGCAGAATCAAACCCCAGCGGCGGCTCCCGGCTGCCCACGCCGCTTCATGCGTCTCGACACCAGCTCGAATACCAAGTCGGTGGCCAGCTCGAGGCCGACGGCACTCGTGTCGATGCAGAGGTCGAAGAGGCGGGCATCTGTCCAGTGCCTGCCCGTGAACGTTCTGATGAAGCTGGCCCGTTGACGGTCGGAGCGGTCCACGAGATCCTCGGCCTCGGCCCGGTCCTCGATGCCGTAGACTTGCATCACGCGCTCGACGCGCCCAGCCCTGCGAGCGTGCAGCATGACGTTGACGAGCCCCGGGTGACCGGCGAGCACGTGGAACCCGGCGCGTCCGACGATCACCGTGTCGAACTGGCTCGCGATCTCTTGGATGATCCGGCTCTCGATCTTGAAAACATCCTCCTCGTACACGGCGGACAGCGGTGGTGGGACAAACGTCGTATCCGGACCTCCAAGGGAAAAAGAATGGACCACCGAGTGCCAGAAGCCGGCGGCCTTCTCCTCGGCACCCGCGAGGTCTCCCTCCTTGACACCTGCGGCAGTGGCGGCCTGCTGAAGGATCTCGCGGTCGGCGTAGCGCATGCCGAGCCTGCGTGCGACCTCCTGGCCTATGTAGGAGCCCCCGCTGCCCAGCTGGCGCGAGATAGTGAGGACTGTGGTTGATCTCTCGCTCATGGCGTCCTCCTCCTGGCCAGAAACCTCCGGTCACCTCAAGGCAGGTCTGGGCCTTGTAGGCCTCGATCCTACCCCTTGACCGTCAAGCTCGACCGTCCACCCTCGTCCAGGAACAACAACGCCCCCGAGGCCGGGGGCCATCGCTAGCGAAAAATGGAGCGGGAAACGGGATTTGAACCCGCGACTTCGACCTTGGCAAGGTCGCACTCTACCACTGAGTTATTCCCGCTCGACGCCCGGTCTCCCGGGCGGGGGAGAAAAATACCAACGTCCCGGGTGTCCGTCAAGGGCAGAGACGCATGGTCGGTCGCCGGCGCACCGTTGTCTGCGAAACCCAAGAGCGTGGCCGTCGTCGTGGGTTGGCCTACGTCGCGGCCACTTTGTGGGCCAGGATCCCGATACCCCCAATCTCCACCTCGACGCTGTCCCCGGCCGTCAGCGGGCCGACCCCGGGAGGCGTGCCCGTGGTGATCAGATCGCCCGGGTAGAGCGTCATGATGTGCGAAATGAACGCAACCACCTCGGCGACCGGAAAGATCATGTCGGCGGTGGAACCCTTCTGGCGCACCGCGCCGTTAACCCGCAGCTCGAGGGGAAGCGCCTGCGGGTCGGCGATCTCGGTCTCCAGCCATGGCCCGACGGGGCAGAACGTGTCGAAGCCCTTGGCCCGCGCGTAGACCTTCTCCTTGCGCTGGATGTCGCGGGCGGTGACGTCGTCGAGACATGTGAAACCCCTGACATAGTCAAGAGCGTTGGAAGCGTTGATCTTGGAGGCGGTCTTGCCGATGACCAGCGCCAGCTCACCCTCGTGCTCCACCCGGCTCGACTGCCTGGGCAGCACGACGGTCCCCCCGGGGGGGAGAAGCGAGGAGGGAGCCTTGAGGAAGATGAGCGGCTCCTCGGGAAGCTCCTTCCCCATTTCGGCGGCGTGGGCGCGGTAGTTGAGGCCCACCGCCACGACCTTGGTGGGCTCGCAGGGAGGCAGCAGCCTCGCGGTGGCCAGCGGCATCGCACCCGCGATCTTCCGCACATCCTCCCACGGCGGCGCCGAAAGCGGCGTCACCAGCTCGCCCTCGATCACACCCCAGCGCGGGGTGCCTCCCACGTCGAGCCGGCACAGTCGCACGTCACACCTCCACGGTCGCTGCCGCCCGGCACACGGTCTCGAAGCCGTTCAGGGCGGCGCGGGTTCCCAGGATCACCAGCACGTCACCCCCCGAGAAGGCAAAGTCCGCCTCCGGGTTCGGGAAGATGGTGTCCGCGCGCTGCACCGCGACCACGCCCACCTTCCAGCGCCGGCGCAGCTCGGCCTCGGCCAGCGTCTTTCCCACCAGCGGCGCGGTTTCTGGAAGGACGAGCTGCTCAAGCTCGAGGCCCAGGTCGCCGGCCCTTCCCAGGGAGATGTCCAGGAAATCCACCACGGTGGGCTTCATGAGCACGTGAGCCAGGCGCGCCCCTCCGTGCCTGTAGGGGCTCACCACGCGGTTGGCGCCGGCGCGCTCGATACGCGCCTCTGCCCCCTCCTCGCCGGCGCGCGCCACGATGAACAGCCCGGGGTTGAGGGAGCGCGCGGTGAGCACCGTGTAGACGTTGTGTGCGTCGTCGTTGAGACAAGCCACAAGGCCGCGGGCGCGCTCGATCCCGGCGGCGCGAAGGGCCGCCTCGGAGGTCGCGTCCCCCGACACCACCGGCAGGTCCATCGCCCGCAGGCGCTGGACCTTCTCCGGCTTCGACTCGATCACCACGATGCTGCGGCGTGCCCGGCGCAGCTCCTCCACGACGGCCTGCCCCATCCGCCCGAACCCGCACACGATCTCGTGTCCGGAAAGGCTCTCTATCATCCGCGACCTCCGTGCTTGGCCAAAGACCTCGCGCAGCTCCCCTTCGATCACCGTGCGGCCGATCTCCATGGCGACGAGCAGGATCAGACCGAGCCCAGCGAACAGGAGGACGACGGTGAACACCTCGCCCGTTCGGGAGAGCGGGAACACCTCGCGGTATCCCACGGTGGTGAGGGTGATCACGGTCATGTAGAAGGAGTCCCACCAGCCGGCGTTCTCGATCATGCGGTACCCGATCGTTCCGCCCGCGAACACCAGCGCGAGGAACCCCGCTGTTCGTGCCAGCCGTGATCTCACACCTGCAGTTTAGCGAAGCGGGACGGACTCGGCGCCCTCCACCCAGAGGAGCAGCGGGCGGCGCCGGGACAGAGTGCAGGCCTCAGGGGTTCGCGGAGGGGAACCCCTCGGCGGCCAGCACGGTCGCGATCTGGCGTAGGTGGCGGCGCTCGTGGGCGCCGGCGATGTCGGACCACTGAAAGAGGTTCAGCTCGAACCCCAGCGGGTGCGGGAAGCGCAGCGCGGCCAGGTCGAGCCCTGCGAGGTCGGGTATCTGCAAGGCGACGGCCCGGTGCGACTCGACCAGCTCGCGGCGCAGCTGCTCGACCGGAAGCCCGTGCGCAGGCGTGACGCGTTGCGGGTTCCTGACCGGCCCCGAAGCCTGGACATCGGCGATCGCCCGCAGGCGCGGCCATGACCGCCGCCCATCCGGCCGTGCGGCCAGCCCCTCGCGTCGCCCGCGGTCCACTAGCTTGCGGACGACCAGCGCGAACGAGCGGTTGGAGAGGATCAGGTGATGGAGCACCTCGCCCACCGACCAGCGGTCGGGAGCGGGCCTCCAATCGACCTGCGCCTGGCCGAGGCTGGCGACCGTGCCCATCAACGCCTCGAGGTCGGCGGCCAGGCGAGCCCGCAGCTCCTCGAGCGCAGGCTCGAGCGGGGGTCTGCCTCCTTCGTTCGGGCCCGGGGGGCTGCTCATCCCGCGGCATTCTACGCGCGAGCCCCGCACGCGGCTTCGTCGCGGGGTGCATCTCGAATTCCATGGGATCCTTCGTCCCGCCGGTGGAGGGACTCAGGATGACGTCCGCTCGGGAACACGCGAGCGGACGTCAGATGGTAAGGAACTCGATCACCTCGTTGAGGAAAGCGCTGCCGCCCTCGGCAAGCACCGAGTGTGCGGCTCCGGGCACCTCTCGGTAGCGAGCCTCGGGGATCGCGGCGGCCAGCTCCCGGGTCGAGGCTGCGGGCGCCAGCGGGTCGAGCTCGCCGGCCAGCACCAGGGTCGGGCAGGCAACGCCGGCGAGCTGCGGCCGCAGATCCCACCCGGCCTTCAAGTGCGCGAGCTGGGCCAGCGCGCCCGGCCGGTCCTCTGGGTCGAGGGTCCACAAGCGCGCGGCCTGATCCACGAAGCCCGGGTAGCGGTCTGCAAAAGTGCTGGCGAAGGCGAACGCCATCAGTGCCTGGGCGGCCTCGTCGGGAGCAAGGCGCGTGAAGGCCAGCTCGAAGAACCCCAGCACGCGCGCGTGGGAGGGCGTGAGGCGAGCGCCGCACGAGGCCACCACCAGGCGGCCGACCGCCTCGGGGTGCCGCGCCGCGAGCGTGCACGCGATCAGACCGCCCATCGAGACGCCAATCACACCAGCGCCGGAGAAGCCAGCATCCGCGAGCACCAGCGCGGCATCGTCGGCGCTGCCCTCGAGCGTGAACGGGTTGCCGTCGCGGGAACCGCCGACCCCCCGGTTGTCCGGGGCAAGCACAGTGAAGCGCTCGGACAGCAGGCGCGGGAGCTCGCCCCACAGGCGCGCGCGGGACCCCAGGCCGGCAAGCAGAAGCAGCGGGGGTCCGTCACCCCAGTGCTCGTAGGCGACCGGCCCCCGCGGTCCCTCAATGGTGTGAAGTTCCGGTCTTTCCATGCCCAGCCGTTGGTGCGCAGATGCGTGCATGACGCGGTGGAGGCGATCGTTGTGATCGCCCGTGCCCTGCCCCCGCTTCGCTCCCGCGGGCGGGGTGGGCGGGCAAGGCGCCCGCTCTACCCCCTGGTTTTCGTGGCGCGGCTGCCCTCAGCCGCGCACCTTGAGCAGCCGCCCACCTCACAGCTGGGCGGTCAGCTTGTCCCTCAAGACCTTCTTGTCCACCGCGCCGATCACGCGGTCCACGACTTTGCCGCCCTTGAAAAAGAGCAGTGTCGGGATCGACTGAATCCCGAACTTGATGGCCGTCTGGCGGTTGGAGTCCACGTCCACCTTGGCGATGACGGCCCTGCCGGCGAACTCGTCGGCCAACGCCTCGACGTGGGGAGCGATGATCTTGCAAGGGCCGCACCAGGTGGCCCAAAAGTCCACCATGGCGGGCCTGTCGCTGTTGATCACCGTGGACTCGAAGCTGGCATCCGTGACGTGGGAGACTTTGCCACCCATCGTGTCTCTCCTCTCCTTCTCCTTCAGCGGCTGACGAGCGGCGGGCAGTCGCGGTGTGTGCCATCTGGCCCTGCGCCCTCGCCCTTACGCTGACAAGTGTGGGGGCGTCCAACGAATTTCGGCGCCCCCACATCGCCGAGGCGCGCTATTGTAGGCGGGACGGGAGGGGGTGGCAACCGTGCGGACGCGGCGGCAGAGGCTCGGCCAGCACTTCCTGCGCGACCCCGGCACCGCGCGCGCCCTCTCTGCCGCCCTCGCCGACGCACCGCCCAGAGTGCTGGAGATCGGGGCGGGGAAGGGCGACCTCACCCGCTCGCTGCTGGAGCGCTTTTCGAGCGTCCGGTCGGTTGAGCTCGACGCCCGGCTGGCGGCCGCCCTGCCGGGGCGGCTGGGCAACCCGGCGAACCTCGAGGTCCGTCACGGGGACGGCCTTGCCCTTGACCTGGACGAGCTTGCGGAGGGAGGGCCGTGGCAGGTTGCGGCCAACCTCCCGTACAGTGTCGGAACACCGATCCTCAGGCGCCTGCTGCCTCGCCACGACCTCTTCACGGTGCTGGTGGTAATGGTGCAGCTTGAGGTCGCGCGGCGGCTGGTGGCGCCGCCCGGGGGCGCCGGGCGCGGGCTGCTCACGATCGAGGCGGAGGCCCACGCTCGCGCGGAACTTCTCTTCACCGTCCCGCCCCGCTGTTTCTCCCCCCGCCGCGCGTGACCTCCGCCGTGGTGTGCCTGACCCTGCACCCGCTGCCCGCGCCTGCCGGCACGGTCGAGAGGGCGCTCGAGATCGCCTCGGCGGCGTTCACCCACCGCCGAAAGAAGCTCGCCAACGCCCTGGCGTCCGTCGGTACCCCGGAGGAGATCGCCTCGGGGCTGACCGCCGCCGGGGTCGACGCAAACCTCCGCCCCCAGGACCTCGGTTTCGGCCTCTGGCTGGCCCTGGCGAAGGCGTTGCCGACCAGGAAGGGAGCGTAATGGCCACGCGCCTGCTGGGTCTGGGCGGGCTCGGCGAGTTCGGCGCAAACTCGCTGCTCATCGAGCCCGAGTCCGGCGGCAACGTGCTGATAGACGCCGGCGCGGCGTTCTCCGACCTCGCGGCTTTCGGCGTCGGGTACGAGGTGCCCGATTTCGGCGCGTTGGCCGACCACGCGCCTCAGACCGTCATCTTCACTCACGCCCACGACGACCACATCAAGGGCCTCGCTTTCCTGAGAGAGGCTTATCCCGCGGTCGAGATCCTCGCCAGCCGGACGACCCTCGCCTGGGCTCGGCGAGCGATCTCCAACGGTGAGCCGCTCGCCACGCACGAACTCAAAGGAGGAACGGGCCAGCGGGCGGGTCCGTTTGGCGTTGAGGCGCTGCCGGTCTCGCACTCGATTCCCGGTGCGGTGGTGCTGCGGCTGGAGGGCGAGCCAGGCACCCTGGTGCTGGCGACCGACCTCCGCCTCGCCACCTCGGCGTTGGGCGAGACGACGTCGGCCGAGGCGTTGGCGGGTTGGGGAGACGCAGGGGTGAACGTGCTCCTCCTCGACGCAACCAACGCGCTCGTCGTGGGCGAGCCGCCCGCCGAGGAGGAGGTGGCGGCCACCCTCGAGGAGCAGGTTCGGGGCGCGCGGGGCGCGGTCATCGCGGTCTCGTTCGCCTCGCACCTGGGGCGTTTCCGGCAGGTGGCGATGGCCGCGGCGCAGGCTGGGAGGGTCGTGGTGCCGGTCGGCCGCGGCCTTGTGGAATCGCTCGAGGTGCAAGGCCAGCTGAACGGTCTCAGGCTGCCGCCGGGCCTGCTGCGGCCGGCGCGGGAGCTGCCGAAGCTGCCGCGTGACCGCGTCGTGGTTGTGGCTACCGGCTCGCAAGGAGAGCCCGGGTCCGCGTTCTCCCGCCTCGCGGTGGACCTGCTCACTGGCATGCGCGTGCGCGCGGGGGACACCGTGCTCCACGCGGCGCGCATCATCCCCGGCAACGAGCGCCGTTTGGCCCAACTCTTCGACCACTGCGTGCGGCGCGGGGCGCGGGTGGTCACGGCCACCGAGGTGCCGATCCACGTCTCAGGCCACCCGCACAGGAGCGAGCTGGAACGCCTGCTCGACCTCACCAGGCCGCAGACCGTCGTGCCCGTGCACGGCCGGCGCCGCAACCTGGAAGCCGTGGCCGACATTGCCCGCCGGCGCGGAATCGCCACGGTGGTGGCGGAGAACGGCGAGGAGCTGGCGTGGCACCGCGGGGAAGTCACCACCACCGGAGAACACAGGCAGGTGGGGCGGATCCTGCTCGATGACGTTGGGGAGGACGTGCTCGACGCCGCCATCCTGCACCACCGCCGGTCGCTGGCGCGCGAGGGGCTGGTGGTCGCGGTGCTGCCGTGTTCGTGTACAGGCCAGGGCCCGGCGGGGGAGCCGCAACTTCACGTCTCGGGCCTGCCGCTCTCCCCGTCCGTACGTGAGCACCTGCTCGCCGGCCTGGCCGGCGAGCTCGCCCGCGCCGGAGCGCTGGCGCGCCGCGACCCTGAGTGGCTGCGCAGTACAATGACACGGTGGCTGCGAAGCGAGCTGCGCCGGCGTACGCGCCGTCGTCCCGTGGTCGTGGCGCTGGTCGTGGAGCTCTAGCATGACGGTCGCTCAGGCCGTTCTGTTGGGCGCCATCCAGGGCCTCACCGAGTTCCTGCCGGTCTCCTCGCGCGGGCACCTGGCGCTGGCACAGGCCCTCATGCCCGGCTTCTCCCAGCCCGGGCTTGTCTTCGATGTTTCCCTCCACCTCGGCACGGTCGTTGCGATCGTGGCCCTCGAGTGGCAGAAGATCGTGGAGGCGGTGAGGGAGAGGTACCTCGTCCGTCTTGCGGCCCAGCTGGTGCTCGCGATGGCCGTTACGTCGGCGCTGGCCCTGCCACTCCGTCGCTGGGCGGAGGAATCCATCCGCTACCCGTTGCTGATCGCAGCCGGGTTCGTGGTGACCGGCGTGCTCCTGATCACCGTGCGGTCGAGGAGCGGCGAGATCGAGGGACCAAGCATGACCTGGGGTGCGTCGGCGTTCGTCGGCCTAGCGCAGGGCGTGGTTGTGCTGCTTCCCGGGATGTCGCGCTCGGGGACGACGATCGTCGCCGGGCTGGGTGCGGGGCTTTCGCGGCGCTGGGCGGCCGACTTCTCGTTCCTGCTCTCGATCCCGGCCATCCTCGGCGCTGCGGTGGTCGAGGGGTGGTCGCACCGCTCCGAGCTGGCGGCGGCGCGCGGTTTCATGTGGCCCGTCGCGGCCGGCACGCTCACCGCCGCGATCGTCGGGTTCGCCGCGCTTGTGCTGACCAGGCGGCTGGTCCAGCAGGGGCGGCTGCACCTCTTCGCCTACTACCTGCTGCCCCTGGCCGCGCTCACCGTGGCCTTGAGGCTCCTCGGGGTGTGGTGATGGCGCGCACGCGGGAAGAGATCACGCGCGAGATCGCGGGCTACCTCTTGGGCCTGATCGGGGTCCTCGTCCTGCTGGCTGTGCTGACCTATCACCCCCTCGACCCCTCGCTCTTTTCGTCCGGCAGCGATGTGGTTCACAACCTGCTCTCGCACGGGGGCGCGGCCATCGCGGGCGTCCTCGTCGGCCTCCTGGGCATTCCCGCGCTAGTGGTGCCGATGATGATGATGGTCGTGGGCTGGCACTGGCTGCGCGGACGGGAGCTGGAGTCGCCGGGCATCCAGGGGGGCTCATGGGCGGTCGCCGTCGTTGGAGGGGTCGGGGTGCTGACGGCGCTCGTGGGGCGCACCTCCTACCGTGGTGGCGAGCTGGAGTGGGGCGGGGAGTTGGGCCGCCTGGTGGTGGCCGGCTTGACCGAGTCCCTCGGGCCGATCGGCACGCTCGTGCTGTGCGTCGGCGTGCTGCTGGCCGGGGTCGTGTTCGGTGTCCGGGGCTCGTTGGCGCAGGTGTTCACCGGAACCGGGGAACTCGTCACCCGCAAGCGCTCGGAGCTTTCGGCCCGGTGGGCGCGCCGCCGCGAGGACCTCCGGAAGGAGGACATGCGCCGCCGCCTGCTGCGCCGCCACCAGGAGCGTCACCCCTCCGCGCCGCGCCCTTCGCTGGTGGCCCGGGAGCGGCAGGGGCGCGGCACGTTCAGGGTGCGCCGCCTGCACCAGGTGGCAGTGATCACCGAGGAGGAGCCGCCGGCGCCGCCGAGGCCTTCAACGACGCCGGAGCGCCCGGCCGCGCCGCACAGGCCGCGCCGCGCCTCCGCGGCACGCGTCGAGCCGCTGGCGGTACAGGAGGTCTTCGACTTCGTCAGTGAGACGCCGGCCTCGCCGCTGCCGGAAAAGACGATGCTGCTGCTTCCCCCGCCGGCGCCGGAACTGGACCCCAAGCAACTGGCGCTGATGCGCGAGCACGTTGAGGTGAAGTGCCTGGAGTTCAAGGTCGAGGGCAAGGTGGAGGACGTCTTGCCGGGGCCGGTGATCACGACCTTTGAGTTCCGCCCCGCGGCGGGCGTGAAGTACGCGCAGGTCGTGCGGCTCGAGGAGGACCTCGCGCTCGGTCTTCAGGTGGAGGCCGTTCGCATCGAGAGGATCCCCGGCAAGGCCACGGTCGGGATCGAGGTGCCGAACCCCGAGAGGCAGACCATCGTGCTGCGTGAGATCGTCGAGTCCTCGAAGTTCGTGCACTCCGCCTCCCCGCTGACGCTGGCGCTCGGGAAGGACATCCACGGGCGGGCGTTCGTGACCGACATGCAGCGCATGCCGCACCTGCTGATCGGCGGCTTCACCGGCTCGGGGAAGAGCGTCGGCATCAACTCGATGATCATGTCGATCCTTTTCAAGGCGACGCCCGAGACGGTGCGCTTCATCCTCATCGACCCCAAGCAGGTCGAGCTAGGGATCTACGAGAAGCTGCCACACCTGCTGACGCCGATCATCTCCGATCCCAAGGAGGCGGCCAGGGCGCTGCGCTGGGCGGTGCGCCAGATGCGCGAGCGCTACGCCCTGCTGGCCGCCTGCAAAGTGCGCAACCTCACGCAGTACAACGCTCTGCTTGCCGACACCGAGGCGCGCAGCGTGGCCGCCCGGACGGCTGCGGGCGAGGAACTGCGGCCGCTGCCGTTCATCGTGATCATCATCGATGAGCTGGCCGACCTGATGATGACCTGCCCCACCGAGGTGGAAGACTCCATCGGTCATCTCTCGCAAATGGCGCGCGCGGTGGGCATCCACCTATTGTTTGCGACGCAGCGCCCGAGCGTGGACATCGTGACCGGCGTGATCAAGGCCAACTTCCCCTGCCGGATCTCCTACAAGGTCCGTACCCGCTTCGATTCCCGCACGATCCTGGACACCGAGGGGGCCGAGTGTCTGCTCGGCCAGGGCGACATGCTCTACCTGGCAGCCGGAACCTCGCGCCCGGTCCGGCTGCACGGCTGCCTGGTGCGCGAGGAGGAGATCCTCACGGTGCTCAAGCACCTGCGTCGCCTGGGCAAGCCCGAGTTCGACCCGAAGGTCCTCGAGGAGCCGGAGCCGGGCGCCGGCCTGGGCGGCGAGACCGACTGGGATGACCCGATGTACGCGCAGGCGGCCCGCCTCGTCGTGGCCTCGCGCAAGGCGTCCGCCTCGTACATCCAGCGCAAGCTGCGGCTCGGGTACGCGCGCTCGGCGAGGCTCCTCGATATGATGGAGCAGGAGGGGGTCGTCGGGCCCTCGCAGGGTTCGCGCGGTCGCGAGGTGCTGGTTCCCCCGGACTACTTCGGCGAGGTTGACGCCACGCAGGACAACGGCGGCGAGGAGGGTTCGAGCGATGATTGAGCTTTCCCCCAGATGAACACGTTCCTGATCATCAGCGTGGGTGTCCTGCTCCTCCTGCTGGTCGTCAGCTTCCTCTCGCGCCCCAGGGTCTTCACGCAGTACCTCCAGGCGATGACCGGGATCAAGCTGTCGGCCCAAGACGTGGCGCGCGTCTACAAGCAGCGGGGCAAGGCCGGGGTGCGCGACATGTTCCTGGAGCTCATCATCCGTGAGGACGTGAAGTCGGGCCCGCGCATCACGCCCGACTCCCTGCCGGACACGGAGCTGTTGGCCCCGGAGAACAAGGAGTGACACGGTCCCGGCGTCTCGATGCTCTGCGGGAGGCCGGGGTCGAGTTCGTTGCCGGCGTGCCCTGCTCGTACCTGAAGATGTTCTTCGCCGGCTGCGCCGAACTCCCGCCGAGCTCGTACCTTCCGGCGGTCCGCGAGGACCACGCCGTGGCTGCATGCGTCGGCGCCTGGCTGGGCGGGCGGCGGGCACTGGCGGCGATGCAAAACTCCGGCCTGGGGTACTGCCTGGAGGTGCTGACCTCGCTGCACCTCATGTACCGCGTCCCCCTGCCCATGCTCGTCTCGGACCGCGGCGACCCCGCTGACTACGAGGAGCACCGGATCCTGGGCCAGCGCACCCGGCAGCTCCTCGACCTCTTCGGGATCCCGTGGCGCGATGCGCGCCCCGGCGAGCATGAGGCGGAGGCGCGCTGGCTGGTCGAGACCTCCGAGCGCGAGCGCAAGCCCGCGGTGCTGCTGGTAGGGAAGGAGGCCGACTCTTGACACGCGCCGAGGCCGTGGCGCTGGCGCTCTCGCTGCTCGCCGAGGACGACATCGTGGTGGCAGCCGACGGCGCGATCTCACGCGAGGCGTACAGAGCCCTCGACCGCCCGCGGACGCTCTACATGCTCGGCTCGATGGGACAGGTGGCCTCGATCGCCCTCGGGCTCGCGATGACCCGCCTCGAGCGGGTAGTCGCCCTCGACGGCGACGGCAACCTGCTCATGGGCTTCGGCGGGCTCGCGACGGTGGGCGGCATCAAGCCTTCCAACCTCTACCACCTCGTCCTCGACAACGGCTGCTACGCGACCACCGGAGGCCAACCGGCGCTGTCGCAGAAGGTGGATCTGGCCGCCGCCGCGGTGGGGGCCGGGTACCCGTGGGCGCGTCGCTGCTTCACCGACGACCACGCGCGTGCTGCGATGGAGAGCTGGCTCTCGGCAAGAGGCCCCGCGCTGCTCGACCTGGTGGTGGGCACCGACGACCCCGATCCCGCCCCGCGCGTCCCGATGACCCCCGAAGAGATGGCCGAACGCGTCCGCGCCGCCCTCACGCGGGGGTGACCGGCGGCACGGCATGACCGTCGCGCCGCACCTCGAGTTCGACCGGCTGTTGCGGGGGATGCTGCGCTGCGCCTCCCTGGCTGGACCGTGGCGGGGGGTCGCGTATCGGGCAGTGGCACCTCGGTACGCCGACTCGGGTGATCTGCTGTCCGCTCGAGGCAGCCAGCTGCACGGCGGCCGGTGGAACGCCCCCGGCACCTTTTCGGCGATCTACGGCTCGCTCACACCCGAGACCGCCATGGCGGAAGTTTTCAGTTCCTTTCGTGCCTTCAACATCCCGATCCACCGTGCGCTGCCCCGCACGTTCCTGGCACTCGACGTGCGGCTCCAGCGCGTGCTGGACCTCACCAGGGGCTCTGTGCGAAGGCACCTCCGGGTCTCGCTCCGCCGGATGGTCGAGGAGGAGTGGCGTCGCATCCAGAATCGGGGGCGGGAAGCCTTGACGCAGGCGATCGGTCGGGCCGCCCACGATGCCGGCCTGGAGGCGTTGCGTGTCCCCTGTGCCGCGGTGGCGGATGGTTCCAACCTGGTCATCTTTCCCACAAACCTGGCGGCTGCAAGCCGGTTGGCGTTGTTCGACGAAGACGGGGCGGGGGAGAGGGCCTAGCCAACACAGCGGCGGGCGGGGCGCCTTGCAAGCTGCAGTACTGCATGCATTTTTGCTTGACAAAACGCTCGTCGCGCCGTATATTGGGTTCGGGTGAGGGCAGGGCGATGACCACGAGGAAGAAGACTGCAGCCGTTCGAGCCGCCAAGGTCCACCATGGGAAGGCCGGGGACGGGGCGAAAAGGGCGAGCCTCGGCGGGGCCACCGCGTCCTCCGCTTCGCTCTCAACATGGCCCGGCCCCATTCGAGCCCAGGTCCCCCCACGGGTCTCCGAGGGGGCGAGTCGGGTCCGCGGGGCGCCGTCGCCGGTTCGGGCCCAGGAGGCCCCTGGTCGTGCCTTTGGCGGGGCGAGCTCGAGAGGCCTGGGCAGCCTGCGTACGGATCTGGGCGTGAGCCGGCGGATCTTCGCACGCCTGCTCGCATCCTCGGAGCGCGCGCTCGCGGACTGGGAGGCCGGCAAGGACCCGGGCGAGATGGCCACCCAGCGCATCAACGAGGTCCGCCGGCTGGTCGCCGCGCTCGCCGGGGTGATGGAGAAGGGGTTCGTCGGCACCTGGCTCCAGGAGCCGAACGAGGCGTTTTCAGGCCTCAAGCCGCTCGAGGTCATCGAGCGCGGCGAGATCGACCGCATCTGGCGGGCGCTGTTCTACCTCGAGTCGGGTGTCCCGGGGTAGGGCGCGCTCTCCAACAAGCGAAGACAAACTGGTCACTCAGCCTCTGCCCCCCGCACTCGGTTACACGGGGCGGAGGACCTAGCCGCCGGGGACCGACGGACCCGGCCACAGGCGGCAGAGGCTGCGGCGTCGGGTCACCGCCCCTATTGCGTGTGTCTGAGACCCTATATAATGCGCGCCCAGGAACCACGCCAGGAGGGTGCTATGGGGGGACGCCGGGCGCATCGTTTGAACACCTGGGTCGTGCGGGCATGCGTGCTGTCGATCGTGACGCTCCTGCTGATGAGCGCGCGGTCGGCTCTCGGCGTGCCAGCGTTCGCGCGCAAGTACGGCACCAGCTGCTTGACCTGCCACACGGTCTACCCGAAGCTCAACCCGTTCGGAGAGGCGTTCCGGCGCAACGGCTACCTCTTCCCCGGGGTGGACAGCGACTACGTCAAACAGGAGACGGTAGCGCTCGGCCAGGACGCCAGCAAGAAGGACTTCCCCAACTCGGTGTGGCCCGGCGCGCTGCCGGGAGGCGTGCCGCTGGCGCTCGGGTTCAACGGTGAAGCGGTCTTTCACCCCAACAAGGGCTCCGGCGGTGCGATGGCCGACAACCAGGCTGGCGTCAACCTGAACGACCTGGTAGCCGAGGGGCACGTCTGGGCGGCCGGCAGCTTCGACGACCACATCACGTTCTTCGGCGAGCTGACGTTCGCCGAGGGGGCCAGCGAGGTCGAGCAGGCCAACGTCCGGTTCAACAACCTGATCAAGTCCCCGCACGCGCTGGACGTCGCCGTCGGCAAGTTCGCTCCCACCCTTTCGAGCTTCGCCCCCCACTCGTCCTACATTTCCGATGCCGCGATAACCCCCCTCTCCGTGACCGCGCTCTACGGGGCGACGAGCGACTCCTGGAACGTCGGGAACGGCTACAACGGCGTTGAGGTGGCCGGAACCGTGCAGGGCTTGTTCGACTACTCGCTCGGCGCCAACGCCGGTTCCAACGTCGACGTGCGGTCCGTGGGGGACTACTACGCCCACGTCGGCTACAAGCTAGGCGGCGTCCGCCTCGATGCTGAGAAGGGGATCGCGGTGCCCGACGCTAAGAAGCCCTGGGCCGAGACCGCGCTCACGCTCGACGCCTTCTACTACCGCTCGTCCTCGAGGTTCAACGCCTCCGACGAGAGCGTCTGGGACGACGTCGCCTCGACTTTCGGTGGCGCGATCAGGGCCCAGTGGAACTCGCTAGAGCTCGACCTTGGCGCCTACCAGGAGCGACACGACCATGCCCAGGCCTCAGGCGGTGCGGTGCGCGGCCTCGCAGGGTTCGGCGAGGTCTCCTACGTGCTGTACCCGTGGCTCGTTCCCGCGCTGCGCGTGGAGTACCTGAAGCTCAGCCCCGACGGAGGTGGTGCAGTGACCGACCTGCGCATGACCGCGGGCGTCGCAGCACTCATTCGCCCCAACCTCAAGCTCACCCTCGCCGCAATGGTGGAGAAGGCGAACGGTGCCCCTCCCGGAGGGTGGGGACCGGCGTCGGGGATGGCCGTGCCGCCCACCCTCACGGGATCCGTTGGTCCGGAGTTGGAAGCAGTCACGCTCGGCCTGGCATTTGCCTTCTGAGCAGGCCGTTGGAAAGGGAAGGGAGGGCCCCATGAGGCTTGCGGAGAAGGTCGGCAGCACTTGGCAACGGAAGAATCTGAGACCGGCCGTGCTGGCGCTCGCCTGTCTTGCTGGCGCCAGCGGCGCTGCACTCGCGGCCGGCGGCATGGTGACCGGAAAGGTGACGGCGACGCCCGCCAAATACCTGGAGGAGACGGTCGTGTACCTCAAAGGAGCGGTGGCGGCGCGCGCGCCACAGAACGCCTCGATGGACCAGAAGGGGATGAAGTTCATCCCGCACGTGCTGGCCGTCACCAAGGGTGACACGGTGCAGTTCCTCAACCACGACGGGGTGGCTCACAACGTCTACTCGCCCGACAATGAGGGCTACAACCTCGGCTCGTTCAAGCCGGAGGAGAGGCGCTCCTACACGTTCAAGAGCGCCGGCGTCTACACGCAGCTCTGCAGCATCCACCCTGAGATGCTGGCGTTCATCTTCGTCGGCGAGAACCCGTACTCGGCCTGCGTGGACCGTGAGGGGCGGTTCACATTGAAGGATGTTCCTCCCGGCACCTACACGGTCGCGGTCTGGAACTCGCACCTCAAGGCGGCGGAGAAGACCGTCACGGTGACCGCTGGTGCGACGGTCGAGGTGAACCTCACCGTTCAGCGTTGAGCGCCGGATGACCCGACCCGTGCGCGCGGCGGCCGTTGCGATGACGCTGGCGGCACTGGCCTGCGCGAGGCCACAGGCTCCGGTCCAGCCGATCCCGTTCAGCCACACCGTTCACGCAGGCGTCAACGGGATCGGCTGCCGGATGTGCCACGCCTACGCCGAACACTCACCGGTGGCGGGCATACCCTCGATGGCACGTTGCTTCGGCTGCCACAAGTTTGTCGCCAGGGACAAACCTGCAGTGCAGGATGTGGTCAAGGCCTACCAGGAGGGGAAGCCGCTGGAGTGGTATCGGGTGTACCGCGTACCGGACCACGTGTACTTCACGCACGAACGCCACGTCGCGGCGGGGCTGCGCTGCCAGAACTGCCACGGCGAGGTGCAGCAGATGGACGTCGTGCGCCAGGCGAGCCCCCTGACCATGGGCTGGTGCGTGGACTGCCACAGGGCGCGGCACGCCCCTACGGATTGCCTGACCTGCCACAAGTGAGGGTCCATGCCCGACGAGCCGACGAAAGGGATCGACCGACGCACGCTTCTGAAGCTGGCGGGAGCGGCGGGCGTCCTCGCGGGGTGCTCGCCCCCGGCCGGCCCGCAGAAGCTGATCCCCTACCTGGTCCCCCCCGAGGAGATCGTTCCCGGGGTGCCGCTCCTGTACCGGACGGTGTGCCGCGAGTGTCCGGCGGGGTGCGGGGTGACAGCCCGCACCCGCGAGGGGCGAGTCGTGAAGCTGGAGGGCAACCCCGACGACCCGATCGGGCGCGGGGCGCTGTGCGCGCGCGGACAGGCCGCGCTCCAGGGCCTCTACGCGCCCGACCGGTTTCGGGGGCCGATGCGGCGCGGTGCCGGCGGTGAGCTTTCGAGGCTGGGCTGGGACGAAGCCACGGCCGTCGCGGTGACTGCCCTTACGGCCGCGAGGGCAGGACGCGCGGGAGCGGTGAGAATGCTGACCCGCCCCGAACCCGGGAGCACGGGTGCCCTGCAGAAGGAGTTCATGAAGGGCCTGGGGGCCTCACCCGAGCACCGGGTGGTGCTCGAACCGTTCGACCTCGCCCCCCTGCGGGAAGCCGGCAGGATCCTCTTCGGGCGCGCGGAGCTTCCCTCCTTCGACCTCGGTAGCGCGCGTACGGTGGTCTCATTCGGCGCGGACTTCGTGGAGACGTGGCTCTCACCGGTGGAGCTCGCACGGGGCCTCGCGAGCGGTCGGGGCAGAATCGGTCCGGACCGGACGCGCCTGGTGTGGGTCGGTCCGCGGATTTGCGCGACTGCTGTCAGCGCGGACTCGTGGTTAGCGCCGGGCGTCGGTAGCGAGCGGATGGTTGCGCTCGGCCTCCTGCGCTGGCTGTGCGACCCCGCCAACCGCGTGTCGGACCTCCCCCCCGAGGCACAGACGATCTTCCGGGCGGTCGCTGACCTGGACCTTTCGAACGCGTGAGCGTTGGAGCGGGGTCCCCGGGGCCACTCTAATAAGTCTGGCCGAGGAACTCGCACGGCGGCGTCCTTCTGCGGTGCTCGGCCCCGGGTTACTAACGACTGGTCCGAATGCCACAGAGGTCGCGATCGCGGTGCAGCTCATCAACTACGTGCTCGGCAACATCGGGCGCACGGTGCTCTTCGGTCTTGACCCGCTGGAGGACCCACCGTCCCCGATGTCGGCGGTGCGTTCGCTCTTCGCCGACATGGCCGCGGGTCGTGTGGACCTACTGCTTGTCCACCACGCGGATCCGGTGGGCGTCTTACCGGCGGCCCTTGGAGCCGCATCGGCGCTCGCCCGCGTCCCCCTAGTGGTGAGCTTTTCGGACCTCCCCGACGCGACCGGCGAGCATGCGCACCTGGTGCTTCCGGACAACCACCCGCTCGAATCGTTCGGCGACGTCTCCGTGCGCCGCGGTGTCGTCGCGCTCGCGCAGCCGGCCATGACACCGTTGTGGGAGACCCGGAGCGCGTCCCAGGTGCTGATTGAAGTGGCGTCCAAGCTACCGGCGCCCGCGACGCCCCTGCCCTACGACGACTTCTACTCCTTTGTGCAATCCCGGACCGCCAAGCTTTTTCCAGCGCTCTCCGGAGACGAGCTGGGGGCCACCCAGCGCAAGGCACAGCAGCTCGGGGGTGTGTACACAGAGGCAACGCCGACTCCGGTGAAGCTGCATCTCCCCGACGAGGTGTTAAGGTTCTATGAGCCGCCGCACAGGTTGCCTTCCGTCGAGGTAGCCTCCCTCGGCCACGTTCCTTTGGTCTTGAGCTTCAGCAACGATTCAGGTGTCGCCTTGGAGCTCGACCTCGTGATCTTCCCGACGTCTCTGCGACCAAGCGGCCGTGGCAGCGAACGCCCCTGGCTCAAGGAAGTGCCCGATGTCCTCACGAGTGTTTCGTGGACCGGATGGCTCGAGCTTGCGCCCGCAGCTGCGAAGCTC
The DNA here is from genome assembly GCA_963739225.1 of uncultured Acidobacteriota bacterium. GTDB lineage: Bacteria > Acidobacteriota > Thermoanaerobaculia > Thermoanaerobaculales > Thermoanaerobaculaceae > RBG-13-68-16. Next base: position 131,017 of record CAVTZQ010000011.1, on the reverse strand, counting down.
TTGGGCGTCGCCGATGGCGACGTCCTTGCCCTGACCACTGCAGCGGGGACCGCAGAGCTTCCGGCCTGCATCTACGAGGGGTTGCGCGAGGATATCGTGGCTGTCCCGCTCGGCGGGTTGGAGCCACTGGTGCTCGTCCCGGGGGCGGCCGAGGCGCGATCCGGCGCCCTCGTTTGGCAGGGATCACGGGCTCGTGTCGCTCGTACTGGCCGTCGCGTCACGCTTCCGAGGTTCGAGGGAACCCCAGATCAGCAGGGACGCACCATCGTGCGGACCGTGAGCGCGGCAGAGCCGGCGGTGCCGAAGCCGGCGGAACCGGGCCGGATGTACCCGTTGCCGACGTTTCCCGATCACCGCTGGGCGATGGCCATCGACATGGACCGCTGCACCGGCTGCCAGGCATGCGTGGTCGCCTGTTACGCCGAGAACAACGTGCCGGTCGTCGGACCCGAGGCGATGTCCAGGGGACGCAACATGGGCTGGCTGCGCGTGGAGAACTTCCGGGAGCAGAAGGCCGATCAGTTCCGCGTGGACCTCCTGCTGATGCTCTGCCAGCAGTGCGGCAACGCACCCTGCGAGCCGGTCTGCCCGGTCTACGCCACCTACACCAACCAGGAGGGGCTCAACGCCCAGGTCTACAACCGCTGCGTGGGCACGCGCTACTGCTCGAACAACTGCCCATACAAGGTTCGGGTATTCAACTGGGGGGACCCGGCGTTCCCTGAACCGCTCAACATGCAGCTCAACCCCGATGTCACGGTGCGCTCCAAGGGGGTCATGGAGAAGTGCACCTTCTGCGTGCAGCGGATCCGCGCCGGGGAGAACACGGCGAAGGACGAGCACCGGCGCGTGCGCGACGGGGAGATCGTCCCGCCTGTGCCCAGACCTGCCCGGCCCAGGCCATCGTCTTCGGAGACGCGAAGGACCTCTCCTCGAGGGTTGCCGCTTTGCAGCGCGACGGGCGCGAGTACCACGTCCTCGAGGAGCTCAACACGCTGCCCGCCATCACCTACCTAGCGCGAGTCAGAGACGGTGAGCCATGAGCGGGGACACCAGCCCCTCCCGGCGGATCCAGGAGAAGGTCCTCGCCACCCAGGGACGGCCCGGCTGGGTCCACATCTGTCTTATTGTCCTGGCTGCCGCCGTCGCGGTCCTCGGAGGCTGGTGCTTCTCGATCCAGATCCGCGTCGGGATGCAGGTGTGGGGCCTCAACCGCCCGGCCGGCTGGGCGACCGACATCACCAACTTCGTCTTCTGGGTCGGCATCGCGCACTCCGGCACGCTGATCAGCGCCGTGCTGTTTCTCCTGCGCGCCCGCTTCCGCACCGCCATCTACCGCGTCGCCGAGGCGATGACCGTGTTCGGCGTGATGACGGCGGGCCTGTTCCCGATCGTCCACCTGGGCCGGCCGTGGTTCGCCTACTGGCTGTTCCCCTACCCGAACCAGCGCCACCTGTGGGTGAACTTCCGCTCACCCCTGATGTGGGACGTGTTCGCGGTTTCCACCTACCTCATCGTGAGCTCCATCTTCCTGGTCGTCGGCATTGTCCCCGACGCCGCCGCACTGCGTGACGCCAGCCGTGGCTGGCGGCGGCGTTTCTACGCCGTGTTTGCCGCCGGGTGGCAAGGTACCGACGAGGAGTGGCGGCACTACGCCCGCGCGTACCTCTACTTCGCGGCCTTCGCGACCCCGCTCGTTTTCTCCGTGCACAGCGTGGTGTCCTGGGACTTCGCCGTCTCGATCCTGCCCGGCTGGCACTCGACGATCTTCCCGCCCTACTTCGTGGCGGGCGCGATCTTCTCCGGCATCGCCATGGTGATCACGCTCCTAATACCCATCCGCCACGCCCTGCATCTGGAGGAGCTCATCACGCCGTGGCACCTCGACATGACGTCGCGGCTAATCCTGCTCACTTCGCTGATCGTGACCTACTCGTACGTCATCGAGGCGGTGCTGGCGTTTCGAGCCGGGCCAGGACCCGAGCGCTCGATCATTCTCTACCGCGCCACCGGCGACTTCGCGCCACTGTTCTGGACGATGGTGGCGTGCAACTGCGTCTTCCCCCTGCTGCTGTTCTTCCGCCGGATGCGGACCTCGACCGGGGCGCTGCTCGCTATCTGCATCCTGGTCAACGTCGGGATGTGGCTCGAGCGCTTCATCATCATCGTCACGTCGCTGTCGCACGACCGCATCCCCTTCGACTGGTGGGGCCTCTATCGCCCGACATTTATCGAGGCTGGCATCACGTTCGGTGCCTTCGGCTGGTTCTTCTTCTGGTTCCTGATCTTCATCAGGCTCTTGCCGACCGTTTCCATCTCGGAGATGAAGGAGGAGGCGGTGCACGAGGTGGTCCATGCCGGTTGAGCGCGGCGTGCTGGCCGTGTTTGCCGACGTCGACGCGGCGGCTCGAGCGGTGCGGGCGCTACGCGAGGCTCGACATGCTGACATCCGGATCGCCTCGCCCGCACCGTTTCCGGCGCTGGTCGAGGCGCTGGGCCGGCCACGCAGCCGGCTGGACTCGGTGACGCTGTCGGGTGCGGCGCTGGGAGTGGCGGGCGGGTTCGCGCTCTGCATCGGGACTGCGCTCGCGTGGCCGCTGATGACCGGTGGGAAACCGATCGTCTCGATCCCTCCGTTCGTGATCATCGCCTTCGAGCTCTCTGTGCTCGTTGGCGCCGGCGTGAACCTCGCGGCGCTCGCGGTCAGTGCCGGCCGGGGGCGGCGGCGGAGGGCAGTGCCGTATGACCCAAGGTTCTCCGCCGACCACATCGGAGTCTTTGTCGTTGGGGGCGACACGGCAGGAGCGGAGAGGATCATGCGCGAGAGCGGGGCGGGGGAGGTCCGGCATGTCGCGTAAGCTGGCGCTCGTCGCCTTGGCCCTCGGCCTCGCGTCCGGCTGCCGCAACGACTGGCGGACGGACATGTGGTACCAGCCTTCGCTGCGCCCCGAGGACGCACCCCGCCCCGCGCCCGAGCACTCCGTGCCGCTGGGCGCCGAGCGAGCGCCGGCAGACCGCGACGACGCCGAGACGCTGCCCAATCCTGTCCGCGCGACGTCGGAGTCGTTCGCTCACGGCAAGATGCTCTTCTCAGAGCGCTGTGCCTGCTGCCACGGCCCTGACGGCCACGGTGGCGGACCCGTCTCCAAGTTCTTCCCTCCCGCGCCCGACCTCGCGTACGGCACGATCAGAACGCACACCGACGGCTACATCTACGGGACTGTTACGTTCGGCGGGCGCGCCATGCCCGCTCAGGCCGAGGGTCTGACGATCCCCGACCGCTGGGACCTCGTCAACTACGTACGGCAGATCCAGGGCCTCACACCGGGGGGTGCGAAATGATGGGCGCCCTCGTGGACCGGTCCGAGAGGGCACTGGGCCGCGGCGCGACCCGGTGGGCCACGGCCGGTGTCGCACTGGGGGCTGCCGCCCTGCTCGCTGGCTTTCTGGTCGGCTCCTCCGCGCTGACGTTTGGCGTGCTGACCGCGAGCTGGCTGTTCTTCGCCGGAGTGGCCGCCGGCGGCGTGGCCTTCTCGGCGGCCGTCCGGTGCTCCAAGGGACGGTGGGCGTCCGCCGCGCTGCCGGCGGTCGAAGCGGGGGCGGCGTTCTTCCCCGCTGCGCTCGCGCTGCTGGCCGTGCTCGTGCTCGGTGCGGGAGCCTGGATCCCGGGCGCGGCCGAGGCGGGGTGGGGATCCTGGACCTCCAGGGCGGTGCGTGAGCTGGCGGCTACGGCGGTGCTGTTCGCCGTTGGCACAGGCTACCTTCGGCGCGCCCATGCCGAGACTGCACCGCAGCCCAGCCGCGCGGCGGTGGCCTACCTGCTGCTGTACGTGTCGGTGCTCTCCCTGTGGGCGATCGACCTGGTGATGGACCTCCACGAGTGGGCGCCGAGCACGGTGATACCTGCCTACTACTTCATCGGTGCATTGCTGGGCGCGATCGCACTCGCAGCGCTCGCGGTCGGGCTGGGACCCGAAACGGCGGCCGGCGCGGCGGCACGCCCCGACCTGGGGAAGCTGCTTTTCGCGATGGTGATCTTCTGGGGATACCTGCTGTGGGCCGCGTACCTCCCCGTGTGGTACGGGAACATGCCGGACGAGACCGGCCAGCTCCTCGCCCGCTGGGCGGGCGGGTGGAAGTACCTGTCGCTGGGCGTGCTCGCCACGGTCCTGGGGTTCCCGTTCTTCTTCCTGTTGCCGGAGCGCACCAAGCGCGGACGCACCAGCCTCGCCGTTGTTGCAGCCGGCATCCTCGCCGGGCTCTTTGGCGAGCACCTCCTCCTCGTCCTGCCGTCGTTGCCCGTCCGGGCCGATGCTCCTTCGGTCGTCCTCGGTGTGCTCGTCGCCCTCGGCGTCCTGGGGCTTTTCGTGCTGACCGTGGGCGGCGCGATCGACGCGGCAAAGGGGAACGCCGCGAACCGGTAACGGCGCGACCGTGAGCCGCGCTCAGCCGCGCGGCTTCTGTCGGTGCATGTAGGAGAACAGCTTCTCGTAAAGCGCCATCGCGTGCTTGACGGCCTTCCTCGCCTGCTCGGGGCCGAGAAAGTCCTGGACCAGGACCTCCTTGTTCTCGAGCGCCTTGTAGTCCTCGAAGAACCTTCGCACCTCGTTCATTCGGTGGGTGGGGAGCTGCCCGATGTCGGTGTACTCGCGGTACTCGGGGTCGTCCAGGTGGATGCAGATGATCTTTTCGTCGTTCTCACCCTGGTCGAGCATCGTCATCATGCCGATGGGGCGCACACGCAGGATCGAGAGCGGCACCACCGGCTCCTGCATCAGCACGAGCACGTCGAGCGGGTCGTGGTCGTCGCCCAGGGTCTGGGGGATGAAGCCGTAGCTGGCCGGATAGATCACCGAGGAGGAGAGGATCCGGTCCACGCGCAGGAGGCCGGTCTCCTTGTCCAGCTCGTACTTGACCTTGCTGCCCTTGGGGATCTCGATCACCGCCTGGAACTCCTCGGGTGCCTGCGGACCGATGTGAACGTCGTGCCAAGGGTGGCTCATGGTTTCGCTCTCCGGCGGCCCGCGGGTCGCAGCCGGCTCGTTGAAGCGACAGCTTGCGGGGATGCACTCCCGTGCCAGGTGGGGTTCCCGCGTGGCGCAAGCCCCATCGTAGCGTAGACGGGGCCCGGCGGTCAGGGGTTGACAGTCCGCGACGGGATGCTCTAGCGTCGCCTCGATGCGGTACGTGACTGCGACCCGCCACCAGGTTGACTGGACCTGGACCGTCCGGCGGTAGGCGGGGTGCGTCACCCCGCTTGGCCGCCGGGCACAAGCGGGGAGAAAAGACGGAAACGAACGACAACCTCCCCGCACCCGGCGGGGAGGTTTGGCTTCATGGAGATCGTCGCCACCTTTGTCCCGGCCACCCGGCGCGACGCCGCGGAGGAACTGCGGCACCCCCCGCAGGGCGCCACCACCGTGGAGCTGCGCGCCGACCTGCTCGGTTTGGACCGCGACCTTGCACCTTTGTTGGCGGCCTCGCCGCTGCCGGTGGTCGTGACGCTGCGGTCCCGCGCCGAAGGCGGCGAGGGGCCCGACGGCCCCGCCGAGCGCCGGCGGTTCTTCCAGAAGGCGGCGGCGCTGCCGGCTGTGCTCTTCGACCTGGAGGCCGTGCGCGACAGTGAGCTCCTGGATACGGTGATCCCCCGCGACCGTGTGATCTTCTCCGCGCACTTCCCGGGCGGCGTTCCCGGCGACTTGGAAGAGCGCGCCTCGGCGATGCTGGCCGCGGGGACGCGGTTCATCAAGGTCGTGCCGGCGGCAACGACGCTTTCCGACGTGGTGGCGGTGCTGCGCCTGGCGCAAGCGCTCGAGCGGAGCATTCGCCCGGCACAGCGAGCCGTGGTTTTCGCGACCGGCGATGCGGGCCGCGCCACCCGCCTGCTCGGCCCGCTGCTGGGGGCGCCGTTTGCATTCGCGGCCTGGGACTCGGTCAGGCCAGCCGCGCCTGGGCAGTACCTCCCGGAGGAGATAGCCTCCCTCATCGGGCACCTGACCGGAAGGCCACGGCGGCTCTTCGCGGTGCTCGGATCGCAGGTGGGCGGCTCGCTGTCACCGCGCATGCACGCCGCCGCCTACCGGACCCTCGGCCTTCCGAACCTCTTCGTGCCCCTCGAGGTCACGGAGCCAGCCGAGCTGGACGCGCTTCTGCGGCCGCTCGGCGAGTCGTGCCTCGACGATCTGGGCCTCCCGGTGGGCGGCTTTGCGGTCACCATGCCCTGGAAGGCGGAGGCCGCGAAGCGCTGCACGCTGCTGGCGCCGCGGGCGCAGCGCGCGGAGGCCGCGAACACCGTCCTGCCGCGCCCCGGCAAGCTGCTCGGTGACTGCACCGACATCGACGGTATCACCCGCGTGCTGGCGGAGGAGGGGGTCGAGCTGCCGGGTTCGCGGGCTCTCGTGCTGGGAGCGGGCGGAGCGGCGCGTGCCGCAGTCGTGGCGCTTCAGCTCGCGGGCGCGCAGGTGGCTGTGGCGGCTCGCGACCCCGGGCGCGCGCGGGAGGTGGCAGCCAGGCTGGACGTGGTCACGGCCGGGGTGGAGGCAAGCGCTCGCGCCGTGGTGGTGGTCAACGCCACGCCGGCCGGTGCCGAAGGGAAGCCCGACCCGTGGCTGGAGGGGCTGCGCCTTCCGCAGGGGGGCGTGGTCGTGGACCTGCCCTACGGAAGCGGCCCCACCTTCCTCGAGGAGCTTGCAGAGAGCCGGGGCTGGCGTTTCGTCGGGGGGCGCGAGGTGCTGCTCTACCAGGCGGTCTCACAGTTCGCTGCAATGACCGGGGCGGCGCCCCCCGTACGGGCGATGGCGGGCGCCCTCGGGCTCGAGGAGGCACAGGCTTGATGTGACGGCTCGCTCTGGCGCTACCGCCGTGGCCGGTGCTGTGGAAACCGGGGACACCTTGCGCGACAATGGGCTGCACCCGGTGGAAGAGTGGTTGCGAGTCGCGCCGAACCGTGGTTTCCAACCGGGCGGAGTTGCTGGTGAGGGGCGCGGTGATCTACGCGTCATGGCAAACGCTGGGAGGGCGACCATGAAGGTTCTGCGAAGCACGGAGGAGAAGGGCGAGAAGTACTTGGCTCGGCTGGAGGCTCGGATGGCCGAGGTGTTCTCCCCGCAGCTCGAGGACAGGGTGCGCAAGGTCGTGGCGGCGGTGGCGAAAGGCGGGGACAAGGCGCTGGTGGCGTACGTGCGGCGACACGACCTCAAGGGACTCCCGATGGAGAACCTCCGCGTCCAGGGTCCGGTGGGGGGCGGCGAGGAGATCGGGGACGACTTCGTCAAGGCGGTGGAGTTGGCCCTCGCCAACCTGAAGGTGTTCCACGAGCCGCAGATGCCCAAGGGCTACACCATCGAGCAGGACGGGGGCGACCTCGGCATCCGTGTGCGGCCGATCGAGTCGGTGGGCGTCTACGTCCCGGGCGGCTCGGCGGTGTACCTGTCTTCGCTGCTGATGGCGGTGGTGCCGGCGCGCATCGCTGGGGTGCCGCGCATCGCGGTGGCGACCCCGCCGCGCGCGTTCCTGTCGTCGCCTCAGCTACGGTACCTCCTGGACCGCCTCGACCTGCACGAGGTGTACCTGATGGGTGGCGCCCACGCGATCGCTGCGCTGGCCTACGGCACCGACTCGGTGACGCCGGTTGACAAGATCGTGGGGCCGGGCGGGCGCTGGGCCGCCGTGGCCAAGAGGCTCGTGTACGGCATCGTCGACATCGACGGTGTGGCGGGACCCTCCGAGGTGGTGATCGTCGCCGATGGCCACGCCGAACCCGAGATCGTCGCCGCCGATCTGCTCGCCCAGGCCGAGCACGACCCCGACTCACTGGCGGTCCTTGTCACGCCGTCCAAGACGCTCGCCGAGAAGGTGAGCCGCCGCGTCGCTGGCCGTGTGCGGACGCTGCCCAAGGGCGCTGCAGCCAGGCAGGCCGTCAAGAAGTGGGGGGCGATCCTCCTGGTGCCGGATCTCGCGGCGGCGGTCGACGTGGTCAACCGCATCGCCCCCGAGCACGTCGAGCTCCTCGTCCAGGAGCCGCTGCGCCTGCTGGACGCCGTCGAGCGCGCCGGGATGGTCTACATGGGCCAGTGGACGCCGGCCGTGCTCGGCGACTACGTCGTGGGCGCCAACCACGTGCTGCCCACGGCGGGGCGGCTCGCTTCTCCTCGCCTCTCGGGGTGTGGGACTTCGTGCACCGCACCGCGGTGGTGCGGGTGGCGGCGCACCGCTACCCGATCCTGGCGCGTGCAGCGGCCACGCTCGCGGCCGAGGAAAGGCTACCCCTGCACGTGGAATCGCTGCGGGCCGGGAGCCGGGGGAAGGTTTGAGCGGGCCCGAGGCCGGCGGAAGAACCCCAAGCGCCGCGGAAGGCTCGCGGTGATCCGTCCCAACCGCGCCCAGTTCGCCGCTCTTGCGGCGCACCACCGCATGGTTCCCGTGGTGCGCGAGCTCACCGCGGACACCGTAACCCCGACCGGGATGCTGCTGCGCCTGGCTCGCGCCGGCCGCCATCCCTTCCTGCTCGAGAGCGTCGAGGGGGGCGAGCGGGTGGCGCGCTGGTCTTTCGCCGGTGCCGATCCCGCGCGTGTGGTCACGCTGCGCAACGGTCGGGTGAGCCTTGACGGCGTCGAGGCGGACGGCGCCCCTCTGGATGTGCTGCGCCGCACCTTGACCGGCCACGAACGAGCGCCGCTCGAGGAGCTTCCCCCGTTTGCCGGGGGCGCGGTGGGTTGGCTCGGCTACGACGCCGTGCGGTTGATCGAGAGGATCCCGGCACACCTCCCGGACCCGCTGGGCCTCCCCGAGGCGTGGTTCGCCGTCTACCCGGCGGTGGCGGCGCTCGACCGCGTACGTCAGCGCCTGCTGCTCATCGCGACGGTGGACACCGGGGACGGCGGAGAGTCGGCGTACGACCAGGCGCTGGCCATCCTGAACCGCCTTGAGGAGGTGCTGGCCTCGCCGCTCGACGAGGCACGCCCTGCGGCCGTGCCCTCCGCGGACGCGGGCGCCCAGCCGGATCGCTCGTGGATGGTTGCCCCCGACGACGAGCGTTTCTTGGCCGCCGTGGCGAGGGCGCGGGAGGAGATCTGCGCCGGGGAGTGCTTCCAGATCGTGCTTTCCCGCCGCTGGTCGAGGCCGAGCTCCGCTTCCCCGATCACGCTCTACCGCGCGCTGCGCCTCGCGAACCCCTCGCCGTACATGTTCTACCTGGACTCCGGGGAGGCCCAGATCCTCGGGTCCTCCCCGGAGACGCTGGCCCGCCTGCGGGGCAACCGCGCCTCAACCTGCCCGATCGCGGGGACACGCCGGCGGGGGCACACCGCCGCGGAGGACGCGCGTCTCGCGGCCGAGCTCTCGGCCGACGAGAAGGAGCGCGCCGAGCACCTGATGCTGGTGGACCTGGGGCGCAACGACATCGGCAAGGTGTCGCGCGCGGGCAGCGTCAAGGTGGTGCGTTTCATGGAGGTCGAGCGCTACTCCCAGGTCATGCACCTGACCAGCGAGGTGCAGGGCGAGCTGGAGGCGGGTCGCGACGCTCTCGACGTGCTCCTCGCCTGCTTCCCTGCCGGGACGCTCACCGGCGCGCCCAAGGTGCGGGCGATGGAGCTCATCGAGGAGCTCGAGGTGCTGCGCCGCGGCGTCTACGGCGGGGCCGCGGGCTACTTCGACTTCGGCGGCGACATGGACGCCTGTATCGCGATCCGCACCGCGGTGGTCTCGCAGGGCGCGGTGCACGTGCAGGCCGGCGCCGGCGTGGTGTTCGACTCGGAGCCGGCGAGCGAGTTGGCGGAGTGCAGCAGCAAGGCGCGCGCCCTCTGCCTGGCCGCGCGGCTCGCGGAGGGAATGCAACCGTGATCACGCTCGTGGACAACTACGACTCCTTCACCTACAACCTCGTCCAGTACTTGCGCGAGCTGGCCGAGGACGAGGAGGTGCGGGTCATCCGCAACGATGCCGCCACGCCGCACGAGATCCTGGCGGCGGGGCCGCGCGCGCTGGTGCTCTCGCCCGGGCCCGGCGTGCCGGAGTCGGCGGGGATCTGCGTGGAGCTGATCCGGGCCGCGCCCGAGGTGCCGTTGCTCGGGGTCTGCCTCGGGCACCAGGCGCTCGCCGTGGCGTACGGCGGCCGGGTGGTGCGCGCCCCCGAGCCGCGCCACGGCAAGAACTCCCAGGTGCACCACAACGGGCTCAAGGTCTTTGCGGGCCTTTCCGACCCGTTTACGGCGACGCGCTACCACTCCCTGGTGGCGCACCGGGAGTCGCTCCCCCACGACCTCGAGGTCACCGCCTGGACCGACGACGGCGTGGTGATGGGCCTTGAGCACCGGGAGCGGCCCCACTTCGGCGTGCAGTTCCACCCCGAGGCGTACCTCACGCAGGGCGGCAAACGACTGCTGGCCAACTTCCTCGCACTCGCGGGCATCGGCGCGGAGGTTGTCGCGTGATTCGCGAGGTCCTGGAGATGCTGCTTGCGGGTGAGAGCCTGCCCGCCGCGACCACCGAGGAGTGCTTCGCGGCGCTGATGGCCGGCGAGTGGTCGGAGCCGGAGCAGGCCGCGTTCCTGGTGGCGCTCCGGGCAAAGGGGGAGACCGCCGCCGAGGTGGCGGCCGCGGCGCGCGTCTTGCGCTCGTTCGCGGTGCCGGTGGCCACGAGTCGCACGCCGCTCATCGACACCTGCGGCACGGGCGGGGACGGAGCGCACACGCTCAACATCTCCACGGGTGCGGCGCTCGTGGCGGCGGCGTGCGGCGTCGCGGTGGCCAAGCACGGCAACCGGTCGGTGTCCTCCCGGTGCGGCTCCGCCGACGTGCTGGAGGCACTCGGGGTGCCGCTGGAGATCGACGCCGAGAAGCTCGGCGCGCTCCTGGACGCCGAGGGTTTCGCGTTCCTGTTCGCGCCCCGCCTGCACCCGGCGATGCGCGCGGTGATGCCGGTGCGGCGTGCCCTCGGGGTGCGGACGATCTTCAACCTGTTGGGACCGCTTGCCAACCCCGCGGGAGTGAGGCGCCAGGTCGTCGGCGTCTACAGCGCCGCTGTCATGCCGCTTGTGGCCGGGGCGCTGGCGGAGCTGGGCGCGGAGCACGCCTGGGTGGTGCACGGGGAGGACGGCCTGGACGAGCTTTCGGTGTGCGCCCCCACGAGGGTGATCGAGGTTCGTGCGGGAAGGATCGCGGGCGAGCTGGTAGTGGATCCGGCCAAGCTCGGCATCCCGCGTGCGACCCGCGCCGAGCTCGCCGGCGGCGACGCGACCGAGAACGCGCGGCGTCTGCGGGCCATTCTCGCCGGCGAGGAACGCTCCCCCGCCGCGGACGCGGTCGCCCTCAACGCCGCAGCCGCGCTGGTGGTGGCGGGGGCGGAGGACGGACTGCGTTCCGGGCTGGAGGCGAGCCGCGCCTGCATGGCCGAGGGCGCGCCCGCGGCCAAGCTCGACGCCGTCGTCCGCAAAGCTCGGGAGCTGGCTGCATGACGGCGGGGGAGCCAGACATCCTAGTCCGCATCACGGAGACCGTGCGGGAGCGGCTCGCGCAGCAACCGCCACCGACGGGTCTGGAGTCGCGCGCGCGGGATGCCGTCGCGGAGCGCGTGGCTGCAGGCAGACGCAGCCTTCACTCGGCGCTCGTGCAGCCCGGGGTGCGGGTGATCGCGGAGTGCAAGCGCCGCTCGCCCTCGAAGGGGTGGCTGCACGAGCCGTTCGACCCGGCGCGGCTGGCGCGCGCCTACGAGGCGGGCGGGGCCGCGGCGCTGTCCGTCGTGACGGAGCCGGATTTCTTTGCTGGTGAGGCCGGGTGGGTGCCACTGCTCAGGTGCCAGGTCCGGCTGCCGGTGATGCAAAAGGATTTTCTTCTCGGACCCCGGCAGCTTTTCGAGGCGGCGCTCCAGGGGGCGGACGCGGTGCTCCTGATCGCCCGCATCCTCCCCGGGGAGGCGCTGGCCGAGATGATGGCGCTGGCCGTGGAGCTGGAGCTGGAGGCCCTGGTCGAGGTCTACGACGAGGGCGATCTGGAAAGGGTGCTCACGGTCCCCGCGCCCCTGGTGGGCGTCAACGCCCGCGACCTGCGCACCTTCGGGGTGGACCGGGAAGCCGCGGCCGAACTTGCAGCCCGTGTGCCGGCGGACCGGGTTGCGGTGCTGGAGAGCGGCATCGGCGGGCCGGCGGACGTGGCGACCCTCGTGGAGCGCGGCTTTCGCCGGTTCCTCGTTGGCGAGCACCTCGTGCGCTCCGTCGATCCGCGCGCCGCCCTGGCGGAGCTGCTGGCGTGAACGTGACGGTCAAGATCTGTGGTCTCACGAACGCCGACGACGCGCGAATCGCCGTCGATGTGGGCACCGACTTCCTCGGGTTCCTGTTCTCCCCGGTCTCCCCGAGGTACGTGGGCGGCGCAGCCGCCGCCTGGATCTGCCTGATCGAGGGTGCGCAAAAGGTGGGAGTGTTCCGCGACCAGGACCCCGGGCTGATCCGCCGGGTGCGCGAGGACGCCGGCCTCGACCTGGTCCAGCTCCACGGCCACGAGACCCCCGAGCTGTGCGCCGAACTGGGTGGGCGGGAGAAAGTGATCAAGGCGATCCCGGTGGATGAGAGGACGGACTGGGGCCTGGTGGCGGCGCACGGGCAGGTCGCGCGGGTGCTCTTCGACACGGGCTCGCCGAGCGGGGGCGGCACCGGCCGCGCGTTCGACTGGAGCCTGCTGGCCGGTGTTCCCCCCGGCCTCGCGTTCTGGCTGGCCGGAGGGCTGACGCCGGAGAACGTGGCACGGGCGTTGGCGGAGGTGCGGCCCGCAGGTGTGGACGTTGCAACCGGCGTGGAGGCGGCGGTCGGCCGCAAGGACGCTGGTAAGATGAGAGCCTTCATCGCCGCGGTGCGAGGCTCGACGGGAAGGCGCGAGGGTGTGCAGGCTTGAAGCCAACCAAGCCTGGGGTTGAGGTCACGATTGCGGTGATGATCGGGGTGAACTGAAGATGAAGCCGTTACCGGACAGTCGGGGCTACTTCGGGCCGTACGGGGGCCGGTTCGTGCCGGAGACGCTGATGGCTCCCCTGGAGGAGCTCACCACGGCCTGGCAGGAGGCGAACCGCGACCGGGCGTTCCGGCGTGAACTTGCCGAGCTGCTCTCCACCTACTGCGGTCGGCCCACGCCGCTCTCCTTCGCCGCGCGCCTGACCAACCACCTGGGCGGGGCGCCGGTCTACCTCAAGCGCGAGGACCTCTGCCACACGGGCGCGCACAAGATCAATAACGCGATCGGCCAGTGCCTGCTCGCCCGCCGCATGGGCAAGGCACGGGTGATCGCCGAGACCGGGGCCGGCCAGCACGGCGTCGCGGTGGCCACCGCGGCCGCCCTGCTCGGCCTGCACTGCCGGGTCTACATGGGCACGGAGGACGAGCGGCGGCAGGCGCTCAACGTCTACCGCATGAAGCTGCTTGGGGCTGAGGTCGTGGGCGTTGACGCGGGCTCGAAGACCCTCAAGGACGCGATCAACGAGTCCCTGCGCGACTGGGTGAGCAACGTCTCCAACACCCACTACGTCCTGGGCTCGGTGCTGGGCCCGCACCCCTATCCGGCCATGGTGCGGGAGTTCCAGTCGGTGATCGGGAGCGAGGCGCTGCTGCAGATCCGCAAGCAGCACCGCTCGCTGCCCAAGATGGTCGTGGCCTGCGTCGGTGGCGGATCCAACGCGGCCGGCATCTTCTCCGCGTTCGTGCCCTACCTGCAGGTGGAGCTCGTGGGGGTAGAGGCGGGGGGTCGGGGCACCAGGCTGGGCGAGCACGCCGCGCGGTTCGCCGGCGGCACGCCTGGCGTGCTGCACGGCACCCGTACCTACATCCTGCAGGACCAGCACGGCCTGGTGGCGGAGACCCATTCGGTTTCGGCCGGCCTCGACTACCCGGCGGTTGGGCCGGAGCACGCCTGGTGGCACGACTCACGCCGTGTCGCCTACGTGCGGGTCAGCGATGACGAAGCGCTCGACGCCTTCCACCTGCTCTCCGAGCTCGAGGGGATCGTTCCTGCGCTTGAGACCGCGCACGCCCTCGCGTACGTGACGCACGTCGCACCCCGCCTCGGGCGGGGGCAGGCGGTGCTGGTCAACCTCTCGGGGCGGGGCGACAAGGACGTCAACGAGGTCGCGCGGTTGGAGGGGGTGAAGCTGTGAAGGGGCGCATCGAACGGGCGTTTGCGCACGCGCGGAAGGGACGGCGGGCAGCGTTTATCCCGTTCATCACCGCCGGCGATCCAACCGCTTCGCGCACCGTGGTACTGGCGCGTACCCTCGAGCGCGTGGGCGCGGACATCGTGGAGCTGGGGGTACCGTTCACCGATCCGATAGCGGACGGCCCCACGAACCAACGCTCGGCGGAGCGGGCACTGGCCCAGGGGACCACGCTCTCGACCGTGCTGGAGATCGTTCGGGAGCTGCGCTTCTCCAGCACGATACCGGTGGTGCTGTTCTCCTACTTCAACCCGGTGCACGCCTATGGCCTCGCCCGGTTTGCAGTGGACGCCGCCGCCGCCGGGGTCGACGGCGTGCTGTTCACCGATGTGCCGGTGGACGAGGCGGGGGCGGCGTGGGAGGCTTTGCGGCGGGTGGGCATTGAGCTGGTGCTGATGGTGGCACCCACCTCGACGCGGGAGCGCGTGAAGGCGGTGCGGAAGCTCGCGGGGAGCTTCGTCTACTTCGTCGCCCGCACAGGTGTGACCGGCACACGCACCAGCCTGGAGGAGGGCCTCGAGGACCAGGTGCGCCTGGTGAGGAAGCTCACGAAGAGCCGGGTGGCGGTGGGCTTCGGCGTCTCCACCCCCGAACAGGTGAGCCGCATCGCGCAGTTCGCCGACGGGGTCGTTGTCGGCTCGGCCCTCGTCCAGCGCATCGGCGAGCTGGGGGATGCCCCAGAGCTGCCCGGCGAGGTCGAGGCGCTTGCGCGCACTTTCGTCATGGCCACGCGCAGAAAGTAAGGAAAAGCGGAAACGGGAAACGAAAGAGCGGAAGGCTGAGCGCGCTTCTGATGTGCTCTGTCCTCCATCTTCCCCGTTCTCCGAACCCGCTTCCTTCCCCCCTTGGCCAACTTGCGGACCGCGGCGCCCGGTGGGACACTCCGGACATGACGAAGCGGACGATCGCGCTGGTACTTGTCATCGGACAGCTGGTGCTTTCGCTCTCCGGCTGCCTCTCGGTGCAGACAGCCACCACCCGTCCAGCCGAGGGCCCCGGCGGCGGCGTCGCGGTGCAGGTCTTTGCCGACGATAGCGCCCGCCGCGCCGGCAAGCCGAGCCCGGCCGGGATCATGGGGGAGCTGGACAGGAAAGAAAGCGCGAACTGGGTTCCCGTTTTCCGCTCACTGAACCCCGCCTGGACCGTGGCCGGCCTGCCACCCGGCGCCTATCGGGTGCGCTTCCCGGCCCGCCTGGACGAGGCCGGGAACGTGGTGCGCCTCGAGGGGACAGCCACCGAGGTCAAGGTCAAGGAGGGCAAGATCACCGATGTGAACGCGATCCTGGATCACGTCGACACGGCGCTTATCGTTGCGGGGGTAGTGGCCGCGGTTTTGATCGCCAAGTACGTCCACGACCACGGCCTACCCGAACCGCCCCCCCGCCGCCCGGGCTCCTGGATGCGGTCTTCTACGTCTCCATAGACCTCATCGGGGGACCGGGCTGGACCGGGGTCGCCGACCGGCTACCCCCGACGGTCACCTCGCACTTTCCGTCCAACGACGCGCTTGTGGCGGCGCGCCGCCCCCGCGTGATCCTCTCGTTCTCGGAGCCGCTGCGCCCACAGGATGTGAAGCCGGACGGAGTGACGGTACTCGGTGAGGCGAGCGGGCTGGTGCCGGGGCAGGTGAGTTACGACGTCAAGAACTGGTGGGTCGTCTGGCAGCCCCAGGCCGACCTCACCCCCGGCGACACATTTCACGTGACTTTGGCGAAGGACGCGGTGGAGGATCTTGCCGGCAACGAGCCGGCAGCGCCGACGACGTTTACCTTCAGGACGGCGCGCTGAACGGCAGTGAGAAGGCAAGAGGGAAAGGGCAGAAGAAAGACGGAACCCAATGGTGGTCCCTTGGTTTTCGTTTTCCCTCGTGCGTTTTCCCTTCCACTTTTTTCTCGATTCCTGCCTCCCCTCTCACCGGGCTTGCTGCGGGACGAACGTGATTCTCGAGCGTGACGGCGTCGCCCTGAACGTCAAGGTCGAGGGCCAGGGCGCACCGGTGGTGCTGCTCCACGGGCACACGCTCGACTTGCGCGTGTGGGACGAGATCGTGCCGCCGCTCGTGGAGGCAGGCTTCCGGGCGATCCGCTACGACCAGCGCGGCCACGGTCGCTCGAGTTCGCCGCCCTCCGGCTACCGCTTTGGGGACCATGCGGCCGACCTGGCGGAGGTGGTCAACCGGCTCGACGCCGCGCCCGCCCACCTCGTTGGCCTCTCGAAGGGTGCCGGCATCGCCCTCGAGCTCGCGCTGCGCAGGCCGGAGGTGGTGCGCTCGCTGGCGCTCGTCTCTCCGCTGGTCCCGGACTTTACGCTCTCGGACGAACTGATGGAGTCGTTCAGGGCGCTGGCGAGGGCGATCCGGACCCAGGGCGTGCAGCCGGCGTTGAGGGCGCTCTGGCTCACGCACCCCCTGCTCGCTTCCGCTGCGGCCATCCCCGGGCCCCGGGAGCGTCTCGAGGCGATGGTCAACACGTTCCCGGCAGGGGAGTACCTGGCCACGGAGCGCGACGCCCCCGACCGCACCTGGAAGCTCACCGACCGACTTGGGGAGATCGCGGTCCCCACCCTGGTCGTGAGCGGCGAGCGCGACATCCCGGATTTCGTGGCCATGGCCGCGTTGCTGGCCCAGGACGTCCCCGGCAGCGTGCTCGAGATCGTGCCCGGCTGCGGTCACCTGGTCCCGCTCGAGCAGCCGGACCAGACGGCGGAGGTTCTAGTCCGGTTCCTTGGAGCATCTGGATGGGGGTCGGAGCCTCGGTAAGCCTCACCCACACGGGGTGGCCCGCGCTTGACGCTGGTGCGGGCGTTGAGATAGAGTACCCGTCCCGGTTTGACCGGGCTTGTGCTCTTTGGCAGTGAATCTGGGGACGAGGGCGGGCCACAAGAGCCCGAGGGAGGTCGTGTCTCCCCGGGACGCCCGCCGACAGCCCGCGGAGCAGGCGCGTAGCTCAGTTTGGTTAGAGCGCTACCTTGACACGGTAGAGGTCAGCGGTTCGAGTCCGCTCGCGCCTACCATACGTCGGCTCCGCATGCGAGTACGCTACAGGCGCGTAGCTCAATTGGTAGAGCGCATCCCTCACACGGATGAGGTCTGCGGTTCGAGCCCGCACGCGCCTACCACGCCTTCGGCGTGGCACGTGGCTGCTGCCGTCCCGTTACGAGGACGGCTTTTTTGTTGTGTGCCGATCGAGGGCCGCAGCTCCTGATACGATCGGCTTGGTGAAAGGGGACCGGGGTACCGGCCATGAGCAAACGCAACATCCAACTGACCCTGCCGGATGGCAGCGTGAAGGAGTTCCCCGAGAGGGCGACACCTCTCGAGGTAGCGCGCTCGGTGGGGGAGCGCCTGGCTGCGGCAGCCGTGGCCGGGGAGCTGGACGGCGAGATCGTGGACCTGCGCGCGCCGATCGGGCGCTCGGGGAAGTTCCGCGTGCTGACCCCGCGCGAACCTGCGGCCGGCGTCGTCATCCGCCACTCGGCTGAGCATGTGCTCGCGGACGCCGTCGAGCGTCTCTTCCCCGGTACCATCATCGACGCCGGCCGGCAGGACCACTCGGAGAAGTTCCAGTACGACTTCCGCATCGACCACGCGTTCACACCCGAGGACCTGGAGAAGATCGAGCAGGAGATGGCCCGCATCGTCAAGGAGGCCAAGCCGTTCGAGCGTCAGGTCGTGAGCCGCAAGGAGGCGGCGGACATCTTCCGCAAGCGCAAGGAAGAGATCAAGCTGATCCGCCTGGAGGACATCCCCGAGGGCGAGGCAATCACGATCTTCCGGCACGGCGACTTCGTGGACCTCTGCCGCGGCCCGCACGTGCAGCGCACCGACCAGATCGGTGCCTTCAAGCTGCTCGAGACCTCTGGGGCCTACTTCAAGGGCGACGAGCGCAACGAGATGCTGCAGCGCATCTACGGGACCGCGTTCGCGACCAAGGAGGAGCTTGACGCCTACTTCGCCAAGATCGAGGAGGCGCGGCGCCGTGACCACCGCCGGCTCGGCAAGGAGCTGGACCTTTTTTCCTTCTCTCCGATGGCGCCGGCGTCGCCGTTCTTCCACCCCCGCGGGGCGATCGTCTACAACGAGCTGGTCGCCCTCATGCGGGAGCTGTACCAGGAGTTCGGCTACGAGGAGGTCATCACCCCGCAGCTCTTCGACGTAGATCTGTGGAAGCGCTCGGGGCACTACGACAACTACCGCGAGAACATGTTCTTCTCCGACGTCGAGGGGCGCGAGTTCTCGATGAAGCCGATGAACTGCCCCGCCGCGTGCTTGATCTACGGGACGCGCAGCCACTCCTACCGGGACTTGCCGGTGCGAATGGCCGACTTCGGGCGGCTGCACCGCTACGAGCGCTCCGGCGTCGTGCAGGGTCTGACCCGGGTGCGCACGTTCTCCATCGACGACGCACACATCTTCTGTACCCCTGGGCAGATCGGGCAGGAGGTGTCGTCGCTGTTCGAGCTGATGTTCCGCGTCTACGACATCTTTGGCTTCCAGCAGCCTGCGATCTACCTGTCCACGAGGCCGGAGAAAGCGATCGGGGAAGTCGCTCTGTGGCACAACGCCGAGGTGGAGCTCGAAAGGTGCCTCAAGGAGCGGGGTGTCGAATACACACTCAACCCCGGAGAGGGCGCCTTCTATGGCCCCAAGATCGACTTCGTCGTGCACGACGCGATCGGTCGCGAGTGGCAGCTCGGAACCATCCAGCTCGACTTCAACCTCCCCGACCGCTTCAACCTGACCTATGTGGCGGAGGACGGCACCGAGCAGCGCCCGGTGATCATCCACCGCGCCGTGCTCGGCTCCGTCGAGCGCTTCTTCGGCGTGATGCTCGAACACTTCGCCGGCGACCTGCCGCTCTGGCTCGCCCCGGAGCAGGCGCGTGTGCTGCCGGTGTCGGACCGCTTCATGGATGCCGGACGGGCCGTTCGTGGCCGTCTGGTCGAGGCAGGTCTGAGGGCCGAACTTGACGAGCGCTCGGAGAAGCTGGGCGCCAAGATCCGCGACGGGGAGCTGGCCAAGATCCCGGTGTTGCTGGTCGTGGGGGCCCGCGAAGCGGAGTCCGGAAGCGCGAGCGTGCGGGTGAGGCACCGCGGCGACCTCGGTTCGCAGGCTCTCGACGGGATCATTGCGGCGATGACGACGACGGTGCGCAAGCGTTTGTTGAACCCATGGCCGGAGGCGTGAGCCCCGGCCTCGTTATTTGAGGAGGCATCAATGCCGAAGATCAAGACGTTGCGGGCGGCGGCGAAACGGTTCAAGAAGACCGGAAGCGGAAAGTTCAAGCGCCGCAAGGCCTATCACGCTCACATCCTGACCAAGAAGACCGCCAAGCGGAAGCGCCACCTGCGGGAGGAGGCGCTGGTCTCGTCGGCGGATGCGAAAAACGTGGAGCGCATGCTCCCGTACGCGAAGTAGGAGGCTGGCATGCGCGTCAAGCGTGGACACAACCGGGTACAGCGCCGTAAGAAGGTCCTGAAGCTCGCCAAGGGCTACTTCCTGACCAAGCACAACGCCTACCGAATGGCGAAGCTGCAGGTGGAGCGCTCGCTCCAGTTCGCCTACCGCGACCGGCGGCAGCGCAAGCGCTCCATGCGCAGCCTATGGATCATCCGCATCAACGCGGCGGCGCGGCAGTTCGAACTGTCGTACTCGCAGCTCATCGCCGGGCTGAAGGCGGCCGGGTGCGAGCTGGACCGCAAGGCGCTTGCAGACCTCGCGGTGCGCGACACCGAGGGCTTTGCGGAGCTCGTGAAGACCGCCAAGAAGGGCCTGGAAGCCAAGTCGGCCGCGTAAATGGCGCTCGAAACCCTAGAGCGAGCGCGCCAGGAGTTCCTCGCGGCGCTTGCCGAGGCGGGCAGCGACCCCGCCAGGGTGGAGGCTGTCCGCGTGCGCTTTGCCGGGCGGCGCTCGGGGATGCTGCGTGACCTCGAGGAGGCGCTCAAGTCGCTGCCGCGCGAAGAGAAGCCCGCCTACGGGAAGACCCTCAACGAGCTCAAGAAGCTCGTCGAGGCTAGCCTGACAACGGCGCAGAAGGCGGCCGAGGACGCGAGCAAACGGCCCGAAGTGGTGGACGTCACCCTGCCGGGCCGCAGGCCAGTGGTCGGTGCCTACCACCCGGTGACGCTGGTGCGGCGGGAGATCGAGGAGATCTTCCTGCGCATGGGCTACTCGGTGGCCGACGGCCCCGAGGCCGAGGACGACTGGCACAACTTCGAGGCGCTCAACTTCCCTCCGGACCACCCGGCGCGCGACAGCCAGGACACGTTCTTCCTCAAGGGTGGCCTGCTGCTGCGCACGCACACCTCACCCGTGCAGATCCGGACGATGGAGACGACGCCGCCGCCGATAAGGGTGCTGATCCCCGGCCGCGTGTACCGCTGCGACTCGGACCTGCGCCACTCGCCGATGTTCCACCAGGTGGAAGGGTTGGTGGTGGACGAGGGGATCACCTTCAGCCACCTCAAGGCCACCCTCGAGGCGTTCGTGCACGTGCTCTTCGACCCGCGCCTGAAGGTGCGGTTCCGCCCCTCGTTCTTCCCCTTTACCGAGCCCTCGGCCGAGGTGGACATCACCTGCGTGCTGTGCCTGGGCAGGGGGTGCTCGATGTGCTCCGGGACCGGTTGGATCGAGATCCTGGGCGCTGGCATGGTGGACCCGCGCGTGCTGCGGGCCTGCAAGCTGGACCCCGAGAGGTACAGCGGGTTCGCCTTCGGCTGCGGCCTCGACCGCGTTGCGCTTCTCAAGTACGGGCTCCCCGACCTGCGCCTGCTCTTCGGAGGAGATGAGCGCCTGCTGCGCCAGTTCGAGGGGGTGAGGCGGTGAGATTCTCCCTCGCATGGCTGCGTGACCATCTCGAGAGCGACACACCACCTGCCGAGCTGGCCGACCGGCTGACTGCCGCCGGCATGAACGTCGAGCTCCAGGAGCCCTCCGGGGATGACCTCATATGGGACGTGGACGTCACGGCCAACCGGCCGGACGCGATGAACCACCGGGGCCTCGCCCGGGAGGCTGCGGCGACGGGCTCGGGTACCCTCAAGCCCCTGGCGCTCAAGGTCCCCGAGGGCGGCACACCGATCGGGAAGCTCGCCAAGCTCACGGTCGAGGACGAGACAGGCTGCCCGCGCTACTGCGCCCGCGTCGTGCGCGGCGTGAAGGTGGGGCCCTCGCCGGCGTGGCTCGCCACGCGCTTGGAGCGCTGCGGCGTCCGGCCGATCAACAACATCGTCGACGCGAGCAATTACGTGCTCCTTGACGTCGGCCATCCGCTCCACGCGTTTGACCTCCCCCTGCTCGCGGGGTCGGAGATCAGGGTCCGCCGCGCCCGCGCCGGCGAGCCGATCCAGACCCTCGACGGCGCCACCCGTTCTCTGACTCCGGAAGACCTGGTGATTGCCGACGCGAAGCGGCCCGTGGCCGTCGCCGGGGTGATGGGCGCCGCCAACACCGAGATTGGCCCCGCCACCAGGGACGTGCTGATCGAGTCCGCGTACTTCGACCCACGCTCGGTGCGCCGCACCGCGAGGCGCCTCGGCCTCTCGACCGAGGCCTCGCACCGCTTCGAGCGCGGCGCCGACCGGGCGATGGCGCGCACCGCCGTGGACCTGGCCGCTGGGCTGATCGTGCGCCTGGCTGGCGGCGAGGTCGCGGCCGGCGTGCTCGATTCCGCGCCGGAGTTGGCCGCCCCGCGCACCATCGCGTTCTCGCTCGAGCGCCTGTCGGCGTTCACCGGCTGCGAGATCCCCCGCGACTTCGCAGTCAAGACGCTCTCGGCCCTCGAGCTGGCGCCCGAGGAAAAGGGGGACACCGTCACGTGCAGCGTGCCGAGACACCGCGTGGACCTGGAGCTCCCCGAGGACCTCTACGAGGAGGTACTGCGCCACTTCGGGTACGAGAACGTCCCCTCGGTTCTCCCCGCCTTTGCCGTGAAACCCGGCCAGCGGCTCGGCAGCTGGCCGCTCACCGAGCGGGCGCGCGACGCGCTGGTGGCTGCCGGCGCCGCAGAGTCATTCACCTACAGCTTCGCTTCCCATGAGCTCGAGAGCGCGACCGCCGCTTCCCCCTGGCGGACCGCGGCGGGGTCGTGAGTGTGGAGAATCCACTCTCTGCCCGCCTGGCGGTGATGCGACGTTCGCTGCTCGCCGGCCTCGTGGAGGCCGCCGGGACCAATCTGCGGCGGGGCGCCGAGCGGGTGTTGCTGGGTGAAGTGGGGCGGGTCTTCTTCGCCAGAGGACCGGAAGTCGTCGAGGAGGAACGGTTGGCCATCGCGCTTGCCGGCAAGGTGGGGGCGTGGGACGCCGTCCGTCCGGCCGACTTCCTGGACCTCAAGGGCGTGCTCGAGGTCGTGCTGGCCGAGCTCGGCATGAACGGAGCCGCCTGGCGGCCTTCGACCGCGCCGCTGCTCGCGCCCGGGGAAGGGGCAGAAGTGTTTGTCGGGGAAAGGGTTGCGGCGGTTGCGGGCCGCCTCGGTGACCCGATCGCGGAGGCCTTCGATCTTCCCGCGCCTCTCTGGGTGGCGGAGCTGGACCTTGGCACCGTCGCCGCTGAGCGAGCGCCGTCGTTCCAGCCGTTGCCTCGTTTCCCGGCGGTGACGGCCGATCTCACGGTGCGCCACAAGCTCTCGCTTTCGTACGCGGCGCTGCTCGCCGCCGTGCGCGCTGCGGGTTCGGATTGGCTCGAATCGGTTTCCCCGGTAGTGCAGTACCGGGGGGAGGGGGTCGCGCCGGACGAGGCCAAGACCACGCTGCGCCTGGTCTACCGTCACCCCGAACGCTCTCTCACACAGGAAGAGGTGAACGCCGCGCACTTCGCACTCATGGACACGCTTGGCCGCAAGCTTGCGGTGAGCTTCCAGTAGGAGGCCGCATGGATGTCTTCGTCGCTCTTGAGGAACGCGTCGAGAAGCTGATCACGGGCTACAGGGAGCTGCAGGCGCGCTCCGCGGCCCTCGAGGCGGAGAACCAGAAACTGCGCTCCGGGGACGAGGGCACCGCGCATCTTTCCGAGCGCATCGTCCAGCTCGAGGCCGAGCGCAACGAGATCCGCACCCGCCTGGAGAAGCTGCTCAAGAACGTCGCCGCCCTCGAACTTTGATTTCCCCCGGGGGCGGCTCCTCTCCTCCTCTCGCTGCGTGAGGCTGTGTTTTTTCGGTGCCGCGGTGGCCATCTGCAGGCTTGAGCGCCCCCGCTCCCTGCGCCTGCAGACTCCTCCGCCCGCGAGCGGGGGCGAGCAAGCGCTGAGCGGCCGCTCACCCGCCGGGCAAGACAAGACCCTCGCGCAGTGGATGAAGAAGGGGGCTGCGGTCCGCCGACAATCCCGGGTGCAATTGTGGTCCTGCTCACGTTTGGAGGCTGGACAAAACCATCGTGGCGGCCCAAAGATACTTGGAGGAGAAGGACCGTGTGGAAGAAGGCGGAGCCCGAGCGCAGCGAGCGACGCGTCCCGGCGACCGCTGGGCGTGCGACCGGGGACCAGGCGCCCACGGGTCTAGGCACGGCTTCATCGCAGTTCGGAGGGGGCCCAATGGCAGCGGAACGTCCAGGCGAGCGTGCGATCATCGGTCCGTCCATCACAATCAAGGGCGATGTGACGGGCGAGGAAGACCTCGTGATCCAGGGGCGGGTCGAAGGCAAAGTGGACCTCGCTCAACACAACGTCACGGTCGGCTCGAACGGCCGGATCAAGGCCAACATCTTCGGACGCAGCGTGACCGTCGAGGGGGAGGTCGAGGGCGACCTGCACGCCGAGGAGCAGATCGCCATCCGCAAGTCGGGCAAGGTGCGCGGCAACGTCTCGGCGCCGCGCGTGACCATTGAGGACGGGGCGATGTTCAAGGGCGCCATCGACATGGAGCGCAAGGCGGCTCCCAAACCTGTCGTTGGCCCGACCGGCGCGCCCGCCGCGAGCCCGGCACCGGCCACGGGCAGCGGTCCAGGCAGCAGCGCGTCCCCGCGGACCGGCGAGCCAAGGCACCCCGAGCGGAGCGGTTGAGAGCATCGCTCGGGGAGCGCGGGTGCTCTGGCGTCTTCGGCGCAACCCTCCTCCGGCTGCTGGACCGCGGCGGGAGTTCGCGGACCGGCTCGAGCCCCAGCCGCCCCTGTACCGATCCCCGACCCTTCAGGCGTTGGTGTCTCGCCTTTCGAGCGAGGGCGCGTACCACATCCTCGACCTCGGAGTCGCCTCTGGCGCCAACGTTGAGTTTTTCTCCCGGTTCTCGTGCCGGCTGCAGATCGCTGATCTCCCGGAGGCCCTCGCCTCCGAGAAGCTGCGACCCCTGCTGGCGGCCGACCCGGCTGCGGCGTTCCGGCGGGTCCTGCCGGTCGCCCGGCAGCCGTTCGACGTGGTGCTCGCCTGGGATGTGCTCAACTACCTGACGCGCGAACAGTTTGGCTGCCTCGCGGCGCACGTCGGCAGCCTCTGCCGGCCGGGCGCGCTCATGCTGGCGTTTGTCTCGACGACGAAGGAGATGTCCGGCGTCCCCCTGGTCTTCAGGATCGTCGATGACCAGACCCTTCTCCTCCGGCAGCAAACGACCGCCGTCCGGCCCAGCCCGCGTTTCCTGCCGGCTGAGGTCGAACGACTGATGTCCGGGTTTGCGGTCGTGCAGTCGGTCGTGATGCGCCACGGCGTCCAGGAGTACCTGTTCGTCCGGCGCCAGGACGGCGCTCTAGTGCCCCTCTAAGAGGGCGGGCAATGGTGCCGGAGGAGCAGGGGCTGGGGCAGGCTGACGAAAGGTCACCAGCTTTACGCTCGAAGTTTCAATAGAATCAAGGATTTACGATGCGGCCACCGTGTTTCGGTACCGCGTCGGTACCGAGCGGAGCGGTTTCGGCTGCCAGAGCTGGCGGCGGTGGTGGTGGCCGACGGAGCCGCCTGTCGGCCGCTGTCGCTTGCGATCACCACCGGTGGCGTAGCGGCCTGGCGGCCTAGTGGAGATCGCCTGCGTCGAGGCCGGATCGGCCAGGTTGCGGCCGGTGCCAGGCGGCGGTACCGCGCGGCTGCGGCCGCGCCTGGCCGTGCTCCCTGCCGCTGCCGGTGAGTGGAGCTCTTTTTTTAAGATGTCCGATATGTGGGGAATGACGCGCATCGCGGCTGCGCCCTCAAGGGGCAAGAAACACCGTCAGCATAAGCATTGCCGGCGTGCCGGTCACCGCACCTTGTGGGGGTATACACCCTGCTCGCCGGCGAGTCTCATTGGCGGCCGCATCGCCGTGAGCATTGAGGGCCTCATCGTGGTGCGCATCTGGGGGGGTGGGGTTGGCCTGGACCTAAGATGCGCTACCGTTCCCCTTGTGGTTGATGCTTTCACGCGCGAGCAGTGCGGCGTGCCCGGTCAAATGCTCATCAATGCGTCCACCCTGCACATCCGCAATGCGCATCTCAGTGCCAAAACAGCTTAGTGATCAAAGCAGCCGCTACGGCGGCGATGACCAGTAGCACAACCAGCCCAATTGGGCGCTGGTACCACGGCAACCGTGAGCGTTCCACCGCAGAGTCGTGCTGCGCCGCGAGGATTGTTAGCTCGGTGCGGGCCTTTTCTTTGAGAAGTGCAAGCTTCTCGTCGACACTCCACTCTGGCTGGAAACCCATGTTCCGGGCTGCGCGCTCTAGCTGCTGATTCAGGTCGGGGCCTACGCCCTGCAGTAAATGATGAATGTGCTCTTGAACGCCAGTAACCAGATGACTCTCCAGTTTCCCTGGCTGAGCTTCGAGGAGGCGGGCTAGTGCGCGGAGCGACGAACCGAACGCGTCCTCTAGGGCGATGCCGCACACCTGCTGAAGCTGCTGTATGAGCGATTTCGACCTACCATGCCCACTCAACTCGAACGTATTTTGAGTTTGAGCAATCTCTTCGTCGAGCCTCGCACGACGTTCGGCCCAGAACACCGTAAAGTCGTCAGTTAGGACGCGCAGCATCCCGTCGATATCCATTCTTGCCTCCAGGTGGTGCTGGCGAGAAGTTACGTCGAGCGCTTCGTCGTTTTGGCAAGCAACGCCAGTAAGAGGTCCACGAAGCCACAGAACTTCAGAGCTTCCTCGCGTCCGACATCCTCGCTGAGCCTATGGTGAGCCCTGTGGCGATAGGCTAGAACGACTCCCTTGCAAAGGCTGTGCAGGCCAGCCTGATCGGATGGCACGGTGCCCAACACGAGGATCGCTTTTGTTGGATCAGGATTGAGCGCTGAGTTGACCAAGTCCTCCGGTTTGCGATTGTCAGTAATACCCGCGAGTTGCCGGATACGGCTCTCGAGGATTGTTGTTGCCTCTCGCATTGGTCGATCAAGGTACTTCTTCTTCCGTAGCAGGTCACCGCACCGGCCCCGCAGCTGCTCGTCACGCAGCAGAAGATCAATCGCTTCCGGAAAGGGGTCCTGGAGCTGGTGAATGTCCGGTGTTTGCTCGGACGAGGCTCTGGGCCTTGGGCGCCCAGACGTAGGTTTGGAGGACTGTGCGCTGTGAACCTGCGCCTGAATATGCGGCTCCAGACGCGCGAGAACCCTGGTGATTCCTATTCGCAGGTCCATCGCCCATAGGACCAGCGCAGCCTCCGATGCGATGCCACTGCGGCTCGCGCGCCTACTTGTCTGCTCTCGCACATACTTTATGGGCTTGCCCTTCTTTTCGGCGATCTTTCCAAGGAGGCCTTGATCCAAGCGGGTGGCTGGCGACACGCTGAGGGCTCTCCTACTGCTTCTCCTTCACCTGAAGGTGTCGCCAGATACCCGAGACGTGTTTGCTGGCAACTCCCACTAACTCCCTCGCCTGCGCCTTAGTCATTCCAGCGCGGGCAGCTTCAATGATGAAGAGATCCTGCAGTAGGGACTTGATCTCGCGCAACTCTCGAAGTGCAAGGTTTTGGCTAGTCGGCTTTGTGGCCATCACTTGTCTCCCTTTCTTGGCGCGAGCACGCGTGGGGAGGAGGCGAATCACCTCGCTCACGCGGTTTATGTCGCAGCCAACGATGTCCCTAATGTTCTTCTGAGCCACACCCGCGAGTCGAAGCTGGACAATAAGCAGAGTTCTGAGTAGCCCAATCTGCTCCTCGGCGTTTGTCTTCTTGGCGACTGTCTTCTTGGCCACTCTCTCCTCCCGGTGCAAAACGGCGTGCGTTCACTCAATTCGAGTCCTGAAGCGTTGAAAGGGCTCTGGAGCTTGCGACACGGAAGCCCTTACCCTCCATCGTATTCCTTGGATTGTCGTCGCGCAATGGTACACCCTGCGACAACGCGCCCCATAGACCAGTGAAGAAAGCGAAGCGGCGGTTGCCAAGGGTCGGAGACTCTTCCTCCGAACGCTCAAAGGGCGCCGAGTCTGAGGTAGCCCGAGGACGTTCATTGCATGGGGTGATGGTAGCCCGGAACAATGGTTTGGGCGGCCGTTCAAAGTGAGTGCGGCTATACTTCTTGGAGAAACAATCAGGCTGAGACGCACCGGACGAGATCCTTGCGCAGGGGGAACAATGCTTGAGAGCTGGCGACGTGAAAGGTTTTTCCGCGTGATCCTGAGGCGAGTCACTAGGCAGCGGGCGTTAATGAACCTCGACTCCGAGAATATATGGGTGATCGAGGATGCCTTGCCTAATGACGAACAGACGCAAGCAGCCCTGCGGACGTGCCACATGCGCGGCTGGGTGGAGCCTCTTGAGGACGCGCGTTTGAGCACTGAATGGATCGAGGACGTCGAGCTCGTTGACGTCATGGAGCCTGTTGGAGAGCACGCAATATACAGGCTCACGAGTGCGGGCTGGGATGCCCTCCGGGGCACCCACAGGCTTCTTCTCTGGACGTTGGTTGCCAGTCTTGGCTCTTTCGCCATTACCCTTATCGGGTTGCTTATCGCGCGAGCGTTCAAATAGGGAGTACACCCCGCAGAGTCATCCTGGTGAGCGCGCGAAGGGCTTCTTACCCGCTGGCAGCACCCCCTTCCGGTTCGGTGAGCGCGTTGACGAAAGGTCACCGGCCCTCGGCCGGGTTGGGGCGGAACACGTCAGGCATCCATGTGCTCTTCGGGTCCACCCTGACCGAGGTGTGCTCGAGGATCCCGAGCTCGTGGTACATGGGGTGATCGCGCTGCACGGTGATCGTCTCGGCGTTGCGGCCGCCCACACGGTACCTCGGCGAGCCCACCGCCATGCAGGCGAGCAGCACAACCAGCGCCGCCATCCAGGCGCGGGCGAGTTGCTGGACCATCGCACGTCGCCAGCTGCGCAAGAGGACCGCGGTCCAGAACACGAGCGGGAGCACGGCTGCGTGCAGCACCGAGAACCCCTGCCACGACATCACGGTCGTCGGTGAGATCGCGAACGAGAACGCTGCAGCCGCAAAGGTCCACACCACGTAGCCGTGGAGCCAGGTTCGATCGCTGATCCCGTCCGGCCGCAGCCGCCAGCGGCGCCGGTTGCGGCGCCACATCCAGGCCGCGGCCAGAAGCGACGCCACGGCGCTCACGGCCCCAATCACGATAGCGGAAATCTTGAGTGACGGCCCGAGCCAGCGGTCCTCGCTCCCGAGCACCGAGGTGAAGTCGAAGGAGGTCATGTCGCCGGTGAAAGAGAGCGACGCGTACTGCACCCAGTGGGCGATGCCGCGCAGGAACGGCAGCACGAGGATCAATCCCCTGAACGGGAAGCCCTTGCTGCCGGGCATGAGTGCGGGGTTGGCGACGACGGCCTCGACCCAGGGGATGAGCGCGAGGGCGCCAACCCCCGCCCCGAGCGCCACTGCGACCCAGTTCGGCCGGAACCATCCCTGCAGGACCAGCATGACCGACGCCAGCACGAGCACGAAAAAGGAGGCGTGCACCTGGACGAGCGCGGCGAGCGCCAGAGCGTGCAAGAACGACAGCCAGAAGCTCGGCTCGCGCCGCTGCCTGTACACCGTCCACAGGTGGACGGCCCCGAAGATGAAGAGCCAGTTCGCAGGCCAGAGGTACGCCGAGTTGTAGAGGCGCCAGGGGTTCAGCCAATAGAGCACGCAGAACAGAAGGCGCTCGCGCGCACTCAGGATGGCGCGCAACGTGCGGTCAAGGAGGAGGTAGGCGAGCGCGTGTGAGGCCAGGATGAGCAGCGCCGGCGCCCTGTAGTCGCGCCAGAGGAGGAGCGGCAGGCCGGCCAGCAGGCTGATGAGCCCACCGGGCTCCTTCCCGTTCGCCGATGTAGTCATGCCGAACTGGACCCACTCGGCGTGCGTGAACAGCCAGCCACGGGCCAGCATGTTGAGCTGGTCGCCGGAGATCTGGCTTCGCGCCACCATGACTAGCGAGATCGCCAAGCCGACCGCGAAGAGCACCGGGAGCCGCGAGAAGATCGGCCCGAACAGCGCCGCTCTCCCGCGGGCGCCAGGTGGTGCCAGATTGCCCGATTCGACCTGCCGGGGCTTCATGCCGCCCCGATTCTATTCGAAGACGGGCGTATTGCCAGGTGCGCGAGCTTCGCGGCGGCCTCCTGGCGGTCCTGCCACCCGATGGAGGTGTCGGAATCGAGGCTCCCCCCGTCAGGCAAGCGTAGAACCGTGCGATGCGGTGGTGCGAGTCGGCACAAGGGGATCGGGTGGCCTTTCAGCGCTTCGGCGCTTGGGCGAGGATGCTCACGATCACGCTTGGGTCGGCCGCTCCGAAGGAGAGGTAGAGCGGGTCCGCACCGGCGGCGAGATCGCGGGTCGGCAGTGGGCCCCCCAGCAGGTCCGCCGCCTCCTGCACCGGGAGCGCCGGGTCGAGGAGGTACGGCGCGCCAGCGGTGTAGAGCAGGGCCGCGCACTCCTTAGCCCGCCGGAACAGGAAGCCGCGCAGCGGGCGGAAGGATTCTGGCAACGCGCTTACCTCGCAGCCTCGTGTTTGGGTCAGGAGGGTCTGCAACGCGAGGTACGCCGGCCTCGGCGTCCACCCCACGTCATCGTCCAGCAGGCCGTACCCCCGCGCGACGAGCTGCCACCAGAACACGCTGGCGACCTGCCCCGTCGCCGCGGCTGTCAGATAGTACAGCACCAGGTAGCGAGCCTGAACCGCCTCGTCCGTCTGCACGTGCGCCCCGGCGGGCGAGTGCTTGCCGGATCCCTTAAGCGGCCAGTTGAACTCGGTGAGGTGGATCGGCACGTCGGCGTGCGGGGAGGCCTGCACGACCGCGCGCAGAAGGAGGATCTTGCGGCGCAGGTCGAAGTGCCGGTACTGCACCGCATCGGGCGAACCGCGGCGGTCCACGTACAGAAGAGCAGCGATGCCGTCGAAATCGAATGGCCTTCGGGCGATCAGGTAGTTGGTAGTGAAGTAATACTCGAAGTCGATGACCGGCGGCCCGATCCAGCGGCAGCCCGGGAACTCGTCGCGCACCGGCGCGGTGGCCTCAAGCAGCCGAACGTACTCGTCCGGGTGCCAGATCCCCCACTTCTTGCGGTTGACCGCGTGCCCGATCTGGAAGGTGGGGGAGAGCCCGGCAAAGCGGCTGGCGGCCTCGCGCACGAACTCCTGCCAGCGCCCTGGCTCCTTGACCATCGAGCGGTCCTGCAACAGGGTGAATGTGAAGCCAATCCCTTGGCGGTGCAGGCTTTGGAGCTCGTCCCGCAGCTCGAACACAGGCTCAGGGGCCCAGGACGGGATACGGATCAGGACGGCGCCCACACCCAGGTCGTGCACTCGCTCGAGGTAGCGGTCCCAGGTGGCGCGGGTTGGGGAGATCGCAATCCCGAACTCGTTGTCGGCCACGGGGCGGGACTTCGGCGCCTCGGCGAGGAGCGCTCGGTAGCACCTCACGACCGGCCGCACCTGGCGGACGTTACGCCCCAACAGGCGCAGGAATTGCGATGCGTCGGAGCGGGAGGCCCAGAACTTCTGCCATTTCGACAGGTCCGTGTGTGGCTGGTGGTGGCGGTCATCCCACCGGAAGTGGTCCCGGCTCCGGTTCGGGTTGCCCGGGCGTCGGCCCTCGGCGTTGGTCTCGTTCCCCATTCGGTCGTACACGGCCCCTGACGGCGGCCGGGCTGCAAGTGTACCCGGTTTGGGCCTCCCGCAGCCGCGGGAACACCCGGCAGGCGGTTGGTGTTATCGAGGGAAGAAAGAAGTCGACGCATTCGAACCGCGACGGGGAGGGGTCGCCATGATCCGGACCAAACGCGTGTACGAGCCCCCCGCTTCCGAGGACGGGACGAGGGTGCTTGTGGATCGGTTGTGGCCGCGCGGTCTGTCCAAGGACGAGGCCAGGATCGACTGGTGGGCCCGCGAGCTGGCACCCTCCGACAAGCTGAGACGCTGGTTCGGCCACTCCCCGCCGCGCTTTCGCCAGTTCGTGGAGCGCTACAAGCTCGAGCTCAACAGTGGTAAGGCCGCCGCGCGCCTGAGGGCGCTGGCCGCTCGACAGACCGTGACGCTGGTGTACGCCGCCCGCGACGAGCGGCACAACAACGCCCGCGCCCTTGTCGAGATTCTGAAACTCGGCTGAGCCCGGCGCCGGCCGGTGTGGAATGCCTGCACTCGCTGTAAAGTGTCGGCATGGACTCCGACAGCGGCAAGCAACGTGCCACCCTGCGCCGGATCGCGCGGCAGGCGATGTTCGAGCGCGGCCTCGCCCCCGACTTTCCACCCGAGGCGATCGCCGAGGTCGCGGGCATGCAGGCGCCGGCCGCCGGCGATGGCACGGTGCGTGACCTGCGCACCCTCCCCTGGGCCTCCATCGACAACGACGACTCCCGCGACCTCGACCAGCTCACGGTCGCCGAGAGGTTGCCCGGCGGAATCGTGCGGATGCTGGTTGCCATCGCCGACGTGGACGCCCTGGTTGGAAAGGGCTCGGCGATCGATGGGCACGCCAGGACCAACACGACCTCGGTGTACACGGCGGCGGAGATCTTTCCCATGCTCCCGGAGAAGCTCTCCACCAACCTCACTTCTTTGGCTGACCGGGAGGACCGCCTGGCGGTTGTGATCGAGATGACCGTCGCGACGGACGGATCCCTCACCGCCTCGGATGTGTACCGGGCAACGGTGCGCAACTGCGCGAAGCTCGCCTACAACTCCGTCGCGGCCTGGCTGGACGGCCAGGGGCCAATGCCGGCGCCGGTCGCGTCGGTCCCGGGGCTTGATGCCAACCTCCGCCTCCAGGACGAGATGGCGCAGACCCTGAAGGCGTTCCGGCACGAGCATGGGGCGCTCGACCTCCAGACGCTCGAGGCACGTCCGGTCTTCGATGCCGACGAGATCCGCGACCTCGAGGTCGAGGAGAAGAACCGGGCCAGGGAGCTGATCGAGGACCTCATGATCGCGGCCAACGGCGTCACCGCACGCTTCCTCGAGGCCCGTCGCCTCCCCTCCCTGAGGCGCGTCGTGCGGACACCCAAGCGGTGGGACCGCATCGTTGAGGTCGCCGGGCACCTGGGGGAGGCGCTTCCACCGCAGCCGAATCCACGTTCGCTCGCGGCGTTCCTGGCAAAGCGGAGGGCCACAGATCCCCTGCGCTTCCCCGACCTCTCGCTCACGGTCATCAAGCTGCTGGGCGCCGGCGAGTACGTGGTCGAGCTGCCGGGGCAGGCGGCGCCGGGCCACTTTGGGCTCGCGGTCAGGGACTACACCCACGCCACCGCACCCAACCGCCGATTCCCGGACCTCCTCACCCAGCGCCTGCTCAAGGCGGCGCTGGCGGGCAGTCCTGCACCGTACACCGGGGACGAGCTGGCCGAGCTTGCAGCGCACTGCACGCTGCAGGAGGACGCCGCCAACAAGGTCGAGCGCCAGGTGGCCAAGTCCGCGGCGGCGATGCTGCTGGCCTCGAAGGTCGGCCAGCGCTTCGACGCGATCGTCACCGGCGCTTCGCCCAAGGGGACTTGGGTGCGCGTGTTTCATCCCCCCGTCGAGGGCAAGCTGGTGACGGGCGTTGACGGGCTGGACGTCGGGCACCGGCTGCGCGTCGAGCTGGCCGCCACCGACGTGGAACGGGGCTTCATCGACTTCAAGCGCGTCGTATGATGCCGGAAGCGAGCTCCGTGGCGTGAAGACCGGATCGCGGCACGGTTCGGGGGGCGAGATGACAGAGACGAGCGAGGTGCTGGCGGCTCTCAACCGGGCGGTGCTAGAGGGGGACGACCAGATCGTGGTTGGCCTGGTGCGCCGGGCGCTGGATGCGGGGCTCGCGCCGCTCGAGGCCATCGAGCAGGGGCTCGTGCCCGGGATCCGCAGGGCAGGCGAGCTCTGGGAAGAGGGGGAGTACTTTCTCCCCGAGCTGGTGAGTTCGGCGCAGGCGATGAAGGCCGCCATGGAGGTCCTGCAACCGGCCCTCGCCAAGCATGGCGGTGGCAGAGAGCTGGGCCGGGTGGTAATCGGCACCGTCCACGGGGACATCCACGACATCGGCAAGACCCTGGTGGGGACGCTGCTTGAGGCGAACGGTTTCTCCGTGAGCGACGAGGGTGCTGATGTTCCCCTCGAGCGCTTCGTGGCGCGGGCACGGGAGCTCGACGCGGATCTGGTGTGCGCGTCGGCGCTCCTCACCACGACCATGGCCGAGCAGCGCGAGCTTGTGGGTGCGCTGCGACGGGCTGGGCTGCGCGCCCGCGTGATGGTCGGGGGCGCTCCCGCGAGCCAGGAGTGGGCAAACGAAATCGGTGCCCACGGGTACGCGGACAATGCAGTGGCCGCGGTTGCGATCGCACGTAGGCTGGTGGCCGGTGACCCCTGAGGAGCTGCGCACGCTGCTGGGACAGCGGGTGCTCTTGCTGGACGGCGGCTTGGGATCCCTGCTCATGGCTGCTGGCCTGGAACGTGGCCGCGCCCCCGAGTGGTGGAACCTGGAGCATCCGGAGCGGGTGGGCGCTGCCCACCGCGGTTACGTGGACGCCGGCAGCGACCTCATCCACACCAACAGCTTCGGCGCAAGCCCGCCCAAGCTGCACGCGGCCGGCCTCGGTGACCGCTGCCGGGAGGTCAACGCCCGCGCCGTCACCATCGCCCGCAACGCCTGCGGCACCTCGACGCTGGTGGCGGGGGACGTGGGGCCCACGGGGCTCCTGCTGGCACCGGTGGGGCAGGCAACGACCGAAGAGATGACGGACGCGTTTCGGGAGCAGGCGGCTGCCTTGGCAGAAGCCGGCGCGGATCTCATCTCCATCGAGACGATGTACGACCTGCGTGAGGCGCTGGTGGCGCTGGGCGCCGCGCGGGCAACCGGGCTGCCGGTGCTGGCCTCGATGACGTTCGAGGCGCGTAAGCGCGGCTTCTTCACGATCATGGGGGATCCGCTCGGAGCGGCGCTCGCCGCCCTCGCCGACGCGGGCGCCGAGGCCGTGGGCTGCAACTGCAGTGTGACCTCGTCGGTGATGGTGGGCATGGTCGCCGAGGCGCGTCGCTCGGTAAGTGCCCCCATCGTCGCCCAGCCCAACGCCGGGCAGCCTCGCGTCACGTCCGAGGGGACGGTGTACGACGCCTCGCCGGAGGAGTTTGCGCGGGACGTGGTAGCCATGGTCGAGGCGGGCGCGCGTCTCGTTGGCGGCTGCTGCGGGACCACCCCCGAGTTCATCGCTTGCGCGCGGGTGGCACTCGACGCGGCGGGTGCGTCGTGAGCCGCGGCGCGGTCGTGCTCGACCTCGAGGTGGACGTGGCCCAAGACGAGGTCTACCGGTACCTGGGCTACCGCCGCGGGCGCCGACGCTCGGCCAGGTCACAGGAGCGGCTGGCCGAGGTTTGGCCGAACGCCATGGGACTTCTGCACCCTCGCGGGGCACATCGCGTGGTCGAGCGATCCAGGGCCACCGCTGCGGGGATGCCCGAGGCGGCGACCCGGGTGGGTGTCGCCGTGTGCACCATCGGGTCGGACCTCGAGGACGCAAGCGCGGCATGTGCGGCCAGAGGCAAGCTCCTGGACGCGCTGCTGCTCGACGCCATCGGCTCGGCGGCCGCCGAGGCTGCCGCGGACAGCTTGAACCTGGCGCTCTGCACGGTCGCGGCGGACGCGGGAGCGCATGCCACGCCGCGCGTCAGCCCCGGGTACGGCTCGTGGGACGTGAGCTTCCAGGGAAAGCTGCTGGCGCTGCTGCCGGCCCGCGAGCTCGGGATCACGCTCACGACCGGCCAGATGATGGTCCCGCGCAAGTCGGTGAGCTTCGCGGTGAGCTTCGAGGAACGCCAGCCGAAGGGGCACCGGGCGGGCTCGGCGTGCGAGCGTTGCGGGCTTGAGCGCTGCCGCCACCGGCTCGTTCCGATGCACAACGCGTGAGGGAGGCAACGTGGACGCGATCAGGCCGCGGCTTCAGCTTTTCACGACCGAGCAGGTCGAGGGGATCGTCGGGGATGCCCTGCGTGTTCTCGAGACCGTGGGGTTCTTCGTCGAAAACGACGAGGCGCTCGGGCTGCTGCGCGGCGCGGCCGTGCGCCTCGAGGGCCAGCGCGCCTTCGTAGGGGAGAAGCCGGTGCGTGCCGCCCTCGCCACGGCGCCGCGGCAGTTCACCGTCTTCGACCGCGAGGAGAAGCCCGCCCTCGAGCTGGGCGGGGACGCAGTGCAGTTCGACCCCGGCTCCGCGGCGCTCTGGTTCCTCGACCCGGTCACCGGGCGACGGAAGCCGGAGACGCCCGATCTGGCCCACCTCGGCTGGGTGACCGAGGCGTGCGGGCACATCGCCGGCCAGTCCACCGGCCTTGTCCCGGCCGATGTGCCGGAGGCGATGGGCGACCGGTGGCGCCTCTACGTGGCGCTGCTGGCCTCCCGCAAGCCGGTGATCACCGGGACGTTCCGCAAGGATGCTTTCCCCGTCATGAAGGCGATGCTGGCTGCGGTGCGGGGGGGCGAGGCGGCCCTGGCGGAGCACCCCCTGGCGATCTTCGACTGCTGCCCGACCCCGCCGCTCAAGTGGAGCGACCTCACCTGCCAGGCTCTCATCGACTGCGCGCGGGCCGGCATCCCGGCCGAGCTGGTGTCCATGCCGCTGGCCGGTGCCACCGCCCCGGTGACCTTGCGGGAGATGGTGGTGCAGCACTGCGCCGAGAGCCTCTCCGGCGTGCTGATCCACCAGCTCGCCAACCCCGGCGCGCCGATCGTCTACGGGGGCTCTCCCTCGGCGTTTGACATGCGGCATGGCACAACGCCTATGGGTGCGGTCGAGACCATGATGGTGGACGTCGGCTACGCTCAGGTCGGCAAGCACCTGGGGCTCCCCACCCACGCCTACATGGGGCTGGCCGACGCCAAAGGGGTGGACTACCAGGCCGGCCTGGAGTCCGGGCTCGGGGCGGTGCTCGCGGCGCTCGCCGGAATCAACGTGGTCTCGGGCGCCGGGATGCTCGACTTCGAGAGCTGCCAGAGCCTGGAGAAGCTGGTGCTGGACAACGAGGCGTGCGGGATGGCGCTGAGGCTCGTCCGCGGGGTATCCCAACGGTCGGCGGCGGAGGCGGTGGAGCTGCTGCGGCAGCTGGTGGAGGCCGGAAGCCTGCTGGGCCACCGCCATACCCGGGCCAACTTCCGTGCCGAGCTGCTTATCCCAGGGGCAGTTG
The DNA here is from genome assembly GCA_963739225.1 of uncultured Acidobacteriota bacterium. GTDB lineage: Bacteria > Acidobacteriota > Thermoanaerobaculia > Thermoanaerobaculales > Thermoanaerobaculaceae > RBG-13-68-16. The sequence continues at coordinate 94,362 of CAVTZQ010000011.1, read as the reverse complement.
TCGACCGCGCTTCGTACGGGGACTGGGAGAAGGCCGGCTCCAGAGATTCGCGGGCGGCCGCAGCGGCCGAGGTGCAAAACATCCTTGCCAAGGGCAACCCCGCCCCGGTGCCCGAGGACGTCAAGCGGGAGCTCGACGGTCTCATCCGGGCCGAGGGGCGTCGCCTGGGCGTGGATACTCTGCCAGCGGTCTGACCTCCCGGAGGACCCGGGTCGGTCTACGGCTCCCTTGGTGGCGGCTGCGGTCGGACGCGTGGTCCGGCGGGCACGCCCGCTTTCCTCAAGATGTGCCTTGAAGCCGCGCTGTTCTTCTGCTACAAGGGGCCACACGCGAGAAGCGTATCGTTCCGCAGGAACGGGGAGGATAGGACATGAACAACCGAGTGCATCGAATCGTGTCAGTGTCTGTTGCCGTCGCGCTCGCACTTGCGCTGGCGGCGGCACCCGCAATGGCGGCCACGAAGGCATCCAAAACGCCGACCCCAAAGGTCGAAAAGACGGTCGAGAAGGTGGACATCAACAAAGCCAGCGCCAAAGAGTTGCAGGAGCTCCCGGGTGTGGGGGAGGCGACGGCGCAAAAGATCATCAAGGGACGCCCCTACGCCTCGGTGGTGGACCTCTCCAAGGCGGGCGTGTCCAAGAGCACGATCGACAAGATCACACCGCTGGTGACCGTGGGCGCCGCAAAAGTCACGACCACCTCCACAAAGGGCGAAACGAAAACGACCAAAGCCAAGGAAACGAAGACCCAGGAGACGGCGGCAACGACCGCCAAGGGTGGGGCACTCATCGACCTCAACACCGCGAGCGAGAAGGAGCTCGAGGGGCTCCCGGGCGTCGGGAAGGCCACGGCTGGCAAGATCATCGCCGGGCGGCCGTACGGCTCCGTGGCTGATCTCTCCAAGGCAGGCGTGTCCAAGAGCACGATCGACAAGATCACCCCGCTGGTGACCGTCGGCGCCGCGAAGGTCACGACCACCGGCGAAGGGCGGAACGGAAGCCACTGCCGGAAAGAGCGCCAAGACGCAGGCCGAAGCTGCCAAGACACAGAGGGAAGCCGCCACGACCGAAGAGGCCAGCACGCTCATCAACGTCAACACCGCCACCCAGAAGGAGCTCGAAGCGCTCCCCGGGGTGGGCGAGGTCACTGCCGGCAAGATCGTCGCGGGGCGCCCGTACGCATCGGTGGACGATCTGGCCAAGGCGGGCGTGGGACCCAAGACCCTCGAGAAGATCAGGTCCCTGGTAACCGTGGGCGAAGCCGCAGGTACGGCCGGGGCGGCAGCCGGTCAGAAGCCTCCTGTCAAGGGGATGGTGTGGGTCAACACCGACTCCGGGATCTACCACTACGAGGGCGACCGCTGGTACGGCAACACGAAGCAGGGCAAGTTCATGTCCGAAGCGGACGCGATCAAGGCCGGCTACCGTGCGGCCAAGACGGGCGGCGAGAAGACACAGCAGTGAGCGAACGCTCCGGGCCGTGGCGCGTGGCGCAGTCCCGGAGCACTCTCGGATGGAATGGGAGGAATCATGGGCCTTATGGACGACATGCTCGGTAAACTGAGTGGTCTTTTCGGAAGCGACCCTCAGCACAAGAACATCGTCAGCAGCGTGATGGAGCTGGTGAACAGTCCTCAGGTCGGCGGCCTGGCAGGAATCGTGAACAAGTTCGAGTCGAGCGGCCTCTCGCAGCTGGTGCAGTCGTGGGTGAGCACCGGCAAGAACCTCCCCGCGACGGGGCAGCAGATCCAGCAGGCTCTGGGCTTGGAGAAGATCACGGGCTTGGCGCAGAGCCTCGGTTTGACGCCGGACGTCGTGAAGGCCAAGCTCGCCGAGATATTGCCGCAGGTCATCGACAAGCTGACTCCAGACGGCGTCGTCCCCAAGAAGTAGGTCGGACGCTTCCCCCCGATGGGGGAATGGACACAGGGAGTCCCGGGCGGCACGGCGTGCCACCCGGGCCTTCCTTTTGGCGTTTAGATTCGCGAATTCATATTGCTTGTGAATAAATTCAAATACTCTCCGGTGGGTTAGCCTGTGGCTGGCCCCAGGGGAGCACCTGGAGCCGCTGGCAGCACAGCGCGGAGCACGACTCAGTCAACCGGGTAGCCAGCTCTCATCTCGTTCCGCGCTGAATGGCGGAGGCTCGGGCGGTTGGAGAGCAGGGGCTATACGGGGCGCTCGAACGTCGGCGTCTTCGCCCGCATGAACGCCTTGAGGGTGCCGAAGAAGAGCGCGGGCTGCTCGAGGTACGCGACGTGGCCGCACTCCGGGATCGTCAGCCAACGCGAGTTGGGGAAAACGTCGAGCATCTTCTTCTGCGCCCACAGCGGGATGGCCCGGTCCTGCTCGCCGGGCATGATCAGCGTCGGCGTGGTCACGGCGCGGTAGCCGGCCATGCGACTGTCGAGTTCGCCGAAGTACTCCTCCTGCGCCTCGGTGAGGCGGATCAGGCAGTGGATGCTGTTCTTGTACCGGTCCTCGAAGCGCTGCCTCATCGGCTCCAGCGCGTCACGGCCGACCTTGCGCACGAACGGTTCACCGAAGATCTTCTCGTACAGGTAGTGGGTGTATAGACCGAAGCTCTCGGGACCGAGACGATAGAACCGCAGCGACAGCGCCTCGTACATCTCGAACAGCTCCTCACGGGAGAGGATGATTCCAGACAGCGTCAGGGTGTGCAGGCGGTGGTGGAACTGGCGGGCGTGCTCGATGGCCACGAACCCTCCGTACGAGATGCCCATCGAGTGGATCCGCTCGATGCGGAGAGCGTCCATGATCTTCGTCAGATAGCCGGCGATGCGGCTGATGGAGTAGGGTTCGTCGGGCGCGGACGATTCGCCTTGGCCGAGGTAGTCGTACAGCAGCACATCGAACTCGGGCTGGAGAAGGGGCAGAAAGAGGTACCACGCCTTCGTGTGCATCGCCAGGCCGTTGAGCAGGCACACCGCCTCGCGGCTGCCGTCGCCGAAGTACTCCCAGTGGATCCGGTGGCCATCAATCGCGATGAAGTCTTCACGAGTCGGAACGGGTTGGTCTGCCATGGTTGCCCCCGGCCTTAGAAGCCGGATTGGGGTGGCCCATCTGGCCGCCCGTCTACCAGTCTTCAGGGCCAACGGGCGGGGCCAAGCCCCGCCCTTATGCGCCCACGCCGACTACGATGCAGATTTCAGCACGGTGCACACCGAGGAGCAGATCGGGCCACCGATGTTGAACGTGGCCGCCACCCTCGGGTTCTTCACCTGGAGCTCGGTCGGCACCTTTCCCTGGAGCTGCCAGGCTGACCAGCCGACCATGGCGACGCCGGTGGCGCCGATCGGGTGACCCTTGGCGATCAGGCCGCCGGAGGTGTTGATGGCACACTCGCCGCCCACGCTCGCCTTGCCGTCCGCCCAGTAGGCCGCCCCCTTGCCGTAGGGCGCCTTGCCGAGCACCTCGGCGGCGATTGCGCCCATGACCGTGAAGCAGTCATGCACCTCGGCGACGTTCACGTCGGCGGGTTTCACGCCGGCCATCGCGTAGGCCTTGCCCATCGCGGCGTTGGCGCCACAGGGCCGCAGCACGTCGCGCCCCTCCTTCTTGAGGGGATCGGTGGCCTGGGCGTACCCGGCGATCTCCACCGTGTCGGCCTTGCGGATCCCGAGCTTTGCGAGACCCTGCTCGGTCGCGATGATCATCGAGGCGTAGCCGTCGGTGATCTGCGAGCAGTCGTAGGTCTTCAAGGGGAGCCCCTCGACCACGTAGCGGTTGAACCCCTCGATCTTCATGGCTTGCTCGAGGGTGATCTGGACCTTCTGCATCTGCGCGTACGGGTTGTACTTGGCGTTGCCGTACTCGATCACGGCGATCGTTGCCAGATCTTCCTCTTTCACGCCGTGGGTCTTCATGTAGAGGTCCATGACCTCGGCAAAGATGTGCGGGAACACGAACACCTTCCCCTCGCGCTCGTCAGGGTGCGAGAAGTAGCCGAGCACCTCGCCGATCAGCTTGCCGTCCATCTTGCCCTCGGCGTCGCGCATCTTTTCGTAGCCGATGGCGATGCCGACCTCACCGTCGCCAACCTGCAGCTTGTTAATTACCGAGAGGATCGCCTGCCCGCCGGTGGCACAGGCGTTCTCAACCGCCTCGATGGGCTTGGAGGCGAGCCCCGGCACCGAGGCGACGAGGCCGGCCAGCAGCCCCTGCCTGTTGAGCGAGAAGTTGCAGGTTGCGCCGATGGAGCCGACATCGATGGCCGAAGGCGGGGCGTTGGCCTCCTTGCACACCCCCTCGACCGCATTCTTGACGATGTCCGGCACCGTCATGTCCATCAGCTTGCCGAACTTGGACTGGTGGTACGCGGCGATGTAGACGGGTTTTCTCATGACAGACCTCCCTGGTCTTTGATCTTTTCCAGAAACGCGAGACAGATGTTCGCAAACTCTCCCGACCTCTCCGCGACCAGCGCGTGGCCGCTCCCTTCGACCACCTCCAGACGGGCCCCGGGGATCGCAGATACAAGCGCCCGCGCGCACCCCGGCGGCATCACCTGGTCCTCCCCGGCCGCGACCACCAGCACCGGGCACGCGATGCTGGCAAGGTAACGCCGCAGGTCCAGGTTTTCCAGTGAGGCCAGCAGGTCGGCCGCACTGGCGAACCACCAGCCCGGAAGAAGGGCGACCTGCGCGGCCCGCTCGGCCAGCTCCCCCTTGTGCGAGGCAACGTATCCCGGTGAGTAGAAGATTGCCTGCAACAGAGCGAGCAGCCGGCCCCGGTCTCCGCCATCGGCGGCTTTTCGGAACTCCTGCCCCAGGCCTTCTCCGCCGCTCCGCAGCGAGGGCGTGGCCACATCGGTTGCCGTGGCGGCGACGAGGGAGGCGACGCGTTTCGGGTGCGACGCCGCCATGAGCAGGCCCACCTCGGCGCCAAAGGAGGTGCCGATCGCATGGACGCGCTCGATCCCCAGCCCGTCGAGGAGGTTCACCAGATCCGCGACATGGCCGGTGAGGTCGGGGTGAGCTGTCCCCGGCGACCGGAGCTGGCCCCGGAAGTCGCAGCGCAGCACCCCGTAGCCTGCCGCCAGCGGTGCCGCGATTGCGTCCCAGGAGGGGATGCTCATCATGCCACCGTTGAGCAGCAGCACGGTCTCGCCGTGACCGTCCAAGCGGTGCGCCAGTACCTCGTTGCCGTTCACGCGTCGTTCCCGGATCCCGGACTTCGGTGCCCGCTCCCCGCACGGCGCGCAAGGCGCACCGCGAGCTCCCCCTTCACGACCTTGCCGTAGGGCGTGCGGGGGAGTTCGTCCACGAAAACGAATTCCTTTGGTATCTTGTACTTGGCCAGACGAGTCGCGAGGAACGCGGCAAGCTCGTCGGGAGCGGGCGGGGGGGTCCCGCGCGGGACCACGAACGCGACGCCCACCTCACCCCAGGTGGGGTCTGGCGCCGCGACTACAGCCGCGTCCTTCACGGCCGGGTGGAGCAGCAACTCCCCCTCGATCTCCGCCGGGTAGACATTGACACCGCCGGAGATGAGCATGTCCTTCGCGCGGCCTGCGATGGTGAAGAAACCGTCCGCGTCGCGCCGTGCCAGGTCGCCAGTGTGAAACCAGCCCTCCGGGTCGAGCGCGGCGGCGGTCGCCTCGGGGTTGTTCCAGTACCCGAGGCAGACGTGAGGTCCCCGCAGCAGCAGCTCACCCACCTCGCCGGCGGGAACTTCGCGCCCCTCGGCGTTCACCAGCCTGGCCTCGGTGAACATCATCGGCTTGCCGATGGAGCCTTTCTTGCGGGCCGACTCCTCCACGGTCATGGCAAAGCAGTTGACGCCCACCTCGGTGAGGCCGTACCCCTGCTTGAACACGACCCCGCGCCGCTGGTACGCCTCGATGATGTAGAGCGGCAACGGGGCGCCGCCCGAGATCAGCCACCGCACGGAAGACAGATCCACGGTTTCGAACTCGGGTGCCTCCATCAGAAGCTTGTAGATCGTCGGGACACCGAGCACCACGGTGCACCGCTCCCGCTCGAGGGTGCGCCAGATCTCCGTGATGTCGAAGCCCGCGTGGAGGATGATCGTCCCGCCGATGGCGAAGATCGGCAGGAGGAAGGCGCCCAGACCTCCGGCGTGGTAGAGGGGGGTGAAGATCGGGGAGACGTCGTCCTCGCGGAGCTGCCAGGAGATCGCGGTGTTGTACCCGTTCCACGCCACCATGCGGTGGGGAACCATGACGCCCTTGGGCTTTCCGGTGGTCCCGCTGGTGTAGAGGAGGCAGTAGATGTCCTCGGAATCGATCGCGGCGGCGCCTGGCGCCGCCCTCTGCTGAGGCTCCCTCTCCCGCGTGCGGGAGAGGGCCGGGGTGAGGGTCGCGGTCCCGAGGAGCTCCTGGTAGCGCAGATCCCCTGGCTCCAGGGCTTCGTCGAGGGCGATCCAGCGTTCGAGCGTGACCAGGCCGCGCAGCTCGCGCACGGTGGCTGCGAACTCCCCGCCGTACATCAGGGCGCGCATCCCGCTGTCAAGGACGATGTAGGCAAGCTCGTGGGCGGTAAGCCGGGTGCCCAGGGGGACCAGGATGACCCCAGACTTGCCGGCGGCAAAGAAGGCGTCGAGCAGCTCCACCCGGTTGTTGGCCAGAATCCCGATCCGGTCGCCCTTGCCGAGGCCGAGTCCTGCGGCCCAGGAACGCACGCACGCGGCGGCGCGGTCGTCAAGCTCGCGATAGGTGAAGCGCTCGCCGGTGGGGACGAACACCAGCGCGGTTTTCTCCGGCGTCAGGCGCGCGCGCTCGCCGAGGACGTCACCGTGCAACATGACCCCATCTCACCATTTCACGCTGCCCAGCGCCTGCTTGAGAGCGCCGAGGAGCTCCTGGGGGCACTCGATCTGCGGGACGTGGCCGCAGCGCTCGATCGTGAGCAGGCCTGCCTGCGGGAGCTGCGCCTTCATCCGCTCGGCATAGTCGAGCGGGACCAGCCGGTCGGAGGCACCCCAGATGAGCTGGACTGGGACGCACAGCTCGCGGAGCTGCGCGTCGTCGAGCACGTACGCTTCCATTGTCGCGGCGGTCGCGGCGAACCGGGCCAGCGAACCCTCGCGTGCCTGCCGCACGATGTCGTCGAGCACGAAGTCGGGGACAGGAGCGCTCGCCAGGTCGCGGGTTTGGGCCACCGACTCGCGCGCCTCGGCGCGCGTTCTTGGCAGCACACGCGCGTGCACGTTGCTGCCTTTCATCGCACCGCCGTCGATGCACACGGCAAGCGCTACCCGCTCCGGGTGCCTGCGAGCGACGAGCATCGCCATCCAGGCGCCTAGCGAGTTGCCGACGAGAACCACCCTCTGGCGAGGGGCCAGCGCGTCGAGCACCGCCTCGACGCCGTCGAGCACGGCTCTGACCTCGATGGGACCCGAGTGTGGGGCGCTGGCGCCGTGGCCGGCGAGGTCGGGGACGATGAGAGTGTGAGCCTTCACGAGGTTCGGCACCACCCGGAACCAGGTGCCCGCGTTGTCACCCGCGCCGTGCAGGAGCACCACCGCGGGTCCCGTGCCGCCCACGAACGCGAACTGAGGGCCCGCCGGCGTTGCCACCTTCACCTTGTGCAGCCCCGCGGTTCGTAGCGCAAGACGCGTCTGCCAGGCAAATACCGTGAGGGGGCGGTAGCGCAGCATCCAACCTACCACGCCCGGCCGCACGCAGCCACAGTCACAACAAGGATCACCACAAGCACGACGCCGCGAATCGCTCAAGCACTCGCCGCCCTGCGCCCTGTGACCTGCGGCCCCTGTCGTTCATGGCATCCTGAACGCGGCCGCCGCCTGGTTGTACCCCACGCCCGAGCCGATGAACACCACGAGGTCGCCGGAACGAACCTTGCCCTTCTGGATCGCGTCGTCCAGGGCCATCGGGATGCAAGCGGACCCAGTGTAGCCCCACCGCTCCATGATCGTGTGGGTCTTCTCCATCGGGAGCCCCAGATCGGCCATCACCAGCTCGATCGAGGGCTTGCGCACCTGCGTGAAGATGATGAAGTCGATGTCGGAGAGCGCGAACCCCCCCTCCTTCGCAACCCTGCGAGCCAGTCGCGGCCACCCCTCGTGGTTGATCTCCGGAGGGTAACGCTCGAGCATCTTCACGGTCGTGCGTCCGGCCTTGACCGACTCCTCGCTCGCGGGCTCGAACGTGCCGCCCGAATAGATCCCCCAGTGGCGGTGGTACTCGCCGCCGGCCTGCGAGGCCGACGAGACGAAGCCGGGTTTCTTGCGCGGCTCGAGCACCGCAGCTCCGGCGCCGTCGCCGTAGAAGAAAATCAGTGGGTCGTTGATGCTTGTGAGCTTGTGCATCATGTAGACGCCGACCACCAGCACGACGTTGATCCCAGGGTTGGTGGCGATCATCCCGGCTCCGATGGCAAGCCCGGTGGGGAACGATGCGCAGGCGCACCCGACGTCGAACGTTCCGGCGTTCTTTGCGCCCAGCTTGTGCTGGAGCACCACCGAGGTGGCTGGGGTGACGTAGTCCGGCGAGTCCGTCCCGAGGATGATGAGGTCCACGTCCTCGGGCTTGCGGCCGGCGCGCTCCAGCGCCTGCCGGGCGGCTGGGAGAGCCACGTCCGACGTGGCCCAGTCGTCGGGAGCCCACCACCGGCTGGTGATGCCGCTCGATTCCTCCATCTTGTTGACGAAGTCGGGCACGATCGGGTCGAAGCGCTGGCGTAGCTCGTCGTTCGTCACCTCGCGTGCGGGGAGGTAACGTCCGGTGGACACGATGGTCGCGTAGCGCGGCATGTCGGTCTCTCTTCCTCAAGTTCCGAGCACGATCCCGCCGTCCACCGAGATCACGGCGCCGTGCACGAACGAAGCCGCGTCCGAGGCAAGCCATACGTACGTCCCAGCAATATCCTCGGGCTTGCCCATGCGCCCCAGCGGTGTGTGCGACACCATCCCCTCGATCACCTTCTCGGGCATCGAGGCGAGGATCTCGGTCGCGATGAAACCCGGCGCCACGGCGTTGACGCGGATCTTGTACTTGCCCAGCTCGCGTGCCCACGTCTTGGTCATCGTGATGAGCCCGCCCTTTGTGGCCGAGTAGTTGGTCTGCCCGAAGTTGCCGTACAGCCCAACTACCGAGGATGCGCTCAGGATCACCCCGCCGCCGCCGACGATCATGTGGGGCACCACCGCCCGAGTGCACAGGAACACGCCCTTGAGGTTGACGTTGATCACCGCGTCCCACGCCTCGTCGCTCATGGTTGAGACGACCGCTCCGTCCTTGACCTTGATGAGCTGGGCGTCGCGCACGATGCCGGCGTTGTTGACCAGCACGTCCACGCGCCCCCACGTGGCGGTCACCTCTCCGACGGCCTTCGAAACGGCCGCCCCGTCGGCGACGTTCACCTTTGAGAAGAGCGCCTCACCGCCCGCCGCCTTTAGCTCTCCGACCAACTCGGAAGCCTTTGCGTCGCTCACATCCCAACACGCGACCCGTGCGCCCTCGTGCGCAAACGCCAGTGCCGTGGCGCGGCCGATTCCGGCCGCCGCCCCGGTCACGATCACCACCTTGCCCTTCAGCCCCGTCTCGATGCTCATTGCTCTACCTCCCGCGCGCTTGCGCTTGCCCCGGGGGGCGGGTGACCGCCCCCCGGGGAAGCACTGCAAGGATGGAAACGAGTGCCGCCTAGAACGTCCACCGCAGCCCGAGCTGGATCTCCCGGCCGGGCAGGGTTGCCGAGTACTTGCCGAAGTTGGGGTTTGCCACGTACGCGGCCGTTGGGTTCGTGATCGTGGGCCCACTCAGGAACTCACCGGCGTAAATCGAGTTGACGTCGTAGTTGACGGTGTTGAAGACGTTGAACGCCTCGGCGAGCACCTCGAGGCGCCCCACCTTGGCAAGCGGGAATGCCTTTGTGAGCCGTAGCGAGAGCTGGCGGAACGGCGGGCCGCTTTCGCCGTTGCGCTTCACGCCCGGGGCGCGGTCGGAGTTGAAGGCGTCGCCGTTGTAGTCGTAGCCGAGCCGGTGCGTCCACGGCTGCCCCGCGCCGTACTCGGCGATCGGGGCAAGGGTCAGGTCCCACGGCAATCTGAACACGCCGGACACCACGATCCGGTACCGCTCGAAGCCACGCGCGTGCCCCCACTCGCCCTCGGGGTCGGCCGGGTCGTTGGGGTAGCCGGCCGTGTACTCGGGGCTGAAGTCGTCGGAAAGGTTCTTCTTGTCAGAGACCGTGAAGGACGCCGTGACCAGGTGGCCACCCTTCAGCGTGCCGTTCAGGCTGAAGACAAGTGCCTTGTACTCCGAGTGGCCGTCGTTGGTATAGGTGTTGATATTCGTGTAGGTGGAGTTCGGCCGCAAGTGGGTGGCGTTACCGGTCCAGTTCTTGTCGCGGATGAAGATCTCGTCGTGCCCCTTGACCCAGATCCCTTCGGCGTCGAAGAAGACGCTCGAGGCACCAAGGCGAGTGGTCCACCCGAGGGTCGCCTGATCCGCATAGGGGTTCACGAACGTGTTGTCGAGGAGTGTGATCGCACCCTTCTGCGGGACGCCGGTCGTGGTCGGGTTCGACGGGTCGAGGGCCGGGAAGATTGCGTGGCAAACGGCGGGGTCGGTGATGCCGAGCGCCGGGCAGAGCGGCCAGTAGAAGACCCCGTTGACGCGGGTGTGATTGATGCGCCCCGTGATTCCGTTTTGCTGAAGCTCGGTGAACGCCGGCACAAGCAGGAAGCGGCCGGTGAACCGCCCGATCCCACCCCGGATCAGGTTCTTGCCGTTGCCAGCCACGTCCCAGGAGAAGCCGAGCCGCGGCTGGTAGTTGTTGGTGTCGCGCTTGCGCCCGTCGGGCACCAGCGGATGGTGGAAATCGGGGTCGTTGCCGTCGGTGTCGAGGTCGTAGCGCAGGCCGAGGTTGACCGTGAGGTTGGACACCGGCCGCCAGTCGTCCTGGATGAACGCACTGTAGAGGTTGGTGGACTTCCTGACGTCGGCCGAGCCGACACCGTAGAGGTACGAAATCGGGATGGCACGAGTGTCAGTGAGGTAGACGAAGGTGCCGTTCTGGAACGTTGGGATGTCGGAGCGCTCCTTGATGTGCTGGAAGCCGATCCCCATCTTCAGTTCGTGCTTGTCGAGGTACATGTGGGCCGTGTCGCGGAGTTCCCACTCCGTGCCATCACCAAGGAGGTGGCCGACGGTGTTGGTGCCAGTCTTCAGCGTGTTTCCCGACGAGAACCACTCCTCCACCGCGGTGGAGTTGGTGGGCTCGTCGTACTTGCGCGTTCCAACCTGGACGTGCAGCTCGTTGAGGTAGCTCGGGCTGGGAACGAGAGTGTGCTCGAAGGAGAGGTTCCAGTTGTCGCGTTTGAGCTCCTGCCCCCACGACTCGTCGGCCACGCCGCCGACCCGGAAGTTCTTCTCGCGGTACTGCTCGAAGACGAGCTTGGCCGTCAGCCGCTGGCTGTCGGAGAACGAGTGGTCGATGCTCCCGAACCCCAGAGTCTGTTTGAACGGGTGCTTCACGTCCTTGGCGAGCGACGCGTAGGCACCGCCGGGCCGGAACAGCAAGATGTTGTCCTCGGTGATGTACTCGGCGGAGAGGAAGAAGTGCGTCTTGTCCTTGACGATCGGGCCGCCGAGCGTGATCCCGTACTGGCCGCGGTCGTAGGGAAGGCTCTCCTTCTCGAGCGCACCTTTGGACCGTAGGTTGTCGGCCCGGTAGTACGCGAATGCGGTGCCCGAGAAGAGGTTGGTTCCCGAACGGGTGACGATCGAGAGCGCGCCGCCCGCGGAGCCGCCGATCTCCGTGTCGAACCTGTTGTTGATGACCCTGAACTCCCGGATTGAGTCCTGGGAGATGCGGGCCCGCGCCAGGCCGAGGGCCGGGTCGGTGAAGTCCACGCCGTCCACCATGATCGTGGACTGGCTGGCGTTGCCTCCGGCCCCGATCACCGGGCCGCCGCCGATGAAGCGGTACCCGCCGCGCTCGCGCTCCACGCCGGGGGCAATGAATGCCAGCCGCTCGAAGTTACGGTCGGGCACCGGGAGCGACTGGATCTGCTCGGGGACGATGTTGGTGGACGAATCGGTCTTGACCACGTCCACGAGGGGCGCCTGCGCGGTCACGGTGACCTCCTCCGTGGCCTTTGCCTGCTGCATCACCGCGGTGACCCGGAGCGTCTGCCCGACGCGCAGGGTGAGGGTCTCCTCGACCACCGGCACGAAGCCCCCCAGTTCGAGGCGGAGGCTGTAGGTGCCGGGCGGGAGCGCTGCGAACCGTGCACTCCCGTCGGCCTCGGTGACCATGGTCCGCGAGAGCCCCGTGGCCGGGTTGGTGAGCTTGGCGGTCACACCGGGCAGCGCCAACTTCCCGCTGTCCGCGACCCGAAGCTCCACCACCGCGTTGTTCACCTGCGCCAGAACCGGGCCCGCCAGAAGCAGGCCGGCCACGCAGGCCGCAGCGGCCAGGGCACTCGGCCCAAGCGTTGCGCGTTGTCTGAATAGCCGTCGCATCTGCATCGTCTCCTCCCGGGCGCAATGCGCCCTGTTTCTGTTCAAGCAAAGCAAAGGCTCGACTCCCCAGCCCGCGCTGGGCTCGAGCCGAAACGCTCTGATCGGAGAAGTGCGCTTGCGGCGCCCTCGGCCAGCGCCGGCCGGTACTCGCGAGCGCAGCGGGGTCCCTCGGGTGTGCTCGACCCCGTGGGCACAACACGGAATGCTGGGGGCGTTCCCTGGCGATGCGTCATGCCTGCCTCGCCCCGGCGTCGTCGGCCGCGTCGGGTCCCGCCTGAGCCGCACCCTCGTGACGCAGCATCCCATGGCGCAGGATGTCGGCGATCTCCGTAATCACCTCGTCCGTGTTCTTCCCGAAATGGTTTGGCACCCCAAACAGGATCTCGACCGCGAAGTAGTTGAGGAAGAAACGGCCTGCCAGCATCACCGCGGAAAGCGGCGAAACATCGGGGCGCAGGCGATGGTTCCGCGTCTGTGCGACGTTGTGGTCGGCCATGAAGGTGGCGAAGCGTTTTGCCATCTCCGAGTAGAACTTGCGGATGTGACTGCCTTCGAACTCGACCACGTCGACGTAGATCAGCGCTACGTGCCGCCGGTACCGGCTCACGGTTTCGCGTGATGCGCGGCCGAGCTCCTCCAGGTTGTCAGGGAACGTGCCGCTCGCGAGGGCCACGTTGAACGGGAAATCGGGGCTTTCGATGGCGCCCCAGTACTGGTCGAGGAGGATGCGGAAGATCGTCTCCTTGTCGGGGAAGTGGTGGTACACGTTGCCCGTCGAGACCCCAGCCCGTTCGGCGATCTCCCGCACACTGGTCGCCCGATAGCCCTGGGTAGAAAAGAGATGCAGCGCGGCCTCAAGGACCTGTTCACGGCTCCGTTGTGACTTTTCCGCTTGGTTCATAAACCGATCGTTCGGTTTGTAATCTACGCCGGGTTTTTCTTTTGTCAAGCCCCTACGCTCAGCTTGCCGCGTAGAGTTCCAAAGCTCGATCTGCCAGGGATTTTGGGGTCCACAGCGTGCCTGCCCGGGCCGCTGCGGCTTCCCCGGCTGCGTGGCGCTTGGCCGGCTCGCGGACCCAGGCGGCCATCAGCACGGCCAGCGCCGCCGCGTCGGTTGCCGGGTAGAGGTCGCCAGTGGCCCCCGGCTCCACCAACTCCCGGACGCCGGGCAGGTCGGCCGCGAGCGTCGGCACCCCGCACGCGGAGGCCTCTGCGATGGCGCGGTGGGCGTGGTCGGAGCCGGCGGTCGGGAACACGAACAGGTCCATCGCCGCGTAGAGGTCCTCGAGCCCCTCGTCGACGTAACCGGCAAAGGTAAGGCGCGCCCCGAGGCCGAGCTCGCGCGCCAGCTTGCGCAGGGGTGTTTCGTACGGTCCCTTGCCGATAACGAGCCCGTGCACCCCCGGTGTGGCCGCCAGCGCGCGCACGAAGAGGTCGTGTCCGCGCGAGCGTTCCAGCTTGCCGATCGAGCCGGCCACCACGGCCTCCGCCGGGATTCCGAGGCGCTGGCGTCCGGTCTCCCGGGCGCCGCCGGCGAGAAACCGCTTCTCGAGCGCGACCGGGAGCACCCGCACGTGCACACCGCGAAGTCCGGGAATCCGCCGGACAGCGGGGATCATCGCGGAGTTGGCCACGCCCACCCCGACCGTGCCACGCAACAGCCAGCGGTGGTACGGGTCCGGCCGCAGGTGGCCAGGGTGGTGGATGCTTCGTACCACCGGGAAGTTCGAGCCTTTGAGGGCAAGGCGGACAAGGAGGTGATCGTGGGGGAGGTGTGCGTGTACCAGGTCGAAATCTGCCGCCAACCCCCTGACACGGGCTACTGCGGCGCGCACCTGGCCGAGCGAGCGTTCCTTCTCCAGAACTGCGTGGCACCAGGGAAGCCCGCGCAGCCGCTGCTCGAGGTTGCGCCCGGGCCGGTAGGCGAACCCGCAGTCGACTCCGCTGCCCCGCAGGGCCTCCGCCAGCTGCAGGGCGGTGGCGGCTGCACCGGTCCAACGGTCCGCGGCGACGAGCTGGAGCACACGCATTGAAGCATGCTGCATCGCCCGGTGGCGTGGCGCAAGGGGGAGGCGGGCAGAGATACGAGCGAAGAGGGACAACGGAAAAGGGAAGAGGGAAACGGTAAGAGAGGGCACGGAAGGGGGGCGCAGGCCCCTGCCCTCCCTTTACCCTTTACCTTCTTCCTTTTACCCCTCTCCTGCGTGGTAGCATTCGAGCGGAGGCGGACATGCCAGTCGACCCGCAACTGTTGGAGATTCTCGTCTGCCCGGCGTGCAAGGCCGACGTGGAGCTCAAGCCGCTCGCGGCGGACACCTGCGCCATGCTCGTGGAGCGCTACCGCGAGAAATTCCGCGACGAGGTGCCCGAGGTCCACGAGGGGCTCCGCTGCACCAGCTGCGGGAGGGTCTACCCGATCGTGAGCGACATCCCCGTCATGCTTCTGGACGAAGCGCTGCCCGCCAAGGGGTGAGGGTCATTGCCCGACGAAGCTCCTGATCGCGCCCGGCGGGTCCGGGCGCTGGCCGCAGGCGCCATGGTGGCTGCGGCCGCCACCTCGCCCCAGCTCGGCCTGTCCAACCCGTTCCTCGTGCTTGCAGGAGTGTTCTCCTGGCGGGCATGGCGTCTCGGGGCGCTGCGCGGGCGACCGCTTGCCCGACCGTTGCTGGCACCGCTTCTGCTCTTTGCCGCCGCCTCGCTGGTTTCGGCAGTGTTCTCCCTGGATCCGGTTCAGAGCTTCGACAAGCTGCCCCGCCTGGCGGTGTTGCTTTTGGTCCCGCTCGCTGCCGCGCTGATGGACCGGGAGTGGTGGCCGAGGCTGGTCGCCGCGCTCGCGATCGTGACCGCGATTCTGGCGGTGTGGGGGATCGTGCAATACCTGCAGGGAGCCAATGACCTTTCACACCGCATCCGGGGACCGCTCTCTCACTACATGCTCTACGCCGGCTGGCTGCTGCTCGGGGTCTGCGTCGTGCTGGCGGAGCTGCTCCTGAACCATGCGCGGAGACTGTGGCTCCTGCTTCCCCCAGCTCTTCTCGGCCCGGTGGCGCTGCTGCTCTCGTTCACGCGCAACGCCTGGGTCGGCCTGGCGGCGGGCCTCTTGCTGCTCGCCGCCATCTGGCACCGCCGTCTGCTGCTGCTCTACCCGGTAATCGCCCTGGCGCTGTGGTTCGTGTTTCCGCGCCCGGTCCTGGAGCGCGTGATCTCGATCTTCGACCTGCGGCAAGCCGCAAACTACGACCGAGTCTGCATGACCATCTCCGGCGTGCAGATGGTGCGGGATTTCCCTCTCACCGGTGTGGGGCTCGACATGGTGGACCGCCTGTACCCACTCTACCGCCGCGACGACGCCCCGCGCTGGCGAGTCCCCCACCTCCACAACAACCCGGTGCAGATCGCCGCGGAGCGCGGGCTGCCCGCACTGGCGGCCTACCTGTGGCTGATCGGGGCGTTCTTCACCGTGACCTGGCGCGCGCTGCCGCACCTGTCGGGCGAGCGCCGCGCGGGGGTTGCGGCGTCACTGACCGCGGTGCTGGCGATCACGGTCGCAGGCCTGTTCGAGTACAACTTCTGGTTTGCCGTGATCCAATACCCGACACTGGTGCTGATGGGGGCCGGTGTCGGGCGCGTCGAAGAGGGTGAGGCGTGAGCGCCCGCATCTGGGCGGTTGGCGAGCTGATCCGGGAGATCAACGCGGCGCTCGCGGGCTCCTTCGGCGAGGTGTGGGTCAAGGGCGAGCTCTCGGGGGTCAAGGTGGCTGGCTCCGGACACCGCTACTTCCAGGTCAAGGACGCGGAAGGCCAGCTCTCCTGCGCAATGTGGGCGGCGCGCGCCGACCGCCTCCGCTTCAAGCTCGCCGATGGCCTCGCGGTACTGCTGCGGGGGACGCTCGAGGTGTACCCGCAGAGAGGCAGCCTGCAGCTGATCGTCATCGAGGTCACGCCCCAGGGAATCGGTGAGCTGCAGCTCGCCTTCGAGCAGCTCAAGGCGAAGCTCGAAACCGAGGGTCTCTTCGCAGCCGCGAGGAAGCGCTCGCTGCCGGTCCTCCCACAGCGAATCGGCCTGGTGACGTCGGCGAGCGGCGCCGCGGTGCGGGACGTGCTCAAGGTGCTCTCGCGCTGGGAGCACCTCTCGGTGCTTCTCTACCCGGTGCGGGTCCAGGGCAAGGGGGCCGAGGGGGAGATCGCAAAGGCAGTGCGGTACCTCGGCCGCTCGGGCCTGGTGGACGTTCTGCTGGTTGTACGGGGCGGCGGCTCCCTCGAGGACCTCTGGGCGTTCAACGAAGAGATGGTGGCGCGGGCCGTCGCCGCGTGCGAGGTCCCCGTGATCAGCGGCGTGGGTCACGAGGTGGACTTCACGATCGCAGACTTCGTCGCCGATGTCCGGGCGGCGACGCCCACGCAGGCCGCCGAGATGATCGTGTCGCGGTTGGAGGAGCAAAGCCGGCGTATTGACGCGGCCCGCCAGAATCTCGCTGTCTTGTTCATCCGCAAGCTGGAGCACGCGCGCCTGCGTCTGCGAGGGCTGGAGGGCGCACGGGGGCTCGCGCGCCTGCCGCTGCGCGTCAGGGAGCTGGACCAGACGCTCCAGCGCCTGGAGGCCCTGCCCCAGCTGCTGCGCGCGCTGGTGGCGGGGCGCCGCCACCGCGTCGAAGGGGCAACGTCGCGCCTCTACCGCTGGCCGGTGAGGTTCGGGGCTCCGCGCCGCAGAGAGCTGGTCACCGCCAGGCTAGCGGTCGCCCGCGAGCGACTGCGCTCGCTCGCCGGGCGGCGGCGGCTCGAGCTCGAGGCGCGGGAGCGGGCGCTCGGGGCTTTGTCGCCGAGCAACGTGCTGGCGCGCGGGTACTCGATCACCACCCGGGAAGGTGAGGCACAGCCGCTACGCGACGCCTCACAGGTGATGGCCGGCGAGCGCCTGGTGACGACGCTGGCGCGTGGGCAGCTTCGATCGTTGACGATTGGGCGGCGTGGCGAACAGGGGTCGCTGTTCGAGCCTGAGGATGAGGCGTGAGACCTGGGGCTTGAGAAAGAACAATCGAGTCGGGGGTCCGCGAGGCTCAAGCCGTGCGGACGGTCGGGTGGCAAGCCTCAGGCCTGGAGGGGAGGGGGCATGACGAAGGAGACATTCGAGGAGGCGCTGGCGCAGCTCGAGGAGGTCGTCGCCAAGCTCGAGGACGAGTCGGTCGGCCTCGAGGAGGCGCTCAAGCTCTTCGAGCGCGGCATGAGGCTGGCCCGGCGGTGCCGCACTCAGCTGGAGGGCGTGGAGCGCCGGGTCGAGCAGCTCCTCGCTGAGTCCACTGAGGGCGAGGAGGCCAAGACCGAGCCGTTCGCGCCTGAGGAGGCGTGAGGGTGGACCTGCATGGCTTTCTGTTCGCAGAGCGGGAGCGCATCGACGCGACCCTTGACCGCCTGCTCCCTGCGGCGGACGCCTGGCCCGCACGGCTGCACGACGCTATGCGCTACGCGGTCTTCGGCGAAGGCAAGCGAGTGCGGCCGGTTCTCCTGCGGACGGCATGCCGGGCCGCCGGCGGCGACCCGGAGCAGGTGGTGGAGGCGGCCTGCGCTCTCGAGCTCGTGCACACCTACTCGCTGATCCACGACGACCTGCCGGCCCTCGACAACGACACCCTGCGGCGCGGGCGCCCGACGGTGCACGTGGCCTACGACGAGCCGCTCGCCATCCTCGCGGGGGATGCCCTGCTGACCGAGGCGTTCGCCGTGCTCGGAGCTTTCCCCGCCGGGGAGGCGTTCGCCGGCAGGCGAGCAGAGGCGTGCCGGCTGGTGGCTATGGCCATCGGTTCCCGCGGCATGGTCGGCGGGCAGGCCGAGGACCTGGAGGCGACCGGCGGGTTGCCCGACGCCGAGCGGCTTGACCGCATCCACCGCGCCAAGACCGGCGCGCTGATCGGCGCGGCGGTGGAGCTCGGTGCCCTTCTCGCGGGGGTGGATGGCCCGCGCAGGGGGGCGTTTGCCGGCTTCGGGGAGCGCCTCGGCCTGCTGTTCCAGGTTGCCGATGATATCCTTGACGTCACCGGCTCGGCGGCAACTCTCGGCAAGAGCCCGGGGAAAGATGCGGCGGCCGGGAAGCTCACCTACCCGGCCGTGTACGGCCTGGACGCCGCGAACCGCAAGCTGGAAGCGTTGGCAGGATCGCTGATGCGGGAGGCGGAGGGACTCGAGGGAAGTGGGGGGACGCTTGGCGCCTTGGTGAGCTACGTGGCGCGCCGCAACCGGTAGGGGACTACATGGAGCTTCTGGAAAAGATCTCGAGCCCTTCGGATCTGCGCCGGATCCCGGAGGAGGCGCTCCCGGACCTCGCCGAGGAGCTGCGCCGCTTCCTGCTCTCCTCGGTGAGCCAGACCGGCGGGCACCTGGCCTCGGGCCTGGGTGCGCTGGAGCTTACGCTCGCGCTGCACTACGTGTTCGACACCCCGCGCGACCTCCTGGTGTGGGACGTGGGGCACCAGTGCTACCCGCACAAGGTGATCACCGGTCGGCGCGAGCGCTTCCACACGCTGCGCACCTACGGTGGGATCTCGGGGTTTCTCAAGCGCGAGGAGAGCGAGTACGACACATTCAATGCCGGTCACGCCTCGACCTCGATCTCGGCCGCGCTCGGCATGGCCGTGGCGCGCGACCTCAGGGGCGAGGACTACCACGTTGTCGCGATCATCGGGGACGGTGGGCTCACGGGCGGGGTGGCGATGGAGGGGCTGAATCAGGCAGGCTACCTTGGCCGCAAGCTGATGCTCATCCTAAACGACAACGAGATGTCGATCTCGCCGAACGTCGGGGCGATGCAGGGCTACCTCAACCGCATCATTCACGGGCAGCCGTACCGTCGCCTGAAGGACGAGGTCGAGCGCTTCCTCCTGGCGATCCCCAAGGTGGGCGAGGGGATGCTGAAGCTCGCCAAGCAGGCCGAGCACATGGCCAAACAGCTTGTCGTGCCCGGGCTCCTCTTCGAAGAGCTGGGCTTCAAGTACGTGGGCCCGATCAACGGCCACTCGATTCCACAGCTGGTGGCCACACTGCGCGAGTACAAGGACTCGAACCACCCGGTGCTCGTCCACGTGGTCACCCGCAAGGGCAAGGGGTACGAGCCAGCCGAGGCCGACCCCGTCTTCTGGCATGGCGCCACACCGTTCTCAGTCGAGACCGGGGAGGTGGCAAAGAAGAAGCCAGGCCCGCCGTCCTACACGAAGGTCTTCGCGGAGACGCTCCTCGAGCTCGCCGAGAAGGATCCGCGCATCGTGGCGATCACGGCCGCGATGCCGGAGGGCACCGGCCTCGACCTCTTCGCCAAGGCGATCCCCGAGCGTTTCTTCGACGTCGGGATCTGTGAACAGCACGCGGTCACGTTTGCCGCCGGTCTGGCTACCCGTGGCTTGCTGCCGGTGGTGGCGATCTACTCCACGTTCCTCCAGCGGGCCTACGACCAGATCTTTCACGACGTCTGCCTGATGCACCTTCCGGTCGTGTTCGTGCTCGACCGCGGCGGCCTGGTTGGCGGCGACGGGCCGACCCACCACGGAGTGTTCGACCTGTCGTACCTTCGGGTCTACCCGGAAATCGTGGTGATGGCGCCGAAAGACGAGGATGAGTTGCGCCACATGCTCGCCACCGCGCTCGCCCAAAACCGCCCTGCGGCGCTGCGCTTCCCCCGCGGTAACGGGTACGGCGTTGCGATGGGTGGGGCGCCTCGCCCGCTCCCGGTCGGCAAAGCCGAGGGGCTACGGCGAGGCAAGGACGGACTCGTCTGGGCGGTTGGCACAATGGCGTCCGAGGCGCTGTCGGCCGCCGGGAGGCTGGCCGCTGAGGGGGGGCCGGACCTCACGGTGGTCAACGCCCGCTTCGTCAAGCCGCTCGACGTCGAGTTGCTCGCCGCACAGCTGCACCCAGGGTCGCGCCTGATGACGGTTGAGGAGAACGCGCTCGCGGGCGGCTTCGGGTCCGCGGTGATGGAGGCCGTGGCCTCTCTCAAGGTGCCGGACGTGGCGGTCGAGCGCCTGGGCATCCCGGACGAGTTCCAGCCTCACGGGTCGCAGGAGATCCTTCGCGCCCGCGTCGACCTCGACGTCGAGGGGATCATGCGCCGCGCCCGGGCGTTTTTCCCGCAGGTCGCGCCGGTCGCCCGCACGCTGCGCCACCAACGTCCCGCGTAGCCAGCGCCCAAGAAAGGCCCGACCCATCGTGACGTCGGTTTCTCGATGCCACTGCTCCCCACCGAGGGACGACCTCTCGCGCGGCGGGGATGAGAGCTATTGGCGACGTGCCTACCGAAAACCAACCTCAGAAAGCTGGATGTGTGCGAGCGGGGCCTCGCCCGCGCTGCAAAGTTCGATCCTGATCCTCGTCGCAGGTCTTGTACCACCCGGCAGGTGCAGCTCGAACTTCACAGGCTCCTCGCCTTCCGGGTAGGTCCGCATAAATACTAACGGCGCCGTGTCGCTCGTCTGGTAGACAGCCAAGGAAACCGTGAGGTTCGAGAGCCAGCCGTCCAGGACGATTCGACGCACCAGGCATGGCCGCTCGAACCGAACGTCCACCATCAGCAGGTTCGAAGCGGCGCGAACCAGGGTGTCCACCTTACCGTCGAAGACGTCGGAGATCTCGCCGAATGCCAGCGGCGAATGCCAGACCTCGGCGTTCCACCCGTCAATCGTCGCACTGGCCTCCACAGGCTCGGTGCTGACGAGACGTCTTGTGGCAAGAATCTGGTCGATGCCCTCGACGTGGCGCAGGCGGACGAAGTAGAAGCCAGGTCGACCGTCCGGATAGCGCAAAACCCGTAACGGGTCGACGGCGAATTCGCAGCTCTCGACTGCTAGGTCCAAATCTTTTTGCGGCAGAACGTAGAGGGCGCTGGGGTCGAGTTTCGTCTTTTCGGCGAGGACTTCGTCGAGATCAAAAAGATCGACTTCGCCCCGCTGTGGGACCGGGATGAAGAACGGGATGAACTCGCCAGGGTTGTTCGCCCACGATGCGGATACGAGGCACCGACGCCCCGGCCTCTGTGCGAGCTCCTGGTTGACCGCGGCGAAGACCTGTTGCGCCCCGTACTCCAGGCCATACAGCCCGTAGTCGGCGGTCCACAGAGGTCCGTTTTGCACCGCGTCCGCGGTCATGCGATAGCTTTGCGCCAGCAGGAGCGCGGCGACGGCCGCGCCGACAAGCGCACGCGGCAGGAAGGGAGCGAGGGCGGTGAAGAGAACCTCGAGTCCGAGGCAGGCGAGCAGGGTCGCAGGCACGATCAGCGCCATGACGCGCTGCTGGTGCAGCTCAACCAGGGCGGAGGTGAAAGGCGCCGCCACAACGGCCACGAGAATGACCCTGTGAATGGCAGAGGAGCGGGCTTTCCACACGGTAGCAAGCAGGCCTGCGAGGAGAAACGGTCCTGAAAGCAGGGGAAGGTTGCCGTAGCCGCGCATGGTGTGGCGCACCGCCTCGAAAACGGTGAGATCCGGTGGCGTAAAGTGAAGACGCGAGACCCAGGACGGCTTGGCCGGTGACTCCACGAAGAACTCGTAGTGGGGCGCAAACCAGTACGTCGGGCTGAGCGCGGTGGCGTAGTTGCTTGAGAATTCCCCCAGCTTCTCGCGGAGCGGGGTGTCCCGCAACACGTACGAATCAAGCCTCCTGAGCTCCTGGTTGGTGGTGTTTGGGCGGGCGAGGAGCAGACGTGTGTAGGGCACGGCGGCCAGGACCAGCAGCCCCGCGGACGCAAGCGCGGCGCGACGGTGCCCACGAAAAACCCGCAGGTGGTAGCGCGCGTCGAGCACGGACAGAAGGATGCCCGTGACCAGCATGATCCCCTGTCCGTTGGGATGGGCGTAAAAGACCCCGGCCCCAGCCAGGACTGTCATTGGGGCCCACGCGGGCGAGACACCACGGTACAGCAGGTACGTGCACACGAAGCAGGCGTAGAACGAGACCATCATTGTGGACTCGAAGCCGGTCCGTGAGTGCAGGAACCAGATTGGCGTGACCGTCAGCAGCAGCGGCGCGGTCCACCACGAGCGCACTTTGAACACTAGCTTCAACGCCAGCGCGATGGCCAAAGCCGCGAGTGCGCTCACGGCGGCCGAAGTAGCGCGGACGACGAAGAGGGACTTCCCGAAAAGCAAGATGCTCAGCGCGTGGATGTACACGGTGATGCTCGGGTAAATCCTTCCGTCGTTGTCGAAATAAGGGGGGAGAAGAGTGCCGTCCGGGAAGACGCTGTCCCAGGCGGTGAAGTGATGGCTCAACAGGTTCTCGGCTATGTTGGCGTTGGCGGCCTCGTCGCAGAAGAAGTAGGCAGGGTAGTCGGCAAGTCGGACCAACCGCGTGGCGCCGTAAACCGCGATGCAGGCCGCGAGCACGACGACATCCGCTCGCGTCAGTCCTGCGAGCAGACGCGGGTGCATGACCGGCCTGGCGAGGCACCCGAAAATCCTCGAGAGCCGGTGCAGGGCGTTCATCGTGCTCAATCCTGAACGGGGGTCATCTTTTCGAGGATAGGCAGCGTTTTGCGCTGCCGTCAAGCGTCATCTCGCGAGCGCCCCAGCGGAGAAGGGTGGCACGGCGGTCAGTACAAGCCGCATCCACTGGCCCTGGGTTCTGAAGCGAGGGCGACCTACTTCTTGGCGGGGATGAGGGCCGCTGGAGGGACTAGCTCCTCCGGTTCGCCAGGAGGCTGCCAGAAGAGCCCCAACGCGCTCCCTCCCTCGAGTTGGTAGTAGTCGACCTGGATGGGATGGTCGCCGTCGGCGAGGCGCACCGTTGCCGGGAATGTGTCCAGCTGGTTGATACGGCACTCGCCCACGAGCTTGCCGTCGAGGTAGAGACGACCACCGTCGTCGGCGTCGAGGCGGAAGCGGTAGGCCCCCGGCGTGGTCACCCTCAGGGAGCCGACGAAACGAGCCGAGAACGTGTTCACTCCCGGAATGGGGTCGGATCCAATCCACGCCAGCAACAGCATCGGCGTGAGCCGGGCGAACAGCGGAGTACCCCTCCACTCGGGGTTGGCATAGTACATGCCGGTGAGCCCCTCCTCCCGCGGTTGGATTCGGAAGAGGAGCCGCGCCGGGACCGGCCCCCGGAACCCGGCAGGGGTGATCCATTCGAGGCGCATCGTCGGAAGCTTGCCCGGGTCCGCGAGCGCGAGGGCAAAGGGGTGGATGCCGCTTGCGAGGAAGCGGGCGTTGCGCCAGGGATTGCCGTCGAGAGTCAGGATGAGGTCGCGGGATAGGACGAAGTCGTACTTCCCCGCGGTTTCGACCCACAAGCTCCCGGTCCACTCGACTGCCGAGGCGGCCGGCGGCACGATCGTGGTGGAAGGTTCGGGGACGGCCCTCTCTTCGCTTTGTCCGTCCCGAAGTGTAACGCGAGCGATCACTCCCGTGGTCGCGGCGAGATCCGCGCGGCCGAGGTGCACCCTCAGGTAGATCTCGCCGCCCTCCGGCCCCGGCACTGCCTCGACGTGGGCATCGGGATAGAAGTGCCGGAGATAGTCCAGCATCGGCTTGTAGTAGATGTCGATGAGCAGCAGCGTGTCGCGTCCGAGATCGGGTACCGGGAGGTCCTGCTCTAGGCGGATCTGTCCGTACGGAGGGTCATCGAGGGTGTTGCGTCCGGTCTCTCGCTTGAGAACGCCGTAGACCAGGAAGCGCAATGGCGAGTACTCGTGGAAGCGCGGCGACACGAGCACCCGCTCCCCGCGCTTCAGTGCTCCCAGGACGTCGTTAGCGACGCCGTTCTCGGTGGGGTTGAAGCCGCCCTTGACCATGGGGGAACTTGCCTGCGGCCCGAAGTACACTCCCGTCTCCCAGGCTGCCGTGAACGCCCACGCTGCCAGCACGATCGTGCCGCCAGCGATCGCAGCGCGCCGCCGGCGGGTGGCGCCGGCAGCGGCAGCAGCCGCCGAGAGCCACGGCGGGATGCGGGCAATCCGGGAGAGCACGTCGCCGGCCAGCAGCGCTACGGCAGGGACCGCGGTGAGTGTGCGGTAGGACTGCGGCGACTCATGGTTGGAGCTGAAAACGCCCCCCGCCATGCCGAGCAGGAGCCACAGCCAGAGCAGACCCCGGCGCGGGTCGCGCAGCCGGAGCATCGCAAGGCCAAGTCCCATCAGGAACAGGAGCCCCACCAGCGGGTCTGCGTGAGGCTCGTCCGGGAGGTTGTGCTTCCCCTGGTGGTCGCCGATCTGGTGGAAGAACTTGAGGTGGTCGGCGACGTTGCGCCAGAGGAGGTCGAGGTTGCCGGCGGCCGCTGTGTCGCGAAAGATACTGATCTCCTGTACGCGGTTCGTGAACGTGAACGAATCGGTGATGTGTGTGACCGCGATCGGCGCCGTGGCGATGGCCCAGGAGAGGACGAACAGGGCAAGGCCCCGCCAGTGGCGCCGCCACGCCGCAAGCGGTCCGCCCTTGTCCACCAGCAGAAAGTAGACGGCAAAGAGCCCAAGCGTGGCGAGTGCGAGGCGGCTCGACAGGTACGTATACATCATGAGGCCGCTGACCAGGCCGCCGAGCACGAAGTCCGAGGAGCGCCGGTCGCGAAGGCCCCTGAGTAGGAAGAACGTCGCCAGGATCTGGAACAGCGGTGGAACGACCTCGTTCCACCCCCACCGGCTCATGCTCATGTGCCAGCGGTTGAAAGCCAGGAACGCCATCGCACTGAGACCGCCAACAGGGCCGAACATCAAACGGCCGAGGGGGTAGATCGCGAGCACGGTCAGAAACGCGGGGAGCAGCGAAGCGAACTTCAGCCCGGCCCACGTCGCCCCGATCACCTTGAAGACCGCCGCCATGCAGTAGAGGTAGCCGTTAGGCGTGCCATACCAGCCAGTGCCGAACGGGGAGTCGTCCCGCCCCTCCAGGATGTAGAGCGCATCGAGCCCGCCGTTCGTTTCGTCCACGTAGATCCCTGCCGGGATCTCGCCGATCCGGTACACGCGGACGAACAGCGCCGCGGCGGCAATCGCCAGGAAGCCGGTGACCTCGAGCCAGCGGGGGATCTCGGGTGTCTCGGATCCGGTCTGAGAAGCGCCCGGGCCCGTCGAGCCGAGGGTGAAGCCGGCTGCCGCGGTGAGCGCGAGCGCCGCAACCCACGGCAGCACCGTCCCGTGCCAGGCGTGGTAGTCCGGCCAGAGTCGACACACGGTCCAGGCGGTGAGGACCCCGGCCGCGCCGAGGAGCACGGCGCCGATGACCCTGGGGCGCCGGAAGTCAGGCGCCGCAGGCCTGGCCGGCGGGATCTCCTCGGGGAGCCAAACGCCGATGCGCGCGAGCGCTACACCCCCGGCCATGCCCGACGCGACCAGGAGCGCCCACATCCACGCGCCGGCGGGCAACCTGGTCCACGGGAGGCGGAGCTCGGCCGCCGCGACCCCACCGGCGAGGAGGGCCACAGTCAGCAGCGCCACGTCGGTGATGCGGCGGCGCAGAAGCCCCGTCATGGCCTTGCCCCGTCTCCCCTGTTGCGCGAGGCCTGACGCTGCAGTCCGGGGCCAGAACGCATTGGCGCCTCGGCCAGCCTCGGCGTCCTTCGTGGGACTCGCGGGCTGCGTACAGCCGGCCCACTCGCCGGCGGAGGGGAGGGCGACGCGGTCGCACGGTTACTCACGTTTACGGCCCCAACCTGACCCTCGATGTCGGAGACCAGGAGCTGCCCGTCGGTCGGCCGCAACGCCAAACCCGACGGCTTCTTCAACTCGACGCCGGGCAAATCTCTGGCGCCGATCGTGCGGAGGAGCTTGCCCGCGGGGGTGTAGGCCCTCACCTCGCTCGCCAGCGGCACCGTCACCCAGATCGCGCCGTCGTCGGCGAGTGTGACGTAGGGCTCGGAGAACACCTCCCGGCGCCATCCTGGCACGTCAAAGGCGTTGACGAAGGCGCCGTCACGGTCGAAGACCTCCAAGCGACCGTTGCTCGTGTCGCAGACGTACACGCGCCCGGCCGCGTCCACCGCTAGGCCGCCTGGCTCGTGCAGCTCTCCCGGTCCGTTCCCCTTCTTGCCCCAATCGAGTTCCATGGCCCCGCCGGCGGAGAAGCGCACGATGCGGTTGTTACCGGTGTCCGCGACGTACACCCGTCCCTCGCGGTCGACGGCGATCCCGCGTGGACCGAAGAAATCCCACCGCCACATGCGCACCGGCGTACCGCCAGCGTCGAAGACCTGGACGCGTCCGTTCCAGCTGTCCGCAACGTACACCAGGCCGTCGGGCCCGACCGCCACCCCGCACGGGTCCTGGAACTCGCCGGCTTGCTCGCCTCGTCTGCCCCAGACGACCAACGGCTTGAGCTCCCTGTCGAACTTCTGGATGCGGCAATTGCCGAAGTCGGCGACGTAGACGTTGCCCTCGCGGTCGCAGGCGAGCCCTCTGGGTTGCCGCAGGACACCGGGCTGGTCCTGAGCTGCTGCAACCTCGCCCGTTCCACCCTCGGGCTTGGCCTTCTCCGGTGTCTCTGGCACGCGCTCGACCGTGGTCACCGGGACAACCCCCTGGAAGACCCCGTTGACCGCGAAGATCGTCACCGCCGGATTCTCGTACAGCGGCGAGAGCAGCGTCTTCCACTTCTTGAAGTTCGCTAAGTTCCCGTCGGCGTAGGCCCTGCGCTCGAGCGGGCCTACGTACACGAGCGCCGTGTGGTACCTGGCCAGCGCGGCGGCCACCGTCCCTTCGTCCTTCGCGGTGTAGATCGTCTCGACGTCGGCCTTGCGCCGGTTGAGCTCGCTCCAGCCGTGCCCGCGCTGGTAGAGGTGGTAGTCCCAGCCGAGGACGATTGGGAGCCCGGTGTTCATGCTGACCCGGCTGAACTCACCGTAGGACGGCCCGTACGCCTCGACCAGCACCGGAATGCCCGAAATGTTGCGGTTGAGCCAGTCGAAAGCCGCTTTTTCCTGGGGCGACTTGCGCTGCAGGTAGGCGGTGCCGTCGAGGGTAAGGCGCGGACCCTCCGCGTGCCGGTGGGTGACAGCCCCGTACGCCCCGGAGAGGGCCGTGAGAAACCCCACTCCGATTGCCGCGAGCGAGGCGACCTTCCAAACGCGGGTCGCCGGACCGGCCCCCACTGGGGGCCGCAGGAGCTCCCACAGCACGATGGTGGCCGAGAGCCCGAGGAGGAACCACGCCTCGAGGTAGAACTTGAACAGCGTGTTCATGCGATCCCACACGAACACGAACTCGCAGCCAGCCACCAGCGCGAGCGCGAAGGTGGAGAGCGTCAGTGGCAGCCGGTAGCGCTCGGGCGTCCGGCGGTGGAGGGTCAGGTACAGCCCGAAGAGGACCAGCACGAGCGTGAGGGTCCTGACCGACTCCGCCTGTCGGATCGACAGCGCGGCGAGCGCCCGGAGGTCGAACAGCGACAGCGCCAGCCCCACCGCGACGGCCGCCACCCTCAGGCGCTGTCCGCGAGTGAGGGGCTGGCCGTCGGGAGCCATCAGGCCTCGCCAGACCACGAAGAAGAACGGCACGAGCAGAAGCAGGAAGACGCCGAACACGGTGAGAAAGTCGGTCGGGTGGGCGTATGGCCCGACCTCACGTCCCCACTGTTTCGCGGGGAGCGCGAAACTCCTCCAGAACGGCCGGTAGAGCAGGAACGCGCCGCCGATGACGACGAGACTTGGGAGCACCACGACCCCCAGGCCCCTTCGCACGAGCCGAGCGAAGCCCCCGGGCGCGTGGTGGACCAGCCAGTCGGCGCCCAGCACGCCAAGCAGCAGGGCGATGTAGGTCGGCATGCTCCAGCCGTTGGTCACCATGATTGCGCCCAGAACCAGGGCGGAAACCACGAGCAGGGTCAGCGAAGCCAGGCGCGGACGCTGCGCCGTGGGCTCCGCGCGCCGTCCGACCCACAGAAGAATCATGCCGATGAAGCCCACAGCCCAGGGCATCACCAGCAGGTGGGCGTGCAGATCGGCGAAGGTGAAGCTCCAGAAAGGGTACTCGTTGATCGTGTTGGGGACGACCCGTGAGGTGGCCCAGAAGTAGTCGAAGTCGACCGCCTTGCGCGCGATGAGCTCGCGCACCCCCGAGAGGTTCCCGGCAAACAGCGTGACGAGCACGGCCGTGGCGCCGACGCGCCACCTTTGGCCCAGCAAGGTCCCGGCTGCGAACAGCGCGGCGGCGGTCAGACCGGCGATCAGCGCGATCCCGAGGTTGAACATCACGGCCGGCTGGATCGCGAGCGCCTTCCCGGCAGCGGCAACAACGTAGTGGCCGAAGTAGGTGTAGATCAACGGCGAGCCCGCGAACCAGGGCTCCGCAGGGGGCATGGATGTGCTGCGGTAGAGCGCGTTGAGGAACGAGAAGTCCATCGGTTTTTCGCCCCAGTAGATCTCGGGGTTGAGCGTGCGCAGCGCGAGGAAGAACGCGAACGTGCCCCAGACCACGACCTCTGTGGCGAGCAACTCCGCCCGCGCCGTGGGTTGCTCGCGGTGGAGGTGTTGGGCGAGCCAGCCGAGGGCCAGGAGCGCCAGAACGGTGCCGATCAGGATCGGCTGGGTGAAAGGCACGCCGAGGGTGCCTACCGCCAGCCAGGGAATGTAGGCGAAAGCCAGCACCCCGACGACCTTACTAAGCGCGTACAGGCCGGCGCGGGGTGGGAGCACCGCCCTGAGCGCCGCGAATGCGGCAAGCCCGAGCAGCTCGACCAGCAGCGTGCAGAGGAGGGTGGCGAGGAGGGAGGAGCGTACGGTCCCCGCAGCTTCACCGCCCACTGCCGCCCCCGCGTGGGCAAGCAGCAGGTCGGATCGCGAGAGTGGCCGCGAAGGGAGGCCGCGGCGGATCTTGTTCTCGATCGCCTCTGCGGTCAGGTGGTCCACATTTCGGAAGATCAGGACCTTGGGGTGGTCGTAGACCGAGAACGATTCGTCGGCCAGTTCGGTCGGCAGCTCGATGCCGAGCAGGCCGGGGCGCGAGGCGACGTCCTGGACGAGGGAGAAGCCCAGGTCTGCGGCGAACAGCTCACGGAAGAAGTTGACGGTGAACGGGAACTTGGTTGGCACACGGGTCACCGCGCCGTAGAGACGCTTGGTCTGGAGAACGACGTAATCCGACGAGGCGAGCTCCTTGGCCAGCCGCACGATCTTGCCGGGCCCGTCCGGGTCGTAGAAGGGGAAGCTCGAGACCCGGAAGCCCTCCGCCGACCGGCCGGGCAGCGCCATGGGGAACCCCTCGTCCCAGTCCTGGATCAGGACCTTCGAGCCGGGCGCGACGTGGCCGTAGAACCAGGCCGACGCGCTGACTGAGGAGTGCGGGCGGGTGTAGATCGCGAGGAAGGCGAGCAGGTAGAGCGCGGTCCCCGCCACGACCGTCCCGCGCGCCCAGCGGCCGGGACGGGAGCGCTCGGCCCACGCCTGGAGCCATGCCGCGCCCCAGAGGACGAGCATCGGGTAGATCGGCAGAAGGTAGCGGAGGAACTTGACATCGAACGAGACCGTCACCGCGAAGAACGGGACGACCCACGCGAGAAGGATCCAGTCGGCACGCTGGATCTCCGGACCCCTGAATCGGAGGCGTCGCACCGTCCCGATCAGCGCCGCCAGGCCCAGCAGCGGGCCCATCCCCCACAGCACCAGCTCGCGGAGGTCATACAGAACCTTGGGAACCCCGACGTACTGGTTTGTGTAGGGGAACAACCCGGCGTGCCGGACCATCTGGCTCTGTTCGAGGACATCGCGCAGGTACGTACGCCCCTCGAGCAGCGCGTACGGCTCGCCCACGGCGAACGCCGCGAGCGCAAAGCCGCACGCGAGTGCCAGGCCGCGCAGCGCACGGCCGAGGCCCCGGTCGCTCCGCCAACGCAGGAACGCAGCCACGACGAGCGGGAGGAGCAGCGGCAGGGCGCTGAACTTCGTCGCCACGGCAAAGCCCACCGCGACGCCCGCGCCCGCGAAGGCGCGCGGCCCGCGGCCCTCGGCGATCCCGAGCATGAAGGTGAGAGCCAGCAGAACGAGGAAGGTGAGCGGCACGTCGTTGACGGCGAAGTGCGAATTCTGGACGTGCAGCACCGTGACGGAAAGCAAGAACCCCGCGAGGAGCGCGACCGCACCGCCGAAAAGCCGCCGGCCGAGAAGCACGAGCAGAAGCACCGTGGCCGTGCCCCAGAGCGCCGAGAGCGCGCGGCCGACGAGGATCGCGGCGTCGTACGACGAAAACCACGGGTGGAAGTTCGAAAGCGCGGCGGTAACGAGCTTCGTCACGTACAGCGGGAACGAGCCGTAGGCAAAGAAGTGCGGGTTGAGCTGGAGCGGGCGCAGCGAGAGCTGGGTGACCGCCTCCGCGATCCGGCGCTCGTCGGGGTGGAAGTAATGGGACTGGTCGAAGTTCAGGCCGAAGAGGCGGACGGCGAGGGCGAAGACCACCAGGGCGAAGAGGAGCCAGCGGAACCGGGTGGGGACGAGCTTCATCGGCCGCCCATCAACCGCGGGGCATGGCCTAACCCGCCCCGGCTTCGCCGTGGGCGAGCGTCGTCCCGGAGCTTGCCTGCTCGCGCAGGTAGCGGTCGAAGAGGGTCCCCCATGGCGAGGAGCGTGTGAACTCTCGGACCTGGCGCCGCCCGAACGCCGGGTACCAGAGGTAATCGTGGTAGACGTACGAGCCGGCAACGAAGAGGTAGACGAGCGGGGTTCGGAAGAAGAGCTTCTGCAGCCGCTTCAGGGGCCCGAACCAGAGCAGGTCGCCGACCCGGCTCGCGAGGTTGTCGCCCACGGAGAAGCCCCAGTTCTCCTGGCCGATCTCCGGCTCGCCCACGAGCTCGATGTCGCGGGGGTCCGCAACCCCCAGGCCGCGCTGGTGGGCGAGGGCCAGGTAGCGGATCCCGAGGGGGTCGAAGCCCATCAACCTGGCGGCCACCGCGTCGATGGCGACCTGGTCGGCAGAGGCAAGCATGACGTCCTTCCGGACGGGCACCATGGTGCGCGGGCCTGGCCCGTTGCCGACGGTCGTCCCGTCCATCACGGCAAAGAGCCCGGAGTGGATCTCCCGCTGGATGGTCAGGAGGTCCACCAGGGTCTCGTGGATCCAGCTGTGGGTGTAGTGGCGGCGGGTCGCGAGCAACCCGCCGAAGGCGTTCTTCATCGCTCCGGTTGTTGTCGTGTAGATGTGGCACTTCACCGTGGGCAGGTGCACGATGTTGGTGCCAAAAAAGAACTCGGGGAGGTGGATGCCGTGGGGGAAGATCTTCGGCAGCGCGAGCATCTCCCCCTTGGGCTTGTAGGGCACCCATTTCAGATCCCAGTCGAAGCAGTTGTAGCGCACCGGGACGTTGTGCTTCGAAAGGACCCCGACGTAGCCGTTGAGGCGCTCACCCTTCTCCGGGTCGGTCACCACCGTGTCGTTCTGCACGCAAACGAGGTCGGCGAACCCGGCCTGCCGCAGCGCCAGGATCGTCCCCTCGAGCTGCCACGGCGTGGTGTTGGCCCCAGGGAAGGGGAAGTGCCATGAGATGTTGTCCTTGAGGATCGTCCTGGCGCCCTCGCGCAGCGCCGTCCTCACCCCCGCGAGCTCGCACAGGCGCGCGATGTCCTCGAGGACCGACCCGGGGCGGGTGCGAAGAACGGCGACGCGGCTCTTCACCTGGCGCCTCCGGACGTGTACACGATGACGCCGGCCGTGAGGATCCAGAGAACCACCGCCGCGAGCAAGGGCCTGTCACGGAAGAGCGTCGCCGTTGGATCCTGCGCCCCCTCGCGGTGCAGCAAGAGCAGGTACCGCAGGATCCCGAAGAGCACCAGGGGGACCGTGAGCAGCAGCGCGTTTGACCCGCCGAGCTTGGCGGTCGTGTCGGGCGCCACCGTGTACAGGGTGTAGGCGACCAGGGTGACCCCGGCGAGCATCGTCACGACGTCGTGGAGGAACGTGAGCGGGTAGTTCGGCGAGCGCCTGCCGGCCTGGTCGGCCTCCGGCAGGCGCTTGCCGAAGGCCAGCAACAGCGCGAGCAGGAAGCCGCACACGATCAGCCAGTGCGAGATCACGACCGGGATCGCCAGCGCTCCGGCCACCAGGCGGATGAGGAAGCCTGTGGCGAGCACCATCACGTCCACCACCGGCATGCCCTTGAGAAACACCGAGTACAGGAGCGTCAGCAGCACGTACCCGGCGAGCGCGACCACAACGAGGGCTCCCTGGTGAAGGCTCGTCGCCAGCGCCACGGCGAACAGCAGCACCGCCCAGACCAGGGCAGGTCCGATTCCCAGCTCTCCGCTCGCCACGGGTCGGAGCCTCTTCACGGGGTCGTTGCGGTCGGCTTCGCGGTCCAGGACGTCGTTGACAAGATAGCCCGCAGACGAAGCCAGGCAGAAGGCCGCCGCCACGATCACTGCGTTGGCCATCGCGGGGGCGTCGAAGGCATGGCCGGCAAAGACCGCCGGGGCGAGAACGAACCCGTTCTTGAGCCAGTGGCGCGGCCGCATCGCCCGGACGAGAGCAGAAAGGGCCTTTCCCGGCATCACAAATCCAATGCTAGCATCGCTCGTGCCAACCGAACGAGTTCGGCTCGACCAGCTCCTCGTCGAGCGAGGCCTCGCTCTGTCCCGCGGCGGTTGGCCGACACCAGGCCGGGTGGGATACTTGCAGTATGGTGCGCTGATGCAGCTGACGCCGCGGCCCTGGGTGTTCGTCGTGGCGCTCGCGTGTGCGGTAGGCTCCTTGGCCGTTGTCGCGTGGGCGCCGGGCATCGCCCGCTTCTCCGCAGCGAGCGGCCTCCCGGTGTTCCCCGGGCTAAAGGGGCTCACCTACTACGAGACACGGCTGCGCGAGGCGGCTTTGATCTGGGCGTTGGTGCTGCCCGCGCTGGTGATCACGGCGGGCTCGGTCCGAAGACAGTGGAAGGCTCTTGCCACTCGCGATGCCGTCATAGAGATGCGCTCTTCCCGCCATGTCGCGGTCTGGCTCTTGGTCGTGCTCGTCCTCGGACTCAGTGTGCCGCGCGACCGCACCGGAGATGAGCCGAGCTATCTAGCGATGGCCACGTCCCTTGCGGATCGTGGCAGTCTGGTGCTGGACAGGGGGCGCGCCGAACTTCACTTCTCGGCCTCCTCGGTCGAGCCACGGTCGGTGCACAGCCCCGGGATCAGCATCCTCTTCGCAGCCACGATCTCTCTCGTCGGCAGCCCGGGTGTGCCCCTGGTCTTGGCGGCGGTCGGTCTGGGCTTCCTGTTGTGTGTGCGAGAGATGCTCACGGCGACGGCGGGACCCGACCTCTCGACGCTCGTTGCGATGGTTCTCGTGGCCAGCTTCCCGGTCGTCACGTATGCGCCGCTTGTCCTGCCGGAGATGGCGGGTGCCCTCGTCCTCGCGGTTCTCCATTGGAGGCTGGTGCTCCGCGGGCGGGCGGGGCCTGCCTCCGGAGTGGCGCTCGCCACGCTGCCCTGGCTTCACGTACGCTTCATCGCCCCGGCGTTGATCTACGCCGGCTACGGGCTGTTTCAGCAGAAGGGCCGGCGGCTGCGGGCCTCGTTGTGGCTGGTCGTGCCTCTGGCAGCCTCGTTTGCCGTGATGGGCTGGCTTAATCAACGCTGGTTCGGCTCACCATCGCCGGTCGCGATGTGGGGCGGTCGAACGGACCTGATCTCTCGCCACAACCCGATCGTCGGTGCTCTCGGCCTCCTTGTTGATCAGCAGTACGGTTTGCTCGTCTGGGCCCCTGTTTTCCTGCTCGTACCGATCGGGTTCCAACGGCTGTGGCGTCGTTCGCGCGCCCAGGCCTCCCTGGTCGGGGCCGTTGTTGTCGCCACCGTTGGGCCCGGATTACTCCACCAGTGGTGGGGTGGGTGGTCCCCTGCGGCGCGTTTCCTCGTGCCCGTGACCGGCCAGCTGATTCTGCTCGCGGCGGTCGGGTTGGCGCAGGTTTTCCGCGGCGGGGCCGGAGACCGCGCTCTTGCGGGTGCGATTATCGCGGGCCAGCTCGCAATCGGTGCCGCCTGCGCGCTGGTTCCGGGCAAGGTCGTTGGAACGTTCGAAGCCGAGCCTCGGAATTACTTCCTGGACCTGGCCGGGCGGGCGCTCGGGTTTGACCCGACCCACGTGATCCCGTCCTTGAGGGTTTCACAGAGCGGGTGGACGGTGATGGCTGCGGGGTGTCTGGTGGCGGCGTGGCTAACAGGCTCGTTCCTCTGGTCTCGCCGCCTGGAACGGCTTGCCAAGGCCGCGGATGATCGCGCCGCCGCCGGAGCGGTCGAGACGGGTGCTCATGGTTAAGGCGCACCCGCCGACCTCGGTTCGCGTGCGGCTCGACCAGCTCCTCGTCGAGCGAGGCCTCGCCCCGTCGCGGGCGCGCGCCCAGAGCCTGATCCTGGGCGGGCTCGTGCGCGTTGAGGGCGCACTCGTGGACAAGGCGGGGAAGGCGGTCCCTGCGGACGCCTCCCTCGAGGTCGCGGCCGCCGAACACCCCTGGGTCTCACGCGGCGGCGTGAAGCTGGCGGCGGCGCTGGACGCCTTCGGCGTATCACCCGCGGGCAAGCGCTGCCTCGATGTCGGCGCCTCAACCGGCGGCTTCACGCACGTACTTCTGGAGCGGGGAGCGGTGCAGGTGGTCGCGCTGGATGTAGGCCACGGGCAGCTCGACTGGCGGCTGCGCCAGGATCCCCGCGTGATCGTGAGGGAAGGGGTCAACGCACGCTACCTGGCGCGGGAGGACCTCCCGGGTCGCTTCGACCTCATCACTGTGGACGTCTCGTTCATCTCGTTACGGTTGGTCCTTCCGGCGCTGGTGGCGCTCCTCGCCGAGAGGAGTGACATGGTGGTCCTGGTCAAGCCTCAGTTCGAGGCCGGCCGGACCCAGGTCGCGAAGGGCGGCGTGATCCGGGACTCCGCGGTGCGGGAACAGGCCATCGAGCGTGTCCTGGCAACCGCCCGCGCGCTCGGCCTCGATTGCGTTGCCCGTATCCCCTCGCCGCTTCCCGGACCAGCGGGAAACGTCGAGGAGCTTGCCCATCTTCGCCTGACCCGCTGCCGAGAGGTTTCAGGAGACTCCTTGAACCCGTAGGCCTCCGGGCGGGCCCCGCCGCTATCGCTTCTTCGGCGCGCGTTTTGCTCCGGGCTCGAGCCCCAAGGAGAACGTGCCGTCGGCCTCTCGTTTGGAGAGGCACCGGAAAGCGACCAACGTTGTCGTGCGTTCGACGCCCGGGAGCGCCGCGATCTCGCCTGTCACCAACTCCTCGAGGCGTTCGTTGCGGGAGGTGCGCAGGACCGCCACGAGATCGTATGCCCCAGCGACCGAGTAGAGCTCGTGCACGCCCTCACGCTCGAGAAGCGTGTCCGCCACCGCGTGCAGCTGACCCGGCATTACGTTGATCAGCACAACCGCCTCCAGCATTGGAACCTCCCGGTGTCAGGGTAGCAGGAGTGCGGCGCCGCCCGCGGTCGCGGGCGCGGCTTGGCAAGCGTGCGTCTCCGTGTCAGGATGCCGCGCCATGAGGTTGCCGCTGGTTGCACCGCAAGGACGGGCAGGCGTGGTCCTCGACTATGCGCAGATCGTCGCGGGCTCGCTAGTGGTGGCTGCGGGCACCAACCTCTTCTTCGTACCCAACAACGTGGTTTCGGGCGGCGTCACGGGAATCTCGATCATCGCCCACCACCTGCTCCGAACGCCGGTGGGGCTGGTGGTTCTGTTGCTGAACGTGCCGCTGCTCTGGCTGGGGTGGCGGTTTGCGGGAGGGATGCGCTTCTTCGTCCGCACTGCGGTTTCGGTGGTCGTGCTCTCGGTCGGCATCGACCTCTCGGCCCCCTTTCTGGTGCCCCCGACGCACGATCGGCTCCTGGTGATCTGCTACGGCGGGCTTGTAGACGGGCTGGGGATGGGCCTGGTGTTCCGCGGGCGGGGGACCACGGGGGGCACAGACGTGCTGGCGCGGCTCGCCCACCGCCACCTTGGCGTGGGTGTGGGGCAGACGCTGCTCGTGATCAACGTGGCGATCTTCGGCGCGGCCGCCTTCGCCTTCGGCGCCGAGGCGGTGATGGTGGCGCTGGCGCTGGCGTTCGTCTCGGCGCGCGTGCTGGACTTGGTACAGGAAGGTTTTTCGGCGGCGCGTACCGCCGTGATCATAAGCACGCGTCCCGACGAAGTGCGTGAGGCCGTGCTGGGAAGGCTCGGCCGGGGCGTCACGGTTCTCCACGGGCAGGGCGGGTACAGCGGCGAGCAGAGACCGGTGCTCTACGTAGTGGTGTCCCCCCACGAGGTGGGCCGCCTCAAGCGCCTGGTGGCGCAGGTGGACCGGGCTGCGTTCGTGGCGATCACCCCGGCACAGGAGGTGCTGGGCGAGGGTTTCGCGCCCCACGCGGGTGAGGAGGGATCGTGAGAGGTCCGTTTTGGCGTTGGGCGCTGGCGGTCGTGATCACTCTGGGGACGCTGGTGTGGCAACGAACCACCGGCCCGACCTATCCGGCGCGAGGCAGCGTGAAGCTCGCAGAGCAGACGATCAACATGAGGCTCGAGCGCTCCAACAGCACCGCCTCGGATCAGCCGGTGCGAGTGCGTGTCGCCGATCCCGCGGTGGGCGGTGAGGTCGTTTGGCGCCGGTACCCTACTTCCGAGCCCTGGCAGGTTCTGGAGCTGAAGCGGGAGGGCGGGGAGCTGCAGGCGATGCTTCCCAGGCAGCCTGCCGCCGGCAAGCTGGAGTACCAGGTCCGGCTCCGGCTGGGTGGTGAGCAGGCGGTTTTCCCGGAGCGGCCCGCTATCACGCGGTTCCGCGGCGACCCGCCCACCGCCGTGCTCATCCCGCACATCCTCGCCATGTTCCTGGGAATGCTGTTCGCCACCCGCGCCGGGATCGAGGCGCTGACGCCGCAGCGCGACCTGCGCCGCCTCGCCTGGACGACGCTCGGGCTGTTCCTGGTTGGCGGCTTCGCCCTGGGTCCGCTGGTGCAACACTACGCATTCGGCCAGTGGTGGACCGGGGTCCCGTTCGGCTGGGACCTCACCGACAACAAGACGCTGCTCGCGGCGCTCGCGTGGGTGTTCGTGCTGTGGCGGCTGCGCGGCGGCCGGCCTGCGCGCGGCGCGACGGTCGCCGCAGCGCTCGTCACGCTCGTGGTGTTCGCGATCCCTCACAGCGCCTGGGGCTCGCAGATCGACTGGACCAAGGTTCCGGCGGGTCATAGCTCGCAGTGACCTACGAAGCGTCGCGGAGTGGCGTGCATGAGCGACACGCTGTCACGCACTCCGAGGCCGATTTCATACGAGAACGCTCGACGCGATCAGCTCACGGTTGGGACGACCAGCACCGGCACCCGGATTCGGTGGCGCAGGCGCTCAACCGTCGTCCCGTGCACGAAGTCCCCGACCCGGCGGTGGCCGTGGCTCCCCAGCACAAGCAGGTCCGGCCCGTGGCTGTTCACGAGAGCCGCGAGCGCCTCGACCGGGTCGCCGAAGCCGAGGTCGTAACTCGCTTCCATGCCCAGCTCCGCGAGCTCGTTGCGGTAGAGCTCGAGGCGCGCCTGGTCGGCCCGTGCCTCGTTGTCCTGCAACTCATCGCCCATCAGGCGAGCACCGACCGACTCCACCACGTGCAGCAGCAAGACGCTGGCGCCACGCCCGGCGGACCGCGCCAGCGTCACCGCGTTCGACAGCACCGCGGTGTCGGCCCCCGAGAAGTCAACGGCCGCGGCGATGCGCCTCGGCGCGCTGGGCGGCATCACGGCGGGCATCGCGCTGGGGCCGTGGACGCCGGCAATCACAGGCGTGGGCCCGCCGCGCCACCGCTCCAGGGCTGGCATGACGGTCACATAGACCAGCAGGCCCACGAGGCCCACGGCCACGGGAACGACCGTGATCCACAGCAGCCAGACGTGGCTGCCGGCCCCCAGCAACCAACCGGAGATCGCATCGAAGGCCAGCTTGAGGTTGAGGACCGCGATCACACCCGCCACGACCCAGGCCGTACCCCGCAGCAGCGGCTTGATGGTGTACTGGCCCATCCAGCGCCCGTCCGAGACGAGGTGTATGAGGGGGATCACTGCGAAGGAGAGCTGCAGGGAGAGCACCACCTGGGAGAGCACGAGCAGGTTTCCCGTGGCGTGCTCGCCGAGCGCGACGATCGTGATCACGGCGGGAATGATCGCGAGGGTGCGGGTCAGCAAACGGCGGACGATCGGCCGCAGCCGCAGCTGCACGAACCCCTCCATCACGATCTGCCCGGCCAGGGTGCCGGTGATCGTGGAGGATTGGCCCGAGGCGATCAGTGCAATTGCGAACGCGACCGGCGCGATCGCGGCGCCCAGGAGAGGCTCCAGCATGCGGTAGGCGTCCTGGATCTCGGCCACGTCGCGGAGGCCGGCGCGATAGAACGTCGCGGCCGCCATCACCAGCAGCGCGGCGTTGACGAAGAAGGCGCCGTTGAGCGCCACTACCGAGTCGATGATGTTGTACTTCACCCCGCTGCGGATCCCGGAAGGCGTGTGGGTGATGCGGCGCGACTGCACGAGCGCCGAGTGAAGGTAGAGGTTGTGGGGCATCACGGTGGCACCCAGGATCCCGATGGCAAGGAACAGCGCCCCGTCGCCGGGCAGCGACGGGACGAACCCGGTGGCCATCGAGCCCCATTGCGGCTTGGACAGCACGATTTCCACCGCAAGACAGGCGCCGATGGTGAAGATCAGCGCCACGATAAACGCCTCCATCATCCTCACGCCGCGGCTGTGCAGAAAGAGGATCATGAGGGTGTCGAAGGCGGTGAGGATGACACCGAACAACAGGGGCAGACCGAACAGCAGCTGCAGCCCAATCGCCGAGCCAAGCACCTCGGCAAGGTCGCAGGCGGCGATCGCGACCTCGCAGACGACCCACAGGACCCATGAGACAGGGCGGCTGAACATGGCCCGGCAAGCCTGCGCCAGGTCCATCCCGGTCACGATGCCGAGCCGCGCCGAGAGGCTCTGCAGGAGGATCGCCATCACGTTCGACATCACCAGGACCCAGATCAGCGCGTAGCCGAACTTCGAGCCGGCAGCGATGTCCGTTGCCCAGTTGCCGGGGTCCATGTACCCCACGCTGACCAGATACGCCGGGCCGGAGAAGGCGAAAAGCCGCCGCCAGAAGGAGAGCTGGGGGGACACCCCTACCGAGCCGTGAACCTCGGCAAGGGAAGGCGTCACCGGCCCCCGATCCTTTGACGGAGCTGAAACCACGTCTCAAGTTTCCGTCCGCCGGTCGCGCCTGTCAAGCGCCACACCCCGCGGTTACGGGGTGACGAGCGCGACCGTCGTGGGGTCACGGGTCAGGCTGTCGATCAGCGCGGCATACGCCCACGCCTTTCCCTCCGGAGTCAGCACCTCGACGGTTGCGTAGGCTGTGTCCTGGTTGCCCGCCCCCACGCTCGCGAGGAAGTCGAACTGCTGCACCCACTGCCCACCTTCCACGGTGAAAAGCATGGTGCTCCCGGCTTGCGAGCCGGAGGCGTCGAACGCCCTGACGGCGACCGTGCACGTCGTCGTGCCGAGGTTGACGATCCCGAGGTTGGTGTAGAAGCCGTCGCCGCGCCTGAGCTGAGGAAGGATCCCAAGACGGCCGGGCAGGAGGGCGTCCGAATCGGTGAGCGCCGGGAAGTCCTGCCCGTTTGTCCCCTGCGGCCCTTCGCTGTACGAGCGCGCCGCGATGGCGAGCGGCACGTCGGCAACTACCTGAACAAGGCCCGCCGTGTTGCCTGTCGGAACGACGCCGAACAGGCTCTCGAGCACGTTTCGCCACTCCACGGTCCCACCCGCGCGGAGGTTGGTGGTCTGCGTGAGCCGAACGTCCGGGGAGGCGTAGGTAAGCGTCATGGTGCCTGCCAGGCCGGAGCGGTTGACCACGGCAAGGTCGCTCCGCCACCGGACGCCGCCTGCTCCGGTGTTGTGGGCGACCGCGGGCACCCGGTACGTGTAGCCGGCGGTGACGGCGGGATCGGTGAGCTTGTACACGTCGCCCGCGTTATAGTCGGAAAGGTAGATGTTACCGGCCTCGTCCTCGCCGAACGTGGTGACGGCGAACGTACTGTCCAGCAACTGCGTGGTCTGCCACGAGCTTCCGTCGCGGCGCAGCCCCCAAAGCCGGCCGCTACAGTAGTCTGAGAAGAAGTAGACACCCTGCATGCGGGGGTAGAGGCCCCCCCGGTAGACAAAGCCTCCGGTGACCGAGCACCCGTTGGAATGGTTGTACTCGAACACCGGCTGCACCAGGCCGGCCTGAGTACACGGGTTGGGGTCGAAGCAGTGGCCGGCCTCCATGGTCCGCCACCCGTAATTCTCGCCCCCGGAGTCTCCGGCGGGCTGAAAGTCTATCTCCTCGTACTGATTCTGGCCGACGTCGGCGATGTAGAGATCGCCGGTGCGACGGTCGAATGAGAAGCGCCAGGGGTTGCGGAGACCGAGCGCCCAGATCTCGCCCCGGTACCCCGCACGCCCGGCGAACGGGTTGGAGGGGGGAACCGCATAGGGCGCCGCTCCGGACTCCACATCGATCCTGAGAATCTTGCCCAGGAGAGCGGCCCCGTTCTGCGCGTTGTTCTGGGGGTCGCCGGCGGAGCCGCCGTCGCCCATCCCGACGTACAGATAGCCGTCGGGGCCAAACGCGAGCTGGCCTCCGTTGTGGTTGGCGTAGGGCTGCACAATCGTGAGCACGACCTGCTCGCTGCCGGGGTCGGCGAGGTTTGGGTCGGTGGTCAGGCGGAAGCGCGAGACCACGGTATTGCCGTCAGTGTTCGTGTAGTCCACGTAGAAGTAGCGCTTGCTGCTGTAGCCCGGAGGGAACGCGACGCTCAACAAGCCTCGCTCGCCGCAGCAGCCGACACGGGAGGCGATGTCCAGGAACGGCAGCGGGAGCAGCGTCCCACCGCTGAAAATCCGGATTCGGCCAGCCTGCTCGACGGCAAAGAGCCGGCCGCTCCCGTCCCCCGCATGGGTGATGTGGACGGGCATGGTGAGGCCCGTGATCACCCGTGCCAGGGAGATCTGCGGCCACTCGGCCACGCTCGGCGCGGCCGACCCGACCACCACCAGCGCCGCCAGTGCCAGTGCCGTGGCGCAAAGGCGCGCGGCCGGTGGCCCGGCCGCAGCCGTATCCTGGGCGCGCCTCGTGCTTCCAGTCTGAGATCTCATGCCCCCTCCGCCTTCCGGCTAGGCCAACATCGGCGGCAGTTGGCAGATTTCGCCGATACCGAGGCGGGGCCGATCGTGGCGCGTTGACGTGGGTAGGGATGACTGGTATGCTTCACGGTCCCCGTAAGGGGTTCGTGTGCTCTGGATCGACCTGGCCCGCGCCGACACGGAGCCGCTGGTCTTCAGCGAGCGTCCCATTCTCCCCCCGCAGAGCGGCGGGGAGGACGTGGTGTCGGTGGGCGGAGTGGAGATCGAGGGACGCGTTGAGCGTGCGGGGCGCGGGTTCCTGCTCGAGGGCCGCGTGCAGGGCGCCGCGAAGCTGCGCTGCGGGCGGTGCCTGGCCGAGTTCGAATTCCCGTTTGAGGAGCGTTTGGAGCTTCACCTTCTCCCCTCGGCGGCGCTGCCGCAGGAGGAGGAGAAACGCCTCGAAATGGGCGAACTCGAGGTGCGCTTTTACGACGAGCCGAGGCTCGACCTTGTCGAGGTGGCTGCGGAGCAGTTTACGCTCGCGCTGCCGATGAAACCGCTGTGCGCCGAGACCTGCCGCGGGATGTGCCCTCGCTGCGGCGCGAACCTGAACCTGGGGCCGTGCTCGTGCCCCGAGAAGAAAGACGATCGCTGGGCCCCTTTGCTTGACTGGCGGCCGAGCGAGTAGACGTGGGAGGTCTGTCCTATGCCCAACCCAAAACACCGCCACTCCAAGGCCCGCCGGGACCGCCGGCGCGCCCATGATCACCTAGCGGAGCCTGCGCAGTCGGTGTGCCCGAACTGCTTCCAGCCGAAGCAGCCGCACCGCGTGTGCCCCCACTGCGGGATGTACGAGGGGCGCCAGGTCCTGCACGTCGAGGAGATCGGCTGACCCAGGCAGCGGTATGATCAAACCGGCTTCGGGCGCTGTGGCGCTGGACGCCATGGGGGGCGATCACGCCCCGGCGGCGACGGTGCAGGGTGCGGTCGAAGCCGTCCGGCAGTTCGGGTTGCAGGTGCTCCTGGTGGGCCGCGAGACCGTGCTGAGGCGGCACCTCGCACGCCTCGGGGGCGCCCCCCGCGGTCTGAACGTGGTGGACGCGCCCGAGATCGTGGCGATGGACGACCCACCAACCGCGCCGGTCAGGGCGAAACGCAACTCCTCGATGGCGGAGGCAGCTCGCCTCGTCCGCGACGGCAAGGCGTGCGCGTTCGTGACCGCCGGCAACAGCGGCGCAGCGATGGTCGCCGCCAAGCTCATCATCGGCACGATCGCGGGGGTCGAACGCCCGGCGCTCGCTACCCCGGTCCCCGGCCTCGAGAAGCAAACGCTGATCGTGGACGTGGGCGCCAACGTGGACTGCAAGCCCCACCACCTGGAGCAGTTCGGGGTGATGGGCCACTTTTACTCCCAGGCGGTCCTGGGGGTGGAGCGCCCGCGGATCGGCCTGCTCTCGATCGGGGAAGAGCAGGGTAAGGGCGACCGGGTCACGGTCGAGGCGTACCGGCTGCTCTCCGACTCCGGCCTCAACTTCATCGGCAACGTCGAGGGGCGGGACGTGTACGCCGGGACCGTTGATGTCGTGGTCTGCGACGGGTTCGTCGGCAACGTGGTACTGAAGGTCTCCGAGGGGCTGGGCGAGATGATCTACGCCCTGTTGCGGCGCGAGGCGCGGCGCTCTCCCACCTCCGCCATCGGCCTGCTGCTCGCCAAGGGGGCCCTCACCGCACTGAAACGCAAGGCCGACTACGCCGAGTACGGTGGCGCCCCGCTCCTGGGCGTCCAGGGGGCGTGCCTGGTGGGACACGGCCGCTCCAGCCCGAAGGCGGTCAAGAACGCCCTGCGCTTGGCTCACGCCTACGCAACCCACGGTGTAATCTCCCACATCGAGTCGAAAGTCGCGGAGCTGCGTGCCCGGCAGCGTTCGGAGGAGGCGTAACGTGCACGACCAACACACGCTCACCGCGCGGATCGCGGGCCTGGGGACCTCCTTGCCCGAAAAGGTCCTCACCAACAAGGACTTCGAGCGTATGGTGGACACGTCGGACGAGTGGATCATGTCACGCACCGGGATCCGCGAGCGCCACGTGGTCGGGCCGGAGGAGAGCGTAGCCACCCTGGCGATCGAGGCCGGGAAGCGGGCCATGGCCGACGCGGGCGTTTCCCCGGAGGAGATCGAGCTGCTGATCCTGGCCACCGCCACCGTGGAGCAGCCTATCCCGTCCACGGCGGCGATCATCCAGCCGGCACTCGGCGTGAAGAACGCGACCTGCTTCGACATCGCGGCCGCCTGCTCGGGGTTCCTCTACGGCCTGCACATCGCCCGCCAGTTTATGGTCACGGGAGAGGTCAAGACAGCGATGGTGATCGGCGCCGAGACGCTCTCCCGCTACACCGACTACAACGACCGCGCCACCTGCATCCTCTTCGGGGACGGCGCCGGCGCGGTCGTCCTCAAGGCCGCCCCTGCAGGCGAGGGGATCCTGCGTAGCGCCCTGCACACCGACGGGACGTACGCGGACTTCATCCAGATGCCGGGTGGGGGCAGCAAGTACCCGCCCAACGTCAAGGAGCACATCGATGCCCGCCTGCCGTTCATCAAGATGCGAGGCAACGAGACGTTCAAGGTTGCGGTGCGCGCCATTACCGAGGTCTGCCAAGAAGTTCTCGTCGCCGCCGACGTGCGTGTGGAGCAGGTGGACCTCTTCATCCCCCATCAGGCCAACCTCCGCATCATCAGTGCCGTCGGCGAGCGGTTGGGCATCGCGCCGGAGAAGGTGTACATGAACCTCGAGCGGGTCGGCAACACCTCGTCGGCCTCCATCCCGCTCGCGATGCAGGAAGCGATCGACCGGGGGGTGCTCAAACGCGGCAATCTGGTGCTGATGGGTGCGTTCGGGGGCGGGTTGACCTGGGCCGCCACGTTGCTGCGCTGGTGACGCTCGCGGTTCGCTGATCCCGCGGGCGCGGGCCACAGCGCCCGCCG
The DNA here is from genome assembly GCA_963739225.1 of uncultured Acidobacteriota bacterium. Taxonomy (GTDB): domain Bacteria; phylum Acidobacteriota; class Thermoanaerobaculia; order Thermoanaerobaculales; family Thermoanaerobaculaceae; genus RBG-13-68-16. The sequence goes on along the minus strand of CAVTZQ010000011.1, from coordinate 49,879 downwards.
TCGTTTCGCGGAGGAAAAGCGATGGAGCACTTCCTGACCGAGACGCAGAAGGAGATCGTGGCGCTCACCCGCCAGATCGCTGAAGGCGAGATCCTTCCCGTGCGCGCCAAGCTGGACCGCGAGGAGATCTTCCCGCGCGAGATCGTCAGGACCCTCGGCGGGGCTGGTCTGATGGGCGTGTTCGTGCCGGAGGGGTACGGCGGCCTGGGCGGCAGCGTGATGGACCTCTGCCTGGTCACCGAGGAGCTCTCCAGGGCCTGCCTGGGGGTCTCGACGACCTACGGCGCAGTCGCCCTCGGCACGCTGCCGATCCTGATCGCCGGGGATGACTCGATGAAGGCTCGGGTTCTCCCGAAGGTTGCGAGCGGTGAGTGGCTGGCAGCGTTCTGCCTCACCGAGGCCGAGGCCGGGTCGGACGCGTTCTCGATGCGCACACGGGCGGTGCGCGACGGCTCCGGCTATGTCATCAACGGCACCAAGCAGTGGATCACCAACGGCGGCGAGGCGGATTTCTACGCGGTGATCGCGTTGACCGACCCTGCGCGGGGCGCCCGCGGCGCCTCGGCGTTCCTGGTCGAGAAGGACGCAAAGGGCCTTTCGTTCGGCAAGCGCGAGGACAAGCTGGGGATCCGCGCTTCCGCAACCCGTGAGGTGATCTTCGAGGACGTGCGGGTCCCGGAGGGGAACCGCATCGGGCGCGAAGGGGCAGGCTTCCTGCTCACCATGCGAACGCTGGACCGCGCTCGCGTGGCGGTGGGGGCGCAGGGCGTCGGCCTCGCCGCCGCGGCTCTCGAGGCCGCGATCTCGTACGCGCGGGAGCGCAAACAGTTCGGCAAGCCCATCGCGGCGTTCCAGGCGATCGGGCACATGCTGGCCGACATGGCGATGCGGGTGGAGTCGGCGCGCGCCCTGCTCTACGCGGTGGCGCGCACGATTGACGGCGGATGTGACGATTTCGGAATGGAGTCCTCGATGGCCAAGGTGGTCGGATCGGACGTCGCGATGTCGGTGGCGTTGGACGCCGTGCAGGTGTTCGGCGGGTACGGCTACATGCGCGACTACCCGGTCGAGAAGATGCTGCGCGATGCCAAGATCCTCCAGATCTACGAGGGCACCAACCAGATCCAGCGCAACGAGATCTCCCAGGCGCTGATCAAGCGCTCGGCCAAGCGCGAAGGAAACTGATGGGAAAGGTCGCTTTCATCTTTCCCGGGCAGGGGAGCCAGTTCGCAGGGATGGGGAAGGACCTCGCGGAGCACTACCCGGAGGCTCGTGAGCTGTTCGAGCGTGCCGACGCCGCGCTTGGCGAGCCGCTCTCGCGCCTGTGCTTCGAGGGGCCCGAGGAGCAGCTCAGGCTCACTGCCAACACCCAGCCGGCGATCCTAACGGTTTCGCTGGCCGCGTACGCGGTGCTGGCGGCCCGCGGCGCGGCGTTCGAGGGGGTGGCTGGCCACTCCCTGGGCGAGTACAGCGCGGTGGGGGCGGCGGGCGGCGTTGCGGTCGAGAACCTGGTGCGCACCGTGCGCCGCCGGGGTCAGCTCATGCAGGAGGCCGTCCCGGTCGGTGTGGGCGCCATGTCCGCGGTCCTTGGCCCGGACAGGGACGCCGTCGAGGCGGCGTGCCGCGAGGCAAGCATCCTGGGCGAGGTCGTCGTGCCCGCCAACTTCAACGCCCCCGAGCAGACCGTGATCGCGGGGCACGCCGGCGCGGTGGCCAGGGCGGGGGCGCTCCTGGCGGCGCAGGGGGCCAAGCGGGTGGTCCCGCTGCCGGTGTCGGCGCCGTTCCACTCCCCCCTGATGGTGCCGGCGCGGGAGGGGCTCGAGCCCGTTCTGAAGGCCCTGAACTTCGAGACGCTTTCGGCCCCGCTCTACAACAACGTAGACGCGGCCCCCGTGCGGGAAGGGAAGGCGGTACGCGACGGCCTCGTACGCCAGGTGGACGCCCCGGTGCGCTGGGTCGAGCTCGTCGAGCGCATGGCCGCAGACGGTTTCGACACCTTCGTCGAGATCGGGCCGGGCAGCGTGCTCTCCGGCCTTGTGCGTCGGATCGCCCGCGGGGCTGCTACCATCCAGGTCGGCACCGCGGAGCAAGTGGCGGCGTTTCTGGCGCGTACGTGAAATAGTGGCGCTCGTGACGCCACCATCCTGAGGAGTGGCGCCACAGGCGACACGACGAAGGATCCCATGGCGCCTGAAGCGCGGCGGCTGACGACGAGGAGGCCAGAATGGCAGGGCAGCTCCAAGGCAAAGTGGCGTTGGTCACAGGCGCGGCGACCGGGATCGGCGCCGCGTGCTCGCGGGCGCTCGCCCGCGAAGGTGCGGTGGTCGCATGCGCGTCGCTGCCGACCGACCCCACCCAGGCGGTCGTGGACGAGATCAACGCCTCCGGCGGCAAGGCGATCGTCAAGCCGCTCAACGTCACGGACCCCGAGTGGTGCCAGAGGGTCGTCGAGGAGGTCGCCGCGGAGCTGGGCGGGCTGCACATCCTGCTCAACAACGCGGGCATCACCGACGACGGACTGTTCATGCGCATGAAGCCGGAATCGTGGCGGAAGGTCCTCTCCGTAAACCTCGACGGCGCCTACAACGTTACCCAGCCCGCCGTGAAGATCATGGTGAAGCAGAAGGAGGGGCGGATCATCAGCATCTCCTCGGTGATCGGCCTGATGGGCAACGCCGGCCAGGCTAACTACGCCGCCTCCAAGGCCGGTCTCATCGGCCTCACCAAGTCGCTCGCGAGGGAGCTGGGCAGCCGCAACATCACGGTCAACGCGATCGCCCCCGGTTACATCCAGACCCCGATGACCGAGAAGCTCACCGAGGAGCAGCGCAAGGCGCTGATGGCCAACCTGGCGATCCCGCGCCTCGGCACCCCGGAGGACATCGCCAGCGTCGTGCTTTTCCTGGCAGGCCCCGCCGGGTCCTACATCAGCGGTGAGGTCATTAACGTCTCCGGCGGGCTGTACATGTAGTCTGGGGGGCGCCGCCGATAGCGGACCATCTGCTGCGTTGGACTTCGGCGGATCTTCCTGGCGGGGGGTCCCGCGTCCACTCCACTCACCCATCCGAACGCTCTAGACCCCCCGAGCCCCCCGCTCTCCGGGAGTGAATCCCGGCTCGCCTGTCCTCATGTAGCCTCCGGCTACACTCCGGTGCGCCCGCCTCGTCCGCCTTGCCCGGTGCCGGGTAGTCACACTTTGGTTCGGAAACGCCTTCGGTGGTCTCGCCAACGTAGCAGTTGAAACATCACACCATCGTGCTCCAAGCGCAAAGTGTGATACCCGGCACCGACTCGGCGACGCGGCTACACGCAGTCTGCTGTGTCCCTGCCCGAACACGGTTCGTGGGATGGCCGCTTCAGTTCGTGCTTCTTGTGGTGCGGTGGCTACGGTGTCTGCGGCGGGTTGAAGGTGAGCTGCTCGGGCGGGATCTCGACATCGATCTCGGGCTTGTAGGTCGTGATGCTCTCCGAGTTGTAGCTGTCGAAGGTCTTTTTGTCCTCGACCTTGCGCAAGAGGAGCGTGGCGCGATCGATCCACAGGGTGATGCTCTCGTCCTGCACGGTGAGCACCTGGGCCCCCATCGTCAGCGTGTAAGGTGTCTTCTGGCTCTTCCCCCTGATCCGGAAGCAGGGCACGCCCCGGTCCGATCCGTCCTGGATGCGCTCGGCGGCGATGATCAGGGGCCCTTCGCCGACCGACCTCGGAAGGAGCAGACCCGGGATGCGGACGGAGGAGCCTCCCGAGACTCCCGCGGCGATCCTGAGCCCATCCTGAAGCGTTCCGGCGTTGCGGACGCCCGGCTTGGCGTCCCACCAGGAGTGCACTTCGTCGCCGTCCGTCCACACGATGTACTCGGACGAGCGCTCGCCGAGACCGGTGTCGGTGAACTGGAATCGAAACCGGTCCGGCCGCATGAACGCCGTCTTGAACGGGCGGTCGCTGCCGGCGCGGCCGTCACCGATGCGCAGGGTCGTCCTGACCTCGCCGCTGTCCCGGTAGCTCCGACAGGTGCGGTACACCCTCGCCATCTTCAGGAGGATGGTTTCCGGTGCAGGAGTCGCGTCATCGCCGCCGATCGGGCTCTCCTGTGAACCCACTGTCACGGCTCCCGAAAGCACGCAGAGCCCGAGAATCGACGGCAGCAGTCCTTGACCGGTGGCTCGCACCTCAGGACCCTCCTTTGGGGGACCAGACACCCCCCGGTTCCGCGCGATGATACCGCCACGGCGGCAGGGCGGCATGACGAAGTCGGCTGCTGGCCCCGGAGTGATCTTCTTGGCCTGATTGAGGTTCTCGCGCCAGGTCGGGTCCCTCCCGGATGATCCGCCCCACCGGAATAGGGCTACAATCGGGGCCAAGAAGGACCACGACAGTGGAACCGGGCGCTCGCCTGGGTCCGTACGAGATTGAGCCGCTTTGCGGGCGTGAGCGGAGCGGGAGCCCGCAGGCGAAATCCCGAGTGAAGCGAGGGATCCCTTGCTGACGACCGGCACTCACCTCGGGTCGTACAACGTTGCCGCGCTGCTCGGTGCGGGCGGGATGGGAGAAGTGTACGGCGCAAGGGACACCCGCCTCGACCGCGGCGTTGCGATCAAGGTACTGCTTGCCGAGCACGGTCCTGATCGCGGTCGGTAGCGGCCAACCGAACTTCAAGACGACGGGTCGGACCCTGCTACTGCTTCGAGGCCTGCTTCACGCGGGTCAGGTAGAAGATGCCGGTCCCAAGCTTGCCGTTGGTGTCGTAGCCCCACGCTTCGTTGTGGTGGTCGGCATCCACGAAGGTGATGGCCAGCCGGCGCATGTAGCCGTCGCCCGGGTGGATGTTCGTCCCGTCCTTGAACTCGAAAGCAACCTGCGAAGGCCCGCTGGAGGGCACCGCCCGGAAGCGGGGCTGGTTGTGCGCGGAGCAGTAGTGAGTGGCCAGCAGCTCTGACTTGTCCATGTGAAACATGGTGACCATCTCGTGCGGCGTGCCGGCGTCCATCCAGTGCATCACGGCCGAGCCATCGCCGGTCATTCGCACGGAGATGTGGGTCGGCATCTTCTGGTCGCCTTCCATGGCGTAGCCTTCCCATTCCCCAACCAGTGACTTGATCTTCTCCCACTGCGGGGTGCTCGCGACCGTGGAGCCGTGCGAGGCGTGCTCCTGCGCGGGCGCGAGTGCGGCGGCGAAGGAGAAAACGGCAAGAAAGGCAAGTGCGGATCCTTTCATAGGAGCCTCCAAGGGAACGGATTCTGCTTCCGGAACGGTGGGTTGTCAACGCGTCAGGGCCTTGCTCGAATTGGTCCCTGATCGCATGAGTGGTTCGGTCTTGAGAGGCGCCTGTTCGCTCCGAGGCGCCACCTTGTCCCGGATCCGTGAGTGCGCGGGTGCCGCCACAGCGCCGCGAGCCCTGTGTACGGCCCGGAGGGGGATCGACTAGCCGGCCTCGAGCCGGAACTCCATAACGTCGAACCAGCTGCCGTGACCGGCGATCGCGTCGATCTCCGCCTGGACGATGAGGAGGTGTGCGGTCTCGATTTCGAGGAAGCGCGCGAAGAGCGGGCGCTCGGAAGACGGCAACGTCTCGACGAGCTGCCGGTAGAAGCCGCTGGTCTGGCGCTCGAGGTCGAGGGCGATCTTGAGAAGCTCCATTTCGTCCTTCACTGCGATGGTGCGCTCGGGGTTCCTTGCGACCCTGGCCCTTGCCTCCTCAATCCAGTCCATCGACGGGAGGATCGTGGCAAGCTCGGGGGTGGAGACCTTGCCGTCCCTGTGCCACTCCGCGAGGCGGCTCTCGAGGTAGGCGAGGTGCCCCAGCTCCTCCTTTGCGAGAGTCGAGAAGACTCTCTTCCCCCGCGGGTCCAGGATCTCGGCCGCGCCTTTGGCGTAGTGGTCGTGCACCTTGTTCTCGTAGCCGATCGCCGTGGTGAGGGCTTCTTTCAAATCCATCAACGCCTCCTCGCCGGGCCGTGCACGCCCCCAGGCCGACGCCATGATACCCGGGTCCTCCACCGGCCTGGCTAGCTGCTTTCCTTTTTCCCGTTCTCTGCTGCCCTATCTCAGCCTGGAGCACACCGCGGCGCCGTGTCGCCACGGCGCCGGGTGCAAGAAAGAAGGAGGAAGGAGGATCAGCTTCATCCCCTGTTACGAGGGCGGACGGCGGCATGTTTAGGGGTGCGTTGTCACCTTTTGGTCATGGCCCACAGCTTTGAACAGCCGGCTTGGGGGCCTGCGCGCACGGGGTACCTGAAGCCAGCAGTCGTGCGGCGCGAGGCCCAAAAGGCACGCACCATGCTAAGGTTGCCGGCCGTGCCGGAGCTGCCTGAGGTCGAAACGGTGCGACTGTCGCTTGCGCCCCACTTGGTGGGCCACCGGGTGGTCGAGGTCGAGGCGCGGCGGATCAGGCTGCGGGAGGGGATCGAGCCGGCATCCTGGCGCGAGCGCCTCAAAGGGCGGCGAATCCTGGCACTCGAGCGGCGCGGGAAGTACCTATTGGCCCACGCCGAGGGAGCGGTGGCGCTCTTCCACCTGGGCATGTCGGGGCGGATGGCGCTGCGCCGGCCCGGGGAGACCCGCGAACCCCACACGCACCTCGTGCTGCGGATGGACCACGGGCTCGAGGTGCGCTTCGTGGACCCGCGGCGGTTCGGCGTGGCGGTCGTGCTCGGGCCCGAGGAACTGGATCGCCACCCCGGCCTTGGCCGTCTCGGGGCCGATCCCTTGAGCGACGGGATGCAGGAAGCGTTGCGGCGCGGAACCGCGCGGTCCCGTGCCCCGATCCGAAGCGTGCTGCTGGATCAGACGGTGCTGGCCGGTCTCGGCAACATCTACGCCAACGAGGCGCTGGCCCGCGCCGGGATCTCACCGCTGCGGCGGGCCCGCGCGATATCGGCGAGGCGCATCGGCGTGCTGGCCGGCGCCGTCCGTGAAGTGCTGGGGGAGGCGCTGAAGGCGGGCGGTACCACCCTGCGCGACGGCGGGTTCGTGAACGCCTCCGGGGACGGCGGCTACTTTGCGGTGAAGCTCCGGGTCTACGGTCGGGAAGGCGACCCGTGCGTCGCATGCGGGACTCCGATCAGGCGTCGCGTCCTGACTGGGAGGTCGGTGTTCTACTGCCCGAAGTGCCAGCGCTGACGCGCACAAACCGGCGGCAGGAATACAAATGCGCACAAGAACACAATGGCCGCCGGATCGGCGGCCAGTCGTTGTGAAATCCGTAATCGTTACGAACTACTTGTGCGTTTCGCGGCGCGGGCCCCGGTCATGGGATCCACGGTCGCGGCTGTGGCCACCGCGGCGGTCGCGGTCGCTGTGGGGGCGGCGTGGACGCTCCTCCTCCGTACCCTCCCGCGCAGTGCCTTCCGGGGGCGGGGGCAGCAGGGCGCGGTGGGAGAGCTTGATCCGGTCGTTGCCGTCGATGCCGATGATCTTGACCTGGATCTTGTCACCGAGCTTAAGCACGTCCGAGACCTCGCGGGTGCGCTCGTGGGCGATCTCGGAGACGTGCAGGAGGCCATCGCGGTTGGGCAGGATCTCCACGAACGCCCCGTACGCCTCGATGCGCTTGACGGTGCCCTCGAAGACCTCGCCCATCTGCGGTTGCCGGGTGAGCCCCTCGATGATCTGGACGGCGCGGGCCGCGGCCGCCTCGTCGGCGGTGGCGATCTCCACCCGGCCGTCGTCCTCGATGTTGATGCGTGCCCCGGTCTCCTCGCAGATGGCGCGGATGGTCTTGCCGCCGGGTCCGATGACGTCGCGGATCTTGTCGGGGTCGATGGTGATGCTGATGATGCGCGGCGCGTACGCGGAGATGTCTGGCCGCGGCTTCGCGATCGTGGCCTCCATGGTGTCCAGCAGCTGCAGGCGGCCGCGGCGGGCCTGCTCGAGCGCCCGCTCCATCACCTCGCGGGGGAGGCCGGAGACCTTAATGTCCATCTGCAGGGCTGTGACGCCCTCGCGGGTGCCCGCCACCTTGAAGTCCATGTCGCCGTAGTGGTCCTCCTGGCCCGCGATGTCGGTGAGGACCGCATGCCGCGTGCCGTCGGAGACCAGGCCCATGGCCACGCCGGCCACTGGGGCCGCGATCGGCACCCCGGCGTCCATGAGCGAGAGCGTGCCGCCGCACACGGTGGCCATCGAGGAGGACCCATTGGACTCCAGGATGTCGGAGACCACCCGCAGCGTGTACGGGAAAGTCTCCCGAGCAGGCATCACCGGCGTCAGCGCGCGGCGGGCCAGGTTGCCGTGCCCGATCTCGCGCCGGCCGGGGCCGCGCAGGAACTTCACCTCCCCGACGGAAAACGGCGGGAAGTTGTAGTGCAGGAGGAAGCGTTGCTGGCTTTCCCCCTCCAGCGCCTCGATGATCTGGATATCCTCGGAGGTGCCCAGGGTACAGGTCACCAGGGCCTGGGTCTCGCCCCGGGTGAAGAGGGCGGAGCCGTGCGTGCGGGGCAAGAGGCCGACCTCGCAGGTGACCTTGCGGATCTCGTCGAACGGCCGTCCGTCCAGGCGCTCGCTCTTGTCGAGCACGGCCTGGCGGAACTGATCCTTGACCATCTCGTGGAGGATCGCGCGCACCCAGCTCTCGCGCTCGGCCTTCTCCTCTTCTGGCAGGGAGGCCACGGCCTCATCCTCGACCTTCTCGATAGCCTCGCCCTGGGTAAGCTTACCGCGCACCCGCAGCGCCGCATCCAGGGACCCGGCGAAGCGCGAGCGGATCCCCGCCGCGAACTCCTCGGGCCACACCGGCGCGGGAGGTGTCCAAACCGGCTTCGGCTTGCCAACCTGCGCCTGCAGGCGGCGCTGGGCGGCGATGATGTTCCTGATCTCACGGTGGGCCATATCGATGGCGTCGAGGATCAACTTCTCGGAAACGCCCCTCGACGCGGCCTCGACCATCACCACGGCGTCCTCGGTCCCGGCCACGACGATCTCCAGCGTGGCTTCGCCGCGTTGCTCGTGGGTAGGGTTCAGGACCATCTGGTCGCCGACCATCCCCACGCGGACCGCCCCGACCGGACTGTCGAACGGGGCGCCCGAGATCATCAGTGCCGTCGAGGCCCCGTTGATCGCAAGCACGTCCGGGTCGTTGGCACCGTCGGCCGAGAGCACCGTGCCGACGATCTGGGTCTCCTGCGTGAAGCCCTTGGGGAAGAGCGGCCGCAGCGGGCGGTCGATCAGCCTGGCGGTGAGAATCTCCTTCTCAGTGGGGCGACCCTCGCGCTTGAACCAGCCGCCGGGGATGCGGCCACCAGCGTAGGTGTACTCGCGGTAGTCCACGGTCAGGGGGAGGAAGTCCACGCCCTCGCGGGTCTCCTTTCGGAAGCACGCGGTGACCAGGACGAAGGTCTCCCCGAAACGCACCAAGCAGGCCCCATCGGCCTGCTTGGCTACCTTTCCGACCTCGAGTTCCAGTGTTCTTCCTTCGATTGCGACTTTCTCTGTGACTTCCATGGTGCTCCTTTGTGCGAGTGGGGAACGGCGCTCAGCGCCGCAGTCCGAGCCTCTCGATTAGCGCCCGGTAGCGGGTGAGGTCCTTCTGCCGCAGGTACTCCAGAAGTCTCCGCCGCTGCCCCACCAGCATGAGCAGGCCGCGGCGCGAGTGGTGGTCCTTGGCGTGCGCCTTGAAGTGCTCGGTGAGGTACTCGATGCGCTTCGTGATGAGAGCAACCTGCACCTCGGGGGAGCCACTGTCGCGCTCGTGGCGGCGAAACTCCGAGATGATCTGCTCCTTGCCAGCTACGTAATCCCGTTCGGTCATCGTCTGCTCCACGTCTCCACGTTCTTCCTCCGGCCGCTGGGAGGGTTGTCAATGTATCACGATTTTACCGTGCTCTCAAGCTCCGCCAAGACCATGCGGGGAGCCACGTTAACGGTTCGGGCCCGCGCCACATAGTGGAGGGTAACCCCCACACCGACCAGCTCGCCGCCCCGGTCCCGCACGGCCACCGGGGATCCCGGCGTAAAGGTGCCCTCCGCCTCGCGCACGACCACCTCCTGCCCGTGGGCAAAGTGGCCCATCGCCGTGGGGTTCAGGACCACCTCGGGGAAGGGCAGTATGACGGCGGCGAGGGAGACGAACGCCCGCGGGTCGATCTCGTGAGGGCGGTTGGCGAGCACCTCCGCGCTGACCGCGTCCTCCACCCGCCAGGGACCGATGCGGACGCGCCGAAGCGAGGCCAGGTGGCCGCCGCAGCCGAGGGCCTCGCCGATGTCGTGGGCGAGAGAACGCAGGTAGGTGCCGGACGAACAGGTCACCCTGAACCCCAGCCGGTCGGGGCCCGCCGCCTCGAGCTCGATCCTCTGAACGTGCACGCGCTTCGGCTCGCAGGGCACCGGCTCCCCGGCGCGGGCGAGCTCGTAGAACTTGCGCCCGCCGGTCTTCTTGGCCGAGTAGGGGGGCGGGAGCTGCTGGAGTTCGCCGCCGAAACGGGCCGAGAGCTCCGCCAGCACGGTTTCACCGATGTCCGGCACGGGGCGCGGGGCGCCAAGCGGCTCCCCCTCCCCGTCGTAGGTCGTGGTGCCCCAGCCGAGCCGAATCTCGCCGTGGTAGGTCTTCTCCCACGCCAGCAGGTACTGCTGCAGCCGCGTCGCTTTCCCGATGCACAGCAGGAGCAGGCCGGTGGCCGCCGGGTCGAGGGTTCCGGTGTGGCCGATCCGTCGCTCCTTGATCGCGCGGCGGGCGGCCTGCACGACGTCGTGGGACGTCGGGCCGACCGGCTTGTCCACCAGGAGGAAGCCGTTATGGAACCCGGTCATGCGGACTCCACCACGGGGAGAACCGCCTCCAGGAGGGCGCGGCGGGCCTCCGGGAGGGTGCCCGGGATGGTGCAGCCGGCCGCGTTGCGGTGCCCGCCGCCGCCGAAGGTCCGGGCGACCACCTGCACGTCCACATCGGTACGGGAACGCAGGCTCGCGCGGACCGACCCGTCACGGAACGCCTTGAGGAGCACGGCGACCCGGACCCCCTCGATGGCGCGCGGGATGTTGACCAGGTTCTCGGTGTCCTCCGGGAAGGCGCCAGCAGCCTCCAGCATCGCGCGGTCGCAGGTGATGACCGCCAGGCGCCCACCGGCCATCAGCTCGAGGGTGGAGAGGACCGCGGCCGTCAGGCGCACCACGCGGACCGGGTTGTGCTCCCACAGCGCCTCGGCGATCTCGTAAGGCCTAGCTCCGGCCTCAACCAGCCGGGCCCCGGCCGAGAACGCCCTCGGGGTGGCGTTGGAGTAGCGGAAGTCCCCCGTGTCGGTGACCAGCGCCGCGTAGAGGTTGGTGGCCATGATCTCCGTTACCTGGGCGCTCGCGAACTCAGCCATCGCCAGCACCATCTCGCCGACCGCCGGGGCCTCCTCGTCGACGTAGTTCAGAACTCCGTAGCGGGCGTTCTCCAGGTGGTGGTCGATGTTGACGATGGGCAGCAGGTCCACTCCCGGAAAACCCGGCCTGCTGAGATCGGGGCACTCCAGAACGACCGCCAGGTCGAAGCTGCGCTCGAAGCCGGACGGCAGTTCACTGGCCACCGTGATGGTTTCGATGCCCGGGAGAAAGCCGAGAGTTGCCGGGTGGGGGTCGCGGTTGAAGATGGCGGTCTTGGCGCCCATCTGCGCCGCCAGCTCGGCGAACCCCAGCTCGGAGCCGATCGCGTCGCCGTCGGGCGCGGCGTGCGACGTGATCAGCACGCGCTTGGCTTGCCGCAGGCGGGCCACGGCCGCCGCCGGGTCGCGAGTGGCCTCACTCATCGCCGCCGCCCTCCGGCTGCCCGGAACCCTGAGCCCTGTGCCCCGTGATTTCGTCGAGGATGCGCTGGACGCGGTCGGCCCGCTCGAACCCCTTGTCGCGCCGGAACTCCAGTTCCGGGGGGTTGTGGATCCGCATGCGCCGCCCGCTCTCGCGCCGGAGGAAGCCACGTGCCTGCTGGAGCCCGTCGGCAGCTCGCCGCTCGCGCTCGTCGTCGCCGAAGACCGAGAAGTAGGCGCGCGCCAACTTGAGGTCGCCGGAGAGCTCCACTGCGGAGATCACCACGCCTGCCAGGCGCGGGTCCTTGATCTCGGTGAGCAGAAGCTCGGAGAGAACCTCCCGCATCGCCTCCGCCAACCGCTCGCGCCGCACCGCCGAGTCACGCACCGCCCACCCCCTAGCGGACCTGCACGAGCTTGACCCGCTCGTCGAGCACGATGCCCGCGAACCTCTCGTGTACCAGGTCGAGGGCGCGGGCCACGGTGCCCCGCGCGGCCTCGGCGTCGGTGGCCAGGGCGCTCACGGCGAGCGCCGCGCGCTGGTGGAGATCCTGGTGGTCGCTCTCCACGACCAGCACCGCGAGGCGGTGCCGGAGGCGCTCGACCAACGATCGGATGTCCTGGCGCTTGTCCTTCAGCGTGCGGGCCCCGGGCAGGTGGAGCTCGATCTCGGCAACGGCCACGAACAGCGGGCTTTCAACGTCCACTGCACCAACTCCTGAAGAAGGGCCGACGGCTGACCGCCGACCATCCCTCCACTCGCCTGGGAACTGCGGGGGAGCCGTGAGCTGTCAGCCGTGAGCCGTCGGCTTGCATCACCCTACGCCTCGGGGGCGACTTCCACGGTGCGGTAGGCCTCGATGACGTCGCCGAGCTTGATGTCCTGGAAACGATCGAGTCCGATGCCGCACTCGAAGCCGTTCTTGACCTCGCCCACGTCCTCCTTGAAGCGCTTGAGCGAGGCCAGGCTGCCCTCCCAGACCACCACGTTGTCGCGCAGCAGGCGTGCCTTTGCGGTCCGGAGAACGTTGCCCTCGACGACCATGCACCCCGCGACCATGCCAACCTTGGAGACTTTGAAGACCTCCCGCACCTCGGCGCGGCCGAGCTCCTCCTCCCGGTAGGTGGGCTTGAGCAGACCCATCATCGCCTTCTGCAGCTCGTCGGTGAGGTTGTAGATCACGGAGTAGAGCCGCATGTCCACCTTCTCGCGCTCGGCGAGCTCCTTGGCGGAACGGTCCGGCCGGACGTTGAAACCGATCACGATGGCCTGGGAGGCCGAGGCCAGCAGGATGTCGTTGGCGTTGATGGCGCCGGCGGATGCGTGGATGACGTTGATGGCGACCTGCTCGGTTGAGAGCTTCGCGAGCGTGTCGCGCAGGACCTCGACCGAACCCTGCACGTCGGCCTTGAGGACGACGTTGAGCGCCATGACCTCTTCGGACTTGATCTTTTCCATCAGCCCTTCCAGGCTGACCTTGCGGCTTCCCGCCATCTGCTCCTCGCGCTGCTTAGCCTGGCGGTAGCCGGCCACCTCGCGGGCGCGCGCCTCGTCCTCGACGACCTGGAAGGTGTCGCCGGCCTCGGGGATGTCCTCAAGGCCCATGATCTCGACGGCGTCCGAAGGTCTCGCTTGGCGCACCGGCTTGCGGTTGGTGTCCAGCATCGCGCGCACGCGACCGTAGGTGGCACCGGCGAAGAAGCAGTCGCTCTGCTTGAGCGTCCCCTGCTGCACGAGAACGCTGGCGACCACGCCGCGGCCGCGCTCCTTGCGAGCCTCCAGCACGGTGCCGCGCGCCGACCCGTCGGGCACGGCCTTGAGGTCGGCCATCTCGGCGACCAGCAGGATGACCTCGAGGAGATCCTCGATCCCCTGTTGCTTCGTGGCGGACACCTGCACCACGGGAACCTCGCCGCCCCACCCCTCGAGAAGCACTCCCTCCTGGGCAAGCTCCTTCTTCACGCGCTCGGGGTTGGCGTTGGACTTGTCGATCTTGTTGATGGCCACCACCAGCGGCACGTGAGCGGCGCGCGCGTGGTTGATGGCCTCGACGGTCTGTGGCATCACGCCGTCGTCCGCCGCCACCACCAGCACCACGAGGTCCGTGACCTTGGCGCCACGAGCGCGCATTTGGGTGAAGGCCTCGTGGCCCGGGGTGTCGATGAAGACGATCGGCTTGTTGTTGTGGATGATCCGCGAGGCACCGATGTGCTGGGTGATGCCCCCCGCCTCACCGGCGGCCACGCGGGTCGAGCGGATGGCGTCCAACAGCGACGTTTTGCCGTGATCCACGTGTCCCATCACGGTGACGACGGGCGGACGCGGCTCGGCCATGGTCCCCGCCTCAGCGCCCTCCTCCTGCTGAAGGTCGATCTCCTCCTCGAAGGTCACCACCATCGCCTCGACCCCGAGCTCTTCGCAGATCTTCTCGGCGAGCTCTTGGGGGAGCGCCTGGTTGGCGGTCACGAGGATCTTCTTGGAGATCAAGTAGGCCATCAGGTCCTTGACCAGGACGTTGAGCTTCTCGGCGAGCTCGCGGACGGTGACTGCCTCGGAGAGGTAGATCGGCCCCTCGGGCTTGGCCCCGTCGCGGAAGGCGACCGTGACCGCACGAACCTCGACCGGGGCCTCACCGCGCTCGCGCCTGGGCCGGTGCGTCGGCTTCCCGCGACCGCCCATCGGGATCGGGGGCCGCGGCGCGGCGGCGGTCTCGGCCGCCCGCACCTTCGACTCCTCGAACTTGGCGAGGAGGTCGCGGATCTCATCCGCATCCGCGGCCGCCTTGGCCTTGCGCGAGGCCTTGCCGCGCCCTGGGGCGGCGGGCTTCTCGGCCACCCTCTCAACGGCCGCCTGCTTCGCCGCGATGATGCGCTGCCGCACCTCGTCGTCGGTCAGCTCGCGCAGCTGCGCCTCGAGCGGCGCCTTGGCGCCTTTCTTGGCCGGCTTGGCTGTCTCGCGGACGGCAGCGGCGCGCGGCTTGGCTGGCGCGGGCGCCGGAGCAGCCGTCACCGGCTTCTCGATTGCCGCTGCCTTGACGGCCTTGGTCGCCCTCAGGGCCTTTGCCGCCTTCGCCTTGGCCGGGACCGGCGCTTCCTCGACGGCCGCCGACCTGGCAGTGGCCTCCTCGACGGCGGCCTCGACCTCCGGGGCCGCGGCGGCCTCCTCGTCGGCGTCATCCGTCGCCCTCGCGGCCGGCTTGCTGGAGGCGGGGAGCGCCATCGCAGCCAGGTTCGGCACCTCGTCGGGCAGCTCCTCGTCGAGGGACACCGCCCGCCGGCCGGGGCGCCGCCGCTTTGGGCGCTCCATCGGTGGGACGGGCGCCTTGCGTTGCTCCTCGGCGGCGGTGGAGCGCTGCCGGACGATGACCTCGCGCGGGCGCCGGACCAGCGTCTGACCGGTGATGATGTCGCGCACCGTCGAGAGGTCGAGGGTGTTGTCCACACTCGTGACGTCAACGCCGATGGAGCGGAGCTTGAAGATCAGCTCCTCCGCCGTGACGCCCATCTGCTGGGCGAGATCGCCCACACGAAACACCTGCGGCATGCTCTACTCCTCGGCGCCCGCGGGGGTTTGCGCCGCGAGCGCCGCCTTCGCCGCCGCGATCAGCTTCGCGGCGGAGTGAGGACCGATTCCGGGGATTTCCATGAGCTTGGCGGGGTCCGCGACGGCCAGCGCGCCGGCGTGAGAGTAGCCGTGTTCGAGCAGGCGCTCCCTCATCTTCTCGCCGACGCCGGGCAGCTCGTCCAGCGGCAAGTGGGTGTCGTAGTCTATGGGCGCCGCGGCGCTGGCCTCGGCCTCGGCCGGGACCTCCTTGGCCACCCCCTCGACCTGCCGCAGCATTGCGGCAAGCGCGGCCGCGACCTCGTCCTTGACCGCCTCCTCGCTCTTGATCTCGATCCGGCAGCCGAGCAGGCGGGAGGCTAGGCGGACGTTCTGCCCGCGCTTTCCGATGGCGAGCGAGAGCTGCTCGTCGGACACGATCACGTCCAGCACGTTCTCGGACCGCTGGTGCATAAGGGGCTGGCCGCTCTCGTCGATCGCCGGGTTCCCCTCGGTGTCGGTGATCGGGATCCTGATCTCCTGCTCGCGCAGCGCGACACGGTTGATCTTTGCCGGTGCCAGCGCGTTTTGCGCGAACGTCACGATGTCCTGGTTGTAGGGGATGATGTCGACCTTCTCGCCCTTGAGCTCGCGCATGATTGCCTGCACGCGCGACCCCTTCATTCCGACGCAGGCACCCACCGGATCCACGTCGCGGTCTTTCGAGGCCACCGCAACCTTGGCGCGCTCGCCCGGTTCCCGCACGCATCCCTTGACGATCACGGTGCCGTCGTAGATCTCCGGCACCTCCATCTCGAGGAGCTTGATGAGGAGCTGCGGGGCGGTGCGGGAAAGCACGACCTGGGGCTTGTTGGCGTCCTTGGTGACATCCACGATCACGGCGCGGATCCGGTCGCCCTGGCTGTAGCGCTCGTGGCGGACCTGGTGCTGGCGCGTCACGACGCCCTCGGTACGCCCGAGCTCGATGACGATGTCCCCGCGCTCGAACCGTTTGACGATGCCGTTGACGAGGTCGCCCAGCTTGCCGATGTACTCGTTGTAGATGTTGTCCCGTTCCGCCTCGCGCACGCGCTGGAAGAGCATCTGCCTGGCGGCCTGCGCCGCGATGCGGCCGAGCTGCGCGGTGTCGAGCTCGCCGAGCACGATCTCGGAGCCAAGCTCGGCCTTGGGGTCGAGCTTGAGCGCCTCCTCGAGCAGGATCTCGGCCGTCGGGTCGGTGACTTCCTCGGGCGTGGCGACCACCTTTCGCACGCGGTAGCACGTCATCTCGCCGGACTCCGGGTCGATCTGCGTGCGCACGCCACGCTCGTGATAGTGCTTCCTCGCCGCCTGCGAGATCGCGTCCTCGAGCGCCAGAACCAGGCGCTCCGGCTCGATCTCGCGCTCATGCGAGACCTGGCGGATCAGGGTGCCGAGTTCCATCTTCATCACCTACGTCCTTCCCCGATGCTGCGGGGTTTCTTGCCTCTCCTCTTTGAAGGGGGTGAGCCTCGTCTCCAGCATGTCGCCTTCGGGCAGCGCGTGCGTCACCCCGGCACGGTCACGTACGCGCACGACGCAGTCGCGGCGCCCCTCCAGGGTGCCCTCGACGACCCGCGGGGGTGGCCAGCCGGGGCGCATCCGCACCCGCACCGCGCGCCCCTCGAATCGAAGAAAGTCCTTGTCGCTGTAGAGCTTCCTATCCAGGCCCGGGGACGACACCTCGAGGGTGAACGCCCCTGGGAACGGGTCGTACGCGTCCAGCAGCACGCTTGCCTGTCGGGAGACCGACTCGCAGTCCGCGAGGGTCACACCTCCCGGCTCGCGGTCGAGGACCAGACGCACCACCCGCTTGCGGGCGGTACCCCCGACCTCGACAGCCACGAGCTCCACCCCCTCGCCGTGGGCGAGACGGCCGAGCCTGGCCAGCAGATCCTCTGGCAAACGCGCCATCGTCTTTTTCGCCCCCGAAAAAAAAGTGGGACCAGGGTCCCACTTTCTTTCGAAAGCAGCATCCGGCTCCTTATACACCTTTTTATGGCCGCGTGCAAGGGTGGGGGCTGTTGTGATTGCCCTTGCGCGGTGCTATGGTTTGCCCCGCATCTGAGGGTTGCTCGCGGTGGGGATGACTGGTCTGGAAAAAGTGGAGCCGCCGATGAAGAAGCCCAAGATCACGGTGATAGGCGCCGGAAACGTGGGCGCCACGACGGCTCACAGGCTCGGCGAAGGGCACCTGGGCGACATCGTTCTGGTGGACGTGCTGGAGGGGGTCCCGCAGGGGAAGGCGCTCGACCTCTACCAGGCCGCCCCGGTGGTCCACCACGACTGCATGTTCGTAGGGGCTAACGACTACGACCCCACGGCGGGATCGGACATCATCGTCATGACGGCCGGTCTGGCCCGCAAGCCGGGGATGAGCCGGGACGACCTGCAGGATGCCAACGCCAAGATCGTCGCGGATTGCGTCTCCCGCGCCGTCCGCAAGTCCCGCGACTCGATCATCATCATGGTGACCAACCCGCTGGACGTGATGTGTGAGGTTGCACGGCGGGTGTCCGGGTTCCCGCGCGAACGGGTGATCGGCATGGCGGGGATCCTGGACACCGCGCGCATGCGCGCCTTCATCGCCATGGAGATGGGAGTCTCGACGGAGAGCGTGTTCGCGCTCGTGCTCGGCGGGCACGGCGACAGCATGGTGCCGCTGACGCGCTACACCACGGTGAGCGGCGTGCCGATTCCCGAGCTGCTGTCCAAGGAACGCCTCGACGCGATCGTGCAGCGCACCGCGCAGGGCGGCGGCGAGATCGTCAAGCTCCTCAAGACCGGCTCCGCCTACTACGCCCCCGCCGCCGGCGCGTTCGAGATGGTGGACTCCATCGTCAAGGACAGGAAGAAGATCCTGCCGTGCTCGGTTTACCTGCAGGGAGAGTTCGGCCTCAAGGACGTCTGGGTGGGCGTGCCGTGCAAACTCGGAAGCAAGGGCATGGAGGGGATCTTCCCCATCAAGCTGACCGACGAGGAGAAGGCGCTGCTGGCGAAGAGCGCCTCCGACGTGGCCGCGCAGATGGGCAAGCTTCCGGCGGATCTCGGGAAGGGGTAGGCAGGGGAGCACTGGTGCGGCACCATCACGAAGCAGTGCTGACCAAGGGCCGAGGGAAATCCCCGGCCCTTTCGTTTTGATGCGTCTCAGTTTCCAGGAGGTCGACCATGACGCAAAAGCTGACGCATGATGTCCTGATCCTGGGGGCGGGTCTGGCCGGCCTGCGGGCCGCGGTCGAGATTTCGCGGCGCCTCGACGGGAAGGTGGACATCGGTATCGTCTCCAAGGTCCAGCTCATGCGGGCACACTCGGTGTGCGCGGAGGGCGGTACGGCGGCGGTGCTCAGGCCGGAGGAGGGCGACTCCTTTGATCTGCACGCCTGGGACTCCGTCAAGGGCTCCGACTTCCTGGCGGACCAGGACGTGGTGTACCGCTTCGTGTGGGCGATGCCGAACGAGATCATGCAGCTCGACCACTGGGGCATCCCGTGGACGCGGGATGCCAAGGGCCGGATCGACCAGCGTCCGTTCGGCGGTCACTCCTTCCCGCGCGCCACGCTGGCCGCAGACAAGACCGGCTTTTTCGAGATGCAGACGCTCTACGACACGCTGCTGGCGTACAAGTGTTTTACGCGCTACGACGAGTTCTTCGTCACCGACATACTGGTCGAGGGCGGGCGCTTCGCGGGCCTGGTGGGCATCCACGCTGGCAGCGGCGAGACCGTGGTGCTGCGAGGCAAGGCGCTGCTCATAGCGACGGGCGGGGGTGGCACGCTCTACGGCTTCACCACCTACTCGCAGACCGTCACCGGCGACGGCATGGCGATGGCGTACCGCGCCGGCCTGCCGCTCGAGGACATGGAGTTCCTGCAGTTCCACCCCACCGGCCTGGTGCCGTCGGGGATCCTGATGACCGAGGCGTGCAGGGGCGAGGGCGGCTACCTCAAGAACAGCCAGGGCGAGCGGTTCATGGGGAAGTACGCGCCCAAGCTCATGGAGCTCGCGCCGCGTGACATGGTCTCCCGCGCCGAGACGACCGAGATCCTCGAGGGCCGCGGCTTCCACTCCGAGGAGTGGGGCGACTACCTTCAGCTGGACCTCACCCACCTGGGTGCGGAGAGGATCAACACTCGGCTGCCGCTGATCCGCGAGGTGACGATGAAGTTCCTCGGGATCGACCCGATCAACACGCCGATCCCGATCCGCCCCGTGGCGCACTACTCGATGGGTGGCATCGAGACCGACATTGACGGCCGGACCCGCCTCCCCAACGCCTGGGCCGCCGGGGAAGCGGCCTGCGTCAGCCTGCATGGAGCCAACCGGCTCGGTTCCAACTCCACTGCCGAGTGCTTGGTCTGGGGCGGCATCACCGGGGCGGAGATCGTCAAGGCCCTGCCCAAGCTCGACCTTCCCGCGGCACCCGAAGGCCAGGTGAAGGCCTCCGAGGCCCACATCGACGCCCTGCTCGAGCGCGACGGTTCCGAGAACCTCTACGTGCTACGCAGGGAGCTACGTGCGGCGATGGACAAGCACGTCGGGGTCTACCGCACCGGCGAGGGGCTGGCGGCGGCGCTTGCCACGGTGCGCGACCTGCGCGAGCGCTCGCTGCGTGCGCCGGTCAACGACAAGAACCGGACCTACAACTCCAACCTTTTTCACGCGCTGGAGTTGGAGAACCTGCTCGACCTGGCCGAGGTCACGGTGGCCGGCGCCCTCGCGCGCGAGGAGTCGCGGGGCGCGCACGCCCGCCGCGACTTCACCACCCGTGACGACGAGAAGTGGCTCAGGCACACCTTGGCCTGGTGGACGGAAACCGGGCCGCGCTTCGACCACAAGCCGGTGACCATCACCACGTGGAAGCCGGTGGAACGAAAGTACTAGGGGGCGGACCATGATCGAAAGCAAGGGTCATCCCAATCGACTGGGCCTGTGGGGCTGGCTCGGGGGCGGCCGCTGGGGTGTGGAGCGCTACCTCTACACTCTGCACCGGCTCACCGGGCTCGGCCTGCTGACCTACTTCCTCTTGCACATCCTCGTCACTTCCAGCCGCGCGCTCGGGCAGGCCAGCTGGGAGTGGGCGATGGGAACGGTCAGCGGGCCGCTCTTCAAGTTCGGCGAGTACCTGGTGTTCGTGGCGTTCGCCTTCCACGCCATCAACGGCATCCGACTCGGGATCAACGAGCTGGGGTTCGGCGTCGGGCCGCCGATCGAGCCCGTCTACCCGTACCGAACGTCGCTCGACTTTCAGCGCCCTCTCGTGGTCGGCGTGCTGCTGCTCGCCGCGATAATCGTCGTGATGGGCACCCTGAACTTCTGGGTGCTGGAGTAGGAGGCGGCCATGATGCGCGATCAGAAGCTCTGGACCTGGCACCTCGCGGCGGGGGTCGTGATCCTTTTCCTCTTGGGGATGCACATGACCGTCATGCACCTGAACGTCACCGTCCCGCTCAAGGGCCTCAACCCGGCGGGCGGTCACCCCATCGACTGGGCCAACGTCGTCGCGCGCGGCAGGAGCGCGGCGTTCATGGTCAGCTACATCTTCCTGCTCGGGGCCGCTCTCTTTCATGGGCTGTACGGCCTGCGCAACATCCTTTTCGAGCTGAATCCGACCTCCTGGCTCAAGAGGGGGGTCTCCATCGTCCTACTGCTGTGCGGCCTCGCGCTGTTCGTCTATGGCACCTGGGCGGCAATCGCTGGCTTCTCGCTGGCGAAGGCGATGTAGGGGGCCGACATGAGCGAGAAGATTCTCTCCGAGGTTGCGTACCGAATCAGGCGCTTCAACCCCGAGCGCGACTCCGCCCCGCACTGGGAGGAGTACCGCATCCCGTACAGCGCCGGCATGACCGTGCTCGACGGGCTGTGGAGAATCAAGGAGATGCGCGCGCCGGACCTCGCGTGGCGCTCCTCCTGCCGCATGGGCGTGTGCGGCTCATGCGGGATGCTGGTCAACGGCAAGGCGCGCCTGGCCTGCAACACCCAGGTCACGGAGCTGGGCGGCGGCAGGGTCGTCGTGGCGCCGCTGCCGAACTTCGACATCGTCCGCGACCTCGTTCCGGAGCTGGCGCCCATGTTCGACACCCACCGGGCGTTAATGCCCTACGTCATTCGCGACGACGCGCAGGAACAGGAGCACCCCACCGGCGAGTTCTGGCAGTCCGCCCACGAGCTCGAGCAGTACCTGCAGTTCAGCTACTGCATCAAGTGTGGGTGCTGCATGGCGGCGTGCCCAACGTACGCGACCGACGCCCTCTACTCCGGTCCCATGCCTCTTGGGCAGGCCCACCGCTACAACTCCGATACCCGCGACGTGGGATTTCCAGCCCGGAAGCGGGTGTTGGTGGGGGAGGCCGGCCCCTGGCGTTGCCACTACGCGGGTGAGTGCTCGCGGGTGTGCCCCAAAGGGGTGGACCCCGCCAAGGCCATCCAGCTCATGAAGCGCGAGCTGGTGCTCGACTACCTGCGGCTGCACAAACAGCACTGCCCGGCGCCGGTGGCGAAAAAGGCCACCGAGACCAAGCGCCGCGAGGGCATCCCAGAGCCCCCGGCGCCAACGGTCTAGGGAGGAGATGAGCGCGTGACAATCGGAAGCCTTTCAGGGGCGCGGTGACATCCGTGATGCCGACCCCCCCCTTTCAACGGCACCCAGGTCAGGGCCTGCGGCCCGGAAAAGGAGAAACATCATGTTGAAGAAGATCGGTGTAATCGGTGGCGGCTACATCGGCGGTGTGCTCGCGCAGGAGATCGCGCACCGCCGGCTGGCGCGGGAGATCGGCGTAAGTGACCCGGCTCCCATGCCGAACCCGTCCGATCCCGAGGACCGCCAGGCGGTGGTCAAGAAGCAGTCGGTGTCGATCGGCAAGTGCCTCGACATCGCCGAGGGCCTGCCGGTCGTGTCCCGCGACACGAAGCTGGTCGGGTCGAAGGACTACTCGGCGCTGGCCGGCGCCGAGATGGTCATCAACACCGCCGGTGTGCCGCGCAAGGCCCGGCCGGACGGCACTTTCCCCAGCCGCGAGGAGCTGCTAGCGATCAACCTCAAGGTCACCGTCGAGGTGGCGAAGGGGATCAAGCAGCATTGCCCCGACGCGATGATCATCTCGATCGCCAACCCGCTCGACGCCATCGTCTTCACCCTCGACAAGCGCCTGTCTCCGCCCAAGAACAGGCTGATGGGCATGGCCGGCGTGCTCGATTCGGCGCGCTACCGCTACTTCGTGGCCGAAGCCGCCAACGTGTCGGTGGAGAACGTCAACGCTATCGTGCTCGGCGGACACGGCGACGACATGGTCCCGGTCCGCAACTCGTGCCAGATCGCCGGCATCCCGGTGGGAAAGTTCCTCGACGCGGACACCCTCGCCAAAATCGAGACCCGCACCCGCAAGGCCGGTGGCGAGGTGGTCGGCCTGCTCGGCTTCGGCTCGGCGTTCGTCTCGCCGGCGTGGGCGGCGCTCGAGATGGCCGAGGCGATCATCTTCGACAAGCGGAAGATCCTGCCGGTGTGCGTGAAGCTCGAAGGCGAGTACGGCGTCAAGGGGCTGTTCGTCGGGGTGCCCTGCATCCTCGGCAAGAACGGCATCGAGAAGGTGGTCGAGCTGGACCTCACCGACGAGGAGAAGGCGGCGTTCGCCAAGTCCGCGGCCGGCGTGGCCAAGACCTGCGAAGAGGCCGAGGGGATGCTCAAGACGCTGTAAGAGCGTGGATTCGCGCCGGAACGGAAGCAGGCGCGGGCGCCGTGCCTCCCGCTGGGGCAGCGGTCAGCGGTGGCGGCCAACGCCGACTCGGGGGCAGCGCCCAGCGAGTGGGCAGGTCGAGCACCACGGCGAGACCGGCTGGCAGACGTTCTGCCCAAACGTCACAAGCAGATCGTTGATATCGATCCAAAGATGTTGCGGCAAGACCTTCTCGAGGGCGCGCTCGGTCTCCCCGGGGCTTGCCGTGCGCACCAGGCCGAGGCGGTTCGAGGACCGGTGCACGTGGGTGTCCACGCAGATGGCCGGGATTCCGAAGCCGAGCCCGAGCACCAGGTTCGCGGTCTTACGCCCCACACCAGGCAGTGCGAGCAGCGCTTCCCTGTCGGCGGGTACGCGGGCTCCATAGTCGCGCGCGATGCGGCGCGCGATCTCGCGGATCTGCTTCGCCTTGGTGTTGTAGAAGCCGGCGGGGAAGATCAGCTTCGCGATGCGGCCGTGCGGGAGTTTAGCGAGAGTTTCCGGTGTTGATGCCACCGCGAAGAGCCTGGCGCTGGCCTGGGCGGTCACCTCGTCCTTGGTGCGCAGCGAGATCACGCACGCCACCAGCAGGCGGAACGGGTCGCGCCGTCTCTCCACCTTCGCGAGCGTCGTTGGGCGTGCTGCCTCTCGCACCCTGGCGAGCTCACCGGCCAGCCAGTCCAGGTCGGCCCCGGTCCACCTCACGCGTTCCTCCGTGACAGCGCGACCAGCACCAGCATTCCGAGGGCCGCCCCTGCGAGCCCGGGCTCGAGGCCGGGCGGGAGATGCTGCCGGAAGGCCTCGAGCACTAGGTCCACGACCGCACCGACGGCCACCGCCGCGGTGGCACCACGCGCGGTGGCGCCGTGCCACGCGAGGCCCACTGTCATAACCGGGAGGAGGGCGGCGGTGAAGAACCCCCAGCCGACCAGGCCGAGCAGCACCACGGCCCGCTCGCTCGTCACCCCGATCGCGGTGGCCGCGATGGCAAAGAGCACGGTCGCGACCCGCGCCGCGGAGATCGGGAGCGGCGCCTTGCCTAGCGCCTCCCGCGCGTCCCTGGTGACCGCTGCCGCCGCCATGTTGAGGAACGAGGCCGCGGTGGACATCATCGCGGCCAGCACGGCCACGCCGGCGAGCAGCACCGCCCATGGCCCCAGCAGGTTCATCGTCGTGGGCGCCAGGTCGTCGGGTCTGCCTAGCGTCACGACGCCCCGCGCCGCGAGTGCGCTTCCCGCCAGGCCCACCCCGATCCAGACCGCCAGCGTGGCTGCCAGCGCGCCGGTGAGCACCGCCGGCAACAGGCGCAGCTCGGCGCGCGAGCGCAGGAAGAGGAACTTCTGCAGGTAGTGGGGCTGGGCGCACGTGCCCAGGCAGAACAGCAAATACCACGCCCACGCCCGGGGTGGGGCGGCGGCCCCGAAGCTTCCCAGCAGCTCCGGGCGCGCCCTCTCAAGCGTCGCCACCGCTGCGGCCGGGCCGCCGGCGGCGGCGAGCGCGGCGGCGGCCAGCAGCACGGCGAAACTCGCCATCACAGCGCCCTGCACGGCGTCTGCCACGAGGCCGGCACGCATCCCGCCGAATGCGGTGTACGCGGTCGTCGCCAGCATCACGGCGACCGCTGCTTCCGCGCCCGGCACGCGCAGGAAGTCCTCCCCGAGAACCGCCGCCGCGCGTGCCTGCACCGCCAGCGAGGCCACGCAGCCGACCACAACCACTGTTGCCGCGAGGGCCCTCATCGCGGAGCCACCGAAACGGGCGGCGAGGAGCTCGGGGATCGTCACAACCCGGCGCCTCTCGACCAGCGCGACGACCGGCTCCCCGACCGCCCAGCACTGCAGGGCACCGGTCAGCGGCGCGGAGAGGATGATCCAGAGCGAGCCCGCACCGACGGCTGCGAACAGGCCGGGCCCGCCGACGAAGGTGAAACCGGAGACTGCGGCCGCGGTCCCGGCCACGCCCACGAGCCAGGCCCCGGCCCGGTGGCCGGCCGCGAAGTAATCGGCGGAGTCGCGGGCGCGCCTCGCGCCCCACCAGGCGAGGCCCGTGGCCAGCAGAAGCAGAACGGCCAGAGCGGTCACTCGCGGCGCTCCTGGAAGGTCTTCCAGTACAGCCAGGGGATAACCGGCAGGGGGAGCAGGTACAGCACCGCGAGCACCCACGCCATGCCGGCCAGCGGGCGCTCGCGCAGGAGCCAGGCGCCGGCCAGGCCGATGGTGAGCCAGACCGCGATTCCCGCGATCGCGCGGAGCAGCGGGCGTGAGCGCCGTCGGACTAGCGCGAGGGCGCAGGCCGCGACGCCTGCGGATCCCACCACCACGGGGAACAGCACCGGCCAGAACGGTGCCGCGAGCAGCGCCAGGGAGAGGCCGGCCGCGAGCACCGGGACGAGGAGGAGCCTCGGCGGCCTGTCGGCGTCCATTGCGTGAGTTTACAATCGGGACGGATGCCGGCGAACCTCACACCGCAGTACCGGGCGGCCGAGGCCAGGTTCAAGTCTGCCCATACCTTCGAAGAGAGAAGGGCCGCCCTCGAGGAGATGCTCGCCACGATCCCCAAGCACAAGGGGACCGAGAAGATGCAGGCGGACCTCAAGCGCCGCCTGGCCCGCCTTCGGCACGAGGAAGAGACCCGCACCTCCAGGCACGGGCACGCGATCAAGGTGGACCCCGAGGGGGCGGCGCAGGTCGTGCTGCTCGGTCCCCCGAACTGCGGCAAGTCTTCGCTGCTCGCCGCCCTCACCCACGCCGAGCCCCCGATCGCCGATTACCCGTTCACCACGACCCGGCCGCAGCCCGGCATGATGGTGTTCGAGGACGTGCAGATCCAGCTCGTGGACCTGCCGCCGGTGGCGGCGCAGCACATGGATCCGTGGCTGCCGGGCCTGGTGCGCGGCGCCGACGCCGCGTTGCTCCTCGTGGACCCGACTTCCTCCGAGCTGCCCGAGGACGTCGAGGTCGTGCGCGAGCGGCTCGCCGGTGCGCACGCCCCGCTGGTTGGCGAGGTCCCGGAGAACGTGGACCCCCGCGACAACCCGCTGCCGACGCTCATGGTCATCACCAAGGCCGACCGGGCGAGGGAGGATGACCTCAAGGTCCTGGAGGAGCTGTACGGCTCCCAGTACGGGCTGCTGCGGATCAGCGTCGCCACCCACGCGGGGCTCGAGGCGCTCAAGGTGGCGCTGTGGCGTCGCCTCCAGATGGTGCGCGTGTACTCGAAGCCGCCCGGAAAACCGGTGGATCGCAGCGCGCCGTTCGTGCTGCCCCAGGGGTACACGGTTGCCGACCTCGCGGAGCGCGTCCACCGCGAGATCGCCGAGAGGATGCATTTCGCCCGAGTCTGGGGTGGCAAACTGGACGGGCAGCGAGTCGCGCGCGACTTCGAGCTGCGCGACCGCGACGTCGTCGAGCTGCACGTCTAAGGCTTGAGGCCTGAGGCTTGAGGAAATAAGAGAAATAGGAAGGTTCCTGTCCTGGTCTCGGTTGTTCTCAAGCCCCAGGCCCGATTCGATGTCGGATGGGGAGTGCTAGCCTAGAGGTGGAGGCCGGCATGGACCGACAGAGGCTGGTGAGCGCGACACTTCGCGGGCTTACGGCCGCTCTGGCCCTCGGCCTGGCGTGGCTCGCAGTCCAGCACGCCCTCGCCCGGAGCGCCCAACATCGCGGGGTGCTGGAGCTGCTGTCCCAGACGGGGCTGCCGGCCCGGCAACCCGAGGCCGCCAGAGCGGCGGCGATGGACCCCGACCCGGTGCGGGGAAGGCTCTCCATCGCCCGAGCGCTGCTGGCCGAGGCTTTTGACTACCGCCCCTTCGCAGCGCTCCCGCTGCGCGAGGCGGCGGAGGCGGCGGCGCACGTCAACGAGCGCCTCGAGCTTGCTCGCGAGATCGCAGCGGGGGTGCTTGCTTTGCGCCCGAGCGCGTGGCAGGCGGCGATGATCCTCGGGGGCGCGACCTACGGGCTCTGGTCCTCGCGGGGCGACCCGCGGATGTTCAGCGACCGCGTCGCCTGGGAGGGCCCGCTGCTGGCGGCCGCGCGCCTCGCACCCGGCGAGGACGAGCCCCTGCGCTTCCTGGCGGTGGCCCGGCTCGAGATCTGGCCGACGCTCACAACGGCCGAGAGGAACGATGCCCTGCCCACCCTGCGGCGCGCCTTTCAAGACCCCGAGACCTTTGCCCGCTGCGCCGAGCTTTGGCTGTCGGCCGCACCTGACCGCGCCGGGGCGTTCGCGCTGGTACCCGACGACTCGCGGGCGTGGTCGCTTCTCGAGAGCCTCTACACGGGGAAGGCACAATGGGACGATTTATCCGCGGCCCGGCAGCAGCGGGACCAGGCGCTGGAGCGGGAGCTGCTGCGGCGCGTCGGCGAGGCCCGCGAGCACCTCCGTGGCGGAGACCGGTCGGGCGCACGCTCGCTAGCCGTGGGCGTGGTGACCGAGGCGCCAGTGGGGCTGCGCTTCCGCGATGCCGTGGAGGCGGCGCTCGCCCTCTGCCCGCCGGGGCCGCTGAGCTCCCAAGAACCCGGCAGGCGCTGGCTCGCCTGGGCGATCGAAGGCTTTGCGCGAGGGCAGGCGTGGCTCTCCCCGGGGGCGGTGGCCAGGCTGACGGTCGCTGCCGGCGAGCTCCCGGCCGCAGAGGCGGCGCTTTCGGAGCTCGCGGCAGGAAACCTCGCCCAGGCCGAGGTGATCGAGCGCCGCAACGAGGCACCAAGAAACCGAGGCGTGGGCGCCGTACTGGCTCGCCAAGGCGCGAGTGCTTGCCGGGCAACACCGGGCCGGCGAGGCGACTGCCGCTCTTGCGCGGGTGCACCGGAGCTGGCGCGCGGCCGTTCCGGTTGTCGAGGCGCGGCTGGCCGTGGCTCAAGCGACCGGGGATGCTGCGGGGGTGGCGGCGGCGCAGAGCGAGCTCAACTCCCTCGCCGCAGCTTCGTGGCCCGCCATCGACTGGCAGTGGAGGGGACCGGTGGCGCGTCTCGACCTGTTCGCGGGCGCCGATGCGCCGGGCCTCGCCGTGAGCCTCGACGTCGTACCCCCCGCCGGGGCCGTGGTGCGGGTCAGCCTGGATGGGGCGACGGCTGCGGTCGCCCCCGTGAGGGCTGACGCGATGGTCTACCTCGCCACTCGGGTCCCCCGGGGTCCCCACCTGCTCGAGGTCGAGATGCTTGCGGGAGGGCGTGTCGTCCCGGGCCAGGTCGAATTGATCGGGGAAACAAGGTAGGTAAAAGGGAAAAGGACAGGGGGTAAGGGCCAGACAAGAAAACAGGAAGAAGGGGAAGAGAGGCGAGCCAGCCGTCTTTCGTTCTTTGTCTTTCGTTTTCCCTGTCTCGTTTTTCCTTCACCCTTCTTCGTCTTCCCTTTTGCTGCTCCGGCGTGCGGCAAGCGCGGCTCCGACCAGAATGGCGAGCGTCGCGGCGTTGGCCGGCAGGGAAAGCCCGAAGTCGAAGAAGGAGTGCACGGCCACCGCGGCGAGTGCACCGAGAGCGGCCAGGGCGGCCGCCCGGTGCTCCGTGCGCTCCCCGTCGCGCAGGCCGCGGGCGAGCCGCACAACCAACACCGCGGCTGCTACCGCGAGCAGCACCGCGCCCACGACGCCGGCGGTTACGAGTACTTCAAGGTAGTCGTTGTGGGCGTGCCAGTACGCGAGCCCCGTCAGCTCTCGCGGAGCGAGGAGAGAGAAGGCATCGCGGAACGACGCGAGGCCCGTGCCGATCCAGGGGAAGCGGTGCCAGAGCTCCCAGGAGGCTCCGTAGACCCTCAGCCGGTCGTTCCACGCCAATTCGTGCTGCGAGGTGGCGAGCCAGCGGCCGAGCCCCTGCTGCAGGCCGATCGCGGCCACCGCGCCGATGCCCACCAGCATCACGAGAATCCCGCCGACGCCGCCGCGCCAGCGGCGGCGAGACGCTGCCAGCAGCAGCCCCTGCGCCACGGTCCCAGTGGCGGCGGCGGCCAGCCCCGCACGAGAGCCGGTGAAGGCAAGGCCCAGAAAGAGTGTGACCCAGACGAGGGCCGGACCGGCCACCAGCGCGATGCGGCGCTCGGGCGCGATCGTCTCCCGTGCACGCCGTAGAGCCCACCATCCCCAGGCGAACGCGACCGACAGCGCAAGCTCGAGGTAAAACGCGAGGTGGTCTGCGTTGACGAAGGTGCCACGCAGCCGCGCCGGGTCGCCCGCGACCGCCTGTCCCCAGATCATGCCCCGACGAGCCGCAAGCGCGGCGGCACCGTAGAGCACCTGGAAGAGTGCGGAGGCCAAGAACGCGAAGGCGAGCACGCGCCGGTGGCTGCGCTCGCGAGCGGCGGCCGCGGCCAGCAGGCACGCCGCCACCGCGGCGAAGGTGAGCGCGGCAGCGCGCGAGGCGGCGGGCGCCAGCGAGAGCGACGACGGGACCTCGCGGGCGAGGCCGGCCTGTCCGAGCGCCTCGTGCGCGACGGCCTGCAAGTCGGCGTGTTCCGGCGAGATTGTGCGTACAATGGTCGCAGGGAACGTGGATGCCTGGAGGGCCCCGAGCAGCGCGACGGCCGCGATGCAGGCGGCGGGGAGCGCGGCCGGGCGCAGGTCGCTGGTACGCCTCGTGGGGATCGCTGCAAGGGCAAGGAGGAGACACGCGGTGACTTGGAGAACGGTGTGGCTCCAGGGAACGACGCTTCCGAACGGCAACGGGACCCACAGCACCAGCGCCGCCAACAGGACCGGCAGCACGGAGGGGAGGGCGAGGCGCCTGCTCCGCGGGTGCATGTTGTTCACTGCACGAGATTCTACGCGAACGCTCGCCATCGCGGTTGCTGCGATCCTCCTCGCGAGCGTCGCCGGGGCGCAGTTCCAGCAGTACATCGCGCCCGGGAGCCTTGGTGTCGAGCTGATACCCACCAAGGAGCGGGTCGACACCGCGATGAAGGAAGCACGCTTCAGGCTGGGACCGCTGCGCCTGGGGCTCTGGTTCGCGCTGCACAACGTCAGCTGGGTGAACAACGTCTACGGGACGGCCGTAGACCCGAAGTCCGACTTTACCGCAACGGCCTCGCTCGGCCTCCATGGGTACCTCCCGGCGGGACCGAAGCTCGTCTTCGCTCTCTATGGGCTGCCGGAGTACGTGTGGTGGAACGATCTCACCTACCTGAGGCTGTGGAACGGCAGGTACGGCGCCGGCGTCTTCGGCTACTTCAACCGGGTGACTCTGGAGGCGCAGGCGTCAGACTGGCGGACCCAGGAGTTCTACTCCTCCGAGAACACGATCCCCGTCAACGTGAGGCAGCAGCGCGGTTCGGCAGCGCTCGAGGTCCAGCTGCTGGGGCGCCTGTCGGTATTCGGCACGGCCTGGGAGAACCGGTGGCGGTACGAGGGCGAGAAACAAGGCACGGTGCCGCCCGAGATCCTCCAGCTCTCCGACCGCAACGAGACATCGTTAGGCGGCGGCCTGCGCTACCGCTTCAGCAAGTCGGTGGCGTTCGCGATCGGCTATGAGAAGCTCGCCACCGACTTCCTCTACGATACTCAAGACCGCTCGAGCTCGGGGGACAGCCGGTTCGTCGAGCTGGAGCTGCAGGGCAGGCGCTTGTGGACGACCGCGAGGGCGTCAGTCCTCGCGCTCAGGCCGGAGGGCCGCTCCGAGTTTGTGCCGCTGGACACCACCGCCGGGCGGGTGCAGATCGGCTGGAGGCCGCGTGGCAAACTGGAGTGGCAGCTCTACGGCGGCCGTTCCATCTCGTACACGCTCGTCACCGTCGGGCCCTATTACCTCGACGAACGTTGGGGGCTCAGTCTCCAGTCGCCGCTGGGCTGGCGGACGACCGGGCGCATCTTCTGGGAGCGGGGCCGCGACAGGTACGCCCGCGTGGCCGGGGAAAGCGTCGGAAGAACGGACGACGTGAGCGGGTACGGCCTGGGTCTGAACATCAAGCTGGGGGAGGGGTCTGCGCTCGGGCTCGAGGGGGCACGGACGGACTACACGTCGATCCTCCCCGAGTTCGACCGCTCGGTCACGAGAGTGCAGGTGACACTGAGCCTCGCGGGGGCCGGAGGCCAGTGGTGGTGATACAATTAAATTGCCTCGGAGCACGGGGCGAACGATGAAAGCGCGTCTCAAGGACCTCCCCGCGGCTCCACACCGGCTCTGGTTCACCAACTGGGGCCTGATTCAGTGTCTCAAACCTGTCCTCGGGATCTTCGTGTCTTCCGTGCTTTTGGCCGTGCCTTCTCACGCCCAGACACCGGGGAGCTTGGGCTACCGCATCGGACCCAAGGACCTCATCGAGATCAAGGTCTTCGAGGTGCCCGAGCTCAACATCGAGCGCCGCGTCTCCGCGGAGGGGACGATCAACCTGCCGCTCGTCGGGGACGTGCCGGTGCAGGGTCTCACCGACGTCGAGCTGGCCGATCGCATCAAGGCCATGCTGGAAGCTAAGCTGTTGCAGCGGGCCTCGGTGGCCGTGCAGGTAAGGGAGTTCCGCTCGAAGCCGATCTCCGTTCTCGGCGCGGTCAAACAGCCGGGCAACCTCTCGCTTTCCGGACGCTGGACGCTGCTGGAGGCCCTCTCTGCGGCGGGGGGACTCACCGACGACCACGCCGACAAGATCTACGTCCTGAGGCGCGCCGAGAACGGCCTCTCCGACCAGATCTCCATCAACGTGGACGACCTCATGATGCGCGCCGATCCCGATGCCAACGTCCCCATCATCGCCAACGACATCATCAACGTGCCGGCCAAGGTGGAGGTGACGGTTTTCTGCCTGGGCCAGGTGGCGCACCCCGGCGCGGTCTCTTTCCAGAGCACCGAGAGGATCACCCTCCTCACCGCGATCGCGCGCGCCGGCGGCCTCACGGACAGGGCCTCGCGTGATATCCAGATCAAGAGGAGGGACCACACCGGCCGCGATGTGGAGATGGCGGCCAACTTCAGGCGCATCGTCTCCGGCAAGGACACCGACCTCCCGCTCCAGAGTGGCGACGTGGTCATCGTGAAGGAGTCGTTCTTCTGATGGCAGCCAAACCGCCCGCTACGAACGACCAGGTCTTCTTCTCACCCGAGCCCGAGGGCGAGTTCCACATCTCCCAGTGGTTGAGTGTGGTGCGGCGGCGGCGCCTGCTGCTCGTGGTCATGCTGGCCCTCGCGCTGGCCGTCTCGCTGATCCAGTATGCCATGAGCCCGAAGCTGTACCGTGCGACGACCGTGCTCCAGATCGAGCGCCGCCCCAGCAGCGCGGCCGCGATGCAGCAGACGATCCAGTACGAGGACTGGTTCGACGCGCAGTACTTCTTCCCGACCCAGTACCGCCTCTTGCAGAGCCGCGGCCTGGCGGAGCGCGTGGTCAAGAACCTCCGCCTCATGGACGACCCCGCCTTCAACCCGCGGCGGGCCAGCCTGCCCGGAGGCACCGGGGGTGCCGTGAGGGCGAGCGACGACGCGGCGACGCTGGCCGGCCTCGCGTATGGCGTGCTCGGTGGCCTGGAGGTCAACCCGGTCCGCAACACCAGCCTGGTCGAGGTTTCCTACGTCTCGAGCCATCCGGAGCTGGCGGCGAGGGTCGCCAACGGTGTCGCTGACGCCTACATCGACTGGGGTGTGGAGACCCGCTTCGCCACCGTGGGCAGAGCGTCCACCTTCCTGACCTCCCAGATCGAGGCGCTCAAGCAGGAGATCCAGGACAAGGAGGCCCAGCTCCAGGCGTACTCCCGCCGCAGCGACATCGTCGCTCTCGACCCCTCGTCCAACGTCACCCTCCAGAGGCTCGAAGGGTTGAACAAGGACTACGTGGGAGCCATGTCCGACCGGATCGGCAAGGAGGCGCACTACAAGGAGGTCGTCAGCTCCCCGGACGACGTGGTCGCCGACACCGTATCCGGTGGCCTGGTGACGCAAACGCGCACTGAGCAGCTCAAGTTGGAGCGCGATTACGCAACCAAGCTCAACACCTACAAGCCCGAGTGGCCGGCCATGCAGGAGCTCAAGGCGCAGATAGACAAGGGCAGGCAGCATCTGGCCAGCGTCACACAGGAGATGGTCGGCAAGGCGCACGACTCGGCCAGGGCCGAATACCAGGGGGCGCTGCGCCGCGAGGAGGCGCTGTCGGCCGAGCTCGGGAGGCAGAAGAGCGAAGCGATGCGGATGAACTCCGCCGCCGTCGAGTACAACAACCTGAAGGTCGAGGTCTCCACCCGCCGGACGCTGCTCGACGAACTGGTCCGCAAGCAATCGGAAACCGAGGTGGCCTCCCGCCTTGCAGGGAAACCGGGACTCCAACGTGCAGGTGGTTGACCGAGCGCTGGTGCCGGGTGGCCCCTACCGGCCTTCTCTCTTCCGCAACCTGACCTTCGGTCTCATGCTGGGGTTCGCACTCGGGCTGGGCGTGGTGTTCTTCGTGGAGTACCTCGACCGCAGTGTCAAGACCACCGAGGACGTGGACCGCATCCTCGGCCTGCCGCTGCTGGCGGTGATCCCGGAGGTCGGGCAGCGCTCCGATGGGTACGGTTACAGCAGGTACTACGGATACGGCCGTTACGGCAAGGGCGCGTCAGGGCGCCGAGGGCAGGGCGCCCAGAAACCGGGCCCGGACTCCGGGCCAGGCCAGATCGAGCTGGTGAGCCACTTCAAGCCACGCCTGGCGGTCTCCGAGGCCTATCGCTCGCTGCGCACCGCCCTGCTTCTCTCCACGACGAACCGATTGAAGAGCGTGGTGATCACCTCCGCAATCCCCGGCGAGGGCAAGACCTCGACCGCGGCGAACCTGGCGGTGGTGCTCGCGCAACTGGGTCGCCAGGTGCTGCTGGTGGACGCCGACCTGCGCAAGCCGCGGCTGCACGAGATCTTCGGTGTCTCCAACCGTGTGGGCCTCGTGAGCTTCCTGACGAGGGGCGTGGACGAAACCGCGATCTTCCTCCGCACCACGGTTCCCAACCTCTACCTCACGCCGACCGGCCCGGTGCCGCCGAACCCCTCGGAGCTGCTCTCCTCCGAGCGGATGATGGACTTCGTGGCCATTGCCTACCAGCGGTTCGACTACGTCATATTCGACAGCCCGCCGACGCTTCCGGTCACCGACGCCACCGTTCTCGGTGCCATGTCGGACGGCGTCGTGCTGTGCGTGGGCTCGGGCCTGTTGCTGCGCGAGGACGCGCGCGCGTGCCAGCAGCGGCTGCATCTCTCGGAGGTGCGGATCCTCGGCGCGGCCCTGAACCGCTTCCGCGAGCACCACGGGCGCTACGGCAAGCGCTACCGCGCCTACCAGAAGTACGTGGACGACGCGGCCGTGGGCACGGGCCCACGCGCGTAGCGCCGCGCATGATCGACCTGCACGCCCACCTTCTCCCCGGGGTTGACGACGGACCGGAGACGCTGGAGGAGGCGGTCGAGGCGTGCCGCGCTGCCGCCGAGGACGGCATCGAGGCGATCGTCGTCACTCCCCACCAGCGCCACGGGTTCTGGCCCAACGCGGACCGCAAGGCGCTCGAGGCGCTGTTCGAAGAGCTGCGTACGGCCAGCGGCGGGAAGCCCGCGCTGGTTCTCGGCGCCGAGATTCGCGTGGACTCGGAGCTCCTCCACGAAGTGGATCTCTTGCCGGGCGGTGACCTTTTGCCCCTTGCCGGATCGAACTACCTGCTTCTCGAGTTCGCGTCGGTCCCGATGGGGCCGGAACCCCGCCACATGGTGCACGAGCTGACGGTGGCCGGCTGGTAC
The DNA here is from genome assembly GCA_963739225.1 of uncultured Acidobacteriota bacterium. Taxonomy (GTDB): domain Bacteria; phylum Acidobacteriota; class Thermoanaerobaculia; order Thermoanaerobaculales; family Thermoanaerobaculaceae; genus RBG-13-68-16. The sequence continues at coordinate 15,205 of CAVTZQ010000011.1, read as the reverse complement.
CCGATCGTGGCCCACCCGGAGCGCATCCCCTGGCTCGTGAATGAGCCAGCCCTTATGTCCGAGCTCGTGGAGCGCGGCGCGCTCCTGCAGCTCACCGCCGGGAGCGTGACCGGCGAGTTCGGCCGGGGTCCCCAGGAGTGTTCCTTCCTCCTGCTCGACGAGGGCCTCGCTCACTTCGTGGCCTCCGATGCGCACGACGCCCACATTCGGCCGCCCCGCCTCTCCGGGGCGTTTCGGGCGATCGCCGAGAGGTGGGGCGAGGCGAGGGCCAGGCAGCTCATCGAGGAGAATCCCCGGGCAGTGCTCGAAAATCGGGCGCTTTCAGGGCATAATGCGGGGTGAAGAGCGAGATACCCTTGACCATGAGCCCCTGAGAGCTGCACAAGCTTGAGAAAGGGAGCGACAAGTCCAAAGTGCTGAGTGAATCGGCTCCCCCCGCCCGAAGGCTGGAAACGGTTACAGGTTTCGTTTTTCCGGCGGTTTTCGCGGTGCTTGTCACCCTGCTCGTGTCCCTGGCCGCGCATGCGGCCGATCCCTTCTACATGCGGCTCCTGCGCCAGGGAACCGACGCCTACAACCGGCGAGACTACCAGCCCGCCGTCCGCCAGCTCCGCGTCGCCTGCTTCGGTCTCCTCGACGAGCCCCAGCTCCTCGCCGACGGCCTCACCAGGCTCGCGCTGGCCCAGGGCGCCGCTGGCGACGAAACGGGGTTTCGCCAGACGTTCGAGCGCCTGTCGGAGGTCGAGGAGAGGTTCCAGGGCTATAGCCGCGCCGACATCCCGAAGGACGTGCGCGGGGCGTTCGAGGTGCTGGTGGTCCAGGCGATCCCCCGCGCAACTCTTTCGGAGAACGCCGCGTTCGGACGTCTCGTCCCATCGCGGCAGGACAACGTCGCGAAGCTGGCGCCGGCTCAGCGGCGCAAGGAGCTGGAGCGCCTCATCAAGAAGGAGCCGAGGGAGGTGAGGTGGCGCCTCATGCTGGCGGATCTGGAGCTCGCCGACGGCGACGCCGGCAGTGCGTTCGCGGCTGCCGACGGCGCCCTCAAGCTCACCCCCGGCAACAGAGAGGCGCTGAAGCTGCGCGGGCTCGCGGCGGCCGCCGACAAGAAGTGGGCAGCGGCGGTGGAAGACCTCAGGAGCTGCGGTTTCGCGAATTCGGATCCGAAGGTCGCCGGCGCACTGCTGAGCTCTCTCGTTGAGCTCAAGCGCTGGCAGGAGGCCAACGACTTCGCCGTGCAGTTGCCTTCCGACGTGGCGAAGGACCGCACCGTCCAGCAGCTGACCGTAAGCGCCGCCCTCGGCTTGGCGCCTTCTCGGCCAGTTGTTGCCCCGACGCCGACGCGAGTGGTCCCCGGCGGAGCAAAGGTGGGCGAGAAGCCTGCAACCGGTGCGGGCGCCGCCACCGGGGTCGTGGCCGGCGGTCCCGGTCAGACGCCCACGCCAAGGCCGGCTGCCAAACCCACGGCCTCCACCGGTGCCCTGGGGGTCGTCGCAGGCGGCGCCCCTCCGCCTTCAGCGACGAAGCCATCTGAGAAGCCGACGGTCGCCGCCGGTTCTCCTCAGGTATCCACACCAAAGCCGGCGGAGAAACCAGCAACCGGCATCGCGGCTGCCGCACGTGCCGGGTCGCCGAGCGCCCCGACGCAGAAGAGTCCCACCAAGAAGGGCGTTCTCTCCCCCGCCGAGAGGGCGGACCTGGACCGGGTGCAGGAGCTCGCGAGGACCGGAATGCTCGACGACGCCTTCGCCGTTGCCCGAAAGATCGCGGACGCACGGCCCGATCTCGTTGAGCCCCAGTTTGTTGCGGCCGAGATGGCGTACCGGACCACGCGGTGGAACGATGCGGTCGTGTACTTCCGGCGCGCGGGGGACCCGGGCGACAGCCAGCCGCTGCTGCTGTTCTACAACGCGGTCGCGCTCTACGAGATCGGCGACAGGGCCGGGGCCGCGGCCGCTCTGAAGCGTTGCCTGCCCAACATCCGGCGCACCTCGTTCGTCGATGACGTCGCCAGAAAGGTCCTCGGGGACTCCGCCTCCGTTTCGCAAAAACCTTGACAGTATAGACTTACGGTTGTAGGCTGATAGTAGGAGGGCTGCTTCCATGCCCGGGGGACGTCTACCAGCTCGTTCGTGTCTCATGGCTTGGTGGCCGTGCCTCGCGTTGGCCGCCGCTCTCTGGCCGGCCGTCCTGTCCGCCGCGCCTGAGATGTTCACCCTGACCGTCCCGAACTGCGCTCCCACCCGCGGCAACAGCGTGATCAACCTGTCGACCACGCCGGAAAGCGGCTGGAGCTCGGTGCGCACGTACTTCCGCAAGACCGGCTCGCCGGAGTTCTACTACGTCGAGATGCGGTCCGCCGGGCGGGGCAAGTACTGGGCTGCCCTGCCACGCCCCGAGGAAACCACCACAACGGTCGAGGTGCAGATGGCCGTGAGGGACGCCGAGGGGAAGGAGAGCCGGACGCCGATCCAGAAGGTCCCGGTTACCACGTCGTGCAGCCTGAGCCTCTCCCCTGAGCAGTACGGCTTCGCGCAGAACCTGGTCGTGGGGGAGACCTCGCCGGGCCAGACGGGGCAGGTCGTTGCGGGGTTCCTCTGCGACGGCGTCATCTCGCGCATAGATGCCAGCGGCAACCTCAAACCCGACGAGTCCTGCAGGAGGATAGAGATGCTGCAGGCCGCCGCGGCCGCGGACGAGGAGAACAGGCGCAGGCTGATCCCGCTGATCATCCTCGGCGGCGGCGGCATCGCGATCATCAAGCACAAGGAACCCCCCGAAGCCTCGCAGCCGCGCCCGTAGTCCCCAATACCCGAACGCTGTGAGGCACGCGCTCTGCGCGTGCCTCTTGCTCTTCCTGGCGTCTGCTCGCAATTTGTCATTCTGAGGAGCGAAGCGACGAAGAATCTCGTCGTTCGATGTACGAGGCGGCCCTTGCGGCCGCCCTTCCTTTGTCATTCTGAGCCCCGAAGGGGCGAAGAATCCCATCGCATCTGATGGCGTGGACGAAAGCACTCCAGGCGCCATGGGATGCTCCGCTCGCTGCGCTCGCTCAGCATGACAGCGTGCTTGGGGAGGCATGAGCGGGGGCGAGTCCCGCCCCTGGCCGCAACGCCGGCGCCGCGCCGGCTCACGTTGTTCCTTTTCCCTTTCCCCTTCCCGTCCCTCCTTCGCTTGACCCTCATCCGGCGCTCTGCTAAGACGATGGCCGAGGTCGTATGCTGATCGCCCTCGACGATCCCCGCCTCGTCTGGCTGCTCCTGCGAACCAAGCCAAAGCAGGAGACGGCCGCGGTGCAGGCGCTCGCGGCGCGGGAAATCCCAGCCTACTGCCCGCGGATCGTCGAGCCGCGCTGGCACGTGCGGGCCCCGCGCGGCCCAGTGCCCCTCTTCCCCTCCTACGTCTTTGCCCAGTGCGTCGTGAAGGAGCGCTACGCAGCGGTGCGCTACTGCTCCGGCGTGTCCGGAATCGTGCGCTTTGGCGAGGCCCTCGCGGCCGTCGAGGACGATTTCGTCGGCTCGTTGAGGGAACGCGAAGGCGAGCGCGGCTACGTCGTGATCGCCGAAGCACGGCGCGCGCCAACCAAGGGCTCGCGCGTCCGCGTCGTCCACGGGCCGCTCCACGGCCTGGAGGGCATCGTCACGCAGTACCTGCCCGCGAAGGACCGCGTGCGCCTGCTGCTCACGATGGTCTGTGGCGTCCGCAACGTCGAGGTGGATGCCCGCCACATCCGCTGCGCGTAGAGCTCATCCGCCCCGGCTCACAGGGTTCTCGAAGGTGCCGCTTGTATGAAGCGTTGTTCACTGGCTGTCTCGGCTCGGCGCCGCCTGCCCGAACGTTTGCGTATCCCCCCGAAGGCTCTAGAATTGATTAGATTCTGCGACGTGCCGCAACCGGCTTGGATTCGGGAGGTGCGACACGCGCGCGGGGCCACTCACGTTGCCGTGCGTTGTCAAAAGCCCCGATACCTCAATGGTTTGCACCGCAAACCACTGGCGGCAGCGTGCACTGGCGGATAGCATGCCCGTTTCCCACGGCTTTATTCGGGGTAGGGGCGGGGCTTGTCCCCGCCCGCTCCGGCACGAAGGCGGAACAAGCTGTCATCCTGAGGACACTGAGCCTTCGTGGCGCGAAGGCGAAGGGGGCGAAGGATCTCACCGACCCCCCAGCGCGGTGGGATTCTTCGGCCGCTTCGCGGCCTCAGAATGACCTTACGCTGGCAGGAGACCACATGATGCAGCGGCTCCGAAAAGATGCGCGGATCTACGTCGCCGGGCACAGCGGCCTGGTGGGCTCTGCGATCACACGCCGCCTGCAGGCGGGCGGCTTCACCAACCTTCTCACCGCCGAGCGCGAGCAGCTCGACCTGCGCGACCAGGCCGCGGTCAACCGCTGGTTTGCGGCCAACCGGCCCGAGTACGTGTTCCTGGTGGCCGGCACCGTGGGCGGCATCCTCGCCAACTCCACGCGTCCCGCCGAGTTCATTTACGACAACATGATGATCCACGCCACGGTGGTGGACGCCGCCTACCGCGAGGGCGTGACCAAGCTGCTCTACCTCGGCAGCTCCTGCATCTACCCGCGCGAGTGCCCGCAGCCGATGAAGGAGGAGTACCTCCTCACCGGGCCGCTGGAGCCCACCAACGAGCCGTACGCGGTCGCCAAGATCGCCGGCATCAAGCTCTGCCAGTCCTACCGCCGGCAGTACGGGTGCGACTTCATCTCGGCGATGCCGACCAACCTGTACGGCCCCAACGACAACTTCGACCTGACGAGCTCCCACGTGCTGCCGGCGCTCATCCGCAAGTTCCACGACGCAAGGGCGGAGGGCCGGAGCGAAGTGGTGATCTGGGGGACCGGCGCGGCCAGGCGCGAGTTCCTGCACGTGGACGACCTCGCGGACGCCTGCCTGTTCATCATGGAGCACTACGACGGAGACGTGCACATCAACGTGGGGACCGGGAAGGACCTCTCGATCCGAGAGCTGGCCGAGCTGGTGCGCGACATCGTCTACCCGCAGTCCAAGCTGACGTTCGACACGACCAAGCCCGACGGCACCCCTCGCAAGCTCCTCGACGTTTCGCGCCTGCACGCCCTCGGCTGGACGCACCGCATCGAGCTGCGCGACGGCATCGGCGCCACTTACGAATGGTTCCTCGCGAACCACGAGCGTCTCCGGGAGGCCCGATGAGTAACTGGCCTGCAAAGAATGGCAAGCGAGCCTTGATGACCGGCATCACGGGGCAGGACGGCTCGTACCTCGCCGAGCTGCTGCTCGGCAAGGGCTACGAGGTGCGGGGCGTGGTGCGCCGCGCCTCGACCTTCAACACCGCGCGGATCGACCACATCTACCAGGACCCCCACGAGCCGGACCTGCGCCTGCACCTGGTCTACGGCGACCTCAACGACGCCTCCTCGCTCAACAAGCTGCTGAAGGTCGTGCGCCCGGACGAGATCTACAACCTGGGCGCGCAGTCGCACGTCAAGGTCTCCTTCGACGTGCCGGAGTACACCGCCGAGGTCACCGGCATCGGGGCCGTGCGCCTGCTGGAGGCGATGCGCGAGCTGGGGCTGGAGCGCGCGGTTCTACCAGGCGTCCTCGTCGGAGCTGTTCGGCAAGGCCGTCGAGGTGCCCCAGACCGAGACGCACGCCGTTCTACCCGCGCAGCCCCTACGCCGCGGCCAAGGCCTACGCGTTCTACATCACCCGCAACTACCGCGAGGCGTACGGGATGTTCGCGGTCAACGGCATCCTCTTCAACCACGAGTCCCCGCGCCGCGGCGAGACCTTCGTGACCCGCAAGATCACCCGGGCCGCCGCGCGCATCAAGCACGGCCTGGAGGACAAGCTCTACCTCGGCAACCTCGAGGCGAAGCGCGACTGGGGCTTCGCCGGCGACTACGTCGAGGCGATGTGGCTCATGCTGCAGGCCGAACGCCGGACGACTACGTCGTCGCCACCGGCGAGACCCACTCCGTGCGCGAGTTCTGCGAGGCGGCGTTCGCCTGCGCCGACATCAAGCTCTCGTGGAAGGGAAAGGGGCTGGATGAGAAGGGGATCGGCAACGACGGCCGCGCCCTCGTCGAACTCGACCCCCGCTACCTGCGCCCCACCGAGGTCGAGCACCTGATGGGCGACCCGTCCAAGGCGAAGGCCAAACTCGGCTGGAAGCCGCGCGTGGGCTTCGAGCGCCTGGTCGAGATGATGATGGAGAGCGACCTCGCCCTCGCCTCCCGCGAAGCACGGGAGACTGGGTAGGGACAGACCTGGCGCCCGACTCCGCGCAGCATGGCTCAAAAGACGATGTCATCCTGAGGAGCGCAGCGACGAAGGATCTCAATAACCCTGCATACAGCTGTCTCTGTGGAGCGCGCGCTCCGCGCGTGCTCTCTCCACGCCTTGCAGGGGCCACCGCAGGCACGCCCGGAGGGCGTGCCCCGCATTGGATGCAGGCGAGGATGAACGTGTGGAGCAGGCGCTCCGCGCCTGCTTCGAGGGTAGGGGCGGGGCTTGCCCCCGCCCTTTCCGCGATGGCGGTTGAAGGCACCCACCTACTAACCCCGTGAGCAAGTCTCCATCATCTTCGGCACGCGCCCCGAGGCCATCAAGCTGGCCCCGGTCATCCTCGCGCTCAAGAAGGACCCGCGCTTCTCGTGCGAGGTCTGCGTCACCGCCCAGCACCGCGAGATGCTCGACCAGGTCCTCGACATCTTCGGCATCAAGCCGGACGTGGACCTCGACCTGATGGAGCCGAACCAGACGCTGGCCGGTCTGACGGCGCGGGCCGTCGGGGCCGTTGACCGCTGCCTTGCTAAATTCAAACCCGACTTGCTTCTCATCCAGGGCGATACCACGACGACCTTTTGCTCCGCGCTGGCGGGGTTCTACAACCACGTCCCGGTCGGGCACGTGGAGGCGGGCCTGCGCACGGGCAACCTCGACTCGCCCTGGCCCGAGGAGGCCAACCGGGTGCTGGCCACGCGCCTGACCACCCTGCACTTCGCGCCCACCGAGCTGAACCGTCAGAACCTGCTCAAGGAGCGGGTGGCGCCCGAGCGCGTCTTCGTCACCGGCAACACGGTCATCGACGCGCTCTTCCTCGCGCGGGACATCATCAAGGAGCACCCGCCGGCCGTCCCCGGCTTGCCCGAGGCCCTCGCGGCCGCCAACGGCCCACGCCTGGTTCTGATCACCGGCCACCGGCGCGAGAACTTCGGGCCGGGGTTCGAAGCCATCTGCAAGGCGATCGCGGAGCTGGCGCGCCGCTTCCCGGAGACCGCCTTCGTCTACCCGGTGCACCTCAACCCCAACGTCCGCAAGCCGGTCAACCAGATCCTCCGAAGCACCGGCACGAGCAACATCTACCTCATCGAGCCGCTGCCATACCTGCCGTTCGTGGCGATGATGAATCGTTCGGCCGTGATCCTCTCCGATTCCGGCGGCGTCCAGGAGGAGGCCCCGAGCCTGGGCAAGCCCGTGCTGGTCATGCGCGACACCACCGAGCGCCCCGAGGCCGTCATCGCCGGCACCGTAAAGCTCGTCGGCACGGACGAGGGCAAGATCGTCGAGGAGACCAGCAAGCTGCTCACGGACAAGGCGGCCTACGACGAGATGGCGCGCGCCCACAACCCCTACGGCGACGGCAAGGCCACCGGCCGCATCGTCACCGCCTGCGCCGATTTCCTGCATGTCTCACCAACGGCCAGCAAATGATCGCCCCGGTTGTTATCCTGAACGAGGTGAAGCCTCGCGAAGGATCCGCGTCCGCACCTGCATTCGATTCTGTGGAGCATGCGCTCCGTGCGTGCTCGTCTCCTGCGCGCGCTTCTGGCAGGGTAGGGGCGGGGCTCGCCCCCGCCCTTGCCAATGGTGATCCGACTTGAGAAACGTGGATGTCTCTTTGCTGAACCGGGTCGCTGATGCCTGAAGAGATGCCGACCGGCGAATCCCCAACTGGTAATTCCTCTTCAGCGCAACTGCCCGAGACTGCCCTATCTGCTTTCAGTCTCCCCGACCAGCCGGTCGTGAAGATCCGCCCCAGTCGCCGCTGGGTCGCCCTCGATCTCAAGGAGCTCTGGGCCTACCGCGAGCTGCTGTACTTCCTGACCTGGCGAGACGTGAAGGTCCGCTACAAGCAGGCCGTGCTCGGGATCGCGTGGGCGGTGATCCAGCCGCTTGCCACGATGGTCATCTTCACCGTCTTCTTCGGCAAGCTCGCCAAGGTCCCCTCCGACGGCGTCCCGTACCCGATCTTCGCTACGCGGCGCTGCTCCCGTGGACGTTCTTCGCTGAACGCCGTCACGAACAGCAGCAACAGCCTGGTCGGCAGCGCGAACCTGATCACGAAGGTGTACTTCCCACGGCTGATCATGCCGGTGCCGCGGTTGTTGCCGGCCTGGTCGACTTCGGCATCGCGTTCGTGGTGTTCGTCGGGCTGTTCGTCTACTACGGCTATCGCCGTGACGTGGCAGGTCCTGCTCTTCCCGGTGTTCGTCCTGCTGACCGCGCCGCTCGCGCTGGGCGTCGGGCCTGTGGACTGTCGGCGCTCAACGTAAAGTACCGCGACGTCCGCTATGCGCTGCCGTTCCTCCTGCAGCTCTGGATGTTCGCCACGCCGGTCATCTACCCCTCGAGCCTGATGCCGGAGAAGTGGCGGTGGGTCCTCGCGGTCAACCCGCTCACCGGGATCATCGAGGGCTTCCGTGCCGCGCTTCTCGGCAGGCCGGTCATGTGGGGTGCGCTCGGCTACTCGGCCTTGCGTCGGTGTCGTGCTGCTCTTCTGTACGCGGCGTTCTACTTCCGCCGCATGGAGCGGCAGTTCGCGGACATCGTGTGAACGCCATGAAGCCCATCATCCAGGTCCGAGGCCTTCGAAGCAGTACCGGATCGGCGCGAAGCGCGCCCGCTACGGCACCCTGCGCGAGTCGCTGGTCAACGCCGCCAAGACGCCGCTTCGCGCGCCCTCAGGGGTGTTCCGAAGGACGAGGTCTCGACGATCTGGGCGCTCAAGGACGTGTCGTTCGAGGTCATGCCGGGCGAGGTCGTCGGCATCATCGGCCGCAACGGCGCCGGGAAGAGCACGCTGCTCGAAGATCCTCTCGCGGATCACCGAGCCGACGCGCGGGCGAAGTTGACCTCTACGGCCGCGTTGGCAGCCTGCTCGAGGTCGGGCACCGGCTTCCACCCCGAGCTGACCGGCCGCGAGAACATCTACCTCAACGGCGCGATCCTCGGCATGACGCCGCGCGGAGATCGAGCGCAAGTTCGACGAGATCGTCGCCTTCGCCGAGATCGAGAAGTTCCTCGACACGCCGGTCAAGCGCTACTCGAGCGGGATGTACGTGCGGCTCGCGTTCGCGGTCGCGGCCCACCTCGAGCCGGAGATCCTGCTCGTGGACGAGGTGCTCGCGGTCGGCGATGCGGCGTTCCAGAAGAAGTGCCTGGGGAAGATGACAGAAGTGGCAACGCAGGGGCGCACGGTCCTCTTCGTGAGCCACAACATGGGCACCATCATGCAACTGTGCTCGGGTTGCATCCTGCTGAGCGGCGGGGTGATGGAGCTGAAGGGCGCGACGAAGACCGTCATCGACCGGTACCACGACGATTGGTCCGTGAGCCACGTCGGCACGGGCGGCGAGGGCAAGGACATTTGGTTCAAGAGCCTCGAGACGTGGGGTGAGAACGGCCCCCAGTCTTTCTTTGCGCATTCCGAGCCGATCCGGCTGAGGATGGTCATCGGGATCAACGAGCTTTTCTCCTTCCAGAATGTCGGCGTGGCGCTGCTCACCCGCGGGAAGAGCCGGGTCTTCACGGTCAACAGGTCCGTGGCGGACTTCGCGGACGCGTCCACGCGGGAACTCGTCATGGAGTTCGTCATCGAAGGCCATCTCATCGCGCCGATGGAGTACTCCTTTCTGGTGGCGCTCAATACCCGCACGGGGACGATGACGTACGAGTGGCATCCCGACATTTGTCCGATCAGGGTCTACGACGACGGTACGGGATTCGCATTCGCTGAAGGGTTCGATTACGGGTGCATCATCGTGAAAGACGCCTGGAACCTGGTTCGCAGGAGCTAGAGCGCTAATGCTGCGGAGCATCAGGCTGCTTGGCAACTTCCTAAGACTGAACTGGAAGTACCTGGTTCATCTCCCCAGGAGCTGCTACTTCAATCTGAAGTACCTCGATCTCAAGAGCGCCCTGCGTCTGCCGATCTTCATCTCGAACAACTGTCGTTTTGTCAATCTTGGGGGATCGGTGGAGATCAGGGCCGAGCTGCATGCCGGGATGATCAAGATCGGGTTCACCACGGCAGAGGTGTTCTTCGACGAACGGTATCATCGCGGGGCGATCGACAACAGCGGCAGGATCGTCTTCCTGGGGAACGCAACCATCGGGCAGGGCACGAGGATCTTCGTGAAGTCCTCCGGCGAGCTGATCTTCGGTGAGAACTTCTGGGGCACAGCCGAGAACGCCATCTCGTGCCACAAACGGATCGAATTCGGGAAATCCGTGCTGCTGGCCTTCGGCATACTCCTCATGGATACCGACACCCACCAGATCGTGAGCGCCACGGACGAGAGGGTCCTCAACCCGGACAAGGCGATCGTGATCGGCGACCGTGTGTGGATTGGGTGCAATGCGACGATTCTGAAGGGCACGGAGATCCAGGAGCAGAGCGTCGTCGGCGCGGGTGCGGTCGTCAGCAGGAAATTCGACAGGCCGCACGTGATGATTGCCGGCAATCCCGCGCAGGTCGTCAGGGAAGGCATCTCCTGGGCCGGCTGAGTCGGACGATGCCGATGGGCGCGCTCACGTGCAGGGTCTGCCGCAACGAAGAGGGGAATACGACATTCCATGCCCGGGAGATGATGTTCGGCACACGAGAGGAGTTCCTCTACTTCGAATGTGCTTCCTGCGGCTGCGTCCAGATAGCGGAAATCCCCGAGTGCATCGATCGGTACTACCCGTCGGGATACTACTCATTCACCAAGGGCGACTACGTTGCGCCTGGCCGGCTCTCCATCTTCCTGAAGAAGCAGTTGGTGTCCCATTACTCAGGGCAGAGGAACATACTGGGGATGCTTCTGTCTCTCCGGTATCGCAATGAGCTGCCGTGGTTGACGGAGGAATTGGCGAATCGGGAACTTCGGATGCTGGATGTCGGTTGCGGCAATGGCCGGACGCTCAACCAGCTGTTCTCTGCCGGCTATCGACGTCTGAGCGGCATCGACCAGTATGTCGAAGGCGACCTCGAATACCCGAACGGCGTCAGGATTTCGAGGATCGGCATCGAAGAGGTGCGGCCCGAATTCGACGTGGTCATGTTCCATCAGTCCTTCGAGCACATGCCCGACCCGGCCGGGACCTTGCGGGAGGCGCACAGGATCCTTGCCCCCGGAGGCCATCTGATCATTCGCAGCCCGACCGTGTCGAGCTTCGCCTGGCGGAAATACCGCTCCAACTGGGTGCAGCTCGATCCTCCGAGGCACTTCTTCCTGCATTCAACGATGAGCATGAGGCTGCTGGCAACTGAGGCCGGATTCCAGTTGGGCAAGGTTGTCCATGACTCGACAGATTTCCAGTTCGCCGGCAGCGAGGCGTACCTGCTGGACATTCCACTGAAGGAATACTATGTGGGGCGGGAAATCTTCTCTCCTGCGCAGAAGAAGCACTTCTCCCGCGAGGCGGAGAGGCTGAATAGAATCAGCGACGGCGATTCGGCGTGTTTCTACCTCCAGAAGCCTCATTGACGCGCGGATGATCTCCATCGTCATCTGTTCGAGAAACCCCGGGATAGGGGAGGCTTTGCGGAAGAACATCGATGAGACCATCGGTGTGCCGTACGAGTTGATCGTGGTCGACAACAGCCGGAACGAGTACTCCATCTTCACGGCGTACAATCTCGGCGTATCCAGATGCAAATTCGACGTCATCTGTTTCATGCACGATGACATTGTCTATCGCTCTGACCGTTGGGGCGCGGTGGCCCTCGATCACTTCAAGGATCCAACCGTCGGCATGATCGGCGTGGGCGGGTCACGCTATTTGAGCCGCATCCCGAGCGTCTGGTGGGCCGGCGGGCTCGGCATGACGGACGACGCGAAGGGAACGATCTGTCAAAACTCCATCGATACGGATCCTCTCGCGCCGTGGGACAGCAAGCGCCGGGTGATCAACCCCGCTCAGTCCGTGGCGGAGGATGTCGTCGTCCTGGACGGGTTGTGGTTCTGCATCAGGAGGGATCTCTTCGGCGCCATTTCGTTTGATGCGGCCACCTACGATGGCTTTCACTTCTACGATCTGGATATCAGCCTGCAGGTTAGGCAGACGACGAAGCGCCTGCAGGTGATCTACGAGCTGACCGTCGAGCACGTGTCGCACAGCAGGCACGATCGGAGCTGGATCGCGGCCTGCTTCACGTTCTACGAGAAGTGGGCGCCTTTCCTGCCGCTCTCCACGGTGGAGTATGAGCCGGGGATACTGGCAAGGATCGAATTCGCCAATCTCAGGGTGTTCCTCGATATTCTCAAAGGGAACGGGTACTTGTTGCGAGGACTCGGCAAGCTGGCCCGCTCGCACTTCCTGGCCCTCGCCCGCTATGCGGTCGTCTATGACTGGTCCTCGGCCTACCGGGCAAGAAGATGCTCTTCCCGCCCTTGACGAGCTGCCGGTGAAGCGCCTGGCGCGTGCGCTCGCCAACGCCCTCGGCTTCGAGGTCACGCGGCTTGCTGCCGAGCAGAAGCGCCTCCTGGCGGGGGACCCTGCGCTTCGCTACCGGCACCTCGTGGCGCGGGATGCGATCGTCGGGGAGGGGCAGATCACCGTGGCGGAGGGGCGCTTCCTCGTTGAGCTCGTGCGCGGGCTCGCGGGGCCAGGCCCGATCGTCGAGATCGGGACGCTCTTCGGGTGGTCGACGCGGGTGATCGTGCTGGCGAAGGACCCGGGGCGCGAGCTGATCACGGTGGACAACTACTCGTGGAACCCCTTCGGGCTGCCGCCGGCCCTGCACGAAGCGACCACGCGCGCGGCCCTGGCGGATGCGGTCGCCGGCGAGCGCGTGCGGGTGCTTGCGATGAGCGCCGCCGATTTCTACGCGGGCTACGCGGGCCCGCCGCCGGCGCTCATGTTCATCGACGGCGACCACTCGTACGAGGCGGTCGCCGCGGACATCCGCGGGTCGCGGCAGATCGGAGCGCAGGTGATCTGCGGGCACGACTACGACCCGAAGCTCTTCCCCGGCATCGCGCGAGCGGTCGACGAAGCCGGCGGCGTAGCGCGGCGGGAGGGGACGCTCTGGGTGCTTGCCGGCGGAGCGGCACGGTGAAGGCTGCGCTCGGCAGGCTCGCGGAGGCTGCGCAGGGCTTGGCCTGCAGGCACCTCAAGAGCCGGCGCTTCACGCTGGGGGGGCGCAGCTACCCGTATTTTTCCAGCCGCGTGAGCTGGGTGCCCGACGCGTGGCCGAAGGCGAACGTCGTCCCCGCCGGGCTGCTCGCAGCGCACTCGGAGATCGAGCACAAGAGAATGCTCGGCAGTTCACCGAGGATGAAATGCTGCGCAAGACCGGCGATTGTCTGCGCTCACTGATGGCTGGGGCGCCCAGGAGTCCATAGTGGGATGCGTGCTCAGGAACGAGTCACAGTTGACATCCAAGAGGCGCGGCAAGGCCCTTTCGGCCCACCAAATTTCTGTTACCGCTTGTCAGTTCACGACAAAATGACCGCAAGTTCAAAGCAGGAGGGAAGGACCCAACCGGCGAAACGGATTCTTTGCTTCGTGCGAGAGCCTTACCTGGACAATATGCCCTGTCTGACTTCGCTGGTGAGCTTTCTTGCAGAGGAGAGCTATGAACTAGTTGTCCTGTGTACCACAGACCCCCGATTTCCTGCGGCGATAGAGAGATCCTCGAATCCGTTTCCACGCGGTAGCCGATCGAGCCGTGTTCCTTGGGTTCAAGTTCAGAATCCCTTGCACCGTCGCACTCGCGATGAGTGGCATTCAGGAGTGCCTCAAAAAGCGGCCGGCTTTGATTCTGAGCTGTGGCCAGTTCGGTGGTCTTGCTGCCTTCGTTGTCGGCCTGCTTTTCCGCGTGCGGCGTGTATACCAGACCCTTGAACTCCCAAAGGTCAAGTCCTACGAATCGACTCCGGGGCTTCCGGACGGCACGGGTGAGAAGTTGAGGCTTGCAGATTTGGCAGAGCGGTTGGCGATCAGGTCCGCTCATCTTGTAATTGCTCACGATCACGACCGCGCTGATTTCATTGCCGCCGCTGCTAAGGTCTCCAGGGGCAAGATTGAGATCCTTCCCAACGCACCACGAGGTGTGGGACCAGGTCATAAGACACGCTGGTTGGCCGAAAGGCTCGGCATCCCTGCCGGCAACCGGATCGCCCTTCATCTTGGGGGGGTGGGTCCCAACTTCGACCTTGTCCGCCTGGTAACTGGTGTGGAACGCTGGCCGGAGGGGTGGTGCTTGGTGATCCATTCCTCGTTTAAGGCAGGCGGTAACGAGTACCTGGCCAGGCTCCAGGCCTGTGCTACTGGCAAGCGCGTCTTCTTTTCTCTCTCACCCGTACCGTCTGCAGTCGTAGATGAACTGGTAGCATCGGCGGATGTCGGGGTTGCAACCTATTCGCTCAAAGCCGCTGGGTATCGAGTTGCGCTGATGGGGTTGGCTTCAGGGAAGCCTCGGCTGCGGAACCTGTACGGCGCTTTGCCCCAAATATTTCCAAATGGGCCAGGACGATCTGGCCACCTTGAAAGACGGCAAGGTCTTGGGCCAAACCGAAGAATTGACGATTTCAAGTATTGAGTGTATTAAAGATGCAGTTAAAGCGTGTCCCAGCCAAGCAATTAAAATCATTTGACGTATGTTAAATTTAAAGGCGGCAGTTCGAGAAAAAGTAGGCAAGAAAACCGAACAGCTCCGGAAACAAGGAATAATTCCGGCGATTTTGTATGGCCCGGGGTTGAAGGAAAGTCTCAATCTCCAGGTGGATACGAAAGAATTTACCAAAATCTATCAAGAAACCGGCCACTCTTCTTTTGTTAAACTGCTCGTCGAGGAAAAGGGGGCAAAGGAGAAATCTTTCTTAGTTCTGATCCACGCCCTGCAAAAAGAACCGTTATCCCTGGGTTTTTCCCACATTGACTTTTATCAACCGGATCCCGATAAGGAGATCAAGGTAAAAATACCCCTGGTTTTTA
>CAVTZQ010000010.1:0-3700 GCA_963739225.1 uncultured Acidobacteriota bacterium | reverse complement strand
GGCTCCGACAGACACGCCCACATGCCCGGAAACGCCAGCGGCGCCTAGCTGATCGCCAGCTCGGCCGGGGAGACGAGGGTGATGCCGGCCTCGCGGACCGCTCCCCGCAACGCGGGGTCGCAGAGCGTGCGCGTCTCGGTCTCCCACTCGTAGCCCCAGGGGAACTCGGCAGCGATAGCCCGATCGTCGACGCCGGGGTGGCAGACCAGCTCGGTCAGCCGCTCCACCAGGGGCAGCAGCTCGGTGATGCGCTCGAAGGTGAGGTGTCCGGCCTCGCCGATCCCGATGGTGCCGTCTCCCGCCCGCACCCGTGGGTGGTGCTGCGCCCGGCGGTGCGCCCCCCTTGCCAAGCATGCCAGGCCGATTACCGCGAGCCGGCGCGGAAGCGGGACCCGGCGTGGCCGGCGGTCGATCGGGGTCCGCACGAAGCCGATCCCGTACTCCTCCGCGAGACGCAGCACGACCTCGTGCACGCGGGGGAGCACGTGCAGGTGCTGGTGGCCGTTGGCGTGGCGGACCGCGAGCCCGGCTCCGAGCAGCCCCTCGATCTGCCGCCGCAGCTCCCGCTCCACTTCGTCGAGGTGAATCCTCCCCGCGTAATAGCGGCGCAGGAAAGCGCAGAAGCCGGGCAGGAAAACCCCATCCCGGGTGACGAGCGAACGGACCTCGGCCGCGAGCGAGAGCGGCCTGCCGCCCACCAGCACCAGGTGTACGCCGACCGTGAGGGAGGGGCGGTCGCGGAGCAGCTCGACGGCGCGTGGAAAGTCGCGGCCGCCGGCGACCACGCTGCAGGCGGTCACGATGCCGCGCTTGTGAGCCTCGAGCGCGCCCTGCGTCATCCCCGGGTGCAGCCCGACATCGTCGGCGGTCACGACCAGGTGGCGGCTCAACGGCTGCCGGCCCCACCGTCGGGCGATGGGCCGCGGCGCATGGGGTGGTGCATGTCGGGAAAGAGCTTCACGAGCTCCTCCAGCATCTTGAGGATGACCGAAGGCGAGGACAGCGTGGAGCGGCCGCGGGTGCGCGGGAAGTAGTCGAGGCCAAGCTGCTGGATCACGAAACCCAGGTTCTTCGCCTTGACGACCAGCTCCGCATCGATGAGCGAGCCCTCCGACCGCAGACTCGATCGCCTCCAAAACCTCGCGCCGCATCAGCTTGAACGAAAAGTTGATGTCGCGGTGCGGCCAGCCGAACAACACGCCGATGAGAAAGTTGTAGACGTAGGAGTAGACCGTACGCAGCCAGCCCTCGGTGGTGCGATCGAGGCGGTAGCCGGCAATCATGTCGGCACGCGACAGCTCGATCGCGCGGATCGCCCGACCCAGGTCGTCTGGGTCGAACGGGAGATCCGCGTCCATGTACACCACCAGCTCCATGGTCGCCGCGGCAAAGCCGGTCCTGAGGGAACCGCCGAGCTTGCGATTCACCTCGTGGCGGATGATCTTCACGTGCGGGTTGCCCTCGGCGGCCCGCCCGAGGAGTTCGGGCGACCGGTCGGTGGAGGCGTCGTCCACGACGATCACCTCGTAGTCGCTGCAGTGCCGCTCCAGCGCATCGAGCGCCCACGCGAGCGCGTGCTCGATGCTTTCCTCCTCGTTGAACATCGGGATGACGAGCGAAACCGAGGGCTTACGCAGCACGGTGGCGATCATACAGGCTCGCCAAGCCAGAGGCGAGGCTCTCTTATCACTAGGTGACTGCCTTTGCTCTTCCAAACGGGTGTGCAGCCCCTCCATTCCTCCCACTGCGTGAGGCTTTTCTTCTTGCCCCGGGGGCTGGGAGCGGTCGCTCGGGTTGCGCTTCGAGCGCAGCCCTCCGACCCGCCTTCGCGTGCGACCGAGCAGGCACAAACCGTCGTGCGGACCCTCGCTGTTCCCCTCCCTCGCATGAGACGCTCGGTCGGGGCCAGCGTCTCCACCCGCCGGTCTGGCCGCTCGGAACCCGCACGCTTCGGCGCCATGGCTCCTTCCGCCCACGGGGCGATCTCAACCACCCACCCTTTGGCTAGAGGCAACGACCCACAGCCGATCTCGAACGAATTGGTCACCAGGTCACGGCACCTGAGAGCTTGTTTCCCCTAGCTTCAAGGCGTTTCGCCAGAGGGTGGGGGGTTCAAATCGCCAGGCGGGTGCCAGCGGCCATGCCTCTCGAGACCGCGAGGACCGAGCGCGCGGCCCGGGACGGGGTGTCGGTGACGCGGCCCCATGCGGACACCGAGGGGCCCCGGCGCGGGGCGCGCTGCTGGGTCGCGGTCGAGGGAGTCTCGGAGCGCAGCGAGCGGGGGCGAGCAAGCGACGAGGGGCCGTGCACCCGCTTGGCAAAACAAAAGCCGTCACGCAGTGACTACGAACAAGGCGACCGCTCCGCGCCCACGGGGCAAGAGAAAAGCCGTCACGAAGTGACAAAAAGAAGGCCCACCGAGACCAGAGCGGCCACCCGTCGCCTGGCCCAGCCTCGCACGCTTTCGAGGATCACCTCCCCGGCATCATACAATTGCGGCGATGGCGGTCCCCTACACGCAAGCGCTGGCGACGCTTCACCGGACCTTTTCGCGCTTCTCGCTCGGGAAGAGGGCGTACGTCCTCGGCCGGTTTGTAAGCTGCCCGCTCCTAGCGGTGCTCGACGCGATCCCGGTTGGAGCCAGCGTCCTCGACATCGGCGCCGGACACGGCGCCTTCGCCTGCCTCGCCGCTGAGTTCGGGGCGCGCTCGGTGCTCGCCCTCGAGCCGGACCTGCGCAAGAGCCTGCCCTCGTTCCGCCACCCCGCCGTCCGGTTCGTGGCTGGTTTCGATGACGCGGTCAACGGCACATTCGACGTGGTCACGGTGATCGACGTGCTCTACAAGCTCCCGCTGCCGGAGTGGGAGCCGCTCCTCGCCCGCCTCCGCGATCGCCTGATCCCGGCGGGGACGTTGCTGCTCAAGGAGCTTGACCCCGAGCACCGCTGGAAAGCCGCGTGGAACCGCGCCCAGGAGCACGCAGCCAACCTCGTCAACCTGACGCTGGGCCGTTCGTTCTCCTATGAGAACCGGCGCCAGCTCACCGACAGGTTGGAAAGGCTCGGGTTCGTGGACGTCAAGGTCGCCGACATCGGCCGCGGTTACCCGCACGCCCACATCCTCTACTCCGCCCGCCGCCCTGCCGGCTGACGAGAAGAGAGGGCCGAGGTGCCGGCTCCCTCACCCTGCCAACGCCGAAGAGAGCACGCCCCGTTTCACGCCTTCTTGATCAGCTCCACGTCGATGGTGATGTTCACGTCGTCGCCCACCAGCGCCCCTCCCGCCTCCAGCGGCATGTTCCAGAGCAGGCCGAACTCCTTGCTGTTGATACGGGCCGTGGCATGGGCGCCGACCCTGAGGTTCCCATTCAGGTCCGTCACCGCGGGGTCGCCTCCTCCAAGTCCAGCGTGACCTCCTTGGTCACCCCGTGGATGGTGAGGTCCCCGACCAGCTTGAGCCGGCCCTCCCCCGCCCGCTCGACCTTCTTGGAGGTGAACGTGATGGTGGGGAGATTGGCGACGTCGAAGAAGTCGGCCCCGATCTGCCCCGGATGCGCTGCCCGCACCCTTATACTTCGGGTCATGGACCCGGTGGTCGTCGGGGCGCTGGCGGTCTACGCGGTGGTGCTGCTCGTCCTCGGCCGCCGCAGCCGGACAAAGGCGCAGCTGGAGTACCTGCTGGCCGGGCGGCGTCTGACCACC
>CAVTZQ010000009.1:0-38870 GCA_963739225.1 uncultured Acidobacteriota bacterium | reverse complement strand
AAACTCGGTCAGACCGAAAACCTTGATTGACGCAGCGTTGAGCCAGTAGTGGAGGGGAGGCTTCTCGAAGTAAAGCACGCCGTCGAGGCGCGGGGTGACCAGGTCGCCGGTGGCGAGCATCTCGCGGGGAATCTCGGTGTACCTCCCCTCGTCGGGCTCGAGGAGAGGGGCCGCGCCGAGCCGCCAGAACAGAAGAACCGCCAGGCACAGGGCACCCAGAACGATCGCCAGCCGTACCGCGCGCGGGTCTCCGCTGAGTCCAGGTGAGCTCGTCTCCAACGCTTCTCCCGCGGGTAGTATCGCCAAGCCGCGCGGCGAATAATAGCCGCTGTTTCCGGGGCTCTGCCCCGGGCCCCTTGTTCCTGTCCCCTCTTCTCGCGGGAATCGTTTGTTGCCACGCGGGTGCACAGCCGGGTCCTTCATCTTCACTGCGCGAGGCTCTTTCTTGCCCCGCGGGCTGGGAGCAGTCGCTCGGGCTGCGCATCGAGCGCAGCCCTCCGACCCACCGTCGCGTGCGACCGAGCTGGCACAGACCGGCGTGCGGACCCTCGCTGTTCCCCTCCCTCGCATGAGACGCTCGGTCGGGGCCAGCGTCTCCACCCGCCTGTCAGGCCGCTCGGTGCCCGCACGCTCCGGCGCCATGGCTCCTTCCGCCCGCGGGGCGGATTTCACCACCACCCTCCCGTGCGCCATGCACCTGCACGAACTGTGTTGCCATGCCGGCAAGGCGGCCGCCAGGTTTGTCCAGCGCAGTTTGGGAGGGGGGTATTCAATCCGCCAAGCGGGTGCCAGCAGCCATGCCTCCCTCGGCCGCGGGGACCCAGCGCGCGGACCGGGACGGGGTGTCGGTGACGCCGTCTCTTGCGGACACCGAGGGGCCCCGGCGCGGGACGTGCTGCTGGGTCGCGGACGAGGGAGTCTCGAAGCGCAGCGAGCGGGGGCGAGCAAGCGACGAGAGGCCACGCACCCGCTTGGCAAAACAAAAGCCTTCACGCCGTGACATAGAAGACGACGACCGCTCAAAGCCCGCGGGGCAAAAAAGACCTCCACGGAGTGGAAAACAAGAGATGAGCCCACCCTGGTGGCGCGGCAGGAGTTCTTAGCTGCGCGCCTTGCTCACGCTCCTCGCGCCGACGGAAGGGTGGGAGGTGCGGTTTCCCATGATCAGCGTGCTGCGTGCTATCATCCCGCGATGTCGCGACAGATTTCCGGACAGCCCGCGGGGGGCGAAAACCACCTCGCGAGTGACGCGGTCGCGCGCCCGGTCATGTGCACCGTTGGCCCCGTGGAGGGCGCAGCGCGATGAAGACCGGATTCTCAAGGCGAAGCGACTTTCTCCCCTTCTCCCGGCCGACGATCCGCCAGCTTGAAATCGACGAGGTCGTGGACACCCTGCGCTCGGGCTGGATCACCACCGGCCCGAAGGCCGAGCGCTTCGAGAAGGAATTCGCCGCGTACACCGGATTCCCACACGCGCTGGCGCTCTCCTCCGCCACTGCCGGCCAGCACATCGGCCTCATCGCGCTCGGAGTCAAGCCGGGCGACGAGGTCATCACCACGCCGATGACCTGGGCGTCGACGGTGAACATGATCGAAGTGACCGGGGCGACCCCGGTCTTCGTGGACATCCACCGCTCGACGCTGCAGATCCACGAGGGTCAGCTCCAGGCCGCCGTGACGCCCCGCACGGTGGGGATCATCCCGGTTCATTACGCCGGCGCACCGGCCGACATGGACCAGATCCTCGAGGTGGCTCGCAGGCACGGCCTGTGGGTCTTCGAGGACGCAGCACACGGTGTCGGCTGCCTTTACAAGGCTGCCCACGTCGGCTGCTTCGACCGCCTGGGCGTGTTCTCCTTCCACCCAATCAAGAACATGACGACCGCCGAGGGCGGGGTGCTTGTCACACGCGACGACGCTCTCGCGGGCAAGCTGCGCGCGTTGCGCTTCCATGGCCTGGAGAAGCAGGCCTGGAACCGCTACGCCGAGGGCGGCTCGCCGCAGGTCGAGATCGTCCTGCCGGGCTTCAAGTACAACTTCATGGACATCCAGGCGGCTCTCGGCATTCACCAGCTTGCCTCAATAGGAGAGTTCAACACCCGCCGCCGAGAACTTGCCGGCCTCTACGACCTGTTCCTGGCCGAGGTTTCCGAGATCGAACCACTCGGCGTGCCACCCTACGACCACTTCCACACCCGCCACCTCTACGTCATCAAGGTGTTGGAGAGCGCCGGAGTCACCCGCGACGAGCTGATCGCCGGGTTGAAGGCACGTAACGTGGGGAGCGGCATCCACTTCCGTGCCGTGCACACCCAGCCTTACTACGCGGCAAAGTACCCTCGCTGGGTTGGCGCGCTCCCGGTCGCCGAGTGGGTCTCGGACCGTCTCTGTTCGATCCCCCTCTTCCCGCTGATGAGCGAGGACGACGTCCGGTACGTGGTGGGAGCGATTAAGGATGTTCTCGCGCATGCTGGTGGCGCAGGCGCCCGCGCCCGCAAATAAGAGGTCATATGCCCGAACCTTACCTCTCCGTCGTCGTCCCGGTCTTCAACGAGGAGGAAAGCCTCCCCGAGCTGCTCTCGCGCCTGTCCTCCGCCCTCCAGACCCTGACGAGGAGCTACGAGGTCCTGCTTGTCAACGACGGCAGCTGCGACGGCTCGCTCGCGATCCTGCGTGAGGCCGCAGCGAAGGACCCGCGCCTCGCGGTGATCGACTTCAACCGCAATTACGGGCAGCACTCGGCGATCTTCGCCGGGTTCGAGGCGGCTCAAGGCGAGATCATCGTTACGCTCGACGCGGACCTCCAGAACCCGCCCGAGGAGATCGGCAAGCTGGTCGCCAAGATGGAGGACGGGTTCGACGTGGTCGGCTCGGTGCGTATCAAGCGCCACGACCCCTTCTTCCGCCGCCTCGCCTCCCGCCTGGTCAACCGTGTGACCTCGATGGCCACCGGCGTGCAGCTCTCCGACTACGGGTGCATGCTGCGGGCCTACCGCCGCGCCGTCGTCAAGACGCTTTGCCAGTCGAAGGAGATCTCGACGTTCATCCCGGTGCTCGCCGACATGTTCGCCGGGCGCGTGACCGAGGTTCCGGTCGCCCACGCCGAGCGGCTCAAGGGACAGAGCAAGTACAGCCTTTTCAAGCTCGTCCGGCTGCAGTTCGACCTGATGACCAGCTTCTCCCTGTGGCCGTTGCGCTCCACGATGGCGATCGGGGTGATGACCGCGTTGGCCTCGATGGTCGTGGCCGTGGTCCTGATCGCGGGCCGGCTGATCGAGGGCCCACACTGGGCCGTCAGCGGGGTCTTCACGCTTTTCGCGGTGCTCTTCTTCTTCGTGGGAGTGCTGTTCTTCGCCCTCGGGCTGCTCGGCGAGTACGTCGGTCGGATCTACATGGAGGTGCGCCACCGGCCGCGCTACGTCATCCGCCAGGTCCTCCGCTCCGGCCAGGTTTCCCGGTGAATCCTCCTCCCGAACCCCGAACCCACAGTCCCGGACCCCGATCCTTGGTGTTTGGCTATCACACCATGGGTTGTGTGGGTTTCGACGCGCTGCTGCGCGCGGGCTTCGAAATCGCCGCCGTCTTCACCCACCGCGATGACCCAAACGAAGAGGTCTGGTGGGAGTCACTCGCCGAGCGCGCGCGCGGCCGCGGGATCCCCGTGCACTTGGCCGGGAAGTCAGATCCGAAGACGGCTGCTTTCGCGGAGCTCGCGGCCGGCTACCGTCCCGACTTCATCTTCTCCTTCTACTTCCGGTACATGATCCCGGAGAGCGTCCTTCGCCTCGCCCCGCGTGGCGCCCTCAACCTGCACGGCTCGCTGCTGCCCCGGTATCGGGGCCGCGCCCCGGTCAACTGGGTGCTGGTCAACGGCGAGACGGAGACCGGCGTCTCCCTCCACTACATGGTCGCCAAGCCCGACGCAGGCGATCTGGTCGCGCAGGAACGGGTCGAGATCGCCTTCGATGACACGGCCCGCACCCTTTACGGCAAGCTGGAAAACGCCGCAGAGAGGCTCCTCGACCGCACCCTCCCGCTGCTCAGGGAGGGGCGGGCGCCCGCGGTGCAGATGAACCTGGCGGAGGGCTCGTACTTTGGCGGCCGCACCCCGGAGGACGGGCGCTTCGACTGGGAGTGGCCCGCGCTTCGGATCTACAACCTGGTGCGCGCCGTCACCCACCCCTACCCCGGGGCGTTCACGATCTGGGGCGGCAAGAAGCTCCTCGTGTGGTGGGCGGTCCCGAAGGGCAGACCGGGGCAGGGAAAGCCCGGCGCCGTCCTCGAAGTCTCGCCGGCTGGCGTCGAGGTCGCCACCGGCGACGGCGCCCTGCTTCTGGCCAGATGCCAACTGGAGGGCGAACCCGAGATGGACGCGCACGCCTTCTTCCAGGCGCACGGGCTCACACCCGGCTCGCGTCTGAATGAAGCGGGAGAAAACTCATGAGAATCCTGATTCTCGGCGTCAACGGCTTCATCGGCAACGCGCTCACCCGGCGCATCCTCTCCACCACCGGCTGGGAGGTCTACGGCATGGACCTCTCCGCCAGCAAGCTCGGGCACTCCCTGCGCCACGAGCGGTTCCACTTCCTCGAGGGCGACATCATGATCAACAAGGAGTGGATCGAGTACCACGTCAAGAAGTGCGACGTCGTGCTGCCGCTGGTCGCCATCGCCACCCCCGCGACCTACGTCAAGGAGCCGCTGCGGGTGTTCGAGCTCGACTTCGAGGAGAACCTGCGGGTGATCAGGCAGTGCGTCACGTACGGGCGCCGCGTGGTCTTCCCCTCGACCTCCGAGGTCTACGGGATGTCCACTGACCCCGAGTTCGACGAGGATACGAGCCCCTTCGTGCTCGGGCCGATCAACAAGCCGCGCTGGATCTACTCCTGTTCCAAACAACTCCTGGACCGTGTCATCGCCGCTTACGGGCAGCAGGAGGGTTTGCGCTACACGCTGTTCCGCCCCTTCAACTGGATCGGACCCAAGCTTGACGACATAGACGCCGCCAAAGAGGGTTCGTCCCGGGTGGTCACACAGTTCGTGATCAACCTTTTCCGGGGCGAGCCGATCCGGCTCGTGGACGGGGGCGACCAGAAGCGCTGCTTCACCTGGGTCGAGGACGGCATCGACGCCCTTATGGCCATCATCGCGGACGAGCGCGGGGCGACTGACAGCCAGATCTTCAACATCGGGAACCCGGCAAGCGAGTGCTCGGTCAAGGAGCTTGCGCATAAGCTGGCGGACCTCTACGAGGGGCGTCGCAAGGAGATCCCCGGCTACACCCCGCCGCGGATCGAGGAGGTCAGCTCTGCGGAGTACTACGGGAAGGGCTACCAGGACATTTTGACCCGCAAACCGTCAATCGCCAAGGCACGCAAGCTGCTCGGGTGGCAGCCAAAGGTGTCGCTGGACGATGCGCTCCGCCTCACCTTCGACGCGTTCCTCGCGGACTGGCTGGCGCAAGCATGACGAAAATGATCCGTGCTCCCCGGTCCGTGGTCCTTGAACACGGTCCGGCATCGGAAATTCGTGCCTGGTTCTCGCCGGTTAGTTCCACGGTTCACGCTCCGCCCGCCACGTCGCCGGCCGGCCGTGGGTGGACACAAACTGGGATCAGCACGCCATGAGTACCAACACAAGCCTGAAAGTGCTTGGACTTCGCATTGACGTGGACACCCACGATGGAATGAAGACGGGGGTGCCGAAGCTGCTCGATGTGTTCGACGCACACGGTGTGAAAGGAACCTTCTACCTCTCGATGGGCCCCGACCGCGCCGGCCTTGCGGTCCTCAACGTTTTCCGCCCCGGCTTTATGGCCAAGATGCGGCGCACCAAGGCCGCCCGGTTGTACGGCCTGCGCACCGTGCTTTCGGGCACCCTCCTGCCGGCGCGCATGATCGCGACGGCCTTCCCCGAGATCGCCCGGCGAATCGCCGCCGAGGGCCACGAGGTGGGCGTGCACGCCTGGGATCACAGACGGTGGCAGGACGGCGTCGAGGGCCTTTCCGAGGCCCAGGTCGCGCGCGAGCTCGCCCGGGCCTACGAGGCGTTCGTGGAGATCTTCGGCGTGCCGCCGAAGACGTTCGCGGCACCGGCTTGGTTTGCGACCGACGCCAGCCTGAGCTTCCAGGAGAACTTCGGCCTCCACTACGCGAGTGATTGCCGTGGTGCGGAACCCTTCCTTCCGGTCGTCGGTGGTGCGGCGCTCGTTACCCCCCAGGTCCCCACCACACTCCCGACCCTCGACGAGGCCCTTGGCGAAACGCATTCCGTGGCGCGCGCGTTCTTCACCTCTGCTCTGGTCGCTGCCGGGAAAGCCCGGTGGCCCGTTCTCACGGTGCACGCCGAGCTCGAGGGCGGGCCTTACGCCGACGAGATGGCGTGGTTCTTGGAGCAGGCGGCCGAGGCCAGCATCCGCGTGGTGCCTCTCAATGAGCTGCTGACGGCGCGGTGTGCCACCGGGAAGCCCCTGCCCCGCCTCACCATGGGGCACGGCACCGTGCCGGGTCGGCACGGCAAGGTCTCCATGCCGGGCGCCGGCTAAGACAGTAAAGGGTTAGGAGTTGCCAAGACCCGCAACGCTCGGACAAACAGACAAAGCGTCTTGTTTCGCGACTTTTCACTTTCCACTCTCGAGTTTTGATTCTCTTGCTCGGTGTTGCCAT
Organism: uncultured Acidobacteriota bacterium; assembly: GCA_963739225.1. Taxonomy (GTDB): domain Bacteria; phylum Acidobacteriota; class Thermoanaerobaculia; order Thermoanaerobaculales; family Thermoanaerobaculaceae; genus RBG-13-68-16. Next base: position 32,205 of record CAVTZQ010000009.1, on the reverse strand, counting down.
CCCGCCGGAGCGAGCGGGGACCCGACGCGCTGGCCGGCGTGGGGAAACGGCGCGGCAGTCTCATGCCGACGCCGAGGGACCACGCACCGGGCAGCGCTGTCGGGTCGCTCGCGAAGGCGTCGCGAGCGCAGCGAGCGCACGCTGCTACCTTTGGGGCAAAGAATCCCGCGCGGCAGCGCAGACGACGCTCGCGGTGCTTACGCGACGGCATCCTTTGGCCGCAACGCGGCCTCAAGGTGACGTCGAATCGGGCTGGCGGCGATGGCGCTGGACCTCGAACTTTGGGGGGATCCTTCGTGGCGCCAGAGACGCCACTCAGGATGACCCCGCCCGAGGCGGGGTCAATTCTCTTCTTCGGCTGCGCCCTCGAGTTCCTGGATTCGTTTCCGCACCAGCATCTCCGCCATGTCCGGGATGACCTCCCAGGCGATGCGCTCGAGCTGGGGCGTCGCCAGCGCTACCACCCGCCTGGCGATGCGGTCCACCTGCTCGTCGGTAAGCGATTCACTGGCCGCGGGTGAGGGCGTACCTGCGGGCGCAAGTGGCGCCGGAGGGAGAAGCTCGACGGCGCGCCGGGCGATGCGTTCGACCACGTCGTCCGTGATGGCGCCGGCGGTGAATGCGGCCGCTGCCGGCGGTGTTGCGGGCGCCCCGCGGGGCGCAGGCGGAGAAGGCTGAACGGGAAAGCTCTGCGTGGGGCCTTCGTCCATGGCGCGGTCCGGCCGCGCCGCCCCGGGAGGTTCCATGGGCGTAAACACGGCTACTGTCTCGACCGGTGCCGCCCTTTCGATCACGGGCGGGGCAGGCGGTGGTTGCTCCGGCTCGAATTCGCCGCCGCCGCCCGCGGCGGGCTCGGGCTCCGCAGGCGCCACCGGCACGAAAGGCTCGGGAGGCGTCACCTTCACCTCAGGAGGCTCGCCGAACCCCGGCGGCTCCTCACCGCCAAAGCCAAATGACGGTGGCGCCTCGGGCGCCACGGGCTCCCGCAGCTCGGGCGGGGCGAGCTGCCGGGCCGGCGGGTTCGACTTGTTAAGCGCGCTTGCGGTCAGGTCGATGCCGTCCTCCGGCGCGGAGGCGGAGGGCGGCGGCGGGGGCGCCAGCTTGTCGAACCCGGGGCCGGTAAAGTCGAGCGCCGGCACGCCGTCCGGGATGCCGTGGTCCACCATGCCGGCCTCGGCTGGCACGGCGGCCATCGCCTGTGCCCGCTTGATGAGATCCTCCACGGTGTTGATCAGCTCGCGGGCCTCGAACGGCTTGGTGACGATGGCGTCGCAGCCGGCCGCGAGGGCGCGGTCGCGGTCGAACGGCTCGAACGTCCCGGTGAGCAGCACAACCGGGATGTGAAGCGTCGCCGGGTCGCTCTTCAGTGTCTGGCACACCTCGTAACCGTTCATGTCCGGCATCACCACGTCGCACAGCACCACATCTGGTTTGACCTCGGGCAAGCGCTTGAAGAGGTCACGCCCGCTGCCGACCGCGACCACCTTGTGCTCGGTCTCAGCGAAGGTGAGCTCCACGACCTTCTGGATCGTGATGCTGTCGTCGGCTAGCAGGAGCATTCCGCCCATATTCACCTCGCCTCGCTGAAGCTCTCTCGTCCTTGGTACCACGAAATGGGTGCAGTGTCAACGACTTGGCCGTGTCTCTCGGGGTCGGAGAGGAGCGCCCCGTCCTCGCCGATCCACACCACGGCGCCGGTTTCCATCCAACCCGGCACCACGTGCGCCTGCCTGCTGCCTTGCACGAGACTCCACGGGCGGTGGAAATGACCCCAGAGCACGACGTCCACGCCGGCGGCGAAGTGGCGGCGCGCCGCCGCCTCGAGGTCCTCCACCGGCAGATCCTTGCGGTAGTCGAAGTTGGTCTGTGCCAGCCGCGATTCGGTCCCGAAGACGATGCGCTGCGCGAGGCGTCTCGGGAGCAATCGCGCCCACACCCTCGCCGGCCCGCTCTTCGAGATCGCGCGCCAGAAGCGGTAGGAGCGGTCGCTCCTGTTGATGAGATCGCCGTGCTCGAGGAGGAAGCGTCGTCCCCCCGCGACGAAGGAGTGCACCGGCCCCGCCGCGTCACGGAACGGGTCGAGGTCCGCCGCGTCGAGGAAGAAGTCCCGGTTGCCCTCGACCAGCACGACCCGAGTGCCCGATTGCCGCAGCGAGGCCAGCTCCTCGAGGCCCCGGCGCACGGTGGCATCCCAGAAGCGGGAGAAGCCCACCAGGGCGCGGAAGACATCGCCCAGGAACACGACCTCCTGCACCTTTCGCCGATGCACCTCGCCCATCGCCGCCAGGAACCTCTCAAGGTCGTCCGCAGCCTGGCCGACGTGCAGATCGGCAAGTACGGCACGGATCACGAGCCATGCTAGCATTCGCACGCTCAGGGGTGGAAGGTGCAAGGACCTAGTTCCCTACAGGCCAACTCAGACGCTCGGGCGCCGACTCCGGATCCCCGACGGGTGCTCCTCACCGGTGCGCGCGGCTTCGTCGGAAGCGAGGTGCTGCGTCAGCTTCTGGCCTCGGGTCACGAGGTCGTGGCGGTCTCGCGCCACCTCCGGGCACAGAACGTGCCCCCGGGAGTCATCCAGGTGGCTGCCGACATCACCGGCGACAAGTGGCAGCGCTGGTGCGAGGGGTGCGGCGCGGCGATTCACCTGGTGGGGATTATCCGCGAGGTGCCCCGCGCCGGTGCGACGTTCGAGCGCGCGCACGTCGTCGCCACCAGGCGCGTGATCGCGGCCTGTCACGCCCTCGGCATCAGGCGCGTGGTCCACATGTCGGCGCTGGGCACGCGGGCGGAGGCGACCACGCCCTACCACCGCACCAAGTGGAAGGCCGAGGAGGCGGTGCGAGCGTCCGGCCTCGACTGGACGATCTTCCGGCCGACGCCGATCTTTGGGCCGGGTGACGGCTTCTCCACGACCATTGCCAGGGCCGTCCGCCGGTTGCCGATCTTCCCCGTATTTGGCGACGGGACCTACAAGCTGCAGCCCGTCGCCGTGGAGGAGGTCGCGCGCTGCCTCGTGGCGGTGCTCGAGCGGCCGGTCACCATTGGTGAGACCTACCATCTAGGCGGGCCGGAGGTGCTCACCTACAACGAGGTGTTGCGCCGCATCGCTCAGGCCCTCGGTCTGCGCAGGGCGTTCGTGCACGTCCCGGCCGGCCTCGCGAGGCTCGCGGTCTCCATCATCCAGCACTTCCCCGGAGCACCCATCACCCGCGATCAGCTCACCATGCTGCTTGAGGGCGCAACCTGTGACGTGACCGCCGCTTCGCTGACGTTCGGCGTCCCCGCCGCCCGGTTCCAGGGCCCGGTCTGGCTCAAGGAGGGGAAGAGGGAAGAGGGAAAGTAGAAGGAAAACGCAAGGCACGCTGTCGAGCCAGGCCTTCGGTATCCCTTCTTCCGTCTAACCTTTCCCCTTTTTTCCCTGTGGGATCTCCCCGAGCTCGAGGCGGATTGTCCGGTAGGCGCGAACAACATCCGTGCCTTCGAACACGACACCGGCAAACAGGATCGCCATCCCGATGACGAAAACCGGAAGCGGATGCGCGAGCTTGAGCCACTCGGGACCGGCCACACGCAGGCCGATGAGCAACGAGGCGAGCACGAAGCACCCGACAGCCAGCACCTGGCACATCACCGCGTTGCGCAGCAGACGCACGCGGTCCATCAGGTCCTCGAGCTGGCGCATGACACTGGCCAGGCGCGCAACTTCGAGCGGCACCGCCTCCGCGGGCGGCGTCGTGGCACGCACCAGCCGCCGCCGCTCCTCGTTGAGCACGCGGATCCGGCTCATGATCACCGTGTAGCGGTTGAGCAGCCCGAGCAGCAGCAGGCCGCACGCGGAGACCATGAGCGCCGGGGCGAGGATCGCCTGTATCGCCTGCACCGCGTAGCCGTACTGGGTGTCCACGCTCAGCCCTCCCACACGGTGCCGAGGCGCGGGCCGGCCGCCCGCACCGCATCCGCCACTGCGGCCGCGCTGACTCCCGCCTGGCGCGCCGCCGAGAGAACCGCGTCATGCTCGGGCTTGGCCGAGACGACGCGGCCCCCAAAGATCCCGACCTTCACCGGAACGGTGCCGTACAGGGTCGCCACCTCGACGGTGTGCCGCACGAGTTCGGGACGGGTGCACTCCACCAGGCGCACCCCGAGCGTGGCACCCTCTTCGAAGACGGCCGCAGTCACCGCTGCCACGTGCGAAGGCTCGAGAACCGCCCGCAGCTCCACGACAGGCCGCCCCTTGCGGCCCGTCCCGGGCAGGCACCAGGCGTCGAGCGCACCTGCCTCCCGCAGCCGCTCCAGGAGCGCCCCGAGTGCCTCACCCGTGATGTCGTCCAGTGTGGTTTCGAGAACCACCATCGGGCGCCCGCCCACGCGCTGCTCCTCCTCGATGAGGAACGCTCGCAGCACGTTGGGGAGCCCGGCAAACTCCCGCAGCCCCAGCCCCACGCCCACCCCGAGAAGCTTGCCCGCCGGCAAAGGCCCGAAACGCTCCGTCAGCGTGACGAGCAACGTTGCGCCGGTAGGCGTGGTCATCTCACCCTCGGCCGCGTGGCCGGCCAGCGGCACGCCGCGCAGCAGCCGGGCCACGGCCGGTGGCGGGACCGGGAGCAGCCCGTGGGCGGTCTCTACGGTGCCGGAGCCGACGGGGACCGGGCCGCACGCGACCCGGTCTACGCCCAGCAGCTCGACCGCGGCGCACACGCCCACGATGTCCACCACGGCGTCCACCGCTGAGAGCTCGTGGAGGTGAGCCTTTTCGAGCGGCACGCCGTGCACCTCGGCCTCGGCCTCGAACAGGCGGCGGAACGCCGCCAGGCTGCGGTCCCGCACGCGCTCCGGCAACACCGCGTCCTGCAGCAGCCTCTCCACATCCAGGAGGTGGCGTGCGGGGTGCCCCACCTCCTCAACGCGCACCGCGGCTCGCGTGCCGGCAAAACTCTGGTGGCGGCCGCGGGCCGCATCCAGGCGCCACCCTGCCAGGTGCAGCCCGGCAAGTATCTCCTGAAGGCGCTCCTCCGCAACACCAAGGTCAATCAGGGCGCCGAGCAGCATGTCGCCGGCGGCGCCTCCGAACGGGTCGATGTAGAGGGTCTTCGCCATGCCTCAGCCTCGCCTCAACGGGGCGTCAAAGTCAAACGCGGCGGTACGCAAGACGGTGCACCTTCCTCCTCTCGCGGCCGTACTTGATCTCGTACTGAGTCTCGGGGATCCCCTCGAACGCGCCCCCGGACGCCACCGGTGCGAGCCGGGGCTCGCCCGCCAGCACCTCGCCTATCACCGCGGCGTACCCATCGTGGTCGGTCTTGACCCGCAGCAGCCCCTCCGGTTCCAGCACATCCGCCAGCCGTGCGGCGTTGGAGGCTCGGAAGAAGCGACGTTTGTGGTGGCGTTTCTTCGGCCACGGGTCGGGGAAGTAGACGTGCATCGCCGCCACGCTCCCCTCGGCCAGGCAGCGAAAGAGCAGGTCCTCGGCGGTGGTGTGCACGACCCTCACGTTGGCAAGGCCCCTCCGGGCCACCCGAGCCGCCACGATCTGCAGGTACTTGCGCACCCGCTCGACGCCGACGAGGCCGATTTCGGGATGCGCCGCCGCCCACTCGAGCAGGAACCGTCCCTTGCCGACGCCCAGCTCCACCTCGAGCGGCACCGACGAGCCGAACACCTCACGGCTGCAAAGCGGCAGGTTCACGCTGCCGAGGTCGAGAACGTTCTCTCGTGGCTCCACGGTCGCGGTCAGCCCTCGGAGTTCGCGGCGTCGTCCGGCTCCTCGTCACCGAACACCACGCCGACGGCCCGGGCCGCCTGCATGAGCTGGCACTGCGGGTCCACCTTCTTGAGCCGCCCGATGGCGTCGGCGAGCGGCACCGAAACGATCTCGTCGCCGCGCAGCGCCACCATGCTCCCGAACTTCCCCTCGACTGCCAGTCGTGCCGCCTCGATTCCAAAGCGGGTGGCGAGGATCCGGTCGCTCGGCACGGGCGTGCCCCCGCGCTGAATGTGGCCGAGCACCGTGGCGCGTACTTCGTAACCCCCGCGTGCCTCGATCTCCCGGGCGATCGAGTAGGAGATCCCACCCAGCCTCTTCCATCCTGTGACCGCGTCCTCCCCTGCGAAAACCTGGCTGCCTCCCGCCGGCGCCGCGCCTTCGGCCACCACCACCAGCGAGAACGGCCTGCCGCGGCGCTCCCGTGCGCGAAACTTGGCGATCAACGGCTCGAAGCGGAATGGGATCTCCGGGATCAGCACGACGTCTCCGCCGCCCGCCAGCCCGGCGTGGAGGGCGATCCAGCCGGCGTCGCGCCCCATCACTTCGAGCAGCATGACCCGGTGGTGGCTCTCGGCGGTGGTGTGAAGGCAGTCGAGCGCCCAGGTCGCGGACTGCACCGCTGTCGCGAAGCCGAACGTGTAATCCGTGGCGGAGAGGTCGTTGTCGATGGTCTTGGGCACCCCAACCACAGGGATACCAAGCTCACGCCAGAAGCGCTCTCCGATGGACAGGGAGCCGTCGCCGCCGATGACGACCAGGCAGTCGAGCCCCAGCTTCTCGACGTTCTTCTTGGCGGTCCCCGAGGCGTCCACCATCTCCTCCACCCCGTCCGGGCGGCGATACGCGTAGCGAAACGGGTTGCCGCGGTTGGTCGTGCCCAGGATCGTGCCGCCCCGCACGAGCAGCCCCGAGACGTCGCCCAAGTCGAGCTCGCGTGCCCTCATCTCGACCAGGCCCGTGAACCCCTCCGAGATCCCCACTACCGTGACGCCGTGGGCCACCGTACAGGCCCGAACCACCGCGCGGATGACCGCGTTCAACCCGGGGGCGTCGCCCCCTCCCGTGAGAACCCCGATCCGCCGCACTGCGCTCATGGCTTCTCCTCCAGCCCCAGGTGCACCAGCTCGATCCCCGCTTTTTGGGCGTACTCCGTGATGCGCTCGTCGCGGTAGAACTCCCCGTAGAGCACGCGGGCGATCCCCGCGTTCGCGATGAGCTTGAAGCAGTCCCAGCACGGCGAGGCGGTGACGTAGATGTCGGCCTTGTCGATGCTCACGCCGTGGCGCGCCGCCTGAAGCAGCGCGTTGGCCTCGGCGTGCACCGTGCGCACACAGTGCTCGTTTTCCATCAGGCAGCCAACCTCGGTGCAGTGCGGGAGACCGCGGATCGAGCCGTTGTAACCGGTGGCCAGGATGGCCTTGTCGCGCACGACCAGCGCGCCCACGCTCTTGCGCGGGCAGGTCGAGCGAGTGGCTGCCTCGCGCGCCAGGTTCATGAAGTAACGATCCCAGGACACCCTGCCCATGCGGGGAGTTTAGCCGGAAATGTGCCTCCCACCCAACCGATCTCGAAATGAAAGGCTCGGAGGCTCAGCACCCACGAGGCAAGCGAAAACAGAAGAGGGAAGATTGAAGGCCACAAGAGCGCTCCGCTTGCCCTTAACCCTCTGGCCTTCACCTTTTCCCCGTTCGCGTCTAAGCCTGGCACGCGAAGGCCATAGCACGGGGCCAACCTCCAGCTAGTGCATCCCGTTGGCGGCGGCCAGTTCCTTGACGAGGTTGCCGACCACGGCCTTGGCGTCGCCGAAGACCATCAGGGTCCGGTCCAGGTAGTACAGCTCGTTGTCGATTCCGGCAAACCCCGGGCTCATGCCACGCTTGATCACCATCACCGTCCGCGCCTTGTCCACGTCGAGGATCGGCATGCCGTAGATCGGGCTCGAGCGGTCGTGACGGGCGGCCGGGTTGGTCACGTCGTTCGCTCCGATCACGAGAGCCACGTCAGCCTGGGCGAAGTCCGAGTTGATCTCGTCCATCTCCATGAGCCGGTCGTACGGGATGTCGGCCTCGGCGAGCAGCACGTTCATGTGGCCCGGCATGCGGCCGGCGACCGGGTGAATGGCGAACTTCACGTCGACGCCACTCTTGTGAGGGTGTCGAACAGCTCGCGGACCTTGTGCTGGGCCTGCGCCACCGCCATGCCGTAGCCAGGCACCACGATCACGGAGCCGGCGGCACCGAGGATCGACGCGGCCTCCTCCGGCGTCGCGCTGCGCACGATCCGCTCCTCGCCGGCCGCCGCGGCCGAGGCCTGCATCTGGCCGAAGGCGCCGAACAGCACGTTGGTGAACGAGCGGTTCATGGCGCGGCACATGATCACAGAAAGGATGAGCCCCGAGGAGCCGTCGAGGGCGCCGGCGATGATCAACAGGTTGTTGTCCAGCACGAACCCCATGGCGCAAGCGGAGAGGCCGGCGTAGGAGTTGAGCAGCGAGATCACCGTGGGCATGTCCGCACCCCCGATGGGGATGATCAGCAGCACCCCGAAAACGAGGGCGAAACCGCCGAAGACCGGAAACAGCCAGGTCCTCCCGGGGTTTGCCACCAGCACGACGCCGGCGATGACCGCCAGGCCGAGCAGGGAGAGGTTGATGATGTTCTGGTTGCGGTACGTGATCGGCCGGGTCGGCAGGATCTCCTGCAGCTTTCCGAACGCCATCAGGCTGGCCGTGAAGGTGAGGAAGCCCAGAAGCACCTCCAGCGCCAGCGCCCCCATGGTGAACGGGTCGATCCCTGGGGCTCGCAGGTAGTACTCGGCGGTCCCCACCAGCGCCGCCGCCAGCGCGCCGAAGGCGTGGGAGAGCGCGGTCCGCTGCGGCACCGCGGTCATTGGCATCATCGCCATCGGGACGCCGATGATCGAGCCCAGCACGATCGCGACGGCAATCCACTGGTAGCTGACGATCTCGGGCTTGAGCAGCGTCCCGCCGACCGCCAGCGCCATTCCCACCACCCCGACGATCACGCCGCGGCGGGCGGTTGACACCGCGGAGAGCCACTTGAGCGCGAGGATGAACGAGACGGCGGCCGCGACGTAAATCAGGGGGATGAACGTGTCGATCATCGCCCGTCCTTCCCGCCCCTCTTGAACATCTTCAGCATGCGGTAGGTGATCAGGTACCCGCCCACGATGTTGATCATCGAGCAGGTGACCGCGGCGGTCCCGAGTACCGTCGAGAGCGTGCTCTTCTGCTGCCCCGCCACCAGGATCGAGCCGACCACCGCGATGGCGGAGATTGCGTTTGTGAGCGACATCAGAGGCGTGTGCAGGAGCGGGGAAACCCGCCGGATCACCTCGAGGCCCAGAAACGTGGCCAGCACGAACACGAAGAGGCTCAGCTCGAAGTCAGCAGCCATTTCGTCTTCCCTCCGTCCGGACCCGCCAGAACCCCGCTCACGCCCGCGCCGCGGCATTGCCGAGACGCACCTCGCCCGCGTGGGTGACGAGGCAGGCGTGGATGATCTCGTCCTCGAGGTCGAGGTTGAACGCCCCGCCGTTCCAGAACGCCAGTACGAACGCGGTCAGGTTGCGGGAGTACAGCGTGCTTCCGTGCCACGGGACCTCCGCGGGCAGGTTGTCAGGGCCGACGATGGTCACGCCGTGCGCCACCACCGTGCGTCCCGGCTGGGTAAGCTCGCAGTTGCCGCCGGCCTCGGCCGCCAGGTCCACGATCACCGAGCCCGGCTTCATTGCCCTCACCATCTCGGCAGTGATGAGCTTGGGGGCCTTCACACCGCCGATAAGAGCCGTAGTGATCACGGCGTCGGCGGCCGCACAGCGCTCCGCGATCAGCTCTGCCTGCTTTCTGTAGAACTCGACGGAAAGCTCCCTCGCGTACCCCGAAGCGTCCTGAGCCTCCTCGCTGACCTCCACGCCGACGAATTTGGCACCGACGCTCTCCACCTGCTCCTTCACAACGGGCCGGGTGTCGGTGGCTTCCACCGCGGCGCCAAGGCGGTGCGCTGTGGCGATCGCCTGCAACCCCGCAACACCGGCGCCGATGATGAAGACCTTGGCAGGGAACACCGTACCGGCAGCGGTCATCAGCATGGGGAAGTACCTCGGGAGGTGGTTGGCCGCGATCAGCACCGCCTTGTAGCCCGCGATGTTGGCCATCGAGGAGAGCGTGTCCATCGCCTGCGCCCGGGTGATCCGCGGGATCAGGTCGGTGGCAAACGCCGTCACCTTCTGCCGAGCCAGCTTCTCCACCACATCGGGGTGACGGCTGGGCACAAGAGTGCAGAGCAGCATCGCACCCTCCCGCATCAGCTCGGCCTCGTGCTTCCCGAGCGCCTCGTTGAGCGCCGGCGCCTGGACCTTCACGACGAGATCTGCGGTGCCGAGGAGGGGCTCGGGCCCGGAGAGGATTCCTGCTCCGGCCTCACGAAAGGCGGCGTCCGGGAAGAAGGCCGCTTCCCCTGCGCCAGTTTCCACGGTCACCTCGATGCCGGCGGCGACGAGCTTCTTGCACGACTCGGGAACCAGCGCCACGCGCCGCTCGCCCGGGCGGATCTCCCTCGGCACTGCGACCCTCATGGCTCGCGTAGCCCCTTTCCACCAACGCCTTCACGCAACCCTGTGCAAGCGGCTGAAACAACGCTCTATTCCCCGGGGGGCAGAGCGGCGCCTCTCTGAGCCGCTCACGTGGTGACGCGTTTCGAACCCGTGAACGTGTTGGCGCTTCGGAGCGGTTTCGGGCGCCCAGGGCGCGGGCATCCCGCCGCTTTCTCGCCAAAACCCCAACTATGGGATAGAGTTGAAGTAGGCGCTTGATCTTGCCCAGGGACGGCTGGGGCACCGGGGGAAGAGGTAAAAGTGGCCGGGGGTGTGGCTCGCCCCGGCAGGAACGAGGTCGAAAGTCAGGCGATGGGGCCGGTGGACAAGCAGCCCTCGAGCGATTTCCAGTCGGCGTTCTCCGACCTGCGGGTGTTCCGCGTCTTCCAGCACGTCCCTGACGAGCAGGTCGAACGGCTCGCCGCATTCACCAGCGAGCAGCTCATCGCGCGGGGCCAGATCATCTACGACGAGGGCGAGGTCGGCGAGGACTTCCACGTCGTTGTCTCCGGGGTCACCGAGGACTTCTGCACCACGCTGGCGGGGCGCCAGCCGGTCAGCAGGTCCCGGGTGGGGCAGCTCCTGGGCGAGCCCTCCTTCCTCGACGGTCGGCCCCGCCCCACCACCACCGTCGCCGTCGAGAAGGGCGTGCTGCTGCGCTTCAACAGCGCCGGGCTCCGCCGGTGGCTGGTCAACGATCACGAGCTGGGTGCCGCGCTCGCGCGCTCGTTCTGGCACTCCGTGGCGGCCAAGATCCGGCAGGCCAACCAGTTCATGGCGGAGATCATCCCGCTCGCGGAAACCGGGGAGCGTCCGGACCGCGTGCCGGGGCAGAACGTCGAGTTGATGCCGGGCGCCAAGATGGACCTCTTCCAGGAGACGGGGCTGTCGGCAGCCGAGTTGCGGCTCCTCGCCGCGACCCTCCACGCCCAGCACTTCCCGCGCGACGCCTACCTCTTTCACGAGGGGGAAGCTGGTGACTCCCTCTACATCGTCTTCGACGGCGAGGTGCGTATCTCGCGGATGAGCGGTCGGGGTGAGGAGCCGCTCGCAATCCTCGGAAGAGGGGAGGTGTTCGGCGAGATGGCTTTGGTGGACGACCAGGTCCGCAGCGCCGACGGGCGCGCCCACACCGAGGGGTGCACCGTACTGGCACTCAGCCAGGCCGACCTGGACGCCGTGCTCCACATGCCGCCCACCGCCGCCTCGCAGTTCCTCTATCTGGTGTGCGGGGTGCTCTGCTACCGCCTGCGCTCGATGATCTCCCTGCTGGCGTCCTGGCGCACCAGACTCGGCATCGGGCAAGATAACGGGGAGGAATCTCCAGAAGAGCAGCGGTGAGGTGGCCGCGAGGCTGCCCTACGTTTGCTTTCCCGTGCGGGCGAAACGGTCGGCAAGGGTTTGACCGTCGGCAGAGATCAGGCCGCTGCCCTGAAGCTCCTTGAGTCGGTCCGCCGGCCGGGGGTGCGTCTTGGCAAGGGAGGCCAGCGCCCCGCCGCTCTCGGCCCCCATGCGCGCCTCGAGCCGGAGCAGGAACTCCGCGTACGGCTGGGTGGCATAGCCGGCGCCGCGGGCGATACGGCACCCACGGGCGTCGGCGTCGAGCTCGTCCTTGCGGCTCATGCCGCGGTTGATCAGTACGTCCGCGCCCTTCTCGCCGATCTTCCGCATCAGGTCCGCGGTCAGGCCTCCGCCACCGGCGTGGTCAGCCAGGATGGAGATCCCGGCCGAGATCAGGTTGGCGCGCCGGATCTCGTTGAGCACATGATGGCCCGCGACGTGCCCACACTCGTGGGCGAGCACGGCGGCGAGCTCGGCCTCACTCCGGCAGGCCTGAAACAGCCCACGGGTGACGAACACATACCCGCCCGGGCAGGAGAACGCGTTCGCCGTGTCGGTGTCGAGGAGCGCGAAGCGCCACACCGTGCCCGGCCTCCCGACCTGGCGTGCGACCACCTGGCCCACCAGGTTCAGGTATCGGGCGCGAGCAGAGTCCTCCCACAGCGGGTAGGTCCCCAGCACCCGCGCCGCAACGACCCGGCCGAGCTGCCGCTCCTCCTCGGGGGTGAACTCACGCTGGCTGGCCGCCACCGCGGTCCCTGCCTTGAGGACGTCCTCGGTCGAGATCGGGCCCAGGTTCACGCCGGAGCACCCAGCGAGCGGAAGCAGCGCCGCCAACACCAGCGCCGGGCGCCTCACGACCCACCTCCCAGCTTGCCGGCGCGGATGAATTTGTCCACGTCGGCCTGGTCCACTGTGAGCTTCTCCACCTTTTCGACGGCGGCGAAGTTGTAAGTCGAGCCGAGTTTCTTCTCCTCCTCGGTGACGCCGCGCGCCCCGGCCGTGGAAGAGACCGTCGGCTTGTCGGAGGCAAAGAGCCCGGCCGTCGCGTCGGCCAGCTTCGCGAGGCCGCTCCGCTGCTTCTTGGGCACGGAGAACGCGTCCGCGGCTAGCTGGGGCAGCGGTCCGCTCTCCGTTCGCTTCACCTCGACGTCCCCAACGGTGTAACCGACCACCCCCTTCGAGTCGCGGCGGTACTCGGCCGCCGGAATCTGGACCTTGCTCCCCGACTGCGGCTGGTAGCTCCTTGGAAGGCCGCGCTCGGTGCGGACCCCCTGGGCCTTGGGGTCGAGGGCGACCAACAGCGCCAGCACCCAAGCGTCCCCCTTTGACCAGCGCCTCTCCTGCCAGGCGACCCCGCCGACGCTCGTGATCGCCCACACCCCGTCGCCGTCGGCCACGAAAACGCTTGTCTTGCCGCCTGCGGTGACCTCCACCCTGGTGGCGGCCTCCGCCTGCAGCACCACCGCCTTTCCCTGGGTCGGCCCGGCGTAGACGGCCCGTCCCGGGTTGGCGAGCAGACGCGCGGCCCGAGCCTCGGCCGCGCCCAGGGCCAGCAGCACCAGAACAACCGCACGGCACAGCTTCATGGGTTGATTCTAACCGGCCTGCCTCCCCGGCGAACCGCGAAGGAGCCACCAGGCGCTGAAAGCCGCAGCGAGCAGCAACAGCAACCACCCCTGGCTCGAGTAGAAGGAGCCCGGCTGGCCGACAAGTTCACTTACAGCCGGGAGCAGTGCGAGCCATGCGGCGGCCAGCAGGTAGGCCGCGGGGTTGGAACCCAGCACGAAGCGCACGAGCAGCACACCGCCGCCCAGCACGAGTGCCGCCTGAACCAAGCCCGTCGCGATCTCGAGAGCGGAGGCGCCGGACCCGACCGGTATGAGCGCCACCAGCAGGCCGGCGGCGAAGAGCGCCTTGAGCCAGGGCTTCGCGAGCCCGCGCCACAGGTGCAGCGCCAACCCCACCAGGCCGAGGAGCACCAGCCCGGCCAATAGCGGACCCTGCAGCGCTGCGAGGCCGGGCAGCGCGGTGGCCACCGGCTCCGGGATCCCCACGGGCGCGTCGGAAAAGGCCCGTGGCACGGCGTTCCGTGTGAACGCCACGAGCCCTCGCAGTGTGAGGTACGCGCCGACGGCGGCAAGGGCGGCTGCCGCCGAGGCTCCCGCCACGGGGCGGCGGGCAGGAGGACTGGCAACGGCTCCTGCCTCGGGGAAACAGGAGACCAGGATCCCCAGCACCAGCACGGCGAAGGCCGCGCAGAAGAGCGTCATGATCGCCATCCCGATGAGGCTCGTGGTGCTGAACAACGCCTCCGGCATCGAGACGTCGTACCTCGCCCACACGAGTGGGTAGGTGAGCGCCGCGGCCGCTACGAACAGCGCCACCAGGCCGCCGCTCGCCCTCAGGACAGGCTTCCAGGGAACCAGGCCGGTACGTACGCCGCGGTAGAACGTCAGCAGGCCGTGGGTGATCAGCAGGGCGACAAAGCCGAGCATCACCGCCAGGCGCGCGTAGTACGCCACGGTCGCCTTCTCGCGCGCCCGCTCCCACGCCTCCGGGAGCTTGATGCGGCGGGACAGCCCGTCCACCGCATCTCCCTGCACCGTGACGTCGAGCAGGTACTCGGCATCCGCGATGCTGCGGCTCGGGTCCTTCCAGGTGAACGTGTGGTCGAGGCGGGCCGGCCGCTTCAAGGTCTTGACCTCCTTGAAGACGAGCGTACCGATTTGGAAACCAGCCTCCGTCAGAGCTACCTCCGCCTTCTTGCGCGCCTCCTCGACGGGGAGACTCGCGCCGGGCGCCTCCTCCCGTAACGAGTGCTCGAACCGGACCACCTTCCCCGCCGGGTCATCCACCGAGAGTTGCCACCCCTCGCGCTCCTCGGGCCGGAGAACTCGCACCTGCCACGCCGGCACCTCGGCGGCGAAGCGTGCCACCTGCGAGACGCCCCCGTTCTCCAGCAGGTAGCGCCTCGCGTTGCCGCCGAGTATGTCCTCGCGGGCCGTCACCACAAACCGCCACTTGGAGCGATCCACGCCACGCTCGCTCAGGAATGACTCGGCGGCCGCTCGTACCGCGGCGGGACGCAGCTTCACGCCCACGCCACGGCCTGCGGTGGGCGCGCGCCAGGCAAGCAGCACTCCGACAACTGCGAGCGCCACGCCCACCGGAACCACCAAACGCAGCGGCGGGGCCGCGATGGCCACCGGCTGCACCGCTGCCACGGCTGGAGGCTCGGGCGGGGTCGGGTCGGCGGCGTTGAGCACCGCCGGGTCCTCGACGAAGCCGCCGCGCCGCCACGCCGCAACCAGCGTGGCCGCCAGCGGGATCAGAAGCACGCCAGTGCCCACGATCGCGGTGATCATGAAGTACGGGTTGCCCGAGCGCACCAGCAGCATCGAGGTGTAGCCGGCATCCACGACGTAGTGCCAGACCAGACACGGCAGCACGCCAAACCGGTAGAGGATGATGCCCACGAGCAGGCCGGCGATCGAGACCTCCACGCCGCGGATGAAGAACGGCTGCGCCGGGTAGTTGGCGTGGGCGAACCCCCAGATCAGCGCAGGCACGACGACCGCCGCCACCTTCGAGTGCGCGAGCCTCTCCACCAGCGGGATCGAGAACACCCGCGACATGAACTCCTCGTTCACCGCTGGGTAGAACCCGATGAACAGGACCGCGAGCCAGGGGAACGAGGTGTTGAGGAGGTTGTCGAAGGGGACCTCGGCCGGGTTCCAGGCGCCGAAGCGCGACCCAACAAGGTAGAACGCCACCTGGTATGCGATGAACAGCGCCGCCAGGCAGTAGCCCAGGATCAGGCCGAACGCGAACTTTCTGCTCTTCCAGCCGACGCGCTCGAACAGGGCCGTCACGCGCAGGTGGCCGGGGAAACGCGCGCGGTAGAGCGGCTCACCCGCCGCCACAACGATGAAGATGAGCAGGGACTGTACCCCCGCACCCGCCAAGCCGGAGAGCACCTGGCGCGCCAGGAACGCGCCATAGGTCCCGGTGGTGTCGAAGTTGTAGGTGGCCAGCGGCAGATCGTTGAGCGACAGCAGGAAGAAGAGCGAAAACGAGACAGCGGTGAGCAGCAGCACGAGCCGCCAGCGCACGTTGTTGCGCCTGCCCTCGCGGAACAGCACCACCACCGCGGCCAGAATCGTCAGCACGATGCCGAACGCCGCGATCAGCGCGGTGGTGTTGTTGGCGGCGCGTAGCCGCTGGTAGGACTGGGTCCACGCGTCCGGCACCTTGAGGTACTCCCTGTAGGCCGCCGCCTCATCGCCGTGCACCTCGACCAGCATGCGGTAGGTAGCCTCTCGGGCCTTCCAGCCCGTGCGCTCGAACGTGAACGTCCAGTCGCGCCGGTGCGGGCGGTCCTCACGCTTCGACTCGATGAACGTGAGCCGCGCGGGGTCCAGTTTAAAGGCACTGGTCAGCAGCTTCTCCGCGATCCCCCTGGCCGCGGCCTCGTCGAGGGAGGCACCGGCCGCCTCCTCCGGGATGAGGTGGGCAAAGGCCATCACCTCGCCCTCGGGAGTCACGGCGACCTTCACCTCCTCCTTGTCGAGGGGGCGGAACCAGCGATGCGACCACTCCCACAGCCGAACCTGCCGCTCACGGGTCAGCTCACCGAGCGTGCCGAGCCCCAGCTCGCGCTCCAGGTAGACCTTTGCCGTGTCGTTGACCTGAAAGATCGTCGTGTGCCGCCGCCCGGGAACGGCCCCTGCGCCAACCGGGGCGTTTTGGCGGAGAAACGCCTCCGCCACCGGCTGGGAGGTGGCCCGGTTCACCGCAAACGTGAGGTTCGCCTCGGGGAACGCGCGCTTGAAGTTGGTCCAGGCGAAGACCCCCGCCGCCACCGCCAGCACGACCGCCCCGAGCAGGAACAGCTTCTCTCCGCGGGTGAAGTGACTCATGGCCCCCTCCAGGAGTGAGTTTTCAGGTTCAAGGCCCGCCATGATCGCATGCTCGTGGAAGAAGGGAAGAGGGAAAAGTCGAGAAGGAAGAAGGAAGACAGGCAGCCTGCTTTGTCTTTGCTCTCCTTTTGCCTGTTTCCCTTTCCCCTTTCCCCACTCCCGTCTCACCTTCCTCCCTGGTCCTCTCGCCCCGGCGTGGCCTGCAAGTGCTGGAAAAAGCCGCGCTTCGTGACAGCCGGTCTAGAATTGAGGGATGACGCGGGGCCCAACGCGGAGCGCCGCCCTCGCCGGCCTGCTGCGCCAGCGCATCCTGGTGCTGGACGGGGCCACGGGCACGGCCCTGGCGGCACGCGGGCTCACCGCAGACGACTACGGTGGCGAGCCCCGGTTCGGCTGCTACGAAGCGCTGGTCCTGCACCGACCGGACGCGGTCCTGGAGCTGCACCGCTCCTACCTGCAGGCCGGCGCCGACATCGTTGAAACCGACACCTTCGGCGCCACCCCGGTGGTCCTCGTCGAGTACGGCCTGGCCAGACGCTGCAAGGAGATCAACCGCAGGGCGGCCGAGTTGGCGCGCGAGGCGTGCGCCGAGTTCGAGGGGAAGGGAAAGAAACACCCGCGCTTCGTCGCCGGCTCGATCGGCCCGACCACCAAGTCACTTACGCTCACCGGAGGGGTCACCTTCGCCGAGCTTGTGAAATCGTACACAAGCCAGGTCGAGGGGCTGGCGGAGGGCGGCGCCGACGTGCTCCTCATCGAAACCAGCCAGGACCCGCTCAACCTCAAGGCCGCCCTTATCGCCTGCCGCGACGCGGCGCCCGGCCTGCCGGTGGCGGTCTCGGCCACCCTCGAGCCCACCGGAACCACGCTCGGCGGGCAGACGATCGAGGCGGTGGCGGTGATGGCTGAGCCGTGGCAGCCGCTCTGGCTCGGGATCAACTGCTCCACCGGTCCGGGTCCGATGACCGAGCACGTGCGCGCCCTCGCCGCGCTCACCCCGTCGTTCGTCTCGGTTGTCCCCAACGCCGGCATCCCCGACGGGGAGGGCCACTACCGGGAGAGCCCCGAGGAGCTGGCTCGCACCATCGAGCGCTTCGCCGCCTCGGGCTGGGTCAACCTGATCGGCGGCTGCTGCGGCACTACGCCGGAGCACATCCGCCGGTTGCGCGAGGTGGCCGACCGCAACACGCGGCGCGAGCCCCCCGAGTACGACCCCGCCAAGCTGGCCGGCGGCGAGGTGGTCGAGCTGGTGCAGGAGCCACCTCCGCTGCTCATCGGCGAGCGCACCAACGTCCTCGGCTCGCGGAAGTTCAAGAACCTGGTTCGCGAAGGCCGCTTCGCGGAGGCGGCCGAGATCGGGCGGCGCCAGGTGCGCGGGCGGGCCGGCGTGCTGGACGTCTGCCTCGCCGACCCCGAGACGGACGAGAAGGCTTCCACGGTCGCGGCGGTCACCGAGCTGCGCCGCGCGGTGCGGGTGCCGCTTATGGTGGACTCCACCGACCCCGAGGTGATGGCCGCGGCGCTGGAGCTGATCCCGGGCCGGCCGGTGCTCAACTCGGTCAACCTGGAGGACGGCGGCAGCCGCCTCGACCAGGTGGCGGCGCTGGCGAGGCGCTTCGGGGCGGCGGTGGTCGCCGGCTGCATCGACGAGGACCCGAGCGAGGGGATGGCACGCACCGCGGAGCGCAAGCTCGAAGTGGCCGCCCGGTTGCTTGAGCGCCTGGAGGCGGCCGGTTTGCGCCGCCGCGAGGTGCTGCTGGATGCGCTGGTCTTCCCGGCTGCAACTGGAGACCCCAAGTTCAGGGCGGCGGCCGCCGATACCGTGCGCGGCGTCAAGCTGATCAAGGAGAAGCTGCCCGGGGCCCTCACGCTGCTCGGCATCTCCAACGTCTCCTTCGGCGTGCCGCCCTCGGGGCGCGAGGTGCTCAACGCGGTGTTCCTCCACCATTGCGTGGAAGCCGGCCTCGACGCCGCGATCGTCAACACCGAGCAGCTCGTGCGCTTCCCCACCCTCGAGCGCGAGGAGGTGAAGCTCGCGGAGGACGTGCTGTTCTCCGGCGAGAAAGAAGCGGTGGACGCGTTTGTGGCCCGCTACCGTCAGGTGCGCCCACGTGTCCCTTTCGTGGACCGGCACATGCCCGCAGCAAAGCGCCTCCGCCGCATGGTGGTCGAGGGGGCGCGCATCGGCCTCGACCAGACCCTCGAGGAGCTGCTCACCCGCTCCACCCCGCTCGACATCATCAACGGACCCATGATGGCCGGGATGGCCGAGGTCGGCCGCCTTTTCGGCGCCGGCAAGCTCATCGTCGCCGAGGTGCTCGTGTCGGCCGAGGTCATGCAGGCAGGTGTGGACTACCTCAAGCCCTACATGACCGGCGACGAGACCGCGTCGCGGGGCTCGCTCCTGCTCGCGACCGTGCGCGGGGACGTGCACGACATCGGCAAGAACCTCGTCGGGATCATCTTCTCCACCAACGGCTACAAGGTCGTGGACCTCGGCGTGCAGTGCCCCTCGAACAAGCTCATCGACGCGTGGCGTGAGCACCGCACCACCCTCATAGGTCTCTCGGGCCTGCTCGTGCGCTCCGCCCACCAGATGGTCGCCACCGCGGAGGACCTGCGCGCGGCGGGGATCGAGGTCCCCCTCCTCGTGGGCGGCGCGGCGCTCTCCCCCTCCTTCACCACCGAGCGAATCGCCCCCGCCTACGGCCGCACCGTGTGCTACGCCTCCGACGCCATGGCCGGCCTCGCCATCGCCAACGAGCTGACGGTCCCCGCGGCATCGATCGATGCCGCGGGGACCATCTTCCCGACCGAGCCGCCAGCCGAGCGAAGGATCTCGCCGACCCCGGACCCGACCGCCTCCGATGCGCAACCGGATTCTCCGGGCGCCACGCGCCCTCAGAATGACACGCCCGCCGTGGGCGTCGCAGCGATCTGGGCGCGCGAGCCGCTCCCGGTGGCCGAGTTGCCGAAGCCGCCGGACCTCAAGCGGCACGTGCTCCACGACCTCCCCATGGACGAGATATTCGGCCACCTCAACCCGCAGATGCTGTTCGGGAAGCACCTGGGCGTGCGGGGCTCGGTGCGCCGCCTGCTCGAGGCCGGCGACGAGAAGGTCACCGAGCTGAAGCGGCGCGTCGAGGCGCTTCAGGATGCTGCGGTTTCCCGCCAGTGGTTCAAGCTCGCGGGTGTGTACCGCTTCTTCAGGGCCTACGGGCGGGGCGACACGGTGGTCATCCTCGATCCAGACGGGCGCGAGCGGGCCGCGCTGCCGTTCATGCGCCAGGGCAGACCACCGCACGCCTGCGCCGCCGACTGGGTGCACCCGGACCCGGAGGCCAAGGACACCGTCGCGATCTTCGTGGTCACCGCGGGTGTCGGCGTGCGCGCCCGCGCCATTGACCTACGCGCCAAGGGCGAGCTGCTGGACTCGATCGCCCTTCAGGCGCTGGCGCTGGAGACCGCCGAGGCCACCGCTGAGTGGTTGCACCGCCGGCTGCGCGAGCTGTGGGGCTTCCCGGACCCGCAGGAGATGCCCATGGAGGAGCGCTTCCGGGCGCGCTATCGCGGCATCCGGCTCTCCTTCGGCTACCCCGCCTGCCCGGACCTTGAGCCACAGGTGGACGTGTTCCGGCTGTTGAACCCCCAGGAGATCGACATCCGCCTCACCGAGGGGTTCATGATGGACCCCGAGGCCAGCGTCTCCGCCGTCGTCTTCCACCACCCCGAGGCCAAGTACCTGGCATAGTCCAACGCCACTTCGCGCTTCTGTGCAGCACGCCCTCCGGGCGTGTCGTCATCGCGAGGAGCGCAGCGACGAAGCCGAAGCCGCGAGCGACCGCGTGGCGGGATCCCGTCGCGTTGGGCGAGATTGCTTCGCCCCCTTCCGGGGGCTCGCAACAACAAGCACAGCCGGAGCACCCGTTCCACAGCGACCTGGCTCTCTCCCGCTACAATGCAGAGATGAGCCACGGGCGGGTCCTGAAGCGTTTCACCGATCACATCGTTGTCGGGGACGGCGCGATGGGGTCGGAGCTGCTGGCCCGCGTACCGGCCGGCGCTCACCTCGACCTGGCCCCGCTGGAGCGTCCGAACGAGGTGCTGGCGATCCACCTCGCCTACCTGAAGGCCGGCGCGGAGCTGCTCGAAACCGCAACCTTCGCCGCCTCCCGTCCAAAGCTGGACCGCCTGTTCGCCAGCGAGGTGGTCGAGGCCGTCAACTCCGCTGGGGTCAAGCTGGCCCGCGAGGCACGCGAGATCTCGGGAGTGGACTGCCTGGTGGCGGGCTCGATAGGGCCGCTCGCCGGCATCATCAACATCGACGATCCGGAGGGCCCGGGCCTGATCGCGGTCGCCCACGCCGAGCAGGCGGCGATCCTGGCCGGCAACGGCGCCGACCTGCTGATCCTGGAGACGTTCTTCCGCCTGGACGAGCTGCGCGTCGCCATCGAGGCGGTGCGCGATGTGACGGACCTGCCGCTGATCGCCTGTCTCTCCTTCCCGTTCGAGAAGCTCCCGGAGAGCCACCCCGAGTTCGCCCAGGAGCTCCGCGAGCTGTTCGAGCACGACCTTCTAGCGGCTGGGATCAACTGCGCGCCGGGGCCACAGGGCACCCTCGACGTGTTGGAGCATCTCGGCGAGCCTCCGGGGCCGATCGCGGTGATGCCCAACGCCGGCTCGCTCGTGCGCCGCGAGGGCCGCATCCTGCTGCCGCCGGCCACCCCAACCTACCTTGCACAGTTCGCCCGGCGCGCGGTCGAGCTGGGGGCGGGCCTCGTCGGCGGCTGCTGCGGCACCGGCCCGGATCACATCCGCGCAATCGCAGAGGCGGTGCGCGGCATCCACCCCGTGCACCCGCGCCGGGCCCGTATCGCGGTCGAGCCGCAGCCGCCCATGCCCGCCCCGCAGCCCCGCCTGCAGTCCACGCTGGCGGCCAAGCTCGCCACGGGGCAGTTCGTCCACGTCGTGCAGCTCGACCCGCCCAAGGGCACCAACCCCGAGCGCATCGTCGAGGCCACCAGGGCGATGGCGGCTACAGCTCGGGTGGACGCCGTGGACATCAACTCCAACCCGCTGGCGCGGCTGCGAATGGACTCGCTCTGGCTGGCAGCCGAGGTGCAGCGCGAGTCCGGGCTCGAGACCATCCCGCATATCACGCCGCGTGATGCGAGCCTCATGGGGCTGCAGGCGCAGCTGCTGGGCGCTTGGCACGGGGGGCTCAGAAACCTGCTGGCGGTCTCCGGCGACCCCTCGCAGCTCGGCGACTACCCGGGCGCCCACGACGTCTACCACGTGGACATCTTCGAGCTCGTCCGGTCGATCTCCCGCATGGCCGAGGGGTTCGATTCGGCCGGCAACCCCATCGGTGAGCCGCCCGTGTTCCACCTCGGGGTCGCGGTGAACCCCGCCGCCGACGATCTCGACCACGAGGTCGAGCGCCTGCGCCGCAAGGTTGACTCTGGCGCGCACTTCGTGATGAGCCAGGTGTTCTTCGCCTGGGAGCCGTGGGAGCGCCTGCTCGACCGCTTCGGCGGAAAGTTGCCGCTGCCCGCGCTGGTGGCGGTCTGGCCGCTGCCGTCGCTCAAGCTCGCGCTACGCCTACACAACGAGGTGGCCGGCATCTACGTCCCAGAAGAACTGCTGAAAAAGCTCGAGGCCTCGGGAGCCGAGGCCTCGAAGGTGGGCACCGAACGTGCGCGTGAGCTCCTACGGGCTGCCCCGCGCTACGCCGCCGGCGTCTATCTCATCGCGCCCTTCCGCAACCCCGACGAGATCCTCCACCTCCTCGACGACGCTTGATCCCTGCCGCTGTGGAGCACGCCCTCCGGGCGTGCTCAGTCTCTCCGAAGTCGCAAGCAGAAACGAGCACGCGTGGAGCGCGCGCTCCACACAAGACAAATGTGGGGCAGGTGCTCCGCGCCTGCCTTGGCGAAAGTCTCAAACAAAAAGGCACGCCCGGAGGGCGTGCCCCACACAAACCCTAGGATTCATTTCACTCACGCGTCGCGCCGCTCAGGCCCAGCCGCCGCATCAGCGGCCCGCCCAGACCTTGCACCGCCAGACGTACCGGCCTCAGCAGGTAATAGAGGAAGTAGAGCGAGTCCGGCAACCGAATCCACTGCCAGTCCTGGACCGTCGGCGCCGCGGCGCGGATCCAGCAGTAGGTCAGCCTCGCCTTTTGGCTGTCCAGGGCCCGGAGCTGAAAGCGGCTGGTCCCAAGCAGCGACGGGTCGACGGTATTAGGCAGGAAGAGCCCGCGCAACACGGAGGCGCGCAGGGCCGTCACGACCGGGTCGCGCGCGGCCAGGGCGCCGACCTCCCAGGGAACCGGCGCCTCGACCAGCTCCGCCGCCAACGAAAGGCCAACAAGCAGCATCCGAAGCAACCCCTGCGCGCGCGCCCGCTCGACGAGCCCCGGCCAGTCCCACGCCTGGTGGGTCTGGATCAACTCGGCCACGTCGCAGACCATCTGGAGCTTGCACCACATGGAGAACGCGCCGTTCACGCACAGCACCAGAAGCATGTCCTCCGGGTCGAGCGAGGGTGCGGTCGCGTTGCCCATGTTGACGCGCCGCCTCCTGGCCAGCGCCAGTCCAGCGTCCGGACCCCCTCCCAGGCACTCCGGTGCGAAGCGCCAATGCACGTCCAGGTAGATCCGCGGGTCCGGAAGGTCGAAGCCAAGCTCGCACGTGCGCGCCAGGTGTGCCCGCTCCTGTCTTGGGGTGAGCGCGTGGGACGCCTTGTACCCCTCAGACTTCAGCAGGACCTTGACCTTCCCGATGTCCAGCCTGCTCACCAGTAGATCCAGGTCCGAGAACTGCCGCGACGACGTGTCGCCATACGCCACCACCGCAAGGACCGGACCCTTGTACGCCACCACGGGGACGCCAACCGACTCGAAGATCGCGAGCACATTGAGGAGCTCCCTGGTCAGCGAGAGGTTGCGGTAGGTGTTGGCGAGGTACAGTGCTCGCAAGTCGCTCAGGAACGCACCGGGCGCCGCCTCCAGACCGAGTATGGGAAAGTTCCGGTACAGCAGCGGCATCACCCCGTGATCGATCGCCGTCATCAACACGGCAGGCCAGTCGATCCCGCCACGCAGCAGCTCATGCGCCCGCTCCGCGTGAGCTTGCGCCCCCCGTGTGCGCGCCACGCACAGCAGGAGCTCGTGCTCCGGCAAAAACGTCTCGCGCCAGGAGGATTTCTCGGCCATCAGTTACTGAGCCCCACTGCACCAAGAGTGTCCACGTGGAGCGCGCACTCCGCGCGCGCGTGTCATTGCGCGCGCCCAGCAGGGGGCGAAGCATTCTCGCCGAATTCGACGAGATCCCGCCTCGCGGCTGCATTTGTTTCTGTGGAGCACGCGCTCCGCGCGTGCTCATTCTTTTGCGCGTCGCAAGCCAACAAGCATGAACACGGGTACCCTTTCATTAGCCTCGGTAACGTAGGGGCGGGGCTTGCCCCCGCCCTCGGCTGTCATCCTGAGGGCGTCCTGCCGGGTGCAGGACGACCGAAGGATCTCACCGTACCTGCAGCGTTATGAGATTCTTCGCCCCTTCGGGGTTCAGAATGACAAGGACAGAAGTAACCGCAAGGGCCGCCGCTACGCCGGCCACGTAATGGACCCGCGGTCACTTTTCAGCCGGTGGATGGGACGGGGCGAACCACTTCTCGCGCAGCTCCTCACGCTGATCGTCGGCAAGCGCGCGCGTGAACCGCGCGAATCCCAGCGTGCGGACCAGCAGGATCGCTGCAGCCTCGACGATCACCAGTGTGACTCCGAGCCCCGAGCTCTTCGTGAGCCCGACCGTGAGCGCCATCCCGCAGGAGACCAGCACGAACAGGTAGAGCATGCGCACCACCGTGGGCCGGCTCGCGCCGTGCCGCTGCATCAGGTGGTGCACGTGGTTGCGGTCCGCCCGGAAAATGCGCAGGAGCCGCTCGACGGCGTGCCCCTTTGGTCGCTCGAGGAAGCGCACCGTCATCACAACTAGGGTGTCCATCACGGGAATCCCTAGTGCCAGGACCGGGATGAGGATGGCAACCGCCGCCGAGGACTTGAGCGAGCCGTGCACGCTCATCGCCCCCAGTAGGAAACCGAGGGTCAAGGCGCCCGCATCGCCCATGAAGATCTTGGCGGGCATCCTGTTGTGCGGCAAGAAGCCCAGGCACGCCCCAAGGACGGCCCCCATCAGGACCGACGTCAGAACGCTCCCCTGGATCAGCGAGTACGCGAGCATGCTCCCCGCGACGATCGCCACGACGCCGCCGGCGAGCCCGTCCAGACCGTCGAAGAGGTTGATCGCGTTGGCGACGCCCACGATCCACAGCACCGTGACCACGCCTCCCATCACGCCCAGCCCAATCTCGCCTCCTCCGGGCACCCCCAGGACAGAGAACCACCACCCCGCATAGACGATTAGCACGGCGGCGGCGAACTCCACCAGGAACTTCTTGGCCACCGAGACGCCGACGATGTCGTCCACCAGCCCGACCGTGAACACCATGGCCGTGGCGATAAGCAGAGCCGCCAGCTCAATTCTTGAAACGCGCCCACCCCAGGTGGACCATCTCATGAGCGCCACCGCGCCCGCTCCGAATGCGAGACCGATGCCGATAGCCACACCGCCGAGGCGCGGCACCGCACCGCCGTGGAACTTACGCCCGCCGGGGTAGTCCACCGCCCGCACCGCAAAGGCAATCTTGGTCGCGAAGGGCACCATCGCGCCGGTGACGACCCCGGCGATGAGCGCCGCAAGGGCTGCAGCAACGGCAACCTCAAGCATCAGTCGCCTCCGCTACTCTTTTGGAATTTAGCATGTGCACCATGGCCTCAAGAAGGCTCGCTGGCCCTGCCTTCCATTTGAGTGTCCCCAGCCTGCAGACAGCCTTGTCCGACTCGTTCGCCGACGGTGACAACCCCGACAGGGCACTGGGTCGAGCCCAGCACCGGAATGCCTCAACGATTCTGTGCCTGTCCAAGAGTACCGGGATGTGTTGCCAGGGAGTTTTGTTCACTCTCGAGAGCAATTCGCCGAGAGCATCTGCTTCTTAATCCGCTCGAATATTTCCGAATATTGCCCAAGAACATGCTCCTCGCTGAACAAACTGAACAGATGAGCTGACCCGTACACCGAGTCCAAGGTCCCCGCCGCCCAGGCCGAATAGAGCCGCTCAACTGCTTGCGCGATAGCATCCGAGGAACGGCAGTCGGCGACTATTCCTCCCCCATTCGCCGAGACGATATCTGAAATGGTCCCCTCCACTGGGGAGACAGCCAGGATCGGCCGACCGGTCTGAACAAGATCAACGAACTTGGATGGGAAAAAGATCCCTTCATCAAAGGGAGGTTCCAACACAACCGAGACATTTGTTCTGCCAAGAATCTTCTTGGGTCACCTCGTAGCTCTTGGTCCCTTCTATGGACACGACCCCATCAAGATTGAGGTTGCTCACGGTGGCTCGAAGGCTTTCCAATGGTGGCCCGACGAACGTCACACTGATCTTGTCTCCAAGCCTTGTTTTATCCAGGAATGTCCTGACGCCGTTCAAGAAAACGTCGGGATCCCGGAGCCCTAGACTACCTGCGTGGCACATCGAGAACTTCCTGCTCTTGACAGCTAGGTCAGACCGGAAACGTCCGAGCGCAATGTGCGGTATCACGGACCCCTTCTTGCGCAACTTGGGCAAGTACGACGAAACGTACCTGAGCAAACGGTCGCATGGGAATGTGTGCCAGGTAGCGCGGCGGGCTACTGCGGAGCAGTACCGCCGCACATAGAAAGGAACTGCAGCATGAGGCCCTCGTCCATAAGGGGGTGGAGCTTTGGCGGGTGGTATGGGATCACTCCAATTCGCAATCCACGGTAGGCCACACGACCGAGAGAGCATCAGTGCAGGCAGATGACCATATTGGGGTGTCGCGCGCGACAGGATGAAGTCGTACTTTCTTCTGGAGAGCAGCTGCGATCCGATGGACGAAGCCTTTTTCACCCAGCACGCCGACCTGAGGCTGCTGAAAGCCCTCGTTGCTGACCAATGGCTCAAACGCCCAAGGAGACTCTTTCTTTTGATACCGTCAACGCTATGGATGACACGGACTATCGATTTCCATACCCCATCATCGGTTGTGGGATAGTATTGCCCGAAATCGCCCTGGCATACCACATCAAGTTCCCACTTGGCATCAAAGCCAGCTAGGAGAAGTTTTGCGGTGGCAATGGCCTCGGCACCGGCAGGCGGATAGCACAGCGGAGCGAACATGAGAATGCGGGGTCTGTCACCGTTCACCCTATCCGCCCAAAATCTTCGTCATACAGCTTCATCGTAGGCTGGTTTGCGAAACATCAAACTTGCCGTCATGCCTTCCTGCGAAATTGCATCAAGATGCGGTCCGCCAGGGAGTGCGCCCCTTGCGACAGCAAGTCGAAGGGCCTTAGGGCCTGCCTTCGAAGGTAGCCGGCCCTCGATCTCTGCTGGCCGTAGATCTTGTCAACCTGCGCCCTGTTCAGGAACAGCGCGTTCCAAAGGGCCCTTCCAACAGCCAATGGGCGAGGAAGGTGGGAAACCCTGCCCAGGAACGCGGAAACCTGGAGCGACTCAACATACTTCTGGTCGGTTGCCCCGGCTACAAGGTGGCGAAGGAGCAGCACTTCGGGTTCGGCCCGCGAGGCTTTGGCGTACAGTTCCTCGTCACCCACCGACAGACCAACGCAGAGGTTTCTCACTGCCAGCGTCTCCTCCGGACTGACCTCGCGTTCCAACCATGGCGTGATCTGGTCCAACACTTCCCTGCCCTCTTCCCCAGCAAATCCGAGGTCAATCAGATCAGCGACCATCCGGAACAGTGGGTACTCCTGCGGCTTCCTTCCGTGGTGAGCAATGCCGTGGGCAATCGCGTGCGCCGCCAGGACCTCTCGCTTGGGCATGGCGCTGTCGCCGGGGAACTGTGGCACAGGGGCAAGGTAGCCGAGCGAAGCGAGCTCACTGGTTGTGACGAAAACCCTCTTTCGCGCGAGGCGCACGCCCTGCACGTAGCTGTGAACCTCGACGATTGCACCAGAGTCATTCTGGAAGGGGGCCAAGTGCTGATCCGAATCGGGCACGCCCGATATCGTGAAACCCTTTGACATCAATGCAGCCGCGAACGGCTCGGCGTCCTCCGCGGCCACCAACACGTCGAGATCAGCAACCGACCGCGAACCGGCTGTCACCGCCCCGGAGAGATACAGCGCAACGAACTTCAGAAAGACCAGCGGCACGCCGGCGCCGGCCGCAACCCCAGCCACCTCGTGGGCGAGCCGCACGATCCGCTTCCCCTGGGCTTCCGCGGTGGCGCTCGCAATCAAGAACTTCCGTGCTGTGTCAGCTCCCAACTCAGCGCGCAGGCGTTCCTGCCCGATCCGCGACCCAATCCGCGGACCCAGATCGAGCGCAGCCGCCTGAGCCCTCACAGCCTCCGGCTCCGCCGTGCCTGAGAAGTTCCCTTCCGGGGGGCCGAAGCCGCGCAGCAGGACCCAGCGCAACTCCGGCCCGAATGCGACCTCAGGAGGCCGAAACCGCAGACCGCGTTTGGTCATTGAGATGACGTCCGTGTGGGTTGCGGCGCTGGAGCCAAGGCTTTATCGGTGCTTGCTAAACATCGGCGGCTGGCCTGCGCCGAGCCATCCGTTCCCGCACGACGAGCCACAGGAAGACCGGGGCCGAGATCAGCGTCCGCCGCCACAGCCGGCGCGGCTCCCACAGCAACCTGGGGAGCCATTCCAGCCCTGTCCTCAGCGCCCACTCCGGGGAGCGCTTTTGTGTGCCCGCGTAGAAATCAAAAACGGCGCCGATGGCGCCGATGACCTTGACGTTCAGCCTGTGCCTATTTCGGTGGACCCACTTCTCCTGCTTGGGCGCGCTCATCCCGACCCAGAGCACATCAGCCCTGCCCGAGTTGACCGCCGCGACCATCTCGTCGTCCTGCGCGGTAGTGAACTCCTCGACGAACGGCGGGGCGTGGGTGCCCGCTATCTCAATCCTTGGGAAATCGGACCCATCCGCCGGGTGATCCGCTCCAGGGTCAGTGGGGACGAGCCCAGGAAGAAATAACGCACGCCTCCCCTCCGGTTCACCAGCAGGCTGACAGCCTGGAAGATGTCGCTTCCGGTGACCCTTTCCCTGATCATACCGCCAAGGATCCGCGACGCGAGCACCATCCCGACGCCATCGGGCACAAGGAGGTCAGCGTTCTCGAGGGCCTCGCGAAACAGGGCGTCACGCCTACTGATGACCAGGGAGTGTGGGTTCGCACACGCCAGGGACTTCGGCGGCGTCGGCTCTTCGTCCAGCCAGCCGATAACCTCCCCGGCGCACCCCTCCTTGGTGGCACGCGCCACCTCGTAGCCGAGAATCCTTTCCGACTCAATCCTGGTCATTGATCAGGAGCCACCCTGTTAGGGAGCCCGTTCGCGGCGGGCGAGCCTCGCCTGTCTTCTCGCGATGGCTCCGTCGTAGATCCTCATGAGAGTCTCGTGGTTGAGATTGGCGGTGTACTTCGCTTCAAAGGTTGCCCGAGCCCCCAAGCCAAGTACCCTCATCTGGCCTTCGTCGGACCAGACGCGTCTCGTGACGGAAAACAGGTCAGCGGCATCCCCGGGTTCGAACAGTGCGCCGTTGACGCCTTCGGAGACCAGTGTCTGAATCGACCCGATGCGTGAGGCCACCACAGCCACACCGTGAGCAAACGCCTCCCTGATACCATGGGAATCCCTCGTACGAGATCGACGGCACGGCCACTGCCTTCGCTCGCCCCACCAACTCCTGGCCCTCGTTGAAGGGCAGGCGCCCCCTGAACAAGACTCGACCGCCAAGCGTGGCCTCCTCCGCAACCCGTCGGAGTTCGGCTTCTTCCGGCCCCTCTCCAATCACCTCGAGCAACGGCGCCGAGTCTTCCCCATTTCCGCCACGCTTCGAGCAGGAAGGAGACGCCTTTCTCAGGGCCCAGCCTGCCCAGGAAGACGACCTTGTCATCTCGGTCCTCCCACGGCCGTGGCGAAGGGGCTCCCAGGTAGCAGTGCGGCTTTACGAACAAAATCTCTTGCGGCAATCCCGCTCTTGCCATCAGCTCGAGCTGAAAGTCCGACAGACAGACGAAGGCGTCAACCTGTTCCCGCCAGGTACCCAAGAGACGGTGCAGGGCTACCGAAAGCGACAGCGGCAGGGTGGCAACACGGCTGCCACGGTAGCAGCGGTATCTGAGCGCCGACAGCGAACTGTGCTTTTCCAGGCACTCGATGCAGGGGCGTCCATCCCTGAGCGGAACGCCCGCAGCACAAAAAATACGGTAGTTGTGGAGGGTCAGCACCGTCGCACATGGAAGGCCGCGCGCGGCGTAGAACACCGCCGGGGACAACAGAGGGAAGGTGTTGTGAACGTGGACTACCTGAGGCCGCTCACGGCCGAGGACCTCCCTCAAACGAGATACGGTTGAGAAGCTCCAGGGTGCCGCGAATGCCGCCCTCAGACTCCCTTTCCACCTCGAACCCTCCAGATCGTCGTTGCTGACGGTGAACTCGACCACCTCATGGCCGTACTTCCGGAGCAGATTGCGCTCGTCCTGGTAGGTGAGGTTCTCGCCCGATGGCCCCGACGAGCGCAAGTAGTTGTGGACAAGGACGACCTTCATACTGGCAATGCCTGTATCCGTTTCCCTGACAGCCGGCCTTGGCGAGGCTGAAGCGGTCCTACGAACGGTCGCCACCCTTTAAATCGTTGATGTCCCCCGCGAAACGCCACCTGAACCGGTCGAGACGTTTCCAATAGTGGTCAATCTGTTCCGATCCTCTCGAACTGTGGGAGTTTCGCGAGGAGACGACGGGGAGCTGGGGCACCTTTCGGCGGCCTGCCAACGCGTACGCCAGGCCCAGCAGCGCGAACTGCAGGTTGCCGAAGAAAGCGGCGTACAAGACGATGTTGTCGGTAAGCATGAAAACCGACAAAACAACAAAAGAGGAAACCGCGCAGACGAAAAGCACCTTGGTCAGACCCTGGGCAGCACGCGCGGCACGGAAAGCGTGAAATACCTGGGCAAGCAACGTCAGCCCAAAGAGGGCAGCCCCGACGTAGCCGTAGTCGTACAGAAGCCGCAGCCAATCGTTGTGCGGGTGCTCCACACCCTCAGCTAGAACCATGGCGAAGCGTTCTGATGCGTTGGCGCCATGGCCAAACCAGGGCTTCTTCTCGATCTCCTGGGCAAACTCCGGCCACATCGTTGATCTGCCGCCCGTAGCAAAGTTCGGGTTGTCGAGGGACATCTCCGAGATCGTTCCGGACCCGGAGTAGAACATCCGTGTCTGCATCCGTGGAGTGAAGAAAACCAAAAACCCGCCGGCGCCGATGAGCGCCAGGCTGAGGACGCGTTTCCCGAACTTGATTGGGCCAAAACAGAAGGGAAACGTGAGGGCGGAGGCAATCATGCCGGTCCGCGTAAACGCAACCAGCGGAACGAGCTGCATCGCCCCCCACCATCCCAGGCTCGACCGCCGCCCGAACGAGTACTCGGTCGCGAAGACCATTGCCAGTAGAGACCCTGTCATGACCGAGGCCGCGAACCCACCGTACTCCGGCAGAACGCCGGTAAAGAGAAACCCCGTGTTCCAGGCAATCGTCACGAAAAGGGCAATCGCCAACACGCGAAGGAAGCGCAATGTCGCGAGAACGGACGCGGATGACACTCTCGAGGCCGACGCGGCCATTCCCACGACAACCGGAGAAAGCATCATCACTGTCCGTTGCAGGGCGTGCGGGGCCCGCGCCTGTGTGAGATACAGGACGAGGAGAAGCACCCATGGAGCCCAGATCCACCATGGGAAAACTGCACGGCCAGGCTGGCGCAGCAACATCAAGACTGCTACAACCATGGGCATAACCCAGGCATAGCCTGCAAGACTGAAGCCGAGAATGTGCAAAACACCGGTTGTCGCAGCAAGAGCCGCCAAACCCGTCAACAGAACGAGAGCGGGGGCTCTCCACCAGTTCACGACGTACCCTCCAGACCTACGCACTGTCTAGCGGAATGAATCACTTGAACCCCGTGCCAGTTTCCCATTGGTGTTGATCCTCATTCGATGGTCCGGAAGAACGTGGCTTCCGATGGGTTCTGCAAGGCTTCGGACCTTCTTTCGGCGGCTCGTGGATCCGTACGCGGTCCCCAGGAGCGCAAACTGCAAATTTCCGAAGAAGGCGGCGTACAGGATGATGTTGTCGGTGAACATGAAAAGGGTAAGGACGATAAAGGATGAGGCAGCACCGATGAACAGCACACGAGCCGGATCTGGCGCACGTCGTGCGGCAGCAAGAATGTGAAGAACCTGGGCAAGAAGAGTGAGGACGAAAAGGACAGTCCCCAGGACCCCATAGTCATAGAGGAGTCGGAGCCAATCGTTGTGCGGATGTGCCAGCCCGGGCCGCGTGGTGCTGACGTATGTCTCCGACGCATTGGCGCCGTGCCCTAGCCATGGGCGCTTCTTGATCTCTTCAACCAGTTCTGGCCACAGCGCCGACCGGCCACTTGTC
>CAVTZQ010000008.1:0-430273 GCA_963739225.1 uncultured Acidobacteriota bacterium | reverse complement strand
GCCGCCAGGTTCTGGAGCGCGGTGTTCGGCCTGCTGGGCGTCCTGCTCACCTGGCGGCTGGGTGTCGCGGTCGGCGGCAGGAAGGCGGGGCTCGTCGCGGCCGCCGTGATGGGAGCATCCCCGCTCTACGTCGCGCTCGGCCGCCTTGCCACCCTCGACATGACGCTCTCGTTCTTCCTGACGCTTACACTTGCCGGCTTCTGGTTCGCCCACCGGGAAGGGGAGCGGCGCCGGGCGGGACTCTGGTGGCACGGCGCGTTTCTGGCAGCGGCGCTGGCCGTGCTGGCCAAGGGGCTGATCGGGGTCGTGATCCCGGCGGCGATCGTCTTGCTCTACCTGCTGGCGACTGGGCGGTGGCGTGTGCTGGCTCGTGTCCCCTGGTTCACCGGGGTCCCGCTATTTCTCATGGTGTCGGCACCGTGGCACGTGCTCGCCGCGGCGCGCAACCCCGATTTCCTCTGGTTCTACTTCGTCCATGAGCACGTGCTCCGCTTCGCCACGCCGATCGCGGAGCGACACGAGCCTCTCTGGTACTTCGCGGCGGTCCTGGTCCTCGGATGCGTGCCATGGTCGGGCCTGTTCCCCTCGGTGCTGCGCATGATGCGCTGGCGCGAGGTGAGGAGCGCGCTCGCTGAGCGCCCGGAGGTGACGTTTCTCCTGCTGTGGTCCGGCTTCGTCTTCGTGTTCTTCTCGGCCTCCCAGTCCAAGCTGATCCCCTACATCCTGCCCGCGCTGCCGCCGCTCGCGGTCCTGGTCGGCCTGCTGGTTGCGCGCCTGCGCGAAGGCAACCTCGGCGCGTCGCGGCTGGAGACCGGCGGCATCGTGGCCGGCGGCGTCCTCACGGCGCTTTATGGCCTGTTCTTCGTGTGGGCCGGGCTCGGGAGGATCGACAGGCTGGGGCTCGGCGGCATGATCTCGCCGGGGCTGCTGGTCCCGGGGGGATTGCTGGTGGCGGTGGCTGCGCTGGTGGCGTTTTCCGGACTCGGGCGGATCTGGCGCCGGCGGCTGCTCGCGCTGTTTGCCGCGTCCTGCTGCATCAGCGCGGCGATCATCACAGTTGTGCCGCTGGTTGGGCGGGAGCGCAGCAGCAAGGCGGTCGCTGATCACCTGCGCGGCAAGCTGCGCGAGGGCGACCTGGTATTCGCCTACCGGTGCTACCCCGAGAGCCTCCCCGTCTACCTCGAGCGCACGGTCGGGGTGGCCGCGTACCAGGGAGAGCTGGCGTTCGGGATCTCACACCTCTCGGGTGAGGAGAGGCAGCGGCGGTTCCCGACGGCGGAGGAGTTCAAGGCCCTCTGGGGCTCGGAGCGGCGGGTGTTCGCCGTGGCGGGGCTGAACTGGTCACGCCGCATGACGGCCGACGGCATCACCCACGCGCGCCTTCTGTGGGAAGGTGAGGGTCTGGCGCTCCTTTCGAACGAGCGGCCTGGCCGCTGAGCGGGGGTCCTAGCCGGCGGTGGGCGAGAAGTCGGAGACCAGGGCCTCCATGGCCTCCCAGATGTGAGAGACGTCGTTGGACGCGATCACCAGGTCGCGCTTGATGCCGTGGATGTCCTTGACGTGGGCGCGCAGCACCGCCTCCTGACGGAAGCCCAGCTTCTCGAAGAGGCGTCGGGCGGGGAGCTGGCTCTCGACCATCTGCACGATCATCTTCTCGACCCCGAGGCCGGTGGCGAGCTTGACCAGGTCCCGGGCGAGTGCCGTACCGAGCCCGCTGCGCCGCAGAGCTGGGCGCCACGGCGACACGGATCTCGCCGACGTGGGCGGTCCAGCCGTGCAGCGCACGGTACAGGCTCGCCTCGCCGACCACCTTGCCGCCGCTCTCCGCGATCAGGGAGACCACCTCGTTGTATTCGACGTGGGCGACGAAGCGCTCCAGCCACTCCGGCTTGGTGACGTCGTCGCGCAGGAAGAGCCGGTCCTCCTCGGGGAGCGCGCGGTAGAACTCGAGCAGCGCCGGGGCGTCCTTGGCCTCCAGGGGCCTGACGACGACCTGGGTTCCGTCGCGTAGCGTCAGGTTCTGGGGAAACCCTTCCAGCTTCATCGTCCCCTCCCTAGCTGGCCTTGGCGAGCGCCTCGCGGCCGTACTCGTACGCCCTTGCGGAAGG
This sequence comes from uncultured Acidobacteriota bacterium, assembly GCA_963739225.1. Lineage (GTDB taxonomy): Bacteria > Acidobacteriota > Thermoanaerobaculia > Thermoanaerobaculales > Thermoanaerobaculaceae > RBG-13-68-16. The sequence continues at coordinate 428,165 of CAVTZQ010000008.1, read as the reverse complement.
CGCGCATGTTGAGGTCCTCGGTGCCCTTGGGGACGGAGTCCTTGACCGCCTTCTCCGACGGCCTCGAACGACACGAGCCCGTCACGCCGGCGAAGAAGCCCGCCATGACGATGTTGAGCACCAGCCGGCGGCCCAGCTCCTCCGCGAAACGGGTGGCGGGGATGCCCGAGCGCCTTCGCGCCCGCGGGCAGCTTGTCGTCCAGGGTGACCAGCTCCTTCTCGTAGAGCAGGAGGCCGCCGGGCTTGAGCTGCGGCGCGAACTGGGTGTAGGCGTCCTGGCGACATCAGCACCAGCATGTCGGGGCTCTTCACGTAGGGGTACCCGATCGCCTCGTCGGCGACGATGACCTGGGCGCTGCAGGCGCTGCCGCGCGCCTCGGGGCCGAAGGCCTGGATGAGGGTGGCGTGCTTGCCGTCGTAGATCGACGGCGGCCTTGCCGATGATCATGCCGCAGAGGATGACGCCCTGGCCGCCCAGGCCGCCGACGCGGATCTCAGTCTTGGCCATGGACGCCTCCGTACGGGACGTACTTGTCGCCGAAGACCTGGGCGAAGTGCTCGTTCATGGCTCGAGCCAGGTGGGGCGCTCGCGGTCCACGAACTTGCCGACGATGATGTCGCCCTGGAAGCTGAGGCCCGACGTCCTTGGTGTCGGCGCCGTTGACGATCTTGCTGCTTCTCCTTGTAGTACTTCAGCTGGTCCACGCCGTCGCCCAGCCGGTTGCGGCGCGAGTACAGGGTCGGGCAGGGGGACGAGCGCCTCGATGAACACGAAGCCCTTCTTGCGCAGCCCTTCTTCATGGCCTTGGCGAGCTGCCGGACGTGGTAGACGGTCCAGCGCGCCACGTACACCGCGCCGCAGGCGTCCGCCAGGAAGGGCAGGTTGAAGGGGTTCTCGAAGTTGCCGTACGGCATGGTGGTCTGCGTCGGCGCCGAGCGGCGTCGTCGGCGCCACCTGGCCGCCGGTCATGCCGTAGGTGAAGTTGTTCACGCAGACGACCATCAGGTCCATGTTGCGGCGGGCGGCGTGGACGAAGTGGTTGCCGCCGATGGCGAAGAGGTCGCCGTCGCCGGAGTAGACCACCACCTTGAGGTCCGGGTTGGCCAGCTTCAGGCCGGTGGCGAAGGGGATGGCGCGGCCGTGGGTGGTGTGGAAGGAGTCCAGGTTCAGGTAGCCCGCCACGCGGCCCGTGCAGCCGATGCCGGACACGATGGCGACCTGTGTCCAGGTCCATCGCCGACTCCGTGAGGGCGCGGGCGAAGCAGTTGACGGTGGTGCCGATGCCGCAGCCGGGGCACCAGATGTGCGGGATGCGGTCCTGCCGCAGGTACGGCATCACCGGGTTCTCGACGTCTCGCAGCTCAAGCGACGGATCGAGTCTCGCTCATCGCGCCGCCTCCATGATCTTCGCCAGGATCACGCTCGGGCTCGTGGACCGTGCCGCCGGCGTGGGGGACGCGAGATCACCGCGCGCCTTGCCGGCCACGGCCCGCTCCACCTCCAGCACCATCTGGCCCATGTTGAGCTCGGGGACCACGAAGGCCTTTGCGCTCGCCTGGCCAGCTCCTTGATGCGCTTGGCCGGGAACGGCCAGGCGATGACCAGGCGCAGGTGGCCGACCTTCACGCCCTTCTGGCGCGCCTCCTCGACGGCGGCCGCGGCCACGCGCGAGGTGATGCCGTAGGACACCACCACCACGTCCGCGCCCTCGACGCCGTCCTCGCGCACGTCCACCAGCTTGTCGCGGTTCGTGCGGATCTTGTCGACCAGGCGGCGGACGAGCTTGTCCTGGGCCTGGGGGTTCATCGCCGGGTAGCCCCGCTCGTCGTGGGTGAGGCCCGTGATGTGGATGCGGTAGCCGTCGCCGGCCTTGACCATCTCGGGCACCATGTCGTCGTCGGTCTCGTAGACGCGGTACTCGCCCGGCTTCTTCGAGGTCCACTTGCGCTCGACGATCTCGATCGCTTCCGGCGCCGGGATGACGACACGCTCGGTCATGTGGCCGACCACCTCGTCCATCATGAAGAACACCGGCACGCGGTACGTCTCGGCCAGGTTGAAGGCCTTGATCATGAGGTCGAAGCACTCCTGGGGCGAGTTGGGCGACAGCGCGATGATCTCGTAGTCGCCGTGGGAGCCCCACTTCACCTGCATCATGTCCGCCTGGGCCGGCAGCGTCGGCAGGCCCGGTCGAGGGCCCGCCGCGCTGCACGTCCACGATCACGCAGGGCGTCTCGGTGATCGCGGCGTAGCCGATGTGCTCCATCATCAGCGAGAGGCCCGGGCCCGAGGTCACGGTCATCACCTTCTTGCCGCCCCAGGCACGCGCCCAGGATGGCGATGGAGGAGGCGATCTCGTCCTCCATCTGGATGAACACGCCCCCGACCAGCGGGATGCGCGCGGCGAAGCGCTCCACCACCTCGGTGGAGGGGGTGATCGGGTAGCCGGCCACGAAACGGCAGCCGGCCGCGAGCGCGCCCTCGCAGGCGGCGTGGTCGCCGTCCATGAAGTGGATGCCCGTCAGTACTCCCTTCGGATCGGCGTGCAAGTTATCCTCCGTGTGCCCGAGTCGCCGTTTGCGGCTGCGCTGGAGCGTCACCCCTCGGCGGGGATCAGAGGCTCGGGCGGCGGGCTGCCTGCGCTTCTCGAGGTCCTTGAAGCGCACCCCGTAGATGGCGAAGTCCGGGCAGTAGAGCCCGCACAGGTCGCAGCCGGTGCAGTCCTCGGGCCGCGCCAGCACCGGGTAGTGGTACCCCTTGCGGTTGAACTCGCGGGAGAACTCCAGACAGTGGGCGGGGCAGAAGTCGATGCAGTACGAGCACCCCTTGCAGACCTCGATCTGGACGAAAACCGTACCCTTGCCCTTCTTTGGCTGTGCGCCCTCGCTCATGACCGGGACCCCCTCCCGAAGCCGCGTGATGGTACGCCATTGGCGTCTGTCTTTTCAAGGGCATGGGCTCAAGATGGTGTGCCATTCGTGAGACATCGTCTCACAATTCGCCGCGAGGGCGCCACGCGCGCTCGCGACGACGCAACGCGGACCGAACGAGCACGACGGAGCTTCCGGCGGCGTGCTTTTCCGCGCACCCCGCGCTACCATTCCGCACGCTCGTGAGCCCGCGGGGCAGCAGGCGGTCGCCAGACACCTCCAACCGCCCACGATCGAAGAACCGCAGCACATCTTCGCGCCGTAGACGGACGACAAAGGAGGTTCCCCCTGTGTTGACACGCGAACAGTGGACAGAGAAGTTCGTCGAGGTCATCGCGCACGCCTCCTCGCAGCTTCCACCTGATGTGCTGGTGGCGCTGAAGCGCGGGCGTGATGCCGAGGAGCCCGGCTCGCTGGCGGCCAAGGCGCTCGACTCCATCCTCACCAACGTCGAGATGGCGAAGGGGAACTGGCAGCCGATCTGCCAGGACACCGGCACGCCGCTGGTGTGGATCCACCACCCGGTGGGGATGTCCACCCGGATGCTGACGGGGGCGTTCGAGGAGGCGGTGCGCCAGGCGACCGCCAAACAGCTCCTGCGCCCCAACGCGGTGGACACCCTCACCGACAAGAACACGGGCCACGGCCAGGGCCCCGGCATCCCCACCGTGCACTGCGAGGAGTGGGACGAACCGGGTGTGGAGGTGCGCGTCATCCTCAAGGGCGGCGGGTGCGAGAACTGCGGCGCGCAGTACTCGCTGCCCAACGCCAAGCTCAAGGCCGACCGCAACCTCGAGGGCGTGCGCCGCTGCATCCTGGACGCGATTCAGCAGGCGCAGGGGAAGGGGTGCGCGCCCGGGATCATCGGGGCGTGCTTCGGCGGCGACCGCGGCTCGGGCTTCGTGGAGTCCAAGCGGCAGCTTCTGCGCCGGCTCGACGACCACAACCCCATTCCCGAGCTCGAGACGATGGAGCGCGAGCTGCTCGAGCAGGGGAACTCGCTCGGGATCGGACCGATGGGGTTCGGCGGCAAGACCACCGTGCTGGGGGTCAAGGTCGGCAACCTCGCCCGTCTGCCTGCGTCCTACTTCGTGAGCGTGAGCTACATGTGCTGGGCGAATCGGCGCGCCGGAGCGCGCATCACCCCGAACGGGGAGGTCTCATGGCTAAACTGACGTTGCCGTGTGATGAGCAGACGGTCCGCAACCTCAAGGTCGGGGATTTCCTGGAGCTCTCCGGGCGCATGATCACCGGCCGCGACTCCGCGCACCACTGGTTGATCCACGGCTTCCGCGAGGAGGTCGCGCCGTTCATGAAGGATTCGGTGATCTACCACGTCGGCCCGGTCGTCAAGAAGCACGAGGACGGGCACTACTCGTTCGTGGCCGCAGGGCCGACCACGAGTGCCCGCGAGGAACCTTTCCAGGCCGACGTGATCGGCAAGTACGGGCTGCGCGGCGTGATCGGCAAGGGCGGCATGGGCCCGAAGACGCTCAAGGGGCTGCAGGAACACGGCGCGGTGTACCTCCACGCCGTCGGCGGCACGGCGCAGGTGCTGGCACAGGCGGTGGTCAAGGTGGAGCAGGTGTTCCAGCTCGCCGAGTTCGGCGTCCCCGAGGCCCTCTGGGTGATCGAGGTGAAGGACTTCCCGGTGGTCGTGACGATGGACTCCCACGGGAACTCCCTCCACGCCGAGGTTGAAAAAGCCTCGAAGGCCAGGCTCGACCAGTTGCTCGGCGTAACACAGTAGTCGTCGTTGATCCAATGCGAGGTGCGCACGCCGTGCGCGCCTCTTCGTTTACGACCTGGAGCGTTGACCGCGCCGGATCCAGGAAGCCCAGGCGGTCAAGACGCTTGCTCTGCTCCGGGTCAGAACCTAGATTGGTTGCAAGGAGACAACGACGATGGCGACGGCCGAGCGCCTCACCGTGCCGGCCGAGCACCCCGCCTTGCTCTGGGAGCCGCTCCCGGGGGGCGGGCGCGCTGCGGCGTCTGCGTGAGGCGCTGCGTGATCGCCGACGGGAAGAAGGGCTGGTGCGGGACGCGAGTCAACCGCGGGAGCAAGGTGTTCTCCCTGATCTACGGCAAGGTGGCGTCGCTCGCTGTCTCCCCGATCGAGAAGAAGCCGCTCTTCCACTTCTACCCCGGCAGCCGCTGGCTCTCCGTCGGCTCCCTGGGCTGCAACTTCCGCTGCCCCGGCTGTCAGAACTGGGACATCGCCCACGCCCTCGACCGCGCCAGCCACCGCACACCCGGGACCGTGAAGCTCCGCGAGACGGGGTTCCTCGCACCCCGGCAATTGGTGACCCTGGCGCGTGAGCAGCGCTGCCTCGGCATACTCCTGGACCTACAACGAGCCGACGCTGTGGCTCGAGTACGTGTTGGAGGGGGCACAAGCGGCGAGGGAGACCGGACTGCTCACCAACCTGGTGACCAACGGATCGATCACGCCCGAGGCGCTCGACCTCGTCGGGCCATGGCTCGACTCCTTCCGCGTGGACCTCAAGGGTTTCACCCCGAGGCTCTACCGCAGGCTCGCCCATCTCGATGACTTCTCTGGGATCCTCTCCGTCACCAGCCGGGCCAGGCACCACTGGGGCGCCTGGGTGGAGGTGGTGACCAACGTGACCCCTGGCTTCAACGACGACGATGAGCAGCTCTCCGGGATCGCCTCCTGGATCCGCGACGAGCTTGGCCCCGAAACCCCCTGGCACGTGACGCGCTTCGTGCCGCACCTGCGCCTGGCGCACCTCGAGTCAACCCCCGTGCCGACGCTCGAGCGTGCGCGCGGGATCGGCATTGCCGCGGGACTCTCGTACGTCTACCTCGGCAACGTGGCGGGCCACGGTGCCGAGAACACCCACTGCGCGATGTGCGGCGAGATCCTGATCCGCAGGCACGGCATGGCGGTGGTGGAGTTCAGGCTCTCCGGAGGCGGCTGCCCGCACTGCGGCGCCGGCCTCCCGGGAAAGTTCGGCGGGGCGAGGGTGGGGAATCCGGGGTGAGGCCATGTTGCGGTGCATCGCATGCGGTGACGCCTCGCCGCTGATCGCGGCGGAGTTGGGCGTGTGTGCGCGCTGCATCCGCGAGAGCTTTCCCACGGTTCGGTTGCACCTCGCAGCGGTGCACCGGCAGGCCCGCGAGGCGTTCGGCCTGCCCGTGCGGCCCCCGGACGACCCCGCCGGGCTCGCCTGCCGCGGCTGCGCCAACGCCTGCCGGATCCCCGCCGGGGCGCGCGGGTACTGCGGCAGCAGGGAGAACGTCGCAGGAGGGTTACGTGGTGCGGCACGTGGCGCCCTTTCCTGGTACTACGACCCGCTTCCCACCAACTGCGTCGCCGACTGGGTTTGTCCGGGCGGAACGGGCGCGGGGTACCCGCGCTTTGCCCACCGAGACGGCCCCGAAGCCGGGTATCTCAACCTGGCGGTCTTCTACGAGAGCTGCACCTTTGACTGCCTGTTCTGCCAGAACTGGCACTTCCGAAACGCGGATCTGGACGCGGACCGTACGGGCGCGGAGGAGCTCGCCGAACGGGTGGACGACCGCACGTCGTGCGTCTGCTTCTTCGGCGGCGACCCGACGCCGCAGCTTCCGCACGCGTTGCGCACCGCGCGCAGGTCGCTCGCGGCGAGGGGCGACGAGATCCTCCGCATCTGCTGGGAGACCAACGGCGCCATGGACCCCGCTCTCTTGTACGAGATGGCGAGGCTGTCGCTGGTTTCGGGGGGGTGCGTGAAGTTTGATCTCAAGGCGTTCGACGAGCGGCTGCAGCTCGCCCTGTGCGGCGTGAGCAACCGGCGCACCCTGGAGAACTTCGCGCGGGTGGCGCGGCTCGCGGAGGCGCGGCCCGAGCCGCCGTTGCTCGTGGCCAGCACGCTCCTCGTCCCTGGCTACGTGGACGAGGAGGAGGTGCGGGCCATCGCGCGCTTTATCGCGTCGCTCGACCCCGCCACCCCGTACAGCCTGCTGGCGTTCCACCCGGCGTTTGCGATGGCCGACCTTCCCCCTACGTCCAGGCGGCACGCCCTGGCGTGCAGGACGGCCGCAGAAGAGGCGGGGCTGTCGAGGGTGCGCATCGGGAACCAGCACGTGCTGGGCGACGCGTACTAGCTTGATACCTCGAGCCAGGCCGCGACCTCGGCGGGGAGGCCGGTGAGCAGCAACACCCGCGCACCCGGATTCTGATCGGTCATGCTGGCGGAAGCACCCGGAGGAGTGCTAGCAGATCGCCGAGGCCGGGTCCAGCTCCGGCCTGTTTGGCCCGCACGTCCGGCCGTTTGGCGGCCGGCCCGCAGCTGTTCTAGGATGAGCCAAAGTCCCGCACACGGAGGCCGGTGGATGACGAGGAGTTTTCTGACGCTTGCGCTGCTCTCCGCGGTCGCCATCCTGGTGAGCGTGGTCGTCCACAACTGCCTCGCCGGCCTCCTGCACACCGAGGAGCCGGTCTTCTTCCTGATCGCCGTCGTGGTGGCGCCGCTGGGGCTGGTCGTCGGCCTGGCCGGCGCCGCCGTCTGCACGTTCGTGAGCTGGAGGAGACGGGCGCACGGGGTGTGAGCCTCTCCTCCGTCGGCTCCCGGTGCCGGCTAGTCGCTGGCTGTCAGATACCTCTCGTCGGCGAAGGCGGCGAGCACCTCGCCCAGGAACACGCGGTGGTAGTCCTTCTTGGGGTACAGCTCTTTGAGGGCTGGCTCGAGGAACCGCTCCGGGTCAAAGTCGAGCGTGGCCAGCACCCGGCACTCCAGCGCCAGCTCCGCCTCGGCCACCCTCGGGACGGGGACCGTCTCGCCCGGCACCCGCCCCAGGTTGGCCTCTCGCCACTTGTCGGTGTCACGCCCGGAGGTCGAGCCGCACAGGTCGAGCGCCTCGCGATGGGTCTCCGCCAGAAAGTTGAGTGTGAAAAAAGGCTCGGCCTCCAGCAGCGAGAAGGTGAAGCGGGTGGGGCGCACGTAGACCGTCGCAACCGGACGGTTCCACAGCGTCCCGAGCCCTCCCCACGAGACGGTCATCGGGTTGGGACGCGTGCTTCCCGCCACCAGCAGTGCCCACTGCTCGTCGAGGATAGTGAAAGGTTTCACAAGTAGTTCTTGGGGAGTGGTCTTCCGCACCTGGTCCTCCGCGTCGTGGTCGGTCCGCCGAGCCGGCCCCGCGTGGGTGATTCTAGGCGGTCGCGGGGTTCTACGGGGCCAGCGCCCCCTCATGGACCTCGAAACCCGCCGAGACCCACGCCTCGAAGCCGCCAGCCAGCGGCCGGATGCGCTGGAACCCTCTCTCCTTGAGCTTGGCAGCCACCCGGGCCGCCGTGGCTTCGTTGGGTCACGTGCAGTAGAGGATGATCTCCTGGTCCCTGGGTATGCCCGCCAGCTTCTCGTCGAGCTCATCGAGGTGGAAGCGGATGGCGCCCGGGATCGTGCGCGGGTCGTGGCGATAGGCGAGGCGGGTCCGCACGTCCAGGATCAGAGGGTTGTGCCCTTCGGCGAGCAGGCGCCTGAGCTCCTCCGTCGAGATGCGCGCCATTCGCAGGACCCGCTGGAACTGCACCAGGCGGGCCCAGCGCATCAGCAGGTAGAGGACGAGCCCGAGGGCCAGCAGAGCGATGCCCCAGGAGCCCAGTCCGTCAATCGCGGCGACCAGGCGGTCCACCTCGCGGTGGAAGATGACACCGGCCGCGACCGCGGTCCCCGCCCAGATCGCCGCCCCGGCCGTGTTGTAGAGCAGGAACGATCCCGTCCGCGTTCCCAGGATCCCGGCCAGCGGTGGCGCCACCGTCGAGTACCCGGGGATGAACTTCGCGACGACCAGCGAGAGGAGCCCGTAAGCGCTCGAAGATCCCCTCGGTCTGGCGGACGCACGACTCGGGCGAGATCGACAGCCGGCACACCGTGCGCAGCGCGCGATACCCGAGAAGCCGTCCGGCGAGGTACCACGGGTAGTCCGCTATCACCGAGGCAGCCACGGCGACCGCAAGCACCAGGGGTGCCGACAGCTTGCCGTCCGCCGCCAGCGCGCCGGCGAGAAGAAGAGTCGGGAGCGCCGGGATCGGCAGCCCGACCTGCTCGAGCAGGACGTTGCCGAACACGAAGAGCAGACCGTAGCGGGTGATCAGTTCGACGAGCTGGTGCATTCACACCCCTTTCGCGCGGACCGCCCGCACTGCCCCCTCGGCACTGCGTAACGTTGCACCGCTCCGAGATCATCCGGGTGCGGTCGGGCCGGATCGAGGGGCTGGCGGAAGAGCTGGCCCTGTCTGGTATCTTCTCGGCATGGCCGAGACGCAGAGACGGTGCTGGCTTGGTGCCCCCGACCCCCTGATGGAAGCGTACCACGACGCCGAGTGGGGCGTCCCCGTCCATGACGATCGCCGCCACTTCGAGTTCCTGATCCTTGAGGGGGCGCAGGCGGGCCTTTCGTGGCGGACGGTCCTGCAGCGGCGCGAGGGGTACCGGCGCGCATTCGCAGGGTTCGACCCGCAGAAGGTGGCTCGCTTCACGCCCGCTCGGATCGAGAAGCTGCTCGCCGACCCCGGAATCATCCGGAACCGCGCCAAAGTGACGTCGGTTGTGACGAACGCACGGGCGTTCCTCAAGGTGCAGACGGCGTTCGGGTCTTTCGACGCCTTCATCTGGTCGTTCCTGGGGGGCAGGACGCGCGTCAACGGGTGGAGATCGCTCAAGGAGATTCCGGCCCACACGCCAGAGTCGGAGGCCCTTTCCAAGGAGCTGGCCAGGCGAGGATTCCGCTTCGTCGGCCCGACCATCATCTACTCGCACATGCAGGCGTGCGGCCTCGTCAACGATCATCTTGTCAACTGCTTCCGGCACCGCGAGCTCGCGAAGCTCGCGCGTCCGGGAAGTGGGCGCGCCGCAGGCAGCGGAAGGAAGGCATGATCGGGGCCACCGAGGTCAAGCGCGGCGAAATTCTGGACATCGACGGCTCCCCGTGGGAGGTCACCGAGGTTGTCGTGCAGACCCCGAGCGCGCGGGGCGCAAGTCTGCTGGTGAAGATCAAGACTCGCAACCTGCGCACGGGCCATACGCTGGCGCGGACGTATCGAGGCAATGAGACCCTCGACACCGCGGAGTGCGAGAAGCGCGCGGTGCAGTTCCTCTACCATCAGGACGAGGAGTTCGTCTTCATGGACCTGTCGAACTACGAGCAGTTCACGCTCTCCGGCGGGACGCTCGGCGACGCGGTCGGGTACCTCACCGACGGGCTCGAGCTGCGCTCGCTGCTCTATAACGACGAGGTGCTCACGGTCGAGCTGCCCGTGAACGTGGAGCTGCTGGTGGCGGACACCGCGCCGGCGCTCAAGGGGGCGTCCGCGCAGGCGCAGCTCAAGCCCGCGACGCTGGAGACCGGGATCGAGGTGCTGGTGCCGCCGTACATCACGACCGGCGAGCGGATCAAGGTGGATACCCGCGACGGGCGCTTCGTCGAGAGGGCAAAGTAGCAGTCACCCGTTCGGTTTCCTCCGTGGCGCGGCTGCCCTGAGCCCCGCACCGCAATCCTCGTTTTTCTTCTCGGTGCGAAGAGGGCGGACGTGGGCACCCGCCAAGCTACCAGAGGGGTCGGCCAGCGGCGGCCGCTTGTCAGTCGGTTCTGAGGTTTGCCGTGATCCAGACGTCGATGTCGTCAGAAGGCGTGAAGCGGACGACGCGCTCGTCGGGCTCGCGGTGGCTCAAACTCGGCGACGTGGCGAGCAAACACCTCCTCGATGATGGTGCTGCGGTTCGACGCTCGGGTGTTCTCATCGATGCGGGCGCGGATCACCTCGACCGGCGTGTCGACGAAGACCACCACGGTGTCGCACCCGTGCCGGCGCGCAAGCTCACGGTAGCGGTCGCGCAGCCACCGGAAGCAGCCGGTGTCGTCGAGGACGGCGCTCCGCCCCGACGCGAAGGTTGCCACGAGCCGGGTCTCGGCGACGGCGTGGGAACCCTCCCACGCCTCGGCCGGCAGGCCCTTGCCGCCAGGAGACAGGCCGCGCTCGGCGTTGATCTCGTCGAGGCTCACGCGAGGGAGCGCGAGGCGCCGTGCGAGCGCCCGCGCCAGCGTCGTCTTCCCGGAGAAGGCGAGGCCGCACAGAAGGAGGAGACGCGGCCCCCCGGCGGCGCGGGCGTTCACGGCGCGAACCTCCGCCGCAGCGCGGGCCAGGTGGTGATGGTGCCCGCGAGTGCCGAGGCCGCAACCGTGGTAGGCGACGCGAGGAACACCTGGCCGGGGCCCGAGCGGCCCGCGAAGTTGCGGTTGATCGACGCGATCGTGATCTCGCCCGCCGAGCGCGAGACCCCGGGGCCGGCGTTGATGCACGCCCCGCAGGAGGGCGGCACGATCTGTGCCCCGGCGCGGCGGAAGAGCTCGAGGTGGCCGACCTCCTCGCAGTAGCGCCGCACGTCCTGGCTCCCGGTCTGGATCAGGAAGCGCACGCCCTCTTCGACGCGCAGGCCGTGCGCGAGCCCCCAGCCCATCACCGCTGCCATCATGTCCATGTCGCTGCGCTTGCCGGCGGTGCACGAGCCGCCGTACGCGATGTCGAGGCGCTGCCCCGCGAGCTCACGCGCCGGCCTCCCGTTGCCGGGGTCGCCGGGGGTCGCGATCAAGGGTTCCAGCTCGGAGACGTCGAGGCGGATCGTGGTGTCGACCTCGCACCCCGGGTCGGCCACCGTCCCCTCCACGAGCGCGTCCGCCTCGGCGCGCGGGATGCCGCGGCGGGCGGCCAGGAACTCGGCAACCTTGGCGTCGGGGGCCACGATCCCGGTGAAGCCGCCGACCTCGGCGGCCATGTTGGTGAGGGTCGCGCGCTCCTCCACGTCCATGGCCTGAACGGCGTCGCCGGCGTACTCGATCACCATGCCGATTGCCCCGCCGGAGCGTACGAGGGGGTGGGCGAGCAGCAGCAGCGCGATGTCCTTGGCGGTGACGTCGGAGGAGGGGCGGCCCGACACCTCGACCCGCAACGTGGCCGGCACCCGCACCCGGACGTCGCGGGTGAACCATGAGTTGAACATCTCGGTGGTGCCGCAGCCGATCGCCAGCGCCCCGAGCGCCCCGGCCTGGCAGGTGTGGGAGTCGGTGCCGAGGATGATCTGACCGGGCAAGGCGTAACGTTCCAGCACCAGCGTGTGGCAGATCCCCTCGCTGCCGCCGTCGGGCGTCTCGTCGTGAAGACGAACGCCCATCCGCGCCGCGAACTCCCGCTGGCGGGCCGCGAGAGCCTCTGCGAGCGCCAGATGGCCCGCCGCCACGTCCTCGGGCTTCATCACCTCTCCCAGCAGCGTCAGGTGGTCGCGGAAGAACAGCACGGTCTCGCGGTCGGTGAGGGCCACCGACGGCCCGACGGTGTTGTCCCACATCGCCGACGCCATCGGGGTGACGTACTCGTGGGAGAAGCGCAGGTCCACCGTCACGAACGCGGCGTCGCCCGGGGCCACCGCGGCGGCCCCGCCCCGGCCGTGCCGACGGAGTCGCGCGGCGATGATCTTCTCGGCCAGCGCCATCGGCCCACCCGGGGTGGCGAGCCCCGGCGGGTGGACTCGGCCCTGGAGACGGGCGAGGTTGTAGTTGAAGAGGCCGCCCAGGCGCACGATCTCGGCGCTGATCTGGTCCTTCCCGTCGGTGAACACGGCGAGCGGCACGGCCCTGCCGGAGTGCAGGCGCTCGAGCACCGAGAAGTCTCTCGTTGTGAAGAGGCCGAGATTGGTGCAGTTGGCCTCGTAGATCCGGTCGAAGCTCTCCGCCACCGCGAGGCGGATCCCGGCCGCCAACTCGGCGTACGGCGCAGCCTCGCGCGAGGAGCCCTTGCCGCGCCGCCGCCCCGACACCGATGCCCCGAAGCCCCCTGACTTCACCGCGCCCCGACGAACCGGCAGCTCGCCCCGGCAGGCGAGGCCCAGGTAGGGAAACTCGCCGAGCGTGTCGTCGTAGTGGTAGCAGATTCGCGCTGGCGTGATCTCATCGGTGGAGAGGTCGTGGCGCAGGGGAAGCCCGTGGTCGGGGGCGAGGTCGCGCCCCGCGAGTTGGGCGCGCATCGCGTCGGGATCGTCAACCAGGTACAGCACCCGTCCCGGCAGCTTCACCTCGTCGCTGCAGCGCGTCACCGTGCGGGTGCGCCACCAGGTTCCCACGGGCAGGGCGGAGTGTACCGGCGGCTGCCGTCACGCACAACCGGCTTCCCAGGTCTTCCCGCCTTGCGTGGGCATGGGTAGCATTGCGGCGTGCGGACGGCCGACTTCGAGTACCTGCTCCCCGAGAGTCTGATCGCGCAGGAAGCACGCCCCCGGGGTACCTCGCGCGTGCTGGTGCTGGACCGGGGAACGGGCGGCCTGACCCTCACACGGTTTTCGGCGCTGCCCGGCCTTCTCGGCCCCGGGGACTTGCTGCTCCTGAACGAGGTGCGCGTGATCCCTGCGAGGCTGCGAGCGCACCGGCCCGGGGGCGGGGATGCAGAGCTTCTCCTCGTGCGGCCTCTGGACGGTTCCACCTGGGAGGTGATGGCCCGGCCAGCCAAGCGTCTGCGCCGCGACGTGCCCCTCGCTCTGGCGCGGGGGTCTGCAATCCCGCGCGAGCGCCTCGACGAAGGTACCTGGCGTGTGGAGTTCGATCCGCCGCTGGACGCCTCAGGGCTGGCCTCGGTTGGCGAGGTGCCGCTGCCACCGTACATCCGGCGCGAGCACGGGCCCAGCGAGGCCGACCGGCTGCGCTACCAGACCGTGTACGCGCGCGCCGGCCGCGCGGTGGCGGCGCCGACCGCTGGCCTGCACTTCACCCCGGAGCTGCTGGAGGCGGTGGGCGAGCGCGGCGTCGAGATCGCCCGCCTCACCCTCCACGTCGGGCCGGGGACGTTCAGGCCGGTGCAGGCGGAGGACCCGTTGGAGCACAGGCTGGAGCCCGAGGATTACGAGATTCCTTCCGCGGCCGCGACGGCGCTGAACGGGGCGCTGGGGTCCGGGCGCCGCGTCGTCTGCGTCGGTACGACTGCGTGCAGGGCGCTGGAGCATGCCCTGGGAGTGGGATGCGGCCGCGTCCTGCCGGGCATCGGCCGCGCCGACCTGTTCATCATGCCTGGCTACCGCTTTCGCGGCACCGGGGCGCTGCTCACCAACTTCCACCTTCCGCGCTCCACGCTGCTCATGCTGGTGGCGGCGCTCAGCCGGGCGCGAGCGGGTGCTCTCCGCGTACGCGCTCGCGGCATTTGAGCAGTTTTCCTTCTACTCTTTCGGCGACGCGATGCTGGTGCTCTGACCGCGCCGCCGCTTTCGGGGTAGACTTCGCGCTCGTGAGTGCCTTCAGGGAGGGGACAACCATGAGAATAGCGATGGCGCTGGTGCTGTTGGTCGGTTTCGTGAGCGGGTCGCTCGTGCTTGCTGCGGACGTGAAGGTCCCGGATCAGTACCGCTGGAACCTGGCGGACCTCTACCCGAGCCAGGAGGCGTTCAACCAGGCCCGGCAGCAGTTCGCCGGCCGTATGGCGGAAGCTGGATGCGTACCGCGGCAAGCTGGGGACGTCGGCAGCAACGCTGAAAGCTGCACTCGACGTCTACTTCAGCCTGCGGAAAGATCTGGGACGGGTCAGCGCGTACGCCACTTTCATGTCGGACGAGGACCTCCGGGTGCCCGAGGCGCTCGGGGCGCCGGCAGGAGGTGCAGCAGTTGGCCGCCGAGTTTGCCTCGCGCTCCTCGTGGGTCGCGCCGGAGATCCTGGCGCTTCCACCCGGGACCATCGCCCGCTTCCTGAAGGAGGACGCGGGCCTGGCGCCGTACCGCTTCTTCCTGGAGGACCTGGAGCGAACGCGGGCGCACACGCTCTCGCAGCCCGAGGAAAAGCTGCTCGCTGAGGCAGGCCTGGTCACCCCCGCGCCCTACACGTTCTACGGGGTGTTCTCCAGCGCCGACATGCCGTTCCCCGAGGTGACGCTTTCCGACGGTAAGAAGGTCCGTCTCGACCAGGCCGGCTACACCAAGTACCGCGCGCTCCCCGACAGGGCCGACCGGGTCCTGGTGTTCCGCGAGTTCTGGAAGGCGTTCAAGGATTTCGAACGCACGTATGGAGCGACGCTGGATGCCCAGGTCAAGCGGGACCTCTTCTACGCGCAGGCCCGCAACTACCCCACGTGCCTGGCGTCCGCACTTGACGGCAGTAACATCCCCGAGGCCGTGTATCGCACCTTAATTGCGGAGACGAACCACGCGCTACCCACTCTGCATCGCGCCTTCAAGCTACGCGGCAAGCTGCTGGGCATTCCGGATCTCGCCTACCACGACATCTACCCGCCGCTGGTCAAGCACGTGGACATGAACTTCCCGATCGAGAGGGGCGAGGCGCTTGTTCTGGAGGCGCTGGCGCCGCTGGGGAAGGACTACGTGGACACGGTTCGGAGGGGGTTCTCGTCGCGTTGGATGGACGTCTACCCGCACACGGGGAAGCGCTCCGGCGCCTATTCCGAGGGCGGCGCCTACGACGTTCACCCCTACGTGCTGACGAACTACAACGACGACTACGAGAGCGTCTCCACGATCGCACACGAGTGGGGCCACGCGATGCACTCGTACCTCGCGAACAAGGCGCAGCCCTACCCGACTGCGGACTACCCGACGTTCGTGGCGGAGGTGGCGTCCACGTTCAACGAGGCGATGCTGCTGCGGCGCATGCTGGCCCAGGCGGCGGGTGACGACGAGCGGCTGTTCCTGCTCGGCAACTACTTGGAGAACCTGCGAGGAACGTTCTTCCGCCAAACGATGTTCGCGGAGTTCGAGGTTGCCGTCCATGAGGTTGCGGAAAAGGGGGAGGCGCTTACCGGGGCCCGGCTCACAAAAATGTACGGCGAGCTGTTGAGGCGCTACCACGGCAGCGAACAGGGCGTGGTCCGCATCCCGGATGAGTACACCGTGGAGTGGGCGTATATCCCGCACTTCTACTACAACTTCTACGTCTTCCAGTACGCGACCTCGCTGGCCGCCTCGACGCAGCTCGCCCGCGAGGTGATGGACGGCAAGCCGGGCGCGAAGGAGCGCTACCTTGGCCTCCTGAAGGCGGGGGGCTCGCGCTACCCTTACGAGATGCTCAAGGAGGCGGGCGTGGACCTCGCCAGCCCGGCGCCGTACCGCGCCCTCGAGGCGCAGATGAACTGGGCGATGGACGAGATCGACAAGATCGTCGCCCGGCGCGAGGCGAAGAAGTAGCAACACGCAGGCGGGCGTTCGGTGTAAAGGTCCCTGTGGGGCCGGCGCGGAGCGCCGGCCCTTTCCTCTTCCTGAAGTCCAACTCTTCGGTTCACCCCGATTCGTCGGTCTCCCCGGGCGTGGCGCCCGAGGCCATCGAACCCCACTGCTCGAGCCGCGTATGATTGGCTGGCAGGAACTCTGGGAGGAAACCATGACATCGCGGTCGAAGGCGTGGGTGGCGGTGGGCGCAGTACTCGTCGTCCTGGCTCTTGGCTTGGCGGCGATCATTCTCGGGGCGCGCTACGCGACCCGGCACGTTCCGGGGAACACACTGCTGGCGATCGATATCTCGGGGCCGATCCCGGAGGTCACGCCGGACTCGCCGTTTGGGGATCTGTTCGGCCCGACTCCCTTGTCCAGGCAGGACCTTCGCGACGGCCTGGTCCAGGCTGCCTCCGACGCGCGTGTGCGGGCGGTCCGCGTGAAGGTCGGTGATTTCGCCACGGGGTTCGCCACGATCGAGGAGGTCCACGGTCTCCTGGGAAACGTCGGCAAGGCCGGGAAAGCCACGTACGCCTACATGGACACTGCCGGCGAATTCGCCCCCGGCAACAGGCAGTATCTGCTCGCGAGCGCGTGCAAAAAGGTTGTCCTCAACCCGCTCGGCGACGTCAACCTGATCGGCGTGGCGGCGCGCAGCCCGTTCATCCGTGGGACGCTGGACAAGCTCGAGATCGAGCCCGATTTTCCGGGCATCGGCGACTACAAGACGGCGCGATTCCTGTACACCCAGAAGGACTTCACACCGGCCCACAAGGAGATGATGACCTGGCTGCTGAGGTCGGTCAGCAACCAGGTGGTGGAGCGGATCGCCGCCGGCCGCGGGATGGCTCCGCGGCAGGTGGAGCAGTTCGTGCAGGGCGGCCCGTACCTAGGCCCGGACGCGCTCAAGGCCAGGCTCGTGGACGAGCTCGCCGATTGGGAAACTTTCGTCGACGAGTGCGGCACGCAGGGTGGCAAGAAGCTGGACGAGATCTCGCTGCGTAGATACCTCAAGGCGGGGAGGCCCGACCGCAGCGGCACCGAGATCGCGGTGGTGGTCGCCGAGGGCACGATCCTTCGGGGCGAGAGCGGGTACTCGCCGGTGCCGGTGTTGGGCGGCGACGTCATGGGTTCCGAGACCATCGCGCGCGCGTTTCGGCAGGTGAGGGACTCGGGCGCAAAGGCTGTGATCTTCCGGATCAACTCGCCGGGGGGAAGCGCCGTTGCCTCCGAGATCATCCGCGCCGAGATGGTGCGGACCGCGAAGAAGATCCCGGTGGTGGTCTCGATGGGCGACGTGGCGGCCTCGGGCGGGTACTGGATCACTTGCGGCGCCAAGCGCATCGTGGCCGATCCCGGGACCATCACAGCATCGATTGGGGTGTTGACCGGCCATCTGGCGATGTCCCGCTTCTGGGAGGACAAGCTGGGCATCACCTGGGGGAGGGTGGACCTCGCGCCTAACGCCGCGATCTACGGCGATCTGGAGCGGTGGACCCCCGAACAGAAGGTCGTTGTGCAGAACTTCCTCGACCGCATTTACGGCGCGTTTCTAGAGCGAGTGTCGGCGTCGCGAAACATGTCGCGTGAAAGGGTGGATGCGATCGGGCGCGGTCGCGTCTTCACCGGCGAGCAGGCGAAGGAGCGCGGTCTCGTGGACACGCTGGGAGGGTTTGACGAGGCGTTGACCGCCACCCGGGAACTGGCGGGGCTGACGCCCGACGCCCCGGTGGAGCTCACGTTCTACCCGCAGGCCCGCTCGATCTGGCAACGACTGATGGACCGCAACGACGACGCGGAGGCCCGCATGCAGGCGATGCTACGCGAGGTGCTGGCGGGCCGTACGGTCACGCCTGGCCCGGTCTGGCTCGCGCCCATACAGGTCCAGTAGCGGTTGCCCGCCAGGTTACCAGGGCTTTTTCTTGGAACTGGCGTCCATGCTCGCGGCGGAGCGTCGGTCGAGGAGGGAGAGGGGCGATGCACTACCTGGTGGGCCGGCACGCGGTTGCGGACTTCGGCAAGTGGCACCGGGTCTTCGCGAGCCATGCCAAGGCTCAACGAGAGGCGGGGCTCCACCTGCTTCATCTTCTCCGTGACACCGCGGATCCCAACCTCGTGGTGATGCTGTTCAGGGCGGATGCCCCTGAAGTGGCGCGGGCTTTCACCGAATCGCCCGACGCTGCCCAGGCTGCGCGGAGCTCCGGGGTCCTCGGGGTGCCGGAGATCTCGCTTCTCCGGGAGGGGTAGGGGAATGAAGCTCCCCGCGGCAAGGGGATCTTCGGCCAGCTGAGCCCTTCCCGATGACGTCGTGCGGCCGCGATTGCCCGCGATGGCGCCCGGCCGGGAACTCCCCTGCACTGGATTGAAATACAGGTCGCCGCTTTGCCGTTGCATCTCGACGAGGAGGTCGTGAATGGCCGAGAAGAAGATTATCGCGGTGGTCGGTGCAACCGGTGCCCAGGGTGGCGGCCTGGTGCGTGCCATCTTGAGCGACAAGGGCGGCCCGTTCACGGCGCGCGCGATCACGAGGGACGTCAACTCCGACAAGGCAAAGGAGCTGGCGAAGCTGGGCGCCGAGGTCGTCGCAGGCGATGTCGACGACGTGGAGAGCCTGAAGAAAGCGTTCAAAGGGGCGTACGGGGCGTACTGCGTCACGTTCTTCTGGGCGCACCTCTCCGCCGAAAAAGAAAAGGCTAACGCTCGCGCGATGGCGGAGGCGGCGAAGCACGCCGGTGTTCAGCACGCGATCTGGTCCACATTCGAAGATACGCGCAAGTCGATCCCGTTGAGCGACACCCGCATGCCCACGCTACAGGGCAAGTACAAGGTCGCGCACTTCGACGGCAAGGCCGAGGCGGACCACTACTTCACCGACCTGGGTGTACCGACGACGTTCCTGCTGACGTCGTTCTACTGGGAGAACCTGATTTACTTCGGGGCGGGCCCCAAGAGGGGGTCGGACGGGAAGCTGGCGATCACGCTTCCGATGGGCGACAAGAAGCTCGCCTCCATGGCCTCGGAGGACATCGGCAAGTGCGCCTATGGGATCTTTAAGAAGGGTCACGAGTTCATCGGCAAGACCGTCGGGGTCGCCGGCGAGCACCTGACCGGTGCGCAAATGGCCGCCGCCCTCACCAAGGCGCTGGGCCAGGAGGTGCGCTACAACGACGTCACGCCCGACGTGTACCGCAGTTTCGGTTTCCCAGGTGCCGAGGATATGGGCAACATGTTCCAGTTCAAGCGTGACTTCCAACAGCTCTACAACGGCGCGCGCGACGTCGCCTTTTCCCGATCGCTCAACCCTGCTCTGCAGACGTTCGACGCGTGGCTCGCCAAGAACAAGAACCGCATCCCGCTCGAGTAGCGTCGCCCCAGGGACTGGACGTTACACGCGCTTGGGCCCCGCGCGTAGGCGCCGTGACAGGAGCCGAGGAGCGACGCCTCTGCCGAGCATCGCGGAGCGGACGTCAAGCTTCGATCCGGGGAAGCCCAAGCCGTCTCGAGCACGTCAGACGGTCGCGAGGGGTCCCCGCCGCAGGGTGACCAGGTCCACCTCGGGCGGAACGCCGAAGCGCAGTGGCACCGCGCCGACACCGATCCCGCGCGAGACGTAGAGGAGCTGGCCGCCCTTCTCGTAGGGGCCCGCGATGTAGGACGTGGAGAGACGTGCGACGTTGAGTCCCCGCGACGGCACGGCGATCTGGCCGCCGTGGGTGTGCCCGGCGAGCGTCACGTTGGCCCCTGCGGCCCTCCCTGCGCGCCAGCCGTTCGGCTGGTGGCACAGGAGGAGGCGGAACTCCGCGTCGCCCTGGTGGGCAGCGGCGAAGTCGGGCCCCCAGCCGGGGGCCGCGTCCAGGTCATCTACCCCGACCAGCAGGATGCGCGAGCCGTCGCGCTCGAGAGTCGCGGACTGGTTGACCAGCGGTGTCACGCCCACCGCCTCCAACGCGGCCAGCGCCAGCCGTGGCCCCGCCAGATGGTCGTGGTTGCCGAGGATGCCGAAGGCTCCGAGGGGGGCGTCGATCCCCGCGAAGCCGTGGACGAAGAAGTCCGCGTCCACTTGGCGCCGGTCGAGCTGATCCCCGGTGAACACGACCAGATCGGGAGAGAGTGCCTCGACCAGCGAGCGCACTCGAGTCAGCCGCTCGGGCGGCATGAAAATCCCGGCGTGCACGTCGGCGACTTGGACGATGCGCAGGCCGTCGAACGTACGCGGGAGGGTGGGGTGGGTGAGGGTGACGCGCCGCACCATCGGCAGGTCGGTGGCCTCGACCCAGCCCGAGCGCGCCAGGATGCCTCCGCCCACGAACGCCATCGCGCCCTTCTTGAGGATGTTCCTGCGGGTGAGGTAGGTGACCGTCTTCATCCAAGCGCTAGCAGCGCGCCGCGGAGAATAGCACGAGGCGTCAAGGTACACGCGGTGATGCTGGCCAACGCCGTTCAACACAGCCTCTTAGGGGCTTGACCCGGCACTCAAAGGGGGCGGGGCGCACGCGGGGCAGGGCCTGCTCACCCGATCGCCGCAGGAGCGGGCCTTTGCTAGACTTCCTGCATGCCGCGCAAGGCAAAGAGCGAGTGGAGCGCGTCCCCCGTTCTGACGCCCCGTGAGCCGGGCCAGCCGGGGGCGCGGGTCCGGATTGCGCAGCCGGTCGTTCGCCTGGGCCGCGATCCCGGCTGCGATGTGGTGATCTCCGAGGCGACGGTTTCGCGGCGCCACGCCGAGGTGAAGTGGGACGGCCGCGAGCTGGTCGTGGAGGACCTGGGCTCCTCGGGCGGCACCTTCGTCAACGACGTGAGGGTCCAGCACGCGGTCGTGCAACCGGGTGACCTCCTGCGGCTGGGCCCCCGAACCGAGTACCAGGTCCGCCCGGACGACGTGAGCACCCCGCTGGAGATCGCTGCGGAGAAGACGGGCGGCGAGGAGGGCGTCCGGCACCTGCAGATGCTGCTGGACGTGGCGCGCGCGCTCAACGCCGCGACGGTGCTCGAGGAGGTCGTCCAGATCGTGCTGCAGTCGGCGGTGCGGCTGGTTCATGCGGACCGTGGGTGCGTGATCCTGATCGAGAACGACGGGTCCCGGAGGACGGTCGCCTGCCACCCGGTCGACCTGGGCAAGACCGCGTGGGCCGAGCGCAGCTCGCTGTTCGAGAAGGCGATCAAGGAGCGTCACGTCGTGTCCGCCGGCGTCGAGCTCTCGCCCTCGACGACGATGGTGGCGCGGGGGGCCGCAATGGCCGTGGCCGCGCCCCTGGTCGTGACGCGGCGGCCGATGGGACGCGCGGAGGATGCGTCTTTCGTGGCCTCCGTGGACGTCATAGGCGGCATCGTCGTGGAGAGGGCGAAGGCCGGCAAGCCTTTCGGACGCGAGGACTTGGCCGTCCTCGAGTCGGTCACCGCCGAGGCCGCCATCGCCATCGACAGCGCGAGGCTGTACCGCGAGGCGCGCGAGAAGGCCAAGATCGACTACGAGATGTCCCTCGCGCGGACGCTCCAGATGGCGCTCCAGCTCACACCGCCGGAGACACCTTTCGCCGATGTCTTTGCGTTCTCCCAACCGGCGCGCAGCGTCGGTGGCGACCTCTACCACGGCATGCTGCGGGACGACGGACTCCTCGCGGTGGCACTGGGGGACGTCTCGGGCAAGGGGGTGGCGGCGGCGCTCATCATGGCGATGGCGCAGGGCCTCCTCGGCCTCCTTCACGAGCTGGGCCAGGGCATTGACACGATGATGCCCGCGCTCAACCGCAGCCTCCTCAAGCACAACCCGGGGAACCGGTTCCTCACTCTCGGCCTTGGCTTGCTGCGCGCCGACGGGAGCCTGGACCTCGCGAACGCCGGCCACTGCCCGCTGGCCGTGCTGCGGGCCAACGGCTCGGTGGAACTGGTGCCGCCCCAGGGACCGATCCTCGGCCTGCTGCCGATGGCGAAGTGGGGGAAGGCGACGGTTCAGCTGTCCGCCGGCGACTCGGTCGTGTTCTACAGCGATGGCATCTCTGAGTCGTTCTCCCCGACGAGCGAGGAGTTCGGCGTTGAGGGTGTGCAGCGAACGCTGGCCGGTCTCGGAGGCAAGGACGCCGAGGCCGTGGGCCGGGCGTTGCTCGAAGCTGCCGCCCAGCACCGCGCCGGTCGTGAGGCCGACGACGACGTCACTCTGCTGGTGCTCCGATATCGCGGCTGACTGCGACCGCAGCGGTGCGGGTCACAGTCACCCTGAGCGGAGCGAAGGGTCCCACCACGTTGGGTTGGTGCTTCGTGTGCCTCGCGCAACATCCAGGACACAAGCAGACTCTTGCGGGCACGCAAGGTTTGGGCGAGGCGCTACAATCCGCGCGTCGCGCATCCGCGCGAGGGGGGAATCCGATGCACCGCTTCGCACTCGTGCCTGGTGCGCTCGTGCTGCTGGCAGGGATCGCCGTGGCGGCGAGCGCTCCGGGTACCGCGCCGTACGATCCATCCCTGGACGGGTGGACGCAACTGCAGACGGCGGCGCAGAAGGCCGTCGCAGAGAACAGGCGGGTTCTGGTCATCGTCGGCGGCAACTGGTGCAAGTGGTGCCGGGCGCTTGATCGCCTCATGGCCGGAGACGCCGCGCTGAAGGCCGAGCTCGGGCGGTACGAGGTCGTGCACCTGAACTACTCCAAGGAGAACAAGAACCCCGAGGCGATGGCCCACCTTGGCGACCCCGATAAGCTGGGCTTCCCTTCGCTGCTGGTGCTCTCACCGCAGCTCAAGGTTCTGCACACCCAGTCCAGCGAGGTTTTCGAAACCGGGGACTCTGCCAAGCCGGGCCACGACTCCGCCAAGCTGTTGGCGTTCCTCAAGCGGTGGGACGGAACCGAGCTAGCGCCGTCCTGCGAGGTCATCCCGGGCGATCCGCTCAGCTCGTGGCGGTCCGGAGCGTGATCCTCACGATCTCGCTGGGCCGCCACAGGCGCATGCGCGGACCCCAGGTGCCGGTGCCGCGGCAGACGATCACAGACATCCCGTTGACCTCGTAGCGACCGCCGAGCAGCGGGTAGACGAACCGCACCAGGTAGCCGAACGGCCAGATCTGGCCGTCGTGCGTGTGGCCCGAGAGCATGAGGCCGGCGCCGGCGGCCGCGGCCGCGTCAGCGTTCAGGGGTGAGTGCGAGAGCAGCACGGTCGCGCCGGCCGGGCGGCCCGCGAGCGCCTTCTCCACCGGGTGGTCAAGTTGGCCGAACTGACGCCGCGCGGTGAGGTCGTCCACGCCGGCGAAGACGAGACCGGGGACGACCTCCGCCCAGCGGTCGCGCAGCACGGTGTAGCCAGCCTCCTCGAGGAGTTGCACGCTGCGGTCGATGCCCGCGTACCACTCGTGGTTGCCGGTGACCGCCCACACGCCGAGCGGGGCGCGCAGGCGCTTGAGGACCGGCAGCAGCGGCTTGACCTCGCCAACGTTGCCGTCGACGAGGTCGCCGTCCACCACCACGAGGTCGGGCTTCATAGCGTTGACGCGGTCCACGAGGCGAGCCATCCAGCGCTCGCCGATCAGGGTGCCGAGGTGGATGTCCGAGACCGCGACCAGCACGGTGCCGTCTCGCTCGGCCGGAAGGCCGGCAAGCCGCACCTCGTAGTCCCACCACCGCGGGCTGCGCAGGCCCTGCACCAGCCCGATCAGCGAGAGCAGGGCCGCGATCACCAGCGCCCAGCCCCGCATAGTGGGCGCGAGCCTTGGCAGCAGCAGCCCGCCCGCCGTGACCACGTCCACGACCAGCAGGGCGCAGAGAAGGAGGAACAGAACGCCCATCCAGGCCGCGGCGACGAACTCGAGCGGCACAGGTGCAAACTTGGGGCGCACCCGGCTGAGGACAAGGGCGAGCGGAGAGAACAGCCACAGCACCAGCGCGGCCGCAAGCAGCACTCGGTGCGCTCCGGCAGCGGCGAGGAGGGGCACCGACCACAGCCGCCAGACCACGTACGCGTGCATCAACGTCCACACGGCCAGGATCACTATCAGGAACACGGCCATCCTCCCTGCGCTCACATACCAATCGTACGCGATCGCTCACCGTGGCGCCGGCACCCAGGGGCCTTCGGGGAGCTTTTTGCGTGTACGATATCGGACGGCCCGCGCCTGCGGGCAGGAGGACACCATGCTGCGGTTGCTTTCCCTCGCTCTCTTCTGCGGCCTGATCGCCGGCGCGGCGGCGGCCGGAGACACGCACCCGTTCTCGGTGCACGACATGCTGGCCATGGACCGGATCTCCGATCCCAGGGTCTCCCCCGACGGCAAGGTCGTTGCGTTCTCGGTGAGCGTCACCGACCTCGAGAAGAACAAGCGGCGCAGCGACCTCTACCTGGCTGCGGTGGACGGTTCCTGGGTGCGGCGTCTGACCACCCACGACGCCGGCGACA
The DNA here is from genome assembly GCA_963739225.1 of uncultured Acidobacteriota bacterium. Lineage (GTDB taxonomy): Bacteria > Acidobacteriota > Thermoanaerobaculia > Thermoanaerobaculales > Thermoanaerobaculaceae > RBG-13-68-16. Next base: position 403,658 of record CAVTZQ010000008.1, on the reverse strand, counting down.
CCCAGCCGCGCTGGAGCCGCGACGGAAAGAGCATCTACTTTGTGTCCACCCGCTCCGGATCGCCGCAGGTTTGGCGCATCGCCGTGGACGGCGGCGAGGCCGAGCGGGTGACGAACCTCCCGCTGGACGTGGATGCCCTCGAGGTCGCGCCCGCCGGCGATTTCCTGGTGTTCTCGATGGCTGTCCTCCCAGGCAAGACGCCCGAGCAGACCAAGGACGCGCTTGATGAGAAGGAGAAGTCGAAGGCGTCGGGGATGCTGTTCGACCGGCTGTTCGTGCGCCACTGGGACACCTGGGACGACGGCACCCGCAACCACCTTTTCGCCTACCCGCTGCCCGCCGGACCCGCGAAGGACCTGATGGCCCCGATGGACGCCGACTGCCCGAGCAGGCCTTTCGGCGACAGCAACGACTACTCGATCTCCCCCGACGGGAAGACGATCGTGTTTTCGGCCAAGGACGTGGGGCGGGACGAGGCCTGGTCAACCAACTTCGACCTCTTCGCGGTGCCGGCCAACGGCTCCGTGACGCCCCGCAAGCTCACCACAAGCCCCGCCGCCGACGGCGCTCCGAGGTTCTCCCCGGACGGAAAGACCCTGGCCTACCTGGCGATGACCCGCCCCGGCTACGAGGCGGACCGCTACGAGATCACGCTGCGTGATTGGGCCACCGGCGCCGAGCGCAAGATCACGTTGCGCGCCGATGACTCCCCACAGGGAGACCGCTCGCCGGACGGGCTGGCGTGGGCGCCTGGCGGGCAGGAGCTCCTCTGCACGGCGGAGCACATGGGACAGAGCGCGGTCTTCGCGTTGGCGGTGGCCACCGGCAAGGCGCGTATCGTGGTGGGCGAGGGCACGTGCGGTGACCCGCAGGCGTGCGACGGCGGCAGGATTCTTTACGCGATGAACTCCCTGCATGGCCCCACCGAGCTGTACACGGTTGCGGCGGACGGACGTGATGCCAGGCGCGTGACGCACCAGAACGACGCCAAGGTGGCGGCGGCCCGCTTCGGCAAGCCGGAGCGCTATTCCTTCAAGGGAGCGAACGGCGAAACGGTCTGGGGCTACGTCGTCTACCCGGTGGACTTCGACGCGGCCAAGAAGTACCCGGTGGCCTTCCTGATCCACGGCGGCCCGCAGGGCAGCTTCGGAAACGATTTCCACTACCGGTGGAACCCGCAGGCGTACGCGGGCGCTGGGTACGCGGTGGTGATGGTGGACTTCCACGGCTCCACCGGGTACGGGCAGGCGTTCACCGACGCCATCAACAACGACTGGGGCGGCGCGCCGTTCGAAGACCTCATGAAGGGGCTGGATTACGCCCTCGACAAGTACCCGTTCATGAACAGGGAGCGCGTCGGGGCACTGGGTGCCTCCTACGGTGGCTACATGATCACCTGGATCGCCGGGCAGACCGACCGCTTCAAGTGCCTGGTCTGCCACGATGGCAACCTCGACGAGCGCATGGCCTACTTCGACACCGAGGAGCTCTGGTTCCCGGAGTGGGACCACCGCGGGCTGCCGTGGGTCAACCCGGAGAACTACTCGAGGCAGAACCCCGTCGAGTTCGTGAAGAACTGGAAGACCCCGATGCTCGTGGTCCACGGGATGAAGGACTTCCGGATAGCCTACTCGCAGGGGCTTTCGACGTTCACCGCCCTGCAGCGCAAGGGAATCCCGTCCAAGCTGCTGATCTACCCCGATGAGAACCACTGGGTGCTCCAGCCGGCCAACTCGATCCAGTGGCACGACACCGTGATCGGCTGGCTGGACCAGTGGCTTAAAAAGTAGGCTTGAGGCTTGAGAGAAAGCGGGGGAGGGAAGCCGTCCCCGCGGTTCTTGAGAACAATCTCACAATTTCGCGGCAGGCATTTTCAGCGCTTTGGTGAGAAACGCCAGCCGGTCGGTGGCGTCGCCGATCAGCTTCGCGGTGGGCCTGCCGGCGCCATGCCCTGCCCGTGTCTCGATGCGAATCAGGATCGGATTGGCGCATCCCTGCGCCTCTTGCAGCGTCGCCGCGTACTTGAACGAGTGCGCTGGGAACACCCGGTCGTCGTGGTCCGCAGTCGTCACGAGCGTCGGCGGGTAGCACGTGCCCACCTTGATGTTGTGCAGCGGCGAGTAGGCGCGCAGCACCGGTGCCATCTTCGGGTCGTCGGCGGAGCCGTACTCGGAGGCCCATGCCCACCCGATCGTGAACTTCTGGTAGCGCAGCATGTCCATCACGCCCACCGCCGGGATGGCGGCGCCGAAGAGGTCCGGGCGCTGGTTGAGCACGGCGCCGATCAGCAGGCCCCCGTTGCTCCCGCCGTAGATCGAGAGCTTCTCGCGCGAGGTGTAGCGGTTGGCGATCAGCCACTCGGCGGCGGCGATGAAGTCGTCGAACACGTGTTGCTTGTTGGCGAGCATCCCGGCCTGGTGCCAGGCCTCACCGTACTCCCCGCCGCCCCGCAGGTTGGCAAGCGCGTAGACGCCCCCCATCTCCATCCACACCAGGTTGGCCACCGAGAAGCTCGGAAGCGAGCTGATGTCGAAGCCGCCGTACGCGTACAGCAGCACCGGGTTGCGACCGTCCAGCTTGAGACCTTTGCGGTAGGTGAGGAACATCGGGACGGTGGTCCCGTCCTTGCTCGTGTAGAAGATCTGTTTGGTCTCGTACCCGGCGAGGTCGGCCTTCACCTTCGGTTGCTTGAAGACGGCGCTGGTTCGGCTGGCGACGTCGAAATGGTAGATCGTGCCTGGCGTCGAGAAGTTGGTAAAGGAGTAGTACGTCACCTTGTCGCTGCGCTTTCCGGAAAAACCGTTGGCGCTGCCGATGGCCGGAAACTTGACCTCGCCGAGGGGCCTGCCGTCGATGCCGTAGAGCAGCACGGCTTCGGACGCGTCCCTCAGGTAGCCGGCGATGAACGTGTCGTGGACGAGTGAGGCCCGCTCGAGAGAGTCCTTGGCCTCCGGGATGATCTCACGCCACGCCGCGCGCTCGGGCTTCCGGGTGTCGATCGCGATGAGCCGGCCCATCGGGGCCGCAAGATCGGTGCGGAAGAAGAAGACCGGACCGTCGTTGTCCACGAAGCCGTACTGGGCGTCGAAATCAGGGAGGAGCTCGACCACCTTGGCGTCCGGCGTGGAGAGGTCCTTGTAGAAGACCATGGTGCGGCGGTCGGTCCCGACGCGCACGTTGATGATTAGGTAGCGACCGTCGTCGGTGACGTCGGGGCCGAACTCCCAGTCCTTGTGGTCGTCGCGCCGGTAGACGATGAGATCCTCGGACTGCGGCGTGCCCAGTTTGTGGTAGCAGAGCTTCTGGAAGTAGTTGGTCGCCTTGCGCTCGGCCCCGGCCGGGGGCTGGTCGAAGCGCCCGTAGTAGAAGCCCGTTGCGTCGTGCGTCCAGGCGGCCCGGGTGAATTTGGCCCACTCGATGTGGTCCTCGATGTCGCGGCCGGTTGCAACTTCGCGCACGCGCCACTCCTGCCAGTCCGAGCCGGCGGTCGAGATGCTGTAGGCCAGCCAGCGTCCATCGCCGGACACCGAGGTACCGGACAGCGCCACGGTTCCGTCGTTGGAGAGCGTGTTGGGGTCGAGCAGGACGCGAGGCTCAGCCCCCTCGTGGTCCGCGACGTAGAGCACGCTCTGCGCCTGCAGCCCGCTGTTGCGTGTAAAGAAGGTCCGTCCGCCCTCGACGAAGGGCACGCTGTACCGCTCGTAGTCCCACAGCTCCGTCAGCCTCTTGCGGATCGCGTCCCTGGCGGGGATGGCTGCAAGGTAGGACTCGGTGAGCTTGGTCTCGGCTTCCACCCAGGCGCGAGTCTGAACGGAGTCGAGTTCCTCCATCCAACGGTGCGGGTCGGCGACCTTCGTGCCGTTGTAGTCGTCCACGACCGGGACCCTGGGGGCTTCGGGGTACGCGAGCCGGGCGGTGGCGGGCGGTGTGGGGGCGGTCCTGCAGCCCAGTAGCAACGCGGCAAGGACGACGGACCCAAACGCTGCGTAGGTTCTGGTCATTGGCGGTTCCCCCTGGCTGCCGGCCAGTTTCGCAGGGCGGCGCGCGGCGACATCCTACGACGTTCCTGGCCGGCGGCGCCACGGGCAAGCACCCTCGGGGACCCGCGGCCGTGCAGGGCGGAGGCCACGAGCGCGCTTGACAGATGGGCACTCCTCGCGGTAGGATCTCACCCCTTCGCGAGTGGAGGTATGTCTCGCGAGGCCTTCGTCATGCGAGGTGGAAAACGAGATGAAGACGTATGTGCCTCAACAGAGTGAGATCCGCCACGACTGGTTCGTGGTCGACGCGGCCGACGTCGTGCTGGGACGGCTGTCCACGGCGGTTGCCACGCTGCTGCGTGGGAAGCGCAAACCGACTTTCACGCCGGGGATGGACACCGGCGACTTCGTGATCGTGGTCAACGCCGGGCGGGTGAAGCTGACCGGCAACAAGTGGGACAACAAGCGGTACTACCGCCACTCCGGTGACCCCGGCCACCTCAAGCAGGAGACGGCCCGGGAGCTGCGCGACAAGGCGCCGGAGCGCATCGTGCGCTACGCGGTCTGGGGCATGCTGCCGAAGAACCGCCTGGGCCGGGCGTTGCTCAAGAAGCTGAAGGTGTACGCAGGGCCCGAGCACCCGCACCAGGCCCAGCAGCCGCAGGCCATCAAGGTCGAAGGGTAAGGAGAGAAGCCGTGGCGAGCATCCAGTACTACGGGACCGGCCGGCGCAAGACCGCCGTGGCGCGCGTCTACCTGCGTCCGGGGACCGGCAAGATCACGGTCAACAAGCGTGACTTCGAGGTTTACTTCCCCAACCGCGTGCTCAAGATGATCATCCGACAGCCGCTCCTGATCACCGAGAACGCCGAGAAGTTCGACATCCTCATCAACGTCGCGGGCGGCGGGATGAGCGGCCAGGCCGGCGCGATCCGGCACGGCCTCTCGCGCGCGCTGCTCGAGTTCAACCCGGAGCTGCGTCCGAAGCTGAAGAGCGCGGGCTTCCTGAGGCGCGACGCCCGCGAGGTCGAGCGCAAGAAGTACGGCCAGCCCAAGGCCCGGCGGCGGTTCCAGTTCTCGAAGCGTTAGGATTCAGAAGGCCGAAAGGAGAAATGGTCTTGGCTTCCATTTCAATGAAAGAGCTGCTCGAGGCTGGCGTCCACTTCGGTCACCAGACCCGGCGCTGGAACCCGAAGATGCGTCCGTACATCTTCGGCAAGCGCAACGGGATCTACATCGTTGACCTCCAGAAGACGCTGCAGCTCTTCGAAGAAGCCTCCAACTTCGTCCGGGACCTCGTGGTCTCGGGGGGAACCGTGCTGTTCGTGGGCACCAAGCGTCAGGCGCAAGACGTGGTCAAGGAGGAGGCCAGCCGGTGCGGCATGTTCTACGTCGCAAACCGGTGGTTGGGCGGCACCCTCACCAACTTCGTGACCCTGCGCCGGTCGGTAGACCGCTTCAAGGACGTGGAGCGCCAGCTCGCCAACACGGACGCCCAGATCACCAAGAAAGAGCGTGTGCGCCTGGAGCGCGAGCGCGTCAAGATGGAGAAGAACCTCGGCGGTATCCGCGACATGGAGTCCCTGCCGGACGCGCTGTACGTGATCGACACGAACCACGAGCACAACGCCGTCCACGAGGCCAACCGCCTCGGCATCCCGGTGGTGGCCGTGGTGGACACCAACTGCGACCCGGACGTCGTGGACTACCCGATCCCCGGCAACGACGACGCGATCCGCGCGATCAAGCTCTTCACGGCCCGGGTTGCGGACTCTTTGCTCGAGGGGCTGGCCATGGTGGAGGGCCGCAGCAAGGCGGAGGCCGAGCTTGTGCGGGCGCCTGCCCCTCCGGTCGAGACCGCCGCGCCAGAAAAGCCCGAGAAACCCGAGAAACCGCGAAAAATCCGAGAAGCCCGACGAGGTCGAAGAAGCGGCACTCCCCTCGCTCGAGGAGACGTTCGAGGAGTACGACGAGGAAACGGAGCAGTACGAGAAGCGCTGAGGCGACGGGGCTCGGGGTCCGGGGTTTGGGAATCGAGACCCGGGACCCAAGACCCGAAACCCGGTATCTACGGGCCAGGGGCGACGCGCTTCCTGGCTCTTTTCATGGAGGGTTGAGATGGCGATTTCCGCTGCCAGCGTGAAGGAGCTTCGCGAGAAGACCGGCGCCGGGATGATGGACTGCCAGCGTGCGCTGCAGGAGGCAAGCGGCGACATGGAGGCGGCGCTCAAGATCCTGCGCAAGAAAGGACTGGCGGCCGCCGCCAAGAAGGCGGGCCGCGCCGCCAAGGAAGGCCTCGTCGCGATCGCCGTGGTCGAGGACAACCTGCGCGGGGGGATGGTCGAGCTGAACTGCGAGACCGACTTCGTAGCCCGGACCGAGCAGTACCAGGCATTCGCGCAGACGCTCGCCGACCAGGTGGCGGCCGACGGAGGCGGCGACGTGGAGAAGGTCAAGGGGACACGCTACGTTGGCGACCCGCTGCACACGGTGGCCGAGGTGATCTCGACCCAGATCTCCACCATCGGCGAGAACATCCTGCTCTCGCGAGTGGGTTTTCTGGCCGCCGGCCATGCGATGCAGATCGGGTCCTACCTCCACATGGGCGGCAAGATCGGCGTGCTGGTGGAGCTCTCCGCCTCCGCCGACGGCGAGACCGCCAAGGACGTGGCGATGCAGGTAGCTGCCGCCGAGCCGCGTTACGTGTCGCGCGAGGCCGTGCCCGCCGAGATCGTCAAGGAGGAACTCGAGATTGCCAAGGCGCAGGCCGCGAGCTCGGGCAAGCCCGCCCACGTGATCGACAAGATTGCCGAAGGGAAGCTCGGGAAGTTCTACGAGCAGGTCTGCCTGGTCGATCAGCCGTTCGTCAAGGAACCCGAGCGGAAGGTCTCCGACATGCTCGCGGCGCGCGGTGGGGTGATCGTGAAGAGCTTCCTCCGCTTCAAGGTGGGCGAGGGAGCGGGGGCCAGCGAAAAGTGAGCGGCGCCGCCGCCTACCGGCGCATCGTGCTCAAGCTCTCGGGCGAGGTCCTGATGGGCAAGCAGCCGTTCGGGATCGCGGCGGAGGTCCTCCCGCAACTGGCCTCCGAGATCGCGGAGGTCCGCGATCTGGGCGTCGAGGTGGCGATCGTGATCGGCGGCGGAAACATCATCCGCGGGATCGCCGCCACCCAGCAGGGGCTGGACCGTGTGACCGGCGACTACATGGGGATGCTCGCCACCATCATCAACGCGCTGGCGCTGCAGGACGCGCTCGAGAAGCGTGGGTGTTTCACCCGCGTGCTCACCGCGGTGGAGATGCGCGACGTGGCGGAGCCTTTCATTCGGCGCCGCGCCATCAGGCACTTGGAGAAGAACAGGGTGGTGATCTTCGCGGCCGGAACCGGCAACCCGTTCTTCACCACGGACTCCGCGGCGGCGTTGCGGGCCAGCGAGATCCGTGCCAACGCCCTTCTCAAGGGGACCAAGGTGGACGGTCTTTACACGGCCGACCCGGCGCGGGACGCCGGCGCCCGCCTGCTCAAGAGGGCGAGCTATAAGTACCTGCTGGAGAACACGCTTCAGATCATGGACGCGGCCGCGGTCTCGCTCTGCCAGAACGAGGGGATACCCATCCGGATCTTCAACATCCGGGTCCCGGGGAACATCCGCCGCGTGGTCCTCGGCGAGGACGTCGGTTCCACCGTTGCCGATTCCTGACGACTGCCGACAGTTCAGAGTCGACGGTGACGGCCTGAGGGGTCAGCAAGGGCCCGGGTTGGGATCGTCCGAGCGTTGGCGGGTCGTGCCGCCCTACCGACTCTTGACTGTCGACTGTCAACTCTCACTTTCCCGGATACAATAGAGCGCGTTGTAATCTCAACGTGGTCCCGGTGACAGCGGGCCCGCCCGGGGGTGGTGATGCGCGAGGCGGTCAAGAAAACCAAGGCGCACATGGACAAGGCGGTCGAGGTCCTGCGGGACGAGCTCAAGACGCTGCGCACGGGCCGCGCCTCGCTCGGGATACTGGACCCCGTGCGGGTGGACTACTACGGCACGCCGACGCCGCTCAACCAGGTTGCGAACCTCTCCGTGCCCGATCCGGCCCTGATCGTCATCCAGCCCTGGGACCCATCGCTTATTTCCGCGATCGAGCACGCCATCCAGAAGGCCAACCTGGGCCTCAACCCCATGAACGACGGCAAGGGCATCAAGCTCCCGGTGCCGTCGCCGACGCAGGAGCGGCGCAAGGAGCTGGTCAAGGTTGCACACGAGTACGCCGAGCGCGCCCGCACCGCGGTGCGCAACGTGCGCCGCGACGGCAACGACGAGCTGCGCAAGCTCGAGAAGGAGAAAGCCATCTCGGAGGACGACATGCACCGCGGCCTCGACGAGGTCCAGAAGTTCACCGACGAGCACATCAAGCTCATCGGGGATGTCCTGGCCGCCAAGGAGAAGGAGATCATGGAGGTGTGAAACGCACCCGCTTGGGCGGGTGCGTTTCACATCCTGAGTCCCGTCTCACCTAGGCGGGACGGGACGAAAGATCTCGCGAAAAGAAGCGAGGAATCCCGTGGATTCGGTAACCGCCATAGCAACGCGAGGGCCAGCCTCGATCCTCGGCACCGCGTTGCTCCCGCACCGCGGGCGCACCTCACATCCCGAGCTCTGCGGGAGGTGGGGCGAAAGTTCCCCTCGGACGAGAGAGCGGTGGATCTAACCTGAGCGAAACAAAGGACTTCGTAGCCCTGCCATGACGGACCACGCCGTCGCGATCATCGTCGTCGCAGCGGGCGCCTCGACCCGCTTCGGGAAGGACAAACTGGGCGCCCAGATCGCCGGGCAGTCGGTGCTGGAGCGCGCCGTCAGCTCGGTCCGGGCGGCGTTCCCGGCTGCTCCGACGGTTCTCGTCGTGCGCGCGGACCAGGTCGAGAAGGCGCGAAAACACTGGGACCCCCGGGGCGTCCGCGTCGTGGCAGGAGGCGTTCATCGCCAGGACTCGGTGAAGAGCGGCTTCTCGGTGCTCGAGCCGGGGGACGACACGGTGGTTCTGATCCACGACGCCGCGCGCCCGTTCGTCCCGCTCGGCGACGTCTTGCGTGTCGCGGCCGCTGCCGCCGAGAGCGGCGCGGCGCTTCTGGCGGCGCCGGTCGTCGACACCGTCAAGCGGCTGCGCAGCGACGGCAGCGTCGAGACGACCGTGCCGCGGGACAGGCTGGCGCGTGCGCTGACCCCGCAGGCGTTCCGTGCCGGAGTGCTGCGACGCGCCTGGGAGGCTGCCGGTGAGGGCGTTTGGAGCGACGAGGCGGCCCTGGTGGAGCGCTCCGGAGGGAAGGTGATGGCGGTGACCGGAGATCCCCGGAACGTGAAGGTCACGCACCCCGAGGACCTGGAGACGGTGTCCGGGGTCTTGCCGGGCCGGGTCCGGGTGGGACAGGGGCTCGATGTGCACCCGTTCGCCCCGGGGCGGCCGCTCTGGCTGTGCGGCGTGGAGCTGCGCGGGGAGACCGGCCTGGCCGGTCACTCCGACGCGGACGTGGCGTTGCACGCCGTGACCGACGCCGTCCTCGGCGCCTGCGGCGCGGGCGACATCGGCGAGCACTTCCCCCCGAGCGAGGAGCGCTGGCGGGACGCACCTTCGGAGGTCTTCGTGCGGCACGCACTGGGGCTGGCCGCGGACCGCGGATGGCGCGTCACGAGCTGCGACCTTACCCTGCTCGCGGAGACGCCCCGCATCGCCCCCCACCGCCCAGCCATGCGCGCGCGGCTGGCAGAACTGCTCGGCCTCGCGGTGGAACAGGTCAACCTGAAGGCCACGACCTGCGAGGGCATGGGCTTCGTCGGAAGGGGCGAGGGCATCGTGGCGCTCTCGGTCGTGACCCTTGAGCCAGCCTGAGTGGGTAGTCGGCTTCCACGCGGTGCTCGCAGCGCTCGAGCGGCAGCGGGCCCGGGTTGAGATCGTGTGGGTGGCCGAAGGGCTCTCGGGGGCGCGCCCCCGGCAGCTCCTCGATGCGGTGCGTGCGGCCGGGGTGCGCTTTGCCTCGGTCCCGAGGCGAAAGCTCGACATGGTGGCCGGGGGCGTGGCGCACAACGGAGCCGCGGCGCGCCTTTCGCCGGCACCGTTTGCCGAGCCCCTGACGCTGCTGGAGCCGACCGGGCCTCTCTGTCTGCTCGGCCTGGACGGGTTGGAGGACGCGCACAACCTGGGGGCGGTGGTGCGGACCGCGGCCGCCCTCGCGCTTGGCGGGGTGGTTGTGGCCGGGCCGCACCCGCCGCCGCTCGGCGGCGCCGCCGCCAAGGTGGCCGCCGGGACGCTGCCGCTTGTGCGGGTTGCACATGTGGGGTCGCTGGGCGACTTCGCCGTGGCCGCCAAGCGCTCGGGCTTCTGGGTGCTGGGCGCAGACAGCCGGGGGACGCGGGTGGACGAACTGGAGCTGCCCGAGAGGCTGCTGCTGTGCCTGGGGGGCGAGTCGGCCGGCCTGCGGGCCAAGACCAGGCGGGCGCTCGACGGCACCGTGTCAATCCCGCTGGCGCCTGGCGTTGAGTCAATGAATCTCTCGGTGGCCGCCGGGGTGTTGGCCTGGGAGTGGCGGCGGCGTTTCGCCCGTCTGCCCGCAGGGTCTTGATTTTTACTTGAGTGGTGGTATCATTTCCGTTCCCCTTCCGGGGTACGTGTGCGCCGGGGGGAGATCTTTGGCAGAGGGGAACGACGGGTGCTCCTTCCCGCGCATGCTGGCGTAGCTCAACTGGTAGAGCAGCGGATTTGTAATCCGCAGGTTACGGGTTCGAGTCCCATCGCCAGCTCCAGGGCGCTGCGGCAGCCTGGTCGCCGTGCATATTGCGACGCCAACGGAGTCGAGCGTGCGGGTGTGGCCGAGCGGTCAATGGCAGCAGACTGTAAATCTGCCGGGCAATGCCCTACGGTGGTTCAAATCCATCCGCCCGCACCACTTTTCTACAACTGCGGGAGTAACTCAGGGGTAGAGTCACAGCCTTCCAAGCTGTTGGTCGCGGGTTCGAATCCCGTCTCCCGCTCCAATGCCTCGCAGGCTATGTCGTGGGCCCAGGTAGCTCAGGCGGTAGAGCACGTCCTTGGTAAGGACGGGGTCACCAGTTCAAATCTGGTCCTGGGCTCCACCGTGTGCACGTTGAAGAAGGACCTTAACCAGGCCTGTTGACCTCGCAGGCCGGGGCCGCTAGGGCGGTCCGGAAGACCAAATCAGGGGAGAGGGAGGCGAAGGGAACATGGCCAAGCAGAAGTTTGATCGGACGAAGCCGCACGTGAACGTTGGGACGATTGGGCACGTGGATCACGGTAAGACTGCGTTGACGTCGGCGATTACGAAGGTGATGTCGTTGAAGGGGTTGGCGGAGTACAAGTCGTACGAAGAGGTGGCGAAGGCGTCGATTGCGCACGGGCGTCGGAACGAGATGAAGATTTTGACGATTGCGACGTCGCACGTGGAGTATCAGACGGTGGCGCGGCACTACGCGCATGTGGATTGTCCTGGGCACGCGGACTATGTGAAGAACATGATCACGGGTGCGGCGCAGATGGACGGGGCGATTTTGGTGGTGTCGGCGGAGGATGGGCCGATGCCGCAGACGCGGGAGCATATTTTGCTGGCGCGTCAGGTTGGGGTGCCGTACATCGTGGTGTTTTTGAACAAGGTGGACAAGGTTGAGGACCCGGAGTTATTGGATTTGGTGGAGTTGGAGGTGCGGGAGTTGCTGAGCCAGTACGAGTTTCCGGGGGACGAGGTGCCGGTGATTCGGGGGTCGGCGTTGAAGGCAGTTGGGGTGGACTCGGTGGATGCGTCGGATGCGAAGTGCATCCTGGAGTTGATGGATGCGTTGGACAAGTACGTGCCGCAGCCGGTGCGGGACATTGACAAGCCGTTTTCGATGCCGATCGAGGATGTGTTTACGATTTCGGGCAGAGGGACGGTGGTGACGGGGCGGGTGGACCGCGGGGTGGTGAAGGTTGGGGAGGAGATGGAGATCGTTGGGTTTCGGCCGACGATCAAGCGGGTGGTGACGGGTGTGGAGATGTTCCGGAAGCTGTTGGACCAGGGGCAGGCTGGGGACAACATCGGGTTGTTGTTGCGTGGGACTGAGAAGACGGAAGTTGAGCGTGGGCAGGTAGTTGCGAAGCCTGGGAGCATTACGCCGCACACCAAGTTCAAGGCCGGGGTGTACGTCTTGACGAAGGAGGAGGGTGGGCGGCACACGCCGTTTTTCGCGGGCTACCGGCCGCAGTTTTACTTTCGGACGACGGACGTGACGGGGTCGATGAAGCTGCCGGCAGGGGTGGAGATGGTGATGCCTGGGGACAACGTAGCGGTCGAGGTTGAGTTGATCACGCCGATCGCGATGGAGAAGGGGCTGCGTTTCGCCATCCGCGAGGGCGGCCGCACCGTCGGCGCCGGCACCATCAGCGACGTCATCGAGTGAGGCCGGCCAATGCGCGACAACATTCAGCTTGCGTGTGGCGAGTGCAAGAGGCGCACCTACACCGCCAGCCGGAACAAGAAAAAGCAAACCGAGCGCTTGGAGGTGAAGAAGTACTGCAAGTTTTGCCGGCGTCACACGCTGCACAAGGAAGTGAAGTAGGTTGAGTCCCGGGAAGGCCAGTAGCTCAATTGGTAGAGTCCCGGTCTCCAAAACCGGTGGTTGGGGGTTCGAGTCCCTCCTGGCCTGCCAGAAACCCCTAGCGCCAAGGAGGCGCGGCGAATGAACTGGTGGCAGCGGCTCAAGACGTTTCTGCGCGAGGTGGTCGCCGAGACCAAGAAGGTCACCTGGCCGGCTCGCGAAGAGGTGGTGGCCACGACGGTGGTGGTCATCGCAGCGTCTTTCATTTTCGGAATCTTCCTGTACGTCTGCGACCTGGCTTTCTTCCGGCTCGTGGATTGGGTAATCAAGCTCCTGTCGTAGCGGGGGACGTGACGCATGCCGAAGCAGTGGTACATCATCCACACCTACTCGGGCTTCGAGGAGCGCGTCAAGAAGACGCTCGAACAGCGCATTGACGCTCTCGCCATGCAGGATTCATTCGGCGAGGTTCGCATCCCGACCGAGACTGTCGTGGAGATGCGCAATGGGAAGCGCCGCGAGGTGCAGCGCAAGTTCTTCCCCGGCTACGTGCTGGTGCAGATCGAGCTGGCCGGCGAGAAGGGGGACGAGGCCTGGCATTTGGTGCGCAACACCCCGAAGGTCACGGGGTTCGTGGGCTCCGGCAAGAAGCCGACACCGCTCACCGAGGACGAGGTGAAGCAGATACTGCACCAGGTGACGGTGGCCAAGGAGAAGCCGAGACCCAAACACGTTTTCGAGAAGGGCGAGCAGGTCCGAATCACCGATGGGCCGTTCTCCAACTTCGCCGGGGTCGTGGAGGAGGTCAACCTCGACCGCTCCACGCTAAAAGTCATGGTGACGATCTTTGGGCGCTCGACCCCCGTGGAGCTGGAGTTTTCCCAGGTGCAGAAGACCGCATGAGGTAGGGCAATGGCGAAGAAGATTACCGGTTACGTGAAGCTGCAGATTCCCGCAGGCCAGGCGACTCCGGCACCCCCGGTGGGGCCGGCCCTCGGTCAGCACGGCCTGAACATCATGGATTTCTGCAAGGCGTTCAATGCGAAGACGCAAAAGCTCGCGGGGACAATCATCCCGGTGGTGATCACGGTCTACTCCGACCGCACGTACACGTTCATCACCAAGACTCCGCCCGCGTCTTTCCTGCTCCGGCAGGCCGCGGGAGTCGAAAAGGGGTCTGGCGAGCCCAACCGCAACAAGATCGGCCAGGTGACGCGGGCGCAGGTGGAGGCGATCGCCAAGACCAAGCTGCCCGACCTCAACACCACCTCGCTCGAGGCTGCAATCCATATCATCGAGGGCACGGCGCGCAGCATGGGCATCGAGGTCGTGGCTTAGGGGGTGGGGCGTGAGGCATTCAAAGAAATACCTGCAGGCAAAGGCAAGAGTGGAGGCGCGCCGCTACCAGTTGCGCGAAGCGGTCGAGCTCGTGCGTGAAATGCACTACGCGAAGTTCGACGAGACGGTTGAGGTTGCCCTCCGCCTGGGTGTTGACCCCCGCCACGCCGACCAGATGGTTCGCGGAACGGTCGTGCTCCCGCACGGGACCGGCAAGAGCAAGAAGGTGCTCGCGGTGGCGGCTGGCGACCAGGCCAAGGAGGCGCACGAGGCCGGTGCCGACTTCGTTATGGGCGAGGAGGCGATCGAGAAGATCCAGGGCGGCTGGCTGGACTTCGATGCAATAGTCGCCAGCCCCGATATGATGCGCGGCCTGTCCAGGCTCGGAAAGATCCTGGGCCCTCGTGGGCTGATGCCGAACCCGAAGACGGGGACCGTGACCGCAGAGGTGGGCAAGGCGGTGCGCGAGATCAAGTCCGGCAAGGTGGAGTTCCGGGTCGACAAGACGGCCATCATCCACGTGCCCGTGGGCAAGATCTCCTTCAGCGCCGACGCACTCGAGGAAAACGCGAACACGCTCATCACCGCAATCCTGCGGGCCAGGCCCTCGAGCGCCAAGGGGAAGTACGTGCAGTCGGCCTTCATGAGCTCCACGATGGGCCCCGGCGTGGCGCTGGACCTCACGCCGCTGGAAGCGAAGTAGGGGGTTTGGAATGTTGACGCGGGCACAAAAGCAAGAGCAGATCGACACCCTGAAGGGTTTGCTGGCGCCGGCGCACGGACTGTTCGTGATGGACTTCACGGGCCTCTCCGTCGGCGAGGTCACCGAGCTCCGGCGCAGGGTCAGAGAGGCCAAGGGCAACTACCGCGTGGTGAGGAACACCCTCGCCAGGCTCGCGGTGACGGAGACCAACCACCAGGCGCTCCAGCAGCTTTTGACGGGCCCAGCGGCGGTCGCGTACACCGACCAGGATGCAGTGACGCTGGCCAAGGCCCTGGCGGAGTTCGCAAAGACCCACGAGAAGCTGCGCTTTCGCGGGGGGCTGGTGGAGGGACAACTGCTCGACGCGCTGCAGGCCAAGCAGGTGGCGGCACTCCCCTCCAAGAAGGAGCTGGTGGCGAAGCTGCTGTTCTTGCTCCAGTCCCCGATGCGCAGGTTGGTGACCGTGCTGGACGCTCCCGTGCGGGGCCTGGCCGTGAGCTTGCACCAGATCGCAGAAGAAAAGGAACGCCACGAGAAGGCATGACGGGCTGGCTAGAACGAATTGGGTAAAGGAGAAACGAGATGGCGCAGATCCAGGAGTTCGTGGAGCAGATCAAGGGAATGACGGTGCTCGAGCTCAATGAGCTGGTCAAGGCCTTGGAGAGCGAGTTCGGGGTTTCGGCTGCCGCCGCGGCGATGCCGATGGCGGTGGCTGGCGCGCCGGCCGCCGGTGCCGCCGAACAGGCCGAGGAGAAGACCGAGTTTGACATCATCCTCGAGGACGCTGGTGACAAGAAGATCAACGTCATCAAGGTGGTGCGCGAGGTGACCTCGCTCGGGCTCAAAGAGGCCAAGGATCTGGTCGAGGCCGCTCCCGCCAAGGTGAAGGAGGGCATCTCGAAGCAGGAGGCTGAGGAGATCAAGAAGAAGTTCGCGGAAGCCGGGGCCAAGGTCAAGGTTCAGTAAGCCGGCGTGGCCGGGAGCTGAGTCGACGGAGTCTGGACCGAGGGGCCGGCGGCACGCCGGGTGGAGGGTGGTTCCCCACCGCGGGCGAACATTTGCACTCGGGTTTGGGTTGAACGACCCGGGAAAGGGGGGGTATGCGCCCCCCCATGCCGTTTTCCCGGTGCCGGCTCTGCGTGGTGCACCTTTTTTGGTCGCGCCCGGGGGCGCGAGGAATTCTAGGGGCGGTGACCGATGGCGAGAGTGAAGACCGCAAAAGCCGCAAAGGCCGCAAAGACTGCAAGATCCGGAAAGGGCGCGGGGACCGCGAGGCCAGCGAAGCCGACGAAGACGGCAAAGCCGGCGAAGACGAAGACGGTGAAGGCCACAAAGGCGCTCACGGCCAAGAGGCCGGCCGCGCGGGCGGTCGCGGCGAGGCCCGCAAAGCCGGCGACGAGGGTCGCGAGGGTTCAGCCGTCGAGGCCCCCGCGCATGAGTCAACCCGTCGATTCGGACGGGCGGATGAACTTTTCCAAGATCCGCACCACGATCCCATTGCCCAACCTGATCGCGGTGCAGCGCTCGAGCTATGAGCAGTTCCTGCAGATGGACCTGCTCGCTGAGGAGCGGGGGAACAAGGGCCTGCAGGCCGTGTTCTCCAGCGTCTTCCCGTTCTCGGACTTCCGCTCATCCTGTGAGCTGCACTTCGTACGCTACGAACTCGGGACCTGGGAGTGCAAGTGCGGGGGCCTGAAGGGGCTGGAGCGCCTGCGCATCGCCTGCGAGCACTGCGGTGCGCGGATCAAGGCGGCGGAGACCCACGAGACCTTTGTGGTCTGCCCCTCCTGCGGGCAGGGGACGCCGAACGCCGTGCCCCACTGCCCCACCTGCGGCAACCCGGTGGGCCTTCGCCTCACCTACACCGAGAACGACTGCCGGGAGCGCGGCCTGACGTACGCGGTACCGCTCAAGGTGACCTTCCGGCTCGCGCTCTTCGAACACGGCACGGGCGCCGAGCGGCATATGCGGGACGTGAAGGAGGAGGAGCTTTACTTTGGCGAGCTCCCGCTCATGACCGAGACGGGAACGTTCATCATCAACGGCACCGAGAGGGTGATCGTCTCCCAGCTCCACCGCTCCCCCGGGGTGTCGTTCACCCGCGAGACGCCGACCTCCATGCTCGCCAAGGTGGTGCCGTACCGAGGGTCCTGGATCGAGTTCGAGTTCGACAAGAAGCAGGTCTTTTACGTGCGAATCGACCGCAAACGGCGGTTCCCGGGGACGGTGTTCCTGCGGGCCCTGGGGCTTCAGTCCAACGCCCAGCTCCTCGAGGTGTTCTTCAACCTGTTCCCCGCCAAGATCGGGACCGACGGCGTGACCCTGACGCTCGACGACCGCATTCTCGCGGTCGAGGACGAGCGCGCGGCCGCGCAGGTAGGGCGGCGCACCGCAGCACCGGAGCTGTTTGCCGGTCTGAAGCTCGAACCCGGCCTGCGCAAGTCGCTCAAGGACCGTGGCCAGACCAAGGTCAAGGTGAGCCCCGAGGCGCTTGTTGACGGCGTGCTCGCCGAGGACCTCGTCGACCCGAAAACCGGAGAGGTGGTCGCGGAGGCCGCCACGGCAGCTTCGCCCGAACTGCTGGCGCGCGCCCGTGAGATCGGGCGCGGGGAGCTCAAGCTGGCCTTCCCGGGCTGGGACATTGTCGGCGAGATCCTCACCAAGACCATCGAAAAGGACTTGATCCGCAGCAAGCTGGACGCGATCATGGAGGTGTACCGCCGCCTGCGGCCGGGCGATCCGCCCACCCAGGAGTCGGCGACGACCCTGTTCGAGGGCCTCTTTTTCGACGAGCGCAAGTACGACCTCTCCGAGGTCGGGCGCTTCAAGTTCAACGTCAAGCTCGGCCTGAAGAAGAACCTCAAGCAGCGGGTGATGGACCAGGAGGACTTCATCGCGGTGGTCCGCTACCTCCTGAAGCTCTCCCGCGGCCTCGGGCGTTTGGACGACATCGACTCGCTGGCCAACCGCCGCGTACGGGCCGTGGGCGAGCTGCTGGAGAACCAGTTCCGCGTCGGCCTGGTGCGCATGGAGCGCGCGATCAAGGAGCGCATGACCATCCACCAGGACATCGAGAACGCCATGCCGCGCGACCTGATCAACGCAAAGCCGGTGATCGCGGCGGTCAAGGAGTTCTTCGGCTCCTCGCAGCTCTCCCAGTTCATGGACCAGACCAACCCGCTGGCCGAGGTGACCCACAAGCGCCGCCTCTCGGCACTCGGCCCTGGCGGCCTGTCCCGAGAGCGCGCCGGGTTCGAGGTCCGCGACGTGCACTCCACCCACTACGGCAGGATTTGCCCGATCGAGACCCCCGAAGGCCCGAACATCGGGTTGATCTCGTCGCTGTCCTGCTACGCCCGGATCAACGACTTCGGCTTCATCGAGTCACCCTACAAGAAGGTCGAGAAGGGGCGCGTGCTCGAGCACGTGGAGATCTCGGAGCGCGGCGACTCGAAGTACGAGCTCGGCCAGGTCGTGCAGCTCGAGGAGGCCGAGGCGACCAGCAAGAAGCTGTTGGGAAATCGCAGGCGCCCAGCTCACTGGGAGCCGTGCGCGTTCTACCTCTCGGCGTGGGACGAGGAAACACTGAACATCGCCCAGGCCAACGCCGTGCTGGACAAGCGCGGCTATCTGCAATCGGAGAAGGTGATTGCCCGGTCGGGGGGCGAGTTCGTGCTGATCGACCGCGACAAGGTGGACTACATCGACGTGTCGCCCAAGCAGGTGGTGTCAGTGGCCGCGGCGCTGATCCCGTTCCTCGAGCACGACGACGCCAACCGCGCCCTGATGGGTTCGAACATGCAGCGTCAGGCAGTGCCGCTGCTGCGTTCCGAGGCGCCTCTGGTGGGCACCGGGCTCGAGCCCGTGGTGGCCCGTGACTCCGGCTCGGTCATCGTGTGCCGCCGGTCCGGGGTGGTCGACACGGTGGACGCTCGCCGCATCATCATACGGGTCGAGGCCGAGGACCCCCAGACCGGACGCCCACGCGACTTTGGCGCCGACATCTACCAGCTCACCAAGTTCCGCCGCTCCAACCAGAACACTTGTGTGAACCAGAAGCCGATCGTCCAGCCTGGCCAGAGGGTCGTGAAAGGTCAGGTCCTTGCGGATGGCCCCAACACGGACAGGGGTGAGCTGGCACTTGGCCGCAACGTGCTGGTCGCCTTCATGCCCTGGCGCGGGTACAACTTCGAGGACGCGATCGTGGTGTCCGAGAAGCTGGTCAAGGAGGACTACTTCACCTCGGTGCACATCGAGGAGCTGGAGATTGCGGCGCGCGACACCAAGCTGGGACCAGAGGAGATCACACGCGACATCCCGAACGTCGCGGAGTCGGCACTGCGAGACCTCGACGACGCGGGCATCGTGCGGATCGGTGCCCACGTGCACCCGGGCAGCATCCTGGTCGGCAAGGTGACCCCGAAGGGCGAAACCCAGCTCACCCCCGAGGAGAAGCTGCTGCGCGCGATCTTCGGCGAGAAGGCCGGCGACGTGCGCGACGCGTCGCTGAAGTGCCCGCCGGGGATCTCCGGCGTGATTGTCGACGTCAAGATCTTCGCCCGTCGTGGCACGGAGAAGGACGTGCGCGCCCAGGCGATCGAGGAAGAGGAGATCGGCCGGATCCGCAAGAACTCCGAGGACGAGCGGCGCATCATCCTCGAAGAGCGCAACAAGAAGCTCGCAGGGCTGCTCGAAGGGGCCAAGGTGACCGGCAACGTGGTCGCCGCCCGCAGCCGCGAAGTGCTGGCGAACAAGGGTGGCAAGCTCCAGGGCAAGGCCGTGGCCGAGCTGACCCGCGCCGAGATCCTCGCGTTGCCGCTCAAGGATGCCAGCGTGCGCGACCGTGTCCGCATGCTGGTCAACCAGGCCGAGTCGCAGGTCGAGGTGCTCGAGAAGCTCAACGACGAGCGCATCAAGCTGCTCACCGCCGGCGACGAGCTCCCGCCCGGCGTCATCAAGCAGGTGAAGGTCTACATCGCCATGAAGCGCAAGCTGCAGGTGGGCGACAAGATGGCGGGGCGGCACGGGAACAAGGGCGTGATATCGGTCGTGCTCCCGGACGAGGACATGCCGATGCTCCAGGACGGGACGCCGGTCGAGATCGTCCTCAACCCGCTCGGTGTTCCCAGCCGCATGAACGTGGGCCAGATCCTGGAGACCCACCTCGGCTGGGCCGGCAGGGCGCTGGGCCTGCGCTTCTCGACCGCGGTCTTCGACGGCGCGAGCGAAGGGGAAATCCGCGAGCTGCTCGCGCGCGCCGGGATCCCGGAGGACGGCAAGACCGTCCTGCGCGACGGTGTCAACGGGGGGCCGTTCGAGCAGCGGGTCACGGTTGGCTACATCTACATGCTCAAGCTGTCCCACCTGGTGGATGACAAGATCCATGCCCGTTCCATCGGGCCGTACTCGCTGATCACGCAGCAGCCGCTGGGCGGCAAGGCCCAGTTCGGCGGCCAGCGCCTTGGCGAGATGGAGGTCTGGGCCCTCGAGGCCTACGGCGCGGCGTACACGCTGCAGGAGCTGCTGACCGTGAAGTCCGACGACGTCGAGGGCCGTTCGCGGGTGTACGAGGCGATCGTCAAGGGTAAGGTTCCTGAGCAGCCGGGCCTGCCCGAGTCGTTCAACGTGCTCGTGCGAGAGCTCCAGAGCCTCGGGCTCGACGTGGAGCTCGTCAAGCACAAGGAAGAGTAGAGGGGGTCTGGAATGAGCAGCATGCCAAACGAGCCCCGCGCCTTCTTCACCAGACCGAAGGCGATCAATGACTTCGACGCGATCCGTGTGTCGCTGGCTTCACCCGAGAAGATCCGCTCGTGGTCCCACGGCGAGGTGACCAAGCCCGAGACCATCAACTACCGCACGTTCAAGCCGGAGCGCGACGGCCTGTTCTGCGCCCGCATCTTCGGGCCGGTTACCGACTGGGAATGCTTGTGCGGCAAGTACAAGCGCATGAAGCACCGCGGTGTGGTGTGCGACAAGTGCGGCGTCGAGGTCACTCGATCCAAGGTCCGGCGCGAGCGCATGGGCCACATCGAGCTGGCGGCGCCGGTCTCGCACGTCTGGTTCTTCAAGGGGCTGCCCAGCCGCATCGGACAGCTGCTCGACATCACGATGCGCGAGCTCGAGCGGGTGCTGTACTTCGAGGCGTACGTTGTGGTTGACCCCGGTGACACCACGCTCGAGGAGAAGCAGGTTCTCTCGGAGGAGCAGTACCGCGAGGGCAGGCAGGAGTTCAGCGAGAGCTTCGTGGCCAAGATGGGCGCCGAGGCGATCCAGGAGCTGCTGCGCCGGATCGACCTCGACGAGATGGCCGGGGAGCTGCGCCTCCTGATGCGCACCGAGCCCTCGGTGGTCAAGCGCCAGAAGGCGGCCAAGCGCCTGCGCGTCGTGGAGTCGTTCCGCAAGTCCGGCAACCGCCCCGAGTGGATGATCCTGGAGGTCATCCCGGTCATCCCACCGGAGCTGCGCCCCCTCGTCCCCCTCGACGGCGGCCGCTTCGCGACCTCGGATCTGAACGACCTCTACCGCCGCGTGATCAACCGCAACAACCGCCTCAAGAAGCTCCTCGAGCTGCGGGCGCCGGAGGTGATCGTCCGCAACGAAAAGCGCATGCTCCAGGAGGCGGTGGATGCGCTGTTCGACAACGGCCGCCGCGGTCGCGTCATCAAGGGCTCCAACGGTCGGCCGCTCAAGTCGCTCTCCGACGCCCTCAAGGGCAAACAGGGCCGCTTCCGCCAGAACCTGCTGGGCAAGCGCGTGGACTATTCGGGCCGTAGCGTGATCGTGGTCGGCCCGGAGCTGCAGTTGCACCAGTGCGGTGTGCCAAAGGAGATGGCGCTCGAGCTTTTCAAGCCGTTCATCTACCACGAGCTCGAGAAGAAGGGCCTGGTCACCACCATCAAGATGGCCCGCGAGCTCGTCGATCAGCGGACGCCGGACGTGTGGGACGCCCTCGAGACCGTGACCCGCGAGCATCCGGTGCTCCTGAACCGCGCGCCGACCCTCCACCGCCTCGGCATCCAGGCGTTCGAGCCGGTCCTTGTGGAGGGCAAGGCGATTCGCATCCACCCGCTGGTGTGCGCCGCCTACAACGCCGACTTCGACGGCGACCAAATGGCGGTGCACGTGCCGCTCGCGCCGGTCGCCCAGCTCGAGGCGCGGGTGCTCATGCTGGCCTCCCGCAACATCCTGTCGCCTGCGTCCGGCAAGCCGCTCGCCGTGCCTTCCCAGGACATGGTGCTGGGGATCTACTACGTCACCTCGGAGAGGGCGCTGTCCGAGAAGCAGCGGCGCAAGGTCTTCGCCTCCCTGGACGAGGTGCTGCTGGCGCATGCCAACGGCCGCGCGGACACCCTGCAGCCCATCGAGGTCGTCTACACCGGCAACCTACTCGACATGACCGTGGAGGCCGACCAGCAGGACATCCTCCACGCCGAGCCGCAGTGGGTCGAGAACTTCCACCTCGAGACCACCGTCGGCCGGGTGATCTTCAACTCGGGGCTGCCGCCGGAGCTCCCCTTCGTCAACGGCCAGCTCAAAAAGGGCGGCCTGCAGAGCCTGGTTTCCTTCGCCTACCTGCGCTACGGGCACGAGGTGACGGTCCGGCTCCTTGACGCGCTCAAGAACACGGGCTTCGCATGGGCGACCTACGCCGGCATCTCGATCGGCGCCGGCGACATGATCGTCCCGGAGGCCAAGGAAGGCCTGATCACCAACGCGTTGCGCGAGGTGGAAGAGGTGGAGCGTCAGCGCTCCACCGGCATCATCACGGCCGGTGAGCGGCTCAACAAGATCGTGGACATCTGGCACCGCGTCACCGAGCGGGTCTCCGATGAGATGTTCAGCGAGATGCGCCGGCGCGCCGAGAAGAGCGGCGAGCCCAACCCGATCTTCATCATGGCCGACTCCGGCGCCCGTGGCTCCAAGGAGCAGATCCGCCAGATCGCCGGGATGCGCGGCCTTATGTCCAAGCCTTCGGGCGAAATCATCCCGACGCCGATCACCGCCAACTTCCGAGAGGGGCTGTCGGTGTTGCAGTACTTCATCTCCACCCACGGTGCCCGCAAGGGCCTCGCGGACACCGCGCTCAAGACCGCCGACTCGGGCTACCTCACCCGCCGCCTCGTGGACGTTTCCCAGGACGTCATCATCACCGAGGAGGACTGCGGTACCGACCACGGCATCTATGTCACCGCCATCACCGAAGGTGGCGAGGTCCTGGAGAAACTGCGCGACCGGCTCGTGGGCCGGGTCGCCGCCGAAGACGTCGCGGACCCCCTCGAGGGAACCATCATCTGCAAGGCCAACACCGAACTCACCGAAGAGCTGGCCGCAGCGATCGAGGACGCCGGCTACGAGCGGGTCAAGATCCGCTCGCTGCTGACGTGCGAGACTCGGCGCGGAGCCTGCCGCAAGTGCTACGGGCGCATGCTTGCCACGGGCAGGCTTGCGGAACTGGGCGAGGCCGTCGGGATCATAGCCGCGCAATCGATCGGCGAGCCCGGCACCCAGCTCACGATGCGGACATTCCACTATGGCGGCACCGCCACCCGCGCCACCGAGCAGTCGCGCCACCAGGCCAGCCGGTCGGGGACGGCGCGGCTTTTCGGCGTCCAGGCAGTAACCAACACCGAGGGCAAGACCGTGGTGGTCTCGCGCAACGCCAAGGTCGCCATCTCGGATGACCGCGGGCGCGAACGCGAGCGCTACAACCTGGTGTACGGGTCGGTCCTGCACGCCGAGGACGGCGACTTCATCGAGCCCGGAACGGTGCTGGCCGAGTGGGACCCGTTCACCTCGGCGGTGCTCACCACGGTCGCGGGCAAGGTCGAGTACGTTGACCTGGTCGAGGGCGAGAACGTGCGCGAGGAGATCGACAAGCTGACCGGCCACTCGCACAAGATCGTGATCGAGCCCCTCGGCGCCGACCGGCGCATCCCGACGATCGTGGTTCGCGGCGGCAAGAAGTCGGAGCGGCGCTACCAGCTAGCGATCGGCTCGCACCTCATGGTGGCCGAGGGGGACAAGGTCAACCCCGGCGATGTGCTGGCCAAGATCCCCCGCGAGACGACCAAGACGAAGGACATCACCGGCGGTCTGCCCCGCGTGGTCGAGCTCTTCGAGGCCCGGCGGCCGAAGGATGCCGCCGTCGTCAGCGAGATCTCCGGTGTCGTGCACGTGGGCGAGGCCACCCGCGGTACCCGCAAGGTGACCGTGGAGGGCAAGGAGGGCACGACCCGCGAGTACACGATCCCCAAGGTGGCGCATCTGATCGTGCAGGACGGCGAGTGGATTGCCACCGGCGAGTCGCTCACCGACGGCCCGGTGGACCCCCACGACGTCCTGGCGGTGCTGGGCGAGACCGAGCTCCAGCGCTACCTGGTGGACAAGATCCAGGAGGTCTACCGCACCCAGGGCGTCACGATCAACGACAAGCACATCGAGACGATCGTGCGCCAGATGTGCCGTTTCGTGAAGGTCACGGACCCCGGCGACACCGAGTTTCTCCTCGAGGAGCAGGTGCCGAGGTACCGCGTCCAGGAGGAGAACGACCGCATCGAGAAGCTGGGCGGCCAGCCGGCACGCTTCGCCCCGGTCCTGCTCGGTATCACTAAGGCGGCGCTTGCAACGGAGTCGTTCGTCTCGGCAGCCTCGTTCCAGGAGACGACGAGGGTGCTCACCGAGGCCGCGGTCTCCGGCCGGATCGACGACCTGTACGGGCTCAAGGAGAACGTCATCGTCGGGAGGCTCATCCCCGCTGGCACGGGAGCCAAGCATTATCATTACTTTGCAATTGAGCCGATCGCCCCTGAAGAGATGCCTCAGCCCCCGGAGCCGGAGGGCGAGGGGTCGATTGAGTACCAGGAGCTCAACCAGCTCATCCCCGGTCGCACCGAGGGCAGTTGACACTGCGGAAAGGGTTTACTAGAATCCTCACTCTTCGCCGGCAGAGGGCTGGCGGACAGTGGCCGGGGCCAAGCACCGGAGCACGCTTGGCCTTTGCTGCCTGGAATCGAAAGAGGGAAAGATGCCGACGATTGCGCAGCTCGTCCGTGACGGACGCCGAAAACTGGAGGGCAAGACCAAGAGCCCGGCTCTGAAGGCGAGTCCGCAGAAGCGTGGTGTGTGCACCCGCGTGTACACGACGACCCCCAAGAAGCCGAACTCTGCCCTGCGGAAGGTGGCCCGCGTACGGCTGACCAACGGCATCGAGGTGACGACCTACATCCCGGGGGAGGGTCACAACCTGCAGGAGCACTCGGTAGTGCTGATCCGTGGCGGGCGTGTGAAGGACCTCCCGGGCGTCCGCTACCACATCATCCGTGGTGTGGTGGACGCGCAGGGGGTGCCGGGGCGCAACAAGAGCCGCTCGAAGTACGGAACCAAGCGGCAGAAACAGCAAGGGAGGCAGTAGGGTATGCCGCGCCGTCGCTACGTCGCCAAGCGCGAGGTGCTTCCGGATCCGGTCTACAACTCGCAGATGGTGACCCGCTTCATCAACTCGATCCTGCGCCGGGGCAAGAAGAGCACGGCCGAGGGGATCTTCTACGGGGCCTTCGACATCATCCAGGCCAAGACGCAGGATGACCCGCTCAAGGTTTTCAAGCGGGCGATGGACAACGTCAAGCCGCAGCTCGAGGTGAAGTCTCGCCGGGTCGGCGGCTCGACCTATCAGGTTCCGGTAGAGGTGCCTCCGGCACGCCAGCTCTCGCTGTCAATCCGGTGGCTCATCGATTTCGCGAAGGCTCGCGGCGAGAAGTCTATGGTCGACAAGCTCGCCGGCGAGCTGATGGACGCAGCCAACAACCGCGGAGGAGCGATCAAGAAGAAGGACGACACGCACCGGATGGCCGAGGCCAACAAGGCCTTCAGCCACTACCGGTGGTAGGAGGCAGCTAACAGCTTACAGCCGCCAGCGGACAGCAGGGCTTGCGGTGCAGAGCAGAGAGAAGCGAGCAGTACTGAAAGGCTCTTTGAAAACATGCCACGACTTGCACCCCTTGAGAGGACTCGGAATATCGGCATCATGGCCCACATCGATGCCGGTAAGACCACGACTACCGAGCGCATCCTCTACTACACGGGGGTGAACTACAAAATGGGGGAGGTCCACGACGGGACCGCCACCATGGACTGGATGGAGCAGGAGCAGGAGCGTGGCATCACGATCACTTCCGCCGCAACAACCTGCTTCTGGCGTGACCATCGCATCAACATCATCGACACGCCCGGACACGTCGACTTCACTGCCGAGGTCGAGCGCAGCCTCCGTGTGCTCGACGGGGCGGTGGCGGTCTTCGACGCGGTGAACGGAGTCGAACCCCAGTCCGAGACTGTCTGGCGCCAGGCCGACCGCTACCGGGTGCCCCGCATCGCGTTCGTCAACAAGATGGACCGGGTCGGGGCGGACTTCTTCAGCACAATTGAGCAGATGCGCACCAAGCTCCGTGCCAACCCGGTTGCGGTGCAGATCCCCCTCGGGGTCGAGGATGCCTTCCAGGGTGTGGTGGACCTGATCGAATGTTGCGCCTACGTCTACCGTGAGGAGACGCTGGGGGCAGAGTTCGAGCGCACCGACGTACCGGAGGAACTTCGCGAGTCCTTCGAGAAGTGGCGCGAGCAGATGCTCGAGGTCGCGGCCGAGTACGACGAGGAGCTGCTCGGGCGCTACCTGGCGGGCGAGACCCTTGACCCCGCCGCTGTGCGCGCAAGCCTTCGGGCGCAGACGGTTGCGCACCACATCGCGCCCGTGGTCTGCGGCTCTGCTTTCAAGAACAAGGGGATCCAACAGCTCCTCGACGCCGTGGTGGACCTGCTGCCATCGCCGCTCGACATCCCTTCGATGGAGGGGCACACGCCCGACGGCGAGCCCGAAACCAGGCCGGCGGACGACGAGGCTCCGTTCGCCGGGCTCGCGTTCAAGATCATGACCGACCCTTTCGTGGGCCAGCTCACGTTCCTGCGCGTCTACTCGGGGCAGGTTTCGACCGGCGACCAGGTGCTGAACGCGCGTACCGGGAACACCGAGCGCGTCGGGCGCCTCC
The DNA here is from genome assembly GCA_963739225.1 of uncultured Acidobacteriota bacterium. Taxonomy (GTDB): domain Bacteria; phylum Acidobacteriota; class Thermoanaerobaculia; order Thermoanaerobaculales; family Thermoanaerobaculaceae; genus RBG-13-68-16. The sequence continues at coordinate 377,026 of CAVTZQ010000008.1, read as the reverse complement.
TCAAGATGCACGCCAACAAGCGTGAGGAGATCAAGGAGGTCTACGCCGGCGACATCGTCGCGGTGGTGGGTCTCCGTAACGTGGCCACCGGCGACACGATCTGCAACCCGAAGCAGCCGATCGTGCTCGAGGCGATGCAGTTCCCGGAGCCGGTGATCGACGTCGCGATCGAGCCGAAGACCAAAGCCGACCAGGACAGGTTGGGGATGGCGCTGGCCAAGCTGGCGCAGGAGGACCCCACCTTTCGGGTGCACACCGACTCCGAGACCCGCCAGACGATCATCTCCGGGATGGGTGAGCTGCACCTCGAGATCATCGTCGACCGGCTGGTGCGCGAGTTCAAGGTCGAGGCGGCCGTCGGCCGGCCTCAGGTCTCCTACCGCGAGACGATCAAGAACGACGCCCAGGGCGAGGGGCGCTTCATCCGCCAGACCGGCGGCCACGGGCAGTACGGGCACGCGAAGATCCGTCTCTGGCCGCTGACCGACGGCAGCGAGTACGAGTTCTCCAACGACGTCGTTGGCGGAAGAATACCGCGCGAGTACATCAAGCCCGTGGACCAGGGTATCCGCGAGGCCCTGCAGCACGGGGTGCTGGCCGGCTTCCCGATGATCGGGGTCGGTGTGAGCCTGTACGACGGCTCATACCACGACGTGGACTCATCGGAGATGGCGTTCAAGGTGGCTGGCTCCATGGCCTTCAAGGACGCCGCGGCAAAGGCCGACCCGGTGCTGCTCGAGCCGCTCATGGAAGTCGAGGCCGTCACTCCGGAGGAGTATATGGGGGACGTCATCGGGGACCTCAACGCGCGGCGCGGCAAGATCACGGGCCTGGAGCAGCGCTCGGGCTCGCGGGTCATAAGGGCGTTTGTGCCACTTGCCGAGATGTTCGGGTACGCGACGCAGCTGCGTTCGATGACGCAGGGGCGTGCCACCTACACCATGCAGTTTGACCACTACGACGAGGTCCCGAAGAACATCGCCGACGAGGTCGTCTCGCGCGCGAAGGGGCTGGCGTAAAGGGGGCGAACATGGCCAAGCAGAAGTTTGATCGGACGAAGCCGCACGTGAACGTTGGGACGATTGGGCACGTGGATCACGGTAAGACTGCGTTGACGTCGGCGATTACGAAGGTGATGTCGTTGAAGGGGTTGGCGGAGTACAAGTCGTACGAAGAGGTGGCGAAGGCGTCGATTGCGCACGGGCGTCGGAACGAGATGAAGATTTTGACGATTGCGACGTCGCACGTGGAGTATCAGACGGTGGCGCGGCACTACGCGCATGTGGATTGTCCTGGGCACGCGGACTATGTGAAGAACATGATCACGGGTGCGGCGCAGATGGACGGGGCGATTTTGGTGGTGTCGGCGGAGGATGGGCCGATGCCGCAGACGCGGGAGCATATTTTGCTGGCGCGTCAGGTTGGGGTGCCGTACATCGTGGTGTTTTTGAACAAGGTGGACAAGGTTGAGGACCCGGAGTTATTGGATTTGGTGGAGTTGGAGGTGCGGGAGTTGCTGAGCCAGTACGAGTTTCCGGGGGACGAGGTGCCGGTGATTCGGGGGTCGGCGTTGAAGGCAGTTGGGGTGGACTCGGTGGATGCGTCGGATGCGAAGTGCATCCTGGAGTTGATGGATGCGTTGGACAAGTACGTGCCGCAGCCGGTGCGGGACATTGACAAGCCGTTTTCGATGCCGATCGAGGATGTGTTTACGATTTCGGGCAGAGGGACGGTGGTGACGGGGCGGGTGGACCGCGGGGTGGTGAAGGTTGGGGAGGAGATGGAGATCGTTGGGTTTCGGCCGACGATCAAGCGGGTGGTGACGGGTGTGGAGATGTTCCGGAAGCTGTTGGACCAGGGGCAGGCTGGGGACAACATCGGGTTGTTGTTGCGTGGGACTGAGAAGACGGAAGTTGAGCGTGGGCAGGTAGTTGCGAAGCCTGGGAGCATTACGCCGCACACCAAGTTCAAGGCCGGGGTGTACGTCTTGACGAAGGAGGAGGGTGGGCGGCACACGCCGTTTTTCGCGGGCTACCGGCCGCAATTTTACTTTCGGACGACGGACGTGACGGGGTCGATGAAGCTGCCGGCAGGGGTGGAGATGGTGATGCCTGGGGACAACGTAGCGGTCGAGGTTGAGTTGATCACGCCGATCGCGATGGAGAAGGGGCTGCGTTTCGCCATCCGCGAGGGCGGCCGCACCGTCGGCGCCGGCACCATCAGCGACGTCATCGAGTAGGAGTGGCCATGGTCAAGGACAAGATCCGGATCCGGCTCAAGGCGTACGACTTCCGTCTTCTGGACCAGTCCACGGCGGAGATCGTGGACACGGCGAAGCGCACGGGGGCAAACGTGTCGGGACCCATCCCGCTGCCCACCCAGATCCAGCGCTTCACCGTGCTGCGGTCGCCTCACGTGGACAAGAAGTCCCGCGAGCAGTTCGAGATCCGCACACACAAGAGGCTCTTGGACATTCTCGATCCCACCCAGCAGACGGTGGATGCGCTCATGAAGCTCGAGCTCCCCGCTGGCGTGGATGTGGAGATCAAGGCCTACGGCGGGAAGAAGTGAGGTTGGCCATGGTGCAAGGAATTCTCGCCAAGAAGATCGGGATGACCCAGGTTTTCGACGACAACGGGGAACTCGTGCCGGTCACGGTCGTGCAAGCGGGCCCGTGCGTCGTCGTGCTGCGCCGGACGGCCGAGAACGACGGCCACGAAGCGGTCCAGCTCGGCCTGGTGGCGGGGAAGCCGCCGCGGCGCGTGACCAAGCCGCTCAAGGGCGCGTTCGCCAAGGCCGGCGTCCCACCGACACGGGCGCTCGGCGAGGTGCCGGTTTCCTCCGGCTCCGAGGTGAAGGCCGGGGATACGGTCCTGTGCGACATCTTCTCCGTGGGCGAGGAGATTCGCGTGGTCGGTACCTCCAAGGGCAAGGGTTTTCAGGGCGCGGTCAAGCGCCACCACTTCCGCGGCGGGGCGGCCAGCCACGGCTCGATGTTCCACCGGGCGCCGGGCGGCATCGGGCCGTCGGCATACCCCTCACGGGTGTTCCCGGGAACGCGCATGGCGGGGCGCATGGGCGGTGATCGCGTCACGCTCAAGAGAGTGAAGGTGGTGAAGGTGGATCTCGAGCGGAACCTGGTGTTTCTCAAGGGGGCCGTTCCTGGTGGCCGCAACGCGTTGGTGCGGCTGGTGAAGACATAGGGGGGCGGGCCATGAAGCTCGAAGTTCGCAACTGGGACAACGAGGTGGTGGGCTCGATCGAGCTCCCGCAGGAGGTGTTCTCGTACCCCTCCCGTCCCCACCTGGTGTACGAGGTCGTGAAGGGGTACCTGGCCGGCCTGCGCAGCGGCACCCATGCCACCAAGACCCGCAGCATGGTGTCCGGTGGCGGCAAGAAGCCGTGGAAGCAGAAGGGGACCGGCCGCTCCCGGCACGGCTCGATCCGCTCCCCGCTCTGGCGCCACGGCGCCACGACGTTCGGCCCGCAGCCGCGCTCGTACGCCGCGAAGGTCAACATCAAGGCGAAGAAGAACGCGTTGAAGTCGGTGCTGTCTCAGCGGCTCGCTGCCGGGCAGCTGCACGTGCTCGAGTCGCTCGAGATCGACTCCAAGCGCACGAAGGAGTTCACGGCACGCCTGACCAAGCTCGGGCTGGCCGGGGAGAAGGTGCTGCTGGTGGACAGCTCCGAGAACCTGAACCTGATGCTCGCCACCCGGAACCGCCGCGAGCTAGACACGGCGGATGCCCTGCACGTCCACGTCTACCAGGTGTTGGAGGCGCGGCAGGTTGTGTTCTCCCGTCGGGCGTTGGCACAGCTTTCGGAGGTGCTGTCATCATGAAAGACCCGCGCCAGATCGTTTTGCGCCCAATCGTGACCGAGAAGACCGCGGACCTGAAGGAGAGCACCAACACGGTGTGCTTCCAGGTGGCCCGCGACGCCAACAAGATCGAGGTTCGCCGCGCGGTCGAGACCCTCTTCGGGGTCAAGGTCGTCGAGGTGCGGGTGGTCAACGTCCGTGGCAAGCAGCGCCGCTTCGGACGGTACACGGGCCTGCGCCCGAACTGGCGCAAGGCGTACGTGCGCCTCGCCGCGGGCGAGAAGACCATCGAGTTCTTCGATCAGGTGTAGGGGGAAGGCACATGGCGCTCAAATCATTCAAGCCGACCTCTCCTGGCGTGCGCTTCATGACGCGCCTGGACTTCGCTGAGATCACCAAGGAACGGCCCGAGAAGCCCCTCACCCGCGGCATCACCAAGAGCGGCGGGCGGAACAATGAGGGGCACCAGACGCTACGCTTCCGGGGGGGCGGGCACAAGAGGCTGTACCGGACGATCGACTTCCGGCGCGACAAGCGGGGGATCCCCGCGCATGTCACCAGCATCGAGTACGACCCGAACCGCTCGGCGCGCATTGCGCTGCTCGTGTACGCGGACGGCGAGAAGCGGTACATCCTCGCGCCCGACGGTCTGGCCGTGGGAGCCACTCTGGTGGCGGCGGAGAAGGCCGAGATCGTGCCCGGCAACGCCCTGCCGTTGAAGAGCATCCCGCTCGGGGCCCTGGTCCACAACGTCGAATTGAAGCCGGGGCACGGTGGGCAGCTGGTCCGCGCGGCGGGTTCCGGGGCGCAGGTGATGGCCAAGGAGGGCAAATACGTGACGCTGCGCCTGCCCTCGGGTGAGATGCGCATCGTGCTTGCGGCCTGCTGGGCGACGGTCGGCCAGGTTGGAAACCTTGACCACTCAAACGTTTCCGTCGGTAAGGCGGGGCGCACCCGCTGGGCGGGCCGCCGGCCCCATGTCCGGGGCACGGCCATGAACCCCGTCGACCACCCCCACGGCGGCGGCGAGGGAAAAACCAAAGGCGGGCGGCACCCGGTCAGCCCATGGGGGCAGCCCACCAAGGGGTACAAGACGCGCCGGAACAAGCGTACGACCCGCTTCATCGTCAAGCGGCGGAAGTAAGGGGAGGTCGGGATGGCTCGCTCAATTCACAAAGGACCGTTCGTGGATGACCACCTTCTGAAGAAACTGTCCCAGCTCAACGAGACCCGCGAGCGCCGGGTCGTGAAGACCTGGTCCCGCCGCTCGACGATCACCCCCGAGATGGTGGGTCACACCATCGCGGTGCACAACGGGCAGAAGTTCGTGCCGGTGTTCGTCACCGAGAACATGGTCGGGCACAAGCTTGGCGAGTTCGCTCTCACCCGTACCTTCCGCGGGCACTCCGGCACCCGCAAGGAAAAGGGCGCCGCCGTTACCGGAGGCTAGTCATGCACGCCGAAGCTCGACTGCGTTTCTACAAGGGTTCCGCCCAGAAGGTGCGGCTGGTGGCCGACACCGTGCGTGGCCACGGAGTGCCGCGGGCGCTGTCGGTGCTCAAGCTCACGCACCGGCGCTGTGCCCGCGACCTTGAGAAGCTGGTGCGCTCCGCAGTGGCCAACCTGGAGCAAAAATCGCCTGGGATCGACAGCGGCAAGCTGGTGCTGAAGAGCATCCAGGTCGACCAGGGCCCGAGCCTGAAACGGTTCCGCGCAGCCTCGATGGGGCGTGTCTTCCCCAGGCTGCACAAGTACTGCCATGTGACCGTTCAGGTCGCAGAGCGTGAGGAGTAGGAGGCGAGCGTGGGTCAGAAAACGCACCCGTACGGTTTCCGGCTGGGCTACAACAAGACCTGGCGTTCGCGCTGGTTTGCGGACGCGGACTACGCCAAGCTCCTTCACGAGGACCTGCGGCTGCGCAAGGCGCTCAAGACCCGCCTTTCGCACGCAGGGGTGGCCGAGATCGACATCGAGCGCACCGCCAACAAGATCCGAGTCAACATCTTCTCTGCCCGGCCCGGCATCATCATCGGGCGCAAGGGCGCGGAGGTCGACAAGCTCGGCGCCGAGCTGCGCCAGGTCTACGGCCAGGACATCCACATCAACATTCAGGAGATTCAGCGGCCCGAGGTCGAAGCCCAGTTGATCGCCGAGTCGATCGCCTCGCAGCTCGTGCGGCGCATCACCTTCCGGCGCGCGATGCGGCGGGCGATGGAAAACGCCTTGCGTTTCGGCGCACAGGGCGTCAAAATCCGCTGTTCGGGTCGCCTCAACGGGGCCGAGATCGCCCGCTCCGAGTGGTACCAGGAGGGGCGGCTGCCGCTCCACACCCTCAAGGCCGACATCGAGTACGGCTTTGCCGAAGCCTTCACCACGTACGGGGCGATAGGCGTCAAGGTGTGGATCTACAAGGGTGAGCTGCACCGGAGCAAGGCGCACCGGCGCGCGTTGTGAGGGATGAGGTGTTGCCATGTTGATGCCGAAGAAAGTCAAGTTTCGCAAGCAGCAGCGCGGGCGCCGTAGGGGCCTGGCGACCGGGGGGGGAGAGCTGTCATTCGGCGACTACGGCTTGCAGGCGTTGGAGCCGGGCTGGATCACGGCACGTCAGATCGAGGCGGGGCGTATCGCCATGACCCGCCACGTGAAGCGGGGCGGAAAGATCTGGATTCGAGTCTTCCCCGACAAGCCGATCACCAAGAAACCCGCGGAGACACGCATGGGCAAGGGCAAGGGGGCGCCGGAGGAGTGGGTTTGCGTGGTCAAGCCGGCGCGGATCCTGTACGAGATGGAAGGGGTCACGGAAGAGGTCGCTCGTGAGGCGATTCGCCTCGCGGCCCACAAGCTTCCGATCAAGACCCGGTTCGTGGCACGGGGGCAGGTGCGATGAAAGCCAAGGATTTGCGTGAGAAGTCCATCGAGGAGCTTCGCAACTCCCAGGCCGAGCTCAAGGAGCAGCTGTTCAAGCTGCGTTTCCAGAAGGCCACCGGTCAGATCCAGAACCCGGCCAAGATCCGGCTCGTGCGCAAGGACATCGCGCGGCTAGAGACGATCCTGGCCGAACGCCTCAGGGAAGTGGAGTGAGCCATGGAGAGCGCGAGCAAAGTCCGGAGAACCACCAAGGTCGGGACCGTTGTGTCCGACGCCATGGACAAGACCGTTGTGGTGAAGGTGGAGAGGGTGGTGAGGCACAAGCTCTACCACCGCTTCGTGCAGCACTCCCGGAAGTTCGTGGTGCACGACGAGGGGAACGCGTGCAAGGTGGGCGACAAAGTCCAGATCGTGGAGTGCCGCCCCATTTCGAAGAGCAAGCGGTTCCGTGTGGTGCGCGTGATCGAGCGCGCTTCGTGAGGAGGCGGCCATGATCCAGATGCGCACGATGCTGACGGTCGCCGACAACTCGGGGGCCAAGAAGCTGCAGGCGATCCGCCAGCTCGGCGGCTCCAACGCGGGCCGCTACGCGCGGATCGGCGACGTCATCGTTTGCTCGGTCAAGGAGGCGGTTCCCGACTCTCAGGTCAAGAAGGGCACGGTGGTGAGGGCGGTGATCGTGAGGACCCGCCGCACGCATCGGCGCAAGGACGGGTCGTACATACGGTTCGACGACAACGCGGCGGTGCTGATCAACGCCCAGAAGGAGCCGATCGGCACGCGGGTGTTCGGGCCGGTGGCGCGGGAGCTGCGCGAGCGGCGCTTCATGAAGATCGTGTCGCTCGCGCCGGAAGTGCTGTAGGAGGCGGCGATGACGAAGAGCTTCAAGGTCAAGAAGGGCGATCAGGTTCAGGTCATCGCCGGCAAGGATCGGGGCAAGAAGGGGAAGGTGCTCCGGGTCGACCGCAAGGCCGGGCGGGTCGTGGTGGAGCGCGTGAACATGCTCAAGCGCCACAGCAAGCCCAATCCGGGCAAGGGCGTGACCGGCGGCATCGTGGAGCGCGAGGCCCCGATTGCGGTCTGCAACGTCATGGTGATCTCGGCCGACACGGGTCGGCCGACGCGGATTGGCTATAAGGTTCTCGAGGATGGGCGAAAAGTCCGGTCGGCGAAGGTCGACGGCGCGATTCTCGACCAGTAAAGAGAGGGTGCGATGGCGCGCTTGAAGAAGCGGTACGAGACGGAGGTGGTCCCGAGGCTCCGGAAGGAGTTCGGGATCGAAAACCCCATGGCGGTGCCGCGCGTCGTCCGGGTCGTCTGCAACATCGGCCTGGGTGAGGCGCCGCGGCAGGCCAAGCTCATGGACCAGGCAGTGGAGGAGCTGGCGGCCATCACCGGCCAGCGGCCCACGATCCGGAAGGCACGCAAGTCCATAGCGCAGTTCAAGTTGCGTGTCGGCATGCAAATCGGCTGCGCGGTGACGCTGCGGCGGGACAGGATGTACGAGTTCCTGGATCGCCTCGTCAACATCGCGCTCCCCCGTGTTCGTGACTTTCGCGGCCTGTCACCCAAGGGCTTCGACGGGCGGGGGAACTTCACCATGGGGATCCGCGACCATTCGATCTTTCCCGAGATCGACTACACCAAGGTCGAGACCCCCAAGGGGATGAACGTCACCGTGGTGACCACCGCGGAGACCGACGACCAGGCCCGGCTCCTGCTGCAGGAGCTCGGCTTTCCGTTTGCGAAAGGTTAGGAGGGCGCTGTGGCTCGTACCTGTCTCATTGCCAAGTCGCTGCGGCCGCCGAAGTTCCGCGTTCGGCACCGTAATCGCTGCAAGCTCTGCGGCCGTCCGCGCGGCTACATCCGCAAGTTCGAGTTGTGCCGTCTGTGCTTCCGCAAGCTCGCCTTGGAGGGCTACCTCCCGGGCGTGACCAAGGCGAGCTGGTAGAGGAGGTGTGCGATGACGATGACCGACCCCGTCGCCGACTTCCTCACCCATATCCGCAACGCGGTACAGGCGGGCAAGGATCGCTGCGACGTGCCGGCCTCCAAACTCAAGCTGGAGCTTTCCAAGATCTTTCAGGAGGAGGGCTTCATCCGTACATTCAAGGTGCTGGAGGAGGGCCCCCAGGGCACGCTGCGAATCTACCTGCGCTACTCCTCGGAAGGGGAGCCAACGATCCACGGCCTGCAACGTGTCTCGCGCCCCGGACTTCGAGTCTACCGGCGCGTGGAGAAGCTGCCACAGGTGCGCGGCGGTATCGGCGTCGCCGTGGTTTCGACCTCCAAGGGGCTCATGACCGACGCCCGCGCACGTGAGCTGCGCCTGGGCGGCGAGGTCATGTGCCGCGTCTGGTAGGGAGGCTGTCATGTCACGCATCGGAAAGAACCCCATCCCCATCCCCAAGGCCGTCCAGGTGACGGTCTCGGACGGGACGGTGCAGGTGAAGGGCCCAAAGGGGACGCTTCAGCACCCCCTCCCGGCGGGCATCTCGGTGGCGGTCGAGGGGGAGCAGGTCGTAGTCACGCGGCGCGGCGACGAGCCCGCCGTCCGTGCGCTCCATGGCCTGGTCCGCGCGTTGCTCGCCAACGCGATCGGCGGCGTCACCGCCGGCTTCAAGCGCGAGCTGGACATCGTCGGCGTGGGATTCAAGGCCGAGCTCAGGAACCCGCGAGAGATAGCCCTGTCCCTGGGGTTCTCCCACCCCGTGGTCTACAAGGCACCCGAGGGCGTTGCGATCAGCTACGACGCCAAGGCTAACCGCCTCACCATTGTGGGCATCGACAAACAGAAGGTGGGCCAGGTGGCCGCGGAGATCCGGAGCGTGCGACCGCCCGATGCATACAAGGGGAAAGGCGTCAAATACGTGGATGAGGTCCTGAAGCTCAAGGCCGGGAAGACAGGAGCGTAACGCCATGGCTCAAATCAGGGACAGGAAACAGCGGCGTCATCGCATCCACCTTCGAATCCGCAAGGTTGTGTCAGGGACCGCGGAGAGGCCTCGCCTCGTGGTCTTCCGGTCTTTATCCAACGTGTACGCGCAGCTCATTGACGACGCGAAGGGGGCGACTCTGGTCGCCGCCTCCACCATCGAAAAGGACCTGCGCAAAGCTCTCAAGCACTGTGGCAACAAGGCGGCTGGCCGCGTCGTGGGCAAGGCGATTGCGGAGCGCGCCAAGGACAGGGGAATCACCTCGGTGGTGTTCGACCGAGCCGGCTTCCATTACCACGGCGTGGTAAAGGAACTGGCGGATGCGGCCCGTGAAGCGGGCCTGCAGTTCTAGGGGCAAGGCGATGAGCGAGCGGGAAAGCCAATTCATCGATCACGTGGTCAACATCAACCGTGTCACCAAGGTGGTGAAGGGCGGGAAGAACTTCTCCTTCTCGGCGCTGGTGGTGGTCGGCGACGGTAACGGCCGGGTCGGCTTCGGCACTGGAAAGGCCCGAGAGGTGCCCCAGGCCATCCGCAAGGCGACCGAGGCGGCGCGGCGCGTGATGATTAGCGTGAAGCGCCAGGGCACCACGATTCCCCACGAGGTCGTGGGGCACTTTGGCGCGGGCAAGGTGCTGCTGCGCCCCGCGTCCCCGGGTACCGGCGTGATCGCCGGCGGAGCGGTCCGGGCGATCGCCGAGGCGGCGGGCATCGCGGACGTGCTCACCAAGTCCCTCGGCACGACCAACCCGCACAACCTGGTGCGCGCCACGTTCGAGGCGCTCGAGCAACTCACCACCAAGGAAGAGAACGCACAGCTGCGGCGCGCCGACAGCGAGGTCGAGGTGGTGGAAGAAGCCGAGCCGGCCACCGGCCCGCTCCCGGAGGTGGAGGTATGACGACCCGTCGCAAGGCCGCCACGGCCAGGCTGCGGATCGTTCAGGTGCGCAGCCAGATCGGCAACCAGGGGCGCATCAAGAGGGTGCTGACGCGTGGTCTCGGCCTCGGCCGCATCGGATCCTCGGTCGTGCTGCCCGACAACTCCTACACCCGCGGCATGATCGCCAAGGTCTCCCACATTGTGAGGTTCGAGGAGCTCGCCGCCGAGCCGCACGCCGCGCGGGTCGAGGAGCCCCTCGTCCGGGCCGAAGAGCACGTCGCCAAGCCGGTGGTGCAGGCAGCAAGACCGGCAGAGCACGTCGTCCGACCGGCGGAGCACGTTGCCAAACCGGTGGAGCACGTTGCCAAACCGGCGGAGCACGTTGCCAAACCGGTGGAGCACGTCGTCAAACCGGTGGAGCACGTCGTCAAACCGGCGGAGCACGTTGCCAAACCGGCGGAGCACGTCGCCAAACCGGCGGAGCACGTCGCCAAACCGGCGGAGCACGTCGCAAGGGTCGAGAAGCCGGCCCCGCCGGTGAGCGTCCCCGCCAGGCAGGCGAGCGCGCCGGTGGCCGAAGCGGTACACGAAGCACCGGCCAAGCGGAAGAGCGAGACAGGCGCCCACGCGCCGGCCCGCAAACCCGAGAAGACCGTGAAAGTGGCGAAGCCCGTGAAGCCTAAGAAGGCCCCGAAGACTGCAAAGCCGGAGAAGAAGGCCAAGCCGGCGAAGCCCGCGAAGGCCACCGCCCCGCGGAAGAAGGCCGCCGAGCCCAAGGTCAAGGCGAAGGCTACGGGCAAGGCGGCGGCAAAGCGCCCCGCAAAGAAGGCCAAGGAGTAGCGTATGGAGCTCCACACCCTCTCACCGAAACCAGGGTCCCGCAAGGACCGGAAGCGAGTCGGGCGCGGGCCCGGCTCGGGCACCGGGAAGACTGCAGGGCGCGGCCACAAGGGCCAGCTCTCGCGCTCGGGCCACACCCACCGCCGCAACTTCGAGGGCGGTCAGATGCCGCTCATCCGCCGCCTTCCCAAACGAGGGTTCACCAACATCTTCCGCAAGGAGTACGTGATCGTGAACGTGGGGCAACTGGAGCGCTTCCCGGCAGGATCAGAGATCACGCCCGACGTGCTCCTGGCCGAAGGAGTGGTCTCCCAGCTCCGCGACGGGGTGAAGGTCCTCGGTGACGGGACGCTGTCCCGCAAGCTCACCGTCCGGGCCCACAAGTTCTCCAAGAAGGCGCAGGAGCTGATCGAAGCAGCGGGCGGCAGCTGTGAGGTAATCGGGCAATGATCGAGAGCCTGCGCACCATCTTCACCATCCCCGACCTGCGCAAGCGGATCCTGTTCACCTTCCTGCTTCTGGCGGTCTACCGCCTGGGGTCGTTCATTCCGACGCCTGGCGTGGACCCGCTGGCCATGGCCGAATTCACAAACCAGGCGAAGGGCACGATCCTGGGCTTCCTGAACCTGTTCTCGGGAGGGGCCCTCGGCCGGATGACGGTCTTCGCCCTCGGGATCATGCCGTACATCTCGGCATCGATCATCCTGCAGCTCCTCACGGTGGTCTGGCCGTACCTGGAAAAGCTCTCCAAGGAAGGGGAGATGGGGCGGAAGAAAATCACCCAGTGGACCCGCTACGGGACCGTTGTGATCTCGGTGATCCAGTCGCTCGGGATCTCGTTCTTCCTCGAGAAGACCTCGGCCCCGGGCGGGCTGGCGCTGGTGCCCCACCCGGGCTGGGCCTTCCGCCTGATGACGGTGCTGACGCTCACCACGGGGTGCGCATTCGTCATGTGGCTTGGCGAGCAGATCACCGAACGCGGAGTGGGGAACGGCATCTCCCTGATTATCTTCGCCGGCATCGTAGTGGGCCTGCCGCGTGCTCTCATCAACACCTTCGAGGACCTCCGCACCGGCGCCATGTCGATCATCACAGCCCTTTTGTTCATCGTCTTCGCGGTGATCGTGGTGGGCGCCATCGTGCTCATGGAGCGCGCCCAGCGGCGTATCCCGGTGCAGTACGCCAAGCGTGTGGTGGGACGAAAGATGTACGGCGGCCAGAGCACCTACTTACCGCTGCGCCTCAACACCGGCGGCGTGATCCCGGTGATCTTCGCCGCCTCGATCCTCTCGTTCCCCCAGTCCATCGGCCAGATGATCAACAACCCGATCATCGTGCAGATCACCCGCGCCCTCCAGTGGGGGGAGCCGCTCTACAACCTCGTCTACTTCACTGCAATCATCTTCTTCTGCTACTTCTACACCTCGATCATCTTCAACCCCCAGGACACCGCAGAGAACATGCGCAAGTACGGCGGCTTCATCCCGGGCATCCGGCCCGGACAGCGCACGGGCGACTTCATCGACATGGTTCTCACCCGCATCACGCTGGTGGGCGCTATCTACCTGGCCCTCGTTGCGATCCTGCCGGAGATCCTGATCACCGGCTTCAAGGTGGCGACCATCCCGATCATCGGCGGCCCTCTCGACGCATTCCTGCCGCGCTGGTTCACCGAGGGCCTGGGCGTGAAGTTCTACTTCGGCGGCACCTCGCTGCTTATCGTGGTGGGAGTGGCCATGGACACGGTTCAGCAGATCGAGGCGCAGATGGTCATGCGCCACTATGACGGCTTCATCAAGGGCCGGCGCATGCGCGGGCGCAGGGGTTGACGCGATGGTTACCCGCGCCCTCGACGTCGTCCTCCTCGGCCCCCCGGGTGCCGGGAAGGGAACGCAGGCCAAGAGAATCTCGGCCGCGTTCGACCTGCTGCACGTGTCCACCGGTGACCTGCTCCGCGACGAAGTCGCGAAGGGCAGCGGGCTCGGGCAGGAGGCCAAGAGTTACATGAACCGTGGCGAGCTGGTGCCCGACGTACTGGTCGGGAAGATGCTCTCCAAGCTCCTGCACGGCCGAAGGGCCGCGCTCGGCTGCGTCTACGACGGCTACCCCCGCACAGCGGCCCAGGAGGAGCTGCTCGAGGACATGCTGGCCGAATTGACCCGCCGCGTGGATGTTGCGCTTTACATCAACGTAGCCGACGGGGAGCTCCTCGCCAGGATCACCGGGCGACGCTCGTGCCCGTCGTGCGGGGCGGTGTACCACGTGGCCACGCAACCTCCCAAGGCGGACGGTGTCTGCGATGCCTGTGGCACCGCCCTGGTGCAGCGCGACGATGACAAGCGAGGATGTCGTTCGGGAGCGCCTGAAGGTGTATCGGAAGCACACGGCGCCGCTGCTCAAGCTCTACGACGCCCGCGGCATCCTTCGCGAGGTGGACGGGGCGGCAAAACCGGACGAGGTCTTCAAGCGTCTGCGCGAGGCGATGGGGAGCGTCAAGAAGTGATGGTGCTCAAGACCCCCGACGAGCTCGCCGTCATGGACCGGGCCAACGCCCTGGTGCACGAGACGCTCCGCTTGGTGGCCGACGCCGCCGGGCCGGGAGTGTCCACCAAGGAGCTGGACCGCCTCGCGGAGGAGCACATCCGCGCCGGCGGCGCGAGCCCCGCGTTCAAAGGGTACCGCGGCTATCCGGCAACCCTGTGCACCTCGGTCAACGACGTGATCGTGCACGGGATACCATCGGCTGGCCACAAGCTGCGCGAGGGGGACGTCCTGGGGCTGGACTGCGGCGTTGTGCTCGAGGGCTTCGTCGGGGACGCTGCAATCACCGTGCCGATCGGCGAGATCGACGGCGAGGCGAAACGGCTGCTCGAGGTCACGCGGGAGTGCCTGGAGCTGGCAGTAAAGGTCATCCGGCCGGGCTGCCGCCTCACCGACATCGGGGAAGTCATCCAGAAACACGCCGAGGGGGCGGGGTTCTCGGTTGTGCGGGAGCTGGTCGGGCACGGCATCGGCCGCTCCATGCACGAGGATCCTCAGGTGTACAACTTCGGACCCGGCGGGAGGGGACCCGAGCTGCGGCCGGGGCTGGTCCTGGCGATCGAACCGATGGTCAACGCGGGGGTTCCGGACGTGATGTTCGACGATGACGGCTGGACAGCGCGCACCGAAGACGGTAAGCTTTCCGCCCATTTTGAGTACTCGGTGGCCGTTACGAAGGACGGCCCGTGGGTACTCGGTGTGGGCGGGGGTTGAGGAGAGGGTATGGCGAAAGAGGAGGCCATCGAGGTGATGGCCACCGTACAAGAGGCCCTGCCCAACGCAGTTTTTCGGGTGGAGCTGGAGAACGGGCACGAGGTGCTCGCTCACATTTCGGGGAAGATGCGGAAGCACTTCATCCGCATCCTGCCGGGCGACAAGGTCCTTGTGGAGCTCTCCCCCTATGACCTGACCCGGGGCCGGATTGTGTACAGGTACAAGTGATGCGAGTTCGCTGCGCGAATTCGCATCATCCTGAGTGGCGTCTCTGGCGCCACGAAGGATCCCCCGAAACCTGGGGGTTGGTGAAGAAAGGGTTTGGAAAGGGTTAACGGCTATGAAGGTTCGTTCTTCGGTCCGCAAGATCTGCAGCAAGTGCAAGATCGTCGTGCGCAAGGGGGTCGTGCGCGTGATCTGCGAGAACCCCAAGCACAAGCAGCGTCAGGGATAGCGAGGAGGCAGGCTGTGGCACGCATCGTGGGTGTTGATCTTCCCCAGAACAAACACGTGGACATTGGTCTGACGTACATCTACGGCATCGGCCGTTCTCTGGCCCGCACGATCCTGAGCAGGGCCAAGGTGAAAGCCATGGTTCGCGTCAAGGACCTCTCCGAGGACGAGGTGCGCCGCATCTCCCGCGTCATCCAGGACGAGGTCAAGGTGGAGGGCGACCTGCGCAAAGAGGTTGCCGTGAACATCAAGCGGCTCATGGAGATCGGCTGCTACCGCGGTGTCCGGCACCGGCGTGGCCTGCCGGTGCACGGCCAGCGCACCCACACCAACGCGCGCACCCGTAAGGGTCCGAGGCGCGGCACGGTCGCCAAGAAGAAGAGGGCCACCAAGACGTAGGACGAGAAAGGCATACGATGGCGAAGGTAACCAAGGCTGCGAAAAAGGGCACCCGCCGGCGGGAACGCAAGAGCGTCCCCCACGGGGTGGCCCACATCCAGGCGACGTTTAACAACACGATCGTGACGATCACCGATCCGGCTGGCGGGTCCATCTGCTGGAGCTCGGCGGGTCGCATCGGGTACAAGGGCTCCCGCAAGGGCACGCCGTACGCGGCGCAGCTCGCCGCCCGCAACGCGGCCGAGCAGGCCCAGGAGCACGGCGTCCGCAGCCTGGACGTGGAGCTCAAGGGACCTGGGGCCGGACGGGAGTCCGCGATCAGGGCGCTGGCGGCGTCAGGGCTCGAGATCAAGAGCATCAAGGACGTGACCCCGATACCGCACAACGGGTGCCGGCCGCCCAAGCGGCGCCGGGTGTAGAGAGGCGAGGAGGCAGAAGTGGCACGATACCACGAGCCGGTGTGTCGGCTGTGCCGTCGCGAGGGGATGAAGCTCTTCCTGAAGGGTGAGCGTTGCTTCAAGGAGAAGTGCGCGGTCGAGCGACGCTCCTACGCGCCCGGCCAGCACGGGAAACGCCGCAACAAGATGCAGCCGTACGGGCTGCAACTTCGAGAGAAGCAGAAGGCGCGCCGCGTCTACGGCGTCCTCGAGGCGCAGTTCCGGCGGTACTTCGCCGAGGCTTCGCGCCAGAAGGGCGTCACGGGCGAAAACCTCTTGCGGCTCTTGGAGATGCGGTTGGACAACGTGGTCTACTCGCTGGGTTTCGCGTCCTCGCGGTCGCAGGCAAGGCAGCTCATCCGGCATGGCCATGTGCTGGTCAACGGCCGCAAGCTGGACATCCCCTCGTTCCAGGTCAAGCCGGGGATGGAGGTCGCGCTCAAAGAGAAGATGCGTGCCAACGCGTTCGTGAACGAGGCACTGGACACGGCCCAGGGGCGCGGCGTACCGCCCTGGCTGGAGCTCGATGGCGAGAACTATCGGGGTAAGGTCCTCGCGCTGCCCACGCGGGAAGACATTCGCTTGCCGATCCAGGAGCAGCTGATCGTCGAGCTGTACTCACGGTGAGGAGGTCGCAATGAGAGGATTGGAGCTGCACCGACCCCAGGGGGTGGTGCTCGACGAGGAGCGCAGCAACCACACCTACGGGGTGTTCACAGCGCAGCCTTTCGAGCGCGGGTGGGGGGTCACGATCGGGAACGCGCTGAGGCGCATTCTGCTCTCGTCCATCGAGGGCAGCGCGATCACCGCAGTGCGCTTCAAGGGGGTCGATCACGAGTACGACTCGCTTCCAGGCGTCATGGAGGACGTTACCGATTTGATCCTGAACCTGAAGCGGGTGCCCCTGAAGCTGACGGGGCCGGAGAGCGTCACCGCGACGCTGCAGGTTGCGGAGGCCGGCGTTCTGAAGGCCGGCGCCATCAAGGGTGGCCCCGAGCTCGCGATCGTGGATCCCGGGGTCTACCTCGCCACGCTTGCCGAGGAGGGCGCGGTGGACGCCGAGCTGGTGATCCGCCGCGGCCGCGGGTACGTCCCGGCCGACGATCAGGAAGCCCGTAACCTTGGCGTGGGCTTCATCTACTTGGACGCGGCGTATTCTCCGGTGCGCAAGGCCAACTACCGAATCGAGCCGGCGCGCGTGGGCCAGGCCACCGACTACGAGAAGCTTGTGCTCGAGGTGTGGACAAACGGTGCGGTGACGCCCACCGGGGCGGTGGTCGAGGCCTCGCGGCTGCTCGCGGAGCACCTGCCGATCTTCCAGAACCTGGCGGAGGCGGCAGCGCCCAGACCGGTGAGCAGGACCGAGGGTGTCCTGGAGAAGGGTGTCGAGGAGCTGGAGCTGGGCGGGCGCATCACGAACATGTTGCGCAACGTCGGGATCGGGAATGTCCGCGAGCTGGTAGCCACCGGCGATGACGAGCTGATCGCAATCCCCGGCTTTGGCAAGAAGGCACTCGCCGAGGTGCGCGAGAAGCTCGAGGCCCTCGGATTGGGCCTCGGGGTGCGCTTCGACCTGCCGCGGTCGTAACGGAGGAGAGTCATGCGACACAACAGATCCGGGCGCAAGCTGGGGAGGGTGTCGGAGCACCGCCGCGCGCTGTTCCGCAACCAGCTCAAGTCGCTGATCGCCCACGAGCGGATCATCACAACACTGCCAAAGGCCAAGGAGCTGCGCCCGATCGTCGAGCGCGTCGTGACGCTGGGCCGGCGCACCGACTCCGTCCACGCGCGGCGCCTCGCCGCCCGCTGGCTCGACGACCGCGACCTCGTGCATCGCCTCTTCACCGAAATCGGCCCACGGTTCACCAGCCGCCCCGGCGGGTACACCCGAATCGTGAAGCTCGGCCCGCGGCGGGGCGACGGTGCGGAGCTCGCCATCCTGGAGTTCGTGGACTTCAAGCTGTCGGAGGCTAAGGCCAAGGCAACCGCCGAGAGCAAGAAGGAACGCAAGAAGAAGGCACCCGCGGCGGCGAAGGCCGAGACCTCCGGCGTGGCTCCCAAGTAGAACCCCATCAGACACATCGATCCGGGCGCCCGGGACTCCCCGGGCGCCTTTGCTGTGTCCGGGGAACGCCGCGCTGCAGGTGTTTCCCGGCCGGAGTCTTGAGAGGTTAGGACAATCCATTTATAACTATTGAACGATGGAATATCGGCTGCCCCCCGTCGCACAGGCGCTTTACGAAGACGACCTTTGCTTCAATATTGCCGATTGGTTATACTTAAAAGTGGGAGGCCGCGTGCGACCAGCATCGGAGCAACTGTTGGAAAGGATCGCCGACCGGCTCAAGGCGATGGCGGACCCCATGCGGCTCCACATCCTGCATGTGCTGCAGGGCGGCGAGCGGTGTGTGAACGACATCCTCGGGCAGGTCGGCGGGAGCCAGGCCAACGTGTCCAAACACCTCTCGGTGCTCCGGCGCGCGGGGCTGGTGGAGTGCCGCCGCGAGGGGGTCAACGTCTACTACCGGATCGACGACCCGACGGTCTTTTCGATATGCGAGACGGTGTGCAATTCCTTGGAGCGTCAGGTCAACGCCGAGAAGCAGGAGATCGAGCAGGGGCGGGCCGCGATGCTCGCGGGGGAGAGATGAGCGGCTGGGGCGACCTCCTCCTGCCACTGGGGGTTCTCGCCGCCTGGCTGATCCTCCAGTGGGTGGTCCTGCCCAGGCTGGGCGTGCCCACCTGAGCGGTTCCCGACCCGGCCGGGGGCCGGGCACGGACCGAAACGACTTCGGTGCGCGGGGGCTCCTGCGCGCCAAACCCGGGTACCGATCGTGGCGCGGCAACGCCTGGCGGGCAGACCGGCCCGAGGTAGGGGAGGAGCGAGATGGATCAGGGCCAGGAGACCACACACGCGGCGGTGTGCCCGGGCTGCGGCAAGCAGCTCAGGCCGGTCCCGACGTGAGGGGCTCTACTCTGGCGGTGCCGGAGCTGCGGCGCGATCTACTCCACTGACGAGGCTTTCCCCGAGGGGGTTTCCACCAACGTCTGGGACTCCCTCTGGACGGGCTGCGGAGGGCGATGATGCCGTTGTACGAGTACATATGCCGTGAGTGCGGTCGGCGTTTCGAGGTCCTGCAGAGGGTCGGCGCGGACGCCACTGGTGTTGTCTGTCCGAGTTGCGGGGCGTGTACCGTCTCCAAGCAGTTCTCGACGTTCGCGAGCGCGGTCGCCGGCGGCGCGGGAACCACTGGCGCGATGCCGTGCGGCGCCCCGAGCGCCTCGGCCTGCGGGAGTGGCGGCTTCATCTGAGCGTCGTAAGCCCCGGCGCTCGGCGGGCGCCGTTCGAGGAAGGAAGGCTTGAGACCTGGAGCTTCCGGCTCGAGAAAGGCCTCAGGACACCAGGAGGCGATCCCTCCCAGACCTCAAGCCTGGGTACGAGCGGCCGGAGAGGATCCCCATGCAGGAGACCAACGTTGCATTCGAAACTGTTTCCCCTCTCGCATTCGTTGAGGCCGTGGCGCGAGCGCGTGAGGCGCTGGCCAAAGAGGGTTTCGGCGTTCTCACCGAGATCGACGTCCAGGCGACGCTCAAGGCCAAGCTCGGGGCGGACGTCGAACCTTACGTGATCCTGGGCGCCTGCCACCCCCCCTCCGCGCACCGGTCGCTCACAGCGGCGCCGGAGGTCGGCGTGCTGCTCCCGTGCAACCTCACGGTCTCGGTCGAGGGTGGCAGGACCGTCGTTCGGGCGATGAACCCGAAAAGCGTCATGGGAATCATCGGAAAGCCCGAGCTGGTCTCGATCGGGGAGCGCGTTGGTGCGGCCCTGCGGCGCGTCGTGGAGGCCTGCGAGAAGCCTTAGAAGCAGGCACGAGGCACGAGGCAGGAGCCGCGGGGTACGGGTTGATCCAGGACTGGCGGCGGGAGCGGCGGGTCGACCGCGCTCCGTTTTTTCGTTGACTCGCGCCTCGTCCCTCTCGCCTCGTGCCTTCGTTCAGCTAGCCTCGCTGCGCTCGGGAACCTTCGTGTTGTAGTAGAAGGTGATCGTCACCCCTTCGTGGAACACGCCCCCCAGGTCCGCGGGCAGCGGCGGCAGCGGCGAAGCGTTGAGGATGGCGTCGCGCGCCGCGAAGTCGAGCGGGGGATGACCCGACACGCTCTGGATCTCCAGCCCCGTCACGCGCCCGTCCCTCTCGATGAAGAAGTGGATCCGCACCACGCCCGGGACGCCCATCTGTGCGATCTCCGGGATGTCCCAGTGGTAGCGGATGCGGCGCAGCATCTCGGCGGCGTACGGCCCCCAGTCGTACCACTCCGTGTCGAACGACAGCGGGCCCAGGTCCACCTGCCCGCCGCGGCGGTCGGGAACCGCGCCCCCCGCCGATCCGAGCGCCCCAAAGGTGGAAAGGCCCTTGAGACCTCCTCCCTGCTTCCCGGCGCGCTGATCCTCGGGCAGCACCAGGATCGCGTCGGCACCCTTGTCGCCCAGCTTGAGCTTGTTTTCCGAGCCCGCGGCGTCACGGCTGGCCATCTTTTCGCCGGCCCCCTGGCTGGACGGCTTTTCGACCCGAAAGGCCGGCGGCGGCTCGAGGCGCAGCTCCGGCGTGTCGCCGCGGGAGCCCGGGGTGAGGGCGGGAGCCCCCACCCCGCCGTGGGCGCGCCGGTCGAGGTCGGAGGCGGGGGTCTTGGGGCGCGACGGCTTCTCCTGCCGTTGCTTCGGCATCTCCAACAGCTCGTAGAACGGCGTGTTGTCCTCGGTCTTGAGCTTGGCCACGAGCTTCTGGGACTGCAGGAGCCCTTGCAGCAAACTGTGCTCGCGGAGCTGTGAGAAGAGGACGAGGTGAAGGAGCAAAGAGGTCACCAGGGCGATGAGCAGGGGGCGGTCGCGCAGCCGTATCGGGCGAGGTGACACCCGCTCGTCGAGAAGGAAGACCACCGAGCGGTCGTTCCCGTGGGGCCACGGCGCCTCTTCCTCGTCCCTCTCCAGAAGCCTGTAGAGACGAGAGGGAGACGCCTGCAGCAGCTCCAGTTCGAGCTCGAGGGACGGCTCTCGGTCGGGTACCCCAAACATATCCGAAGGAATGCTACAAGACCCGTGCCAATTCCGCACCCGCTCCGGCGAATTCGAACCGGCCACGCCGTCACCCGGCGGTGCCACCCTGTCCGGACGGCACCGGAAGGTGCCGCGGGCGCGTTGACCCGCGGTGGCGGGGCCAACATAATCACCCGATGAACGCGATCAGGGCGTTCCTAGCCACGCGCGCCGGCCGTTTCATCGGCACCTACGCGCTCGTTCTCAGCGGCTCCTTCCTGGTGCTGGCGCTTCGGCCCGTCAACGACCGGGTCGTCAACCCCTACACCACCCTGGTTGCTCACGAGGCCCGGCTGGTCCTGAACCTCTTCGGCGAGGGTGCGACCGTGTCCGGGCAGGTGCTCTCCTCCCCTCGGTTCTCCGTGGCCATCTACAACGGCTGCAACGGGCTGGAGGCCATCCTGATCTTTGTGTCCGGAGTGGTGGCGTTCCCGTCCCCCTGGCGCCGCAAGCTGGCGGGGATCGCGCTTGGCTTCCTCGCCATCCAGGTGTTCAACGTTGTGCGGGTCGTCTCTCTCTTCTACGTTGGGGCGGTCAGGCCGCAGTGGTTTTCCGTCTCCCACGTTTTTGTCTGGCAGTCGCTCGTGATCATCTTCGGTGTGGTTCTGTGGTTGGTGTGGGTGCGAAGGTATGCTCTCGCAGACGCCCGCCGTTGAGCTGCGCGTCTTCCTGAGGCGCCTACCACTGGCTCTTGCGGGGGCGGTGGTGCTGTGGGCGCTCGCGAGGCCCGTCTACACCCCCGTACTCTGCGCTGCCACGCAGTTCCTCGCGCGTCTCTTCGAGGTACCGCCGGCATCGGCCGTCGTCCTGCAAGGTGGGGACGCGTTGCTGGGCCGGACCGACTTGCGCGCCGACTCGGGGTGGCTCAAATTTCCGCTCACCCAGATCCACTTCAACCTGGTGCCTTTCCTGGCGCTGGTGCTCGCGCTGCCCCGCCCGCTGGCGGCGGGTCGCTGGCGGAGGCTCCTGGTGGCCCTGGCGGTCCTCGCCGCCGCTCACGTGCTCTCGCTTCTCTGGCAGCTCAAATTCCTCGAGGCGTTCTCGATGGGGCCGTGGAGCCGCGCCAACTACTCGGATCTGGCCCGCGACGTGTACGGCACCCTGCGGTACTTCTTCGACATCCCGGTGACGTTCGCACTCCCGTTCCTGCTGTGGCTGGGCAGCTATTCGGACCGTGTTCTTGCGCTGGTGGGCCTCGAAGCCCCGGCCAAGCGCTAGCGCGGCGTCCGGCCGAGGGAGGCGCGCAGCTCCTCTGGAAGTACGGTCGGCCGGCCGGTCGTGCGGTCCACCACCACGTGGCGGGTTTCGCCCTCCGCCAGCACGGTCCCGTCCGGGCCTTCAACCCGATACTCGAAGACCATGCGCCGGCTCGCCGTCTCCCTCACGCGCACCCAAACCGTGACCTCGTCGTCGTAGCGGGCGGGACGCCGGTACCGGCACGTGAGCTCGCCTACCATCAGGAACACGCCGCGGCGCTCCCAGTCGGTGTAGGGCACACCCACGGCGTGCGAGAGTGCGGTGCGCGCCACCTCAAACCAGATCGGATACGCCGCGTGGTGAACGACGCCCATCTGGTCGGTCTCTGCGTAGCGCGCACGGACCCGCACGGGAAAGAAGGCCGCTGGCACCCTGGCATTGTAGCCGGTTGACGCCATCGTGCCTGGTCTCCGACGGAGCGTTGGTGTCGTGCTAGGCTGTCGCGAGGCCGAATGAAAAGACCCGATCCGCTGCTGCTCTGCGAAGACGAGCTTGGTCTTGTTACCGACCTGTACCAGCTCACGATGTTCGCCGCCTACCGGGAGAGTCGGCGCGGTGTGCGTGGCTGCTTCGAGCTCTGGTTCAGAGAGCTTCCCCCGCAGCGCAACTTCCTCGTTGCATCCGGGTTGGAACCCGCACTTGCGTACCTCCTAGCCCTACGCTTCACTCCCGAGCAGGTCGGAGCGTTGCGCACCCTCGAGGTCTTCCACGGGGTCGACGAGGGGTTCTTTGCGGACCTGGCCAGGCTGCGGTTCACCGGCGAGGTCTGGGGAGTACGCGAGGGCACGGTGATTTTCGCGGGCGAGCCGGTGCTGCGGGTCGAGGCCCCCATCGAACAGTCGCAGCTCGTCGAGACTTACTTGCTCGCGGCGCTCTCCTTCTCGACGCTGGTGGCGTCCAAGGCGGCGCGGGTGCGGCTTGCGGCGGGGACCCGACGGGTCGTGGACTTCGGGTCGCGCCGCGCTCACGGGCCGCAGGCGGCGTGCTGGGCGGCGCGTGCCTCGTACCTAGCGGGGCTGGACGGAACCTCCAACGTGTGGGCTAGTTGCCGGCTGGGCGTGCCCCCATCGGGAACGATGGCCCACTCGTTCGTGCTGTCCTTCTCCGGCGAGGAGGAGGCCTTCAAGGCCTACTCGAAGACATTTCCGGGCCGCACGGTCCTGCTGGTCGACACTTTCGACACGCTCGAGGCGGTAGAGCGGGCCTCGCGGGACCCCGAGTTGCGGTTCGTTGCGATCCGGCTGGACAGCGGGGACATCGTGGAGCTTTCCAAATCCAGCCGCGCCATCCTGGACCGTTACGGGCGCAAAGACGTGCGGATCGTTGCAAGCGGCGACCTGGATGAGACCCGCATCGCCGACTTTGTGGCCGCGGGCGCCCCGGTGGACTCCTTCGGTGTCGGCACCCGCATGGTGACCTCCGAAGATGCCCCGACCCTGCAGGCCGTCTACAAGCTCGTGGCGGTCGAGGAGCCCGGCAAGGCCGCGCGCGGGGTCGCGAAGAGGTCGGCGGGGAAGCGGACGGCGCCCGGTACCAAACAGGTGTGGCGCCGCCGCGGGCCTGACGGCACCATGCTCGAGGACCTCGTGACCACCGTGGGCGACGCCCCTCCCCAGGGCCCGTGGGAGCCGCTGCTCGAGCCCTGGATCCGTGGTGGGAGGCTCTGCCGGGAGGTGCCGACCCTCCAGGAGAGCCGCGAGTACGCCCGCAGGCAGGTGGCCAGCCTCCCGAAAGAGTTGCGCGGGCTTGCTGCGGCGCCGCCTTTCGCTGTTCGGCTGGCGCCGGCGGCCCAAGGGTCGAGGAACGGCGACACCCCAGCCGGCCCTCCTGGTCGGTAGGCCCGATATTCACTGCCGTTGGATCGTCACTGCTAACGCGGTGGGAGTGCGTCTGCGGCGCGACCAGCCCTCCGCGACGCGAGGAGGGACGGGCGGTGGGCCCTATTCTTCCTCCTCGTCCTCTTCGTCCTCGTCGTAGTCGTCCAGGTACTTCGGTTCCTCGTCCTCTTCGTCCTCGATCTCCTCGTCCATGTCCTGCTCGAACTCCTCGGGCAGGGAGAACGCGTCGGCGTCCGAGTTGCCGCATACCTCGCAGGTGGCCCGGCGGATCTCACCCTCCCGCCAGATGAAGTCCTCCACCTCCGATTCGCACTCAAGGCAGATGAGGTAGTCCGGTCGAGCCATTCATCCCCCCGTTGCCGGGCACAGCATGTGGTTGCGTGACCCCCTGACGAATGTAGCGGCCAAGACTCCGGGTTTCAAGAGCCCCTACGCCTCCAACCGGCGGACCGCCAGGCCAACCGCCCCGGGCCCCGTGTGGGCGGCAAGGACCGCCGTGAGGTTGACGATGGGAATGTCCGCGACGCCGAACGCGGAGCAGAGCCGTTCGGCGACGTACTCGGCGGCGCCGACGGCGCTTGCGTGCGCGACCAGCAGGCGCACCGGTTTTCCGTCGGCGAAGCGAACCGCCCGCTCGACCAGGCCGCGCAGGGAAGCCGCGAAGCCTAGGTGGAAGCCGTTCCGCTCTGCTTTCCCGTCTTTACCGATGGTGAGCACCGGGTTGATCCTGAAGATTCCTGCGACCCGGGCCTGCGCTGCGGAAACACGGCCCCCGCGGACCGCGGTCTCGAGGGAAGGGAAGGCCGCGAAGAGCTTGATCTCGCGGCTCACGCGCTCGGCGAGAGCAGCCGCCTCGTCCAGACCGGCGCCGGCGGCGATCGCCTCGCCCACAGCCTCCGCTACGAGGCCGAGCGTGACAGAGATCAGACGCGTGTCCACGACACGGATGCGCCTCGGGTCCACCTGCTGCGCGGCTGCGAGGGCGGCCTGGTAGGTGCCCGAAAGGCCCGCGGAGAGGTGCAGGGAAACGATCCCCTCGTGGTTCTCGAGCAGGCGCTGGAACGTGGTGCGGAACTCCCCGACCGCGGGTTGCGAGGTCTTGGGAGGCGTGGGCGACGCGGCCAGGCGCTGGTAGAACTGCGGCGGCGTGATGTCCACGCCGTCCGTGTACGTCTCCTCGCCGAAGCTCAAGGTCAAGGGCACCTTCACCAGCCCGATGGCGTGCGCGACGGCCTCGGGAAGGTCGCAGGAGGAATCGCTCACCAGCGCGATCGTTGCCTCCCGCGCCGCCAGTTGTTGGAGAACCATGTCGTCGATCTTGGTGCGCTCCAGCTTCCCGAAGTCTGCCAGTATGGTGAACAAACGCTGGGGCTCGTTTGTGTGCAGGTGGACGCGCAGGCGCGAGCCGCCGCCGGCGACCACCAGCGACCCGCCGAGCGGCGTCACCGCCTTGGCGATCGCCTTGCGGTCCAGCCGCTCACCCGAGAGCAGCCCTTCGGAGCAGAACCGGTACGTGAGGTCGAGCTCGGCGTGCGCAGCGGCAAAAGGCGTCGGCTGTGCCTCGGAGAGCCCCGCCCGTCGCCAACTGGCGGCCCTGCGGTCGCGGAAGAACGTGGAGATCCCCTCCAGGAAGTACACGAACCCCTGAGCGCCAGCGTCGACAACCCCATGACGGGCCAGCACGGCCAGCTGTTTGGGGGTGTAGGCGAGCGCCTCGCGCGCACGATCCAAGCCCTTGCCGAGCAGCTCCCTAAAGTCGTGGATCCTGGCCGTCTGCTCCTCGAGGGCGGTGGCCCATGCCCTCAGCACCGAGAGAATCGTGCCCTCGACCGGCTGGGCCAGCGCCTGGTGCGCCGCCTCCGTGCCGCGCCGCACCGCGGCCACGAACTCCCGCGTGGTCACGCTTACCCGGCTGCCAATGGACTCCGCCATGCCGTACAGGAACTGCGCGAAGATCGCTCCCGAGTTGCCGCGGGCGCCATCAAGCGCCGCGTCGGCCGCTGTGCGAACGGTTTGCCCCACCGTGAGATCGGTGGGGGTCGTCAGCGCCGCCGCCGCGGCCCGCAACGTGGAGGCGAGGTTGGTGCCGGTGTCGGCGTCGGGAACGGGGAAAACGTTGATGCGGTTGAGCGTCTCCTGCTCCCGCACGACGGCGAGGGCACCTGCCCGCAGCGCCCGGGCGAGCCGAGGACCCGTCAGCAGCTGAACCATCAAAGGCTCCTGCATCGAAGTATACGTGGGCCGGGAGCCGTGCCCACCGGCCTACGCCTCACCCTCATCCTCAGCCATGGCCAACTCTTCCAGTTCCTCCTCGGTGGCAAAAGCCGCCGGATCATCGTTGCCGCACACCGGGCACAGCGCTTCCAAGACGCGCCCTTCCTGCCACTCGAACACGTAGGTGGGAGTTTCGCACTCCAGGCAGATCAGGTATTCGGGCTGTGCCATGGCCCAATCCTATACCACACCTGGGCCGGGCGGGGGAGGCAGTGGCTCTGGGCACTGCTACCATCTCGGGGTGACCGTGCTTGCGAGACTGTTCGACCTCAGCTGGCAACAGGCGAGCCGGTTGGGCGCAGCATCAGTGCCTACCCCGGGGGGTGACCCATGGGAAAGATCCTGGTAACCGGAGGGGCCGGGTTTATTGGCTCGCACCTCACTGCCAGGCTGTTGGCGCGCGGCGACGACGTCGTCTGCCTCGACGACTTCAACGACTACTACGACCCGGCCTTCAAGCGCCAAAACGTCGAGCTTTTCCGCGGCAGCCCGCGCTGGCACCTGGTCGAGGGGGACATCAGGGACGCGACCCTGGTCGAGGAGACTTACCGCACTTTCGGGATCGCTACGACCGTGCACCTGGCTGCCCGCGCCGGGGTCCGCCCCTCGATTCTCCAGCCCCGTCTCTACGAGGAGGTCAACGGGGTCGGCACGCTGAACGTGCTGGAGGCTGCGCGCCGGTCGGGCGCGCGGATCTTCGTGTTCGGCTCCTCGTCCTCCGTGTACGGAACGAACTCCAAGTTGCCGTTCTCCGAGGACGACCCCATCACCCACACGGTTTCCCCCTACGCCGCCACAAAGCGCGCCAACGAGCTGATGGCGTACACCTACCACCACCTCCACGGGCTCTCGGTCACGTGCTTGCGCTTCTTCACCGTGTACGGACCCAGGCAGCGGCCAGAGATGGCGATCTACCACTTCACGGAGAAGCTCCTACGCGGCGAGCCGGTTCCGCGTTACGGCGACGGCTCGAGCGCCCGCGACTACACGTTCATCGACGACATCGTGGCGGGCACGCTGGCGGCCCTGGACGCGGCCGCACCGTTCGAGATCGTGAACCTGGGCGGCTCACGCACGACCACTCTTCAGCGCCTCATCGAGCTGATCGCCGACGCCCTGGGAACGGAGGCGCGGGTCCAGGAGTTGCCGCCACAGCCGGGCGACGTCCCGATCACCTTCGCCGACGTGACCAAGGCCAAGAAGCTGTGGGGGTGGGAACCCCGGGTTCCCATCGAAGAAGGGATCCGGCGCTTTGTCGACTGGTTCAGGCAGAACCGCCTTCGCTGAGCGCGTCCAAGCCCTGCGCCTCGTGCAGGTAGGCCTGGTCGCCTGGGGTCTGCTCGTCGGCGGCTTGCCACTGCTTGCCGGAGCCCCCGGCGGCGACGACGCGTACTACCATGCGATGTACGCGCAGCAGCACGCACGCTGCTGGCGCGGAGGGGTGTTCTTCCCGCGCTGGTACCCGGACCTCAACGGCGGCCTGGGGTCACCGGAACCGCGCCCGCGGCCCCTGTTGCCTCTGATCCTCCATGCCGCGTTTGCGCTCGTCTTCGATGACGCCGTGTTGGCGGTCTCCATCGCGACGCTGATCATCCCTCCGGCCGCGGCCCTCGTGATGCTTGCGGCCGCTCGAAGACGGGGGGCGTCGCCGTCGGCGGCCGCAGTGGCGGCTGCCGCATGGGCCGCCGCTCCGTACCTCATGGTGAGCCTCCACGAGCGAGCCGCGATGCAGGAGGGGTGGGCCTGCGTCATCCTGCCCTTGGTGTTCGCCGCTCTCCTGCCGCCGCGGCCAGCCACGCGGGGTGAAGCGGTTCTGGGCGGCTGCGCGTTTGCGTTGCTTCTGGCAACTCAGCTCCTGTTTGCGTTCATGGCGGGGCTCGTGATCGTTGCGGCCCACCTGGCGTCGCGGCAGCGCAAACCGCTGCGGACCGCTGGTGCCCTCGGTCTCGGTCTCGGGGTGGCCGCGGTCTCATGGGTGCCCAACGTGGTGTCCCTGGGGCGCGTCCAGGGGGAGAGGTTCGCGTCGGGCTGGTTCGACTGGCGCGCCCGGTTCCTGTTCACCGGTGGAGGCCCCGACCCGGTGCTCGCCCGCCACATGATCGCTGTGTTGCTCGCCGCGTGTGCGGTGGCGGTCCTGATCATCGTGACGAAGGGGGCGCCGGGCCGCGCCCTCGCCTTGGGCGCGCTCGCCGCGGCGACGCTGGCCACGCCGCTGGCGTTCTGGCTCTACACGTTCGTCCCCGGTTTCGCGCTGCTGCAGTTCCCCTGGCGCTGGCTCGCGCCGGCGTCCTGCCTGCTCGCCCTGGCGCTGGCCGCAACGGTGCGGCGGGGGGTGCGAGCTGTCGGCGCGGCGGTGTTCATGCTTCCCCTGCTGATTCCCTTCGCCTGGCGGTGGCGCCTGCCGCCCGGCCCCGCGCTGCGCCCCTCGGACCCGCCCCTCCGGGCTGCACGGTCGGCAACCCGCTTCGGCGTGCCCCCGATCCTGCCCTCCTTCCCGGCGACGCTGCCGCACGGCGTAGACCTGGGCGAAGCCCTGCGCAGGGCTCCGGGGGCACGGGTGGCGCTTCCCGCTCCCGATCCTGCAGGCCCCCGGGTCTGGGCGTGGCAGGTGGATCGTGCCGCGGCCGGGAAGCTCGTGGTGCCGCTGCTCGCGGACGACGGCTGGAGAGCCAAGCTCGACGGCACCCCGACTCAATGGAAACCCCAAGGCGGGTTGGTAGAGGTATTTGTCCCGGCGGGGCGCCACACGGTGCGTCTGGCTCAGGGGCTGCTTCCCGAGGACCGCCTCGGCGTCGCGGTCACCGCCGCGACCGCGCTTGGCCTCGCGCTGTGGGTCCGGCGGAGGAACGGTCGGAAGCCGGCGAGCCAGCCCGGCTAGGACGGCGGCGCTGCGCCTGGCGGCTCGGGCAGGTGGTAAACGGTGATGCTGCCGCCGACCGTGGTCACGGGGCGGCCTTGCGCCCGCAGCAGCGCGAGCAGATGCTCGAGCCGACGCGCCTCCGGCTCGTTGCGGAGCGCGCGCAGATAGACGGTGCCTGTCGTGGCGGTGGTGGCCGCGACCGCGTAGTACCCGGGCGCGATCGGTGAGCGCGAGGCCAGGAAGTCGGTCGCCCCGGGGACGTGCGCCTCGGGGAAGCCGGCACCGGCGTGTACGAGCGCGATCGGCCGCCAGCCGTTCCGCTCCACCTCGCGCGCGACCCGCACCCAATCCTGCTCCCAGTCCACATTGGAGTCGGAGAGGATTCTGCTTCCGCGCGCCTGACCTCCGGCTAGGAGCGAGAAGTGCGAGATGTAGTGGGGGAACGGCAGCAGTGCGCCGAAGGCAAAGCTCGCGGCGAGGGCGCCTCGGAGGAGGGGAGTCCAGCCCGCCGCTGCTTGCGCTCCGAGCAGCGCGAGGAGGGGGATGACCGGCATCAGGTGGCGCGCGCCGATGTTGTAGCCGCTCACACCGAGGACGATGAGGTAGCAGAGAGCGTAGGAGGCGAGAAGAAGTGAGTATTCGCCCCGCCTGCGGACCAGCGCCACGAGCCCGGCCAGGGTGAGGATGAGAAACGGGAGCGTCGTCTTCAGGGCAAAGGCCACCGGAAAGTAGAAGGGGAACGCCTCGGTGCTGATCCTGCCGAGGAAATAGTTGAGGTGCCCGTGCAGGGCAGTGTGGTGCACGTAGGCGAGCCCGAGCCCGTAGTGCCCGAGCGCGCGGCTCAGGCCGGCAAGGGCCTGGAGGCGGCCGAGGGTGACATCCGAGCCCGGCCAGAGCGTCATATACGATGCAACGGTCGCGCGCTCCTCGTCGGCGCTCACGTTGCGGAGCAGCGGCCAGTAGCCGGCGAGCACGACCGCGAGTGCGAGGGCCGCGGCTCCGGCGTAGGCCGCCAGCACGCGGTACCGCCGGGTTCGGAGAACGTGAACCAGGAGCCTCACCGCGGTCAGCGGGACGAGATACGCGGCGGAGAACTTGGTCAGCAACGCGAGACCGAGCCAGAGGCCGAACGCCACCCACCCGAGCCTCCGTCCACCGAGCCAGAACTCCAGCGCCAGGAGGGTCGCGAGGAAGATCGCGGCCGAGGCAACGTCGGTATGAACCACGAAGGCGTGGCCCAGCACCAGCGGCTGGCTTGCCACGGCGACCATGGCCAGCAGGGCCACCTTCGGGCCTCCGATCAGACAGCCCCAGCGCCAGACGCCCCAGAGCAGCAGGACCAGGAAGGGGAGCATGGCCAGGCGTGCCGTCCGGAGGATGGTGAGCGCCGACCGGGTGTTGAGGTAGAGGAAACCGCGGATCTCCTCGGTGAGGACATGCAGGCGCGCAACCGCCGGCGCCCGGGTCCCCCGCAGCCCAAGGGCCTGGAGCGGCAGCCCGGCAAGCAGCTTGGTCAGTGGCGGGTGCTCGGGATTGAGGTCGCCGTGCCCGTCGTGGACGTAGGAGGACGCCGCCAGGGTGTGGTAGGGCTCGTCACTGGTGGCGGAGTTGTTCCAGCCCGCCCCGACCGCGAGCGCACACGCGGCCGCGATCACGGCGAACGGCGCGATTCTCCACCGACGCTCGGCGCTATCGCGCCACGCCTGCGTCCAACGTGCCGTGCCGCTCGCCTCCATTGGTCTCCTCATCATACGACCGCATGCGGAGGAGCGTGGGGCGCGTCAGCGCCTGCCGGGTTCGACCAGGGAGAGCAGGGCCCGGTCGGCGCTGATCGCAACGAAGATCTCCTCGCCGAACGGGTTGTTGATTGCCCGCGCGGGCAGCGCCTGCAGTGCGCCCGGCAACTCCGCGTAGCTCTCCGGCTTGACGAACAGTGCGCCCCGGCGCAGCGTCGCGGACTCGACCGCCGCCGCATCGACCCAGCGGAACGCCGCCGGCGGCCTTCGCCGAGCGAGGAGCGTGTCGAACTGCAGGCGGGTCGTCACCCAGCTGAGCCTGCGGTCCAGCAGCACCTGGGCCCCTGCATCGAGGGCGCGTTCTGCCCGCTGCCGAAGCACCTCGCAGTACGCCCCTTCCTTGACGGCCAGCCAGCACTCCCGGCTCGCGGGACGAAAAACGAAGTAGTTCGCGAAGGTGAGCGCCCCCGAGAGCGCCACGACCCCCGCGGCCGCGTACGCGGACCAGCGCGCTGGCGTACCGGAACGAAACCTGCGCAGGATGTTGAGAGCCCCCTGCCACCCCGTCCCGGCGAGCAGCATGCACGCCGGCGCCACGACGCCAACGCGGTAGGAGTTGGGGGCGCTCTCGGGGTGGCTGAGGAGGCCCCCCAGCATGCCGATCGAGAGCCAGAGCAGCGCCATCTGCGACTCGGCTCGGCGCCAGGCCGCCACTGCCGCCACCACCCCTGCCACAAACAGGATTCCCGCCACGAGGTCGAGCATCGGCAGACCGGGGATGTTCTGCCGCGGGTTGGCGTCCCCTCGAATCAGGAACATGAGTCCGTAGGCACGAAGGTTCTCCAGCAGGGGTCCGAGATCGCCGGCGAGGAGTCGCGGGATGATCGAGATCTCGCGCTCCCGGACGGCGAAGGTGGCAGGGTGCCGGATCCAGAAGATGGCGATCGGGAGGACGGTCTGGAGCAGGCCCGCGGCGAACACGCCGAGATCCGCGAGGTGTCGCCGCCGTCGAGTCTCGAGCGCGCGCAGCGCGAGGAACGCCACCGCCGCAAGCGCCGAGAGTCGGGCGGCGACGTAGGCGTACTGGGCGAGGCCGGTCAAGATCCCGGCGAGGAAGAGCGGGGAGGGGCGCTCCTGCTGCACCCCGGCGAGGAGGGCCGCAAAGGCGGCCACCGTGAGCGCGGTGACGAGGACCTCGTCCCACCCCCAACGACTGACCGTGACCTGCCAGTCCGAAACCGCCAACAGGCCTGCGGCGAGCAGCCCGGCCTTCCGGGAGAGGAACCTTCGGCCGAGCAGGTAGAGCAGCGGCGTCGTCGCGACCCCCGGTAGCACCGAGATCAGCTTCACCCCGAGCTGGGAGAACCCCGAAAGCCACAGCACCGCGTGGCAGAAGTACAGGTAGAGGTTCGGGGTGTGCACCCAGTTCGGTCCCGCCTCGAACAGCGGGGTCACCCCGAAGGGAGTGAACGGCTGCCGGACCGCGAGGTTCACGGCGTTGGCCGCGGCTGCCAACTCGTCCACCCAGGGTCCGCTGGGGATCTCGCCGATGCGGTAGAGGCGGAAGAAGCCTGCCAGGGCTACGAGGAGCGCCAGGGCGAGCCAGTCCGATCGGGCGAGGCGGTGCTCCGGGCCCGCGCGCCGGCAGAGCGCCAGACTTGCCCCCAGTGAGCCGAGCCAGGCGAGGAACGGCAGCGTTCCCGAGTTCCCCGAGGCAACGAAGACCGCGGTGAGCGCCGAAAGCAGCAGGCTGGCGGCCAGAAGCAGCCGGCGGGCCGGTGCCGCGGCCTGGAGGCCGCCAACGCCCTGCGGCGGGTTCACGGCGCCGCCCCTCCCGCCCCGGGCAGCCAAAGCCGCGCTCCGGGCACGGAAAGCCCGGGCTGCAGCGTGAGCGCCGCGGCCAGGCGCTCCAGGTCGGGCGTGGTGCCCAACCCGGGGGTGACGAGGACAGCCGTCCGCAAAGCCTGGGGGCGCAACTCGGCGAGCAGCTGTTCCAGCTCCGCGGGTGCGGGCCGGTCCGAGCCTGGGTCGTACCAGCCGGGGTGAGCGGCCGCCGAGGCCGGGTAGTTGACCAGGTCGAAGCGGGGCCGTCCCTCCCCGAGGTGGTAGGCGATCCCCAGGCGCCAGTAGCCGCCGATGACAACCTTTCCGCCCGGCAGGCGCTGCCGCAGCTCGGCGGCAAGCCGCTTCTCGGCGCTGGGAGGCCGGTCGGCCCACCGGGCGATCGCGACCGTAGTCACGCTCGCCGCCGAAAGCACGAGGACCGCGGCGACCGCGCGGAAAAGCCGGGAGCACACCGACCCGGCTCCGAGCAGGAGCAGGAACGGCACCAGGTAGAGCGCCTCGCCGCGTCCCGGGTAGAACGCCGGCACGCCCAGCGCGGCCAGCGCCGCGAGGGCCCCCGCGGGGAGCAGGAAGCCCATGAGCGGGCGCCAGGCCTTGCCCCAGGAGCGGCAGGCGGCGGCCAGCAGGGCGAGCGCCAGGGCCGCCGCGCCGGCCTCGGCCCACGCGGGGGAGGAGGGGAGGTCGAGAAACGCCCCGAAGCCCCCGAGCGGCGAGAGCAACCGCACCGGGGCCGCAAGCCGGTCCGCCGCAGGGAGGCTCCGCCAGAACGTCGCCATCCACGCGATGGCGGCGGGAGGCTGCTGGGCCGCCACCGGCAGCCAGGGGAGGTGCGAGGCGAGGCCGACGGCCACCGCGGCGACGGCCCGCCCCCGTGAAGGCCGGGGAAGCGTGAGCGCCACGGCTGCCACGACGAGGGCGAGGATCAGGCCGAGGCCATGGCTCCAGCAGGCGAGAGCCACCGCGAACCCCAGGCCGACCGCTCCGCCCTCGCCCTCTGCGAGCGCCGCGAGCCGCTCCCACGCCAGCGCCACGGCAAGCAGCAGCAGCGCGTACGCCCGCCCCTCGCACGACCAGGCCACGGCCAGCGGGTGGCAGGCGAGGAGAACCCCTGCCCACCAGCCAGCCTCGGCGCCGAACGTCCGACCGGCCGCGCGCGCGGCCAGGAGCACCGCGGCGGTCCCAGCGGCCACCGCGAGCGCGCGAGCCGCGGCCAGGCCCGGCAGCCCGAAGATTGTGATTAGTTTCACAAGAAGGTAGGGGACCGGGGGACCGGAGTCGAGCCGGAGGGCGGCCAGCAGCTCGTTCCAGGGGAGCCCGGCGGCCCAGAGCGTGAAGTACTCGTCGTGCCACGGCGGGCGCACGGCCGCGGCGAGGGCGCGGGGGAGCAGCGCGGCAACGGCGAGACACAGCCAGAACCAACGTTGTCTCGTCACCTGTGGCACGCCCCAGTGTCCCTGCTGGCGCCGCCGCGCGTCAAGGCGCTCGCTATGATGGCCCGTTGCGATGCTTCGACCCGGGAGGTGTGCATGCGTCGCCTGCTGTCGCTCCTCGTGCTGGCCGCTGCCCCGCTGGTGGCGGGCCAACAGCCGCTCACCATCGAGCGGATATTCTCGGACCCTCCGATCGACGGCACCCTGCCCAAGGAGGTGCGCTGGCTCCCCGATGGTGAGAGGTTCTCGTTCCTCGAGACGAGCGGCGAAGGCAAGGACGCCCGAAGCTCGCTCTGGCTCGAGGAGGCGGCGTCAGGGGCTCGCCAGTGTCTGCTGGACGATGGAGAGCTGCCCACCTTCGGCGAGGGGAAGGACGCGGTCGCGCCGCGGCTGACCGGATACCAGTGGTCGCCACGGGGTGATGCGCTGCTGCTGTCCGGCGGCGGGGAGCTGTTCGTCGTCTCGATGCCGGGGAAACAGGTGCGGCGCCTCACGGCCACGCCGGCCGAGGAGGAGCTTGCGGAGTTCTCACCGGACGGACGCCGGGTCTCGTTCGTTCGCGACAACGACCTCTTTACCCTCGACCTGGCGAACGGCAAGGAGACCCGCCTCACGGAGGACGGCTCGCCGGACCGTCTGAACGGGAAGCTCGACTGGGTCTACGAGGAGGAACTGGCGGGGCGCAAGCCGATCGGGTACGCCTGGTCCTCCGACTCCCGTTGGATCGCGTTCCTCACCTTCGACGAGACGAAAGTGCCGCAGTACCCGATTGTGGACCGCCTGGCGGTCCACCCGACGACGACGCAACAGCGCTATCCGCAGCCGGGCGACCCGAACCCGGTCGTCGGGCTGTCGGTGGTCGAGGTCGAGGCGAGGGACGGCGCGCGCACCCGCCAGACCTACGCGGGAGGCGGCAGCGACGCGGAGTACCTGCCGCGCTTCGGTTGGGCCAAGGGAAGCAAGTCGGTCTGGTTCGCGGTGCTCAACCGCGCCCAGACCAGACCTCGAGCTGAGGCGGCTCGAGGTCCCCTCCGGGCGGGTCAAGACGCTGTTCGGCATGAGCGACCCGGCGTGGCTGAACCTCGCCGACGACCCCGTTCCCGTGACCGAGGACACGTACCTCTGGAGCTCGGAGGAGACGGGGTACCGGCACCTGGTCCTCGTCGGCCCGGCGACCCCGCCCAGGGCCGTGACCAGCGGAGCGTGGGAGGTCACGTCGCTCGTCACGAAGGACGACCCCGGGGAGTGGATCTACTTCACCGCGGGCGAGGCGAGCCCGCTCGAACGCCAGCTCTACCGCGCCCGCGTCGACCGTCTCGAGCTGAGCCGCCTCACAAAGGACCCCGGCACGCACTCGGTGGAGATGGCCCCCGGGGGCCGCTACCTGCTCGACACCTACTCAACTGTTTCGCAGCCGCCGGTGATGAGGGTCCTGGACGCCGAGGGCAGGGTGCTACGAACGGTCGTGCCGATCCAGCCGCCCACGCTGGGCGACTACGCGGTCCGAGCGCCCGAGTTCGTGACGGTCAAGGGACCGGGCGGCACCACGCTCTACGCGTCGCTGCTCAAGCCGCCCGACTTCGACCCGAAGAAGAGGTACCCGGTGGTGGTCTACGTCTACGGCGGCCCTCACGCCCAGGTTGTGCGCAACGCCTGGGCCGGGCGGACCGGCGCTCTTTCACCACTTCCTCGCGAGCCGCGGGTTCCTCGTGTTCTCGCTCGACAACCGCGGCTCGGCGGCGCGCGGCAGAGAGTTCGAGCGCGCCCTGCTCGGCCGCCTCGGAAAGGTGGAGCTCGAGGACCAGCTGGCCGGCGTGGAATACCTCAAGACGCTCCCGTACGTGGACGCGTCCCGCATCGGGATCTGGGGGTGGTCGTACGGTGGTTTCATGACCTGCTACGCGCTCACCAACGCCCCGGCTATCTTCAGGGCGGGTGCGGCGGTCGCGCCGGTGACCGACTGGCGCCTGTACGACTCGATCTACACCGAGCGCTACCTCAAGCTTCCCGCCGAAAACCCCGACGGCTACCGCGACTCGTCGCCGGTGAACCAGGCCGAGAGGCTCTCGGGCGCGCTGCTGCTCATCCACGGAACGGGCGACGACAACGTGCACTGGAGTAACACTCTCGCCTTCGTGGACCGGCTCTACAGGGCGGGCAAGCCCTACGACCTGCAGGTCTACCCCAATTTGAAGCACGGCATCGAAGCGAAGAAGGCGCGCATCCACCTCTACCAACGAATCGCGGACCACTTCGCTCCGCCTCGGTCCGTAGCGCCGCGCTGTTCGACCCCTGGAGTTTGTTGACAGCCCCGGCGGGCCGGTAGGCTCGAGCCAATGACGCCCCGGCAGACCGCTGGCCAACCGGCGAACCCGCGACGTCCGCCGATCCCAGTCGGTGGCGGGGTACCCTGCTTTACAGGGACTCCGGAATGAAGCCGATCCCCTGGGAGGTGACTCTCGGGGAGGTGATGCTGGCCCTGCTGCTTCTGGTCCTGTGGGCGGCGGTGCGATGGGCCGCGACGGGCCGGGATCGGGAGGAGCGCCGCCTCTTCCGCTCCGACTTCGCCCTTGCGCTGCTCGGGGTCGGCGTGCTCACCGTCTACCTCTCGAACTCGAAACGGCTGATCCAGATGGACACCCAGCTCGCGACCTTTGCCGCGATCAGCCTGATCGAGAGCGGCGACCTCGACGTGGACGAGTTCCGGCCCGTTATCGATCCGTTGCTCGTGCAGACCGTCAAGGGGCCCAACGGGCACCTCTACTCCTTCTATCCGCCGGGGAGCACGCTGGCGTGCCTGCCGTTCATGTTTGTCCCGGTGGTCGCGAGGTTGGCCCCGAGCCTGGCGCTGCTCGATGTCGTCGCGAAGCTCACTGCCGCGTGCTGGACGACGGCCGCCGTCGTACTGCTGCTTGCCGCGTTGCGGCGGTACGCCCCTACGGGCGCGCTCGTCGCCACCCTTGCGTTCGCCTTCGGGACGGTCGCGTTCAGCTCGGCTTCACAGGACCTCTGGCAGCACGGCCCGGGCATGGCCGGCTTGGCGCTCGCGCTCCTGCTGATATCGCGCGACCGGGAGACGGCCGGGAGCGCACTGTTGCTCGGTGCCGCGCTCGGCTGGGCGGTCATCTGCAGAGTGCCCAACGTCCTTCCGGCGCTGGTGCTCTTTCTCTTTGTGCTCGTGCGCAGGCGCCGGGCCGCGGCGTGGGCGGCGATCGGGGCGCTCCCTTTCGCCCTGATCACGGCGTGGGTCAACGTGCTCGCGACCGGGCGCCCCTCGTCTTCGCCCAGGCGAAGCACTACCAAATGGGAAACTTCGACACGCCGGTGCTCGGGGGGCTTGCCGGTCTCCTGTTCGCCCCGAGCCGCGGCCTGTTCGTTTACTCGCCGTTCCTCCTGCTGGCGCTGATCGGTGCTGCCCGTGAGCTGCGGTCGGTCGCACGCGGCCAAGGAGGCGTGCCTCTCGGTGCGATCGGCCTGGTGGCCGCCGTGCCGCTGCTCCTGCTGCTCGCGACCTGGACCGAGTGGTTCGGGGGGTGGAGCTACGGCTACCGCATCATCGGCGAGGCGTCGTTGCTGCTCACACCGGCGTTCGCCGCGTTCGTGGCGTCGAGACCGGTGGGGCTGAAACGGCGCGCGCTGGTCCTGACCCTCGTCGGCTTCTCGTTCGCGGTGCACTCGCTCCAAGTCTACTTCCCGGACGATTCCTGGAACGCCAGCCACGTCGTCAGGGGCGGCGTCGTTGGGGTTTGGAACCTGCGCCCGTCGGACACCCAGATCGCCTGGCACCTGCGCGCGCTCGGAAGGTGGCTGCGGGCGGGCGAGCAGCCGGCGGGAGTCGCCTCGCCGGCCTATTGAGCGTGCCGCCGCAGGCGGGCACGGACTCGGGTGCGGGCGCGGCGCGTGGGACCGGGCGGGTCTGCGCGGCGACGCTCTCGAGCCGGGACACGGTTGTGAGAGGGGCGGTCGCGCCTTGCCCCGTGCGAGGGCCCTCGCTACACTGCGCGGGCGCTCTGCGGCGCACCTTCGGAGGAGGGCACATGCACATCGCGGTGGTGGGGAGCGGGTACGTCGGCCTGGTCACCGGCGCTTGCCTCGCCGATTTCGGCATGGACGTGACCTGCGTGGACAAGGACGAGCGCAAGATCAACATGCTCAAGGAGGGACGGATCCCGATCTACGAGCCCGGGCTCGACGCCCTGGTGGCCAAGAACGAGAAGTCCGGCCGCCTGTGCTTCACCACCGAACTCAAAGGGGCCATCGAGAAGTCGCTGGCGATCTTCATCGCGGTCGGGACGCCTCCCAGGGAGGACGGCTCGGCGGACCTGACCTACGTGGTGGAGGTTGCGGAGGCCATCGCCGACCACATGAACGGCTACAAGGTCGTGGTCACCAAGTCCACCGTGCCGATCGGGACCGGCCAGCTGATCGAGAAGGTCATCAAGGAGCGCAACGCCAGGCAGCCTTTCTCCGTCGTCTCCAACCCCGAATTCCTGCGCGAGGGCTCCGCGATCGGCGACTTCATGCGCCCCGACAGGGTCGTGATCGGCGCCCGCGACCCGCAGGCGATCGCGATCATGAAGGACATCTACGCGCCGCTCTACCTGATCGAGACGCCGTTCGTGATCACCAACGTCGAATCGTCGGAGCTGATCAAGTACGCGTCCAACGCGTTCCTCGCCACCAAGATCACCTACATCAACGAGGTCGCCGAACTGTGCGAGTTGCTGGGCGCCGACGTGCACCACGTCGCCAAGGGGATGGGCCTCGACCGTCGCATCGGGCCCAAGTTCCTCCACCCAGGGCCGGGCTACGGAGGCTCCTGCTTTCCCAAGGACACAAAGGCCCTCTCCGACATCGCGCGCCAGGCGGGACGGCCGTTCGAGATCGTGGAAACCGTCGTGAAGGTCAACGACCGGGTGAAGCGACGTATGGCGGACAAGATCCGCGCGATCTGCGGCGGGTCGGTCAAGGAGCTCACCATCGGCGTGCTTGGCGTCTCCTTCAAGCCCGAGACCGACGACATGCGCGAGGCCGCGGCCATCCCGATCCTGCACGCTCTGGCCTCGGAGGGTGCGTCCTTGCGCGTTTTCGACCCGGCGGCCATGGAAAACGCCCGCGAGGTGCTGCCCGCCGCGGTGACCTACTGCGCGGATGAGTACGACGCGGCGGCCGGTGCGGATTGCCTGGTGATCCTCACCGAGTGGAACCAGTTCCGCTCCCTTGACCTGGAGAGGCTGAGGGGGGCGGTCGCGCGCCCGCTCGTGGTGGACCTGCGCAACGTCTACGAGCCCGAAAAGATGCGTGAAGCCGGGTTCGAGTACGAGTGCGTGGGGCGCGCGGCGCGCGACCTGCCGCACGCGTGATCCACCCGCCCGACTGCGCTCCCTGGTGTGCGAGGAGATCCTTCGGCACCCCCGCCGACGGCGGGGGGCCTCAGGATGACACCCGGCACGGCGTGCCGGGTGTCACTTCTTCGCGCTGGCGAACAGCTCCGCGACCTTCCCCCAGTTGACCACGTTCCACCAGTTGGTCACGTACTCGGCGCGGCGGTTCTGGTACTTGAGGTAATAGGCGTGCTCCCAGACGTCGAGACCGAGGATCGGCGTGTCCCCGTTCGAGAGGGGGCTGTCCTGGTTGGGGAGGTTGTACGCGGTGAGGCCGCCCTTGCCGACTACCAGCCAGGCCCAGCCGCTGCCGAACTGCCCCATCGCGGCGGAGGTGAACTTCTCCTTGAACGAGTCGAAGCTGCCGAAGGTGCTTCCGATGGCTTTGGCGAGTTCGCCGGCCGGCGCCCCACCCGTGTTCGGCCCCATGACCTCCCAGAACAGGGTGTGGTTGACGAACCCGCCGCCATGGTTTCGCACCGCGGCGTGGATCTTCTCGGGCACATGTGCCAGGTCGGCCAGGATCCGGGCGGCCTCACGGTTCTCCAGGTCGGTGCCCGTGATCGCCTTGAGAAGGTTGTCCAGGTAGGCCTGATGATGCTTGTCGTGGTGGATCCGCATCGTCTGCTCGTCGATCCAAGGCTCGAGGGCCTTGTAGTCGTAAGGCAGGGGAGGGAGTGAGAGTTTCGACATTGAAGTATTCTCCTTTTTTCCGTCCCGGGGGTCTTCCGAGACGCGATCATCATTCCAACTGCCACCCCTGACAACCTCCGCCCGGTGGGGCGCCATTCCCGCGCGTCGGGGCCGTCCCGGGCGAAGTGGCGGGCATGCGCGGCTAGCAAACCCGCGGCCAACCCGCTATATTCTTTTCAGAGGCTGTTTCTTGGACTGTGTGCGATGACCGAACGGCGTGCCGTGCCCAGGCTCGAGTTGCAGAAACCGTTGCCGGCAAGGGTGAAGACCTTCCTCCCGGCTCGGATCGTCGACATCTCCTCGCGAGGGGCGCAGCTTGAGCTTGCAACCAGCCTGCGGCCGCAGGTGCCCTGCGACCTGCGGATTCAGCTCGAGGGGGGCGACATCGTGGTGCACGGCATGGTGCGGCGCTGCCGTGCCTGGGGTTTTGGGCTCGATGAGAAGGACCAGCGCGTGCTCCTCTACCGAGCCGGAATCGAGTTCGAGCAGCCTGTCCCCGAGGCCCTCACCAAGATGATCGCGAAGATCACGGGCGCCACTGCCGAGAAGCGGCGCGAGGAGCAAGCGGCGAAAGCGCCCGCAAAGGAGACAGGTGGGACCAGGGCCGGCGGCGACGCCCACCCGCGCGCCCCCAGGAGCGGGGGGCGGGTGAGAATCCGCATCAGCTCCGAGCACGTGCGCAGGGTCCTGAAGCGCCAGAAGGACAAGAACAAGGACTAGGTGGCGAGCAGCTCCCGCGCCCGGGCCGCGGCCTGGCGCACCTCGGACAGCAGTTCCTCCATATCGATACCCACGAGGGTGCGGTTCTGCACGACGACGCGGCCGTCCACCACCACGTGCCGCACGTCCGAGGCCCGTGCCGCGTAGGCCATGTGCGAGTACGGGTCGTAGACCGGCACGGCGCGCGGGTGGTCGAGGGCGAAGCAGACGACATCGGCGCGTTTGCCCGGCTCGAGCGTGCCGATTCGGTCGGCAAGCCCGAGCACCCTGGCCCCACCGATGGTGAGCATCTCCACAA
The DNA here is from genome assembly GCA_963739225.1 of uncultured Acidobacteriota bacterium. Taxonomy (GTDB): domain Bacteria; phylum Acidobacteriota; class Thermoanaerobaculia; order Thermoanaerobaculales; family Thermoanaerobaculaceae; genus RBG-13-68-16. The sequence continues at coordinate 335,711 of CAVTZQ010000008.1, read as the reverse complement.
CGGTGCGCGCCTGCATCTGGGTGGGGTCGCCGCTGATCCCCTTGTAGAGCAGGGACGCCAGCTGGGCGTCCCGCAGCAGGTCGAGGGTGTTATTGGATGCGGCCCCGTCGGTGCCGAAGCCGATCTTGATCCCGAGCGCGAGCATCTGCGGCACGGGGGCCACGCCGCTCGAGAGCTTGAGGTTGGAAACCGGGTTTGTCGCCACGCCGACGTCGAACTCGGCGAGCAGGCCGAGGTCCTCCTCCGAGACGTGCACGCAGTGCGCGGCCACCGTACGGTCCGAGAGAATCCCCAGGTCGGCAAGGTAGGCGACCGGCGAGACTCCCTTGTCGGCCTTGACTTTCTCCGCCTCCCAGCGCGTCTCTGCCAGGTGGATGATCAGGGGGGCGCCGAACTCCTCGGCGAGCTCCGCCTCTTTGGCCAGGTTGCCGGCTGAGACGCTGTACGGCGAGTGGGGCGCCACCGCGGGCACGACCAAAGGGTGGGACCGGTAGCGTTCGAGCAGCTCTCGCTGCTTGACCAACGCGTCCGCCGGCGTGGGGCAGGAGGGGGTGGCGAAGTCGATCATGGCCTCGGGAACGACGGCGCGCAGCCCCGCCGCGGTCACGGTCTCGATCACCCGCTCGGCGAAGAAGTACATGTCGCAGACGCATGTGACCCCGGCCTGTAGGCTCTCGGCCGCCGCCAGGCGCGTGCCCAGCGCCACCGTCTCCTCGTTCATGAGTACACGTTCGGTGGGCCAGATGTGCTTCTCCAGCCACTCGATGAGCGGGAGGTCATCGGCAAGTCCCCGCAGCAGCGTCATTGCGAGGTGAGTGTGGGTGTTTACGAAGCCGGGGAGGATGATGCCCCCACCCGCGTCCAGCACCGTGGCGGGTCGGAACCGGGTCAGGATCTCCGTCGCGCTACCGACCGCCACGATCTCGCCGGAGCGCACCGCCACCGCGCCATCCGGCAGCGGTTCGCTCCCCGTCGTCATGGTGAGCACCGTGCCGCCCGTGATGATCAGGTCGCACTCCACGTCTTCCCCCTGAAACCTCGTTCCCATCACCAGGACCCCGAAGCACCACCGCCGCCGAACGAGCCACCGCCGCCGGAGAACCCGCCACCGGAGAAGCCGCCGCCGGAGAACCCCCCTCCCGAGAAGCCGCCCCAGCCCCCGAAACCGCCCCAGGTCCCCCGCCGGCTGCCACGCATCGCACGCATCAGCAGCATCAGGACGATGAGGGCGACCACGCCCGGCACGCCGGGCGAGGAGCTCTTCCCCCGCGGCGGCTGCGGGGGCGCTTGGCCGCTAAAGATCCTCTCCAAAGCTCCCGCAAGCGCCAGTGTGCCGGCCCCAAAATCGCCCGCCGCGAACGACGGTCGCACCTCGTCGTCCAGGAGCCGGCTCGCAACAGCGTCGGGGACCTCAGCCTCCAGGCCGTACCCCACTTCCAGGCGCATGCGCCGGTCACGTACGAAGGCGAAGAAGATGATCCCGTCGTCCAGACCCTTGCGCCCCACCTTCCAGCGCTCGGCGCACCGAATGGTGAAGTCCTCCAGGGGCTCACCTTCGAGCGACGGGAAGAAGACCGCGATGACCTGGTGCCCCGTGCGCTGCTCGAGCCCCGCCAGACGCTCGTCGATGGCAGCCTGCTGTTGGCGCCCGATCACCCGCGCATAGTCAGTAAGGTACTCGCGCGGTGTCGGCGGCACCTCGAGCCCGAGGACGGCGGTGGCCGCGACAAGGCCGACGACGGCGGCCGCGATCCGCAGCCGCGGACCACGGCCCATGGAACACCTGCCACGCTCTCTCAGAACTTCACCTGTGGCGCCTTGTCGGATCCAGGTGCGGCCTGGAAGTAAGGCTTTTCGGCGAAGCCGAACAGCGACGCGACGATCACGGTCGGGAACCGCCGACGCGCGGTGTTGAACGCCTGCGCGGTCTCGTTGAAGCGCCGCCGCTCCACCGCGATCCGGTTCTCGGTCCCCTCGAGCTGCACCTGGAGGTCGCGGAAGGCCTGTGTGGCCTTCAGCTCCGGATACTTCTCGACCACGACCAGCAACCGCGACAGCGCCGAGGAGAGCCCATCCTGGGCGGTCTGGAACTGCTGCATCTGCTGGGCGTCCGGCACCTTCCCGAGGGTGACCTGGCCCACCTTGGCGCGCGCCTCGGTGACGGCGGTGAAGGTGTCCTTCTCGAAAGCTGCAGCGCCCTTGACCGTCTCGACCAGGTTCGGGACGAGGTCGGCTCGGCGCTGATAGACGTTCTCGACCTGGCTCCAGGCGCTCTTGACCGCCTCTTCCAGGGTGACGAGACGGTTGTAGCTGCTGGTCACCGCCAGGCCCAGAAACACCGCCACGACCAGAACGACAAGCCCGCAGCCAAACAGCACCTTTTTCATGCGACCTCCCGTGCGCGCAGGGATGCGGCGGTCTCGAACCCGTCCCCGATCGCGATGCGCGATTCTAGCCCAAGCCGGGGCGCGGCGTGCGGACATCGGCAGGCCGCGTGACGCCCTCGCCGGCGCACCAGACCGACTCCCCCTCGCCCGGCTGGTGCTTCCAGCGGCGGTGCATCCACACCCACTGCTCCGGGTGCTCCCGTACCTGGCGCTCGATGTGCGCGGTGAAGGTTGCGGTCAGCCTGGCCACGGCGGTGTCCAGATCCGCCCCAGAGGGCATCTCGACCGGTGGGGAGAAGGACAGCCGTATCCTGCCGTCGGGCAGCCGCGCTGCGAACCCGGCGACCGCCGGGCAGCCGGTGCGCAACGCGAGCAGCGCGGCTCCCGTTGGGGTCCAGGCGGGCTGGCCGAAGAACTCGACGAACACGCCCGGTGCCTCGATGTCCTGGTCGATGAGCAGCCCGATGACCCGGCCGTGTCGTAGCGCCTGTACCAGTTTGTTCCCGGCTCCCTTCCCACGCAGGGCGGTCTCGCCCCCGAAGCGGCCGCGCAGGCGGCGGGCGACCTCGTCCAGGCGAGGGTCGTAGACCTCACGGGCGGCAACCGTCATCTGAATCCCGGAGGCACCGAGACCGAGGTTGAGCCACTCCCAGTTGCCGCAGTGACCGGTCGCCAGGATCGCTCCGCGGTCAGGGCGCAGGCCGCCGGTGAGATGCTCCAGCCCGACAAACTCCGTCCTGGCCAGCACCGCCTCCGGGGAGGTGGACCACAGCCACGCGACCTCGCCGAGGACCGTGCCAAGGTGGCCCGCACAGCGCCTCGCCAGGGCCCGCCGCCACGCTTCGTCGCGCTCGGGGAAAGCGCGGGCGATGTGGGCGAGGGCCCTCCCGCGGTCGCGCCGCGCAAAGGGCAGCGCCGCACGCCCGGTCAACGATCCCAGGCCGCGCAGGGCCGGGAGCGGAAACAGGCGGGAGGCCGCCAGGAGCGCCCTGAGCAGCGCGTAGCCGAGGTCGTGGCGCAGCTTGCGTCCCAGCGATGCCATCGCCAGAGTCTACCCGGATCGGGGCCGCGAGGCCTAGCCTCGGAGGCGAGTATCATCATGGCGCTGGAGGTGAGTGTGGGCGCGACCAGGGGCGAGCTCTTCATCGTTGCGTCGCCTTCGGGTGGCGGCAAGACCACTCTGATCCGTCGCGTCATGCAGGAGCTCGCGGCGCAGGGCCGCGAGGCTCACTTCTCGATCTCGCACACTACCCGGCCCCCACGTCCGGCGGAGCGCCATGGTGTGGACTACTACTTCATTGACCGTGCCGTCTTTCAGAGAATGGTCGCTGCAGGTGAGTTCCTCGAGTTCGCCGAGGTTCACGACAACCTTTACGGGACCTCGCGGGCGGAGGTTGAGGGAAGACTCGAACGGGGCTGCGACGTTTTCCTGGACATCGACGTTCAGGGGGCGCGGCAGGTACGAGCGTCGGTGGCTGATGCGGTAAAGGTGTTTATCTTCGCACCCTCGTACGCAGAGCTTCGCCGCCGGCTGGTGGCCCGCGGCCAGGACGACGAGGCGGCCATCGAGCTGCGCCTGAAGAACGCGGTGCAGGAGATGCGCGAGTACGCGGAGTTCGATTTTGTTATCATTAACGACCGTCTCGAGGAGGCGACCCGTGCCCTCGCGAGCGTGGTTGCGGCGGCAAGGATGCGGCCGTTCCGGATGCGGGCCAGGGTGCAGGCAATCCTGGAGGAGTTTGAGCGCGTCGTGAAGAAGGAGGATTGATGTCGGATCTGCCCGAGGGAATCGAGAGCACCTTTCGTTACATTCTGATCGCCGCCAAGCGAGCGGAGCAGCTGATCCACGGGGCGAGGCCGCGCGTGTCAACCCGCCACGTCAAGCCCACCACCGTGGCCCTCACCGAGCTTGGCGCCGAGAAGGTGCCCTGGCGCAAGGTCACCGCCGAGGAATACGAGGTGCTCGTCCAGCAGGAGATCGCCGCCAAGGAGGCGGAGGAGCATGCCCCGGTGCTGTTCCCCATCCCGCCCCCGATCATCCCCGCCATCGTCGAACCGGAGGTCGAAGCCGAAGAGGAGGAAGAGGAGACTCCCGAAGAGGAGCTCGAGGGCCCCAAGTTCGACGAGAACCTCGAGGTGGTCGAGGAGCCGGCCCCTGAGGTCTTGCTCACCGAGGAGATAAGCGAGGAGTAGGTGCGCGGTCGTGTGGTTCTGGGGGTTTGCGGGGGGATCGCGGCGTTCCGGGCCGTGGAGGTCTTGCGCGGCCTGGTCAAGGCGTCCTGCCAGGTCTTTCCCATTCTGACGAGAAACGCGACGCGCTTCGTGACCCCGCGCACCTTCGCGGTGCTCGCCCGAGGGCCGGCGCAGGTCTCGCTCTGGGGCGAGCCCACGAGCCCCGGCATCGACCACATCGACCTCGCCCGCCGGGCCGACCTGTTCCTGGTCGCGCCGGCCACCGCCAACGTGCTGGCCAAGATGGCGGCGGGTGTCGGCGACGACGCCCTGACCACCTACGCCCTGGCGCACCGCGGCAGGGTCGTGCTGGCACCGGCGATGAACACCTTCATGTGGGAGCACCCGGCGACCCAGCAGGCGCTCGCCGTGTTGAAGGGCCGCGGCGCTGCTGTCGTCGGACCGGTCTGGGGTCTCCTCGCGGACGGCGAGCAAGGGGTCGGCAAGCTCGCGGACGTGGAGGAGATCGTCGGCGCGGCGCTGGCCGCCCTCCCGCCGCGCGGCCCGCTCGCAGGGATCAAGCTCCTGGTCACTGCCGGCCCGACCCGGGAGCCGATCGACGCCGTCCGGGTGATCACCAACCGCTCTTCTGGCCGGATGGGAGTCGCGCTGGCCACCGCGGCGCGCGAGCTCGGCGCCGGGGTGAGAATCCTCGCGGGCCCGGGTGTTACCGTCCCCGCCGGTATGCCGGCAGAGCGGTTCGAGACCGCGGCCGATCTGGGAGGGCTGCTCGAGCGTTGGGCGCCGGAGAGCGACGCGGTCTGGCACGCCGCGGCGGTGGCCGACTTCCGGCCGGCAGCGGTGGCCTCCGGGAAGCTGGACCGCCGGCGGGGCAGCGTGCAGGTGGCGCTCGAGCCGGTACCGGACCTGGCGGCCGGCATGCCCCGCAGCGGCGGCCGCCCGTACCTCGTCATCTTCGCGGCCGAACGTTCGGCCGAGCTGGAGCAGCGGGCGGGCCGCAAGCTCTCCGAGAAGGGCGCGGACGCGGTGGTCGCCAACCCCATTGACGAGGCGGGCCTGGGCATGGAGGAGACCCGCAACCGCGCTCTGGTGCTCTCGCGTCTCGGCCTGCGGCGGGAGCTGCCGGCGCAGGACAAGGAGGCGCTCGCCCGCGAACTCCTCCTCACCCTCGCGCCCGAGCTGGTGGCGCCGCGACGCCCATGAACCGTCGCGACCTCCTCAAATACCTCGAAGACTTCGGCTGGCACGACGTGGATATCGTGGCTCCCTCGGCGCCGCGCCCGTCCCCGGCATCCCGGCCCGCAACGACGGGCGGGGGGGATCCTCTGACCGCCGGAGACCTCATCGAGATGGCCCGGCGCCTGGCGGACTGCCGGCGCTGCCGGCTCTGCCAGAAACGCACCCAGGTGGTGTTCGGGGTGGGCAACCCCAAGGCGCGGGTGGTGTTCATCGGCGAGGGCCCGGGGGCCGACGAGGACCGCATCGGCGAGCCTTTCGTGGGTCGCGCCGGGCAGCTGCTCAACGTGATGCTGCCTTCGATCGGGCTCCGCCGCGAGGACGTCTACATCGCGAACATCGTTAAGTGCAGACCCCCCGGAAACCGCGACCCCGCGACCGACGAGGCCGCTGCCTGCATGCCGTTCCTCAAACGGCAGATCGAGCTGATCAACCCCGAGGTGATCGTGCTGCTCGGGCGGATCGCCGCCCGGTTCCTTCTCGGCACCACCGCGCCGATCTCCAGCTACCGCGGGAAGTGGACCATTTGGCACGGCCACGCCGTGCTCCCGACCTACCACACCGCGTACCTGTTGCGTAACCCGGCCGCCAAGCGCGAGTCCTGGGTGGACTTCAAGCAGCTGAAAAAGAGGCTGGAGGAGGAAGAGGGAAAAGGGTAAACGGCAAAGGGCAAGGCCAGGCGGACCGATGTCCTGACGCTTCCATCCTCCATAGCTTCTCGTTTTTCGCTTGCCCTTTTCCCCTTGCCTGTCGTTACCACCACGGCCACGGGCGAGCGTTGAGGACATCCCTCGCGGTGGCCCACCCCTTGCGGGCGATGCCGAGGCCCCAGCGCACATCCGCGAGGCCGGCGGGGTCGTGGGCGTCCGGGGCGATCACCACCGGGACGCCCAGCGCCACGGCGCGTCGCACCCACCGCCAGTCGAGGTCGAGGCGGAACGGGTGAGCGTTGATCTCCACCGCAGCGCCGCTCTTCGCGGCGGCCTGCAGCACTGCCTCGAGATCCACCGGATACCCCTCGCGGGCGAGCAGGAGGCGGCCTGTGGGGTGGCCAAGGATCAACCCTCGCCCACGCGAGACTGCGCGCACCAGCCGGGTCGTCTGCGCCTCGAGGCTCTGTCGGAACGATGAGTGCACGGACGCCACGACGAAGTCGAGGGGCACACCTTCGCGGAGGTCGAGCGTGCCGTCGGGCAGGATGTCCGCCTCGAGCCCTCGCAGGAGCAGCGGCTTGTCACCGCGGGCGTTGTGGACCTCGATCGCCCTGCCCTGGGCGCGCAGGCGGTCGACGTCGAGCCCGTGGGCGTACGCGGCGACCTGGGAGTGGTCCGCGATCCCGAGCACCGACCAGCCCAGAGCGGCCGCCGCGGCCGCCATCTCGGCGAGCGAGGCCGTGCCGTCCGAATCGGTGGTGTGGACGTGCACCGCGCCGAGCAGGTCGCCCTCCTCCACGAGCGCAGGTAAGGTTCCCTCGGCTGCTGCCTCGATCTCGCCGGTTCCCTCGCGCAACTCGGGAGGGATCCACGCTACCCCTGACCGCGTGTACGCTTCCCGCTCGTCCGGGCAGCTGAGTCGCTTGCCTGACCGGTCCGTGAGGGCGCCATCGGACAACTTCACGCCCCTTCGTGTGGCGTGCCTATTGAGCTGCTCCAGGTGGGCGGCGCCACCGGTGTGCCAGAGGAGTGCGGCTCCGAAGCCGGCGCGTGGTGCCGTGGTCACGCGCACCGGCGGCCCCGATTGGTGGCGGCCGGTCACTGCCTCTTTCGAGAGAGTGACGTCCTCCAACACACTGGTGACGGCGGCCTTCACTTTGGCGAGAGGTGCATCGGCGCAAACGAGCACCACCTCGGTGATGACCTCGCAGTACCGCCGCACCTCCCCGGCTACCTCGACCTCGCAAGAGGGCAGGGCGCGGCGCAATGCCGCTACGGTCGCTTCGGCCGCCTCCCACCCCACCGAGAGGTGGTGCTTGTCGGCGCTGTGGCGACGAAACTCGATGGCGGCGAGGAGCTTTTTCTGGGTGGCCGGGCCGAACCCCGCGAGCGTGACGAGCCGGTTCTCACGGCAGGCGTACTCGAGCTCGCCGGGTGTCGTGATGCCCAGCTCCTGCCAGAGGGTGCGCACGCGCTTGGAGCCGAGGCCGGGAAGGGACAGGAGCTCAGGGAGGCCGGCCGGGAGCTTCCCCCGCAACTCGGCGAGCTGGGCCGGCTCGCCCCTGTCGAGCGTCTCGACGATGAGCGCCGCAATCCCCTTGCCGATACCCTGGATGCTGGTGAGCTCTCCCCGCGCAGCCGTTTCGTTGAGGTCCTCGACGTGCTGCAGCACGGCGCGGGCAGCGTTGGCCAGGGCCCGGACCTTGAAGGGGTTCTCGCCGTCGAGCTCGGCCAGCATCGCCAGCTCCTCGAGGGCCGCGGCGACCCGACGGCGTTCATCCATGGCCTTTGCGTGTCCTTTGCATGCTATAGTTTAGTAGGTTCTATGCTTCCGCGCTGGCCATTCTCGCGCTCGCTGCTCTACCCGCTCACGGCGGTGCTCGTCGCGCTCGCTGTTCTGCCCGTGGGGCTGGCGGGGTGGGGGTTCGTTTCCACCAACCGCGAGCAGGTCGCGACGCTCGAGATGCAGTACCTGACGCGGCAGGCGGTGGGGCTGGCCCGCGAGGTGGAGCTCTACTTCCTCGACAGCGTCGGGCGCATCGAGTCTGTTGCGCAGGCGCTCCGCCCGGCTCAGGGGCAGCGGCTGCAGGCAGACGCCGCCTCTGAAGTGCTCAACGAGCTTGTCCGGCAGAACCGCCACATTGTGCTGCTGCGCGTGCTCGACGCCTCGGGCAAGGGGTCGTTTGTGCAGAACCGGACCCTCTCCTCTACGTCCGAGGCAGAGCTCGGGCCGGTGCTGGCCGAGGCGTTCACGAGCAACCTCCGCGGTCGGCCGGTGCGGCGCGACCTGCTGCGGCTTCCCGGCGAGGACCCGATGGTGCTGGTGTCACTCCCGCTCGCAGGCCGGGGTGGGGTGGTCGCGGGGGCGATGCAGGGCGTCGTCTCTCTCGAGGGCGTGGTCGCGCGCCTCGCCGAGGAGGGCGGCCACGGGGTGACGGTGGACGTGGTGGACAAGAGCGGCAACGTCGTGTTTTCCAGCGACCCGATCCGTGTGGGTAGGTCCGCCCAGGTGCACCCGCTGGTGAAACAGTTCCTCGAGGCGCCGGTCCGGCTGACCAAGACCTACAGCGATCCGCTCCGCCCGGCCCGGGACGAGGTGCTCGGCTCGCTGTGTCCTGTGGAGGACCCACCGTGGGCGGTGGTAGCGGCTCGTGATGTGGGGGTCGCCTTCGCGGCCGTAAAGAACATGGCCGAGAAGACGGCGCTGCTCGCGGTGGGAACCGCGCTGGTTGCCATGGTTGCGGGGGTGATCCTGGCGCGGCGCATCACCTCGCCGCTGCGCAACCTGGCCGAGGTGAGCACCGCCGTCGCACAGGGGGACTTCACCCATCAGGTGCCTGTAACCTCCCGCAACGAGCTCGGCCAGCTGGCGGAGAACTTCAACGTCATGGCGGTGGAGATCGACAACTACGTGCGCTCCCTCCAGCACGCCCTGCAGGAGAACAAGGAGCTGCTGGTCGACTCGATCCGCGCGCTGGCGGCGGCCATTGACGCGAAAAGCCCCTACACCCGTGGGCACTCGGAGCGGGTGAGCCAGTATTCGGTTGCGATCGCCCGCCACTGCGGGATCTCCGGCGGCGAGCTCGAGAAGGTGGAGATCGCCGCGCTCCTGCATGACGTGGGCAAGATCGGCATCGAGGACGCGATCCTCCAGAAGCCGGATGCGCTGACGGACTCCGAGTTTGCGCAGATGCGGATCCATACGGTGAAGGGGGCCGCCATCGTGAGTCCGATCAAGAGGCTGCGAGAGATGCTCCCGGGCATCCGGTCGCACCACGAGAACTGGGGCGGCGGCGGCTACCCCGACGGCCTGGTCGGGGAGCAGATACCCCTCGTGGCCCGGATTATCGCGGCCGCCGACGTCTTCGACGCGATGACCACTCAACGGCCTTACCAGAACGCCATGGGGCTCGAATACGTCTTCAAGCGGATGCGCGAGCTCTCCGGGGCTCGCCTTGACCCCGGCCTGGTGGATGCATTTTTCGCCGCCATCCACAAGGGGGACCTGGTACCCTTGAGCCGCGTGGAGGTGGCATGACGATGCGAAGTCTGGCCCGTCTCTCGGCTTGCCTGGTTGCCCTCGTGCTCGTGGTGGCGTGCGCCTCCACCACTCCCCCGGGTCCCGCCGCGACCGCGCCCGAAATCGACACCAAGGACCCGCTCGCGGGCACGATGCTGATGCAGCAGGGGCGGGCCCTCGTGAACGAGGGCAAGGTCTCGGAGGGTTTGGAGAAGTACAAGGTGGCGCTGCAGCTGCAGCCGAACAACCCCACCCTGCACAACCTCATCGGGATGGCCGAGCTGCAGCGGGGAAACTCCGCAAAAGCGGTGGATTCGTTCAACCGCGCGCTGATGCTCGCACCCAAGTACTCCGACGCGCTCAACAACCGCGGGGCGGCCTACGTTCAGCTCGGGCAGTTAAGCCTGGCCGAGTCGGACTTCCTGTCGGTGCTTTCAGACGAGACCCACGCCAACCGTGCCGGCGTCTACTTCAACCTCGGCTCCCTGTACTTTGCCCGAGGCAACCTCGCCGCGGCGGAGGAGAATTTGCGCCGGGCCACAATGGGGGCGGGGCCGGTGGAGGCCTACTTCCTGCTGGGTCAGGTGGAGGGGAAGCTGGGCAAGGCGTTGCTCGCGGAGACGGCGTACCGGGACGCCATGAACCGCGCCCCGGAGCGGCCCGACGCGATCCTGGCTCTGGCCCAACTGGTTGACGCCCAGGGGCGCCGGGGCGAGGCACACGAGCTCTACCTCAAGGTCATCGCTGTGGCGCCCAACTCGCCCGAGGCACAGCAGGCACGCGTGCGGCTGGAGTGACCACGTGGCGTTCCAGTACCTGCTGACCAACCTCCTGGTCGATGTCCCCGGGGCGCAAGGCGCTGTCTTTCTCGATCCGGAGGGAGAGTCGGTCGAGCTGATCTCCCGACAGGCCACTGCCTACGAGCTCAAGCTCGAGGGCGCCTATCACGGCATTTTCCTGCGCCAGGCGGCCCGCCTCGCCGTCCTGACGGGCGCGGGCGAGTTGGAGCGCATCGCCATCGCGGGGACGCAGATGCAGGTGATGAGCCGGGCGCTCAAGGGCGGCTACTACCTGGTGCTGATCATGGAGTCGGGGACCTCGACCGCGATTGCTGGTGCGGCGATGCAGCGGGCGAGTGAACACTTCAACCGTGAGATTCCCTGACCCGAACTGAGGAGCTTGCTTTCCGGGGGTGAGTGTTGGATCTGCTGCAAAGGTTGCGCCGCGGGCTGGGAGCGACCCGCTCGCTGCTCGGGGAGCGGTTTTCCGCGGCGAACTGGACCGTCACGCGCGAGACGCTCGAGGAGGCGCTGCTGGCCTCCGACGTGGGTCCCGACGTTGCCGAGGCCCTGGCCCGGGGCTTCGAACGCGCCCGCGCCAAGGGCGAGGTGGCGGCCGGCGATGAGCTTGGGTGGCTCCGGCAGAGCGTGCGCGACCTGCTGAGCGTGGCCGACGCGGACGTGAAGAGGGGGAAGCCTCATGTGGTGCTGGTGGTCGGGGTGAACGGTACGGGCAAGACCACAACCGCCGCCAAGCTCGCGGGGCGGGCACGCGAGAGCGGGAGGCAGGCGGTGTTGGTCGCGGCGGACACATTCCGTGCCGCCGCCATCGAGCAGCTCCAGAGCTGGGGAGAGCGGGTGCACGTGCAGGTAGTCGCGCAACGTGCCGGTGCCGACCCGGGCGCGGTGGTCTTCGACGCGCTCAAGGCTGCGATCGCCCACGGTGTGGACGACGTCATCGTGGACACCGCCGGCCGCCTGCACACCAAGCACAACCTGATGGCCGAGTTGGAAAAGGTGCGCAAGGTGTGCGCAGGCGCGGTACCCGGGGCGCCGCACGAGGTGCTCCTGGTGCTGGACGCCACCACCGGCGCCAACGGCCTGGCGCAGGCCCGCGAGTTCCAGGCGCGCGCCGGCGTGACCGGTGTGGTGCTCGCCAAGCTGGATGGCACCGCCAAGGGTGGCGTTGTGCTCGCGGTGGGTCGCGAACTGGGTGTCCCGGTGCGGTGGATAGGTGTGGGTGAGGCCCCGGAGGACCTGCTTCCTTTCGTCCCCGAGGTGTTCGCCAACGCGCTGCTAGGGGGGCTGGCATGACCGCTCGGTTTGTCCCTCTCATGCGTCAGGCTCTTGAGCTGGCTGAGCGTGGCCGCTACGGGGCCAGCCCCAACCCTATGGTGGGAGCCGTGCTGCTGTCGCGCAGCGGCGAGGTGGTGGGAACGGGGACGCACCTGCGATGCGGGGGTCCCCACGCCGAGGTCTTCGCGCTGCAGGAGGGCGCGGAAAAGGCGGCCGGCGGCACCGTGGTCGTGACGCTCGAACCCTGTGTGCACCAGGGGAGGACCCCTCCCTGCGTGGACGCGCTCCTGGCCGCAGGCATCGCCCGGGTGGTGATCGGAACGCGCGACCCCAACCCGCTGGTCAACGGGAGCGGGGTCGAGGCGCTGCGCACCGCCGGCGTGGAGGTCGTGGAAGGGGTCGAGGAGGAGGCCTGCCGAAAGCTGAACCGCCGCTTCTTTCACTGGATCGCCACCGCCTCGCCCTACGTGACCCTAAAGATGGCGATGACCCTGGACGGCAAGCTCGCCGCGCGCGGCGGGCGTTCGCGCTGGATCACGTCGGAGGCCTCCCGCAAGGAGGGGTACGCGCTGCGCGAGGAGTACGATGCCCTTCTGGTAGGCGTGAACACCGTGCTGACGGACGACCCGAGGTTGGTGCGCCACCTGGGCCTGAACCCCAACCCGCATCTGCTGCGGGCCGTGCTGGACACCCAGCTGCGCACCCCGCCCGAGGCCGCGCTTCTGGAGCGGCATCCGCAGGATGTCGTGATCTTCTGCCTTGAGGGCGCGCCCGCCGACCGCCGCAAGGAGCTGGAGGGAAGGGGCGTCGTTGTGGTCGAGGTGGGGGATGACGGGCGCGGGCAGTGTGATCTGCGCCAGGTGCTGCGCTGGCTGGGCGCGCACGGAGCGAGCTCCGTCCTGGTGGAGGGTGGGGGCGAGGTGCACTGGTCGTTTCTGAGGGAGGGTGTGGCCCAGGCCGTGCATGCCTTCGTGGCGCCCCTGGTCCTCGGCGGGCGGGAGGCGACATCGGCGGTGGGCGGCGCCGGTTTCTCCTCGCCCCAGGAGGCGGTGCGCCTGCACTTCGTGGAGGTGCGGAGGCTCGAAGAGGACCTCGTGCTGATCGCGGAGGTCGAGCGTGTTTAGCGGCCTCGTGACGGCGCTTGGCGAGATGCGAACGCTGCGGCGCCGAGGGTCCGGTGCGCTCCTCGAGGTGCGATGCGCACTGGCAGGGGAGCCGCTGGCCTCCGGGGAGAGCGTGGCCGTGCAGGGGGTTTGCCTGACGGTCGTCTCCCCGAGTGAGGGGGGTTTCTCCGCCGACCTCTCGCCCGAGACCCTGTCGCGGACGACGCTCGGGGCGCTGCGGCCCGGCGGGAGAGTCAACCTCGAGCGCTCCCTCCGCCTCGACGGCCGCATCGGCGGGCACTTCGTGCTTGGCCACGTTGACGCAACGGTGCCGGTGGTCACGGTGCGACCCCGCGACGGTTTCCAGACCGTGCGCTTCGGCCTTCCGGGCTCGGTCGCCAACGAGGTGGCGGAGAAAGGCTCGGTAGCCGTCGACGGGGTCTCCCTCACCGTCGCCGCCGTTGGCGAGGGTTGGTTCGAAGTGGCGCTCATCCCCACGACCCTCAGCGCGACCACGCTGGGGACGCTACGGCCCGGCGAGAAGGTCAACCTGGAAACCGATGTGCTCGCGAAGTACGTGCGCCGTGCCCTCGGCGGCAAGCGCACGGGTATCGAAGCGCTGCTTGCAGGTCTAGCCGATGAGACGGATTGAGCCGGCGTTCCCGGACCTGCTGCCCCTGAGCCACCGCCTCGGACCAGCGCCCTCGGTCTCCCCGGGGCGTACCGTGGCTCTCGACCCGGTCGAGATGCGTCTCCTGTGGCAGACGCCGTCTCGGCGGCGGGGTGCCCGCGACCGCAGCGTCCCGAGGCGGCCGGTCCGAGTGCTCCTTCACGCCGGGTTGGTCCGCCAAGAACGGGAGTTTCTCGGGCGCCTCATTGTCGGCGGGGGCGGCGTGCTCGCCGTGCTGGATGGGGAGCTCGCGCCCGGAGACCTCCCAGCGCCGACGTTCGAAGGCCAGGTGGTGGTGCTGGCACCGTGGCTGCCGGTGTTCTGGGGAGGTTCGGCGCTGCCGAACCTGAAGCCCTGGCACAAGCGCAAGGTCGCGGCCGGTGTGTTGCTGTGCCTTGGGCCGGCGCCGGATCGCTTTGACCAGGTCAACCGGGGCGTCGAGGAGGCGAAAGAAGCAGGCGCCGCCTTCGTGCTTCCAATCCCGCTCTCGCTGCCCCCCGAGGACCGGCACCGTATCTACGACGGCCTCGCCGGCGAGGGGGGCGACGAAGAGCTGGAGAACCTGCTCTTCCACACCGACCTGGGGCAGGTTGCGACGGAACTGGAGCGTGAGGCCTCGCGGGCCTGCCACCGGGTCGGCCTGCCCGAGGGGCTTCCTGGCCCTGCCACCTCGGTCACGCCGCGGGCCACCTTTGCCGCGAGCGCTCAGCTGCTGCTCTGGGCCCGGCGCCTCGATCTGTTGGACGGCGTTGGCTCGGCCGGCTGGCAGCTCCGCCGCGCGGCGCGGGCCCTGCTCGCCTCGCGCCGCGACCCGCAGGCGCTGGTGGCCGAGGATAACCTCCGGGTCATCCCCGGGTTCACGCCGTGGGTCGAGGCGTTCGCGCGCTCGGCGTGGAGCGGCACGGGGGAACCGTTTGACGAGGTGCTGGCGCGCTGGGTTGCCCAGTGAGAGAGGCCGGGGGCTTGAGGCTTGCCCGAACCCCCGTCCATCCAGCCTTGAAAGACGGGACCTCCAGGCCTCCAGGTCTTCATGCCGTCGGGTCCTGCCCGGGCGCGGGGAAACCGCTGTGAACCTCATTCGGAGCACGGACCACGAGCCACGGGCCACTGGGCGGGGGGCGGTGGGGCTTTACATCCACCTGCCATTCTGCGCCAGCCGCTGCGCCTACTGCACCTTCGTGACGTCCACCGAGATCGGGCTGCTGCCGCGCACCGTCTCGGCGCTTTGCCGGGAGCTCGAGTTGCTGGGCCGCCGGGGCGGGCGGCGCCTCGCGACGCTCTACCTGGGCGGTGGGACACCGTCGCTCGTGCCGGAGGAGGCGCTCGAGCGGGTGTTCAAGGTCTTGGACCGGCACTTCCCGCGCCTCCCGGGCGCCGAGGTGACCCTGGAGGCCAACCCCGACGACGTGACGCAGGCGAAGGCGGCCGCTTGGGCGAGGCTTGGGGTAAACCGCGTGTCAGTGGGCGTGCAGGCGTTCTGCGACCCGGTGCTCGCGATGCTTAACCGCCGCCACACGGCCGCACAGGCGCGCGAGGCGGTGGAGTTGCTTCAGCGGTCTGGTTTCTCGCTCTCCGTGGACCTGATGCTGGGCTTGCCGGGCATGGCGGGGGCCGAGCTCGAAGCGACGGTCTCGGAGGTGCTTCGACTTCGCCCCGGCCACGTCTCGGTCTACCTGCTGGAGATGGACAAGCCGCACGCGCTCGGGCGGCTGGCGGCGCGGCGCCCCGACCTCTTCCCGAACCCGGATGCTGCTGCGCGCCAGTACATGGCGGTGGGCCGGGCGCTCGTGGGAGCAGGGTACCGGCACTACGAGGTTTCCAACTTCGCCCTGCCCGGGAAGCTCGCCCGCCACAACCTTCGGTACTGGCGTCGTTGCCCCGTGCTCTCCGCGGGCCTGGCAGCGCACGGCCAGAGCGGGCGACAGCGCTGGGCCGCCCCGGACGAACTCCCGGCCTACCTCGAGGCCGTGGACGGCGGCCGCCTGCCGCGCGCCTGGAGCCGCAGCCTTGGGGCGCAGGAGGTGTTGCGGGAGCGAGTCATGCTCGCCCTGCGTCTCGCCCGTGGCGTGCGCGAGGAGCTGGCAGAGGCGTGCACGGCGGAGGCACCGGCGTTTCGCCAGAAGATGGAGGACTTCCTGGCGCTCGGGCTCGCACGACGGAGCGGCGGGCGCGTGCGCCTCACCCCGCGGGGGTGGCTCGTCTCCAACGAGTTGTTCGCTGCACTCTGGTAAGGGCGGCTCCTGGGCGCGTCCGCGATCCGGGGTACACTCCGCGCGGGAGGTGGCCGATGAGGCGCCTGTGCTTGGGCGTGTCCTTGGTCCCGCTCGTGCTGATCGCGGGGCTGGCGCACGCCGGTGGTTTCTCGTTTGGCCCCCAGTTCACCGAGAATGACCTCAAGGGTCTCGCCGAGGCGATCGGCGACGTGGTGACGTTTCCCAACCTCGGGACAGCCGCGGCCACCGGTCTCACGGGCTTCGAGGTGCTCGCTACCGCCGGAGGGCCCCAGGTGGACACGGGCTCCCGCTGGTGGCATTACGTTGACGCCCGCACCGTGGGGGGCGTCCTCTACGGCCACCGGGTCGATCGTGCGCAAGGGGCTGCCCCTCAATCTCGACGTCGGAGCGCAGGTCGGGCAGGTTGCGGGGGAGCGCTTCTGGGGCGGTGAGGTCCGCTGGGCGGTCCTGGAGGGCGGTACCGTGTCGCCGGCGCTGGCGCTGCGCGCCAGCTACTCGCAGCTGACGGGCGCGCCTTTCGAGCTTGAGGTCGCGGAGGCTCAGCTCATCATCTCCAAGGGCTTTCTCGTGGTCTCCCCGTACGGCGGGATCGGCTACCGCCGGGTGTTCGCCCGGGCCAATTTCGGCGAGCCGGCCGGGGCGCACTCGGCCGACAGCAACCGGGCGACGTTGACCGCTGGGGTACGCGTGACAGTGTTCCCGCTTGTCCGGCTCGTCGGGGAGGTGCGGCAGAGCTCGAAGACCAGCTTCTTCTTCGGCGTGGGGGTGGGCCTGTGAACATGCGAATGTTCGGCATGGCTTTGATGGGGCTTGCGGCGATCGGCATGCTGGCGAGCTGCGAAGAGCCCAGGAAGGAGAAGCCCCGGGACCGCATCACACGGCTTCGGCTGCACTACCAGGTGTCGGCCAACTGGTACGAGATGCAGAAGGACAAAGACGGAAAGCCCGTGCTCGCCATGGAGCTCACCGTCACGAACACGGGCAAGGAAGCGCTCAAGCAGGTCACGATGGTGCTTCACGTGAGCGGGTTCGACGGCAAGGACAGGGTCAAGATGCCTCTGACGCTGGACACCTCGAACCTGACCCCCGCGGTGAAGGCCAAGATCTCGGTGGCCGTGCCCGGAGTCGAGGTCCGCGCCGGGGAGGAGGTGACCCTGCAGATGGAGGGCCAGCCCTCGAAGGCGGAGATGGGGGAGTACCCCGAGTACAAAGCCGGGGTCAGTTGACCGGGGCCTGGGAAGGGAGCTGGAATCGCTCGTGGACGATGCGCTCGAGCCGAGGGCGAATCACGAGGTCGAAGGTCTGCTCCTTGTCTGGGAACAGGCGCGTCGAAGCCGTCCGCGCAGCCTCGATCAGGCGCAGCGCCTCGCAAAACGTCAGGCTCTGGTCCTCTGCCAGGACCTGTGCCGTGACGTCCACGAGCAGGCGGAGCCGGCGCAGCCGCTGCTCCTCCTCGCGCAGCAGATCGTTCCCCTTCATCCGATCACTCAAACCCGGAGGGGGCCCGTGACATTTCCACGGAAACCGTCACGGGTCGAAACCGCTCCTGGACCCACGCTAGCACGAATCGCGAGACGGCGATGAACGCATCCCTGCTCGCGGTGGCGATGACCGCGGCGCAGCGAGGGGGCGAGGTGCTCCGGCGCTTCTTTCGCACCTTGGAACCCGGGCAGGTCACGGAGAAGGCTCAGAACGACTTCGTCTCGACCGCCGACCGCGAGAGCGAGGAGGTCATCGCTTCCTATCTGCGCGCGCAAACCCCTGAGTTCGGGATGCTTGCCGAGGAGGCCGGGGCCAGCGGGGGGGAGGGCGCCCGCTGGGTTGTGGACCCGCTCGACGGCACGGCCAACTTCGTGCACTCCTTCCCTCACTTCGCGGTTTCCGTGGCGCTGGTGCTTGACGGTGAAGTCGAGGTCGGGGCGATCTACGACCCCATGCGGGACGAGCTCTTCTCGGCCGCACGGGGCGGAGGCGCCTGGTGCAACGGTCGCCGCCTGCGGGTGAGCGTGCGGCAGGGCCTCGCCGGCGGGTTCCTCACCACCGGCTTCCCGTTCCGGGTCCACCGCATGCTCGACGTGTACCTGCGGGTCTTCCACGATGTGTTTCTAAGGGTGGCCGCCATTCGGCGTCCGGGTGCCGCGGCGCTCGACCTCGCCCACACGGCGGCCGGGATCTTCGACGGCTTCTTCGAGTTCTGCCTGTCCCAGTGGGACATCGCAGCGGGCGCGCTGCTGGTGCGGGAGGCCGGGGGGGTGGTGACCAACCTCGACGGCACCGGGGAGATCTTCGCCAACGGCAACGTGGTGGCCGCGACCCCCGGGGTTCACGGTGAGCTTCTCGCAGTGATTCAACGGCACTGCCGCGAGAAGGACGTGTACCCCTGATTGGCTTGGCAGTGAAAGGCTTGCCAGCCGGTGAGCCGAGCGTCTATGCTTTTCGCGGGGCCCTCTGTTGGGGCCTCACCCGTAGGAGAGTTGGATGACGATCACGCTGGACACTGACTCCAGCCCACGACTCCTGCCGGTCGGCAAGCACGTGCGCCGGCGAGGCAAGGACCTCGAGCGGTTCCTCAACCTCTGGCGGTTGGCGCTGGTGGCGAGCATGACGGTGGCGATGCTGCTGGGCCGGCTCGGAAGTGCCCGCGAAATGCCCGAGGATGTGGCCGCGGAGATCGTGCTCGGGTGCCTGCTGCTCTTTGGGCTGGCGTTGCAGTTCTACCTCGCGTGGTTCCCCTGGGACAGCCGGCTCTCGCTCTGGGTGGTGGTGGCCGACGTGCTCGCGGTGACCGCGTTCTTGATCGGCTGCGTGGCCGCGGACCGCGCGATCGTGGCGACCAACTCGCAGGTCTTTTTCTTCCTCTACTTCTTCGTCGTGGTCTCGGCGGGTCTGCGCGGCGACCCGATGGTGTCGCGCACCGTCGCATGGTCGGTGCCTGCCGGCTATGTCTCCGTGGTGTTCGTGGCGGTGGCGTGGCGGCACGTCGACGCGCTGACGCAGCCCGACCCCGTTTACGGGGGCTTCCGGTGGGAGCTGCAACTGGCGCGCGTAATCATCCTCGCGGTGGTCACCTTCATCATCAGCTACAACGTCGGGCTGGGGGCGAGCGACCGGACGGAGGCCCGGACCGACCCGCTCACCGGTGCCTACAACCGCCGTTTCCTCGAGGAGTTCCTGAACCGCGAGATGGCACGCAGCCGCCGATCGCGGCAGCCGCTCTCGGTGCTCATGCTGGACCTGGACGGCTTCAAGGCCTTCAACGACGAACACGGCCACCTAGCCGGCGACGAAGTGCTGGTGGCCGTCGCCAAGAGCCTTCGGAGCGCGCTGCGTACCAGCGACGTTGTGGCGCGTTACGGGGGTGACGAGTTCGTTGTGGTGCTGCCCAACACCCCGGCAGAGGCGGCGCGGCGGGTGGCGAGGGAGCTCCGCAGGGCAGTGCCGCCCCCCGTGCAGCTCTCCGTTGGGATCGGCTGCATGGGCGACGGTTTGCAGAGCCCGGGGCAGCTCTTCGCGACTGCGGATGCCGCCTTGATGCGAGCCAAGCAGACGGGGAGCGGCGTGAGCCTCGAGTAGCACGTCTCGGTTCTCGAGCAGAAACGTGAGGGGCCATTTGGTGATGAGCAAGGCGGTGGGCCGCGCCGTTCGACACATCTTCGGGTGGGGTTTGCTGATCCTCGGGATCGCCGGCCTCGTGCTACCGGTCCTGCAGGGCTGGCTGTTCATCGCCCTCGCGGCGCTGCTCCTCGCTCCCGACGTGCCGATCTTTGCCCGCCTGCTGAACTGGATCGAGAACCGTTTCCCCGCCCTGCGCCACCCGATCCGGCGGGTGCGCGCCCGACTCGGGCACCACCCCCCGACGCACGGAGGACCCGCCTGGATAGCCTCTCTCGAAGGAAGGGCTCCGGCTGCGGGCAAGCCATTGCCGTTACTGCGGGCTGGGAACCTGGAGGCCAGGCTCGCCGGGGATGGCCAGCAGCGCCTCCACCTTGTCACGCTTCGGCCAGAGCAGCGCCATGCCGACCGCCGCTACCCCGGTAAAGATCCAGAACCAGTCCTCGCGCCCGGTCAGGAAGTGCAGCACCAGCCCCAGGATGGCCACCGCTTCGAGACGGGCAAAGGCGACGAGGTGAGCGGAGAAGTGCGCCGCGAGAAGGCGCTCCGGCTGCCGGCCCACGGTGTAAACGCGCCGTGGACCGGCCAGCATGGCGCGGTAGACCGGCATGATCGTCACGAGGTTGACCGCCGCGAGGAACGCCAAGCCCCAGAGAAGGGGCTCCCCCTGCGGGAAGGCCGGCTCGACCGCGAGGGGCACGGCCATAACCACCCCCGCGTAGACCGCGAGGCTCGCGAGCAGGGCCGCACACACGATCTGGAGACGACGGGTGTGGCGCTTGGCGATTTCCTGCATGGTGGCCCTCCTGAGGAGACTCCGGACAGGGTAGCGGGACGCCCTGCCCCGGTCAACGGATGCGAGGGGAGTGACAGCGAAACCCCGCGTTGCGGGGTTTCGGCTTGGCGGAAAGTCCGCCCGGAGCTTTGCAGTGGGTCTCGCGGCTGCTATGCCCGTCGAACGCCCGCGGCCGGTTTGGCAGTACAAATATGGGAGGCCGCCAGGCCGGTGTCAAGGGCCTCCGGCAGCGGCGATCGCGTCCACCACCGCCACCGCGGCGGCCAGCGCCGCCGTGCCGGCCTCCCCGTCCACGAATGGGCCCGCCTCGCCCCGGCAGGCCCGCTGGAAGGCAACCTGTTCCCCCGCAAGGGGCTCCGCCTTTTCGACCGCGACGTCGATCGGGGAGATGCTGGTCTCACCCCCCGCGCGCACCAGGCGGAACGCCGAGACGCTCTGTTCGGCGTAGTCGATGGAGTAGTAGGCGTCCGGCTCGAACAGGCGCAGCTTGCGGACGCGCTCGGAGGAGACCCTGCTGGCTGTGAGGTTCGCGACGCAGCCGGTCGCAAGCTCCAGGCGGACGTTCGCCAGGTCCACCCGCTCGGAGAGCACTGGCACGCCCACCGCCCGCACCTCCTTGAGCGGAGCACCACCGTTGAGCGCCTGCGCGAGCTGGAGGTCGTGCACCATCAGGTCGAGGACCACGTCGATGTCCATCGAGCGGCGGGTGAACGGGGAGAGCCGCTGGGCCTCGAGGTAGCGCGGGCGCGGTCCCCGAGCCAGGACGGCCTGCACCGCGGGGTTGAAGTACTCCACGTGGCCGACGCCGAGAACGACACCGTGCTGCCTCGCGAGTGCAACCATCTCCTGCGCCTCGGCGACCGCGGCCGCTATCGGCTTCTCGACCAGCACGTGCCGTCCGGCGGCGAGGAAGCGCTCGGCCACCTCGCGGTGCGTGACGGTGGGAGATGCGATCACCGCGGCCTCGGTCCGAGCCACGGCCTCGTCGAGGCTGGCGAGAGGCTCGGCGCCGAACTCGGCGCACACCGCCTCCAGACGCGCACGGTCGGGATCGAAGGCGCCCACGCAGCGCCATCCGGGCAGGGTGCGGACCAGGCGCAGGTGGTGCCGGCCGAGGTGGCCCACGCCCACCACGACGACGGCCAGAGGGGCTTGCTCGCTCATGGCGAAGGAGATTACGCGGCCCTGCACAATCCCCGCAAGGGGGTTGTCTTTCTCTCTGGTTGTTCTGCCGCGTGAGCGGCTTTGTTTTGCCACTGCGTGAGGCTTTTGCCCTGCGGGCTTGGAGCCGCTGTCTCTTTCGACTGCGTGACGACTTTTGTTTTGCCCGGCGGGTGCGTGGCCGCTCGGCGCTTGCTCGCCCCCGCTCGCGGCGCGCCGAGACTCCTCCGGCTGCGACCGAGCAGGGACGTCCCGCGGTGGGGCCCCTCGCTGTTCGTATGAAGCCACGCCAGCGATACCCCGCCGCGGGACGCCCGCTCGGTGACCCGCAGCCTCCGGAGGCATGGCCGCTGGCACCCGCCGGGCGGATTGAATACCCCCCGCCCAAGTGCGGTGGGACGAATTTGGGCAGCCGCCTTGCCGGCGTGGCGAAACAGTTAGTGCAGGTGCATAGCGAACGGGCGGGCGGCGGTGAGCTCCGCCCCGCGGGCGGAAGGAGCCATAGCGCCCGAGCGTGCGGGCACCGAGCGGCCAGACCGGCGGGCGGAGACGCTGGCCCCGACCGAGCGTCTCTTGCGAGGGAGGCGAACAGCGAGGGTCCGCATGCAGGCTGCGCCTGCTCGGTCGCGCGCGAAGGCGGGTCGGAGCTGCAGCCTCGACGGCCGCAGCGAGCACCGCCAACCCGCGGGGCAAGAAAGAGCCTCCACGTAGTGGGAACAATGGAATGGTTGCGCAGCCCTGGCCGAGACACCCCGCTTGGCCAAACAAAAGCCGTCACGGGGTGAAGAAGAAGGCCGACTCAGCCAACCTCGGCACCGGCAAAAAAAAGCCTCCACGCAGTGAGAAAGGAACGGAACAAGCCACGCCCGCTTGGCACAACAGAGCCGTCACACAGTGGCAAGGATGAGACCGGGATGTGGGGCACCCGGATACACTACGCGAGGGAGGGTTTCTTGATCGACTCGCACGCGCACCTGGCGATGTTTCCGGAGCCCGAGCGGCACGCGGCTCTTGAGCGCGCCAGGGAGGCGGGGGTGCAGGCGGTCCTTGTGCCCGCCACGGGCCGCGAGGATCTCGATCTGGTGGCCGAGCTCGCGGGCCTGGAAGAGGGCCGTGTTTTTGCGGCGATCGGTTTTCACCCACACGAGGCCGCAGGCTGCGACGCGGCCTGGAGGCGGCGGGTGGAGAAGCTGCTGGGGTCCCCGGGGGTGGTGGCGGTGGGGGAGATCGGTCTCGACTACCACTACGACCTCTCGCCGCGCGAAGACCAGCGCACGGTCTTCGCCTGGCAGCTCGGCCTGGCACGAGAGCGCGGGCTGCCAGTTGTGCTTCACCACCGCGAGGCATGGCAGGACTTCCTTGCGGCCCTTGACGCCGTGCCGGGGGTCCGGGGAGTGGCGCACTCGTTCACCGAGGGTGGGGCGGGGGTCGCCGAAGTGACCAGCAGGGGTCTCTTCGTCGGGATCTCCGGGATGGTGACCTTCCCGCGCGCCGACAACGTCCGGGAGGCCGCGAGGGGGGTGCCCGTTGACCATCTGCTGGTCGAGACCGACAGCCCCTACCTTGCCCCGGTGCCGCACCGCGGCAAACGCAACGAGCCTGCGTACGTGAAGCTCGTGGCCGAGGCGGTCGCGCGCGTGCGGGACGTCGGGCTTGAGGCCCTCGAAGCCGAGACCGACGCCGCTTTCCGCGAGCTCTTCCTCCGCGTCCGCTGAGCCACCCTGACGATCAAGGGATCCAGAGCGCGATCCCCGTGGGGTCGGTCGAGGTGCCGTCCACCACCGTGGCAAAGGAGATCACCTGGGCCCCCACCGCCAGCACATGAACCTCGGCAAACGCGCTCGACTGTCCCGACGGGAGCGCGAGGGTCTTCTGCACCCAGCGCAGCGGCGGCACGGTGACGAGCAGCGAGCCGACCTGCGTTCCCGCCCCGTTGTAGAACAGCACATTCACGTCGGTCGCCGTCTGGCTGACGTTTGCGAACTCCAGATTGGTTCTGTACTGGCCGTCGCTCCGCAAAGCACCGAGGTATCCCACGCCGGTCGAGGTCAGCGCCTCGCTCGCCTCCATGCCGACGTACGCCTGGCCGAAGGTCTCTACCGTCGTGCCCGAGGCGACCTGCGAGTACGTGCGCGAGTACGTCCGCAGTGGCTGCGTGCTCTCCACGACGATCATCCCCTTGTCCTGGCCGATTCCGAAGAGGGTGTTCAACGCGTCGGTCCACGTGATCTGCTGGTGACCGCCCAGAGCAACCGGGCCGACCGTGTGAAAACTGGAGCCGTAGAAGCTCACCCTGAGCTGCGCGGTCGCCGCCGCGGCGTTGAGCGCAGTGAGGTCCGAGTACCAGTACGCTGGCGCGTACCCCGGCGTGCGGGCAAGGCCCGAGACGAAGTAAGTGTGCGCGTACGTCGTCTGGCACGAGGGCGTGTAGCTCACCTGGATCGCGGATGACCAGTCGGAAGAGGTCGAACAGCTGCTGTTGGCCCGCACGCGCAGGTAGAGCGTGCCGGCCGACGCCTGGGTGCTGGAGACGTTCGCGCTGGTTGTAGAGGTGGTGGTGGAGGTCGGGCTGGCGAAGGTGGACTCGGTCGCCATCTGGACGGTGTACGTGGACGCTCCGGAGGCCGAACCCCAGCTCACCACGAACTGCTCGCCCGAGCACACCGAGGGCTTGTTGCTGGCGAGGCCCGCCGGTACGGTGAGGGTCACACACTGGAGCTGAGCGAGGGCCTGGTCGGCCATCCACCAAGTTGCGGGTGATGTTGTTGCGGGTATCAGTGATCGGGTTGGCCGCTGTTCTTGAGCGCGTCGTGAATGGCGGTGGCGGATGCCGAGGGGGCCGCCTGTGCCAGCAGGGCCACGAGGCCGCGAGGCATAGGGCGCAGAGGCGGACGTGCCCCCAAAGCAGTCGTCGTAGCCACCGCCCTTAGTTGGGGCGATCGTGCAGTGCGACGGCGCCCAGACGTCGAGCTTTGCACCGGAGTCCGAGAAGCAGGCCACCGTCAGCGGAGCGCTCACGAAGTCGCTGCACCCGGACGAACCGTTGCACTGCTGCTTGTCGGGGAAGCTGATCGAGCCGAGAGCGGAGTCGTACACGGCGCCCACCGCCAGCGACGTCGAGATGCACGCCGGCCATGCCACGCCGTTCGTGCAGCCGCCGTTGCCCGCCGAGACCACCGGCACCACGTTGGCGTTGAGCAACTGCTGGAAGGCGTCCACGAGCGGCCAGACCGAGGGTCGTCGCACGGCTGAGGCGGCACGGCGGCGGAGCCGGGCGCTGCTTCGTAGCCGCCGAGCGAAAAGTTGGCCACCCGGATGTTGTACGGGTTTCCGCCCGTGACGCTCGCGAGCATCGCGTTGATCCCGGCGAGGATCTGCTTGTCGTCACCTTTGCCTGTGCTGTCCAGGATCTTTACGGACAGTATTGTGGCGGCGGGGGCGACGCCGATGGCGCTCGGGTTCGCGCCGCTGCCGCTGCCACCCCGGCGACCTCGGTCCCGTGCCCGTCGTCGTCCTTGGCGTAGCTCGCGTCACTCGACCGTGCGGAAGGCGTCATAGAGCGCGATCGTCTTTGTCCCCAGCGGCGCCAGCTCCGGGTGGGTGTAGTCCATGCCTGTGTCGAGGATCGCGATCCCCACTCCCGCCCCGCTGTTTGGCGGTTGGATCGCCCCGATGTGCATGAGCGACCTGCCTGCGGTGTCCAGCTTGTGGACCTTGTGGTTGACGGCGATCGCCTCAACGCGGGGATCGGCCGCCAGGAGCGCAAGCGCCGACGCCGGGGCGCTGGCGTAGACGGTGGCAAGGTGTGAGTAGCGCTGCAGAATCTGCACGCCGGAGGGTGTGTAGTCGCGCTCGATACCGTCGCCGGTCTCGGCGATCCAGCGCAACCGGGCCGGCGCGCCCGGGAAGACCACCCGTGGCCCCGCTGCCTCAGGCCGGTGGAACGCGATCAGAAAGTCCGACGTTCCCCGCGGTGCTGGCCGCCCGGGCCACGAGGGCGGGAGCGATCTTGCTGGCCCACGCCTGACCTTCGCTTGCATCCCGTGCGAGGGACGCAGAAGGTGCGGCCGTCTGTTCACGGGGCGGGACGGTCTGGGGGCGCGGTGCGGCTGCCCCGTTGTGTGAGAGCCGCGACGGCGATGAGGAGCGCGAGCACCGCGGTCCGGGTTCTGGTTTGTTTCCGTGCGTTCATCGTAACCTCTCGTCGGCCACAGCTTACTCCCCGTCCCGGCAACTTGCAGCGGGAATGGGCTATTCCACAGGTCGGCGACGCTGAGCTCCGACGATGCCGCGGCGGCCGGCGGGTTCGTGACGCAAGCCGGGCCGAACAGCTATTTGAGGGACTCGAGATCCTTCTCGTCCAGTTTCTGCTGCCTCACCTTGAGGAGGGCAGCCTTTACCGCGGCCGTGAAGCCGCTTGCGATTCCCTCGGCGGCAACCTCCACGGCCTCGAAGTCAAGGGTACGGATCCCCGCGCTGCTGATCGGATGCCAGCCGCTTCCGCCCACCGCCCCGGTGCTCGCTGCCTCAACCCGGTAGGCGACGCCCTCCCCGCCGGGGTGGGGCAGGAGGGTCACGCGGAGCAGTTCCTCGACCCCAAGCGCACGCAAGCTCGCCGACCCGGGCTCGAATCCCTGCAGCCTGGCGGGATCCAGCCGACGCACCTCGACGCTTGGAGAGGCCAGTCGTCCTTCAAGCGCCGCCACCAGGGCGCTCACGAAGGACCGAGCCCCGAGGATGTTGGCCGCCTGCGGTGCCACAACCGCCACGATCACCTTGCCGTCGGCGAGCGGACCGATGGTTCGGGCGGCCGGCCCGACCGAACCCTTGCGGACGGCCACCGTTACTCCGGCGGCGCCGGCAAGGGCGGCCGCCAACACTCCGGCCGCCGCCAGGCGTTTCAGGCGGGCCCGAGTGCCGCCGATGCCAGAGATCCCGCCCGCGTGCGCAGCACGGGTCAGGTCCACCAACACCTCCTGGGCGGATGCGGGACGCTTTGCGGGGTTCGGCTCGGTCATCCGGAGAACCAGTTGGCCGATCTGCGGCGGCAGGCCTGGTCGACTTTTGCAGGGGTCACCGACCCGCGAGCGAACGTGCTGAAGGGCGACCGAGAGGGGCGTGTCGCCCTGGAACGGCGGCCTGCCCACGAACAACTCGTACGCGATTACGCCCAGTGCGTAGACGTCAGAACGGCTGTCGGCCCTCCGTCCCTCGACCTGCTCCGGCGCCATATAGTCTGGGGTCCCCAGGATCGTGCCGGTGACCGTGAGACCGGTGCTTTCCGGGGTCTTGGCGAGGCCGAAGTCCAGGAGCTTGATCTGTCTGGCGCTGGTCACGACTACGTTCTGGGGCTTGAGGTCCCGATGCACGACCCCGGCGGCGTGTACCGCGGCGATAGCCGAGGCTAGCTGCAGCAAGAGGTCCTGCGCCTGCTCAACCGGAATGGGGTGCGTGGACACGATCACGTTCTTGAGGGTGTTACCTTCGACGAACTCCATGGCTAGGCAGTAGAAATCCTGGACTTCGTGGAGCTCGAACACTCGAACGATGTTCGGGTGCCGCAGGTCGCGGGCGAGCCGCAGCTCCCGCCGCATCCGCTCGATCAGGTTCTGGCCCGTATCGCGCGAGGCCAGAAGCTTGAGCGCTACGGTTTCCCCTGTTTCGCGGTCTCTCGCCTTGAAGACGTAGCTGAAACCGCCGCGGCCCGCAAGACCCAGGATCTCGTAGCGGTCTGCAAAGACATCACCTGCCCTTAGGTGTGCCGGCTCAGCCGAGGCGCTGAAGGAGTCCGAAACCGACCCGGTGGGGGCCATCTCGGTGGGGGATGTGCGAGGGTTGCCCCCGCTGCGCCTGCCGGAGTCTTCGGAAGGGGGTGTCGCGGCGGTTTCTTTTTCTTCGTCCGCCGGCAATGTGAGCTCTCCTCACCCAAGTCTAGGCTTCCGGTGAGGCGTTCTCAATGGAAGCGCTTCCCCGCACGCCGGAATGGGGTTCGCCGGCTGGCATGCCTCCTGCAGACAGCCTGGGCGTGAACCCTATGAGATCCGCTCCACATCTCGCCGGTCGGGAAGCCGCGTACCTCCTTCGGGTGCTTGCCGCTGCGCGCTCTCGGGGCCTACCGCTGCTGCCTGCCGTCGACACGACCGCGGACCTCGAAGGCCTGCGACAGCTGCGCCTGCTGCTGCCTGTGCTGCGCGAGCGGGGTGAAGAAAACCTCCTCGACGAGGTCGTGGCGGCGCTCGGGAGGGGGTGGACGCACCGGCGGCCACGATGTTGGAGGCGCTGCGGCGCGCAGGGATTCCGGCTGCGGGTCTGCGGGACCTTGCCGACTGGTGCAGCACTCGTGCCTCAGACCGCGGCAAGCTCTTCCGGGCTGTCTCCTACCCGATCACGCTCATGATCACGGTCGCGGTCCTCTTCGTGCTGCTCTTTCACGGCCTCGCGGCGCCCTACCTGGTGAATCAGTTCAAGGAGATGTACGAGAGCGCGGGCGCGCAGCTCCCATGGCTGACGCGGGCGACGCTCACGGTGTTTAGCCCTGCGATTGCGGCGTTGAACGCACCCTGGTCCGCTGCCCTTTATCTGGCATTTGTCCTCGTTGCCGCCTACTCACTGCTTCGGTACGGCAGGAACCTGCCGGACCGCAGCCTTGCGCTGTACCTCCCCATGGTGAGCCGCTACGTGCGCTTCGAGGCGGCGAAGAACTTTTCCGACACCCTCGCCCTGCTGCTGAAGAACCAAGTGCCGATGCCGACCGCGCTCGCCCTCGCCGCGGACGCCGTGAGCAACCGGAAGCTGCGCCGCGGTCTCGCGGCGATGATCCCACCGGTAGTCGCCGGGGAGAGCCTCGGGGAGGTGCTGCGACAGGCCAGGGAGCTGCCGCGCAGCCTCAGCTGGCGGCTGTGGTCGG
Source organism: uncultured Acidobacteriota bacterium (assembly GCA_963739225.1). GTDB lineage: Bacteria > Acidobacteriota > Thermoanaerobaculia > Thermoanaerobaculales > Thermoanaerobaculaceae > RBG-13-68-16. The sequence continues at coordinate 307,164 of CAVTZQ010000008.1, read as the reverse complement.
CCTACTTTCGGGCGGACTTCGTTCCCGAGCTAGAGCGGGTCAGTGCGACCTGTACCCGCGAGCTCGCTTTCCGTGAACGGCGGGTCCGCAGCCTTGCCACGTTCGCTGCCTGGATCATCGTGTTTTTCTTCCTGGTGCCCACAGTGGGATCTCTCGTGGTCGCCATGTACCTGCCGCTGTTCGACCTGGTTTCGAAGATTGGCTGACAGGACACGACCATGGACTATTTTCCGACCTTCACCGCTTTCTTCCGCAGCCTCAAGCAACTACCACAACGATTTCCGCGACTCACCAGCGGGCGCCTGCTGCGCTTTGACGCCAGCATGCTATTCCGTCAGTTGGCCTCGATGCTGCACTCCGGCGTCCCGCTTCCGCAGGCCCTCGCCTTCCTGACCGACGAGTTTTCGGCGAATGTGGGCCGACGAATCGAAGCCGTCCGCAGCCGCGTCGAGCAGGGGGAGCCTCTCTCCGTGGCCCTCCAGGAGCTGCCCGACGCCTGGGTCTCCCAGGCGTGGCGCACGACGGTGGCAGCCGGCGAGCGCAGCGGCCGCCTCCCGGAGGTCTTGGACCAGCTCGCCGAGGAGGGAGAGCGGCTGCAGGAGATCGGCCGCAAGTTGCGCTCGGTGCTCGTCTACCCGTTGAGCGTTCTTCTCTTCGCGGGTCTGATCGTGAGCGTCATCATGTGGAAGACCATCCCCGTGTACGCGGCGCTCTACCGCTCGCTGGGCGCAAAGCTGCCGTTCGGTACCGTCCTTATTGAGCAGTCCTGGGGCTACCTGCGTGTTCCTTACTTTGCTCTGGTGCTTCTGCTTCTCGCCCACATCGTTGCGAGGACGCTGTTCCCCAACGCGCGACTGCCACTGAGCTGGCTCGGAGCGATCGTTACTCCCTACCTTCCGATCGCGCGAGGTTTGCGGCAGTCCGCGATCGAGGTGCGGTTCGCCCGCACACTGCGGCTGCTCCTCGACGCCGGCCTCACACTGCCCGAGGCGCTCGACCTCTGTGAGGGCGTGGTGTCCGATACGAAGGCCGGCCGCCAGATTGGTGCGGCGGCGCGTCGGATCCGCGGTGGCGAGCTGCCCTCACACGCGTTAGGCGAGGTGGACGCGGTCGCCCCCGCCTTTCTCTGGTTTCTGGCCGGGAGCGAGCAGCGCGGGGACTTCCTCGACGTGACCGCGGCCATGGCCCAAGCCGCCGAGGAGCGCTTCGCCACCCGGCTCGACCTCGCGGAGAGGGTGCTCGAACCCGCCAGCATCGTCACCATCGGCGTGATCATCGGCTTTGCGGTCGTGCACTTCTATTGGCCGATGTTCCGACTCATCGGGGTCGTGGGGAACAACTAGCCCATGAGAGTCCCTGCCTCCATCGCCGACCCCGCGCAAGAGCTCCTCGAGCATGCGGTGGAACTGCGCGCCAGCGACATCCACGTCGATCCTGCCCCGTGCGGGCTCGGCATCCGGCTCCGGGTGGACGGCCGCTTCGTCGAACGCGGCGAGCTCGGGGCCGAGGAGGGGCGACGGCTCATCGGCCGGCTGAAGGTCATGGCGGGTCTTCTGGTCTACCGCTGTGACATCCCACAGGAGGGGCGCGTGGAGCTCCCGGGCGGGCGCGAGGCTCGCCTGGCAATCATCCCAACGCCCCACGGGGAGAAGGCCACTTTGAGGCTGTTCGACCCGGAGCGGACCCTTGCGACGCTCGAGGACCTTGCCTTCGACCCGCACGCCATGGCCTGGCTGCGGGGCAAGCTTGCGCTCGACCACGGGCTGGTGCTGGTTGTCGGCCCGTCGGGTTCGGGGAAGACCACGACGCTCTACGCGGCGCTGGGTGAGATCGTGGCCCGGCGGGGTGAGTTCTGCCACGTCACAACCATCGAGGACCCTGTGGAGCGGCACGTCGAGGGGTGCACCCAGGTTCAAGTGGACCCCCTGCGGAAACTGGACTTCGCGGCTGGCCTCAAGTTCCTGCTCAGGCAGGACCCGGAGGTCGTGATGGTGGGCGAGGTGCGCGACAGCGAGACTGCCAGGGTCGCAGTGCGAGCAGCGATGACCGGGCACCTCGTGCTGTCCACCCTGCACTGTGGGCGCGCGGCCGAGGCCCGCCCACGCCTGCTGGAGATGGGGGTGGAGCAGTACGCGGTGGACCTCGCCCTGTCTGGCGTGATAGCCCAGCGCCTGCTGCGCCGGGTGTGTGAAGCCTGCGGTGGGAAGGGGTGCGGCGAGTGCATCGAGAGCGGCTACCGGGGCAGAGCTGTGATCGCCGAGTTCCTGGACGGCGATCGGAAGAAGTGCCCGCGTGCCCTCGCGGAGTGCGCCGCAGAGTTGGTCGAAAAGCGCGTCACCAGTCGGGATGAGGTGGCGCGGGTCCTGGGAGGAGCGTCGTGAGTGGGACGACCGAACGCGGCATGACGCTGATGGAGTGTGCGGCAGCCCTGGCGCTCATCGGCATGGCGATTCTCGCTGCAGGTGCCTTTCTCAGCGTCCAACCGCAGCTGACGGAGCGCCTCCGGGCGCAGCAGGAGGCGCTGCGGGCGCTGGAGTACACGCTCGAGAGCGTACGAGCCGGTGCGCTACCGCTGGTTAGCGGGGCTCAGATGGCCTCTCTGCCCGCGTCGCCAGAGGCGGCGCGCGGCCTCACGGTAACGCTGCGGGTGAGCCCCGGTGAGCGGCCCGGGCTCTTCCTGATCGCCGCGGAGGCAAACTACTCGGTGGGCGGGAAAAGGTGCCGGCGTCAGCTCGCGACGATGGTCTGGAGGCCGTCATGAGCGCCCGATGTTCGCGAGGTTTCACGCTTGCGGAAATCCTCGTGGTCGTGGCGCTGCTTTCGATGATTGTTTTCTCATCCTGGCCGCTGTGGGACCAGACCCAGCGGGTTTTGCAGCAGATCTCCGTGGCGCTTCGTCAGTCGGATTTTGAGCTCGCGGCCGCTCGGCTAAGGGCCGATGTGCAGGGTGCGTATGCGCTCGCCGGGGGCCGCTCCGAGTGGTCTGCTGAGCCGCTCGAACTGCGTGAACCGGAAGGCCGGGCGGTACGCCTCGGGTTGCGCGATGGGGCTTTGGAGCGGCTGGAGCTGGACCCCGCTGGCGTTGTCGTCGCGCGGCGTGTCCTGTTCACTGGTCTCCTCGGGTGGCGGTGGCGCGCCGTTTCACCGCGTCTCGTAGACATCGAGGCAAATCACGCGGCAGAGGCAGACATTCGGCTCGCGGCGCCTCAGGTGCGCGGCAAACCCAAAACAGCGCCCCGGGTCACCGTGCGCCTGCGGCTGGCCCTCCGCGGCGCAGGCGGAGGTCGGTCATGGTGAGGCGTTCGCCCGAAGGCGGGCACGCGCTGCTGGTCGCGGTCGCACTGATGTTCATGGTGGGGCTTGCAACGCAGCTTTTCCACGACGTTCTCACGAGGCGTCTCTCGATGGTGCGCGCGGAGGAACAAACCGTGGCGCTGGTCGCGATCGGGGACGCGGGCCTCGCTGCGACGATGGCCGGGCTGGCCGACGATGGCAACTTTGCCGGGCTAGGCAAGCGCTCCTTTGGCGGCGGGGCCGTGGCCAGCACGGTTTCGCCGGGAGGGCAGGGGCGGGTCCTCGTGAACGTGGCGGTGTGGTTCGGCGGGCGGGGGAGCACCGTGCGCGCCGAGGTCGATCTGGGTGTCGGCGGGCCTCGGGTAGTGCGTTGGGAGAGGCACGGTGGGGCCCCTGAGGGCGGGGAGTGGAAGGGGAGGCCCTAAGCGAGACGGTCGGGGTCGCCCGGCATCAGCCGGTTGTTGCGCAGGAAGTCCAGGAGCTTGCGGTAGCGGTCCCTGACGTGCAGGTAAGAAGCCAGCCGCTTCACCGAGCCGCCGCTCTCGTCCCACGCCTGCGCCACTAGCCTCTTCAGCACGGCCCGCGGGAGCTCGCGCGTCACGAACGGCCGGTGCACGTCGTTCCAGAAGTCGGCCTCACCGGTTACCACGGCCCGCAGCAACCGCCCCGCCTCGCGGGTCGCGTCAGCCCCGACGACGGGCCGCTCCACTTCTGGCAACACAACCTCGGCCGCTTGGATCTCTGCGCCGTTCGCCAGGAAAGCACTGCGCCTTACGATCATCTCGAGTTCCCGCACGTTGCCCGGGTAGTCATAGCCTCGGAGTATCTCGACGGCGCCCGGCGAGAGACGCTTTCCCGGCGCGAACCGGTCCATGAACCAGTCCGCCAGAAGGAGGATGTCCTCGCGGCGCTGCCGCAACGGCGGGAGCGCCAAGGTCACACCCGCGAGCCGGTAGTAAAGGTCGGCGCGGAAGCTTCCGGAGGCGATGGCGGCGTCCAGGTCCTGATTAGTGGCGGCAAGCACGCGGGCGTCCACGCGAATCGCCTTCCGGCCCCCGACTCTCGTGATGGTGAGCTCCTGCAGGAAGCGCAACAGCTTGGCCTGGACCTCGGGGGGGAGGTCGCCCACCTCGTCCAAGAGGATGGTCCCGGCGTCGGCCTGCTCGAGCAGGCCCGGCCTCGAGCTAACACCGGTTGCGACCCCGGCCTCCACGCCGAACAGCTCACTCTCAACCAGGGTAGGCGGTAGCGCCGGGCAGTTGAGCACCTGGAACGGACCGGCGTTCCGATGCGAGCAGGCGTGGATGTGCCGGGCGAGGAGCTCCTTACCCGTACCGCTATCGCCCACGATCAGGATCGCCAGCTCGCTCGGCGCCACTTTCTCGGCGCGCTCGAGCAGCTCCGTGAAGACCTTTGAGATGCCGACGGGGCGCACGGCCACGCTGCCGGGCGGGAGCTCCACGGTGGCATGATGTCGCCGGCCCTCCGGCTCGGGAACTCCGGCGCGGAGCCGCATGATGGTGCGTCCTGCGCGTACCTCGTCCTCCGGCGCGAGGGACAGCCGGCCCTCAACCCGCGTGCCGTTGAGAAACGTTCCGTTCCGGCTTGGAAGGCACTCGAGCGTGACGCGGTCGCCGTCCACCAGCAGGGCGGCATGCCGGCGCGAGAGCGCCGGGTCGAGCGGGGAGAGCCAGCTTCCGCTCTCGCGCCCAATGACCAACCTCCCGGGGGAAAGCTCCCGAACCTCCTCCGTTCCGTCGTGGTGCCGAATGACAACGTAGAGACGAGGCATCGCCACGATTGTGCCACACCAAGCCGTGCGGTGCAGCCGGTTTCCTGCCGCCACCGAGGCCTTTTCCTGGCGGTGCTGCCATCCTCGAAACGCAGTATCATTCTGCGGCCAAGCGATGGGGACGGGCGGCGTTTCGGCGGACCGTCGCAGGAGCTGCACTCGTCGTAGGGGGGACTTTGCACGAGCTGTCGATCGCGCAGGAGATCTATCGCACCAGCCGTGCCGCCGTGGCCGCGCACGGGCCCGGGCGGCTGGAGCGCGTGAAGGTGGCGGTCGGCGAGCTCACGGCCATCGAGCCCGACCTTCTCACCTTCGCCTGGGAGGCACTCACCGGGGGTGGGCCCGACGCCGGGAGCGTCCTCGAGGTCGAGTGGCACGCGGCCCGCCAGTTGTGTGCCGCCTGCAACGCCGAAAAGCCAAGGGCCGAGCGGAGCTGGCTGCCCGTGTGCCCGGACTGCGGAAAGCCGCTGCAGGTCTCGGGCGGACAGGAACTCGACGTGCTGCAGGTGGCGTTCCTGCCGGATGGCGCGGAAGGCGGGCGACCGGAAGAGGGGAAGGGCAACCATGGCTGAGATCGTGGACGTTCGTGCGCGCGTGCTCGCCGCCAACGAGGAGGCGGCCTCGCAACTGCGGAAGGGCTTTTCAGAAAGCGGCGCGCTGGTGCTCAACCTGATCTCCTCCCCCGGTTCTGGCAAGACCACGCTGCTGGAGGCCACGGTGCGGGCGCTCGTCGGGCGCCTGCGCCTCGCGGGGATCGAAGGTGACATCGCGACCGAGAGGGACGCCGACCGGCTGCGCGCGCTCGGCATCCCCGCGGTGCAGATCCTCACCGGCGGTGCCTGCCACCTGGACGCGCGGCAGGTGCGCAAGGTGATGGACGAGGCGCGCCTCCCCGGCTTCGACATCCTGTTCATCGAGAACGTCGGCAACCTGATCTGCCCCACCTCCTACGACCTGGGTGAGGACTTCAAGGTCGCCCTGCTCTCGGTGGCGGAGGGGGACGACAAGCCCTTCAAGTACCCGGCGATCTTCGCCCGCGCCGAGGTGACGGTGGTGACGAAGATCGACCTGCTCCCCCACGTGAGCTTCGACCTCGCGGCGGTTAGGGAGCAGCTCGCCACCCTGAACCCCACCGGTACGGTCGTTCTCACCTCGGCCCGCACCGGAGAGGGGATCGCCGATTGGTGCACGCTGCTCGAGCGGCGCCTGGCGGCCAAGCGCAAGGCGAGGGCGTGAGCACCCGCGACCGGCAAAGGCTGCGTCTGGTCTGCCGGGGTGTGGTGCAGGGAGTGGGGTTCCGCCCCGCTGTGCACCGGCTGGCCTCCTCGCTCGGCCTCGGAGGCTTCGTGCTCAACGGCCCCGAGGGGGTCGTGATCGAGGTCGAGGGTCCCGACGTGAGCGTCGATGCGTTCCTCGAGCGCCTGCCGCGCTCGCTGCCGCCGCTGGCGCGCATCGACGGGATGGAAACCGCGGCGGCCGCGCCTTCTGGTGAGACCGCTTTCTCCGTGCTTGCCTCCCAGGAGGGCCGGCGCCGGAGGGCGCTGGTGCCACCCGACTCGGCGCTCTGCCCCGACTGCCGGGCAGAGATGGATGACCCGGCAAACCGCCGCCACGGCTACCCGTTCATCACCTGCACAAACTGCGGGCCCCGCTTCACCCTCGTTCGGACGCTTCCCTACGACCGGGAGCGCACGTCGATGTCGTGCTTCCCGCTCTGTCCCGAGTGCCGGCGCGAGTACGAGGATCCCACCGACCGCCGCTTTCACGCCGAGCCGGTGTGCTGCCCGGTGTGCGGTCCCCATCTGTGGCTGGAAGGCCCGGGATCGGGGGTGAGGGGTCGGGGGTCAGAGGCGATCGGGCTCGCGCGAGAGGCGCTGGAGCGCGGCGTGATCGTGGCTGTGAAGGGGTTCGGCGGCTTCCAGCTCGCCTGCCGGGCCGACGACGAGGCGGCGGTCGCGCAGCTGCGCGAGTGCAAGCGGAGGCCCACGAAGCCGTTCGCGGTGATGGTCCGCGACCTTGCGACCGCGCGCAGACTCGTCTCCCTCGAGCCGGAGGACGAGGTGCTGCTCGCCTCGCCTCGGGCGCCCGTGCTGCTGGCGCCACGGCACCCAGGCTCCGGCGTCGCGGCGGGGATAGCGCCCGGGCTCGGGGACCTCGGCGTGATGCTCCCCACCACGCCGCTCCACGTGGAGCTCTTTCGGGGCGCCGCCTTCGACGTGCTGGTCATGACCTCGGGCAACTCCAGCGACGAGCCGATCTGCCGCGGGAACCGCGAGGCGCTGGCCCGCCTCGGGTCGATCGCCGACCTCTTCCTGCTCCACGACCGGGACGTCGTTCGTCGGGCGGACGACTCGGTCGTCCGCACCGGCCCCGGAGGACCCGCGCTGGTGCGCCGTGGCCGCGGCTACGTGCCCGAGGCGTTGCCGCTGCCGGTCGGAGCGCCGTACCCGGTGCTGGCGCTCGGCCCCTTCCTCCAGGTCACCGCCTGCCTGGCCGTGGGCGAGGAGGCGTTCTGCTCCCAGCACGTGGGTGACCTGGACAACGAGCCGGCGCGGGCGTTCCTGGCCGAGGCGGCGCACGGCCTGGAGGAGTTCCTGGAGGCCCCCGGCGAGCTGCTGGTCGTGGACCCCCACCCGGACTACCCGAGCACCTGGCTCGGCGAGGAGCTGGCGCGGGCCCGGGGGGCACGGATTCTCGCCGTCCAGCACCACCTGGCCCACGCCGCCGCGACGCTCGCCGAGCACCGCCGCTTCCCGGAGCCCGGGCAGGCCGCCGCGGCGATCGCCCTGGACGGCACGGGCTGGGGCCCGGACGGCGTGGCCTGGGGCGGGGAGTGGCTGGTCGCTCGACGGCGAGCTGGGGTGGAGGCGCCTCGCACACCTGGAGCCGCTGCCGCTGGTGGGCGGCGAGGCCGCGGTCCGCGAGCCCTGGCGGGTGGCAGCTGCGGCGCTCGTGAAGGCAGGCGCAGCGGAGCTGCTCCCACGGCTGCCGCTGGCCGGGCTGGTCTCGCCCGAGAACCTGGCCGCCGTCGCGGAGCTGGCCGGCCGGCCGGGGTTTCCGTACGCCACCGGCGCCGGCAGGGTGTTCGAGGCGGCCGGGGCGCTGCTGGGCCTGGCACCGGTCAACGGCTACGAGGGGGAGGCCGCGGCGCGCCTGGAGGCAGTCGCCGCAAGGGCCGCTGACGCGGCCGAGCCGTGGCCCGAGGTGCGCTGACCGGGGACGGCGTGCTCCCGAGCGCGGCGCTCCTGGCAGCGGCAGCCCGGCGAATGCTCGCCGGCGAGGACGCGGCCTCGGTTGCGGCCGGCTTGCACGCGACGTTCTGCCGCCTGGCCGTGGAGCTGACCGAGAGGGTGGTGCCGGCCGGTGTCCGGGTGGTAGCCTTGGGCGGGGGGTGCCTGGTGAACCGGCTCCTCCGCCGTGGCTTGGGGGAACGGCCTTGCTGCCGCCGGGTACGAGCCGCTGCTGCCGGTGCGGCTGCCGCCCGGTGACGGGGGGCTCTCGTACGGTCAGGCCGTGCTGGGCGTGCTCGCCGCCGCGCGCGGCGTCGAGCCACGGCTGAAAGGAGAGGCGTGATGTGCCTGGCTGTCCCGATGAAGCTGATCGAGCGCCGTGAGACGCTCGGCGTCGCCGAGATCGACGGGGTTCGCCGCGAGGTCTCGTTGATGCTGCAACCCGACGCGCAGCTGGGGGACTACGTGCTGGTCCACGCCGGCTACGTGATCGGGACGGTGGACGAGGCGGAGGCACAGGCGACCCTCGAGCTGCTCCGCCAGGTCGCCGAGGCGGCGGGGACCCGGTGAGCTCGCACCGCAGCCTACGGCGACCCGCAGGCGGTGGCGGCGCTCGCCGGCCGCGTGACGAAGGCCGCGGAGAAGCTTCCACGCCGGATCACGCTCATGGAGGTCTGCGGCACCCACACCAACGCCATCGCTGCCGCCGGGCTGCGACGGCTGCTCCCGCCCAAGGTGCGCCTGATCGCCGGCCCCGGCTGCCCGGTGTGCGTGACGCCGGTGGGGTACGTGGACCGCGCGGAGGCGCTCGCCCGTCGCCCCGGGACGATCGTCACGACGTTCGGGGACCTGCTGCGCGTGCCATCCAGCCGTGGCAGCCTGGAGCGGGTGCGCGCGGAGGGCGCCGACGTGCGCATCGTCTACTCGCCCCGCGACGCCCTGCAGATCGCCCGGGAGAACCCGGGAAGCACCGTGGTGTTCCTTGCGGTGGGGTTCGAGACCACGGTGCCCACCGTGGCGGGGGCGCTCGCGGAGGCCGAGAGCGATGCGGTGCCCAACTTCCTGATCCTCTCCGGGCACAAGATCATGCCGCCCCCGATGCGCGCCATCATCCGCGATCCCGAGGTCCAGGTGGACGGCTACCTGCTCCCCGGGCACGTCTCGGTGGTCACCGGCTCGAACGCCTTCTCGTTCGTGGCCGAGGAGCTTGGCATGCCGGCCGTGGTGGTCGGCTTCACCCCCACCGATGTGCTGCGGGGCGTGGAGAAGCTCGTCGAGTGTGTGGCGGCCGGGAGGGCCGAGGTCGTCAACCTCTACTCCCGGGTGGTGAGGCCCGAGGGGAACACGGCCGCGCAGGCGCTGGTGAGCCGCTTCTTCACGACCGCCGACGTGGTCTGGCGAGGCCTCGGAACGATCCCCGGCTCCGGCCTTGCGCTCCGCCCTGAGTTCTCCCACCGCGATGCCGCGCTCATCGAGGTCGAGGTGCCGGAGCCGGTGGAGCCGGCGGGGTGCCGGTGCGGCGAGGTGCTCAAGGGCAGCATCGACCCGCCCGAGTGCCCGCTCTTCGCCACCACCTGCACGCCCATCGCGCCGATCGGGGCGTGCATGGTCTCCAGCGAGGGGACGTGCGCGGCGTGGTACCGGCACGAAAGGCTCGCGACCGGGGAAACCAGGTGAAGGGCCCCGACAAGATCCTGCTCGCCCACGGGGGCGGGGGCAGGCTCACCCAGGAGCTTGTACGGGACGTGTTCCTTCCGGATCTCGACGAACCCCGCGCTGGCGACGCTCTCGGACTCCGCGATCCTCGAGAAGCTGCCGCCGGGGCGTCCGGCGCTCACCACCGATGCGTTCGTGGTGGACCCGCCCGTCTTCCCGGGTGCCGACCTGGGCTACCTCTCGGTGTGCGGCACCGTCAACGATCTGGCGGTGGCCGGGGCGCGCCCGGTCGCGCTCACCTGGGCGCTGGTCCTGGAGGAGGGGCTGGAGATCGAGCTGCTGCAGACGTTCGTGCGCGGCGCCGCGCGCGCAGCGGCGGAGGCCGGTGTGGCGATCGTTGCCGGCGACACCAAGGTCGTGCCGCGCGGCAAGGGCGACCGGGCGTACGTCGTCACCGCGGGTCTCGGCGTCGTGCCGCCGAAGCGGGATCTCGGCGACCACCGTGTCGCGCCCGGCGATGCCGTCCTCGTCTCCGGGCCGCTGGGCGACCACGGCGCCACCGTGATGGCGTGCCGCCACAAGCTGGCCGGCGAGGGGTTGCGCTCCGACTGCGCGCCGCTCGCCGGTCTGGTCGAGCTGGTGCTGGGATCGGGCGCCGAGGTGCACGCGATGCACGACCCCACCCGCGGCGGCCTTGCCACCACCTGCCACGAGGTCGCCTCCCGGGCCGGCGTGCGGATCGTCCTCGAGCAGGCGGCGGTGCCGGTGCGGGCGCAGGTGCGGAGCGTGTGCGAGCTGCTCGGCCTCGACCCGCTCTACGTTGCGTGCGAGGGGCGGATCGTGCTCTGGGTTGCCGAGCGCGACGCCGACCGGGTGGTGAAGGTGCTGAACGGGCACCCGCTGGGGGCGGGGGCCGTGCGAGTCGGCCGCGTGACGGCGCTCGAGGCCGGCGGTGCACCGGTGGTGCTGCGGACGCTCTACAATACCGACCGCCCGCTCGACCTGCTCGCGGGCTCGGAGCTTCCGAGGATCTGCTAGGTGGACGCGTTCTCCTTCAACCTACTCGTTGCCGCGGCAGCCATCGCGCTGACCCACACGGTCCTGGGCCCTGACCACACCCTGCCGTTCGTGATGCTGGCCAGGGTGCGCCACTGGAGCCCACGCCGCACCCTGGCGGTGACGTTTCTGTGCGGCGTCGGCCACGTCGGGTCGTCCGTGCTTCTGGGTGTGGTGGGGCTCGCCTTCGGGTACGGCGTCGCCCACATCTCCGCGGTGGAGAGCGCGCGCGGGAACCTCGCGGCGTGGGCGCTGGTGGCCCTGGGGATCGCCTATGCCGCCTGGGGCATACGACACGCGGTGCGCACGCGGGCCGGGATCGTCCCGCACCAGCACCACGGTCACCTCCACCTCCACACCCACGGGGACGACACCCATGAGCATGCCCACACAGACCGCTCCCGCGCCACCTTCTGGGCGCTTTTCACGGTGTTCGTGCTGGGACCCTGTGAGCCCCTGATCCCCCTCTTCGTGCTGCCCGCGAGCCGTGGGCGCTGGGGCACGGCGGCGGTGACCGCCGGGGTCTTTTCTGCAGTGACCATCGCGACCATGCTGGCGCTGGTGAGCTTCGCCCTCGCCGGTGTCAGGCACCTGCCCCTCGCGTCGCTGGAGCGCTGGTCGCACGCCCTCGCCGGCGGCGTGATCGCCTGCTCGGGCCTCGCGGTGATCTTCCTGGGCCTTTAGGAGCCTGTCCGGGTAATACTTCGGCTGCGAATCCCGATGGCATCCGGCTGGCCGTGTCAGCCGTCGCGAAAAGTCCTCGACGTAGCTCTAGCCACGCCTCCGGGCTTTTCGCTCGGCTTCCTTGCCATCCGGCGCCCTCGGAATTCTCGCTTTCGTCGTTTACCCGGACAGGCTCCTAGCGCCCAGCCCCGCCGGCGGCTCTTCTCGCTGATAATTCGAGGTTTACCGATGGCTGCCGTACAATGCTCCCGTGCGGGTGCTGGTTTCTCACTGCGACCACAGGCCTTTCGAGGTCGAGAGGTTCGGCGCCGCCTGGGTGCGGGCGGGCGGGGATGCGGGAGAGCTCGTCTTCGTCACCCCGTCCACCGTAGCCGGCCTCGCCCCGCCGCAGGCGGGTTTCGACGGACTCCTGCTCACCGGCGGGCCGGACCTGGAACCGCGGCGGTTCGGCGCGGAGCCGGAGCCAGGCGTCGAGCTGCGCCTGGACCCTCCCCGCGACGCCCTCGACCTGGACCTGCTGGGGCGGGCCGCGTTGGAGTCCTGGCCCGTGCTGGCGGTCTGCTACGGCTGCCAGCTACTCGCGGTCTCGGCGGGCGGAACGGTCATCCAGGACCTCGAGCGGGCCGGCAGGGGCGGGCACCGCGTGCCGGAGCCCAAGGACCACCTCGCCCACGACGTGATCGTGAGCGGCACCGCGCGCTTCCTCGCGCCGGCGGGGGGCGCTTCGCGGTGAACTCGCGCCACCACCAGGCGGTTGCGGAGCCTGGTGCCGGTCTTGTGGTGGCCGCGCGCGCCCCCGACGGGGTGATCGAGGCGATCGAGTCCGAGGCAGGTGACCGGTTCGTGCTCGGGGTTCAGTGGCATCCTGAGAATATGTCTCAACAAGCACACGTGGCCGTCTTCCGGAGCTTCCGCTCCGCCTGCCTCGCGTCTGCATCGCGCAGGGGGCCACGGGCCACGGTCCACGCGGGTAGGTGGTAGGACATGCCCCCCACCGTCGCGATCGTCGGCCGCCCCAACGTCGGCAAGTCCACGCTCTTCAACCGCCTCACCCGGGCGCGGCGCGCCATCACCCACGACCTGCCGGGTGTCACCCGCGACCGGGTGGCGGCCGATGCCCCCCGCCCGACCGGCGGCGTGGTCGTGGTGGTGGACACCGGGGGGTTCGAGCCGGAGAGCGAGGCCGAGATCCCGGCCATGGTGCGAGAGCAGGCGCTTCTGGCCGTGGCGGGCGCGGACGCCGTCGTGCTGGTGGTGGACGGCGCCCAGGGGCTGCTCCCACCCGACCGCGAGATCGCCGCCCAGCTCCACAAGGCCGGCACACCCGCCGTGGTTGCGGTGAACAAGCAGGACCGCAGGGACGCCGCACATGGCTCCGGGGAGTTCGCAGAGCTCGGCTTCCCGGTGGTGGAGGTTTCGGCCGAGCACGGCCTCGGGACCGGGGAGCTCTGGGAGGAGCTGGAGAAGGTGTTGCCGGCCCCCCAGGAGGAGACCCCGGCGGAAGCCGAGCTGGCGGTCGCCATCGTGGGCCGCCCGAACGTCGGCAAGTCCTCTCTGGTCAATCGTTTGCTTGGCGAGGAGCGGGTGCTGGTCTCCGAGGTGCCGGGCACCACCCGCGACGCGGTGGACACGCTGGTGGCGTGCGGCGGCCGAACCGTGCGTCTGATCGACACCGCCGGGATCCGCCGCAAGGGGCGCACCGACCAGGGCCCGGAGGTGCTCTCGGTGATCATGGCCACGCGGGCCATCGAGCGTGCCCAGGTCTGCCTGGTGCTGGTGGACGCGGGGGAGGGGTTGACGGCCCAGGACACGCACGTGGCGGGGTACGTCTCCGAGGCCGGCCGCGGCACCGTCGTCGTGATCAACAAGGCGGACCTCATCGCCGAGGAGGGGCGCGAGGGGAGAGAGCGCCTCAAGCGCCGGGTCCTCGAGCGGCTCAAGTTCCTCAAGGACACGCCGGTGCTGTTCGCCTCGGCGGCCACAGGGGCGGGGGTCGCCCATCTGCTCCCCACTGCACTCGAGGTCGGCGAGGCGTTCAAGACGCGGGTCCCCACCGGGGAGCTCAACCGCGCCCTGCGCGCGGCCTGGGAGCGCCAGCCCCCGCCGGGGGGTAAACGGCCGGCGCGGCTCTACTACGCCACGCAGACCGCCAGCGGCCCGCCGCGCTTCGCGCTCTTCGTGAGCGGCACGGGAAAGCTGCACTTCTCCTACCAGCGGTACCTCGAGAACACGGTGCGGGAAGCGTTCCCGTTGGCAGGAGTGCCGATTCGGTTTAACATACGTGGGAAACGAGATCGGGCCCGTTGATGGTCCAATTCCGACCGCGAGCGCGCGAGATCATCGCCAAAGTCGTCTATTACGGCCCCCCGCTGGGTGGCAAGACGACGAACCTGCGCACGCTCTACGCCGGCTACCCCGTCGGGACGCGGGGCGAGCTGGTCGTCGTCCCTGCGGGCGGCGACCGGACCATCTTCTTCGACTTCCTCCCGGTGGACGCGGGCACCCTGCGCGGCATGCGGATGCGGGTGCAGCTCTACACCGTGCCGGGCCAGGTGCACTACAACGCAACCCGTCAGGTTGTCCTCCGCGGGGTGGACGCGGTGGTCTTCGTGGCCGACTCGCAGCGCGAGCTGCTGCGCGCCAACCGGGAGTCGTGGGAGAACCTGAAGGACAACCTGGCGCTGCAGGGGCTCTCGCTCACGGAGCTGCCCCACGTGCTGCAGTACAACAAGCGCGACCTCCAGGACGTCCTGAGCATCGAGGACCTCGACGAGCTGCTCAACGAGTTCAACGCCCCGTTCTACGAGGCGGTGGCCACGACCGGGGTCGGCGTCGAAGAGACGCTGCAGGGCGTCGTGAAGCTCGTGGCGCGCTCGCTGCGCGACCGCTTCAAGATCCCGGCCGAGGCGGCGGGCGCCGAGCTCGTCGAGCCGTTGCCGACGGCGCCGACCGCGGTACCGCCTCCGCCTCCGCCGTTGAGGACCACGCCGCCGTCGCCGGTGGAGCTCAAACGACCGGCGTCCGCCGCTGCTCCGCCGCCGCTCGATCTGAGCACGCCTCCCATGCCCATGGCGTCGCCCCCACCGCCGGCGTTCGACCTCAAGCCACCGCCGGGGGCTGCCGAGCCGCCGTTTGCGACCGAGGTCCCGCCGCTCGCGTCGTTCCTGCCCCCACCGCCGCCACCGGTCGCCGCGGCACCGCGGCCCAACGCCTCACCACCACCGCCTGAGCTGATCACACCCCCGGTGCTCGTGACGCCGGCAGAGTTCGAGCTCACGCCACCGCCGGTGGCTGCCGAGCCGCCGTTTGCGACCGAGGTCCCACCGCTCGCAGCGTTCATGACCCCACCCCCGCCACCGTTCCCCGCGCCGCCGCCGGCGTTCGTCACGCCACCGCCGCCCACGCCTCAAGCGCCGCTGCCGCCCCAGCGAAGCACGCCTCCCGTTCCCGGCAAGCCACCCGCCCGGGTCGTCCCCTTTGGCCCGACCGCTTCCGCCCCGGAGCCCGTGGCGCCGGAGCCGATGCCGTCCGCGGGCGGTGAGGTGTTTGAGGTGGAGCTGCCGGAGCCTGTGTCGGTGAAGACCGGCAGGGTCATGCTTCCAACCGCGGTCGGCACTCCGGAGGAGGAGATGGTCGCCGCCGTCGCGCCCGCCGAGGATCTGCCCGCCTTTGTTCTACCGGCCGGGGAGCTGGCTGCGCTGGCGGACCCGTTTGAGTCGCCGGCAGTGGGCGGGCAGGGCGCAAGCGACGACGTCTTCCAGCTCGAGCCGCCGGCTCCGCCAGCCGTGGAGCCCGAGGTCGAGCTGGTGACCGAGACCCCGCCCCCGCTCGAGCTTTCCCCAGAGGCCAAGAGCGCCCTGGTGCAACGCGTGGTGCCGCGGGCGCTGGCGCAGGTGGGGGAGGTGCGGGAGCTGGAGCTCGAGGTTCCCGTGCCGGCGGTGTGGACCGGAGGGAGGCGATTGACGCTTCAACTCCGCCTGACACTGGTTCCCGAGGAGGACAGTCATGCCGAGTGAGACGGCGCTCCCCGACAAGGACGAATTCAAGATCGGCGAGGTCTGCGAGATAGCGGGGGTGAAGCCGTTCGTGCTGCGCTACTGGGAGACCGAGTTTTCCGAGCTCGCCCCTGCGAAAGGGGCCGGCGGGCAGCGCACCTACACCAGGGCCGACGTCCAGCTCATCCTGCGCATCAAGCAGCTGCTGTACGAGGAGCGCTTCACCGTGGCGGGCGCCAAGAAGCGGCTCTCGGAGGAGGTCACCGGCCAGGCGCCGAAGGCGCCGAAGGTTGACACCAAGCCGTCGAACCAAGTAGAAAGCCTGCGCCGCGCGCTCAAGCACACGCGGCGCGAGCTGGAGGACATCCTCGCGCTGTTGAAGTGACCCGGTCGGGACGTGGCGCAGCCTGGTAGCGCACTTGAATGGGGTTCAAGGGGTCGCGGGTTCGAATCCCGCCGTCCCGACCAAATAAAATCAAGCACTTACGGGCCGCCAACCGGCGGCCCAGGTCGTCTGGTTTGTCAGTTAGTTTGTCAACGTCGTGGCCGTGGCCGCGGCGGCTCTGCGCGGAAGACGAGCGTGGTTCATCGTTTGGCTGTGCCAGCGAGTTCCCGTTCATCGGGCGCGCCCCAGAAGGGCGGCATAAGGACACGAGACGAGCATGAGAAACGGGTATACATCTTGGGCGCTGGCGGCGTCATGCGCATTGGGCCTTCCTGCGATGAATTCCCTCACGTGGGAATTATGCAAGTTCTTACCCGAAGGCCAACGCGAAGTCTTGGAACAAGTCTGTCTTCGAGGTCTTCGGAAGCCGCGCAGCGAACGGGGAGACCCAAGTCCAAATTTCGAGGAACTTCTCAATTACCTTGACCCATGATCATTTACCTACCTCGCCAATTGCGGAATTGACTTGTCTGGAGTGGGCAGAACTCGAGCACTCGAAATAGCCCTGCGAGGTCTCAGAGAATATATCCGAGAAAAATGTGCCTCTGTGCAGGATCAGTTGGGGCCGTACGATCAGTTCGTGGCAAGCTTGGAGCCGAATGCAACTGTTGTTTCCTTCAATTGGGATGTCCTGCTGGAACTGTCGGTCTTGAAGGCGGGAAAGTCTTTCCATTACTTGCCTACTGCTGTCCCAGACACCTATACGCTTATCTTGAAGCCGCACGGGAGCATAAACTGGTACGCTATTGTTGGACCGCGAAATGCTTATTGTAGACGCCACGTCCAACGTTGACGCTATTGGTCAAAGCCTCCAGTTACTACTTGCTCTATCTGAAGGACACCACTCGGCCCCGTGGAAATGGGCTCGTCCAGCCCATTTGCGAAGACTGCAATTTCCAAGGTCCCAGCGATAGTTCCCCCTTCTTCGGCAAAGCTTCTCGACGTTGGTGGTAAAACCCGCGACGGCTTTGTCGATCATGGCCATCGTGAAGCCTTACGTGAAGTATGGAAAGAATTCTATGAACGCGTTAGGGTTGCCGATGAAATAGTTATAGTGGGTTATTCCTTGCCCGGTCCAGACGCTCCATCCATTGAAGTGCTGAGAGCATTTCGCGACCCGGCCAGACCGCAACGAGTTTCCATTGTGGATAAGAACGTAGGGTATTCTCGCACGATACCGCAGCATAGTTCATCCGGATTCCGTCTTAGTTGGAGCAGATTTCGGAGTGTTTAATTGGAGTGCTTTCCAAGAAGAACGGCCCTAACAACGGCTTCCACGGGAGCACCTACGCTCCTGTTGAAGCCAGGCGTTGGACGCCACAAAACTGGGGCTTTTGAGTGGTGTTCAATGGGTCACGAGATCACAACCCGCTGTGCCGACCGAGCTTTCCGGTTCGCTGGGGCCGTCCGAGTTTGTCGAGTTGTCCGTCAACGCCGGGAGCCACTTTTCCCGAACACTTCCTCCCCGATCGCCTGAGCCGTTACCGTGGGTCTCGCCGGTCGCAGTGAGAAGACAACTGCCCTCAGCCTGACCTACGCGTTCGCGTCCCTGGCGACGACGCTGACGTTCTTCGGCAGATGGGGCGAGTCTCGGCATGGGTAGTGAGCCCAACGCCGGGATATCGGTTCCTGGGCCGAGGACTAGCGGCTCGAGGTGGCGACGGGTGATTCTTTGAGCGCCGTGGCCAAGACGACGCTTGCGGCGGTGAGCGCGATGAGCGCGAGCATGGAGCCGGTCATGACGCCACCCGGCGACTTGAACGCGTCCATGCAGAAGATGAAGATGATCCCCGAGACCTGACCCATCACAATCAGCAAGCTGTTGGATGTGCCCTCCGGTGCCGGGTGTGTGATCTCCGCCCCGTACTGGAACCCGATCGGCCCTGAGCTCAAGAGGAAGAAACCGAAGACGAATCCCGATAGGAGAAGCAGCCAGTAGCTGGTGGCGAAAGTCATGCCGACGAGGCCCGGGATCATGCCGATGAGCGAGATGATGATGAAGACCCGCCGTCGCCGGCCCAGGTCGGAGAGGATCGGGACCGCAATGGCGCCCACGATTCCGCCGACGAGCATGAGCGCGCCGAGCGTGCCCGCCTGCGCGATCGTGAAGCCGCGCGGCCGGATGATGGTCTCAATCCAGGTCGAGACGCCGTTGAAGATACCCAGGCCAACGAAGAAGATGACCATGAGCAGGATGAAGTCCTTCTGCCGGAGCATCCCTTTGAGGCCGTCGAGCATCAACGCGCGTTCGTCATGCCCGGCCGGGGTCGGTGGCCGCTCGCGAACTAGCACGAAGAACAGGATCGTGGCTATGATCGTCGCGACGCCGTAGATGAGCAGCATGTTCCTCATGCCGTAGTGGATCGTGAGGGGCGGCGTGAGCCCCATCGCGGCCAGGATGCCAAGATAGAGGGCGAGCGTCCCGAGCCCGGTGGCGGTCGCCCGCTCCTTGACCGGGAACCAGCGTGCCGCGACCTTGGTGATTGATCCGAGGATGAACGGCTGGCCGATGGCGAGCCCGACCTGGGAGGCGAAGACGAGCGGGAAGCTGCCTGCAAAGACGCCGCGAGTCGCTGCGAACACCGCGGTCAGGGCAGCACCCAGGCCGACCGCAGCGCGCAGGCCCCAGGTATCAATCGCCCAGGCACTGGGGATCACGATCAGGATGTAGATGACCATGAAGCTCATGGAGAGGAGACCGATCATCATGTCCGACGTGCCGTAGAAGCGCGCCGCCTCGATCGTAATCGGGGCGAACGTGATCCAGAGGAGCTGCGACATTGCCGCAATGACCATGAAGCTCGCGAGGACAACCCAGCGATAGGGATAGGCGCGATAGTCAGACTCGGGCATGGCCAAGCATAACCAATAGAATCCAAATTCCAAGTGTCAGGTCTCAGACCACCGACTGCTTTGCACGGCGAACGGGCGAACCTCTGCCGCTGCGGGGCGTGGGGCCCGCAGTCCGCCTCGCGCCGCGCTGCCCCCGCACGGTCAAATCCCGCCGTCCCGACCAAATAGAATGAAACACTTACCGGCCACCGGGAGGTGGCCCGAAGCACGAAAACGGGTCCCTTTCTTCCAGTCGCCCCGCCGTTGCCGCGACGGGAGTACCATCGGCGTCAGCACTGCGGACCAAACGGGCCAACAGGTTCGAGTAGTCTGGCGTGATCGACTGAGGAACCGGGATTCACGGGCGGGAGGGCGAAGATGAAATCCATCCGGAACGCTGTCGCGGTCTCTGCGGTACTCCTCCTTCTGACAACGCACCTGGCAGCCCAGCAGGCGAGCAAGCTCGGGGACTCGGAGGTGACGAGCCGCCTGACCTACATTCAGAGCTCGCTTGATGGGGGACAGAGAGCCGCCGACCTCTGGTGGTCCGGTTGGCTCATCGGGTACGGCGCCGCAACCGCGGGTCAGCTGGCCGCCTACTCGAATTCCAGCGACGAGAAACAGAGACAGGACATGCGTGTGGGGTCCGTCACGACAGCGCTCGGGATGGGTGCCCAGCTTGTTTTTCCGCTGGAGGCGGGCTGGTTCGCGGCGCGACTGAGGGTCATGCCGGGCGACACGCCGGAAGCGCGGCGGGTGAAGCTCGCGTCAGCCGAGAGCTATCTTCGCAAGGCCGCAGCGCAGGAGACCCTTGGGAGATCGTGGAAGGCCCACGCGTTGGCCGCGGCCGTGAACCTCGCGGCGGGGCTCACGATCTGGCTCCACTACGACCGCCCCGCCAGGGACGGTCTGGTCGCCTTCGCCGTCGGCCAGATCATCTCGGAGGTGCAGATCTTCAGCCAACCGATGAGAGCGGTTCACGACCTACGGCGGTACGAGCAGCGGTCCGACTTCGGCGCTGTCGGCATGGCCGCAGACCCCCGTCGCACCTGGTACGTGAGCGTCGCCCCTGGGGGGTTCGTGGTGGGGTGCAGGTTCTAGGGCGAGGCGTTGAGGATCGGACCGGTTGCCGAGAACCTGCTCGAGCGTGTGGCGATCCTGCTGCGGCTTGGGCCGCGGCCTCTGCTCGAGACGCACGGCACCCTGCTGCTGGCCCAGGCGCTGATGGTCGCGACGAAGGTCGGCGTGTTCGAGGCGCTTGCCGCAACGCCGCTGACGCCGGGCGAGGTGGCCGCACGCTGCGGCACGGACGAGTCGCGCGACGGCCAAGTTGCTCGGCGTCCTCGAGGCGACCGACTACCTCCGGGCCGCGACCGATGGCAGATATGCCCTCACCAACGACGCGCGGAGGTGGCTGCTCGAGGACAGCGCGCACTCGCTTCACGACAACGTGCTCTTCCGGTTCGTGGAGTGGGAGTGGATCGGACGCCTCGAGCGCTTCGTCCAGACCGGCGAGCCGCTCGACATCCACACCGAGATGTCGAGCGAGCAGTGGGAGGCGTACCAGCGTGGCATGCGTTCCCTGGCCGGTGCGTTCGCCCGCGAGGTGGTGCTGCGAACGCCGGTCCCCAGGGGCGCTCGCGCCATGCTCGACCTCGGTGGCTCCCACGGGTTCTTCTCCGTCGCCCTGTGCCGCCGTCATCCTCGGCTTTGCGCCGAGATCCTCGACCTTCCCGGGGCCGTGGAACAGGCCGCCCCGATCCTCGCGCGCGAGGGGCTGGGGGACCGGGTCGCGCACCGGGCCGGCGACGCGCTGACCGAGGATCTCGGGGCGGAGGCGTTCGACCTCGTTTTCATCTCGAGCCTGTTGCACCACTTCGAGCCGGCCCAAAGCCGAGATGTGGTCCGGCGAGCGGCCCGCGCTCTCCGGCCCGGCGGCGTCCTGGTGATCCAGGAGCTGTTCGCGCTCTCCTCGGCCAGGCGGGCGGGTCAGGTCGCCACCCTCGCGGATCTCTACTTTGCCCTGACGAGCAAGGCCGGCACCCTATCCGTCGAAGACCTCGCCGACTGGCAGAGGGAGGCCGGCCTGAAGCCGAAGAGACCGGTCCGGTTCCTCTCGTTCCCGGGCGCGGGTCAGCAGAACGCCGTGAAACCCCGCTGAGCCGTGCCTGCTCGCAGGACGGTAAGCAGGGGGTTCGCCCTCCGGCGCGTTTCGACCCGAGAAGTCGAATGTGGGGCTGGCACGCCGTGCCGGCGTGTTTGCTTCGGTTTCTGTGGGGCTCGCGCGCCGCGCGAGCCGTCTCGCACCCTCCGAAACCAACGAAGAGCGCGCATGGCATGTGCGCCCCACACAAGACCAAGTACAGCACGCCCGGCGGTCGCGCCCCACACAAGAGCAAGGACAGCGCGCCCGGCGGTCGGGCCCCACTTCTGAACTGAGATGAGGCTCAGGCCAGTGCCAGAGCGATTAGTCGGTCGAAGAGACGTGGATGTGTGCCGAAGAAGCGGAGGACCGGGCGGCGGAGCCGCGGTCGCCGCGCCAGCACGAGCACGGAGCGGCAGACGAGGCCGTAGCGGCGGAACTCGCGAGCGAAGGCGCGCTCGTAGGGGAGAAGGCTCTCCCGCGTGGCGCCCCGCTCGAGCGCCGCGGGCAGGATCGCGCCGAGCGCCTGCGCACAGACGAAGGCGAGGGAAACACCTTCACCCGTGATCGCGTCGATATACCCCGCCGCGTCGCCTATCAGGACGAAGCGATCGGCGATCCGCGAGCGGGCACGCTGCGCGAGCGGCCCTGCACCGCGGGGCTGCGAGTCGGCGGGTGCCTCCGCCAGGCGCGCGGCGAGGGCGGGGAACCGCCGCAGGAAGCTCTCGATCGAGACCGGCTCGGGCACGGCGTCCCTCTCCCAGAGGAAGGCGATCCCGACGCGCTCTGCGCCCGCCGGGGTGACGAACGCCTCCATCCCCTCGCCGAGGTGCACCTCCACGAACTCGCTCCAGGGGGCCACGCGGAAGTGCTGCCGCAGCCCGAGGCGTTGCGGCAGCCGGGTCGGGCGGTCGAGCCCCGCGAGCCGGCGGAGCCGGGAGTGCAGGCCGTCCGCGGCCACCAGCAGCTTGGCGGCAACCTCTCCATCCGGCGTCGTGAGCGTCACGGCCTGAGCGGTCGTCGTGAAGCCCTCGACCGCGCAGCCCCACCGTATCGCGACCCCGCACTCGCCCGCGCGCTGCGCCAGCGCCGAGGTCAGTGCCGTGCGCCTGATGCCGAGCCCAGGCGAGGGGAGCCGGCCCTCGGCGCACGAGCCGTCCTCCTGGACGTAGCGAATCCCGAGGAACGGGGCGCAGTCGGCATGGTCGATCCGATCTCTCACGCCCAGCGTCTCGAGCACGCCCACGCCAGCGGGCATAAGCCCCTCGCCGCACGCCTTGTCCGGGGGGCCGCTGCTCCTCTCGAACAGGACCGTCGAGAGACCCGCGCGGGCGGCGAAGATCGCGGTGGCCAGCCCCGCGGGGCCGCCCCCCACGACGGCGACGTCGAACCTATCGCCCACGGCCGAGCTTGACCTTGGCGAACGCGAGAGCGGATCGGGCCAGCTCCGCGGAGAGCCGAGCCGGGCCGGCCTTGCGGGGCCGCGCGAGCTGTCCCGCCAGGTAAAGGCGCAGCGCCTCGCTGCGGCGCAGCTTGCCGCTCGAGGTGCGGGGGAGCGTGCCCGGGTCGAGCATCACCACGGTGTAAGGCCGGATGCCGGTGCGCTCCAGGACGGCCCGCCGGACGAGCTCAACGGTGCCGGCATCACCGTCGTTGCGGCTTGCGTCCTTCGCGCGCTCGGCCAGCACGAGGAGCTGCTCGCCATCCTCCCCGTCGGGGAGGAAGCCCAGTGCCACGGCGCACCCCGCGCGGACGGCCTCGAGGCCGTCGAGGCACTCCTCGAACTCCTGGGGAGCATGGTTCGCGCCCCGAATGATGATGAGGTCCTTCTCCCGCCCGGACACGTGCAGCTCACCGTCGGCAATAAAGCCGAGATCGCCGGTGTCCAGCCAGCCCTCCGTGAGGACGCTCGCGGTGGCCTCGGGCTGCCCGAAGTAGCCGGCCATCACGGACGGTCCGCGGGTGAAGATCCGCCCCACCTCGCGCTCCGGCAGGGACTCGCCGTGCGCGCCGCGCACCTCGAGCTCGGTGCCCGGGACCGGTGTCCCGACAGAGACGATGCGTCGAACCCCGTCCACGACCTTCCCGGTCGCCGCGAGGCGGGTCGGGTCTACGCCGACCGCCCTGGGGGCTTTGGCCGGCGGCGCGAACGTCACGGCCAGCGAGGCCTCGGCGAGGCCGTACACGGGCCGCAGCGCGGACGCGTCGAAGCCGAACGGTGCGAAGCGCTGCGCGAAAGCGTTGAGAGTCCCGATTTGGATGGGCTCCGCCCCGCAGACCGCGAGGCGCCAGCTGGACAGGTCCATGCCCTCGAGATCCTCGTCCCGCACCCGCTTCGTGCAGATCGCGTAGCCGAACGTCGGCGCCACCGAGAGCGTGGCGCGGTGGCGCGCGATCGCCCGCAGCCAGAGCGCCGGCCGGACCAGGAAATGCTCCGGAGGGATGAGGACCACGGGACCGGGGTGGTACACCGCGAGGAGCAGGCAGCCGATGAGACCCATGTCGTGGTAGAGCGGCAGCCAGGACACGCCCCGCTGTGGGAAGAGCTCCTCGGGCGGCAGCAGCGCCTTGAGGGCCGCAAGCTGCGCCATCAGGTTTTTGTGCGAGAGGGCGATGGGCTTCGGGTCGGTCGTCGAGCCCGATGAGAACTGGATGAGCCCGAGCTCCTCGGGATCCACCGCGGCCTCGACCTCCCCGGCGTCTCCCTGGCCCATGTCTTCGAGCGTCAGACAGCCCATCCGCGGACGGGACCGCTCGATCGCCTGGCCGAGGAGCTTCCGGGTCCTGACGTCCGCCAGCACGAGGCACGCGTCGGCCGTGCCGATCATCCTGGCCGTCGCGGCGTGGTACTCGGGCAGCCGCCCAAGGCGGAACGGCGGGTAGAGCGGGACCGGCACGGCGCCGGCGAGCAGCACCCCGAAGTAGGCGTCCATGAAGGCGGGTGAGGTCGGGAAGACGAGTGCGATCCGGTCGCGGGCCGAGACCCCCGCGTGCCGAAGAGCGGCGGCGGTTTTCCTCGCGCGTGCGTGGATCTCGCGGAAGGAGAGGAACGTTTCACTCTCGTGGAGGTCCACGAAGGTGATGCCGGATCGGGTGGCCGCAGCGGCAGCCAGGGCGTCATTGACGGTCCGGTGCTCGGGGGTGGGCTGGGGCGGTCCCTTCACGGGGCACCCTTGGTTTCGCCTTGTTCGGCATCGCCCCCGGTGAGTGCCTCCCTCGACCTCCGCTCCACCAGGTCCATCAGGTCCTTGACCGTGACAACCGCGCCGGCATCCTCGTCGGAGAGCTTGACGCGGAAGCGGTCCTCGAGCGCCACGGCCAGGACGACCGCGCCCATCGAGTCGACCCTGAGGTCCCTGCCCAGCTCGTGGTGCGGTTCCACCGGCTCTGTGACCTCGAGATCGACCGAGAAGACACGGCGGATCTCGGCCAGGATCTCCGCCCTGAGGTCAGGCATTGCGGCCTCCCGGGAGGAAGCGCGGGAGCCCGGCGAAAGCCTGCGAGTATTGCTCTCCAAGGGCGCGTTCCTCGGCGGGGATCCGAACGCTCAGGAGCGCCACGTTCGCGGTCGCGAACACGATCGCGGACAGCCATGCGCCGTGAATCAAGGGCACGCTCACCGCTTCGAGCATCACCGCGAGATAGTTGGGATGACGCAGGTACCGGTAGGGGCCGGCCGTCACCGGCTTCGCACCAGGCACCACGATGATGCGGGTGTTCCATTGCCGGCCCAGGGTCGCGACCACCCACCAGCGCATGACCTGGGCGGCGAGCGCCACGGCCAGGGCAGCGAACCCGACGGCACCGGGGAAACCGCGGTTCAGCGCGAGCACCTCGACCGCGCAGGCGAGCGGAAAGAGGGCGTGCACCGTGACCATCACGGTAAAGTGGCCTCGGCCGGTCTCGACCCCACCGGCCGCGAAAACCAGGCGGGCGTTGCGGCGCGACAGCAGCATCTCCACGAGCCGCTCGAGGTAGAGCAGGACCAGGAACGCCAGGTAGAGCGCGACGGACGTCACCATTGCAGCAGGACCAGCTCCGAGAAGAAGCCCGGCCCCATCGACATCAGGAGGCCGTGGTCGCCCTTTGTTGCCTCGTCGGAGTCCAGGAGCTCGCCGAGGACGAAGAGCACGGAGGCCGACGAGAGGTTTCCGGTCTCCCGCAGCGACTTCCACGAGCGGGCGAGAGCATCCACAGGCAGCTCCAGCGCCTCCTCGAACGCCTTGAGCACCTTGGGGCCTCCGGTGTGGGCGATCCAGTGGCGGATGTTGGAGCGGTCGAGCCCGTGCGCCGCGAGGAAAGTGTCCACGTCCCTCCGCACGTGCTCATGCACGACGTCCGGCACCTTCGCGGAGAGGACGACCTTGAAGCCGGTGTCCACGATGTCCCACCCCATGACCCTTTCCGTGTCGCGGTAGAACACCGATCCCGTGGCCGTCACGCGCGGCCCGGCGAACCCTCCCGAGGGGTCGTGCGCCCCGCCGGTGAGCACGACCGCAGCCGCGCCGTCACCGAAGAGGCCGGAAGAGATGATGTTCGGGATCGAGAAGTCGTCGCGCTGCAGGGTGAGCGAGCACAGCTCCACCGAGAGCAGCACGGCGACCTGGTCGGGAAACGCTCGCAGGTAGTCCGCGGCGCGGGCGATGCCTGCGGCACCCGCCGCGCACCCGAGCCCGAAGATGGGCGTGCGGCGAACGCCGGAACTTAGCCCCAGCCTGTTGACGAGGCGGGCGTCGATGCTTGGGGTGGCGATCCCCGTTGTCGTGACGAAGAAGAGGTGGCCGACGTCCCGCGGCTCGAGAGCTGCATGTCGCAGGGCATCACGCACCGCCGCCTCGCCGAGATCCACCGCGACCTCGGCCCACACCTCGTTGCGGCGGGCGAAGGATGCGAGCTCCTTGTACTGCTCGATCGGAACGGCGAGGTGACGTCCGGAGACCTGGACCGCCCGGTGCAGCTCCTCCAGGCGCTCGACGTTGAAGTGAGCGCCGGCCCAGGCGTCGCGGAAGGCGGCGATGAGCGTCTCCTGGTCGGCGTAATGCTTCGGGAGAGCGCGGCCGACGGCGCGGATGAGGGGAGACCGATGGTTTGCGCTCAACGATTCCACCCGTCACCCGACGACGAGCTCTGACGGCGCGCAGGGTGTTCCACGCGGCCCATCGAATGCGATCCCCGCTGAGCTGCCACCACGGGCTGGTCTGACGTGAACGTTTCTCGCCACGGCGTCACTCCACGCCCTCGCTAACCCACGGCTCCGCATCGAACTTTCCAGTTGCCATGCCGCCCATCGCCTGCACGACCTTCCTCCCGGACCGACAATCGCCACGCTTACGTCACAATCGCCGCGGCGCACGCACGCGCCGACGAGGCCCGTTGCCGCGAGCGCCCTACTTGAGGTGATCGTGCACCCGGGCCAGACTCGAACGCGCCAGAGCACGGTAGTAATCGTCGGTCACCCACGCCGTGGGCAAGGCAAGCCCTTTCTCGAGCTCGGTCTTCGCCTCGGCCCAGCGTTTTGCCGAGGCCAGCGTGATGCCGAGCTCGACGTGGTGTGGGATGACGTCCGGCTCGAGCTCGGAGGCGCGGCGCAGATCGGCGAGCGCCGTATCGAGCGAGGCCGGGGGGAACTTCCCGTACAGGAGCTGCGCGAAGCTCTTCAGGAACCAGCCCAGCTCGACCATCTCGCGGTTCCAGATCGCCAGGACGTGGAGGGCGACAGCGTCGTCGGGGTTGAGCTGCAGCGCCTTCTCGGCCTCCGCCTTGACCTCCTTCGACAGCTCCACCTTGCGCTTGCCGCCTTCGAATAGCGCCAGCTTGCCGACGGCGACGGCGAGGTAGGCGTGGCCATTCGAGTCCGACGGGTTTGAGGCTAACGGCTTTGCGGGCGAGCTTCTCGGCCTCGATGCAGAGTCTCTTCTGCTCACCCGGCTGCTTTGACAGCGTTGCCTTGTCGGTCAACGCGCGCGCCAGCTTCCAGAGAGCCTCGTAGCTGTCCGGAGCCGCCTCGAGCGCGCCGCGGTACGCGGCGATCCCTGCCTCGAGGTCGAGCTTCTCCAGGGCGGCATCGCCCGCAGCGATCGTGGCGGCCACCTCGCCTGCGCTTGCCGCGAACGCCCCCACGAGCAGTGCAGCCATGGCAAATCCAGCGGTCACCTTTGTCATCGAGGTCTCTCCCTGGTCCAGCGCGGAGGGTAGCGTACCCGCCCCATCGCGGCAAGAAGCGTTGCGGCGCCGTTTACCCCAGGTCGGGTGATGGTATCGTCGGCCAGGTACCTGCGAGCGTGGGCCGCGGCGCCGTGCGCTGGGGAGAGCACGCGCGGCCACGCTCGCTTCGAGGAGCGAGCATGCCCCAAGAGAAGAAAGACTGCGTCTTTTGCAGGATCGTGGCGGGCCAGGCTCCGGCGCACGTCGTGGCGGAGGACGAGTTTTCCGTGTGCCTGCTCGACATCAACCCGTTCACCGAGGGGCACTGCCTGGTCGTCTCCAAGCGGCACGTTCCGTGGTGGCACGACCTGAGCGAGGAGGAGAGCACAAGCCTGTTCCGGGTGGCGCGGCGAGTGGCCAAACAGCTCAAGGAGGCGTTCACGCCGGACTTCGTCTGCCTCTACGCCCGCGGCCGGCGGATACCCCACACGCACATCTTCCTGGTGCCGAGCCACCAGGGTGACGTGCTGGACGGGTTCTTCAACGCCCTGGAGAAATTCCAGGTACTGCCCGCGGAACTGGCTGCGCTCAAGGATGACGATCGGCTGGCCCAGGCTGCGGCCAAAATCCGCCGGGCCGGCGGGATCTGAGGGTCCGGGGCTGCGTCATCCCGCGATCACGCCCGGTATCCAGGCCCGGGCATGAAGAGCGCCAACCCGGAGTCTTTCGACCTTCGGCTATCATCTCGGCGTGACCGAGCACAGCGAGATCCTCGTCAAGCTCGCTCTGACGGCGGCGGCGGTCGGCGTGCTCGTCTGGCGTTCGCGCGGGCAGGCCGACCGTGACAAGAGCGGCGCCGTCCTGGGTCTGCTCGCGCTTCTCGCCGCCGGTGCCTCCTGCAACTTCTTTCAATTCCACGACGGGAGGTTCACGCACTTCGGCGAGAACTTCCACTACCAGCTCGGCGCCAAGTACTTCCCGGAGCTCGGATACGACGGGCTCTACGAGGCGTCGGTTGCGGCTCAAGCGGAGTCCGCGCCAAACCTCCGGCTGCCGCGGGTGATCCGCGACCTGCGGACCAACACGATGGAGCCGGTGCGCGCCGTTGACGAGCACCGCGAGGCGGTTCTGCGGCGGTTCACCCCCGATCGGTGGCGCAGCTTCGTCGCGGACCACAACACCTTTCTCGCTCCCGAATTCTCACGCACCCTCAACGAGATTCGCCTCGACCACGGGTACAACCCGACGCCGACCTGGACGTTCGTGGGACGGTTGTTCAATTCGTGGCTGCCCCTGAACGACACCACCGTTCCCCTCCTCGCGCTGCTGGACTGGGTGATCCTCGCGGTGATGTTCGTCATGGTGTTCCGAAGCTACGGCAGTGCCGCCGGAGCGACGGCGCTGATCCTGTTCGGCGCAGGGTACCCGTGGCGGTACGCCTGGGTCGGCGGCGCGTTTCTCCGGTACGACTGGCTCGCCGCGCTGGTGGTCGGCGTCTGCCTGCTGAAGCGTCGCCGCTTCGCAGGCGCCGGCGCGCTTCTTGCCTATGCCGCGTCGGTTCGGCTCTTTCCTGGGCTGCTCCTGGTCGGCGTCGCGGCGGTCGCGGCCAAAGACCTTCTGCGTCGCTCCAACTTCTCCTGGGCGCTGCGCTTTGGTGCCGGGTTCCTCGCCAGCGCCGCAGCGTGCGTCCTGGCGGGCGCGCTCACCGGCAGGGGGTTCGCCGCCTGGCCCGAGTTTGCCCACAACATCGAGAAGCACCACGGTACGTGGAGCACCAACACGGCCGGTCTCGAGCTCGTTTTTCTGACGACGCCGCAAACGATGGTCGGCCGGATCCCGGCCGCCTTGCCGCTCCCCCAGCGCTGGGCCACATGGCAAGGGGAGATGAACCGCGCCCAGAAGGAGCGCCGGCCCTTCTACCTCGCCCTTGCGCTTCTGCTCGTTGCGGGGACCGCTGTGGCCGCGGCGGCGCGTACGGCCGACGAAGGCGCGGCCATCGGAGTGGCCGCCGTCTTCGCGGGTCTCGTCCTCTCCTGCTACTACTGGGTCGTGCTCGTCGTGCTCGCGCTTCGCCGCGGGATCGGCGGAGCTGTGGGCGTGCTCGGCGTCAACGCCGCGGCACTCGTGACCGCCCTGCTGACGAACGACACGCAGGTCATCTTTGGGGTCTTCTCCTGGGGGCTGCTCGCACTCTTCGCAGCGCTGATCGCCCCTGATGTGGTCCGGACGGTGCGTTCGGGGTTTCCGGGGCCCCCTTTGGACGACGGCGGCGGCACACCGGCCCACTCTCGCGCGCAAAACGGTGCGCAGGGTGGCCGGAAGCCCGAGAAGCAGGGAAGACGGAGCAGTGGCGTCGCGTCCAAGGGTCCGAACGTCGACGCGCTTCTGCCGGGGACTGCAAACATTGGCTGAGACGACACGCGAGCGCTCGCCGCAGCTCGTCCGGGGCCTTGGGGCCTGGGACGGGACGCTTCTGACGATCGGTGCCGTGGTCGGCACCGGGATCTTCATTGCCGCCGGCGACATCGCGAAGTCGCTGCCGTACCCCGGCCTGATCCTCCTCGTCTGGCTGGCGGGTGGGCTGCTCACCGTTGCCGGCGCACTGACCTACGCCGAGCTCGGTGTGCTCTTCCCGCGCGCCGGCGGCATGTATCACTTCCTCAGGGAAGCCTATGGCCCACTCCCGGGGTTCCTCTTCGGCTGGGCCAGCTTCCTCGTGATCATGTCGGGGGGGATCGCCGCGATCGCGGTCGGTTTCGGCGAGTATCTCGGGAGCTTCGTGCCCTGGTTCTCGACTCAGCACGTGTTGCTGGCGTTGCCCCTGGGCTCCTGGACGTGGACGCTCTCGGGCGGTCAGGTGGCGGCGGCTGCCGCGATCCTGGCGCTGACCGCGGTCAACTACATCGGCTTGAGGGAGGGGGCGTCGGTACAGAACCTCCTGACCGTGCTCAAGGTGGGTGCGGTCGTGGCCTTCGCGGCGCTGGGGCTTCTCGTCGTCCCCAAGGTGCAGCCGGCGCTTCAGGCCCTGCCGCCTTCGGCTGGCGTTGTCACCGCATTCGGGGTCGGGCTGATCGCTGTCCTCTGGAGCTACGACGGCTGGTACGGGCTCGTCCTGTCGGCGGGGGAGGTGCGACAGCCGGAGCGGAACCTGCCGCGGGGGCTCCTCTGGGGGACCGTGGCGGTGATGGTGATGTACACCCTCCTCAACGTGGTCTACTTGCGGGCGCTCCCGGTCGCGGCGATCGCGGCGTCACCGCGCATTGGCGAGGCCGCGGCGGCAGCGCTTTTCGGGGCGGTGGGTGCCCGGCTCGTGGCGCTCGTGGTCCTTGTTTCGAGCTTCGGGTGCCTTGCCGCGTCGATCCTGTATGCGGCGCGCATCTACCTGCCGATGGCGCAGGATGGGTTATTTTTCCGTGCGCTTGCCGATGTTCACCCGCGCTATCGGACGCCCGGCCGGTCTCTGCTCGCTCAGGGTGTGTGGTCGGCGCTGCTCGCCCTCTCCGGCACCTACAGCCAGCTCTACACCTACTCGATGTTCGCCGTCATGGCGTTCCACGTGGCGACCGGCGCCGCGGTCTTCGTCCTGCGGCGCACGCGGCCCGAGCTTCCCCGGCCGTACAAGGTGTGGGGCTATCCGGTGGTACCGGCGCTATTCATCCTGGCCTCGAGTCTCCTGGTGGCGAACACCCTGGCAGAGAGGCCGCTCGAATCGCTCTGGGGGCTGGGTCTCGTGGCGCTCGGCCTGCCCGCCTACGCCTACTGGCGCCACCGCGCCTGAGCGGCCGGCCATCCGTTCGTTGCCAGCACCGATGGGTCGACCTTCGTCCACTTCGAGTAAAAGAAAAGCGCCGGGCCGGGGTTGAGCCCGACCCGGCGCCCGCGTGCGCTTTGCTCGCCGTTGCGTCAACGGACGGGGCCGCGCTAGAACCTCCTCACCACGACGAGCACCCCGACGAGCAGCATGAGGAATGCCAGGATTAGGACTCCGGGCAGCCCCAGGAGCGGGATGGGCTCAGGGTTGCCGTTGTCGGCCTGAGCCGTCGAAGAGTTGTTGCTCGGGTCGAGGTCAATAAAGGTGCCGGAAACGCTAGCGGTGTTGGAGATGTGCCCGAGTTGGGTCGGCTGCACCATGATCGTGACCGTCGCCGTTCCCGCGTTGTTGATGTTTCCGAGGTTGCACGTGATGTTGGAGACGCCCGTGCAGACGCCCTGACTGGGCGTCGCGGAGACTAACGTCACGGTTGGTGGCAGGGTGTCGGTCACGGCCACGTTCTGCGCAACGTTGGGGCCGTTGTTCGTGATGTTGAGCGTGTAGGTCAGGTTTCCGCCCGGAGGGTCGATCAGCGTGGGTGACGCGGTCTTGGTGATCGAGATGTCTGTCGATGGCCCGGTCAGAGGCACCGAGACCAGCGGCCCGAGCGTCGGGCCGACGCCGGTGCCCGCGATCGTGTAGTTGCCGTTGTTGATGAACCCCGTGGCCCCGACGTTCACGGTCACGGCGACCTGGAAAGTGCCTGACGCACCGGCAGCCATGGTGCCGAAGTTGCACGAAACGACCCCGGCTGCCTGCGAGCAGTTGGTCGTATCGGAGACGGACGCGAAGGTCGTCTGCGGCGGGACCGTCTCGGTGACGACCACGCTGTCCACGGAGGCCGTCCCGCCGTTGCCGTACGTGAACGTGTACGTGAGCGTGTCACCCGGTGCCACCAGCGTCTTGTCGGCGACCTTTTGCACCGAAAGCCCTGGGAGGTCGCGCCCGAAGGCGTCGACGTAGATGTACCCGAAGTGGCCGCCATATCCACAGCCGGCCCCGATGACCTCGATCTCGACGACGTCCCCGACCGCGAGCTGGGAGTTTCCGGGCGCGATGTCGCCAATCCGCCAGTCCGTGTATAGCAACCCGGAAGCGGTCTTCCACGGTACGCCGGCCTCGTTGGAGAAGTTCAGCGACTCGTAGAGCAGGGCGTTTGACTTGCTCACGTTGCGCACGCCGACGTAGAAGTACGGCTGTGCCTCAGGTGGATGGCCGGGATCCTCGAGCACGGGGGCAAAGGCGAAGCGGATGTGAACCTTGCTGTCGGAGGGGTCCACGTCACTGCTGTCCATCGTGGCCTGCTGCACGATCGAGTTCGAGTGGTAGTTGGCGTAGTCATTGTTGACCCGTGCCGAGTACACCCCGAACTTGGGGAACCTGAAAGAGGCGCCCGCGCCGAGCAGCGGGTCCACTCCGGTTTCGGGGGGGACCGCCGTGACGATCACGGACTCAGTCGAGTCGCCCCCAGCGGTCCGCGTGATGCTCGCACCGCTGAACGGCTGGGTGCCGACGAGGCCTTGATCGTTCAGATAGGACGACTTCGTCCAGCCGGTGAAGTCGCCGGATTCAAAGCCGCCGTTGACGAACGCCGCGAGCAGGTATGCGGAGAACACCGTCAGCAGCACCAGCACCGCGGCCATGACCCACGTCCGGTTTCGCGTCATCGTTGCCCCTCCTTCAAGGTGCGTTCGTGCCGAAAAAACCACGATCGAATCTGGTCTCATCGCTCAGGTTCGGTCTCGATTGACGTCACGTGGAGCACCGTCGAGATTCTGCCGTTCGACTCGTAGGACTGCATGGCTGGGAGAAACCACGGGCCGGCGCGGAAGAACGCCGGGAAGTGCACGCGTCCCGATTCGTCCTCGATTGCCAGCAAGCCTCCCGCGGGTCCACCCCAGATGCTCCTGAACGTGCCGTACTGATCTCGGGCCTGCAGGGCAACTACGCCCTGAACCGGGTAGCTCGTCGGAACGATCCTAGCACCGTCAGCGAGCGCCTGCGCGACGTGCCTGAGGACGAATAGCGAGCGCAGCCTGAGCCGGGCGAACCCCTCGCTCGGCAGGACCGACGGAGGCCATCCGGGGGGTAGGCTCAACCTCAGGCCGGCACCGGTCAGAGCGACGACGGGCTGGCGTTCCGCCCCACCGCGGAGCCGGAGCTCGTACCGGTCCGGCCAGACGGCGGTCTCCTCGACGGCAATGCGATTGCCACCGTCGGGAAACTCGAGCGTGCCGACCAAGGTGACACGAGACAGGCGTGCGGCCGCGGCGGGGTCTCCCATGCTCCGGAGCCCGGTGGCGATTCCGTCGAGGGTCGGACGGACGAAGGGGTGTCGGGAGCGAGCCTCGTGCTCGGTGGGTTGCGAGGGCGTCGCCCCGCGAGGCTGGCTCGGCGAGCAGGCAACCGCAACGAGGAAAACCAGGCCAACTGCGCCGAGGAGGAGCGAGCGCGAGTTCACGGTCAAACGAATGCTACACGAAATGCTTTGGTCTCAACATCATCGGAGCGATCATGGGCTTCGCGGCGCTGGGGCTCTTCGCCATCCCCAAGATGGAGCCGGCGCTCCAGAGCCCGATGCCCTCCGTGGGGATCTTCACCGCCTTCGGTGAGGGTCTTCCCGATGGTGCGGGCGTCTTGGTCCCGGCCTCGGATCTCCTGGTGGTGAATACCTTGGCCGAGAAGCCGCTCGAGTCGCTGGGGGGGGGGTCTCGTGGCCCTCGGCGCCGCGGCCTACGCGTACTGGCGCCACCAGCCCCGAGACATTGTCCCAGTTCCCCCCGATCCTTGACCGCGGTCGGGGTGGTGGTATCGTCGGGCCTGCCGCCGCACGCCGTCACGGTTGAGCTGAGGGTCCGAAAACGAAGTCGGTGCTGAAGGGTTCTTGCCACGAGGGGCCAATGGACCGGATGAAACGCACACTTGCGCATTCCCCCGCTTTCCTGAGTGGCCTGCTCGTTCTTGGGCTCCTCGTGATCGGTTGCGGCGGTGGCGCGAAGCGTGAAGGCAAGGCGCCCGCTGCCGGGGCGCGGCCCCAGATCCGCGTCGGGGTGTCGCTGCTGACCCGCACCCACCCCTTCTACCAGGACCTGGAGGCCGGGATGGCCGCCGAGGCCAGGGCACACGGGTACGAGCTGAACGTGCAGTCCGGCGAGTTCGACGTGGCCCGCCAGAAGGACCAGGTGGAGAACTTCATCGTGGACAGAGTGTCGGCGATCGTGGTCTGCCCCTGCGACTCCAAGTCGATCGGTACCTCGGTCCAGGCCGCCAACCGGGCCGGCATCCCGGTGTTCACGGCGGACATCGCGGTGCTGGCCGAAGGGGTCTCGGTGGTCTCCCACATCGCCTCCGACAACATCGCCGGCGGGCGGCTCGCGGCGCAAGCGTTGTCGCGAGCGCTGGGCGGCAAGGGGAGGATCGCGATCATCGACCACCCGGAGGTAGAGTCCGTGATCCAGCGGGTGCGCGGCTTCGAGGAGGAGATGGCGTCCCAGCGCGGTATCCGCGTCGTTGCCAAGCTCTCGGGTCGGGGAATGAAGGACGCGGCATTCCGAACCGCGGAGGACATCCTGCAAGCGCACCCGGATCTGGACGGCATCTTCGGCATCAACGACGACTCGGCGCTTGGGGCGCTCGCCGCGGTCGAAAAGGCCGGCCGGCTCGGCCGCGTCACGATCGTGGGCTTCGACGCGGTGCCGGAGGCCCGGCAAGCCATCCAGGCCGGGAGGATTTATGCCGACGTCGTGCAACAGCCGCGCACCATAGGTGAGGAGACGGTCAAAACCGTCGCCGCCTACTTGGCGGGCGAGAAAGTGGCGCCGGTGCACCTCATCCCCTGCAGGCTGTTCACGAAGGACGATGCCGTCGCCGGGAAGTGAGGGCGCGGTGGCGAACGCCGGCGTTCCGCTGCTCCGTCTGGACGGCGTCCGCAAGGAGTTCCCCGGCGTGCTGGCGGTGCGCGAGGCCAACCTGGACGTGCTGGCGGGCGAGGTCCACGCCCTCGTGGGTGAGAACGGGGCCGGCAAGAGCACGCTGATCCGCATCGTGACGGGTGCGCACCAGGCGGACGCAGGCACGGTCGAGCTGAACGGTGCGCCCGTGCGCTGGTCTTCACCGCTGGCGGCGGCCGGGGCGGGAATCGCCGCGATATACCAGGAGCTGGACCTGATTCCCGCCCTCTCGGTGCGGGCCAACCTCTTCCTGGCGCGCGAGGGCGCGCGGCTGGGCTTCATCGCCGCCGCCGAGGAGCGCAGGCGTGCACGCGAGGCGCTTGCTCGTCTGGGGGTTGAGCTCCACCCCGGCGTCCGCGTGGGGGACCTGGAAGTGGCGCACCAGCAGCTCGTCGCGATCGCGCGGGCGCTCCTCGCCGAGGCGCGTCTGCTGGTGATGGACGAGCCCACGGCGGCGCTGGCCTCGGGTGAGGTGGAGCGGCTGTTCGGGGTGATCCGCGAGCTGCGCTCACGCGGCATCGGCGTCCTCTTCGTCAGTCACCGGCTTGACGAGGTGATGGCGATCGCCGACCGGGTGACGGTGATGCGCGACGGCTCCACCCTCGGGACGTGGCCGACGCACGACCTGACCCGCGGGCGGCTCGTCGAGCTTATGGTGGGCCGACCGCTGGAGCAGGAGTTTCCCAAGGTGCGCGCCGAGCAAGGCCCCGAGGTCTTGGCCGTGCGAGAGCTTTCGGGCGGGCGGGTGCGGGACGCCTCGTTCTCGGTGCGCGCCGGGGAGGTGTTGGGGATCGCGGGGCTCGTGGGAGCGGGACGCACGGATCTCGCGCGGCTGGTTTTCGGCGCGGACCCGGTGGAGCGTGGAAAGATTCTGCTGGATGGCCACCGGGTGACCATCCGCACGCCGCGGGACGCGATACGGTACGGGATCTGCCTCCTCACCGAGGACCGCAAGGCCGAAGGGCTGGTGCTCGGCCTTTCGGCCCGCGACAACTTCGCCCTCCCGAACCTGGACCGGTGGTCCCCCTGGGGGTGGATCCGGAGGGGGAGGGAGCTCTCGGAGTTCGAGCGTTTCGTGGCGAGCCTCAGGATCCGCCTCGCCGGCCCGGGCCAGCTCGCCCGGGACCTGTCAGGAGGCAACCAGCAGAAGCTGCTGCTCGCCCGTTGGCTGGAGCGCGACTCGCGGGTGCTGATCTTCGACGAGCCGACGCGCGGCATCGACGTCGGCGCCAAGCACGAGATCTACCTGCTCATCAACGAGCTGGCCGCTCGGGGCAAGGCGGTCGTGATGATCTCCTCCGACCTGCCCGAGGTGCTCGGCATGAGCGACCGCATCCTGGTCATGCACCGCGGGCGGGTCGCGGGCGAGATCTTGGAGGCCGCCGCCGCGACGCAGGAGCAGGTACTCGGCCTGGCGGTGGGCTGACGATGGCCGACCTGCCGGATCGCGGCCCTTCCTTCCTTGCGCGCCTGCTCTCCGGCTACGGGATGCTGGGCGTGCTGGTGCTCCTGGCGGCGTTCTTCTCGGTTGCGACGATCCAGGAGCAGCAACCAGCCGGCGAGGCCGCGGCGCGCTCGCTTGCGCGGCAACTCGAGGGGACCGACCTGAAAGGCACCACGGTGGTCATCGTCGGCCGGGGTGGCGAGGAGGACGCGCGGTTTGCCGGCCTCCTGTCACGGCGGATCCGGGAAAGGACCGGGGTTGCGCCGGTAGTGGTGACCGGCGACCCGGCCGAGGCACGTGCCGCCCTGGTGCGGGTGGCGGAGGAAGGCGTCACCCGCTGTGTGGTGGCCACGACCCAGGCCTCGGCGCCGGTGGTGAGGAGCACGCTGGAATCCTTGCCGACGGTGGCCGGCGCGCAGGTGTTCACGCCCGCCTCGTACCGCTGGCCCACCTTCCTGCTGCCGGAGAACCTCCGCAACGTCGCCAACCAGATCGCGGTAATCGCGATCCTCGCGGTGGGGATGACGATGGTCATCGTCACCGGCGGCATCGATCTTTCGGTGGGAAGCCTCATCGCCCTGGCCGCGGTCGTGACGGCCTCGCTGATCGGCCGGATGGGCGGCGAAGCGGCGGGCACCGGAGCGATGGTGCTGGGCGGCGCTGCGACGCTGGTGCTCTGCGGCGGGATCGGCGCCTTCTCCGGGTTGACGATCACGCGATTCCGGATTCCGCCGTTCATCGCCACCCTTGCGGTGATGCAGGTGGCGAGCGGGCTCGCCTACATCATTTCGGCGGGCAGGCCGGTCTACAAGCTGCCCCAGAGCTTCGTGATGCTCGGCCGCGGGGCCGATCCTGTGCTGGGGATCCCATGGGCGGTGCTGCTCATGGGAGTGCTGTACGCGGCCGCCCACGTGCTCATGTCGAGGACGACGCTGGGCCGCTACATCTACGCCGTGGGAGGTAACGCGGAGGCGGCGCGGCTGGCCGGCGTACGGGTTGCAGCCGTACTGCTGTTCGTCTACGCCGCGTGTGGGGCGCTCGCCGGCCTCGGCGGTGTGGTCATGGCCTCGCAGTTGCGCAGCGGGGCGCCCACGTACGGGGTGATGTACGAGCTGTACGTGATCGCGGCGGTGGTGGTGGGCGGGACCAGCCTCTCCGGCGGGGAAGGCACGATCCCAGGGACACTTGTCGGCGCCTTCATCATTGCGGTGATCCAGAACGGCATGAACCTCACCCAGGTGGAGAGCTACACGCAGAAGGTCGTCCTAGGGCTAGTCATTCTGGGGGCCGTGCTGCTTGATCGGCTCAAGCAGCACGAGATGGGCCGGCGCGGGCGGTCGAGGAGAGCACGTGAATGAGGGGCGGCTGGGTTGCCGTGAGAGGGGAGCGTGACATGAGGAGGCCGTTCATCGCCCTGGGTGTTGCGGGTCTGGTCTTTGGCGGGACGCTGGCGTTCGCTGCGGACGGGAAGGGTGAGCCGCCACGCACGCTCTACGTGGTCGCCACGGCGCACCTGGACACGCAGTGGCGCTGGACCGTCCGCGACACCATCGAGAAGTTCGTTCCGGCGACGCTGCGCGACAACTTCGCCCTCTTCGAGAAGTATCCCGACTACACCTTCAGCTTCGAGGGCGCCTTCCGCTACATGCTCGCAAAGGAGTACTTCCCGGCGGAGTACGAGCGCCTCAAGGGGTACGTCAGGCAGGGGCGCTGGCGCGTCGCCGGGAGCTGGGTGGATGCCGTTGACACCAACATGCCCTCGCCGGAATCGCTTTTCCGCCAGGCGCTTTACGGCAACGGGTTCTTCCGCCGGGAGTTCGGCATGGAGAGCCGTGACGTGTACCTGCCGGACTGCTTCGGCTTCGGCTTCGCCCTGCCCGGCATCGCGGCCCACAGCGGGCTCGTTGGGTTCTCGTCGCAGAAGCTGACGTGGGGCTCCTCGGTGGGTGTGCCTTTCGACGTCGGCCTGTGGGAGGGGGTGGACGGCTCGCGGTTGGTGGCGGCGCTCAACCCGGGCGACTACGCGGCTCTCATCGACCGCGATCTTTCCGCCGATCCCAAGGTCCTCGAGGCTGTGGATCGGGTGGGGAAGCGACTCCGGCCTCTACGTCGGGATGAGGTACTTCGGTGTCGGCGACGTGGGAGGGGCGCCGGACGACGGCTCGGTAGGCTGGCTCGAGAAGGCCATCATGGGCCAGGGGCCCGTCACTGTGAGAAGCGTTGCATCTGACCAGCTTGCCCGTGACCTGAGCGAACTGGCCGACCCGGCAAGCCTCGCGCGTCTGCCGCACTACCGCGGCGAGCTGCTCATGACCAGCCACGGCGCCGGCTGCTACACCTCGCAGGCGGCGATGAAGCGCTTCAACCGGAAGAACGAGCGGCTGGCCGACGCGGCCGAGCGCGCCGCGGTGACCGCGGACTGGCTCGGTGGGGCGGCCTACCCCCGCGAGGCGTTGCGCGAGGCATGGGTGCGTTTCCTCTGGCACCAGTTTCACGACGACCTCACCGGCACGAGCATCCCCGAGGCGTACGAGTTCTCCTGGAACGACGAGACGATCGTGGCCAACCAGCTCGCAGGCGTGCTCTCCGACTCGGTGGGCGCGGTCGTCCGCGCCATGGACACCGGCGTCAGGGGCGTGCCGCTCGTCGTCTACAACCAATTGTCGATCGCGCGTGAGGACGTCGTGGAGGCGGACGTCGTCTTCCATGGGCCGGCCCCGCACGCCGTTCGGATCTTCGCCCCGGGAGGGAGAGAGGTCCCGGCGCAGGTGGTCCGGGCCGAGGGGAGCACCGCCCACGTCGTTTTCCTCGCCGCGGTGCCGTCGGTCGGGTTTGCGGTGTTCGACGTGCAGCCGGCCGCTGCACCGGTCGGGGCGAAGGACGAGCTCTCGATCCGGGCCTCGATCCTGGAGAATGGCCGCTACCGTGTCGAGGTCAGCGCCAGCGGGGAGATCGTGTCAATCCGCGACAAGCGCGAGAACCGGGAGCTCCTGGCAGGGCCGATCCAGCTTCAGCTCCTTCGCGACGAGCCGTCCAGGTGGCCCGCCTGGGAGGTGGAGTTCGCCGACTTGACCGCCAGCCCCTGGGCGGTGGTCGGTGGGCCGGCGCGGCTTCGGGTCGTCGAGTCCGGGCCTGCGCGCGTGGCGCTCGAGGTGGCCCGCGAGACCGAGGGATCCTCCTTCGTGCAGACGATCCGTCTGGCGGCGGGGAACGCCGGCGACCGGGTCGAGGTCGAGACCGAGATCGACTGGCGCACGAAGCGAACGCTGCTCAAGGCGGCGTTCCCGCTGACGACGGGAAACGAGACGGCCACCTACGACCTCGGTCTGGGAACTATTCAACGAGGCATCAACACCCCCAAGCTCTACGAGGTCCCGGCGCAGCAGTGGGCGGACCTCACGGCGCCGGATGGCCGTTACGGCGTGGCGGTGCTGAACGACAGCAAGTACGGTTGGGACCACCCGGATGCGGGAACGGTGCGCCTCACGCTTCTGCACACCCCGGGGATCCGGGACGCGAGGTGGCTGTGGGTGGGCGATCAGGCCTCGCAGGACCTCGGCCACCACCGCTTCGTCTACGCGCTGGCGGGACACGCAGGCGACTGGCGCGAGGGCGCGGTGACGTGGCAGGCGGACAGGCTCAACCGGCCGCTCCTCGCCTGGCAGGCGCCGAAACACGCGGGCGCGTTGGGCCGGGCGTTCTCGCTCCTGCGGGTTCAGGTTCCGGGAACCACATCCCTCCCGATGGTGGCGGTGCGCGCGCTCAAGCTGGCCGAGGAGAGCGACGAGATCGTGGCCCGCCTGGAGGAGCTCTCCGGTCGCCCCGTTGAGGCCATCAAGCTGATGATGGATCGCCCGATCGTGGCCGTGCGCGAGCTCAACGCCGCCGAGGAACCGCTGCCGGCCTCGGACCCCCGTACGCTGACACCGGCGAGCCTCGAGGGCGGGGCGCTGACTGTGCGGTTCGCGCCGTACCAGCCGCGCACCTTTGCGCTCCGGCTGGCACCGGCGCGAACGCGCGTTGCAGCCGCGTCGGGCGTGCCGCTGCCGTTGCCATACGATCTGGACGGCATCACGCTGGACGGCGCAACGGACGGCGACTTCGACGGCCTTGGGCACGCGATCGCCGCCGAGCTGCTGCCCGAGACGGTGTCGGTGGCGGGCATAGGATTCAGCATTGGCCCGAAGCAGCCGGGATGGGCGAACGTGCTGACCTGCCGCGGCCAGCGCCTGGAACTCCCCACGGGCGAGTGGAACCGGCTCTATCTGCTGGCGGCAGCGGTCGGGGGCGACCGTGAGGCTGCCTTCGGCGTCGGCGGCGCCACGGTGTCCCTCTGGATTCAGGACTGGGCGGAGCCGATCGGCCAGTGGGACAACCGGCTCAACGGGGGCGTGCGGCACGACGACCCCGCGGAGATCGTCCCGGCGTACGCCAAGCTGGCGCGGCTCGGCTGGCTGGGGACCCATCGGCACGACAAGGACGGGAGCAACGAGGCATACGCCTTCACGCAGCTGTTCCTCTACCGGATCGACCTGCCGCGCGGCGTCGAGGTCGTGACCGTGCCGGACGAGCCCGCGGTACGCATCCTCGCCGCCACCGTGGCGCGCAACGACAACGACGTGGTGGTAGCGGCGCAGCCGCTGTTCGACCCGGCGCGGCGCTCCGTCGTGAGAATCCGTGCCCCGCACACCGTGTTCGTGGACCCGCTCCGAGTCGACTTCTCATCGCCCAACCCTCACGCGGTCGTCCGCTATACGCTGGATGGGAGCGAGCCGGGCTCCGGCTCCCCGGTTGCAAGCGGCCCGCTCACGCTGACCGCATCCACCACCGTAAAGGCGCGGGCGTTCGCCCCCGGGCTTGATGACAGCTTCGTGGCCAAGGCGAGCTTCACGCGCCTCGTGCCCATAGAGCCCGTGACGGGCCGAAGCGTGAAGCCTGGGCTCGTGTGCCGGTACGTCGAGGGCACGTGGAGGGAGCTGCCTGACGTTGCGGCACTGCCGCCGGCGCGAGAGGAGGTCGTGCCGCAAGTTGCTGTGCCGCCGTTCGCACGGACCGAGTACTTCGCGCTCGAGCTCACAGGGTACCTCCGCGTGCCTTCGGCTGGCCTCTACACGCTCTCCCTGCGCTACGACGAAACAGCCGCGCTCGACCTCGATGGTGAGACCGTGGTCGACCCCAACGCGACGAATGGCGGTGGAGATGACCGGCGTGAGGTAGCCCTGGCCGCCGGCCTGCACCAGATCGCGGTGCGCTTCCTCCACCGGCGCCTCGTGCCCTCGCTGCAGCTCTGGATCGAGGGGCCGGGCTTCCGAATGCGGCCGGTGCGTCTCGACGAGCTCGCCCACGACTAGGGGACCGGGGGCCTACCTGCGCGAGACTGATCTGACGGCGCGCGGGCCCAGGCCAGCGAGCCCTTCGCTTTCAGAACTTCAGGACGACGCTCGCCGCCACCTCGCCCTGGAACATCGCGTTCCCACTGAAAGCGACGGAGCACGCGCCTGGGCCGCAGATCGCCCCGGCGCCGCTACTGACGAAGACGGCGTAGGCGCGGGCGTCGAAGCGGATGGCCACGTGGCTCGCCATGTCAACCTTGACCCCACCTCCGAGGGCCGCAGTGAACCAGGTATCGGATGTGCCGCCGCCATTGCTACTTCGGAAGTTCGTCAGGCCAAGGTACGCGGCCACGAAGGGGCGGACGCGCCCGGTGTGGCCGGGGAACTCGCCCACGGCTCCCACCATCCAGTGGTCGATGGTGAGCGCGTAGTGCTTCGTGTCGAAGAGGCCTTCGACGTCCACGCCCGTGTCCTGCCTGCTGAACAAGAACTCGACCGCCCTGTCGCGGCGCACGGGGACGGAGATCGTCACCCCCTCGCTCCGCGCTGCGTCGATGCCATAGCTCGCGGCACTAGAAGTGTCGCCCACGCTACCGCCGAAGCGGTACCCGATGAACGGCGCGATCTCGACGGTGGCGGGCCCCTGGGCGAAGGTCTGGTTCGCCGCGCCAAGCGCGGCCACTACCCCGAGGACCAGAGCCACCGTCCTCATCGGCGAATTGTCCCACAGCCGCCGTACGTGGGTGGGCCTCCCTTTGGGCTGGATAGGGTACCTCGGATCAAGCCGCGACGAGCCCGAAAAGAAGGGCGGCTCTCCGCCAGACCCCTTACCGCCTGTGGGTCCGGATTGCGTTGAGGTAGAGTGCGGTTTGAGTTTGGGTGTTCGGAGGTTTTCATGCCGGTTGAAGCGATTCGTCGGGGGAGCGCTGCGATACCGGAGGTCGCCGGGATCATGCCGCCGTCCTCGCGGCAGGCCCTCGACCTGGCGGTGGAGGAGCTGCGCACCCACGCGGCCGAGTGGGCCGAGCTTTCGATCGGCGAGCGCATCGCGCTGGTCGAGGAGCTGCAGCGCGACGTTGCCCGGGTGGCGGAGCGGTGGGTCGCGTCCTCGCTCCAGGCCAAGGGGATCGCGGCGGACGAGCCGGCAGCCGGCGAGGAGTGGATCACCGGCCCGTACCTGGTGCTGAGGAACCTGCGGCTGCTGCGGCGCTCGCTCGCCGAGATCGCGGCGCACGGCCGGCCGAGGATCGCCGGGCGGGTTTCCACCCGGCCCGACGGGCAGGTGGTCGCGAGGGTCTTCCCGGCGGACATCTGGGATCGATTCCTGTACCGCGGCTCCACGGGCCACGTGTGGATGGAACCAGGTGTGACGCGCGAGGAGCTTCGGGAGAGCCAGGCGGTGGCGTATCGCGAGGACGGCGCGGGCGGCAAGGCCGTGCTGGTTCTGGGGGCCGGCAACCTCTCCTCCATCGCGCCCATGGACGCGTTCCACAAGCTGTTTGTCGAGAAACACGTCGTGCTGCTCAAGATGAGCCCGGTCATCGCCTACCTCGGGCCGGTGATCGCCGAGGGGTTTCGGGCTCTGATCGCGAGGGGGTTCTTCCATATTGTGTACGGCGGGGCCTCCGAGGGCGAGTACCTCTGCCGGCACGAGGGGGTGGACGAGATCCACATCACCGGCTCCGACCGGACTCACGACGCGATCGTGTTCGGAACCGGCGAGGAGGGCGCGCGTCGC
The DNA here is from genome assembly GCA_963739225.1 of uncultured Acidobacteriota bacterium. Classification (GTDB taxonomy): domain Bacteria; phylum Acidobacteriota; class Thermoanaerobaculia; order Thermoanaerobaculales; family Thermoanaerobaculaceae; genus RBG-13-68-16. The sequence continues at coordinate 263,617 of CAVTZQ010000008.1, read as the reverse complement.
AAGGCCGAGCGGCGGCCTCTGCTTGTGAAGCGAATCACAAGCGAGCTTGGAAACGTGACGCCGGTGATCGTGGTGCCGGGAAAATGGAGCGAGACAGACCTCGCGTTCCACGCCGCGAACATCGCCACGCAGCTCGTCTACAACGGCGGCTTCAACTGCGTGACGACCCGGGTGCTCGTGACCTGGGCGGGGTGGCCGCAGCGCGACGCGTTCCTGGGGGCGCTGCGCAAAGTGCTAGCGGCGGTCCCGCCCAGAAACGCGTACTACCCCGGTGCGGAGGAGCGGTACGCCGCGTTCCTCGCCAAGCACCCGGAGGGGGAACAGTTCGGTGGCAGGACCGCCGACCGGCTCCCCTGGACGTTCATCCCGAACCTCGATCCGACCAGAGACGGTGAGATCTGCTTCACGACCGAGGCGTTCTGCGGGCTCATGGGGGAGAGCCCGCTCGCCGCTGACACCGTCGCGGAGTTCGTGGACCGGGCGGTGGTTTTCGTGAACAAGAAGGTCTGGGGGACGCTCGCGGCCGGCCTGATCGTGCACCCTCACTCGCTGCGCGATCCGGAGGTCGCCGGGCGGTCGATCGGGCGGTCGCCGACCTGCGCTACGGCACGGTCGCGATCAACCACTGGCCGGCGGCGGGGTACGGCCTCGGGGTCAGCCCCTGGGGGGCGTTCGCGGGGAGCAACCTCTTCGACGTGCGGTCGGGCGTCGACGTGGTGCACAACACGCTGATGCTCTCGCGGGTGCAGAAGACGGTCTTTCGGGGACCGTTCAGGGTTTGGCCGATTCCCCCGTGGTTCGTCACCTGCCGCACCGCCCACCTCGTCGGGCAGCGCATCACCGGCTTCGAGGTCAAGCCCTCGGTCTGGAAGCTCCTGGGGGTCATGGCCGCCGCGGTTCGCGGTTGACGCCGCGCGGCGCGGGGCGCCTGTGCGCGCGCCCGGCCGCAGAACCAATGTGGAGCACTCCGTGCGTGCTGTCACCGCGTGGACGCCGTAGCGAAGCGAGGCGGACGACGCGACCCCAGTGTTTCAACGGATGCTTCGCCCCGTCCTGTGCCTGGTGAGGAGGGGGCTCGGGGGGTCTAGAGCGTCCGCGTGGCGGGTGGAGCGGACGCGGGACCCCCCGCAACGGAGCCGCCCTCGCCTGCGGCGGGAGCGGGCGCAGACCCGCGGCGGGGTCCTTGGGCGGGATCGCGCTCATCGCGTGCTCGGCGATCGCGGTGATCGTGAGGCTTGGGTTTGTCCCGAGGTTGGCGGGGACCGCGGCACCGTCCACGACCCACAGGCCGTCGTGCCCGAACACCCGGTTGTGCTCGTCCACGACGCCTCGGTCGGGGCCCGAGCCCATGCAGGCGCCGCCCAGGATGTGCGCCGTGATCGGGATATTGAGCACCACCTCGTTGATGGCGCTGCCGGGGAAGCCACCGATGGATTCGGCGATCGAGCGTACCGCCTGATTCGCAACCGGGATGTAGCTCGGGATCGGCGGCTGGCCGGGGTCGCGCTGGCTTCCCAGTTTCCTGGTGAACGGCCAGTACCAGTGGCGCCGTCGCACCAGCTGCAGGGAGTTCTCCACCGTCTGCATGACGAGCAGGATCACGGTGCGCCTGGCCCAGCCGAACGGGTTGAGGGAGCGCAGGAAGTCGAGCGGGTGGCGGAGGCAGGTGCCAGCCACTTCAGCGGCCGCGTCAGGCGGGTGCCGCCGTCGACCTGCAGCGTCGCGAGGAACGACATGAAGTCCGAGCCCTCGGAGTAGCGCACCACCTCCAGGTGGGTGTCGGGGGTGGCGTAGAAGCCGCTCGCGATGGCGATCCCCTCCGAGTAGTCCACGTCCCCGCGGCGCGCCGTCGTGCCGCCGAGCACCTCGCTGTTGCTGCGGACGTAGTGACCCAGGGATCGGGGAAGGGAAGGCAGCGTCCCCGCCTCGCGGCAGCGCAGGAGCAGGTCCGTGGTCCCCATCGCACCGGCCGCCAGCACGACGTTGTGCGCCCGCAGCGTTCGGCGCCCTCGCCGCAGCTTGCGGGTGGAGCGCCGCGTGTGAACGAGGTAGCCGCTGTTCCCATCCGGCTCGAGCAACGTGACAAGCGTCTCGGGGAGGATCTCGGCTCCCAGCTTCTCGGCGAAGAAGAGGTAGTTCCTGTCGAGCGTGTTCTTGGCGTTGTACCTGCAGCCCACCATGCAGCCGCCGCAGTAGTTGCAGGTGGCGCGAGCCGGGCCCTCGCCCGCGAAGTATGGGTCGCCCGCATCCTCCCCGGGCCGCTCCCCGAACAGCACGGCCACCTCGGTGTGGTGGAAAGTGTCGGCGCGCCCGAGCTTCTCCGCAAACCTCCTCAGGCACTCGTCACCGGCCCAGACCTTCGGCGTGCGGGTCACGCCGAGCATGCGGCTGGCCGTCTCGTAGTGCGGCGCGAGCCTCGCCTTCCAGTCGGAACCGGCCGGCCAGATGCCGCGTGTGAAAACGTCGTCCGGGGGGAGCAGAAGAGTGTTGGCGTAGACGAGAGAGCCGCCTCCCACCCCGGCGCCGGAGAGCACCAGAACGTCCCGCAGCAGCGTCAGGCGCTGGATGCCGTAGCAGAACAGCGCCGGCATCCAGAGGAACTTGCGAACGTTCCAGTTGGTCTTGGGGAAGTCCTCGGGACGAAAGCGCTTGCCGGCCTCGATGACGAGCACCCGGTAGCCCTTTTCGGCAAGGCGAAGAGCGGACACGCTGCCACCGAAGCCCGAGCCCACGATGATGAAGTCGTACGGCTCCCTGCCGCTGCTCGCCTTGCTTGCCATCCGGTTCGTCCCCCCGGGTCTTCCGTGGGCCGGAGTCTACCCCGGCGGCGTCGAGCGGGCCAAGCCACCCTCGTGCTCCGGAGGTGCCCGCGGCACGCGGGAACGGTATCCTTGCGCCGCGTTCGGGAGGGTGAGGCGATGGGCAGACTGCTTGTCCGCTGGTTCATCTCGGCTCTGGCGCTGTTGGCGGCGGCGTGGCTGGTGCCGGGCATCCGCGTGGAGGGCAACGCGTGGGCCGCCTACGCGGGAATGGCCCTGATTCTCGGGCTCGTGAACGCGGTGATCAGGCCGCTGCTGAAGCTGCTCACCTGCCCGCTGATCCTGCTGACGCTCGGACTGTTCGTGCTGGTAGTCAACGCCCTCTCGCTGCTCATCGCGGCCAAGATCGCCGCCGCGATCGGCATCGGGTTCCACGTGGACGGTTTCCTGCCGGCGTTCCTGGGCGCCCTCATCGTCAGCATCGTGACGGTGATCCTCAGCGCCGTGGTGCGCGAGAAGGACTGACCGACGGCTTCAGCGGCTGGCGGTGGGCCTCGGGGTCGGGCAGGTCCAGGAGTGCTCCTTGCCGTCGGTCGGCGGCCGGTCGAGGGTCAGGGGCACGTTCAGGTGGGCACCGGAGGTAACGACAACCTCGCCGGTGGCGGCCAGGTAGCCCGGGAGCTGTGCGCAGATCCGGTAGCTCCCCGGCACCACGCAGCAGAACGTCGCCGCCCCGTCCGCGGCTGTCTTTTTCGACCCGCTGCTCACGTTGGGCCGGTCACCGCACTCGAGCTGCACCGAAGCACCCACGACCGGCTTCCCCACGTTGTCCTGAACCACCACGACGATGCTCCCCGCCGCTTCCGGCACCGGCGCCGCGGCTCGCCCCATCGTGTCGGCAACCCCCACCGAGCGCGCCTCGCCTGACACCTCGGGGTGACCGGCGATCACGACCTCCTCGGTGACCCTGTTCTGTGGCATCAGGGCCGCCGGCTCGTTTGCGGCGCCGGCGGCGACCACCGTCATGGTCTCTCGGGATTCGCCTTCAGCCGCGGGCTGGATCTTTCCGGGCGTCGCGGACTCGTGTTTCGAGATGCCCCGGGCTTTGGAGGGTGCTACCGGCCGCTCCCCCTTCTTGGGGGATTTGGCGACAGCCATTACCGACGCGAGCTTCTGCTTCTCGCTGGTGCTGCGCTCCGGGACCGTCACAACCACGTCCTCGATGACGATCACACCGTCCAGCGCAATCTGGCGCGCCAGGTCCTCGGAGGGACCGAGCAAACGCACGGCCATGAACCCGGCACCGACCACGACCAGCAGTGAGGCGGCGATCAGCCAGAGAGGGCGGAACCCCGCCGAACGCGGCGGCATGGCGCGAACGTTCTCCGGCTCGAGGCCTGTGCCGCCGACCTGCAGGACCTCCGGGATCTCGGCCTTGATGCGGTCCGCGAGACCCTTGGGCGGTCCGGGCATCGCCCGCGCCGAGAGCAGGCGCTCGATCTCCCTGTCGGTGAGTTTCTTCATGGTGCAACCTCCTCGAGCACGACGGCGAGCAAGCGGTACGCTCGCTTGAGACGCTTGCGGATCGCCACCTCGCTGATCCCCTCGGCGCGAGCGATCTCCGCCACCGGCGTCTCCGCCCAGTACCGCGCGGCCACCGTGAAGCGCAGCTCCTCGGGCAGGCCGAGCACCGCCTTGCGCAGTCGCTCGCGGGTCTGGGCGGCGATCACCTCCTCGTCCTGGGGCGGGCTGCCGTCGCGGAGCGTGCTCCCGTGCTCCTCGTCCAGGGGCACCACCGCGTGCGGGCGCCGCACGTGGTTCAGGAAGGCGTTGGTGGCGATCCGGTAGAGCCAGGTGGAGAATTGCGACCTCCCATCGAAGGAGGCGAGGGCGGCCCAGGCGCGGCGGTACGTCTCCTGGGTGAGATCGGCTGCGAGGTCCGGATCGCCCGCGAGCCTGCACAGGAGTGCGAAGACCCTGCGGTAGGTTCGGTCAACGAGGACCTCCGCCGCCTCACGGTCGCCCCCCGCGAGGGAAGCCAGCAGAAACCTCTCCTCGGCCGGCTCCACCGTTCGCGCCTCCTGTCCGCCTGCCCATGACCCCGGCAGTGCCAGAACGGTTCCCATGCCATTTAGACACAGTTGGGTTCAAAAGCAAAACCGGCAGGAGGGCCAAGCCAGTGAAAGGCAAGGGGCGCCGGCCGGACCGACCGGCGCCCCTGGTCTGGCTCACGTCGGGTAAGAGACGATCTGGACGTGGTCCACCGTCCCGTTGGCTCGCACCGTGAGGGTGATCACCAGCTCGGCACCGGGTGCGACCGCCTTTTCGAGACATGCCCTGGTCTCGGCGAGGTGGGCTCGGACAACGCGCTCGGCTTCTCCTCGGGTGGCGGTCCCGCTGATGGTCACCGCCACCAGGGCCGGACTGCCTTGAACGAGCTTCAGCCTGGCCCTGATCGTGGAGACGCTCGTGGTGCCGGGAAACCGCCAACCGAGAGCGGCGTGCTCGAACGCCCAGCACACACCGCCGATTTGTGAAGCTTCCTCAAACGTAATGCAATGATTGCTGCTGCTGGGTCCGGTCGCATCATGAGGCGTCAAGGTGACTACGGGTTCGCCACCGGCCACGACGATCCCCTCGGCGAACCTCTCAACGCCGCCGAGGCCGCCGGCTACTCCGCCCTCGACGCCGGCAGGGGCGCCCATGGCCTGGTAGGCGGGCGCCGACGCCATCTTCATCGCCTGGCCACCGACCGCGAAGTCCGAGACGCCCTGAGGCAGCGGCAACGGCTGGGTGACGGTCTCGACCTTCCCGTCGGTGTTTCGCACCACGGTGTCGATGGCGACGAACGAGGTGTAGTCGGTGAGCAGGTTGTAGGTGAGGCCGAGGGTGGTGATCTCCTTTACCCGCTCGTCGTCGCGCTGGAGCTTCGTGTAGTCGCCGAGCACCGCGATGCGGTGCCGCGCCCACAGGTAGCGCAGGGCAACGTTTCGGCGGACAGGCTTCACGTGTCCAACGTCGAACGTTTCGAGGTAAGGCGCGATGCCGGTAATCCCGCGAACCGTGAGGTGGCCTGAAGCCGGTCCGCGCCACTTGCCGAACACGATCACCGGACGCTCCGCCAGCACGTCGGGGACCGCAGGCGGCTCTACGTCGTAGGCGTCGAACGTGCCGAAGTCGAGCCTTACCTGCGTCAGCACCGGCGATGCCACGTACTCTCGAAACTTCTCCGCCCGCGCCGCCGCCTCCTCGGGCTTCGCCACGACGAACGGCTCGCCCATCCCCGCCCGCGCGATCCCCTCGATCAGAAAGCGGTTGACGCCGCTCCCGATCCCGAAGGCGAAGACGTTGGCGCTGGCGAGGCTGCCACGGATGAGCTCGAACGCCTCCTTCTCCACCGCCACGTAGCCGTCGGTCGCGATCACCACGGTGCGGGACACGCCCTCGGTGCGGGGGAGGGCCAGCGCGCGCCGCAGGGCCGGCAGGAGTTCGGTGCCGCCTCCGCCCTGCTGCCGTTCGATGACGTTGATGGCGCGTGCGACGTTCTCGGGTGTGGCCGGCAGCGACCGCTCGGACATCACGCTGGAGCCGCCGGAGAAAAGAAGCACGTTGAATGTGTCCGTGGGCCGCAGGTGCCCGATCAGGTCGGCCAGGAGCTTCTTGGAGACCTCGAGGGGGTAGCCGTGCATCGACCCGGAGACGTCCACGATGAAGAGGTACTCGCGCGGCGGAATCTGCTCGAGCGACACCCGCTTCGGTGGCTGGACCATGAGGAGAAAGAAGCTCTCGCCCTTGTCCTGGTAGAGAAGGAGCCCCGACTCCACCTGTGAGCCGGCCAGTCCGTACCGGAGGACGAAGTCGCGGTTGCCGCCCTGCTTCTCCGAGGGGTCGAGGGTCACGGTGGCGACGGTCGGGCCGTCGTAGGAGATGGAGGTCGTGTGCGAGGGGCACGAAACCTTCTGGATCGGCATCCCGGCGGAGAGGGTGACCTTGATGTCGAACGCGTACGTCGGTGCCTCGCCCTGATGGTGGTAGGGGTTCTCGACCCAGCGCTCCGTGTCAGGTGCTCCGGCGGCCGGCTGGTTGGAGTAGCGCGGCCCGACGACCGTCGGGTAGACGAACTCGTAGACGGCCTCCGTTGGCACGAGCAGCTCGGTGTACGAGAGCTTCACCTTGATCTCGTCGGCGGGCATGATGTTGGCCACGTTCATCTGGAACACGTTGGGGCGCTGCTGCTCCAGCAGGCTCGCGGTCCTGCCCTGGGCCCGAGCCTGCTCGTACTCGGCGCGGGCCTGCGTGCGCTCCTTCACGACGGCGTTGATGGTCCTGGTGCCGATGGTCATCGTCATGGCGTAGACCGCCGCGCGCGTCGAGCCGGGGAAGACGTAGATGGCCTCGAGGGCGCGCTTCCCCTCGTTCCTGTACACCTGCGTGACGGTAACGTCCGCGATGACCCCGGCGATGCGAACCTCGGCCGAGGTTGCCTTGAGTGGCAGTCGGTCGAGGTTCGGGTCCTCGCTCTTGACGAAGAAGTACGGAGAGAGAGTCGTGTCCTTGCACTCGGGCTGTTGCGCAAGCGCCGCCGGGGACGCGAGCAGAACTGCGCACAGCAGGGCCGCGCCCGGGGCGGCGTGCCACCAAAACGCTGCGATGAGAGCTCTGAGGTGACGCATGGACGCCTCCTTTCGAAGAGTCTTGACGTTGGGGTTTGTGTCACTGCCGTTCATGCACCTTGGACACCGCGGGTCACGGAAACGTAACCGGCGGCCCCTCCTGCGGGGTCAGGTGACTTGCATCACTGAAAGCTCGGCTTGCTGGAACCAGGATTCTGGCATCGGAGGTACACGACCATGAACCGAGGACGCACGAGCACGATGGTGGGGTCCAAGCAGCGGACGTGGAGTCCGAGTCCGCTGGTACTCGTAGCTCTGCTTGGCGTACTTCTCGCGGTTGTTTCCGGTCTCCCCGCTAGAGCCGATGGAGGCATGGGCGGCGGGATGGGGGCTGGCCACGTCGTCCTCATCGGCGCAGTGGAGAGCCTGCCGTCAATGGGGCTGGTCGGGGACTGGACAGTCAGCAAGGTGGTCGTGCACGTGGACGCCTCGACCGAGATCGACCAGAGCGACGGGACGCTCGAGCTGGGGGCGACTGTCAAGGTGGAGGGTACGCTGCAGCAGGATGGCTCAGTCAACGCCACGAAGATCCAGGTGAAGAAGCCGCAGGGTGATATGAGGAAGACCGTGTCGTTCTGCGGGGTCGTCGAGAGCCTGCCTGATCCCTTGCCTGTCGGTGACTGGAAGGTCAGCGGTGTCATCGTGCACGTTGACGCCTCCACGACCATCGACGAGACGAAGGGCATGGTCGCTATGCAGACTCCCGTACGCGTCAAGGGCGCGGTGCAGCCCGACCTCTCGATCAACGCCACGGAGATCGTCGTGAAGGAGGCGACCTGCGGTGGGTTCAAGCAGCCCGCCTCGATGACGTTCTCGATCCTGCACCTCATGCCGACCGCGGACGCTCCGGGGGAGGCGCAAGGTGTCGTGTTGACCCGCAAGGTCACCTTCGTTGACGGCAGTGTGCGAGAGGACCTCAAGGTCGCCGTCGAGCGCCTCTTGCCGAAGACGAGCTACGAAGTAATGATCGACTCGTTCAACGCGGGCCCGATCATGACCAACGATGAAGGCGAGGGCCACCTTTTCCTGTCCACCGCGGACATCCCCGGCGCGGAGCCGCTGCCGCCCGAGCTCCAGGACTTCGATGCGCTCCAGCAGGTCGACATCACCGCGGGGAGCACCGTCGTGCTGACCGGGAACTTCGCGAACGCCAAGAAGGTCGCACGCGACCACCCGGGGCCGGACTACCTGGCCGTTGCGATCCTGAAGGACGACGCGTCGAAGGTACTGGGCATGGCCGCTGCGTCGATCAAGGGCGACGAACAAGAGCTGGTGCTCAGCGTGTGGGGCCTGAAGCCGGGTGAGAGGTACACGCTGGTGGTCGACACGACCACGGTCGGTGACCTCACCGCTTCGGAGCACGGCCGCCTCCAGGCCGGGTACTCCAACACGACAGGAGGCGAGGGTTTGCCGTTGCCGGGCACCCTCGATCCGGTGAGCACGCTCGTGCACGTGGAGCTGAAGGACGCGGGTGGCACCACTGTCGTATCAGGGGACTTCCAGAATGTCGTCCAGCCTGAATTGGCGATTATCAAGAGACTCATGAAGCGGAAGCTGCACCACTAGCCCCAACCCCCGGGACCAGGGCAAACGCCCCCGCCGCGTGCGGGGGCGTTTTCTTCCCGCTCATTGCGGCGCGGCGGTAGCCTACTTCTGCGCTGCCTTGGCCGGCGGCCGCAAAAGCAGATCACGACCAACCGGCGCGAGCCACGCCACCAGGAGCGCACGCACCTGTGCGGCCTGGTCGGCCGTTGCCGTGCGCTCGGCGAGCTCGATGCGCCGCACGACGTGGATCTTCCCGTCGCCGGCCTGAGTCGAGGTGATCTCCACGAGCCCGACCGGGTTGCTGACACGGGCCGGCTCCGGCAGCGCGACCACGGTCCATCCGCCGGGCAGGGTGAGCGTGATCTCCACGGTCTCGCAGACGGGCCCCGGCAGCGCGATTGGCGCGAGGCGTCCTGCGGCCGGGAGCGGCGGCAGATCCTTGTCGACGCCACCAGGAACGCCCGGCATGGCGAACCGGACCAGGCCGAGGTTGCTCTTCTCGGGTAGCGTGCCCTCGAAGCCCACCTCGAGCGTGGCGCGCAGGCGCGCCAGGGAGGTGATCTGCTGTGCCTTCGCCTTGGCGCCGGGAACGACCGCGCACGCCAGCTCATCCGCGAGCTTGCCGGGTTCCTGCACCAGCGCCGCGTGCGGGGTCGCGGCACCCGTCGCAAACAGAGCCAGCGAGCCGCTCAGGCCGCCGTCGGCCCGCACCTCGGCGACAACCGTGAGGTCGCGCCGCGACGGGTTGGAGGTCGGGGCTGCTTCGAACCCGGGGCGTCGCGGAATCAGAAGAGGCCCCGCGATCCGAGCCTCCAGCGGGACTCCTGCTGCAGGCTCGGCAGGGTCGTAGAGGCGGGGAGTGCCGTCCTCCCCGGCCAACCGCAGGAGGGCGCGGTCGAAGCCCGCGAACCCGGGACCGGCCTTGCGATTCCGCGCGGGCGGTGCGAGGAGGGCGACGTCGGCGGAAAAGCCGGCCGCCATCAGCACCTTGGCCTCGAGGCTCGCGAGCTCCAGCGGCGTAGCGTAACCCGAACGCCAGACCTCGGCGAGCGGCTTGGGCTGCCAGTGCTGAAGCGCGGGGGCTATCGCGGAGACGTTGAGGGAACCGGCGACCGCGGCGAGGGCTGCCAGCAGCCGGGGCTCCCACGAGGTCTCCTTCGCCATCGCCTGGCGAGCGGCGGCGACGGCGGTCTCCGGTGCCGGGCCGGCCGCCTCGATGCGGCGGGCGAGCTCCGCCGCCGCTTCGTCCCAGGCGCAGGTGCTCGCCCAGAGGAACGGCACGGCCTCGCTGCGGGGTGGAGCGCCAGGCTCCTCCGGAATCGCAGGCACGCCGGCGCGCCGCCACGTCCACACGGCTCGTCCGGCTGTCTCGACAACGGTGGGCATCATGGGGACGATCGAAACCGAGGCGGTGACCCGCTGGCTCGCGCTTATTGGCACGTCCCACTCGACAACCCGCTCCCGTATCGGAAGCTCGGCTGCAAGCGGCTCGCCGAAGTCGAGCCATGGGCTGGCATCGGCCTTCAGGGTGATGCGGTACGCCTCCTCGATCACCGCGCCGGGCTCGAGGGCGGTGTGGACGATGATCTTGCGGCGCAGCCCGCTCCACAACGGGTTGCCCTCGGCAGCCGGGGGCTGGTCGTCCACGAACGCGTTGGCGGGCGCCTCGACGACCTGGCCCGAGGGCAGGACGGTGCGGTTCGCCACCACCTCGAAGGTTTCGATCGCGGGGTCGTAGTCCACCTTCGACTCCCCGTACTTCCGGTTGATGGCGAGGTAGCTGTTGACCTGCAGCCGGGAGGTGCGCTCGTGGACCATGGAGCCGTCGTCGCGCAGGGTGTATCGGTCGATCAACACAAGGTACTCGGCGTCCGGACCTGGGACCGCGTTGAACGCCTTGCGCTCGGCAACCGCGGTGGCCGGGCCGTTCCTGTGCTGGGCAAGGCCGGGACCAGCGGAGGCGATCGCCAGGAGCAGGGATGGAAGGACGAAGGCACGGGCTGGGGCTGGACGGGGGCGCATCACGCTTTCCCCTTTGCCGGTGCGGCTGGCCTGACCAGGATCGCGGTCTCTGAAAGTTTGCGGAAGGAATCCAGGGCAGCGCGTAGCGGGGGCCACTCCTCGGGTGAGAAGATCCGCTTCGTCAGGGCGAGGGTCTCCTCGACCGAGAGCTCCCCGCCCGTCATCTTCCATATCGCGTTGAAGCGGCCGCTACCGTCAAGCTTTACCGCCTCCGGCAGGCCTTCGACCTTTGAGCCAACGGGCAGCGTCATGCGCTCGGACAGCCCCACGAGCTTGGAGCACCCGACGCGGACCGGGTAGCGGCGCTCTGCCGGCTTGGTGGAGAGGGCGAACTCGTCGGCGTGCATCGCCTGCCCAACCGGGTGGCGGGCGGCGAGCGGCACCAGCAGCAGGGAACCGTCCTCGAGCCGTCGCGCGTAGCCCGGGATCCGGAAGGCGATCTCCATGGAGAACGGCTTCGTCAGGTCGTCGGGGTCGGAACGACTGACCTTCAGGAGCACGGCCCGCGGATCGACGGAGGTCAGCGTCGCTTCGTCCAGCGCCGGCCACTCGCTCCGCACCCGGCCGCGGTAGACGCGCCTCAAGGCGGCGTCGGACTGTCCGTCCGCCACGAGCTTGAGTGTGCCTTCGAGCGCGCCGTCCGCTTGCAGTGTGGAGCGGACCGTCAAGTCGAGCGGGTGTTTCTCCGGCGGCGAGACCGGAGTGGTCAGCAGGTCGGCGCCCTCGGGCAGCCCCATGAGCACCTCCTGCTGCTGCTCGCGGGACGACCACATCTCGCGTACACCGGGGATCCATGTCGGGTCCAGGAGCACGGTGGTCCTGTCGGGTTTCCGCCACACGGTGACGCAGTGGTTGAACTGGTCGGCGGCGATGTTCTCGATGCGCTCACCGGCCATGGTCATGGCGGGGTAGGACTCGTAGCCGGCGGCGCGCAGCAGCGCCACCAGGATGCCGGCCTTGTCCTTGCAGACGCCGCCGCGGTCGCGCAGGGTCATGGACGCGGGGTGCAGCGTGTAGCCCTCACCCGTGCCCATGTGCAGCCCCACGTACCTGATGTTCTCGGCCGCCCAGTGGTTCAGTGCTGCGACCCTCCCCTCGTCGGTGGTGAGGCCAGCCGTAATCTCGGCAGCGACCTGCTTGAGCTCAGGGGTGACCGCGAAGCAGCTGGCCTTCTCCTGGACCTCGTGGAACCACACCGCCTTGGCCTTCCAGTCGGCGGCGGTGGTGAGCAGCAGCTTGGGCGCCACGTCGGAGAGCGCGACCATGCCGGGTTCCTTCTCCGGCGGCCTGAAGCCGGCCATGGTGAAGGTAAGCACGCGACGGCCCTCGACGATCCGGTCGGAGACCTCGGCGGCCCCGTTGTAGAACTGGTACTGCAGGTGCTTGTCGAGGGGAACGGTCACGCGGTAACGCTGTTCCGCCACCGGCCAGGTGGACCAAAACGGCACGATGTCGTAGAAGTGCCCCTTCATCGGGGGGACAAACCGCGACTCGTCCGTGCCCTGGTCGCCTTCGAGCAGGGCGTAGGTGAAGCCGACGCGGCGCGTCACCAGCTCGACCGCGTCGCCCGGCTCGAGCCGGCCGATCGGCACGGTCTTGTGCTTGGAGTTCCAGTAGATCAGGCTCTGCGGATCTGGCGAGTCGATGACTGTGGCGAGGTCCACGTCCCGCACCCCGCCCTCGGCGGGCAGCACGCGACAGCGCAGCACCTCGACCTCGGCGGAGAGCGGGTCGTAGGGGAGCAGCTCGGCGGCAAGCTGGCGTGCCCCGTTTGCGGTGAGCGCCTTGCGCAGCGTGTGCTGAACCGTGCGGGAGAGCCCGGAAACCTCGACCTGGACGTCCCTCCTGTCGAACACCACGACGCCGTCGGCCGAGGGGAACTTGTCCGCCCCACCGACCCGCACGTACGCCTGCCGCAGCGCTTCGGGGTTGACGTTCCACTCCTGGGCCCCGGCGGTGCCGAGGGATGTAAGCGCCATTAACAGAAATAGCGCGGTGAACCTGATCAGGGCTCGTCGCATGAACGCCTCCGGCGCCATGATACTTCGGCGCGAACGGCCACTACCCTTGCGGCGCGCAAGTTCGGCCATGCCTGTGCTTTCAGGGCTCCGAGGCGACGAGCAACGGGTGCAGGCCGGACTCGCGGACTTGACCTGTGCGATAATCTGCCGGTTCTCAAAAGGAGCGCAGTCCCAGGCCTCGAGGCGCGCGCCGCTTTCGCGGCGGGCGGAATCGGCGGGCCAGGGGGCGGCGACCGAGGAGGGTCAGGATGGGTCTGATGACGGGGGTTGTGCTGGTCCTGCTGGGCGTGCTGCTGGCGATCGGCATGTTCTTCGTCGGCAGGTTCCTCCTCAGGGTGTGGCGGCACCCTCAGCGCACGTGGGTGGAACGTTCGGGGTTGGAGAGGCGGCGGCGCAAGCTGCCGGTCACCTTCGACCGGCGCGGCAGCCCCCGCCGCCAGGAGGACATAAGCAAGCTCTTCCTCGCCAACATCAACGCGTGAGCGGGGCCGCTCCCGCGCCCCGCAGAAGCCCTCAACTCCCGTCGGATTCTGACGTCAGCTGTGCGCTGTCCAGGATCCGGCGCACCTCGCAGGCCAGCGTGTCGATCCCGTAGGGCTTTGCCAGGAAAGAGACCCCCTCCTTCTTGACGAAACCCACATGCACCGTGTCTTCCGTGTACCCCGAGGAGAACAGGAACCGGATCCCAGGCGTGATGGCCCGCGCGGCCTGGCAGAGCTCCATCCCGCCCATGCGCGGCATCACGACGTCGGTGAGCACCAGGTCGATCCTGCCGTCCTCGCTGCGGAGGAGGGAAAGCGCGTCCAGCCCGTCCGCCGCCTCGTACACGCGGTACCCGAGGCTGCTGAGCGCCTGAACCAGGATCTGCCTGACCTCGGCCTCGTCCTCGACGACCAGAATCGTCTCCGGACCACCGCGCGCCGCGTTAGCAACCGGGCCCTCCGGGAGCTCCCCGCGTGCTGCGACCGCGGGGAGGTAAACCGAGAAGGTGCAGCCGTTCCCGGGCCGGCTGTCGGCATAGATGAAGCCCCCGTGCTGCTTGACGATGCCGTACACGGTGGAGAGGCCGAGCCCGGTCCCCTTACCCCGCTCCTTGGTGGTGAAGAACGGCTCGAAGATGTGCGCGAGGTCCCCCGGACCGATCCCTGTGCCGGTGTCGGTGACAGCGAGGCTGACGTAGCGACCAGGTCTTGGCGCCCGGATGGCCGTCGATGAAGGCCTTGTCAATCGTGATGTTTTCGGTCGAGATCGTGATGGTCCCGCCGGCGCGGCATGGCGTCGCGGGCGTTCACGCACAGGTTCACCAGGATCTGCGTCAGCTGCCCATGGTCCGCCCGCACGGTGTTCAGACCGCCGCCGGCCCGGAAGGTGATCCGGATGTTCTCGGGGATCAACCGGCGCAGCATGGGAAGGGCGTCGGAGGTGAAGCCGTTGAGGTCGAGGTTCAAGGGCTCCAGCACCTGCCTGCGGGCAAACGCCAGCAGCCCCTGGGTGAAGTCCGCCGCACGTCTTGCCGTGCGCTGGATCGTTGCCAGCTCCTGCTGTGCCGGGTGGTCGTCGGCCAGTCGCCGCTGGAGTAGTTCCGTGGAGCCCAGCAGCGCGGTCAGGAGATTGTTGAAGTCGTGGGCGATTCCGCCGGCGAGCTGGCCGACCGCCTCGATCTTCTGGACCTGGCGGAGTTGGTCTTGAAGCTGCTTGCTGCTGGTAACGTCGGTAATCGCCCCCACCATGCGGACCGCCTCGCCGTCGGGTCCGCGGAGGATCAGCCCACGGTCCAGGAGGATGGCGAACTCGCCGGTCTTCCTGCGTATTCGGTACTCGCTGGAGAAGACCTCGCCATGGGCCACTGCGGCCGCGAGTTCCCGGCGCACGCGTGGCGCATCGTCCGGGTGGAGCCGTCCGAGCCAACCCTCGAGGGTGGGGCCCATCTCCTCCGGCGTGTAACCGAGCACGTTGGTGAGGTTCGGGTTCCAGAACACCGCGTTGTTCGCGACCTCCCAGTCGTACATGATCTCCTGGGTGGCCTGCAGGGCCAGGCGGTAGCGCTCCTCGCTCTGCCGGAGCGCTTCCTCCGCCTTGGTGCGCTCGCTGATATCGGCGATGAAGCCCTCGAGCGCCAGCAGCTCACCCGCGGGGGAGAAGACCCCACTGCCTCGCTCCCAAACCCACTTCTGGTCGCCGGTCGCGGTCCGGATGCGGTACGTCAGTTCGAAGGAGCGCCTTTGGGCGATGGCGTCCTCGACGGTCCGGCGCACGGCATCGCGGTCCGCGGGATCCATGATCTCCTCGTAGGTCACGGTGCGGTTCGCAACCAGGTCGGCAGGGTAGTAGCCCGTGAGGTGGAAGCACCCGTCGCTCACAAACTCCATGGTCCAGTGCTCGTCGTTGGCGCACCGGTACGCCATGCCCGGCAGGTTGCCCATGAGCGTGAAGAGCTTGCGCTGGCTCTCACGCAGCTCGTGCTCCGCGCGCTTTCGTTCGATGGCCTGCGCCGCCTGCGTCGAGACGTAGGTCAGGATCTCGCGCTCCGTCTCGCCGTACCGCACCGTGCCCGTGTAGCTCTGCACGGCCAGCACCCCGATCGTCCCGTCCCTCACCTTGAGGGGAACGCCGAGCCAGTCGACCGACGGTGCCCCAACCGACTCGACCTCCCCCTCGAGGCAGAGATCATCGAAGACCTTGGGCGTTGCGAGAAGCGGGCTTCCGGTGCGGAGCACGTACTCGGTCAAGCCCTTGCCGAACGGCTGCGGCGCTTCGGGCCTCGCGTCCACCTCGTCCACGAAGTAGGGGAAAGAGAGCGTGGCCGTCTCGGAGTCGTGCAGGGCGATGTAGAAGTTGGTCGCCGGCATGAGCCGGCCGACGATCCGGTGGAGGGAGGAGAACAGCTCGTCGAGACTCTCGGCGGACTGTGCCGCCTCCGAGATCTCGTAGATCGCGGCCTGGATATCCTGGCTGCGGCGACGCTCCGTGATGTCAGAGAGGGCAACCACGATGGCGGGTCTGCCCTCGAGTGCGCTGACCGCCACCGAGCACTCCGCCCAGCGCTCGGCCCCCCGCTTGGTGACGATCTTGATCTCGTAGTGCTCGGGGACCCCATCGTCACCCGCCAATCTCTGCCGGGACCTTCCCCGGATCAGCTCGACGTGGTCCGGGTGCACCAACCGCCAGGGGGAGACGCCGAGCAGCTCCGCGGCATCGGAGCCGTGAAGCTCCTCCGCTGCTCGGTTGGCGTAGACGATGCGCTCTTGCTGGAAAATAATGATCCCGAACGGCACGATGTCGGCCAGGGCACGGAAGCGCGACTCGCTCTCCCGCAGGGCTTCGTCCACCCGCTGCCGCTCGGCGAGCTCGTTGCGGAGGAGCCTGGTGCGCGCCTCGACGCGCCGCGACAGTGCCCACCACCAGATCGCCGCGCCGACCAACACCACCACCAGCGGGACCAGGATCCGGCCCGCGGCCCGCATCATCTCGAGGTTAACGCCAGCGGACTCTGCGGCGGAGGCGGGCACCGCCGCCACTAGGAGCCCGAGGAACGTGACTGGCCGTGCTGCCGCGTTGAGAAGACCCCAATTCATCCCATCTTCTACGCTAACACAGCACGGAACCTCATGTTCTCTCGTATGTTACACATCGGAGACAGATTCCGGCCGGCCCCCGGGAAGGCGCACACCGGAATCGGCACCATGCGGGAAGGCCCGGAGTCGTGTCGGTGGCGGGGAGCCTGTTGACAGGCATCATCTCAACTCAGGCTATTATTCTTGTCCTTAGAAGGGCGATTTGACGCAAGAACTGCTGATCCTCGGTGCCGAGACCCCGCCGTTGCGCCAGGTGATGCCAATCCTGCGACGCGTGGACTTTCAGGTGCTCCGCCTCCCGCGCGAGGACCAGGCGCTTGAGCTGCTGCAGGGCACGCACTTCGACCTGATCATCGCCCGCTACCCGATCGGGGGCGTTCCCCTCGAGGAGCTCGTAGCGGCGGTCCGCGCCAAGGAGTCACCGTGCCGGGATTCGGGGCTCCTGGTGCTCGCCCATGAGGATGCCCTCGAAGAGGTCGGGTCGTTCCTGCGCCGGGGCGTCAACCGGATCGTGAGCGTTGACGCGCCACCCGACCGGTTGCTGGACGCCATCGCTGACCTGGTGGGCGTGGCACCCCGGCACAGCCTGCGGACCGTGGTCCAGTTCGAGCTCTGGGTTGAGCAGGGGGCCCAGCGCGTCCTCACGGTCACCGAGAACCTCTCGGCAACCGGCATGCTGGTGCGGGGCGGGCGCGAGTTCCCCGTGGGCACCTGTCTGCGCTTCAGGCTCGTCCTCCCCGGCCAGGCGCCGCCGATCGGCGGCGAGGTGGAGGTGGCGCGCCACACCGATCGGGCGCGTGAGCACGTCGAGGGTTTCGGCGGGAAGATCCTCTCCTTCGCGAACGATGGCCAGCAGCGGCTGCGCGCGTTGCTTGAGGGGAAGCAGACCGCGGCCGCCTCCTGATGTACCCTGTCCGCACCGGGTTGTCCGGGCTCCGCCACGGGAAAGGTCGCATCATGGAAAGGCAACAGGAGTTCTCAGCGTACCCGCCGCCGGGTCGAAGGATCTACTGCAACCGCACGCTCAACCTTCGCGCCGTGCGGGCCATCGGCTACGACATGGACTACACGCTGGTTCACTACCGTGTGGAGCCCTGGGAGCGGCGCGCATACGAGCACCTGAAGGGTAAGCTTTCGGACCTCGGCGTACCCGCCGCTGACCTCGAATTCGACCCGACTCTCGTGACGCGGGGGCTGATCATCGACACCGAGCTCGGGAACCTCGTCAAGGCCAACCGCTTCGGCTACGTCACCCGGGCCTGTCACGGCACCGTGCCGCTCGAGTTCGAGCGCCAGCGGGCGATCTACGGGAGGACGCTGGTCTACCTCTCCGAGGAGCGCTACGTGTTCCTCAACACGTTGTTCTCCCTCTCCGAGGCGTGCATGTACGCTCAGCTCGTGGACCGGCTGGACCAGCGGGGCGTCCCGGGGGCCCTCGGATACGCCGACCTGTACCGGCAGGTCCGGAGGGGCATCGACGAGGCGCACCTGGAGGGCGAGCTCAAGGCGGACATCGCGACCGCCCCTGACCGCTACGTGGAACGCGACCCCGAAATGGCGCTCGCGCTGCTCGACCAGCGCGAGGCGGGCAAGAAGCTGCTGCTGATCACAAACTCGGACTGGGCGTACACGACCCGGATGATGGCGCACGCCCTCGACGCCTTCCTGCCCAAGGGCGCGAGCTGGCGCGACCTCTTCGAGATCGTCATCCTCTCCGCACGCAAGCCCGATTTCTTCACGCAGCGGATGCCGCTCTTTGAGGTTGCCACCGAGGACGGCCTGCTGCGATCGTGCCCGGGCGGGATCCGCAAACCCGGCATCTACGTGGGCGGCGACGCGGTCCAGGTCGAGGAGTACCTGGGCGTCTCCGGGGAGGAGATCCTCTACGTGGGCGACCACATTTTCGTGGACGTGCACGTGTCCAAAGCGGTCATGCGCTGGCGCACCGCGCTCGTCCTCCGTGAGCTTGAGGACGAGCTGGCGGCGCTGGAGGGGTTCCGGCCCCAGCAGACCGAGCTGGCCCGCATGATGGAGGAGAAGATCCGCCTGGAGTTCGCTCTCTCCCAGACACGTCTCCAGCTGCAACGCCGCCAGGCAACGTACGGGCCACAGCCGACCGTCTCCTCGCAGAAGTTACGGGACGCGATGGCCGAGCTGCGCGCCCGCCTGCTAACCCTCGACGAACGCATCGCGCCAATCGCCAAACAGAGCGGCGAGATCCTGAACCAGCGCTGGGGGCTGCTGCTGCGCGCGGGCAACGACAAGAGCCACCTCGCCCGGCAGGTGGAGCGCTACGCCGACATCTACACCTCACGGGTCTCCAATTTTCTCTTCGAGACGCCGTTCGTCTACCTGCGTGCCCCGCGCGGGAGCCTTCCTCACGACGACGCCCAGGTCCTCACCTGAAGTGGGAAGCAGCGGCGCCTCTCCCGTGTTTGGCTGGAACGACGCGGCGCCGCCTGCGAGGAGGGTCGATGAGCGTGCTGTTCTCACCGCTGAAGCTGCGTGAGGTGACGTTCCGCAACCGGGTCTTCGTGTCCCCGATGTGCCAGTACTCCAGCCGCGACGGCCTCCCGACCGACTGGCACCTCGTGCACCTGGGAAGCCGGGCCGTCGGCGGCGCGGCTCTCGTTATGGTGGAAGCCACCGCGGTGAGCCCCGAGGGGCGTATCTCGCCTACTGACTCCGGCCTGTGGTCCGACGAGCACGCGCAGGCGTTCCGGCGGATCGCCGCGTTCGTGAGGCAGCAGGGCGCGGTGCCTGGAATCCAGCTTGCCCATGCGGGCCGCAAAGCTTCCACCGCGGTGCCCTGGCGGGGAGAGGGGCCGGTCGCACCGGGGGATGGCGGCTGGCAGGCGGTCGCGCCCAGCTCGCTGGCGCTCGCCGAGAGCTACCCGGTCCCGCGGGAGATGACCCTCGCGGAAATGGAAACGCTGCGGGGGGATTTTGCCGCCGCGGCCGGCCGCGCGTTGACGGCAGGCTTCGAGGTGGTCGAGCTTCACATGGCCCACGGCTACCTGCTCCACGAGTTCCTCTCGCCGCTCACCAACCGGCGCACCGACGGCTACGGCGGAAGCGTGGAGAGCCGCATGCGCCTCCCCCTTGAGGTGGCGCGCGAGGTGCGAGCGGCCTGGCCGCAGCACCTGCCACTCTTCGTCCGCGTCTCCGCCACCGACTGGGTCGAGGGAGGCTGGGACCTTTCCGGCACGGTGGAGTTCGCCCGGCGGCTGAAAGAGGCGGGGGTGGATCTGATCGACTGCTCGAGCGGGGGCATCGCTCCGGGGGTGCGCGTCCCGGTGGGCCCCGGCTACCAGACCCCGTTTGCCGCGGCAGTCCGGCGCGAGGCGGGGATCGCCACCGGCGCGGTCGGCATGATCACGCAGCCGGCTCAGGCGGAGCAGATCGTGGCAACGGGCCAGGCCGATGCCGTGCTGCTGGCCCGCGAGACACTTCGTGATCCCTACTGGCCGCTCCACGCGGCGCACGCCCTCGGGGCGGAGGTGCCGTGGCCGGTGCAGTACCTGCGGGCGAAGCCCGGCCACGTCCTAGCCCGACCGGGATCGGGCAAGGGATAATCCGCGCCATGCTCAGGCGCCAGCGCTCCGGCTCGGTCGTGTGCCCGTCGTGCGGCAAGCTCGTCGGCGTCAATGATGAGAAATGCTTCAACTGCGGAAGGCGGAACCCGGGGATGTGGGGGTTCACACCGCTGTTCCGCCGGCTGGGGCAAGACTTCGGGTTCACGGGCGCGGTCATCGGGGGGTGTGTCGCGCTCTACGCGGCGGCGCTCCTGCTCGACCCGGCAGGGATGGGAAGCGGCGCCCTGTTCTCGCTGCTGTCACCCACCACCAGGAGCCTGTTCGTCCTGGGCGCCAGCGGCGCGATCCCGGTGTTCGAACTGGGGCGCTGGTGGACGGTGCTGTCCGCCTCCTGGCTGCACGGGGGCCTGCTCCACATCCTCTTCAACATGCTGTGGGTGCGGCAACTCGCGCCCGAGACCGCCGAGGCGTATGGCCCCGCCCGAATGGTCATCATCTACACGCTCTCCGGCGTGAGCGGCTTCCTCACGAGCTCCCTGGTCGGGCACTACCTCTACTTCCTGCCCTCCTTCCTGGGCGGGGCCCGCTTCACCGTAGGTGCTTCGGCCCCGATCTTCGGCCTGCTGGGCGCCATCGTTCACTATGGCCGTCGCCGAGGCTCCAGCGCCGTGGGCCGCCAGGCTCTCAGCTACGCCGTGGTGCTCGGACTGTTCGGGTTCGTGATGCCGGGTATCGACAACTGGGCGCACCTGGGAGGCTTCCTCGGCGGTTGGGGGGTCGCGAGGTGGCTCGACCCGTGGCTGCCTGAGAGGGTGGACCACGTGGTTGCCGCGCTCGCCTGCCTCGGGGCGACCGTGGCAGCGATCGCGGCCTCGGTACTGACGGGGCTGCCCGCCCTGGCGCAGCGTTGAAAGGGAGACGTGTGTGACCTACCATGAACGCTTCGGAGCCATCCTGTGATCGCCCGCTCACCGGTCGTCATTCCGCTGATGGGCCTCGCGGCCTGCGCGCTGGCCCTTTCCGCGTGCTCGCCGAAGATCATGGCGGTCAACGCACTGGGGAACGCGCTGGCAAGCGATGCCTCGAGCTGGGGACGCGACGACGACCCGGACCTCGTAAAGGACGCCACACCTTTTGCCCTCAAGACGGTCGAGAGCCTGCTCGGGCAGTCCCCGAGCCACAGGGGGCTCCTGCTGGCCGCCTCCAGCGGCTTCACCGAGTACGCATACGCTTTCGTGCAATCCGACGCCGATTTCGTCGAGGCGCACGACCTGCCTGCTGCCACGGCCCTGCGTGCCCGCGCGCAAAGGCTGTACCGACGGGCGCGGGAGTACGGCCTCCGGGGGCTGGAGGTGAACACCCCCGGATTCCGGGCGGCGTTGCGGTCAGACCCAGCGAAGGCGGTCGCGGCGGTGCACTCGAAGACGGAGGCGCCGCTGCTCTACTGGACGGCGGCGGCGTGGGCCCTGGAGATCTCGCTCGCCAAGCAGGACGCGGAGCTGACGGCGGACCTACCTCTGACCGGGGCAATGATTCACCGCGCCCTGGAGCTCGACGAGGGGTACGGCGGCGGTGTGCTCTACGACTTCCTGATCGGGTACGACGGGGGGCGGCCGGCCTCGGCGGGCGGATCGGTGGAGCGGGCGCGGGCGGACCTCGAGAAGGCTCTCGCCTTGGCCGGCGGGACGAGAGTGGCTCCTTACGTGGGTTTTGCCGAGACGGTATCGGTGGCCACTCAGAACCGCACCGAGTTCATAAAGCTGCTGAAGGAGGCGTTGGCGGTCGATCCCGACCGTGCGCCGGAGCAGCGCCTGGCCAACCTGATCGCCCAGAAGCGGGCGCGCTGGCTTTTGGGCCGCGCGGACGAGCTTTTCATCGAGTGAGCTGGAGGGAGACGACGTGAACGTCCCAACCAAGCGCCGCACCGTGGTGGCGATGTTGTCCGCATCCATTTGCCTCGGCCTTGCCCTGATTCCCTGCGCAAGCGCGCAAAACATCGTCATCAAGATGGCGACGCTGGTGCCGCAGGGCTCGGCGTGGTACACGATCCTGCAGGAGATGGGACAGCAGTGGCAGACCGTGTCGGGCGGCCGCGTCACGCTGCGGCTGTACCCGGGCGGGGTGGCGGGGGACGACAGCGACGTCGTGCGCAAGATGCGCCTGGGCACCCTGGACGGCGGGGTGCTCACCTCGGTGGGGCTGGCGGACGTCGACCGCTCGGTCCTGGCCCTCGAGCTCCCGATGGGGTACGCCTCGTACGAGGAGTTCGACGCCGTGCTCGACAAGATGGGCCCTCAGCTCGAGAAGACGTACGCCGACAAGGGCTTCGTCGTGCTGGCCTGGGCGGACGCCGGCTGGGTGCACTTCTTCACGAAGTCGCCGGTGCGGACGCCGGATGACCTCAGGGCGCTCAAGCTCTTCGCCTGGGCCGGCGACGACTACGCGGTGGAGCTGTGGAAGTCGGCCGGGTTCCATCCGGTCCCGCTGCCTTCCACAGAGATCTCGACCGCGCTGCAGACCGGTCTGGTGTCCGCGCTGCCGACCACCTCGCAGGCCGCGGTGCTGCTGCAGTGGTACACCCACGCCAAGAACATGACCGACGTCGACTGGGCCGTGCTGCTGGGCGGAATCGTTGTGTCGAAGATCCCCTGGGAGAGGATCCCTGCCGACCTGAGGCCCGCGCTGCTGAAGGCGGCGCAGGAGGCGGCTGCGAAGGCGCGCGCCCAGACGCGGGGTTCGGAGGTAAGCGACGTCGAAGCCATGGAGAAGCGTGGCCTGACCGTTGTCCGTCTCGATGCAGCCGCCCTGGAGGCCTGGCAACGCGCCGCCCAGGGTGCGTACCCGGGCCTGCGAGGGAAATACGTGCCCGCCCCGGCGTTCGACGAGGCGTTGAGGCTCCGCGACGAGTACCGGAAGGGTGTGGCGGGAAAGGCCTCGCGTTGACCTGGAGAGAGGCCGCATCGAGGCTCGAGAAGGGCGCCCTCGTCGCGGCGTTCCTGCTTGCCATCGTTCTCCCGCTCGTGGACACCGTGGGGCGTCCGCTCGGCGGACTGCACGTCAAGGGTTCCGCCTCGTACCTCCAGCAGCTCACGCTCTGGCTCGCCTTCCTGGGCGGGCTGCTGGCGGTGCGCGAGGGGAAGCACCTCACGCTCTCGACGGTGGAGCTATTCCCCGAAGGGAGCCGGCGCCGGCGGGTCGTGCGGGTCTTCACGTACGCGGTGGCGGCCGCCGTGACTGCGGTGCTCGCCTACGGCAGCTTGAAGGTGGTATTGGCGGACCGGCAGCAGGGCCAGTTGCTGCCGATCGGCCTCCCTGCCTGGGTGAGCGAGTGCGTGATGCCGCTGGCGTTCGCGCTCATGGCGGTGCGCTTCGTTGTGCGGGCCTCGCCCCGCATGCGGGGCAGGTTGATCGCCGTCGCGGCCGTGCTTTCGGTCTTCGCGCTCGGGCAGGCGGTGCGGCCCGCCGGCGTCACCGTCTGGCTGCTGGCTGCGGTAATCGTGCTCGCGGTGCTGCTTGGCGCCCCTGTTTTCGTGGCCATGGCGGGCGGGGCGATGCTGCTGTTCTTCGCCGGCGGGACCCCGGTTTCCGCCGCCCCGGCCGAGATCTACCGTCTGATCGGCTCGCCCACCTTGCCGGCCATCCCCCTGCTCACCGCATGCGGCTACGTGCTCGCGGAATCGCGCGCCGCTCACAGACTGGTTCGCTTCTTCCGGGCGCTCTCGGGGTGGATGACTGGCGGAACCGCTGTCCTGGTAGCCGGTGTGTGCGCGCTCTTCACGAGCTTCACCGGGGGCTCCGGCATCACGATCATCGCCCTCGGGGGCCTCGTCTACCCGATCCTGCGGGAGGACGGCTACCCGGAGAGCTTCTCGCTCGGCCTCGTCACCGCGGCGGGGAGCCTCGGCCTCCTGTTCCCGCCCAGCCTCCCGGTGATCCTCTACAGCGTGGTCGCCAACGTCCCCGCCGACCTCCTGTACCTGGGCGGCCTGCTGCCGGGGCTGCTTCTGGTCGTGCTGGTGGCCGGCTACGGGATGCTGACCGGGCGCAGAGCGAACACCAAGACGACACCGTTCTCCTGGCGGGAGGTGGCGTTGGCTTCGTGGGAGGCCAAGTGGGAGCTCTCGATACCGGTGCTTGTAATCGCGCTCTTTGCCAGCGGCTTCGCGTCGCTCGTGGAGGCCTCGGCGGCGGCCGCCGCTTTCGCGATTGTCGTGGAGTGCTTCATTACGCGGGACATCCACGTGGTGCGTGACCTGCCGAGGGTGCTGCTGAACGGGGGCGCGCTGATGGGGGGCGTGCTGATCCTGCTCTCGAGCGCCATGGGGCTCACCTCCTACCTAGTGGACGCCCAGGTCCCGGACCAGCTCTTGAGCATCGTGAAGGCCCACGTTCACTCGCAGGTCGTGTTCCTGCTGGTTCTGAACGTGCTGTTGCTGGTGCTGGGGAGTGTGCTGGAGATCTACTCCGCGATCGTCGTCCTGGCCCCGCTGGTGGTTCCGCTCGGCCTGGCGTTCGGCATGGACCCCGTGCACCTGGGCGTGATCTTCCTCGCCAACCTGGAGCTCGGCTTTCTTTTCCCGCCGGTGGGGCTCAACCTCTTCCTCTCGGCCTCCCGCTTCGGGACACCGATCACCCGCCTCTACCGCCACGTCGTGCCGTTCCTCATTATCCGCGGGGCGGGCGTGCTGCTCATCACCTACGTTCCCGCGATGTCACTCGGATTCCTGAAGCTGCTCGGGAGGTAGAGTCCTGCGGCGTACGGACCCCGCGGTGCTCGGAGTTGCCGCCATCACGCTGATGATCTGGGCGGGTCTCGTGGCGGTGGTCTCGCACGTCAAGTTCGGCGGTGACCTGCGGGGGTTCCTGTTCCTCGGTGAGCAGCTGTACCACCCTGACGCTCTTGCCGGGATTCCCCGCTGCGGCCGGTACGGCTACGACGGGCAGTTCTACGCGGCGCTCGCGACCGACCCGTTTCTCCGGTCCCCGGACACCGTGAGGGCGCTCGACGCTCCCGCTTATCGGGCCTCGCGCATCCTGCTGCCGATGATCGCCTGGTGCGCCGCTCTCGGAGATCCGCGTGCGGCCGTTGTCGCCTACCAGGTGCTCTCCTGGACGCTGTCGCTCCTGGCGGTGGTCGTTGTCTCACTCTGGCTGCGGCAGCAAGGCCGTTCGCCGTGGTGGAGCCTGCCGCTCGTGGTCACCGCCGGCCTGGTGACCGCGATATTCCGCAGCACGCACGATGGGGCCGCTGTGCTGCTGATCGTGGCGACGCTGTGGCTCGCCGGGCGACACAGGCATGGCTGGGCGCTGGGCACGGCTGCTGCAGCGATCCTGTGCCGAGAGACCGGTTACGCCGCCCCCCTTGCGGTCGCCGTCCACGAGCTGGGGGAGAGGCGGTACCGCCGGGCACTCCAGTACGTGCTCGTGCCCCTTGTGCCTCAGCTCGCGTGGCAGGCGTATCTGCAGGCAACCTGGCACCCGAATGTAGGCCTCCCGGCCTCGGTGGCGGTTCCGGTTGTGGCACTGGCAGGAAAAGTAGCCGCCGTCCTCGGCGCGCGCCCAATCCTGCTTTCACAGGAGTTCTGGGGGACGTTGGCCGCCTGCTTGACGGTTCTGGCCGGTCTTGTGGTTGCTTCTGGCAGGAAACGGTTTGAGCCGGAGCGGCTGGTGTTCATCGCCTTCGCGGTTCTTGCCGTGTGTCTTGCCCCAAGGGCGTATGCCGACGTCTACGGGTTTTCCCGTCACCTGATTGCTGCGCCGTTCCTTGCGGTTGTCATTGCCGCTCGCGAGGACAGCCGATGGGTGCGGGTGCTCCTGCTGTCAGCACCGGCAGCGTTCTCGATCGCGGGCCTGCTGATGATCGCCGGTGAGCTCGAGCCCCTGATCGGGAGCCTCTGAGCGCGGCGAAGGGCCGCCGGTCCGCTCAGGCGTCGCGGAAGAGCACAACCTCCCGCCTCGGGCGACGTTCCCTCGCGGCCGGCGCCTCGAGCGGGTGGCCAACCGGGACGAGCGCCACCGGCCGCCACGCCGCCGGGAGCCCGAGTGCCGCAGCCGCGGCGGGTTCCTCGAAGGCGCCGACCCAGCAGCTTCCGAGCCCCAGCTCGGCGGCCGCCAGCAGGATGTTCTCGGTGGCGGTGGCGGTGTCCTGCAGGCAGTAGAGCGACCGTCCCCGCTCGCCGTAACGGCGGGCGGACTCGCCGGGGACCGCGCACACCACGATCACGACCGGGGCCTCCGCCACGAAAGCTCTGGCTTGCGGCGCCGGCGAGCCGTTCCCTCAGCTCATCGGAGGTCACAACGATGAGGCGCCACGGCTGGAGGTTGCCGGCGGAGGGTGCCCAGACCGCGGCCTCGAGGATGTGCTCGAGCTCGGCGTGCAGGAGAGGCGTGGCTGCGAAGCGGCGGCAGGAGTAGCGGCGCCTGAAGATCGACGGGTCGGCCATGGCCCACCTCCGTGGGCGAGCCTGCACCGGGGCCCCACCCCGGGTCAAGAAGCTGCGGCGCCAAGGAACAACGAGGTCGGCGCATGGCCGACCCCGCTCAAGCCCGTGAGGAGCGCTCAGGCCGTCGCCGCTCGCGCCGGGCGGGTCCACGCCGGGGATGGCGGCGCGGGGTTGCGGAACGCTGGTATGCTCTCTGGAACCTCGGCGAAGGAACGGTTTCGGGGCCTGGAGAAGGGGGGCCAGCGATGTTCGACTTCACCGGTCGCGTGGCGCTTGTCACCGGTGCCGGGGGCAACCTCGGCAGAGCCGTCGCCAATGCATTCCGGGTGGCCGGCGCGAAGACCGTGCTGGTGGACCGTGACGCCAAGAGGCTCCGGCAGATCTTCCCGGAGTTGCAGGGCTCGGCTGAACACATGCTCGCCGGGGGGACCGACCTCATGGCCCCCGGGGAGCTCGACGGGGTGGTGGCGCGGGCGGTGGAGCTGTTCGGGCGCCTGGACGTTCTGGTCAACACCGTCGGGGGCTTCCGGGCCGGCCAGCCGCTGCACGAGACCCCGATGGAAACGTGGGACCTGCTTCTGGACCTCAACTTGAGGACTACCCTCGTGGCCGCGCGGGCAGTCATCCCCACCATGCTGGCACAGGGTTACGGCAAGATCATCACCATCGCGGCCCGGGCGGCGATGGCCGGCGCGGCCAACATGGCGGCCTATGCGGCGGCCAAGGCCGCGGTGCTGCGTCTGACGGAGAGCCTGGCGGCCGAGGTGAAGCACGCGGGCATCAACGTCAATTGCGTGCTCCCCGGCACGCTCGACACCCCGCAGAACCGACAGGAGCGGCCGGACGCGGACTTCTCCAAGTGGGTCACCCCGGAGGCGGTGGCGTGCGTGATCCTGTTCCTGGCCTCCGACGCGGCACGGGCGATCCACGGGGCTTCGGTCCCTGCGTACGGGCTGAGCTGAGCGCGGCGGAATTCGGCCCGGAACGCGCTGTTGTTGCGAACGACGAGGCAGCGGCAAGGAAGGCAAAGGGGGTTACGGTGAAAACAAACGTTGGTGGCGCGGATAAGGTGATCAGGGTTGTCCTGGGGCTCCTAATCATTGTGCTGGGGATCGTCTACAAGAGTTGGTGGGGGCTGGTCGGGGTCCTGGTCCTTGCCACGGGTCTCCTGAACTTCTGCTGGCTCTACCTCCCGTTCGGCATCTCCACCCGCAAGGCTGCACCTTAGGACCCCGTACCGTGGGGCAATTCCGGCCCTGCGCCCGGGGTGAAGTATCATCCGCGGGTGCCAGGGCGCCCGGCATGTCACGGCGGGGCGTGAAAGGAGCTGTCACTATGGGCAAACGTGCAAGTTGTGTGCGGGTCTTCGTGCTTTCTGCCGGGCTGGTGCTTCCGGCGGTCGCGCAAAGTCAGGAGCCAGTGAAGCCCGGGAAGGCGGAGGAGAAGGTGATCACCACGGCGTCAGGGCTCAAGTATGTGGATCTCAAGGTCGGGGAGGGGGTCGAGGCGGTGAAGGGCAAGACCGCCCTCGTCCACTACACCGGCTGGCTCGATAACGGCACCAAGTTCGACTCGAGCGTCGGCAAGGCACCGTTCACCTTCCCGCTCGGGGGCGGCCGTGTCATCAAGGGCTGGGACGAGGGCGTCGCGGGGATGAAGGTCGGCGGCAAGCGCAAGTTGATCATCCCAGGCAAACTGGCCTACGGCGAGCGCGGCTACCCAGGGCTGATCCCCCCCAACGCGACGCTGACCTTCGAGGTCGAGCTGCTGGACGTGAAGTAGGGAGAGCTCGAGCCGGAGCTCCACGCGGCTCTCTTCTGGCCACTCTGTGGCATGGCCTTCTACCCCGCGGGCGCGCGGCCGGCTCCTTTGTTTCCGCTCCGCGGAGGTTTTCTTTTGCCCCGCGGGCTATGAGCGGTCGCTCGGGCTGCGCATCGAGCGCAGCCCGCCGACCCGCCGTCGCGTGCGACCGAGCAGGCGCACCCAGGCGTGCGGACCCTCGCTGTTCCCCTCCCTCGCATGAGACGCTCGGTCGGGGCCAGCGTCTCCACCCGCCGGTCTGGCCGCTCGGTGCCCGCACGCGCCGGCGCCATGGCTCCTCTCGCCCGCGGGGCGGAGTTCACCGCCACCCCCCCTTCTCGAATGAAACGCTCAAGAGGTCCTGCCACCGACCGGCCCGGCCCCGACTTCAATGTCTCTAGCCGAAGGGTGGGGGTTTCAAATCGCCCGGCGGGTGAAGGCGGCCATCTCTCCGGAGGCTGCGGGAACCCGGCGCGCGGATCGGGGCTGGGGTATCGGTGAGGCGGTTGTGTGCGGACACCGAGGGGATCCCGGCCCGGAACGCGCTTCCGGGTCGCAGCCGGAGGAGTCTCGGCGCACCGCGAGCGGGGGCGAGCAAGCGACGACAGGCCGCGTACCCGTCAGGCAAAGAAGAAGCCTCGCGCACTGACGAAAGAGAAGCTGGCTCCGAGCCCGCGGTGCAAGAAGAAGTTCACTCAGTGGGAATCAAAGCAGGGCCGCACCCGGCCACCCGCGGGACCGGCAATAAGAGGCCGTCACGCAGTAACAAGGAGGAAGCCGGGGAGAAAAAGGATCAATCTTCGAAGGAGGGTTTCACCATTACGGTGCCGCGCTGGCGGGTGAGCTCCACGGTGACCGCGTGCTCCCCGCGGGGGAGTTCAGGCTTCACCACATTCAGCACGTAGTGGCCGGCGATTGCGCCCTCCAGTCGAGTGATCGCCTGGCCGGGGAAGAGGTTGGTCTTGGCGTAGAACCCGCCGGTGTCCTCGGCCACCCGCTCCAGCCCCACCTCGAGGTCGTGATAGTCGGCATCGGTGATGTCGATTGCGAACACCGAGACGCGCGCACGCGTGAGGGCGGCGCGGGCGGCGCCGTAGTCACGCCCCATGACCACCCACGGTCTCGAGAGGTGCCCGAGGCCCCAGCCGAAGAAGACCAGCGACTTGGTTCCCGGCAGCGCCTCGAGCGCCCTGGCGGTGACCAGCAGGCCGGTCTCGGGCTCCGCGGCGCGCTTCGCGGCAGCCCGGTCGAACGACCTCGCGAGGGAGGGGAAGGGGCCGGAGGCGATGTACGGCTCCTCGCCGAAGAGGATCGCCTCGTGGACCGCCGTCGTCAACTTGTCAACATCGCTGGTGAAGTCCTGCCGGAGCTTGAGGTGCGAGTCGAACGACACCACTGCCACCCGATCGCCGGACTGAAGCGTCGCCAGCAGCTCGATCGCCTTGAGCTTCATGTGCATCAGTCCGCTGAGCCTCACCGTCGCGAAGTCGGTCTGGAAGAAGTAGACGATGAGCCTTCCCGGTGGCGCGACCGGCCCCCCAACCGTCGCGGCCTCTCCGGGGCTCAGACCCTCCGCGTATGGCTCTGTCCCCGAAACCCACTCCACGGACTCGAGCACGGCGGGTCGGCCGTCCACCAGGATTTTGAAGTCCGCCGGCACGAGGCCGAGGATCGGGTCTCCGCGGCCGTCTACAACCCGGACCTCCAGGAGCACCCGCCGCACCTCCACGTGCTCGCGGACGCGGATCTCCTGGGCCATCGGCATCCCTGCGACCGGTGTAAGCAACGCCGCGAGGGTCAGAGCTGAGGGTAGCGACAGCCGCATGGGGTTCAACCCCCAGCGTTGATACGGAGCCTTGGGCTCACCGGTCCTGCCCCCACGGCAGCGCGGAGAGATCCACGTTGCCCCCCGAGAGGATAATCCCGACCCGCAGGCCGGACGCGGCGACCTTGCCCTCCAGCAGCGCGCCAAGGGTCACGGCCGCAGAGGGCTCGATCACGATCTTCATGCGCTCCCAGACGTGGCGCATCGCGACAATGATGGCAGGGTCGGTGACGGTTACGATCTGCGACACACGCTGTCTGATGATTGCGAACGTCAGGGTTCCGAGGGAGGTGAGCAAACCGTCGCAGACCGTTTGCGGGTTGACGGAGGGGACGATACGTCCCTCCTGGAAAGAGCGGAAGGCGTCATCAGCCCCCGCGGGCTCGGCAGCCACCACGCGGGTCGCGGGGGACAGGGCGGTAACGGAGATTGCGGTTCCCGAAAGCAGCCCTCCGCCGCCCACCGGGGTCATCACGACATCGAGGCTCGGGACGTCCTCCAGAAACTCGAGCGCCGCGGTGCCCTGCCCCGCGATCACGCGCGGATCGTTGTACGGGTGGACCACGGTCGCGCCGGTCTCGGCCACGACCTCGGCCAGGGTCGCCTCACGCGCGGCCAGGGTGGGCTCGCAAAGAACGATGCGGCCACCGTAGCCGGCTACCGCGGCCTGTTTGACCGCCCGCGAAGTGCGAGGCATCACGACGTGCGCCGGGATCCCTCGAAGCCGCGCGGCCAGGGAGAGCGCCGCCGCATGATTGCCGGAGGAGTGCGTGGCGACGCCGCGCCGGGCCTCCTCGTCGGCGAGGGAGAAGACCGCGTTGCAGGCACCGCGGAACTTGAACGCGCCGACCTTCTGGAAGTTCTCGCACTTGAAGAAGAGGCTCGCCCCCACCATGAGGTCGAGGCTCGAGCAGGTGAGCACGGGGGTTCTGTGTGCGAAGGGCCTGATCCGCTCCGCGGCTTCTCGAACGTCGGCGAGGGTGGGTTGGGCGTCTGTGCTCATCAGGGGCCTCTCGCCTGCAGTCTAGCGCCGGCCGAAGCGCTGCGAAAGAAAGAGAGGCGCCGTGATGGGCGCCCCTGAGGTGGCTCGTGGTAGGGGACCCGAAATTAGAACTTGTACCCCACCGACACCTTGACGTTGCGGCCGGGCTCGAGCCTCACGTTGAACGGCTCGTGGTAGGCGACGTTGCCGATGTTCTCGACTGCGGCCTGGAGCATCAGCCCCGCGGTGAGCTCGTACCCGCCGCGCAGGTCGACAACCGCGAACCCAGGGGTCGGCTCGTACCCCGTCGCGACCCGGTCCTGTCGGGCAACCATTCGGGTGTCGAGCTCACCCCACCACCTGGGTTGCTGGTAGCGCACGCCAAGAATGCCCTTCACCGGCGCGATGAGCGCCAGAGGCTCACCCGTCTTATCGTTGGTGCCGCGGATGAAGGTCACGTTGCCGAACGCGGTCCATCTGTCGGAGAGGTACGATTCCAGCTGGAACTCTGCGCCACGGATGGTGGCCCGCTCGGTGTTCTCGAACTGCGCCAGTTCCAAGCCGGTCTCCGGATCCACACCGAGGAACGCCAGCCCGATGAAATCCTTGACGTTGTTCTGGTAGATGTTGAAGCCGCCCGAGTACCTGGCGTACCGCACCTTGAAGCCGAGCTCGTAGTTGAGCGAACTCTCGGACTTCAGGTTTGGATTCTGCAGGATGTAGGTGTCGCCTGTGGTGGCCAGGCCGAAGAACGAGCGCTCCTGGATGTTGGGGGCGCGGAAGCCACGGCCTACCAGCGCGGTCAGCGCAACGTTCTTGGTGACCTGGTAGCGGGCGGAGAGGTTGCCGGAGCCCGCCGTCTGGCCGACGTCGAAGGGATCCCCCTGGTAGTGCGGGTCGGCCTTGCTCACGAAGGTGTAGCGGTCGCCGCGCGCCCCCACGCCAAGCTGGAAGCGGGGGGACAGCGTGATCTCGTCCTGAGCGTACAGCCCGTACCCGCGCTGGTCGCTGTCGGGCACGGCCACATCGTTGTCGCTGCCGAACGGCGACGACTCGGTGGTCTGGTCATGAAGAGAGTCCTGGTAGAAATCGAGGCCGAAGGTTACGTGCTGGGAGGTGAAGTCTGCGGACGACTGGGCGTTGAGGCCCCAGGAGTTGATGTTGGAGCGGGTGAAGTTGTTCAGGAAGAACGTGGGGCCGAAGCTGAAGTTGCGCTTGCTCTCCTTTACGACTGTCTGGTAGTAGGTCGTGACGGAGAAGCCGTTGAGCCCCGCGAACGGGCCCGCCTCGTAGGTGACGGCGTACTTGTTGCGGTCGAACCTGGGGAAGGAGATGTCCACGCCCGAGGTCTTGGGGTCGTACCCCGGGAAGCCGACGTCCCGGGTCTGCGTGACCTGGGTGTCAAACCGCAGCACGCTGCTCTCGCCGACGAGGAAGCGCAGGTTGCCGTCGAAGCTACGCTGCTTCATTCCGCTGTTCGGCACCACACCCGTCGGGGCTCGAGTAGTCCTTGGCCTCGAAGGCGCTGGCGCCGATGTGGAAGGTCGTGCGGTCACCGGCGCCGTTGACCTCGGCATGCCCCCGGTTCGAGCGCGTCGCATCACCGTACTCGTACCCCACGTTGCCGCCGAGCTGGAAGACATCCTGGTGGAACGCCTGCTGCTTCGTGATGATGTTGATTACGCCCCCGATGGCGTCACTCCCGTAGAGCACCGAGGATGGACCGCGAACCACCTCGATATGGTCCACCATCGAGAGGTCCACCAGGCCGGGCTGGATGCCGGCGAACTCGGTGGACTCGCGGGCATTGTTGAGGCGCTGGCCATCCACCAGGATGAGCACTCGGTTGCTGTCCATCCCACGAATGACCGGTAGGCCGCGGAACGGCCCCTCCCCGCTGACATCGACGCCGGGGAGCTGCTTGAGGACATCCACCATCTTCTCGGGCTGCTGCCTCGCGAGGTCCTGGCTCGAGACCACCGAGATCGGAACCGGCGTCTGGAAGGAGTCCAGCTCGTAGCGGGTCGCGGTCACCACCATCTCCTCATGGATCGCAGGGAGCCGTCTGCTTCTTCCCGTCCTTGTTCCCGGCCTTCTCCTTCGACTCCTTGCTGGCCTGCTCGGCGGCGGTCGGAGCCGACGTCTGGCCGGCCGCCACCGTGTCCGGTGGCGGGTTGCCGGTCTGGCCGGCGTCTGTGGGCGTGCCCGCGAGCGCGGCCATCAGGACTGCTGCCGTGAGGATCATCTCAACCCCCCTATTTTGCGGCCCGCTCGGGCGCGGGTCGCGCGTCTTGGAGGCACGGTAGCAGCTTTCGCGTGTTTTGCAAGTCCTTTATTGTCACTGATTTGTTGCAAATTCTCCGGGACGATCGCTGACGGTAGCGGGTTTTTGTGACTGTGTAACAGACGCGATGACACTGCTCACGGCTGAGCGCGAGTCGCAGGACCAGCAAGGTGCGCACCGGGCCCGGACGAGATCGCGCACGCGCGCCCGGGTTGTTCCCGCCCAAGCCGCAGCGGAGACAACGGCCCCTTTTACAATTTTGCGACGACCACGATGCTCACGTCGTCCGTAAGAGGCTCGCCGGCGAGGTGGGTGTCGAGGGCGCGCAGCACGCGGTCGTGGATCGCCCGTGGCTCGCCCTCGATCCGCAGCAACTCGCGCAGCTTCTCGAAGCCGAAAGCCTCGCCGGCGCGTTGACCGATTCGGGCAGCCCGTCGCTGTAGAGCAAGCAGGAGGTCGCCGGCGCCGAGTGTCACCTCGGCGCGGGCCAGCTCCACGGTTTCACGGATGCCGAGGGGCAGCCCGCCGCGCCCCAGCTCCTCGACCTCACCCGAGGCGCGCCGTAGCAGGGGGAACGGGTGCCCGGCGCAGACGTACTCGAGGTGGCCGCTTGACGGGGTAAGCAGCCCGTAGAACAGGCTCATGAACGCTCGCCTGTCCCCGGTCTGGCACAGCACCCGGTTGAGCAGCGCGGTGACCCGCTCTGGCGTGGGGTCCACCTCGATCGCGAGCTTGAGGGCCGCGTTGGCGATGGCCATCAGGAGGCCCGCAGCCATTCCGTGGCCGCTGGCGTCCCCGATCACCAGCCCGAACCGGCCATCCGGCAGTGGGAGGAAATCGTAGTAATCGCCTCCGATCTCGTTGGCGGTCCGGTAGGAGTGGGCGATCCGGTGGCCGGGGATCTCGGGGGCTTTCGAGGGGAGCAGGTCGCGCTGCAGCTGGCGTGCGACCTCGAGCTCGTCCCGCACCAGTACACGGTCCACCAGCTCCAGCGCGAGCAGGAAGACGAGGCCTGCAATACTGATCATGAACCAGAGCGGGGAGAAGTCCACCCGCAGATTCTCGGTGTCCATCACGACCTCGAACCTGATCATGCCGAGCAGAGCGGCAACGATCGACACGCCGAACAGTACGCGGCGCGCCGGGGTGAGCTTGTACGAGAGCCCGAGGAACACCACCTTGGCTCGAAAGAAGAAGCGCTTGATCCTCCCTGAGGGTTCCTGCGAGAGATCCTGCTCGCGCGTGAGCACCCGGTAGGCGTGCGCCGCATCGCGCTGAAAGAGCCGCCGCAGGTCACTTGTGGTGACCCCTTCGGTGAACTCCCGGTAGAACCGCCGCAACCGTCCCGTGGTCGTTCTCCCGTCCCGTTTCCACCCGATCATACGTGGCAGCGGCCGTGTGGTTCTTTGTGCCTCAGTGGGCGGAGGCAGGCGAAGTGACCGAGGGTCGAGTCTCCGCGAGCGGTGGGGTTGGGGGGCAGAGGCGGGGGCCGCCGACGCCTCGTTATGAAAGAAAAGGCCCCGGTCGCGAGGACCGGGGCCGTGAAGAAGCCGAAAAGTTGCGCTAGAAGCGGAGGCCGATCGCGACCAGGTAGGTGCGCGGCGCCTGGTAGTCGGTCGGAGCAGCGGGCTTGCCGAAGGCGGTCGACGAGGTGACGCGCTTTTTCCAGTTCACACCCTCGACCGGCGTCTCGGTGAAGGGGTTGAACGCCTTCAGGGTGGCGTCCGTGTAGTTGGTGTCCACCGAGGTGTCGACGTTGGTGACCGCCTGCTGGTTGAACACGTTGCGGACCTCGGGCTTGACGTAGAGCTCGATGCCAATCCCGAAGAGCTTCGGCACGAAGGCGTAGGTGATGGAGAGGTCCGTGCTCATGACGTCATCGAGACGATAGGCACCGCGGCGGGAGAAGTAGTAGGTCTGGTTGGCCGCCGCCGAGGGTGTCTTGTAGCCCGGGTTCGTCACGTACTTCGAGACAACGACCGTGCCCGTGGCCGAGTAGGGCGCGCCGGTCGTCCAGTACTGGGCGAGGCCGACGGTGAGGCGGTGATACCTGCTGGCGATGGCGTCCCAGGTGCCGAAGAGGCGCAGCCGGTGCCGCTGGTCGATGGACAGGTAGCCCGTGGGCTGGTTCCAGCTCTTCTGCCAGTATTCGGGGTAGGAGAGATCAACCCTGATCGGGCCATTGACGTCGGTCTCGCCGATCAGGTTGCCCTTCGCGTAGCTCAGCGTGTAGTTTCCGCCCAGGGTCAACCGGTCGGTGAAGCGGTAGCTGGCGGAGAAGTGGAAGCCGTCGTACTTGCGGTTGAGCGCGCCGCTGGGCGCGTTCGTGATCACAGAACGGTCGCCGCTGAGCCCTGCCGGGTTGGTCCAAACACCCGTGGTCAGGTCGGTCTGTGTCGCGTAGAACGAGCCGAACTTGCGGTGCACGTAGTCGAAGCGCACCATGCCCTTGCTGCCGAGGCGCTTGATCGCGCCGATCGTGTACTCGTCGGTGTACGGCGAGTTGAGCGAGCGAAGCAGAACAGGGGTGAGGCCCGGGTAGCTTGGGCTGGCATACCAGTTCTTGGAGTTTTCAGCCCACTTGAAGGCGCCGCCGACCGAGTCGAGCCAGGCGAAGAACTGCGCTAGCGCCTCCTCGGTCGAGACCAGCTTGGTCGGGTCGGTGTTGATGTCGGGGCCGCCGTACTTGAGGTACACGCTGGTCAGCCCCGCCAGCGAGGCGCCGTCGCCGACGTTGCCCGTGCCGATGATGGAGGTCACGTAGCGCGACAGGCTCGCGTTGACGATCAGATCGCCGTCAGCCTTGATGTCCCAGCTCGCCGACAGGCGCGGGCTGATCCGACTATCCTTGGAGACCGTGTTGCCGCCGGAGTCCGTGCCGTCGTTCTTGTCGTAGCGGAAGCCGACGTTGAAGCTCCAGTTGTTGTTGAGGCGCCACTTGTCGTTGACGTAGGTGGAGTTCGTCCGCATCTTGGAGCCGATCGAGGGGGTCAACTGCGGCTGGTAGTAAAAGAACGTGTACCTGGCCGCAGTGCTGCTGAAGATCGGGACAATGGGGTCCCTGTCGATGTAGGCGCCGGTTGTGTAGATGCGGTAGTCGCTACCCGACTGGTGGTTCTCCTCCAGGTTGAACTCCTCGAAGTGGTCGTACCCGAAGGCGATGTCGTGGCTACCTACCGACGGCATACTCAGGAACCAGGAGCCCTTGACCAGCCAGTCTTTGTTGTTGCGAAGCTTTTCCGGGCAGCCTGGAATCCCCGGCGCGCAGAACGTCGGCGACCACCAGCGGCGGTTAGACCGCGAGCGGTCGAGCAGCAGGGTGCCGAAGATGCGGTCGGTGTACAGGGAACCGCTGCCGATGCCGATGCTGTAGTCGCGCTTGGAGTACTGCCCCTCGACGAAGAAGTTGTCCGAAGGACCCCGGTGTAGTTCACCGCCCAGAGCTTCTGCGGGTCCTTGCGGTTTACGAGGCTGCGTGTGTCCATGAGGGCTAAGGTGTAGGGACTGCCGGTCGTCGTCTGGTCGATTTTGTTGTAGGACCCGACGATCCGGTGCTCCGGCGTGATCGAGAAGGTGAGTTTGCCCTCGTAGCGCTTCTCCTGGGACACGGTGTCGTACGGGACGTTGGTCAACTGGGTCTGCCGGCTTGTGACCGCTTTGCCGGTGTCGCGCCCCGCGACGAAGAACCACAGGTGATCCTTCCAGCCGAAGCCGCCAAGGGTGACTTCCCACAGGGTGGTGGTCTTGTTTGTCGGTGTGGCCTCGCCCGGCCGCAGGGAGTTCCAGTGCGGGTTGGAAAGGCCGCCGCGAAGCGACCCCGAGAACTGATTGCCCCCTGACTTGGTGAGCATGGTGACCACGCCGCCCGCGAAGCGGCCGTACTCGGCGGAGACGCCCGAGCTGGTGGTCGTCGTCTCCTGAACCGCGTCCTCGATGAAGAGCGGCAGCGCCTGCTGGCGCACGTTCTCGTTCACGACCACACCGTTGACCAGCCACAGGTTCTCGTACGACTGCCCGCCCGAGATGGTGACGTTGCCACCCGGGCCGCTGGTCGGCGGCGCCGGGGGAGGCGATCACGGCCGCGGCGATGGTGCGCCCCACCGGCAGTTCGTCGACGAGCTGCTTGGTAAACGTGCTGGCCGCCGTTGGCGGCGCCCGAGATCGTCTCATAGGCGCCCGTGACCGTCACCTCCTCCGCCACCTTAGCCTGCGGCAACGTGGCGTTAACGGTCTGGGTTTGCGCAGCGTTGATTTTGACCGTCGTCTCCTGGGTCTGGAACTGCAGGAGCTCGAACCTCACCTTGTACTCGCCCGGCGGCAGGAACGTGAAGATGTAGTCGCCGTTGACCCCGGTGACCGCAGTGCGCACGCCCTGCTGGCTCGGCGAGGTCACCGTCACCAGCACCCCGGGCAACGTCGCCGTGCCATTGTCCACGCGGCCGGTGAGGGTCCCGGTCGGGAGCTGCGCGATGGCCGGCAGCGCGAAGGCGAGAATGCCGACCGCACAGATGAAAAACTTCGGAAACTTCATGGTGAATCCTCCTTCCTCCTGGTTTACCGCGATTGCTACCCAACAGTCGGGCAGGCAGCTACAGACGGGAATTTGGCGTCTCCCCGCTAGCACCTCCTCCCTGCCGTCTCGGAACGGCGCTGGATTTTGAGAAAGCGTCATGCAAGTGGGCTGCCTGAATTTGGCAAGGTCTCAGGGCAAAGAGCGGGCCGCAATGTACAGAAATGAGAACGTTTGTCCAGATTACCGAACAAGGTTGAGACTTTGTGATCTTGCGGCCACCCGATATCGAGATGAGTCGGTTTCCGGCGGAGCGCTGGCTTGGGTTCCGGCGCGATCGGGCCACCGTGAGCCACGAGCCGCCCCTCGAGAACCGAGGCAGGGTCACGAATGACCGGCCGCTGGTGGGGTGCTGACCGCTGATTGCAGGCTTCAGTTGAGAATCAACGAGGAGCAAGCGAACCGAGGCGGTGGCCGGGCGTGCGGACGAGCCTTGCTGGAAAAGCTGTTGCCCTTGCCTGGTCGGTAGGGGCTGACTATACTCGCGGGCCGAAAGGCCCGATGCAAGAGAACGCCGATTGCCCGCGCACGCTATCGTTCCACCAGCTTGTAAAGAAGTGCGCAATAAACGTGTGTGTCATCGGAGCGTTGCTAGCCTCCGGGTGTGCGGGAACTCACTCCGCGCCGCGGGTCTTACCGATCGCGGCGGCGCCGGCGGCCCAAGCGGTGACCGTTGTCCCGCAGACGGACTGGTCCGAGGCCGTCCTGTACTTCGCGATCACGGACCGCTGGGCCGACGGCGACGTCACCAACGACGCCAACGTGGACCGGTCGGCGAAGGGGACCTTTCACGGGGGCGACCTCAAGGGGCTGCGCGAGCACCTGGACGAGATCGCCGGGCTCGGGGCCACCGCGATCTGGATCACCCCGGTGGTCAAGAACATCGACGGCTTCGTCAGCGGCGCCGGTTTCCCGGACTGGGCCTACCACGGCTACTGGGCCGACGACTTCACGAAGCTCGACCCGCGCTTCGGCAGCGAGGCGGAACTCAAGGCACTGGTGGACGAGTGCCACCGGCGGGGCATGAAGGTGCTCCTGGACGTGGTCTACAACCACGCCGGCTACGAGTCGCACTACCTCAAGGACCCGAAGACCAAGGACTGGCTGCGCTCCGAGGAGCGCGGCACGTGCGGGCAGGACGACCTGACCACGTGCGTCGCCGGCCTCCCGGACTTCAAGACCGAAGCTGCCGGAGGTGGCCGACTTCCTGCTGGAGGCGCAGCTTGGCTGGGCCAAGCGTTCGGGCGTCGACGGGTTCCGCCTCGACACCGTCAAGCACGTCGGCCACCCGTTCTGGCAGGAGCACCGGAGGCGAACCGCGCGAGCAACTGGGCCAGGGTTTCTTCCTGCTCGGCGAGGTGTGGGGCGGCGACGCCCAGGTCCTCGACCCCTGGTTCTCGACCGACGAGATCGACGCGGGCTTTGATTTCGGCTTTCAGGGCAGCGTGCTGGGGTTCGTGCAGGGCCGGGGCCGCGCGGTGGCGTTCGACAGGTACCTGAAGTCGCGGGAGAAGGTGCGGCCGGGCCACCTGCTGGCGCACTTCCTCTCCTCCCACGACGTGCCCGGGGCGCTGTACCAGCTGGGCGGCGACACGACGCTCTTCCGGCTCGCCGCGGTCCTGCAGTTCACGTCGATCGGCATCCCGGTGATCTACTACGGCGAGGAAGTCGCGCGCCCGGGCGGCGACTGGCCGGAGAACCGCAGCGACATGCCGTGGGGGGAGCGCAACATCCTCCCGGGCCAGGGGCAAGCGCGGGACGAGGCGCTGCGCGCCGACTACCAGCGGCTGATCGCGATCCGGCGGGCGCACCCGTCGCTGTACCGCGGGGTGCACGAGAAGCTTGTGGCCGAGGGCGACCTGCTGGTCTTCGCGCGCACGACCCCAGGTCAGGCGAAACGGTCGTGGTGGCGGTGAACCGAGGCGAGACGCCGCTGGTCGCGCGGTTCCCGCTGCCCGACGGGTGGGGAGCGGGGCCGATCACGGACGAGTGGAACGGGGCGGCGGTGCCCTTGACAGACGGGGCCGTCGAAACGACCTTGAGTGGTAAGACAGCGCAATTCTGGTTCGCGAGGCCCGTCACTGACGAGGCTGGGGCCCGAACGGGGGGAAGGCTCATGGCTGGTGTGACGCTCAGAGGGGTGCAGAAGCGGTTCGGCAAGACGGCGGTGATCGAGGACCTCGACCTCGAGATCCACGACCAGGAGTTCATGGTCCTCGTCGGGCCCTCGGGCTGCGGCAAGTCCACGGCGCTGCGCATGATCGCCGGGCCTCGAGGAGATCACGGGCGGGACCATCACGATCGGCGACCGGGTCGTCAACGACGTCCCCCCGAAGGACCGCGACATCGCCATGGTCTTCCAGAGCTACGCGCTCTACCCGCACATGACGGTCCGCGAGAACCTCG
Organism: uncultured Acidobacteriota bacterium; assembly: GCA_963739225.1. Lineage (GTDB taxonomy): Bacteria > Acidobacteriota > Thermoanaerobaculia > Thermoanaerobaculales > Thermoanaerobaculaceae > RBG-13-68-16. The sequence goes on along the minus strand of CAVTZQ010000008.1, from coordinate 223,176 downwards.
AGTTCGGCCTGAAGATCCGCAAGATGCCCCAGGCCGAGATCGACAAGCTCGTCGACGACGCCGCCGAGCATCCTCGGCATCGACCACCTCCTCGACCGCAAGCCGAGGGAGCTGTCCGGCGGCCAGCGCCAGCGCGTGGCGCGTCGGGCGGGCGATCGTGCGGCAAGCCGTCGGTGTTCCTGTTCGACGAGCCGCTCTCCAACCTCGACGCGAAGCTGCGCGTGCAGATGCGCGCCGAGATCGCCAAGCTGCAGCAGCGCCTCAAGACCACGACGATCTACGTCACCCACGACCAGGTCGAGGCCATGACCATGGGCCACCGGATCGCGGTTCTGCAAGGACGGCGACCTCAAGCAGGTCGGCACGCCGCTGGAGCTCTACGATCACCCCGCGAACCTGTTCGTCGCGAGCTTCATCGGCACGCCGCCGATGAACTTCATCGCGGCCACGATCACCGACGGGGGCACCTCGCTTGCCGCCTCGAAGTTCACGCCTGCCGGTGCCCGCCTCGCTGCGCCCGGTAACGCCAAAAGAACGCGGCCGCGCGGTGATGGTGGGCGTGCGGCCCGAGAACATCCTGGAGGCCGGGACGGACGACTCGCGGCGAGACCGCACGCCGCTCACGGTCGAGGTCGAGATCGCAGAGCCGCTCGGGCACGAGGTGATCGTGCACGGCCGGGTACGGCGACGACCTGCTGGTCGCCAAGCTCGACCCGCACCGCGTCCCGGGGCTCGGCGACAAGATCAACCTGGTGATCGAGCTGGATTCCCTGCACCTCTTCGACGCCGAGACCGAGCAGCGTCTCGGGCTGAAGGAGGATCGCGATGAGAGGACATGTCTCGCGTAGCGTTGCTGCGCCGCGCGTGGCGCATCGCTGGCTGGCCGTAACGCGCGATGGCCGCCGCCGCCGGTGGAACTGGTCGATCTGGCACGCCTACCGCGGCGACGAGAAGGCCGCGTTCGAGAAGGTCGTCGGCCAGCTACAACGCCGCAAAGGCCGCGTCGGGGATCAAGGTCATCACGCTCGCCGTGCCCTACGACGCCTTCGCCGACAAGATCACCGCGGCGGTGCCGCGCGGCAAGGGACCGGACATCTTCATCTTCGCGCAGGACCGGCTCGGCGGCTGGGTCGAGGCCGGCAAGACCGATCGAGCCGATCGACTTCTACGTGGACAAGGCGATCAAGCGACCGCTTCCTGCCCGAGCACGATGGAGGCGATGACCTACCGCGGCACGCGTCTACGGCCTGCCGCTCAACTACAAGGTCATCACGATGATCTACAACAAGAAGCTCGTGCAAGACGCCGCCGAAGACCACGGGCGAGCTGGTCACGCTGGCCAAGTCGCTGACCGACGCCAGCACCGGGCCGGTTCGGCGCTCGCGTACGGGTACACCAACTTCTACTACCACGCGGCGCTGATGAACGCCTTCGGCGGGCGGCGCGTTCGACGCCGAGCGCCAAGCCGATCCTCAACTCGCCGCAGAACGTGAAGTCCCTCGAGCCCATGCTGAAGTGGTGCAAGAAGGACAGTTCCTGCCGGCCGAGCCCGTCGACCGCGCTGATCGACCGCGCTGTTCAACGACGGCAAGGCGGCGATCGTCTTCTCCGGCCCGTGGTTCCTGGGCGAGATCGCCAAGGACATCGACTACGGCCTCGCGCCGCTGCCGACCATCGACGAGGCGGGCGGCAAGCCGATGCGCCCGTGGATGACGGTCGAGGGCGTCTACGTCGCCGCGGGCTCGAAGAACAAGGAAGCCGCCTACGACTTCGTGAAGTACCTCGACCGACGTCGAGGCGGCCAAGTGCATGGCGCTCGAGGGCCGCCAGACGCCGGCCAACAAGGCGGTCTACTACGACCCGCAGGTGGCGGAACGACCCGATCCTGCAAGGTCTTCCGCAAGCAGGTCGAGACGGCCGTGCCGATGCCGAACTCGCCGAGATGACGCATGATGTGGTCGCCGGCGACGCACGGCGATGAACACGATCGTCAAGAAGTCGGCGACACCGAAGGCGGCCCTCGACCAGGCGCAGAAGGAGGTCGTCGAGGCGCGTCGAAGCTGTTGCGGAAGCAGCAATGAGCCAGGTGCCGTCTAACGCGCAAGACGCTTCGCTGCCGGGCTTGCGGCCGCGCTGGTCGTCGGCGTGGGCCTCTCCCAGTGGGCACTGGTGCGGGCGACGGGCTGCCAGGAGAACCGCGCCCGGCGCCGAGCGTGTCGCCAGCGCGTCGCTTGAGCGCGCTGGTGGAGATCGTCGCGAGCGGCGGGTGGAGCCGGAGAGGCGACCCGGCGTGCCGTCGCGGCGTTCGCCTGGGCGAACGCGCTCGTTGACGCGCGATCCGGGTCGTCCGCGTTCGACGGCCTCTCGCTCGAGGCCTCCACCGCGCCGGCGGACAGCGGCGACAAGGCGGCGCCCGCGCCGCCTCGCCAGGGAGGAGAAGCCGCTCTTCGACCAGGGCCAGCGCCTGCGCGCCGCGGTCGAGACCAACCGCGAGGAGGGCGTGGCCCGCAAGGAGGAGATCGAGGTCGCGCCCAGCGCGCCGGGCGGCTCGCGCTGGCCGCGCCGCTCGAGAAGGACGGGTCGATCGTCGGGCTGGTGGCCGTGCGAGACGTCGCCGCTCCCGCCCGCACCAGGCACGCGGCATGGCTGTTCCCCATCGTGGTGCTGCTCGCGGCCGTGGCGGCCTTCTGGCGGCCGTCGCTCGCGGTCGGGCGAGCGGCGTGGGGCGCTCGCGGTCATCGCCTGGCCGTGCTGGTCGTCGCGATGTTTGCCGTCGGGCGGCAGCGCCAACGCCATGGTTGCCGCGGACGTGCCGGGCGACCGAGAGCGCCGTCGCAGCCGCGGTCGTCGCAGACGGAGGCGAGAGCCGGCGACCGTCGTGCCGGAGGCGTCGCTCGGCGATGCGCGATCGCTCCACCGCCGCGGCCTGGGACGTCGGACCTCTTCCGCCGGCCGCGCGGCCTCGTCTCGGCCGACGGCAGCGTCGACGAGGCCAGCGCGGGCCGGGCGAGATCGCGGCAGCGATTGCAGCGAGCTCGACGAGCGGTGCTGGGCACCTTCGGGTGCTGGCGCTCGCCGTGCTGCTCTGCGTGGGCTTCGGCTCGGCGTCGCCGGCTCGGCGCCACGCTCCGCGAGCACCGCCACGCCTACGCGTACGTCTCGCCGGCGCATGTTCGGGCATGCTGCTGCTGGTGTTCTTCCCGTTCCTCTACGGCATCGCGCTCTCGTTCACCGACTCGACGCTCTTCAACACGCAAGCCCCGTACTCCGGAGCTCTGGGTCGGGCTGCAGAACTACATCGACATCCTCGGCGACTTCGACGTCGCCACGCACGGCGCCGAAGGCCGGGTCGTCAACTACCAGAACTTCTACTGGACGCTGTGCATCACGATCTTCTGGACCGTCACCAACGTCGCCATCGGCGTCGGGCTGGGGCTTGATCCTCGCGCTGATGCTCAACACCAAGGGGCTCGCGGTTCAGGCCGATCTACCGGGTGCTGCTGATCCTGCCCTGGGCGATGCCGAACTACATCACGGCGCTGATCTGGAAGGGGATGTTCCACCAGCAGTTCGGCGTCGTCAACCAGGTGATCCAGATGTTCGGCGGCGAGCCCGTCTCGTGGTTCGAGAAGCCGTTCACGCTCGTTCCTGACCGTGCCTCGCGACCAACGGCTGGCTCGTCTTCCCGTTCATGATGGTGATCTCGCTCGGGCGCGCCTGCAGTCGATCCCGGCCGACCTGTACGAGGCGGCGAGGGTCGACGGCGCCACCCGCTGGCAGCAGTTCCGCCGCATCACGCTGCCGTCGCTGAAGCCGGCGCTGGTGCCCGGCCGTGATCCTGTCGGTGGTCTGGACGTTCAACATGTTCAACATCATCTACCTGGTCTCGGCGGGCGAGCCGGCGGCGCCGACCGAGATCCTGATCACCCAGGCGTACAAGTTCGCCTTCGAGCAGTACCGCTACGGCTACGCGGCGGCCTACTCGACGGTGATCTTCCGATCCTGCTGGTCTACGGGGTCTTCCAGAACCGGATGACCCAGGCCACGGAGGGGCATATGAGCGTGGCGCGGCCCGCACCGGCGACGTCGCCGCGCCTGCACGCTGCACCTGATCCTGCTGGTCACGCTGGTCACGATCTACCCGGTGCTGTGGGTGTTCACGTCGCGCTTCTCCGGGCCAGCAGAGCCTCGCCGATCGTCGACTCCCTGCCGACCCGACGTTCCTGGACCGGCTGCGGGCGATCATGCCCTGGCCGGCGCACTTCTCGCTCTCGAACTTCACGTCGGTGTTCACCGAGCAGCCGTTCGCCGCGCTGGCTCCTCAACAGCGCGATCGTGGCGACGGCCACGACGGTGCTGGGCGTGTTCCTGGCCTGCACGGCGGCCTACGCCTTCTCGCGCTTCCGCTTCCCGGGCGGCGGGCCGGGCATGATGTCGTTCCTGGTCTCGCAGATGTTCCCCGGCACGCTGATGCTGATCCCGCTGTACATCATCATCGTGCAGTGGCTGGGGCTCGGGTCGAACCTTCATCGGCCTGGTCCTCGTCTACTCCATCACCGCGATCCCGTTCTGCGTCTGGATGCTGAAGGGCTACTTCGACACGATCCCGCGCGAGCTCGAGGAGTCGGCGCTCATGGACGGCGCCTCGCCGCAGACGATCTTCTTCCGGATCATCCTGCCGCTGGCCAAGCCGGCGGTCGCGGTGACCGCGCTGTTCTCGTTCATGACCGGCGTGGAACGAATTCATCCTGGCGGCCACCTTCATGGACAAGGCCAACATGTACACGGCCCCGGTGGGGCTGCGGTTCTTCGTCGGAGGGTTCTCGCAGCAGTGGGGATACTTCGCGGCCGGGTCGATCATCGTCTCGATCCCGGTCGTCGTGCTGTTCCTGTTCCTGCAGAAGTACCTCGTCTCCGGCCTGACGGCCGGAGCGTCAAGGGCTAGAGACCTCGAGGAAAGGAGGTGGGGCGTACAGCGGCACATCTGCAGCGTCGAGGAAGACGAAAGGTGGCGTTTCTGAATAGGAAAGGGGGATTGTTATGAAGCATTCGTGGCGTTACGTGGTTCTGGCCTTGCTGGCCACTGCCGTCGTGGCACCGTTGCGGTTGCGCAGGAGGTCAGCTTCAAGGATCCTGTCGGGGACGACAACGGTCCGGGGACCTACACCTACCCGACCGACGAGGTCTACAAGCCCGGCTCGTTCGACCTCACCTTTCAAGGTGAAGGTGAGCGGCGGACAAGGCCAACTTCGAGGTCGGGCGTCAACGCGCCAGCTCGAGGACCCGTGTGGGCATGCAGTACGGGTTCTGCGTCCAGATGGTCTTCGTCTTCATCAAGACCGACCCGAACACGGGCCACACCGAGGGCCTCCCCGGCCTGAACGTGCAGTTCGCGCCCGAGGCGGGCTGGAACAAGGTCGTCATCCTCTCGCCGCAGCCGGCCTCCCGGGTGCGGCAGGAGGTCGAGGCGAAGGTCGCCAAGGGCCTGCCAGCGCGACGTCATCGTCCCGAACCGCGTGCGCGGCGCCGGAAGATCATCTGGCGTCGGTGGACGCTCAAGGACCTCGGCGCGGGCGACACCACGAAGTGGGGCTACCAGGTCGTCATGCAGTCGAACGAGGGCTTCCCGGCGGCCGACCGACCTGCTGACCCGCAAGGTCAACGAGTACGAGGGCCAGCACCGCTTCGGCGGCGGCAACGACGGCGACTGCGACCCGCACGTGATGGACATCCTCGCGGGCAACGGCGACGGGCGACAAGAGCGAGATCGAGGCCCAGCACAAGATGCTCGCCTACGAGTGCAACGCGGACGGCACCTCGAAGAAGATGGCCGCGCTGACGATGGTCTACATGAAGTAGTGAAGCGACGATCCTATTCGCGTTAGAAAGGGAGGAAGAAGATGCGTGCAGCGAACAGGTTCCTGATACCGGTCCTTGTGATCGTGAGCTGATTCTCGTGACCGGGGTGGTACGCGCGCGAGGACTTCTCAGCTCCACCTCAGCGGCGCGACCTACACGAAGTGGCTGTGGGGCACGATGCGGGACGACGGCTCGCTGTACAACTTCACCACGATTCCCGGCGAGGGCTACGGCGACAACGGCCAGGGCTCCGAGATCGAGCTGTTCGATCAACGCAGAAGATCTCCCCGAAGGCGGTCGCGGTTCTACGCCCGCATCCACAGCCGCTTCAACCAGAACGAGTGGACGAACGGGGGCGGCTGGGGCTACTTCGCGAGTGGCGAACCCCACGCCCCGGCTGTGCGTGCGGCGGCGACTGCGGCGAGTTCGACCCGCGCTCCAACCAGTACGTCAAGCTGCGCGGCGTCGCGGTGACGCTCACCCCGGGCTACAAGTGGCTCGACTTGGCCACCATCGGCTCCAACGACTGGGGCATGTTCGACCCGTTCGTCGTCGGCCGGATCCGCTACATCGACCGCGACAACGTCAACGGCCTGCTGTTCCAGGGCTCGGCGGCCCGGAAGTCGCTCACCTGGGACTTCGCCCGGATCTCCGCGTACCGCAACTCGGGCGGGGCCGAACTACAACACCGGGGACTACACCGCGGCCGACGCGGCCTACGTCGCCCAGTTCAAGTACACGGCCGGCTCACTCTTCGACATCGGCGGGCTTGTCAACTACATCAACGACATCGAGGTCGACGCGGGCGGACCACGATCTGGGACAACGGGCGCAGCATTCGCACCGCGCTTCCGCAACGTGGTCGGCGGGCTCAAAGTCGGGTTCCACCCCAGCGCGATGATCGACGTCGACGCGGCGTACTACCGCTCGACGGCCTCGTCCAATTGCCACCTCGCGTGTCAGCGCTGAGGCACCTTGCTCGTTCGGGCTCGGCGGCTACTCGCTCGGTGCTCGCCGGTACGCACTCCGGCAACGCGCTGGAAGGCCAACGTCGACCTCAACGATCCGTTCGGCGTCGGGCTCTCGTTCAACGTGGAGGGGTTCGACATCGGCGCCGACTACGTCTCGCTCCTGGCGGCGCGCCGCGAGGCCGACGTTCTGCTCACCGAGGGCCACGACGCCGCGTTCTCTTCCCCGGGCCCTCCAACCAGCAGCTACGGCGTTTCTCGGGTTCGGCGCCGGCGCGTCATCGCGAACTACGGCGGCTTGGACGGGCACCATGCAGCAGGTCGCCACGGTCAACGTGGACAACGAGTTCACCGACTTCAACGAGCCGGTGGCCGAGACCGTGCATCGGCTGGAAGGGCTTCACGCTCGTGCCCCGGTACACCAGCGGGCGCGCTCGAGCTCGCGGCGGAGTACACGCACCATCGACTACAACACCAACTGGCAGGCGTGGGGCAACACCAGCGCGTCCATCGACAACACACGACTACCCGGCGACGGAGCTCGACACCGGCGTGGGCCACAACTTCCGCATGCGCCTACGCGCCGTTCCAGGACAAGAAGACCGACATCTACCTCGTCAAGGGCAAGTACATCATCGACGTCGGCAAGGGCATCGACCTCTTCGGCAAGGTCAAGTGGCATCAACGAGACCGACAAGCGCCTGAACGACGCCGCAGTTCCTCCCCTACGCGGCCGGCGACTGCCCGGGCAACGGCGCTGGACTGCACAGAACGTCAAGAACTTCTATCGCGCCGGCAACTCGACGGCGACGCTCTACTTCGGCAACCCGCCGGTCATCACGGTGCCAACGGCGTCAGCAGGGCTACCAGTGGAAGCCGTTCGACAGCTCTCCGACGACGACCGCGACCTCAAGTACCACATGCTACCAGCTCGGCGCCGGCTACCAGCTCACCAACGACCTCTACGGCTCGCTCGACGTACGAGTACTACAACGCCGACCTGAAGGACGGCAACACCGCGTTCCAGGCCTACAACCTCCACGGAGATCGCCTCGGGCAAGCACCAGAAGAACCTGGTCGATCGCCAAGTTCCACTACACGCTCGGCGGCGCCGAGTCGGCCTCGAGTACCAGTACAACTGGGGCACCTTCGAGCCCGACTTCGGCGGCGGGTTCGTGGTCCAGTACGCGCGACGCCAGGACACGGCCGACGCCCACGGCGTGGCGGTCGGCTCCAGGGGCTTCTCCGGCCGCTACGGCGGCTGGAACAGCCTCGAGAACCGCAACTTCCACCAGCAGCGCCTCAAGGCGTTCATGAAGATCCTCTTCTAGCGTTTGGCGTGCAGTGAGAATGGGGGCCCGGCGCCTCTTCGGTGCCGGGCCCCCGAAGTTCTACAATCACGATGCCGTAGGGAGGGAACATGCGAGGACTCTGCCGGAGAGTGACCCTGGTTACGCTGCTCGTCGGTGTCGGCGCGGTCCTGGGTGTTGCTTCCTTTGCTGACGGGAGCCGAGGGCCGGCTGATCTTCTCGCTCACCGACCCGAAGGGGGACGACTACGGCGACGGCACGGTGATGTACCCCCTGCGCACCGACATGCAGCCGGGTGACCTCGACCTGGTCACGTTCTCGGCCTACGCGCAGTCCGGCGGCACCGTCTTCGAGGCGACCTTCGCACGGTCGGTCCGAGCGCCGGCGCGGCGCACCATCGACCAGGTCGGAACCACCCTCGACAAGATCGCCAAGCTGGGGTTCTACGAGTTCAACATCGACGTCTACATCGATACCGACCGGATCCCGGGCTCGGGCAGCACCGCGACGCTCCCCGGCCGGCGCGCGGCCATCGCCGCGGCGAACGCCTGGGAGAAGGCGATCTGCCTCACCCCGCGCCCCTACGACGCACAGCAGATGCTGAAGGCGATCTACGTGCGGCGAGGGCAAGCTGGAGGTCAAGCGCCGCCAGGGTTCGGTGTCGTCCGCCGACGTGGACGGGATCTCGGCCGGCGTGTCACGGGACGTCGCCATCGAGCGTCTTCTTCCCCACAGTGGTCTCGATCTCCGGCCGCTCGATCCGCTTCTTCGTACCGGACTCGTTCCTCGGGGGGCCGGCCAAGGACAGCTGGAGCTACGTGGTGGGGGTTTCCGGTGCCAGACATCGAAACCAAGGTGGACGTCGTGGGGATCATCGGCCCCGAGGGCCGCACGTCCCCGGGCCTCATGATCATCCCGATCCTGCCCGGCAAGGGCTTCGACAACTTCGGCACCAACCGGGAAGGCGATGACCTCCAGCCGACACTCGTGGACATCATCGTGCCGCCAGGCACGACCCAGGAGGCGGTGCTCAAGGACTACAACCTGGCCGAGGGCAGGCCCGCGCAGCTCCCGGGTGTCGTTCCCGCCGATCTGAAAAAGTAGCAGCCTTACCGTATTGACGGGGGAGTGCCAGTCCTGAAGGATGCCCAGGCGCTAGGGCGTGATTCCCGGCCTTGCACTTTTGCCTCTTGCCTATATTGCCTGCTGCCGTCTTTACTTCAGGCGCCAGATCCCGGTCGTGCGCGGCAGCAGCGTCACGCTGCACGAGCCTGCTCCGACCGACACGCTGGCCCCGAAGTCCGCAAACACTGTCTCGGATGCCGTAGCGGTGGTCGCGTAGGGTCCGGCGGACAGGATCGAGTCGCTGACGTTGTGGGCGACGAGGACCTGCTCGTCTCCGGTCGTCCTGAAGAACGCGAGCACGTGCCCGCCGCCACCCGACGTCACGAGCCGAAGGTCGCCGCGCTGGAGCGCGGACGAGGCGTGACGGGCCCGTATGAGCGCCCGGTAGCGAGAGAGAAGCGAGTTGGGCTCTGGACCCTGGGTCGCGACGTTGGCGGTTTCGCGGCCGGGGGCGAAGGGGAACCACGGCGTACCGGTCGTAAACCCGCCGCCGGGTGAGCTGGCGTCCCACGGCATCGGGGTGCGCTTCAGCCTGTCGTCGGTGTCTGCGCTGCCGTTCTCGAGGCCGACCTCCTCGCCGTAGTAGAGGAACGGTGTGCCCGGGAGCGTCAGGAGAATTGCGGCGGCGTTTCGGAGCTTGCCGGCGTCGCGGCCGAGCTGGGTCGCGAGACGGACCATATCGTGGTTGGTGAGGAACGGGACGTCGTCGGCACCGGGCGGGTAGACGGACTGGACCTCGGCGAGCTTGGACGAGATGACCGTGGCGTCGCCCGCGTTGACCCCCTGGATGATGGCGGCGGCGAGGGGGAAGTCGAAGTTCATCGGCAGCTCGTCGCCGCCCGGGACCGTGGCCGTCGAGCCGTAGTAGGTCGCAATGATCGGCGTGTCGGTCCAATTCTCGCCGACCAGTGTGGCCTCGGGCTTGACCGACCGGACGTGCGCCGAGAACTCGCGCCAGAAGGCGTGCGTCTCGGGCTGGTCGACCTGGAGGAAACCGGCCCCGTTCTCAACGAGGTGGCGGGCCGCGTCGAGGCGGAACCCATCGGCGCCGCGGGAGAGCCACAGCGTGGCCAGACGCTTGATCTCGGCCCGGACCTCCTGGTTACGGATGTTGAGGTCCGGCATCCCGGCCCAAAACACGCCGTAGAACCACTGGCCATCCTTGGGGTTCTGATGCCACGTGTCGGCACCCCCGTAGATGTTCCAGGGCTGCCGCCAGCCCAGGTCGACGGGGCTCCAGACGTACCAGTTACGCTTGGCCGCGCCTGGGCCCGACGACGAGTCCACGAACCACGGGTGCCCGGAACCGCTGTGGTTGACCACGAAGTCCACGATCACCCTGATGCCGCGGCGGTGTGCCTCCCTGCACAGAACGGCGAAGTCGTCATCGGTGCCGTACTCCGGATTGATGTGCTCGTAGTCGATGGTGTCGTACCCGTGGTAGCTGGGCGAGGCGAACACGGGCATGAGCCAGAGAGCGTCCACACCGAGGTCGGCGGTGGAATCGGGGTTGCCGTCGTTGAGGTAATCGAGCTTGGCGATCAGGCCCTTCAGGTCGCCGATGCCGTCACCGTTGGAGTCCTCGAAGCTGCGCACGAACACCTCGTAGAACACCGCGCCCCTGGACCAGTCGTTGTTCCAGGAGGGCGCAGCGCGCTGCAGGGCGCGCCGTGGGGGGCGTTGGTCATCGTTCCCGAGCCCGATTGCGGCGCATGCCACGAGCACGGCCACGGCGAGCACCGGCAGGACTACGGGGAGGACACCCGCGCGGAGCCGGTGGGGCGTGTCAGGACGTGTCTGAGCGTGTACCATGGCAGCCATCGTAACGCGGTTTCGACGGCCCGCAAGGGCTGCGAGGGGGTGAGGTGACCCGCTTCGACGCTGCCCGTCGCGCAGCGCTGGTGCAGGACCTCCTTGGGGTGCTCAAGGGGCGTCCTCCCGTGGATCTCCTGCCGTTCGACAGCGTGCGTGCCGGCCTGCGCCTCAAGCACATCGTGGACCGCGGGATGCACGACGTCCCGCTCGAGAGGATCGTGGGGACGCTGGGGCGGGAGCGGGAGTTCAACCGTGAGTTCCTGCCCCGGGACGAGGCCCTGCGCGACCGCTGGGAGGAGGTGGAGGAGTTGGCCGAGGGGCCGACCGGCTTTCCGGCGGTGGAGCTGTACAAGGTTGGCGAGGCCTACTTCGTGGTGGACGGACACCACCGCGTGTCGGTCGCGCACTCGCTCGGGGTTGCCACCATCGAGGCGCTGGTCAAGGAGTTCCTTACCCCGGTCCCCATAGCGCCGGACGCGTCGATCGAGGACGTGCTGCTGCAACGGGGTCTGGCAGACTTTCTGGAGACGACCGGCCTGGTTCCGGCGGCACCGGACGCGTTTCGGGTAACGGAGGCAAACGGCTACGAGCGCCTGCTGGAGCACATCACGGTCCACCGGTACTACCGCGGCATCGAGACCGGGCGCGGGCAGACGTGGCCCGAAGCGGTGGCCTCGTGGCGCGACACGGTCTACCGGCCGATGGTGGAGGCAATCAGGCGCAGCGGCATCATGAAGGAGTTCCCGAGCCGCACCGAGACCGACCTCTACCTCTTCACGATGGACCACCTGCACCACCTGCGTGAGCGCTACGCACCCAAGCCGGTTGCGCCGACGCTCGCCGTCCGCCACTTCAAGTTCTTCTACACCGCCGGCCCCGGCGTCGGCGAGAGGCTGCGGGCCTGGCTGCGCCGGGTCCGTTCACGCTGAACCCTTTCCCTTCCTCACTGCCTAAGGATGTTTCTTGTTCGGCGGGTGTGCGGCCCGCGTTTTGCTTTTCACTGCGTGAGGGTTTTGTTTTGCCCCGCGGGCGTGGAGCGGTCGCTCGGGCTGGGCGTCGAGCCCAGCCCTCCGACCCGTCTTCGCGTGCGACCGAGCAGGGACGTCCCGCGGTGGGGCCCCTCGCTGTTCGTATAAGGCCACGCCAGCGATACCCCACTGCGAGACGCCCGCTCGGTGCCCGCACGCTCCGGCGCCATGGTTCCTGTGGCCCGCGGGGCGGATCTCACCACCACCCTCGCCGCTGTCCACCGACATACTCGCGAGGTCTCGCCAAGCAGCCATTCGAGCCACACCCCAAGAGCCACCGCGTTCCGGTTGGGGGTAAGCAATCCGCCAAGTGGGTGCCAGCGGCCATGGCTCCCGAGACCGCGGGGCAAAGAAGAACTCCAGGGAGTGGAAGAAGGGTTGGAAACAGCCCGCCGGCGGAAGATGGGCAAGACCCCGCGTGTCCCGGGTCAGGCCACGGCTTGGAGGAAGGGACGGATGATCCGCTAGTATTGAGCCCACGGGAGCCTGACCAATGAGATTCGAGCGTGCCTGCGGTGTCGTGCTTCACCCCACCTGCCTTCCCGGCCCGCACGGGATCGGCGACCTGGGCCCCGCCGCCCACCGCTACCTGGAGTGGCTGGCTCACGCCGGGGCGCGGTGGTGGCAGGTGCTCCCGCTTCATCCCGTCGGGCCCGGGTGGTCGCCCTATGCGGCCACCTCGACGTTCGCGGGCAACACCGCGCTCGTGAGCCCGGAGCTGCTGCTCGAGGACGGCGTGCTGGAGTCGGGAGACCTCGCCGTTGCGCCCGGGCTCTCCCCGTTCAAGGTGGAGTTCGAGCGCGTAGCGCCGTACAAACAGGCGCTGCTCAAAAGGGCTTTCCAGCGCTTCTCCACAAGACGCCCCGCCAAGCTCGAGGGAGCCTTCGAGGAGTTCAGGAAAGAACACGCCTGGTGGCTTCCGGAGTACTCGGCGTTCGCCGCCCTCAAGCGCGCCCACCGCGGGACACCCTGGCACCACTGGCCGGAGGAGCTTTCGCTGCGCCGCCCCGGGCCACTGGGCGCATGGCTCTCAAAGCACCAGCAGGAGCTGCTCTTCGAGGAGTTTTGCCAGTTCCTGTTCTTCTCTCAGTGGCGTGCATTGCGGGACCACGCGCGATCGCTCGGGATCAGCATCCTGGGCGACGTGCCGATCTATGTCGCGGACGACAGCGCCGACGTCTGGGCCAACCGGGAGCTCTTCCAGCTCGACCCCCGTGGCCACCCGGTGGTGGTGGCTGGGGTTCCGCCGGACTACTTCTCCGAGACGGGTCAGCTCTGGGGCAACCCGCTCTACGACTGGCAGGCGCTCGAGGCCTCCAGGTACGCCTGGTGGGTCGCCCGCCTGCGGGCGACGCTGGAGCTCGTGGACGTGGTGCGGCTCGACCACTTCCGGGGGTTCGCCGGGTACTGGGAAGTGCCGGCCGGGCGGAAGACCGCGGTCGTGGGACGCTGGGTGCCTGGGCCGGGGCGCAAGCTCTTCGACGCCGTTCGAGCCGCACTGGGCGAGCTGCCGATAGTAGCCGAGGACCTCGGCGTCATCACGGAGGATGTGGTCGTGCTGCGCGATGGGCTCGACCTGCCGGGGATGGTCGTGCTCCAGTTCGCGTTCTCGCCGTCGCCGCGAAGCACGTTCGTGCCTTACCTCCTCCGTCACAACACGGTCCTGTACACCGGCACCCACGACAACAACACCACCCTGGGCTGGTACCTGGGCGACGCGAGCGAGGCCGAGAAGGACTACGTGCGACGCTACCTCGGCACCGACGGCCACGAGATCCACTGGGACCTGATCCGCCTGGCGCTCTCCTCGGTTGCCGACCTGGCGGTGGTCCCACACCAGGACATCGCGGGACTGGGAGGCGACTGCCGCATGAACACGCCGTCAACGGCGGAGGGGAACTGGCAGTTCCGCCTCACCGAGTGGATGCTCTCGGAGGCCTTGCGGGACCGTTTCGCCGAGCTGGCCTGGCTTTACGGGCGCTCCGGCGCGTGAGACCGGCGGATCTCACAATGAGGCGCGGGAGCGGGCACGCTGGCGCAGCGCCTCGATCACACCAGGCATGACCGAGATCAGCACGATGGCCACGATCACCAGCGAGAAGTTGTTTCGCACGATCCGGATGTTTCCGAAGAAGTAACCGCCCAGCACGAAAAGCAGGACCCACAGCAGGCCGCCGAAGACGTTGTAGGAGAGGAAGCGGCCGTAGGTCATCTTGCCGATGCCTGCGACGAACGGTGCGAAGGTGCGGACGATGGGGACGAAGCGGGCGATGACGATGGTCTTTCCGCCGTAGCGTTCGTAAAACTCGTGCGTGCGGTCCAGGTGTTTCCTGTTGAGGAAGCGCACGTTCTCCTTGTGGAACACCTTTGGCCCGACGACCGCCCCGATCCAGTAGTTTGCTGTGTCCCCGAGGATGGCCGCCGCGCCCAGCACCGCGAGGGCCACGGCCACATCCAGGGAGCCGCGCGCTGCGAACGCCCCCACCGCGAACAGCAACGAGTCACCCGGGAGGAACGGCGTCACCACGAGGCCGGTCTCGCAGAACACGACCACGAAGAGCAGGACGTAGGTGAGCACGCCGTACTGCTGGATGATCAGGTCGAGGTACTTATCGACGTGGAGGACGAGGTCGATGATCTGGGGGACAAAACCCATGCTGGCTCCCTGTCGCTCCCGCGTGCCGCCGGGTGCGCTCGCGCCGCCTTCGGAGCGGCCAAGGTATGCGCAAAGGGCGCCGAAATCAAGGCGCCGGGACAGCTTTGATTGTGCCCGCCTGTGCGCGGCTTGCTGGTACGGGCAAGCCACGCCTCGCACTGGCGGTTTGACGTAAAGGACGAAAGCGGTTCAGACCCCGCTCACGAGTGCGACGAGGCGCGCCAGCGCGGCCTCCCGCCCGGCGAGCGTGGCGAGCTTGCCCTGGAACGTGCGCCCGGAGCCGCCGCCGCGCCCACCCATGGCCTCCGCCATCTCCCGGCCCACGGCCTGCACGTCGAGGGCAAGGCCCTCGCCGGCGACGAGCACGAAGAAGCGCTGGTCGCCCCCACTCGCCGTGAGCAGAGCCGCCTTGTCGGACCCGGAGAGCCTCTTCGCGACGCGCTGCAGGAAACCGGCGTCCTTACCCTCGAGGTGCACGGAAACGACGCGGTCCGGTCGGGCCGCCAGCGCCTCCGCGAGGGCGTCGGCGAGCTCCTCCTCGAGGGCACGCACGCGCTTCTCGCCCGCGCGGCCCAGCTCCAGCCTTGCCTCGACGGCGGAGACGATCTCCTCGTCGGGCGTCCCGAGCAGCGAGCGGAGCCGCGCGGTTCGCACCTCGTGGACGCTGAGGCGGTGACGCACCCTTCCGCCGGCGACGTAGAAGAGCCTGGTGCCGCCGCGCATCGGCTCCGTGCCAAGCAGCTTGATCGCCTCGATCTCGGCGGTGGAGTGGACGTGGGTGCCGCCGCAGGTGTTCAGGTCGACGCCGGCGATCTCGACCAGCCGTACTTCACCGTGATGGCCGGGCGGGAGGCCCCGGGTGCGCACGTTGAGGCTGGCGAGGTCCTCCGGGGCAACGTGCCTGACGGAGACGGGGCGGGCGGCGCGAATCTCCCCCGCGACCGCCTCCTCTAGCATCTCGACCTGGAGCGCTGCGAGGCCAGGCACGTCGAGTTCGACGTCGCACACCTGCTCGCCGAGGTGAAAGGCAGTGGTGGGCCAGCCGAAGCGATCGTGCGCGACCGCGGTGAGCAGGTGCTGGCCGGTGTGCTGCTGCATGTGGTCGAAGCGCCGCCGCCAGTCGAGACGGACATTCACCGGACCGGGCTCGACTGGAGTCTCAACGTAATGCCGGATATCCCCTTCGCGCCGCTGCACGTCCACCACGGCGACGTTGCCGAGAACACCCCAGTCGGCGGGCTGCCCGCCGCCCTCAGGGTAGAGCAGGGTGTCCGCCAGCACCGCGAACGGCCTCCCGTCCTCCACGCCGGTGGCCACGACCTCGGTGGCGAGCTCCTGGAGGTATGTATCCTGCTCGTAGCTGTGCGTATGCTTCATGGGCATATGGTACGCGAACGCGCTTCGCTCTGTGCCTTGTGCCCTGAGTGCTGTCTTCTCACATCTCTTGCGGGACCGGGATCCCCAAGAGCTCCTCGAGGATCGAGGTGATCGTTGTGGCGAAGACCCGGAACGTCGCGCGACGAAGGGCACGGCTCGCCTCGTCCTCGGCGTGCAACACCGGATGCTCGTGGTAGAGCTTGTGGAACGACTGCGCGAGGTCCCGCGCGTGGCCGGCGAGAAGCGAGAACTCGAGTGAATTTACGGCCTTCTCGACCATCTCCGGGGTTCGAGCGCAGGCCAGCGCCAGTTCCCAGAGGTCGTCGGGGATCGAGGCTCCCGCCGCGGCTCGCGCGTCCTCCTCGCCGGAGCCGGCAAGCCCCTGGGCCGCCAGCTTTTCGAAGATCTTGTGGGCGCGCACCGCCGAGTACTGAAGGTAGGGGCCGGTATCGCCCTCGAAGGCGAGTGCTTCGTCGAAATCGAATGCGAGGACGCGGTTCCGTCCCTGGCGTGCCATCTGGTAGCGCAACGCCCCCACCGCGATGGCGCGGGCGCGCCCGGCGAGCTGCTCGACGCCGGGATTGAACGCTTCGGTTTGGCGCGCGGCGATCGCCCTCTCCGCCTCGCGGATGAGGGTGACGAGCAGCGCGTCGGCCTTCACCCCGATCCCGCGCCGCCCCGACATCTCGATGAACGGCTTTGCCATGTCCTCCGGGCTCAGATGGAAGTCGAGGCCCTGTGACTGCTCGAGCCGGCGCACCGCGCCCGCGGTGAGCGCCACCATCTCGTAGGCGAAGTGAATCGAGCTCTCGGCCGCCTCCGGGTGGCCGAGGACCCTGATCGCCTCCTTGACCACCTTCTGGGGGTAGGACTGCCGGACGTCGATGACGTTGTACACGTGGGAGCCGGCCCCGAAGGCAGCGCCGGCCGGGCGCTCGCTTAGATCGGAGGTCGTCCGGAAGAGCGAGCGCTCGCCCTCGCCGTAGCACACGGGCGATGCAGGGCCGGCCTGCCTGAAGCGCTCGAAGGCGCGGTAGCCGAAGTCGTGCAGGGCGCCGTCCGGATCCCGAAGCAGGCCGAGCTTCCAGAGCTGGTAGGCGATGTCCTTGCCGGTGTAGGTCACGGTCCCATTGGAGCGCACCAGGATCTTGTCGGCCTCGGCCATCCCGGCGAACTCGGCCGACTCTGCCAGCGACATTACCCAGCAGCCGGCGTTCTTCCCTTCCTCTTCGAGACGTATTGCACCCGCCGCCTGCAGCAGCTCGAAGGCGCGCCGCCAGAAGCCGCGGTGGAGGATGTCGGACTCGTGCGGGAGCACGTCGTAAGCGATCCCAAGCCGCCCCATGGTGGCCAGGTGGCAGCGCAGGTTGGCGTCCGCTATCGCTGCCGCGAGACGCGCGACCGCGGCGGGTTCCGCCCCTCGAAGCTCTTCGCTTGCAGGAGCCAGGAGATCAATGGCGCCTGAGAGAGTCACGTCGCTGGGGAAGCCGCCCTCGACGGCGTGCAGGACCTCGGATCGGTGCGCGACGAACTCGGGCTCCTCCTCGTAGCGCCTGGTGACCTGCGGGTAGAGCTCCCAGCACAGGTCGTCGAAGTCGGCCACCTCGAGCTGCGGTGAGACCAGCGTCCCGGCATTCGCACGGGCGGCGAACGCCCGGAGGACGCGGGCACGGGCGCCGGATCCGCCGCCAACCTCCGGCCAGATGGCGGAGCTGACCGCGAGCAGTGCCTCCTCGGGAAGATACAGGAGCCCGACCACCACGTCCGCGACCTGCACGCCGGTGTCGTCGACGTAGTTCTGCACCTCGACGTTCTTGCCCAGGAAGCGGAGGCATCGCACCAGCGTGTCGCCCAGCACCGAGTTGCGCAAGTGGCCGATGTGAGCAGCTTTGTTGGGGTTGATGTTCGTGTGCTCCACAATTACCTTTTCGGGCTTGAGGCTCGGAGCTTGAGGCTTGCGGCGCGCCGCCTCGGCCTTCCGGAAGCTTCTGGTCAGCAGACCGGAAAGGGCGGGGCCGCGGCGCAGTCGGAAGTTGAGGAAGCCAGCGCCCTCGAAGGTGCAGGCGGGCTCCAACAGGGTTAGTGGGTGACCGGCCGGGAGCGCTGCGAGGAGCTCGTCCAGGCGGCGCGCGACCTCCTCCGCGATTGCGCGCGGCGGGCGACGCAGGCCCTTGGCTAGGGGGAGGGCGCCGGCCCATGCCAGGTCGCCGAGCTGCCGGCGCGGCGGCACATCCAGCGTCACGTTGGGGCTCTCGGTCCCCATCTCCCTGAGGACCGCCGAGATTGCTGCGGCCAACTCGTTGCGGACCTGCTCCAGCATCCGATATCCTCCGCGGGGGAGAATTGTACCGCGCCGGCCGTGCGGAGACGCGGGCAACCGGGCCGCGGCGACCGCGGAGATGTGGTGACGTGGGTCACTTCGGCCCGGCCGGTTCCGGGCCAAGCTGCTTGATGCGAGGGTATGGCGTGGCCACTGAGCCGGTTGAGACGGGGCGGAAGCTCCTGATGGTGGGGTTTGAGCGGGCGTTGAAGGGGCGCGTGGACGAGAGCCTGGCGCCGCTCGGTCACCGCCTCACCTCCGCCGGCGACGGGCCGAAGGGACTGAAGCTCGCGTCCCGTCGGCGGTTCGACGCCCTTCTCGTCTCGCATCCGGTCGCGGGCGCACCGACGTCGCGCTTTTTGCACGCGGTCCGTGGGCCGGAGTCGGCGTGCCGCACCTCGCCCCTGGTGCTCGTGACCCCGGAGAAGTCGCGCCGTGACGCCGAGGTGTACCTGGGGCGGGGCGCCACCCGCGTACTGGCCCTCGAGGAGGTCCCTCAAGCTCTCCCCGATGTGCTCCAGCCGCTCTTCCTTGTCGCACCGCGCACCACGCTGAACGTCCCGAGCCGAATCGAGGTACTCGGGCAGCCGTTCCCACGGCGGGTGTTCTGCGAAACCGTGAACGTTTCCTCCTCCGGCATGCTATTGCGCGTGCCGCACTCCGTCCCGCCCGCGACCGAGCTGCGGTTCGAGCTGTTCCTGCCGGGGCTCGCAAGGCCGCTGCGCGGCAGGGGACAGGTGGTGCGCCTGACCCTCCAGGGGCGCGAGCCCTTTCCGGGGATCGCGGTGGAGTTCTACGCCTTTGCCGCCTCCGATGAGGAATTGCTCGCCGCACGCCTTCGCCCGGATCGCGTCTGACGTCTCCCTCCTCGGTCGGGCCTGGCCCGCGCGCTCACTCCTTCTTCTCTTCTTGTTTTTCCCTCAGGCGTGCCTGAAGGAAGGCCTCCAACGGCGGGCGACGCCGGTTGAAGTCAGTGGCCTTCTGGTAGGCCTCCGCCACCGCAAGCACCGAGGTCTCCCCGAACAACCGGCCCGTGAACGTGATGCTGGGGGGCGTTCCGTCGAAGGAGCGGTAGCCGTTGGGGAGGACCATGGCCGGGTGGGGAATAGCGGCCCGCAGTTCCCCCTTGCCTCGCTTGTGATTACCGTGTCCAATGGCAACCGCACGGGGAAGTACGGCGTATAACTCACGCCATGGGGGAGAAACCTGTGAAGAGATCCTCGAACGCCAGGCTCGCGGCCGTCGCGACCGTACTCGGCACACTGTGGGCTGCGGCCGTGTCCGCCCAACCGCCCCTTGCAGGGGACGCCGCAGAGCGCCGCATCGCACTGGAGAAGCTGACGGTCGTGGGAAGCGCGCTCTACATCGGCGCCCACCCCGACGACGAGAACACGGCGCTCCTGGCGTGGCTCGCCAAGGGGCGGAAGGTGCGCACCGGATACCTCTCCCTCACCAGGGGTGACGGCGGCCAGAACCTGATCGGCACAGAGCAGGGGGACCAGCTCGGCGTGATCCGTACCGAGGAGCTGCTTGCCGCCCGCCGCATCGATGGCGCAGAGCAGTTCTTCACACGTGCGGTGGACTTCGGCTACTCCAAGACCCCGGAGGAGACACTCCGCTTCTGGGGGCGGGAGGCCGTCCTGGCGGATGTCGTCTGGGTGATACGCACCTTCAGGCCGGACGTCATCATCACGCGGTTCCCTGCCAACGGCGACGGCGGCCACGGTCACCACACTGCCTCGGCGATCCTGGCCGCAGAAGCGTTCTCGGCCGCGGCAGACCCGAAGCGCTTCCCTGAGCAGCTCGCCCTCGTGAAGCCCTGGCAGGCGAAGCGCCTGGTCTGGAACGCCTGGCGCCGCCCCGGCGAGGAGCGGCCGGCAGGGGCGCCGGCCCAGCTGTCGGTGGACTTGGGGGCGTGGGACCCGCTGCTGGGCGAGTCGTACGCGGAGGTCGCGGCCGCCAGCCGCAGCATGCACAAGAGCCAGGGGTTCGGGTCCTCGCCCCGACGGGGGAGCGTCCCGAACTACTTCGAGCTGGTGGTCGGAGAGCCGCTCTCCAACGATCTTTTCGACGGGATCGACCTGACCTGGAAGCGCGTGCCGGGTGGCGGCGCGGTTGGCAATCTTCTGGCGAAAGCACTTGCGGCCTACTCGGACGAGGACCCCGCCGCCTGCGTGCCGGCGCTGCTCGAGGCGCTGGCTGCGCTCGATGGGCTGGAACGCGACCCCTGGGTGGTGGTGAAGAGGGGAGAACTGCTGGAGGCCGTCCGCGCCTGCACCGGTCTCTGGCTGGAGGCGATGGCGGCCAGCGCCACGGCCACACCCGGCAGCTCGGTCGACGTCACCGCGGTCGCCCTCAACCGCTCCAACGTGCCATTGACACTCGTGCGGGTCGTGATGCCGTACTCTCCGCGGCTGTACATCGACCGGCCGGATGCGACGAGGACGCCGATGATCGGCGGCGGCACGCGCGACCCGATGATGCCGCTCGCCAACAACCAACCCGTGACCATGACGTTTGCCCTCCTCGGGCTTCCTGCGGATGAGCCCTACAGCCAGCCGTACTGGCTGGCGGCGCCTCATGGTGTCGGCACCTACGCGGTGCCTGGCCAGGAGCTCGTGGGCTCACCGCATGGCCCGCCCGCCATTACGGCTACCTTTGTGCTGCGTGTGGGGCAGCAGGAGCTGGTCTACGAGGTGCCGGTCATGCACCGCTGGACCGATCCGGTGGCGGGGGAGCGCACGCGCGACCTCGCGGTCGTGCCCAGGGTGACCGTCAACCTAGAGGCGCCGGTCCTGATCTTCCCCGACCGGACGCGCAGGGTGGTGCGGGCGCTGGTGCGGGGGCACGAGCCCAAGGCATCCACCGCAGTGCGGCTTGCCGCCCCGCCGGGGTGGCGGGTCGAGCCTCAGGGCATACCGGTGGCGTTCGAGAAGCCCGGGGAGGAGCGGACGGTGCGCTTCACGATCACACCGCCGGACGCCCAGGGAGCCGGGGAGCTGGTCGCGTTCGTGCGGCGCGGGGAGAGGGAGGAACCGGCCCGCAGTGTGGTCGAGGTGGATCACTCCCACATCCCGCCCCAGACGCTCCTGCCGCCCGCCTCCGCGAGGCTGGTGCGAGTGGACGTGGCACGACCGGTGAAGCGGGTCGGGTACGTGATGGGACCGGGCGACGAGATCCCGGCCGTCCTCCGCCAACTCGGGTTCGAGGTCATGCTGCTCTCCGACGACGATCTCGAGGAGCAGAACCTGCTCGCGTTCGACACCATCGTCGTCGGGGTGCGCGCCTACAACACGCGCCCACGTCTGGCCGAGGCCCAGGAGCGCCTGCTGGCGTACGTGCGAGGGGGCGGGACGCTGGTGGCCCAGTACAACACAAGCCGTGACCTGGTGACCGAGCGTCTGGGGCCGTACCCGTTCACGCTCTCGCGTGACCGCGTCACGGACGAGACGGCGCCCGTGAAGGTCCTGCTCCCGGGCAGCCCGCTCCTCACCTATCCGCACGCCGTCGGACCCGCGGACTTCGAGGGGTGGGTCCAGGAGCGGGGACTCTACTTCCCGGAGAAGTGGGATCCGCGCTACAAGACGCTGCTGGCGATGTGCGACCCGGGCGAGCCCGCGAAGGAAGGGGCGTTGTTGTTCGCGACCTCGGGCAAGGGGAGCTACGTCTACACGGGCCTCGCCTTCTTCCGGCAGCTCCCGGCAGGAGTGCCGGGCGCCATCAGGCTTTTCGTGAACCTCCTGGCCGGCGGAAGGTCGCGTGCCTGAGGAGCGCCCGCTCGCCCAGGGCGAGGAGCCGCCCCCATTCGGCGGCAGCTGGCGGACCCTCTACGCCACGGTCCTCTGTACCCTCGTAGCGTTGATCGCGCTCTTTTATGTGTTCACGAAGGCTTTTGAATGAGCCAATTCGACTGGGCGGTGCTCGCCGGCGCTCTGGGGCTCATGGTGGTCTACGGCGTGTGGCGGGGGGGGCGGAGCCGCGACATGCGCGGCTTTCTCCTGGCGGGTAAGGAGATGCACTGGGGGACCGTGGCGCTCTCCATCATGGCCACCCAGGCGAGCGCGATCACGTTCCTCTCGACGCCGGGGCAGGCATACGCCGACGGCATGCGCTTCGTGCAGTTCTACTTTGGGCTGCCGATCGCGATGGTGGTGCTGTCGGTCACCGCGGTGCCACTCTACTATCGCCTCAAGGTCTACACCGCGTACGAATTTCTTGAGGGACGGTTCGACCTCAAGACGCGGGCGCTGACGGCGTTCCTGTTCCTGATCCAGCGGGGGCTGGCGGCCGGCCTGACGATCTTCGCGCCCTCCCTGATCCTCTCCGTGATCCTGGGTTGGGACATGCGGGTCACGATCCTGGTGATCGGCGGCCTGGTCATCGTCTACACGACCTCCGGGGGAACGCGGGCAGTGAGCAGGACCCAGGTACTGCAGGCAGCGATCATCTTGGCCGGCATGGTCGCGGCCTTCGTGGTGCTGGTGGCCTCGCTGCCGGCCGACGTCTCGTTCCTTGAAGCGCTACGAGTTGCCGGCAAGGCCGGCCGGCTCAACGCGATCGATCCGTCCTTCAGCCTCACGGACCGGTACACGCTGTGGTCGGGGCTCATAGGAGGGGCCTTCCTGCAGCTTTCGTACTTCGGGACCGACCAGTCGCAGGTACAACGCTACCTCACGGGCAAGTCGGTAGCGCAGAGCCGACTGGGGCTGCTGTTCAACGGGATGGCCAAGGTCCCGATGCAGTTCGGGATTCTGTTGCTGGGGGTCACGGTGTTCGCCTTCTACCAGTTCGTCGCGCCGCCGATCTTCTTCAACCCCGTGCAGACTGCCAAGGCTCGAAGCTCGGCGGACGGGTCCCGCTTCGCGGCCCTCGAGCAGCGCTACGGGGAAGTGGTCGGCGTCCGGGAGCAACACGCCCGAGAGCTCGTCCGCGCGATGAACGGTGGCAACCCCCAAGCGCAGGTGGAGGCCCAACGTGCGTTCGGGGCGGCCAGCGCCGAGGCGGACGCGGTCCGGAAGGAAGCGATCGCCCTGATGAGGGCGAACGACCGGCGTGCCGACCCGAGCGACACCAACTACGTATTCCTGACATTCGTGGTGAGGCACCTCCCGGCCGGCCTCGTCGGTCTTGTTCTGGCGGCGGTGTTTGCGGCTTCGATGTCGGCGTCCTCGGCGGAGCTCAACGCCCTCGCGTCCGCCACCGTAGTGGATGTTTACAGGCGGCTGCTCAAACCGCAAGCCAAAGAGAGGCACTACGTCCTCGTCTCGCGGCTTGCCACGGTTTTTTGGGGCGCGTTCGCGATCGTGTTCGCCCAGCAGGCCAGCCGCCTGGGGTCTCTCGTGGAGGCGGTGAACATCCTGGGCTCGCTCTTCTACGGGACGATTCTTGGGATCTTCCTGACCGGCTTCTACGTGCGGAGAGTCTCGGGCACGTCCGTGTTCGCGGCGGCCATCGTCGCCGAGGCCGCCGTGTTGGGGTGCTACTTGTTCACCCCGATCTCGTTCCTCTGGTACAACGTGCTCGGCTGTCTGGCTGTCCTCGTGTGCGCACTCGTCTTCGAGCCCTGGGTCGGCGGCAATGCGGCCCGGCAGGAGCCCTCACCTGCCTGACCCTGGCGACTTGTCGGCGTGGCCGTGCTCCGCCGATACTGAAGGGGAGGGGATGACGCGGGGGCCCATGCCCGAACGCGACATCGAGGTGGTTGTGGCGGCTGCGCCGCCGTCGGTGGTTGACGCGGTGGTCGAGGAGGAGGACACCTACCTGGTGCTGAGCGCGGACCCCGAGGTGCGTGAACCGGAGGTGGCCCGCCTGCGAGCTTTTCACGAGGCGTACACCGCCGAGCCGGCCGAGCCGGGGAGCGTGGTGGTGCGGGACGGCGCTCCGATGCGGCTCCTGGCGGTGGTGCACGATCTCTCGCAGGACCCGAGCTGGCGCGAAGAGTGGGTCGCCGCCGCTCTGGGGGCGGTTATCGCGGAGGCGGATTCACGGAAGGTACGTACGCTCGCGATGCCGCCGCTGGGCCGCGTGCACGGTTCGCTCCCGAGGGAGCGGTTCGTGGTGCTTCTGCGGTCGGCCCTGCAGGGGGGCGCGCCCCGCAACCTCGAGCACATCTGCCTCGTGGTTCCCGACCACGAGGCAGAGGTCTTTCGGGACCTGCTCGAGTCCGGTCTCTGGCGTTGACGGGGAAAGGACCAGCGGCCCGCCGTAGCGGGCCGCGTCGGGGCCGTCGGAAACCTCTCGTCTGCATCCCGGCTGGTCAGGCTCGACGGGATCCCTCCCCTTCGCCGCGCTCAGGGTGGGGATGACGTTGGGCCGCTTCTGATGCCACTCCCGCGTTGCGGAGCTACCGTCAGATTCGGCGGGATCCTTCGCCCCGCCTGCGGCGGGGCTCAGGATGACATTGGGCCGATTCTCGTGCCATTGCTGTGTTGCGGAGCTACGGTCAGGTTCGGCGGGATCCTTCGCCCGACCCTCGGTCGGGCGAAGGATGACGCCTGACCGCCGAGCCACGGTCAGGCCTCACTTTTCCCACTCCTTGATCAGGTTATCCACCATCGAAGTGTCGGCTTTGGGGTCGGCCGTCTTGCCGACCGTGATCGCCTTTTTGGCGAGAGCAATCGCGTCGGCCTTCTTGCCGTCCAAGGCGAGGAAGCGCGCTTTCCCGGCCAGGTTGTACATCGTTTCTTTCATGGCGATCGACTTGTCCATCCAGCCCCTGGCCTCGGCGAGGTTCACGTTGTTGTCGAGGCAGAAGGTGGCGGCGCGGTAGGGGAGGCGCCAGTCATCGATCGCCCTGCGGGCGGCGGCAAGGACCTTGTCGATCGTGTCCACCTTGAACGTGAAGACCACCTGGAGCTTTTCCCAGCTGAGGGCAACCTGCGCCGACTCGGTCGAGACCGCGGGGAAGGAGAATGTCATCGCTTCGGTGAACTCGGCGGGCCGCGGCTTGACCTTGATCCTCAGCGCGTCCTGGTCCTGCTTGTACTCGTAGGCGCCCCACTGCTTGGCGCCCTTGTTGAAGATCACGACCCACTCGTCCTTGCCCGGGATCGTGAACAGGCCGTACGTGCCGGCGGGCAGCTTGGTACCCTCGATGGTGGCGTCGTCGGCGAACGTGATGGTGGTGGCCTCATTGGCCCCGGTCCGCCAGACCTGGTCGTAGGGGACGAGCCCGCCCCAGATCACGCGCCCCTTCACGCTGGGCCGGCAGTAGGTGATCGTGACGTCGGTTAGCCCGACCGTTTGCGACACGGTGGCCTTTGGGCTGGGCCGCGGCAGGTCGAGCTGCTGCGCCCACCCCGCGGACACGAACGTTAGTGCAGCAAGAGCTGCAATCAGACAGCAGAGAGGCTTCCTCATCGTTGACCTCCTTTGCGCAGCGAGGTTAAGACAGAGTCGCATGCACGTCAAGCCGCCCTCCACAACGTGCTCACCGGTGCGAGCTTGCCGACAGCGGCTTGTCCAGTGAAAGCGGCGGCGCGACCGGTGCCTGCCCGTTGGTGTGAACGGCCGGTCGCGGGTCCGACCTGCGCCGGGCAAGGGAGCGGCCGGTGGAACCCGTGGTTCCGTCGAACGTCGGCTCCGGGGACCTCGCCCCGGTCGCTTTTCCGCCGCGCTCGTGATAGCTTCTGGCGCCGGGCGCCCTCTCGTCGGACCGATGGGCGTCCGGAGCAACTCGGCTGCGGAGGTGGCTTTGGGTACCAACCGTGGAGCTTCGATCACCAAGCGGGAGCGCGAGCGCGCCCGCCAGCAGCGACAGAAGGACAAGGCCGACCGGCGCGTCCAGCGGAAGGCGGAGAAGCAGGAGCGCCCGGCCCATGAGCCCGGTGTGGATCCGGATATCGCGGGGATCGTGCCGGGGCCGCAACCGCGTCCGCTGGACGACGAGTAACTGAAGAAGGGTGGCCGGGCGAGCCGACCCTGCGCAGGGTGTAATCGGCTGAACTTCTGGCTACTGCAACTGGCGGGCGATGAACTCCTCGATGGCGCGCCGGTCCGTCTCGGCGGAGTCGACAAACTCCACGCCGATCTGTGTGATGCGGCCCGACTTTGGGTTGTTGATCTCCCTGGAGTGGACGATTCGGGCCCGGGTCTGAAGCACGGCGCCGTGCAGGTGGACCTCCATCTCGAAGGTGGTCCCCTCCGGCGGCGCGGTCTCGGTCTCGAGCAGGAGCCCTGAAGCGCTGATGGTTTTGACCACAAACGGGTACTCGGTGTCCAGATCCACGGGCTCGGTGAGCTTGAGCTTGAAGCGGCCGGAGATCCTGGTGTCCAGGGCGATGATGGCCGTCGCCTCTAGGAAGCGTGTCAGCTCCTGCGCCTTCTCGGTCAGGATGTCTTCGAACCGGAAGCCGGCGTGGTACACGCTCCTGGTCTCGCCGCCGTCGGTCTTCCGGATGCCCCGCAGGTGGCACCACACGACGGTCCCGGCGAGCCTGAGCACGAAGTCGGTGCCGTGCTTGAGGGTCAAGGAGTAGGAGCGGCCCACCCGCATCTGGGTGTCGGTCTCCACCGCCAACCCGGTAAGGCTCATGTTGATGATCTTCGCGCCGGCGCTGATGTGAAGGGTCCCCTTCACGTCGTTGACCTGGTGACGCGGGTGCCGGCGGCGCTCCTTGGCAGGTGCCTTCTCGATCATTACTGAAAAATCATAACAGAAGCAAGGGTCATCTTGACCCCGTCGGATAGCGCAAAAAGCAGGAACCGGCGTCGCGAGCCGCCGGGAATACCGGGGGTATTGGGTTGGTTGGAGATTGCGACTGGATTCAGATGCCTTGCGCGCGGGGGTAGTGCCCCTGCCGCGGGGAAGTCGGGAGGCGCATCGTGAGCATGGAATGGGATCTGTTCATGTTCTTCCTGGGTTTCGCGGTCGGAGGGCTCGCTGTCCTCGGCGGGCTTCTGCTGGCCCGCGTGAGGCGTGCGGGCCTGAGGGAGGGCGATCGGTTCCTGAGCAGGCTCGGGTTGGTCGGCGCCCAGCGCTTCCTCGAGGTCGCCCAGGACTGATTGAGCCGGTCGGGGGCCGCCGATTGGCCGCCGTCTGCCGGAGTAGACCGCTTTCCCATAGGGGACTTCACTGCTTTCCTGTATAGGGGAACGCCAGTTTCGGTGGGGTGTGGGCCGGTGACCACACCGACCTCGGTGCCTCCCGCGCTGGTGGTTGGCGCAACCGGGTTGGTGGGGAAGAGCTGCTGCGAGTCGGACCGTATCGCCGCTTTCGCCGGCGCCTAGTTGATCGTCGGGCCTCCGGGTTCCTCGTCCCGGTCCACCACCCGCAGCCCGCGCTTCCTCGCCAAACGATCCACCTTGCGCGTGAGGCGTTTGCGGCGCCACTCGAGCCACCGAGTGCGCAGCCTGCTCCTCGTCCCGCGGCGCGAGAGAACCAGCACGCTGATGCCGGTCGCGGAGCAGATCCCTGCGAACCCGGCGAGGTCTTTGGTGCCCAGATACGCCACGAAACCGATCAGGATTCCGAGCCACAAGAACCAGCGTGCCCGGAGCGGCAGGACGAAGAAAGCGAGGATGGTGGCGTCTCTGTGGAGGGTCGCAAAGGCAGCGATCAGAATCGTCATCACCACCCGCTGACCCTGCATGAGCTGGAAAGGGAACGGCGTGGGGCTGTGCCCGGCTGCGGCCTCCACGGCAAGCTCGATCGCCACGGCGACCATGGCCGCGCCCGGCACGGTCCAGCCGAGCAGCCTCCAGAAACCCCTGCGCCCCAGCTGCCCGTGTACGGCGGAGCCAAACCAGTAGACGATGAACAGCTCGAGCACGATCCACAGGCTTGGCCCGCCCACCCCCGAGAAGGGGTAGGTGACCAGTTGCCAGAGGGCACCGACCTGCCAGACGGCTGGTGTCAGGCGGAGCACCGCAGGGACGATTGCCGTGGGCTCGAAGAACTGCAGCGCAAAGGTGACAAACAGCACGGCCAGCAGCGCAACGAAGTCCCGCGGCGGGCGACCGGACAAACCGCCCATCCCACCGAACCCAACCTGAACTTGGTAGGGTCCCCTGGATGCCACGATCCCCTCCCGACCGCCATCTTTCCCGATCTGCGAATCCGGTGCAACCCTCCGGGCCGCTGAGACGCTTGGTGGACGGAGCAGAATACCTGCAGGCGGGGCGCACGTTCTGGAGCGAGAGGGAGGCGGCCATGACGAAGGAACAGCGGGAGAAACTCATCGAGCGGTACGCCTCAGGCGCCGACGAGGTCGCGAGCAGCCTCGAGGGGTTCCCGTCAGAGGCGCTCACAACGACGGCGTTCGCCGGGAAATGGAGCGCGGCGGAGATCGTCCATCACCTTGCCGACAGCGAGATGATCGCGGCGATCCGGCTCCGCAGGCTGATTGTCGAAGAACACCCTGTGATCCAGGCGTACGACCAGGAAGCCTACGCCGCCCGGCTGCGCTACAAAGGGCGCGACATCCGGCCTGCGCTGGATGCCCTACGGAGCGCCCGCGCCACAACCGTCCAGCTTCTCAGGACCATCTCTGAGGAGGAGTGGGGCGCAACAGGCTGGCACTCCGAGGTCGGGCTCTACACGGCGGAGCGCTGGCTGGAGATCTACGCCGAACACGCCCACAAGCACGCGGAGCAGATCCAGCGTCAGCGGGCGGCGCTCCAGCGGAAGTGACGCGACCCGTCTTGCGAGCTTGACCCGTGCGGCGGCTCAGTGTACGCAGACCCCGGCTCGTACCGGCCGCGCAACGTAACCGCGCCGGAAGTCCTTGACCCTGGTGATCTCCCAGATCGCGCCTTCGAGGTGGAACTGATCGCCCACCTGCGGAGAGCGCCCGAAGGCGACAGTCGCGACACGCGCCTCGTCGCCGCGATCGAGGATGACGGGAACAGAAAGCTCCCGCAGACTGCTCGTTGAAGGCCTTAACCTTCCGACCTCAGAAGGCACATACGCCATGTGAACCCCCTGTCGCCTCACCGGTTTCGTTGGCCGAGCCCCCTCCACCTGCACCTGCCATCCACACCCCATTAGACGCAAGAAGGTGCGCTTGGGTTCACAATACTGGCCCACAGTGCGGGCCCCGGGTGTGAGTGCTGTCACACCTGGTGCCGGCGGTCTGAGTCATGCTATTGTCACGGAGGGGACCATGCACATGGACTCGTCTGTGGACTGGTACACCGTGCTCCCGGTGGGGTTCGAACCCGCTGGGCTGGAACGGCTTCGCCGGGCGCTGACCCCCCTCCAGGCGGTCGTCACGGTAGGGGCCGACGACTGGTCGGAGGCGGTCGAGTTGGCGTCCATCGGCCACTACGATGCCCTGGCCGTGGCCTACCCGCTGCGGGGCGCCCCGATGTC
Source organism: uncultured Acidobacteriota bacterium (assembly GCA_963739225.1). Classification (GTDB taxonomy): domain Bacteria; phylum Acidobacteriota; class Thermoanaerobaculia; order Thermoanaerobaculales; family Thermoanaerobaculaceae; genus RBG-13-68-16. The sequence continues at coordinate 193,407 of CAVTZQ010000008.1, read as the reverse complement.
CGCCTTCCTCGCTGCCCTCCGCAGGCCCGAGTGCCCCTGCCGTAGCTCGTCTGTTGTCCTCGTTGTCCACGAACGCCACTGCACCGAGGCCGGAATGTACGTTGGGCGCGGCGCAAACCGGGTCGTGACGTGGGAGGAGGTCGAGCTGCGGCTGGCAGAGGTCCTCGACCGTCTCTTCAGCACCGCGCCCAGGCTGCCGCTCGCCATCCCGAGTCGAGTCCAGGTGGTCGCCGACCGGCCTGCAAAAGAGGTCAGCTGCCGGACGGTCAACATCTCGACCACGGGAATGCTCCTGGATGTTCCCCGCAGTTTCCGTCCTGGGACTGTGCTGGCGTTCGAGCTGATGCTCCCGGGGTCACACGAACCGATCCGGGGCCGCGCGCGGGTCGTCCGCCGCACCGCCGAGCCGAGCGAGCCGTTCTCGGGCGTGGGCGTTGTCTTCGCGGCTTTCGATGAGAGCAACGAAGGGCGCCTGGCCTCATACCTGGGTCGCTTCGCCAGCTGAAACCCAACAATCCTCGGGCGCTCTGGCTCCATCGTAGAGGTCCTCGAAGGTCAGACTCTGCCCCGGGCACGTTGACATAGAGCCGCGCGGGCTCGATATTGGTTCCAAAAGAACGTCACGGTGTCGAAGGGTCGTCGGCAGGGGAGCTTTCTCGCGACGCCACTGAGTCTGTCGCTGTGGTCCTGCACGCCGAATTGAGCCGAACCACGGGGGAAGGAGAAGGAGGTAAGACGTTTTGGCCAAAATCGTCCTGATAATCGCGGCAATCGTTGAGTTTGTTTTCCGGGGGCTCCCAGCCTTTTTCGCCTGCGGGTCCGTAGCGAGGCTCTTCGGGCTCGAGTACATCCCCGGAGCGCTCGTCTACATCCATCCGTTTGGTGGATTGATGCTTGTCTTCGGCGTGATGTTCTTCGTGGCCTCCAAGGATCCGGCAAAGTACAAGCTGATCTTCGACGTGGGCATTCTGAGGTACGCCCTGGGCATAGGGTCCTACATCGTCACGCTGGTCAAGCCTGGTTCGATGGCTACCTTCTGGTGGGTTCACCTCGTCGTCGACGTCGTGCTCCTGGTCCTGTTTGTGGCTTCCCGGCCAAAGGCTGCGGTGGCGTCAGCCTGAGCCGCGTGCAGGGTCACAGCGACAGCCGTTGTTTGCGCAGGCACGACCCCGGTCGTGCCTTCTCTAGTCCGCGGCGGACCTTACAGCGGCGGCCACCGGGAGGTCCACGGAGAACCGGGTGCCGCGGCCGACCTCGCTGTCGACGGAGATACGGCCTCGGACCTCTTCGATGATCTGCTTGGAGATGGCGAGCCCCAAACCGGTACCACCGTGCGTCTTGGTTGTGAAGAACGGGTCGAAGATCTTTCCGAGGACGTCTTGCGGGATTCCCGAGCCGTTGTCTTCGACCTCGAGACGGACGAAGTCCCCGGCCGGACGAAGGCGCAACGAGACGACGTTCTGTCCGCGAGGGCGGTCCGGCAGGGCTTGCAGCGCGTTGATCAGCAGGTTCATCACGACCTGCCCAAGCCTGTTGGGCGAGCCGAGGACCGGCGGGCTGGGCTCGATCTCGACCTGGATCTGGGCGCGCTTGAGGAGCTCCGCGCGGACACACCTCAGGGTGAGGTTGGCCACCTCCTTCATGTCGGTGGTCCTCTCTTCGTCCCGCCGCCGATGGGAGAGTTCGATGCCGGAAGTGATCTCGGTGATCTGGTCGACGGCCTGCCTCGCCCGAGAAATCTGTTCGACGACCTTCTTCACGGAATCCACCTCGTCGGGAGCGATGGACCGGCCGGAGCCCAGGCCGTCGATTATGGCCTTGAGCCGCATGTCCGCGAGGTCGAGGGTCGTAAGCAGCGCCGTGAGCGGGTTCCTCAGCTCGTGCGCAACGCTCGCCGCCACCACGCCCAGCGAGTAGACGCGCTCGGTCTCGAGGAGTCGCCGTTCCAGCTCGCGAACCTTGCGTCTCGTCTCGTAGACCTCGAGGGCGTCGCGCAGCGTGGCCTTCAGTTGCTCCGGCTCCCATGGCTTTCGCAGGTAGCCCCGGACCTGGCCGCGGTTGATCGCGTTGATCGCGTCGGTCAGGTCGGAGTAGGCAGTGATGAGGATCCTCACGGCGTCCGGGTAGTGCTCGCGCGTTGCCTCGAAGAGCTCGACGCCAGTCATTCCAGGCATCCGCTGGTCGACGAGGAGCACGGCGATCTCGTGTTGGCGCATGATCTCGAGCGCCGCCTCTGCGCTCTCGGCGGTGACCACCGCGAACTCGTCGGCGCAGGCGGCCTGCAGGACGGTCAGGTTGGCCGTGTCGTCATCAACGTACAGGATCGTTCGCTCCATCGCCCGCCCTTCCGAACACGTTTCGCCGGTGCTGCCGGTGCTCTAAGACCTCTACTCTTCTCCGCAGCAGAGTACCATCGCGGCGCTAGTGCTTCCTCGCGACGAGGAAGTAGTAGGCTCCCCCAGGTTCCAAAACGACATCCACCTCCGCCGTCTCGGGCAGCAGCTCGCCCAGTCGCCGCATTTCCTCGCGCGTGCGGTAGAGCATCGTCCAGTCCAGCATGAACTCCGGGGGCCAGAAGTGGTCGTTGGGCCCGACGGCGTTGCCCATGGCCAGGAGCCCCCCCGGGGCCAGTTGCTCGTAGAGGGCCCGAATCAGGATCTGCGCCGTCGACTCGCGGAGGTAGTCGAACAGCCCGGTCGCGAAGATGAAATGCTGCGAGTGCTCGATCGGCACCAGGGAGGGATCCCGAAGCACCTGAATGAACGACAGGTTCAGGCACTGGATGGCAGCATTGGCCCCAGTCGCTTGGATTTGGCGCTGGCTCTGATGAAACGCGATGGAGAGCGCCTCGTCCTCCTGATCGATCAGCGTGAACACAACCTGGCCGCGCCAGCCCTTGTAGCGGCCGATGAAGTCGGAGACCTCGCGGGCCGGGCCGCACCCAAGGCTGGAAACCCGGAACACGGGGTCGGTCTCCTCAAGCGCCAGGTAGTGCTCATGCTCCTTCTCCATCATCTCGACCACGAAATCCTTCCGGGTGCGCACCCCCGATGAGAGGGGATGTTCCACGGCGAACTTGTGGAAAATCCGCGCGAACACCGAGTCGCCCTCGAGAGTGTTGTTGTAGTAGTAGAGCATGACCTGGTAGTCGCCCGAATAGCCCAGGGGCTTGGTGTATGCTCGGTGGACTAGCGGGCAGACTAGTACAACCGGCGTCACGAGAGTTTCGGTGTACTCCTTGGCGGCGACCAGCACGTCGCGGTCGCCCAGGCATTCGAGGGCTGCCCGCGAGGCGGCGCGCTCGATTTCCCTCCAGGGCTCGCGGAGGGCGGCAAGGGCCCGCTGCTCCAGCGCCGCGATGGCCTCGCTGCCGCCGCCCCCCGCAGCCTTGTACCGCGCCTCGTGGCGGTCGAGCGTCTGCCTGTAGAAATGGAGGAAGTGCACAGCGCGGGACGTCGCCTCCTGGAAGCCTTTTGGGATCCTGGTTCGCCAGTACTCTGGTCCGAGCCTCAACTGAGTTTCGAGGCGGCCCTCCTCGTCCTGGCGGAGGATCGCAGGGAGGTCGAGGAAGCCGTTGGTCAGTCCGAACCCGATCCGGCTGCCTTTCTTGGGGCCCGGCTCCACACGCGCTACCCTGGCCCGCCCCTTGTAGACCTCCTTCTTGTAGAGAAGCAACGTGAGGTCGAGCTCTTTACCTATCGGCCACGGCTGGTTCCCGTCGCGTGAGATCAGGGAGACCCCGTTCATCGAGAGATCGAAGAGCGGGTACTCTTTGCCCTCGACCAGAAGTTGAGGCTGGGCATCGCGCGATAGGAGGTCCCGCACGCGGCGGCGTTCCGGCCGAAAGAAAATCGCCCGCCCGAGGGCTCCCATCAGCTCTTCGTAGGACTTCGGCATCAGCTCCTCACCTCCGGCAGCTGGGCTCGGCGGTCTGACCCGCACTCGGGAGCGCCTGCTGTGCCGTCCCCCGTGACCGGGTCTTTCCCGCCACCGCTTTGCCGGGTTTCGAGGTCGTGTACATTCACTTGTCGGCGACCGCAGGCAGCTCGACGACGAACTCAGCCCCGCCGCCCTGCCGATCCTCCACCCACAGTGCGCCGTGGTGTGCCTCTACTATTCTACGGGAAAGGTAGAGCCCGAGGCCGGTCCCCGAGCCCGCCTCGCGCGTCGTGAAGAACGGATCGAAGATCCGCTGGGCAACACCGGGCGGAACGCCTGGGCCGTCGTCCCCGATCCGCACCGTGAGGCGCTGCCCCTGCTCCGCCACCCCCAGCCAGAGAGTCCTGGCACCGGTGCGCAGGGCGTTGTCGAGAAGGTTGAGGAAAACCTGGTTGAGGGGTCCAGGCGGTGCAGCCGCCTTTGCGTCGGTCGCATACTCACGGTGCACCGTCACGCCTTTCATCCGGTGCTCGAGCAAACGAAGCGTCGCGTCGAGACCCTCGCGCACGTCGCAAGGTGTGAGCCCGCCCACCTCTGCGGGCCGCGCGTGGGTTTCGAGTGCGGAGGTGATCCCGTGGATGCGCTGGGCTCCGTCGCTGATCACGGCTATGAGCCTGTCCGTCATCTGGGCCTCCGCCTTGCCCGTGGCCAGGACCCGCGCCGCGTTCAGGATCGCATTCACAGGGTTGCGCACCTCATGGAGGATGCCGGCCGCGAGGGTGCCGACGACCGCCAGCTTCTCGCGCTCGGCGAGCTGAAGGCCGAGGGCACGCAGCTTGAGCTGGGCGCGCACTCGTGCCAGCAGCACGCGGGGATGAAACGGCTTGGCCACAAAGTCGTCCGCGCCATGGGCGAAGCCTTCGAGGGTTGCTTCGGAGCCCACGCGCGCGGTGAGGAGGAGCACCGGGATGTTCTTCAGCGCTGGCTCGGACTTGATGTCGCGGCAGAGCTCGGTGCCGGTACGCCCGGGCATCATGACGTCGGAGATCACAAGGTCCGGCATCTCCCGGCAGACGAGCTCCCATGCCTCGTCGCCGTTGGTCGCGGTCATGAGGTCGAACTCGGGCTCCAGAAGTCCACGGATGAACTCCCGCACGTCGCCGTGATCCTCGGCGAGGACGATGCGCGCCCGCCTTGACCCGCCGAACAAGACGGGCTCGGCGGGCGGCGCGCCGGTTTGCTCCTGCCCCGTAACTGTCGAAGCCTGCACAGGTTTCGGCGCCGACTCAGGGTCCTCGGTCCGGCGCCTCAGTTCCTCGCGCGGCGTAAACTCCCTGCGTCTCTCCACCACCTCGGGGCGGATGTGGTCCTTCCCAAACGGGATAAAGAAGGAAAAGGTGCTGCCCTCGTTCACGCGGCTCTCTACGCTCATCGAACCCCCGTGAAGCTCAACCAGCTCCTTGGCGAGGGCGAGGCCGATGCCGACGCCGCCTTCCCGCCTCTGGTCCGCCGCGGAAGTCTGGAAGAACCTTTCGAACACGTGGGGGAGCGCGTCGCTGGGAATGCCGCGTCCGCTGTCGCTGACCTGCACACTCACACCCGTTGGGAGGTCCTCAATGTGCATGGCTATGTGGCCCTTCGGCGGCGTGAACTTGAGGGCGTTGCCTACGAGGTTCGTGAGCACGATCTCGAGACGGTGCGCGTCTCCGAAGATCTTCGTGTTGGAGGGCCGTGTCGCGAAGGTGAACTCGATGCCCTTCGCCATTGCCGCGGGCTTGCTGTTCTCGTGCACGCTCGCAGCGATGGTGCGAATGTCAATCTCGGCTAGGTTGAGCCTCAGCCCGCCCGCGTCGAGCCGGGAGAGGTCGAGCAGGTCATCAATCAGGCGGAGGAGCCGGTGAGCGTTCCTGCGGACCACCCGCAGAAACTGGAGGTGATTGCGATCAGTGGCGGTTTGGGCGATCTCCTCGATTGGCGCCAGGATTAGCGTGAGCGGTGTCCGCAGCTCGTGGGAGACATTCGCGAAGAATTTGCTCTTGAGGCGATCGAGCTCCTTCAGCCGCTCCAGCGCATCCTGGAGGTCGGTGGTGGCTCGCGCCAGTCGGAGACGGGCGTTGGCCTCCCGACGCGCGACTGAGTACAGCTCGGAGCGGGTCGAGTAGTCCCGCCGTGCAAGGTCGTACTTGAACGAGGCAGTGGCGATGGAGAGGCCCGCGGCCGTCGCGACGAAGAACATGCTGCCGAGGAGGTCACGGGACGAGATGCTTGAAGGCCAGATGACAAACGCGCCAAGGCCGAGTGCCAGGTTTGCGCCGATGATCGAGACGGCCCACCTCGGGGGCCAGAACGGCAGCAACCCCGCGCCGAAGATGATGATGGAGAACCCCATGAAGTAGAGGGGGTAACTTCCGGCCGCGAGCGGGAGCATCGGCGCGATGAAGCCGTTGAAGACCAGCCCAACGGCCCAGAAGGCTTCCCAGGTGTAGCGGCGCAGCCGCGGCCGGTACACGATGAACACGATCAGGGCGTTGGCGGCGGTTCCGATCAGCCGGAGAGTGAGAAAGTATCGCCAGTGGCTGGGAACCAGGAAGTAGTCGAAGATCCCCCAGGCCAGGTAGGCGACGTTGAACACCGCGACCGTCCAGAAGAGCAGTGGGAGATTTGTACGGCGGAGCTCCTCGTGGAACAGCCCCAGATTGATCTTCACACGGCCACGAGGCAGAACCGGGGTCGCGAGTTCCGCCTCGAGCTCCGGCTCGAGGTCGGCAAGGTCGTCGCCCGCCAGCGGGGGTTGCGGAGCACCTACCTCCCCGACCGCGGCGGTTACACCGTCGCGGACAGGCCCTTCGCCGCTGACCGCCGCGCTGGACTCCCGGGAAGACATGGCCCGCTCCCGTTGCGATGTTCTGCCAATCCAGTCTAGCACCGTAGCCATGCGCCATCACCGCCACTAACGCGCCGTATCGATGGTGGCTGGTGGTGTCGCACCGGCCTCAGCGGGCGATGGAATGGTTTCCGGTCGGCGTGAGCTTCAAGACGTGCGCCGTCGGACCGGGCAGAAACGGCGTCGGCTCGCCGCGGACCCAGGCCCGGTGCCCCGCGCGGTAGAACGGCGAGAGCGGGTGCCCGCTCTGGCCGCACGGCATGTGCAGGATGCCCCGGTCCTCGTGGCCGGGCGAGACGATCATACGTTCGGAAGCACCGAAGTTGGGGGTCTGGACGCGAGGCATGTTGGAGTCGCCCGGGAGCTGGTCGCGTGGCATGTCCAGCAGCCGCCCCACGAGCGGGATCGCGCCGAAGAGCGGGTGACGGATTGAAGCTGTGTTGCGCTCGCCCCAGGTGCAAGCCCCGAGGTCCGCCCCCTCCTTGCGGAAATACTCCAGGGTGGCATCAACGGCGGCGAGCAGCTGCTCGTCCCAACTCTTGAATGCCGGGTCGAGCAGGTGGAGCGGCCGCTCGGTGACGATGCGCCACACCGGCCCTTCGAGCTGTGTGAGCCTCCCGTAGCGAAATCGGCTGTCGGCATTCCGGCAGGCCGCAGTGAGCGGTTCGATCGTCTTCTCGATGACGAAACCCCGAAAGGCGCGCACCGTGCGGTAGCCGACCGAGTTCGCCTCCGCGCGTCCGCTCCACCCCTCGACGAACCTCCTGAGTTCGCCGCGACGAGGGTCCGCCGCAACGACCCCTGGCGTGAGGGTCGCCAGCAGCAGATCGCGCCAGCGCTCCAGAAAGACGGCGCGGTCGTCGAGCTGGATCGCCAGCATGTCGCGCTCGTCCACGCCAACCCGTGCCTGGAGGTCGTCCCGGATCTGGCAGGCCCGAGCGCCCAGCTCGTACCCACCGTCCCCGAGTCTCGCGAGGGCCTCGCCATCCACGGTTCGGGCGTTCGCGGTCCAGAGAATCCCCGAGGGCGGGTCCACAACGCGCGGGACCTCGCCGGGGGAGAGCCAGCCGTCCCACCGGCGGGAGCCGTCCCGCCAGGAGTCCGGGAGGCGCCCGTCGAACCCCACACGCCTGGGAATGATACCCGCCACCGTCCAGCCGATCCGGCCGTCGGAGGAGGCGCAGACGAAATTCTGCGGCGGGATGCCGCTTGTGTTTGCGGTGTCGAGAGCCTCTTCCAGTGTGCTGGCATCTTCGAGTCGGACGAGGTTGAAGTTGATGGCGGCCGGCTCGTGAGCCGTCCAGCGCAAGGCTCGGGGGCGCCCGCGGTGGTCTTTGTCGACAAGCGGGCCCCAGATCGTGGAGACAACCTCGAGAGACTCCGTGGAGGCGCCACTCACCCTGATCGTCTCGCGTACGCGCTCGAACTGGCGCCGGCCGTCGGGCGCAAGGTAGAAGCCCGGGTCCCCGGGGTCCACCTCCACGACCACCAGGTCGCTCAAGTCACCGTAGCTGTTTGTGAAGCCCCACGCGACGCGCGTGTTGCTGCCAACGATCACGGCCGGTGTGCCGGGGAGCGTCACGCCGGTGAGGCGGGACTCGTGCCCGGGCCGTGCCGGATCCGGCCAGGCAAGCGAGGCTCGGTACCAGGTGTTGGGCACCGAGAGGCCCAGGTGCATGTCGTTGGCGAGGATCGCGCCGCCGTGCGAGGTGCGGCTTCCCGCGACCGCCCAGTTGTTGCTGCCGGAAGCCGTCCCTTCCTGGTCGTCGAGGCCCGGCTGGGCGGCCCTGGCTGCGCGCCGGAGATCGAGGACCTGGGGTCCCGGTACCGGCGAGGTTGCGATGGGCCCACCCACGAGAGGCGCGTCCCACTCGGTCCCCCACGGTGCGAGAAAGTCGAAGATCGGCCGTGGCAGGAGATCGTGAAGCAGCCCGAGAGTGGACTCGTAGTGCCCCCTCCAGTCGTTGAGCTGAATGAACATCGAAAGCAGCACCAGCACCGTGTCTTCGGCCAGCCAGGGAGAAGGCTCGGCGCGGAGCACGACGTACTCGAACGGCTTGTCGTGAAGGGCGGCGATACCGGCGTTGACACCGTCGGTGTAGGCCAGGAGGAGCTCACGGTCGGCTGGCGCGGTGCTGGCCAGAACAGCTCGGGCAACGCTGCGGAACCGGTGAACACGGATCGTGCGGTCCCACTCAAGGGTCGCCTTGCCGACCAACTCGGACAGCTCGCCGGCTGCAGTTCGTCGCATCAAGTCCATCTGCAGGAAGCGGTCCTGGGCGTGGACGAAACCGGTTGCGCGCGCCACGTCCAGCCGTGAGGCGCCCCGGATCGTCGGCACCCCGAGTGCGTCCCGCTCCACCGTGACCGGAGCACGCAGGCCCGCCACCGGTACGTCGCCGTCGAGGGCCGGGAGGCTGGCACGCAGGTGTGCATAGAACCACGCCCCGCCGCCGATCCCCGCCAGCGCGGCGGCGGCGAGCGCGACAGCTGCGACCCGTGCAAGGCGGGTTTTCACGAGCCGGACCCAGCGGGACTGCCCGTCCGCCTCCGCGAGTCCCTGCGTGCTGGACAACTCGGCGTTCGAGCTCAGCACGTGTTCACCTCCTGGGTGCCCATCGGGGGAAAGGGTACCACCCGGGCCGGGGACGGCGCCGCGACGCGGTTGCTAGACTTGGCGCGTGAAGCCGCCAGATGCTGGTGACCTCGCGACCCGGATCGAGGTGGAGCTGCGGCGCCGCGGCACTCGCGAGCGTGCCGAGGGCGCGAAGCGCTACCTCAAGAGCGAGCTGGTCTTCCTTGGCGCGGATACGAGGGCCGTGCGCGAGACGGTGCGGAGCGCGCTGAAGGGTGTTCCTTCGCTCGACCGTCGTGGGCTGCTTGCGCTGGTGGACGCTCTCTGGCCGCGTGGCGTCTTCGATCTGCGCGCGGTGGCCGTCGAGATGCTCAAGGCTCGCTCCGCTCTCCTCGGGACCGCAGACCTTACGCTGGTCGAGCGTCTCCTCCGGGACTCGCACACTTGGGCGCTGGTGGACTTCCTGGCCATCCAGATTGCGGGTCCTCTGGTGGTCCGCTTCCCAGAGCTCGCGGCGGCGCTAGACCGCTGGGCCGGGGACCGGGACTTTTGGGTTCGGCGCGCGGCGATACTGGCGCTGCTCCTCCCCCTGCGCCTCGGCGAAGATGACTTCGAGCGGTTCTCGCGCTACGCCGATGGCATGCTCGAGGAGAAGGAGTTCTTCATTCGAAAGGCGATCGGCTGGGTCCTGCGGGAGACCGCTAAGAGGCGGCCAGCCGTCGTCGATGCGTGGTTGGCGCCGCGCACCCACCGCGCCTCGGGCGTGACCGTCCGCGAGGCCGTGCGATACCTTCCGCCGGCGCGACGCGAGGCGCTGTTGACGGCCTACCGGGAGCGCCGCCCCGCGACACCGAGCGCCGCCAAGGCAAAAGGGTTGAGACATCGCCGATCGGGCTGAAAGGGGAGGCAAACATGAGGAGGAAGGACCGACGGGTTCAGGGCGAGGGGATGAGCCGGCGCGACCTGCTCCAGGCCGGCGTGGCCGGGGGCATCGCGGTGGCGGCCGGTTCGGCGTTCGGGGGACGAGTCGGCGCCGAAGAGCCTGCAACTGCGGCCGTGCCGGCGTTCGAGTTGGAGGAGGCGACGATCGCAGAGCTCCAGGCGGCGATGCTTTCGGGCAGGCACACGGCTCGCTCGCTGGCCGAGACGTACCTGGCGCGCATCGAGGCCGTCGACCGGCGTGGGCCGACGCTCACCTCGGTGATCGAGGTCAACCCTGACGCCCTCGCGATCGCGGAGGCGCTCGACACGGAGCGGAAGGCCAGAGGCGAGCGCGGCCCTCTTCACGGCATCCCCGTGCTGATCAAGGACAACATCGCCACGAAGGACAGGATGATGACGACCGCGGGCTCACTCGCGCTGGTCGGCGCGGCTCCACCCCGCGACGCCTTCGTGGCAGCGCAGCTTCGGCGCGCCGGGGCGGTCATCCTGGGCAAGACAAACCTCTCCGAGTGGGCCAACTTCCGGTCCGCGAGCTCGTCAAGCGGCTGGAGCGGGAGGGGCGGCCAGTGCAAGAACCCCTATTCGCTCGACCGCAACCCCTGCGGCTCCTCCTCCGGCACCGGCGCGGCGATCGCGGCCAACCTCGCGGTGGTCGGCGTGGGTACCGAGACCGACGGGTCCATCGTCTGCCCGTCCCACGCCTGCTCGCTCGTCGGAATCAAGCCCACCCTGGGCCTTGTCAGCCGCTCAGGGATCGTCCCGATCGCTCACAGCCAGGACACTGCCGGCCCGATGGCGCGTACGGTGGCCGACGCCGCCGCCCTGCTGGGCGTGCTCGCGGGCGCTGACTCCCGGGACACCGCAACGGCCGCGGGCCGCGGCATGGCCGCCGACTACGTGCGCATCCTCGACCCGAAGGGCCTCGCGGGCGCGCGCATCGGGGTCGCCCGCGCCAAGCTCTTCGGCTACAGCCACGAGGCGGACGAGTTGGTGGAGGCCGCGGTCAAGGAGATGGCGCGCCTGGGCGCGATCATGGTGGATCCGGCCGACATCCCCCACCTCGGAGAGTACGACGATGCCGAATTCGAGGTGCTGCTCTACGAGTTCAAGGCGGACCTGAACGCGTACCTAGCGGAGTGGGGCGTGGGCGCTGGGGTGCGAACGCTTTCGGACATCATCGCCTTCAACGAGGCAAACCGCGAGCGGGAGATGCCCTTCTTCGTGCAGGACACCATGGAGAAGGCGCAGAAGAAGGGCCCGCTGACCGAGAAGGCGTATGTCAAGGCTTTGGAGAAGTGCCGCAAGCTGTCGCGCGCAAAGGGGCTGGACGCGGTCATGGAGAAACACCGGCTCGACGCGATCGTCGCTCCGACCGGGAGCCCGCCGTGGGTGACCGACCTGGTCAACGGCGACCACTTCCTCGGGGCCAGCTCGACACCCGCGGCGGTGTCGGGCTACCCGAGCATCACCGTGCCGGCCGGGTACGCATTCGGACTGCCGGTTGGGATTACGTTCATCGGGCGGGCCTGGGGGGAGGGGAGCCTGATCCGCCTCGCGTACGCCTTCGAGCAGGCCACGAAGGTCCGGAGGTCGCCGCGCTTCCTGCCCACCGCAGACCTGTCGCACCGTTGAGCCCCGGCGGAAGCACGCGGGGGACCGATTGCGGGGGGTGTGCCTGGCGCGATTGGCAGACGCGGGACGCGCCGCCGCCTCGGGCCCCGTGTGGAATGCCGCTCTATGGGCTTTGCTTCATCGCCAGCGCTTTGGTTCGGACGAAGGCGTAGGTCAAGCTGAAGCCGTTGAAGTTGGCTGCCCGGTCCAGCGTCGTCCTTGCGGCCTCGGTGTCACCGGCGCTCGCGTAAGCCCTTGAGAGGTTGAAAAGCACACGGGGATCCAACTGGCCGCCCTGCTCGAGTTCGCGCACTGCCGTCGGGGGATCACCTTTTTCGAGGGCAATCAACCCCAGCAATTCGTGGGACCGCCGAACCTCGAATGGGATCTTGCGCACCTCGACCTGCTGGCGGTAGTGCTCGGCCTGGGCAGTAGCGGTAGCAACATCCTTGCGCCGGAGCGCGACTCGCGCGCCGTTGAACAGCTCGTTCCGGCGCGCCGCCTCCTTGACGTCGGCGGTGACGATCGCGCTCTGCGCCATCTGCGCCGATTCGGCGAACTTCGCCTCGGCCTCGTCGATGCGGCCCGCTTCGAGCACGATCTCGGCCATCAGCCCGAGGTCCCCGGCCATGGCGAACCGATCTTCCCCTTTCTGTGCGATGTCGTACTGGCGGCCAACCTCCTCCAGTGCCTTCGCGGTATTCCCCTCGTGGAGATAGGAGATCGCGGTCCACAGGTGCGCGGTTCGCTTCTCGCCGTCGTTACGAGCAATGAAACCGAGCTTCGTGAAGCTGTTGCGCGCCTGGATGGGCTCCCCGAGGAAGATATAGTCGTTGCCTATGCCTATGTACGAGTTGGCGAAGTTGGGGTTGAGGGAGAGCGCCTTCTCGTACTGGACAATCGACTCCCGGAAACGGCCCGCCTTCATCAGGAGCTCGGCGTACGAGTCATACGGGTTGGGCTCGTCGGGGATCAGCTCGATGTACGTGGTGAACGCCTTCTCGGCCCCGGTGTAGTCCTCCATGAAGCGAAGGGCGTAGCCGAGCTGGTTGTATGGCTGCGAGAACTCGGGGTTGATCTCCGTGGCCCGGCGGAACGCCGCGGCTGCCTGCGGCCACTCCTGCCTCCCCTGGTAAAAGAGGCCGAGCAGGTTGCGGGCACGCTCGTCGTCCGGGTATGCCCGGACGAGCGCGGTGAGGTGCTGCAGTTGCTCGTCCGGCCGGGCGTTCACCCCGGCCTCGAGCGCCCCGATGATGTGCCGCTCCCCCTCGCTCACCTGCCCGGCGCACGCTGTGGCGCGGCGCAGTGCGTCGAAGAAGTCGGTGGCCGTGGACGCCGTGTTGGCGAGACCGACGTAGGCAAGGGCAAAATTCGGGTCGAGGTTTGCCGCCGCGGCATAGTGCTCGCGAGCGTCCGTGGCCCGAAGCTTCTCCAACAGGTCCCGTCCCTTCAGGTACTCCTTGAGCGCCTTCTTCGACGAGGTCGTGATGGGGACCTTTTTCTGGCCGCGCGTCGCCCCGCCGTTCGAGCATCCAACAAGTGCCGAACCGGCGACCCCGAGAGCCAGAACCAGAGCAGTCGAGCGTGGGACGTGCATTGCATGCCTCCCTTCCGGGTCTGCCCGGTGGACAGGCCCGTCGTACGAGGGCAGTCTTCCAACGTTGGATACGCCCCAGGGCTGTCGAGGTTTTCCGGCGAGGCGCGACTGGAGTGATCCGACGGGATCCCTCCCTTCGCCAGGGATAAACCCCGGCTGGTCTATGGGATGCGATGGGATCCTTCGCTGCGCTCAGGATGACCAAGGCACGGCCCGCAGGCCGCGGAGTGACGTTTCCACCGGCAGAGATGGCTCGATGAGATCCCTCGCCTTCGGCTCGGGATGACCTCTGCCTGGCGGAACGGCCAGGCAGAGGTCAGTTTGCGAGGACCATCCGGTAGCGGGCCAGGTTCCGGCGCGTCCTGTCCAGGGCCTCGTTGGCCTCGCGCATCGGAGCGACCTCGGTCGTGGCCGCGATGCCCTTCTTGGCCGCCAGGACCAGCATCTCGCGGATGACGGCCGGGCTTCCGATCGCGCTCCCCGTGACGGAGCGGCTGCCGGCGATGAGCGGCATCGACGAAACCGCGAGCGGCGCGGGCGCGGCGCCGAGCTGGCAAAACACACCCTTGGGGCGCACCGCGCCCAGGAATGCGTCCATGTCGGGGGCGGCGTGGGCCGTGTTCAGAACGAGGTCGAGGGAACCCTTGGCAGGGTCGCCGGTGAAGAAGTGGTCCGCCCCGAAACGGCGCGCATCCGCCTCCTTGCCGGCTACGCGGGAGAACGCCGTCACCTCGGACCCGAGAGCCTTGGCGAACTGGAGCGCCAGGTGACCCAGGCCGCCGATGCCGATCACGCCCACCCTTGAACCCGCGGCCGCGTACGTCCGCAGCGGCGTGTATACCGTGATGCCGCCGCACAGCAGGGGCGCCGCCGTCTCGCTTGGCAGGCTGGCCGGGATCCTGAAGGCGAAGTGCTCGTTGACGCGGATCCTGTCGGCGAAGCCGCCGAAGTTCCCTTGGCAGGTCGCCTCGTGCTTGGCGCACAGGACCTCCTCGCCGGCGCGGCAGAACTCGCACTCCCCGCAGCTGCCGCGCTGCCAGCCAACGCCGACCCGCTCGCCCGGCGCGAACGCTTTTCCGGTCACGACGGTCCCGATGATCTCGTGGCCTGGGACCAGCGGGAACCAGTCGCCCCACTCCCCGTCCACGAGGTGGACGTCGCTGTGGCAGATCCCGCAGTGGCTGATCGCGATCTCGACATCGCCGTCGGCCAACGGCTTCGGCTCGTACATGAAGGGCTCGAGCCGCGCTTTGGCATTCTTTGCCGCGTAGGCGTTGAACGTCATCAGGGTACCTCCGGGTGCGGGCAGGCCTCGCGGCCACGCGGATGCTAGCAGTGGAGTGGGTAGTTTGACACCGGCAGCGGGGCGGGTCTCAGCTGGGCAGCCACGTCCGGAGCCGCTCGCAGATCTCGGTGCCGGTCACGGCGGTGGCGGCCTCGAGGATCGTGCGGGCGATCTGGCGCGGCTGGCCAACGGCGGCCCAGTGCTCGACGGCCAGCGCGGGGTCGCAGGCAATGCAGAGGCCTTCGGTCATCATCGCGGCCAGCACAAGGTCGTCGCGGAAGCCGGAGGTGCCCACGATGGCCTCGGGGATGAGATCGTAGGGGGCCACGATGTACTTGACCACGGACAGGGTGCAGGCTCGGTCCCGCTCCGGTACCCGGGAGTCGAGGGCCATTTCGACAAGGAACCGGTACAGGTCCGGGAGGTGCCGGTACAGCTCGGCGTGCGGGAAGGTGGCGGCCTCGTCGGAGGCCAGCCACGCCTTCACACGAGTCTGCAGCGAGCTGTAGAAGGACATCACCGAAGGCTGGGCGCTGTCGTCTGTCATCCGATCTCTCCGCCGCATTCTACGCCATCGTCGGCGCTGAGGTTGCCCTGGTGCGACTCGCGCGGAGCGCACCTTCCGAGGCCCATCGAAGCCCCGGACGACCCGTGGCACAATGCCGGCAATGGCGTTGCCTAAGAGCCGCAAGGACGCGCTGGCGCTTGACGCCGCCGACGAGCTTGGCTCGATCCGGGACGAGTTCCTCCTGCCTGAGGGGATCGTCTACCTCGACGGCAACTCCCTGGGCCCGCTCCCGAAGGTCACAGCAGGCCGGCTCCACGAGGTGCTGTTCGGCGAGTGGGGTAGCGACCTGATCCGCAGCTGGACGCTCCACGGCTGGATAGACCTCCCGCTCAAAGTCGGGGCATTGATCGCTCCGATGATCGGGGCGGGGCCCGATGAAGTCGTCGCAGCCGACTCCACTTCGGTCAACCTCTTCAAGCTCCTGGCGGCTGCGCTGCGGCTGCGCCCCGGACGCACGGTAATTCTCTCGGAGCGCGAGAACTTCCCAACTGACCTCTACATGGCGCAGGGCCTCGCCGACCTGCTGGAAAACCGCTGCGAGCTGCGCCTCGTGGCACGAGGAGAGCTGCTCGAAGCCCTCGATGAACAGGTCGCCGTGGTGGCGCTTACCCACGTGGATTTTCGCACCGGCGAGCTGCTCGACATGGCTGCCATCACCGCCGCGGCTCATCGCACTGCCGCACTGGCGCTCTGGGACCTCTCGCACAGCGCCGGCGCGGTGCCGGTAGCGCTGAACGCCTGCGATGCGGACCTCGCCGTGGGGTGCGGCTACAAGTACATCAACGGCGGCCCGGGCGCGCCTGCCTACGCGTTCGTCGCGCGCCGGCTGCAGGGGGATCTGCACCAGCCGCTCTGGGGCTGGATAGGGCACGCCGCACCGTTCGAGTTCGCGGCCGACTACCGGCCTGCGCCGGGAATCGCGCGCCTGCTCTGCGGCACCCCCCCGATTCTCAGCCTGGCAGCGCTCGCCTGCGGCGTCGAGACCGTCGCCCGCGTCGGGATCGAGCGCCTGCGGCGGAAATCGCTCGCGCTCACGGAGACGTTCATCGGCCTGATCGAACGAGAGTGCGCTGGCCACGGCTTCGAGCTGGTGTCTCCCGCGGACGGCGCGCGGCGTGGCTCGCAGGTTTCGTACCGGCACTCGCAGGGCTACGCCGTCATGCAGGCGCTCATCCGGGACGGCGTCATCGGGGACTTCCGCCCGCCGGATCTGCTCCGGTTCGGGTTCGCGCCCGCCTACGTCCGGTTCGCGGATGTCTGGGACGCGGTCGCCCGGGCGCGCCGGATCATGGACGAGCGGAGCTGGGACCGGCCGGAGCTCCACGTGCGGGCGGAGGTGACGTGACCCCGGTGCGTTTTGGGCGAGCTGTGTCGAACCGGTGACGCCCGGACGTCGCGGCCGGTCGGTACTGGCACAATTGGGTTGGGGGGAATCGCTGTGGGAGCGCCTGTCGACCCCGAAGTCCCCATCCGAGGAGGTTGTGCGGCAGATGCCCGTAGCCCCGCCATCCTGCGCCGCTTTGGCATCGTGGGCCCCCAGTGCGGCGAGCCGGTGTGGGGCACGCTGCGCCAGGCTGCGGCGGAGAAGGGTATTCACGCCCTTTCGGAGGTTCTCGCCGCCCTCCAGAAAGCCCGCTGAATCCCGCCCCCGGCGTTCTTGCCAAAGTTGCAACATCGTCTCAAGAATCGAGAGGAGCCAGAAGCCACCGATCGCGTAGAATGACGCGTCTGTGCCTCTGCGTCTCCCGCGGCGGATGTCGTGGGCCGGGCGGGTGCGGAGAGAACCCTTGAGGAGGTCACACCCATGCGCAAGTGGCTAGCTCCCGTCGTCCTGGCGCTCGCCGCCCTGCCGGTTCTCGGCCAGCAGGCTGCGGCGCCGCCAGCACCAGCAAACCCGTTCTTCGAAGCCTGGACCACGCCGTTCGGCGTTCCGCCGTTCGGGCAGATCAAGGAGGCTCACTACCTGCCCGCCTTCAAGGAGGGGATCGCTCGCGAGCGCAAGGAGATCGACGCGATCGTGAACGGCCCTCAAGCCCCGACATTCACCAACACCCTCGAGGCGCTCGACCAGGCGGGCGAGTTCCTGGACCGGGTGCAGATCGTGTTCTACGGGCAGCTCTCCGCGGAGACCAACGACACGCTGCAGGGGATCGCCAAGGAAGTCGCCCCGATGCTGTCGGCGCTGAACGACGACATCAACCTCAACGAGACGCTCTTTGCGCGGGTGCAGGGAGTGTGGGAGAAGCGCGACGCCCTCAAATTGACGCAGGAGCAGAAGAAACTGGTCGAAGAGCGGTACAAGGACTTCGTCCGCGGCGGCGCCAACCTGGACGCGAAGGGCAAGGAACGCCTACGCGCCATCAACACGGAGCTCTCGCTGATCGGCCTCAAGTTCGGCGACAACGTCCTCAAGGAGACCAACTCCTTCCGCCTGGTGATCGAGAAGAAGGAGGACCTGGCCGGTCTTCCCCTTGGCGTCGTGAGCGCGGCGGCCGACGGTGCCAAGGGCGCCAAGCTCGAGGGCAAGTGGGTGTTCGGCCTGCAGGCCCCGAGCATCTGGCCGTTCCTGCAGTACGCCGACAACCGCGAGCTCCGCCGCCAGATTCTCACCGGCTACATCACCCGGGGCGACCATGGCGATGCAAGCGACAACAAGGCGATCCTCTCCAGGATCGCTGCGCTGCGCGCCGAAAAGGCGGAGCTGCTGGGTTACAAGACGTGGGCCGACTTCGTCCTGGACAGGAACATGGCGAAGGTCCCGGCCAAGGTCTACGGCCTGTTGGACCAGCTCTGGACGCCGGCGCTCGGCGTTGCCCACAAGGAGGCGGCCGACATCCAGGCCGCGATCAAGGCCAGCGGGCAGGAATTCAAGCTCGAGCCCTGGGACTGGCGCTACTACTCCGAGAAGGTGAAGAAGGCGCGCTACGACTTCGACGAGGAGGCGCTGCGCCCGTACTTCAAGCTCGACAACGTCCGAGAGGGCGCGTTCTACGTCGCCAACCGGCTTTACGGCATCACCTTTACCGAGCGCACCGACATCCCCAAGTACCACCCTGAGGTCCGAACGTTCGAGGTCAAGGATGCCGATGGCTCCCACCTCGGCGTCTTCATGACCGACTACCACCCGCGGCCGGGAAAGCGCGGCGGCGCGTGGAGCGGCCGCTACCGGGACCAGTACTTCAAGGACGGCAAGGACGTTCGCCCGATCGTGGTCAACGTCTGCAACTTCTCACGCCCCACCGGTGACACCCCGGCGCTCCTCTCCCTCGAGGAGGTCGAGACGCTGTTCCACGAGTTCGGCCACGGGCTGCACTCGCTCTTCTCCCGCGTCCACTACAAGGGTGTGTCGCGCGTGCCCCGCGATTTCGTGGAGCTGCCCTCCCAGATCATGGAGAACTGGGTGCTGGAGCCCGAGGTGCTGAAGGTGTACGCCAAGCACTGGAAGACCGGCGAGGTGATCCCCAGCGAGCTGGTCGCCAAGATCGACCGGGCCCGCAGGTACGGCCAGGGGTTCGCGAGCGTCGAGTACCTCGCTGCCTCCTACCTCGACATGGACTGGCACACGCTCACGGAGCCGAAGGAGCAGGATGCCGTGACGTTCGAAAACGCGGCGATGGCGAAGATCCACATGATGCCCGAGATCATCGTGCGGTACCGCAGCCCGTACTTCTCTCACATCTTCGGCCCCGGCGGCGGCTACTCCTCCGGGTACTACAGCTACATCTGGGCGGAAGTGCTGGTCGCGGACGCCTTTCAGGCGTTCAAGGAGAAGGGGATCTTCGACCAGGCCACGGCGAAATCGTTCCGGACCAATATCCTGGAGCGGCCCGGCACCGAGGACGCGATGACGGTCTACGTCCGCTTCCGTGGCCACGAGCCCAGCGTCGAGCCGCTGCTCGTAAAACGCGGGCTGAAAGAGGCGCCGATCCCGAAGGCAAACTGAGAAGCCACGCTCGGACGTGCCCAGAGGCGGGGACCTTCGGGTCCCCGCTTTTCGTGTTTCTTTCCAAGCACTTGGGAGCCGACGGGTTGCGCGGCGGCGCCCAGTTCAGGGGGTGCGAGAGCCAGGGCATGATTTTGAGGGCGAGCTGCCGGTCGTCATACCCTAGGCGCCTCAACTCGAACCCCAACGTCCTGTCGCCCAAGGGACGGCCCGGGGGGTGAGTGCAGCGCGCTCAGCTGCCAGGCACGATGCTGACGTCCCCGCTGCCCGTGTCCAGCGAGATCCTGACGCTGCCGTCGCCCCGCCGGTAACCGATCACCGTGCGCTTCTTGACGATCGGCTGGGCATCCTTGAATCCGCACGTCAGGTCCCCGCTGCCCTGATCGGCGAGGAGTTCGAACGAAGCATCCGCGGGCAGGCGCAACCCGATGTCGCCGCTGCCGGTATCGCCCTTGATACGCCGGAGACGCGGACCCGTCCCCTCGAACTCGATGGTCCCGGAGCCGCTGTCGCCCACGAACTCCTCGGTGTCGGCCTGGTCGATGTGGATGCCCCCGGAGCCGGTGTCGGCGTGGATCTTGGCGGCCGTAGCGCGGCTCACATGGATGGCGCCGGAGCCGCTATCGAGCTTCAGGGTGTCGCCGTCAAACCCGTTCACCTGGCAGGCTCCGCTCCCCGTGTCGCACGTGAAGGAGCCCTTGATCCGCTCGGCCCGCACGTCGCCCGAGCCGGAGTCCGACTTGATGGTGCCCTCGAGGTTGCGGGCGGTGATGTCCCCGCTGCTCGTGTCGAGGAGGAGCTTGCCGGTGATCCCCTCGGCCGTCATCGAGCCGACGTAGTTCCTGAAATTGGCCGAGAGGGCGCGGCGCGGAACGCGCACCTCGACGTCCGCGTACACCATGACCCCGCTGTGGCTGCTCACGGTGACCCTGTTCCCGTCGTAGTCGACGGTGGAGCGGCCGCCGGAGGGGTAGCGGATCGTGCCGTGGCGGTCGAGCGGGTAGCGGACGCGCAGCGCCGGCTCTCCGTCCTTACCCCGGATCTGCTCGAAGCGCACCGCGGCGGCGACCTCCTCGCTCTCCGCGTGGACCGTTGCAACCGCCACCACCGCGTCGCCGTCGCCCGCGAGGACGGCCATCTTTCCCGCCAGGTTTTCCACCGAAAACGGTGCGGCCGGGTCGCCGGAAAGGGTCACCCGCAAGGAGCGGGTCGCCTCCGCGTGGGCGAGGCCGGCCGTCAGGATGGCCGTTGAGGCCAAGGCAAGAACCCGTCGAAGCATAGTCGTCCTCCTTATTCCATCTGAATCATTCAACGAGATGCTCCGGGAAAAGGTTCTCGGGCTGCCGTTGAGAGCGGGGGCCGGAGGCTGGGCGGAGCCTCTGTCATAGCACCGGCACACGGCTTAGAATGGGGAACGAAAAAGAGTAGCCAGTGCGATCGTACTGGCGGGGTCGTGATGCCGAACCGCGTTCAGGGAGGGAGGGAGCCATGGCCGAGCAGAAAATCGGCCGAGTCACGCACTACTGGGCCAAGATAGGTGTGGCGGGGATCGAGATCACCGCCGGAGAGATTCGGGTCGGGGACACGATCCGCTTCAGGGGCCACACCACCGACTTCGCGCAGAGGCTGGACTCCATGCAGGTCGAGCATGATCCGGTCACGGTTGCGCGCGCCGGCGACTCGGTCGGCCTGAAGGTCACGGACCACGTCCGCGACCACGACGAGGTCTACAAGGTCACCGAAGACTAGCCGGATCGGGAAAACCACGATCTGGGCCGGCGGACCTAACCGGTCAGCGCCCGCTCCCGGTACTGGGCAGGGGTGAGGCCCACGGCCGCCTTGAACTGCCTGGTGAACGCGCTCTGGTCGCAGTAACCGCAGGCGACGGCGACCTGGCTGATCGGGTCCTCGCCCTCACGCAGCATTCGCCGCGCGGCGTCCAGGCGCGTCTTGATGATGAGCTGTGCGGGGGTGAGGCCGAACACCAGTCGGATCCTCCGGGTGAACCGGTAGGGTGAAAGCCGCGCCATCGCGGCGAGAACCTCGACGCGCAGCGGCCGATCGTAGTGCTCCTGGATGTGGCGGACCGCCCCCGCCAGGTCCTGCAGCGAGCGGCTTCCGGAAGCGGGGGAGTGCACGTCGCGGGAGGTGCCCGCCAGGCCGATTACCCCGCCCTCGCGGCCGTGGACCGGGACCTTGGTGGTGACGCACCACCCTTCCTGATGGTTCGGGTAGAGGTGCAGCTCGAGCAGGTCGGAGATCTCCCGCCCGCCCCGGCACACCCCGAGGTCCTGCGCCAGGTAGCGCTCGCCGAGCGGGGCGGGGAAGAGGTCGCGGGTGGTCCGGCCTAGAAGGTCCGCCTTGCCGCCCAGGCCCAGGCGGTGGACCAGCGTCTCGTTGACCAGGACGTAGCGCCCGGCGGTGTCCTTGAGGAAGAAGACGACGTCGGGCAGGCGGTCGAACAGCTCCAGCGCGAAGCCGGCGGCTTCGGCCCTTGCCTCGAGCTCTAAAAGAGCAGTCATCGTCTCATCTCGGGCGTGCGTTGTGCGAAAAGCGCAACCCGCCCTCTGCAATGGTACAAGACGGCGCGACCCCTGGGACCTACCTTGAGTACGGGAGGGGTGCGCGAACGATGGTCACCGCCGTGGCCGCCCGCAAGACGGCCGGAACAGTGTTCAACGTCCAGCGCGCCTCGTTCCACGACGGGCCCGGCATCCGGACCACGGTTTTCCTCAAGGGCTGCCCGCTGCGCTGCCCCTGGTGCCACAACCCGGAGGGCGTGGCGGCGGCACCGGAGGTGCTGGTGAGCGAGGTGCGCTGCCTGCGCTGCGGATCCTGCAACGAGGCGTGCCCGCGCCCGGGGGGACCGCTGCCGGCCGGTTCCGCACTCGGGTCGGCCGGGTGCCTTGCGTGCGGCGCGTGTGCAAAGGCTTGCCCCTCCGGGGCGAGGGAGATCGCGGGACGAACGTGGACGGTCGGAGAAGTTCTCGGCGAGGCGCTTCGAGACAGGCTCACGTACGAGGAGTCAGGCGGCGGGGTGACGTTCTCCGGCGGCGAGCCTCTCGCCCAGGCCGAGTTCCTCCTGGGCTGCCTCGACGCGTGCCGCCAGGCTGGGCTGCACACCGCGGTGGACACCTGCGGCTTTGCCGGCCGCGACGTGGTCACGGAGGTGGCGGGACGGGCCGACCTCCTGCTCTGGGATCTCAAGGTGCTCGACCCGAAACGGCACCTCGCCCTCACCGGTGCGCCGCTCGAGCCGATCCTCGAGAACCTCGCGGTGGCGGCACGGAGCGGGGTCCCGATCTGGCTGCGCATCCCGGTGATTCCCGGCGTCAACGACGACGAGGACACGATGCGTGCCGCCGCAAGGCTCGCGGCAAACACTCCGTCGGTGCGGCGGGTGAGCCTGCTGCCCTACCACCGCACCGCGAGCGGCAAGCGCCTTCGGCTCGGGCGGGAGGACACCATGGCCGGGACGGAGTCCCCGACCGACGAGCGGATGCGAGGGCTGGCCGCGTCGTTTGAAGGTATCGGGATTCGAGACGACGATCGGAGGATGAGCGGATGAACGCACGAACCGAGAGGCTGCGGAAGGAGAGTCTGGAGGCGGTCCCCACGATCTCCTGCGAGCGAGCCGAGCTGATGACCGAGTTCTACCGGCAGAACCTGGGCCGCTGGTCTCCGCCTGTGATGCGCGCCAGGGCCTTCATGTTCCTGTGCGAGCGAAAGACCATTTGGATCGGTGACGGCGAGCTAATCGTCGGCGAGCGCGGCCCCCGCGCGAAGGCGGTCCCGACCTACCCCGAGCTCACCTGTCACTCCCTCGAGGACCTGCGCATCCTCGACTCGCGGCCGCTGACCTGGTACCGCGTCCCACCCGAATGCCTCGAGGCCTACGAGAAGACCGTAATCCCGTACTGGCGCGGCCGCTCGCTGCGGGACCGCATGTTCGAGCTGCTGCCGGCTGAGTGGCACGCCGCCTACCGGGCGGGCATCTTCACCGAGTTCATGGAGCAGCGCGCCCCCGGGCACACCGTGCTCGACGACAAGATCTACCGGAAGGGGATGCTCGATTTCAAGGCAGACATCGCGCGCGCTCTCGCGGCCCTCGACTACGCGGACGACCACACAGCGGCGGACAAGCGAGAACAGCTCGTCGCTATGGACATCGCCTGTGACGCGCTCATCATCTTCGCCGAGCGGCACGCTACGCTCGCTAACAGTCTGGCCGCCGAGACGGACGATCCGCTCCGGCGCAGCGAATTCGAGCGCATCGCCACCGTCTGCCGCCACGTACCGGCGCACGCGCCGCGCGATCTCCACGAGGCGCTGCAGTACTACTGGTTCTGCCACCTCGGCGTGATCACCGAACTGAACGGCTGGGATGCCTTCAACCCCGGCCACCTCGACCAGCACCTGCTTCCCTTCTATCAGAAGGGGCTCGCGGACGGCACGCTCACCCCGGAGTCGGCGCACGAACTGGTGGAGTGCTTCTTCGTCAAGTTCAACAACCACCCAGCCCCGCCGAAGGTGGGGGTGACGGCGGCGGAGAGCGGAACGTACACCGACTTTGCCAACATCAACATCGGCGGGCTGCTTGCGGACGGGTCCGACGGCTCCAACGAGGTCTCGCGCCTGCTGCTCGACATCGTGGACGAGATGCACCTCCTCCAGCCGTCCTCCAACGTGCAGGTCTCGCGCAAGACGCCGGACGTCCTGCTTAAGCACGCGCTGCGTGTGGTCCGCAAGGGGTACGGCTTCCCCTCGTTGTTCAACGCCGACGTGGTCGTCGAGGAGCAGCTCCGGCAGGGCAAGACCCTGGAGGACGCGCGGGCCGGCGGCTGTTCGGGGTGCGTCGAGGTGGGCGCCTTCGGGAAGGAGGCGTACATCCTCACCGGGTACTTCAACCTCCCGAAGGTGCTCGAGCTGGCGCTGCACGACGGGGTGGATCCGCGCACCGGCGAGCGGCTCGGCCCCTCGACCGGCGACCCGGCGAACCTTGCCACCTTCGAGGACCTGTTCCACGCTTTCGAGAGACAGCTCCGCCACCTCATCGACGTGAAGATCCGCGGCAACCAGATCATCGAGCGGCTGTACGCGGCCGAGATGCCGGCACCTTTCCTCTCGGTCCTCACCGACGACTGCATTGCCAAGGGGCGCGACTACAACGCCGGCGGCGCTCGTTACAACAACACCTTCATCCAGGCGGTGGGTATCGGCACGATCACGGACTCGCTCGCCGCAATCCGCCGGGCCGTCTTCGAGGAACACATGCTGACGCTGCCCGACCTGGTCGCGGCGCTGGACGCCGACTTCGCCGGGAACGAGGTGCTGCGGGCGCGCCTCGTGAACAAGGCACCGAAGTACGGCAACGACGACGATGCGGCCGACGACCTCATGGTGCGGGTGTTCGATTTGGCGTTCCGGCTCATCGACGGGCGGCCCACCGTCAAGGGCGGGACGTACCGGCTGGAGATGCTGCCGACCACCTGCCACGTCTACTTCGGCTCCGTGTGTGGCGCGACGCCCGACGGCCGGAAGTCCACCCTGCCGCTCTCGGAGGGGATCTCTCCGGTGCAGGGCGCGGACCGCCGCGGGCCGACGGCGGTGTTCCGCTCGGCCGCCAAGATGGACCACGTCAAGACCGGCGGCACTCTGCTCAACATGAAGTTCTCACCGGCGATCCTCGACGGGGAGGAGGGGATCGACCGGCTTGCCCACCTGGTGCGCAGCTACTTCAAGGCCGACGGCCACCACGTCCAGTTCAACGTGGTCTCCGCGGACACGCTGCGAATGGCCAAGGCCGACCCGGAGACCCATCGCGGGTTGATCGTCCGGGTGGCCGGCTACTCCGACTACTTCTGCGACCTCTCCGAGGCGCTCCAGGACGAGATCATCACCCGCACCGAGCACGCCGGGTTCTGAGCGGGCTCCGGGCGCGCGTCAGATCGGCATCTCGTAGACGCGGTAGCGGCGGATCTGGGCAAGGCCCATGTTGCGCATCGCGTTCGTCATGCGAACGTTGTCCTCGAGGACATAGTTGGCCTCGACTCGCACGTTGCCGCGGGGCGTCAATACGTCGTGGGTGCGCCGGTACAGGATCGCGTCAACGGCACGCTGCTGGTACTCCGGCACAACTCCGATCGCCCACATTCGGTACTGGGCGAGCCGCTTCCTCCCGGTGAGTAGCCGCCACCAGCCGAACGGCAGCAGCCGCCCGTTGAGGCCTCGCAGGAGCACGTTGATGTCGGGCAGGGTGATGGCAAAGCCTATAGGTTCCCCGGCCGGTCCCTCGGCGATGAGTACCAGCTCGGGGTCCAGGATTGGCCTGATGTCTCGAGCCAGCGCACGCCCCTCGGCCTCGGTGGCGGGGTAGAAACCCCAGTTGCGGGAGATCGACCGGTTGGCCACGTCCACCAGGATCGCGATGTCCTCCTCGAGGCGCTTCATGTTCACCGGTCTCACCGTGATTCCGTAGCGGGCCTGTACGAGGTCGGTGACGATGAGGTAGCGCTCGGGGATGCGGTAGCCCTCGCCCGTATCGGCGACGTAGACGAGCAGGTCCTTGACCTTCTCGAGACCGAAAGCGAGCAGCTGATCGTTGTACCGGGGCGGGTTGTACGGGGCCATGATCACGGGCGGCGGCTCGAAACCTTCCACCACGAGGCCCCACTCCTGGGAGGCGAAGCTCCACGGCCCTCGCATCGAGCGCATGCGGCGCGCGCGCAGCCACTCCCGGGCCGCATCCAGGAGCAGGTGGGAGGCCTCGCGGTCGTCCACGCACTCGTAGGAGCCGAACAGAGCCCACCGGCTTCCCCCAGTGCCGCACCGCCAGGTGGTCCACGAACGCCGCGATCCTTCCCACCACATCGCTCCCATCCTCGGCCAGGAACAGCTCGACGGTGCAGTGGTCGAGCATCGGGTTACCGCGGGGGTTGTACTGCTTCTTCTGCTCCGCTCGCAGCGGTGGAACCCACACCGGGTCGTCCCGGTACAGCCGGTACGGCAGCTCGACGAAGCGCCTCAGATCAGCCTTTGACGTCACCTGCCGGATCTTCATGTCGGCTCCAGGCTGTGAGGCCCCTTGCGCTGCGCCCTTCCTCAGGGCGGGTTTGGCGCCGCCGCGGCCCCGTGCCGGCGCGGGTCCCCGACGCCGACGAGAATTCCCGTGGAAGGGTCCACCATGACGGCATTGACGCCACCGAAGGCGCGCCAGTCATACACGGTGTGGGGGGACGTGAGACGTTTCTGGTCCGAGAAACCGCGGACGTAGAGTGCGTCGGCTTGCCGGAATGCGATCGGGTCGGTGGCCTCGATGTACGTCTTCTCTTCGGGCAACGGATCCGCCCGAGCCGATCGGCACCCCTTCCTGTGCTTTTCCGGGTTCGACCGGTTGGCCAGAACGCGTGGGGCAATGACCGCTTCACGCAGGGGCATCGTTCGATCCACGACGTTGGTCACGACGGCAACGATCATGGAGGGAATCCGGGCGCTCCCGGCGCCGCCAAGGACGAGGAAGGGTTTTCCGTTGCAGAGGAGCAGGGTCGGCGTCATGGCTGTTAGAAGCGTGCGAAGGGGCACGGGGGAGTTTTGGGATCCCCTGTCGCAGAAATCGCAGGTCTCGAGCAGGGAGTTGTACTCGAAACCAAGAGCGGGAGTCGCCACGAAGGCGCCGTAGCCAAGCGTCTGGGTGAGCGCGACGGCGTTTCCGAAGCGGTCCACCACGGAGACATGGGTCGTGTCCCTGTCGTGGAACCACACATCTTGTGAAACCGGCAGCTCCTCCTCGCGCAAAGCGCGGTCGAAACGGATCAGCGCGGCTCGGCGGCCGGCTCTCGCAGGGTCGAGAAAGGCCGTGGCGAGGAGCGGCGTTCCCGCACCCGCAGGCGCATCTTGAAATGCGATGCGAACGGCGTCCAGAAGGAGATGCGACCGGTCCACGGAGTCCTGGCGCAGGAGCTCCGAAGGAAAGACGTCGAGGATCTGCAGCGCCTCGACCACAATCTCACCGCCCCCTGGGTAGGGGAAGGCGACAACCTCGAGACCACGGTACCGTCCGCGTACCGGCACCCGCTCTGTGACATGCAGGAGGGCGAGGTCCAGTTTGCTCACGTATCCGCCGTTTGCGGCCATGTCCGCCGTGATCTCCTCGCCGATGCGGCCGAGGTAGAAATCCTCCACTCCATTGGCTGCCAACCGCCGAAACGTGTTGGCCAGCGCCGGCTGACAGTAGACATGGTCGGGGGGAACAAGGTCCAACCCGTCCTTCAAGAACGTACGCGCGAGGAATTCGTTCTCCCGTATCCGGTCTGCGTAGTGGTTTACCACAGACGCGATGCTGGGCTTGACCTGAGCGCCGTACTCGGCGAGCTCGATGGCTGGTGCGAGGACCTGCTCGAGGCTCATGGTGCCGTACCGTTTAAGGGTGTACGCGAGGGCCGCGGGCGTGGCGGGTGTGGCCACCAGCTTGTAACCCCAGAGATAGCCGCTTTCCTTGAGCGGCCGGATCTCGTCAGGTACTACGCGGAGCGGCACCGGTGCCGAGCCGTCGATGGCAACATCACGCCCGTCGCGCAGGTGAATAAGGACGTAGCACTGACCGCCGAGGCCAGCGTTGATCGGATCGACGACCCCGGCGGCGAAGGCTGTGGCAACCGCCGCATCGACCGCGTTGCCGCCCTGCTCCAGCATTCGGGCGCCAGCCCGGGAGGCTTCCGGTACGCCGGCGGCTACCATGCCGTACGCCGATCTCTCCTCAATCACTTGCATTTCGCTTGGCAGCTCCAGGCTGGCACCCGTGAGTTGACCGGACGACGGGCGATGCGTTTCTGCCCATGGACCTCAACCGGTCCCGGGGCGAGAGTGAGGAGGCTTCCAACCAGGAAGACGCTCACTGCGTGGCGGCGGGACCTTTTGGCGAGCTGTTCGGGCCGCATCGCGATGTTACGCGGGCCTTGTTCTCGGGATTGGAGCTGTTGAGGGCGGGTCCGGTCAGGAGTCAGCATAGTGCCCAGCATGATAGCAATGCCAAGCCGCAGCTTGCGGCGGGGCGCTGGTCCCTGACTGCAGACGCCTCATTCATCCTTTGCCACCGCGCCAACCTCGGCGAGTAGCTCGAGCAGCTCGTCCAGCATGTGGAGCGTCAATCCCCAGATCACGCGGCCCTCGAAGCGGTAGCAGGGCATGACCAACGGCACGCCGCGGCCTGTCCAGACCATGCGACTACGGTTGCCGCGTTCGAGCAGAAACGACAACGGCACCCAGAGCGCCTCCTGCACCTCCGGGTTGGGGACGAGGACCGGCTCGCCCTTCAGCTCAAAGACGAACGGTACGACCGAAAGTGGCCCGGGCCCGCGCCGTAGGTGCGTGCGACCCTCCGAGAGGGCGCCGAGAAACTCGGCCTCGCGCTCGAGATCGAGGGCGAGCTCCTCGCGAGTCTCCCGCAGAGCCGCGGCCAGCGGTCCGGCGTCGTCGTCATCTACCCGTCCGCCGGGCCACGCCATCTGGCCCGACCAGGGATCCCTGAGGTGCTCCGCCCGGTGGATGAACAGCAGCTCCAGGCCATCCTCGCCCTCGCGCAACACGGCCGCCACCGCTGCCCTCCGCCCTGGTGGCACGAAGCGAGGCGGCTGCGACCGCAGGCGCGCCAGCGCCCGCTTCACGTCCTTCAGGCTCGGGGACCCACTCACAGGCAGGGATTGTCGCATCTTCCGGCGATCGCAACCTCATCCTGGGAAGCACGTTCAAGGTAGCGGATGCTCAAGATCCATGGGACACTTGCGACAAGCTCTGGCGGCCAACGGCCCAGTTGGTCACTGAGCCGCCGCCGGGGGAGATTTGCAGTGCAAGGGGTAGGGAGGAGACGGCGATGAAGAGGTCTTTCGTCTTTCTCTGCGCAATCGGGATCGTGCTCCTTATCGGCATGCATGGTCTGGCTGGAGCTGAGGAGCAGAAGTCGCCGGCCGAGGGAAGTTTCTTCGCGAACAGCCTTCACTACACCAACCGGGGCATCGAATTCATCTACTCCAAGGAGCACGGAGGCCTGGAGCGGCTCACCGGGCTGTCCGCCTCCGCAGTCGGCTGCATCAAGGCCAAGTGCCATGTGGAGACGTGCGACACCTGCCACAAGAAGGAGGTCAACGGGAAGGCCGCGTACTCGCTGGACCCGGCCGTGGCCCAGGCGGCCTGCGAGAAGTGCCACGGCGTGCCCGAGGGCCCCGACGTCCACCGTCAAAAGGGGATGAAGTGCATGGGCTGCCACAGCACGCGCGAGGTCCACGGTGACGGGGTGGTCTACGACACCTACATGCAGCCGGGTGTCCTCGACACACGCTGCGAGAAGTGCCACTCGCAGCTCAAGGGGTCCGTGAGCCACACCGTCCACAAGGACAAGCTGGACTGCAACGCATGCCACATGGGGGAGCTCCAGACGTGCTTCAACTGTCATGTGGAGGCCAGGATCAGGGATGGCAAGAGTCACTCGGTCCCGCTGGCGGGGATGCTCTTCCTCGTCAACCACGACGGCAAGGTGACGACCGCCAATTTCCTCACGTACGTCTACCAGAACAGGACCATGATCACCTTCGCCCCGGTTTTCTCGCACTCGATAAGCAAAGAAGGACGGAAGTGCCGGGAGTGCCACGGCACACAGATCGTTCAGGACATCAAAGCCGGGAGGTTTGTTCCCGTGCGGTGGGACAAAGGCGAGGTCACTAACGTTCAGGGCGTGATTCCGGTCCTCGAAGGGATGAAGTGGACCCTCCCATACCTGAACTATGAGAACGGAAAGTGGGTTCCGATTGCCAACCCGGCCGAACCGCTGCTGAACTACTCGGGTTTTTGCACGCCGTTCACGCGCGAACAGCTTGCCAAGCTGGAAAAGGCGCGGGGGGCTCGTTGACAAGGTGCCCGGGGCGAAAAGGGCGTCCATCCCCGGCGTGGGTCACATGGTAAACCTGGCAAAGCCCGCCGAGCTCGACCGCGTGCTGCTCGACTTCCTTCACGGAAACGCCAACCGGTAGCGGCCACTCGCTGCGGTACGATGCGATGGAAAACGACCTGAAGGAGGACTCATGGCCAGAGGAGAGCAGTGCCTGTTCATCGGGATCGGCGGCCACGTGGTGGCGCTGCGCCCGTCCGACGGGCAGGAAATCTGGCGGCAAAAGGTCAAGACGGCGACGTTTATGACTGTCTTCAGCTCCGGCGATGTTGTCTTCGCTGGCGCGGGAGGCGAGCTGTTCTGCCTGGACGCAGCGAGCGGCCAGATTCGGTGGCGAAACAGGCTGAAGGGCCTGGGCAACGGCCTCGTGTCGTTCGCGGGAGCCTCGCCGGTGGAGGTAGCCGCGGCGATGGCGGCCGCCCAGGCCGCCACGGTGGCGGCCACCACGGCGGCCCTTGGGTAGTCGCGACCTGCCAGGAGCCGCCGCGACCATCGTGGCGGCCAGCACCCGTGACGGGCCGCACAGTGGGTGCCGGTGACGGCGGACGGCGCTACACCTGAGCGCCTGCCGCGGCGCGGTCGGACTCGGAGAGCGTCGTCCTTTCGAGATCGAGGAGCCACCTCTTGCGCCAGACCCCGCCGCCGTAGCCGGTGAGCGAACCGTCGGAGCCCACCACGCGGTGGCACGGTACGAGGACCGCGATCCGGTTGTCCCCGTTGGCTCGTGCCACCGCGCGGATCGCGCGCGGAACCCCGAGGAGCCTCGCCTGGTCCGCGTAGCTGCGTGTGTGACCGTAGGGGATGGTGAGAAGCGCCGACCAGACGTCCTTCTGGAACGCGGTTCCTCGCAGGTCGAGCGGTGAAGAGAAGTTGCGCAGCTCGCCCGCGAAGTAGCGGCGCAGCTCGTCGGACAGGAGATCGAAGTGGAGGCTCGTCCCCGGGACCATTGTTCCTCGAAAGAGTCTTGCGAGGCGCACGAGTTGTGTCTCGATCATCCGCCGGTCGATGAATTCGAGGAGGCAGATGCCGTCGTCGGTGGCGCCGGCCAGCATCGGACCGAGCGGCGTCTCGAGGCGAGTCATCGTGATCACCGGACCGCGGGCGCGCGTGGGTGGGGTGCCCATGACCTTCCGGAACGCGTCCCCAAAACCGCTCAGAGACTCCCACCCGTGGTCGAACGCCGCCTCCGTGGCAGTATCTCCGTGCTTGATGCGGCCGAACGCCGCACCGATTCGGAGTGCCCTCACGTAACCTTGAAAGGTCAACCCATGGTTCCTCTTGAACCAGCGGCGCAGGCCCACCGGGTCGATCCCGCGCGCCCGGAGATCCGCGTCACGCAACCGCAGGCTCGGGTCGCCCTCGACCTCGGCGAGGAGGTGGCGCACGGGCTCGGGGGTCGCAGCAGGCGGCTCAACCGGTCGGCAAACCCGGCAGGGGCGGTAGCCGGCCAGCAGGGCCTCACGTGCCGTAGGAAAGAACACGACGTTCTCGCGGTGGGGTTTCCTGGCCGTGCACGTCGGGCGGCAGAAAATCCCCGTCGTCGTCACGCCGGTGTAGAAGAGCCCGTCGAACCCCGGGTCCCTCTCCACGAGCGCGCGGTACATCGTTTCGCCGTCGGGTAACGATCGCTCACTCATGGGCTCAACCTAGCGCAAGCACTCCAGGAGCGCCAACCGGAAAACGAACGAGGAATTCCAGGTTCACACGCTGCTTCGGCCGCTCAGTGGACGCGCAGCACGACCGCGCCCCGCCTGTCGCGCAGGCGCACGGATTCCGGACCGATCTCTTCCACCTGAAACCCCTCGATCACGCTGCCGATGATGACCTGTTGTCCGTTGATCCCGGCGAACGGAGAGGTGGGCCTGTAGACGACGTAGTCGAGGTGAAGCTTGGCATACCCAAGATCGGCGTCGACGACGAACGACCGCTCCCGGGCGCCACCCTCGGCCCGCTCCGGCTGCTTGCCGGGGCCTTCCGTTGCCGTCCCGGACTTGGGCTGCGCGCTGCCGGGGGTGGTCTGGGCCGCGGGACTGGTCGTTTCAACCACTGCGGCGGCCTGCGGATGCGGTGTCGCGACGGCGGCCAGCGCGTGGTCCTGGTCTCTCGCGGCGCTCGCGGGCGGCTCTGCTGGCTGCGGGCCGCCCTGCGCGGCGGCCGCGCCTGGAGCGGCGGGTACAGGTTCGAGAGCGGCCGGCACGGGTGGGCCCTGTGCGGCCCGGCTGAGCTCGATGCTCGCGGTTGCCGGCGTCGAGCGCCGGCTGAGCGCCCACCAGGCGAGCCCCGCACCCGCGATCGCGGCCGCGAGGGCAATCAGAATGGCGAGCGCAAGCCCGGGGCCGGACCTCCACCTCTTCGGGGGCACGACCAGCCCGCGGGGGATACCACGCTCCCGCCCCTCCCGCTCCGCTGCCTCCTGGCGCGCCTTCCGCAGGGCCTCGTTGACAAGGCTCATGCGCCTCTCCCTTCCAGGTCGCGGACCGCGCGCCGCACCTCCCGCCAGGTGATGTGATCGCGATCCCCAACATAGCCGGCGAGCAGCGCCTTGTCGCAGAGCGCGTTGATCAGTCGCGGAACGCCTCGCGAGTGGCGGTGGATGGCACGAATGGCTGCGGGCGAGAAGGTGGGGCGCCCGTTGGACCCGGCGACCGTGAGGCGGTGGAAGATGTACGCCTCGGTCTCCTCGCGCCCGATGGGCCCCAGGTGGTAGCGCACGGTGATGCGCTGGCGCAGCTGCCGTAGCTCGCGGCGTTCGAGCCTCCTCCGCAACTCGGGCTGACCGATCAGCACGATCTGCACGAGCTTTCGGTCGTCGGTTTCGAGGTTCGAGAGCAGTCGGATCTCCTCGAGAAGGTCGTCGGACATGTCCTGCGCCTCGTCTACGAACAGCACGACGTCCTGCCCGGCGCGGAGACGGTCCAGCAAGAACTCGTTGAGGCGCCGCACCAGTTGAACGCGGTCGTTGCCGCGGTCATCGAGACCGAACTCGTGCAGGATGGTGCGCACGAGCTGGATCCCGGTCATCACCGGGTTGAGGATCAGGGCCGTCGCAAAGCCTTGGCGGAGGTGCTCGAGGACGGCCCGGCACAGCGTGCTTTTGCCCGCGCCGACCTCACCGGTGATCTGGATGAAGCCCTTGCGCTGGTTGATCCCGAAAAGCATGTGCTCGAACGCCTCGCGGTGCCGGTGGGAGAAGAACAGGTACCGCGGGTCCGGCGTGATGGAGAACGGCGGGGCCGTGAGGCCGTAGAACTCTTCGTACATCGCTTGGCTGCCACCCTCCCCGGCGCCGCTCCCTGCGCAGCGCCCCATTCTACCCGTGCGCCCGGCAGGGTATACGGAGCTGGAGCTGCGGGCGCTCAGTCACGCAGGATCAGGCTGCAGCAGGTGACCGCGCCCTCGGCCTTGGCGAGCTCGGAGACGTTCACCGTGACGAGTCGGACGCCTGCCCGCTCCAGACGCCCTGCCGTGCGGGGGAACGAGACCGGGTAGATCACCGCGTCGCCGACGAGGAGCGCATTGGCCGCGTACGCCTCGGCAGGATCGACTTCGATCCGACGAAACCCACCAAAGGCAGGCGGGTCCACCCAGGCCGGGTTGAGGAGCACGGCGTCGGCCGCCACCTGCGTGACCGCGGACTTGAGGTGCAGACAGCCGGTGAACGGCAGCGCCTCGACGGTGTAGCCATGGGACGAAAGCAGGGTGTGGAGCTGCTCGATCCCCGCTCGGTTGCTGCGTCCCGAGAGGCCGACGAAGAGCCGTCGGCCGAGGCGCAAAACGTCACCGCCATCGAGAGTGCCGGGCGCCTCGATCGCCGCCACCGGGCGGTGCTCCGCGAGCACCCGCGCCACCGCGGGGGTCTCGCCCCGGCGCGACTCGGCGCCAGGTCGCGTCACGACCGCAAGTTCGTCCACGACGATCGCGGTGTCCTCGACGAAAACCGAGTCGGGCAGTTCGGGCTCGGCCGGCAGGCTCACGACCCTGCAGCCGAGCTCGGCGAGGCAACGCTCGTACGCGTTGTGCTGGCGGGCTGCCAGCGCGACGTCGATCGGCTCGCGCTGCAGGTGCGTGAGCTCGCAGCGCGTGATCGCTGGGCTGACCTTGCGGGTGATCGCGACCGTCATACGCTCCTCGACCCAGGCAGGATGATACCGAAGATGGTCCGGACGATGCGGCTCTAGTCGAACCCGTCATTCCGGATCACGACGCCGGAGCGCAGCACGAGGCTCACGGCCGCCATCGCGTGAATGTCCTGCAGCGGGTCGCCCCGGAGGACAACGAGATCGGCAATCTTCCCCACCTCGACGGTGCCAAGGTCCGTGAGCCGGTTGGAAACCCGGGCGGCGTTCCGGGTCGCTGAAACGATGATCTGCATCGGGGACATGCCGGCCTGCAGCATCAGCTCCATCTCGATGATCGGCATGCCGAGCTGGAACGGCGCGTCGTACCCGTCGAAGTCGGTGCCAAGAGCGACCGTGCCCCCGGCCTCGACGAACCGGCGGAGGTTGGCAACGGCGCGCGGCTCGTGCCCGTAGCCGACCACACGCCACAGCTCGAGGGTCGGGACCCAGACGACACCCTGCCGTACGGCCTGTGCCAGGAGTTCGCTGGATGGCTGGTCCACCACCATGTGGGCGATGTCGTCCACCCCGGCGTCAAGGGCTCGCGGGAGATCCGGCGAAGTCGTCACGTGCGCCGACACCGGGATCCCCCGCGCGTGCGCTGCCTCGACCACGGCCGCGGCCTCCTGCAGCGAGAGAGTCGGGATAAACCGGCCAAAGTCGCCCCCCGACTCGAGGGCGATCTTGATGATGTCGGCCCCCTGGTCGATGAGCTGATTAACAGCCACTCGTGCCTGGTCGGGTGAGCTCACAGGCACGACGTTGGTGACCCCCCACGGCACGATCGGATAGCCATTCGGGACCGTGACGAAGGGCCCAGCAGCAACCACGCGCGCAAGGCCTGGGTTCAGGGCGAGCGTGTCAACCAAGGCGTACTGGGCCGGACCGCAGAGGTCGCGCACGGTCGTCACTCCCGCGTGCGCCCACGCCTCGAGGCTGCTCTGGCGGTAGCTGGAGTGGACGTGGGCGTTGAAGACGCCCGGCAGGATCGTGGCGCCCCGCACATCGATCACCGTGGCGGAAGGGGGCACCTCGACGTCGCCGGCTCGCCCAACCTCGATGATGCGGTCCCCGCGGACCACCACCGCTGCGTCGGGGAGCGGGGGAGCACCGGTACCGTCGATGAGCACCCCGCCGGTCAGCACCAACAGCTGCGGCTCGACCGCTCTCAGGTGCCTGCGCGGGTGCCTCTCGGTCTCCTGCGGCCCGGCCGCCACCGACGCCATTGCCCATACGGCGAGGGCCGCTGTGAGGATCGCCCCGGTCCAGCCTATGCGGCACCCTGACGTCACGAGCCGGGATCCGCGACGTGAGCGCACCGGGTATCTCATCCGCGCACCAATCCTTACCGGGTTTACGAGTTCGGCGTGCCGCAGGTTTCGATGCAGGCGAGCCGCGTCGCTCGAATCCGCTCACACCCAAGGTACCGATCTGCAGCGCGAAGCGGCCACGCCGGTCTACTCTGCACTCGCCAGAAGCAACGGAACGGGGGGGCGGCTGTCCACGCGCAAAATGGGGTACGGCGCCGGCTCGTTGCTCCACTGCCGGACGATCGCCCGGTTGAGGAACCCCCACGCCGCCAGGCTATCGCCCGAAGAGGGTTCGAGCAGGACCGGGATGAGGCGAGCCAAGGGCTGGCGCATGTCCACGAACAGGGAGCCGCTCGGCACCTCGGCCTCGGTTTTCTCGTAGTGACCGGTCAACATGTTCTGCACGCGCCCCTGGTAAATGCTCTTGGCCAACTCGATCTTCTCGATGACGAACCGCTCCGCCGGAAGACGGCACCCCTCCACCAGCTTCTCGACAACGATGCCCTGCGCCAGCAGGTTCTTGAGGACCTCATCCTGCCCCTGCAGCACGATGTACCCGAGGGACAGGGGAAGAGTCTTCTTGGGCGCGGCGAGAGCGAGGTAGGGCACCGTGTAGTCGTGAGGCACGTCGGTCGGAATCACTTTCACGTCGCCCCTCCAGGGATACTCGGCCTTTTCCGCGGGCGAGACCGGCTCGGTGGTGAACTCCCAGCCCTTGACCGTCACATCCCAGAACCTCTCGAGCGTCGCCTCGGCAACGAACTGCTGCCGAAAGTAGCTGTCAGCGGTTTCGCGGTCGGCGCGCCTGACAAGTGCAGCGATCTCCTCCGCGTTGGCCGAGGTGAACTCGAGAACCGCCCGGATGTAGGCGAACGAGGCCAGCACCCTCGTCTGGAAGTCGGCGTAGGAGTAGTTCTCGTCCAGGATGGAGAGCCGGTCACGCAGCCCGACGTAGTTGGTCCCGTAGCGAGCCTCAATCGCCTCGTTGATCCACCCTTTGGACGGATTCGCGCCCTCGACGAACTCGCCGTAGGGGACGCTGTCGAAGCCGGATTCCTTCTTGAGTTGGGCGGCTGCTTCGGGAAAGAGCCTCTTCCACATGTAGTCGGCCAGCGCCTTCGGCCCGTTGGCGTTGGCGCACGTCGTGTAGCTCACGGGCTCGCGGTGGTAGGAGCCGTTGGTGGTATGCATGTCCACGACCAGGACCGGGTCCCATGTGTTGAACAGCCGCACGAGGGCGCCTACCTCGGGCGATTCCAACTTGGTGTAGTCCCGGTTCAGGTCGAGGTACTGCCCGTTGTGGCGAACACCGGCGACCTCGGGGCCCTTGTCGTGGCGGTTCTTGCCCAGCTTGTCGTTCCCGTCGGCGTTGAAGATCGGGATCACGAGGATCACCTGGCGTTCGAGCAGGCCGGCGAGCCGGCCGCTCGCCACCTCGCGGATCAGCATCTGGCACGCTTCCTTGCCCTCGACCTCTCCGGCATGGATGTTGGCCATGACGAGCACGGCGGGTTTGCCGGTTGCGCGCAGCTCGTTCGGAGTGCGGACCCGCTCCTTGGACAGGATCACCAGCGGGTCCATGCGGCCCTCGGTCGAGACCGTCAGCGGAGCAATGGCGACCAGGCTTGAGCCTTTCTCGACCTGGTAAAGGAAATCGAGCACCTCGTGGTACAGCGATGTGCGGGCGTACCTGGTCGCCTCGACGACGGTGACGGGCTCGGCGGCCCAGGCCGGTGCGGCAAGGAGCAACACCACAACAAGGCGCACGAATCTCACGGTGCCTCCCGAGCGGCGCCATGAGGACATCGCCCTGGCCCCGCGCAGGGAAGACTACCAGGGCTTTCCGCTGAGAGGCGAGGACCGTGGCGCACGGTCGCTTCTCCGCGCGCGGGACAACGCGCAGACCAACACCGTCTTCCTCCCGGAGCGGTCTGGCTGGAGGTTGTCCCTCGCCGCTGCTTGACCGGGTGCAAACCGAGCGCCGGCGTGGACGTATCACTGACAAGCCCTCGCTGAAGAACGATTCTGGAGCGAGGCGGGGAGGGGCACCGTGCAAAGGGTCCTGGCAGGTGGGCTTCCCTTCGTCGTGCTCCTGACCGGTTGTGCGGTCAACGCGGAGAAGGCGCCGGAAAACGCGCCGGCCGTGGAGGTGGACCCCAACCGCCTCCCGCGGTCACGCCGGCGCCGCGCTGAAGCCTGATCCGGTTCCGCTTCCCGCAAAACCTGCGGGGCGGAGAAACGTACAAGTGGGTGCCTCAGAAAGGAGAAGAAATATGAAATGCAAGCGTTGGTGGACCGTCGGCGTGCTCACGGCCGCTCTGGTTGCCGTGCCCGTCATGGCGTCGGCGCAGGTCGTGACGCTGCCTCCGGACGGCAAGAACCAGAAGGCCTCGGTGTCGCAGTGGATCGGCCTCGTCGAGGTCAACGTCACATATAACGCCCCCAAGGTCACCGCCCCCGACGGGACGGACCGCACCGGCAAGATCTGGGGGAAGCTGGTGCCGTACGGCATGGCCAACCTGGGCTTTGGCACGTGTGGAGACCAGTGCCCGTGGCGCGCAGGCGCCAACGAGAACACGGTGTTCCGAGTCTCCAACGACGTCAAGGTCGAAGGGCAGCCCCTGCCGGCGGGCTCCTACGGTCTGCACATGATCCCGGGTCAGGAGGAGTGGACGATCATCTTCTCGAAGAACTCAACATCGTGGGGGAGCTTCTTCTACAGCCAGGCCGAGGACGCGCTACGGGTCAAGGTCAAGCCGAAGAAGAGCGAGTACAACCACTGGCTGACCTACGAGTTCACCGAGCGGCAGCCGGACAGGGCCACGGTGGCGTTGAAGTGGGAGTACCTCGAGGTCCCGTGGACGATCACCGTCGAGAACACCACCGACCTGTACATTGAAAACCTGCGTCGGCAGCTGCGCAACGCGCCCGGCTTCAACTGGGAGGGGTGGCAGGAGGCTGCCAGGTTCTGCTTGCAGAACAAGGTCAATCTCAAGGAAGGGCTCGTGTGGGCGCAGAACGCGGTGAGCCTACCGTTCATCGGCCAGGAGAACTTCTTCACCCTGACCACCCTCGCTGACCTGCAAGCCGCGAACGGCATGACCGCCGAGGGCGACAAGACGCTGAAGAAGGCGCTCGAGCACCCCACCGCCGGTCCCCTCGACCTCCACCAGTACGGCAGGCAGCTCCTCGCCCAGGGCGAGAAGGAGAAGGCCCTGATGGTGTTCGAGGCCAATGCCAAGAAGCACCCGAACGCCTGGCCGGTCAATGTCGGCCTGGCTCGCGGGTACGCGGCGGTCGGCCGCACCAAAGACGCTCTCAAGTACGCGAAGCTGGCGGTGCAGCAGGCCCCAGACGAAGCCAACAAGAAGAACCTGCAGAAGATGGTCGAGGACCTGGAGGCCGGCAAGACGCCGAAGTGAGCCGGGACCCCTGGAGGTCTACGTTTCCCTCTCCCCCGCGCTCGCGCGGGGGAGAGGGAGCTGAGGCACTGCACCCAAATCCAAGCCTGTTTACCAGGGGTCGCTCACGTGGCAGGCGGCGCCGTTCTTGGCGATGTAGTCCTGGTGGTACTCCTCCGCGGGCCAGAACGTCTTGGCCGCCTCTACCTCCGTGACGATCTTCCGCCCGTCGAAGCGATTGCTGGCCTGCAGTTCGTTGATGTAGGCCTCGGCTTCGCGCTTCTGCTCGTCGTTCACGTACCAAATCCCCGAGCGGTACTGCTCGCCGAAGTCCGGTCCCTGCCGGTTGAACTGCGTCGGGTCGTGCATCACGAAGAATGCCTCCAGCAGGCGCCGGTACGTGATGCGCTGCGGGTCGAACACGACCTTGACCGTTTCGGCATGGCCGGTGGTGTCCGTGCAAACCTGCCTGTAGGTCGGGTGGTCCACATGCCCCTGCATATAGCCGCTGACCGCGTCGATCACACCGGGACCCTTCTTGAAGTAGTGCTGGACACCCCAGAAGCAACCACCCGCGAAGTACGCCACCTGAGGGTCGGGTTCCTGCTCATCGCCTTTGGTGGACCTTTGTGCTGTCTTCATCACCGTTGTTTTCATTACCGCTGCTTTCACCGGGTTTGCATTCGTCACCGCTCCTCTCATCACCGCTGCCCTCATCGGCTGGCTCTCGGGCGGCAAGGACTCGCCGTGCTCGTAAAAACTCAGCGCAGCCGAGTTGAGGCAGTAACGCTCCCCGGTGGGCGGTGGGCCGTCCTCGAACACGTGCCCGAGGTGGGAGCCGCAGCGCGCGCAGAGGATCTCCGTCCTCACCATGAAGAGGCTCGTGTCCACCCTCGTGACGATGTGCTTGGGGTCGAACGGCTCGTAAAAGCTGGGCCACCCGGTTTCGGAGTTGAACTTGTGCTGGCTCGAGAAGAGCGGCAGCCCGCACACCACGCAGACGTACACGCCGTCCTTGTGGTTGTCGAGCAGGTTGCCACAGAACGCGGGCTCGGTACCGGCCTTCTGCGTGATGCGGTACGCCTCGGGGTTGAGCTTGGCGGCCAGCTTTGCAACCTGCTCGCGTGATAGCGGTGTGATGTCGTAGCCGGACTTTGAGAATTTCGGGTTCATTGAGTCGCTCCTCTTCGATGTTTGGGTGAGCTTGGATGCGCGTGCCGAGGCCTCGGTCGTCCCGATGACGCGGTCGACCAGCGATCCGACCAAAAAGACGCCCGCCAGGACGACGGCGAACGAAACGGCAAGCGTAAGGGCCCTCGAGCGGCTCACGCCCTTCAAAATCCCCCCGCGCCCTCCTTCATTCCGGAATTCTGAGTGCTGTTGTTCGTGTGACATGTGCGTCCCCCCCGTCGCATGGGTATTTGCCTGGAATCCCACCGGGGTTACGCATGCTCGGCGTGCCGGGGCCGGGTGCGCGGAGGTCGTGTGGCGCCGGCGCTCAATCTCGAGCGCCGGAGCATAATTGAGACAACGTATCAAATGATGTCTTGTCGTTGACAACGCGTGCGACCGGGCGTATCACGTGGCCGTAAGGCTGGAGCACATTGCGGCCTGACGGCCTGCGCGACGAGCGGTGGGATCGTTGGGGAGGTCCGGCCATGATGAGAACTGTTTCCTTCACGCTGAACGGCAAGCCCGTACAACTGACCGTGGGCGACGAGCGCATGCTGCTGTGGGTACTGCGCTACGACCTGGGCCTGACCGGCACCAAGTACGGCTGCGGAGAGGGGCTCTGCGGCGCCTGCACGGTGATCGTCAACAGGGAGGCCGTGCGCTCCTGCTCGACCGCGGTCAAGGACGTGGCCGGCAAGCAGGTGGTCACGATCGAGGGCCTGAGCCGAAACGGCCAGCTCCACGCGTTGCAGCAGGCCTTTCTCAAGCTCCAGGCCTTCCAGTGCGGCTACTGCACGTCGGGGATGATCATGAACGCCTATGCGCTGCTGCTCAAGAAGCCGCGGCCGACGCGCGCAGAGATCGTCCAGGCCATGGACGACAACCTGTGCCGGTGCGGCTCTCACACGCGCATCCTCGAGGCGATCGAGACCGCCGCGGCGGCCACACCGGGAGGTGCGCGATGAACGGCATCTTCCACCTCAGCCGTCGCGACTTCATCGTCTCGCTGGCGGGCTCGGGTCTGGTGGTGCTCTTCCGGGTAGACCCGTTGCTCTCCTTCCAGGAGCCGGAACGGATCCCGCCCCGCCCGAGCTACCCGACCGACTTCAACGCGTACCTGCGGATCGGTGAGGACGGCCGGACGACGTGCTTCGTAGGAAAGGTCGAGCTGGGGCAGGGATCGAAGAGCGCACTCGCGCAGCTGTGCGCCGAGGAGCTCGACGTCGCCTACGACACCGTGGACATGGTCATGGGCGATACCGAGCTGTGCCCGTGGGACATGGGCACGTTCGGCTCGCTCACCATCAGGCAGTTTGGCCCCGTGCTGCGCGCCGCCGTGGCCGAGGCCAGGGCCGTGCTCCTTCAGCTGGCCTCCGAAAAGCTGCAGGTCCCAGTGGATCAGCTCGCAGTCAAGGATGGCGTCGTCCGTGACTCTCGCGACCCGAGCAAGCGGGTCACCTACGCACAGCTCGTGCAAGGCAAGCGCATCGAGCGGCACATCGAGAAGGTTCCGGTGAAGCCGGTGTCGGCATACACCGTGGTCGGCACGACCGTCGCGCGCAAGGACGCGCTCGAGAAGGTCACCGGCAGGGCCAGGTATGCGGCCGACATTGGGCTCCCGGGCACATTGCACGCGCGGATCGTGAGGCCGCCGGCGCACGGAGCGAAGCTCAAGGCTCTTGACACCGGTGCGGCCGAGAAGGTCCCCGGCGTCAGGGTGGTGCGCGACGGCGACCTGGTCGCCGTGCTGCACGAGCATCCGGACGTGGCCGACCAGGCGCGGGCGCTCGTGAAGGTGCAGTTCGATGTCCCCGCCCCGACTGTTGACGACACAACGATCTTCGACCACCTCGTCAAGGGCGCCCCGGAGGGCCGGGTGATCGCGGAGAGCGGCAACCTCCAGGAGGGCATCAAGCTCGCGGCCTCGGTCTTCGACGGGACATACCTGAACAGCTACGTCTCGCACGCGACAGTGGAGACGCACTCGGCGGTCGCCAAGATCGAGGACGGCAAAGTGACGGTCTGGGTCTCCACGCAGGCGCCGTTCATCGTGAAGGCGCAGGTCGCGGAGGGGGCGGGTTTCCCGCCGGCCAACGTCCGGGTCATCACTCCGTACGTCGGCGCCGGTTTCGGCGGGAAGACTGGGGCCAGACAGGCAGTCGAGGCGGCGCGCCTCGCCAAGATCACCGGCAAGCCGGTGCAGGTCGTCTGGGACCGCGCGGAGGAGTTCTTCTACGACACGTTCCGCCCCGCCGCGGTTGTGAAGATCCAGTCGGGCCTCTCGAGCGCCGGGAAGATCTGTCTTTGGGACTACAAGGTCTTCTGCGCTGGGGACCGGGAGGCGAAGCACTTCTACGACGTGCCGAATCAACGAACGATCTCGTCCGGTGGTTGGCAGGGCCAGCAGCCACCGGGGCTCCACCCGTTCGGTGTCGGGCCGTGGCGCGCACCCTCGGTCAACACCAACACCTTTGCGCGTGAGTCGCACATCGACCTCATGGCGGCGGAAGCCGGGGCCGACCCGGTGGAGTTTCGTGTGAGCCACCTCTCTGACCAGCGCATGCTGCGGGTGCTCAAAGCCGCGACGGACAGATTCGGCTGGACGCCGAAACGCGCGCCGAGCGGGCGGGGGGTCGGCGTGACGTGTGCCATCTATCTCGGCACCTACGTGGCGACGTGCGCCGAGCTCGCCGTGGACAAGGCCACCGGCCGGGTGCAGGTCAAGCGCGTCGTACTGGCGCAGGATGAGGGTGTCATCGTCAACCCGGAGGGGTCGCGTCAGCAGATCGAGGGCGGCATCACGATGGGCCTGGGCTACGCCCTGACCGAAGAGGTGCGCTTCAAAGGTGGCGAGGTTCTCGCCCGGAACTTCGACAGCTACGAGATCCCGCGTTTCTCCTGGCTGCCCAAGATCGAGACCGTCCTGATCGAGAATCCCGGCGTGCCCGCGTCGGGCTGCGGCGAGCCGCCGATCGTCTGCATGGGTGCGGTGATCGCGAACGCGATCTTCGACGCCGTGGGCGTGAGGTTCGTGCAGCTCCCCATAACGCCGGCACGCATCAAGGCCGCCCTCAAGCAGGCCTAGACGAACGGCTTCTGGTCAGGCATCGCGTCGATCCCGAGACGGCGCCAGTCTTCTGGCGTCTGCACGGCTGCCATCGCTACCCTTACGCGCTCATCCAGCAAGCCAGCGACTGAGCCGCGACGGATCGCCTCCCGGATTACCCCTAACGAATTTCTGAATGCCCGGGCGAGGCGGTCTAGATCGGAACGGGTGTGCCGATAGCACAGATTGAAGGAGCCCAGGGTGAAGATTCGATCCCTCATGAGCTCCTGGATGAAGAGCCAGTGG
Organism: uncultured Acidobacteriota bacterium; assembly: GCA_963739225.1. Lineage (GTDB taxonomy): Bacteria > Acidobacteriota > Thermoanaerobaculia > Thermoanaerobaculales > Thermoanaerobaculaceae > RBG-13-68-16. Next base: position 149,830 of record CAVTZQ010000008.1, on the reverse strand, counting down.
AGTTCCCGAGCGCTAGCTCCCGGTGCGTTCGCAAACCAGAAACCGGGGGCGCCGTCGGGCCCGGCGATTACTGCGTCGATCCCCGCGTCCACCGCCGCGAGCGTGAAATCATCCTTGATTCTCCGTCCCATCCGGCCAAGTGCCCCGATCACGTCGCGTTCCTGGATTACCGTGATGGTCTTCAGGGCTGCGGCGATCGAAACTGCCTCGCCCTCGAAGGTCATGCCGTAGTTAATGTGGGGCAGGGAGTCCATCCAGCGTGCTTTGCCGGCGAGGACCGAGAGCGGCATCCCGTTGGCGATCGCCTTGCCATAGCACGCAAGATCCGGCTCGACGCCCCAGACCTCCTGCATGCCCGCGAGTGCGACGCGGAACCCGCTGATGATCTCGTCGAAGATCACCAGCGTGCCGTGGCGGTGCGCGATTTCAACGACGTCACGAACCTCGCTCGCTGCGGGGATGGGTGGCACCAGCGGGTTCACGATCACGCAAGCGACCTCACCCGGGTTCGCGGCCAGAATTTCGTCCACCGCGAGCGGGGACAGCTCCGCCAGGGGGATGACCAGGGCACGGAGCGTCGCCGGGATCCCGCGACACTCCGTGGATGCCATGTACCAGTCATGGAAGCCGTGGAAACCGCGGAACACAACCTTTTCCCGGCCGGTAGCGGCGCGTGCAAGGCGGACCGCCGCGGCTGTGACGTCGGAGCCGTTCTTCCCGAACCGGACGGATTCGGCGCAGGGTATCAGCCGGCCAAGCAGCGCCATCAGTTCGTGGAATTCCGGGAATGGCAGCCCGAGCCCGAAGAAGCGTCTGGCCTGGCGGGCCGCGGCCTTCGCCACTTCGCGGTACCCGTAGCCGAGGATGTTCGCGCCCCAGGCGGAGAGGAAGTCAACGTAGTCGGTCCCAGCGGTGTCGACGACGTGACCGTCATAGCCCCGTCGGACGACCTGAGGGTGGATGAACGGGTTCAGGTCGTAGTCGCGCGACGCCACGCGGAATGGGTTGGAGATCGAATCCTTGGTCGCGTTCACGGTGTTCTTCCCGTACCTGTGAGTGGCGCCGTTGCGGGGCCTCGGGAACCACTGTGTGGGACCTTGCGGCGGTTCCCTTTCACGAGCCGCCGCCACGTGCTGGCGGCGAGATCTCGCATGGATGGACGGCCAGCCAATCGGCGCACGCGCGCCTCTACCTCGGCGCGGTTGGGAGCGTCGGCTGCGTACTCCAGGTAACGCAGGAAGAGCCTCCTCGCGCTTTGCCGATCGTGAAGATGACGATCACACAGGTGCGCCAGAGCACACAGAGTGGATGGAGCGCACTCGCGAGCGAGGATTTCATCGAGGTACAGGTGAACTAGATCGGTGACCGAAAGCCCCGTGTCGCGAATCGCCAGGCCAGGGTCGAGCCGGATCGCGTCCCGGAGCTCATCCACCGCGCGACCTTGATCGCCCGTTTCCATCGCTGCGATCGCACTAAGCAGGTGCCTCTCTGCTGCAATCACGTCCCGATCAACCGCTGCGGGCGCCAGTGCAAGGTATCGCTCGAGGAACCGTTCGGCGCCTTCGGTGTCACCCCACTCCCGGCAGAGCGCAGCCGTCCAGCACAGGGTCGAAGGCCAACGGGCACCCGAAAGGATCTCGGCCATGCACGACCGCAGCAAATCGTGTCCATTACGCTGTTCGTCTCCGATCGTCACGCCGGGATCTCTCGCGAGAGCTTCCTGTAGCAATTCAATCACGCGCGGTTCGTCACCTTGCCGGTGCGCCGCCTGAGCAGCGCCAAGCAGCGAGGCGACGTGCTCCGCCTCGACATTATCGATGGTGGAGCGGTCGCCTTCCGCAGACTTGAGCTCAAAGGTCGTCTGTTCTGCGGCGTCGATCCCGAGCCGGCGTAGTGCAAGGGCCAGGCTGTCCCTGTCGCCGAAGCGCCGCGACCGTCCTTCGCTGTGGGTGCGCATGAACCGGAGCTCGACGCCGAAGGATGTGGCCATATGCGCCGCCTCGCACAGCTCCTCGTCGCTGTCATTCCACTCAAACAGGATGTAGCGCCACATGACACGCAGGCGGCTGCGGACCCGGGCGCGCTCCACGCACACACGCCGCATCAGTGCGAGGACCGTGTGCAGGTCGCCGCCCACGCGGTACATTGCGTAGCTGTCAGGGCGGGCACCGTCGACCGACAGCGTAAGGAGGTCGAGACCGCTTGTGACTATCCACGGTTTGAACGGGTAGTTTCCATGCGTCACCACGTTGGTGAATACACCGGGAAACTCGACTTTTGTCAGTTCGACCATCTTGCCCAGGGCGGGATTCACAAGGGGATCCCCGCGTCCCTCGAAGTACAAGTACCGTATCCGCGATACCCCGTCCGCCTTCAGGCGGCGGAGAAACGCCTCGAAGAGTGCCGGGTCGAGTGTGTGAGGCCCCGGCATGCGTCGTCGTCGCTCCGCGGCGGGAATGCACTGAGGGCAGGAGAGGTGGCAGTAGTACGACGCCTCAACGTGAAGCACGCAAACCTCGACCGGGCGCAGCACTGTGCCTTCATCCAAGTGTCCAAGCATCGCGCATCGCGGGCAGTCGTCCGGGAAGGGCAGTTCGCGATTCGCAAAGGAGCTTCGGATGTGCAAAAGCGCGGGAAACCAGAAGACGTCCTTTTCGCGCCCCGATTCGAGACCTTCGCGCGTCAGTGTACGCAGAACGCGGTTTTCGCCGATGTGATCCCAGCACGGAAGCTGGCCGTTAAATCGCAGGTAGAGCCCACTGCACATCACGCAGCCGCGGGGGTGATTCGTCACGGGCCCTGAGCCCCGCAATGCCGGGTTTTACGGCGTCGTACGCATGCGGAGCTGCTCGTGCGCCAAGCGTTCACGCCCGGTTTACGGAACCCATCGGCACGCAGTTTATTGCGTTCGTGCAGCTCCCCATCACGCCGGCACGCATCAAGGCCGCCCTCAAGGCGTAGAAGCCGCCCCTACGCCCGCCCGACGGGGTAGCAACCGAGAAAGCGGTACTCGACTGCGCGCTCTTTGAGTCGATCGAGGACGCTCACCACCTTGGGGTCCTGGTCCGAACCCTCGAAGTCGAGAAAGAAGCTGTATTTGCTCGGCTCCGGACGGTAGGGCATGGAGGCGATCCGCGTCAGGTTGAGACCCGCGGACGCGAAGAGCTCGAGTACCCCAAACAGCCGCCCCGACTCGTGAGGCGTGACGAACACGACAGAGCTCTTGTCGCCGCTACCGGCTGCTTGCCGCGACAGCAGGAGAAAGCGGGTCGAGTTCGAGGCGTCGTCCTCAACCCGCTCCTTGATGACCCGGAGGCCGTAAAGCTCGGCTGCCAGAGGGCTGGCGATGGCCGCGGCCCCCCGCGGCTTCTCGGCGGCAATCATGCGCGCTGCCCCTGCGGTGTCGTAGTATGGGCGCGGCTCGAGGCCGTTCCGGGCGACGAAGTCTCGGCACTGCGCGAGCGCCTGAGGGTGCGAGTACACCACCCGGATGTCGCGCAGGTCGGTTCCTCTCGCTGCCAGCAGGTCCTGGTGGATCGCGAGGCGAACCTCTGCGACCACCTTGAGGTCCGTCCTGGTGAGTAGGTCGTTGACCTGGGAGATCGCTCCCTCAAGCGAATTCTCGACCGGAACGACTCCGAGGTCGTAGGTGCCCTCCTCGACTCCCCGGAACACCTCCACGAACTCGCTGCAGGGAACGTACGCCGAGTCTGTGGCCAGAGCCCGCGCCGCGATCTCGGAGAAGGCGCCGTGCTCTCCCTGGAAAGCGACAAGCCTCATGCTTTTGGCCTGCAGGCGCTTGCTCTCGGCCATGATCTCGGCGAAGAAACGCTCGGCAAATTCCGGCTCGACCAGCGCCAGGCTCGAACGCATCGCGCGGTCGAGGACCACCGCTTCCCGGCTCAGGTCGGTTGCTTCGGCCTTGAAGCGGCGCACGCGCAGCCCCAGCTCCATTCGTTCTTCGAGCAGCGCAAGCAGCTCGAGGTCGATCTCATCGATACGACTCCGGATTCCCTGGATGTTCATGTCGCCTCCACCGATCGAACCCGGATGTCCGAAACTCCCCGTTCGGTTGTCCTCGCCAGCGCGACATTCTCCATGTTCCTGTTCTCCTCTCAATTTGTGTCCGCGACGCGGGTCATCAGCTCGATCCGCCAGAAAAAGAAGAGCCCCGCAACCTCGGGGGTGCGGGGCCATCACGGTTACTGGGGTTTTGCTATGACGGTGGCCCGCACCCCGGGTTGCGGCTGCTAAAGGTGAAGGTCGGAACCGCCTCGGACACGCTCGGAGCGTCACCCACCTCTGCGGTGGGATGGTTGTTCCTGCAAATGGGTCCCGAGAGCGTCACCGGCGCAGGCTACGTTGGATGCCGGGTCCCGTCAAGGTGCCCTCAATGCAGTGGCCCGGCACCTCGCCTTGGGCCGAACGATCCCCCTGTCTCGGCCCGCAGATCCGCCGCCTACACTGTCACCCATGTCCTGATGTCGTCCTGTCACCCGTCTCGCGAGGTCAAACACGCAAGGCCCGCCCCTACGACGAGAAGACCAGAAGTGTGGGGCCGGCGTTGTGCGCAGGACCCCGGCTGGTGTGGGCGGCCGGTCAAGCCTTCTCCGCTCTGGGCCCAGGCTCCGCATGCCGCGTCTCGCCGTCCGACCATCCACCCGCGAGGGGCGGGCAGAGGCCCGACCTGCCGGGGCGGCCTGCTACCACAGCCCCCGCCCAACCCCCAGTCTTGTGGCCACACGGTCCGCGCTGGCCACTTGCTTCCAGGCGTGCCGCACATTAAGTTCTTTTTTTGGTTGAACTTGCTGTAGTGAGCGAACTTCGGACAGACGCCCTTGGCGGCAGGGGGCTTGACAAAACCTTTCACTGTATATAGCGTATATAGACAGTGAGGACGGTGCATATGATTCTCCACTTGACCGAGAACTCGCCGGAGCCGATGCGGAGCCAAATCGCGCGGCAGCTGCGCGGCAAGATCCTGACCGGGGATCTCCAGGAAGGGTGTCCGCTCCCCGAGATGCACCGCGTCGCCCGCGAGCACCGCGTGAGCCCGCACGACGTCCGACACGCGCTCGAGGAGCTCGCGGACGAGGGGCTTCTAGAGCGTAACGGCGGTGCGGAGTTCCGGGTCGCCACGGTGTCCTCCGAGCGGCGTCGCACACTCGCCGAGCGCCGCCTCCTCGATGACCTTCGCGAGCAGGAGCTTTCCCTGCGCGAACTGGAACTGGCGCGCGACATCCAGCGCCGGCTCCTGCCCCCGCCGCGGGTGGAGGGGGAGGGGTTCACGGTGGTCTCGCGCAGCTTCCCGGCGCGTTTCGTCTCCGGGGACTTCTACGACGTGCTGCGTCATGCCGACGGCAGCGTCGGCATCGTGGTGGCCGACGTCGCCGGCAAGGGGTTCGGCGCGAGCCTGATCATGGCCTCGGTAATGGCGATGGCCCCTTTCATCGCCGCGGAACGGGGGGTCGCGGACACGCTTGCCGAGCTGAACCGCCGCCTGTTCGCCGAGCTGGGAAAAGGGCAGTTCGTTGCGCTCGCCTACGCCCGCATCACGCCGGCCTCGGGGATCGTGGAGCTGGCCAACGCCGGCATGCCCGACCCGTTCGTCGTTCGGCGCGACGGGGTCGTCGCCGCGCTCGAGGCTCCCGGTCCACGGCTCCCGCTCGGCGTCCGACCCGACGTGCCCTACGCCTCCGTCACCTGTCGCCTGGACGAAGGCTCGCGGTTGATCCTGTTCTCGGACGGCATCGCGGAGGCGCGGCGCCCGTCCGGCGAGCCCCTGGGGTACGACGGCCTGGCCGGCGTCGTTGCGCGCTCAGTCTCGTCGGGCGCGGCCCCCGTCCCCGCGGAGCGCTGGCTCGACGGCGTGCTGGACGAGGCACAACGTGCGACCGGCCCCACCCTCGACGACGACTGGACGGCGGTTGTCGTGGAGTGTAGCCGTGGAGGGGAGGGATGATGGACCTCCTGCTGCACGTGTCCGAGCTGTCACCCGAGCCTCTTCACACTCAAATCTCGCGTCAGATCCGCGCGCAGATCCTGGCGCAGGAGCTTGCAGGCGATGAAGCCCTGCCGTCCATCCGTGCCCTGGCGCGCGAGCAGCGGGTAAGCGTGATCACGGTGCAGCGAGCCTACGAGGACCTGGAGCGGGAGGGGCTGATCCGCTCCCGCCCGGGCAAGGGGTTCTTCGTTTCGGAGATCCCGGAGAAGAGGAAGCAGGGTATGGCCGAGGAACGGTTCGAGGAGGCCCTCAAGCGGCTGGTCGGCGAGAGCGAGGCCGAGGGGTTGGAGGACGCTCAGATTCGCGAGGTGTTCGAGCGGGTGCTCCGCACGAAGGGAGACGGGCGATGAGCAGTGGTCCAGCGTTTGCGATGACAGGGGTCGTGAAGAGGTACCCGGGGTTCACGCTGGGACCGATCGACCTGGCCCTGGAGCCGGGCACCGTGCTGGGGTTCGTGGGCCCCAACGGCTCGGGCAAGACGACCACCCTCAACTGCCTCGCCGGCCTCGTGGTCCCGGAGGCAGGCTCCGCGGTGGTATTCGGGCATCCCGTGGACCACCGCACCCCGGACTGGCAGGCTGAGGTCGGCGTGGTCGGGGAGATGCACGGGTTCTACCTTGGCTGGACTGCGGAGCAGAACCTGCGCTTCCTTTCCAGGTTCCTGCCGGCGTGGTCGGATCAACGCGCTCACCGGCTGGCCACACGCTTCGGACTGCCGCTCGATAGGAAGGTGGAGCAGCTCTCGAAGGGCCAACTCACCAAGCTGGCCCTGGTTGCGGCGTTGGGCCACGGCCCCCGTCTTCTGCTGCTCGACGAGCCGACGTCCGGGCTCGACCCGGTCGTGCGCGCCGAGGTCCTCGATGTCCTCTGGGAGGTTCTTGGAGGACGGGGAGCACGCCATCTTCTACTCCACCCACGTGCTCTCGGACATCTCGCGCCTCGCGGACGAGCTTGTCTTCCTGCGCGAGGGGCGCGTCCTCCTTCGCAGCTCCAAGGATGCCCTCACAGAACGCTGGAAGCGCATCTCGTTCCGGCTCGCCGACGCGGATGTCGCCTTAGCCGCCGCCGTCGAATACCGCCGCGTGCGCGCCGAACATCAGGTGGTGAGCGACAACGGCGAGGTGACGCTTGCCCACCTGCGCGAGCTGGGAGCGGAGGCGATCGAGCAGTCCCGGATGACCATCGACGAGATCGCGGTCGCAATTCTCAAAGGGGGAAACCATGTGGCGGCTCGTTAGGGAAGGGCTACGCTTCTACCGGCCGGTCCTGCTGGCCTCGTGGGCGTTCGGCGTCGGCATCTTCGTCCTGGTTCTCGTGATCATAAGGCTGGTCGGATCGGTCCACGATCTCAATGTCATGGGAAAAGCCGGGGTGCAGCTGCCGCTCGCCATCCTCATCGCTTCGATGATCGCCGGCTTCATCGCCACCGGCACCGAGAGGAGTGAGAACAGGGTCCGGTTGCACGCAATGCTGCCGCTGCCGATCGGTCAGGTCGCCGTCGCCCGCGTCCTGCTGCCCGCCGCGCTCATGCTCCTCGGCCTGGTGGTGTCGCACGTCGTGTTCGCCGTCTTGCTCGCCCTTGAGGGCTCCCCGGCCCTGTCCCCGCGCCACCTCAACGTGGACTACATTGCGGCGCAGCTCCTCTTTTGGCTCCAGCTCCCGCCTGTCATCCGGGAGATCATCGAGCTCCGGCGTCGCACGAGTTGGACGGCGGCGCTCGGCCCCAAGGGCCTGGTTATCCTGGCAATCGCACTCATGGCTGTGGTCCCGCTTGGACCGTGGGAAAGCGTCGCCCTCAAGGCCACCGGGACGGGAGCGCTGGCGGTGCTCCTCATGGCCTTCACCGTTGCACTGTTCGTGCGCCGCAACAGCTTCACGAAGTAGCGGCCGCTCCAACATTTGAAGAAACCGGGTTGCCGCCTGGACGGCGTGCCCCAGACCCTTCAAGGGGCGGGGAGACCGGCCCGGGAATTCGGGCGCTCGTGGTCCGTTTCTTGATCCGAGGATGAGCCAAGCCGGTAGGGATCCACGGGAGGAGAACATGGCGAACAAGGTGAAACCGATTCCCGACGGCATGCACACCGTCACACCGAGCATGACGATCACCGACTGCGCGAAGGCGATCGAGTTCTACAAACGCGCGTTCGGCGCGGAGGAAGTCGACCGGTTTATGGCGCCCGACGGCAAGTCCGTGTGGCACGCAGCGCTCAAGATCGGCGACTCGGTGGTGTTCCTGGCCGACGAGATGCCGGGGATGAGCCCACCGACGCCAGGCCCAGGCCGCCCCTCGGCCGTACGGCTGTGGCTGTACGTGAAGGACTGCGACGCGGCGTTCAAGCGTGCTGTGGAGGCCGGCGCCAAGGCATCGGCGCAGCCCGAGGACATGTTCTGGGGCGACCGCTGCTGTGCGGTGAAGGATCCGTACGGTTACGAGTGGACGCTCGCCACCCACGTCAAGGACATGACGAGGGAGGAGATGCGACTCGCCGGCGAAGAGTTCGCCAAGAGGACGGCCGCCGGCAAATAAACGGCGTCACCCGATCCGTGACTTTGCCTCTGTGAAGCGCGCGCTCCGCGCGGGCAAGCACGCCCGGGCAGTGGTTTCAGCCGTGCACATCGCGGAGCGCGCCGAGCCCCGCGATGGCGTCCCGGGCAATCTCCACGGGGATCCTGCCCTCTCGCTCGATGGCCCGGACGAGCTCCTCCCGGTCGTTGAGACGCTCGATGGTGAAGCTGTCCGCGGTCGAGCGGATGATCGAGAGGTTGTAGATCGCCACTGATTCGCTGTCCGAGAACCGCACGAGCGCGACGGCGTTCATGAACGTTGCGCTCTCGCGGAAGGAGTCACGCACGGCCTGACTGAAATGCTCGATCGGGCGCGGCGTCGGCTTGAGCAGGTAGCCATGGAGCAGCTCGCCATCGCGGTACATGTCGAGCCGCGAACGCCCCTGGTCGTCCTGCGGCTTGAGCACGTAACGGTCTCGGCCGAACCGTACGGCGACGTCGTGCCCGACGTCGCGCGGCAGCGGCTCGAGAAACGGTGCGGCGTACCCGACATCCACGAGCAGAGTCGCGGCCCTCAATCGCCACGGTGATGGCGGCGTGGACATCCGCGACCCGACGGCATGTCGGCCCCACAGAGCGCGGCGTCGTAGCCGAGAGTGCGGAGTAGCCGGCAGAAGTGGACGTTGTTCGCGTAGCAGGTGCCGCCGAAGTGGAAACGCTCGATCCCGTCGAGGTACACCTCGATCGAGGGGATGCCGCTCAGACCTTGGTGCTTGTGGCGGTAGAGCTTCGAGATGTTCTCGAACGGGACGCGGGTGGCCTGCGCCCGCACCAGCTCGTCAAGGGCGCCGCGCCCCGGCGCCGCCCCTCGGACGCCAAGCACCCGCAGATACGTATCCGTCTGGGCTTGCGAAAGGGTCGGGATCATCGTCGGTTTCCGGCCGAGGACAAGTGTGCCACAGCCCTTCGTCCGCTTCTCGCTCTCCCCCGTGCCTGCGCGGGCGGAGGCCGAGGGAGGGGACGTTATGCCCCTCTCCCCCTGGGAGAGGGCGGGGGAGAGGACCTTAGCTCCCTCTCCCGCTTGCGGGAGAGGGTGGGGTGAGGGTGCCACCGTTCGTCACCGCGGTGCCCACCGTATCATGGAGGGCATGAGACAGAAGCCTCCAACCTCTCCGACCCCCATCCCACACCTCGGCGCGATGCCCGAGTTCGCCCTCGAGCGGTTCTTTGACCGGTTCGAGTTTGCGCTGCCGTACCAGCTCGGCTCCTCGGACCCGGAGACGCTCTCCCTGCCCGAGCTGCTGAGGCACGCCGACCCCGAAATGAACCGGCGGTGGGACACCCTCCGCCTCGGCTACCGCACCGCCGCCGGCGATCCCGCCCTGCGTGCGGCGATCGCCGCCTTGTACCCGGGCCGCACCGCGGACGATGTAATCGTCGCGGTCGGTGCCGCCGAGGCGCTCCTGGTCACCTTCGCGACGGCGATCGAGCCGGGTGACCGCTCCGTGGCGTTGGCGCCGGCGTACCAGTCGCTCCACGAGGTGCCCCGCGCCATGGGTGCCCGCCTCGAGCTCGTCGAGGTTCGCGAGGACGGCCCCGCTGGGGCATGGCGGTTCCCGATGGACCGCCTGATGGCTGCGCTGGAGCCGGGCGTGCGCCTCCTCGTCCTGAACGTGCCGCACAACCCGACCGGCGTGGCGGCGACCCCGGAAGAGTTGCGCACGATCGTGGCTCGGTGCGAGGAGCTCGGAATCCGGATCGTGGGCGACGAGGTCTACCGCGGCCTCGAGTGGATCGGAACGACGCCGCCATCGGTGACCGAGTGCTCGGACCGGGCCGTTGCTATCAGCGTCACCTCAAAGGTGTACGGGCTTGCCGGCCTGCGGATCGGCTGGCTCGTGACCGGCGATGCCGCGTTCCGGCAGCGGGCGATCGCGATCAAGGACTACAGCACGTTGTGCGCCGCGGGTCCTTCCGAGGTCCTCGCCACCGTCGCGCTGCGGGCGCATGCATCCCTGCTCGAGCGGACCCGCGCGCGCTGCCGCGCGAACTTCGAGACGCTCGATGCGTTTCTGTCCGCGCACCCCGACCTCATCGCGTGGCGCCGCCCGGCCGCGACGACGGTCTCGGCGGCCGCCATAGCGGCACCGCTGCTGGCGCTGCCACGGCGGCGATCCCGAGCGGGTGCTGGCCCACTGGCGCGAGCGGGCCGGCGTGCTGGTCGTGCCCGGCCCGGTGTTCGGCTGCGCACCCGACCGGTTCCGACTCGGCTTCGGCCGCGCCGACCTGCCGCAGGCGCTCGCCGCGCTCGCCGCCGCCTCGTCGCCCACGCTGTCATCCTGAGCCCGGCCGTAGGCGGGCGAAGGAACCCAACGCGCCTGGAGCGCCGCCGTGAACGGGACGGACGAGGGCTCGGCTCCTTTGAACCTCGGCGGCCCTGTCCCCGTATTACGGGGCATGACGTCTCTCAACGCGGAGGATGTGCCTTCGGTCCAAAGACCTCCGGCGGCCATTCCAGAAACGGGCGAAGTTCAAAGGGACCGGTCCGGTGCTGTCGGGCCACGGGAAACCGCCCCGGAACGGGCGTTTACAGCGAAGGAGGAATGATCATGCACGTCACAACGAGACAGAGATCCATAGCGGTAAGGGCCTGGGTGGCAGCCGTCGTCCTCGCGACGCTGGTCTCCGGGGCGGCGCTGCACGCCCAGGAGATGGACGTCACCAAGAAGCTGCAGGGTTTCGACGCCTGCATGGAGAAGGTCCTCAAGGACTGGAACGCGCCGGCCGTCGGCGTGGGCGTCGTCGTCGGCGACAAGCTCGTGTTCGCCAAGGGGTACGGGTTCCGGGACTACGGCAAGAAGCTGCCGTTCACCGCCATGACGGTGTGCCCGATCGCTTCCAACTCCAAGCTGTTCACCGCGGTGGCCGCCGGCCTGCTGGTGAACGAGGGCAAGCTCACCTGGGACAAGCCGGTCCGCGAGTCCGTCCTCTCAATCCAGTTCTACAACGACCAGCTCAACAACACGGTCACGCTGCGGGACATGCTCTCGCACCGCACCGGGATCACCCGGCACGACAGCATCTGGTACAAGTCGGACTTCACCCGCAAGGAGTTGTTCGAACGGCTCAAGTACCTGGAGCCGAGCCAGCCGATGCGCCAGATCTTCCTCTACAACAACATGATGTTCGCCGGCGTGGGGTACGTCGTCGAGCTGCAATCCGGCAAAACGTGGGAGGAGTTCGTCCGCGAGAGGATCTTCAGACCGCTGGACATGAACAGCACTATCTACACCATCGCGGACCTTAAGAAGCAGCCCGACCACGGCGTGCCCTACACCGAGAAGCGCGACACCAACGAGATCTACGAGATCCCGTACTACGAGGAAACCGTGGGTGTGGCTCCGGCCGGCGCGATCATCTCCAACATCCAGGACATGTCGCACTGGCTCATCGCCCTGATGAACGACGGGAAGTACGGCGGCAAGCAGGTTCTGCCCGCTGATGTGCTCCACGCCACGCTCGCTCCGGCGATCGCCCTGCCCAACACCATGGGCGAGGCGAGGGGGTACTGGGAGCTTCTGAATGCCGCGTACGGGATGGGCCGGTTCACGGGTTCGTACCGGGGGCACCTGCTGACGTTCCACGGCGGGGACATCAACGGCTTCCACTCCCAGGTCTCGTTCATGCCCCAGGACAAGATCGGCGTGATCGTCTTCGTCATCGGCGACCACTGCGCCAGCCTGTACAACACCGTCAGCTACAACGTTTACGAGCGCCTCCTTGGCATGGAGCAGACCCCGTGGAGCGACCGCACGCTGCAGGCCAGGCTGAAGGGGAAGAAGGCGGGGACTGATGCGCGTGCGAAGGCCGGCCAGGAGCAGGTCAAGAACACCAAGCCCTCGCACCCGCTCGCGGACTACGTCGGCGACTACGAGCATCCCGCCTACGGCATCCTGGAGATTGGAATGAAGGACGGCCAGCTCCAGTTCGACTTCCACACGCTCGTCTTCCCCATGACCCACTTCCACTACGACCGGTTCGACACGCCCGATGACGAGCAGTACGGCAAATGGTCCGTCAACTTCCTCACCAACCCGCAGGGAGACGTGGACAAGGCCGTCATGTCCCTCGACGAGGCCGAGGCCACGTTCACGCGCAAGCCGGAGACCCTCGACCCCAACCTCCTCAAGAAACTCCCTGGCACATACGAGACCCCGAGCGGGGCCAAGTTCCAGGTGGTGTTGAAGGAGGATGGCAGCCTCTACGTCGTGTTCCCGGGGCAGCCGGAGGACAAACTGATTCCTTACAGGGGACTCCAGTTCCGCGTGAAGGAGTTCTCCGATCTGATCGTCGAGTTCGTCGTGGAGAACGGCCAGGTCAAGGCTATGAAGCAGAGAGACCCCTCCGGGGAGTTCGTCTTCCCGAGGAAGTAGCGGACGCTTTTCGACTGTGCTGTTTGTAGGGGCGGCCCTTGCGGCCGCCCGCTTTGCTCCCTCTTCCTGTGGGAGAGGGCCGGGGTGAGGGTCCGGTCGCCCTCGCAAACGCTGTCATCCTGAGCCCGCTGCAGGCGGGCGAAGGATCCCATCGCGCCTGGAGTGCCAGCGATCGCAGAAATGTGGGGCACACACTCCGCGCGTGCTGTCATCGCGAGGACCCCGAGCGAAGCGAGGGGGACGACGCGATCCCGTGGAATTTGGCGGACAGCGGTCCCTGCGGTCGGCCGCCGCGAAAGCCCCTGTCTTTCTGACGCCCGTCAACCTACTGCAAGGGCCAAGCTCTTGCGGCCCTACACATCCGGCCAATTCCCGGGCGGCTTCAAGCTGGCACAGGCGGCTTCGTCGGTGCCCTTGCAGCGAGCGTCCTCGATGCAGGCCTTGTAGGCGTCGAACTGGAGGTTCAGGCATTTGTCTTCTTGACTACGGAGGTCGTTCAACAGCTTGTTGACCTCCCGCAAGGCTTCGAGGGACGCCTGGAGGTGGAGCAGGTACTGTCGCGCACTCTCGTAAAGACCGGCGGACAGCGGCGCGCCGCAGTCCTGGAGTTTCTCCGCCAGTTCCTCCGGCGACCCGTTGATGAAGAGGTGAAGCGTTTCGAGCAGCTTGTTGATCTTCTCCGCGTTTTCCCCGATCTTCGTGATCTGGTCCGCCTCAAAGGGCTCGACCGCGCTCTTACCCTCGTAGAGGTTGTCGATCACGCCCTTGACCTGCTCCAGCGCCTCCTTGAACTCCTTCACCTCGGAAGCATCGGCGGGCGGAAGACCTTCGAGGAGCATTTCCGACTCGAGCAGCTTGTCGAGGATCTTCATCGTCACGTCCCAGGCCGTGCAGAGACGTGACGCGAGCTTGTAGTCGGCGAGATGCTGGCTCGCTTCGTGCGATTCCTTCTGATACTCGTCCCAGTGCGGTTTCATCTCCCGCTCGATCGAGCGTTCGACGTCGCGGCAATTCTGGAGCAACGCGTCCGCCGTCGCCGTGCCTCCGCAGGGCGTGCGTTTTGCCTCGGGCGGCTCGTCCTTGCACGGTGCGTCGTCGCGGCACAGGCTCCAGCGCACCTCGAGATCCTGATGAAAGCCGGATTCGTCCCAGGTGTTGTGAAACGACCCATGCATGCGCCCGTTCTCGCCCTGGATGGTGCGGATCTGGGGATCACAGACGTGCTTGATAAAAGGTGGGCATCCGGCAACCGGGATCTGGCCGATCACCGCCAGGTAGTATGGCTCCTCTTCGGTGGAAGAAGATTGCTCGCGAACGCCGGCGTTGAGCCTCCAGGATTGGCAGTTTGCCGTGAACTTGTCCGAGGAGGGTGCGTGGACGGACACGACGTAGCGCGGCGACCCGCGGACGACAGGGAAGCCGGTCCAAGGCGTAGTGTCCGCGTCCACGTGGCTGATCCAGATCACGGAGGCGTGGCCGGCGCCCGGCGTATCCGGCTGTAGGGTCAGTGGCAAAATGCCCTGGCCGTCACAGTGCGTGCCGGCGTATTCGCCTTGGACATCCGTTTCGAACCTAGTCCGGACTTCGGTTCCTTCGGGCTCCAGATGCACGAGCGTGCCGAAGCGTTTTCCCGTGTCCGATCGGAGAAGCGGGTGGCCGAACTCCCGCAGATGCGCAGCTACGTCGGTCTTGAAGTCGGTGAAACCTGGGGTCGTGGTGTCGTCGCTGGTCTGCCGCAGATGAATGTGAATCTGTCCTGACCAGAGGCCGCCGCGCTCGTACGACGGCTTCGCGCTCCGGCTCCCACCTGGTGGTGGTGGCTGGGGCGGTGGCTGGGGCGGTGGTGGGGGCGGTGGCGGGTTTTTCGGTGGTGGAGATGGCGGAGGAGGAGGCGGGGGGGCCGGTGACGGCTTCCTCGCCAGGCTCGGCACCTTGCGGCGTAGGCCGTGGCCCCACCGCGAGGTGGATCCACACCACGTCGCGCCGTTGGTAAGCGCCCTCGTCCAGCACAACTTCGGTGGAGCTGACACCGACCAGCACGCCCTTGTGGACCGTGCCGTCGCGCAGGTGTGCTTCATCTTTGTCCAAATTGACGACCTCGGGCGGTCGAGTGATGCCGACTACGAGGCCGATCCACTCGATCGAATCCTTGGGATAGGAATTCGCCCCGAGCTGACATTGGCTGGCGACGCATGACTTGAGCGTGCCCTTTTGCACGGTGCCGTCGCGGAGGATGACGACATCGGTCGCCTTGCCCGCCGCCGTCGGCCACCACGGATTCGAAGTCAGCGGCGGCTCGCCGGCCGTGGCGAGAGCCGAGGCGAGTATGGCCGCAGTGGGAAACACGCGGACCAAGGAGCGAAGAGCGGTGAGGAGATCAGTCATGCGGATGCTCGTGCTGTTTGGCAGGTCGCGAGCTCGTATGCTGACCATGTCTTCTCACGTGTTGGCTTTCTCGATCACGACCTCGACGCGCCGATTCTTCTGCCGACCCGCGGGGTTGTCGCTCCCATCGGGGTTCGCGTTGGGCGCCACCGGCCTGGTCGCGCCCCAGGCATGGATGGCAAAGCGGGTCGAGGCGAGGCCGCCGTGGGCCTGCAGCCACGCAACCACGGCGCGGGCGCGATGCTCGGAGAGCGTGAGGTTGTAGGCGGGAGCCCCCTTCCCGTCCGTGTGTCCCTCAACGCGGACCTTCCCCTCGGGGTTGGCCCGGATAACGAGGGCCAGCTTGCCGAGGGCCTCCTCGGCGTCGGGCCGGATTTGGGCACGGTCGAAGTCGAAGAGCACGTCGGCGGGCAGTTCCACGTGGATCTCCTGGCCGATCACCCTGGCGCCGAGATCGCTCATCGCCGCGTCGAGTCCGCTCACCTGAGCCTGCAGGCCCTTGCCCTCGCCCCCGACCGCGCCGCCGATGCCTGCGATGCTCTTGGCCGGCGAAACGACCACGGTCAGCACCCTCGCGTGGGGCAACGCCGCCACCGCCCGCGCCTGTGCGTCCGGCGGTTCCGGATCCTCTCTGCCGGGCGGGACGGCCGCCAGCGCCAACCCGGAAACGAGCAGCACGAGGACGGCGAGTCTACGGCGCATCGGTGATCGCCACGTCCTCGAACGGCTCGCAGTTCGGCAGTGAGAAGGTGATCTTCTTGGTCGTTGAAGGCGGCGCGGGGAACTTCCACCACGCGTTGAAGGTTTCCCCGGCCTCGATCGACTCCTTGACCTCGTCCCCGGTGGTGTACTTGGAGGTCGTTGCAATGACGTTCTTGTCGCTGTCGCGCAGCAGCTCGTACTTCTTCCCCGAGCCGACGTCGATCACGTAGGTCTTGTTGTATGGAAGCTCGAGCGTGGTGTTGGCGGTAGCCTTGAAACGCACCTTCACCGTCAGCACCCCCTGCTTGCGCTTGCACTCGTACAACTCCGCGGAGGCCTTCATGTTCGTTTCGGCCGTGGCGATCGCCTTGGTTTGCGCCAGCAGCAGTTCAGGCAGCAGCAGAAGCGCCGCCACCAGCATCCATGTCGAGGGTGACCTGAAAACTCGCACGTGTACGCTCCTCCTCCCGGTTCCACCGGGACCCGTTCGCGCCGACCACGCGAAAAGGCTGTGACTTTCTCCCTCGAAAACCCGACCGGGCGGCATGACATTCCGGTTCGCGCGCGTGGCACCACCGCCGGGAGGAAGCCGATCAGCGACGCGCCCGTTGCGCGCCAGCCTTCTCCGGCGTCCGACCACGCCGCCGCAGGGCGAGATCGGCTCGCCGTTCGCCGGGTCCATGGGCCCCCGGCCACTCAACGCCGGGACACCTTGGCGCTTCTCGTCATTCGTGCGCCCTCCGGCCGGGAAGGGTGCGGCGGTGAGATCTGGCGCCGCTTCGAGAACTGGCGCAATCCGTGGTCAGGCACGGCGGCCCCGCTTGAGCCGTTGGCGATAGCCCTCGTAGTCCGGCAGCAGGCGGTCGTAGGCCGCGTCCATCAGTGGCGACGAGATCATGAAGTCGGCCGAGGCGCGGTTGCAGGCGACCGGGATGTTCCACACGACCGCGATGCGTAGGAGCGCTTTGACGTCAGGGTCGTGCGGGTGCGGCTCCAGCGGGTCCCAGAAGAAGATCACGAAGTCGATCGACCCCTCCGCGATCTTGGCGCCGATCTGCTGGTCTCCGCCGAGCGGGCCGCTCTGCAGCTTGACCACGGGTGTCTTGAGCGCCTCCTCGAGCATACTGCCCGTGGTGCCGGTGGCGAAAAGCTCGTGCCTGGCGAGAAGGTCGCGGTTGAAGCGTGCCCATTCGAGCAGGTCCCGCTTCTTGTTGTCGTGGGCGACGAGGGCAATCCGCTTTCGTGGCTCTAAGGGTATGGAACGAGCAGTCATGGCGCAAATCTCCCTTGAGAGGAGTTTAGTCCTAGGCCGTGAAGGCCCGGCGCAGGCGCTCGCGGCGCTCGCCGCCGTCTCGTCCCCAACGCTGTCATCCTGAGCCCGCGGCAGGGGGGCGAAGGATCCCATCGCGCCAGGAGCGCCGCCGCGAAAGCCCCTTGTTAACCGCGTCCTGTCGTGTGGGGACTCAGGCCGTCGCCAGCTCTGCGGCGAGCCGGTCGAACATCTCGGTCCACCCCTGCTGAGTCCCTTCGCGCTCCTCGACCGACTCGAGGATGGAGTGCCGCAGGGTGAGCTTCGTCTTGCCTCCATGCTCGACGAACGTCACCGTCACCAAGGTTTCTGGCGGGTGCCCCGAGCTCATACCGTAGTGCGCAGGCGGGACCGGGTTGCCTTCCGCATCCGCAAAGGCATCGGTGTAGACGATTCTCTCCGGCTCAACGATTTCGCGATAGACACCTATGCCCCAAATGTCTCTGCCCTCGGGCAAGCGCATGCAGTAGTGAAAGACACCGCCCACGCGGAGATCGACCTTGCAGAAAGGCGTCGTGCAGCCTTTCGGGGCCCACCAGCGCATCAAGCGCTCCGGCTCCGTCCACGCCTTCCACACGAGCTCACGCGGAGCATCAAAGATGCGCGTGATGACGAGTTCCCGCTCGATGGGGTTGGTAGCGGCGATGGTTCTTGCCTTGCTTGTGGCCATGTTTGTTCTCCTTGTTTCTCAACTCGCGCAGAGGCGGGTTACTTCCCCCGCCTCGCATCCAGGCTCCATGGTCCCGCACCGGCGGCCGAAAAGAAGAGCCAGACAAAACAGTAGAGCGCGGCGGCAACGCCACCGTTGATCACGGGCCAGAAGCCCTGCGGGAAGAAGTGGAATTGGAAGTACGCCACCGCCATCTCGCCCGACAGCAGGAAGGCGACCGGGCGAGTGAAGAGGCCGACGAGGAGCAGCGCACCGCCGAATACTTCGAGCATGCCCCCGATCCCGGCCTGGGAAACCAACGGGACGGTGCCGCCGTTCGGGGGGACCCCTATCGGGAAGGCGAAGAGCAACATCGTGCCCGCCTCAATGAACATCAATGCGGCCACAATCCGGAGCACGCTCTGCAGGCGCGGGGCCCAAGCGGCCCACTTCGCGATAAGGTTCGGCTGGGTCATGACGCCTCCCTTAGTGCCTTCGCCAGGTACGCGGCAAGCTGGTCGAAGGTTCCGCCAAAGCCCTGCTGCATCGACGTGAACCCGGCCTCGAAGGTCTTGCGCTCCTCCTCCGTCGCGTTGATGGGGCGCCCCTGCAACCTGAGCGTCGTCTTTCCTCTCATGCTCGGTGAGGGTCAAGGTATTGAGGACTTCGAGCGGCCAGCTCGGGCTCAATGGGTGCCGGATCAGGCTGCCCTTCTCATCCGAGAACGAATTGACGAACACGATCCGCTCCGGCGCCGCGATCTCGCGATAGACGAACTTGCCCCACATCTCGCTGCCGTTGGGCGCTCGCATGCAGTAGTGGAAGACGCCACCCGGCCGGAGATCGAGCTTGAGGGAGAGCATCACGAAGCCTCTCGGCCCCCACCATTCCTTCAGGCGCTCGGATTCGGTCCACGCCTTGAACACGAACTCGCGCGGCGCATCGAAGACGCGCGTGATCACGAAGTCGTGGCCCGACTCGGCGGCAGGTGCGGTCCCCGTCACCGCCTGGAGATGCTCGGCGAGGCGCTCGAGCGTCTGCTTGCCGCCCTCGATGGCGCCGTACTCCTTGACCACCCGGTCCCGGTCCTCGGCCGAGGGAAAGACGCCCCGCATTGTGACTCTGGTCTGATGAGGGTTGAGCGCCTCGAACGTCCACGTGGCCTCGAACCTGACGCCGCGGCGGCCCTTGGTGCCGCCGCCGTGGGAGTAAACGATCCGCTCGGGCTTCACGACCTCGATGAACACGCTCCTGTTGGGGTAGTCGGTGCCGTCGGGGCCGTGCATGACGTGTTTCCACACGCCGCCCGGCCTGACGTCCATCTTCTCGATCGTGGTGGTGAAGCCGTTCGGTCCCCACCAATGCACCACGTGCTCGGGATTGGTCCACGCCTCCCACACGAGCTCGCGCGGCGCCTCGAACACGCGCGACACCACGATCTCCCGATCGGTCAGTGCTCGTCATGTCATCTGTCGGTTTGGTCATTTCTCATCTCCCCTTGGTGAGCGTCGAGCCCAGGTACTTGCCGAGGCGCTCCAAGCTCTGCGTCCAGCCCTCCTCCATCCCGTCGATGTGCGGGGCGGCCTCGGGGGTGGCGGTGACGACGCGCGCGTGCATCGTGAGTGTCGTCTTGGCGCCTTGCGCGGCGAACGTCACGGTGGTCAGCACTTCAAACAGCGGATGGCCCTCGGCGTCGAGCGCCGAGGCGGTGAACACGAGCAGCTCGGCCTCGACGATCTCCCGATAGGCCCCCGTCATGGGGTAGACGGTGCCGTCGGGTCCGCGCATGTCGATGCGGATGGCGCCGCCGGGCCGCACGTCCACCTCGCAGACCGGGTTCGTGAATCCGTGCGGTCCCCACCACTGCGCCAGGTGCTCTGGGTCGGTCCACACCTTGAAGACGAGGTGGCGCGGCGCATCGAAGACGCGCGTGAGGACGAGGTCTGGCCTCACGGGCTCAGCAGCACGACTACTTCTTGTGTCCATGTTCTTTCTCCTTTGCTTTCAATTCGACCAGATAGCGGTCCAAGCGATCGAAGCTCTCTTCCCAGAAACGGCGGTAGTGCTCCACCCATTCGGCGACCTCGCCGAGCGGGCGCCCCTCGATCCGGCAGGGACGCCACTGCGCCTCGCGGCTCCGCGCGATCAGCCCGGCGCGCTCGAGCACCTTGAGGTGCTTGGAGACGGCGGGAAGGCTCATCTCGAACGGCCTGGCCAGCTCGGTCACCGATGTCTCGCCCGAGACGAGTCGGGCCAGGATCGCCCGCCGCGTGGGATCGGCGAGGGCCGCGAACGTGTTGCTCAGGTGATCCTGCCGCATAGCGGTACGCCCTCCTTGTACTTAACCAGTAGGTAAAATAAGCCGTCGCGGATGACTTGTCAAGGGGCTCAACAGAGCGCCTCATCACCGCCGATTGTCGACACGCTAAGACTAAGTAGGAGCGGCGGTTACGCGCGCAGGCTCGCGTTTCCCTCTCGTAGGGGCCGGGCTTATCCCCGCCCCCTTTGCTCCCTCTCCCCCTGAGAGAGGACAGTAGCCCTCTCTCCCTGTGGAAGAGGGTGGGGTGAGGGTCCACTCGCCCCCGCAAACGCTGTCATCCTGAGGGCGCCCCGCTGCAAGCGGGGGCCCGAAGGATCCCATCGCACCTGGACGCCAACACTGCGGTTCATGGTGTGGTCGTTCGTCCTGCAGCGTGATGGGGTTCTTTCGCCCTGCTTTCGACAGCGCTCAGAACAACCGCGGGGCCCTCTAATCCAGATTCATCTTTTGCAGGAGCGCCCGGTAGCGAGCGTCGCCGCGCACCGGATCGAGGAACCCGTAGGTCTTGATCGGCATGACGAGCGGGTCGCGGCCCTCGATGGCGCGGTCCAGCCACTCGAACGCGGCATTCCAATCGTCCAGGCCGATGTAGCCGAACGCGAACGTCGAGGGAGGGACGTAGCCGGCCTTAGCTGCCTCGCCCGCACGCACTAGCAGGGCGCGTGCCTCGTCGGCGCGTCCGGCCCGCCCATATGCGTAGGCCAAGAACCCGAGCGTGAACGGGACCCCCCTCGAAAGCTCGTGCGCTTTCTCCAGAGCGGCGACCGCCTCCGCGCCCGCGCCGATTGCATCGCGTTGCATGCCGAGCACCCAGTAACCCATGAAGTGGTCGGGGGCCAGCGCGATGATGTGCTGAGCCTCTTCGTTCATGCGGTCCAGGCGGCGGGCCAACAGGGCCATCACGGCCAGCCACCAGCGGGCGAAAATCGACAGTGGGTCCACCCGCACGATGCCCTCGATCTCGGTCATCGCTTCGGCGACGCGGCCATGGGGCAGGAGACCGCTGATCGCGTAGCGCAGCCGGACAAGCGGCGACTCGGGGTTCAGTTCCAGGCCCCGGTGGAGCTCGCGGTCCACCTCGGCCCAGTTGTAGTCGAGCTCCTTGCGGAGCATGCCGAGCAGAGCGTGGGTCTCGGCCAGCGTGTCATCCAGCTCGAGCGCGCGGAGGGCGTGCCAGGTGCTCGAGGAGAATGCTTCGCGCGGCGGGACGTTGCCGAAGAAACCCAAGAACCAGTGCAACTCCGCGAACGAGTCGTAGGCCAGCGCGAAGCGCGGGTCCCGTTCGATCGCCCGCTCGTAGCACACCGCCGCCTTCGCCAGGGCGTCCGGTGTCCCCCTCGCGAAGTGGTGCCGGCCCTCGAGAAAGGCGGCGTAGGCCTCGCGATCGACGGCCGGGCGCTTTCGCTCGCCACCTGCCCGGCCCAGCTCGCCCCGCAGCCGCTCGGCGATCGCCGCCGCGACCTCGTCCTCGAGGACCAACAGGTCGGTCAGCTCGCGATCGTAGCGCTCGCTCCACAGGTGAGAGCCGTCCCGAGTGGACACGAGCTGCGCCGTCACGCGCACCCGGGACCCTGCCCGGCGCACGCTCCCTTCGAGGATGCTCTCAACGCCGAGCCGCGCTCCGGCCTCGCGGATATCGAGCCCCAGGCGCCCCGCGACGAACGAGGACGTCCGGGCGATCACGCGGAGCCCGGGAATCCGCGTGAGCGCGTTGATGATCTCCTCGGCCAGACCCTCGCAGAGGTAGTCGTCCTCCTTCGCGCCGCTCATGTTCGCGAAGGGCAGCACCGCGACCGAGGCTCCCTCGTGCCGGGCGCCGGGGGCGAGGCATGCCTCGATGGCGGCCTTCAGCTCGGTCGCGGACTGGAAGCGGTCCGCGACATCCTTGGCCAGGCAGCGCTCGACGAGCCGCGCGACCTCGGGCGCGGCGCCCGGGATCGGAGCAGGCGTGTCACGCAGGATTGCGGCGAGCGTGTCGGCTCCGCCTGCGTCGCCGAAGGGCCGACGCCCGGCGAGCATCTCGTAGAGGACCGCGCCGAGGCTGAAAAGGTCGCTGCGCTGGTCTACGGTGCGTCCCGCCGCCTGCTCGGGAGACATGTACGGCGCGCTACCCACGATCGCCCCACTCGCGGTGAGCGCAGTCCCCATCTCACCGGTGGGCACGGCCGCCGCCGCGAGCTTGGCGATTCCGAAATCCACGACCTTCACGCGGTCCTCGGCGGCCAGCATGATGTTCGACGGCTTCAGGTCGCGGTGCACGATGCCCGCGGCGTGCGCCGCCGCCAGGGCGTCGGCCACCTGCGCCGTCAGCCGCAGCGCACGGTCCGCGGGTAACGGCCCGGCGGCGAGCAGCTCAGCCAACGTCCCACCCGCGATGTACTCCATGGCGATGTAGGTGACGCCTCCTTCGGTATCGATCTCGTAGATCGTCAGGATGTTGGGATGGTTGAGCGCCGAGGCGGCCTGGGCTTCAAGCACCAGGCGTCGTTGGCGTTCGGCG
The DNA here is from genome assembly GCA_963739225.1 of uncultured Acidobacteriota bacterium. Taxonomy (GTDB): domain Bacteria; phylum Acidobacteriota; class Thermoanaerobaculia; order Thermoanaerobaculales; family Thermoanaerobaculaceae; genus RBG-13-68-16. The sequence continues at coordinate 127,023 of CAVTZQ010000008.1, read as the reverse complement.
TCGTCCTTCCACTCGGCACGCATGACCTTGAGGGCAACCGGGCGCCCGAGGCGCGTGTCCCTGGCCTTGTAGACGACGCCCATCCCGCCCTCGCCGAGAAACTCGAGGACGAGGTGGTGGCCCAGCGTTCGCCCGACCAGTGCGCTGGAAGCCGCTGAATTCTCAGGATTCACGGTACGTCGAAGTCTACGCCTCGCGCGACCGCCGCCGCAACCGGCCGCAAACGCTGTCATCCTGAGGGCGCCCCGCGTTGGCGGGGCGGTGGACAGCACGGACCAACGGCGAGGGTCCTCACGGCTCGATGAGATTCTTCGGCCCTCCGGGCCTCAGAATGACCCAGGAAACATGCTGTCATCCTGAGACCGACCTGCAGGGCAAGACGGGCGAAGGATCCCATCGCACCTGGAGCGCCAGCAATCACAGGAATGTGGGGCCCGCGCTCTGTGCTTGCTGTCATCGCGAGGAGCGCAGCGACGACGCGATCCCGTTGGATTTGGCGGAGAGCGGTCCCTGGGGTCGGCCTCCGCGAAACCCCCTGTCATTCCGACGCCCGTCCTGCAAGGGAGGACGAGCCGAAGAATCGCCTGGCATTACGGGATCGCGCTGGACAGTCAACCCGGGGAACCGCCCGAACTCGCCGGGGAGCAAGGTGAGATGGTGATGGCTGGTGCCTATGTCCGCAACACCGACATGCAGACCGCGGCCTCGCTCGTCATCAATTTCCTGTAGGCACGGCACAGCCCGACACGCCAGGGGCGAGCATGGCAGCGGCGGCTCGCCCGCGAGCGCCGCAAGTTGTGAGATCGTGATCCGGGTGCCGTTGCCCCGAGAGAATGAAAAGGTGAGCCCTGGCACAACCCGCCACGATGTGCGGTAGTATTCCTCTCTCGATGGCGTTCATCGGACATTGTTCGTCGCAATCGAGGGGGTGAGCATGCAACGGCAGCCGTTACGCCGCGCCTCCACTTCGCCCGGCCTCGCGAGCGCTGTTTGCTTCGTCGTCAGCATGGCAACGTGTCTCCTCGTCGCTAACGGCCTGGGCCTTGCCGCCGACTTTCCGCCCTTGACCGAGGCTGAGCGAGCCATCAAGAGCGCTTCCGGCGAGCCCAACGCTCGAGCGGTCATCCTCTTCCTCAAGGGTGACCTGAAGATGCCCGATCCTCGCAAGGAGTCCGTCACGTCGATTCTGACGGTCAGCGTGCGCGAGAGGATCCTCACTGAGAAGGGCGTCGACGAGGGCACGGTACGGATAGTCCACAGCTCCTTCACGCGCCTGCACGACTTCGAGGGGCGCACGATTCTGCCCGACGGCAGCGTCGTGCCATTGGCAGAGGACGCGTCGTTCACCACAACGGCATCCAAGGCCAAGCGGCGGTTCGTCACTTCGGTTGCCTTTCCCAAGGTTGAGGTCGGCGCGATCCTCGACTACCACTACAAGCTGTACTGGGACAGCTTTGCCTTTCTCGAACCGTGGTATTTCGCCGCAAGCGTGCCGATCATCTATTCCGAAATCCTCTACCACCTCCCCGCCGGGGTAGAGATGGGGGTTTGGGGCTTTGGACCTGGGATCGACGGGGTCAAAACCGAACAGGGTTCGGATGTCCTCGGCAAGACGTTCCGAGTCTGGGCCCAGAACCTCCTATCCCTTCCGGCCGAGCCATATTCTGCCCCCGCTGGTGACTTTTCGCCCCGCATTATGCTCGTCCCGCGTAACGTAATGGTCCGAGGACTACCAGTGCTCCTGCTCGAGAGCTGGCAGTCGACTTGCGAGCTGTACAAGGACACCTACAGCACGGCGCTGGACGACAACTACAACACGACCAAGCTTGCCCGCACGCTCGTTCCGACCGCGGAGAAGGACGCGAACGCAAGAGCTGCGACCCTCTTCCGGTATGTCCGCGACAACATCCGCAACGACGAAGGGTCAGACCCGGCTCCGGGCAAGAGCGTGACGGTGGACAAGGTCCTCGCGCGCAAGCACGGCACGTCGGCTGAGAAGGCGCTGCTGCTGCTGGCGCTCCTCGACGCGGCCAAAGTGCCTGCGCACCTTGTGTGGGCCGGCGACCGCGCCGACGGAATGATCGACACCCAGGTGGCGACACCGGCGTGGTTCTCCCGTACGCTCGTGGCCGTCGAGACGGGGGCGGAGCGCCTGTTCCTCGACCCCACCGACGCGACGGCGTCGTTCGGGCACATCTTGCCGGGCTTCGAAGGCACGCCGGCAGTGCTCTACGACTACAAGAAGCCGGCGGTCATCACGCTACCGGAGACGCCCTTTACCGAGAACCGGCGCACAGCCCGAGTGGATCTCGCGGTCGGCGAGAAAGGCGATGTCACCGGGCACGGAACTCTCACGCTCACGGGCCACCACGGTTGGGAGATGGTCGGCTGGAAGGGGTCGCCGGAGCAGGCGGTCGTGGGGTGGAAGAACTGGCTGGGGGAGCAGCTGAAGAGCTTTCTCGTGAGCGACGTGAAGGTGAGAGAGTTTGTCGACGACAGCAAAGTCGAGATCGAGTGGCGGCTGGAACCGGCCGACCCGGGTGCTGACGAGAAACGAGATCCTCCTGAACCCCGCTGCACCGCTCGGCCCGGTCAACATCGCCTCATCTTTCCCGGCGGTCGGGCGCCGGACGCCCGTGGTGTTCGAATATCCCGACCGCGACGAGGTCGAGTGGCATGTGTCGTGGCCACCAGGCTGGCAAATCGAGGCAACTCCGCAGCCGCGAACACACGAAAGCGCAGCCGGGGCGATCGTCACCAGCTTTGCGACCGACCCAGCGGCGCGGACGATGGTCGCACGCCGGCGCCTCGACATCGCTCGCCGGATCACGACGAGCGTGGGGGACTACGCCACGCTGCGGCAGCTCCTGCTCGAGGTACAGCGCAATGATGCGCAGACCGTTGTTCTTCGTCGCCGCTAGCGCGTTCCTCGCCGGCGCGCTCCTACCGGCCGCCGAGATCACCACGCACGAGGTGGACATCAACATCCTCCCTGGCGGGTCGTACCGAACCCATACGCACCTCGAGGTGCGACTCGTTACAGACGGAGACGTCGACGCCTGGTCGCCGTTCGCGATCCCCCTCGACCAGAACCGTACGCTCGAATCGCTCACCGGCACGATCGCTCTGCCCGACGGATCGATGCGGAAGCTGCGGCGCTCGGAGCTCGACACCGCGGGCGACGTCAGTGGCGCGGTCCTGGCGAGCAGCTCGTCGAGGCGGTTGATCCGCCTTTCCGATGTTCCGCCCGGCTCGACCCTCGCCCTCGACTTCACCACCCTGACCCGTCCGTACTACCCGACCGGCGAGGTCGGTGGACTGCGCTCGCCGCTCGCCCCCACGACCCGCCTCGTCGTCTCGGTGCACGGCAGGGACGCGAAGTTCCGCTACCACCTCTCGGGCGACTCGACCGGCCTTGCCGTGCAACCGTCGGAGGGGGGCGTGACGGTCACGGGAGCGGGTCTCCCAACGCTCACACTTCCCGCCGATAGTCCGAACCTGGCGAGCGCTGGCCCTCACCTGAATTTCGGCTGGGGCCGCGAGGGAAGCTGGAAGGATGTGGGTCGGTGGTGGACGGAGCTGCTCTCAACCATGAGGCTGCCCGGCCCTCGGGTCGCCGCCGCGGCCCGGGAGCTCGCCCTCGACGGCTGTCCTGCCGGCGAGGCGGTGAACAGGGTGCTTGCCTTCGTCCACGCGCACGTGCGCTACGTGGCGGTCGAGCTCGGCATCGGCGGTTGGAAGCCGGCCGACCCGGAAACAACCCTGGAGCGCGGGTGGGGGGATTGCAAGGCGCTTTCCGTGCTCACAACGACGCTCCTGCGGCAGGCCGGTATCCCGGCCGTCCCGGTGGCGGCCGCAGTCTCGGACGGCGCGCTCGTCGAGTCCGAGTTTCCCGCGATCGATTCCTTCGACCACGTCGTCGTCGCGGTCCCGGCCGCGAGCTTCGGGCCCGACGCGATTCTCGATGACAGCGGCGCCTTTGCGTTTCTCGATCCGACCCAGACCTCACCGGGCCTCGACCGCTGGCCGGTGCACCTCATGGGCGGCCGGCTGCTGCTGCTTGACGAGACGAACGCCACCCTGCTGAGTGCCGTCGCGCTCCCCGAACGCGAGGCCCGCCGCCTCCGGGTGGAGCTCACCGTGGCGCCCGACGGTTCGGCCCGGGGCAAGGCCTCCCTCCAACTTGTCGGCGAGCGTGCAGCCGCCTGGCTGGCGCTCGCGAAGACCGAACGACCCGCTGACCTCGAGCGTAGAGGACGCCAGATGCTGTCGGACCTCATGCCCACCGCGAACCTCCTCGACTTCTCATGGACCCGCGAGACCGGAAGCGGCTCCGCGGTCGTCCTCGACGCTGACATCTCCATCCCGGCGCTGCTCGCGGCCGGCCAGACTTCGGCCTGGTTTCAGGCGGACGGCCCGGTCGTCACGCCGGCGGCGAGCGCCCTCGCGTCCCGCTCGATTCCGTTCCTGCGGCCGCCGCAGGCCTCCGAGGCCGTGTGGAACCTGCGGCTACCCGAAGGGTGGCGGCTCGTGCCGTTCGAACCCCTCCCCGTGTCGAACCGGGTCGCCGCGTTCACCGAGACGCTGCGGGTCGAAGGATCGGAAGCCCAGCTCGTCAGGCGCAGCGAGCTGAGGCAGCGGTGCGTCGAGGTTTCGGCGATCCCGCTGCTGCGAGAGGTCGCCTCGGCCGAACACCGCGCTCAGCCGTCGGCGCCTGCTCGTCGAACGCCCGGCCACCGGGACGACAGGCCCCCAGAAGTAGCGGTTCCCCCCGCTGCGTACACCAGCTTCTTTGGCAAGCTCTACGCTGCGCCGCACAACCGGGAGACCGCCCTAGCTATGCAATCAGGTACCTATGTGGTACCTATTGGAAGTCCGCGAAGGGAGCCTGGTACGCAATTGATGGAATGGGATACCTGGTACCCATTAAAAGGTTGCGAAACACACTCGAAGGAGGCAGGCATGGCCAAGAACATGGGCGCGATCGCAGGCGTCGTGGGTGCCGTGGTGTGCATCGCGGCATCGGCGGCGGCACAGAATCAGGTGTTCAACGGGAGTTTCGCGCGCGACCTGCGCGGGTGGACCCAGGAGAACTACATGGTCTGGAGCCCGGTGGACGCCAACGACTCCGCGTCCTCGGGCTCGCTGCTCGTCGTCAACACCTTCCAGACCAACGCCCGCGGGATCGAGCAGTGCCTCGCGGGTCCCGCGATCGTTCCCGGGAATTCCTACACGTTCGGCGGCAGCATCCGGATCCCGTCGGGCCAGTCGACTTCCGGGTGGGCAGCGGTAGGTCTGCGCTGGTACGATCAGCCGGCGTGCGGCGGCAGTGTGCTCGCCGATCAGCCGCGTGCACAGTCTGAGATGGGTGTGGCGGACAATGAGTTTCACCCGGTCGGGTGGACCGGCCTCGCCCCAGCGGGCGCGGTGAGCGCGCAATTCGTCGCCTACGCCACCAAGATTGAGGCCGGTGGTGTCTACGTGGCGCACCTCGATGACCTGTACTTCGGCCCGGTAGGTTTTACCTTTGCGGCTCCGCCCGCAGCCTACGTTCCCACCGGGGCTCACCTCGTCGGATACGGCGGTATTAACTGGCGCACCGACTTGGAGGTGCACAACCCGACGCAGCAGTCGGTCAACTACAGCATCGAACTCCTCAAGCGCGATCAGGGCAACGCTGCCCCGTTGGTCATGAGTGACTCCCTGGCCGCAGGGGCGAGCAGGCGCTACCTGGACATTGTCTTCATCAACTTCGGCTTCCAGGGCGCGGCGGCCCTGCGCGTCGAACCGGCAAGCGGAGCTGTCGCGGTCACGAGCCGCACCTACAACCAGACCGACAACGGCACCTACGGCCAGTATGTCCCTGGCCTTCCCGAATACGAGGCCGTCGCCTACGGCGGCGAGGCGCGTCTCGTTCAGTTGACCTACGACCTCTCAACGACGACCGGGTACCGCACCAACATCGGTTTTCTGAGCGCGGTCAACATGCCGATCACGATCGAGGTCCGACTGTTCGACTCGTCGGGGGCGCTGCTCGGCACGCTGAGCTACAACCTGCAACCGTACGAGTTCAAGCAGATCGACAAGATCTTCCGGAACGTGACGAGCAACGCCGTCGCCGACGGCTACGCAATCCTGCGCACGACCACGCCCGGGGGGCGCTTCCTCGCCTACGCTGCCGTGATCGACAACGCGACCGGCGATCCGATCTGCGTTCAGCCGGCGTTGTACTAGAAAGGCCCGCGCCCCGCCGCGCGGGCGGCGATCCAGACCTTCAAGGCGGGCCCGCAGAACGCCTACCCGCGGCCGAGCGGCAGCTTCTGACCGGTGCTGAGGAAGTGGTTGAGCTCGTGCTCCCACTCCCTCATGAACGACGCGTAGTAGGATTCCGTGAACCGCGCCACGAACTCATCGCCCGACGGACCGAGACTGGTGTGGCGGTAGCAAACATGGGCCGCGGAGCCGTTCTCGGTGGGCTCGAGCTGAATGGTGAGGCGGCAGACGGTCACGTCCGGGGTGACCTTCACCATTTCGACGAAGAAGCGCTCTGGATCGAGCCGGGTGACAACCCAGACCGCCGCCGGCTCGCCGGGCGTCGTGAAGACGCAGTCCTCCTCCACGAAACCGCTGGCGGACCACACTCGGATCGGATCCCAGCCGTTGGCCCACTCGGCCTCGCGGACCGGACACAGGAGCGGGAGCACGACGTGGGGAGGAGCAACAAGCTGCTGGGTGTAGCTGCGGACCGCCCGGACGGGTTTCGAGATCAGCATGCCGACAGCATAGCTCCGAGCGCCACCTTACCTCGCTGGGGTATGAACTGATGGGCGAGAAACGGCTCGACCTCGCGGTGGAGGTCCTCAAGCTCAACGTCGAGGCGTACCCTGATTCGCTCAACGTCTACGACAGCCTTGCCGAGGCCCAGATGAACCGCGGCGACCGGGAGCTGGCGATCAAAAACCGCGAGAAGTCGCTGGAGCTGAACCGCAAGAATTTCGGCGCCGCGGCGGCGCTGGTAGAGCTCAGGGCTGGCAAATAGCGCGCTAGCCCGTCTCGGCTCGCGGGGGAACAAACGGGGGTGGTGAGCCCGCTGTCTGTGCCGGTCCCGCCTTGGCGTCGCCCGCGCCACCCTCCCGCCAACGCTCGCCGGGCTCGCTGCGCCGCGCAGGTAACCTGGACATTTGCCACTCCTTCGTCCAGGATGCCTAACGTGGGCGACCTGGGAGGCAAGAGAGGATGACCGCCTTTGACCACATCCTAAGGAATATGAAAGCCCGTGTGGCCAAGGCTATTGAGTTCTACTGGCAGGCGAGAAAGCAACAAGCGCAGCGACAGGTTCAGGCCGGACGGTCTGACCAAGGTGCGCGAAGCGCTGTCACCGGTGGGTATCAAATGGGTGGATTCAGCTCGCTCATCAAGGAGTTGATCAAAGAGGCCGGGATCGAGTTGAGCTGCATCTACGACGACTCATCGCTTGAAATCCCTGGATTCTTCAGGCCCACGAAGGAATGGGACATCTTGGTGGTCCGAGACGGCCAGCTCATAGCTGCGCTCGAACTGAAGTCGCAGGTAGGCCCCTCGTTTGGCAACAATTTCAACAATCGCACCGAGGAGGCAATGGGCACGGCGCTCGACCTTTGGACAGCCTTTAGGGAGGGAGCTTTCAACAGGACCCACCGCCCGTGGCTGGGGTACCTGTTTCTTCTCGAAGACTGCGGGAGATCGCGCTCCCCAGTACGGGTGGCTGAGCCCCACTTCAAGGTGTTCCCGGAATTCGAAGGGGCATCGTATGCGAGGCGGTACGAACTGTTCTGTCGGAAGCTTGTTCGGGAAGGCCACTACAATGCTGCGGCCTTCCTGGTGTCGCCCCGGGAGAATGGTCTCAGTGGAGCTTATGGGGAGCCAGCTGCGGACTTGGCGTTTTCGACCTTTGCGCGGTCGTTAGTCGCTCACTGCGCGGCGTTTGGGCGAGGGGGAAGTAGATGAGCCTACAGCACAAGGCCGAAGATTCGATTCGGACCACCCATCGCCTCGTCCAGGCCGATGCTCGGACCGTGCCGTTCATCCCGGACGAATCGGTTCATCTCATCGTGACTTCCCCACCCTACTGGAACCTGAAGCGGTATAACGAGAACGAAGCGCAGCTGGGCCATATCCAGGACTACGAGCAGTTCCTCAGTGAGCTTGGCAAGGTCTGGGCCGAGGCATACCGCGTCCTTGTACCGGGTGGTCGCCTGGTCTGTGTGGTCGGTGACGTGTGTCTCTCCCGTAAGGCTTTTGGCCGGCACGTAGTCTTCCCCCTGCACGGTGACATCTGCGTCATTTGCCGCAAGCTTGGGTTCGATAACCTCAATCCCCATCATTTGGCACAAGATTTCGAACGCCAGCTACGAGGTCGACAACGGCAGCAAGTTCCTTGGTAAGCCATACGAGCCCAACGCCGTCATCAAGAACGACATCGAATTCATCCTGATGCAGCGGAAGCCTGGCGGTTACCGCAAGCCCACTGAGGAGCAGCGGCGCTTGTCGATGATCGACAAGAAAGACTTCAATGATTGGTTCCGCCAGATCTGGACCCTGACTGGTGCTTCGACTCGTGAGCACCCGGCACCATTCCCGCTTGAGCTTGCGTCGCGCTTGGTCCGGATGTTCTCCTTCTGGAGTGACACGGTGCTCGATCCGTTCTGCGGTACCGGGACAACTATGCTCGCGGCCATGAAGTGGCAACGGAACAGCGTCGGTGTAGAGATTGACCGCGACTATTGTCGCATGGCCGCGCGCCGCCTGAAGCATGAGGCCTCCGACATGTTTGCCAACGCTGACCTGCGTTTCGAGAGACTCATCGTGGACCCCGTGACCGGAGCGCAGGTGCGGGAAGACGAGACGGCCTACGGGGCGGTCCGAAGCTCAAGAAAGCACTAAGAAGGATTGGGTCTTACCAGAAAGGTCCTTTGCCGGGTGAGTAGCCGTCGTCGCGAGGGCCACGAAGCATGCTCACACCGGTTGCCTCAGCGGACTGACAGGTACCAGGTCCGGCGAAGTTGCCGAATTGCCATTCGCCCGCATTGCTCGAGTCCTCGGCCTTTCTTCGAGCCTGTCTGCGAGGTCTGCGGAATTTCGAGTCCATGCGGTTTTTTGCGAGCTCTACGCTACGCCGCAACCTGGGAGACCGACCTACTCATGCGATCAGGTACCCATCTGGCTAAATGGTTGGCCAAAGCACCTCTATTAGCTTGAGCGTCTGCTTGGCCCGCTTGATCGTCGAATCGCGACGGGTGGTGAAGGCGTACCGGACGCCGGCCTTTGCGAAGTCTATGTACTCAACGCGACCGGCTTGAACGGGAACCCCGCGAGTCTCGAGTAGCCAATGAGCCACCTCAAGCGTGGTCCGGGCGAGATCCTTGCTGAGTGGTACGGCGCGCACGTTGTAGAAGATGCGACGGGTGTCGGACCCCTCCGTGGCAACAAGGTCAAGGGAGACACGGATTTCGGTGTTGCCAAGGGACACCGCCAAACGGCGATTCGCTTGTGGGCTGAGTTGTCGACCGGCCTGGGGCGAGGCGACGAAGCTCTCCAGTACTCGCGCGTTATGTGCGCGCCGAGTGGCATTGCCAATGGAAGCCAAAGCTATCCTTGCTGACTGGATTTCAGACGGTTTGTTGCCTGACGCATAGTAGGCGCGGATGCCGCTCAGAGCCGGGGCGTAGTATGGGGTCTTAAACACGTTCGGTTTGCTCTTTGGGTACTTTTGCTCGTACAGCACTCGATATTGCTCGTACCCGGGCAGTGCCATCAATTCCGAAAGCGCACGAGCGTTTAGCCGCGGCATGGGGTATCTCCTTTCTGGATTGGGTAGGGCTGCTTGGTCATCTCGCCCTCGAGCTTTAGGGGTACCGGAAAGGTACCTAAGGGTGCCGGGTATCACCATCTCACCGTCTTGACCAAACCGAGCTGCTGGTTGTAGTCATCGCGTCCAGCCGCGGCTGCGAACGGCTCGAATCGGCGCGGCCCACTCAAATCATCCCGCGCACAGCGACCTACTGCCTCTCGTCATGAGAACCCTCGTTCGCCAGATCCCGGCCCCGGAGCGAAGCCATGGCCGGCACACCCGCCGGGCATGGCTTCGGCGCCGTGCGTATTTCGTTCACCCGTCCCCTCCTCCCACGCTTTCTGTCATCACCGGGCAGCCCGCGACGTGAAGGTCTTGACCGTAGCTTTCCCACACCGGTCATGATTCGGGGTGATGGAGAAATCCCCGTCCCCACCTGGCACACCTGGATGTCGCGCTGCGCCGCGCGCTTGCCGTATGGGATACGGCACGGTCTTCATCATTGCGTCGGTCTCATCAACAGAAACTCTCCCACTAACGACATCGCGTTACATCACCCGAATGGGTGATGACGCACGGTCCGAGCGTGTCCAGACTTCGGGCAGGATCGGTACCTGGTTTCATGAGTATGTCGGTGTCCGGGTTCCCGCGTAGTGTAGAGCTCTCCGGACAGAGCCTGGGGGCTCAAGACCGAAGAAGGAAGGGCACCCGGAGTGGGGCGTGTGGAATGCGTTGGCTCATCAACGGCACCGCGGGGAGTTCGCGTCGCCAAGGCAGCTTGAGACTCGCCACCTCCTAGAACCGGTCCCGTGGCGCCTGGGTGACCGAGAGTAAACTGCGGGCGGTCCAGGGCGCGGTCTGAGTTGCGCGGTGGGCCTCGTCTGCGGGGGTGGACGATCGTGCGATTCCGAAGAGCACATGTCCTTTGTTCGTTCTTCGCCATATCCATACTCGTAGGAGGCGCTGGGCAGGCTGCGGGGCAGATGCCGCCGCTGCCGCGTCTGCTGGCGCCGAACGAGGTGCAGCACCAACTTGAGTTTTGGCAGAAGGAGTACCAGGAGATTCTTGCCGACCTGCAGGCGGGAAACCGTCGGTCCGACAAGCGTGCACGGAAGCAAGCTCTCGCCCTGTACCAAGATGTGATGGACCGCGCCGTGGACGGCGAGGTGCTCTCTCAAACCGCGGGGCTCGTCCTGACCCTGCTGGCGATAGCCGAGGTGAGGCTTGGCGACCCCGTTACCGGTGCATGGCATTGGCAGATGGCGCAGAACGTCTACGCGGAGCTTCGTGGCCTAGACTTTCACGACTTTCCGGACGTTGCGCCGTTCATGGAGAATGCCCTCATCCCGGAGAAGCGGTGGGAAGGCGTGCAGCACTACCTCATGGGCGAGACGGTCACGCACGACGCAGAACGGAAGGGCGTCGTCCCTCCCAAGCTGGAGAAAGCCGTCGCAACACGCTACCCGAGGGGCCTGGTCGGTCAATGGATCGGGGGGAAGGCGGTCGTTGAAGCGATCATCGACGAAAAGGGAAGAGTGCGTGAGCCGGTTGTGCTCCGCGGCTGCGGCCACGTCTCGCTGGACCTGGCGGCGATGGAGGCGCTCAGGGGCTGGGTCTACCGACCGGGGATTGTCGAGGGGAAGCCCATCGAGGTTCTCCTGAAGTTTACGGTGGACTTCAACAGGAAGTAACCATGGGTACCGTGCATCACCATCTCACCGTTTGTGGACTCCCGCCTCGCCTTAACGCTCAGAGGCGCGAGGCCAGGATCGCGAGCTTGCGGGAGAGCATCTGCAGGCATTCCTCGAGGCCGAAGAACTCGATGAGGCCCATGGCGTCGAGCTTCGCCCGGGTGGCGGCCGGCACCGTCGCGCCGGTCAGACCGTCCAGTAGCATTGCTGTCTCTTCCTCGGAGAACTCCCAGCCATCCTCCACCCACCGCCTAAACGGGCGGTTTTCCGGGCAGACGATCTGGCACCTCCGGCAGCCGACCAGGCACTCTATCCAGCTCGGGTCGAGCCACTCCGGGTGCTCCTGCGGGCCGCTGTAGCCGCTGTAGAACGTGATGCAGCGGTCCTGGCGCAGCACGAAACGGTCCTCGGCGATGGCCGCGGTCGGGCAGGCGCGGCGGCACGCCGTGCAGCTCTCGCAACGCTCGAGGAGCTGCGGCTCGACCCAGTCCTCCCGCTCGCAGGGCAGGCTCGAGTAGTAGCTCACCAGCATGTGAAAGGAGCCGAGGCCAGGCACGTAGGTGATGTTGTTGCGCCCGTAGCGGGCGAGGCCGCTGCGTACCGCGAGCGCCTTCTGCGGCACGCGCGCAAAGCGGACCCAGTGCCCCTGCGGCGCGAGCCGCTCGTTGAGAAGGTCCTCGGCGTTCCTCGTCAGCTCCCAGTAGCGGATGTACGAGGGCGGGACGAGGACGGTGAAGCGCAGACCACGCCAGGTGAAGGCAACGGAAGATTGCGGGTGGGAGAGGGCACCGACGATCAACGAGCGCGCACCCGAGCAGTCGTGCGGCAGGGGGCAGTCGAAGATGCGGGTGTAGCTGCGGAAGATGAGGTCCGAGAGCAGCCCGGCATCGTGGGCCGCCTCGATCTCCCGTTTGAGGTCGTCGCGGTGCGCCGCCGACACGATGCGATGCGGGAACGGCATGCCGGCCAGCGGTCCGTTCCCTCCTGCCGGCTGTGCGCTCTCCATGAATCCTCCGTGTTGATACGACTGGCACCCGCTTTCAGTTTCTCATCAACTCGGTGATGAGTGTGCTCTGACTTCGGCGGCGCCAGGCACGGAGAACAAAACAACGGGTGGCAGGGCGTGAGAAACTGTCATTGCGAGTCTCCCACGCCCGGCGCGGGAGACGAAGCGATCTCGCCTGGTCACACGGGATCGCGTCGTCGCTCCGCTCCTCGCGATGACAGCGAGGGTGGCTGGTCCCCGCTTCCGCGGGAATGACACCGGCGACCGCGAGCCAATGCCCTCCAAGCGCGTTGGGATCCTTCGCGGGGCGTCGCCCCGCTCAGGATGACAGCGTTTTCGGAGGCTGCGGGCGGGGGCAAGCCCCGCCCCTACGTCGGGATCGGTTAGCAGATGTGAGGGCGGCCGGTTGTGCCCTCACCCCGACCCTCGCCCGGGGGGAAAGGGGAGAAGCGCGCGGCGCACGGGAGTTCGTGAAGGGCTGATATGGTTCTGGCCAAGGACGGAGGAGAGCGATGACAAAGCAACAGCGCGCAACGCTGATCAAGAAGTACGCGGCGGGGTATGACCAGGTGATTCGGGCTCTCGAGGGATTTCCCGCGCGAAAACTCACGGCGCGCCCGTTCCGCGGCAAGTGGACAGCCGCCGAAATCGTCCACCACCTGGCGGACAGCGAGATGATGGGAGCGATCCGGCTGCGCCTCCTCCTCGCGGAGGATGGACCCGTGATTCACGCCTACGACCAAGCGCTGTTCGCCGCGCGCCTGCGGTACAACGAACGGGACATCGGGCCCGCGGTCGCGGCGTTCCAGGCCGCGCGCTCGACCACCGTGCAGCTCCTTGAAAGGATGACCGCCGCAGAGTGGGCCCGCCAGGCGTGGCACACCGAGGGCGGTCCGTACGGCCCGGAGCGGTGGCTCGAAATTTACGCGGTGCACGCCCACAACCACGCGGCGCAGATCGCGCGTTTGCGCGCGGCGGTGACCCCGAAGGGTGGGGCGACGAGGCGGAAGCGCAACTCCGGCCGCTGACGCGCGGGCAGCGGCGAACAAAGGTGTGTCGCGCCCGGGCGCGAGGGGAGCCTTTCCTTCGCTGCGCTCAGGCAGGCTCACGGCTCCGCCTCGCTCAGGATCACAGCGTGTAAGGAGAGGCGGGACGGCCCGCACGCGGTGGAAGTGTTCAAGTCTGGGTCTCCAGAACGTGCCTTAAGTCGAGATTCCGGCGCGAGATCGGGTCGGGTTGTGTGCCCGATCACAGAACGGCCGCCCAAGTCTGGGCTCAAATTCTCCCTGGGAACCCGAGACGCCGTCGAATGGCGCTCGAGTTTGGGGGAGAACGCTGAACAAGGATGCCGCCACCAGTGCCCGAAAGACGGACCCGCGCGAGCTGACGGAACGCCGCACACGCGACGCCCACGTCCTCCGGTACGTCAGGGCCGGCGAGCGGCACGTCGCGAGCGGTGACGGTGAGGATACCCCTCCGGCTCGGAAGGCCGTGCCCGATGCCCCTCGCGGCCCCAGGGCGAGTCTGCCGGCCGCGCCCGCGGCGGCCACGAGCACGCGGGGTTCGGTCCCGCGCGAGGCGGCGGCAGCCCTCTTTTCACGGGAGATCCCGCGCTTCAGGAGGTCGGAGAGGGCGCTCCACTGGTCGATCGCCATTCCCTTCATGGTGTGCCTGGTAACCGGCATCGCGGTGAAGCTGTTCTTCAACCATCTCCACCCCCATGCTCTCCTGCCCGCCGTTTTGCACTGGACCCACTGGATTTCGGGGTTCTGCCTGCTCCTCCTCCCGATCTGGGTCGCTCGGCGCCACCGGAACGACCTCTCGCTCTACCTGTACAACATCAAGCGGGCATGGACCTGGACACGCGACGACTTCAAGTGGCTTGCCCTCGCGGGCCCCGCCGCGTTGAGCCGCAGGATCACCCTTCCGGAGCAGCACAAGTTCAACGCTGGCGAGAAGCTGAACTTCATGGCGCTGACGTTGACCTATCCGATACTCGTTGCTTCCGGCGTGGTCATCTTGATGCCCGGGATGTACTTCCTTACCTGGATCGTGCACGTATCCGTGGCGGTGCTGGCAGCCCCGCTCATCTTCGGACACATCTTCATGGCGGTGGTCAATCCGGACACCCGGATCGGTCTGAGCGGGATGTTCTCCGGCAACGTGGACCGCGAGTGGGCCAAGCACCACTACGCGAAGTGGTATCGGGAGAACTTCGGCGAGGATGAGGTGCAGGAAGGGGAGGGCGAGGAGGGCGTCGCAGAGCCCGCAGCCCGGGCCCTGGTTCGCTGCTCGTCGTGCGGCGCCGATACCCCCCTGACCTCCTGGGACGCGCTGCTCGCGAGCGTCTCGGAGCTCCGGCCGCTCGACTGCCCGGCCTGCGGTGCCCCTTTCCCCGTGGTCTCTGCGGTCGTGAAAGGGGAGGAGATCGAAACGATCCTGGAGAGCCTCGAGCATGCCGGCGCCAACGGACGCCGCCGGTATCGCCCGCCGGAGGACAACCTTTCCCCGGCTGCCTCGTCCGCCGATGAGTCCGCCCCAGCGCTCCCGTCCTGCCCTGAAGGCGCCTGACAGTCAAAGAGCTTCTTGGCAGGCACGCGCGGAGTCCGCGCCCCGCAGAGGGACCAGAGTCTTCCAGGCGCTGTGGAATCCTTCGCCCATCCCGCACCTGCGGGACGGGCTTAGGATGACAGAGTGTATGGATAGGCAGGGCGGGCTCAGGATGACAGAGGGTGTGCAGAGGCAGGGCGGGCACATGCGGAGGGCGCGCCGCGCCGGTCGTTGGGCGGGGGCCGGCACGGGCCGGCGGGAACATTTGGCCAATGACCCCTGTTGCCTCGTCAAAGGGAGGCTTTCATGAAGAGAATATCAGTGCTGTTCATCGCCCTCGTTGTCGCCGCGCCGGCACTCGCCCAGGAGACGATGCCTGCTCCGGCAGCCGGCATGGTCAAGACGATGCAATCGAACTTCAACTATGTGAAGGACCTCATCATCCGGAGCGCGGCGCAGGTGCCCGAGGCCGACTATGCCTTCAAGCCCACGCCCGAGGTCCGCAGCTTCGGCCAGCTCATTGGCCACGTGGCCGACGCCAACTACTTCATCTGCTCGACCGTGCTCGGCGAGGCCAACCCGTCGCCCGGGATCGAAAAGGGCAAAACCTCGAAGGCCGATCTGGCAGCGGTGCTCAAGGGCTCCTACGACTACTGCAGCAAGGCCTATGCGATCTCGGACGCCAACACCGGCACGAAGATTACGCTCTTCGGCCAGGAACAGACCCGCCTCGGCGGCCTGCTCCTGAACGACACGCACAACTGGGAGCACTACGGCAACATCATTACTTATCTGCGGCTGAAGGGCCAGGTTCCGCCGTCAAGTCAGCCGATGAAGAAGTAGTCCGGACCACGGTTCGGCCTGACCACCGGGGGCGATAGCGGGCCTGTCGCTCCTCGGGGTGCTGGCGAAGCGGATGTCGCCGCCACTCGTCACAGCAGACTGAAGGGGGCCGCGCTCCAGAGGCGATGGGATCCTTCGCGAGGCTGTGCCTCGCTCAGGATGACAGAGTGTATGGAGAAGCAAGGCGGGCACGCGCGGAGCGCGTGCCCTGCCTTTCACTTCGGATGCAGTTGCCGTCGATTCTGTGGAGCACGCACCCCGTGCGTGCTCCTTTTCTCGAGATGTGGGGGTTGCGCCCTCAACCCGGCCCTCTCCCGGCGGGAGAGGGAGGTCACGAGGAGGCGCGGTCGGCGGCGCTCCAGGTGCGGTGGGATCCTTCGCGGGGCGTCGCCCCGCTCAGGATGACAGAGCGTACGGAGAGGCGCCTAGTGCCATCACTTCCGGCCGCTAGTGCGGCCAGAGCCAACCGAACGTGGCGGCCGTCACGAGCGCGTAGAGCAACCCGTCCACCGTGGCCTTGAACGTGGTGCCCCAGGCGCGGCGATACCAGATCGACATCTGCCAGAGCGCGGCCGAGTATCCGATAAACGCGGTGGCCCCTGCGAACCGGTACACCGACAGATAGCGCGCGCCGGCAGGCAACGCGCGCCCAGCGACGTACGCGGCAAAGACGCCGACCACGATCAAGTAGAGGAACCAGAGGACCATGTTCTTGCCTATCCCACCAGGGCCGTTCGGGAACACGGTGACCACCATGACCGGGCCTTTCTTTAGCTTGTCCTTGAACTCCGGCGTGCGCATGTCCTGCATGCTCGACGGGCGGGGGACCATGTAGTCGCCCGGCGGGATGGCGAACGGGCGAAGCGCGTCCATCACCTTGTCCTGGTCCGGCATCTTGCGGTAGTCGCTCTTGTGCCAGGGCGACGCCGTGTGGATGAGGGAGCTCAGGATGAACACGAACACCGACGACAACAGAATCGGGAGCCACAGAGAGTGCAGCGCTGTCATAACGACCTCCTTTTGGGCCATCGCCCGGACGCCGAAACGGAACTCTGGAACTTCCTCCAACGCGTGATGCTTTGCAAGTCAACCGGTGCGAGCCGGGGGCTATTCCGACGATCGTGCATGAGCGGCAGGGCAGCATGAGTGCCGGCTCCAGCGAAGGGGCCGGGAGCGCTCCAGGTGCGGTGGGATCCTTCGCGGGGCTGCGCCCCGCTCAGAATGACACCGCAAGATCCGGTGTCATTCTGAGGGGCACCGAAGGCGCCCCGAAGAATCCCATGGCACCTGGGGACGGTCATGCACGTCCTGCACGGCCGGGGCGACAAGGAGACAAGGGCGGGTCTACCCGCGCTGCCAGGCGTGCACGGTCTGGATCGCGGTGCGGAGGTGCTCCCAGGGGGTTTCGGCAGGGACGGTGCAGTCGGCGCCGAGGATAAAGCGCTCGGGCACTTTTCGGAGCGTGGCGTCGACCTCGGCGCGGATCTGCGCTTCGCGGCCGGTCGCGATCGCGCCGTGGCGGTCGAGCCCGCCCATCACGGGGCGTTTGAATACCCGGTACGCCTCGGCCAGCGGCAGCGGATGGCCGCCAACCTTGAGCGGGCAGCTCACCACGTGCCCGGGGTAGTCCTGAAAACGCGTCAGGTCATCGTACTCCCCGACATAGTCGCAGACATGCAGGATGTTGAAGATGCACGAGCGTTCGGCCTCCCTCATTACGGCCAGATCGTAGGGGCGGACGAACGTGTCGAACAATGTGCGGTCCGCCAGCCGGTGGGTCTCGCCTCCCTGCGTCGAGTGGTAGAAACCGTCAACACCACGGCGGACGCAGGCCCTCACGAAGGTCATGAGGCTCTCGGTGACGATCTCCATGCCTTTGGTAACCGCCTCGGGGTTCTCGCGGAGGTGTCGGAGCACATTCTCGTCACCAACCGCGTGACCGGCGCACATGAACGGCGAGTAGAGGGTGACGACCACCACGGCTTCGCGCTTCACCGCCTTGACGATGCCCTCGACGACCTCGAGCTGCGGCTCGTAGAACTCCTCCCCGTAGAGCGGCATGCGGGTCCAGTCGACGGCCTCGCGGATCTCGGGCAGGCGGGGAAAGTTCCGCTCGTACTGGATCTTGACGAAATCCATCCCGGTGGTGCGGAAGAACTCCAGGTGCCTGTTCACCGCTGCCTGACCGAAGTGACAGAAGGGATCAAAGTGGAGGAAGAAGGCGGCGGGCATGTAGGTCTGGGGCTTGCGGGGATCCAGCAGCCCGAGGACGACCTCACGCTTGGTCATGGGGCCTCCCTTCACTGTGCCGAACGCATACTACACAGCAAAGACTCCAGCCTGGGTATGCGGTGGGATCCTCCGGTCGGCTTCGCCTCCCTCAGGATGACAAAGTGCTTCCCTGGGTCATTCCGAGGGGCGCCGAGGGCGCCCCGAAGAATCCCGCGGCGTCTGAGGACAGGCAGAAGTGCCCACGGCTACTTGAGGTGGGGGTAGAACTCGATCTCCGCGTGCGCCCCGACGAGCTGCTTGGTGACGTAAATGATCTGGCCCGTGTGGTAGGCCATGTGCTCGACGGCGTGAAGCAGGACACCGAACCCGGTTCGAGTGATCCCCTGGATGACGAAGACCTGACCTAGCTTCTCATCCGGGAGGTCGCCAGCGACGTCCCGGCAGGCGCTGACGACCTCGCCAAGGCGGCCCACAAGCGTTACTCCGTCTTCGCCCTCCGTGGCGGTGAACTCCTCACGCCTTTGGCGCTCGAACGGCTCCCCGCCGAGGCCGCCCACCACCCATTGCGAGAGGTTGCCGCATAGGTGGAGGAGGAGATTGGCGACGCTGTTGCACCGCGGGTTCGGCCGCCACCAGAGCTGCTCGTGCGACAGGAGGCCGACGCACGTCTCGATCTTGCCGAAGTACTCCGCGAAGAGACGGTGCGCTTCCTGGGGCAGGGCTGGGGATGGCTCGCTCATGAGTTACATGCTAGTCCAACTTTGGTCAAACCTTGGGCCGGTGCCCCGCGCTGGAACGCACGCGCAGAGCGCGTGGCCCGCATTTCACTTCTACAGACGCGGCGCGCCATCAGCCCCCGGAGCAGAAACCTCCATCCGCGACCTCCGAGGTGCGGGCAAGGAAGCTCGACTGCGACGACGAGATGGCGATTCCTGTTGGCGGTACGGCAACGACCAAAACACGCTCTGATCGGCGCGATTGAAGACCGTGTGAAAGCGAGCTCGCGATGGCAGAGAGCGGTCGCGGCAGGGGTGGAATGCACGAAGGTCGTGGCCGGTTCTGGTTCGTGTTCCGGAGTTCGAAGGTGGGGTGACGGGTGCGCGTGCCGACTCGTCCTCGACCGGGATCAGTCGTGCAGAGCAACGGAGGTGGGGATGCGGTCTCGGAAGCTCATGGTGGCAGGCATCGGGTGGCTGAGCTTGTTGCTGGTCGGGTGCGGGGCGCAGGCCCCGTCGCCGCCGCCGGCGCCGGAAGTCACTGTCGCGCCGGTCCTGCAGCGCGACATCAGGGAATGGGACGAGCTGACAGGCAGGCTGGAAGCGGTGGACTCAGTCGAGATCCGGCCCCGGGTCTCCGGGCCGATCAACCGCGTGGCTTTCGCCGAAGGGAAAGAGGTCGCGCAGGGCGAGGTCCTGTTCGAGATCGACCCTCGGCCGTATGAGGCAGACCTGGCCCGCGCCGAGGCCGAGCTGGCGCGCGCCCGAACGGGCGCCGAGCTGGCTGCTCGTGAGGTGGCGCGCGCAAAACGGCTGGTCGAGGTCCAGGCGATCTCCCGCGAGGAGTTCGACAGCCGGACAAGCGCGTCGGCCCAGGGGGAAGCTCTGGTCCGCGCGGCCGAGGCCGCGGTGACAAACGCTCGGCTAAACCTGGAGTGGTGCCAGGTGCGCTCCCCGATCGCCGGTCGAGTGGGCAAGGCCGAAGTGACCGCGGGCAACCTCGTCCAGGCGGGACCGCCGGCAGCGACATTGCTCACCACGGTCGTCTCGCTCGACCCGATCTACGTCTCGTTCGAGAGCGACGAGCTCACCTACCTCAAGTATGCCGCTCTCTCCCGGAGCAGGGCCGGAGGTGGCTCGCGCGACGGGCGAGACCCGATCCTCTTGGGCCTCGCAAACGAGGCCGGTTATCCGCACGAGGGCTTCGTGGATTTTGTCGATAACCAGCTCAACCCCAAGACGGGAACCATCAGGGTCCGTGCGGTCCTATCCAACCGGGAGCGCCTTTTCACGCCCGGGCTCTTTGCCCGGATCAGGCTCGTCGGAAGTGCACTCTACCGCGCCACGCTCATCCTCGATCGTGCCATCGGTACCGACCAGGACAAGCGATTCGTGCTGGTCCTCGAGCCGGACAGCACGGTGGCCTATCGTGCCGTCGAGCTCGGACGCGTGATCGATGGGCTCCGCATCGTCAAGGCCGGCCTTCAGCCGGGTGAGCGGATCGTCATCGACGGGATGCAGCACGTGCGGCCCGGAATGAAAGTCGCGGCCAAAGAGGCGTCCATGGACTCCGGTGTGGCCGCTGCGGCCGCCACCCGCTCGTAGGCTGCGACCCCAGGGAGCCCGATCATGAACTTCTCACGGTTCTTCATCGACCGACCGATCTTTGCAGCCGTCCTTTCCATCGTCGTGGTCATCGCGGGTGCGATCGCGATCTTCGCGCTCCCTGTCAGCGAGTACCCGGAGGTTGTGCCGCCGTCGATCGTCGTTCGGGCCATGTATCCCGGCGCGAACCCGCGCGCTCTGGCCGAGACGGTGGCGGCGCCGCTCGAGGAGCAGATCAACGGCGTCGAGAACATGCTCTACATGTCATCACAAGGCACGCCGGACGGCGTACTGACGCTGACGGTGACGTTCCGCATCGGCACCGACGTTGACCTTGCGCAGGTGCAGGTGCAGAACCGTGTCAGCCAGGCCCTGCCCCGCCTCCCCGATGAGGTGCGCCAGCTCGGCGTCACCACGGTGAAGAGCTCGCCCGACCTCACGATGGTGGTGCACCTATTCTCTCCCGACAACCGCTACAACATGACATACCTGCGAAACTACGCCGTCCTGCAGGTCAAAGACGAGCTGGCCCGAATCCGCGGCGTCGGCCAGGTGCTCATCTTCGGCGCCGGCGACTACGCCATGCGAATCTGGCTCGACCCGCAGAAGGTGGCGTCGCGCGGCCTGTCGGCGGGCGACGTGGTGCGCGCAATTCGCGAACAAAACGTGCAGGTGGCCGCCGGTGTCCTAGGCGCACCACCGATGACGGTGAAGACCGACTACCAGCTCACGATCAACGCACGCGGGCGCCTCGTCAGCGAGGAGGAGTTCGGCGACATCGTGATCCAGACGGGCGGCGCCGGTGAAATTGCGCGCTTGAAGGACGTTGCCCGCATCGAGCTCGCGGCCGGCGACTACGCGCTCCGCTCCCTGCTCAACGACAAGGAGGCCGTGGCTATACCCATCTTCCAGGCGCCCGGCTCCAACGCGCTCCGGCTCTCGGCCGAGGTCCGCCGGACGATGGCGGACCTCAAGACCCGTTTCCCTCAGGGCGTCGACTACGCCATCGTGTACGATCCGACGCAGTTCGTCCGGGAGTCAATCCGCGAGGTCGTGAAGACCCTGTTCGCGGCAATCGCGCTGGTGGTCATCGTCGTCGTGCTCTTCCTTCAGACGTGGCGCGCCTCGATCATCCCTCTGATCGCGGTCCCAGTGTCCATCGTCGGGACCTTCGCGATCATGCTGGCGTTCGGCTTCTCGATCAACACGCTGTCCCTCTTCGGTCTGGTGCTCGCAATCGGGATCGTCGTGGACGACTCGATCGTCGTGGTGGAGAACATCGAGCGGCACATCCAGGAGGGTCTGGCGCCGCGTGATGCGGCGGTGAAGGCGATGGAGGAAGTGAGCGGGCCGATCATCGCCATCGCGCTGGTCCTCTGCGCGGTGTTCGTCCCGATCGCCTTCATCAGCGGCCTGACCGGGCAGTTCTACCGCCAGTTCGCGCTGACCATCGCGTTCTCCACGCTGATCTCGGCCTTCAACTCGCTCACGCTCTCGCCGGCGCTCGGCGCGATTCTCCTCCGCGCCCACGACGCGCAACCCGACCTGCTGACGCGCGTCATCAACGCCCTTTTCGGATGGGTCTTCCGGCCGTTCAACCGTCTTTTCACGAGGGCGTCGCAGCGGTACGGGAGGGACGTCGCGACTCTCATCCGCCGGAAGGCGGCTACCCTCACCGTTTACGGCGCGATGATCGTGATGTCCTTCGTGATGTTCCTGCAGGTGCCGACCGGGTTCGTGCCTACGCAGGACAAGCAGTACCTCGTCGCCTTCGCGCAGCTGCCGGAGGCGGCGTCGCTCGACCGGACCGAGGCCGTCGTCAAACAGATGTCCGCGATCGGGCTTACGCACCCGGGGGTGCGGACCGCCGTGCAGTTCCCCGGCCTCTCGATCAATGGTTTTGTCAACAGCCCGAACGCGGCCATCATCTTTTTCGGGCTCGACGACTTCGAGCAGCGCCGGTCCAAGGACCGGTACGGCCTCGCGATCGCGAACGCGCTCAATCGCAAGTTTTCCGCCATCGAGGGCGCCTTCGTCGCGGTGTTTCCCCCGCCCGCGGTGCAGGGGCTCGGCACCGTCGGTGGCTTCAAACTGGAGCTCGAGGATCGCGCGGGCCTCGGCGAACGCGAGCTCTCACGGGCGACCCAGGCGCTGCTGGGACGGATCTACCAGACGCCGCAGCTCGCCGGCGCCTTCACGGGCTTCCAGATCAACGTCCCGCAGCTCTTCGCTGACGTGGACCGCGAGAAGGCGAAGCGCCTCGGGGTGAACCTCACCGACCTCTTCCAGACCCTGCAGATCTACCTGGGGTCGGCCTACGTCAACGACTTCAGCCGTTTCGGGCGGACATACCGGGTCATTGCGCAGGCCGACGCGCCGTTCCGCGCCACCGCGGACAACATCGCGCAGCTCAAGGTGCGCAACGCCGCGGGGGAGATGGTTCCGCTCGGGTCGCTGCTCACCGTGAGGCAGAGCTATGGGCCCGATCGAGCGTTGCACTACAACGCGTACCCGGCAGCCGACGTCAGCGGCGCCCCGGCGCCCGGCATCAGTTCGGGCCAGGCCATCGCGCTGGTAGAGAAGATCGCCAAGGAGACGCTGCCAAACGGCATTGGCTACGAGTGGACGGAGCTCACCTACCAGCAAATCCAGGCCGGCAACACGGCCATCTTCGTGTTCCCGCTGTGCGTGCTGCTCGCGTTCCTCGTGCTCGCAGCCCAATACGAGAGCTGGTCGCTGCCGTTTGCGGTCATCCTGATCGTGCCGATGTGCCAGCTGTCGGCGATCACTGGAGTGTGGCTTACGCGCGGCGACAACAACATCTTCACCCAGATTGGCCTGGTGGTGCTCGTCGGCCTCGCGTGCAAGAACGCGATCCTGATCGTCGAGTTCGCCCGGGAGCTGCGATCGCGCGGAATTTCGCCCGTCGACGCAGCACTGCAGGCCAGCCGGATCCGGATGCGCCCGATCCTCATGACCTCGATGGCGTTCATCATGGGCGTGGTCCCGCTCGTGCTGTCGAGGGGCGCCGGAGCCGAGATGCGGCACGCCATGGGCGTCGCGGTGTTCGCGGGGATGCTCGGCGTGACATTCTTCGGTCTGGTTCTTACGCCGGTGTTCTACGTTGTTCTGCAGAGCTTCGTCGAGTGGCGCGCGCGCACGGCTGCGACTGGCGGGGGCGCGCCCACCACGCCCGGAGGGGGAACGCATGCGTAACACCGTGACGTCTCTCGTGCTCACGGTATGTTGCTGGATTGCGTCGGCGCCGGCGCTGCCGCAGGGAAACAGAGCGACATCCGAACTGCCTGGGCAAACGCCCGAGGCGACGCTGGCAGTCGGTGCTCCGGCGACATCGGCGGAGTCGGCAGGCGGGAGCCTGGAGTTCTTCCGCGAGTTGGGCGACGCGACGCTCGACCGCCTCATGGACGAGATGCTGCGAGCGAACCTCGATCTGCGCGCAGCCGAGGCAAGGTTGCTCGGTGCGCGATCGGCACGGCACGCGGCGGCACTCGAGCTGGCGCCCACCGGGTCGGTCGGGGGCGGCTACACGCGGCAACGGCTTTCGCCCGCCAGCTTCCCGAATACGTCGGGATCGTTTCCGGACCAGAACATCTGGGACGTCGGCTTCGATGCCTCGTGGGAGCTGGACCTGTTCGGTCGGCTGCGGCGCAACCTCGACGCGCAGGAGGCGATCGTCGCCGCGACCGACGCCGGCCTGCGGGATGTGCGGGTCTCGCTGGCGGCAGAGCTTGCGCGCGCCTATTTCGACCTGCGTGGCGCACAGGAGCAGCTGGAGGTCGCGCAGCGCAACACGGAGAACCAGCGTCGCACGTTGGAGCTGACGCGCCAGCGTCTCGATGCTGGTCGCGGAACCGGGTTCGATACCGAGCGGGCGCTGGCGCAGCTCAGCTTCACGTTGGCGTCGATCCCCACCTTCGAGGCGCGCGTAGCGGCAGCCCAGTATCGGATCGGTGTCCTCGTCGGCCGCCCGCCGTTGGCGGTCGCCGAGGAGTTGAAGGCGCCGGCCCAGCTCCCGACCCCGCCGGCACAAATGACGATCGGCAGCCCGGAGGCGGTGATCGGTCGACGCCCGGACGTGGCGGCGGCCGAGAATCAGTTGAAGGCGGAGAGCGCGCTCGTGAGCGCGGCGAAGGCCGAGGGCCTGCCGCGCCTGAGCTTCGGAGGGAGCGCTGGGTACACGGCAGCCGCCTTCGACGCGATCGGGGAGCGCGGTACCTTTCGCTACTTCCTCGGCTCGAAGATTTCCTGGCCGTTGTTCGACCTGGGCAGAGTGAGGGCCGGCGTTGCCGGTGCGCACGCGCGGGAGGAAGAGGCCCGGGCGGGGTACGAGCAGACATTGCTGCGCGCCCGGGAAGAGATCGAGGCCGCGCTGGTTCGGTATCGAGCCGCGCGCACACGCGTGGAGCGGATTCAGGACGCGGCCTCGTCCAGCAAGCGCGCGGCCGAGTTGGCTCACATGCGTTTCTCCGATGGGCTGGGTGATCTGCTCGATGTTCTTGAAGCGGAGCGCACCCAACTCGAAGCGGAGGACCAGTCGGCGCAGGCGCGGACCGAAGCGGCGACGACGTACGCGGCACTGTACAAGGCGCTCGGCGGGGTCTGGCCGATCCCAGGCAACGACGTCGGGCGTTAGATCCAGCGGCTTCTGGCGCGCTACGAGGCAGTCCGGGCGGTCACGCAGGACGCTTCGGATCGGCCGACATCGACGGTCTTCGCCTGCAGCGCGTGGCCGAGCTTGAGTGCGACGCGGTGTGCCACCTCGTCGCCGATCCGGGCATCGGTCGTGGTCAGAAGGTGGGGACCGTGCTGCTCGGTTGAGCCGACCCCGATTACGGCCGTTTTGTGGAGCACGCGCTCCGTGCGTGCTCGTTTCCTCACGTTTCGAGCAAAAAACTGGGCACGCCCGGAGGGCGTGCCCTACATTTCACTTCGAATGCGGCCGTATCCGGGCAACTTCACCCGGTGTCTGGTCGCTTACAGACGCGGGGTGCGGTCAGACCTCGGTCCGGACTTCTCCATGCGCGACTTGGCGACGTTGACCGTGAGCGGCTGGCCGTCGAGGGGCTTCTGGTTGAGCGTGGCGATCGCTCCCTCCGCCTCGGCGTCGGTGGACATCTCGACGAAACCGAAGCCGCGGGACTGCGCCGAATCGCGCTCGGTGACCACCGCGGCCGACACGACCTTTCCGCACTGCTCGAAGTGCGTGCGCAGGGTCTCTGAGGTTGTTGACAGCGACATACCGCCGACGTAGAGCTTTGAAGCCATTTGTGCCTCCTGTTGGCCCTGCGGGTTCCAGGACCGGTCATCTTCCGCACTGTAGATCCCACCTCGGACCCGCGGAAGGTTCCGCTCGGAGGCGAGGCCGGCGATGCGCCCGGTGGCGCGATGCCCGGCAGAGGGTGTCAGTATACACCAAGTTCTTGAAAGTCAAGAATTTGCCTTGCGGCCGGGGCCAATAGGCGCGGATCGGACCGGCTTCACCGTGCACCATGGCCCTGGGATCCGCACGTGGGGGAGGGTTGGAGAGCACCTCGGGGGTTTTTGGGGTCGGGCGTGTCGCAAGATCGACATTCGCTCCCGCGCGGCGTTTTGAGGCAGAGCGACCCGTCTCCGGCCTTCAGGTATAGGGGTGGTGCTCACAGCGTGCTTCCCCACCTGACTCCCCCTTCCGCGGGGAGGAACCGAGATCGAGGCGCTGGTGGGCTTGGGGAGGTCTTTCGCGAGCCTGCGCCTCGCTCAGGATGACAATGAAGTGTTGTGGTCATTCTGAGGACGCGAAGCGGCCGAAGAATCCCAACGCGCCTGAAGGCCTGGGACCGCAGCGCCAAAACCAACCAGGGCCGCTGGCGTACCATGGCCATACCCGCCATGCGTATGACGGCTCCGTTTCGGCTCGTGGCCTTCACCCTGCTGCTTCGTGCGGGCGCCGCTGGTGCGGTCGGCCAGGGGCCGACACCCGCCCAGCTCAATCCGCAGAGTTTCGAGGGGGGAAATAGTATCGAGCTCACCAAGGCGTGGCGGTTCCACCCCGGCGACGACCCGAGCTGGGCCGAAGCGACGTTCGACGACACAGGGTGGGAGCTGGTGGATCCGCGCATGCCGCCTGGCAAGCTCCCGCGCGAGGCCTGGCCCGGGATCGGCTGGTTTCGACGCCACCTGAGCGTTGAGCCGTCGCTGTGGGGCAAACCACTCGCGATGACCCTGGTGCAGGCCGGCGCGGCTGAGGTCTACCTCGACGGAGCGCTCCTCTCCCGCTTCGGGACGGTCGGCGCGCGCGGTAAGCCGGAGGTGCCGTTCGAGGGCCGCGACCCGCGGGTCGCGGTGTTCTCCGCCCGTATAGAGCACGTGATCGCGGTGCGATACTCGTGCGCCTCCGCCCAGTCGCTCAACCGGTCGGGGTTCGGCATCGGCTTCGTCCTCGCCATCGCCGACGCGAACCCGGCGATCGCGGAGCGGGCCGCGAACGTGCGGCGTAGCTCCCTGCTGCAGGCCACCTTCACGGCCTTGGCGGTCTTCCTCGCGCTGCTGCACCTCGCGCTTTACTGGTTCTACCGGAGGATGCGGGAGAACCTCTTCTACGCGCTTTGCATGGCCGCCTTCGCCGTGATCGTCTTCTGCGACTTTCAAAGCGCTCACACGAGTTCCGCCGCGGGACTCCTCCTGCTCCGGCGACTCAGCACCTCATCCGTTTTCGCGGCGATCCTCTTCGGCCTGCTCGCGTTCTACGCGGTGCGGACGAAACCCTTTCCGAGGACCTGGAAGGCATTCACGGTCGTGGGCGCGGCGCTGATGGTGGCCAGCCTGTTCGAGCCGGACCCGTTCGCCGGGTTGGTCTGGTACCTGTACTTCGCCGCCATGATGGGCGAGATCGTACGGGTCGAGATGAGCCGCAGGACGATCGCGCGCGAGGGATCGGGGACACTGCTCGTTGGCCTCGTCATCCTTGCCGGAGCGATCGGGCTGCAGGTGCTGATCAACCTCGAGGTGATCAGCCCCATCGGGGGCGTGCGCAACGTCTACATCGTCGGCATGCTCGGCTTGGCCATGACCTTGTCGCTCTCGCTCGCGCGGACGCTCGCGCGCACCAGCCTGCATCTCGAGCGGCGCCTGGTGGAGGTGGAGACGCTCTCGGGGCAGATCCTCGAGCAGGAGCGCGTGGCGCACGCCAACGAGCTGGAGCGACGATTGCTCGAGGCCGAAAGCACACGGAAGAGCCGGGAGCTGGAAGAGGGACGGGCACTACAGCTCTCGATGCTCCCTCTCTCCGTGCCCGAAGTCGATGGGCTGGACATGGCCGTCGCGATGACCACCGCGACCGAGGTGGGCGGCGACTACTACGACTTCCACTCGGGCCCGGACGGGAGCTTGGTCATCGCGATCGGCGACGCGACCGGCCACGGTGTGGCGGCGGGCATCATGGTCACGGCGGTCAAGGCCGTCCTCGCGACGATTGGAGGCGAGCAAAGTCTCCCAACGATGCTCTCCGAGTGCGACCGCGTGGTCCGCGGACTGAACATCAGGCCGCTTCACATGTGTCTGTCGGTTGCCCGTGTGACGCCGCGCTCGGTTGCGATCTGCTCAGCGGCGATGCCGCCCGTGCTGATCTGCCGTGCGGGTAGCGGAGAGGTCGAGGAGTTTGGCGTCGGCGGGCTGCCGCTCGGCGGTCGGTTGTCGCCCGTGTACGAAGAGCGCACAGCTTCGTTGGCCCCTGGCGACACGCTGCTGTTCGCGACCGACGGCTTTCACGAGGTGCAGGACCCCGACGGCAATGAGTTGGGCTTCGAACGCGCAGCCGAGGCGCTGCATGGAGCGGCCGGCGAGCCGGCGGGCGAGGTCGTCGAGCAATTGATGGCCGCCGTGGCCAACTGGCGCCGCGAGCGCGAGCAGGCTGACGACATCACCTTCGTCGTCGTGCGCGTTGGCCAATAGCGATCTTGGTTGGCGCTGGATCGGCCATCGCGCTCGGTCTTTTGCCTGCGAGCGCTCGTGTGCCTCATCAACGGTTGGAGTGCTCGATCGTCTTGAAGTAGTCGCTGCGGATGATCAGGTCCGCGATGGCGAGACCACGGACGGCACTTCTGGTGAACGCACAGCCCGCGTTGGTTCCGACAACTTTGCCGTTCGACAACACGGCGAATTCTCGCCGGGTCTTCAGGAGGTTGCGGCCCATGGCTGTTCCGGCGATCTTCTCCTCGTCCACGCCGAGGAGGTAGAGCAGCGTCGGCATGATGTCGATGTGGCCGCCGGTCACAACGAGGCGCTCCCCGGCAAGCCCCGGCGCGTAGATGATGAGCGGGACGAGACAGCGACTGTCGCGCATCCAATCCTCGGTTCCTTCCAACGCCGCGACTTCGTCGTTGAAGAACCTGTGCACCGAGGCGTGATCGCCGTAGAACACGACCACGCAGCGTTCGAGCAGGCCGCTGGTGCGGAGCCGGTCGAGGAACACGCCGATCTGGCGGTCCGTGTACCGGAAGCACTGGAACGCCGTGCCCAGCGATGAGCCGCTGAGCTTTTCATTGAGTGTCAGCTCGCAATACTCCTCTGGAAGCTCGAACGGCGCGTGGGAACTGAGCGTCACGAGGAACGCGAAGAATGGCTCCGGTTGCTGGACAAGCCTCGCGGCCGCCTGCGGGAGGAAGTCCGCGTCGGAGAGTCCGAGGCCCAGGATCTCGTCGTTGGCGAAGGCTGTCATGTCGAGGCAGGCGTCGAAGCCGATGGCCGTGAGGGCGTTCTTCCAGTTCCAGTAGACCCCCGGGTCTGGGTGCATGGCGATCGTCGTCCGGTAGCCCGCGCCGCGCAGGATCCTGGGGAGCGAGTTGTACGAGTTACCGGGGAATTGGAAAAACGTGGAGCCCCGGCGCAACGGGTAGATCGACGCGTTGACCATCAGGTCGGAGTCCGAGCTCAGGCCCTCGTGCGCCTGATCGTAGATGTTTGGGAAGTAGAGGCTGCTCGGCAGCAGCCCGTTGAGCACCGGCGTGATCTCCTGACCGGCGACGCTGTGGCCGATGACGAAGGCCTCGAGGGACTCGACCTGCACGACGATCAGGTTCCTCCCCTTGAGCATGCCCTTGTAGCGATTGTCCGGAAGCCCTTCTCGTTTCGCCGCGAACCACGAGCGGATCTCCTCGCGCTGGGCAGGCGTGAGCCTCGCTGACCGGTCCTGCAGATAGACCGCCGCGAAGTCCAGCACATGGAACCCCAGCGGCGACTGGAAATTGATCGTCTGGCGCGCTTCCCAGCACGGTTCGACGAACCGCACTTCGGAAACGGTGCCGTTTACGTCGAGTTCGTGGTGCTTGACCCACAGGCAGCCGAATGCCGCAAGTGGGAACAGGACGGCGAGAACCACTGCCCGCCGCGCGCTCCGGTAGAGCTTCCGCCAGAGGAGCACCACGGGCACCAGCACGGCGAGGTCGGCAATAAAGAGGAGGTCCACGGGACGGTACATCGCGAAGATGCTCGACCAGAGACCCCGGACATTTCCCGTTTGCTGCCAGAGCAGGAACGAGAGGAACGTGCTGTACGCGCGGAAGTACCAGATGTCGCCGATCATCAGGAGCGAGAGCGCCCCGTCGAGCGCGAGGTAGTACGTGAGCCTACTCCTGGCGCGCAGCAGGAAGCCGAGAGAGACAGGGACGACGATGAAGGAGACGAAGATTACGGGCGACGTGTTGTAGGAGTCGAGGTAGTAGAGGTCAAGAGCCGAGTGGTCGGGGTTGTTGATCAGGAGCACGCCCAACCATGATTTGAGGAACAGCAGCCCGACCGTCAGGAAAAAGAAGGGATCGCGGAGCAGTGCGAGAAACTGTGCTCGGGTGGTCCCGAACCAGCGCCTGACGGGCGACCCGCGGGTGGGGGGAGCTGCCGAGTCCACGGCCTAGATGCTACTACCGGTTGTTCGTGAGCCGCGCCTGCTGGTGACCGCCTTCGACGGTCACGGCCCTGGACGGCGCGACGCTGGCGCGAGTGGCCAGACGTCCGCGCATCCAGGTCTGGTCGGACCGGCCTGCCCGGACGGTGGTACCGACGCCCGACCTCCACCGCGGTGCGCTGTTGGAGATCGGCGCCATCGCTGCGCGTCGTGATGTGTCCGAGATCCGCTAGGATGTCCCCAGGGTGCCGAGAGGAGGGCTACAGTGAGACGACGTCTCATAATTGGCGCGTGCGCCTTGACGTTCGTATCCACCGCAGGTGTGTTGGCCCAGGCACCGACGATGTCCGGGGCGAGAAAGGTCCGCATAGCCGTCGCGACGTTCTCGCACGAGACGTGCACGTTCTGCCCCGAACCCACGGGTATCGCCGAGTGGGAATACTACGGCCCACCGATGCGCGGTGCCGAGGTCCTCAGGGAGGGCGGGTACATCGCCGGTTTCGTCGCGGCGGCCGCCGAATACGATGGCGTCGAGCTGGTTGGCATCCTCTCGCCGCGCGAATCCAAAGGAGGCTCGTCGGGGAGCTGGATCACGCGCGAGGCTTTCGAGAAGTACGCCAACGGGATCGTGAGCGACATCAGGCAGCAGGGTCCGTTCGACGGGGTGTATTTGGCGCTGCACGGGGCGATGGCGGTGACCGGCATTCCGAAGCCCGAGGCTGAGCTGGTCAGGCGTGTTCGTGGGGCCGTGGGCACGAGGCCGATCTACGTGACGCTCGACCTGCACGCCAACGAGGACTCCGAGCTGACCGACGCCGCCGACGCTGTTTTCATCATCAAGCGCTACCCGCACTACGACGAGGCGTTGCAGGGCGAACGGGCGCTGCGCGTGATGCTGCGCCAGATCAGAGGGACGTACAGACCCACGATGGCCACGCGCAAGCCGGGAGTCCTGACCCCGAGCGTGTATCAGGGCACCGGGACCTCACCGGCGATGGAGATCATGGAGCGCGCGCGCATCTGGGAGGAGCGGCGCAAGGACGTTTACGTATCGGTGGCGTTCGGCTTCGCCTACGCGGACGTCCCCGACATCGGCGCGACGGTGATGGTACTGACCAACAACGACTCCGAGCTGGCCGCCCGGATCGCCGACGACATGTCGGCGTTCATCTGGAGAAAGCGCGAGGAGTTCGCGGGCAAGAAGCTGCCGGGGACGAAGGAAGGCGTGGCGCTGGCGATCGCCGCGGCGAAAGCCGGGAAGACGCCGGTCGTGATCGCGGATCACGCGGACCGCACCGGCAACTCCACGCACATCCTCGAGGAGCTTATCCGGCAGGGCGCCAGGAGGTTCTGCATCGCCACGATCTCGGACGAGAGGGCGATCAACGAGATCGTGTCGAAGGGGAAAGTCGGTGACACCGTAACCGTGAGCGTCGGCGGCTACCAGGACAAATTTTCCGGACGCCCGGTGCCGATCACGGGGAAGATCGAGGCCCTCCGCGCGTATGAGCGGTTCCGGACGGTAGCGGTGCTCCTGTTCGGCGACGGAAACCGGGTGATTATCACCCCGGAGCTGCACCAGGTGACGGACCCCGACATCTTTGGCAAGCTCGGGATCAGCCTCGGGACGATGGACATCATCGTCCTGAAGTCGCGCGTGCACTTCTGGCGGGGGTTCGTCGAGGACGGGCTGGCGAAGGCGGTCTTCCAGGTAGACGCGCCGGGACTGGGGCCGGCGGACGTCACGACGATCCCGTACAAGAACGCGCCGAAGAACCTGTACCCGCTGGTGCGGAGGTGATGGGGAGAGTTGCGCGCCTGGGATCGCACCGGTGCCACGTATGACCACTTCACCGTCTGCGCGACCAGGCGGGTTCGGCCACCCCTATCTCGTCGGGAAGCCAACGCACTCTGGCCTTGAGGGTCGCGTCGAGAAGGCCGTGAGGGGTCACCCCTGTGTCGTCTGATCCCCCGCAGCTCGTCTCCTGAGCCAGGCGATCCCCAGGGCGCTCTGGGCAAATCCGAGCAACCAGCCGGCGAGAACGTCCGACGGCCAGTGCACCCCCAGGTAGAGGCGGCCGAAGCCCACGAAGAGCGCAAAGAGCGCACCGGTGCCATAGCCCACACCGGCCGCGACCCCGCGGCGCCGCAGAAGCACCCAGCCCAGCAGGGGATAGAACGCGGCCGAAGCCACCGCGTGCCCGCTCGGGAACGAGAACCCCGAAGGGTGGATGAGCGTCTCCCACAGCACGGGTCGTGGTCGGGCAACGGCGTACTTGAGGAGCTCGGGGAACGCGAGCGTGACCAGACCAACCACCACCCAGACCAGGGCTTCCGTGCGCTCCTTTCGGAGCAAGTGAAGGAGCGCCATGGCGGTCACCAGGGTCGCGCAGATCGGCAGGAGCCCGAAGAGGTTTGAGAAAAGAAAGACCTGGTCGAGGACCGGACCCGCGAAGCTGTGGATCCAGAGCAGGATCCGTTCCTCCATCAACCCTCCTCGCTGCTCCGGAGGCGTCCGGCGCCGAGGCTCCGAACCGAACTGGCTGTCGTCATCTCACCAACTGCCGGACCGAGCGGGCCTGGTGGCAAACCCTATTTCTTTGGGTATCCCACGCACTGGGCGAAGGCGATGATCTGGTTGGGCCCGAGCTTGAGCGCCTTGGCGAGCGGCGGACGGTCCACCATGGCGCGCACGCCGGTGGCGAGGCCCTCCGAGGCACAGAAGAGGTAGACGTTCTGGCTGATGAACGCGGCGTCGCCCCAGGCGTACGCCTGCTGCGTGTCCGTCTGGGCGCCCTTCATGCGGCCGGCGTCTGCCACGAACACGAGCGTCACCGGGGCATCCTTGACGAACTCCTGCGTGCCTGTAAGGACGCGAAGGTCGCCGGAGGCGACCGGCTTCAGGACGTTGGCGGAAGCGTCGTAGAGATAGGCGCCGGTTGCCATGACCACGTAGACGTCGGTCTCCTGCCAGTTGCGGGCGGAAGGGGCCGTGCGCTTCCCCGAGTCCGGCCGGTTGATGCCCCAGGCCGCCCAGAGCAGGTTGGACAGGGTCTGCTTCGGCAGCGCGTCGGGAGCGAAGGCGCGGCTGGTCGACCGCAGCTTGAGGGCCTGCATGAGCGGCTTGCCGCCCTCGGTCTGCGGCGCCGGGAGCTGGATGGGCGCCAGCTCCTGCGCCGCCGCCCACCCCGTCACGAGCACGAACGTCGTGAAACGCAAAGCAGATCCCGGATCGATGGCGCATAGTCCCTCCTCGAGACCGAACAGTACACGCCTTTTGCGGGGCTTGCCACAGGATGTTGCACGCCGGCCTCTCTCCCCCACACGGGCGCGGGGGAGAGAGGGCTACCCAGGCCGGATCTCTCGCCCAATGCGGAGTGCGGGGGAGACGAGCCTTTCTCCCTTTCCCCCCAAGAGAGGGCGGGGCGGGGGTCCAGCGTTGACGAGAAGGGAATCGGTGCCTTCTCAGTCCGCTTCGAGGGTTCCGACTATCGAGAAGTGAGCGAGCACCCCCGCACCATGCGGCGCCTCGTGTAGGCTCGCGGTCAAATCGGCACCCGCCGCGTGGAACGCCTGATGCTCGCCTTCGGGCCACAAGAAACTGACGGTCACGTCATAGACCACGCCTTCGCAGGCTATATACGCGGGTACGCCGTTCTTGCCGTTGTATCGGCTCAGTTCTCTCCTGGTGAGTCGTCGAGTCTGCATAGGGCCTTGGGTGTGACTTCGGGTCAGAGCCGCCTGCGAGGCCCAGGTCCTCCCTGGGCCTCCCAGGTCGACGAATCCAAGCTTACCGCAGGAACTTCCCCACCCATGGAGAGGTCTCCCCACGGCGCAGGTAGTGGCCAGAGGGGCCCTCCCCGAGGAACTCGGAGAACCAGGATTCGTGCTCGATTTCCTCGTTGAGGATGACCTGCCCCTGTGGCGGCACCAGATCCAATGTTAGTCCTCCCATAGCTGACCCGCCCCGGAAAACTGGACCAGTTTCCGGGTCTTGGGTCACCTCGACCCTATTGCGCCAAGACTAGGCGACGTCAAATCGGTCAAGGTTCATCACTTTGTTCCACGCCGCCACAAAGTCCTGGACAAACTTCGCCTGCGCGTCCGAACTTCCATAGACCTCGGCCAGGGCCCGGAGCTGGGAGTTCGAACCGAAGATGAGATCGACACGCGTGCCGGTCCACTTGACTTGGCCCGTCTTGCGATCGCGCCCTTCGAACACGTCCTTGGCGCCCGTGACAGCCTTCCACTCGGTGCCCATGTCGAGCAGGTTCACGAAGAAGTCGTTGGTCAGCGCCTCCGGCCGCCTGGTAAAGACGCCGTGTTGGGAGGGTCCGAAGTTGGTCTTCAATACGCGCATGCCGCCGACGAGAACCGTCATCTCGGGCGCGGTCAGCGTCAGCAATTGCGCCTTGTCGACCAGCAACTCCTCGGCCGATATCGAGTACTTGCCCTTGAGGTAGTTGCGGAAGCCATCCGCGATCGGTTCGAGCACGGCGAAGGATTCCACATCGGTCTGCTCCAGCGAGGCGTCCATGCGTCCCGGCGTGAATGGAACCTTCACGTCGTTGCCGGCCTTCTTCGCGGCTTGCTCGACGCCTGCGCAACCCGCCAAGACGATCAGGTCGGCAAGCGAGATTTTCTTGCCGCCAGACTGCGCGCTGTTGAATTCGCTCTGGATGCCCTCCAGAGTCTTCAGCACTTTCGCCAGTTGATTCGGCTGGTTGACTTCCCAATCCTTCTGCGGCGCGAGGCGAATGCGCGCGCCGTTCGCACCGCCGCGCTTGTCGGAACCACGGAAGGTGGACGCCGACGCCCAGGCGGTTGAAACCAGTTGCGAGACAGACAGCCCTGAAGCGAGAATCTTGCCCTTGAGGGAGGCCATGTCCTTCTCATCAATCAACTTGTGATTGACCGCGGGGATGGGGTCTTGCCAGATGAGCTCTTCGGCAGGCACCTCCGGGCCGAGATAGCGTGCGCGAGGGCCCATGTCGCGATGCGTCAGCTTGAACCACGCACGGGCGAAGGCGTCCGCGAACTGATCTGGATTCTCGTAGAAGCGCCTCGAGATCTTCTCGTAGACAGGGTCGAACCTCAAGGACAGGTCCGTGGTCAGCATGGTCGGCGTGCGACGCTTCGACGGGTCGTGGACATCCGGAATCGTGCCGGCGCCTGCGCCACCCTTCGGTATCCACTGATGCGCACCGGCCGGACTCTTCGTCAGTTCCCATTCGTAGCCGAACAAGTTCCAGAAGAAGTTGTTGCTCCACTTCGTCGGCGTCGTGGTCCAAGTGACTTCCAGACCGCTGGTGATCGCGTCACCGCCTTTGCCTGTGCCAAAGGTGCTCTTCCAGCCGAGGCCTTGCTCCTCGATGCTGGCGGCTTCGGGCTCAGGCCCCACATGGGAGGCAGGGCCGGCGCCATGGGTCTTGCCGAAGGTGTGGCCGCCCGCAATCAGCGCGACGGTTTCTTCGTCATTCATCGCCATGCGAGCAAAAGTCTCACGGATATCCTTGGCCGCCGCGATCGGATCCGGTTTGCCGTTCGGGCCTTCCGGATTGACGTAGATCAGACCCATCTGCACGGCAGCGAGCGGATTTTCGAGGTTCCGGTCGCCGGAGTAGCGTCTGTCATCCAGCCACTTGTTCTCAGAGCCCCAGTAGACGTCTTCTTCCGGCTCCCAGACATCCTCACGACCGCCGGCGAAGCCGAAGGTCTTGAAGCCCATCGACTCCAGGGCGACATTGCCGGTGAGGATCATCAGGTCGGCCCAGGATATTTTCCGGCCATACTTCTGCTTGATCGGCCAAAGCAGCCTGCGCGCCTTATCGAGGTTGGCGTTGTCGGGCCAACTGTTGAGGGGAGCGAAGCGCTGCTGGCCAGCTCCGGCGCCGCCGCGACCGTCACCGGTGCGATACGTGCCGGCGCTGTGCCATGCCATGCGGATGAACAAAGGCCCGTAGTGCCCGAAGTCCGCCGGCCACCAGTCCTGCGAGTCGGTCATCAGTGTGCGAAGGTCCTTCTTCACGGCCTCCAGATCGAGGCTCTTGAACTCTTCAGCGTAGTTGAAGCTCTCGCCCATTGGATTGGACAGGGAGGAATGTTGGTGCAGGATATCCAGCCGCAACTGGTTCGGCCACCAGTCACGATTCGACGTGCCGTCGCCAGCGGTGTGATTGAACGGGCACTTTGCTTCGGTCTTGTCGTTACTCATGGTGTGGCTCCCTTCATTATCTGAGCAGAGGAGGAATCACTTGCCTTGCGCGTACAGGGCAAGAATCTCCACTAGCATCGCGGGACTTGGGCGTCTTGCCCAAAAGACGGGGAGATTCTTCAGGCTCTTCATGACAGTCTCCTTTGCGATTCCATTGCACTGACCTGCCCCTTTCTCGGTCCGGTTGAAAGGTCCCAACCCTACCTCTCAACCTGGACTCGTTTAAGGCGGTCAGGTCACTTTCCCTCGTAGGATCGTGATTTTGTTCACACTCACTCTCATAATGAGTGTGAGCTACACGCTATACGGCCACACCCGTCCTGTCAAGGACGGGCAGCTAAGGGCGGGACTTGGTACTGGCCGCTGAATCGGCGGAGCAGACCGCTTGAATCCGGACTCACTTCCGCTTCCGGCAGGAAGGGCAAACGCCCTTGAGCTCCACTTGGGCGCCGTTGAACTCCCAGCCCCTCGCGGGCTTGCCGGTCACGAGGTCGACCGGGTTGAGGTGCCGCAGTGACTTCTCGTTGAGTCCCGCGTCCACGATCCGTCCGCATTCGACGCACAACAGGTGATGGTGAGGTGACAGATTCGCCTCGAAGCGCGCAAGCCCGTCGGGACCGATGAGCCGCCTCACGAGTCCCTCGTGCGCGAGGCGATTCAGGTTCTGGTAGATGGTTGCGGCACCAAGCTGGTAGCCACCGTTCTCCAAGATCCTGTGGATTCCCTGCGTGGTGAGGTGCTCTCGCCGCCGGGCGAGCAACGCGAGTATCAGGACACGCGCCCTCGAAGGTCGCAGCCCGTGGCTGTGCAAAAGAGAGAAGGCCTCCGCGGGATCGAGTTTCATCGTTGTTAGTAGACAAGAGAAGTTCGCACCGTGTCAATTCCGCGGCCAGGTACACGACATCGCCTGCTCACCGTCGCCGGCGTCGGGCGGGACGACGGCGGTCCCAGCCGCTCGGGTTTTCACTTCGCGGCAGCGGCCTCGGTTTTCACTCGCGGTGCGGGCCGCGACTGGCCTTCCAGCCACCCCTCGTAGACCCGCAGGAAGACCACGCCGGCTAGGATCATCAAGCTGCCGCCGAGCTGGGTGCCGTTCAGGCGTTCGCCGAGCAGAAGGTAGGCGGTGACGACGGTGAAGGCCGGCTCCAGGGTGACAACGAGGTTGGCGACGCTGGAGGGCAGGTACACCAGGCTGACGTTGTACAGCCCGAAGCCTGCCACTGTGGGTCCGGCCGCCAGCAGGAAGAGCACGCCCCAGCCGGCCAAGGCGCTTCCCAGCCAGAAAAAGTCGGCTGGACGTGCCGCGGCGCCGGGCACGACTTCACCCGGCAGGAGGTTGAAGAGGAACAGGAAGAGCGTGGCAAAGGTGAACGTGTAGAGCACGGTCGTCCAGGGGTTCAGACCGCGCTGCGAGGCCGAGCGGCCCATCAGGCTGTAGATCGCGTAGCACAAGCCGGAGAGGATCCCCGTCACGATGCCGACCACGTTGGCGTGCCATGCAGCGGTGTTCAGCGCACCCGAGACCAGGACGCAGCCACCCAGGGTGACCGCGACGGCCAGCAGCTTGCCCCAGCCCAGCTGTTCCCCGAGGATCCACCAGCCCAGCAGGGCGGTGAAGGCCGCCGAGCTGTAGACCAGCACGGTTGCGACCGCCGCCCCGTTCATGGCGACCGAGAGGGTCCACGTCGCGTTGAAGGCTGCGAGCAGAAGACCGTAGCCGACGAGATACAGCAGGTGTTGGCGCTTCACCTGCAGCAGTCGCGAATTCAGCAGCCCGAGTACCGGCAGCAGCGTGAGGCACACGAACCCGTCCCGCCAGAACGCCAGCACAAGCGCGGGGATGTGGTACGTCTGGGTGAGGTGGCGGATGAAGATCGCCGTGGTCGAAAGGATGGCCGCGGCGGCGAGCGCGATCGCGTAGCCGCGCGATGAGATGGGAGCGGTCAGGGGCGGTGGCGCGCATGGGCAATTCTTACCGGAGAACCGGCGGGGTGGCTAGCACCAATCCCGCGGAGTCCGAACCCATCCAATTCATCGGCGCTCGGTGTCAGCAGCTCGCGGCGGCGTCCGGAGGCCAATCCGTGCGTCGGTCCCACCGTGCAGCTCAGGCCTCTCCGCGCGGGTCTTCACGGCGCGCAGCCAGCTCCACCGGATCAGCCAGCTTCCCGGGTAGATCACCCTCCAGTACCTTGAGAACTTTCGCCGGGTGGAGGACTCGGTTGCGTGGACCCGCGTCTCCGTGGTCACGAGGCAGGCGCCGTCGCCGGCGTCTTCGAGCCGGAAGTTCATCGCTGCCAGCGCGAAACCAGGTTTGCGGACGGCCTTGAACTCCTCCGGCGTGGGCCGCTTCTTCGGACTCCAGCCGGGAGGGACCGCCACCGCTGCACCGATCACGATCTCGCGGTCCTGCTCTTCCGCCAGCAGCAAGAAACCGGTGCGCGTGGCGACCTCCAGGATCGGCAGATGCTCCGGAGCATTCAGGATGCTCTCCGGGCCCGGACGGCCAAGACGGCGGAGCCAGGTCAGCGTCCGGAAGAGGGCGATCTCGTCCGCCGTCACGGACTTGATTGCCCGGTAGACCTTCTCTCGAGGTGCCCTCACGCGAATTGAGTGGGCCTCTCTGAACTCATACACCGGCATGAACCCATCGAGGAGCGTTGCCGGCGTTTCGACGCGAATCTCGGGCGACGGGAGCGCGATGCCCGCCACGCACAGGAGCACGCCAACTGCGACTACGAGGGCCCCTCGCGGCCGTGTGTGAATCCCGAGGAACCGAAGCGGCAGGATGACCGAGATCCCGCCGAGCAGGAGGAGAAAGAGGCCGGCGTAGACGGTCCCGGATGCCACCACCGCACCATGGTAGCGCCCCCAACGGCGGCTGGTCCTCCTGTTCCGGCGTGGTGGGCGTCAAACCCTCCGGCGGGTGTGCTCGGGGCCGGGCAGTCGTGGACCCGCATCGCTTTCTGGCAGAATGGCGGACGGCGGCTGGGGTCTCGGTCGCCGAGGTGGTGCATGGCCAATCACGTCTGCCCCTGGTGGCTCGGGTACGTCCTCGTCAGCCCGCTCCGGCGTCTCTGGCAGCCTCCGGAGAAGATCCTTGCCCCATTCGTCGGCGAAGGCATGACGGTGCTCGAGCCGGGCTGCGGCATGGGGTTCTTCACCCTGGATCTGGCGCGCATCGTGGGCCCGAAGGGACGCGTCGTGGCCGTGGACCTGCAGGAAAGGATGCTCGCCGGCCTGAGGCGACGGGCCGCGAGAGCAGGCCTGCTGGGCCGCATCGATGTCCGGCTCGCGCAGACCGACCGACTGGGAGTCACCGATCTTGCCGGCCAGGTTGATGTCGCGCTGGCGCTGCACGTGGTGCACGAGGTGCCGGACGCTGCGGGCTTCTTCGGCGAGATCGCTGCGACGCTCAAAGCGGACGGCAGGCTGCTCTTCGTCGAGCCGCGGGGGCACGTCTCTGAGGACGCGTTCGCCGCATCGCTGACAATGGCGGAGCAGGCGGGGTTCCGGGTGGTCGACCGTCCACACATCCGTCGCGACCCGGCGGCGCTGCTCGCGCTGAAGGAGCACGCGCCCGCACAGGCGGGAGGGCGTGCGTCCTGAAGGCTCTACCTTGCAGATCGCCCTTCGGTGACCGGGCCGGCACCCCCTCTGCTAGCCTGGGCCGGGGGAACGGCGTGAGAGGCGAAAGGCGTCTCCTGAATTGGCTGACAGGCCCGATGTTCGCGCTCCAGGCGTGATGGGATCCTTCGGCCTCGGTGACCCTCGGCCTCAGGATGACAAAGTATTTGCTGGCGGCGATCGCGCTCGGGGTTCCGCTCACGGGCGCCGCCAGCGGCCAGGACGTACCCGCCGCACCCCTGTGGCTTGCTTCTGACGAAAACAAGCTTTATATTGTTCTATTATGAGGCTTGAAACGATCCTGCGCCTGGAAGATGGGCCGCAAAAGACGGGACGCCTCGTGGCATGGGTGCAGGGGCTGTTCCCTCCCGGCCAGGAGCCGGTGCTGGTCGGTGGCGCCGCGGTCGAGCTCTACACTCGCGGGGCCTACGTCACGGGTGACCTCGACCTTGTCGGTTCAGTGCCGTCAAGCGTTGCACGGGCGCTCATCGCTGCGGGTTTCGTACGACGGGGGCGTCACTGGCTCTACGAGGCTGGCGAGGTGTTTCTCGAGTTCCCCGGTAGTGCCCTGCGGGCGGGGGAGGTCGCGGTCCGTCTTTCGGTTGGCGGGTGCGAGGTGGTCGTCATCAGCGCAGAGGACGCGCTGGCAGACCGGCTCGCGGCGTGGAAACACTGGGAGTCCACGGTGGACGCTGTCAATGCGTGGCTGCTCTTCCGTGCACAGCGAAACGCGCTTGATCGCCGGCGCCTGCGGCGGCGCGTTGCGGCGTTGGGCGCCGAGGCCGCCTTGGCAGCGCTGTTGGCCCTTGCACGACGCGTGCGAGGGCGGGACGCCACAAACGAGGAGCTCGAGCGATGGGCGCAACGAGGACCCTGAAGACGGCTCGCACAGCGAAGGCGCTTTCCGCCAGGCCAACGGTGATGCACCTGTCGCGCGCAAGGCCCCGGGCCTTCGCGGAGTGGCAGGCGCTGCAAAGGTGGGGGAAGCTCCCGTTCTGGGAGCAGGCGGTTGCCGGCTATCTGCTCCGGGGAGCGCGTGAGCAGGCGGGCCTCACGCAGAAACTCCTGGGTGAGAAACTTGGCGTCTCGCAGCAGGCGGTGGCCCAAGCCGAGCGGTGGAGCGCCAACCCGACGGTCGAGTTTATGCGCCGTTGGGCTGATGCCTGCGGGAGCAGCTTGGACATCCGCTTTCTCTCCGCGAACGGGTAAGGGTGTGGCCCGCGGCACCTCTGCTAGCCTTGGCCGGGGGAACGGCTTGCGAGGCGACAGGCGTCTCCTGAGATGGCTGGCTGGCGCGGTGTTCGCGCTCCAGGCGCCATGGGATTCTTCGGCCTCGGTGGCCCTCGGCCTCAGGATGACGAGATCTCTCGTGGCGGCGGTTGCGGTCGGGCTCGCGCTGGCGCGCGCGGCCATCGGCCAAGAGGCGCCCATCCTGCGGGTCGAGGCGCCGCCCGAACTCGCGCGCCAGGCGGCAGCGGTACGGTCCCTCGGGGAAGGGGAGTGGGCCTCCCTTCTGCATCTGGTGGGTCTGACCGCGCCTGGGCCACCGGTCAGGGTCGTGCTGGCGCCCGAGGGCTCGCGCCTCGCCGGCAACGTCCCGTCATGGGTGAGCGGCTACGCCGTGCCGGAGCTGAATGCCGTTGTGCTCTTCCCTGACCGTGTCCCGTCGTACCCGGACCGAAACCTGGAGACGCTTCTGCACCACGAGATCGCCCATCTGCTGCTCGCCCGCGCGGCCGGCGGCAAGTCGGTGCCGCGATGGTTCAACGAGGGCACGGCAACCGTCGCGGCGCGCGAGTGGGGAGTCGAGGACGGCGCCAGGGTGGCGCTGGCCACGATAGGCCGCGGGCCGCGCTCGCTCTCGGAGGTGGATGCGTCGTTCTCCGGAGACGGGGCGGCCGCCTCGCGCGGCTACGCGGTGTCGGCCGCCCTGGTGCGCTACCTTCTGCGCCGCTACGGTGAGGACGTCGTCAGCCGCATCCTCGCCAGAGTTTCCCGAGGCGCCGAATTCGACGATGCGGTCGAGGCCGCCACCGGGGACACGCTCTCCGGGTTCGCGCGGGGGTACTTCGGACGCGAGACGTTCTGGACCACCTGGTTGCCGTTCCTGACCAGCTCGACCGTCCTCTGGATGGCAATCACCCTGCTCGCGCTGCTGGCGATCAAGCGGCGGCGGGAACGCGACGAGGCGCTTCGGGAGGCGTGGGCGGAGGAGGAGCGCCTGGCTGCGCCGGGCGTGGCGCCTCCTCCGGAGGACGAGCCTCACCGCCTGAACTGACAGGGGCTCGCGTGCTGGCAGGCCGCGTCGGTGCGGGGAGGCCGCGGTCCATCGCCTCGCGGCCAGGACAGCTCATTCGCGCTTGAGCACGTAGCGAAGCCTCAGCTCGGGGCTCACGGCGAGGTCGGCCGGCGTCGTGTACGACGCACTCACGGGTGCAAGCGCGAGTCCGTGGGCTCGGTAGGCGGCGGCCACCAACTCCGAGCAGAACCAGGCCTGGTCCTCGCGTACGGCGGGCTTGTGGTCGAAGAGGATGGCGAGGAGGAACCGCACGATTCCCGGCCGGTCGTACAGCTTGCCGAGCTGCTGAAAGCAGAAGGCGATCACACCGTCGCGCTGCTCGGCCGCGGCGCCGGCGACTTCGTAATAGTCGATGCCGCCGTGATAACGCCGCATCACCTCGGACATCAGGATGAGCCGCACACCGACTCCCACCGCCTCAAAGCAATACACCCGACCCTGGTAAAGGAACACAAGGCCGACGTGGGAGTACGGGCTGCGAGTGAAAAGCCGGATCACCTGACTCGCCAGCCCACGGCCGCGAAAGAGAAGCACGTCGCCGACCCGAAAGTCGCCCCGTGCACCCCCGTAGCCGATGCGCTCCGCTCGGGCCCGCTTCGCGCGCACCTCGCGCCCGACGACACTCCGTTTGCCGGCCGGTCCGCGTGCCGCTCCGATCATTGGTGCTGCAGCGTAGCACGAGGCCTCTCCCTGCAGAGCCGGTGGAGAGGGCGAATTCGGGCGTGCTGCGGCTAGAATCGCTCCGTGGGTCCAAATACGGACTTCGCAGCCAGGCGCTGGTTGGTGCTGGGCAGCGCCATGGTCAGCTTCTTCGCGGTGGGGATGACGTTCTTCGCCATCCCGCCGCTGATCCCCACGTTGCGGGCCGCATTCAGCCTGTCCAACCTCTCGATCGGCCTCCTGATGGGTGGCATCGCCGTACCCGCCATAGCGCTTTCCATCCCGCTCGGCGCCGCCCTCGACCGCTGGCCGCCGCGGGCCGCCGGCCTGGCGGGGCTCGCCGCGATGCTCGTGGGAGCGGTGATGTTCGCCGCGGCGTCGAGCTACGCCTGGCTGCTGGCCAGTCGGCTGCTCTTCGGCGTCGGTGGGCTGGTCATGAACCTGCTGCTCGCCCGCCTCATCTCGGTGGCGTTCGCGGGGCGTGAGCTGGCGCTTGCCATGGGCCTCTTCACGGCGGTCTATCCGGCCAGCATGATCGTGCTGTTCTCGTTCCACCCGTGGCTCGAGGCGACGTTCGGGTGGCGCACGGAGATGGGCCTGCTGGCGCTCCTGGTCCTGGCGGCGATCCCGCTGCACGCCGTCGCGGTGCCGCGGCGCATGCCGACCGGACCGGAGAGGCCGGGTGTGGGCCGTGCGGGCGCACTTCCCGCCCCGCTCGTCGCCCTCGGAGTTGCGTGGATGCTTTACTGGGTGGTCTTCGCCGCGGTGCCAACATTCGGACCGGAGTGGGCCGGCGGCGGTGCATCCGGGCTGCTGGCCGCCAGTGTGATCACCTGGGTGGCGATGCTGGGCGCGCCGTTTGCTGGCGCCGCCATCGACCGTGCCGGCCGCCCCCAGGTGTGGTGCGCGGCGGGTATCGGCGTGATGGGCGCGACGCTGGCCCTGATGGCGGCGGGGACACTGCCCGCCGTCGCTGCGATGGCGGCCCTCGGGCTGGTGGCGGCGGTCGTGCCGCCGGCGTTCTACTCCTTGCCGGCGCGGCTGGTGGCGGCAGAACGGGTCGGCTTCGCCTTCGGTTTCATCACTGCTCTGTCGAACCTCGGCGCGGTGATCGGGCCGACGCTCGCCGGTGCCGTGCGGGATACAACCCCGGCATGGGCCGCGGTGTGGGGAACCCTCGCCGGCGTGGCATTGGCGGGTGCAGTCGTCGCGGCACTCGTGCGGTCGCCGCGACCGGCCTCCACCGAGCATCTTGAAGCACTGTGAGATTCCTCCCGCCGATGGCCCTCGTGCAGGTTCCTTCTTCGAGCCCCGGAACGACAGCCGGGGGTCTATTCGCGGCACGCCGTGGGGGC
This sequence comes from uncultured Acidobacteriota bacterium, assembly GCA_963739225.1. Classification (GTDB taxonomy): domain Bacteria; phylum Acidobacteriota; class Thermoanaerobaculia; order Thermoanaerobaculales; family Thermoanaerobaculaceae; genus RBG-13-68-16. The sequence goes on along the minus strand of CAVTZQ010000008.1, from coordinate 82,501 downwards.
GTAGACGAGGACCGGGCACCTCCTTCCGGCGTGTCCGGTCCCTACCGGCGCTGTTCCACGGCCGGCGAAGCAATCGCGCGGGGGTCGGAGGGCGACGACTAGTCCTGCCGGCGCAGGCCCACGGCGGCCAGCCCCCAGGCGACTGCGAGCACCCCGAACCCGAACATTCCGGGCACGAGCGCCTCAGCCACCCCGGCCCACGCGTGTATCCCGACCTCGGCCGTGGCCGGCCCCTCCGCGAGCCTCATGGCGACGGCGCTCATACCGCTGCAGATCGCGCTCAGAACCGAGAAGACCGTGCCCCAGGTGACGGGGCGGAGCATCCCGAACCTGCGCTCGGACGGACGCACCGCTAGGGACACGCCCAACCCCAGCGCAGCAAGTCCGAGTACCACCATGACAACAACGTGAATGAGAGCGAGAATGCCCATCGTGCGATCCCTCCTTTCCTGCTGCTTAGAACGCGGCAAAAGATCCGGCGTGACGTGGCAGGTGCATGTCACGGCGAGGCAGTTTCGGCGTTAGGTCTTCTGGATGGACCGCGAGACCGAGCTCGAGGCAATCGCGGGACTGAAACGGGGCGAGGAGTCCGCGTTTGACGCGGTCTACGAGGAGTATCGGCGGCGCCTCTTCTCTTTCGCCCTGCGCCTGACCGGCCGACGTGAGAACGCCGAGGAGATCGTGCAGGAGACATGGGTGCGGCTGGCCACGCGGGCCGCAGCGCTGCGGGACGATACGCTTCTCGGCCCGTGGCTCTTCACCGTCGCACGCAACCTCTGCATCAGCTCCTGGAGATCGAGGGACCACGCCTTCTCCGGTGGGTCGGATCCAGATCTCCTTGAAGTGCCCGACACTGGCGGGCGCTCTCCCCTGCAGAGCGCAGAGGCGAGCGAGTTTTGGCAGCGGTTGGAGCTCGCGCTCGCGCGGCTGCCTGTGCCGTACCGTGAGGTGTTGCTCCTGGTCGGTGTCGAAGGGATGACCCCTTCGGAGGCCGCGGGTTGTCTGCCGGGTGAAGCCCGAGGCTTTGCGCAAGCGCCTCGAGCGCGCGCGGGACATGCTCGCCGACGCGTTGGGGTGGGCGCGGCCGCGCACCCTGCGAGCCAGTGAGGTGGACCATGGGGAAACCTATGCACGAGGATGAGCTTCTCGCGATGCTGCGCGCCTTGCCATGCGCCGACATGGACCCTCGTCGCGCCCGTCAGGTACGCGACCGCGCGTGCGCCACGCTGGGCCGACGGCAACGGCCGGCTGGACGCCTGTTCGAAGCACTCACCACCTTCTACGACCGGTTGGTCGAACCTGTCCTGGTCGGGGCACTGGCTGCGGGCTTCCTGGCCTGGGTCGCAGGTCGGTGCGTCGAGGCGCTGAGCCAGGGACCGGGCGTCCTCTTCTAGTAGCGCGCGGCTCCAGACGTGCGCTGGCTTCCCACCGCTGCGAATCCGTGATAGATGACAAGTACCGCGCCGGCTGCGAAGGGGCGCGGCTTGTCGTCGGGAGGCTCCGGTGTTTTTCATGATGCTGGTCACCGCCGGGACACTGCTGCAGGTGTACGTGTTCTGGCGCGCGGCATCGGTGCCAGCGATCGCCAGACGCGTCCCGCGGCTCGCGCTGATCGGCCTGGGCGTGGTCCTGTGGGCCAGCCTCTTTCTGTCGTTTTACCTCGGTCACAACGGCTCGGGTGTGCTGTCCCGAGCGCTCGAGATGTTCGGCATGACCTGGCTGGCGGTGCTCTTCCTCGCCTTCGTGGCGCTCCTCGCAGTGGACGTCGTTACAGGGTTCGGCTTCCTGCTGCCGCGCCTTGCGCCACGGCTGCGAGGCTGGGCCTTGCTTGCCGCCGCCGTGCTCTCCGTGTTCGCGCTGGTCCAGGGTATGCGTCCGCCGGTCGTGCGCGACTACGAGGTTCGCCTCGCCGGCCTGCCGCCGGAGATGGACGGCACGGTGATCGTCGCCGTGTCCGACCTCCACCTCGGCAGCTTGCTTGGCGAGCGCTGGCTGGCGGCGCGCGTCGCCCAGGTTCAGGCGCTGCGGCCCGACCTCGTGGTGCTCCTCGGCGACCTCCTCGAAGGCCACGGCCACACCGAGGGCGACCTGCTCACCGACCTTCGCCGCCTCTCCGCCCCGCTCGGCGTCTGGGCCGTGACCGGCAACCACGAGTCGCACGGCGGCCGCGGAACGAGCGCGCGCCTGCTCGAGGAGACGGGCTTCCAGGTGCTGCACGACCGCTGGGCCGAGGTTCGGCCCGGCTTCATCCTTGCGGGCGTGGACGACCTCACCTCACGCCGCAGGTCCGGCCAGGGTGGCGACCCCGTCGGACAGGCGCTCGCCGGCCGTCCTGCAGGCGCCACTATCCTGCTGTCGCACACGCCGTGGGAGGCCGAAAGGGCCGCCGCCGCGGGGGCGGGTCTGATGCTCTGCGGCCACACCCACGGCGGGCAGCTCTGGCCGTTTGACTACCTGGTGAGCACCGTGTACCCGCTGCTGGGCGGGAGGTACGAGGTGGACGGAATGCCGGTCATCGTGTGCCGGGGTACCGGCACGTGGGGGCCGCGCATGCGTCTTTGGCGGCCAAGCGAGATCCTCCGTGTAAGGCTGCACGCGGCGGCACGACCGTAGTGGGTCTGGCACCGGATGCGAGGGCCGGAGGGCCGCGAGCGGCCCCTCCGGCCTCGCAGCGGCGGAGCCGTCAGATCGTGAACGGGATTGCGACCTGGCCTTCCTTCAGGTTGATCAACAGCTCGTAGTTGCCTTTCTGTACGCCGTCGGGTAGCTGGAAGAAGAGACGTCCGTAGGTGGTATGCCACTCGTCCAGCCATGCGACCGGGAACATCAGCCCAAGCCGACGCTCGGGAAAGAACTCCAGGCGGCGGTACCGGTGGGGGATCAGGTAGCCCAAGGGCTCCCTGGCCACGTTGGCGCGCGCGATGGTCGCGTTCAGCTCGCGGTAGCCCTTGTTGAACGCTTCCGGGGACGCGAGTGGGACGACCTCTCCGTCAGGGGTCCGCACCGAGATCGCAGTTCGCGGAAGCTCGACCGGAGCGATCGCCGTCATCGCTGTGTCGAGCAGGAGCCAGTTCCCGCTGGGGTTCAGCTTGGCGAAGCGATAGGAAAGGGCTGCGTCGACCTGGGGCCCTTTGTAGACGATCGCTGTCGCGCCGACCTGGCGGAGCTCCGCCGTCGGGGTCGTGTTGGCAGCGGCCACGGCGACGAGAAGAAGGCCGGACGCCGCCGCAGCCGCCACACCGAAGAGCCGCAAGAGATTCCTGTTCATTTTTCCCTCCCCGCCGGGCGAGTTCCTGAACCTGCCCGGCTTGCCGCGGTGCCTCTCGCACCGCTCGACGGTGGGGACTTGCATAGAACATGCCACCCTGACTCAGTCCGCGTCTTTTGAAGCTACTCACCCGTTCCGCGAGCACGCGGGCATCAACTCCACACGCGCCGAGAGCCTTCGGTGCACTCCGGCGGGAGGACGGGTTTGGGAGAGGGCGACCTATGGTGTCCGTCCGAAGGGACAGTCCCGGGCACACGTTTGAACGGCGACCTCAAGCCGCCCGATGCGACAAGATGCTTCGGAAACCCGGCCATCTGGAGCGCCCCCGGAGAGTTTCTGGGCCTCGGCCTCGCCATTGGGAGCACGGTTTCGGGGCTGCGTCCGCTGATTTCAGTGCGGCAGGCCGACGCTGCAAGTGAACGTCAGTCGGCCCGCGACGGCGGCACAGGTGACGCGGACGATGATCTACAACTGGATGCGCCGTGGTCTTGTGCACTGGCGTGGTAAGGCCGATCGGCACAACGCTCGCCAGCGAAAGCCCGCGGTAATCGTTCCGACGGTGACTGCGTGCGTACCGCCTCTTGCTCCAGTGTGAAACTTGCAGCGGATTCGTCACGTATGCGCTCGATGGCTCAGGACAGGCGCGTCCGGCGCCGTGGATGCGTTATCCGGGTTCTCGAACGGAAGGGACCCGTATCTGTCAATAGAAACCCACTTCGCGCTGGCATGGGGCTTGCTAAATGGGATTGAGGTGTCGATTGAATCGCGCTTATTGGAGGTGGAGGCAGGGCAGCTTTCAGCGGACTGAAAGGAGGAAAGGTACGAGAACGACAAGAACCACAGGTTTCACAAACAACGACACAAACGTGTCATCGGAAACCTGGTGGCCGATGAAGCCGTAGCAAGAGACAAGGGGGGAGAAGAAATGAAGCGCTTTCTCTTGGCAGCTTTGGTCGCAGGACTAACCGCGGTTCCGCTTCTCGCGCAGAACCCGACCGGGACTTTGGCCGGGCACGTCACCGATGGCAAGGTGGCCCTGCCGGGCGTAACCGTGACAGTGTCGTCCCCCAACATGCAGGGGACGCGCACCGCCACTACAACCGTTGACGGCGACTACATCTTCAAGTTCCTGCCGCCGGGCGAATACGCGGTGAAGTTCGAGTTGCAGGGTTTCGAAACGCTGGAGACGACGGTCAAGCTTTCCGCCGCCCAGACCCAGAAGCTGGACGCCACGATGCCCCAGGCTGCGGTAGCCGAAGAGGTCAGGGTCACGGGCGCCCTCGAGACGATCTCCTCCGGGACGACCGCCTCCACAACCTACGCGAGCGACTTCGTCAACAAACTCCCAATCGCGCGTGACCTCGAAAACTCGGTGCTGCTGTCGCCCGGGGTCAACGCTAACGGTCCCGGGGGCGCGATCACGATCTCGGGGGCACAATCGTACGAGAGCCTGTACCTGGTCAACGGCGTGGTCGTCAACGAGAACCTCCGTGGCCAGCCGCTCGACCTCTACATCGAGGACGCGATCCAGGAGACCACAACCTCCACGTCGGGAATCTCGGCGGAATATGGCCGGTTCGCAGGCGGGGTGGTCAACACGCTTACAAAGTCCGGTGGCAACGACTTCCACGCCTCGGTACGGGTGAACCTCGATAACGACAAGTGGACGTCAAAGTCGCCTCTCACGGTGAGCCGAGAGGACAAGATCAACGAGACGTACGAGGCAACCTTGGGCGGCTACATCTTCAAGGACAAGTTGTGGTTCTTCGCGGCCGGCCGCGACCGCAGCACCACGAATGCGGAACAGACGTTCTTCACAAACATCCCGTACACGGCGACGGAGAAGCTGACGCGGTACGAGGGCAAGCTCACGCTCTCGCTGACACCCAGCCACCGCTTCGTGGGCTCGTACATGACCCGCGAGTCCAAGGACGGCAACTACGGCTTCACGCCCTTCCTGGACCTCGCGAGCGTCTACGACCGCAAGGAGCCCGAGGACCTCGGGGCGTTCAACTACACGGGCGTGCTCTCGGACGCCTTCTTTGTCGAAGGGCAGTTCTCTCAGCGCCACTTCGCGTTCAAGGACTCGGGCAGCCGCTTCACGGACATCGACCGCGGCACGGTGCTCCTCGACGGGACCCTCGGCGCCTACTATCACTCACCGGTCTTCTGCGCGGTGTGTCCGGGCTCTGACGAGAAGCGCGACAACCAGGACATCATCGCCAAGGGCTCGTGGTTCGTCTCGACCCCGGGGATGGGCTCACACGACATCGTGTTCGGCGTCGACCGCTTCGAGGACAAGATCGACGTCAACAACTACATTTCGGGCAGCGGCTACTGGCTGCAGGACGACAACATCATCCTGCGCAACGGGGAGATCTTTCCCCAGTTCATCGGTGGCTCGTTCGGCTCGTTCGTGATCAACTGGCCGATCTACGCCTTCTCCAAGGGTGACAACTTCCGCACCGACTCCGCGTTCGTCAACGACAGGTGGCGGCTCAACAACAACTTCACCTTCAACCTCGGCGTGCGCTACGACAAGAACCACGGTGAGGACGCCGACGGACACATCGTCTCCGACGATCACAAGGTGAGCCCGCGCGTCGGCGTGACGTTTGATCCCCTGGGCACCAGCGAGTGGCAGTTCGACGCCAGCTACGCCAAGTACGTGACCGCCATCGCCAACAGCAACAACCTCGCCACGGCCGGTGCGCAGGCCGGCACACCCTCGATTCTGGTCTACATCTATAACGGGCCCGACATCAACCCCGACCCTAACGCCGCCACGCTCGTGAGCCAGAGCGATGCGATCGCACAGGCGTTCGCCTGGTTCAACTCTTTGACGCAGGCGCAGCAGAACGAGCTTTTGGTCCAGGCCACCATTCCGGGCTTCGGGATCAAGGTCCCGCACTCGCTGGCCTCGCCGAGCGCCGACGAGTTCACGCTCGGCTTCAGCAAGCAATTCGCGACGAGCGGCGTGCTGCGTGTGGACTATATCAACCGCCGCTTCCACGACTTCTACGTCAGCCGGATCGATTCGACAACCGGGCAGGTCGTGGATCCCAACGGCATCCCCGCCGACCTCACCTACATCGAGAACAACGACAGCCTCGAGCACAAGAAGTACGACGCGGTGCAGATTCAGGGGTCGTACCGGCTGCGCGCCAACCTGAACCTGGGCGGCAACTACACCTGGTCGCGCCTGCGCGGCAACTTTGTCGGAGAGAACCTCGGCTCCGGTCCGATCCCGCCGGGCGACCTGCAGTACCCCGAGTACCACCAGCAGTCGTGGTACAACCCGGACGGTGACCTGCCATCGGATCAGCGCCACCGCGCCCGCGTGTGGGCGGTGTGGGACTTCCTTAACACCAGGCACAACCGGCTCTCGGCCAGCCTGCTGCAGGCGTTCGACTCCGGCCTCCCGTACGGCGCGGCCTCCACGACCGGCATCATCATCGGCCCGTACGTGACGAACGCGCCCGCGTACGTCGCGCCACCGGCAACCGTGAACTACTGGTTCACGGCGCGTGACAAGTACCGCACCGACAACATCTCAAGCACCGACATCGCGCTCAACTACGCCTTCAAGGTGCCCGCCCTCGGCGAGAGCGTCGAGCTGTTCATCGCGCCGCGCGTGACCAACGTCTTCAACCGGCACGCCGTCATCAACGTCAACACGACGGTCTACACCGCCGCCAACGCCGGCAGGGGCCTCTCGCCGTTCGACCCGTTCAACACGACCAACCCGATCGAGTGCCCTCAGGGCGCCCCGGCTTCGCAGTGCTCGGCGATGGGCGCCAACTGGCAAAAGGGCCCGGATTTCGGCAAGCCGCTGGCCGCGACCACGGCGACGACGGCGGGCGATTTCCAGCTGCCCCGCACGTTCCTGATCTCTTTCGGCATCCGAATCTGAGGCTTCGTCCGGAAAGCTCCACCGCTGCAAACCGCCCCGGCATCGCGCCGGGGCGGTTTCTCTTGGCGACTGCCGCGTGCCGGGGCAGCCTCCCTCGTCAGCGCAGCATCTTCCAGAGGTATGCGTACTGCAGCGCGCCGATGTAAGCCTTCTGGCGGTTCACCGACCCCGACCCGTGCCCACCTTCGATGTTCTCGAAGTAGTAGACGGGGTGACCCAGCGCCTCCATCTTTGCGACCATCTTTCGTGCATGACCGGGATGCACGCGATCGTCCCTGGTGTTGGTCCAATAGAACGGCTTCGGGTAGTTCGCGTCCTTCCTCAGCAGCTCGTACGGCGACCACTTCTGAATGTACGCCCAGTCCTCGGGCTTGTCGGGGTCGCCGTACTCGGCCATCCAGCTGGCACCGGCGAGCAAGTGGTTGAAGCGGCGCATGTCGGCGAGCGGGACCTGTGCGACCACCGCGTGGAACAGGTCCGGCCGCATGGTGAACGTGCCGCCCACGAGGAGGCCGCCCTGCGAGCCGCCCATGATTCCCAGATGCCGGGGCGAGGTGATCTTGCGCGCAACCAGGTCTTCGGCGACCGCGATGAAATCCTCGAAGTTCCGGATGTGGTGCTCCTTCATCGCGGCCTTGTGCCAGCCGGGCCCGAACTCGCCGCCGCCGCGTATGTTCGCGAGGACGTATACCCCTCCGCGTTCGAGCCACGATGCACCGTCCGTTGCGCTGTACCTGGGGACCTCCGGAATCTCAAAACCTCCGTACCCGTAGAGGAGTGTCGGCGCGTTGCCGTCGGCCTTGAACCCCTTCGGCGCGATGACGAAGTATGGGATCTTCGTGCCGTCGCTCGAGATCGCCTCGAACTGCTCCACCTTCATGCCGGCCGCGTTGAAGAACGCCGGAATCGACTTCACCTTGTCCAGCTTGGATCCTTCCGCGAGGAAGAGCGAGGAGGGCGTGAGGAAGTCCTGGTACGTACAAAAGAAGACGTCGGCCGCGTCGGTCGTCGTCGTCACGCTCACGGTGCCGAGACCCGGCAAGGGGACCTCCTCACGCTTCCAGACTCCATTCGCGAGGGCAAACGTGGAGAGCCGTCCGCGGACGTTGTCGAGGGTGGTTATGACAACGCGGTCGCGCGTAGCGGAGACCGTGCCGCGCGAGGTCCGCTGCGTTGGCTCGAAGAGCACGTCGAAGGCCCGTTGGCCACGGAGGAAGTCATCGAGACCGATGGCAAGCAGCGCGTCCGCGGGATAGGTCCTGCCTCCAACCGTCCAGTCGGAGCGCAGCGAGACCAGGAGGTGCTCCTTGAAGATCTCCTCGAGCACTGCGTCCTCGGGGATGTCCAGCCTGACAAGCCGCCCTAAGAGCATGAGGAACTTCTCGGAGCGGAAGAACGCCGGCTCGCGCACAACGACGTCGTACCGCCCGTCAGGGTTAAAGATCGTGTAACCGCTGGAAGAAACGTCGCCGGTCTCCCCCGCGAACACGGTCTTCGCCTCGCTCAAGGGGGTGCCGCGCCTCCACAGCTTCACCAGCCGTGGGTAGCCGGAGGTGGTGAGCGAGCCCTCCCCAAAGTCGGTTCCGACCCACAACGTGTCCTCGTCGCGCCAGGCCACCTCTGACTTGGCTTCCGAAAGCGAGAAACCGCCCGGGATGAAGCTCTTCGCCACCGTGTTGAACTCCCGCTCGACCACAGCATCGCCGCCGCCGCGGGACAGCGCCACCATGCACCGCCGGTACTCCGGCGGCAGGCAGGTCGCTCCCTTGAACACCCACGGTGTGTTGTCCGCCTTGGAGAGCGCGTCCACATCGATGACAGTCTCCCAGTTGGGCTCGGCGGTGCGATAGGAGTCGAGCGTCGTGCGGCGCCAGATCCCGCGCTCATGGGCCTGGTCCTGCCAGAAGTTGTAGACCGTGCCGCCGCGCAGCGACGGCGTCGCGATGCGGTCCTTGGAGTCGAGGATCTGGAGGGTGCGGTTGTAGATCGGCTTGAACACGTTGACCGCCTCGAGTTCCTTGGTGGTCGTACGGTTCTGCGCCTTGACCCACTCCAGGGCCTTCTGGCCGCCGACGTCCTCGAGCCACATGAACGGATCGTCCTCTCCCGCGGCACCAACGACACCGGCTACCAGGAGGCACACACCGAGCACGCAAGCACGTCGCAGCATTTCGGATCTCCTTCCTGAGCGGGCTCGATTTGCCCGATGATTCACTATCACCACGCGGAGTCTACGACCGACATCGTCGGAGGTTCAACCCTCGCCGCTCGTCCCGCCGATAGCGCCCGGCGCGCCGGTTTTGCGGCCGGCGCAAGGCGGGGCGATAATGGCCCGCCACGGCCAGGAGGCCGTGCGCCAGGGAGTGAGCCATGATCAGACCCACCTTGATGCTATGCGTCACGCTTTCAGTTTGGGCCGCAGGCGTTGCGCAGCCCGCCGAGCCGCTGCGGGCAGGCCGCAACGCGCAGGCCCTCGACGAGCTGTCGGCCTCGTTCGAGCGCATCGCCGAGCGCGTGTCGCCCTCGGTGGTCCAGATCTTCGTCTCCGGCTACGCGGTCGGGTCGGGCCCCTGGAACGTCATGAGCAAGCAGGCGGGCGAGGCCTCGGGCGTAGTGATCGATTCCGCAGGTTACATCGTGACCAACGCCCACGTCGTGCACAGGGCAAGGCGGATCCAGGTGCAGCTCGCGGCGCGCCTGGAGTCCACCGAGTCCCGCGGTGCGCTCTTGCGGCCGCAGGGTGGCAGAATCGACGCACAGCTCGTCGGCATGGACACGGAAACCGACCTGGCGCTGCTCAAGATATCCGTGAGCGGTGTGCCTGCTCTGGAGCTCGGGGACTCCGACCTTTTGAGACAGGGGCAGGTGGTCCTTGCCTTCGGCTCGCCACTCGGCCTCGGCAACACGGTGACCATGGGCGTGGTGAGCGCGGTGGCCCGGGAGATCAGGCCCGACGACATGATGATCTATGTGCAGACCGACGCACCGATCAACCCAGGGAACAGCGGCGGGCCGCTGGTGGACTCGCAGGGACGCGTCGTCGGGATCAACACCATGATCCTCTCGCAGTCAGGCGGCAGCGAGGGGGTGGGTCTGGCGATCCCCAGCAACATCGTGCGTCCCATCGTTGAGCAGCTCAGAAAGAACGGGAGGGTCCAGCGCGGCGTGATCAAGATGCAAGTGCAGAACCTCACGCCGACGATGGCAGCAGCGCTCAAGCTGTCCCAGTCGTGGGGCGTGATCGTCTCGGACATCTTGCCGGAGGGGCCGGCGGACAAGGCAGGCCTGCAAATCGGGGATGTCATCCTCAGCATCGACGGCAAGGGACTGGACAACATGCGCCAGTTTGGGATCAGCCTCTACCGCCACGCCCCCGGAACGAACGTGACGCTCGAGGTGCTTCGCGGTTTGCGGCGCCTCACGCTTCAAGTTCCCGTAATCGAGCGTCCGGACGACCCGGGGCGTTTCCTGGACATGGTTGATCCGAAGAAGAACCTCGTTCCCGAGCTGGACCTGCTCGCCGTGGATCTCACCGAGAGCTTTCTCGCAACGATCGAGCCGCCGCGCAAGAAAGGCGGCGTCCTCGTGGGCGGGATGTCGGCAGATGCGACACCCCCTGCCGACCGCTTTCAGCCGGGGGACATTATCTACGTCGTGAATGGGAAGGAGGTGGGAAGCCTCGCCGAGCTGAAAGCTGCGGTCGCGGGGTTGAAGGACGGTGACCCTGTCGTGGTGCAACTCGAGCGGCAGGGTCTGCTGATGTTCGTCAGCTTCGAGATCGACTAGGATCTGTCTCTCGCGGGAGCGGCGTGGCGGCCTGGGGCCCCGCATGTTTGTGCTGGTCACTCGAGGTCCTCACGTCAGGGCCAAGGCGGGGACGGTGAGATCGTCCTCCAGCGATCCCGCGCAAGAAGTGACGACCGGTGCGGCCCGGCGGTAACGGCAACCGTTGACAACCGGTCCCGCCAATGGGACCATGACCGTGAGATGTCAACCGAGCCCATTGCCCCGAGCTTCGCCATCACCGTAGCTTCGTGGTGGTACTGGTGCGCAAACGGAGGGTGTGTGGCCAGCTAGGTCAAACCTGACCTGAACCCACAGCCCTCCGGACCCCGGAGGGCTTTTTTTGTTGCCTGGAAATGGGAGAGAGAGCGATGGACACCGTCACGAAACCGAGGAGGAGAACCGACCGCGGCGCTCGCAGCAACGTAATCGCAAGGCCCGCAAGCGAGCTGCCCATTAACTGGTGCAAGGTGGTGCCCGACCTGCCGGCGCCGCTCGCGCTACGGGAGGTACGGCCATGATCGTCATCCTCGAGCCCGACCTCCCCGACCAGGCCGTTACCGTGGATGCGGTCCGCACCGTTGCCGCGCGCTACCCCGGCGTGACGGTCAAGCCGTACGAGTTCAGGGGGACGACCCACCGCTTCGCCGAGGTGCACCTGCTCGGCCCGACCGCGGCGGTGCCTACCGCCGCCTTCGAGGGCCTGCCGGGTGTCCGCCAGGTGGTGCGGGTGTCGGCGAAGTATCGGCTGATCGGCCGGCACGACCCCACCCACGAGACCGTGGGGTTCGAGCACAACGGCGTTCGCATCGACGAGAGCAGCGTGCACATCTTTGCCGGCCTGTGCGCGGTTGACACCCCCGCCCACGTGGCCGCAATGATGGCCGCCCTCGCCCGCGAGGGCATCGTCACCACGCGCATGGGCGCCTACAAGCCACGCTCATCCCCCTACGATTTCCAGGGGCTCGGCAAGGAGTGCCTGCCGTGGGTGTTTGAGGCGGCCGGGAGGCACGGAATCAAGCTGATCGCGATGGAGGCGACCGACGCCTCACACCTCGACGAGATTGCCGAGGCGCTCGAGCGTGCCGGTCACCCAACGGCGGTGATCATCCAGGTCGGCACCCGCAACGCCCAAAACTACGAGCTGCTCAAGCAGGTCGGCCGGCAACAGGCGTTCCCGGTGCTGTTCAAGCGCGGGATGGGGATCACCCTCGAGGAGTCCCTCAACGCCTGCGAGTACATCGCGAGCGAAGGAAACCCGCGCATCGTCTTCTGTCTACGCGGGGTGAAATCACTCCTGGGCGAGCCCCACCGCAACCTGGTTGACTTCGCGCACGTGCCGGTGGTGCGTCGGCAGACACGGCTGCCGGTGTGCATCGACCCCTCACACAGCGTCGGCATCAGCCTGCGCGCCCCGGACGGGCTGCCGGACATCTTCCACGCGGTGGGGCAGGGGATCATCGCCGGTGCCTCGGCAGTGCTCGTGGACTTCCACCCGCACCCCGAGCGCGCGCTGTGCGACGGCGGCCAGGCGCTTACCCTCGACATGCTCGTGCCCCTCGTGGAGCACGTGCGCAGAGTCCGGGCGGCGTACGAGGGTTCGGTCGCCGCGTTCGTGGGCCGCGCGGCGGTTTAGACGAGCTCTGCTCGGCAAGGGGACGTGGCGGCTTCCGAAAGGTAGGCTGGAAGGGGGTTGCCAACCCGGTATCAACCTACCGGATGGTGGATCGAAAGGTGATTTCTCTGGTATACAGGCCGGAGAATGTCCCTTGTTTCCAGGATCGGCGAACTGCTCCGGAAGCTGCCGGCGATCGGCAGCTTCGCCGCCGAGATGGCTTTCTACTTCGCGCTCTCCCTGGTGCCGATCCTGGGTCTGAGCGCCGCGGCGGCGGTGGCCTGGCTGCCTCCGGAGTTGGGGCGGCCGCTCGCGGACAGCGTCATCAGGAACCTCGCCCCGGAGGCCGGGCTCGACGCCGCGGCAATCTCGGGGTGGGTCGGGTCCGTCCAGATCTCGGGCTGGCTCGCGGTCGGCGTGCTGCTGGCCGTCTGGAGCTCGTTCCGATTCATGGCGGCGTGCGTGAAGGCGCTGGCCAGGCTGGGTGGCGTGGAGCCTGTGAACTGGCGTCACCGGCTGCGGTCGGTCGCGAGCGCGATGTTCCTTCTGCTCGTGTGGATCCTGGCATTGCTCCTGCTCTCCTTTGTCATCCTGGTCGCGCCGCCGCTCGAGGAGACCCTTGATCAAGGGGGCTGGCTCGCGCAGGGCACTCTCTCGGCCCGAGGGCTCTCGCGCACCATGGCCGCGCTCGTCCTTCTGCTCGTCATTGCCCTGACCTACCGGACGATTCCGGGTACGCAGGCCCGCGGTTGGCGTCTGTGGCTGGTGAGTGGCCTGGCTACCGGGGGGTGGATCGCGGCGGGCTGGGTGGTCACCGGTCTCGTGCCATCGCTGTTGCAGGGCCAAACGCTGTATGGCGCCCTGGGCACGTTCGTGTTGTTCCTGCTCTGGTCGTACGTGAACGCCTGGGTGCTTCTCTTCTGCGGCCAACTGCCTGGAGTCTTGCTGCGCCCGGTGCGCCCCCGCGGGGAGACCGCATGACGGTGGTAGCCGGGTGAGCAGGGTAGCGCCTACTCAAAAGTCGACAGGCCGGAGGCGGAAGACGCCCAGCAGGGAATAGTGGCGAACCACCGCAACGTTTTCCTTGCGAAGGAGGGCATCACAATGAAGGTTGCGTTGCGGATCGCTGGACTTGTGTCTGTCATCTGTATCGCTTTTTTCGTGGCGGCACCGCTCGCCGCTCAGCAGTGGTCGGACGCGCAGAAAGACGTTTGGAAGAGCGTCGAGAACTACTGGGCGCTCGACGCCAAGGGCGACGTGGAAGGGTTCATGACCTACTTCGACCCCAGCTACATCGGCTGGTCGTACGACAGCCCCGTCCCTGGCGACAAGGCGACGGTGAAGAAGTTCATCACCCAGGAGTACCAGCTGTCGAAAACCCTGGTCTACGACATCAAACCCTTGGCGATCCAGGTACATGGCAACTTCGCGTTCGTTCACTACTACTACGTGCAGCTCGTGAAGAACGCCGATGGCAAGAACGAAGAGGTAAAGGGGCGCTGGACCGACATCCTGGCGAAGCAGGGTGACCGCTGGGTTTTGATCGGGGACCATGGCGGAAGGATGAAGAAGGACTGACGGTCCGTCAGAAGGGGACTCGGGTACCGCCGACCGAGACCGGAACCGCCGCGCCCGCCGAACGATCGGGCGCCATCGCGCTACGGCTGTGACCGCGGCATGAAGGTGACCCAGTGAGGGGTCTGGGCGACGATCTGGGCTTGGGCCCTGAGATCCGGGTCCAAGCCCTGCCAGTCATCCCGCTCGACGAACAGCAGATCGTTCGAGCCGGGCCGGAGCTTCTCCTCCAGCAGAACCTTGCCGGCGTCCGGATGGTGTTCGATCTCCTTGCCCAGGACCACGCGCGCGTAAAGCTCGGCCGACTGCGGCTCGTCGAAGGGAAACACCAGGGTTTTACCGTCGAGGCGCCTGTCCTGCGCCACGCGCATCAGAATAGTCTTGGCTGAGAGCCTGTCGTCCAAGTCGGGGCGGGCGAACGCCACCGTGAGGAAGACGAGCCCTGCCACCCCTGCGGCCTGCACACCCACGAGAGCCGGGACGCCACGGGTTGGCCGCCGGAGGGCGGCGAGCAGCAGGGCCACGCCGAGCACGACGGCCAGGGCGGCCAGCGCCGGCGCGCCGCGGCTCGCGGCGTAGTACGCGAGGGCGCAAGCGGCGAGCGCGGAGGCGAAGACCTGCCAGCGAAGCAAGGAGGAGAACCGCGGCCGGACGCCATCATCACGCCTGGCAGCCAGAGCCGCACCTGCCAGCACCGCCAGGCCGGCGAAACCGGGGAGCAGGTAGGTGGCCAGCAGCTGCCGGGCGAAAGTGAAGAACGCCGGGGGAACGAGGGCCCACATCAGAGCGTAGTCGAGCCAGGTGTCGGCGGCCGCGTCCCGCCGCCTGCTGAAACGGGCGGCCACAATGCGCGCCAGCACTATCGTCCAGGGCAGCGCGCCCGCGAGCAGCATGAGCCAAACGAACCCGTAAGGCCTGGCGTGGCCGCTGCCGTAGAGGTCGCCGTAGTCATGCTTGATGAAGCGCAGGATGTGCTCGTTGATGAAGAAGTAGCGGAGGAACCCCGGCGTCGCCCGCTCCGCCAGCAGATACCAGGGCGCGGTGGCGGCCAGGAAGAAGGCCGTGCCCGAGATCCAGGGGTAGGCGGCCAGCAGCCGCCATCGCCGGCTGATCGCCAGCCAGGCCAGCACCGAGAGCACGGCGAAGGCGACGGCGATCGGCCCCTTGATCAACATCCCGAGGGCGAGCGCGGCCGCGAAGGCGATCCCCCACCAACGACGGGCACCCGCGTTCTGCGCGGCAGCGAAGCAGGCGAAGGCTGCCATGGCGGCAGCGGACGAGGCGGCGAGGGTGATGTCGAGGGTGACCGAGCCCGCGAGGCCGAAGAAGAGCAGCGAGCTGGCCAGGACAGCGGTTGAGGCAGCCGCGACCTCGTGATTCCAGAAACGCCGGGCGAAGGCGAACGTGATGACCAGCATGGCCAGGCCCGCAAGGTAGCCGGGCAGGCGAGCGGTCAACTCGGAGACGCCTAGCAGTTCGAACGACGCCGCGGTCAGCCAGAACTGGAGCGGCGGCTTGCCCCAGAACGGCACCAGGCGGCCGCCGAAGTAGGCGCGCGGGGTAACCCACTCTCCGCTCTCCTGCATTCGCAGGGCAATGACGGCGTGCCGGCTCTCGGTGGTGTCGGAGACCGCCGGCCAGCCGAGCATGGCGAGCCGCAGCCCCATGACCACGAAGACCGCGACGATGAGCCACGCGGCTGCGCCGGTTCGATGGTCCCCCGCGCCCGAGGGTTCGACTGGCTCGGCCATTCTGCTTCCCACTTCGGCCGCCATGATACGTGAGACCCCCGTCTTGGCGAGAGCCCAACGCTACGACACGGGGCTACCTCGAGTCCGTGGGAGGCGGCTTGAGGCGTTGCCGGCGTGCACGACCAGGATTCAGAAGCGGGGACGTTCCCCGCCGGAGCCGCGGGATGACCTGTCCGAGCTGCGGTCGTTGCGGTCGCCCCCGTAGCCGCCGCGGGACCCACGGTAGCCAGAGGATCCACCGTCCCGCGAGCGCGCCTCGTTGACGACGAGCTTGCGTCCGCCGAACTCCGTGCCGTTCACGCCTGCAATGGCCGCCTTGCCCTGTACGGGGTCGTCGAACTCGACGAACCCGAACCCGCGGGAGCGACCTTTTCGCGGATCGACGATCACGATGGCGGTGCCGAGGGTGCCGAAGCTGGTGAAGAGCTCACGGAGCTCCTCCTCCCTGGCGTCGAACGGGATGTTTCCGATGTAGAGTTTCATCTCAAGACTCCTTCATGCCGGCGGCAGGCGTCGGCCCCACGTTGACTGTTCGAGTTGGTGGCGGGTATTGCCCGTCCCTGCAGTCTCATTTCGTTCTACCTAGCGGGCGGTCTTCCGGCCAAAGCTGCGTGACCGGCTGGCGGGGCGGCGTCCGGCGCCCGGCGCGGCCGGTTGCCGGTTCTCGCTCTTTGCCACGCCGCCCCATGCGGCGCCTGTGCGAGCGCGACGCTCGGCGTTGCTCTTCGAGCGCGCCCGCTCCTGGGATCTCTGGGTGCGGATGGCCGCGAGGCGGTCGGCGATGGGCACCTCCAGGCGCCCGCTCGGCTGGACGGTGTAGTCGAACCCGGCAAGCTTGCGGCGCTCGATCCGGCGGCCCACCGCGTGCTCGATGGCCGAGATCGCCGGCTCGTCATCGGGCGAGGCGAAGGTCATCGCGTTACCGGTGGCCTGGACACGCGCGGTGCGGCCGACGCGGTGGATGTAGTCGTTGGTTTGCGTCGGCACGTCGAAGTTGATCACGTGCGGCAGGTCCTGCACGTCGATGCCCCGTGAGGCGAGGTCGGTGGCGACCAGGACGCGGAGGCGCCCGTTCTTGAAGGCCGCCAGCGCGGCCTCGCGCTGCGCCTGGCTGCGGTTGCCGTGAATGCGGTCGCAGGAGATGCCGGCCCCGTCAAGGTACTTGGCGAGCCGGTTCGCGCGGTGCTTGGTGCGGGTGAAGACCAGCACCGTGCCGACCTCGTCCCGGCGGAGCATCTCGAGCAGCAGCATCGGCTTGAGCTTCTCGGGAACCGGCAGAACGGCGTGCGTGATGCCGGTGGCCGGCGCAGCCTTGCGCTCGACGTTGATTCGCGCGGGGTTAACCAGCATGTCGCGGGAGAGCTGCACGATCGGTGGCGGCAACGTTGCCGAGAACAGCATCGTCTGCTTCTGTTTCGGCAGCTTGGCAAGGATCCGGCGGACGCTCGGGAGGAAACCCATGTCGAGCATTCGGTCGGCCTCGTCGAGCACCAGGATCTCGAGGCGGTCGAAGCCGGCCAGACCCTGGCCCATGTGGTCCAGGAGGCGGCCGGGGGTGGCTACCACCACGTCCACTCCTGCCTTGAGCGCGCGCTCCTGGGGTCCGGGCTTGACGCCGCCGAACACCGCCGCCGACGTCAAGCGGGTGTGGCGCCCGAGAGCCCGGAGGTGCTCGTGCACCTGGGCTGCGAGCTCCCGGGTCGGCGTGAGCACCAGGGCGCGGGTGGCGCCGGAGCGGCCCGCGAGGCGCTGGAGGATCGGGAGCACGAAGGCTGCGGTCTTGCCGCTGCCCGTCATGGCCGCTGCCAGCACGTCGCGGCCGGCGAGGGCCTCGGGCAGCGCCGCCCGCTGGATGGGTGTGGGCTCCGTGAAGCCGAGGTCGGAGATCCCGCGCAGCAGCGCGGGGTCCAGGTAGAAGTCTGAAAAGCTCATCTGCACACTGTTACTTTCTGCGGCCGCGCGCACACAGGGTGTGCGGCGCACCGTCACGTTCGATTCCGGCTGATTGGGGAACGGGAGACTTGCCGGCGAGGCTGCCGTCCGGGCCCGGGAGGGCCCTGCATCATGTCCGAGCCGCCTCGGCCGACCGCGCGTGACGCTGTCGAATCCCCGGCGGAGCGACAGGGTCTCACACTTTGGCGTTTTTGGCAAGTCCCGCCGCCGAGACCGTGCGAGAGGGCTCATCTATCGGTGTGGCGCGGTCCAGAAGACCGTAGCAGCGCGCCACGACTCCAACTTACGATCTCTGCGTCAGAAGAGCCCGCGCTTCTTGAGCCGCAGAGGCTGCTCGGGGGAGCCGAGTCTGGTGGTGTGCTCGACGAAGTCGTCGGCGACGACGTACAGCTCGACGGTCTTGTTGCTGTGGAAGTCGGCCGTGATCTCAACCGTGTACTCGTCCCCGCCTGTCGCAGCCACCGGCAGGGGATGGAACTCGGAGGTGCCATCGCGGCGCGCCATCACGATAACGCTCTTGACGCGGTAGTCGTCGCTGACCAGCAGCGGCACGGTGACCTCCGCGCCCTTCGAGTAGTCGAGCTTGAAGCCGCGCTTGAGCTGTATCGAGGGCGGCGCCTTGTCGATCTCGGAGAGCAGACCCTTGAGACGCAGGCGGGCCCCGGTGAAGCGCTCCTGCCAGCGCGCATCGGGCGTGACCTGCCCGAGCGCTTCGAGGCCCTTCTCGGGCCGGCGCTCCTTCTCAGCGGCGTCGGCGGCGGCGAGCGCGGCGGCGAAGCGCTGGTCGGTTTCCTTCGCGGAGTGAGCCTCGGCCACGCGCGCCTCGAGGCCTGGCCGGTCCGGCCAGGCTCGCTTGAGGGCCTCGAGCTTTCCGAGCGCGGCGTCAGCTCCTCCTTTGCGTAGCGCAGCGTCGGCCTCGGCCTCGAGGGCGGCGGCCGCGGTCTCCCGGGCTTGCTTGGCCTGGCGGGAGCCGGGGAGCGCCGCGGCGAGAGTTGACGCTTGCTGCACGGCTGTGGCCCAGTCCCTCGCCCTGGTCGCCTTCGCGAGCGCCGTGTCGGCCTCGACCGCGCGTCCTGCGAGGTCGAGTTGCTTCTTGCCGTTGGGGTTGGCCTCGATGGCGGCGCGGTCGTCCTTCGAGAGACCGGAGAGGAAGGTGCGGACCTGCTCGACGCTGCCGGCGGCGATCGCCCTTTCGATGTCGGCGACGTCGGCCGCGGGCCTGGCCGGGGGGGCTGGTTGCACGACCTTCTGTGCGGCCGGTGACGGCGCCTCGGCGGTCCCGAGCGTGGGCGGTGCCTGTGGCGCGGCCGCCGGCTGCTGGCCCACGGTTTCGGACTTTCTGTGCGAGAACACCAGGCTGGCGCCGAATGCGGCGGCGACGACGATGGCTCCACCTGCGACGAGGAGGGGCCACGCCGCACGAGGGGTGCCGGAGGCTTTCAAACCGCCCGCCGCCGGAGGCTGAACTGCGGATTTCAGAGCAGGCTCTGGCCTGCCCTGGGGCAGGATCAAGGTCGGGTGTGTCCCCTGCGGTGGCGACCCGCCGGGGGCAGGAAGGGCGCCGGCCTCGGCGGTGGAAAGAGGTGCCGGCGCCGCCCCTGGTGCGGCGACTTCGCTGGATCCGGCTGTGTTCGAAAGGAAAGGTACGGTCGGCCCGATGCCCCTGGCGTCCTCGATTCCAACTAGCGAGATGGGGCGAGGCGTCGCGCCCATCCCGAACTGCGCATTGATTCGGTCCTGGGTGCTGCCGAGCGCCGGCACCTGGATCGTGGTCGTCCGCGCCGTGCCCTGCTGCAGCGCCCTGGTGAGCTCGTCGGAAGAGAGGGGGAAGCGTGCCTGCACGCCCGCGAGTGCCTGGTCGAGCACCTCGACGGTCTGGAAACGGTCGTTCGGGTTCTTGGCCATAGCCTTGAGCACGATCGCCCGGAGATCCTCGGGGACGCGGCCTTTTGGGTCGCTCGTCGCGAATTCGAGCGGGGGCATGACCAGGTGCCCCGCGATCATCTGCTGGGGGCTATCCCCCGGGACAGGATGGGTGCCGGTTGACAGCTCGTAGAGCATCACGCCAAACGAGTAGATGTCGCTGCGCTGATCGACGGTCGTGCCTGCGGCTCCGAACTGCTCGGGCGAGGCGTAGCGTAGCTTGCCGAGGAAGGTACCGCTCACCGTGAGGCCGGTGCCGGAGGCGAGCACCTTGGCGATGCCGAGGTCGATGAGCTTGACAAACGGCTTGCCGTCTTCACCCTGGGCCGCCATCACGTTGTCGGGGGAGATGTCGCGGTGGACGATTCCCTTGCGGTGCAGGAAGCCGAGGGCGGTGAGCGCCTGGCGGGCGAGCTCGAGTGACAGGCCGAGGGGCGGTGCGCCGACCCGCGCGAGCAGCTCCTGCAGCGAGATGCCCTCGACGTACTCCATGACGATGAAACCGTGGCCCGCGTCGTCGAAGGCGAAGTCGTACATCTGCGCGATGTGCTGGTGGCGCAGCTTGACCGCCACCTGGGCCTCGCGAAGGAAGCGGGCGCGCAACCCGTCGTCCGACTCGTGCTGCGCACGCATGACCTTGATGACCCGGATCTCGTCGAGCAAGCGGTGGCGCACCTTGTAGATGGCGCCCATGCCGCCCTCGTGCAGCTTCTCGAGGATCTCGTACTTGCCGTCAAGGGAGGGGAACGCGCTCGCCATTTTGTCGTCCTATCTTCACTTCAACTCGATGCAAGCGGCGTAGTTGTGGAGATATTCCCCCAGGGCCGAGGCTGGCAGCAGCTCCCAGAAACGGGCCGGTTGACGCTGCGCGGCAGGGGGAGAAACGTGCTATGGTGGCGAACACACCGTCGGGCGGGCGGGCGGTGGGAGCTGTTCCAGTCCAGCGAGAGCGCCGGGCTGTGTCCGCGAAAGGGGTTTCGAGTATGAAGCTGTACGTCGGCAACCTGTCCTATGAAACGACCGAGGCCGAGCTGCGGGAGCTTTTCTCCGCCCATGGCACCGTGGAGTCGGTCAACCTCATCACCGAAGGCGGCAGCGGCCGCTCCAAGGGTTTCGGTTTCGTGGAGTTTCGCGACGACCAGGAAGCCAACGCTGCGATTGCGGCCCTGAACGGCACGGAGCTGCGCGGGCGCAGCATCAACGTCAATCAGGCTAGGCCGAAGGCCGAGCGCGGCGGTTTCGGCGGCGGCCGCAGCCGCTTCTGACGCCTGCTCGGGGTACCGCCTCTCTCAGCGCGCCAAAGCCAGCGCGATAAGGGCGCGCAGGATCTTGACTCCCTCCAGGTAGTCCTGGGTTGAGAAAGTGAGCGTGCGCGCGGCCGGCCGGCTGACCCCGGGGAGCATTTCGCCCAGTTCCGCCTGGGCGCTGTTCTGGAACGTCAGCGAAAACCGGCACGGCGGGTTGAAGCGGAACGGCCTGCGCTGATCGCGCCTGGCGAGCGCTTCCCTGGCCGCCTCCTGGAGCCGCTTGCGGGACTCGGGGAAGGGGACCAGCTTGGCGGCGGTCCTGCTCAGCGCCTCCTTGACCGCGACGGTCACGAGGCCTTCCCCCAGCAACGATGTGGCCTGGCGGCATGCGGCGATGTCGCCGCTGAGCATGATCACCGGCACGCCGTAGTAGCCGGCGATCGCCGCATTCAGGCCGAGCTCGGGCACCTCCACCCCGTTGACCTTGATCTCGTACACGGAGGAGCCTGAGATCGTGTGGTCGAGCGTGGCGGCCGCGGTCCCGGCCTCGGCGTGGTAGCCGACGAACACGCATGCATCGAAGGATCCGTCGATCCCCGCCATCATCGAGAGCGGCTTCGGCGAGCCCGAGATCAGCGCCGCCTCGGGGCGCAGGTCGTCCGGCGAGATGTTCCTCATGCCGCCGTGGGAGTCGTTGACCACGATCTCCGTCGCGCCGGCCGCCAGCAAGCCGGCTATCACGGCGTTGACGTCCTCGGCCATCCACTTGCGGGCCGCCGCGTACTCGCGGGACTCGGAGTTGGTCTGCTCCGACGAAACAACGCCCGAGATCCCCTCCATGTCCACGGACACGTAGACCTTGAGCCCTTTCGCCTCCGCACCGGCCAGGGCTGCCAGCAGGGGAAGGACGGCCGTCAGTGCCAGAATCTTCTTCACGGTGGGCCTCCTGTTTCACAGGGAATTGTAGCTGCCGTCCGTCACCTCCGGCGCTCTCCTCCGAGAGGAGCCGAACCGGCAACTCTGAACGCCCGCCGTGCGTATCCGTCTCGGAGGGTGTCATGAGCATGGACGTGCTTCCCTGGCTCGAGTACCGGTGGGTGTTTGACTTTCCGACGGGGATCTTCCGCGCCCTCCTCGAACGCTTGCGCGGGACCCCGGTCCGACTCGAGGAGCTCGTACGGGGCGTTCCCGCCGCGGCGCTGACCAGGCACGAGCCGGGGAAGTGGTCGGCCCAGCAACATGCGGGACACCTCTGGACGTTGGAGGAGCTTTGGCACGTCCGCATCGGCGAGTATCTCCAAGGGGCCACCGAGCTCACGGCCGCCGACATGGGCAACCGGGCCACCACTGAGGCCGGGTACAACGACCGGCCGATCGCCGACATTCTCGCGGGGTTCCGCGCGGCACGCGGCGAGACGCTGGCGATACTCGACCCTCTCACCCTGAACGACGTCGCTCGCGTCGCCCGCCACCCCCGGCTCGACAGGCCTTTACGCCTGGTGGACATGTGCTTCTTCACCGCTGAGCACGACGACCATCACCTCGCGGTCATCCACGGGCTCATGGGCTGAGAGTTCCAGATTGCGAAGGCCTGGGTGGTAGCCGCTGGGTGATCGTGGGCTCAGGGCGGGTAGGGTCTCGGATCGCATAGCCTCACGATCGGCTCGTGCGGGCCGTAAGCGGCTCCACCACCAGATGTTGATGTCTTGGACCGTCCACGTGGCCCAGGCGCTGCTGCGCGTGGCGAGCCCGAAGGCACCTGGCCGAAGACCCCGCCGAGAGGGCGAAAGTGAGTGCCGGCCGGGTCCGGCGCGGACTCGGGTTACCATTCACTATGGCCTCGCACCCGGACAGGATCGGCAAGTACGAGATTCTCGCCGAGCTTGGCCGCGGTGGGATGGGCGCGGTCTACAAGGCCAGGGACCCGATCCTCGACCGCGTCGTCGCCCTCAAGACCATGCTGGCGGACGTCCTGGCGGAGACCGGGATGCGGGAACGCTTCCTGCGCGAGGCGCGGTCGGCGGCCCGCCTCCAGCACCCGAACATCGTCACGGTCTACGAGTTCGGCGAGGTGGAGGGAGCCCCGTTCATCGCCATGGAGTTCCTCGAGGGCGACACCCTTCCCACCGCGGTAGAGGGCAAGAGGCTCCCCGACCTGGCGAGCAAGCTCGGCGTTGTGACACAGCTCTGCGCCGGGCTGGGGTTCGCCCACCGGCACGGTGTGATCCACCGCGACGTCAAGCCCTCCAACATCCACCTTCTCCCGAGCGGCATCGTGAAGATCGTCGATTTCGGCATCGCCTGGATCGAAGGAGGGACGACGACCACCCGCACCGGAGAGGTGCTTGGCACCCCCGCCTACATGGCGCCTGAGCAGTTCTCCGGGCAGGCGATCGACTACCGCGTGGACATCTGGGCGGTCGGCGTGATCCTCTACGAGCTGCTCACCGGCTGTAAGCCCTTCGACGCGAAAACCGTCGGCGCCCTGATCTACCAGATCGTCCACGCGCTGCCCGCGCCCATCGACCCGCGGCTGTGCCCGTTGCCCCCCGGTCTCGTGGTGGCCGTGGAGAAGGCCTTGGCCAAGGAACCCCAGCAGCGCTTCCAGGATCTGGCCGCCATGGCGCGTGCGCTTCACGATCTGGGGAGCAACCTTGCGACCGCCTCCCACGTGGCTCCGTCACCACAGATGTCAGCGGCTGCCTCACTCGAGACCGAACTCACGCTGACGGACGCACCATTCGGTTCGCTCGAGGGCCATCCCGCGAGCGTACCCGCCGCCCCCGCCACCGAAAAGCCGTTGCGCCCGGCACCCCGCCCGCCGACCACGGGGCGAGCCGGCTTCCTGGACGAGGGCACGTTCGGCGAGGACCGAAAAGTGCAGGGGATTCTGCTGTCGCTGGACGACTCGATCCTGGTGGCGGGAGGGACCGACGGGTCCATTCATCTCTGGGAGCTCGCGACGAGGACGAAGGTCGCCACCCTGCGCAACCGCGTGCACATGCGCACCGGACACGGGTCGCTCACCACCTGCCTCGCCTTCTCCGAGGACGGCTCCCTTCTCGCCTCCGGCCACCTCGACGGCGCCATCTACCTCTGGGAGGTCGCCACGGGTCTCGAGCTGGACGTCCGGCTCGGCCACGATGGGGTGGTCGGAGGACTTGCATTCCCGCCCGGCGGCGCCACGCTGCTCTCCGCCGGCGCCGATGCCACCCTCAAGTTCTGGGAGCTGCCGGCCCTGAAAGCAGGGGATGCGCGACGGACCCTACGCCGGCAGCCCGACGCCGTGACCTGTATGACCCTGGCGGGGATGGGCACGCTCGTGGTGACCGGTCACGCCGGCAAGACGGTCAGAGTCCACGAAATCGCGAGTCAGCGGCTGGCGGCCACACTCCACGGCCATCACGCGACCCCGAACGCTCTGGCGAGCTCACCCATGGGCGACCTCGTGGCCAGTGGGGCCAGGGATGGCGGCGTGCGCATCCACCACGTGGAGTCGCGGGAGCAGCGCGGCTTCCACCAGGAGCACTCCCGGTCGGTGGCGGCTCTCGCGTTCTTCCCGGATGGCCAGCGGGTGGCCAGCGTGGCCACCGACAGCAGCGTGGTCATCTGGGACCTGAACCAGCCCGAGCTACCGGTCACGATTTCTGGTCCCGCCGGCGAGAGCTTTTCCGGCGTGTGCATCACCAGGGACGGGCGGCGGCTGATCTGCGCAAGCGCGGACGGCCGGTTCCGCGTGTGGCTCTTCCCCGGGCAGCGTCTGTAAGAGCCGCGCACCGGACGAACAAAACCGGAAACGTGTGCCGAGCTGGTGCGGCTCGCTTGACGTCCAGCGCGGCAATGGCTCGATGTGCCTCATCGCGGAGCATGCCCTGGCGGTTGACGCTGTTTCCCGCTAGAGTCCCACGCTCAGGGAGGCGCCGGTGGCGACGCGACGGAGGCTGGGCAGAACCGACATCGAGGTAACACCAGTTGGGCTCGGCTGCTGGCAGTTCTCGGGCGGACAGGGCATGGCGGGGAGGTTCTGGGAGGCGCTGACGCAGCAGACGGTCAATGAGGTGGTCGCCGTCTCGCTCGAGCGCGGCATCAACTGGTTCGACACCGCCGAGATGTACGGCAGGGGCGCCTCCGAGCGCGCGCTGGCCGCGGCGCTCCAGACGGCTGGAAAGGCCGGCGGCGACGTGGTCGTGGCCACGAAGTGGTTTCCGTTCTTCCGGACGGCGGGCTCGATCAAGGCCACCATCGACGAGCGGCTCCGCTGCCTCTCGCCGTTCGGCATCGACCTGCACCTGGTGCACCAGCCCGTCGGCTTCTCCTCCGTCGAGGCGGAGATGGCCGCGATGGCGGATCTTGTGGGGCAGAAGAGGATCCGCGCCGTGGGTGTGAGCAACTTCAACCCCGCGAGGATGCGGCGCGCGCACGCGGCCCTGGCGGCGCGCCGGATCCCCCTTGCCGCGAACCAGGTGAGGTACAGCCTGCTCGATCGGCGGATCGAGTCGGACGGCACGCTGGCGGCGGCGAAGGAGCTGGGCGTGACGATCATTGCGTACTCGCCGCTCGCGCAGGGCCTGCTTACCGGGAGGTACCACGAGGACCCTGACTACGTGAGGACGCGGCCCGGCCCACGCAAGTGGATGCGGCCCTTCAGCGCGAAGGGGCTCGAGCGCAGCCGGCCGCTGATCGAGGAGCTCAGAAAGATCGCCGCGGCGCACGGCGCCGCCGCGGGCCAGGTCGCGCTGGCATGGCTCTGCCAGTTCCACGGCGACACCGTTGTGGCGATTCCGGGCGCCAGCCGGGCCGCGCAGGCCGAGGAGAACGCCGGTGCCCTGGAGCTTTCGCTCTCCAGGGGTGAATTGGACACGATCGACCAGCTGTCGCGGCAGTTCGCCTGACGGTGACCCTCTCGCCCGGCGTGCTCCGAGCGGTGAAGCGTCAGGGCTTCCGCCGCTACTTCATGCTCCGCACCCGCACCTCGATCCCTTTCTCGCCCTGGAGCAGCCCGACGAGGATGTTCGGGTCGGTGTCGCCGTAGTGGTAGGGGTAGAGGATGCGGGGCCGGAAGGCGCGCGCCGCATCGGCGACCATCTCCGGGGTCATCGTGTAGGGGAGGTTCATGGGCAGGAAGGCGACCGCGATGTTCTTGAGCGCCTTCATCTCCGGGACGTTCTCGGTGTCGCCGGCGATGTACACGCGGGTGTCGCCGAAGGTCAGCACGTAGCCGTTGCCCTCGCCCTTGGGGTGGTATGGCGTGCCGTCCGGGCGCTTGTGGACGATGTTGTATGCAGGCACGGCCAGGATGCTCACGCCGGCCACCTGCTTCTGCTCGCCGTTGTGCAGGACGGTCGCACCCTCCACCTTGCCCTCACAGACCGGTGCGACGACCACCTGCGTCGCGGGCGTGCGGATCGCGGCGAGCGCCGAAGGATCGAGGTGGTCACCGTGCGCGTGGGTGATCAGCACGAGGTCGGCCTTCGGCATCGTCGAGTAATCGGCCAGCCTGCTGAACGGGTCCACGTGGATGATCTTCCCGCCGAAGCCGAGCATGAGCGTCCCGTGGCCCACGAACGTGATCTGCAGCTCGCCCGCGGACGTCGCGATCACGTCCCTCTGCAAGCCCTGTCCGGACGCCATCGCCGCCAGGACGGCAATGGTCACACCCACCACGACCATTCGCGAGTTCATGAGCACCTCCTTGGCTTCCGCCCGGTTCACCTCGTGCGCCCCCGCACCAGCATGATCTCGGTCTGCGGCTCGGAGAGAAAGCGGCAGCCGTCCTTGGTGACCACGACGATCTCCTCGATGGTGGCGACCCCGTGGCCGGGCACCGGCACGCGCGGCTCCAGGGTGTAGCACTGCCGCTCCTCGACCACGGCGAACGGTTTTTCTCCGTACCGCTCCCACACCGGGCAGAGCAGCCCGGCGCCGTCGTGCGCCTGCCGGCCGATCTGGTGGCCGAGGGCGTGGGGGTACTCGTCGAAACCCTGGGCGACGATGTGCCCGCGCGCCACCGCGTCCACCTCGTGCCCCTTGACGCCCGGCCGCAGGAAGGCGGCGGCCTTGTGGACGGCGTCGCGGACCGCGTCGAAGCCCTTCATCACGACCTCGGGCGGCGCGGTCTCGCCGGGGCGCAGGCAGTACCAGGTGCGCTGCAGGTCCGAGCAAAACCCCTCGAACGCGCATGCCGAAGTCGACGTTCATCAGGTGCCCGGGCTCCATGCGCCGGTCGGTCGGGCCCGCGTGGGCGCCCGCCGACTCGGGCCCGGTGAAGACTGCCGGGCAGTGTTCGGGGTCCCACGCCCGCTCCAGGCCCTTGCCCTCCATGATCTCCACCATCACGGCGGCGATCTGCCTTCTCCGTCATGCCGACCTTCAGCCGTTTGTGGAGCTGCGCAAACAGGTCCACGGTTTCGGCACACGCGCGGGTGATGTTCGCCAGCTCCGGCTCCAGCTTGCGCGAACGCAGACGGGAGACGATCCCCTCGGAGGAGACGAGACGCTCGCCGTAGGGCGTGCCGCGCAGGGTGTTCTGGAGCAGCAGGTACATCCCGTGCGAGAGCCCGTCGGCCAGCTCGTCGTCCGTGGAGAAGTTGACCGCGATGCGCCTGGGGTCGAGGCGCGCCAGCGTGTCGCGCAACGGCTCGCCGATCCCCTTCACGTAGGGAATGATCTCGGTGTAGTGGCCGAGCATCTCGTGCGCCGCCTTGTCGAGCGAGCCCAGGATCGCGATGCGCTCGCCGCTACGGGTGATCAGGAACGCGGTTTGCCACGTCACGTTCCCGCCGACCACGAGGTCGATGCACGGGTCGTGCAGTGAGGCCGACTCGCGCACGAAGATCATCCAGAGGTCGATGTCGAGCTCGTTGAGGATCCCCACCGCCTGCTCGATCTTGGCCCTGATCATCTCGCTCTCCTTCCTATGCGTCCGCGACCGGCCCGGTCCGAGGCCCCGCCTCGGCGCTGCCCCGGCCGCCCGTACTGTACCGGATTCCCGGTTCCGACCTGACCCCGATGACCATGTGGGGCGCGCACGCGGTGCGCGCACTCGGATCCTCGTTCGAGCTGGAAGACGCTCGCGCGGCGCGCGAGCCCCACAAAGAACCAGCAAGCGAAGTCTCATGTGGGGCGCGCACGCCGTGCGCGCTGGTCTCCCTTGACGCCTCGGCGGGTCAGTGCCCGGCAGCTCATGGTGCGGGGATGTTATCGACCGAATCCGGAGCCGTGAGTCGCTTGCGCCGGCCTTGATGGCGCTCTAAGATCCCGACTCAGCTTACGAACGCTCGGGAGGTGCGCCGTGGCTCGTCTCGTCCGGAATTCGCTGGTCTTCGCAGTTCTCGCCGTCGGTCTCGGGTCGTCCGCACTCGCGCAGCAGGCGACGCCTGCTGCCGGGAAACAGCAGGAGCTCAAAAGGGTAGCGATCAAGGCCGGCAGGCTCCTCGACGTCCGCACCGGCAAGGTCGCGACGGACGTCGTGGTGCT
Organism: uncultured Acidobacteriota bacterium; assembly: GCA_963739225.1. Lineage (GTDB taxonomy): Bacteria > Acidobacteriota > Thermoanaerobaculia > Thermoanaerobaculales > Thermoanaerobaculaceae > RBG-13-68-16. The sequence goes on along the minus strand of CAVTZQ010000008.1, from coordinate 53,997 downwards.
CGTCGAGGGCGACCGCATCGCCGGCGTCGGCGGCGCGGTGCCGGCCGGCGTGCCGGTGATCGACCTCTCGGGCCTGACCGTGCTTCCCGGGCTCATCGACGCGCACGACCACATCCTCGGCAACCCGAAGGACTGGTCGCCCACCGCGGGCCTGCGCATGTCGGCGCCGGAGGCCGCGATCTGGGGTGTGCGAAACGTCCAGGTCCTGCTCGACCACGGTTTCACCGGCGTGCGCGACGCCTGCGAGAACGTCGGGTGGGCCTACGGTCAGATCGCGCTGCGCAACAGCATCGAGAAGGGCCTGGTTCGCGGTCCGCGCATCGCCGCGGCGGGCAGCTGCATCTCCCTGACCGGCGGGCACGGGGACGAGGACGTCCTCGCGCCGGGCCAGGCGCTGCCGCGCCTGCCGAACATCGCCGACACGGTGGACCAGATCAACGTGGCCGTGCGGCACGACATCAAGTACGGCGCGGACTGGATCAAGCTGATGGCCACCGGCGGCGTCGGGGACCCGATGAGCGACTTCCGCGTCCAGGAGCTCTCCGAGGAGCAGATGGCGCGCGCGGTCGAGGTGGCGCACCGGGCCGGCAAGCGCGTGATGGCTCACGCCGAGGGCACCGCGGGGATCAAGGCCGCGGTGCGCGCGGGCGTGGACTCGATCGAGCACGGCACCGTCCTCGACGACGAGGGCGCGGAGCTGATGGCCAGCCGCGGCACCTGGCTGGTCCCGACGCTGTATACTTTCCAGCGCAGCGCGGTGGTCGCCGCCTCGCTCGGCTCGGACCCCGCCAGCGTCGCCAAGATGAAGGCGATCCTGCCGATGCAGAAGGCGGCTTTCGAGGCCGCGCTCAAGCACCACGTGAAGATCGCGTACGGACTGGACGACGACCCCGACTACGTTTCGAAGGAGTTCGGTGCGCTGGTGCGCGGCGGGCTCTCGCCGCTCGGCGCGATCCAGGCGGCCACCGTCAACGCCGCGGAGCTGCTCGGCTGGGCGAAGGACGCCGGCACCATCGAGGCGGGCAAGTTTGCGGACATCGTCGCCGTCAACGGCGACCCTCTCGCCGACATCGGCGTCATGGAGCGCGTCGTCTTCGTGATGAAGGGCGGCGAGGTGGTGAAGAACGATCTCGGCCGCCAGCGCTGACCTGCTCCCCGCGACCTACGGCCGAGCGAGCGTTCACTCCGCCGCGGCGACCATGTACTGCTCGAGCGTGCCGTCTGGCATCCAGAACGTCGTGATTCGCAGCGTCTTCTTCGGGAAGCGGACCGTGTAGCGGCGCAGCGTCATGCCCCCGCGGAGCGACTGCGACTGCTGCGTGAACTCCTTCCAGGCGCCGAGCGGCGCGAGGCTCGCGCTGAAGTCCTTGAGCGCCTGATCGGTGAAGTAGGAGTTCGCGTTCGCGGTGAACAGCGAGCGCTCGATCCGGCCGTGCTTCAGGCCTTCGAAGATCTTGCGTGCCTGATCGAGCGCCTTGTCCTTTTCGCGGTCCGTGGCCGTGAAGAGCAGGTTCGCGATCTTCGTGGCGATCTGGTCCGAGGCGCTCGTCGCGTCGAGGTTCGTCAGCACGACGACTGCGGCACGCTCGTCCGGATAGACGTTGTTCTGCGCCGTGAAGCCGGACACCTCGCCGCCGTGCGAGATTCTCCGGCGCCCGTCGGTCATCGCGACCGACACCCCGAGCCCGTACCGCGTGCCCGCGCCGCTCGTCAGAAGCACCTCGGTCTCCATCTGGCGGTACGACGCCGGCTGCATCAGGGCGCGATCGATCATCGAGACATTCCACAGCGCCAGATCGTGCGCCGTCATCGCGAGCTCGCCTGCCGCATACATCCAGCCCTTTCCCTCCTTCGGTGCCGGGCGCAGCGGCCCGAGGGCGTAGCGCATGTAGCGGGCAGGCTCGTCGGGGCCGAGCGGGGCCTGATCGGTGTCGGTGACCGTCGTCATGTGCAGCGGGGTGAAGACCCGCTTCTGAAGGAAGTCGAACAGCGGCATCCCGCTGACCTTCTCGACGATGAGGCCCGCGATCACGTAGTTGGTGTTGCTGTACTGCCACTTCGTTCCGGGCTCGAAGTCGAGCGGCTTGCGCGCCCACCGGTCGAGGATGCCCTGGGGCGTGGCCGGCTCCAGCATCATCGGCATGACGTAGTCCTGCGGCCAGAAGTCCTGGTACCCGGAGGTCATCGAGAGGATCTGGCGAATCGTGACCTCGTTGGCGCGCGTCAGATCCGGCAGCCAGCGCACGAGCCTGTCGTCGAGCGAGAGCTTCCCCTCCTCGGCGAGCATCAGGATCGCCGCCGCGGTGAACTGCTTGCTGATCGACCCGATGCTGTAGCGCATCTGCGGCGTGGCCGGCGTCTTCGGCTCGAGCCTGGCCGTCCCGTACGCCTGCTCGTAGGCGATCGTGCCGTCCTTCACGACGGCGATCGAAGCGCTCGGCGCCCCGCTCTTCGCAAGGATATCGGCGACCGCCTTGTCGATGGTCGGAGCGGACGTCGGCGGGCAACGCCTCCTGCGCGGAGAGCGGTTGAGCGCTGCCGAAGAAGGCGAGGGCAACGACCAGGGATCCGAACCACTTCGAAGCGACGCGCATGAGAAACCCTCCTCGAGAACGACCGTCGGCGATTGTAGCGGTTGACCCCGCTCCAAACGGGAGAGGGAGTACGGCGTCCCCAGCCTGCAGCGCGCCCGGCGGTCGCGCCCCACACCTGCAAGGCCAATGTGGGGCCGGCGCGCCGCGCCGGCGGGCATCGCCGCGGATGCGCGTGCCGCCACAGCCGCGCGCTCGCTTCTCCAGTCCCTCTCCCAGGGGAAAGGGTCAGGATGAGGGGACGGCAGAGCGCAATCGGCAACGCGGCAGCAACCGGAAGGGGAGGGGATTCAGTTCCAGCTTCCGTACATCGGGTTCGGCAGGACGAAGAAGCGCACGCCGAACTCGGCAAACGCGTCATCGGGCTGCTTCACGATCGCCTGGCTCAGCCCCGGGAAGTCGAGGATGTTGTCGCCGAGAAATGCGACGATCTCGAGTGGCGGCAGCCCGGCAGCCGTCGTTCCGCGGGCAACGGCTTCGAAGCGCGGGTTCTTGTCGCTCGGGCCTCCGGCCGGCTTACAGAGCATCACGTCGAAGACAAGCCCATGCGCACGGAAGACAGCCTCGGTGTCGGGGCACTCGCTCTGTAGGCGGTTGGTGACGATGGCGATCTTCCCCCCGAGCGCGTGCACGCGTGCGAGAAACGCAGCCGCCCCCGGCAGCGGCACCGCCACACGCCTCGCAACCCACTCGTGCCAGCTCTCGGAATTGAACGGCAACCGTCCCTCCACGCGCTCGACCTCGTAGGCCGAATTGTCGATCACCGTCTCGTCGGCGTCGAGGACGACCGCCCACGTTCCGGCTGCGTGCTTCGCGGCCTCGCGCTCCACGTGCTCGGTCGCCTCGCGGTACACCTGGAGGAAGAGGGCGCGATGCTCGGCCGAGTCGCGCACCCAGCGTATCGCCTCGGGGAGGAGCACGGGCGCCGCAGGAGAGGCCTGCGGTGTCGTGGCCGCGACGGGCGACGGAGCGGGGACCGGCTTTGCCTCCGGCGAGGGGACGGGTGCGGCGCTGTGGCACGCCACCGCGACGGCGATCGCGAGGAGAATGGGCCAGTGACGGTTCATCTTCGCCTCCGACCGTCTATTGTCCATGAAAAGCGGCCGGAGCGGAATAACTCTCTTCCCTCGGCGGGAGCATTCCTCCATCACCAGTACCGCGCCGCCGGCCGCGCCGGAGTCACCCGCACTACTGCAAAGGCTCGCCTGTGACCGCCGCGATGAACGGCGCCGCCGTGCCGTTGATCGAAAAGCCCCCCGCGCGGTGTGCCGTGATCCTGCCGGTGTACTTAAACGGCCCGCCCTTGAACGCCGCCGGGCCGAGCTCCTTGACGACGACCAGGCTCTTGTCCATCGCCACCACCTCGGGCGACATGTTCTGGATGACGAGCAGCACGACACCAGGCCCACCCGCTTTCGGCGCGCGGAAGTTGGGCGCCAGCCGTCGCAGCTCCTCGGGATCCATTCCCCCAGGGAGTGCGCCCTCCCGCCACTCGTTCTCGGGCATCGTCTCGAGGCCGCCCACCACGACGTAGTACGCCGTGGACTGGCCCTTTTCCAGCTTGAGCTGATCGGCGCTCATTTGCAGGGTGAGCACGTACACCGGCATCCGCACGCCAGTGCCGCCCTCGTGGCACACGATCTCGTTCTTCCCCGCCGGCACATCATCCGGCACACGGACAAACACCCGCCCGGGCTCCTCCGCAATCACCCGCGCCTTCTTCCCACCGATCGTCACTCCCGTGTAAAACGCGTTCCCGTGGAATGGCCCGCGGATCACCTGAATCTCACCCGGCTGCAGGACGGGTGTCGTGCTGAAATCGGACGGGGTCGGGCTGTCCGGCACCTTCACCGGCTGGCCGCTGGTGGGGATCTCCTTCGTTACCGCCGGCCCATCGCCGCAGCGCACCGTGACCCGGGTCGGACCCGATGGCGATGTCGTTCCCGTCGCGCAGTGGTCGCCCGGGGTGGACGGACCGTCGTTGATCGACACCCTCACGTCTTCAAGCCGCGGCTTCCCGTCGTCGCCGATCGGCACCGGCAGCTCGACCTCGATGATGCGCAGCACCGGCACGCGCTCGTAATCCTTGGGGTTGTCCACCACCTCGTCCGCTGATCGTGCCGTTGGACGGTGCGTCGTTCGGCACCACCACCCCGACCAGCATGTTCTTCACGGGCCGCGGCGCTTGCGGCGGGCTGGAGGAGGGCGGGTGTTCCTTCTCCCACTTCTGGACGTCCTCCGGCACCTCCACGTTCGGGTTGCCGAGGCGCGCTTCGTCCCAGCAGTGCCTCGTGCACTCGTAGTACGCCGCCTTGGCGGCGGCCGCGTTCGCGGCTTGTGCGTTCGCCCGCGCCCTGGCCCCGCCGGCCTGCGCCTGAAGCTGTGCGACCTCCTTCGACAGGCGGTCCACCTGGAACTGCAGGTCCTTGACCTCTTTGTTTGCCTTCGCCTGGTTGATCTGCGCGTCGCGCCAGTTCTCCCCGAAGATACTCGGGTCCTGGCCGTGCGACTGGGCGGTGTCCTTGTAGTCCTGAACCCTCTTGTTCGCCGCGGCCTGTCGCTTCTTCGCCGCGTCGAGCTTGTCCTGCGCCGCCTGCAGCTCGCCCCGCGCCTTCGCCAGCTCTTTCTCCAGCGCCTGCGCCGTGTCGTCGAGCGCGTCGGCCAGCCGCTGTTCTCCCTGCCAGGCCCGGTAAAGGTCTCCGCAGCGGTTCTCGCAGATGATCTCCTCCACCGGCCTCTTCTTTCCCGTCCCGGGCTGCTCCCCTGCGCCGCCCTCCGTGATCGTGGTGCCCGGTTCTGGGCAGTTGGCGCACTCGGCCCTGAACGCTTCGAGCGTGGGGTGCTGTCCGAACACGGGCCGGATCCTTAGCTTCGCCTTGACCTCGGTGGCCTTTCCCACCTGCTCTTGGAGGTCCTTAGCGATGTCCCGCGGATCCTCCTCGGATTCCTTGCCGGCCAGTGAATCCTCGACCGCTTTCTTCAGGTTGGCGGCGGTCTTCATGAGGTTCGTGAGATCAATAGGGGTCCCACCGAACGAGACCGAGGTTTCGATCCTCTCCAGCGGCAGGAACATGACGAGGGCGAACTTGCCAAGCCCGGAGTTCTTGATGGAGTCGGCCTGTCCACGGAAGTTCGTCGGAGGCAGGTAGCTGCTGTTCAGGATGAGCGGCTTCTTGCATTCGCAGTCGCCGGACACGAAGAGCCGGACTCCGCCCACGCTTCCCCTCTCCGGGCCGGGCCATTGGAACTCCGGAGTCACAAAGACCTTGCAGTTGCCGACGGTGGTGGAGTAGGTCTTGGCCCTCTGGGTCTTGCCGGGGAACAACGCCTGGACCAGCTTCTCCTTCGCCTGGTTGGCCTTGTCCTTGATGGCATCATCGATCGTCTCGTTGCCCGTTTTCGCTTTGCCGGCGAGCCATCCGGTCGTCTCTCTGACGAGCGCCTGGCCGAGCGCCGCCGCCGGCTCGTCCTGGTCGAAGGCGTCGACGATCGTGCCGGCGAGCTGGGCGACCTTCGCGACGCTCTTGGCGCCGCCGAGGGTCGCGCCCAGCTCGATCCCTTCGGCCGTCTGCTTCAGCAGATCGAGAAGTGTCGTCCAGTATCCGTACTTGTCGACGGCCTCCTGGGCGACGAGGACCGCCGCGGCCCGGCAGAAGGGATCGTCCTTCGTGAGCTGGTCGGCGAACAGCTCACCGACCTTCACGCTGAGGATCTTCTTGAAGTCGACCTCGTCGACCTGGACCTTGACCTCCGAAACGGGCGGGTCTGCAGGGGGAGCGGCGACTGCCGGTGCGCTCGCAAGCATGCCCGTGGCGGCAACGAGCACGGCTAAGGCAGTACTGTGGACCTTACCCAGCGCGCCCAGGCGAAACCGTGGAGCCGAGAACGTCATATCCCCTCCAACCCGCCGCGTCATGCGCCACGCGTCTTTCTCCTGCTGCGTGCACAGAGGTTGCGGCGATTCTTGCGCAGAGATAATGAATCAATCTCAATTAACTGCAGCATAGCATCGGCTGGGAACGTGTCAAGAGCAATCCGAGCGAGCCCGGGGCGGGACCGGGCCCCCAGCCCGGGGTATGATCGTGGGCGGGAGAGGGGAGTTCTACGCGCTACCGCTGCCTGATCATCGATCACGACGACACGGCCGTGGACGGCACGCGGCAGGTCCACTACCCGGCGCACCTTCGGGCCATGGAGGTCCTGCGCCCCGACGCTGCACCGATCGATCTCGACACCTGGTTCCGCAAGAACTTCGACCCGGGCATCATGGGCTTCCTCGTCGACGAGCTCGGCCTGACGCCCGAGGAGCTGGCCGTCGAGCACACGATCTGGCAGGAGTTCACCTCGCGCGGGACGCCGCACTTCTACCCCGGGTTCCTCGCCGGCCCTGGCGGCCTACAAGGCGCGCGGCGGGCACGTGGTCGTCGTGTCGCACTCCGAGAGTCACATCATCCTGGGCCACTACCGGGGTGCGGCCAACGGGCACGGAATGGTGCCCGACCTCGTCTTCGGGTGGGATGTTGAGCCCCACCAGCGCAAGCCGAACCCGTACCCCGTCCGCGAGACGATCCGGCAGCTCAACCTGGAGCCACGGGATGTGCTGGTCGTGGACGATCTCAAGCCGGGCGTGGACATGGCCAAGGCGGCGGGCGTGGACGCCGCGGCGGCCGGATGGAGCCACAACATCCCCTCGATCCGCGACTTCATGAAGAGGACGTGCGTGGCCTACTTCGCGACGGTCCCCGAGTTCGCCGAGTTCATCCTGGAGTAACGCCGCCTCGCCGGTCAGTTGTCATTCTGGGGCGCCACCCCGAGTGAGGACCAGCCGAGAATCTCATCCACATCGGCAGCCCTCTCCTCTTCACTCCCTCTCCCGCCGGGAGAGGGCAGGGGCGAGGGCCCCGCCCGATCGCTATCGCTTGGCCGGAGGCCTGGCGGGGTCCGGGCGGGTACGGTATGCGGACCGGAATCCAGCTCCAGGAACCCTTCCTTTGCGGCCCAATTCGCAACACCCTGGCCCACTGCCGCGCCTATGAAGGCGCCCGCCACGACGTCCGAAAGGAAGTGGAGCTAGGATACCCGCGGACATCGCGACCCCCACCGCGATCACCCATACTGGCCATCGAACCTTTCGCCACACCGCCCGATGACTGCACAGGCCGCGAAGGCCAGCGCAGTGTGGCCCGAAGGGAACATGATGCCTTCCTCTCCCGTCTCCGAAGCGATGGAACACCCCATCGGGGCCACGGCTGGCGAGCCACTTGAGCGGCACGACGACAAGCGCGGTGGCGGTGAAGGCCGCGGCCAGCACGGCCGAAGCCCGGATGGACCTTGCATGACGCCTGAGGAGACCGTGGATGAAGATAAGCAAGACCACCAGCGCCAGCGTCTCAACTTCGCCGACCTGCGAAATCGCGAGCAGCAACCAATTGGGGACGGCGCCGAGCAATACGGCCCGGGCTTCCCTGGCCGGGCCATCGAGCAGAAAGCTGGCGAGGAGCGCCGCGGCCAGCACGACGAATCGCGTGCTCACTCGTCCCGCAATCTTCCATTTGCCAATCATGGCTCGCAGTCTTGGGCGTGATGGAGCAATGGAGCAGACCCCAAAAGCAGATTACTACGACACTGCAGGCTGAGCCTCGATCCCCGGCAGCCCTCGCTCCCGTGGCCAAGCGGCGAAATTACTCACGGATGCCAAGTCGGTTTGCGGCTCGAGCCCGCATAGGCCCTCTGAGAGCGGAGGAACGGCCATTATGGGGATCGGATCCAGGTCAAGAAGCCTGCCTTCGCCGCATGAACCTCGACGTCGCGTCAATGCCCCGATGCCGCCGAGAGACCAGAACCAGAGCGCGCTCACGGGGGCTGCTTGCCTTCTTGGAAGCGTACGGTTGCTACACCTGCGTAGAGCGATGTAACGGAAAAGACTGCGCGGCCGGTGTCCTCTCCACTCTCGCCGAACGTCACGAGTAGCCTCGACGGTATCGCGTTAGGGGTCGCCCTGCCAGGGAAGAACCGCTTAACATAGGCGTTTAGATCCGCTTGGCCTGCCGGTGGGCGGTGCGTTCGGCGGATTGCGTTCCGCGGCTTCAAGAGTTCGTAAGGTGGTTCCGTAAAAACAAGCGGATACACTCTGTATTCTGAAGCGCTCCACCACGACACGATGCGCTCGAGCTGATGGGTCTTCTCCCGCTCAGCTGGGATGGGTGCGCAGATGCGGCTGAAGACGGGCACACGGACGCCAACCCTCAGCATTCCCACGAGGACTGCTGCGACAAGGAACCCTACCAGGGCGACCTGGGGCTTCGGCAGCCGGAACAAGCTGGTGAGCGGAATGGGGCCAGTGGAAGCCGAGGCCGCGCACAACATTAGAACAGAGATGCTGTGAGTTGGAGAACCATTGGCCGGTGGGACAGGGAGGAGTGAGGTGACCAGAAGGAGAATGCTGAGGCCCCACCGGCGCAGCATGGCCATCCTGGCAGCGCACACAGCGATCCAAAGGACGACAACTGGCAGGCCGATTAGCAATGCCAACCCAGCTGCTGCAACGCTCGCCAGTGCCAGGCCGACCCGCGGCCGGCCAGCAACGGGGAAGGCGAGCGACGTGAGCGTGACCAGCACCACGGCTACGAAAGACACCGCAGGGTTCACCTCAACGCTGCGATACGTTGTCAAGAAAGCGTCCGCCATGGTACGCACGTTGGCATGCACGCCGCTGCGATCGGCCGGAACGAGGAGGAAAAGCATACCAATCGCGAGGGCTACCGAGGCGAGCAGGGCGGTTTGCTGTTTCAAGCTGAGTCGGCGAATTCCCTCCAGCAAAACGCCGGCAGCGACTGACAGGTAGACGAGAAGAGCGTAGGGGTGGAAGAGTGCGACGAAAAGAGTAAGCGGGAAAAGCCAGGGCATTCCCCTGCCCTGGGAGGACACGTAAAAAGCCGCCGCAACGAGCAGCAACAGGGGGCTGTAAAAGACGCCATGCAAATGAAAGAGATAGATGTAGCCGGAGAACAGAAATCCCCCAACAGCCAGCGCCATCCAGGAGAAGACGCGAGGCGCCTCCACAACCAGACCCAGGAGAAGCCAGGCGGCCATTGCTAGAAGGAAGTTGAAGAGCTGGATTGGCACGAGAGAGCCGCCTGAGAGTTGGTAGCTGAGATAGGCGAGGATTTGGCCTGCTGGGCGAAAGTTTGTGACGGATGCCAGCCTGTGTGTCGCCAGCTGTATGAGATCTGAATCAGCAAAAAGCGCTACCCAGAAGTACGACTCGTTGTGATTGGCGAAGGGGAACCCGAGGGCAAACCAGAAGGTGAAACCCGCGACGATCAAGAACGCTGCCGTAGTCGCCTCAGGGCAGTTTTGTGGTAGGACCGAAAACGAAGAGGGCCTCGAGTTACGGCTGTGCACGATAGGTCCCCCTGGGGACGCGGGAAATCCCCTGCCGCGGCCGGGCCCGCTGGCGACAAGCGAGAAACCTGCGGGGATTGACCCTCCGCGCTGGTCGGTGGTTGAAGGGGTCGCGTGTCCCGCCCGAAAGTCCCCCGATGAGGGGTGGCGCGCCCAGGTGAGCGCGCGCGGGTTCAGGAAAGCCAAAAAAGAACGAATCTGAAATTTCCTCCTCAGACTGCCTCATGATAGCGTCGGTCTGGGCGCCGTCAAGCCGGCAGGGGGCCCTCGAAGGCCGGGGCGCTGTATCGGGTGGTCACTGCGCGCCCGGCCAGCTTCCTCGCCGCCGCGAGGGCAAAGGCGCCGCTAAGAACAGTGAATTTCCTGACAAAAGCGCTGACATTCGGGAATCCGCGCAGGGGCGTTGCCCTGCCGACGAGGGCCACGGCGCTGCCACCGCGGGTGACGAGGACGCTCGGGGCCGGGGGTAGTTCGCTGTAGCAGACTTTCGCCAAATTCTGATGAGCCCGTGGCCGGTAATCTGCCCGCAAGCTATTCCACACTTTATACTATGAGTGGAAGTCCAGCCGGCTATGTATGGGACCTTTGAAGCGGCCCGTTGACCCGAACACCTTGGCGGATGCGGCGGAATGCAGCACCCCGGCGCCGTCGTTGAGGACTATGGCGACCTTGCGGATACAGCCGCTTGGGACCTGTAGCTTGTGCGCGGCTGGCAGCTCGGCCCGAGCGAACGGGGAACTCAATGGTTCGTTGGATCAGTTCACCTGTGGCCTCTCTGGCCTCAACAGGCGCTTCGCCATTGTGCTACCGTACCGGGGGACCGAGAATGAAGAGGCTGTCCGTTCTTCTTGCTTTGTTGTTCGCCTTTCCTGCGTGGTCTGCGACCTACTACGTGGACTGTGCGGCTTCGGGTGATAGTGGTGCTGGAACGAGCGCGACAACGGCATGGAAGACCATCGGCAGGGTTAACAGTTCCAGCTTCAAGCCGGGCGACTCCATCCTGTTCAACAGGGGCTGCACGTGGCGCGAGTCTCTTTGGCCCTCCTGGTCTGGAACGTCGGGGAATCCGATCACCTTCGGGGCCTACGGGACAGGCGCGAACCCGGTCATCAGCGGCGCAGCCCTCATCACGAGTTGGACACTGGACAGCGGCTCGATCTGGAAGGCCACCCTCGCGGCAGATCCCAGCTACCTCTGGGTCAACGGGACGGTTGGAACGCGGGAATCCAGCAAGGCAGTGTGCGTCGCCGCGAATGAGTGGTACTGGGCATCGAGCGTTCTCTACCTGTACGCTCCGAGCAACCCGGGAAGCTACTACACCAACCCCGGCGTCGAGTACCGCGCAAACGATTGGGTCGTAGGTTTTAGTGGTGACTATCTGGTGTTCGACGGACTCACGATAGAGAAGGGCGCGTATGCTAACCTCGGCGGCACCAGCAATCATGGCGTCATCCAAAACTGCATCATCCAGTACTCCGGAAGCGGTGGCGGGATACATCTGGGCGGCATAGCCAACCCCGCTTATACGGACTGGAAGATTCACGACAACATAGGTCGCTACAACTCCACCGGTGCCATCTTCCTCCTCTGCCGGGGCACCAACATCAAGGTGTATAGGAACGAGTGCTACGAGAACGGCACGGTCATCGCGGACCCGTCGGCCGGGGAGTGCATCAAGCTCTGGGATAGCACGAATACGATGGACAACATCGAGATATACGAGAACTACTGTCATGACAGCGGCCTTAAAAGTGCGGTGACCGGAAGCGGGATATGGCTCGATAACGTAGAACCTCCTTCGGGTTCGATTCTCATCCATCACAATTACATCGAAAACGTCCAGTGGGCGGGAATCGTAATGGAAATCTCTAGTCACGCCCGAGTGTGGGGCAATGTGATCCGCAACTCGGGTACGATTGGGAGAGAAGGTGGCGCTTATACGTCTGCCGGGATCATCATCAGCGGTCGGGAGGATGTCCCCACCAGCGACAATCTCATCTACAACAACACCATCTATGGCAGCAATATCGGCATTGATGTCTGGATGGATCTTACAGGCATCACAACGGGGCGCATCGACGACAACATCATCAAGAACAACATCGTCGTGAACTCCACGCTTCGCGCACTCAGTTGCGGTAACGGCGGCGACAACATCACATACGGCAGCGGGAATGTCTACGAGTACAACTGCTTCGGGCCGCAGACTTCGGGCTTCATCCAGTGGAACCGGACCAACTACTCCACTTACTCGGCCTGGGAGGCGGCGTATGGTGGTTCGACGCACTCCGTGCAGACCGATCCTCAGCTCACCAATGCTGCCGGTGGCGACTTAACGCTTCGAGCGACGTCGCCGTGCATCGACGCGGGTGCGGATCTCGGTCCGTCATACAGCACCGGTCTCCTGCCGGGCTCATCGTGGCCCAGCAATGTCCTGCTAGGCGACCAGTACAGAAACGGCCAGCGGTGGGAGATCGGGGCGTACCTGTTTCCGGCGCCTGCCCCGCCACCCGGCTCACCAACCCCAACGCCCACTCCGGGTTACACCGGGCCGACTCCAACCCCCACTCCGAGTTACATCGGCCCGACTCCAACCCCCGTACCCGGCGCGCCGCCGGTGCCAACCGGCGTATCCGCCTCCGACGGCACCTTCGGCGACCGCGTCCGCGTCACCTGGAACGCCTCCATCGGGGCGACCGGCTACTGGGTCTACCGCAACACAGCGGCAATCGCGCCCGCGACGGAGATCGCCTGGGTAGGCTCACCCGGGTACGACGATTTCACGGCCGCGCCAGGTCAGACCTACTGGTACTGGGTGCGGGCCGGAAACACTTCTGGCTGGAGCACGTACAGTGCGTACGACACCGGCTACCGAGCGACAGGCCCAATCCCCACACCGACGCCGACACCAACGCCTGGCGGCTTCTCCGCGTCGTTCACCTTCTCGCCGGCAACGCCGACGCAGGGTCAGGAAATCCAGTTTACTGACACCTCCACCGGTGCTGCTGTATGGGACTGGGACTTCGGGGATGACACGCAGTCTTCCGCCCGCAACCCCGTGCACACCTATGCGGTTCGCGGCACCTACACCGTGGTCCTTTGGGTGGGTGACGGGCTCAACTGGTCCCAGGTGGTGAAGACCGTTACCGTGGTTCCCCTGGTCCGCAAGCACCTTCTCAGAGGCTAGACGGCGCTCTGGTTTGAATATCGCCAACCAACCCCTGGCGTACGTGTGTGGACAGTTTGGCACAGCATTCAGGAAGGTGGACTGAAAAGGCCGGATCGAAACAATAATTTTAACCTTGATGAGAAGATGAGACGGTGATTCCCGTCACACATCCTATCCTGAGGCGGTGACACTCGCTACCGAGCTTTGACATCGTCACATTGTAGCGTGGTGCCATGAAGAAATCGCTGGTTCTTCTTGCTCTTCTGTTCGCCTTTCCTGCGTGGTCTGCGACCTACTACGTGGACTGTGCGGCTTCGGGTGATAGTGGTGCTGGAACGAGCGCGACAACGGCATGGAAGACCATCGGCAGGGTTAACAGTTCCAGCTTCAAGCCGGGCGACTCCATCCTGTTCAACAGGGGCTGCACGTGGCGCGAGTCTCTTTGGCCCTCCTGGTCTGGAACGTCGGGGAATCCGATCACCTTCGGGGCCTACGGGACAGGCGCGAACCCGGTCATCAGCGGCGCAGCCCTCATCACGAGTTGGACACTGGACAGCGGCTCGATCTGGAAGGCCACCCTCGCGGCAGATCCCAGCTACCTCTGGGTCAACGGGACGGTTGGAACGCGGGAATCCAGCAAGGCAGTGTGCGTCGCCGCGAATGAGTGGTACTGGGCATCGAGCGTTCTCTACCTGTACGCTCCGAGCAACCCGGGAAGCTACTACACCAACCCCGGCGTCGAGTACCGCGCAAACGATTGGGTCGTAGGTTTTAGTGGTGACTATCTGGTGTTCGACGGACTCACGATAGAGAAGGGCGCGTATGCTAACCTCGGCGGCACCAGCAATCATGGCGTCATCCAAAACTGCATCATCCAGTACTCCGGAAGCGGTGGCGGGATACATCTGGGCGGCATAGCCAACCCCGCTTATACGGACTGGAAGATTCACGACAACGTCTGCCGGTTCAACGCCGTCATGGGAATCTCGGTGATCTACCGCGGCACGCACATTCAGGTTTACCGGAACGAGTGCTACGAGAACGACACGGTGATCAACGACACGGGAGGCGGGTGGAGGGCGGATCAAGCTCTAGGATGACACCGGGACGATGGAAGGCATCGAGGTCTACGAGAATTACTGCTCACGAATGGAAGGGGCCTTAAAAGGCGGCGACCGGGGGCGGGATCTGGCTCGATGGCGTGCAGCCACCGGCGTACCCGAATCTGGTGTACCGCAATAGCGTTCGTGATTGTCCAGCGGGAACGGCAATCTTCGTCGAGGTTACGAGTCACACCAGGGTTTGGGGCAATGTGATCGGAACTGTGGGACGACCGGGAGATCAAGTGAAAGTTATACTCCTGCCGGGATCATCATCAGCGGTCGGGAGATGTCCCGAGAGCGACAACCTGATCTACAACAACACCATCTACGGCGGAATATCGGCATGATGTCTGGATGGATCTTACAGTCTCACGGCGGGGCGCATCGACAACAACATGATCAAGAACAACATCGTCGTGAACTCGAGCTTCGCGCACTAGTTGCGGTAACGGCGGAGACAACGTCACCTACGGCAGTGGCAACGTCTACGAGTACAACTGTTTCGGCGCGGAGGCGAGCAACTTCATCCAGTGGGGAACCGTTCACCAGTCCACATACGCCGCCTGGGAGGCGGCGTATGGTGGTTCGACGCACTCTGTGCAGGCCGATCCTCGGCTCACCAACGGTGCCGGCGGCGACTTCACGCTTCAAGCGACGTCGCCGTGCATCGACGCGGGTGCAGATCTCGGTCCGTCCTACAGCACGGCTCTCCTGCCGGGCTCATCGTGGCCCAGCAACGTGCGGACTGGCAACCAGTCCAGTACAGGCCAATGGTGGGAGATTGGGGCATACCTGTTCCTGGGCACGGTTTCCGGGACGCCCACGCCGACGCCCACTTCAACGTCCACCCCGACCGCGACACGCACGCCAACCTCGGCGCCTACTCCGACGGCGACCCGGACACCGGCGCCGCCCACGCCGACCGCAACGCGGACACCAACCCCGGCGGCTACTCCAACCGCCACCTGGACGCTGCCTCCGCCCACGCCGACCGCGACACGCACCCCAACTCCGACAGCGACTTGGACGCCGGCCGCGCCCACGCCGACCGCGACACGCACCCCAACTCCGACGGCGACTTGGACGCCGGCCGCGCCCACGCCGACCGCGACACGCACCCCAACTCCGACGGCGACTTGGACGCCGGCCGCGCCCACGCCGACCGCGACACGCACCCCAACTCCGACGGCGACTTGGACGCCGGCCGCGCCCACGCCGACCGCGACGCGAACGCCGACCCTGACAGCGACCCCGACGGGGACGCGGACGCCACCACCACCTTCACCGACCGCGACACGCACGCCAACCCCGACGGCAACCCGTACGCCGCCTACACCCACGCCAACGGCAACACAGACCCCAACACCGACGGCGACTCCGACGCCCACGCCGATTGGGCCGACTCCAACCCCGGTTCCGAGCGGGCCACCGGTGCCAACCGGCGTGTCTGCCTCCGACGGCACGTTTAGCGACCGCGTCCGCTTCACCTGGAACGCTTCCGTTGGAGCAACCGGCTACTGGATCTACCGCAACACAGCGGCCAGCTCCGCCTGCGACGGAGATCGTCTGGGTAGGCTCGCCCGGGTACGACGATTCCACGGCCGTACCAGGTCAGA
Organism: uncultured Acidobacteriota bacterium; assembly: GCA_963739225.1. Taxonomy (GTDB): domain Bacteria; phylum Acidobacteriota; class Thermoanaerobaculia; order Thermoanaerobaculales; family Thermoanaerobaculaceae; genus RBG-13-68-16. The sequence goes on along the minus strand of CAVTZQ010000008.1, from coordinate 38,114 downwards.
CCTACTGGTACTGGGTGCGCGCCGGGAACGCCTCCGGCTGGAGCACGTACAGCGCGTACGACACAGGCTTCCGGGCGACAGGCCCGGTCCCCACACCGACAGCGACACCGCGCCCCGGTAGCCCGGCGGCCTCATTCACGTTCTCACCGGAGACGCCGACCCCAGGGCAGCAGGTGAAGTTCAGAGACACCTCCACCGGCGGCGCTTCGACCTGGGACTGGGACTTCGGGGACGGCACGCGGTCTTCGGCGCCAAGCCCGGCGCACACCTACGCGGCGCGCGGCACGTACACCGTGGTCCTCTGGGTCGGCAACGGGATCAACTGGTCCCAGGCCGTGGAAACCGTCACCATCACCACGGCCGGTGGGGTCCGCCGGCACCTTCCCAAGCGCTCGACAGCGCCGAATCCTGCCCCTCTCGAGGTGAGCCCCTGACAAGCCATGATGACGGGTGAGGTATGACTCGTCGTCGGGGCTAGCAGACCTCCCGTACATGAGTGAAGTCGCTGAAGGTGCGCAGCCAGGCGCGCTCCTCCTTGAGCGTGCGGAAAGAGCGCTCGAGTCTGGAATTCTGCACGGCATCATAGGGCGAGAGAGATTTCTGCCCGACACGGTAGTCCTGCAAGCGGGCCGGGCGGCGGGATTGAAAGATCAACTGGTCACATGATCATCGCAGTCGTCTTATGGGGGGATTACCTCGAGACGGTAGCACGTTCCAGCTTCTCAGAATCTTTGCGCAGTCGCAGCTGCACAGCCTCACCGTCGCCCTCGGCGCCTCAGTGGACGCGGATCGCCCCAACCGGCGCCTCGGCAGGAAAACCGAGCCGCACGAGGGCGGTCATGTAGAGAAAGGTGAGGAAGGACGGCCCGATAAGGTTTGTTTCGAGGACCCCGTAAAGCGCACAAAAAAAGAGGAGCGCAGAGCAGAAACAAGTCGGCCGCGTTCCCAGACCCGAACCGCGACCCTCTGAAGCACGCCAAACGCCTGTCCCAAGAACGCAAACGAAGACCAGCAGCCCGATGACGCCGAGCCCAAGCAAGCATGTCCAGGTATGTGGAATGTGCACCCATGGACGTCCAGCCCAGGGCCCGCGTGAACTCCTCCATTCGGTCGGAGACCAGAAGAATCGTATCCGTATCCTAGCCAGGGTCGCGCACGAACAAAAACGCGGGCCTCCTCCCAGATCCTAGTGCGCCCCTGGAAGGTCGCCAAACTTGGATTCTCACGACCCAGCTTGATTGTGTCTTCTAACTCTGGCGACACTGCCCGATCCATACCACCGACAAGATTGCGATGGCAGCAAGGCACAACGAGCCTGCCAGCACCAGAGGCCGACCACGAAGCAAGGACAGGAAGGCGTAGAACAACGCAGCGCCGAGAATGCAGCTAGGGAAGTCCTGGATCGTGTGAGAAACAGGCATACGAGCGGGAAATACCAGGGCCACCGCCAGTTTCCACCGCCGCGCGGCGTGGACCAGAGCGCCACCGGAGAGTAGCACGAGCGCGCAGTTCAATCCTTGCACGTTGGGATGCGACAACTCCAGCGAAACGGTAGTAGGCATCCCAGGGTGAAACCTCCCCTGCGCTACTTCCTTCGCCAACCCGAACATCAAGCCGGCGAGTGTCGTGAAGAAAACCAGGCGCAGGAATCTCCTCACCAGACATGTTCGGTAGGCGAACGCCGCGAGGCCAACCATCGACGAGAGCCACGAGCCGCCGAACACTCAACGGGGTTCGTCCGACCACAGGCGCTCGCCAACATCAGCACGGCGAAAACAATAAAGTAGCCAGCCGAGGAAGTTGGCGCAACCCGAGCTGACTGGCCCTTGCGGCGGAACGCGAGACGGCCGATTCGCGACGAGACCCAGGAGCGTGAGTTGGATCTCGCGCATCGCGCTGCCTTCAGCCACAGCGTCCGTAAACTCTCTCCCAGGGCGCGGTCCTCCGGTCACCCACGCGAAGGGCTTGAGCATCGGAGGGTAGAAAACGACGATCATACACCAACACGGACCACCAAGGGGTTCGGGTCGTGGGCGGCCGGGCCGCCCACGGAGCCGCTGCCATCCGCTCATCACGACGAGCGGGCCTCCGCTGCCCTCGAGGTGGCGAACGTGAACGCGACGACTCTCAGAGCCGCGGAGACGGCTTGGGCCAGCAGTAGCCCGAACGCCGCGCCGAGAACCCCCCAGCCGCGTACGAGGATCGGCCCGAGAAGCAGCAGGATTGCGAGCGGGGCCAGGTTGACCCCGAAGTCGAGATCCGCGCGATCGAGGCAGAAAAGACCACGCGAGATGCCGAAACCGGCCGTCGTGAACACCACGCCCGCTGCGATCAGGGAGACGACACCTCCGTAGGCCGTGTACGTGCTCCCGTAAAGCAGGCCCAGCACCCATCCACCGAAAAACAGTATCGGCAGTGCCGCGCACAGCACCGCCGCTGCGAAGGCGGCGCTCACCCACAGTACGAAACGGAAAAAGCCCCTGGCGTCCTCCGAAGCTCTTGCACGGGCGATTCTCGGACCAAGCACGTTCTGCCCGGCCAGGAACGGCACGTTGAGGACCGCGCTGATTCCCATGGCAGCGCCCCAGGCGCCCACGTCGGCAGCCCCGCACAGGGCAGCGACGAGCCACGGGTAGAGCTGAATCGCGAGAGCCCAGAGGACTCCGCTCGCAAAGACCCATCGGCCCACTGACCAGTTGCGGGCAGCGTCAGCTTTGGCGTCGCGGAACCGGGGAGAGAAATCGCTCCGGTTGGCGCGAAGCCAGATCACGGCTCCCACTCCGGAGGCGGCCGCGACGGCGGCGAGCGAGCGAGAAGGGGAGAGCCAGGCCGCCGCGCCCAGTGCGGCGAGCCCTCCGACCTGCAGCACACCGACGCCGAGGTCCATCAGGAACGCGGAGTCGAATTTCCGACGGGCGAAGCAGTGGCGGCGCAGGAAATCCCGTAGCGTGATGAAGGGCACTCCCAGGACCAGGACCCAGCCGACGAGGCTCAGGCGTGAGTCCCCTGAAGTCAGCACAAGGGTTCCCAGCGCCAGGCCGGCGCTGACGACGGTCGCTAGCCCCAGTTGGTGAAGGAGTGCGCTGCCTCCGTAGCGGCGCGCCTGGTCCCCCGAAAGTGCTGGAGCATTGACGAGGTACGGCGTCGAGATCAGCGCCCCTTGCAGCTCCAGAACGAGCAACACCACGCTCATCCCGAGGACGAAGATACCGAACGCCTCCTGGCCGCACGCTCTCGCCACGATAATGCTCGTGAGAAGGCTGCTGCCGCTGACGACGACCTGATCCGTCATCGCCAGGGCGCCCGTGCGAGCGCGGCGCCCGAGGCCCGACCAGGCAGCATGAAACGCCGCTCTCACGGGCTCCGCCTGGCGTGTTGCAGGTTCCTCGGATTGAAGAGTCGGCGGGGGCGATTGCTCCGAGTCCCGTAGTGACCGGGCGACCCCTTCGCTCGTCACCGCATGCTCCACGCCTAGCTGGCACCGGTCCCGCGCAACACAGCGGGAATTGTCTTCATTATGATCTCGAGATCCAGCCCCGGCGACCAGTTGTCGATGTACTGCAGGTCAAGCTCCATCCAGTGGTGGAAGTCGATCGTGTGACGACCGTTCACCTGCCAGAGGCAAGTAATCCCTGGTTTCATCGAGAAGCGGCGCATCTGCCAGCCGTTGGGGATCCTCTCGACATCCCTCAAAGGAAGTGGCCGGGGGCCGACAAGGCTCATCTCTCCAATGAGCACGTTGACCAGCTGCGGCAGCTCGTCCAGGCTCAGCTTCCTCAGCAGTCGCCCCACGCGAGTCACGCGAGGGTCCTGTTGTATCTTGAAGGCAGCTCCCTTCACCTCGTTGAGCTCCTCCAACTTCAGAAGCTGCGACTCTGCATCCCTGACCATGCTCCGGAACTTCCACATCCGAAACTTCCTGCGCCCGAGGCCCACCCGCTCCTGGCCGAAGAAGACCGGACCGCGAGACTCCAGCTTGATGGCGATGGCAATGACCAGGAACAGCGGAGCAAAGAGGACAAGCGCCACACCTGCGCACACCACGTCCAGTGTGCGCTTCACGAACAGACCCAGCGACGAGGGAGCGGGTTCGGCGAGGGTGACAATCGGGATCTTGTCCAGGTGCTCGACCTCGGCATGCGCCAGTTTCAGCTCGAAGAAGTCCGCGGGCATCCGGACGATGAGCCCCGTCTCCGTTGCCGCAGCGATGATCTGTGCGATCGTCTCGTACTGTGAGCGCAGCGGGAGGCAGATCATCACCTCGTCCACCTCGAGCCTCCCGAGGATCGTCGGCGCGTCCTTCAGCCCGCCCAGGAGCTTTTCCGGTTGGCCGTGGAGTGAGCTCCTGGGAGGGGGGATGTCGTCGATGTAGCCCAGCAGAAGGTAGCCGAGCTCGGGCCTCTTCCAGATCTCGGCTCCGAGCCGCGCCCCGCGTGGCCCGCACCCCACGATGACGAGGTTGCGGAGGTTTCGCCCGTTGCGCCGGACTTCGCCCAGGACCAGGCGGAGGGCACTGCGGGCGAGGACCGTGCCGACGAGCCCCGCAACGAAGAAGACAGCCAGAAAGTCGGCGGTCCACCGCTACGAGTCGAAGGACCACGGCCAGCCCGGCAAGAATGAGCGTGCCCAGGGCAACCGCCTTCGCGATGTCCCACCACTCCGACACCAGGAGTCCGATGCGCCGGGATCGATACAGGCCGTACGCCCTGAAGATCACGTGCCAGAGGACCGCAAACCCCATGAAGAGGAGCGCGTTTGACAGCTTGATCCTGACCGCAAGGAACGCGGCTGGGTTGTTCGGGCTTGCTGCACCGGCCGACACCAGCAGCGCCAGCCCGAACGCCGCGCTCATGACGCACAGGTCCGCCACGCGGAAGGCGTCGAGCAGAAGCCGTCGCCTTAGTGGCTGCATGACCGGTCTCCTGTGCGCCGCCCCGTAGCCACGTTCGTCTCCTAGAGCAACCCGTAGAACGCTTCCGGAATGTGGAATTGCCGCCGGCTCAACACCGCCCCCAACACCCGGGCGCCCGATTCCTCGAGAGTCCGCTTGGCCTGCTCGGCAACCTGCCATCGCGTCTTCTCGGCTTCGACGACCAGGACCACGCCGTCCACCAGCGGGGCGAGCATGCCGGCGTCGCTGTAAACCGTGGCGGGCGGACCGTCCACGATGACCCAGTCGAACCTTGCGCGGAGGGCCTGGAGGGCCATCCGGAGCCCCAACGCGCCGAGGACCTCCGTCGGATGGCTCGCCGGGCGCCCGCACGTGACGAGGGGTACCGGAGTGCCGCTGCCGTTTCGCACGGCGTCGTCCAGAGCCAACCCCCGCAGTACCATCTCGGTCAAGCCGCCGGCGCGCTCCACGCCGAAAGCCGTGTGCTGGCTGGGCGTCCGCAGGTTGGCGTCCACGAGGACGGCGCGTGTCTTGCCGTCCCGAACCAGGAGAGCCGCGAGCTCGCGCGCGACGGTGCTGGTACCTTCCCCATGGGCGGCGCTCACGAACAGGATCGCGCTGCCTGTTTTCGCCCCCTGGCGGGTCTGGATCGCGTGAAGGACCCGCTGGTAGCTCTCCGCGACCCGATCCACCAGGGGCGTCCCCTTGGGTCCGGCCGTGACGAGCGACTGCCGAGAGGCCTCGAGGGCAGCGCCACGTTTCATGGCGTCGTAGATCCGGCTCACGCCGCGCCTCCGAGCCGCAAGAGGGTCCGCCAGGGCGAGCGCCGTCCCCCGGCGAGCTGGTATCCGCCCGGCAGCTGACCGCCCTCGCGTGGCCGGTTCAGGCCGAGATCGTGGGCCGCTTCCTCCACGAGCGCTTCGCTGACGGTGTTTCGGTCGGCGCCGAAGGCGTTCACCAGGGCCTGCTCGCACACGATGTTGATGAGGCGGGGGAAGCCCGCGGTCCACCACCAGACCTTGCGCAGGGCGGCGCGGGTGAACAGGTGCAGGTCGCGCGCCCCAGCGACGTGCAGGCGGTGGTTCACGTACGCTGCGGTCTCCTCGCGGTCGAGAGGATCCAGCCGCGCGCGGACGGCCATCCTCTGGCCGAGTTGGCGAAGGTGAGGCCGCGCAAGCTTCTGCTCCAGCTCGGGCTGACCGGACAGGATGACCTGGAGGAGTTTCGTGTCGCCGATCTCGAGGTTTGTCAGGAGACGGATCTCCTCGAGGATTTCGTCGTTGAGGTTCTGGGCCTCGTCCACGATGAGGAGGGGCGGGAAACTCCCGGATTCGAGCTCGGCGACCACGAAGTCGTGGAGCGCCTGGATCATCTCCACCCGACTGAGGCCCGCGTGCGGGATCAGCAGCTCGTTGAGGATCAACCACAGCAGGTCCTCGCGGTCGATGGTCGTGTGGGTGATCAGGGCGGTGCGGACCGACACGTTCAGCCCGTCGAGCAGCGCCCGCAGGAGCGTCGTCTTGCCGGTCCCGACCTCGCCCACAAGGCAGATGAAGCCCCGACGGTGTTTGACGCCGTAGACGAGCGAAGCAAGCGCCTCCCGGTGGGAGCGGGACGGGTAGAGGAACCGCGGGTTCGGCGTCACCGCGAAGGGTTTCATCCTGAGGCCGAAGTGGGTTTCGTACATGGTGTCAGCTCGTCCTTCCGATGCTCGCGTGTTCGGGGATGGTCCCGAGAAGCGGGATGCCGAGTCGAGCCTCGAGTCCGCGGCCCGTTGTGAAGGAATGGTCGAAATACTCGGTGACGAAAGCCAAACCGAGTCCCCCAAAGGTCCCGAGCAGCAGCCCCAGCACGAGGTTCAAGGGCTTGTTCGGCGCCACGGGTCTCAGCGGCCGCTGAGCGGGCTGCGCGATGCTCACGTTCACGATTCGCTGCTGGTCCATCGCCGCCGAGATGCGTGCCTCCTCGTGCTTCTTCTGGTAGAGCATGTAAGGCCTCCTCGGCGGCCCGAACCTCGCGGCGCAGGGCGTCCGTGGTAAGGCCCTTCTGGTTGAGTTCCTCGAGCGCTCGGCGATGAGCTCACCACCTGCTGCTGAAGCGAGTCGTACCGGGCGCGGGCAGCCTTGAGGTCGACGCGGGCCGCGAGGAGTTGGGCCCGGAGGTCCTGGTAGACCTTGTTGAGCTCGGTCCGGTTGATGGTCGCCACCCGCCCTTCCGCCGCCTTCAGCCGCGCCTGAGTCGTGCGGATCTGGTCGTCGATGTCCCGCACCTGCCGGTTTTCCGGGGTGAAGTCCTGGACAAGGGCGTCGCGCTTGAGCTGCAGGGCGACGAGCGCCTTCTCGAGCTCCTCGGTCGTCGGGTCCAGGTTGTCGCCGCTGAGAACTCCGGAGCCGCTCCGGCTCCCCCGCGAGCTGGGCCTCGAGGGCCGCGACGCGCTCCGTCTGCTGCCGGACCTGGACCGCGGCCTCGCCGTACTGGCTTTCGAACTCGGCCAGTCGCGCGAGCGTGGCCTCCTTCTCCGCCCCCAGGGACTGCGAGTCCTGCCGACCCCCATCCCCAGCACGGACACCCCGGCCTTCCTCGAGTAGGCCTCGAGCGCCTGCTCCGCCTTCTTCAGGCGGGCTTCCGCCGCCCGCATTTCCTCTTCGAAGAACGGGACAGCCTGCGGCGACTGGTACAACTGGGTCCGCCGGGAGAGGTAGCGCTCCATCAGACCCTGCACGACCCGGGTGGCCCATTCGGGGTCCGTGTGCGCGGTAGCTGATCTGGAGGACGTTGGATCTGCGGATCGGCGCCACCTCGATCTTCTTCTCGAGCCCCAGCACCATCTCGTCGAAGTACGAGAGGCGGGGCGTCCCGAGCACGTCGCTCACGGTCCTCCGGGCGCGCTGGAGCGGGCCCTTCGCGCCGCCAGCTTTCATCCACGCCAAAACCGTGAAGCATGTCCTCGATGGCTTGTCGGCTCTTCAGGATCAGGATCTCCGAGTTCAGGTCCGCCTCGCTCACCTGGCTGACGATCAACGGAGACGGATTCCGTTGGGACGAGCGGGCATCTCCACCGAGGACTTCTTGACGAGGATGGCGGCGGTGGCCTCGTAGGTCGGGGGTGACAGGAACGTTACCAGGGCGGTCACGACGACGGTCGTCAGAAAGAACGAGAGGATGAGGCGCCGGCGCTTGAAGACGATGGTGAGCAAGTCGCGCAGCGAGAACGAGCTTCGTCCCACGTGCGCGCCACGGCCGCCCCCTCCCATTGCTCTCGCTCATTTCGTCACTGTCCAGCCGATACCGACCGGTATTGGCCACATGTTGCGGAAATACTGCTCGACGAACAGGTTGACGTTGGCGATCCTGGAGCGCGGCACGAAGACGATGTCGGTCGGGGAAAGTGCCACGTCCCGCCCGAACTCGGCGTGCTTGAGCACACGGCTCAGGTCGAGGATGTCGCCGATCGGTTCCCCTTTCGGTCCTTTGTGGATGCGTAGCACGCTGCTGAGTGTTGCTGACGTCTTGAAGCCGCCCGCGGCGACGATAGCCTGGAGAGCTGTGAGCCCCCCGCGGTAGATCTGAATCCCGGGCACGTTGACCTCGCCACCCACGTAGACCTTGAGGCCGGAGTACTCCTTGATAGCCACCGTCACCTGGGGATGGACCAGCTCCCTGGCGTAGAGCGTCGTCACCTCGGCGGTGATCTCGTCAACCGTTCGGCCTACGACCTGAACCGACCCGATCAGCTGCAGCGAAACCATCCCGTCCGGGCCGACGGTCTGCGTCTGGTTGAGCTCGGTGTTCTTGAAGAACAGGAACTCGAGCACGTCGTTGATCTGGACGCGGTACGGCTCGAGCTTCTGCGCCGTGCAAAGAGCGGCCAGCAGCAGGGACGCCGACGCTACCGCCAGAACCCTGGAAAGACGACCCTGATGCGTGGCAACCTCCTCCCCTCGCAAGAGCGTCACGAGTGGTACCGTTCAATCTGAGGCGCCCTTCTCCACTTGTGAATCGGCCAGGGGACCCGCGAAAGACTGCGACGTTAGACCTAGGCCATCAGTTGTGCAGTCGGTAGGAAAACACGCCGAGCATCCGAATGGCCCCCCATAGCTATAGGAACCACAATAGCAACCGGACGCTAGAGATGCGGGCATTGCGCGGGACGGCACCTCGTCCCGTCGGAACCGGGGGATAGGGCAAGCAGTGCCAGCCCATACCACCACCCCTGCGTAGGCGGAGGTTGCGCCTAGCTTATGCCGCCCCACGGGATTTCACCGCTACCAGTGGGAGGAACGGGACAACCACGGATTCCGGATCAAGAATCCAGGTGAACCACCCAACGCCTCGACGGTTTCGCTACCTCCCGCCTCAACCTCGTGAATTCAACGACGGCGTATCTCGCCCGGGCGAACTGTTTGAAAGCCAAGGCGGGCGCGGCATCCGCCGCCTGCGGTGGGTCGTTTGAAACTGTTGCCTTTTGCCGCGAGCTACTTTCGAACCTGGTCGGCTACCGGGAATCGAAGAGGTAGATGTCAAAGGCATTTGGCGTAGCGATTCTCTTCGGGTCGAATTTTCTCACCGCCGACATCCATGCCCCAGCACGGTCATACAAATCCGGCTTGCTGAAGACAAGAATTAGCGGGGCGATTCTCCCACTGACGAGCTTCTCCACCTTCGGCTCCGACCAATTCGCTGCGAAGACAGCCTGACCCCGGACGGGCCAATGGACAGGCATTTCGGTTTCTTCCGCCTTGAGTCCGTAGTACTGTGCCGTTGCGCTGTCGGCGACCCAGGCAATCGTCGCACCTAGGGATCTCCGATCGGCCAATGCGATCTCCGCGGCAAGTCGATAGTCGTCCTTTTGATACCTCGGCATCAACCGAAGTCTCACATCAGAGACCGTCCACGCTATCAAGAGCATGACAAATGAAGCCATTTGCACCAGACGAGAATGCCGGCCGGGCAGTTTGGCAGAGAGCAAGAGAGCAACACTCAAAATGAACAGCGGAAACAGAGGCGCCCAGTGGCGCCCCCAGAACTGGAACTTTGCCAGGATCGAAGCCACCACCATCAAAGCTCCACCCACCCCCAAGGAAGCGACCAAACTCACAAGCTCTGACCGTTGCCTTCGAAGGCGCAAGGCTTGTGAAGCAATGAAGATCAGGCCAAGACCAGCCAGGATTCCGATGCAGAGCCAAGGCCAATACGGGAGAAGAGTCGTGAGATCGGGATGTGCTCGCAATTCGTTCCGAGGTGGACCCAGCCCCGAGAATCCCAGAAACTCGTAGAGCGCGAACGCGATATTTCCGAGTCCTGAAAAACCCCTTGCACCACCGGAGCCTCGAAGGAGCGTCAGCAAGAAGTAGAGTCCGAGGAGGAGAAAGAAGGGCACTTGAGTGATGACCGGCAGCTTCCATTCCTTCAAGATTAGTTTCCAGTCTATTCGCTTCCGCTGCGCCTCTAATGCTAGGAAGACAAGGATCGCCGCCCCGAGAAAGACACCCAGCATGTATGAACCACAGAGAAGCAGGAAGGACACAATGCAAATCCAAGGTGCCGTCCTGCCATACCGCTCCCGGTCGGCCAAGTACGCCTTCGCGGCCAAGACGCTTACAGTCGAACAGCCTGCTATCGGGATATAGGGCCTCGCTTCGTTCATGTAGACCCACAGGAATGGGGAAAGGCCAACCAGAAGCCAAAGGACTCGGCTCCGGAGTAACCGGTAAGAGGCCCAGCTCAAAGCACATGAGAGCAACAACGCAAACGGGATGTTGGAAGCTCGCAACGCAATCTCGCCGGTGCCGAAGAGCCTGGTCCAAACCCACATGTAGAGCAGATAAAGCGGCATCTGGGGGTCTGAAGTGTTGAGGCGGTTTAGCGTAGAAAAGAGACCTCTGACGCTGCTTTGCGAAGCTAACCAAACTGCCACACCCTCGTCGATCCAGAGGCTTTGGTTCGAGATTGCCAGGCACAGTAATGTACACACGAGGAAGGCAGAGAACAGTATCGTTCGGGAGGAAGGTTCTTCGATCATGTTCCTAGCAAATACGTGCTCTAACCGCTTTCATTTGCTTCGCCGAGTGCCCGACTCACCATGGGTAAGGGGCGGCAAGTCCCTTCCTCACCTTGGCTGACGATACCACTACCCGAGGAACATTTTAGGCCTCCCGCGGCCGTTCGAGGCGTCTTGCGCTCTTGTGGTCGCGCGGTGCCCAGCCGTCCGATTTTGGCTCGGCTCCGTCCGCAGCCCCCAGAGCCCCGACGGCGATCCCAAAGCTACCGCGATCGTGTCTAATGGGTGGCTCACAATGACAGGGGGGCAGGATGGCTCTAGGGTGGCGGCGCTGCGTGCGTGATCCGGTACAGCGCAGCGACATCGGTAATGACGAGCGGCGAAAGGAGACCCGGGAGGAGATGCGCCGCGTCGGGCAGCTTGCCGGCGTAAAGAACGAGGACATAGTCGAAATTCGACTCCCAGTTGGCGAGATAGGGCGCGTCGTAGGGCAACACTAGCCCCGGACCCGCTGACAGCCACGTGTAGGAAGGGACAACGCCCTCGTTGACCGCGATGCTGGAATAGGGTGCGAGCACCTTCAGCGGCTGCTTGGTCGGAGCGGTAAAGAGCAACGGCCAGAAAGCGCGGCGTTCGATAAGCGCCAACCCAGGGAGATGCATGATCGCAGTACGACCTAGCCCTGGGTGACCGAAGAGGAGGAAGCGGCCGCTCGGTTGTCCATCATAGAAATCGGGGACATCGTCGGCGGTCACCATGACCGCCAGCACGCGTGATCCTGGCTCGATCGGTGCGATGACGCGGCGGAATGCGGCAACATCGTCGCCATAGCAAGACCAGACCGACGCGATGTCGAGGAGACGCATCGAAACGATCGCGATCATACCGAACGAGACGATCACGCGTTGGCGCCGGGACAGGCCGATCGGCAAGGTCCCTGCGAACAGCAGGAAGTACGCCAGGGGAGGCAGGCGCTGATCAATGAATCCCGTACCCTTGGCGGCAAACGGGGCGAAAGGGTACAAAACGCAGAGTGCCGCTACGGCGATCAGAAGCGCCCGCGCAACTGAAAGCCTCGCCGTTTGCCAGCACCAAGCGATGGTCCCAATGGCGAATACCAGTGCGGCGCCATCCAGAATGAAACTGTAGGTCGTGAAGCCAGCGAAAACGCCCTCGACCTTCTCGAGGGGCGCCCAGTAAAGCGCAGCCGGCGCGGCGCCCAAAGGAGCGTGGAGATAAAGAAAGGTCGGGACGATGAAGGGCAGGGCCACCCCGACCAAGCGGGCCGGATGCGGCAGACTCAGCCGGCGCTTCCCCGGCCGCGCCTCGGTCGCCATCGCGACCTCAAGGGCGAGGAGAAGGAGCCCATAAGAGCACAGGGCGATCAGATGGCAAAAGAAAATAACGATCGCGAACGGGAACGCCGTCGCCAACCGCACGATCGGCCGCTGAAGCGTCCTGATCCAGAGAGCAGCTCCGATCAGGGCAAGACCGAGCGCAATCAGAAAGTTCAGATTTCCAAGGAACAAAGCTTGATTGTAGACCACGAGTGCCGCGGACAGCGGCCAGAAACTGCGGCGATGAAAGAGCGAATTGTGCAGCAAGACCGATCCGAGGAACGGCAGCAGCAAAGCCAGGGCGATGACGCATCGGCCGGCCACATCCAGCGGCATCAGATCGAGCATTGCCGGCATGATTGCGTCCATGGCGATGTTGGGCAGGATTCGCCATTGGGTCGCGTACATCCGCGATAGGATCGGGTCACCGGCGCCATGAGCTAGCACTTCCATCCGTGCGAGGTGGTTCGGGTAGTCCAGAATCGGGGGCAGTTCGGTTACCAGGAGCGGCGCCACGATGGCGAGCGCGGTCGCGAGGAGCGCGAGCCACCACAGGCTGCTCGCGGAGGCAGCCGCGGGCTGGGTGTCAGGGGCCACCAGCGGCTCAAAGGCGACAGTTGGCAGGCGAAGCGGCGAACGTCGCCGTGCGATGTCGAGGTTCGGACAATTCACAATCGCGTTCCGACTGTGCCGGCCTGATAGACAAAATTTCCCACTTTTTTCTACCGTCCCCATGATACCCCCTGCGCATTACGTGAGGAAGGCCTCTGGAGGCCACGAGACCAGCCCCTTGGCGAGGGCGAGGTCACAAAGGGGACAACGGACGAAGCGGGCAATGTGGGCTGCGCCCGCCCCGGCGAAGGGCGCGCGGATCCAGATCGATTGGCTCCGCCTCTCGAAGGGCCACGGAGGTGAACCCGGCAGTATCGCTGGCGCTGGCGACGAGTCCTGGCGACGCTCGAGTACGCGCCGTAGTACCGGAACATGGCGGCGCGGGCCAGGAATGTGCATCAGGGCACGGGCGATGAATGTGGGGTTCCTTCGGAGTCAAGCCAAGGGATTGAGTTGTTGACCCCCTGACTGGATGGGGCTCAGGTAACCGAGCGCCTGACGAGGGCGCTGGCGCCTATAGGAGTCGATCCAGCGAGTCACCTCCCTTCGTGCATGGCTTGTGTTGGCGAAGAGGTGTTGCCAGACACCCTCCCTTTACTCGAGATTTGTCGCCAGTCTTAGTCGCTGAATGAAGCAGCATGGGTTGACAAGATGTGACGTGTGTTAGGATTAAGGGTCAGAGCAGGGAAGGATCGAGCTGGGGAACGATGGCAAACGGCGACATCTGTGGTTGTAGGTACTTTGGCCCATAATCGTAGCTCCCCAGAGATGAGGTGATCGAGGTGCCGTCTTGATCCGCAAAGTCGCGCCGGGCACGGTGGCGAGCCGGTTCCCGCATGACCAGCCGGTTCGCCTTGCGATTGGCGTCTATCCGCCGCTCTGGGGAGAGTTGCTCGCCCAGGTGCTTGGCCGGGAAATGTGGATCGAGGTCGTCGGCCGTGCTGCCGACGAGGACGAGCTGCGGCAGTTAACCTCCAAACAAACGCCCAAGGTGATCTTGCTCGACTACGAGGGGCTCGGCCCGAACGCGGAAGGGCTCGTGTCCCGCTTGCGCCGGCTCGCCCCCAAGGTGCGTGTTCTGGTGCTGGCGCGGCGCTCGGGCGCGCAGACAGTCGTCTCGTTGCTGCGGGCCGGTGCCGCCGGGTTGATCGGCAAGGACGTCGAATTGAGCATCCTTCTCAACGCTGTGCGCGCGGTGGCGGCCGGCGAGGTGTGGGCCGACCGCAAGGCTGCCGCTGAGGCTCTCGAGCAGCTCGCCGCTCCGGTGCGGACCGAGCCAGAGGGTCAGGTGGCGCTCACGCGGCGCGAGTGGGAGGTGGTTGAGGCGGTCGGTCGCGGCCTGCGCAACCGCGACATCGCTCGCGCGCTCGGGATCAGCGAGAAGACGGTCAAAACGCACCTCAACCACATCTTCTCCAAGCTCCACGTCGAGAGCCGGTTCGCCCTGGCGCTGTGGGCTCAGGCCGGGGTCCAGCCCAAGGCATAGGCCGAGCAGCCGACCTTTCGGCCCGGCCTTAGCTCGCGTGCCGGGCGACCAGTAAGCCAGGGCGACCGTCGAATCCCCCTTCACAAACTCAGCTTGCGGCCCGTGATTTGGTGGGTACTGATCGCCGCATCGCCGAGTTGACGCTTGCGCTCCTCCTTACAGTCTCAGTAGCTGGTCGGTTTTGGCGTGATGACTGTCGGAAGCGAGCCCCGGTGAATGGCGCAGCGTCGGTCGCCCGCCACCGGCGTACGAATGTCTGGAGTGCAAAGACATGGATTTCGACACAGAACGCGCGGACCTGGACCGCCGCCATCTTGACAGACCTGTGGCGGATGCTACCTTGTACGCGATCAGCACAAGCTCTGCGGAGCCCCAGATGCATGGGCTAAGGCTGGAAGGGGAGGACCCCAGTGGCTGGGAAGAGCCAAGCGACAGCGGGGGTTGCTGTGAAGCGACGCACCGCGAAACAGTTTGGCCAAGGGCCGGGCCGTTACTGACCGGCCGATACGGGTCCTCGTCGCAACGCTGCCGGCTCTCTGGTCGGAGGTTCTCGCACGGCTGCTCGAACGGGAGCGGGACCTGCACGTGGTCGGCCGGGCCCACAACGAAGACCAGCTCCGCGAGGAGGTCTCAACCCACCACCCGCACGTGATTCTGTTCGATTACGAGGCACTCGGACCAGACAGCGAAGGCATCATTGCCCGGCTGCGCCAGGCGGCGCCCAACACGCGCATGCTGGTCTTCGCGACGCGGTCCGGTGACGAGACGACGATCTCGGTGCTGCGCGCCGGAGCCTTGGGCCTTGTGGCCAAGCAACTCGGCTACCCGGCACTTCTCGCGGCGCTCCGTGCCGTGGCAGCCGGAGAACTGTGGGCCCACCGGCGCGTCGCGGCGGAGGCGCTGGATCAGCTGGTTCCGTCGGCTTTTCAGAGACAGAAGCTGCCATCGCAGCTCACCAAGAGGGAGCGGGAGGTCGTCGAGGGCGTGGGCAGGGGCTTACGGAACCGAGAGATCGCGCACTCACTGGGGATCAGCGAGAGGACGGTCAAGAGTCATCTCAACAACATCTTCTCGAAGACACGGGTGAGCAGCCGGTTCGCGCTGACCCTGTGGTCCCGGGGCGAAGCGAAGCGAAAGCGCCAGGTCTGAACAGCCAGCAGGAGCCTGCTGGCCTGGTTCGACCGATGGCACGCCTGGGCGCACCCGTGACCCATTCCGGTACGAAGTTGACGTGACGCGCACGCCACGCGCGCCATCCGGTCGCCTGGAAAAAGATCGCAGCAGAGAACCCATCCGCTGGGACGCCCGCGGCTGGAGGTAGCTGTCTTTTGGGTGTTGGTGTGGCTCGTCACGGGCCGCGCTGGCGCAACCCCCCCGAGGCAGAAGACCAGTTCCATTTCCCCCGTGGCGGATTAACCCACAGGTACTCGCTGGCCGCTCAAACGCGTGTGGACGTCGGCGCACGGCGCGGCAAGGTCCACGAAAAACCCCTAACGCAACGAGGGCGCACCATCAACAGGATCAGTGGCATCGCTCCCGTAGCGGCGCAGGCCGAGGAGTTGCAGCACCACGTGCGCCAGGAACAGCGGGTTCAGAATCAAGTAACGCCGCCACAGCCGCCGGGGCTCCTGGAGCAGGCGGTAGAGCCATTCAAGCCCGCGCGCATCATCCAACGCGGCGCCTGTGACACGCGGCCGGTGTGGAAGTCGAACGCGGCACCCACACCCAGCAACGCGGGTGCCGTGAGGAGCTCGCGGTGGCTAGCCATCCACCGCTCCTGCTTGGGGCAGCCCAGGCCGACGAACACCAGCTCCGCGCCCGAGGCGTTGAGGCGCTCGACAAGGGCCTGCTCTTCGTCAGGTGTCGGCTCGCGGAACGGCGGCCCGACCGCTCCGGCGACACGCAGCCCCGGGCACGATCGCTTCAGCGCCCCGGCCAAATTCTCGGCCACGCCCTCGGCGCCACCCAGGAAGAACACCGGCCAGCCGGCTTTAGCCGCGCGCTCACATAGCGCGAGGGTGAGATCCGGGCCATAGACGCGGCGCGCCGGGTACCCGCGCAGCCGCCCAAGCCACACCAGCGGCATGCCATCCGGGACCGCGAAAGCCTCGTTGAACACGCGCTGCAATGGCGGGTGGCCGAGCGTCTCCATCACGCTGTGCACGTTGGTGAAGCAGACGTAGCGCCGAGAGCGCGTGCTGATCCACCCCTCGACCTCGCGCAGCAACCCCGGCGGGTCGACGGCGTGGATCCGAACACCCAGAACGTCGTAGCGCTCGGTCACGGGAAAACCGCCATCAACTGGTTGTAGTCCCGGTTGGTGGTGACGCGCGCTTCGAGTCCGCTGTGTACCCTGGCCAAGTTGCAAGTGAGCGGACCCCTGCCTGCGAAGGCGAAGCGCCCGACGCAGGCGAGGCCGCAAAGGAAGGCTACCCGTCCCCTCATAGCGTCACCGCAGTCGAAGGATAGAAAGCTGCCTTCTCACTGTGAGCGAGAATACCTCATCCAGGGGCACACGCCGAGTGGCTTGGCAGCGGGCTCACGCGGAAGGAGCCGGCGAAGGGACCTCACGAGGCATTAAGCTCTGCCTGGCAAGGTTTCTTCCAGAAGCGACCGATACAATCGGTCCCAGTTCTCCACGCCCCTCGGGAGGTCGTACTCCTCGGCGACGCGCTCGGCGCCTCGGCGGCCCATTGCTTCCCTGAGGTCCGGAGAATCAAGTAGCCTCATAACGGCTGCCGCCAGTGCCGGCACATCCCCGGGCGGAATCAGAAGGCCTTCCTGTTCATGCCGGACCATGTCCGGAATCCCCGCCACGTCCGTCGCCACGATGGGTAGGCCTGCCGCCATAGCCTCCAAAATGGCGATGGGCATGCCCTCGCCGTGAGTGGGCAGCACAAAGAGGTCCGCCTGCGCAAGTCTCCGGGACTTTTCCCGGCCGGTAACCCAACCTTCGATGACGCAACGTCCCAGATGCTCGCTGGGCAGCATGGATTCAACCAGATCGGGCGGAACCGCGACCAGACGGAATCTGACCTGCGAGAAGCGCTGCGCGATGGTCGGGATCGCCTTGAGCAGTTCGGGCAGCCCTTTGAGCTTCGAATCCATGCCGCCGAGGAAGAGAACCTCGAGTTCCTGCCCGCGACTCCGAGCCGGCAGGGTCCCGCCCGAGCTCAGTTGCAGTCCCTGCACGTCGACGCAGTTGGGCAGATAGGTGCTCCTTATCCCGGTGGCGCCAATCTGCTTCAGGAATTGCTGGTCCTTCGTGCATATGACCACGAAAACCGTGGCCAGGCGCAGAACCCACAACACCAACCGCCGCAGGATCGGAGAGCAGGACGAGTAGAACAACTCGAATGAGTGGTGCAGCTGCAGCGCGCATGGGATCCCGAAGATCTTGCTTGTAGCCACGTAGATTGCCGTCTCCCAGTAGACCCAATAGGGAGCCGTGTGGATGTGCACGATGGCCGGGCGGAACCTCAGAAGCTCCAGCGGAAAGAGGAGCAAGTGCCGAAGGGTAATGGCGATTGCAACGAACATCCGTCGCACACCGGCGTTCCACAGGACCGAGTAGCCGAAGTTGTTGTGAACTCCAGGCTTCGGGGGACGGCCAATACTGAAGGGGCGAAGATCGAAGCGATCACCGAGGCTCGATGTGAGTATGGTGGGCAGGTATGTGGCGGGGCCGCCCCGACTCGGCGGAAGATGACCCAGGATGAGAACCCTTGGGCTTTGGTCTGCCTGCATCTGAGTCCTTCGCATCCTCTAGCGCCAGCGATTCGTCGGCCCCGAGCCGCGGATCCCCGTCTGAGCCCGAATGCGTGGGGCTGGTACGAGATTATCGAGCCAGGAGCGCCCTACAAACAACAATTGTGGCCGCCGGCGACTTTTCTTCGACATCTCCCACCCAAAGTCCGAACATTGTGCAAGACAGGTAAATATTAGCATCGGAGGGCCCGCCTGACTCACGCGGCACCGCCTGAGGCCCACAGTCGTCCGACACATTCTGCGTTTCGGGAACAGAACCGATACCCTTCGCCGCGGCGAGCACGCCTGCGCCTGAGCCTGGGCGCCGTCCGCATCGAGGTTGGTACAGGAGTACCGTTTCCTCGCCACGACATGAGTCGGCCGAGGTCCGAACCACGAACGCCGGCCTGGCTGTATTGCACGCTAGCAACAAGGGCAACGATTTGCCATGTCTCTCTCCGCACCCATTAGGCAGCCTGATCGTGCCCATTGTGCTCAGCTCGTTGGGGACCCACCCTCACCGTCATCTGAACGAATCCAAGCGGATCAGCCGGCGGAGGTGCCCGAGAATCGTTCGCGCGGTATTCTTCCTCGAGTAACCGAGCAGGCGAGCCTCGTTCAGCGTCCAACAAGAACCCAAGTTGATTTGACGTGAGGGGAGCACTACACTCCCGGCACCGTCAGACCCCATCCGGAACCCTCCAGCGACCTTGACAGTGCCTCTCACGGGACTATCATCGGCCCAGATCAGAAAGGGGATTCCCATCCATTTGTCCGCGCTCCACCCGCCGGAGGTTAGAGTTGATAGGCCCCGTGCGTGGCCCGGGTCCGAGCGAGCCGGTTCAGTTCCAATGAGCTCTTGGCCAGGGTTATGTGGCTCGCCCCAAGAACGGAGCCCCACGGCGAGGCGGAAGGGCTCGGGGCGGTTCCAGGGGCAGGGAATGACCTTTTGTCTCTGACGCGCTTTCGGTCGATCCTCGGGATCATGTTGTTTACCGCGGTCGTGGCCGGCCTCTCCTATCGAGCCGCCATGAAGCTCAACATTCCGGGCAAACCCGACATTCAGCGATGGGTGATGGCGGACTTCCGGGACGTGATCTACTATCCAATCGTAGCGGTTGTCCAAGGGAAAAACCCCTACGATGCGCCGAGCTACGTAGCGACCTATCCGGTCCGGTGCGGTTTCGTGTACCCGCCGCTCACCTTGCTCGTGCACCTGCCGTTCGGGCTGCTCCCATTCAGAGCCGCGGAGCTCGCGTACTACGTCTTCACGATTGTGCTCACCGTGACGCTCGCGCGTCTTCTGCTCTCCTTCGTCGGGGCGGACCGTGGTTGGACACTCGGCCTGGCCGCGCTGATCTTGGCCAGCCGTCCCGGGCACTGGAACCTTCTTCTTGGGCAGTCGACCGTGCAGTGTGTGATCGGCGCCTACGTGGCACTGGCTTTTGTACGGCGCCCGTGGGCGCAGGGCCTGGGGCTCGCCCTGGCGACAATCAAACCGAATTTCGGTTTCCCACTAGCCGTGCTGCTGCTCAGCCGGCGCGACGTCCGGCCGGTAACGATCGGCGCCGGCGTGACTGGCGTGGTCTCCGCTGCACTCCTCTTCGTGTTCGTGCAGATGGCGGGTGGCGTGCACCACTTCATCGCCTCCCTTGCGCCGGGCCTCGCGGCGGCCGCGGACGACCTCCCCAATAGTCCCCTCGGTCACTCTCGCATCGACGCCATTGCGCTCGTATCTCGGCTCCTCGATCTGAAACCAGCCCCAGCGGTGCAGTTCGCGCTTGGCCTTAGCTTCCTTGCCTTGGGTGCCCTGGGAGTTCGACGGCTTGCCGCCGGCGCCGCGGGCGACGTGGCCCTTCGGCTGTCGGCGAGCCTGGCCTGCGTGACCGTGCTGTTGTGTGTGTATCATCAGGGGTACTGCCTCCTCCTTTTGACGCTGCCGCTCACGGCCGTTGTCGCCGATCGCACGGCTCCACCGTGGGTGTCCCACCCCGGCCTCCGCCGCGCACTCCTCGTTGCACTCGCGATTCCCATGATCAACTACCTGCCGTCAGCCACGGCGATAACCGCCCTCGGTATCACCGGGACGCCCTGGCTCGTGATCACATCCCTCAATGGCATCTGCCTGGTGGTGGCGATGGCTGTGTACCTGTGGCTCGCATTTCAGCCAGGCGCTTCGGATCGAACAGTGCGAGCCGCCGACCTACCGAAGAGTCCAGGGTGACCACCAGATCGAGTTCTTGCGGGCTTATGTCACCCAGCAACTGACCAAGGTGGTTTGACGTGAGGGGAGCACTACAGCCCCCCGTTGGCAAACCGAAGTCTCACCCGAACGCCTCTGCTCTGCAACTCGCCCGGCCGGTTTAAACCTCCTGTCATCCGCTCACTCTGCCCCGCCTCCCTGCAAGGGGGAATGGGTACGTCCTAACGGTGTGATGGGATTCTTCCTCGTCATACGCAAACGGGAGGCTCGCCTGCGGGCCTCAGAATCACATCTGGCTCGGAGGGGCCGGCTGTGCCCCAGTCAGTCCCAACCGAGCAAACGCCAACCGGATCAGCAGACCGAGGTGACCTAGGATGGTGCGCACGGTCTTCATCTTGGAGTAACCGAGCAGCCGAGCTTCCAGAACCGCCGGACACTCGACGATCCGCCCCCCCTGAAGATCGAGGCGACCGAGCATCTCGGCGACCCCGAGGAATCCGCCTTCCCGGACGTGGAGCTCCGCCATCGCCTTGCGACGATAGACGCGGAAGCAGCTGGTGTAGGTGGCGAGCCGATGGTGCAAAACGAGGCGGTACATGGAGGAGAGGGACTTGGACAGGAACAGCCTCCACTGCGGCACGTTCCGGACGAGCCCGTCGCGGTGGTACGGGGAAGCGGTGACCATGTCGACGCCCTCGGTCAACATTGGGATCAGCGACCGAAGCTGGTGGGGGTCGTACGTGCAGTCGCAGTCCATCGAGCAGACGATATCGCTTTCTGCACGACCAATCCCCGTGAGGATCGCGGCGGCCACGCCGCGGTTCGTCGGGTGCTGCAAGAGCAGGCAGTCGGACCGGGACCCGAAAAGCGTCTGAAGGGATGACCACGTGGTGTCACGGCTGCCGTCGTCCACGAAGATGTAATGGAGGTCGTATCGGGGACTGAGCGCTGTTTCCACGCTCTGAAGCGTGTTCGCGAGGTACGGGAGGATCAGCGCCTCGTTGAAACAGGGCACAACGATGGAAACCGGTGTCTTTGAGGCCGCCAGCGTCACCGGCCGCCGCTCGGCCGGGGTCTCACGCTCATCGGCCGATGCCTCCGGGCGCGGCTGCGATCTCTCGGACGCCGCGCGCGTGTGAGGCAGTCCCAGGTAATCAGCGATCCCTATGAACCGGTAGCGGCCGAGGTAGTAGCGGACGATCTCCGCCATCTTGTCGAGGTTGCGGTACTGCCGAATCCTCTGCTCCAGCGGGGCGCCCTGGATGCGGGGCTGATCGGGGTCGAGCTCCCAGACGTGAAAGTACATCAGGAACGGCGCTAACGTGCTTTTTTCCCATGCCGCCACAGCGCGGCGCATCAGCCAGTGGGGAAACTGCCTGAACCAGTTGCCACCGGAAATCGGGAAGGACCATTTGCCGACGGACCACGTCGAGAGGGGGAACTCCCAGAGCTGTCCGTCTTTGCAGGAGTGTCGGTGCGGCAGCCGGCGCCAGGGTTCGCGCGCGTACCTCCGGAACAACGGCCGCACGCTCGAGTCGTACGCGAACCCCTCGGCGACCAGAACATCGAGCGCCCAGAGGTCGCGAGGTGCGAACCAGCGGTGGCCGATGCGGTAGCCGTGGACCCTCGCGCCCGACGCTCGCTCCAGTGCCTCGCGCGAGCGCGCCACGTCATCCCTGAACCCGTGGCGGTCGAAATCGTCAATACCTCGGTGGAAGTATCCCTTGCTGGCTATCTCGTGCCCGCGGTCGGCCACCTCTCGCACGAGCTCAGGCATCTCGTCGGCGATCACGCCCAACACGAAGAAGGTGGCGGAAATGTTGAACTCGTCCAGGAGATCGAGCGCTTTCCTGGTGTTCGACTCCACTCGCCGCTCGAAGCGGTACCAGCGATCGGTCATCACGACGCTCTTGAGCGGAGCGACGTGATAGTAGTCTTCCAGCACGACAGTGAGAAGGTGGCTGCGGTGCGCCGATCCGGCATGGTCGTCGAGTGAGCTTTCAGGCTGATGAAAGCGACTTCCTCTCCTTTCCCACCCGAGTGTCATGATCAGTCTTCCCGTTCGGTTTCGTCCAAAGCCTGCACAGTCTTCACTTCAGCATAACCCAGATCCGCGGCAAGAGTCACACAGTTGACAGCCGATAGCGGCTGAGACAACCTAGTAGTCTGTGTTTGTTCGGCTGATTCACGTGCGAAGGGTGTGCAAGATCGTGACGCGAGGCTGGACCCCCCCTCTCCGCAATGGTGCGAGATGGTGTGAGTCGCTCGAGATGTCGCGATGTGGTGATCCGACGACAGGAGTGAATCGATGGCTGGGAAGAGCGTGGGTCAGGAGTCGATCGTTAGGCTGCCGTCCGATCAGGATTCATCGGGCAGGACCCTGGGTCAGGAGGAACTCGGGCTGCTTGCCGAAGCAATCAAGAGCGCCATGCTCTTCAGCCCCAAGGGTCGTTTCGTTAAGGAATTGGAGGCTCGCTACGCCGAATCCGTGGGAGCCCGACAGGCGTTCGCGTGCTCTTCCGGGACCGCGGCTGTTCACGTTGCGGTCGCCGCCATCGACCCCGAACCCGGCGATGAGATCATCACGACCCCCATTACCGACATGGGGGCCTTGACACCCATTCTTTACCAGGGCGCCATACCCGTTTTCGCCGACGTCGACCCAGTCACCTGCAACGTGACGGCGGAGACGATCGCGGCGCGCCTCAGTCCGAAAACAAAGGCGATCATCGTCACCCACCTCTTCGGAAACCCCTGCAACATGGACGAGATCATGAAGCTCGCCAACGCGAGGTCGATCCCGGTCATCGAGGACGCCGCCCAGGCATTCGGCGCGCAGCACCATGGTCGGAACGTGGGCACGATCGGGGCGATCGGCTGCTTCAGTCTTCAGCAAGGGAAGCACATCACGACGGGCGAGGGGGGACTGGTCGTCAGCGATGACCCTGCGCTGGCGCGGCGGGCATTCTTGTACATCAACAAGGCCTGGGGCTACGGCGACAAGAATCCCGATCACTACTTCCTGGCGCTGAACTACCGGATGAGCGAGCTCCAGGGGGCCGTGGCCGCCGCGCAGCTGCCAAAGCTACCCGAGGTCGTGCGCCGGCGCGTGCGCACCGCGAAGGATTTGACGCGGATGCTGGAGGGTGTGCCGGGGATCATCACGCCCCCGGTTGCCGATGGGGACCTGCACACCTACTGGAAGTACTGCCTGCGTGTGGACCCGGACGTGGTGGAGGGTGGCTCGCCCGGTCTGGGCAGGGAGCTCAAGGAACTGGGAATTCCATCCGCACCGAGGTACATCCAGAAACCTGCATTCGAGTGCGAGATCTTCCAGAAGCAGCGGACGTTTGGCAACAGCCGATTCCCGTTCACGCTCGCTCGCCCCGAGGCGGTCGACTATGACCGCGCCAGGTTCCCGGGCGTGTACTCGGGACTCGAGCGGATACTGGTCCTCCCCTGGAACGAGAACTACACCGACGAGCACGTTCGTCACATCGGAACATCGATCAAGGATGCGGTGAAACGTCTGGCGAGGTGAGCTCGATGAGGAAGATCCGATTCGGGATCATTGGTGCGGGCGCAATTGCCCAGGGATACGCACGAGCGTTCCAGACCTGCGAAGAGGCGGAAGTAATCGCCGTAGCAGATGTGCGCAAGGACGCGGCCGCGGCGCTCGCCGAGCCGTTCGGATGCGCCTCCTTCTCCTCGCACAAGGAGATGACCGAACGGAGCAATCCCGAGGCCATCCTGATCTGCACCCCACCGTCGAGTCACCCGGAGATCTGCCTTCGCTTCATCGAGGGGAAGGTTCCTGTGCTCTGCGAGAAACCCTTCGCGGTGAACGTGGCGGAAACGATCCGGGTTCTGGAGGCCGCGCGGAAGAACCGGGTCACGATCACGATGGCGTCCAAGTTCCGCTACGTTCCCGACGTTGCCGAGGCGAAACGGATCGTGGACTCCGGAGCCCTGGGGGACATCGTCCTGTTCGAGAACGCCTTCGCCGCGCGGGTGGACATGTCCAGCCGATGGAACTCCGACCCCGCCATCAGCGGCGGCGGCGTGCTTATCGACAACGGAACCCACTCTCTCGACCTCGCGAGGTTCTTCCTCGGTCCCCTGGCCGAAGTCCTCGCCATCGAGGGGGCACGCAGGCCCGGTCTCAACGTCGAAGACACGGTGAGCGTTTTCGTGCGCAGCAAGGAAGGGGTCATAGGTACCATTGACCTGTCGTGGACCATCAACAAGGAGGCGGATCGCTACATCAGCATCTTCGGCACGCGTGGAACGGTGCTGATTGGGTGGAAGCAGTCGAAGTATCAGCAACTGGGTTCTGCCGAATGGACCGTGTTTGGCAAGGGGTACGACAAGATCGGTGCATTCCGAGCCCAACTGACCAACTTCGCGCGCGCCATCAAGGGGGAAGAAGAACCACTTCTCGCCGCGGAGGATATCCTCGGCTCCGCGCGAGTCATCGAGGCCGGCTACGAGTCCCTGCGGCGGAGCCACTGGACCTCGGTAAACGGTGACAACCCTACTTCCGTGTGATTGGTGAAAGGAGCGGCCTGAACATGCCCAAGTTCATTCACCCCACCGCCCTCATCGAGGAAAACGTGACGATCGGCCAGGGTACATCGATCTGGGACAACGTGCACATCCGGCACGGAAGCACGATCGGCGATGACTGCATCGTTGGCGAGAAGACCTACATTGCCTACGACGTGATCGATCGGGAGCCGGGTCAAGATCAACGCCATGGTCTACATCTGCAACGCCGTCACCATCGAGGATGGGGTCATGCTCAGCGCCGGCACGACGTTCACCAACGACCGATTCCCGCGGGCCGCGACCTCCGACCTGAAACACCTCAAACCGTCGGAGCCCGACGAGCACACGTTGCCGACGCTCGTCAAGCAAGGTGCAACGACGGGGGCGGGCTGCATCATCGGGAACGATCTCTCGATCGGCCGTTTCGCGATGGTCGGGATGGGCTCGTTGGTGACGAAATCTGTCGAGGATTTCCACCTGGTCATGGGTCACCCTGCCAAGCCGGTGGGCTGCGTGTGTCGCTGTGGTCAGCTTCTCCTGCGCTTCAAGGATATGAGCGAACCCGTGACGACGGTTCGTTGTCAGGCGTGCGGACTGTCCTACCGCGTGTCCCATCAGAAAGTCGAGGAGTTCGATCCCCCCGCTTGAGGCGCGCCTGGCTCGGGTCAGCCCCTGCGCGTACGAGCGGCTGCCGCCGGGGAGGGTGACCCCTGGAGAGTTCCTCGAGCGGCCGGCGATGGGCGATCGTGGGCGGCGGTTTCCTGGGGATGACGCTGGCCCACCGCCTGGCCCAGCAGGGCCAGCAGGTCACCCTCATCGAGAGAGCCGGCCACCTGGGCGGTCTTGCCAGTGCCTGGCGTCTGGGAGACGTGGTCTGGGATCGGCACTACCACGTCACGCTCCTGTCGGACCGGTACCTGCGCTCCCTGCTCGCCGAGCTTGGGCTCGAGCACGAGATCAGGTGGGTGCGGACGCGCACCGGCTTCTACACCGACGGCTCGCTGTACTCGATGTCGAACTCGCTCGAGTTCCTTCGGTTTCCCCCGCTCGGGATCGTGGGCAAGCTTCGCCTGGCAGCGACGATTCTCTATGCCTCGAAGGTCAAGGACTGGAAGAAACTGGAGAAGATACCGGTCGCCACCTGGCTCCGCAGATGGTCGGGCAAAGCTACCTTCGACAAGATCTGGCTCCCCTTGCTGCGGGCAAAGCTGGGGGAGAACTACACGAAGACCTCTGCGGCATTCATCTGGGCAACGATCGCCAGGATGTACGCTGCCCGGCGGACAGGTCTGAAGGAGGAGATGTTCGGATACGTCCCGGGCGGATATGCACGGGTTCTCGATGTCTTTCGCGAGCGCCTGATCGGTGAAGACGTCGAGCTGAGGCTCGGGACGGAGGTGACTGGGATTGCGCCCGGGACCTCAGGTGGCGTGACGGTTGAGACAGCAGGGGGAGCGCGGGATACCAGCGGATCAGGTCGTGGTGACCGTAGCCGCCCCGGTCGCCGCACGTATCTGTTCGGGTCTTTCGGACGACGAGCGGGCCCGCCTGAGTCGGGTGGAGTACCAGGGAATCGTCTGCGCATCGGTTCTGCTCAGGAAACCCCTTGCCGGCTTCTATGTCACCAACATCACCGACTCCTGGGTTCCGTTTACCGCGGTGATCGAGATGTCGAGCCTGGTCGATCGCAGTCAGTTCGGCGGCAACACCCTCGTCTATCTGCCCAAGTACGTCGGCAGTGACGATCCTCTGTTTTCGGTCCCGGATCAAGAAGTGGAGGAACAGTTCCTCGGCGCGCTGTTTCGAATGTATCCGTTCCTGGTCCCTGACGATGTTCTGTGCTTTCGCGTGTCACGCGAACGCTTCGTCCATCGCTCTGCCGGTCCTCAACTACTCGGACCATTGCCCTCCCAAACGGACCTCCTTGCCTGGGGTCCACATTCTGAACTCGGCGCACATCGTCAACGGGACCCTCAACGTCAACGAGACGGTCAGGCTCGCCGAAGAGGCGCTGCCCGATCTCCTTGCCGCGAGCGGCGGCCCGGACCGCACGACCAAGGAACCCAAGGGACCTCCTGACATGGCCAAACCGGTATGCTCCCTGTCGCTCGATCTCGACAACCAGTGGTCCTACATGAAGACGCACGGCGACCCGGGCTGGGAAGCCTCTCCCATCCTACCTGGACGTTGTCGTGCCTCGGGTTCTCGATGTCCTCGGCCAGTGGGGCTGGACCATTACCGTGTTTGTGGTTGGACAGGATGCTGCCCTCGAGCGCAACCGAAAGGCGCTCGGTGCACTGGCCGCGGCGGGATACGAGATGGGCAACCACTCCTTCCGCCACGAGCCCTGGCTGCACCTCTACTCAGAGCCGGAGATCGAGCAGGAGATCGCTCGGGCGGAGGAGGCTGTCGAAGCAGCGACAGGCCGCAAGCCGCAGGGCTTCCGAGGCCCCGGCTACAGCCTATCTCGGTCCACGCTTAGAGTCTTGGCGCGGAGGGGCTACCTCTACGACGCATCGACTCTCCCCACGTTCCTCGGGCCTCTCGCCCGTACCTACTATTTCCTGACATCTGGTCTCAAAGGTGAAGAAAGAGCCCGGCGGAAGGCCTTGTTCGGTGGCTTGAGGGACGGGCTGCGTCCGGTCCGTCCCTATCGCTGGCAACTGGAGAACGGACAGCTGCTGGAACTCCCCGTGACCACCATGCCTCTGCTCAAGCTGCCCTTCCACTTCAGCTACGTGCTCTACATCAGCACCTTCTCGATTGCGCTCGCCGTGCTCTACTTCAAGACTGCGCTGTGGATGTGCCGAATCACCGGCACGGAGCCTTCGCTGCTGCTTCACCCGTTGGATTTCCTCGGGCGCGCGGATGTGCCGGAACTGGCCTTCTTCCCGGCCATGAAGCTCGACACAACCCGCAAGCTCAGTCTATTGAATCGTTTCTTTCGGGAGCTCCAGACTCGGTACACTGTCGTGTCGCTTGGTGAGCAGGCAAGTAGGCTGCAAGAACGTTCATCCTTAACCGTTCACTCACCACAGGAATTGGCCCTCATGCCCTAGAAAGAGGGGTGGCCCTCAACAGAATTTCCTCTTCGAGGCCTTGAAGAGGCCCCTCTTAATTGTCAGGGCGACTCAAACACCTCGAAAGCCATCAATCGGTGCTTCAGCCGAAAACGGTGTTCCTCAACATAGCTCCGCACGGCTCCGGTCGTGTCATGAAGCTCCGGCTTGCTGATGAAGATCGCTCCTGGTTCCGGCAAGCCGTCGAGTTCCTTCTTCTCCGGGTTGTCAGTGAGAATGACGCACGCCCGTTTTTCACTTCGGTGCGCCTCGCAGAACACAACGCCGTAGTATTCGGCAGGTTCGCGCGCCGCGGCCCACCAGACCGTCTTCCCCTCCTGGACCGCGGTACGCGCCATCGCTGTCGCACCGCGATAGTCATCCCGACGGTGATCGGGGTGGAACCGCACCATGAGGCTGGAGCTCAGCAGCGTGACGCCAAGGAGCACCGTCAACAAGCTGAGCGGCCTTTGACCGGTGGCCCCCGGGGCACTTGCCGCGATGCCAATGGCAAGGACGGCGAACGGCAACAAGGATGCCAGGTGCCGCCCCCAGAACGGGGACCCCACGGTGAAGCAGAGAACAAACATGACACCGACGGCCACGACAGATACGAATCCGGCCATGAGCGCGAGCCGGTCTGTCTTAGACCATCCAGGACGCGACCGCTTCCAGAGACGCAGCAGAGCAAGGGTGTAGAGGAGGGCGAGCACCACCAGGCCGGCTGTGGCCGGGCGGCCAAGGCTCTGAAGCGCACCACCAATCCCACCCTCGATGGCACTCTGCCGCAGTTCATATCGTCCTGGGCCGAACCCCATGAAACCGAGGAGTTCGTAGCCGGAAAACAGAAGGTTGCTGAGCCCAACCCTCCAGGGCCCTTCCCAATTGATATCTCCGCCCCTGGAAAGCACGCTGGCGAAGTAGAGACCAAGGAGGATGAGAGCTCCTCCAGAGATCATGAGCGGCGGAAGATCCCGCGATCGTGGCCTCCATCCTCTTTTGAGGAGCGCGATGCCAACCACTCCGGTGACAACCGCGAAAGGCACGACACCAAGCACATGGGTCGCACACAGCAGTGGCCCGAAGAGCAGGAACGCACGAAGACCCCGATCCGTCCCGCCCTCGGAGTACAGAATGGTCACGAACGCATACAGCAGCCCCGAGCTCATTGCGATGACCATCGCGTAGGGCCGCACCTCGCCTCCGTAGTACCAGAGAAAAGGATGGCATGCGAGGAGCGCCGGAAGCCAGGAAAACCCGATGGCTACACCCGCCCGCCAGAACAGAAGAACTGCGACGGCAGCCCATAGTGCACTGACGGCGCGGAGCCCGAGCTCAGACCGCCCGAAGACCTTTGCCCCTGCCCATGATGAGAACATCCCCAGTGGCATCAGCGCTTCAGACCCTTGGTCGCTCTCCAGTCTGGACATGAATTGGGCGAAGCTGTGTTCCTGAGCGTATGGAACCGTAAACCCCTCATCGATCCAGAGACTCTGGTTGCTGGGCATCAGACACACGAGGGCCAAACCAAACACCAGCCAGATGACCCCCGATGGCCTGCTCCTCATCTGGGGCCTATGCCGTGTTTCGCGGAGCGTCCGTAGAAGGAAGACGAAGTCCCTTTCTCCACGACACCGATCATACCCACGGCCAGGGAGGGGTCAATGCCGTTCGAGGGCACGGGCCCGGTAGCTTGGTAGAGGGCTGACGCCGCAGAGGGCGGGGAAAGAATCAAGCGAGACGCCAAGCCCTGCCCGGCAGGCCTGCCAAGCGGGGCTCCACTGCGGCGCCGGGATGCAAACGGGGTTTGCGGCGAGCCGGCGCCGTTGTCGGTCGTGGCGAGGGGCCTTCGCCGCAGTCGCTTTGCAGGCGACTATTGCACATAACCCAGCGAGCGGAGGCGCTCCAGGAGCTCGGGGCTCGCGCTGTACGGCGTGACAGCCCCGAACCGAGGGAGTGACTGCGCCCTCTCGCATAGCCGGGCCGTGCCCTCGGGCATCGCCTGGACCAGGTTGTGCGTCCAGTCGCGATCGGTTGTGAGGTCCACGACGAAGCACGCACCCGTGGGCCCGCCAATCGGGCAAGAGCACGCGCAGTGCCCGTCGGTCGCGAACCCCCAGTCCCCCAGCAGCGGTCTGGTGTCGAGCCCGGGCTTCTTGGCGACCAGACGGTCGACGATCCAGGTGGGGCTCTTGAACTCCGCGACGGCCACCTCCGTGCTCGTGGCGCCCCAAGGCCTCGGCTCCAGCACCCTTGGCACGTTGAGGCCGGCGAGCCGTAGGACGTGGCCGGCGAGCCCGTCCAGCTGCACCCGTGACGGGGCCCGCCCGGGTGCGACCGCCGGCGGATAGCGGATGAGCAGCGGGACGTGCAGCAGGTACTGGTCCATCGACCGCTCGGCTGGCCCGTCGTGTCCGACGAGGCCACGTTCGCCTAGCCTCTCCCCGTGATCGGCGGTGATCACTAGGATCGTCCTGTCGAGATCGCCCCGCTCCCGCAGCCAGGAGACGAAGAGACCGATCTCATGGTCCATCGAGGAAACCGCACCGTCGTACAGGGCGCTCAGGCATCGCCTGTCGAGCTCGGTCAGCCCGCGACCCAGGGTGTAGCGATCCGGATCTTCCTCGACTGCCTCCGCCTCCTCGCGCGGGATGTCGCCGAGGAAGCGCTTCCCGTACTCCAAAGGCGGCCGGTAGGGAAGATGGGGATCCATGAGGTTGATGAAGAGAAAGCGGGGTCGACCGGATTCGGAAGCCCACCAGCCGCGGGCCATATCGAGCAGCCGGTGGCTTTCACCCTCGCGGGCGCCCCAGAGGTCATCCCAGCCAAGGACACATGCGTTCAGATGCACGATGAGCGAGTGGCTGCCCACGTAGTAGGGCGCCTTGTATTCGTCGAAGCCGCGATCCCAGCCGCGGGCGGTCAGGTTTGGGTTGGCCACGAAGCCCGCCGTGCGATAGCCCCCCTTCCAAAGCACCCCCTGGAGCGTCGGTAGGTCCGGGGGGAATGGCGACGGGTCCTGACCGTCGACGCCATGCTCGGCCGGCAGTCTGCCTGTGAGCATCGAGGCGTGGCTCGGGGGCGTCCACGGGGCCACCGACCAGGCATCATCGTAAACGGCGCTTTCGGCGCCCAGCCGCTCCAGCGACGGCGATGTCGGCAGTGCGTAGCCGTAGACTGAGAGGTGATCTCGCCGGGTCGTGTCCATGACGAGGAGGATGATGTCGGGATGGCCGGCGACACCGACGCTTGCGGAAACGTGCGGACGGACCGGCCACCGCGCCGCCACGGGGAGAAGAGCTAGCGATGAAACAAGGAGGACGCGCAGAGCGTGACGCCGTGTTACGAGCCAGGCCATCCCCAACGCGAAGCCCAGGCCGAGCAGGGCGCTCATCACGGCAGGGCCGTACCCCCGACCGAGCAACGCTCTCACGGCAAGAGACTTGCGACCCAGGTCGCGGACAAAAAGGTGCGCGACGACGAAGGCCGCGGGAAACAAAGCGACCAACAAAGCGGGAAAGGCCGGGGCGAAAGTTTTCAACGCCATGGCTAGCGCTCCGGCGGCAAGCGCGAAGCCCACAATCATCATCACGAGGACGTCCGCCTGGGCCGGGCGGCTCAGCAGCCGCCACGCGAGCTCCTCGAAACTGAAGAGCGTCACCGTCGCGAGCGAGGCGAGGGCCCCGGCGAGCAGCACGCTGCGCCATCCGCGTCCCGCCAAACCCCGCCCTGCGCCCAGTGTTGAGGTACTGCCCAGAAGCATCTCGAGCAAACTCTCCTACTTAAGCATAGCAAACCGCAGGCCACGAAGGGCCCGCGGCAATGGATGCGGTGTTCCCGTCTCCGAGCCACCGGTGATACTCAGGCCCGGAAGCGGTCACAGCCATCTGAGGGCACACGCGGACAGGATCTGCAGCACGATAGCCGGCAGATTGCCCGCCTTGTGTTTGGTCGGCATGTCACGAGCGCTCTGTCCAGAATCGGCGATGGTCTGTCGGGTCAGCTCCCGTTGCGGGAGGAGAGTTCGGCGACGATCGGCACTCGCGTGACGATGACGGCGCTGACAACGAGCACGAACAGCGCCAGGAGGGCGATGGGGTTCACCTCGGTCACCAACCGGAGCGGGAGCCCGCTCAGCCCGAGCGCCGTGACCCCCGAGAAGGTGGCGACATAGTTGAAGGCGAGGACCGCCAGAAGCACGACCAGCGACCAATAGAGCTTCGGCGTATAGAACGCCGGAGGGAACCGGCGTCCCAGGAGGGCGACGCACGGTAGCGTGAGCAGCAGCAGATCGTAGGGCTGATGATGGATCGCGGTGAGCGCGGCGAGCGCGACCACGGTTGTCGCGAGCGCGCGTGCTTCACGCCCGTTCTGCCCAACGAGCACCCGAAGCGCGACTGCGGCCACCCCCAGCAGGACCAGCAGGATGCTCGCCTCGCCGACGGTCCCGAGAGGACGACCGGCGAGGCGACTGACGACCCCAGACACGTTCACCAGCAGCGGGCTCGTCAACGGATCGATGTCTGGGTCGTGCGCCCAGGCCCCAAAGTTGGAGACCAGAGACTGGAGGAATGGCGCAACACCGCCGGAGTTGTAGATCAGAATCAGGAGCGGCGGCAGGTTCATGAGCGCCACGAAGCCGGTGGCGTAGAAGATCGCCCGGAACCGCTTTTGGACCAGCATCAGGAGGACGACCGGGATGCCGAAGGTAGGCTTCAGGCAGGCGAGCGAGACCCCAAGGCCGCTCCAGCTTGGCGAGGTCTCCGCGAAGTTGATCGCCAGGTAGGTGCCAATGACATACAGCAGCGTGTTCTGCCCGAGGAGCAGGTTCATGTGGCCAGGCCGGCTCAGGATCATGACCGACGCCACAGTCAGCACGAGCGCCGCGCCCCCGGGCAGGCCGCTCATCCGCACTGCCATGAGCGCCACCACCATGGTCAGGGCGATGGTGCACAGGAAGAACGCCATGGCAGCGCACGCTTCGCTCATAAGGCCGAATGGCAGGTTTACTAGGAGGATGGCGGGAAGGTAGACAGGGAAGGCACCCCCCGCCCGATAGCGCACCAGGGACTGTTCATGATCATAGGGATTGTCACCGTTCAGGAAGGCGACCGCGGGATAGTAGACGGAAGCGCGGAAATCGACCATCGCCCAGTTGGCTTTGAGGCTGAAGCCGCCGGCGCTCGACAACCGGGTCAGGCGGAAAAGAGGGAGGCCGAGGGCCAAAACAAAGAGCACCAGCGCCACCGTGAGGCATCTCTGCCGGCCGGGCACCGCGCGCATCGGGTCACGGCCCCTTCGAAAGTCTGTCGGGGCGTCCCTGGTGATCATACAGAAAGCGGTCTTCCTGGCAGCACGCAATGAGAGGGAATCGCCCGCCGACCTTGGCCCGGACCTGCTCCAAATCATGAATTGAAAGTTGGTTTCTCACTGAGACTGAGGATACCCCAGGCCAAAGCGGGGCTCAATGCCGCGCTTCAGCTTCAGGGGTTTGGCACTCTGGCGGTGATGTTGTTGCTGCGCTCGCGATAGATCGCCTGGCTCAGCCCCGTGGTGGTGTTCTTGCCGGCACCGGCCGCGTCGGCGAGGCGGTGGGGGTCCAGAGGTACTCGTCGACCCACAGGGGCTGCAGGTCGAAATCGTTGAAACGAACCGCCAGTACCACGAACGGAACGCCGGCGCAGCCACCGGCCCACGAGTGGCCGGGGCCGCCTTCCTCACGACCCATGTCACTCCTCAGGGCGCAGTTTCATCGGGCGCGGTTTGCAGGTCATAGAGGTAGTATCCGGGCTCGCATTGGTCCAGGAGACGGAAGCGCTCCGCGACCCGCTGCCGTAGGCGGTCCCTGAGCTCATCGGCCTCGGCGATCCAGAAACGGCCTCCACGGGCCGCAATCCCGACGAGCACCGGGATTGACAGCTCCTGGTCACCGTAGGTGAATCCCTTCCTGTCGAGCCACGCGAACAGCATTGACCGGTCGTGAGCCCCCTTGTTGCCGTGGCTATCGTACATGGAACCACCCCGTGCGACGATCCGCCCGTCGGGCGGGATCTTCGTCACGAAGCGCAGGCCACAGGCGCGCATGGCATGCAGGTCCTCGCGGCCGTCGCGCGCCCGGATCACGACAACCGTAGCGGCCACGAGAAGGACGATCATCCCCGCCGTGAGCGCCGCCGCGACACCCCGCCGCAGACGCCCCGGGGTGAGCCCCAGCACCCGGCCGGCCCCCGAGTCGCACAGGGCCGCGACGCCGGCGCCCATCAGCAAGCAGGCGGGGGCGATGGCGGCGGAGTGGTAGTAGAAGGCCCAGTCGGCCGCTGTCGTCCGCGCCGAGACGATGAACATGATCCACACCGACACTAGCCAGGCGGCCGGCAACGCCGTGGTGCGGCGCGGGGCGTGGCGCGCGGCCACGAGCAGGATCCAGCCGAGCGGCATGAGCACGCCAAGGGTCTCCCACTTCAGGAGGCCGAGGACCCATCCCGGGCCGGAGAGCATGTCGAGACCGAGGAAGAGGCTCTGGTTCGAGAGGCCGAGCGAGTTACCGTACAGGACCCAGAAGTGCCTGGCCCAAAGGTACCAGGCCGTCGGCGGTGCCAGGGCAAGGACGGCCGCACCCCACACGCGGGTATCTTTGAGGGCCGCGAGCCCTGACCGGCGCAGGATCACGAACGCAAACACCAACCCAAGGCAGGCAGCCGGCGCCTTCGCCAGGATGGCGCCCCCGAGCACCGCCGCGGCGAGGAAGAACATTGCGGTTGACCCCGTCCGATCCCACCGCGCGAACAGGACGACGGCTAGCAGGGAAAAGAAGAGCATCAGAGGCTCTGGTTGCATCGCCGTCGACAAATGGATGAGGAGTGGGTTGACGGCGTAGAAGGCGAGCGCGGCGAGGGCGCCCGGCTCCGGCAGCAGGCGGCGCGCGAGCCCGGCGAAGAGGAGAAGGCCTCCGATCCCGAGGATCGCCGACAGGGCCCGTAGGATCGCCTCGTGATAGCCGAGCAGGCGGTACAGCATGCCGGCGGTCCAGGGGACGAGGGGGAATTCCATCTCGACCAGACCCGGCCCGTCACGCCGCCAGTCGATACGCGGATGGAAGAGGTTTGGGTCCTCGCGCCAGTAGTTACGCGCGAGTTGGGTGTTGTCCGACTGGCGCCATGGGGACAGCATCCGATCGTCAAGCGGCCGATCGACATAGGCAAGGCGGAGCACGGATCCGACCAGCACAAGCGCCACCATCGCGTGCGCCGAGAGACGGCGGATGTTGCGGGGAGCGGCGTCGTCAGTCATTTTCCAGATCATGGATAGAAATCTCGCTTCTCATCTGGGCCAATGATAGCCTCGCACAAGGCTCGGTCACGGCAGTTGGAGGGCACGGCAGAGGCAAGCAGGTCAGGAAGCGTCGCCGGGCGCTGTGGCCAGGGACGCACGAGAGCGTCCCAAACCTTATCCTGCCCGTCCGGCGGGCAAGCCCCCCGTCCCGTGGGCAGAGATCCGAGCACCAAGGTTGCGGTGGGGCGGCGGTGAGGCGAGCCCGGCGACCTATGAAGACCCGCAACCGCGCCACCGCCACCCCATTCCCGCATCGGTGTCCTCCCCGTTCACGGCATGGCGGGAGCCCGTGGTGGCAAGCCGCCGCGTTACCCATGTGCCCGGCCTGATCTGTAACCTATGTACGCGACCTGCTCCGTTCACGTCAATTCCGGTGCGGGCTCACCTGCCGCGCTCGTCGTGAAAGAGAGCCCAGAAGAGATCATCGCCGGCGTATGGCAGGCGAAGCGAAGTTGGCAGGGGGCGCAACGGCATGAGCAAGTGGCGGAGAATTTTGCCGCTCAGCTTGTGCTCGAGAAGCGAACGAGCGTGCCCAAGGTTGATCCACCTTCGGGGGTGGCCCCAAGCCACCTGGGTGAAACCGAGAGATCCGGCGAGCCGTTGCAGGCCCGAGCGCGAAAACCAGTGGAGGACGCTCGGAGGGCTGTACTCGTGCCACCGCTTGCCAAAGACACGTGCCATCCAGCTGTCGCGATCCCATGTCTCAATCAGCCAGAAACCCCCGGGGCGGGTTAGATCCGCCGCGCGTGCCAGTGCCTGGCGCGGGTCGGGGAAGTGCGCGACCACCTGGATCATGGCCACCAGGTCGTACGTCCGGGGACTCTCGTACGACTCGAGGATGCCGACGTCGACGAAAGGCCCCAACCGTTCGTTCGCAGCAATGCACATCCGTAAATTGGGCTCGATGCCCCGGCCTTTCCATCCCTCCGAGAGGAACCCCTCCAGCACGAACCCAGCGGCGGCCCCCACATCGAGCACAGTGCCGACTGAAACATGGCGGCGCAGAAGACGCGCGTAGCCCACGCCCCGGTCCCGCAGAAGAGCGGCCTCGCTCAGGTAGTCCGCGTAGCCGGCTCCGCCCCCGAAGAAGTAGTCGTCGCCGTACACACGAGCCACGTGATCCGGGGTGCGCTCTGGCGGAGTGAAGCGATGCCCACACTCCCTGCAACCGAAAATGTCGTACCCGCGGATCTTGAATAGGCTCCGTCCCACGCCTCCGCAGATCGCGCAGAGACCTGGAGCCCCTTCGCCCACGGCCCCCGAAGGTCCCATCACAGCCAGAGCTTGCCTCCTGCCGCTGACAGGTTAGCCGATTGCATCAGCTTCAAACCAGCCGGAAAGCCAGCGCCAACACGCTGTGTACCCTGGGGGACGGCCACGAGCAATTCGCCGGCGGGGGCTCCGCCGCAAAGCCCGCCGGTGCTAAACTCAAGGGCAGTTTAGCCAAAGCTCACGCGGTACAGGCAGGCAGAGACCCAAAGGCGGGAGCGATGCAGCCAGACGAGATCATGGTTTTCGGCGGGTCAGGCAGCCGCAAGCTCGTTGGCGGGATCTGCGAGTACCTTCGGGTGCCGGTCTGCGCCGGTGAGGCGCTGCGCTTTTCCGAGGGGAATCTTCTCGTCCGCATCCTCGAAAACGTGCGCGGACGAACTGTCTAACTCGTCCAGTCGGCGTCGTTATGCCGGCGGTCCAGGGAACCAGGGGAGATTTCATTTCGACCAGACCCGGGCCGTCGCGCCGTCAATCGATGCGCGGATGGAACAGGTTAGTGTCCTCGCGCCAGTAGTTGCGCGCCAACTGGGTGTAATCGGACTGGCGCCACGGAGCGCGCATCCGGTGGTCGAGCGGACGATCGACGTACGCCAGGCGAAGCGCGGCGCCGGCCGGCACGACCGCCACCATCAGGTGTGCGGAGAAACCTCGAATGGCGTTGGGAGGGGCGATGTCGGGCATCCTCACCGATGGGGACGCGCCCGGCCGGTCCGCCGGGACGCGCACGTGCGTCGGAAGAGCAGATGGAAGGCGCGGCAAACACTCAGATCAGGGATGTGAGTCTCCTTTTTCACCTCAGCTGATAATGGCCCGGCACGAGACTCAATCAAGGCCTTCAGAGGGGATGTCGGCGGCCAGTAGGTAAGAACGAGATCACGGAGGGCTACCTCGGAGTAGTAGGGCCGAAACTGGGCGGGGTTCACATCGGCTACGTCGGGCGCTTGGCAAATGGGTTGACAAGTACGGCGCCGTCGGGGACATTGGCTTGAAAGGGGTGAGCTGTGGCACAGGACCAGAACTCGAAGACGCCCAAGAAGACCTCAGGGCCGAGGACGACAGACCCGGCTCCGAGAGAAACGGCCATAGAAACGTTTGGGACGCACCCCCGGGCGAACGGATATCGTCTGGAGGAGAGATGCCTCGCAGCTCGGCCGCTCGTGACCCATACGACCCCCACAATGGCTGGAGCCGGTGAGCCTGCGGCCGGCATGGACAACAAAAGAACGGGCGATGAGAACTCGACCCGAGGGGCCGCAACTCGCTCCTTTCTTGGACAATCGTGAAAATGCGCGTTGCCCTGATCAATTTTAAGAGTAACGCTATTCATGCCATTCAACTTGCGAACGGTTTGAGCAATTTGGTGGAGGTGCATTTCTTTTTGGCCGACGTGCCTGCGGCCAAATATGCCGAATTCATCGAACCTGGTGTTGCCCTTCATCCGGTAAAGACCCGCCGTTACAGGGACCCGGGTGGCTTGGTCGTGTCCCTCGATATCATCTCGAAAATCAAGAAGTACAGATGTGACATAGGCCATCTCGTCCACAACGAACCCTGGTTCAATGTCTGCGTGCCGTTCATCAAATCATTCCCCTTCGTCACCACGGTTCACGACGTCCGATATCATCT
>CAVTZQ010000007.1:0-229915 GCA_963739225.1 uncultured Acidobacteriota bacterium | reverse complement strand
TAAAACGGGGTCTCGTTGTGGGACGGAGTCACCATCGAGGACGACGTGTTCATCGGCCCTGGTGCGCAGTTTGTCAACGACCCCGTCCCCCGGGCAAAGGTTTATCACGCCGATTACAGGAAAACCCTCATCCAAAGAGGCGCGAGCATCGGCTCCAATGCCACGATTCTCTCTGACCTGACGATTGGGCGATATGCACTCGTCGGGGCGGGCGCAGTTGTCACGCGCGATGTCGAGGATTACTGGATTGTCGCCGGCAATCCGGCGAGGCTGCACGGATACGTCTGCAAATGTGGGAACAAGCTTGAATTTGGTCGTGGCGCCAACCGTGCGCGCTGCGCCTGCGGCCTGAGCTACCTGAAGCGTGGAAGAATCGTGACGCTCGCGTCAGGCAAGTAACACTTTCGCGCCGCCGTATTCGGCGCTGCGTTGCGCTGCCTCGAGCATGCGCACGACGCTGAGGCCGAATTCGCCATCCGTCAGCGGTTTCGTGCGCTTGCGCACGCAGTCGAGGAAGTGACCGCACTCACGCGCGAGCGGTTCTTCGCCACCCAGCTTTGGCACGGTGATTTCGCCGGGTTTGAAGCCGAGGTCGATGACCTCACGTTGCCCTGCGGTCAGCCGATTGTCGATGCCTTTGCCCGAAATGCGCACCTTCTCGGCAGGCTGAAGGTCGTCGAACGAAATCATGTGCTTGTCCGTGGCGATGTGCAGCAAGCGCGTGCGCTCGGGCGACAGCCAACTCACGTGGATGTGCGCGAGCTGTCCCTCGTCGAACTCGATCTCGATATACGCCATGTCGAGTTGCCGTCCGCCCGTGTAGTTGCGGCCAATCGCGGACACGGTGCGCGGCAGTTTGCCCATGATGCTGTACGTGATCGCCAGGTCGTGCGGTGCCAAATCCCAAATCACGCTCACGTCGTAGTAGCCTGCGCCTTGGTTCATGCGCAACGCGTTCACGTAGAAAACGCGCGCGGCGTCCTGCCGCAGCACACGCTGAATCTCCAGCACGGCAGGGCTGTACTGGTAAACTTGGCCGACCATTAGCACTCGTTGCGTCCGCGCCGCCGTGTGTACGAGGTCCTCGGCGTTGTGCGCACTGTCGGCGAGCGGCTTTTCCACGAACACGTCTTTGTCCGCCAGCACCGCTTCCTTGGCGATGGTGGCGTGCGTCGTCACGGGCGTCACGACGCAGACGGCGTCGATTTGCTTGTCCCGCAAAATGTCATGATGATCCTGCGTGGTTTCGGTGCTGGGGAATTTTTCGCGCACCCACTCCAATGCGGCCGGGCCTCAGATCACTGACGCGCTTGACGCAACAGCCAGGCAACCGCTGAAGTTGCGCAAGAGATTCGGGCCCCAGTATCCGCAGCCAATGATTCCCAGACTAATTGTGGTCATGAAACCGTCTTCGCTCCTATGTCGATAACCTGTTTATATTTTCGCGGGCGCCACGTTTCAATCTCGAAATCAGTGCCGAAGACGAGCGGGCGCCGAAGGCGACTGCCCCGCGTTGACTCATGGCTAGATGATAGCCGGGCTTGAGCGAGTCGGAGTTGCTGATGCACCTTGCTGGAAATGCCGCCGGATCAAGGATGATTCTCGGGTTTTGTTCAGAATCTTTCTTCAACGCGGAGGGATGAGCGGTTGGAAGCGCTCCCGCAGCTTGGGCTTCTGTTGCTCACTGACTTGCGGCGAGGCTTGCCGTGGCCCGTAGGGTCGTCTGCGGCTGATCATGTTTTTCGAGCAGATAGGCGTCTGCCCGTCGCTTGCTGCCCAGTCTCATGAAGGGGTGGAAGGAATTGGAGAACGAATCCCAAGCCCAGCGATATAGCTCGTTGATCGGCGCCGTTAGAGCCGGGTCTGGCGGTGAGCAACTTGGCGCGGATCGGCGGCAGCAGCCACCACCCTGTTCTTGCTCGTAGTACGGCAGCCACAACGGCCGGGCGACCTTCCATCGCTTGGAGCAGAGTTGCCCGGCGGCCGCCAGATGGCTTTCAGCACCGCCGCGACAGCGCCGTCATAGCCCGACTTTGCTGTTGGCCGCTGCGCGGAGGTATTCCCGTTTCGAATTGGCACCCACAGTGCCGTCTCCTTTCGGTGACCTGCATTATCAGTCAATTCATGTCGCTGACGGCTCGGCTCAAAATTTCAAAAGTTTTGACATCCTCCACCTCAATTGTTAGAGTTTCAGAGTTTCAACCGAACACTTTTGGCAGAGGTGCCGCATGGCGTCGCAAAAACAAGCAGACTCTCAGCTTCAGGAATTGTCCGTCGTCGCGATTCCGCGCGCATCTCTGGGTGTGGGGTTGTCCGGCGCGGGCGTTCTGTTGCTGGGATTTGTCGCGGCATTGCGGCGAGTGGCCGCGAGTGATTTCTCTGGGTCTACTGCCGTTCTGTTTGTTGGCGGCGCATTGATTGTTGCAGGTCTATTCACCTTACGTCGCGCGTCCAAACGCGCCTGGCTCGGCGCGATGGCGAAGCTCGTTGTCATTCTGGTTGCCACTTTGGTCGGAGTGGCGCTTTGCGAAGTTGGTCTGCGGGTCTATCTTCGGGCGCGGCATTTGGATATCCGTTTGTTCCAGCCGTCTTACTTGGAGTACATCAGTGAACAGCGGGCGCAGCATTACAATGAAACATACTTTGACCGCCGGAGGTTTATTTCCCATCCTTTCCTGCCGTATATCGCAAGGCCTTACGACTCGCGCTCTCTGCGTTACTTTCGGCCCGGAGTCAACAGGATAGTCACCTACGATTACCACAACAACTCGTTGGGATTTCGTACCCCAGAACGACCGTATCAGAAGCCGCTGCTTGCGAAACGCGTTGTCACGCTCGGAGGCTCTACGACATGGGATGGACCTACCAATGACGAGACGTGGCCTGCCTTGCTTGAGCAAAAGTTGAATTCCTATTATGGGAGGACGGGCCACAAGATTGAGGTCGTCAACATGGCCGTGGATGGTTGGGTTTCCGCCGAGTCGCTTGTGTCGCTGGCTCTGCTTGGGGTTCAGTTCGAACCAGATCTGGTAATCAGCTATGACGGGGCCAATGATATCGGCACGATCGGGCTTGGAGGGCTTATGCCCGATTATCGTACTATCTTTTCCCACTATGATGATCGCGTCCAAACGCTTCAAGCGCGGCTCCCGCCGTTTGTGTTCAGGTCATACTTGGTTTCTCAGCTCACACGGATATACGATGTGCACTCTCACGTGACTCCCTACGTCAACGATCAAGTGTGGGCGAAGATGTCCACGTTGCCTCGATCACCAGACCCCCTCGTGGGGATTGAGTATTTCGAACGGAACCTGAGACTGATGCGGGCCATCTCTGCGGCGTATGGGAGCAAGTTTATCGCGAGTTGTGCGCACTGGGTTCACCCAGACCAGAACGCGACTTGGATGAATGAACACCTACGGGAGTTCTTCCGCCGCGAACAAATGCCCTACCTCGACGTGGACCGCCTTTTACCTCACGACGACTACTCAATCCATGTCGATCATATTCACTGGACGCGGGAAGGGCTGGACCGGGTGGCGGAATTATGGCTTCGCGCGATTATTGCTCAAGATCTCTTGGGGTTGAACGGGGAACTTGCGGGAAAGGACGAAGCTCCCGCGCGTTCTTAACGGAGAGGTTGAAAGGACCACCCAGTCCCGTAGCCATATTCTGAATCCTGCTTCATGACGTGAACATCCTCGGCATATCGGCGTTCTATCACGACTCTGCCGCCGCCTTGGTCTGATGGACGGCGAGGCTGTCGCCGCAGCCCAGGAGGAGCGCTTCACCCGCAAGAAGCACGACCTTGACTTCCCGCGATGCGCGATCCAGTACTGTCTGGAGGCGGCCGGCATCGGGGTTCGGCGACCTGGACCACGTGGCCTTCTACGACAAGCCGCTGCTGAAATTCGAGCGGCTGCTGGAGACCTACCTGGCCTTCGCGCCCGCCGGCTTCTCGTCAGTTCCTCAGGCCATGCCGCTCTGGCTCAAGCAGAAGCTGCACCTGCCGCCGCGAGATGCGACAAGGAGCTGGGAGGCAGATACAGCGGGCCGGTATCGTCTTCACCGAGCACCACGAGTCGCACGCGGCCAGCGCCTTCTTCCCCTCGCCCTTCGAGGAGGCGGCCATCCTGACCCTCGACGGCGTCGGCGAATGGGCCACGGCCAGCTTCGGCGTCGGCCGCGGCAACCAGCATCCGCCTGCTCGCACGAACTGCACTTCCCGCACTCGCTGGGCCTGCTCTACTCGGCCTTCACCTACTTCACGCGGCTTCAAGGTCAACTCCGGCGAGTACAAGCTCATGGGCCTGGCCCCCTACGGCGAGCCGACGTACGCGGACCTGATCCAGCGAGAAGCTGGTCGACCTCAAGCCCGACGGCTCGTTCCGCATGGACATGGACTACTTCAACTACTGCCAGGGCCTCACGATGACCAGCCGAGCAATTCGAGCGACTCTTCGGCGGCCCGCCGCGCGACGCCGGAGGCACCGCTCGACCGAGCGCGACATGGACATGGCCGCCTCGCATCCAGGCGGTCACCGAGGAGATCATGCTGCGCATGGCCGCGGCACGTGCCACGGCAGACCGGCTGAAGAACCTCGTGCCTGGCCGGCGGCGTGGCGCTGAACTGCGTGGGCAACGGCCGCATCCTGCGCGAAGGGCCGTTCGAGCACATCTGGATCCAGCCCGCGGCCGGCGACGCCGGCGGGGCCCTGGGCGCGGCCCTGTTCGTCTGGCACCAGCTCCTGGACAACCGCGCGAGCGCAGCGCGGCCAATGACAGCCAGAGCGGGCTCGCTCC
Source organism: uncultured Acidobacteriota bacterium (assembly GCA_963739225.1). Lineage (GTDB taxonomy): Bacteria > Acidobacteriota > Thermoanaerobaculia > Thermoanaerobaculales > Thermoanaerobaculaceae > RBG-13-68-16. The sequence continues at coordinate 225,112 of CAVTZQ010000007.1, read as the reverse complement.
TGGGGCCGGCATTTTCAGCGACGGCAGATCCGTCGATTCCTCGGACGGTGGACGCGCCGTGTACGAACAACTGACAGACGAGGACCTGCTCGAGCGCGCGGTCGAAGCTGATCGCCGCAGGGCAAAGTGGTCGGCTGGTTTCAGGGCCGGATGGAGTTCGGGCCCCGGGCCTTGGGCAGCCGCAGCATCACTCGGCGACGCGCGGCAGTCGCACATGCAGGCGACGATGAACCTCAAGATCAAGTTCCGCGAGTCCTTCCGGCCCTTCGCACCGTGTGTCTTACGGGAAGACTTGGAGAACTGCTTCCAGTTGGATGCGGAGTCTCCCTACATGCTTCTTGTGGCACCGGTGCGACCCAGTCGACGCCTACAGCTCACCGATGAGCAGAAACAGACTCTCGCAACCGACCCTGACCTGTGCAGACGCGTCAACATCCCGCGCTCTGACTTGCCAGCGATCACGCACGTTGATTACTCCGCGCGAGTCCAGACGGTTGACGGGGCACGGCACGGCCGATTCTACCGGCTGATGCAAAGATTCAAACAGAAAACAGGTTGCCCCGTCATCATTAACACCAGCTTCAATATCCGTGGCGAGCCGATTGTGTGCACGCCCGGCGATGCCTGGCGCTGCTTTCTCAACACGGACATGGACGTGCTGGTGCTGGAGGACTGTCTGCTTCTGAAAGAGCGACAGGGCACGAAGCCGAGCGCCGAGGAGAGGGAAGTTTACAAGCAGTCATTCAGTCTCGACTAATTCCTATGATCAACCCATTCCGAGACATCAACTGGTCGCCTGATGCGTCAGAGTTGCGCAAGTTCGGCCGATCCATCCTGATCGGCTTGCCGAGCGTCGCACTGGTGCTGTTGGCGATCCGATGCGGTGTTAGACACGTCCCCGTGAAAGAGGCGTGGCCGCCGTCCGCGTGTCTGGCCATCGGGGGCGTCGTCATTTGGGCGATCACGCTGGTGTCGGCACGCATAGGTCGAGGTTTGTACCGCGCGTGGTACTTCGTGGCAGCCTGCATCGCACTTGTTGTTTCAAACGTGCTCTTGGCGGTTTTCTACTATGCATTTTTCACTCCGTTCGCGATTGGACTGCGACTGTTGACGAGACGAGATCCGTTGGCATTGCGCAGGCCAGCGAACGCTGCGAGCTACTGGGTTGCACGTGGTGAAAAGGAGGACTTGCAGCGTTACCTGAAGCAGTACTAAACTAAATAAAGGTATCTATGCCCAAAGACCAAATAGCGAATTTCGCAAACTCCGCGCCGAAAGCGGACTACCTGAGAGAGGTGTGGGAGTTCCTGAAGCACAATAAAAAGCTTTGGCTGATTCCGATTCTCTTGGCGCTTGTGATGCTCGGGGTGCTCATCGTCTTGGGGGGCACGGGCGCGGCGCCGTTCATCTACACGCTGTTCTAGCCCCCGCTTGGCCCCGGCTCGATATCGACGCGGTTGGTACAAACCCCTCATCGTCATGCCCGAACGAAGCGAGAACAAGCTGTCATGGAGCGTCTTTGTTTTTGGATACAACGAAGAATCCACGATTCAAACTGTCATCGAGCAAACCGTCCAAATTTGCGCAAAGTCGCGCCGGACTTTGAAATCATCGCCATTGACGACTGTAGTCGCGACGGCACGGCCGCGCTCGCGCAGCAGTTGGCGGACAAGTTTCCCGAAGTCCGCGTCGTGCGGCACCCTGTCAACCTCGGCATCGGCCCGACGCTGCGCGACGGCTACGGGCAGTGTCGCAACGAAGTCGTCTGCGCCGTCCCCGCCGATGGAGAGTTCGCCGTGGATTGCCTCCGCGCGGGTGCAGAGGCGTTGATCAACGCCGACGTCGTCGCTTTTATCGCGAAGACCGCACGGGGCCGCTGATCCGCCGGTTTCTGACCGGATGCACGGTTCCTCAACCGCCTATTCCTCGGGCTTCGCATTGGCGATGTCAACTGGGTGAAGATCTACCGCCGCCGTCTTTTCGAGGCCGTGCCGCTGCAATCGCATAGTCCGTTGGTGGAGACCGAACTGCTCGCTCACGCGCGCCGCGCCGGGGCACGCATCGTCGAGTTGCCGTCACCGTTTCGCGCCCGGGAGTGCCGGCGGCGCCGGCTTGTTGGGAACGCTGCGCAACGGCGTCCGCATGACTTTCGATCTCGTCGTGTTCTGCCTCCGATTTGGGAGCGGGGCCCGCTCACCAAGCTCATGAAGGCGTTCCAGGAGGCCTTGATCCACGATCTCGACGGCGATGGCTTCGCCGACATGTACGCACAGACGATTACCTACGGCCTGCTTTCGGCGCGGATCGCCAATCCGAAAGCGAACACGGCGGACCATCTCCCGGCGCAGATCCCGGTCACCAACCCATTCCTCAAAGAGCTGATGGAGACTTTCCTCAAGGTCGGTGGAAGGCGCGGCAAAGCGGGCGGGCCGGGCATTGACTTCGACGAATTGGGCGTCTCTGAGGTCGTAGAGTTGCTCGACGACCCGGATACCCACATGGAGGCCGTCGTCCGCGACTTCGGCGACAAGAACCCGCAGGAAGACCCAGTCATCCACTTCTACGAGCTCTTCCTCAAGGAGTACGACGCCAAGAAACGGATGCAGCGCGGTGTCTTCTACACCCCGCGCCCGGTCGTCTCCTACATCGTGCGCTCCGTGGACGAGCTACTGCGTACCGAGTTTCGGCCTGGCGGACGGCCTCGCCGACACCACCACCTGGGGCGAGATGGTGGCTCGCCATCCGGAGTTGCAGCTACCGACGTACAAGAGGTATGTCGCAAACCAGTCCGAACCGGAGATCGTCGCGATACCCGGGGACACGCCCTTCGTCCAGGTCCTCGATCCCGCCACGGCACCGGCACCTTCCTTGTCGAGGTCATCGGAACCATCCACCGCACGATGAAGGACAAGTGGGAACGAGAGCCCGGCGGACCGCTGCGCGCGGGTGTGCAGGAACGTTGGAACGAGTACGTACCCAAGCACCTCCTGCCGCGCCTGCACGGCTATGAGCTCCTCATGGCACCCTACGCAATCGCGCACCTCAAGATCGGCCTCAAGCTCTACGAGACCGGCTACCGCTTCGGCAGCGACCAACGGGCGCGAATCTACCTCACGAACGCGCTCGAAGAGGGGGACGAAAAACAGCTAAAACTCGTCGGGTTTGACGCGCTCGCGCACGAGGCGCAGGCGGTCAACGAGATCAAGCGGAAGCAGCGATTTACGGTCGTGATCGGCAACCCGCCGTATTCGAAACTGTCGTCGAACTGGAGTGATTGGATTGATGCGCTGCTTCATGGCAAGGACGCCGACGGAACACCTACCGCCAGCTACTACATCTGTGACGGCGCTCCGCTCGGTGAGAGGACAGTGTGGATTCAGGATGACTACATCAAGTTCATACGACTCAGCCAGTGGCACATTGACCGAGCCGGCGCTGGCATCCACGCATACATCTCCAACAACGGATACCTCGACAACCCGACGCTCCGGGGCATGAGACAGCAGCTTCGAATCTCCTTCCGACAGCTTTCCGTTCTTGACTTACACGGCAGCACCAAGCGCGGCGACAAGACCCCAGAGGGAGGGATCGACCAGAATGTCTTCGACATTCAACAAGGGGTCGCTATTGGAATCTTCGCGAAGACCTTGAAGGAGGGCAGCGCCACGGTGCGCCACGCTGACCTATGGGGTGACCGTGACTCCAAGTACCGAGCTTTGGCCTCGTCAAACGTAGGTGGCTTCGGGTATGCCAGCGTCAACTCTGTCTCTCCGTTCTATCTCTTCGTTCCTACCGACACTAGGTATCAGGCCGACTATGACGCTGGCTGGAAGGTGACCGACGTTTTCACGCTATTCCACTGTGGAATCATAACTAAACGTGACTCACTCGCGATTCACTGGACAGCGGACGAAGCCTTCCGGACGGCATCTGACTTTGCCTCTCTTAGCCCGAAGGCGGCCAGAGAGAAGTACAGACTGCCCCCGGACGTTCGTGACTGGAAGGTCGAGTGGGCACAAGCCGATTTGCGCGAAACCGGTCTCTCGAGGAAACGTGTCATCCCTGTGCTCTATCGGCCCTTTGATGTACGGTTCACTTACTTCACTGGCCGCTCAAGGGGGTTCGTCGGATGGCCAGTGGCTGACATGACTCGCCTCATGCTGCCCGGCGACAACCTTGCACTGGTTACGACGCGAATGACCAAAGGAGAGAGCTTTGGCCACTGCCTGATCTCACGGCAGATGGTTGAGGTCATCTGTCTTTCGGCGAAGACATCGAACAACGGATTCGCCTTTCCCCTTTATGCCAGCCTGTCCTCGAGCCATGGGGATCTGTTTAAGACTTCGCGGCAGGATAGAGTACCCAATTTCAAGCCCGGCTTCTGCAAGAGACTCGCTGAAGAGTTAGGTCTTGAATACGCGACGCTCGGACGTGGTGATCTAGTTCGAAATTTCGGACCAGAGGACGCCTTTCGTTACATCGTGGCTCTCTTACAAAGCGCGACCTACCGCGAGCGCTACTGCGAATTCTTGAGTCGCGACTTCCCGCGGATCTTAGTGCCAGGTAGCCTTGGCCTGTTCGGAGACCTCGTGAACCTCGGGGGTGACGTCGTTGCCCTGCACCTGATGGAGTCGCCCAAGCTCGACCACTTCATCACCACCTACACTCGGCCCGAAGAACCCCGAGGTCGGGCGGGTCGGCTGGTCGGACGACACCGTCTGGCTCGACGCCGCCGCGACGAAGAAGGGCCAGCCCGCCACGCCCGGCACCATCGGCTTCCACGGCGTGCCCGAGGCCGTGTGGAACTTCCACATCGGCGGCTACCAGGTCTGCGAGAAGTGGCTCAAGGACCGCAAGGGCCGCACGCTCTCCAAGGACGACATCGCCCACTACCAGAAGATCGTCGTCGCCCTTGCCGAGACCATCCGCCTGATGAAGGAGATCGACGAGGTCATCGAGGAGCACGGCGGCTGGCCGGGGGCGTTCCAGACCGGCGAGCCCAAGGCTGCAGCGCCCAGGGTTATCCCGTTCCGGCCGCGCATCGTCCAGCCGAAACCCGACGAGCGCTACGTCACCTGCGTGCCGCTCGTCCCACTCAAGGCCGCTGCCGGCGCTTTCGGTGACCCGCAGCATGTCGAGGACGGCGGCTTCGAATGGGTCGCTGTCGAGTCGCGCCAACGCTTGCGCCCGGGCATGTTCGTCGCCCAGGTCGTCGGCAAGTCCATGGAGCCCGCCATCCCCGACGGCGCGTACTGCCTCTTCGCCGCGCCCGTCGAGGGTACCCGGCAGGGCAAGACCGTTCTCGTTCAACTTCGCGACGCCACCGACCCCGAAACCGGCGAGCGCTACACCGTGAAGCGTTACGAAAGCGAGAAGACTGGGGCCGGGGATTCCTGGCGCCACGCCACCATCACCCTCAAGCCCATCAACCCCGACTTCGATCCGATGGTGCTCAAGGGAGCTGACGAGGACCAACTCCAAGTGGTAGCTGAACTCGTTGAGGTACTTGGAAACCAGCCATGAAGGGTTTGGCCCCAGGTGCCCGCCTTCTCCCGACGCACCACATCACAATCCGTGTGCCTTGGCATGATGCAGGCTGGTCCGGCTCAATGTGCACTCATCCTCTGGCCAACACGAGCTGCCTCATTCTTCCACGCATCGGTCAGGGGAGGCGCGATGAAGCCGAGATGCGCTGCGCCGGAAGGCAGCTTCATGAGCTCGCCGAGGCCGACCTGCCGCCGTGTGCGGCCGAGCGGGTCTCGTTCATGGCGCCTATCGAGCTTGTCCGAACCATGTGTCATCCGTATGCAGAGAGCAGCGCCGGCACCCATGGCCATTTCGCGCCGACGAGGTTCGTCCAGCCCTCCTACTCGGCCGCTTGCGTGCCATTCCGATGGATGAAGCGAAAGAACGTTGAAGGCAACGACAGCGGCGATGGCCAAGGTCTTGCCGAACGTTTCGAACTGGGCTGGGTTCCCGAACGCGAACCCAAGCTCAAGTTCCACACAGAGTGGGTTCAGGAGCGCGACAATCAGCTTTTGCTGCTTGATACCTTCTTCGGCGCACTCCGGCCGGAGGAATCGCTCTGCTTCTTCTACGCCAAGCGGACGCCGCTGTCCGAGCAGTCGCGGCGCGTGATCATTGGCGCCGGCCGGGTGACGTCCATCGGGCTTTCGACCGAGTATGCCTACAGCGTGAAGGAGCCACCGCTGCGCTGTGTGCTGTGGGAGCGCAATGTCGGTCACTCGATCCGCCCGGGATTCGTCGACGGATTCCTCTTCCCCTACCAGGACCTGCTGGCCCTTACGGCCCGGGGTGAGATTGGCAACCCGGACGAGTTCGTCGCATTCGCGCCCGACGAGCACTTCGGCGCTTACTCTTACGGCTCGGAACTGCTGACACACGACGGCGCGGTCGCGTCGCTGGTGGCCTGCGCTGCCACGATGCACCGCATCCGAGACCACGTGCAAGGCCCTTGGGACGCGACGCTGCGTTGGATCGATGCACAGCTGAACCGCCTGTGGAAGGCGCGTGGGGCCTTCCCCGGCCTCGGGTCCGCGCTTTCGGCGTTCGGGTACGAGTGGGGTTTCGAGCACGGCAGTCTCCTCGCCTATGAGATCGAACTGAAACGCGAGCGCCAGGGGGGTGGCAACCCGTGGCAGATCGTCGATGCCGTCATGGAAAATCCGAAGCGGCTCGGCGGCTCGCTCAGCAAGGAACTGCAACCGAGCCTGCGCAAGGGATGGAAAACTCTCGGCAACGACCGGCGAGCGCTTCTCGAACTGCTCAGCCGGTGCGCCATCAACGAGGACCAAGCGCTTCGTTTCTACGACACGACCGAGCGGGCCGAGTCCGGAATCAACGCGAGTGACGCAGAGCTCCTCGCGAATCCCTATATGCTCTTCGAGAAGGACCGGGGAAGCCTCGATTCGATCGCGTTCGGCGCTGTCGACCGCGGTCTCTTCCCGGACGAGGCAGTGCGGCGCGACTTCCCGGTGCCCAAGCCCAGCCGGATTGAAGATCCCTCCGACCCACGCCGCGTCCGCGCTCTCGCGGCTGACCTGCTGGAGGACGCCGCGAGCCAGGGCCACACTGTGATGCCGAAGAGTTGGATCATCAGCCGCGCACGTGAGCGGGCGCTGCAGCCGGCCTGCCCGCTGGGGGAGAACGTGCTTGACGCGACCGAAGCGAGCTTCCACCCGGTCATCGCCCGCGTGACAACCGGATCCGGCGACGTTGCATACCAGATCGACCGCCTGGCCGAGTGCCGGGAGATCATTCGCCGGGAGGTGCGCGGCCGCCAGAAGGGCAAACCGCATGTTGGGCAGCACAACTGGCGGGCGTTGGTCGACCAGGGCCTTGTGCAGACCCTGCCGAAGGAAGGCCCAGAGCGAGAGCTCGAGGTTCGGGCACGCCAGGAAAAGGCAGCCGCGTTGGAGCAGGTCTTCCGTTCGCGGCTGTCGGTTCTGATCGGTCCCGCAGGGACAGGGAAGACAACTCTCTTGCGGATGCTGTGTGGCCTGGCGGAAGTCTCTAGTAAAGGCATCCTGCTGCTCGCGCCGACCGGCAAGGCACGGGTGAGGCTTGAGGAGCTGACAGGCCAGCGGGGCTCCGGCCTGACCCTGGCCCAGTTCCTGCTCGGCTACGGACGTTACGACGGCGAGACAAGCGCCTATTTCCCAGACCCGGGCGCCGAACGCTGTACCGACTATCGCACCGTCATTGTCGACGAGTGCTCAATGCTCACCGAGGAGCAGCTGGCAGCCCTTTTCGACGCGTGCGCCAGCGTCGAACGGTACGTGCTGGTCGGCGATCCCCGCCAGCTGCCGCCGATTGGGGCCGGGCGGCCATTCGTGGACATCGCAAGAGAGATGGCACCGGACCGAGTGGAGGGATTCTTCCCCAGGTGCGGCCCCGGCTACGCCGAGCTGACTGTCCCGCGGCGGCAGACGGCCTCTGACCGCGGGGATGTCCTGCTCGCCTCGCACTACAGCGGCGACCCGCTCGACCCCGGCGCGGACGAAGCATGGGATAGCGTCGCCACTGGTTCCAGCATGCGACTGCGCCTCGTTCAGTGGAGCGATCCGCAGGATCTGCAACGCAAGATCGTCAGCGAGCTTGTGAGGGTCCTCGAGCTGGCTGGACCCGATGATGAGCTGGGTTTCGAGCTGTCGCTGGGCGGGTCGCGATTCAGCGATCTCGACCGAGCGTTCTTCTGGAACCGGTTCGGGGATAACCCAGGGGCCGCCTTGAAGGTTGACGCCTGGCAGGTGCTCTCCCCAGTGCGTGGTGGGTTCGAGGGCGTCGACGCGCTGAACCGAGCAATCCAGGAGAGATTCCGCCGCGGTTGGCGCGAGGCTGCCGCCGCGAAGCCTTGGAAGCGAAAGGTGCCAGAGCCGTTCGGTGCGCAGTCAATCGTCTACGGCGACAAAGTCATCAATACCGTGAACCAGAGGCGCCGGGACGTGTGGCCCAAGGTGGATGGTGAGGCGTACATCGCGAATGGGGATCTAGGCATCGTCGTCGGCCAGTACAAGGGGCCGAAGTCAAAGCTACAGAAAGCGCCATGGAAACTGGAGATTGAGTTTGCCGGCCAACTCGGTCAAAAGTATGGTTTTGCGAAGAGTGAGTTCGGCGACGAGGCAAAGAACCCGTTAGAGCTGGCGTACGCGTTAACCGTCCACAAAACGCAGGGAAGTGAGTTCGGCATCACGTTCGTCGTCCTGCCGAACCCATGCTGGCTGCTCTCGCGGGAGTTGCTCTACACGGCGCTAACAAGACACAGACACCGTTTAGTCGTCATGCATCAGGGACCACTAGCCGAGTTCCGTCGGTTTGCCAGCGATCGGTGCTCGGAGATCGCGCAGCGGATGACGAACCTCTTCGCGGACCCCGCACCGACGGAGGTGATCGTCGCGAAGCAACCCCGGTTCCTGGAGGGAGGGCTAATCCACCGCACCGAACGCGGTGATCTTGTGCGATCCAAGTCCGAGCTGGTTATTGCCGACAAGCTATACGCCCGAAGAGTGCGCTACGAGTACGAGCAGCCCTTGGCCCTTCCGGATGGTCGCGTCCGCTATCCAGATTTCACCATCGCCGACGATGCACGCGGTAAGACCTTCTACTGGGAGCATCTTGGGCTCCTTGAGGATCCAGGCTATCGAAGCCGCTGGGAACGCAAACGGGCGGAGTACCGGCAGGCAGGAATTCTTCCTTGGGATGAAGGAGGCGGCGACCAGGGCATCCTGATCGAAACCCATGACGATCCGCGCGGCGGGCTCGACGCGGCTCAGATCGCCACGATCATTGGGAAAGTCATACTAGGCGAAGATTGAAGAAATTCTTCTTCCGGGTTGATGAACAGACCGGAGTGTGGCCTCAGTCGGCCACCGGCGTGAGGCTGCGGCGCACCGTGAACGGACTCCGGCGCGCATGGCGTGCGGGCAATACATGTCAACCGTTGCAGTCACGCCGACCGCTCGAGGACGAAGCGCACCCGCTCGTTCCGCAGCATCGCGAACGGTGTGATGCACTTGACGCCTAGGCCGAGGCAAGCATCTGGCACCTTAATCCTCTTCTTGGAGGTCGACGCAATTTCGTGAGTCACGACGGTATGACTGTGTGCGAGCGCATATGCAACGAGGAAGTAATCCGCCACCTGGAGAAACGTGTTGACGGCCGCGGGCTCGTAGCGCTGACTTGCGGCCCAAGAGCTAACCCTGGTGAGCGCGCTAGCCATCTCTGGGTCCGGCTTGAGGAAGAACTCGGGTCCGCGCTTTGATGCCCAGTCGGAAAGCTCGTCGGCGATGGCGGCGAGCTCATCGCTGACCTGATCGAGGCTGAAGACCCGCTGGTCCTCATTCGCGGCGATGAGCCAATCCCAGAAAGCCGGGCAGAAGTCGAAGCCGTAATGGAGGTTCTTCGCCTGTATGAAAACATCGGCGTCCAACAGGTACGCCATCAGATAGCGATCTCCAGGCTGCGCCCCAGCACGCGGAAGGTCTCCAGCTTGGAGAAACCGAGCATCCGGAAGGCGTCACGGTACAGCGTTCGCCCTTCGAGCGTGCTGATCACAAGAGCGCGGGCGAAACGCTTGCTGACCCGCGCCGCTTGGGTGAGGTAGAAGTTGCCACCGCTGCTCCGCGGCATCGCGCGCAGGCGTTCGAGCTCATCGTCGTACGCCGCCCAAAGCTCGTCCCGCGTCAACCCTCCGGCGTCATGCATCCGGCGCAGGATCACGAGGGTGCTGACCTTGAAGCGTCTCGCTAGGCGATCAAGCTCCCCGCGCGACGGCGCATCCCGGGCGTATTCGGCACGGAAGACGTTGAGCGGGACGAGAAGCTCCGCCGCAACCCGGTTGCACCACCGCTCGACCCGGTGCTCAGGGATTAACCTTGCCTGGGCATCCGACACAGCGGACTCGCCAAGCCATAGATGAGCCAGCTCATGAGCCAGCGTGAACATCTGGCCAGCCTTGGTATCCGCACCGTTGACGAAGACAACCGGCGCCAGCTCATCCGCAATTGCGAAGCCCCGAAACTCCTCGGGATCGAGGTGTCGGCGGTTGTTGTTGAGGACGACGCCGCTGCACATGACGAGTACACCTACCGAGTCGGCGCGCTCGATGAACATGCGAAGCGCGTCGGTCCAGGTCGGGGCGCGACGACGTTCCTCGAGGTCGAAGCCCAGCGTGCTACGGATGCTCGCGGCCGCCTCCTCGATGGCAATGGAGGTGCTGGCGGACCCGACGAAGCGGATGGGGTCTTCGCCCTCGGACCGGGCAAAGTCGCGAAACCACTCCTGGCGTTGCTGGCAGATGTAGATGGTATCGAGCAGATCCGCGCTCGGGCGACCCCGCGGGCTCGGCCCGGTGCTCGCGCGGAAGTCAGGAATCGGCACCTCCTCGATCGGTGGCTCTGGGAGAAGAAGGAATCCGACGGGGGTATAGGTGGCCTTGGCGAACCCTTCGAGTTGCTTGAGGGTTGGGCGGACCTCGGCCCGCTCCCAGGCACTGAGATGCGGGAACCGCCGGGCGAGCGCCGCGAGGCTGAGTCCGGCGCGCTCACGCGCCCAGGACAGGAGCTCGGGTTTGACCTCGACGCGAATCATGGTTGAAGTTTAGACCCAAACGGTGCCCGGGGGGGCTCCTTTCGCGCGGCTGCGGCGGCGGGCGCCCCATGGCGAGAGGCGGGCGCCCACGGGCGTCCGCTACTGAGGCCGGGATCCCCGCTCCCGCGGGGATGACGAGACGGCGAGGGCGACCGCTGGGACCCTCACCGCTGCCCTCTCCCAGCGGGAGAGGGAGAGAGACGCAAGACTGCCTGCGCACGGAGGACAAAGGAAGTGCGGGCTTGACGCTACGTTCTCGCAAGTTACAGTCGTACGCGAGGTCTGGGAAATAGGGGGCCAAGAATGCGTATCCACTCCCATTCGAGCCTGGGTTCCTTCGAGAGCTGTCCGAGGCAGTACTGGTACCAGTACATCGGCAAGCCTCCCGTCGAAAGGGTGGACACGATCGAGGCGTTCCTCGGGAAACGCGTGCACGAGGCGCTCGAGACGCGGAGCTGCGGGTTGGACCCTCACCCTGCCCTCTCCCAGAGGGAGAGGGACAAAGAGTAGTGGGCGGGTGTTGTCGGAGGAGGAGACCCTCGAGGCTTTCGAGGCGGCATGGGCCAAGGGATGGTCGGACACGATCCGGATCGTGTCCGAGGAGCTGACGGCCGGGGACTACAAGCGGGCCGGCCGGGAGGCGCTGGTCCCCGCTTTCGCGGGGATGACGGCGGAACCGGTCGCGGCAAGATGCCGCTCCCACAGACAGAAACCCTGGCCCCTCACCCCGCCCTCTCCCAGTGGGAGAGGGAGAGCGGCGAAAGACAGCGTGCATGGCGTGCGCGCCCGCGACGCGACGATCGCGGCGCAGGAGAGGCGGGACGGTGGGGCCGGGCGGCGGCGTCCGGCCCCCCGTCTCGCGCCTACTCGACCGCGAACGCGACGCGAGCGAGCACGTCCGCCGGATCGTTCGTGACGTTGTCGACGATCGAGCCGTCGAAGATCGCGGTGCCGTCGTTGACGCTGATCCGCACGTAGTCGCCGTCCTCCAGCACCGCGCCGGTGAAGTCCTGCCAGCTTTTCTGGTCCCAGATGTTGGGCCCGTAGCGGTACTGCATCGCGCTCCCCGCGGCGGTGCCGTCGGCGTGCATCGCCTGGAGCGTGAACTGGACGCCCTTGTCGAGCGAGCGGACCGCGATGTTACAGCGATAGCGCGTCGCGTCGGCCGGGCCGAACAGGAACCCGGTGGCACCGGCGAAGAAGATGCTGGTGGGAACGCTCGCGCCCTGGTTGGTGGTGGGGACGGCCTCCTCGCGGAAGCCGGTGGTCCCGCCGGCGCCCATGTCGTTGTAGACCTGCGCGCCGATCATCGGTATCGTCGCCCCCCAGGGGAGGACGACGTCGAGGCTGCCGGGCTGCCCGGTCGCCCCCATCGTGGTCAGGATGTCGCTCCACGACTGCACCGTGGCGGCCGTGGCCGTGAACGCGAGCGACGGGTCGGAGGGGCTTCCCGGCACCAGCTTCCGGTGGAACACGAACCTTCCGGTGACCGGCGAGCCGTACGGATAGGAGAGCATTTGCAGCAGGGTCCGGTAGTAGGAGCCCTGGCGCCCCGGGTTCGAGGCCACCGAGTGGACGACGCCGGCGACCACCTCCGTCGCGGTCCCCGTCCCATACCCCGCCAGCTGACCGTTGTACAGCGCGGAATCCGAGTAGCCGAAGCCCGTGGCATCGCCCGCCACCTCGAGGAACGAGGCGTGGAGGACGATGCCCGCGGGAGCGTAAACCACGGGGTTGCCACAGGCGGCGACCCGCGCGACGCCGAGGAGATCGCCCTCGAGCACCGGGATCGGCGAGCTGGAGAGGTCGATGTCGACGCCGTCCGCCGAGCTGGCGAAGGGACCCCGTTCCGCGACCATCGTGAACGTGTCGCCCGCCCGGCGGAACACCTTGAGCTTGGCCGCCGCGGTGCACGACGAGTTCGACCAGCCGAACGTCACGTGAGTCAGGTTTCCGGACGCGTTGGCGGGGTTGGTCAGGTCGACCGCCGTCCGTGTCGTGCCCACCGCATAGTCGCTGGAGTTGGGGTGCGACACGTTGTTACCCATCGTCAACGTTTGTGCCGAAGCGCTCCCCGCCAGAAGCGCTGCCGCGATGACAACACTCGAGACTCGCATGGCTCCTCCTCGCACTCAATCGCTTGCGGTTCACGTCTGGGGCGATGTTCAGTCTACCACGGCGTGCGAGGGGCGCCACTACGATGACAGATGGGGTGACGGGTGAACGCGAAGGTGAGCTTGACGGCGGGGCTTTGGGCGCTACAGTCGGAAGAGTATTGGGGCGGATGATGCGGATCTACTCACATTCGAGCCTGGGTTCATTCGAGAGCTGCCCGAGGCAGTACTGGTACCAGTACATCGGCAAGCCTCCCGTCGAAAGGGTGGACACAATCGAGGCGTTCCTCGGGAAACGCGTGCACGAGGCGCTCGAGGCGCTCTACCGGCTTCGGCTCCGTGGCCGTGTGCTGTCGCAGGAGGAGACCCTCGACGAGTTCGAGGCGATATGGGCCAAGGGGTGGTCGGACACGATCCGGATCGTGTCCGAGGAGCTGACCGCCGAGGACTACAAGCGGGCCGGCCGGGAGGCGCTGGCCTCCTACCACCGGCGGCACGCGCCGTTCGATCAGGCCAGGACGTTGCGCCTCGAGGCACGGGTGACGCTGGATCTCGAAGGCAGCGGCCGCTATCGAATGCAGGGCTACGTGGATCGCATTGCGCGCCGGGGCGATGGGACGTACGAGATCCATGACTACAAGACGTCCTCCCACCTGCCGACGCAGGCAGAGGCCGACGAGGACAGACAGCTGGCGCTCTACCAGATCGGCCTCGAGGGGATGTGGAAGGGCGTGGAGGCGGTGGACCTGATCTGGCACTACGTGCGGTTCGACACCGACCTCGTCTCGCGCAGGACGCCGGAGCGGCTGCAGAGCGTGCGAGAGGCCTGCATCGCGGTGATCAACGACATCGAGTCGCGCGGCCGCCAGGAGGAGAGGTTCCCGACCAACCCTTCGGCGCTCTGCCCCTGGTGCGACTTCCGGACGATCTGCCCGGCCACGCGCCACGAGTACGCCACCGCTGCGCTGCCGCCCAAGGAGTTCAAGGAGGACCACGGCGTGCAGCTCGTGGACCGGTGGGCTGAGACGGTGGAGGCACGGAAAGCGCTCGAAGCCGAGGTCGGTGAGCTGAAGGACCTGGAGGAGGAGCTGCAGAGCCTGGTCGAGGAGTTCGCGATGAAGGAAGGGCTGGAGGCTGTGGTGGGATCCGCATACCTCGCCAAGATCGAGAAGATCGTCGGGGTTGAATTTCCGAGGACTGATTCTGAGCTGCGGTCGGCGTTCGACGACGTGCTGAAGGAGACCGGCCTGTGGGATCAGGTTCTCACACCCAGTCACCAGAAACTCGATTCGCTTCTGAATGATCCGGACGCGCTCCCGCCGGAGGCCAGGAGCCCTCGGTTCCTCCCTTCGGCTCAGCAACTAAAGGCGCCTCAAGAAGTTTCTCGAGCCGTTCGAGAGCATCCGGGCCAAGCTCAGGAAGAAGAAGGAAGAGGAGTAGCCGGCGCAAGCCGGCGCCACAACAAACACGGGGGCGGGGGCAAGCTCCGCCCCTACCGCCCGACAATGTGGGGCACGCCCTCCGGGCGTGCCTGTCATTGCGAGCCCCCGCAGGGGGCGAAGCAATCCCGCTGGATCGGGCGGGATCGCGTCGTCCCCCTCGCTTCGCTCGGGGTCCTCGCGATGACAGGCACGCGCGGAGCGCGCGCTCCACAGAGACGAATACAGGCGTGGGGCGCTCGAGGCACTCTTCCGCATCGACCTGGGGGGGCGGGTGCTGCGGTGCCGGTCGAGTGTGAGATCGTGATAGTGGGCATCACGTGCGCACCGACGGCGTCAAAGAGTACTGTTCGGCCGTCGCCCTTGGCTTCACCGACTGGAGGTTGTCATGCAGACCAGCCTACGATTCGGCGCTTTTGCGGTGATCCTGTTCCTCGTTCCCGGGTCAGCCGTGTGCCCGGGGGCCGCGGCCGAAGGCGCCGCAGGCCCGCGCGTCAGGGTGGTCACGCTGGAGCCGGGCGACTCGCCGTACCTGGCTTTGCTCGACGGACCCCCGGAGACCGCCTCGATGCGGTCCGGCCTAGTCACGCTCGCGCCAGGCGCCTCGGTCGGGAAGCACAACACCGAGACGTACGAGGAGATGCTTGTGCCGCTGGAGGGTGAGGGGCAGCTGCGCATCACGGGGCAGCCGCCGGTGCGGATCCGGCCCGGGCTCATCACCTACGCACCCGCCCACACCGAGCACGATGTCACCAATACCGGCACAACCCGCCTCCGGTACATCTTCGTCATCGCCAAGGCGGAGTAGGCGCAGGCAGCCGGCGCGGAGCGCTGGCCCCACAATCAGCGAAGCTGGCGGGGGCAAGCCCCGCCCCTACAACGACGGGGACGCTGGATTCCCGCTTGCGCGGGAATGACGACCGCGGGCGGGTGCCGCAAGAACCCTTACATGATCCGCGCGGCGGTCAAGATGCGAACCGCCTCGCGGCACTCCTGCGCTTCTTCGAGGATCTCCGGGTGGTCCCTGCCGATCTCCTCGTGTTGGGCGAGAAGGTCCTCGAGGTGGCCGAGCGCCCGGAAATTGTCTGGTTGCGCTCGAGCCGCCGTGAGGAGGCAGTGCGCCGCCTCGAGGTACTTCCCCTGCCCTTGCAGGCTGAGGCCGAGGTTCTTGTGCGCGTTGTGCCGGTCCGGGTCGATCGCAATGGCCGCCCGGCAGTACGCCTCGGCCTCGTCGTGGCGGCCGATCTGGTTGAGGCTGTAGCCGATGTTGTTGTTCAGGAGGTACCAGGTGCGGTCCTGCCGCGCCGGCAGGGTGAACGCCCGCGAGTAGGCCGCGATCGCCGCCGGGAAGTCCCTTTTCCCCTCGAAGGACTGCCCCATGGTCAGGAAGCAGTGAGCCCTTTCGTCCGGGTCCTCCTCGAGCGTCAGGATCTTCTCGAGGTATGCGACGGCGCTGTCGTACTTCCCCGACTCCAGGCACTCCCTGACGAGTCCCCACAGCGTGGTCTTGACCTCCTCGGGGTTTCGCCCAGGCTCCGCCAGCCACGCGAACCAGGCTTCAGCGTCGTCGACGGCGATGACTCGGCCGTCAGGCAGGATGTACGCGACTCCTGAAAAGTCCTTCGACATCGGGTCGGAGGGTGTCGAACTGCCGGGTTGCGAAGGGGGTTCGACTGGGGGTTCCTTCGGCTTCCTGGGCATCGGGTCCTCCCTTCACTCGATTCGGGTGGCGGCTCCAACGGCTTGGCTGTCTTGCATAGGCTCCCGGCCCTTTCTCGGGCACCACGCCTCTACCATTCCATCGTAGCAGGGGGATAGGTGCGGGTTGGGCGCGGAGGAGGCCGGTATCCAACCGCGCGGGGCGACGGGTTAAGCCCTCACCCCACCCTCTCCCGGTGGGAGAGGGAGTTCAAGAAGAGGCGCGCTCCAGGCGCCATGGGATTCTTCACCCCTTCGGGGCTCAGAATGACACTTTGAAAGGAAGAGCACGCGCGGGGCGCGCGCTCCACAAACACAGATGCGGGCGCGAGGCGGCATGATTAGACCACGCTGCAAGCTGAACGCGAGCCGTTGACGTCCGAGCTCACTGCTTCTTCGGCCGGTTCAACCTGATTGACCACGATGCGTCGGTGGTCTGCACGCATGTCGTGCTGCCCGTGGTGTCGCAGTTCTCCCGGTAGTGGACCTCGCCCTGGAGCAGGAGGTCCCCCTTCTTGGCCTTGTAGTGGTGCCCGTCGTTGATGTAGTCGATGACGCTGTTCCAGTCTGAACGGGAGCCCTCCTTTTTCGTGGTCCCGTTGTAGTTGGTGGTGATCTCGACCCACTGTTTCTTGACATCGATCCTGGGCGGGAAGAAGTCGACCGAGTAGTCGGATTCGGGCCAACCCCAGTCGTAGCGCAACTTGCAACTGACCGTGCCCGCGCCCGCTTCGGTCAAGTGGTACTCCTTCTGTGTGTTTGGAGGGAACGGCCCCTCCCACGTGTCGAGGGTTTCCTTGCGGGACACCGTGGCCGTACCCGTGAGCGGCCGGTGGAGATCGACCCACGGGTCGAACATCATGTGGCCCGAGAATTCCTCAGTTTGTTTGCCCTTGCGGATCAGGGAGTCCCACGTCTTGACCACGGTTCCGTGGTACTCCCCGGTGCCCCCGTGCGGCACGCAGACGTCCTCCTTGAACTCGATCTTGAGCGTCGGATTCGCGACGGCCTCGCGCTCGGACGAGGCGAGCACCAGCGCGAGGGAGTCGAAGGTGTCGTTCTCGTCCGTGAGGCAGAACACCCGGTGGTCGAGACCCGTCCAGTCCTCTTCCTTCTTGTTTACGCCGGAGTAGACGATGGCCTGGACCGAGAGCTTCTTGTTCTTCGCGAATTCCTCGAGGTTGAAGCGAATCTGGGGGGTCAGCCTCTCGTCGCACTTGTTGTAGAAGAGGGCATACAAGGCCGAGAGGGGTCCGAGGATGATGTGGATGTCCTTGGCGTTCTTCTCTGACGTCAAGACGGACCTTTCGGCGCCGTGCCGGTTGAAGACATAGAGGGTCTCTCGGTAGTGGTCACTGGAGTCGACATCGTCGTAGTTGAGCTTGGCGAACTTCTTGAAGGTATCGTCAAGGCCACCCTGGACGTTGGAGTCCACCGCGTCGAGGGGGTCCTTGTCGGCGCAGGCCTTCCAGATTGTGCCAATCAGGTCGTCACTAAAGTGGCTCGAGAGGTGGAAGGGGAACAGGTACGCGCCGTAGGGGTGCTGGCCCCGCTCGCTCGTGAGCCCCTCGAGCATGTGCAAGTCGTGGAGAAAAGCGTCCGGAACGTAGTCCTGTTCGGTGTTCCAGCCGTGGTCGGTGAAGTCCTCGGCCCAGGTCGCGCTCCCCTCCATCCACCACCGGGGCGCGTCAGCGTTGATCGCAGCCTGGAAGGCGTGGAACAGCTCGTGCGCGAGCGTCCCCCCGAGTTGGGCGCCCGAGAGGCTCTCGTCGATCAGGATCCAGACCGGGGTGATGCCGCGGCGGATGTCTATAAAGTGGCACAGACCCATGGTGGTGCCATCGGGCGACAGCTTGGACGCCGGGACAAGGTAGACGTCGAGGCTGCCGTCGGCGCCGTTGTCGGGCTTGCCGTCGTCGTCCTTCATGGCCTGGTCCGAGACGGGTTCCGTGTCCAGAAGGGTCCTAAAGCGGCCGTACATGTCCGTGCTCTGGAGGAACTGGATGACCTCCCGCACCTTGGCTTCGCCGTGGCTGCACGGGGCCCAGACGGTGATCTCGGTCCCGAAGGGCAGGCCGCCCCAGCATTCAGAACCGGGCCACTTGTCTGGGCGCTGCTTCCGCTGATTTCCTGGCTGCGGTCGCGGCGGTGCATCGGCGTATGCCACGCCGGACAGGGGCGCGTGACGCCAGAGGGCCGTGCGCTCCGCCGCAAGTCGGCGGGTGAAGACGCTGTCGGGGTGGTCAGGTCGGACCAGGTACGGCCTCAGCTTTGCGAGCGTCTCCGGGCGCAGTCTGCTTCGAACGCCCTGGAAGCCCTTCATCACCTCGCTGCCACATTTGATTGGCGTCGGACTTCGATATTCGCCTGGGAGCAACCCCGGCTCGAAGAGCGCCTGCAGGCGGTACGTCCAGGCGGTGTCGAGGTCGAGTACACCCCTTGCTGCCGCAGCATCGATCAGCTCCGGCGCGGACGGACCCCAGGCCGTGAAGCGGACCGCCGCCCTGGCACCGGCCGACCTGACCCTCGCCTCCAGGGAGTAGCCCGTGCCGCCCCGGAACGGATTGGCATGCTTCAGGGTCGCCTCACGGCCGTCCTCATCGGCTTCGACGGTCCAGCCGCCCGGGTCCGGAACGATCGCAAAGCTGAAGTCGTCTCTGGCGACCGGCCTTGAGAACTGGACGAGGATCGAGCGCTTGAGATCCCGCACGTGCTCGCCGTCCCTGGGGACGATCTCGATCCTCAGGCCAGCCCCCGACGTCGCGATCGGGGCAGCCCCAGGCCGTACCCGGATCGTCCGCCGGAGCACCACGGCAAGCACACCAACTGCCAGAAGTACAACGACCACAAGCAGGACCTTGGCCGCCGAGAAGCGGCCCTTCACGCGAGGGGGGGTGGCGCCCATGAGCCTCCTTCAGCCGGCCCGCGGCCGGTTCACGCGCTTGCTAGAGCGGTCGGCCCGCGTTGAATTGCCTACAAAGCGAGTCAACACAAATAAATAACCCTGCTCGGCCCTTGCGGCGTGGCGGATGGGGAGCACGTGTAGTACTCCAAGCCGCCTCTAAGCTCGCAATGTCAACGGAGGTACTTCTCGAGGTCCTCACGGTACCGCCTCTACGAGAATCCGGAGCGCCCCCAGGGCACGGCCCCCGTTTGGGCGGGACATCGGCCTCAGCCGCCATGCGGCTTCGGCCGCGTCTGCATGGAGCAAGTCCTTAGTCGAACGATGAAGCCGCTCGTGCAGAGCGAACCGGGAGCGGGCTCGCCTCCCGTAAAGGTTCCTCCCCATCGTGCGGCTCCTGTAGGCCTATCGTAGCCCAGATTTCGTAGGGCGGCGAGGCACGAATTGGGGATGACGGTAGGTGCGATGGTAGAGGCGCTGCAAGCCGCATACCGGCCTGATCAGGTGACGGGTGGACCCTTACCATTGCCTCTCGCGAGGGAGAGGGAGTAAACGGGCCACCACACAACAAACAAGACGAGCGGGCACAGCTACCTTTTGAGCAGAACCCTCGCTTCAGGTCCCGAGTATTTTCACTCAGAGTCAAATTTACTCGCGTGTATTTTTGCCTGGGGGCGAATTCGCTCGCGGTGTTCTAACCGCCCCAAGTCGGCGAAGCGACGCTTCCTGTGGGGGACGCCTCCCAGTGCCGTCTCCCCTTGGGAGAGGGCGTTCAAGAAAGGAGGCGCGCTCCAGGCGCCATGGGATTCTTCGCCCCTCCGGGGCTCAGAATGACAGCGTTTCTTGGGCGCGCTCCAGGCGCGGGCGGGGGCAAGCCCCGCCCCTACACCCGGGAAACGAGATCACGCGCGGGGGGTGCGCTCGACAGAGACGGATGCCGGCGCGGAGGCCCGCCCCCACGGGGAGATTGACAAATGGCTCTCCTTAAAGCATTCTCCCAACGCACAGACTCTGTGCGAAAGTCTCACCGACCGAACTGGTCAGAAAGGAACCATAAGGATGGCCACGAAGAAGAAGACTACGAAGAAGGCGACAGCGAAGAAGACGGCGAAGAAGTCAGGCGCCAAGCGGAAGCCGAGCGCGGCGTTCATGAAGCCGATGATGCCGAGCGCGGCGCTCGCCATGGTGGTCGGATCGAAGCCACTGCCGCGCACCGAGGTCACGAAGAAGCTGTGGGTGTACATCAAGAAGAACAAGCTGCAAGACGCCAAGAACAGGCGCATGATCAACGCCGATGCCAACCTCGTTGGCGTGTTCGGCGGCAAGAAGCAGGTGTCGATGTTTGAGATGACCAAGCTGGTCAACAAGCACCTGAAGTAGACAGCAACTTCGTACGGACGTGTTTCGTCCGGGTAGATACGAGAAGCCCGGCCACTGGGCCGGGCTTTCCTTTTGAGCGGCCCAGGCCCGGGGCGACGGTTGAAACCCTCACGCCACCCTCTCCCACGGGGAGAGGGAGCAGGGTGGGCCGGTGCACACGCTTCTCCTCGCAGGTTGCGCGGCGCTTGCTGGCGTCGCTCGGGTGGCGGACAATCCGTCAGATCAAAGAGGCGGACGTCGTGAACAAGCGTTTGCGGAAGAAGAAGCACGTAGGTGAGTTCCAGGAACTTGGATTCCACGTCGTCTATCGGGCGGCGAGCGGCCTCTCACCCGAGGTACGAGAGGAATTGCTTTGGGCGTTTCTCACGGGCGCCATCGAGGCGAACGAGCTGCTCGCAGGCGGGGGCGGTGGTGAGCCTGCGAACTTCTTTGTGGTGTCTGGCGCTCGGCGCGGCTCAGCAACTGAAGAGCAGCGGGCGGCTGTCAGGCAATGGTTGGCTGGCGAGACCCGGATAGCCTCGTTTGACATCGGAGCGCTCTTGGACGCGTGGTACGGCCACGAGGCTTGACTGGCTCGTTGGCACCCACATGGGGTGAGAGCACGCGCGGAGCGCGCGCTCCACAGAGACAGATGAGAGGGTTCGCAACTAGCAGTTTATGGTATCGTTTCGGCCGTGAAAGCCGTTTCTCAGTTCCCTGCCATGCGACGCGGGGTTCGGAGTAGGACGCGATGAGACGTGCGCTCTACGACTGGGACGAGGGTGCGTACCTGACTCCAGAGGAGGGACGCGTGATCGACGAGCTCGAAGCAATGCTGCGACCCCCGGCGCTGCCGATGGCCCCCTACCCGGCCAAGTCGATCGTGCTCGCGAGCGGCGAGGTGATGGTCGTGCGCGGAGCGACGGTCGACGAGGTGGACACGCTCCTCAAGATCGTGCAGCCGCTCACCTGGCTCGACCGCGACTACTACGACATCGTCTCGGCGCGGGTGTTCGCCGAGCTGCTGGCGCTGGAAGAAGTACCGCGTGCGCAACGAGTACTGCCTGGTCGGCGTGATCGAGGGCGTGCTGGCCGGCATCGTCAACGGCCGCATGTTCGACGAGGGCCACGGTGTCAGCTACCACACCCTGACGCTCAAGCGCGGCCTGCGCGTGGGCGCCCACCTGTTCGCCGCCAAGATGGAGCACCACATCGAGTACCTGGGCCAGGACGAGGTGTGGATCGTCGCCGAGAGCCCGATCGGCCACCGCCGCTGGATGATCGAGTACCCGCTCGACAAGAAGTTCGAGGTCCAGCACGAGCTGGGCGGCGCGCCCTCCTGGGTGCTCACCCGCGAGACGTACTTCAAGGCCAAGTCGCGCCTGGTCACCGGCACGCGTCCGGTGCCCGCCGAGCTGCTCGCCCGTTCACGGCCGATCCTCGAGCCCGACCTGTCCACGATGCTGGTGCAGATCGAGGACACGCTGGAGGCCAGGCTATGAGAGACGTGGCCATCGTCGGCGCGGGTTCGACGCAGTTCGGGCGCGCGCAGTGGAGCCTGCTGAAGATGATGTGCGAGGCGTCGCACGAGGCGATCACCGATGCCGGCATCGGCGACCGCCCGGTCGACGCGGTCGTACGTCGCCAACATGGGCGCCGCGCGCAACAACCGGACGGCCGGGCCTCGCCAGCGCGCTCGTGGACCGGCTGAACCTGTTTCCGGCCGCGGCGGAGACCGTCGAGAACGGTCCCGCCTCCGGCGCCTCGGCGGTCAAGCACGGCTTCATGGCGGTCGCCTCCGGGCATGCACGACCTGGTGCTGGTGTGCGGCGGCGAGCGCATGCGGGAGGTGAACAACTTCGAGGCCACCGAGTTCGTCTCCTACCTCTCGCACCGCTACGCCGAGTACTCTACGGCGTGACGCTGCCCGCCGCTGGCCGGGATGTTCGCGCGCCTCTACATGGACCGCTACGGCGTCACGCCGGAGCACCTGGCGATGGTCGCGATCAAGAACCACGCCAACGGCGTGCTGAACCCGAAGGCGCACCTGCGGATCGCGGTTAACCATGGAGGGCCTGCTCACCGGGCCCGACGCGGCCATGAACAACCCGTACGTCGCCGAGCCGCTGCGCTTCTTCGACTGCTGCCCGGTGAGCGACGGCGCCTCGGCGGTGCTGCTGGCGCCGGCCGCCATGGCCAAGGAGTTCAAGAAGACGCCGGTGCGGATCGCCGGCATCGGCCAGGCCACCGATCACCCACGCCGTCCACGAGCGCCCCGACCCGACCGAGCTGACCGCGGTGCGGCTCGCCGCCGAGAAGGCGTTCGCAGATGGCCGGGCTCAAGCCGAAGGACATCCACGTCGCCGAGCTGCACGACGCGTTCACGATCCTGGAGATCGCCGAGAGCGAGGAGGCCGGCTTCTTCCCCAAGGGCGAGGGGCACAAGGCGCTCGAGCGCGGCGAGACGCGGATCGGCGGCAAGCTGCCGATCAACCCGTCGGGCGGGCTCAAGGCGCGCGGCCACCCGGTCGGCAACACCGGCGTGTCGCAGATCGTGGAGCTGGTGCTGCAACTGCGCGGCGAGGCCGGCGACTACCAGGTGCCGGGCAAGCCGAAGCACGGTTTCGCGGTGAACTTCGGCGGCTTCGGCAACAACGTGGTCGCCACCGTGCTCAAGCGGGGGGTGTGAGATGGCCCGCACCGTCGAAGCCGCGAAGTGCAAGGCGTGCGGCAAGCTCTCCTACCCGACCCACTTCTACTGCCCGGCGTGCCGCGGGAGGAAGTTCGAGCCGGTCGCCGATCGAGGGCGAGGGCACGCTCCTGACCTGGACTCGCGTCTACGCGCTGCCGCTCGACTACGCGGACCTGTTCATCACGCTGGGCATCGTCGAGATGGACATGGGGGTGCGCGCCACCGGCCGGCTCGACATCGCCGAGCCGCAGAACGGGGCGCGGGTGCGCGCCTCGCTCGGCAAGGTGCGAGAGATCGGCGGCAAGGAGGTCACGGGCCTCGTGTTCACCGCCGTGTGATCACAACGGGGATCCGGGTTTCGGTGCGCACGCACGGACCCGGGGCCCCTGAAGCTGGACGCAGGCACGGAGGGGACCATGGACGGGTTTCGGTACGAGAAGCCCGACCAGCGTCGCGCAGGCGGCGGCTCTCCTGGCGGGGGCGCACGGCCGGGCGAAGATCCTCGCCGGCGGGACCGACCTGCTGGTCGCCTGCGCTCCGGTCTCTCGCAGCCGGAGCTGGTGGTGGACGTCAAGCACATCCCCGCGATGGGCGAGATCTCGCTGGACCGGCGACGGGGAGCTCGTGATCGGCGCCGCCGTCGAGGTGGGGCGGATCGCCGAGGACCCGCGCATCGGCGAGGTTTTCCCGGCGCTCGCCGAGGGGGCCGGGGCGATCGGCTCGCTGCAGGTCCGCTGTCGCGCCACCGTCGGCGGCAACCTCGCCAACGCCTCGCCGTGCATGGACACGGCGCCGCCGCTGCTGGTGCTGGGGGCGCAGGTGCAGGTCGCGAGCCAGGCGGGCGAGCGCAGGATCCCGCTGGCGGCGCTCTTCGTCGGCGTGAAGCAGACCGTGCTCGCGCCCGAGGAGCTCGTGACCGCCATCGTGGTGCCGAAGCCGCCGGCGGGGCTTCGCAGCGCGTTCGAGAAGATCAAGCGCGTGTTCGGGCACGACCTGGCGCTGGTCAACGCGGCGGGCGCCTACGACCCGGGGGCCCGCACGCTGCGGGTGGCGATCGGAAGCTGCGGGGTGACGCCGGTGCTGCCGCCGGCGCTCGTCGAGGTCGGCCCGGGAGCGGATGTCGAGGAGGTCGGGTGGCGCCTCGCGGCCGCCGCCCTCGAAGAGCGTCTCCCCGATCGATGACGTGCGCGCTTCGGCCGAGTACCGGCGGGACATGGCCGCGCTGCTCTGCCGGCGGCTCGCGGCCAGGCTGCTCGGCGGCCGTACGGGGAGGCGGTGATGCAAACCTACCCGATCACCCTGACGGTCAACCGCGAGAGAACGACGCTCGAGGTGCCCGCGAACCGCACGCTCCTGGAGCTGCTCAAGGCCGACCTGCACCTGGCGAGCGTCAAGCTCGGCTGCGGGATCGGCGAGTGCGGCGCCTGCACCGTGATCATGAACGGCCAGCCGGTCAACGCGTGCCTGGTGCTGGCGGTCGAGGCCGACGGCGCGACGATCGAGACCGCCGAGGGCGCCGCCGAGGGCGGGGCGCTCTCCGAGCTGCAGCAGGCGTTCATCGACTTCGGCGCGATCCAGTGCGGCTTCTGCACCCCGGGCGTGCTCAACTCCGCCCGCGCCCTGCTGCTCCGTAACCCCAGGCCGACCCGCACCGAGATCGTCGAGGCGCTGGCCGGCAACTTCTGCCGCTGCACCGGCTACGAGCCGCTCATCCAGGCCGTCGAGGCGGTGGCCCGGGGCGGCTACCGCTCCCCCGAGCCCGCTTCCCCGCCGTACGTGGGCGGGGCGATGAACCGCGTGGACGGGGTCGCGAAGGTCATGGGCACCGCGGTCTTCGTCCACGACATGGCGCTGCCGGGGATGCTGCACGCCCGGATCCTGACCTCGCCGCACCCCGCGGCGCGCATCGTCCGGATCGACACCGAGAAGGCGCGTTCGATGCCGGGGGTCAAGGCGGTGCTCACCGGGGCCGACCTGCCGTACAAGCTGGGCCTCTACATGGAGGACAAGGACATCCTGGCGCGCGGCGTGGTGCGCCACCAGGGCGAGGCGGTGGCCGCGGTCGCGGCCGAGACGGTCGAGCAGGCGCAGGCCGCCTGCCGGGCGATCACGGTCGAGTACCAGCCTCTCGCGCCGGTGCTCGACGTGCACGCCGCGCTGCGCGACGGCGCCCCCCAGGTCCACCCCGAGCTGGCGAGCTACTCATGGATGAAGGGCGTCTTCTTCCCGCAACCGGGGAAGAACATCGCCCACTGCCAGAAGATCCGCAAGGGCGACGTGGCGAGGGGGTTCGCCGAGGCGGACCGCGTCTTCGAGTTCAACTTCTGGACGCCGCAGGTCCAGCACGTGCCGCTGGAGACCCACACGGCGATCGCCACGGCACGACCGGACGGCGAGGTCGAGATCGTCACCTCGGCGCAGTCCCCGTTCACGGTGCGCCACCTCTTCTGCCACGCCTTCGACCTGCCGCAGCACAAGGTACGGGTGCGGGTGCCGTACGTGGGAGGCGGCTTCGGAGGCAAGGCCGGGATTCACCTCGAGCCGCTGGTGTACTGCCTCTCGAAGGCCGCGGGTGGCAGGCCCGTCAAGATCGTGGCGACGCGCGAGGAGGAGTTCAACACGCTTCCGTCGCGGCAGGGCCTCGACAGCACGATCAAGACGGGGGTAACCCGCGACGGTCGCATCACCGCACTCGAGATCACCTACCTGTGGGACGCCGGGGCGTACGCGGACTACGGGGTGAACATCGGCCGTGCCGCGGCCTACTCCGGCGCCGGGCCGTACGCCGTGCCGAACTGCAAGCTCGACTCGTTCGTGGTGTACACCAACAAGCTCTTCGGCACCGCCTACCGCGGCTTCGGGCACCTCGAGCTGCACTGGGGCATCGAACGCAACATGGACCTGATCGCCCGCGAGCTGAAGCTCGACCCGTACGAGTTCCGCCGCAAGAACCTGCTCCGCGTCGGCGAGACGACGATCACGGGCGAGCGCTTCACCGAGGGGCACGGGCGGCCCGACGAGTGCTTGCGCCTGGTGGCTGAAGCCATCGGCTGGGACCCGAGCACGCGGGCCGCGGCGCCCATCGCACCGGGAACCGGCAAGGTGCGCGGCAAGGGCATCGCGGTGCTGCAGAAGGCGCCGGCGATGCCGACGTTCACCTCCTGCTCGGCGATGATCATGTTCAACGGTGACGGGTCGGCAAACGTGCTGGTCAGCGGCGTGGACTACGGCCAGGGCACCTACACGACGCTTGCCCAGGTCGCCGCGGACGAGCTGAAGATCCCCGTGGAGAAGGTGCGCATCCCGTGGGAGAGCGACACCGACTACACGCCGTACGACTGGCAGACGGTGGCCAGCCGTCTGACCGTGATGGGCGGCAACGCGGTCATCGAGGCGGCGCGGGACTGTCTGACGCAGATCAAGTCGGTCGCGAGCCAGGTCCTGCGCGCCCCGGTCGAACAGATCGAGTGCGCCGACGGCAAGGTGTGGGCCACGGGGAAGCCGCAGCGCACGCTCGACTACAGCCAGATCGTGCTCGGCTACACCTACCCCGACGGCAACAGCATCGGCGGGCCGGTGATCGGCCAGGGCCGCTACATGGCGCAGGGACTCACGCACCTCGACCCCGAAACCGGCCAGGGGCTGCCGGCGCTCAACTGGACGTACGGCGCCCACGGCGTCGAGCTTGAGGTGGACACCGACACCGGGCAGGTCCGCGTGCTGAAGATGGCCTCCGCCTTCGACGTGGGCAAGGTGATGAACCCGCAGCTCTGCAGGACCCAGGTGATCGGCGGCGTGGTGCAGGGGCTGGGCTCGGCGATCATCGAGAAGTTCGTGTTCGAGGGTGGCCGCCTGCTGAACAATTCGTTCGTGGATTACAAGATCCCGACCGCCAAGGACATCCCCATCGAGATGAAACAGTTCTTCGTCGAGACGCCGCACCCGCAGGGACCGTACGGTGCGCGGGGCGTCGCCGAGCACCCGATGATCTCGGTGCCGAGCGCGGTGGGGAACGCGGTGGCCAACGCGACCGGCGTCGAGTTCTTCGCGCTGCCTTTGGACCCGGAGCGCGTGTACCTCGCGCTCAAGCGCGCGGCGGAGCGCAAGCCTGCCCTCGCCGGGGTGGAAACGTAGGGGCACGCGAGTGGCCGCCTTCGTCCTCGTCCGCAAGGACTCCTACCACGACTCCGTCCTCCTCATGCGCATCTCCGAGGCGCTCAAGCACCTCGCGGGGGTCGAGGATGCCGTGGTGGCGATGGCCACGCCGCAGAACCGCGAGCTGCTCGAAGCACAGGGCTATCGCGGGCCGGAGCTCGCGGCGGCGGGGCCGAACGACCTCGTCATCGCGGTGAAGGGAGACGCGGGCGCGGCGAAAACGGTCGAGGCGGCGCTGGACGAACTGCTGCGCTCGGAGGGGCGGGACGTTGCCGACGAGGTGCTGCCGGCGACTCTTGCCGCGGCGCTCAAGGCGCACCCCGAGGCCAACCTGGTGCTGATCTCCGCTGCCGGGCGAGCACGCCGCCCGCGAGGCGCGCACGGGCGCTGGCGCTGGGCATGCACGTCATGGTCTTCTCCGACAACGTCGCGATCGAGGACGAGGTCGCGCTCAAGCGCGAGGCGGTGTCGCGGGGTCTCCTGCTGATGGGGCCCGACTGCGGCACGGCGATAATCAACGGCAAGCCGCTCGGCTTCGCCAACGCGGTGCGCCGCGGACCGATCGGGGTCGTGGGCGCCGCGGGGACGGGGCTCCAGGAGGTGACGAGCTGCATCCACCGCCTGGGCGGCGGGGTGTCGCAGGCAATCGGCACCGGCGGGCGCGATCTCTCCGAGGGGGTCGGCGGCGCCATGACGATGTTCGCGATCGAGGCGCTCGCGGCGGACCCCGAGACGCAGGTCGTCGCGGTCGTCTCCAAGACCCCCTCCCCGGGGTCGCGAAGAAGGTGCTGGGGGCGCTTGGCCGAACGCCGAAGCCGTGCGTCGTCCACTTCGTCGGGGACGAGCCACGCGAGGCCGACGCAGCGCGCGGCATCGTGTTTGCCGACTCGCTCGCGGGAGCGGCCGAGCTTGCCTGCCGGCTCGCCGGGGTGGCGGGGTGCGAGGGTGCGTCCCCGCTTCCGGACGAGGCGGTGGTCGCCAGGCTCGCGGGCCGGCTGAGGCCGGGGGTGAAGCTGCGCGGCCTGTTCTGCGGCGGGACAACGGGGCAGGAGGCGTTGACGCTGCTCACCCGGGCGGGGCTCGAGATCCGCTCGAACCTGCACAAGAAGGGCGAGCTGCGAATGGATGGAACCAAACCGGTGCCCGGCCACGCGGTGCTCGACCTCGGCGATGACGTGTTCACCCGCGGCCGGCCGCACCCGATGATCGAGCCGGTGCTTCGAAACGAGCGGCTGGCGGTGGAGATGGCGGACGCGGACGTGGGGGTGCTGCTGTTCGACGTGGTCCTCGGCTACGGGGCGCACCCCGACCCGGCCGGTGTGCTGGTCGCCGGTGTGGAGCAGGCCCGCGCCACGACGGGGAAGCGGCGGCGCGAAATCGTCGCGATCGCCTCGGTCACGGGCACCCCCGACGACCCGCAGGACTCTCGCGCGCAGGCGCAGAAGCTGGCCGCCGCCGGCATCGTCGTCGCGCCCGACAACCGGCAGGCGGCCGCCCTCGCCGCGGCGGTGCTGCGGAGGGCCGGCTGATGGGCACTGAGAAGGTCCGCGCGCTCTTCGGCCAGCAGCTCACGGTGGTCAACCTGGGCCTCGCCTCGTTCGCGGACGAGCTCCGCCGCTGCGGGGCCAACGCCGTCCAGGTGGAGTGGCGGCCGACCGGTGGCGGCGATTCCGCGGTCCTGGCGGCGCTCGATGCGTGCCTCGCCGCCGGCGGCGAGGAGCTCCCCGAGATCGCCGCCGCCAACCAGGAGGCGGTCGGCCGTGTGCTGCAGGCCCGTCCGACGATCGTCGGCATCGGCGCGGCGGGCGACGTCATCCCGGGGATGCGCAACGACCTCATCCTCCACTCCGGCCCGCCGGTCGAGTGGGAACGGATGTGCGGCCCCACCCGCGGGGCGGTGATGGGCGGGCTGGTCTACGAGGGCCTGGCGGCGACCCCCGAAGAAGCCGCCCGGCTCGCCGCCTCCGGCGTTATCGCGTTCGCGCCGTGCCACCACCACCAGACCGTCGGGCCCATGGCGGGCATCGTCACCGCCTCGATGCCGGTGTGGATCCTCGAGAACGGCGCCTTCGGCAACCGCTCGTACGCCACGCTCAACGAGGGGCTGGGCAAGGTGCTGCGCTACGGCGCGTACAGCGACGAGGTGATCGAGCGCCTGCGCTGGATGGAGCGCGTGCTGGCGCCGGTACTGCGCGCGGCGCTGACCGCGCACGGTCCCGTTGACATAAGGAGCCTGATCGCCCAGGCGCTGCAGATGGGCGACGAGGGGCACAACCGCAACCGCGCCGCCACCTCGCTGCTCATCCGCACCCTGGCGCCGGACCTCGTGCGCACGAGCTTCGGCGCCGATGACATCGCGGCGGTGCTGCGCTTCCTCGACGGCAACGACCACTTCTTCCTCAACCTCTCGATGGCGGCGTGCAAGTGCTCGCTCGATCCCGCGGCGGGGATCCCGCGCTCGACCATGGTCACGGTGATGGCGCGCAACGGCACCGATTTCGGGATCCAGCTCTCGGCGCTCCCTGGGCGCTGGTTCTCCGCCCCTGCGCCGATGGTGGACGGACTCTACCTGCCCGGCTTCTCGGCCGCCGACGCGGCGCCCGACATCGGCGACTCGGTGATCACGGAGACCGCCGGCCTCGGCGGCATGGCGATGGCGGCCGCTCCGGCGATCGTGCAGTTCGTCGGCGGCAGCGCGTCGCAGGCCCTCGGCTTCACCCGCCGGATGTACGACATCACACTTGCCGAACACCCGACGTTCAAGATCCCCGTCGCTGGACTTCCGCGGCACCGCGACCGGCATCGACGCTCGTGAAGGTCGTCGAGACCGGCATCGTGCCCGTCGTCAACACCGGCATTGCCCACAAGGAACCTGGCATCGGCATGGTCGGTGCGGGTCTCGTCAAACCGCCGATCGAGTGCTTCCACAAGGCGCTCGTGGCGTTTGCCGAGACCCTGAAAAGGAGGAGCGTATGAAGCTCATCGACCTGACGGTCCCCATCGGCATCGGCACCCCTGCCTGGCCGACCTACGAGCCGCTGCAGATGAAGTACTTCAAGCGGCTCGCCCCGAACGGCGCCAACGGTCAGATCCTCACCCACTCCAACCACGTGGGCACGCACCTGGATGGTGAGATCCACTTCTACACGCCGGGGAAGGACATCGCCCAGCTCAGCCTGGACTTCCTCGTCGGCGAGGGGGCGGTCGTGGACCTCTCCGACTGCTGCGGCGACTACGACGTCTACACCTCGGCGATGGTCGAGGAGCGCGTCGAGGTGCGCGAAGGCGACATCCTCGTCATCCACACCGGCTACCACCACCACGGCTGGGACCAGCCCACCGCCGACGAGATCGCCTACATGGTCAAGCACCCGGGGCCGGACCGCGAGTTCGCCGAGTGGGCGCAGGCCAAGAAGCTCCGCTGGATCGGCGTGGACTGCGGCAGCGCCGACCACCCCATGAACACGATCATCCGCGACTGGATGCCGCGCCAGGCGCGCGAGGCGGACAAGCACTTCAAGACCAAGTACGGGAAGCCGCTCGCGGAGTACTTCGACGACACCAAGTACCAGCTCATGCATCTGGAGATGTTCAACCACGGAATCATCCACGCCGAGTGCCTGGGCGGCGACCTCGACCTGCTGCTCAACCAGCGCTGCACCATCGGCTGCTTCCCCTGGCGTCTGGTGGACGGCGAGAGCTGTATCGCCCGCATCGTCGCCTTCGTGGAGGACAAGCGCTACGCCGAGCTGATGAAGAAGAAGGAGCGCTGCAAGCTCACGAAGTTCGGCGACATCGCCGGCGCCCTGGCGCCGGAGCTTCACGGCAAGCGCGCTTGATCGACCCTGGCGGCGACGTGCAACCGTGCCGGGCGGGGCCGTGTGCCGCGCAAGCCCTGGCAAACGAGGCAAGCGGCTCGGTCGTCGCCGCGCACGCGCGAGCGGTCAATCTTCTGCTCGACGATGGCTCCCTTGTAGCCGTCCTCCCCGCCGGCAGCCCGATCCATCCGTGGGCGCTCGCAACGGCTTTCGAGTCTTCGCTCGTGCCGGAGGGCGCCGCGGTGCGGGTGGCCGGGAAGGTCCTGGCCGCCGGTCCGCTCAGGATCGACCTCGAGGGGTTGGTAATTGCGGACCTGCACTTCCGCCGCAGACCCTTGCAAGTGCCGAGGGATGCGGTCACGCACCTCGCTGAGTTTGCGGACCGGCTTGCCGGCGACGATCCGTTCGATCGGAAGCTCAAGGCGGCTTTACGCAGCTTCTCCGACAGCGGGGATCCGCGCGAGCTGGCCCTGCTCGTGGGTCTAGGCACGGGCCTCACGCCGTCGGGCGATGACGCCCTGGTCGGTGCGCTGGCCGGTCTCGATTTGCTCTCGGAGTGCAGCCAGGTCGCTCCCCTCCTCCGACGGACGCTGGTGGAGGCTCTGCCGGTTCCACTCGAGGCCCGCACCACCCGTCTTTCGGCCCAGATGCTGTGCGCCGCCGCCGATGGCCTCTACGCCGAGCCGGTGCTCGGCCTGCTGAATGCGCTGGCGTCCGACAACGCGAGCCCGGGGGCGGTGGAGCGCGCCGCCGCGGAACTCTCCCGCCTGGGGCACCGTTCGGGCCGCGACACCCTCCTGGGAATTGCTGCCGCGCTCTCGCGCGCGATCCCCCTCCTCTAACCAATGTGGTGCACGCCTTCCGGGCGTGCCTGTCATTGCGAGCCCCCGCTAGGGGCGAAGCAATCTCGCAGATCACAACGGGATCGCGTCGCCCCCCTCGCTTCGCTCGTGGTCCTCGCGATGACAGCACGCGCGGCGCGCTGGGCGCTGGGATTGCAGAGGGCCGGGAGGGGCGGAAACAGGGCGAGCCGAAACCGCTATACTGGCCGCACCCGGCGGCACGAGGGTGTCCTTCATCGCCGCCGGGTGGGGAGGCACGCCATGAAGGGGAACTCGAAGCTTCTCGACACTCTCAACCAGCGTTTGATGGAGGAGCTCACCGCCATCAGCCAGTACATGGTCCACGCGGAGATGTGCGCCAACTGGGGCTACGACAAGCTGCACAAGGCCATCGAGCACCAGGCGATCGACGAGATGCGCCACGCGGAGTGGCTGATCCAGCGCATCATCTTCCTCGAAGGGGCCCCGATGGTCTCCAAGCTCAACCCGATGAAGATCGGCACGAGCGTGGCCGAGATGGTGGCTAACGACGAGCAAGACGAGCTTGGCGCGGTGAAGGCGTACAACGACTCCATCAAGTTGGCCGACGAAGTGAAGGACAAGGCGACCAGCGACCTGCTCACCAAAATCCTCAAGATGGAGGAGGGCCACGTGGACTGGGCCGAGGTGCAGCGCGCCCAGATCGAGCAGATGGGCCTCGAGAACTACCTCGCCACGCAGACCACCGGCGGAAACGCCGGCTAGCCGCGTAAAATGAGCACGCGCGGAGCGCGTGCTCCACAGAGACAGGCGCCGGCGTCCGGCGACGAATCGGGCCCTCACCCCCACCCTCTCCCCAAGGGAGAGGGAGCAAGGCGGGCGCGGGCCAGCCCTACAGCAGACAAGGCGAGCGGAGGCGAGCCCCGCCAGTACATCAACGAACCGGGATCACGGCACCCCGAGCGCGGTGGGATTCTTCGGCCCTGCTGACGCGGGGCCTCAGGATGACAGGGTGTTAGACCAGGGCACTCCGGAATGACAGACAGGAGTCCGTCTTTCTGAGGGCGCGGAGCACGAGCTCCGCAGAAACAGATTCCGGGCGCCGCAGGCCACCGCCGCGTGCTACTCGTGATGGAGGGCGTCGATGGGGTCAAGGCGCGAGGCGCGCCACGCCGGGTAGTAGCCGAAGACCACGCCGACTGTCACGGCGGAGGCGACGGCCACGAGCAGCGACGACGGGGGGACCGTGATCGGCCAGCCCAGGGTGCGCTCGAAGCCGGCCGAGCCGACGAAGCTGAGGGCGACGCCGAACACCCCGCCGATCAGGCTGAGGACAACGGCCTCGCCCAGGAACTGGACGCGGATCGCCGACTCGCGCGCGCCCACGGCCATGCGCAGGCCGATCTCGGCCGTTCGCTGCGCGACCGAGGCGAGCATCACGTTCATGATGCCGATGCCGCCCACCAGCAGCGAGACCGCCGCCACCGACAGGAGGAGGTTCGCGAGCGTGTCGCTCGCCTCCAATTGTGCCTTGAGCAGCTCGTCGGGGCGGCGGATGTTGAAGTCGTCGTCCTCGCCCTGGCGGATGTGGTGCCGCTGCCGGAGCAGCGACTGCACCTGCCGGATCGCGGGCTCCACCGCCTGCGGCGACACTGCCGAGCACAGGATGTCGTCCAGCCAGGTCACGAAGTGGGACTTCAACCGCTTTTGCGCAGTCGTGTAGGGGAGGAGGACCCAGTCGTCCTGGTCGCGTCCGTCGCCCGAGTGTCCCCTCGCCGCCAGCACCCCGGTCACCTCGAAGAGCTGCCCCTGGATGCGGACGATCTCGCCCACCGGATTGCCGTCGCCGAAGAGCTGCTGACGGACGGTCTCGCCAAGCAGGACCTTGGTCGCCGCGTGGTCCACGTCGTCCTGCGAGAACGAAATCCCGGTCGCCACGGGCCAGCGCTTGATGGCCAGGTACTCCGGCGTCTCGGCTCGGTAATGCGTGCCCCAGTTTCGGTTCCCCCAGATGATCTGGATGTTCCCGTCCACCTGGGGCGACACGCGGGAGATGAGCGGCACCTCGCGGCGGATGGCCTCCGCGTCCTCGACGGTGAGGGTGCTCATGCCGTGGGTCCCGGTGCGCACGCCGCTGACGGTGCGGGAGCCGGCCTCGATCCAGACGAAGTTCTCGCCCAGGTCCGCCAACGCCTGCTGGGCGCGCTGCGAGCCCGCCTTGCCGATAGCTACGACGAGGACGACGGCGGCGATGCCGATCGTGATCCCGAGCGTGGTGAGGCCGCTGCGCAGCTTGTGGCGGGTGAGCGCTCGCACCGCCTCGCGGAAGAACAGGCTCGCAAGGGTTGTAGACGCCCGAGGCCGGCTTTCGGCGCACGGTTGCTGGGGAGCGGGCGGTCGGCGGAGGAACGGTCCATCCAGCGGCGAAGTCTACGCTCTTTCCGCGCGGCGGGGAGTGCTACGGGTCGCCTTTCCCTACCCTCGTCAACGCGTGCCGACAGATGCGATAAAGTACCGGGGGAGCCACGGCTCATGGAGAAGCAGCTTCCGGCGTTCTGGAGCGTCCCGGTCCCCGAGGTGCTGTTGCGCCTCCAGGCCACCCCCGAGGGGCTCTCCTTTGGCGAGGCTGAGGCGCGCCGGGAGCGCTGGGGCGCCAACCGCCTGACGCCGAAGAAGCGGACCGATGTCGTCAGCCTCCTCCTGGGCCAGTTCAGCAGCCCCATCGTCCTGATCCTGATCGGCGCGGCCGCGATCTCGATCTTCCTGCGCGACGCCCCGGACGCCGCAATCATTCTTGCCATTGTCCTTGCCAGCGGCCTGCTCGGGTTCTGGCAAGAGCGCGGCGCCGCCGGGGCTGTGGAGAGGCTCCTTGCCCTCGTGGAGGTCAAGGTCGAGGTGCTGCGCGAAGGCTCACGCCATGAGGTTCCGGTGGCGGACGTGGTTCCGGGCGATGTCGTGCTTGTAAGTGCCGGGGCCACCGTGCCTGGCGATTGCCTGCTTCTCGAGGGGCGCGACCTCTTCGTGGACGAGGCGGCGCTCACGGGCGAGACGTTCCCGGTGGAGAAGTCTCTTGGCGTTGTACCCGCCGATACCGCAATCGCAAAGCGGACAAACGCGCTGTTCATGGGCACGCACGTCGTGAGCGGCAACGCGAAGGTGGTGGTCATCGCCACCGGAAAGCAGACGGAATTCGGCAAGGTCTCCGAACGTCTCAGGTTGCGCCCGGCCGAGACGGAGTTCGAGCACGGCTTGCGGCGGTTCGGGTTTCTCCTTCTGGAAGTCACGCTGCTGCTCGTCATCGGGATCTTCGCCTTCAACGTGTACCTGCACCGCCCGGTGGTCGAATCGTTCCTCTTCGCGCTCGCACTTGCGGTAGGCCTCACCCCGCAACTCCTGCCGGCAATCGTGAGCGTCAACCTCGCTCACGGAGCCAAGCGCATGGCGGACTGCAAGGTCATCGTCAAGCGGCTGGCCTCGATCGAGAACTTCGGCAGCATGAGCGTGCTGTGCTCCGACAAGACGGGCACCATCACCGCGGGGGTGGTCACCCTGCGTGCTGCCTGCGACCTCGCCGGCAACGAGAGCGACCAGGTGCGCCTGTTTGCCTACCTCAACGCGAGCTTCGAGACCGGCTTCACGAACCCGATCGATACTGCGATCCGCGAGAAGCTCGCCGCCGAAACCTCGGCGTGGCGGAAGCTGGACGAGATCCCCTATGACTTCGTGCGCAAGAGGCTGAGCATTCTCGCGGGAGGTCCGTCCGGAAGCGTGATGATCACGAAGGGAGCGCTGGCTTCGGTTCTCGACGTCTGTACCAGGGCTCGCAACGCTGCAGGCGCGGAGGTACCGCTACCGGCTGTGCGCGATGAGATCGATGCCAGGTTTGCCGAGTACAGCAACGAGGGATCCAGAACCCTCGGCCTGGCGTACAGGGACCTCGGGTCAGTCACGCACATCGGCAAGGACGCCGAGGCCGGCATGACGTTTCTCGGGTTCCTCGTTTTCTACGATCCCCCCAAGCCCGGCGTCGCCGCCACCATCGAGCACCTCAGAGAGCTGGGCGTGCACCTGAAGGTCATTACCGGCGACAACGTGCTGGTGGCCGCTCACGTCGCGAGCGAGGTGGGGCTCGGCCAGGAGCGCGTCCTTGCCGGGCGGGAACTGGCCAGGATGAGTGACGCGGCGCTCCTCGGTAGAGTCAGGGATGTGGATGTCTTCGCCGAGGTGGAGCCCAACCAGAAGGAGCGAATCATCGTTGCGCTCCGGAAGGCCGGCAACGTAGTCGGCTACATGGGCGACGGCATCAACGACGCCTCCGCCTTGCACGCTGCCGACGTGAGTCTCTCGGTGGAAGGCGCCGTGGACGTCGCCAAGGAGGCCGCCGACATCGTTCTCCTCGAGAAGGACCTCAACGTCCTCGTCGACGGCGTCCGCGAGGGCCGCAAGACGTTCGCCAACACGCTCAAGTATGTGCTCATGGCCACCAGCGCAAACTTCGGCAACATGTTCAGCATGGCCGGCGCGTCGCTCTTGCTACCTTTCCTGCCGCTGCTACCCAAGCAGATCCTGCTCACCAACCTTCTCACCGACCTGCCCGAGATGACGATCGCCGGAGATGCGGTCGACACGGAGATGGTCGCCACTCCTCGCAGGTGGGACATCGGCTTCATCCGCTCGTTCATGATTACCTTCGGCATCCTGAGCTCGGTTTTCGATTACCTCACGTTCGGCGCGTTGCTGTTCCTGCTGCGCGCGAACACCGCACTGTTCCGCACGGGCTGGTTCGTGGAGTCCGTCATCTCGGCCGCACTCATCGTCCTGGTCGTACGCAGCCGCCGGCCGTTCTTTGCGAGCAAGCCGAGCCGCCCGTTGCTGCTGGCGACTCTGGGCGTTGTCGTGATTACCGTGCTGCTGCCGTACACGCCTCTCGCTGGCCTCCTCGGTTTTGTGCCTCTCCCCCCGCTGTTCCTGGCGTTCGTCGCGGTAGTCGTGGCGCTCTACGTCGTGGCCGCGGAGGCGACGAAGGCGCTCTTCTATCGTCACGCCGCGGGTGCCCGGACAGGTCACGGAGACGCCAAGAGCTGACCTCGACCACACCGCTTTTTAGGGCGGAACTGCTGGTGATACGGAGGCGCGTCAGAACCTGCAACCAACCGCGAAGCCTCCGGGGGTGGCGCCCACGTAGCAAGTGGGTTGGTTAGCGCCGAACGCTCAGGGGTTAGATTCGAACCGCGCCACCCGCTCGTGAATCCACGGTTCGAGCCCGTGCGCCAGATAGAAGCGCGGAACGAGGAGGTCGTCCTCGCTGGAGATCATCCCGTCCTGCGCGGCCCTGCGCGCCAGCGGCGTGCCGGGGTAGATGCGTATCCCGACCGTGATCTTGAGGAAGTCGAGGTGGAGCGACCCGGCGAACGCGAGGCTCTCCTCCACCGTCTCCCGAGTCTCGCCGGGTCCGCCGAGCAGCAGGAAGCCCACGCGCCGGATGCCGTGCGCGGCCAGCAGCTCCGAGGTCGCCCGCACGTCGGCCGGCGTGAAGCGCTTGTTCATCTCGCACAGGATCGGCTCGCTGCCGCTTTCGAACCCGAGGGAGACCTCCACGCACCCCGCCTCCGCCATGGCGCGGACGAGCGGCTCCCCCACGAGGTGCGGGTACAGGATGCAGCGCCACGCCGCGCCGGGGGCAAGCTCCTTCATCCAGTGGCAGATCTCGAAGGCGTGGCTCTCGGGGATGTTGAACGAGTTGTCCACGAAGTAGAACCGCCGGTAGCCGGCGCGCGCCAGGAGCGCCACCCGCTCCACGACCTGCCGCGGAGACCGCGCCCGAATCTTCCGCCCCTGGATCGCGGCGGTCGAGCAGTACGAGCAATCGTTGGGGCACCCGCGTCGGCTCTGGATCGGGATCCACAGGTCCGGGGAGACTGGGTCGGCGATCGAGCTCAGCGCCTCGTCCCAGAGGGGGAACGAGTCCAGATCGTCGGTGAAGGATGCTTCCGTTCTTGCCGGCCGTCCGGCGACGTGCACGCCGGGCAGGCTGGACGGGTCGCCGCCCGCCTGCAGGCGCTCGAGCAGCGCCGGGAACACGACCTCCCCATCGCCGCTGACCCCCAGGTCGGCGCCCAGGTACGCGAGCGCAGCCTCGGGGAAAATGCTGTACCCGGCGCCCCCGAGCACGATCGGGGCGCGCGTGCAGGCCCGGCACGCTTCCACAACCGGCTTGACCTGCTCGAGAAGGAACCGCGGGCTGTCCCGGGTCTGGTCGTCGATGTTCCGCACCGAGATGCCGATCACGTCCGGCCGTGCAGCGGCCACCGTGCGGCGGATCGCCGCGTCGGGGTCCTGCTCGTTCAACAGGTCGAGGAACGTGACCTCGTGGCCGGCCCTGCGCGCCGCGGCGGCCACCAGCCCCAACCCGAGCGGGATCGTGACCATGTTGATGCGCTCGGTGTTCGACGAGATCAGCACGACCTTCATCAGGGACGATGGTACGCCCCCGCCGGTCCCGCGGCGCAGGAAAACACGACCAGAAACCCTCATTCCGAGGTGCCTGAAGATCACCGACCCCGCCCATCCCCGGTCCATGGCGCTCCAG
Source organism: uncultured Acidobacteriota bacterium (assembly GCA_963739225.1). Taxonomy (GTDB): domain Bacteria; phylum Acidobacteriota; class Thermoanaerobaculia; order Thermoanaerobaculales; family Thermoanaerobaculaceae; genus RBG-13-68-16. Next base: position 186,416 of record CAVTZQ010000007.1, on the reverse strand, counting down.
ACGCGCCCATGCATTGAATGTGGGCACGCACACGCGCTCGCGGTCTGCTACCATGCGCACATGGCTGACAGTTCACAGACCACGGATCGCCGCCACTGGCCCGTCCGCCGGTTCACGCTGGGCACGGAGCCCGGTGACGACCTGAGCGCCAAGACCACTCCGGAACAGCGCCTGGAGATGATGTGGTCACTGGCGGTCGACGCATGGACCCTGGTCAGCGCGGCTCTGCCCCGCTACACTCGCCGCGAGACGCCGGTGCGTGTCGTGCGCCCCGCAGCGAACACCCGGGCGTCAGGGACGTGAACCAGGATTTTCTCGACTTCCTGAAGTGCCTGATCGAAGCGGGGGCGCGCTTCCTCGTGGTTGGTGCGCACGCCCTCGCAGTCCACGGAGTCCCGCGGGCGACCGGGGACCTCGATGTCTGGATCGATCGCGACCAGGAAAACGGGGAGCGAGTCTGGGCTGCTCTGTTGAGTTTCGGGGCGCCCGTGGGGGCGGTGGGAGTCAGCAGGCAGGACCTCGAAGCCCCTGGGGTCGTGGTACAGATCGGTCTCCCACCCCGGCGTATCGACATCATGATGGAGATCACCGGCGTGGCGTTTGGGGAGGCCTGGGCCTCGCGAACCTCTCACCGCGTCGGCGGGCTTGAAGTGCCGTTCATCGGGCGCGAGGCACTCGTGCGCAACAAGCGAGCCACCGGCAGGCTAAAGGACCTCGCCGACCTCGAAGCCCTGGGGGAGAAGCCCTAGTCGCGCTTGGGCGCGGCCTTGCACACCCAGGATCCAGCGGTCTGCTCCGCCGGCCCCGCGGCGCGGCGAGACGCACGAAGGACCCGTCACCTGGGGCGCTCCAGGTGCAATGGGCTCCTTCGCCCCGTCTGCGGCGGGGATCGGGATTACAGCGTTTCGTCGAGGATCAACAGCGCGTAGGATGGTGGCGGACCTTGCAGCCGGGACGCGCCGTGAAGGATCCATCCAACAGCGAGGTGCTCACACACGCCGGAGCCGGCGTGCAGTCCCCGGGGAACGCGCATGCGCAAGCGGACGCCGCGGCGGACGCTCCCGATACCCAGCACCCCTGGCTCGTCGCGCTGTCCGTGCTGGCGGGCACGTTCATGGTCGTACTCGACACGACGGTCGTAAACGTTTCCCTGCCCCACATCGCGGGCTCGCTTTCGGCGTCCGTGACGGAGTCCACGTGGGCGCTCACCTCGTACCTGGCGGCCAACGCGATCATCCTGCCGATGACCGCGTGGCTGGCCAGGCTGGTGGGGAGGAAGCGGCTCATCATTCTTGCGGTGGCCGGCTTCACCACCGCGTCGGTCCTCTGCGGCATGGCGCCCAATCTTCTGATGCTCATCGCATTTCGAGTGATCCAGGGGACGACCGGCGGGGTCATGCAGCCGCTTTCCCAGGCGGTGATGCTGGAGGCGTTCCACCCCCGGGACCGGGGCAAGGCCATGGGCCTGTGGAGCATCGGGATCATCGTGGCGCCGATCCTGGGGCCCGTGCTGGGCGGTTGGCTCACGGACAACCTGAGCTGGCGCTGGGTCTTCTACGTCAACGTCCCGGTCGGCATCGTCGCGATCTTCATGATCCGCGCCTTCATCACGGACCCGCACTACATCCGCCGCCCGGAGCGCATTGACGGTTACGGCCTCTTCCTGCTGGCCATCGGAATCGGCGCGCTGCAGATCGCCCTCGACAAGGGCGAGGAGAAGGACTGGCTGGCCTCCGGCTGGATCGTTGCTCTCCTCATCACCGCCGGGGTCTTCCTCGTGGCCCTCGTGTTTCGGGAGCTGATGGCGCGCCAACCGGTGGTGAACCTCCGGGCGTTCAAGGAAAGGACGTTTGCGGTCGGAGTCACGCTCATCACCGTGATGGCGTTCGCGCTTTACGGCAGCCTGGTCATGCTGCCGGTCTTCCTCCAGGTGCTGCTCGGCTACCCGGCGTTCCAGGCGGGCATCACGCTCATGCCCCGCGGCTACGCGTCGCTGTTCGCCACGCCGATCGTCGGCCTCATCATCGGATACGTCGACCCGCGCAAGCTGCTGACGCTGGGCTTCCTCATCGGTGCGGGCAGCCTCCTCTGGTTCTCGTATCTGAACCTCCAGGTCGGCTACTGGAACCTGTTCTGGCCGCAGTTCTTTCAGGGCTTGTCGTTCAGCCTGCTGATGGTGCCGCTCACCGTCGTGACCATGGACCGCATCGCGCCCGAGGCGATCGGCAACGCGGCGAGTCTCTTCAACCTCATGCGCAACCTCGGGGGATCCGTGGGCATCGCCGTCACGCAGACCCTCCTCGACCGCTTCCGTCAGGGCCAGACCAACATCCTCGGCGGCCACGTGAGCGCGTACAGTCCGGCCACCAGGATGACGCTCGAGAGTCTGCGCCGGATGTTCGTGGCCCACGGCAGCGACCCGGTGACTGCGACGCAGCAGGCACACGTGATGGTGTGGGGCATGGTCCAGAGACAGGCGGCGATGATCGCGTACCTCGACGTCTTCCGCCTGCTGACGTTCCTCCTCCTCCTCGCCATTCCGCTCGTGTTCCTGCTCAAGAGACCGGTCCACCAAACCAAGCCCGTGCCTTTGGCGCCGAAATAGTCGCGGCGGCGCGTGGCTCCGGGACAGCGGGTTTGACCCTCACCGCGCCCCCTCCCGGGGGGAGAGGGAGTTCAAGCCAAATGGCGCTCTCCGCAAGAGGGGTCATTCTGAGGTGCGCCGGCCCCACAACGGAAGCGCCAGGCGAGCTGTAGGGCGGCATCGCCCCCCGGATTCCTCGCTCCGCCCTGCCGGGCGGGACGGGTCTCGGGTTGACCGCCCCTTAAGGCCACGTGGGCTTGGATCCCCAGGGTATATCCACCCTTTTCCAGGATTGCAGCGAGTAACGATCAGAGCAGGTACAATAGGTAAAGGTTATGGCCGACGATAAAGAGTCCACCCGCGCGTTTGGGACGATCACGGTTCGGCTCGTGCACGACAGCATCGCGGCGCGGAAGGTGGACGCCTTGGTCCTCGGGGCCAACACCCAGCTCCTGATGGGCGGCGGCGTGGCCAGCGCCGTGCTCGGCCGGGGCGGGATCGAGATCCAAAAGGAGGCCCTCACCCGCGCACCGGCACCGCTTGGCAGCGTCGTGCGCACCAGGGCCGGCAAGCTCGCGGCACGGTACGTCTACCACGCCGTCGTGATCGACGAGGACGTCAGCAAAGGCACGTCGATCGAGGACGTTGCCGCGGCAGTCCGAAGCATCCTCAAGAGCGCCCGTGCGGACAACTCCCACAGTCTCGCGATGCCGCTCTTCGGCGCGGGAGTCGGCGGGCTGGGCGTGCAACAGTCGCTCGAGGCCGTCCTCGAGACGCTTGAAGAGGTCGGCGCCACCTACGACCGGGACCTGGCGATCGAGATCGTCGTGTACGGCGACGACGAGTTCAAGGTGGTAACCAAGGCCTTCGAGGGGTACAAGGACCGCGCCTCCCGCTCGAAGGAAGAGGACGACCTGGCCGCAGAGTTCCTCAAACAGCTGCTGCACAAGAAGTGAGGGGGGTCCCCGCGCTCCCGGAGCGACCGGATCCCGCGGCTGCCCGCGGCAGCCTCCGGATGACCCCAGCGACTGCCGGGAGCCTGAGGGCTTAGACTATTCGTCATGCCGGTCCATGACCCATTACCCGCCCACTCATTCGGGTCGATCACGGTCCGGCTCGTGTTCGACAACATCGCGGAGCGCAAGGCGGACGCCCTGGTCAACGCCGCCAACAATCGGCTCGTAATGAGGGGCGGCGTCGCCGCCGCCCTGCTTGCGCGGGGCGGGATCGAGATTCAACAGGAAGCAATCGCCCACGCTCCGGTGCCGCCCGGCGGCGTCGTCCGCACCGGGGCGGGGACGCTCATGGCCCGCTACGTCTACCACGCGGTGCTGATCAACTACAACATCAGCAGGCGTACCGCGGTCCGCGACCTCATCGCGGCGGTCCGGGGCGTCCTCGCGTGCGCGCTCACGGACGGTGTGCGCAGCCTGGCGATGCCGCTCTTCGGCGCGGGGGCCGGCGGGCTTACCGTGCGGCGGTCGCTCGAGGCGATCCTCGAGACCATTGAGGATGTCTCGACCGCCTACAACTGGAACCTCGAGGTCGAGCTCGTCGTGACGGACGTCGACGAGTTCGTGGAGGCGGCCGGGGTCTTCCGGGAGTACGGGGATCGCGCGTGGCGCGAAGCCGAGGATGCCCAGTTTGAAGCAGAGTTCCTCAGACTGCTGCTGAGAAAGCAGTGAGCCACCAGCGGTCCTGCTCTGAGAACGAGAACCGGCCCCAGAGCAAAAAGGCGGGCGGGGCACGACCCGCCGTCCGGTGCCAAACAAAATGAAAGCCGCCGGCGGTTGCCGGCGGCCGAATTGCTAGAGGTTTGCGGTCAAGCCCTGTGATTGGATATTGTGAAAGGATGCTTTGGTAGGGCTTGTTTGATGGGCCAAGTTGGTTGGCTTGCAAGGTGGGAACCTGACCGCTCGCCTCCTTTCGCTCCCCTCACTGGCTCTACAGTCGGTGAAGGAGAGTCGATTGCTCTGAGCTAAAGCAAACCGCATGCCAACGTAGACCCCCGGCTTTGCCGCAGGGACCGCCTTCCCACAGGCCATGTGCGGCCTGGATCGTCCCCTCCCGGTGACGCATCGTCTGCCATTCCGGCCTCCTGGCGCCCCGGAATGGCGGCGTGCCCGGAAGCCTGGCACCGCCTTCACACCCCGGCCACGCGGGCTTGACGTGCCGGAGGGACGTTGACGACGCTCCCTGTTTTCCCCGCGTCCCCGTGGCAGCTTCTCAGCCCAAGGGACGCGGGGCATTTTTCAAGGCGCCAAGCCGCGGCAACAATTCTCCTTGGCCGGGCAACCGGCGTCAAAGAAGGACGCGGAAAAGCCGAAGGGGTGCACGCACGCACCGCGTGCACCCCTGGCGGTACCTCAGCACGTCAGAAGTCGAACTTGAGCCCGAGTTGGAAGGTGCGGCCTACGCCGAAGTCGGTAGGCTCGCCGTGGTTTGTCTCACCCGTGGTCACAGCCGTCACGTTCTCATGGTTGAAGACGTTGAACGCTTCGCCGACCAGGCTCAGTTTGACCCCCCCGATGCGGAAGCCTTTCTGCAGGGACAAGTCGAGTGACTGGACCGATGGCATTCGGTGTGAGTTCCTCGTGCCGACGTAGAAGCTACCTCCGGTCGCGTCGGTTCCAAAGATTGAGTACGGCAGACCGGTCGCATAGCTGTAGCTCGCGGAGACGAGGAAGCCCCAGCCAAGCTGACCGAACCCCGACAGCTTGAAGACGTGAGTCCGGTCGTTGTCCTCGATGCTGTGCTGGGGAGGGATCAGGGTCGGCCCGTAGAACACACCGAGAGCACTTCCCATGCCTTCGGCCCTGGACCACGTGTAGCTTGCCTGTGCTTCCCAGCTGTTGGAGAACCGCTTGTTGGCGACGAGGCTGACGCCCTTGTAGCTCCCTTTGCCGTCAGCCCGAAAGTCGTAGTAGTCCACCGGTGGCGAGCTTGTCGAATACGTCAGGAGCTGGTGAAAAAGGCGCTTCTCGGTGTAGCTCAGGCCGAGTCTGAAGTCGCTCCCGACGAGCCGCTCGCCTCCCACCGTCCACGTCTCTGCATACGGCGACTTGTTATCGCCAAGAATGCGATAGCCGAAGCGCCCTCCGGCGATCTCGGTTCCGTCGGCCAGCGGGCCCGTTGGATCGAAAACGTAGAAGAACTCCCCACCGGGCTGCGATCCCCATTCGAGGTACCGGTCGTAAACCCGTTCCACGTACTTGCCCCAGTTGGCATAGAGCTTCGTCTTCGCATCACCGGTGAGATCGTAGGAGAGACCGAGCCGAGGAGCGACGTCGGTGTTGCCGATGATCTTCTGGTACTCGACCCGCAAGCCCAGGTCCACCGTCAGGCGAGGGGCCACCTTCCACGTGTCCTGCAGGTAACCGGCGCCCTCGAAGCCCCCCTTGTCGTACTCGACCGGGTCGAAGTAGTAGTGAAGCGCGAATTCGCTGCCCAGGGGCCGGAAATCAAAGCGCGTGGGGCTGATGCGCTGGCTGACCGTGGTCTTGAGGTATCCCAGATCGGCGCCGAACCTCACATCGTGCTGGCCGAGAAACCACGAGAGGGTTTCCGTGAGCCGAGTGCGGTCCACCTTCGTGACCTTGGTGCTGGTGTAGCGTCCGCTGGTTCGGGTATTGCCGTCAGGATAGAACTCGTAGAGGGTGACGTGCGCATTGGGGTCGGTGGGCTCGAGTTTGACATTGGTATTCAAGTAGGAAAGCTGCGACTCGACGAAAACGGTATCGGAGAAAATGTGCGTCTGCTGCGCAGTGAGGAGCACCCTGTTGTCGGTCCCGTCTGCGTTGAACTCGGGAGCCACGTACTTGTTGGCAACGGTGTTGTGGATGTCGGACAGGTTGGTCGCCGCGAAGAACGTCCACTGGTCGTTTGTGGTCGGCGTGTAGTTGAGCTTGAAGCTCCCCAGATAAGACTTTGTCAGGCTCGTCCGCGCGGCGAACACGTTCCCGACGTCCGCCGTCCTGTACTCCAGGGTTGCGAAGTATTGAAGCGTGTCCTTGTTGATCGGGCCGCCGACCGCTGCCTCGTAGAAGCGTCGCGTATCGGGCGCCTTGTCGTGCAACTGGTCGGGGTAGGTGACCGGAGGCTTTGCGACCAGACTGTTGTCGCGGAAGTAGTAGCCCAGGTGTCCGACAAAGTTGTTGGTGCCGTTCCGTGTGGTGACGTTGACCACACCGCCGGAGAACTCACCGTAGCGGGCCTGGAATCCGCCCGGCACCAGCTCGAACCGGTCGATGGCGTACTGGCTGAAGGTCAATGCGACGCCGCTCTGGTAAGGCTCCACGTCGCTGGCCCCGTCGATCCGGTACCCCGTCGTTTCCGGGCGGGACCCCTGCACGCTCCCGTCAACGACTCCCGGCAGGAGGTTGACCAGATCCTGAAAGTTGCGGTCGCGCAAAGGTATGTCCTGGATGAACTGCTGTTGCATGAGCTCCCTCGTCGAAGGTAGGGTCACGTCAACCTGCGGCAGTGCTGCCGTGACCGTGACCGTGTCGGTCGCGCCGACCTGGAGGGTGAACGCCGCGTTGTACGTCTCACCGAACCGCACGTTGACGCCCGACAGGGCGGCAGGAATGAACCCGGACAGTGCGGCCCGTACTTCGTAAATTCCCGCAGGCACGGCAAGGAAGCGGTACTGCCCGACGCCGTTCGTGACGCCGCTCAGGGATATGGATGAGCTCTTGATCGTAAGCGCGGCACCCGGCAAGGCGCCGCCGTCCTGATCCTTCACCGTGACCGCGATGCTGCCGGTGAGGTCCCCCTGGGCAAGCGCCCTGGCAGCGGGAAACGCCAGCAGCAGCGCGACGATCACCGCAATACCCGGCCCAAGCCCACACATCCGAATTTTGGCCATCGTAGTCGCCTCCTCTCCTTTTCCGTTCGCTTGTTCGATCACTTCGGCCAAGCCGCCTCCGGGTCGAAGTCGAGGACCCGGGTGGTCGGTAACGACTCCCGGTCCACAACCCGCCCGTCCTTGATAACGCGGTTGATCTTCCTAAGATTGCGGATGTCCTTGAGTGGATCGGCGTCGAGCACCAACAGGTCGGCCACCTTGCCGACCTCGACCGTGCCGACCTTGTCCCCGAGCCGATACGCCTCGGCGCCGTTTCGTGTGGCGGCGATCAGGATCTCCCCCGGAGAGACGCCGGCGTCCTGAAGCGCCTCCATCCTCTCGAAGTGGGCCCTGCCGAGGCGACCCCACACAACCGGCCCGAGCTCGGAGGCTTCCGGCCCCTGGTCGGTCGCGAGCGTAAATCGAACGCCGCCCCCGGTCCATTTACGGAGCCCGGCAACGCGATCCTCATAGGCAGTCATCTGGCTTCTATCGGTGTCCTCGCGCTGTCGATCTTTCATCACCCGGTTCAGGTAGGGATCGTCAGGGTGCTCGCTCGCCTTCCATTCCCTGGTAATACGGTCCTTCTCCTTGTCCGGGACCGCCATCAGGCCGCAATAGATCCCCTTGCGCGCGATCTCGGCGATCAGCCCCTCAATTGCCGCCTTTTGAGCCGGGCTGCTTTTCGCCCACGAAAGGCTCATGACGTTGGGGTGCTGGAGCAGATCGGCGTCGACCTCAACGGCCATGCGCAGGCTCTCGACGGTGAACGTGTGGGTCGTGAAAGGAATCCCCCGCTTCTTGGCCTCGTCGCGCATCGCCCGGAGCGCCGCAGGCGAGAACATCAGCGGCTCGATCTCACCGAGGCCGTGGCCGCTCACCGCGACCTTGACGAAATCGACCCCCTTCGCCATGTACTTGCCCAGTGCCTCCCCGGCCTCCTCCGGCGTCATGGCGAGGAGCGACGGACCGGCCTCGTCCTCCCAAAGGGCATCGATTCGCTCCCGGATCATCGGGTGGACCCAGCCTCCGTACCGCACGGTCACGCCCCGGATGTCCCAACCTGCCATGAAATAGGCGCTGAAGGGACCGCCGACGCCGATGATGTTTCCGGCCACCAGCACCCTGCTGCCCTCGACCTCGCCGCGATTGATGCGATCGCGCGCCACGAGCAGCGGCTTGAGAGGGCCCCAGGTGTCAGCCATCGTCGTCATGCCGTACTTCAGGCCTACCTGCGCGGACTGAATGGCAATGTCCACAAACCGGTCCTCGTACTTCACGAAAAACTCGGGGACCGTCATGAGGATGAGGTGAACGTTGGTTTCGATCAGGCCAGGCGTGATCCACTTCCCCCGAGCATCGACTCTCCGCGCAGAGGGTGGAATCTTCACTTTATCTTGCGGCCCGATCGCCGTGATGCGGCCGTCCTGCACCAGCACAACCGCGTTGGCGATCGGCGGCTGGGCGGTGGCCGTGATTACGGTCCCGCCTACCAGGGCGAGGTCGGGCGCAGCCGCCGCCGCACCACGCATGGAAGTCGCGAGAAGCATCAGCGGGACCACCCACGTGACCCGAGTCCGTGCTCGGCGCATGCTTCCTCCCCGCCTTCAACGAAGGTAGAACTGGCTCAGCGGAACCTACCGTGCGCTCGGTGATTGCCGGTAGGCAAGTGTCTTGCGGTGGACAACGTTGGGGTGCGACGAACCGGACTGGGCGTCGCCGGGGCGGAGGCCGATGGCACCCCGGAAAACGGTGCGAACCTCACCGTCCCTGGGAGCTTTGCGGTCCTCGCTGGACCGGTGCCGTCCGCAAGCCTTCCTTGAAAGTATCGCGGTACGTGCGGCTCAACTGCAGAACCGCACCGGTGGTCAAGAAAACCTCGTATTCCCCGTGGCCCGTCGGGTGAAGCTCCCGAACCCGCTCGAAGCGGACGATGGCGCCGCGGTGGATGCGCCCGAACTGGCGCGGGTCGAGCGTGCTTTCGAGCTCGCCCATCCGGCCTCGCACGACGAGTGACTTGTCTCCGCAGTGGAGCGTCACGTAGTCGCCCGCAGCCTCGATCCAATCCACCGCTGCCACGGGGACGGGCACCTCGCGCCCCGCCGAGGTGACGATGAAACGAGTCAACAAAGTGCGCCCGCCGGCACCTGTCGGCCGCGGCCCGCGCGCTTCAAGATCGGTTGGGGATTCGAGCTGCCCGACCAGTTCGCGAAGCTGCGCGCCCACTCGCACCGCATGGACCTCCCGTAGCCGACGGCGGGCCCGCTGGAGCGCCACCCGGAAGCGATCGTCGTCGATGGGTTTCAGCACATAGTCGACGACGCTGACCTCATACGCTTCCAGGGCGTGCTCCCCGTGCGCGGTCACGAGAATCACGGCCGGGACGCGCTCGGGCCCGACCTGGCGCAGCAGGTCCAAACCGCCGACCTGGGGCATCTGGATGTCGAGAAACAGGAGGTCCGGGGCATCGCGGGCGATTGCCGCGGCCGCTGCCTTCGCCGAGCCGTACTCGCCGACGATCGAGATGTTGGGCTCGGATGCCAGGCGGAGCCTGATCCCCTCGCGCGCGAGGGGCTCATCGTCGACGATCATGGTTCGGATCATCATGCGGGGCGGCCGGCACCCACGGCCGGTTCAGCGACCACCACGGGGCGCTCTTCCTCGGCCAGACAAAGCGGGATCTCGAGGACGACGCGCACCCGGCCGTTCGTCATGTCTTCGAGCCGCAGCTCGTACTCCGGAAACAGGTGGGCGAGCCGCCGGCGCGTGTTTGATAGGCCGACGCGCTGCTCCGCCCGTTGGCGCCAGTCCGAAGACAAACCCGTGCCGTCGTTTTCCAGTTCGACGCGCAGTCTTTCGCCGATCCGGCCTGCACGCAGAAAGACCTCGCCCCCCGCCTCGGAAGTCGCGATGCCGTGGCGGACCGCATTCTCGGCGAGCGGCTGAAGCAGCAGCGTGGGCACGAGGGCCCCTTCCACGCCGGGTTCGACCTCCCTGCGAAACGCGAGCCGATCGCCCCATCTCACCTTCTCCACCGCGAGGTACGTCGAGAGGAGAGCCAGCTCGTCGCGCAACGGCACCAGGTGAGCCTCGCCCGTGCGTAGCGTCGCGCGGAGGAAGTCCCCAAGTGCCGTGACCATGCGCTGCGCTGTCGCCGTGTCCTTGCGCAGGATGAGGGTCGAGAGAGCGTTGAGCGCGTTGAAGAGGAAGTGCGGCTGGATCTGCTGTGTGAGCATTTGCACGCGAGCATTGGCCGCCAGGGCGTCCAACTGCGTCCTGGCCAGCTCTTCGCTGCGGAGGCGACGCTCGAAGTCCACGATGTACACCGCACCGAGGATCAGCCAATAGCTGAGGACATGGAGGTGAAGGCTCGTGCTATGGAAGAGCGCCCAGATCCACTCCCTGAACGCCAAGGTCCGCTCGGCAATCGGCGTCAGGACCATGCTGAACCACCACGACGACACGAGGACGACCACCGACGCGACGATCGCGCTCGCAACGACGTGAAGAACGATGTTGCGCGAGCCATGGGCTCCGCGGATCGGCAGCCGCCGAGCGAGAATCCAGATGAGCGGTGTCAAGGGGACCCACGCCCACCACACGGGCAGCGCATGCAGCATGGCTTGGCGGAAAAGGAAGTGGGCGTCGCTGCGAAGCCCGATCTCGTAGATCTGGAGTGAGTAGAGAAGCCCGGGTAGTGTCCAGAGAGCGAGGAGAAAACCCGTTAAACCGTACCACGGCAAGCGGCGTTCGGGCCATGCCGACTTCGTGGCCGCCCCGCCAGGGGCGATAGTCGGACTTCCCTTCATGGGCCTGGTATCCGGCACGCTCGTTGGACCGATCACATCGGACTCCCCCGCAAGGATACACGCTGCGGCTTGGCCGCGAGGCATGGAAGCCCCCGGCTCCCGCGAGCGGTTGGGCTGGTTGCGAGCCTGGACCTGCGACTGATGTTGCTGCGGCCTCTTCGGGGGCTATGGCATGAACGAGGATTTCATAGTGTCATTCTGAGGGCGCAAAGCGCCCGAAGAATCCCATCGCGCCTGACGATTGGCCCCGCCACCCGGCCGGCTCACCCCTGCAGCGTGTCAGGCGTCCGCGGCGCCGGGCCCGGCGACGCCGGAGACGTCCGCCCCGCTTTCGATCAGATCAGCCAGGTAGAGCGCTTCGTTGGCCCGCGCACGCGCCTCTTCGCGAGCAGTAACAACGGCACTTCGCGCTGCGCTCGTGCTGCGCCACACCTTGACCCGCCGCCGGCATATCCCGACGCACCGCTCCCGCTCCCCTTGAACATGCTCCTCGATCAGGACACCGATCTCCTGGGAAAGCCTACGCCGAACGTCGCTCGGGACGTCCTTCAGCAGCTCCCGGAGGGTAGCCTCAGATGCCTCAACTGTCCCGCCTGACTTGGTTTTGCCATCTACCATCCCGAGCCTCCCCTTGGTCCCACATCATGGTGAACGTGACCCCGCAAGCCGTGACTGCCGGAGTGGACCCGACCGGCACCTTTCCTACGCCCTGGCCCACGGCTCGCCGCGGTGCGCGTTCCACGCCCAGCCGCAATTACGGCAGAACCATTCCGAATCGTCGCCGCTCACGCAGCAACCGCCGAGGACGATCTCCCCGCGCTGCGCCGCCTCGCTGGCACTCGACGTTGGCAGACCATAGGCGACAGGGACCACCTTGCCGCTGGTGCAGTGCGGACATGCCGGCGGGCTCTTGGTTCGACCTCGTTCCACTTTATCAGGATAAACCCGTTCGCCGCGGAATCATGGAACGCACAGGTGTGTTTGATACAGGTAAGAGGAGGATTCATCATGAAAAAGGGCCTACGCGATGCGGGCAAGGAACGGCTGTGCCGACCGACGCCACGACCGACGCGCTTGAGAGTCGCGGCGCTGCTCCCTCTCATGTTCTTTGTCGTGCTTGGCCTGCAGAGCTGCACCTTTGCCAAGGTCGAAACGGTCAAATACGATCACTTCAACTCCCAGCGTGGCCAACCGATGGACTTCACGGTCACGGGCACGGGGAACTGCACACTGCTCCGCCTCAACTGGGGCGATAGCTCGTCCTTCGACGCGAATAATGTGAACTTCGATGCCAATCCTCTTGGGGTGAAATTCTCACACACCTACAACGGCTGGGGCGGAAAAAAGACCGTGACGGCGGAGGGTGTCACAAACTGTGTCGGTACGGCACAGACGGCGATCAGCGTTGTGCCACCATTTGCACTTGCCTTTGGCCAACCCGGTCCCACCGCTTGCAGCGTGGTACCCAATGCGCCGCCAGTACCCGCGAACTCGACCGTGCACATCACGACGAATCCCGACCCCGCGATCAAGATAGACTTTGGTTGTTTCCTGGGCGGGTGCGTCTACAACGCAGACGGCGAGCCGAATTCTGTGGCGCCTTCTGATTATCCCTTCCCGGGACTGCGCAAGTACTCGTTGGTGTTCAGGATCGGCACACAGGTGCAGCAGGGCGGGACAGACGTGTTCTTCACCGCCACTCAAGGCGGGCCGATGGAAGTGTGCGTGAACGACAACGTTTTGTCCGACAACTCAGGCGCCTGGGGGCTCTTCATCGACGTCAACAAGTAGGGCTGATTCGCTTCAGCCGGTGATTCCAGGAGCATCAACGATTGCCGGGGCCAGCCGACGCATTGCCGTGAACGAGCGTTAGCGTCGAGCGTGGTTCAGGCTCCAGGCGTCTCCGACGGCGACCTCGCGAGTGCTCACTTCGCCTGTGAACCCCGCGGGCTGCCCTTCGTGAGGTCCCACACCGCGGCAGGTTTGAAACCGAATCTGTAGACCACAGGCACCTACAGCCTTAGCTGCTTCTTGACCTTTGTCCAGGGGATGGAGCCCTTTTCCTTCAGCGCCCTCTTGGCTGCCTGCACGTCGATTCGGTCCTCGATTGCTTCGATGAGTTCGAGGTCGTCAATCGGGACCAGCGCGATCAATCGCTTGCCCCTGCGGGTTACTACGACGCGGTCCCTCCCATAGTGGACACGACTCACGAGTTCCGATAGCTGCTCGCGGATCTCCACGGTGGACACTTCGGTCATAACGTACCTCCAGTACTGAATGCACGTTCCAGGTGTCCCCCTGTCAACCTCGGTAGTCGCCTCGACGTGATTGCTGGCAGGAACGGCCCTTGCACACGTTCACAACAGTGCTAGCATTCCCCGCTAACAACAAGCCTTGATCTGGAAACGAGGTCTCAAGATGATCAGAAACTTCTTCTCGTTTCTCTTCCGCCTATCTCGCCCGAGCGTTCTCCACGTCACCGCACCTGAGAGGGCGGGCAGCTGGCTGGCGGCTGTAATGACCGTCATGGTCCTGCCAGCGCTATTCGCGATGAGTTCGGGTTGCTGTCAAAACGACATTCGCAGGATACCCACTATTCGAGGCCGGGTTGTCGAGGCCAAGACCAACAGGCCGATCGCTGGTGCTCGCCTGGCGCGCTGGTTCGAACGCGAGGACAGCTGCCTGGCGCCCGGTGGCAGCGACGTCCGTTCGGTGGCCGGCAGCTTCCTGGCGGTGACTACTGGCAAGGATGGCTCGTTCGAGTGGCCCGCCTGGACGAGCCTCACGTCACCCATCAAGACCATGCGGTGGTACATCTATCACCCCGACTGGGTTGCTGAAGATGGGTGGTTCAACCACCCTCGATCAGGACTCGACGGATATTTTTTGGGCATCAGCGGCGTCGAGCCTTGGCTCCACCTCGATTCGCATCCCGTGGGTTCCCACCTCGAAGTGACCCTCAGAATGGAACCCAAGGACAGCACCGCTGCCTGGGAAGCCCACTTCCAACGAATGAAATCCCTCACCCAATACGGAAAACTGGATGTCGAGTACTTCGTCAAGGAAGCCGTAGCGTACGTTCAGAGGGCCCAACCACTGAGCGACGGAATTGCGTCTCGAATCCTTGAGCTAGTCGGTGCACCGATTAATGAGCGACCGATAACACGCGACCATGATCCTCAAGTTCTTCGTCTTAGGAAAGCAATCGTGGATTACTGTGACCAAACGCCGGGGAGTGAGTTCTGCAGCAGGTCCGCCGTTGGGATCGGCTACATCCGGGGATTCTTCCAGAAGGAAGCATCCCGTGCGAGGTAGCCTCGTCTGCACCCTTGTCGTCTTCCTGGTGACAGACGCTGCTCCCGCGTATGAATGGTGGTCCCACAATCGGATGGCGGTAAACGCGAGGCAGATTCTCTTGTTCAAGGTGAGCGCCGATGCTGAGCTGCGGGCGTTCCTCCAGGACAAGGCAAACCACGGATATGGTGAAGATCTAGATACTCGGGCGGGCGACCCCTACGAGAATGCCTTCACCGACGAAGACCACAACGAAGGTTACTTGCGAGGGCCGAGCGATGCCTGCGCGTACCGCGAGGAGGCGTGCTGGCAGCTGGGCAGCGTTTTCGGCAAGGAACTCGGCGCCGCCACTTGCACGTTTGATCACTTTCTGCCGAAACTCGCGCTCCCGCTGGGACAGGAGGAAGCCAGCCGCCACGCCCGCTCCTACTTCGACATGGCCGTGAAACTGTACAAGGCGGGAAAATGCGATAGCCGCGGAAAGGCGGCGCTGTACTACCAGTGGGCCGCACGGGCGCTGGGCCACGCGATCCACCTCGTTGAGGACATGGGCTCACCCCAGCACACGGCACCGGAAAATCATCTCGATTACCCGCTGGGGCATGGCAAGAGCTTCCATGAGTACTGGGCTCTGGACGTGTGGGGAGAAAACGACCAGCGGCGCTACACAAAGGCGGACGGCACCGGTACTGTCGACGTTGGAGGCTTCGAGCGGGCCGCCATAAAGGCTTCAGATCCCCACAAGGGGAGGCTGGAAGTGATCATGGGCAGCATGGCCGCCGAGTCACGCGGATTCCTTGGCGGCTCACCGTACGAGCCTGGGTCAACGGGTTCATCGCTGCTTCTTAACGAACTGATTCGGATGTTCTCCGACAGCGACCTCCAGTCGGGCCTTAGGGAAACCAAGGATAACGAGGGTAACCCCACCGGATGGACGATGCCGGCGTTCTTGATCAGGTCCTTTCCGATTTACGGGCGCGGTCTACCGGACGACAATCGACATGGCTATGGGACATTTGTGGCTCTTGGCAAGCCTGATTACGACGAGATCGGGAACAGATTACCGATTGACCGCGGGCAGGTTTCTGTCAAGAGCTTCGAGCTTGCGGAGCGCATGTGGGCGCAGGTGGACCAGAAGCACCCGGAGAACCCCGTCGAATTCGACAGGAAGTTCCATACGCTGATCACCAACACCACCGAGGCAGCTGCCGGCGCGATCCTGGCGTTTTGGGATGAGGTCAGGAACTACAAGTGTCCATGCTACGGGTTCACACCCTGCATGTTCCGCGCGGGCAGCAAGGATCCTGAGTGCGACAAGCCAAAACCGGGACCCAAACCGCCCGGGCGGGACAACCCGGACGACACGCACGGGATCGTGAGCAATGTCTCTGCCGTGAAGACGGCGTCGGTCGCCCAGTTTGACAGCGTTGAGCTGGGTCGGCACTGGAGGCAGATTGCGGCCGTGGGCGTGGAGAAAAATCTCCCTTCGCTCGTCGATTTCGGACGCACGATGCAGCTGCTGGAACTTGCTCAGGATGAGACCCTGACCGATGCCGGCAAGGACGAGATCGCCGGCGGCATGGCGGAGATGGAACGCAAGTACTCCGTGCACCGGCCGCGGCCCGAGGACGACCTGCCCAGGGCGGCCCACATTGGGGTGCTCGAGAACGGGTTCGCGGGGGAGGCCGCCTCCGCGCTCGACGCGCTCGGCTGGACACACCTCGACGTCCCGATCACCTTCGACCCGCTGCAACTCGCCGAGGAGAAGAAGGTGCTGCTGGTCCCCTCGGGCGGCCTCTACGGAACTGCAGGCAGCGCCGATCTCAAGGAGCGCCTGCGCGCATTTGTGGAGGCCGGCGGCACGTTGATCGTGCTAGCGCAGATGCTCGGGGAGGACTTCCAGACCGTTCCTGTGCCGGAGGGCGAGGCCCTCAAGGCGTACGGGTGGTTCGAGGACCAGTCGTGCTGGACCGGCAGCGTGCGCATCGCCTCCGCGCACCCGATCACCGCCGCACTTGCCCAGAGCGGGCAGTCGGTCGCTGTGGACGGCTACCTCGAGCAGTGGCCGTCGCAGGCGACCGTGCTGCTGCGCAAGACCAACGGCGGCATGCCGGCGCTTCTCGCCTACCCCCTCGGTTCGGGATGGGTCGCCGTCGGCACGATCTTCAGCGACTGGGCGCGCGGCAACGGCAGGAGCAGCGCCGAGGACGACGGCCTGCTCGCCAGCCTCCTGCGCTGGGGACCCGACCCCGGCAGGGAGCGGCCAGTCTGCCACTACGGGTCCGCCTGCACTGTCACGCTGCCGGTGAGCCTGCGCAACCTCACGGAGTCCCCCGCCGACACGATTGCGTGGCAGGTGCTCGACCCCATGGGGGCGGTCACTGCGGGTTGGTCCGAGAAGCGGCCGCTCGTCGCCGGAGAAGCCACGACCCAAACCATCAACGTCAACCTCCCGGCAGGTTCGGACTCCCCCTGGGTGAGGCGGCGTACGGGCATCTTCACCCTCACCTACACCCTCGAGGACAGCACCCGGACGATCGAGGTAAAACCTTCCTCCGGCGGAAACAAGGCCTGGGTCGTGCAGCCGGAGGGCGCCGCGGGACAGTTTGTCGTTGAGAACTGGCCGGAGGAGGTCGCCAAAGCACCACAGATCGGGCTCGGGCTTGCCGTGGACTCGGAGTATGTCCTCGACGGCAGCTCGATCCCCGTCCACCTGTCCGTGCGCAACTTTGGCGCGGAGCCGTTCGAGGGCGTCGCCAGGCTGACGTCGTACGCGATGGTCTATCCGCAGGTCACGGTTTCCGTGGCCGCCGGGACCCTGGCGACCTACGACCTCTCCGTTGGGCCGGTCCTACTGGGCACCGGCCACGACGGGCTTCCGGGCGGCGGCTTCATCAGGGGCGACGCCTACTCTGCTACCGGCGACGGGCCGCTTGCGACGGCGACAAAGAACCTCCTCTACGACCCGAAGCTGTTCGACTTCTCGCTGCAGGCCAGCGAGCCGACGGCCGGACCGGGCGACGTGCTGCACTTCTTCGGTGCCATCACCAACCAATCCATGGGCGAGGTGAACGCCCGCTACCGGATGACGTTCACGAACCATTACAGCACGACTGGTGTGCGCTGCCCGGAGACGAAGACCGACTGGCGCGATCTGCACCTCGGTCGCGACGAGAACTTCTCGCTGGACGAGCCATACACGGTGCCAACCGAGTGCAACGGCATCATCGAGGCTACGCTGCACCTGTGCTACCCGGGCCACTGGTGCTGGGTGAACGGGAACGAGGCGAATGCCACCCACCGCAGCGTCCAGGTTGGGCTGCCGAACACCGTCGTTGAGCTGGGCTTCGGCGAGTTCACAGTCGTCGATGGTCCGGCGTTCCGGCTGCCGGTGCGCGTGCGCAACATCGGCAAACGTGCCGTCGAGCAGGGACAGCTGCGCCTCTGGTTTGAGCTCTCCAAGGCCGAGGTCGAGAGCACATCGTTCGATCTCCCCCGCAGCGCCGAAACAACGATCAATGTTGACCTACCGCTGCCACCTCCAGATCCCTCGAGGCGCCACTACATTGTGGGGGCTGCTTTCCGCGACCGCATGGTGCGGGACTGGAGCTTCCGCACTCATCACGACCTGTACTACGGCGGAGGCATCGCTGCAACCGAGGGCTTCCGCGCGATCCCCGGGAGCGAGGCCGTCTCCGGCACAGTCCGCGTTGAGAACCGCTCGAGCACGACCCGCCACTTCGTCGTTACCTTCGACCAGGCGGACCTGAGCTTCCACGAGCAGCGAGAGTTCGACATCGGTCCCTTCCAGAATGTGGCGGCGGCGCTAAGAATCCCGCTGCCCTCACCACACACCTATGGTGCCTGGCCTTTGCAGGTGACTGCAACTGACGGGGCCCTCCTCAAAGCGCAAAGCACCGTCGGTCTTACCCACTACCCTCCGTACGTGCAGATCGCGTCTCGCCCCAGTGCTCCTTCCTACCGGGCGGGCGACGTCGTCACCGTGGGAGTCGACCTGAACCCCGGCCAGCTCGCGCGACCCCTCGGCGGCACGCTGGAGCTGGCATGCGACCAGCTGAACTTCGCGGAGAACCGCAGCCTGACTCTGACCTCGCTGCAGACGGCGACCGAGTCGTTCTCGTTGCAGGTGCCGCTCGACTCACGTGATGGCGCGCTCACGTATCGCGTCCGCTGGTGGGGGAGTGACGGGACCGTGGCCCAGAACGAGGGCTCCTTCATCGTACCGCCTGCCCGGTTCGACGTCCGCTCCCTGCAGCAGCCGGCGGTCACGGCAGGGGACACCATCGCGTACGAGGTACGCAACGTGGGTGGAACCTCTGCCGGGATGTACGTGTTCGAGTGGCGACTCTGGGGCGAGCGGGGGTGGTTGGCGCAACAGAACCATTCGCTTTCCGTTCCCTTCGATCAAGTGCAGCAGCTGACGTTCTCGGTCCCGCCCGACATCGCGAATGGCTCGTACTGGTCGAGTCTCCAGTACGTCAGCGCCGGGGAACGCACCTCGCACAGCGAGAAACTCGAGATCGCCGGTGTCGCATCTGGTCTCGACGTCGGCACCGGATCGCCGGTGTACGCTTACGGCCAGCCGATCGACGGGTGGGCAAAGGTGACGAACGGCGCACAAACGTTTCCGAATGCAAGTCTCACGCTGAAAGTATTGGCGCCGCGCCTCTGCACCGCCAGGATAACTCCCTGGGGCGTCTTCCAGGGATCGGGGTCCCGACAGGGCGCTGCCCCGGTGGGCGGGGCCGTCTTCCCACCCCAATGGCTAGGGGGGTGCTTTGTAGCTGCAGCGTCACTGCCCGCCGGCGTCTCCCCCATTGCCGTGGCTTCCGGCGACGTCAACGAAGACGGTACGGATGACGTGATCGCGATCTGGCGCGCGGGGGCAGGGCTGTCGCTGGGCACTTTCGCTGGGCCGAACCTCGCTCAGTACGCCTCGGTCCAACTGCAGGGCAACGCCTCCGCTGCCGCTGTCGCCGTCGCGGACGTTGACGGGGATGGGCACGTCGAGATCTTCGAGACGGATACCACCGACGGGTCGGCTCTGCTTGTGCGGGCGTTCGACCGTATGTTGCGGCCGCGCTGGGAAACCAGCATCGCCGTCGCCGTGGATGCCGTTGCGGCCTTCCCGGCGGGCGGGCCGATCGTCGTGGACCTCGACGCCGCGGGCCGGCTTAACCTCGTGCTGTCTTCGGGGCGCGACGTCCTGGCGCTTGACGTGGCCAGCGGGGCGATTCGCTGGCGGATGCTGGAGGCGAATCCAAGCCTTGACGGCAGGCTCGTGACCGGGATCGCAGGCGCCGATGCCGATGGTGACGGGCGCGCCGAAGTCGCGGTGGGGTTCCGCGTGCCGGGCACGTCGGCGAGCGGGACGGTTGCCCTTCTGGATGGGGCTGGCACCTCGCGCTGGTCTCAGGCCACGCCAAACCCAGTAGTCGGCGCTCCACTCATCACAGAAATAGGGCAGGTCGCGAATGTGCAGACCCCCGAAACCTCCGCGACGTCGAGCACGTTGATGCTGTTTGATGCGGTCACGGGTGCCATGGCCGGACAAAGCAGCTCGCCGTTCTGGAGCCGGTGGCCGCCCGCGTCCGCAGATACCAACGGCGATGGTGCGTCCGAGCTCGTGGTGGGATCCGGGGACCCGGCGTGTGCGACCTGCGCGCCGCGGGCTGTCCTGCTGTTCAACGCCCAAGGCGCGCTCCTGTGGTCGGCGCCGCTAGGTGGTCCACCAACGGCGCCGCCGATCCTCGTTGACTTGGATGGTGACGCGAGACCGGACGTCGTGGCCGACTACCTTATCCAGCAGAACACGGATGCCATCAAGGGTTTGCGGGGCACGGACGGCGCAGGGCTCGCGCTCGAGAACGGGATGCGCAGCCCGAACACACGTCCTCTCACGGTCCTCGACGTTAACGGTGACTGCCTCCCCGAGATACTGGTGGGAACGACTGCTCTGAGGGGGGTACTGACATGCGTCGGACCGAAGCGCCTGGCTTCCGCGTTGTCGGCCCAGGCCCAGGGTGAGGTGGTTTGGCGCTGGGAAACCTCGGCCAACTTGGCGGCAGTGCAGCCGTGGGACATTGCCCAACTCCTGTCCACAAACCAGTGGACCGGGTTCTTCTATCTTGTCGGTGACCTCAAGAACTCCCTCGGCCAGCTCCTCGCGCATGACGAGTCCACGTTCTCGGTGCAGTGGGGATCTGTGCTGTTGAGGCTCGAGCCGCTCCCGCAGGCGTGCCGCTCGGGCAGCACGCTGCAGGCGACCGGCACAGTGCGCAACACCGGCACGGCCGCGCAGACCTTCGACCTCGTGTTCCTGCTGGACAAGGTCGAGTTTGCACGACGCAAGATCACCCTGGGCGCTGGAGAGTCTCAGCCTTTCTCCGAGACGCTCGCAGCCGGAGGGACGGGCACCCACACCCTGGCGGTCGACGCGATCGCTGGGGTTTCCGGGCTCCAATACTTGACGCAGCAGTTCCGGGTGGAGGAACCGGCGGTCAAGGTGACGTTGTCGGGCCCTGCGAAGGTCGGGCAGGAAGACTTCGAGCTTAAAGCCGAGGTGGCGAACCTGACACAGCTCGCCATCGAGGTCGACGCCGGCCTTGACCTTCAGGATCAGCCCCCAACGCAGCGCGACCATGTGAAGCTCGCCGGGGGGGACAAGATCAGTCTGGTCTTCCGCCGCCGGGTGTCCTCAGACACGACATTCGTCGCGCGCGTGTCGGGCGATGCCACGGCCAAGGAGGCGTTCGCGGTTGACTACGACGTGGAGCTGGAACCCAGCTACGCCGGTTCCGTGGGGCTTCCGACCGGAAGTGCCGTGCTGCACCTCGAGCTCGCAAACGCCGGCGGACACCCGTGGCAGGGCGAGCTCCTGTGGACGTTGGCCGGGACAACGAACGCCTCGGGGAGCATCGCGACGGAGGTCGGCCCCACATCCACTCAGAAGTTCGACGTCCCGGTGACGCTCCTGCCGGGGGACTCGATCCTGCGGCTGGAGTCCGGCGGCGTGGTGCGGGAGTTCCCCATCGCGGCCTCGACCGGCGGCCACGGGTTGCTCACGTTTGCGGTCCCCGCGCAGGCAGTCGAAGGCGACGTTGCGATCTCCATCCGGGTCGCGAACTCCCTCCCGACCGCCGGCAGTTTTCAGGTGGACCTCGAGGTCAGGGGCGAGGATTCGGGAGAACAGGTCGCGACCGAGCGGCTCGTCTGGAACCTGGGCGGCGACCAGGCCGCGGAGGAAACGATCCCACTGAACATTGGCGCGGGGTGGTTCGCGATCGTTCCACGTCTCAACGGGATACCGGTCTGCGAACCCTACCTCTTCGAAGTCGTCCCGCGTTACGCGGCGGAGTTGACGGCCACCGTCGGGGCTGTGCAGGGAGACGGGGCGTTGCCGCTCGTCGTCACGGTTCGTAACGGCGGTGCTCGCGACCTCAGCGGGACGCTGACGATCAACGGCCTGGGCGATCCTGTCGTGACCCCGGACCTCAACGCGGCAGTCGGAGGGACAGCGCAGATCACGGTCCCGATCGAACCCGACCTCGTGCCCACAGGGGATGTTCCGATCGAGGTGATCTACGCGACCGGCACCGGGCAGGTCCTTGCGAGTCAGCACGTGGTCGTGCCGGTCCTGCCCCCAGCGCCGGCCGTCGTGGCGGTGCCTCAGTCCATCGAGGTAACGGCCGGCAGCGTCGCACCTGTCGAGTTCGTGGTGGCCAACGCCGGCACCCAGACCGCCGCTTTCGAGCTGTCGCTCACCGTCAACGGCGGATCCCTGTTCGCCGGCCAGCAGGAGGGACGGCTGCGCGGGGGCCAGCAGCAGGCGGTGCGGTTCGACGTGCCGCTCCCGCCGGACCTCCCTTCCAGCCGGTTGGAGGCCGTCTACGCGTTGTTCCGAATCGACCCTGCCACGGAGCAGAGGCAGACGGTCGGGACCGGACGGCTCCAGATTGCCGTGCAAGGCGCACCGGTGACCGTCACGGCGCAGGTGGACCCCGACCACGTCACGGCCGGTGCAACCGTCGTCCTCACCCTGACGCTGGAGGCCGGTCAACTGGTATCACCGCTGTCGTTGTTCGCGCAGGTGTCGTACCCGCCGTTTGGCGAGCGCCGCGAGTTCGAGCTCGGACCTGGCGGAGCGCAGCTCCGGTTCGAGGTCCCAATCGAGCAACCGGGCGCCGAGCTCGGTTACGGCATCCACTTCACATCGGGCCGCGCGCTTCACCTCGACGCGCTAACGATCCACCCGGCCGGCGAGCCGGTGGAGATCACCGCCTCTCAGCGCGAGTACAGGCCGGGTGAGCAGGTTCAGCTCGCGGTCACCCTCAACAAACCGGGCGTGTTCGAGGGGTACGGCTTCGAGCAGGCTGCGTCGCTGCCGGCCTCGGGCAGCGCCACGTTCCAGGTCCCAACGGGGCTGCCGCAAGGACGCTACCCGATCCTCTGGACGTTCTACGGCAGCGGACCCGACGGGGGCGTCCTCAACGGCGAGTATCCGGTGAAGGTACGAGGCCCGCTCGTCCGGATCACGCGCGCGCAAGCCACGAGGCCCACGGACCTCTCCGGCCAGGAAGCCCTGGTGCGCGCGGTGGTGACCACCGACACTCCCCTCCCCACGACGCTGAAGGCGTGGTTGGTCGGGCCGAGCGGGCAGGCCGCCTTCATGGGCGAGACGCCGCTCGAGCTTGAGGCCGGCGAGTTCCGCGAGGCCGCTCTGCACCTTGACCTGAGCAACGCCGAGGCGGGCACCCAGAGCTGCGTCGTGGGGGTGTATGGGCAGGACCGAACCCTGCTCGCCGACGCCGCCGCTCAGCTCGACCTCGGCGGCGCGCGGGTGCTCGGGGTCCGCACCGACAGGGCGTTCTACGCCGGTGCGGGCGACACGGTCACCGCGCTCGTTGATATGCAGGGCTCTGGGCCAGGGTCGGTGGCGCTGCGCGTGGACGGCAAGGTCGCGATTGCCCGATCGATCTCGCTTTCCGGCGTGAGTCGAATTGCCGTGCTCGTCCCCGGGGCCGGTGCGGGCCGTCACGAGCTGGAGGCGGTGCTGGAGGTAGGCGACCGTCCTTCGAGCGCGTCCACCTGGTTCTCGGTCGGCACGCTGCTGCCCGATCTCGCCGTGGACCTCGGCGGCGCTCAGATCGAATCGGGAAGCGTCAGGGTCGTCGCCCGCGTGCGGAACATCGGCCAGAGCGACGCGCCGGGCACAGACCTCACCATCTGGGACGGCGAGCCGGGCACAGGCACGCTGGTCAAGCAGCTCGAGGTCGGCGCGCTCGTGCCCGGGGCCGAGGCGGTCGTGCCGGCCGAGATCACGCTCCCTGAAGGCCCGCATCAGGTTACAGGGTGGGTGGACCGCAACGGGCGCATCGAGGAGTTCGACAGGTCCAACAACGTCGCCCGCTTCGATCTCGTGGTTGGGCCGGGCGCCCACCCTCCCCCGCTGCCCGCGGGCTACGCCGTGCAGGCCAGTTCCCGCTCCCACCGCATCGGCGACCCGGTGATCATCGAGGGGCAGGCTCCTGACGGGACCTACTGCGCCGCTGTGCTTCCCAACGGCGTGTGGGCGATCGGCGACCCCGCTCCCTCAGGAACCCTCTCGAGCGTGACGGTTATCGCTTCGGGCGGTGTCATACCTCAGACCCAGATCTGGGTCGCCACCGCGCTTGGATCGTACGACGTACTGCTGCTTTCGCAACCGTGCGGCGCCGGCGGGACGATTGCCGCCGCCTCCGAACCTGGTGTGACTTCCGGCTTCCAGGTGGTGGGTGAGCCCATCCCCGCGGTGTCGGGACCGGGGTTCCTCCTGTTCATCGCGCTGATCGCACTGCTCGGCGCCTGGGTGTTGTCCACGACGAGAGTCTGAGGCAGGGCAGGCGCAAGGCCCGACCCTCGTGTCATTCTGAGGCCCGCAGGGCCGAAGAACCTGATCGCGCTGCAGGCGTGGTGAGATCTTTCGGTCGCTCCGCCGGCGGCGGGGCTCCCTCAGGATGACACGCAGGGGGCGGGCGCGAGACCCGCCTGCCCAGCAACCTTCGGTCCCAGTGATAGAGCCTCCTGTCCCCCTCTACACCCGCCTGCCCGCCGAGGTTCCTCGTGCTTGACCCAAAACCGGCGAGGGCTCCTTCCTAGGCGACCGAAGTGAGACCGCCCCGGTCCCGTTGCGCTTTCATGCGGGCGGCCTTAGATTGGCCGTAGCGAGACAAACAAGCGAAGAGCAGGGTGCGACGACTGCGAGTCGTCGCACGGGGGAATGATGGGCTTGCGGAAGGCGCGCTGCTCGGCCCCGACGAGATCGTCGCGCTGGCGGGTGCAGGCGGGATGGGGGAAGTTCACCTGGCGCGCGGCGAGCGGATCGGGCGGGACGTCGCCATCAAGGCGCTGCCGCCCAAGTCTGCCACCGACCGAGAGCGAATGCGGCGCTTCGCCCAGGGACGGCCAACCACCTGTAGCACGCACGGGCTTGCAGGCCCTTTGGGAGACCAGTGCCCCGAGTGAATGACATGGCCCATCGACTTACTTGTCGGGTATTCACCCTCAAACGGTGACTCGAATGAGAACCGTTCTGCATCTTGTAGCGATGCCTTGGTCTGATCCGCAATCGCCCTCACCCCAGCTTGGCGCGCTGAAAGCTTATGTTGATGCAGCGCTCGGTGACTCTCTCCGCTCGGCCACATTCTCGGCCTTCGTGGATATCGTGATCGACGAGCGCCATGGCAGACTCAGGAATTACCACGCCAAGTATGGCGAATTCGGCGACTATATCTACTTCCTTATTTGCTTCAGGCGTTTCTTGCGCAAGAGCGGCCATTTAGGCAGATTTCGTTGGACAGGCTGCTCCATTCTCTGAACAGGTCATTGGGCGCCGACCAGCCACCCGTCACGCGAGCGGTACTGGATACTCTTGAAACGAAGACGCGCCGGTATGTTGACGAGGTACTGACAAAGAGCCTCAGAAAAAGAGCCCTCAATGTCGTTGGCTTTACTCTGAGCTCTGTGCAGCTCTATGCCTCGATCTACTGTGCCCGATACCTGCAGCAGAGGTATCCCGAATTCAAGTGTCTATTTCTGTTTGGCGGGGACATGGTCAGCCTTCCAAGAGTGAAGGCTGTCTTGAAGCAGTTCGAGATCGCGGGCTTGGCTGTCGTGGGCGAAGGGGAGAGGAAGCTCGAACTGATTCTCCGGGCGTGCATGGCAATGCCGACTGTTGAGGTTGATTCAATCATCTCAGGAGCTGGCGACCAAAATTCCTGGGACCTACGACATTCAATCCGACGCAGTGAACCTCTACGAGTTCGATACCGGCATGTTGCGTAACCAGGTCGATCGTATGGACAATCTTCCGCTGCCGTCCTTCGATGAGTACTTTGCGTCCGTGCGCAGGTCGCTGCGCACCCGACATCTGAGGAGTGAATTCAGTGCAGACATCTCACTGACTCCTGAAGGAAGCCGTGGGTGCTGTTACGGCAAGTGCGACTTCTGTGACATCGAGAGAAGCTGGAGTGGTTTTCGAACCGCTTCGGCGGAATGGATCGCTGACAGAGTGTTCGTGCTGACTTCGAAGCATCGCTGCCAGCGTCTTCACTTCGTGGATTGCTCCTGCGACGCCTGGGCGGGCAGGTACGCGGAAATCCTGATTGACGCTGGCATCAAGATAAGCGGGGTAATGGAGCTGCGGGCTAGTCATCCACAGTCGTTCTGGACGAAGCTCAGCCTGGCGGGCATTGATCGCGTACAGATTGGAGTCGAAGCGCTCGCACCAAAACTCCTGGCGGCGATGAACAAGGGAACGACGGTTCTCCAGAATGTGAGGGTTCTGAAGTGGCTCAAGGAACTTGGGATAGAATCGTGGTCCAACATCATCACCCATCATCCCAAATCCACGCTCGAAGACATCAAGATCACCAAGAGAATCCTTCCGCAGATAGCCCACTTTGACCGACTCGACACTTCCAAACTCGCCGTCATGATGAGTAGCCCGATCGACGAGATACTGACGGCCGAAGAGCGACGGCAACTGGTCGAGCGACATTCCTGCACTTGGCCCAAGAGTGTGAGCCCGTACCTTGTGAGAGCCTCTGAGTTCAAGTTGCCCGCTCGCTTAGAGGATGCGGCAGTCATGCGTGCATGGGATGAGTTTATCTCATGGGAGGAGAACTGGTTCGATCTGCATGGCAAGCACGCGGCGATGACACAAAAGCGCTATGGGCCAGGCCAGCTGGTAATCGTGGATGGCCGATGGGGTGAATCACGGGAGCATTACCTGGAAGGCGACACCGCGGTTGTCTATGACGCTTGCCATCTGGGTGCAACACTCGACTGGTTGCAGGAGTCTACCGGCTATACCGAGACACTCCTTCAAAGAGAGTTGGGGCAGCTTCTGGAAACCAAGTTGCTTCTGGAAGTCGATGGATCTTTCCTTGCGCTGGCGCTTAGGCCCCGAGATGAGTTGGTTTGTGGCTCGTTCGGTACCGGCTCTGTGGAAAGATCGTGAGCGAGTTATGCCGTCTCGAAGACAGGAGTGAATCCAGTCGGCGGGAATGCGTGCCGGCCAGGAACAGCCATGGTTGGAATGATCCCTGTCCCGTCAACAGTGAATCGGGCCTGACATGGCCCGGGGGACGCTCTGATGAACGCCGTCCCGCGCCCCGTGTAACTCGGCAGCATCTGCGCCAATCGGCGCGATGATCTCGTACGGGCCGAGGCGAGGGGCAATCATGGCTTGACCTCGTACTTGGTGAGCAAGACCTGAAACTTCAGGTCCGCCCGCAGCGGATCCCACCTGGGGTCCAGCCGGAGCACGTGGGTCGTGAACTGGCCGCTACGCACCAGCAGGTCTTCCAACTGGGCGATCGCCGCGCCGGGTTGCCCGACCATCGTGTAGATCACGGCGAGATCCTCGAGGCGGTTGAGGGCTCGCCAGGCGTCCTTCGAGGCCGGCATGAGGTCACCACCGGCCTTCGCCTCTCGCACTGCCTCCACGCGGCGGCCGAGCCCCGCGTAGGCGATTCCGAGTGAACTGTGCATCCGGGCGTCTCCGGGATCTTGCGCGACTTTCTCCTCGAGCTCGAGGCGCGCGGCCTCAAAGGACTGCCGCGCGAGATCCTTATGGCCCGCCAGCATCTGTACCTCTCCACGAAGCAACAGGATGGGGGAATAGTGCCAGTGGTTGTCGATGGCGTGGCGTGTCTCCGCCTCAAGCTGCCGCACCGCGCCGTGGTAGTCGCGGCGAGCCAGGGCAACGCGCAGTCCCTCCCCCGAAATGTAGCCAAGGTCGTCCGTCAATCCGACAACCCGTCCGGCTTCGTCCAGCACAGCCCGAGCCTTCTCCACATCTCCATGCCACTGAAGTTGGAGTCCTGCTCTGTCTGCGTATGGTTCAGCCCACTGCGGGCTCAGGGCGATGGCCAGTCCAAAGGCACGGTCGGCTTCGGCGTAACGTCGGGCGAGGAGACAGCTAGCGCCGAAGTCGTCGAGCAACTCCGCATTTTTCGGGTCGAACTTGAGCGCCTTGCTCATCGCCTCCGCCGACTCGACCCAGTTTCCCTGACGGCGCAATACAGCGCCGATCCCAAAGAGTGCTTCGCTGTTGTTGGGCTGGATCTTGAGAGCCGCAGAGAACTCGCCTAGGGCGCGCGGGTAATCGAGCAGGCCCTGATAGAAGTACCAGCCTAGTGTGGCACGCGTCTCAGCAAGGTCGGGGCGCAGCTCGACCGCCCGTTCAGCCGCCTCCTTCGCTTGGCTGAGCCCCTCCTGGCTCCGGTCGTAGTTGACGAAGTACATCTCCAGACGACTCCTGGCGAGTCCCGCAAGGGCCTGCGCGAAGTCGGGGTCGCGACCGACTGCCGCCCGGTAAAGCTGCATGGCGCCCTCGACAGCTTTTCTGTTCTCGCCGCTCCTGAGAAGCTCTTCACCACGGAGGTACAGGTCGTAGGCCTGGAGGTCGTTCGTCGAGACCTCTTTCAGCGCGATCTGCTCGCTCGGCAGGAGCGCGACACCCATCGCCTTGACCGCGTTCTCCGCCACCTCCGACTGCATCGCGAAGACGTCCGCGATCACCCGCTCGTAGCGGTCGGACCAGACGTGCGTGTCGTCCGCCACCCGGATGAGCTGGGGGGTGATGCGCACTCGGCTCTCTCGGCCAGCTCCGCGCTCCCAGCGAACGCTGCCCTCGAGAACGTAGTCCACGCCCAGGTCACTCCCGATTTGCTTGATCGTCTTCCCCTTGCGGTTGTACTCCACTGCCGACGTGCGAGAGATCACGCCCAATCCCTGCAGGTTCGCGAGCCGGCTGGTGATCTCCTCGGTCATGCCAGCGGCAAAGTAGGCGTCCTCGGGCGAGCCGAGGTTCTCGAACGGGAGGACGACGATCTTCGGCGCCCCAGTCGCTCGAGCGCCCGCACCAATCGGCTTGAGCTTGAGGATGAGCACGCCCACCGCCACCAGTAAGGCAACACCCGCAAGAGCCAGCCCGACGACACGCTGCCGCCTGCTGGATACTGTGATCCCAGCTGTTTTCGCGCGGCCGCTGTCCGGCATGGTCGCGCTCAGGTCGTGGGCCAGATCGCCGGCAGACTGGAAGCGATCCTCCAGGCGCTTCTCCAGGCACCGGGTGACGATCCCCTCGAGCGCCGGCGGGATCTCTCTTCCCGTACCGGCAAGTGGGGGCGGGTCCTCGTGCAGGATCGCCGACGTGGTATCAGCGGCGGTTTCCCTGAAGAACGCGCCCTTTCCCGATAGCATCTCGTACAGCACGCACCCGAACGAGAAGACGTCCGAGCGATTGTCCACGCTCTGCCCACGTACCTGCTCCGGCGCCATGTAGCCAACGGTCCCAAGGGTGGTGCCTCCTGCTGTCGCCTCTACGACCGTAGTCGCCTGTGCCGGCTCCCCAAGGCTCCTGGATGCGACGAGCTTCGCGATCCCGAAGTCGAGGACCTTGACGTGCCCGTCCTTCGTGATGAAGACGTTCGCCGGCTTGAGGTCGCGGTGGACGATGCCCTTCTCATGCGCGGCCGCGAGGCCCTGCGCGATCTCGGCCCGCTACCTCGGTCGCCTTGCGCGGGGCGAGCTGCTCCGGCCTGAAGCCGCTCCCGCAGGCTCTCGCCTTCCAGCAGCTCGGTGACGAGGTACGGTGATGCCCTCGTGGGTGCCGACGTCGTAGAACGCCAGGATGTTCGGGTTGCTGAGCGCGGCGACTGCCCGCGCTTCCTGTTCGAATCGCCTCAGCCGCTCGGGATCGGCGACGAACTCCTCCGGCAGCACCTTGATCGCGACGTCACGGCCCAGGCGCGTGTCCCGTGCGCGGTACACCTCGCCCATCCCCCCGGATCCAATCTGGGCGACGACCTCGTACGGGCCGAGGCGGGTGCCCGGCTGCACTTGTCGGGTCTCCTTGTTGAGATTGTACCGCGAATTGCACGGCGGAGCGCCAATCTTGGGGCGGTCGATGCCCGGCGTTGGGCGACGTCGGACTCCATGACTCAAGTTAGGCAAGGTGGAGTCCTCTTGGGGCAAGAAGTTGAACTGGCGCTGGGCCGGGATCTCCCGCCAGCCTTGTCTTACCTTCTAAGTATTTGCTTCGAAAAAGGGAACTCGCAGCCGCATAGCCAGCACCCGCGAGAACCCGACTCTCAGCTCCCAGCGATTACATGGCGCAGATCACTAACCCAAGAGTGAGCTGACCCCCCAAAACGGGTCTGGGTTGAGAGCTGCTGTTGGACGGTCTTTGGCCCGGACCGAGAAAGGGCCAGGAAATGCCAAGGGAGCGCGTTGCAGCCGTGACCCAAGACCCGAAAATTGGTCCAGGTGGCAGTTGAGTCCGAGGCCAATCGGTAGTCTACTGGCGGGCGCAGGGGTCGGTGAATGAACTGTAGTGCCGCTGCCACGTTGCGGGAGCAAGACTGCGGCGCGAGGGGCTCACTTCAGCGAATCGTAGTCGCGACAGGGAACGCAGCACAGTATCCACGCACGAAAAAAGACCCACGCTTTGCTCACCCTGCGTGCTGCTAGACTCCACCACCTATGAACGGAGACCCACGTGTTGCTCGCTTAAGACCGGCAGACCTGCTTGTTGTGGCCGGTTCCTTGCTCATCGCTGCTTGTACCTCGTCACGCGCCCTCAGTCCGCCTTTCGTCCTCTCCTGGGCCGGCGGAGCGGCCCGGCGCGGCGCCGTCCAGAGCGAGCGTGGGCCTGGTGCTGACCGGCGGTGGAGCGTTCGGCGCGTGGGAGGTCGGCGCGCTTCAAGCCTTCTTCGACTACTGGAGGAGTCAATATGGCGAGGAGCCGCCAATCCGCCTGGTCGCTGGCGCCAGTACAGGCGCTCTCATCGCTCCGTTCGCGTTCCTTGGACGCTCCCCCCAGCATGACTTCCTGAGGGAGGTCGCGGACTGGTACACGAACGTGAACCAAGCCGACATCGTTTCATTCAAGCTGGGGACGGTGCTGCCGTTCCCGCTCTTCGCGGTCACAACCTCGTCAGTCTACGGCGTTGGGTACACGGTGACCCCGGCACACGCCTCGTCCAAGCTGTACGGGAAACTGGTTAAAGCCCTGCCACAGGAGAGACTCGCCGCCTTGCGTGATGAGTGGCCACGACGGCGGCTCGCGGTGACGACCCTCGACTTCGCGAGCGGCCGGCCGCACGTTTTCACCAATGCCCCTGACGATATTCCGCAGCTGCGGGAAGGTATCCTCGCCTCGGCCATGGCGCCGCTGGCCCTGCCCCCCATTCCTATTCCTGACGCCCGGACCGGCGTGGAAGAGACTGCGAAGAACCCGCATCTAGACGGCGGCGTGTACGAGGTCGCGCCCTTCGAGGCACTGTTCGACCTCGCCTCTGTTGAACCGCCGATCCCCCTTACGCACGTGGTCGTAATCTCGGCGTTCCCAGGCTTCCCCGGGAGCGAGACGAAACCGGTTCAGCGCGCGCCATTCCCGAGCCACCCCAAGTTCCGCGCGGTCGGTGACCGCATGAACGCGCTTCTTTCCGAGGCAGCCTCATCGACCGACATCAAGCTCGCCCGCGCCGCGATCGCGCTGCGGCACGAGGGCGTCGATGCTCCTACCGTAAGACGGCTGACGGGCTTCATGATCCTCGGACCCGCGCCCACGCTTATCGTGCTAGCGCCGAAAGAAAGGCTCGGTTGGGAGGCCTTCCGGTTCGATTCGGCAGAGATGGCGAAGATGTACCGCCGCGGCTATGAGGAGGCCCACGACCAGCTTTCCCGCCCTTAAACCTCTTGCTCCACGTCTCGAACACAATTCCGGACCAGTCACCCTCACTTGGGCTCCGTCGTTACACCCAAGATGCCGAAGACCTTTCCGATGTCGACAGTGATCAGCAGGGCGATCTTCACGTCACCTGCTCCACGTCGCTCGTTGGCCGTTGTAGTCGCGTCGCCCGGTATATACGCCAGATCGTTCAGCGATCCGAACGGTGACGGCCGATCAATCTGGAGCCGAGTTGCGAGTCGCAGGTTGTCCTTCCCGGCGAAAGGCACGAAGGCATCGACCTTCAACCGCTTGGTTTTCTGGTGTACGAACTCGTTCGACTGACCGAACCCCAGCTCGAGGTAGGCACCGCGGTACAGCCCTGCGGCATTCTCGATCCGAACACCAAAGAAGTCATTGAAGGGCAGCGCTTCCAGGCGAGCCTTCAGATCAGCCGGCACATCCGAAAGGGAGGTCACGCCGATCCGCGTCAAAATCAGAACCAGAATCCTGCTGAGGTCGTGGTCTGCATTCTTAGCGGCCAGATCAAACGTGAAACCTGTGCCGAGACCGAAGTGACCCTGAAACACCTTCGCGCCAGAGAGAGACGTCACCTTCACAGACCCCAGTGTCCCGGTCGAATCCGCAGCGAGGGCCGACGTACCCATTAGCCCCACATCGCCGTAACCCCGAAAAGTGAAGAACCACCTCTTTGGCCAGCGCTTGTCCGACGAACACTGCGACGGCCGTGGTACCTGTTTGCAATACTCCTTGCGTTGGCGCACGTCGATGTAGTTCGTTTCGAGAATCAGACTCAGCTGCGGAAACGCCTGGCCAAAGTTCTGGTGGCTGTATAGGTACTCCGCGCCCGCATAGAGCGAGAGCCGATACCTCTCGTCCTCGCCGCTGGTCACCACACCCCTGATCACGTAGGTGTCGGTGGTGTCGGCCTTCTCGTTGTTTGTGTCTTCCGGCAACTCGACCCGGAGGTAGGCCTGGTCTGTCTGGCCGCTGCTCCCCTTTGGTTTGTACGCGATGAGAAGACACTCGCTCTGCGAATTTGTCAAAGTGTCGTCCTGGACTGATGTCGCGAGAGGTTTATACTTCCCGTTCTCACAGGCGTTGCCTTGGTCGCCGTCTTTGTTGGCGGTCGAGCTTGCCGGGACCTCGAGGACGCCGATCGAGAAGGCTTTCACCTCATCCTTTGGATTGCGGGCCTCCTTGCACGTCCATCCGGTAGCAGCCTGGTCCCCGGTCAGCCAGCACACCGTTGGGACGCATCCTGGCTTGCCCTTGAAAGGGTTGGGCATTACCTTCGTGGCTTGCTGCCCCGCATTCGCTCGCAGCTCCAGGGAGTTCAGGCCGGGAATTGCAGTCTGGGCACAGGGGCTGTCATCGCCGGCGGCGAACAATGGCAGACACAAGAAGACGAGGACTATTGCTAGGGCGGCGGACCTTACCGATGTCTCTTTGCACATTCCTTCCTCCTTTTCGTAGTGTCTTCATCGACCTCCTCACGACGTGCTGTAGTTCGATGGTGCGGTTCTGGCCCACTCATCGGCGTAGTAGCCGAAGTGGCTCTCAATCGAGCGTTTTTTGGCGAACGCGATGGTCTCCCTGATCGACTTGCCGCCAAAGTGCTTGACGAAAAGTCTCTGCTCGGAGACAAGCGCCAAAGCCCGCTCGACGAGCTTGGCCAGCACGACGATGGCGCCGAGCACCTCGAACGTGTGTTCCCACTCAAGATGGAACAAGTTCGGGTCCATTCGGACCTCCTCAGGTTCCCTTGATCGAATGCCTTGCCTTTCTAATTAATCTCGGTTCGAGCTGGCTGCCTGTCAAGCAACGTGGACAGCGGTCACGCTAGGCTCCTTGGGCTCGCCTGGGCCTCGCTGAGCGGCTTTCGCTTCTGGGCTTCGGTTCCCTTGCTCCTTTCGAGCCCCATGCCGCACCGCCGCTGGCGCCTGGCAGGCACGGTGTCGGCCCAGGTACGGGCCGAGACGGTCAACGAGCACCTGAGCAACGACTCCGGTGTGCCTGTGAACAAGCACAAGTACGTGGGTGCGGACACGGCCGGCTCGATCGGCAGCGGCGGTGGAGACGTGCGGCTCGAAACGGTAAACGGCAAAGTCCGGGTGGAGAGGAAGTAGGCATTACACGAAAGGGGCGGGGGCAAGCCCCGCCCCGGCTTCGATTGACAAGACCGCGCATGGCGCGCCCTCACCATGCTGCAGTGGGCGCCGTAGCGCCAGATGCCGAGGTCGTGCGGATCGTGCACGTGCATGACGACGAGGGCACGGGCGTCCTCGGGCTCGATTAGGGCACTCGGCTACCGGAGCTCATGCGCGGCTCGGATGCGTGCGGCATAGGCAGTCGCCGGGAGTGTTCCTCCACCTACAGCCGATTGAGACCTGCGGGTGGACCTGCCGGATCCTACTCAGGCAATTTGGCTCCGATCAGCTTGATGCCTGCATAAATCTGGATTAGGCCAACAACCGCAAGCCAGGGTAGTTTTTCGAGCAGGGCGTTCAGCACATCCCAGGGTCCCGCAGCCTGCTGTGCCAATGCCATCGCGCCCGTGGGTCCTATAAGGCCGAAATACATTAGCACGCTGAGCACAATCCACACGATACCGAGTACGATGAGAATATAACTAACTGCCTGTTGCATACGGCCTCCTTATGCAGCTATCGTTTTGACGCGAACCGCAGCCCAAATATCCTCAGGATCCCTGGCAACGACCTCAAACAAATCACGCCCCACGCTTGGTGGACCTCCCCTAGCCCCCCGGAACCGATGAGGCTAACGCTCTCGTGCCGGCCAAGGCGGCGGCCGACCAGACCGTCTCATTCGACTATTTCCTTGGCGCCGATGGTACACCAGAACCGCGATTCAAGCGGGCGCAAGCTCGCTGGGCAGGTGCGGTGAGATCCTTCGGTCGCCCCGCCTGCGGCGGGGCATCCTCAGGATGACACCCCGGTTTGGGGGCAAGCCCCACCCCTACCTCGGTCACATGTGACCGCTCCAGCACGCGCGGGGTGCAGGCTCCACAGGAGACAACGGCAGGCGTCCGGCACGCGCGGGCGCGCGCTGTCCCGGCGCTGGTGGGGCTTACGACCCGGGCTTCGCGGGCGCGGGCGCGGAGGCCAGCGTGACGGCGAGGTTGACCTTGAACGGCTTGAAACCCTCGCCGCGTGGACCGCCCCCGAAGTGCCCGCCGCCGTGGCTGCCGTGCGCCCCGCCCATCCCACCCCCCGGGCCGTATCCGCCGCCCGGGCCGTATCCGCCGCCAGGACCCCTGCCGCTACCTCCCCGCGGCGACTCGCCCTCCGGGCTCCCCTCCTCGCCCTCGGGTCGGGCCTGGCGCTTCGGGGGCGTGGTGTCCAGGGTGACCGTCACGGGCGTCCCGGCCGCGGCGCCGATCGCGACGGGGTGGTCGTCGGAGGGCAGCAGCGGCAGGCGCACCTCGTACACCAGCACGCCCGAGTCGTCGCCGATGGCCACCTGCACCGGCTCCTCCGGCCCGCGTTGCACGGCCAGGCTGTCGTCACGCGTAGGTCCCAGGAGCTCGAACTCGGTCGAGGCATCGTTGATCGCGTTCAGCGGCGGCGCCTTGGGCGACTCGCTCTGGCTAGACCCGCGGGATCGGTCGCCGCCCTGCCGGCGCCCGCGCATCGGGAAGCGCAGGCCCATCCCGCCCGCGCTCGCCTTGGGCACCTCGGCCCACACCGTAAGGCCGCCGAACCCGATCTGCGACTTGGCTTTGGGGTCCGAGGTCCGCACGCACAGGTAGAGGTACTGCGCGTCGTTCTCCACCGACACGAGGAGCGGCGGGTCACCAACCGGCATGAAGTTGGCGGACCACCCGTCGCCGGTGCCGTTCACCTTGACCGGCGTCGCGCTCCACGAGCTCTTGACCTCCAGCGCGCTGCCCTGCCCCACCGCCGCCCACATCACCGCAACACCTGCCAGGACAACAATTCTCCGCACGTGTCTCACGATCCCTCCGTCGGCCCGCCTCGATCCGCACCAACTCCCCCACCTGAGAACCACGCACACGATCCTCGGCATTCTAGACGTGCGAGGGGGGCTGAGGATGACATGGGCGCTCCCCCTGAGGGTGACAGCCGTGGTCTACGTCGCCGACCCTCGGGTCGCGCGTACCGGCGCGGAGCCCCCGAGCTCCCGATAATGCCCTGTCCGGCCTGTCAACCTCCTTCCTTCGCCGCGCGTCATCACAGTAGCGAACTGTGGTGTGCGCGGTGAACGTGTGCCTGTCGGGACCGGCACGTGGCATGATGCACCGCGGTGGGGGCTCGAGCTGGACCAGCCAGGAGGTCGGATCGTGAACCGCTCGCTGCTACGTTGGGTCATCGTCACGTCAACACTGTTCTGTGTCCTCCGTCCGGCTGCGGCCGGTGAGCTGAGGGGGCGCATCCTCCTCCGCGATCGGCCCGCCGCGGGTGTGACCGTCGCGGCCCTGCCCTACGAGGCCCCCCTTGACGAGGCGCGGCGGGAAGCGCGGCGCAACCCCGCGCCGGGGCCGCTGGCCTCGGCCACGACGGCGCCCGACGGCTCGTTCGTGCTGACAGTTCCGGCCGAGCCCGGGAAGGAGAAGCTCTTCACCGTGCGCGCCGAGGGTGGAGGCGTGGTGGCCGTGTTCATCGGCGGCGTCTTCGGGTCCTCGGAGAGCGGGGACCTCGGCGAGCACGCCTTGTCCCACGGTGAGAAGCTGGCAGGCAAAGTGACCGGCGCTTCGGGCGCCCCGGTTGCGGATGCCGAGGTCGTGCTGGTGCCGCGGCTCGACCCCTTCGCGGACCCGGAGCTCGAGTCCGCACCGCGACGGACCAAGACCGCCGCCGACGGCACGTTCCGTTTCGACGACGCGAGCCTGACTGGCAACACGGTGGTGGCGGAGAACCCGGGTTTCCTCGGCGCGCGCCAGACGGGCGTCAGGGCGGGAGCGCTCCAGGTGCCCATCGTCCTCGGTCCTGGGGTCTCGGTCACCGGCGTGGTCC
This sequence comes from uncultured Acidobacteriota bacterium, assembly GCA_963739225.1. Lineage (GTDB taxonomy): Bacteria > Acidobacteriota > Thermoanaerobaculia > Thermoanaerobaculales > Thermoanaerobaculaceae > RBG-13-68-16. The sequence goes on along the minus strand of CAVTZQ010000007.1, from coordinate 149,626 downwards.
GGAAGAGCGACGGGAGGTCTGCGGCTATGGGCGCGCTGGTGCGGGTCGAGGGCAGCGTGATGACCCGCTGGGTGGAGACTGGCGCAGACGGCACGTTTACCATCCCCAACGCCCCCGGCGGGGCGGTCGCGATTGTGGCAGACGCGGGCGAGACGGGTTATGTCGAGCAGCGCGGCGTGAAGCTCCCGCCCGCGAAGGCGACCGCGCTCATGCTCACCCTCCGGCCGCCCTCTGCCCTTGTGGGCCGCACTGTGGACGCGAAGACCGGCCAGCCGGTGCCGCGCACCAAGATCGAGTTGCGCGCCGCCGGAAACGTCCGCACCGCGCGTTCAGCGCCCGACGGGACGTACGCGCTGCGCGCCCTTCCCCCGGAGACCTGGCGTCTGCGGGCGGATGAGCCGCGCTACGTGCCGTGGATCCACGCCAGCGTCCCCGTGCGCCCCGGCGAGACCAAGAAGCTCGAAATCCCGCTCGTCCTCGGCGCCACGCTTGCCGGCCGCGTTGCCGATGAGAACGGTCAAGCCGTTTCCGGAGCGAGGTGTGCGCTGGTGCAGGGCGCAACGACGCTGCGGATGATGGTCCTGCGCCTGATGCGCCGGACCGAGTTAGCCGAGTTTCGCACCGGGCCCGACGGCGCGTTCAAGGCGACCCGGCTCGCGCCCGGTGAGAACCAGCTCCTGACCGTTTCGCACCCGGACTTCGAGTCGGCAACGATTGGGGGCGTGACGCTGGTTGGCGGGGCGACCAAGGCGGGTGTGGCGGTCGTGCTGCAGCGTGGCTCCGTGGTCACCGGCGTGGTCAAGGACGGCAACGGCCAGCCAGTCTCCAGCGCCGAGTCAGTGCTGTTCGACCTCATGCCCGTGGGCGGCGGCCGCGGCTTTGGTCAGGCGGTCGCGAACCTTGTGCTGGCGCCCGGCTCCACCCGCAAGAGCGATACCACCGGTGCCGACGGGCGTTTCACCTTCCGCGGAGTCACACCGGGCGACTACGCGCTCACCGTGAGACGGTCGGGGTACGCGACCGAGAGCGTGGAACCTTTGAAGGTGGCGAAGGGTGCGACGCCGACCCCGATCGAGGTGACGCTCGCACCAGGCTCGTTCATCGCAGGCCGCGTGGTGCGCCGCTCTGGCGGCGGCGTCGAGGGGTTCATGGTCTCCGCCTCTGTTTCGGGCGGCGCCCGCCTCGTTGGCCGCACCACGAGCGACCATCCCACCGGGCCCGACGGTTCGTTCTTCATCGAGGGGCTGAAGGTTGCCCAGAGCTACGACCTGCAGCTCTTCGGCCCCACTGGCCGCACAGAGGGGAAGCGCGGGGTCACAACGCCAACCTCGGACCTCGAGGTGACGGTCGCGGGGACGGGCCGCGTCACCGGGAGGGCCGTGGACGCCCAGGCCGGGGCTCCGCTCACCGACTTCCAGGTCTCCTACGAGCCGGATCGCGGGGGCGGGGCGATGCGTGCCCTTGCCATCCTGAGGGCGGGGGGCGGCCAGCCGGGGGGCGTCGGACAGCCTATTGACGTGCACAACAACGAAGGCGCATTCGCCCTCGAGGATGTCCCGGCAGGGACCTGGAGCGTCGTGGTGACCGCGAAGGGGTACCAGCTCGCGCGCACCAGCGGCGTGGTCGTTGAGGAGGGTGGTGTCGCCGAGAACGTCGAGGTGCGCGTTGCCCGCGGGGTGCTGGTGAAGGGGCGCGTCGCCGACGCGCAGTCGGGTGCCGCGGTCGCCAATGCGTCGGTCACGTTCGCCACCGCCGGGCCGCCCGCCGGGCGGATCCAGTCCTTGACCGAGGCGGCAGAGAGCGGGCTCACCACCGACGCGGACGGGCGGTTCGAAGCCGAGGGCCTGGCACCCGGCACCCACACCGTCCACGTGACGCACCCCGACTACAGCGACGCCACCCAGTCATTCGAGGTGCAGGCCGAGGGCGCCAGCGTCGAGATCCGCATGACCCAGGGAGGCGTCCTGGCCGGGATGGTGGCCTCCGACACCGGGGCGCCCGTTCCAGGCGCGCACGTAACGCTGGGGGAGGCGGGCACCGGTGGCGGCGGCTTCGGGCCGATGGGTTCCAGCCAGCCCACCCTCACCGACGGGAACGGGCGGTTCCGCTTCGACCACCTGAGCGCGGGACGCTACACGCTCAGCGCCTCGCTCGGCTCGCACACGAGCTCGCCCCTCGAGGTCGTGCTCCAGGCCGGCCAGCCTCAGGAGAACCTCACCCTCCAGCTCCAGCTCGGGTTCACGATCCAGGGCACCGTCTCGGGCCTCGCCCCCGAGCTGGTGAGCGGGACCACGGTGGCCGCGATGGGCCCCGACCAGTACTCCCAGTCCACACGCGTTGGCGCCGACGGACGCTACGAGTTTGACAACGTGCCAGCCGGGGCCGTCACCCTCCGCGGCACCGCAGGCGACCCGTCAGGCTCCATGCGCAGCGTCACCAAGCAGGTCACCGTCTCCGGGGACCAGCCGATCGTCACCGCCGACCTGGTGTTCAACCAGGGGTACACGCTCTCCGGCCACGTCACCCAGGGAGATCAGCCGGTGGCGGGCGCGATGGTCTTTGCCACGCTGCAGGGCGGCGGTGGCCGCCAAGCCTCTTCGCGCACCGACGATGCCGGTGGTTACAGCCTGGCCGGGCTCCAGGAGGGGACCTACGCTGTCAACGCCGTTTCCAACCTGGCCGGCAGCGGCGCGTCCAGGCGTCTGACGGTCGAGCTGACGTCCGACCAGAACCTCGACCTCGCCTTTCCCAGTGCCAAGATCGGCGGGCAGGTCGTGGACGCCGACCGCAAGACTCCCGTCCCCGATGCGATGGTGACGGCCGCGGCGCTCGACACGACGGCCGCGGGCGCCGGATTCCAGCGTCCCTCCACCACCGACAGCAACGGCCGTTTCTCGTTCACCAATGTCGACCCGGGGTCCTACACGCTGACCACCAGCAAGCCCGACTACCGGGTCGACAAGCGTGGTGTGACCGCCGCTGATCAGGGAACCGACGCCATGGTCGTTGAGCTGACCCGTGAGGCGGGGATGGGTGTCAAGGTGCAGGACGGCCTCTACGGTTTGCCGCTGCACAGTGTGATGGTGCGCGTCTTCGACACTCAGAGCGCGCCCGTGTACGGCCCAGCCTCCATCGCGCTCGACGACAACGGTGAGGGCGAGATCCCCTCCTTGCCTCCGGGGACCTACACGGTGGTCGCGGGTGCATCGGGCTACGCACCGACGAGGCTCGACGGCATCATCGTGCCGTCGCCTTCCGTGACGATCGCCCCCACGCCGGGCGGCACCATCGTCATCCAGTCTGGGCCGAAGACCCTCACGACCGGCACCGTCTCCGGCACGATCACGACCGCGGCAGGGCAGCCGGCACTCCTGTCCCTGTTCAACCTCCAGGGGCGAATCGCCATCTCGGAGCCGAGCATGAGCTACCAGCACATTGCTCCGGGCAGTTACGTGCTGTCGATACCCAGCGCCGCGGCCTCCAAGGCGTTCACGGTGAACGAGGGCGCCACGACGACCGTTCAGCTTCCCTGAAGCCGCGGCGCCCCCTCCCCTAGCGCGTCGGACGGCTCTCGCGGTACGGAGAGCGGCCGACGAACCCCGCGGGCCTCGGCATCCTGAGTCTGGAATTCGGTGGGGTGTGGAGACAAACCTCGGCCAAGTGTGCCAGGTGCAGGAGCTGCACCTGAGTAAGCACTGGGGCCGGCGCAAGGATGAGGCCACCGCGCGGTTTCGGGAGCTTGTCACCCTGATCGGGGTCGAGGTGTATGGTTTGAGGGTAAAGGATCTCGCGGAGGGCATGCGCATGAACCCCGGCAGTGCGAGCCGCGTGCTGGCACGCGCGGCCAGCCAGGAGCGTGAGGCCCGCACTTTCCACGAGCAGCGGCTCGCACTCGAGGAGCGCCTCGCGAAGCTGGGCGCGAGTGGCCCAAGATCAAGAAGGTGAGATGGTGATACACGGTACCCATGCGTCGGGTCCTCTGAGGGTGACGCTCGTTTTACCTTGGGGTAATCTACCAAACTGTGCTGCAACAACATCGTGCGTTGTCGTACCGTAGGTGGAGGTGAAACCATGTTCCGCACAATTCTAGCCAGAGCGGTGGCAGTTTCGACGCTGGCCGCGTCAACAGCCGCATTCGCCGACATTGGTCTCAGCAAGGGAATACCTCCACATCCCCGCGAGGCCGCCATTGAGGCAGCTTACCAAGCCGGGAAGGCGAGCGGTGACCTCTCAGCGGTCAGGGAGGAGCTGATCAAGGTATTCGAGGACCCACACGCCGACGTACAGCAGGCCGGTCTGCTCTGGATTGGGAGACACACCAAGGATCTAACGTTGGCTCAGCAACACGAGCTGGAACGCTTGTTACTCAAGGTGAACCCGTCCAGCAACCTCGTGCCTGCTGTCCGATCCAGCATTGCGAGAGAGGACTTCGACGCACTACCGCAGAGCGAGCGCGAGCGCTGGTACTGGCAGGCGGTAAGGGATGGCAAAGTCGTCTACGAGGGCGCATGTGAGATTTCCCGCCCTCTCGCAATTAGCCTCGCAGTTCTGGAAGGCATCGATTCGTTTGTGCCGTTGATCCGGCAGTACGCTGAGGAAATTAATCGTAACTGGCCCCACAACGGGTTCAAAGACTCAGACGCGCTGGCGTGGCACGCACGCCTAAGAGGCGCCGCCAAGGGCCGTGCGGAGGCCAACCGCCAAGAGATCGAGGGGCTTCTCGAAATGGAGGACGACAGCTTTGCGAGACTGATGGACTCGGACCAGGCCTTCCGTGATGTGGTCCAGGGGGACTTGGCCGTCTCGTGCCAGGACGAGCTTTCCCAGGGCTGTCTCGACATGGGACAGCTGGCGGAACGTCAGCTCGAACGGGAAAAGAGGCACCAGGGCGTGACCACCCGGGGCATGGTACCTCAATCTGCTGTAACGCCCCAGCCGGGCTCATGGCTCGAGGGGATGGCTCAGTGGACAGATGCAGCGCGCGCAAAGCTCTACAGAGATAGGTTCTGGCCGCCAAAGCAGAAGGAATAGACTCCAACTTTTCGCCGAAATTTGGCTCTCATTGGTACCACATGGGTGCCGGGTCTCACCATCCCGCTTTGTTCATCATAGGTACTGCGTGTCACCAGCTCACATAGGTACATAGGTACCACGTCCACGCTTATTGACAGTATTGTTGGTGGGCGGTAGGGTTCGCGCGTGCCGCGGCGGCCGAGGGTTTTCGCGGAGGGGGCGATCTACCACGTCTACGTGCGGACGGCGCGGCGGGAGCGGGTGTTCGCACAGGCGGGTGAGGCGGAGCGGTTCCTGGATCTCGTGCGGGAGATCAAGCGTCGGGATGGGTTCGCGGTGCTGGCGTGGTGCGTGATGCCGAGCCACTACCACCTGATTCTGCGCACCGCGGAGGTGCCGCTGGCGCCCTCGATGCGGCTCATCCAGGGGCGTTTTGCCCAGGGGTACAACCGGCGCCATCGCAGCCTGGGATCGGTCTGGCAGGAGAGGTACAAGGCCAAGTTGATTCGCGAGACGGCTTACGTGCGCACGGCCATTGGGTACGTTCATCTCAATCCGGTCGTTGCCGGGATGGCGGAGAAGGCGAAGGCGTACCGGTTGAGCGGGCATCGGGCGCTGATCGGGCAACGAGAGGATGGCCTGGTCGACGCGGACGAGGCGCTGTCCCTGTTTGGATCGAGGCGGCGGGAGGCGCTCGGCGCCTACCACGCCGTGCTGGCGGCGCTCGCCAAGACGGAACTGGCGCAGGCTGGGACCGACGGATGGTGGGGGGTGGTCGAGGGTGCGGTGGAGGTCGACCCTGGACGTGTGAGGTTGGACGCTCTTGGCGCGACGGCCGGCGGCCTCCAGCGGCCGTTGCTGTCGCCCATGGTCTTCCTGATGCGTGCATGCAGGGCGCTTGGTGTGGAGGCAGAACGTCTTGCCTCGCCGCGTCGCGACCGGGCGACCGTACGCCTGCGGGATCTCGTAGCCCTGGTGGGGGTCGAACGCTACCGCATCACGACGCGGGCGCTTGCCGAGGAACTCGGCCAGAGCCCGGATCACGTCAGCCGGTGGGTCGGGCGGGCGGGCCGCCGGAAGGGACGACGACAATACGTTTCGGGAGGAGATCGCCCGGCTCGATGCCGCGGTTGTCGGGGCGCCCGGTCGGGGGCCTCGGCGGTCGAGGCAGGCCGGGAAGGCGGCATGAGCCCGCTGGCCCTGTCGCCGCCGCTCCGCTCATCATCAATAATGTCAACAAGCGGGGACGTGGTACCTATGTACCTATGTGGCGCCACAAATGGTACCGCCGGTTCTGTGGCTTCAACATTGGCGTTCAGGATAGCTGTGACTACAGCGACAGGATCTTCTCCATCACCGTCGACAAAGATGGGAGGGTCCTGGAACCACTGATGAGCAGCTTCATACCGCAACCGTAGGAGGCGTCATGCAAACCACTCTTAGACTGCTGTGTCTGGCTGCTGCGGTTGTCGCGACAAACGCCGGGAGCCAGGGAGGCCCATGCGGAAACGCAAACGAGCTGGGACTGACGTTTGGGCACGACGCCTCGGGCTATTGGATCCGCACGGATCTGATCCCTGGGGCGCTTCCGCCCGGCATAGCCAGAAGGTGGGTCGAACCACCCGCTGACTTCCTTGCCTCCGAAGCAGAGGCTACCGTTCTCTTCGTCGCAGGCCGAACGACAAGTGTTCTGGGCTCAGCAGAGTGGCGGGGACAAGAGCCTTTGAACGTATTTAGGGCTTTCTGCGCCGCGGGGGGACTGGAGGTCAATACGTCCGTGCCCGGCCTCTGGGTTGTAGTGGCTCGCGGCGACGCCACAAGGGCCGCAGTCACGGTGTTCAACCAGCCCATGAATCCGAAACACCAGGAGTTCCGCCCCGCGCGAGAGATTGAGGCCTGGGAACGGGTGCTGGTCAACCAGCTTACCCCGCGGTACCTGGATGGAGGCGACCAGGCGCTCGGTGTCAGTTACTACTGGCTACCGAATGAGGGCCCCAACACAGCTCTTGTGGTTGCTAGCTGGCTGGGCGAGGGTCAGTTTGCGGCCCTCAAGACCAAAGTGTTCAAGGTTCGGATCGAGAACCCCGGTGGCAGGGCAAAGCTCGAGTGTCTGTGGCAATCCGAGCAGGCATGGGGCGCACTGATGCCGGAGATCGAGGACGACTTCGACGGTGATGGCTACCGGGATTTCCTCTTCGATCCGGGTACCGACGAACATCACAACGCCGTGATCCTGTCTGGGAGGACCGGGACCGAGCTGCTTGAGCTTCGCTCCGGCCTGCTTGCGGTCGAGAAGGGTGCTCCTGGGCCGCGACGGGTCGCCGCGCGCACTAAGGAAGATGGACACTGGACAGGACGTGTTCTGTCCTACGACAAAGAGCAGAATGCGTTCGTTAAAGCAACCGAGCACGGCCCGACCGTGAAGCCGCTTGCTGTCGGAGCTGGCGATTGGCCAAGGGCGCGTTTGCTGGAAACGTTCGTTGCGGCGGTCGGAGGGCGGGCGAGAGTTACCGTCTATGCCGCTCCGGGTTGGCGATCCGAACTTACTGCGGCGGATCGGGACAGCGACAAGATCACATTTGTCAATTGGGAGCCAACGCCGATCCGACGCATTTACTATGTAGAGCCCCAAGAGGTTGAGAAGGGTCGACCGTCCCACATCCTCTACCGCTGGGAATCGCCAACACACCAGGACGAGAAGAGACGAGAGCTCCAGCAGCTGCAGAAGAAACGTGGCACGCCATAGGGAATAGGTATCTGATTGCATGAGTAGGTCGGTCTCCCGGGTTGCGGCGTAGCGTAGAGCTCGCCAAGAGAGTCTATCGGGCTCGAAGCCCCAAGGACGAAGGGAGACCGACCGTGAGTAGATTGTGAGTGGATTGGTACCTGATCGTATGAGTAGGTCGGTCTCCCGATTTGCGGCGTAGCGTAGAGCTCGCCAAGAAACTCATTCGGGCTCGAAGCCCCAAGGACGAAGGGAGACCGACCGCATAGGTACCAGGAATCACCATCTCACCTTGTTCTCGGAAGATGGCGCAGCGCCCGAAGAATCCCAGCGCGCTCCTGACCCGGTGAGATGCCTCATCAAGTACCAACTATTGCCTCCTCACAATCATGTACTGGCATCTGGCAGGGCCTGCCCCTGAGGGCGGACACGGCCACGTACCGACTCTGAATTGGTGCGACTGATCGAGCACGTGCGGGGCGCGCTCCACAGAAGGAAGGTGGGCTCTGCGGGCGTTCGCGCCGGCGCGAACAAGCCTCGAGGGCCTCAGCATTCTGGGTCTGGAATTTCCCTTTCACACCCTGGCGTTTGCCGGGACATAGGGAGGAATCATGCAAGTAACTGGGAGAATCAAGAGTTTCCTCGTCTACCTGGGCCTTGGGTTCGCCGCGCTGGGCCTCACGCAAACCGCAACGGCAGCCGAGCCGATGAAGGCCCCGAGCATCGACGGCACCTACAGGTTCGTCTCGCGCGACCTTCCGGACGGCACGAAGCAGCAGCCGCCGGACGTCGTGGGGCTGAACACCTTCAGCCACGGGTACCGCAACTTCAACATCTACTGGCACGACGCCCAGGGGAAGCGGTTCTCGATCTCGTACGTCGCGAGCTACAAGTTCACCGGCAAGGAGTACAGCGAGAAGAGCCTCTACATGATGGTCAACGACGAGATCGGCGGCAAGGGGATCAGCTACGACCTGACCGGCCCGAGCGGGAAGGCTCCGGTCACGGTCGACGGGGCGCGAATCTCCTTCCAGTTCCCCAACTATGGAGAGCCGGCAGTGGTGCTCGAAGGAGACACCTTCACGGCGACCCGCCCCGGCGTGTTCGTGGACCACTGGGTGAGGGTGAGGTAGACCATCTCTGCAGAGGCGACCAGCGAGAGCTGGAGGTGACAGGGGCGGGCGCGCAGCCCGCCCCTGGTGTCGTTCTGAGGGCGCGCAGCGCCCGAAGAATCCCAGCGCGCTGCTGGCCACGGTGAGATCCTTCGGTCGCCCCGCCCTGCGGGCAGGACGGGGCTCACTCAGGATGACAAGAAAATGGCGGGCGAGAGGCTCGCCCCTGCCCTTGATCGCAGGTGCTGTTTCCCGATGAGCATCTTGCAACTGGACGCCGACGACGAGCCAGGCGATGATGGGCGGGTCGCGCGGATCTCGAACCTGCGAAGGTTCGAATCGGGCGGCGAGGAAGGAGAACCCGATCATGAGATATCGAGCTACTGCGAGCCCTGTTCTTTCCCTTTTGGTTTCCTGCCTTCTCGTCGCACTCGTCATCTGCCTCGCAGGCTGCGCGTCGGCGCCAGCCGCCGCGAGGGCCCAGGCGCCAGCCGAGGCGCCGCTGGCGGTCATCGACGCCCACGTCCGCACGAACTTCAGCGATGCGTTCTACGAACCGGGCAAGGTCATGGACTCGAAGGCCGAACTCGCGGCCGAGATGAAGAGAAACCACGTGGTCGGCGCGGTCTCGATGAACCATCCTGGCGACGCGTACACCGACCTCTCGGCCCTGAACGTCGTTCAGTGCGCCGGTCTCTCCGGAAAAGTCGACGCCCAGCGGCTCGAGGCCGACCTCGCCTCGGGCCGCTTCCGGTGCATCACGATCTACCTCGGGTACGACCACCAGTACGCCTCCGACCCGAACTACGAACCCGCCTACCGCCTCGCCGAGAAGTACAGGGTGCCGGTCGTGTTTCACACCGGCAACGCGGACAACCCACCGGCCATGCCAAAGTACGCGGACCCGCTCACCGTCGACGAGGTGGCGGTGGACCACCCGAAGGTCACGTTTGTGCTCGCCCACGCGGGCAACCCTAGGACTGCCGACCAACGGGACCGGGATGAATTTTTTGAGAGGCGCGCAGCGAAGGCTGTCGTGCGCGAGCTCTGGGACGACCCATGGATCCAGCCCGCCGCAGCGGTCGCGCACAAGAACCCCAACGTCGTGCTCGACGGCTCGGGGTTCCTGATGGGCGACCTGCTGACCACCTCGCCCGGTCAGATCGAGACCTACCTGATGAAGCGGGTGCGCTGGGTGTTCGACAATGTTGGCGACCCGACGAAGCTGATTTTCGGAACGGGCTGGCCGGGGACCGAGATCGGGCCGTACCTCGAGGTGTTCAAGCTCACGATACCGAAGCAGCACTGGCAGGCGGTGTTCCACGACAACGCGGCACGCGTGTACGGCTTCGACACGAAAGCGGCAGCCAAGTGATCAAGGAGTTGTGACATGAGAGTCCTGGTCAAGCGTCTCGGCCTTGCGTGTCTCCTGGCGTTCCCGACGATGCTGTGGGCGCAGGCTCCCCCGCCGACTTTTCCCGAGGACCACCGAAAGCTCACCAGGACGATCTCGTTGCCGAGATGGAGGCCTTCCTGAAGAGCGTGGACGGGAAGGGCCCGATCAGCGTGACGGTGGAGGGGACGAGCGCCGGGGGGCGGCCCCTGTATCTGGTACACGTGAGCCGCGGCGCGACGGCGCCGTGGAGGGTTCTCTTCTACGCGCAGCAGCACGGCGACGAGGTCTCCGGCAAGGATGCGCTGCTCTACCTGGTGCGGGATATCGCGCAGAAGCCGGAGCTGCTGCCGCGCGACGTGGACCTCTGGATCATGCCGATGGTCAACCCGGACGGCGCCGAGGCGGACAAGCGCCGGAACTCAGCCGGCACGGACCTGAACCGCGACCACATCGTGCTCGAGCAACCCGAGACGCAGGCCCTGCACAGGGTGGCCCGGCGCCTGAGGCCGCAGGTGGCCGTCGACTGCCACGAGTTCACCAGGGACTCGGAGCAGCGCCGCACGCGGGGCTGGATCGCCTGGCCCGACATCACGATGGACGGGCTCAACAACCCGCTCTTCGACCCGGCGGTGGCCGACGCGGCGCTGCGCTGGGTTCAGGAGTCGGCCGCGCCCGAGGCCCAGGCCGGCCACACCTTCCTGCGGTACTCGGTCGGGGGGCTGCCCCCGGACGAGGAGCAGCGGCACTCCGCCCCCGACATCGACGGGGGACTCAACGCGATCGGGATGTACGGGGGCCTCTCCTTCATCATCGAGGCCGGGGTCAAGCGGTCCGACAAAGACCCAGCCGCTGACCTGGGCAACCGCGTGGACGCCTACCTGGTTCTGTTCCGGCGGTTCATCAACGGCGACGGTCACCGGCAGGAGGACCTTGCGGCCATCGAACACGCGCGGCATCGCCCGTTGCCCGCCTTCATCCCCACGAACTACCTCTGGGTCAACATGGGCGCGAAGGTCACGGAGTTCCCGGTGATCGAGGCCGCGACCGACCGCACGCTCCGGATCCCTACCGCGAACATGATGACCGACATCGCGGTCAAGAGGAGCGTGCCGACGCCGCTCGGCTACGCGATCGAGCCGCGCGCCGCGCAAGATTTCAAGGCGCTGCTGGAGAGGCACGGCATCCCGTACGAGGAGCTGACCGCGCCTCGGATCATCCGGGCAGAGACGTGCACCCTGCTGTGCCTGGAGGAGGAGTTCGACGAGCTTTACTCGCGCTACGAGGGGCGGCAGATCGTGCACCGGGGACAGCCCTCCGACCGCGAGCTGGCGCCTGGAACCCTGTGGGTCCCTCTGGAGGGCGAGGCCGCCCTGCGGGCCGCGCTCGTGCTGGAGCCGGCCGCCATGTACGGCGTCTACCAGTACCCGCGCTACAAGGCCCTGGTGGCACAGGATGGCTCCCTGCCGGTGCTGCGCGTCGTGCGCTAGGAAGAAAGGTCCGAACATGCGAAAGCTGAAGATCTCGCTCTGCCTCGTCGTTGCCGCCGCTCTTGCGGGTCTCGCCGTCGGCCAGGGGGCGAAGCTGGCGCCGACGGTCGCCGACGACTTCGTGAGTGCCAAGCCGTCCGAGCCGGTGCCGGCGCCTCTCGTGGCCGCGCTCGCCGGCATCAAGGCCCCGGCGCTCGCGGCAAGCATCGCGTTCCTCGCCGCGCCCAGCATGGAGGGGCGCGGCCTGGACAGCCGCGGGCTGGACGCCGCCACCGAGTACGTCGCCGCCACCCTGGCGTCGGCCGGCATCCCGCCGCTGGCCGGCAAAAGTGAGAAAGAGGTACCCGAGGCGTACTTCCAGCCGGTGCCGGTGCGCGAGATCGCCGGCTTTGTAGGCGAGCTGACGGTCGAGAGGCGGCAGGGCGAACAGGTTCGCAGCCGTTCATTCCTCTCAGGCGTCGACTGCGCGTTCCCCGAGCTGCCGCCTCAAAGCCTCACGGCGCCGGTCGTGTTCGCGGGGTACGGGATCCGCGAGGAGAAGCTCGGCCGCGACGACTACAACAGCCTGGACGTGCGGGGCAGGATCGTGCTCGTTTTCGGCGGTCTCCCGTCCGGGACCGAGTGGCAGAAGCCGGAGCTGGTGGCCCGCTACGGTGCGGAGAAAACGCGCGAGCGGTACGCGGCCAAGCTGGAGACGGCGCGCGCCCTGGGCGCGGTCGCCGTGCTCGGCGTGGAGGGCGACGACTTTGCCACACGCCTGGTGCCGAAGGAGAAGATCGAAGCCCGCTTCTACCTGCCGTACGAGGGCGCGGGTACCGCCGAGGCGCCGCCGCTCGTGCGTATCTCCCCGGTTGCGGCGGATTCGCTCCTGGTTGCGGCTAACCTGGACAGCGCCTCGGCCCGCGTCGCCAAGCCGCTCGCCCTGCCCGGCGTGACCGCCACGATCCGCACGGGCGGGAACGAACGTTTGGTCACGAGCCGCAACGTCGCGGGGTTCATCGCCGGCTCGGACCCGAGGCTCCGCGAGGAGGCGGTTGTGATCGGCGCCCACATGGACCACCTGGGCCGCGTCGGGAACGTGGTGTACCCCGGGGCCGACGACAACGCCTCGGGCGTGGCGGCGCTGCTCGAGATCGCCAGAGCTTTCGCGGCCTCCCCAGGGAGGCCGAAGCGGACGCTCGTCTTCGCCTTCTGGACCGGCGAGGAGGAGGGCAAGTTCGGCTCCGGGTACTGGGTCCGGCACCCGCTCTGGCCCCTGAAGCACACCCTGGCGTACCTCAACCTCGACATGATCGGCCACCCGTGGTCCATGGACGAGATCCGGAAGCTCGTGGCCGACACGGGGCTGCCCAACGGCGAGCAGTTCCTGGCGCAGGTGAAGCCCGCCGACTTCGCCGAGCCGGGGGTCGCCGAGTGGTCTCCGGAGCTGGCGGAGGTGCTGCGCCGGGCCGGCCCAGCTGCCGGCCTCGCGCTGCACCTGGACCGCACCGACGGGAAGAACGGCGGCAGCGACTACCGCGACTTCGCCCGCGCCGGCCTCCCCTGGGTGCGTTTCTTCGGGAACTTCTTCCCCGCCTACCACGAGCCCGGCGACACGGCCGACCAGCTCGACCCCGCCCAGGTGCAGCGGATGGCGCGGTTCTGCCTCGCCACGGCCTGGCTGCTCGCCAACCGCTAGAGCCTCCAAAACCAGGCTGGGATGGCCCCTCCCCCTGCCCCCCGGACGGCGGCCGAGCGCTGCGGGCCGGAATAGCGCCACGAGGGTTAGCGTTGCAACTGAGTGTCAAGCTGAAATGGTCGGGTCGCTGTGAGTCGCAAACTACGCAGTGAGCAGGGCTTACGAGCCCACGAGAGGGAGAATGATATGAAGAAGCAGATTCTGGCGGCGGTAGTGGTTGGTGTGTTTGCGCTTGGGCTGGCCGGGAGTCTCGCCTGGGCGGCAGGCGCGATTGCCGTGAACATCCCCTTCAGCTTTATCGTGAAGGACAAGGAAATGCCGGCCGGCCGCTATGAGATTCGGGAGCAAGGCGAGGCCAACCTGGCCATCCGGGGCGACAAGGGCGGCCAGGTCTTGGTCCCGGTCATCGAGCGGCTCGCGGACACCGGCGCCAAGGAGCCCAAGCTCGTCTTCGACAAGATGGCAGACGGGAAGAGCTATCTTTCCGAGGTCCACTTCCCCGGCCAGGACGGCTACCTGGTGGGGATCGCGAAGGGCAGAGAAACACACGTGACGGTCACCGGCAAAGAGTAGAACCGAGTTTCCGCACGCATCGAGGCCAGGGGCCGCCCACGCGGGCGGTCCTTGGCCCGCTTCTTCGGGAGCTTCTTCCCCGCCTACCACGAGCCCGGCGACACGGCCGACCAGCTCGACCCCATGCAAGTGCAGCGGATGGCGCGGCTCTGCCTCGCCACGGCCCGGCTGCTCGCCAACCACTAGAGCAGGCAGAACCGGGCTGAGATGACCCCCTCCCCACTGCCCCCGGACGGCGGCCGAGCGCTGCGGGCCGGAATAGCGCCACGAGGGTTGGTGTTGCGATTGAGTGTCAAGCTGAAATTGTCGGGTCGCTTTGAGTCACAAACTACGCAGTGAACAGGGCTTACGAGCCCACGAGTGGGAGAATGACATGAAGAAGCAGATTCTGGCAGCGGTAGTGGTTGGTGTGTTTGCGCTCGGGCTGGCCGGGAGTCTCGCCTGGGCGGCAGGCCCAGTGTCCGTGGACGTCCCCTTCAGCTTTATCGTGAACGACAAGGAAATGCCGGCCGGCCGTTATGAGATTCGGACGGAAGGCAACGATGAGAGCAGACTGGCCATCCGGAGCAGCCAGGGCGGCGGGACCGTCATGGCCCTGGTCATAGAGCGGCTCGCGGATACCGGCGCCAAGCAGCCCAAGGTTATCTTCGACAAGATGCAGGACGGGAAGAGCTATCTTTCCGAGGTTCACATCCCCGGCATCGACGGCTACCTGGTGGGGATCGCGAAGGGTAAGGAAACACACGTGACGGTCAGCGGCAAAGAGTAGAACTAAGCTTTCGCACGCATCAAGACCAGGGGCCGCCCGCGTGGGCGGCCCCTGGCTGCATCGGCGGGTACCGCAAACAGAGACTTTTCTTGAGTCTCTCTTCACAAAAAGAAAAGAACGACGATGCGCAAGCCACGGCTTCGTTCATGCGACAATTCTGTTCGGGGAGGGGATCGCGTGACCAGCAGATGCCGGAGGTCGAGGTGGGCCGGGGCCGCCGCGGCGGTCTCCGTCCTTTTGGCTTTCCACGCGAGCTGGGCCCAGCAGACGACGACGGGCTCCATCGGTGGGCGGGTGACCGACGCGTCGGCCATGGCGCTGCCCGGCGCCACCGTGATCGTGATTTCTGGACAGGGTTCGCGCTCGTACGCGACCGACAGCGAGGGCCGCTTCCTCGCCCCGTACCTCACCCCTGGGCTCTACAAGGTCCGTGTGGAGCTCGCGGGCTTCGCGTCGGCGGAGCGGAGCGACGTCGAGGTGCGGCTGGGCCAGCGCGTGGACCTTTCGTTCTCGCTTCCCGCCGGCACCTTTGCCGATACCATCGAGGTCAAGGGCGCCGCGCCCCTGATCGACTTCTCCTCGGCAAGCGTGAGCACGACCGTGGAGAGCAGTTTTCTCGGCCAGGTGCCGGTGGGCCGGCGTCTTGGCGAGATCCTCTACCTCGCGCCAGGGGTGTCGAGCGGGGGCGGTACCGGCACGGTCAACCCGTCAATCTCCGGGGCGAGCGGGCTCGAGAACCAGTACGTAGTCGACGGGATCGGTATCAACGAGCCCAGGCGCGGGGCGTTGGGCGTCTTCTCCGAGGACTACGGCGCGCTCGGGAGCGGCATCACCTACGACTTCATCGATGAGATCCAGGCGAAGACCGCCGGCGGCGAGGCGGAGAACGGGCAGTCGACAGGCGGCCTGATCAACGTGATCACGAAGAGCGGATCGAACGAGTGGCATGGGAGCGCGTTCGGTTACCTCCGCCCCGGCGGGTTGGAGGGAGATCGGCGGCAGCTCTCGCTGGCGGCCGGCGCGGTCAACACCACCGCGACCGCCAACTGGGAGGCCGGGCTGACCCTGGGGGGTCGTCTGCTGAGGGACCGAGCGTTCTTCTTCGTGGCCGTGAACCCCCAGAACGAGCGGACGACCTTTCTCGCGCCGGTCGGTTTCCCGCTGCAAAGCATCGGCGAGGTGGACCGCAACCGAAGAACAACGTCGTACGCTGCGAAGGTGACGGTGAATTGGAGCGCCAATCAACGAATCGACGCCTCGTTCTTCGGCGACCCGACCGAGGGAGAACTCGGCCCGCAGTCTCCCGCCGCGATGGCGTTCACGACTACGAGCGCGTTCAGCTCGCTCTCGTACGGAGGCGACAACCAGACGCTCCGGTACCAGGGGATCTTGACGCCCGCATGGCTAATCGAGGCGTCGGTCGGCCGGGCTCACGTCTCCTTCAAGGAGTCGCCCTCGGTTAACGAGTGGCAGGTCACTGACGAAACCACCCGACCGCCCACGAGCAGCGGGGGCAAAGGAGGCTACGAGTCGCTCAACGAAGGTTCGAGCTGGCAGTACCAGGTGAAATCCACAAACCTCCTCGGCAGCCATGAGCTCCGCTACGGCGCCGGCTATGAAGGCACACACTTCGACCTCATCCAGGCGTACACGGGACCACCGATAACCCTCGTGACCGGGCAGAGGACCGCGACCGGGGCACTCGTGTCGGTACTTTCCGACCCGAAGTACGGGCGGATCTATCGGGTGACGCGGTCTCGGATGTCGGCGCTGCGACAGGGCGACCAGCGGTATCTCGCGCTGTTCGCGCAAGACAAGGTGCTGGTGGGTAGCCGGCTGACGGTTTCCGCGGGCCTGCGGTACGAGCGCCAGCAGCTTATCGGCAGCGTGTCGAGGTTCACGTTCGGCGACAACTGGGCGCCCAGGCTCGGCTTCGTCTTTGATCCCACGGGAAAGGGCACCATGAAGGCGTTCGGAAGCTTGGGCGTTTTCTTCGCCAAGATCCCCAGCGACCTCCCTCTGACGGCGTTCAACGCGCTTCAACGCGTCCTGCGCGCCGATTACTTCGACGCGGGTCTCGCGCAGCCGGTCCCGGACGGCGTGCAGGCCGGTGGCACAACGACACACCTGCTCTTCCAGGGTGAGCGCGCGGCGACGGTCGATCCCAAGGCGCAGGCCACGTATATCCGTGAAGGCGCGGTCGGCCTCGAGTTTCAGGCGGCCGACCAGCTCAGCCTGGGGGTACGCTGCCTGCACCGTGATATGCCGCGCGTCCTCGAGGACGTCGGCACGGCCGCGATGGTGCTCTACTTCGGCCAAAACCCGGGGCTGAACACCGTCGAGTACTTCATCACGAACCCACGGAAAGCCTACCCCTCAACGGTCAACGGCGTCGGGGCGTTCGAGGAGCCCATCCACCGCTACGACGCGGTCGAGCTGACCGTGGACAAGCGTTTCTCGGACAACTGGGTGCTGCTCGGGTCGTACCGTTGGTCGCGACTGTGGGGCAACTACGAAGGGTTTTACGACAACTCGACCATGCAGGCAAAGCCGACAGAGTCGTCGATGTT
The DNA here is from genome assembly GCA_963739225.1 of uncultured Acidobacteriota bacterium. Taxonomy (GTDB): domain Bacteria; phylum Acidobacteriota; class Thermoanaerobaculia; order Thermoanaerobaculales; family Thermoanaerobaculaceae; genus RBG-13-68-16. Next base: position 132,303 of record CAVTZQ010000007.1, on the reverse strand, counting down.
CGACTTCCCGACCAACGACCCGAGCTACACGGAGATCGGCGTGCCCAATTACGGTTTCCGCGGCGACATCCGTTACCAAGGGGCCCTCGGGGCCGGCCCTCTTCCCAACGACTGCCCGCATCAGCTCAAGCTCTACGCCGCCTATGCGCTCGGCGGTGGCCTCAGTCTGGGCGCCGGGTTGTCCGCCGCTTCTGGACGGCCGCTCACGCCGCTCGCGACCGACCCGGTCAACAACAGGCAGGGCAGCATCCCGGAGGCGCCGCGGGGCTCGGGGATAGCCACCGAGGACGGTTTCAAAACGCGGACGCCGTTCGTGTGGTCGCTCGACCTGCACGCCGATTATGCGTTGCGGCTCAAGCCCGGTCGTCTGGTGGTGGCGGCGGACGTCACGAATCTCTTGGACAACCAGGCTGTCACGAGCTATGACCAGAACACACAGCGGAAGTTCGGTGTGAACAACCCCGACTTTGGCAGGCGAACGGGCTACCAGGTCCCACGCCAGGTCCGCCTCGGCGTCCGATTCGAGCTCTAGAGCACCCGGGCTAACGCCGGGCGTGGACGCGGGGTGCCGCCTAGTCCGTCCGTCCCAGCAGGTTCAGCATGAAGGCGTACTTCAGGGCGGTCAGCTTGTATCTCTCGAGACGACCGCTGGCGCCACTGTGCCCCGAGGCCATGTTGGTCACGAGCAGGATCACGTGGTCGTCGGTCTTCATGGCCCTGAGCTTGGCGACCCACTTGGCCGGGCTCCAGTACATGACCTGAGTGTCGTTGAACGTCGCGGTCACGAGCATTGACGGGTACGCCTGCGCCTTGACGTTGTCGTACGGCGAGTACGAGAGCAGGTAGTCGTAGACCTCCTTGCTGCTCGGATCCCCCCACTCCTCGTACTCGACCGTGGTCAGCGGAAGGTTCGGGTTCAGGCTGTCCGTCACCACGTCCGTCCAGGGGACCTCGGCGATGATCCCCCTGAAGAGGACGGGACGCCAGTTGGCCACGACCGCCATCAGCATGCCCCCCGCGCTGAGACCGTTGGCGAACAGCTTGCCCGGGTCGGTGTACCTCCGTGCGACCAGGTACTCGGCGCAGGCGATGAAATCGGAGTAGGTGTTCTTCTTGTGAAGAAGCTTGCCGTCCTCGTACCAGGCGCGCCCCAACTCCTGGCCGCCGCGCACGTGGGCGATGGCGTACACGAAGCCGCGGTCGAGCAGGCTGATGCGGTCGGGCTCGAAGCCGGGTCTGCAGACTTCGGTGCTCCCGTAGGCACCGTAACCGCACAGGAGCAGCGGGTTCTTGCCGTCCTGGCGGAGGCCCTTTCTGAACACGAGCGAGATCGGGACGCGCGCCCCGTCCGGAGCGGGTGCCGCCAGGCGGCGCACCTCGTACCTCTTCGGGTCGTAGCCGCCGAGGACCTGGTCCTGCTTGAGCAGCCTCTGCTTCCCGGTCTGGAGGTCGTACTCGTAGATGGAGTGCGGCACGATCGCCGAAGCGTAGTAGAAGCGGAAGGCTCGACTCCTGAGCTCCGGGTTCTTCTCGAGTCCGGCGTCGTACGCCGCATCCTCGAACGTGACGGTGCGGTCCTTGCCCCCCGACAGACCGATCACCCGCAGGCGTGGCAGGCCGCCCGCGCGCTCGGCGAGGACGATGTAGCCGTCGAAGACGTCGAACTCCTCCAGGAGGGCGCTCTGCTGATACGGGACCACTGGCTTCCAGGACCCCTTGCCGGTGCTCCCCGGGTCGGCCTCCATGAGCCGGAAGTTCGGTGCGTCGAGGTCGGTCCGGATGTAGAACCTGCCGCCCCCGTGCTCCACCCAGTAGCGCAGGCCCGCCGTTCTTGCCTGGAAGACCTCGAGCTTTCCCTGCGGGTTCGAGGAGTCCAGGTACCTAGTCTCGGAGGAGGTCTCGCTCGAGGTGCTGACGAGCACGTACTTGTGGGACTTCGAAAGCCTCAACGAAAGCTCGAACCTGACATCGTCCTCCTGAAACACCACGGCATCGCCGGCAGGCGGTTCGCCGACCACGTGGCGCATGACCCTGTAGGCGCGCACCGTCGCGTCGTTGGTCGTGTAGAAGACGGTCCTGCTGTCCGCCGCCCAGGCGACCTCGGCAGGGGTGCCCGGGATTTCGTCCGGGAGCATCTTCCCGGCGGCCAGGTCCTTGAAGAAGATTGTGTACATCAAGTTGCCCGAGGTGTCCACGCCGAACGCCAGGACCCTGTTGTCGGGGCTCACCGTCAGGCCGGCCGTCTTGTACAGCTTGTGGCCCGCGGCAAGGACGTTCGTGTCGAGCAGGACCTCTTCCGCAGCCGTCCGAGAACCCTTCCTCCGGCAGTAGAAGGGATACTCCTTCCCCTTCTCGTACCGCGTGTAGTAGAAGTAGCCGTTGTCCTCAACCGGAACCGATTCGTCGTTGGGCTCGAGGCGGCCCGCCATCTCCTCGTAGAGCCTGGCCTGGAGCTTCACGGTCGGCTGCATCACGGCAGCCGCGTAGGCGTTCTCGGCCTCGAGGTAGGCGACGACGTTGGGGTCGTTCCGGTCGTTCATCCAGAAGTAGTCATCGACCCTCTTCTCCCCGTGCACCTCGAGGACCTTGGGGAGTCGCGCGGCTTTCGGGGGGACAACGGCCCCCTTCTGGGGACTCTCCGCCTGGACCCAGGCGGACAGCGCCAGGAGGGGAAGCGCGAGGAAGCTGTTGAGGATATTGCGCCCGCGGGTGCTTTTCGGCATGGCTCTCACCTCTTTCCGCTCGATCCGGCCCGTGTGTCTGGCTTCACCAGGGTTCGACGTCCATCTCGGCGATCCGGTCGTCCTTGGTCAACGCGAGGACGCAAATCACCTGCTCCCGGCCGAAGCTCACGAGGTACCGATAGGAGCGCAGGCCTCCGTCCTCTTCGCGCCCGACCAGCGCGATCGCGGTCTGCGTGCCAAGAGGCCTGAGGAGCTCGGCGGCCTGCCTCGCCTCGTTCGGTAGGAACTCGGCGGCGAACTCCGGCGTGAGGGCTTCGGCCTTCAGCGTGCCGCCCGCCGTGGCTCTGAGGGTCCTCTCGACCAGCGTCGTCACCTGCGGCTCCCTGTCCTCGATCGGCTTCGGTTCGGGCGGCTCGAGCTCCGGGTTGCAGGTCGCGGCAACCTTGTCCGCGATGCGCTTCACCCGTGCTTGCGCGAGGTTCGCGAACACAACAATGGTCAGCGTGTCATTGACGTAGCGCCCGATGTACGCCTTGAAACCCTGCCAGGAGCCTCCGTGCTCGATCAGGCGATGGCCTCGCACCTCCCCGACCGACCAGCCGAAGCCGTACGGGTACGTGGTGCCATCGTTGAGCTTCACAGGCGTCCACATCTGATCGAGGCTGCTCTTGCTTAGGAGCTTGCTCGTGTACAGTGCCGCGTCCCACTTCGCCATGTCGAGCGTGGTCAGGTAGAGCGCACCGTCCGCCGTGGTGTTGAGCGTCGGTGATACCCAACCCTGGTTCTTCAGCTGTCCTTTCACGAGTCGGTAGCCGGCCGCGCGGTTCGGCACGATGTCGGCCTCGCTTATGATGCGCGTCGTCGTCATCCCAAGCGGCTTGAAGATGCGCTCCTGTAGGAAGTCCCCATAGAACTGGCCCGTTACCCGGTGGATCAGGACACCCAGCGTCACGTAGCCGAGGTTGCTGTAGCTCCACTTCTCACCCGGCGCAAAGGCCAGCGGGACCTGCATCGCGCGCGTGAGCAGCTCGGCCTCGGTGTAGTCGCTCCGGAAATCAAAGTCTTTCGGGTAGTCGGTCATCCCCCCGGTGTGCGACAGGAGGCGCCGCACGGTTAAGGGTTTCCACGGCTCCGGAACCTCAGGGAGGTACTTCGCGACGCCGTCATCCAGGCCGATTTTGCCTTCTTCCACGAGCATCATGACCGCCGTCGCCGTGAACTGCTTGCCGACTGAGCCGGACTGGAAGATCGTCTCCGGCCTGACCGGCACGTTGTGCTCGACGTTCGCAAGGCCGAACCCTTCCGCGTAGACGATCTGGCCGGCCTTCATGATCGCCAGGGAGACGCCGGGGATTTGCTGTCTCTGCATCTCTGCCCTGACGCCGCCTCCAATGCGGTGAGGGTCAATGGCGACTGCCTGGCTCTTGGGACCCGGTTGCGCAGTGCCTGCCGCCGCCGGCTGGATGATCACCGACATCACCGCAATCGACAGTAGGAACCGGCCGGCGTGCGCCTTGACGAAGCGTTCCATCAGCGTTCTCCGCACCGTCTGCGTGGCGCTCTGCGAAGCAGGCGCGCCCGCGCAGAGGATCGAACGCCGTCCCGGCGTCACAAGTGCACCTCCGCGTACCAGCCCTTGTTGACGATCGTGGTCTTGTAAGGGTTCGAGAGCCTTTGAACCCGCTCGATCATCTCCTTGCACCTCGCGGTGCTGGCAAAGCGCGGGACGCCGTAGAGTGGCCCCTCGTCGTCGATGGAAACAGGGATGAACTCGATCTTCCTGAGCTTCTCGGCGTTGAGAGTCATGCGGACCAGGATCCCCTCCATCGTCTGAGGCGTGTCCCGCCGGTCCCACACCGACACGTTGGTCGGCCGCGCCAGCTCGGTGTCGCGCTGGTGGATGAGGTCGATCGGGATCTTGTCGGGGGTCCGGTACTGGTAGATGAAGTCGGAGAGGCTGTAGAAGATCGGCTTCCCCTTGTAGATCTCGATCCCCCGCAGGACGTGCGGCCCGCTGCCGATGACGATGTCCGCGCCGGCATCGATCGCCGTGCGGTACATGATCTCCTCGGTGGGCGGAATGTTCTCCTGGATGCCGTAGGCGCGGTGGTGGCTGACGTCGTGGTTGTGGAGGGACACGATGACGATGTCGTTGTGCCGCTTGGCGAGGACGATGTCGTCCTCCATCGTCTCGATGTCGCTCTTGAGAGGACCCTCAGCCTCCTCGACTTTGCCGTCCCTAGCGACCAGTATCACGGCCGGGCTGATCGTCGCCAGGCAGGGCGCGTTGGGGTCGGCGCAGCGGTACTTCTGGGTCCAGTAGCGCATGTACGAGAGCAGCGCGAACTTCGTCTTCTGGCTCTGAACCCGCATGGTGCCCGGCTCGTGCGCGGCGGCGAGGGTGAGCCCGGCGCCGGCGTACGTGATCTGCGCGTGATCGAGGGCCTTCAGGCAGTCCTTGAGCCCCTCCGGCCCGAAGTCCAGGGCGTGGTTGTTCGCCATGCTCACCAGGTTGATGCCGATGGCAGCGACCTCCCAGACGAACTCCGTCGGCGCCCTGAAGTTGTAGAACGGCCGCTGGAGCTCCGGGTGCTCGTTGATCGAGAACTCGAGGTTGCCGTACGCGATGTCCGCCTCCTGCATGAGCCGGAAGAGCTGCTGGTGATCGGGCTCGGGGAGCTTGCTGATCTGCTCGTTGAAGATCATGTCGCCGACGCCGGTCACGATGATGTCGCCCGGCTCCTCCTTGAGCATGGCCGTGACCCGCTCCTCCCAGTTGACCTTGTCGGCCGCTTCGGGCGGCCTGACGCGCCGGTTGTAGACCGACCTGCCCTGATCCCAGGTCAGCTTCTTCTGCTCCGGGGCCTGGGCACGAGCGGTTCCCGTCGCCCATCCGAGGCCTGCAAACGCGACGAACAGCATCCCAACTCTCTTCAGGCGGCCCAGCTTTCCAGCGTTCATGCGAGGCACCTCCTTGTCGTTGTTCCGCAAGCAGCCAGAAACACGGGTATTGTACGTGGGTCTTCGCCTACCGCCCGGCCGCCGGGGCCGGATTGGCGCCGATTACAGCGCGCCTTGCAAGGTCGAAGCTCTCGCCTGGCAGCAAGATCTGGACGCGCATGCCGTGCACCCCGAGCAGATCCTGGCCCGTCTCGACCGGCTGCCGGCTCACCTCCGCGCCCTTGGCGTCCAGCACCATCACGCAGCTCTTCCCCATCACCTGGAAGGTGCCGTCGGGCCGGACCCAGACGGCGGTGTCCTCGTCCACGCCCACGCCCAGCAGCTCGGGGTGCTCGAGGATCACCGAGATCAACCGGTTGCACCGCTCGCGTGCGATGAAGTGCTGGTCCACGACGACCCCGCGGAAGAAGCCGAGGCCCTGCCAGAGTTCGACGCTGTTGGTCCGGATCACCTTGAAGTCCCCCTCGCCGGTGATCATGGGGTCGCTCTGGCACGCGGTGCCCGCCGAGGTGCCACCGATGACCGCGCCTCGCGCGAACGCGTCCGCGATCGCCCTCCCGACCGGGGTGCCGAGCAGCGCGTTGGTGATTCGGATCTGGTCGCCACCGCCGAAGAAGACGCCGCCGGCCTTTCCGGCAAGCTCGGCGTAGTCCGGGCGCATCGCGTCGGCCTTGCTCTTGATCTCGAGCGACGAAACGTTGGCGCACCCGTACTCCTCCTTGAACAGCTTGACGTAGTACGAGCCGGTGTCGGGCTCCTTGGACGCGGTCGGGATGGCCACGATCAGGGCCTGGGGCCCGCCGGCAAGCTCGACGAACTTCCTCATCGCCTCGGCCGGCTTCTCGCCTCCCCCGATCAGCACGAGGTGGCCCCTCGGCGCCTGCGCAGCGAAGACGCCGCACACAACCAGGATCGCCGTGCCACCCGCTACAAACGCTCTTCGAGTACTCATCCCCTCGTCCTCACTCTCCAGGCTATTCGTTCCGGCCTCGCGAAATGGAAAAGGTGGGGCGGCCTCGACGGCCGCCCCTGTGCAAGGTGGAAGTGCTGCCTCAGAACTCCAGCCGGATGCCCGCCCGGATCTCCCTCGGGCTCTCGATCTGTGTCACGGTACCGAATGAGCTGGACGGCCTCCACGGCCTCGAGTTCCCCAGCCGGTACTCGCCCCATTGCTGACTGACGTTCAAGACCGTGGCCTTGTTCTGGCAGTTGAAGCACTCGAGCGACGCCGTCAGGTTCAGTGCTTTGGAGAACCTGGCGGTCCAGGCGAGGCGCAGGTCGATGAGGCTTCGGTTCGGGAGCTGCTCCGAGCCCCTGGGGGTGAGGTTGATGTACCTGCCGGTGCGGGTGTTGTAGTCGAGGTTCCGGACCCGCACGTACGGCGTCCAGTACCAGCCGGTCAGGTAGGCGTACTGGCCGCTGAACTGGAAGTTGAGCGGGAGGTCCACGGCGCCGTTGAGCTTGAATTCCCACTTGCTGAAGGCCATGTCCATCGTGCCGGCGGCGTTGAACTGCCCGTTGATGTCCGAGAACTCCCAGCTGTAGCCGTCGTTGCTGTTGATGTTCCCCTTGAGGTCCGACCACACGAGTGAGCTTCTGAGCTGCCACCCGTGGGAGTAGCGCTTCTCGAAGCGCACGACCGCCGACCGGAAGTTGCGGTAGGCGGGGTTGTCGTTCGTGAGGACCCAGTCCTGCTGCGAGAGGAGGTTGTAGATCGGGATGTCGCCGCCGCCGTACGGGTTGCCGGTCGCGGTGAACGCCTCGTAGTCCTGGTTCGCGTTGACCATCGCCATGAAGCTGCGGAAGCGGCGATCGATGAAGTCGACCCCGACCGACAGTGTCCTTGGCCGAGCTGCTGCTCGAGGGTGAGGAGCGACTCGTCCACGTACGGCTGGCTGGTCTTGCCCATGCGAGCCCTGACCGTCACGAGCGGGTCGCAGTCGGTGTAACCCTGGGTGTCGGAGTCCCAGTAGCAGTCCTGGTCGGGTATCACGCCGTTCCCCGAGGCCTCGCGGTCCCACAGGTACGTGAACGCCTTCTCGTGGTACCGGCCCCAGTGCGCCTTGAGGGCCGTCCTGGCGTTGCCGGAGATGTCCCACACGAAGCCGATGCGGGGGTCGACGAAGCTGACGTCGTAGACGGTGGAGTCGCCGTGGCCGCTCTGCCAGCCACCCTTGTAGCTGCCGTAGCGAAGCCCGACGTTGAGCGTGAGCCGCTCGAGCCGCAGCGAGTCCTGAGCGTAGAGGTGCATCCCGCTGAACTTGGGGTGCTGCGTCGTACTCGCCCCAGCCGCGCTCGACGTAGTAGGGGCCGCACGATCGGATCGGCAAAGTACGCCTCCAGCGAGGCACAGTCCGGGATGTAGTCGTAGTAGGTGAAGCCGCCGTTGCGCAGCCACTGGTCCGACGACGACCCGTTCTCGTAGAGTGCCCCGAACTTGAACGAGTGGGAGTCGTTGCCGCCGAACAGGCCGTCCGCAAAGAGGCTCCACGAGGCGTCAGCGGTCATGATGCGACGGTGATTGAGCTCCTGGATGTCCTGGTTGACCCACGCGAGCCCGGAGTCGTCGTCGATGCGGCCAGGAGTGTTGTGTCCGTGGTACGGCAGGTAATCGTCCCGTCCATCGTAAGCGGTGAGCTTGAAGTTGAGGAAGTTGTTGGCGTTGACGAGCGACTCCCAGTTCAGCGAGAAGCTCTCGCCAGGCCCGAACTGCTTGGAGGTCGCCTCCGGAAGCGTATAGACGCCGATTCCCCTGCGGTCGTTGGTCACCGCGTCGTACTCGCCCATCAGCGAGAGGCGGTTCGCAGGGTTGGCCTGGAAGGTGAGCTTGCCGAGGTAGCGGGGGATATGGCGGTCGGAGGTGTCCACGGCGCCCACCGGGGTCGTCACCTGGTGCCAGTACTCGGCGGAGAGGAAGTACCAGAGCTTGTCCTGCACGATCTGCCCGCCGAGGCTGAGCGCCGCGTCGGAGAACTTCGTCTCCGGCTGCTCGGCCGTCGGGTCGTTGTTGCTGACCCACGACGCGGGTTCGTAGTAGTACTCGCCCGTGCCGTGGAAGCTGTTCCCGCCGGACTTGGTCACGCCGTTGACGATTCCGCCCGTGTAGCCGCCGTACTCGGCGTTGGAACCCAGGCCGCCGATCTGGATCTCCTGCATCCACTGGATGCTGGGCAGGATCCAGTGCGCACCGGAACCCGCGTCCGCCACGTTTACCCCGTCGAGGGTGAAGGCGTTCTGGCGCTCCCCATTGCCTCCGTACGCCAACATCGCGCTCCCGCTGGAGCCGGTGTAGTCCACGTTCACCCCGGGGGCGGCCTTGATAATGTTGTAGTAGTTGCGCGGCAGCGGCTGCTTGTCAATGAACTGCGAGTCGAAGTTGGTGGAGACCGAGTTGGACACCACGCTGACCACAGGCGCCTCGGCGGTCACCGTGATCGCCTCGGCCACCTTTGCCTGCGGCAGTGTGATGTCGAGCGCGAGTGCGCCGCCCAGTTTGACCCGGATGTCCTCCTGCCGCACCTTCGCGAAGCCGGCGAGCTCCGCCTCGATGACGTAGCTCCCGACCGGCAGCGAGGGGAAGCGGTACACGCCGCGCTCGTCGGTGTACGCGGTCATCTTCCCGGCCACCAGCGCGTCGGAGTAGGCGGTCACCGCGACGCCGGGGAGCGCCCCTCCCTGCGGGTCCTTGACCGTGCCCTGCAGGCTGCCCGAAGTTGCCTGAGCGGCAAGCGGTACCGCCAGACCGAGCATCAGCAAAGCCACCAAAGCACTTCGAAGAACGTTACGCTTCATGTCTCCTCCCCGGGCGCCGCGGTCATCCGCTCGCGGCGCCTCGATCCTGGACCGGAAGCCTGCACGGGCTCGCCACGCCGGCCCCGCCAATGCCAGGCGCGCGTCCCGCCACGATGGCGATGCGTCGCGCCAATGCTCGCTCATTCCTGCGCCCTCATTGCCGCCACCAGCATCCCGCCCGCCGACTCGATGTGCCGGCGCACCGCGCGCCCGGCACGCTCCGGGTCCCGCGCCGTGAGAGAGGCCACAATCTCGGCGTGCTCGGCGGCATCAGGCTCATCCCGGCCCGGCACTGAGGACACGGCGATCCGCGGAATGTTGCTCCACAGCATCGTTGGGAAAGCCGCCCACAACTGCGCGAGCGTCCTCACCAGGTACGAGCGCCGGCTGGCCGAGAAGATGAGGACGTGAAAACGGCGGTTCAGCTCGCGGTACTCGCGCAGGTCCTCCGGGGTCTTGCAGCGCAGCATCTGCTCGTGCAACTCCACCAGCTCGGCGAGCTCCTCGTCGGTGACGCTCCGGGCGGCCGAGCGGGCGGCCATGCCCTCGATGAAAGCCCTGCAGGCGTACAGGTCCTCGACGTCCTCGGGGGAAAACTCGACGACCCGCACGCCGCGGTAGGGGACGTGCTCGACCAGACCCTCGGCGGCCAATTGCTTGAGGGCCTCGCGGACAGGCATCTGGCTGACGCCGTGCGCCTGGGCCAGCCGCTCCTGCCGGAGCCACTCCCCCGGCTTGAGCCGTCCCTCGAGGATGTCGGAGCGCAGGCGGTCCGCGACCCAGTGGTGGAGCTGGCGGTGCGAGCGGGGTGTGGGCTCACTTGCCATTGCGACTCGGTATATCTGATCTAATATCTAACCTGGCCGGGAGCCTATCAGGGGGGAATTCGCAAGTCAAGGGGTGCTGTAGGCGCCCTTTTCTCACAGAAAGAGCAGAACTTTCGCGCGTAGGCCACCCGAGGCGCCCTCGCGGCGACGCGAGCGTGCGAGAGCTCGCGGTGGCCTCAGTTCCACCTGGTGAGCGCGGGCCAGACCAGCACCGCGAGCGAGAGCAGGAAGAAGGCGACCTGCAGCGGCCAGTTCCACCTCACCCAGCGCTCGTAGGGGATCTTGGCCAGCGCCAGCGTACCCACCGTGACCGCGGAGGTCGGGAGGATCATGCTGTTGAAGCCGGCACCGAGCTGGTAGGCGAGCACGAGTGTCTGGCGGGTAATGCCCGAGAGGTCGGCGAGAGGGGCGAGCAGCGGCATTGTCAGCACGGCCTTGGTGGAGCCCGAGGGGATGAAGAAGTTCAGGATGCACTGCAGCACGTACATCGCGTGGGCCGCCAGCACGCCCCCGAAGTGCGAGGTGACGGAAGCCATCCCGTAGAGGATGGTGTCCAGGATGTGGCCGTCCTCGAGGATCACGACGATGCCCCCGGCGAAAGCGACGATCAGTGCGGCGCCCCCGAGGTCCTTGGCACCGGTGATGAAGGATTTGGCGAGCCTGTTCGGCCCGATGCCGGCGGCAAGCCCGGCCAGCACGCCCATGGCGAAGAAGAGCCCCGCGAACTCCACCATGTACCACTTGTACACCGTGGAGCCCACGATCAGACCGACGACCGCGCCAAAGAGGACGAGCAGGCACAGGCCGTGCCGCCAGGTGAACACGATCTGCTCCGCCTCGGCCTTCCCGATCTCCTCGCGCCGCTGGCGGTCGAGGTCGTACATGGGGCTGCGCGTCGGGTCGGCCTTGACGCGCGCCGCGTAGACCATCACCCAAACGATGGCCAGCGCCGTGGCGATGATCCAGACAACGATGCGGTAGTAGATCCCCGAGCCCAGCGGCACGCCGGCGATCGCCTGGGAGATCTGGACCGTGAAAGGGTTGAGGAACCCGGCCGAGAAGCCGACCCCCGCCGCCACGAACGACAGGCAGACCCCGACGATCGAGTCGTAGCCGAGGGCGAGCGCCAGCGGCACGAAGATCAGCGCGAACGGGATCGCCTCCTCCGCCATGCCGTACGCGCCCCCGAAAAACGAGAACACCGTCATCACGATCGGGATGATTAGGTAGCTGCGGCCACCCAGCAGCTTCACGAGCTGGTGGATCCCCGCCGCGACCGCCCCCGTGTCGTTCAGGATGTTGAAAGCGCCGCCCACGATGAATATGAGCCCGACGATCGCGCCCATCCGCAGGAAGCCCCGCATCGGTGCGAGGAAGATCGCAGTGACCTGCGGCTTGCTGGGCTCCACGTGGTAGGTCCCCGGAATCACGACCTCCCGCGTCGCACCTCCGACGATCTCCTTCTCGCGCTGATACGCACCGCCCGGGAGAATCCACGTCGCGGCAGCCGCGATCAGGATGAGCGTGAAGGCGATCACGAAGACGTCGGGGCTCTTCTTGACCATCGGGGACCTCCGCAAAACTTGGGCATTATACGGGCAACTCGCGAAAAACAAGTTGAGGGGTGAGAGTCGGGAGTTGACGAACCCGGGCCAAACCAAAGTTGCAGGCGCCCGGTTGCCGCCGTCTCTTACTCCTACCTCTTACCCATGATCCTCGACTGCCTCACTTGAGTCCCTGCGCCTCGAACAATTCGGCGAGGACCTGGAGGTAGGAGCAGGCGTACGCCGTTGCGTCGCCGCTCACGAAAACGCCGTTGAACCTCACGAAGCCGGCGGGGTCGGGGAGCTCGATCTCGCGAACCAGCTCGATTTGGCCAGTCTTGAAGTCATAGGCGTGGATCTGGCCGGGCAAGCCAGTGGGCCGGTACACGTAGAGTCTCTCGCCATCGGCGCTCCAGCGTATCGGCGCGAAGCCGGGAGCGAGATCCGCGAGCACCCGCGGCTCCCCACCCTGCACGGGGTAGATCCAGATCCTCTGCCCGGCGTCGAGGCCGGCCACCTGCGTGCCATCCGGCGAGACGGCAAACTCCACGCCTGAACCCTCAGGGGTAATGGGCCTCGGAGTCCCACCGGCGACGTCCTGCGCGAAGAGCTGAACCCCACGCCCCGGCTCGTGTCCGGCGAAAGCGATCCTCCAGCCGTCAGAGAACCAGCGTGCCCGCAGGTGGTTGATGGGGTCACTCGTAATCGGCCTGGATTCACCGGCACCGGTTGGCTGCAGCACCAGCTGGCGGGGCGTTTCGTTGGGCGAGGTTATCGCCCACCTGCCATCGGGGGAGAGCGCCGCCGCGTCCCCTTCGCCCAGCCGGACTGCCGGGGAGCCGTCTGTCTTCCGGAGGTAGACGCCATACCGCGACCCCCCGCCCCGGCCGCCCTCCGTGAACAGCACCGTGCGGCCATCGGCAGATAGGTCGCGGATCATGGAGTAGTCCAGCCACGAGAGGTCGCGCACCTTGGTCTCGCCCGGGGCGAGGGCAACGATGCCGGCCCGCCAGGTCTCGCGCACGAACAGGACGCGGCCGTCAGGGGCAACGTCCTGGAGGGTCAGCTCCGCGGGCGTCATCGCAAGCAGCCGCTGCCTTCCTCCGAGGGAGACGGCGCGGAGGTACCGGTCCGCCCCGGTGTCCGACGCGGCAAACCACACCTCGCCACCGCGGGGAGACCACGCCAGACCCTGGGCGCTGGTCAGCCCTTTGACCAGCACCCTCAACTTGCCCTTGCGGTCCACCACCGAAAGCGAGCCTCCATCGTCGGTGAAAACAGGGTGGTCGAAGAACGCCACCAAGTCCCCACGAGGGGAAACGCGAGGGTGTCCGATCCAGCCGGCGGTGGAGTACAGCACCTCGCCCACCGGGAACTCGAGGCGGTCCAGGCCATCCAGGTACCGGACCACTGCAAGGTCTGCCCCGTCCGGGCTCCAGTCGGCCCACTCCACCCCCTCGAGGAGCGGCCGCGGCTGGCCACCCGCGAGGGGCGCATGCGCAAGGGTTCCTGTCCGGACCCACACGCCGCGCTGTGCCCGCCCTAGGGAGACCGCCATCTCGCCAGTTCGGGAGATCGCCAGGATGTCCGACCCCGGGGGGCCCAGCGAGCGAGCCTCGGGGATCCCCGGCCTCGTCGAGAAGATCTCGACTGGCTTGCCTTCCCAGGCGCCGCCGAACACCACGGTCTGCCGATCGGGCGCAAAGCGCGCCGACCAGATCATGCCGCGCTGGAAGGTGAGCTCCTCGAAGTGCGGTGGCGCGACCTTGTTCAGGACCCTTCCGAGCACGAGCCCCCCGGCCAGGCCGAGCGCGAGAAGCCCCCCGGCGATCATCAGGCGGCGCCCGAGTGAGCGGTGAGGGTGCGTCCGCGGCAGGGCCGCGGCGGGCGTCGGCACGGTCATCGGCGCGCTGGACATCGCGGTCAGCGTGTCATCGAGGGCGAGTGCCAGATCACGCGCCGACTGAAACCGCTGGTTCGGGTCCTTCTCCAGGCAGTGTCGAACGATGCGGGCGAGTGCCGGGGGGCACCCCTTGCTGACCTCGAGCGGGTCCGGCGGCTCGTCTTCCAGGATCGCGTGAAGCGTCTCCACCTGGTTGTCGCGCCAGAAGGCGCGAGTGCCCGTCAGCATCTCGTAGAAGATCAGGCCGAAGGCGAAGATGTCCGAGCGGTGGTCCACCGAGTCGCCCCGCACCTGCTCGGGAGACATATAGCCAGCCGTGCCGACGATGAACCCTTCCTGGGTGAGCGCAGCGATGGAGGGCTCCATCCCTGCCTTCTTGGCCTCTGACTGCACCAGCTTCGCCAGGCCGAAGTCGAGGATCTTCACCTGGCCGTCCCTGGTGAGGAAGACGTTCTCGGGTTTCAGGTCCCGGTGAACAAGCCCCATCTCCTTCACCGCCGAGAGGCCACGGGCGATCTGCAGCGCGATCTCGGCCGCCTTGCGCGGGGCCAGAGCCCTGCCGCGGCGCATGCGCTGGCGCAGCGTCTCCCCCTCGAGGAGCTCGGAGACGACGTAGGGCGACCCTTGATGGGTGCCGATGTCGTAGATCGCTGGGATGTTCGGGTGAGCGAGCTGCCCGGCGGCCCGCGCCTCGAGCTCGAACCGCCTCAGGCGTTCGGGGTCGCCGGAGTACGTCGCGGGAAGCAACTTGATCGCGACGTCCCGCTGCAGACGCGGGTCCCACCCCCGGTACACCTCCCCCATCCCGCCCGTGGCGATGGCGCTGACGATCTCGTACGGCCCCAGCATGGCTCCGGGTCTGAGCGATGACATCTGAAAACCATTCTAAACCCCGTTCTCGCGATGGGCGCGGACGTCGGCCGCGGGGGGCGCAGACCCTCGCCCATTCGGTGTCGAGCGGTGGGACCCGACGGTCAGAACCAGAACGGGATCAGCGCCTCGATGAGACGGTTGGCTACGGTCACGTCATCGGTCGTCATGATGTCTCGTGCCGGCATGTGCCGCCCCGGGCGCTCCCCCGACACCGATCGTCTGCCCCGATTGCCTCGGGCAGGTCTGGTCCGCACTGTCCATGTAGGCCTCTGTTGCCACGCCAGCTCACGCAGGCCGAGTGAACGCGAGCCGGAGATCGCCGCCGAGCGAGGGTCTGCCTCCCCCCTTGCCGCCAGTCTCCTGAAGCTCGGCGTGCAACTCGACCAACCACGGCATCTCCTCAATGAGCTGTGAGAGCCGGCACAGCAGCTCCGCCTCCTGCCCTTCCGGCGGCACCCCCACAGCCTTGAGCATGCTCCTCGCGTCCTGGTCTGTCAGGGGTGTGATTCGCACAACCGCTGGCTGGTTTGCCCGCCCGAGGACAGCAATTGGGCCGAAGACGGGGTGCTGGCGCACGCTCAGCTCGAGTCGCCCCAGCTCGTCCTCGCTTCTCGCGGTCGGCGTGACCGAGATCCCGAAACAGGCAAGGATCTCGCTCGCCTGTCTGCGAGTCAGCGACTGCGGACCGGCCTCCTCCGTTCTGCCGGCCAGTGCGGCGTCGAGCGCCTGGCGGGCCGCAGCCGGGTCCGCGTCCTCATACCAGACCAGCCGGCCCGGGGGCTGCCGGCGGTAGTTGGCGTACGCCACGGCATGAGCGAGCGCGCGTGCGGCTGCCTCGGGAAAACGGTAGGCCGGGAAGGCGGTTTTCCGATCCGCGATCGCCCCCTTGCCCTCGAAGGCGAACTGGACCAGTCCTGTGGCCCCCATCATGGAAAGAAGGACCGGCTTGGCCACGCCGGTTTTCTGCTCCGCGCTGATCACTCCGCGACGGATGGCACGGGCCACGAGCTCAGGATCGCAGCTCCCGACGCAGAGGAAAATCGCGATGGCGGCGTGAACCTTGGGATCTTCGAGCGCCCGCTGCACGGCCCGGTGGTAATCCTCTGCAGCCGCCTGGGGTCCCAGGTCCACGAGGCCATTCTTTGCGACCTCCAGTCCGTAGGCGTCGCACGCGTCCGCCGTGAGGGTAACGACACTCCCGGAGTTGCCCAGGATCGCGACGCGGTTTCCGAGCGGCAAAGACTGGTGGGCCAGCAGCAAGGCCGCATCGAAGAGCTCCTCCAGCGTGTCCACGCGAATCACCCCCGCCTGGTGGAAGAGAGCGTCGACCTCCACGTCGCTCACCGGCTTTGCGCCGATGTGAGCGCCGGCCACGGTCAGCCCGGGACGGCTGCGCGCCCCCTTGACGCAGAGCACCGGCTTGCGGGATGAGACCCGCCGCGCCACGCGTGCGAACTGCCGTGGGTTGACGAACATCTCCAGGTAGAGCATCGCGACGTCGGTGGCGGGGTCCTCCTCCCAGTACTGAAGCAAATCGGTGCCCGACACGTCGGCCCTGTTGCCGGCGGAAACGAAGGTCGAGAAACCGAGGCCCCGCTCGCCAGCGTACTGCAGGATGACGATACCGAGCGCCGCGGAGTGTGAGAAGAAGCCGATGCGGCCGACGGGTGGCATAGCGGGCGCAAGACTTGCGTTGAGGCTGATCTCCGGGTCCGTGTTGAGGAGACCGAGGCAATTGGGTCCCACCAGACGTGCTCCCTGGGACCTTACGACCTCCACCAGTCGGTTCTGGAGGACCGCGCCCTCCTCTCCGGTCTCGGCAAAGCCTGAAGTCACGACGATGAGCCCTTTGGCCCCGGCATGTACCGCGTCCTCAGCAACTGCGATGACGCCCTCTGCCGGCACGGCCACCACGACCAGGTCGGGCGACTCGGGCAGGTCCGAGACGCTCGGGTACGCGCGCACGCCGCGAACGGAGGCAGCCTGGTTGTTCACCGGGTACGCTGTGCCGCTGAAGTGGTTCTCGAGGAGGTGCCGGAAGATCAGACTGCCCACGCTTGTCTCATCGCGAGAGGCACCCACCACTGCCACGACGCGCGGCCGCAGCAGGCGGGCTACCGAGTTTGCGGTTGCGGTCCGCTCGCGCAGCTCGGCCCGTTCGCGGACCACTGCCTGCCCGGTCACCGGGAACTGTACGTGGTAGCTGCCGCCATCAAGGACCTGGTGAGACTCGAAGCCCGCATCCCGGAAGACGTTCATCATCTGCTGGTTTTCGAAAAGTATGTCCGCCTCGAAGCCGACAAAGCCGACGCCGGCAGCTATCCCCGACAGGCGCTCGAGCAGCAGGGTGCTGACGCCCCTCCCCTGGAACTCGTCATCCACCAAAAACCCCACCTCGGCGGTGTTACGGGCGCCAAGGGCGACGTAGTTGCCAAAGCCGATGACCTGGACGTCCGGCTCCTCACCGATCAATGCCAGGAGGCAGGCGCGGTCGCGGGGGTCCTCGCCACAGACCCCATCCAGGAAGCTGGCGGGCGCCTGGGCCATCGTCACCATGAAACGCATGCGTAGGCTGTCGGTGGAGACCCGGCTCATCATCACCTGGATGGCGCCGCGGTCTGCCGCGGTGCCCAGGCGCAGCAGCACAGTCTGTCCGTCGCGCAGCAGCACATACTCGCGGTATTCCTTTGCGTTCGTGATGACCCTGAACATCCCCGAGCCCTCCGGAGCAGAGCCAGACCAGCATACCCCCGTTTCGGCAGCCGGCGACGGGGCTGCCGCTCTTGCCCGCGACGTTCTGTCAGCGGGTGGAGGTTTGAACCATCAACCACGGACCACGAATCGCGCCTCGTACGCCTCGGGCTGCGACACTTCTGCGGTCCCGGCCACGTTTGAGGCCGGGGGTCATGGCGGTGAGAAAGCCGCGCGGCTTCAAGTTGAAGCCGCGCGGTCACACGATGCAATGCGTCGCTGCTTACGCAGGGCGGCCTAGCGTTCCATGACCATCTTCTTGATCTGCTCGACCACCTCCGGGTTCATCAGCGTCGTCACGTCACCTACCTTGTCGGAACGGTTCGAGAGGGTTGCCAGCACCCGTCGCATGATCTTGCCGGAGCGGGTCTTGGGCATGTCGGGCACGATGTAGACATCCTTCGGCCGCGCGAACTTGCCGATATTTTCCTCGATCGCCTTCTTGACGGCGTCCTCGATCTCCTTGCTGGGCTTGATGCCGGGCTTGAGCGCGACGTAGACGTCAGGGATCTTGCCTTTGAGCTCGTCGTTGCGCGGGACGACCGCCGCCTCGGCAACCTCAGGCACCACGAGGCAGCAGGACTCGAGCTCCTTGGTTCCCAGCCGGTGACCCGCGACGTTGATGACGTCGTCCACACGACCCAGGATGCGGAAGTACCCGTCGGCCGCCAGCATGGCCGCGTCACCAGCCATGTAGGGCCAATCCCTCCAGTCCTTGCTGTCCTTCTTCTTGTTGTACTTGGCGAAGTATGTCGACACGTAGCGGGCGCGGTCGCCCCAGATGGTCTGGAACATCCCCGGCCACGGGTTGCGGATACAGACGTTACCGGCCTTGTTGGAGCCGAGTGGAAGCTCCTTGCCATCCTCGTCGAAGATCACCGGGTGAATGCCCGGCACGCCGGGGCCTGCGCTGCCTGGCTTCATCGGGTGGATGGCCGGCATCGTGCTGCACAGGAAGCCACCGTTCTCGGTCTGCCACCAGGTGTCGACGATGACGGCCTTCTCCTTGCCGACGCTCTTGTAGTACCACTTCCAAACCTCGGGTTCGATCGGCTCGCCGACTGTGGTCATGTGCTTGAACCGGTAGTTGTACTTTGCCGGCTCGTCGGGGCCGAGCTTGCGCAGCCCGCGGATGGCGGTGGGCGCAGTGTGGAAGATGTTGACGTTGAGGCGCTCGGCGATTCGCCAGGGTCGCCCGGCGTCCGGGTAGGTGGGGACGCCCTCGTAGATCACGCTGGTGGCAGCAAGCGCGAGCGGGCCGTAAACGATGTAGGAGTGGCCCGTGATCCAACCGATGTCGGCCATGCACCAGTACACGTCCTCAGGATGGATGTCCTGGACGTACTTGGAAGTTCCGGTGACGTATGCGAGGTAGCCGCCGATGCTGTGCTGTGCCGCCTTCGGCTTGCCGGTGGTGCCGCTCGTGTACATGAGGAAGAGGATCCCCTCCGCCGGCATCGGCACCGGGTCAATTCTCTTGCCCACGTACTTCTTCAGCAGGTCATTGACGATGACGTCGCGGCCCTCGACGAGCTTGGTCTCCGATGAGTACTTGCCGGGGTGGCGCTGCCAAATGAGCACCTTGTCGACCTTCTGGCCGGCCTTCTGCGCGACGCTGATGGCCTCCTCGGCCTTTTGCTTGTGGTCGAGGAGCTGGCCGTTGCGGTAGTAGCCGTCCATCGTGATGATGACGTGGCTCTTGGAGTCGGCGACCCGGTCGCCGCACGCCTGGCCGGAGAACCCGCCGAACACGACCGAGTGGATCACGCCCAGACGGGCGCACGCCAGCATGCTGACCGGCAACTCCGGGACCATCGGCATGTGAATCGTGACCCGGTCACCAGCCTTCAGGCCCACGAAATCCTGCAGCACCGCGGCGAACTCGTTCACCCTCACATACAGGTCTTGGTACGTGATCGAGACGGGATCGTCAGTCTCGGGCTCGGGCACGAAGATGATGGCCGCCTTGTTGCGGTACTTGGCGAGGTGCCGATCAATGCAGTTGTAGCTGGCGTTGATCTTCCCGCCGACGAACCACTTGAAGCAGGGTGCGTCGCTGGTGTCCAGGGTCGTGTGCCAGTACTGGTCCCAGGACAGCAAATCCGCGTACTCCTTGAAGCAGTCCGGGAAGTTCTCCAGGCTGAACCGCTTGTAGACGTTCTCGTCGGTCATGTTTGCCTGAGCGATGAAGTCCCTCGGCGGATGGTAGTACCCCTCTTCTTTCCAGTGAACGGCTACTTCGGCCTCGCTTACTTCGGTTCCCTCAGTCTTCTTGTCAGCCATTCCATTTCCCCTTTCACTTCAACGTTGGCGCAAGATTGCGGTTGAAACGTGTATGACCTCGTTGCCGGCCCTGGGGACCAGGTGTTTGGGCCCCGAAACCCCTTGCCGACTCCCAACACCTGCATTTGGGAACGCCTGCCCGCCGGAGCCTCTTCCACACCACCTTGCTCCCCGGGGGTCCAGGACGCGGGCTTGGGTGCCCCGGCGGACACCTGGTTCGTGCAGCGGTGCCGCGAAGAATCCCGCGCGCGCGCTGGGTGCCGCATGATGGAGTTCGCGAGCCCGGCTCGCGGCCCCTTTCCGCATTTGCGAACGCAGGCGATGGCTGCATAGATCTTCGTGCCATGGTTCAAACCGACCCATACCAATACGGCATCATTGAGTCCAACAGTCGATCGGTTACGCGGCGGTTGTAGGCTGCAATCTCCTCGCGCTGAGGAACCGGCGAAAACGGCGGGTTCGGATCGTGCATCGCCGCAGGCAGTTCCACGCCCAGCCGCTCCTGCCATCGCTGCCGCCACTCCGGCGGTAACTCGGACGCGACAGGAAGGCCATGGACGGTCAGGTAAAGCAACGCCCAGACCCGCGGGACGGAGTGCACGTCGTAGCCGCCGCCCAGCGTGAACAGGATCTTGCCCTTACAGAACTTCTCGGCATACTCCAAGATCCGCTGGAACAGAGTTTCGTAGGCCTGGGTAGTGAGGAGCAGGTCGGCGAGCGGGTCGCCGGCGTGGGCGTCGGCCCCAGCCTGGACCACGAGAAAATCGGGGCGAAACCAGGCAAGGGCCTGGGGCACGACCGCCGAAAAAGCCTTCAAGTAACTGTCTGATTCGGTGAACGGCGCGAGAGGAAGGTTGAGCTTCCTACCCCGACCGTGCAGTTTCCCGAGCTCGTGAACCTCGCCGGTACCCGGGAAAAGGTACTGGCCCGACTCGTGCACGCTGATGGTCAGAACTGACGGGTCATCGTAGAAGATCGCCTGCACTCCATCACCGTGGTGCACGTCGATGTCAAGGTAGGCGACCGTCGTCCCGTGGTCGAGCAAGTACCGGATTGCGACGGCCAAGTCGTTGTACACGCAGAAACCCGAGGCTCGGTCCTGCTGGGCGTGATGCATGCCGCCGCCGAGCTGTAGCACCCTCTTTGCCTTGTCGTAGAAGAGCAGATTTGCTCCGAGCATCGTGCCACCGACCAGGTACCGGCCGGCCAGCTCCATGCCCGGGAAGACAGGGTTGTCGGGAGTACCGAGACCGAAACGGTCCGGGTCGGTGATAGGTTCGCCGCGGTCCGCCTCCTCGACCGCGGATAAGTACTCCTCGGTGTGGACCGTCAGGAGGTCCTCCCGGCTCGCCGGCTGCGGAGCCATGGGACGGACCGGGTGGCCTAGCGCATCGAGAAGATCGAGCAGCATCTCCAGCCGCACCGGGCTGAAGGGGTGGCCCGGCCCAAAATCGTAGGCCAGGTAGTTCGGGTCGTACACGTCAATCACCATGGACTCTGCGCCGGCCAGAGCACGTCGAAACCCTGGGCGCGCAACTCCTGTGCAATGATCTTCACTTCGATCGTGCCCACCCGCAGGACGAGACGCACCTTGTCGCCGGTGTCGGCATGGGAAAGGATTGAGCGGATGTTGACTTGCTTCGCCGCCAGAAAGGCGGTGAGACGGGCGAGCTCACCCGGATGGTCCGGAAGACCGATCTCCAAGCGACCAGTGGCCATCGACACACCGGTGAGGCGGAGCAGGGCGTCCAAAAGGTCCAGTCCGGTAACGATCCCGACCAGCTCGTTTCCCGAGGTGACCGGCAAGCAGCCGATCTTGAGCTGAAGCATCGTGCGCGCCGCCTCCTCCACCGGATCGAGCGGATCAGCGGTTTGCACCGGCTGGCTCATGACCTTTTCGAGCCGTGCCCGAGGCGAAAACGGCTTGGCGGACAGGGCGCTGGTGGCCAGGCGCAGGTCACGGTCGGTGACTACCCCTACCAGACTTCCCTTCCGCACCACCGGAACGTGACGGATCCCGCGTTCCTGCATCAACGAGTACGTCGAAGCGAGGGTGGCGTCGGCGTCCGCGACGACGACCGGACTCTTCATGATGTCGCGTACAAGCACGGCCCTAACCTCCCCCCCGTTGTCGGTGTCCGTAACCGTTCAAGTCCGTAAGGGCCCCGACCCACGGAGCCGGGGCCCCTTGTTTGTCCTAGAAGAAGTAAAGCTGCGCCTGCAACAGCACCTGGTTGCGATCCTTGGCACCGGCCTTCTCGAACTTTCCGGCGCCCAGCTTGAGGTTGAAGTTGTGGCCGGAGGCCCACCACGCAAGACCCACCTGCTCGTACTTCTCGTCCGGCGTCGCGGCGGCGTCGTAGTTCCGCTTGGCGTACTGCAGGAACGGACCAACCTTAATCGAGTGAAAGTAGTAGCTCGCCTCGACCAGAGTGGCGTCCTGCTTCGCGAACGTCGGGATCAGCTTCCCACCGTCGTAGTTCGTGAAGTCGGCCTGCAGCGTCACTGCATCGCCGGACTTGCCGGCGGGCAGGTCCACGTACAGGTCCCCGGAGGTCGTTTTGTAGTCCTTCTGGGCGTCGTAGCTGCCGCCGATGGCGACGATCCGCTTCTTGCCGAAGTTGGTGCCCGTGTAGAAGAACCCTGTTTCCGCATCGAACGGGTAGAACACCACGCGGTAGGTCGTACGGAAGGGATTCCTGGCACTGGCTCCGCGGAACCCATCTGTGATCGCCGCCCGGAACTCGAGGTGGTTGTTGAACAGGTACCCGCGGAACTGGGCACCGTAGTCGCGCCCGACGCGGGAGGTCGTTGGAGTCGAGGCCAGGAAAGAATACGGGCCGTAATCGACCGGCAGCAGCGTCGTTGCCCCCTGCTGCGCGTTGTGCGACAGGGGCAACAACAGCATGCCGCCGTCGATCATGATGCTGGGGGTGAAGCTGTAGGTGATGGATGCGTCCTGTACGTACATGTTGACTTCGGACTTCGTGCCATCCGCCGCCGCCTTGCCGACGTTGGGGGAATCAGTCTCGACGAAGAACGTCACTTTGTCGCCGAGCTTGCCCCCGAGTAGTATGCGAAAGCGGCGGAGGTAGAGGTTCTCCGTCGTGTGGTCTGCGGCGGTGGTGTCGATCCACTCACCCTGCGGTTGCAGCAGCATCCCGAACTTCAGCGACGACTTGCCGTCCTGGGACGTGAGCTGGAACGGTTGTGCCCAGGAGGATGCCGCCACAATGAACACGAGAAGCGCACAGAAAACAAGTAGCCGTATCGTCTTCATGTCACTCTCCTCAGTTGCTCGCGCCTGCAGCCAGCGGCTTCAGGCAGTCATGATCAACGCGATCAGGAACAACGGGACGCAGGCGATCAGGAACAGCGCCGGATGTCCCACTCATGCGTGGGCTCCTTCCGGGGGCGATGGCCGCTTCGCCAACAGCTCACAAACGAGAGCGACAACCGCGAGAGCCCCGGCCGTATAGAACGCGGCCTTGTAGTTCTTGTACTGGTCGAAGAGCGCGCCGCCGATCTTGGGGCCGATGATGCCCGCCACACCATAGGCGGTGAACATGATTCCGTAGTTGATGCCGGCGTTCTTCGTGCCCCAGAAGTCCGCCGTGGTGGACGCGTTCACCGACAGCTGCGTCCCAAAGCACCAGTAAACGATGAAAACCATGACGTACAGCATGGCCACGTTGCCGCCCGTCAGGTACAGGAGCGGCATCGCGACCGCGGAGACCGCTATCATCAGGCGAAGGACGTTCAGACGCCCGAGGGCATCGGACATCCAGCCCGAGAGCACCCGACCCGAAGCGCTTCCGACCGCGCCGACGAACAGCGTCATCGTCTGTAGGGCCTCGCTCGAGATCTTCATGCTCTTGGCAAACGGGACCAACTGACTGATGACCATCAGGCCAGCCGAGGTGCCAAGCGCGTACGCGATCCACATGAAATAGGCCGGCGCGGTGCGCCACATCTGGCCCGGCGAGAACTCGTAGGTGGTCGCCGCAGACTTGGACGCCGGAGCCGGCTGCCAACCTTCCGGGCGGTATCCGACAGGAGGGTTTTTCAGCAGAAATGCTCCGATGACGGTCATGACAAAGAACACGACTCCAAGGATCGCGAAGGTCGCTCGCCAGCCGTACGTTGGAATCAGCCACAGGTTGGCCATCGGGCCGAAGATGGCCGATCCGCCGCCGTAGCCAGCCACGGCCAGGCCCACCGCGAGGCCGCGCTTGTCCGGGAACCACTTGGCCATGACCGGGATGGGCGTCGCGTAGCCAAAGCCATTCCCGATTCCGACGAGGATGCCGAAGCAGACAATCAGGTACGTCAGGCTGCTCGTCCACATGCAGAGCAGGAAGCCAACCGTCAGGAAGATGCTGCCCGTCAGGGATATGCGGAAGGGACCGAGTTTGTCCTGCAGCCGGCCCGCCACGATGAAGCTGAGCGCGAACACGACGATGGCCACCATGAACACCGTGGAGGTATCCGCCCGCTTCCAGCCGAACTGCTTCTCGAGCGGCGCGACGAAGACGCTCCAGGCGTAGAGCGAGCCCAGCGCGAGGTTCATGCAGAGCCCGCCCACAACGTGCCACCATCTGTTCATGTGTGAACCCGGTTGTGTTCCAGCGGTGTTAATCATCCTCGGAGACCTCCTCATCCTCTCTGCAACGGCGTTGTCGGGGCCTGGGCAAACGCCGACCGCGCGTAGACCGCACCCAGGCAGAGTTGAATGAGAACTGCACCCACCACCACGTACAAACGGTCCATCCAGTCCCCCTTTCGAACGGCTTGGTCCCGTCCGAATCGTCCCCGCCGGTTTCCAGCTCCGGCTGATTCGTTGGTCTCCCCCCCGGGAGGTGCACTTCGGTTCCGAAAAGGTAAAACTTTTGCGCTTATACGGGCGCCCCGAGCGGTTGTCAAGCGCTTGAGTTTCACAATCAAGTGGGTGCTTGTGCGCACGAGCACAGAGCACAGGACCGACCCTTGGGAACCACAGGATACGGACCCCAAGGGTTGAGGAGATTGTTGGCGCGGCGCGCTAGTGCGCGGTGGCCGGCAGCTCGCCCAGCAACTCGCGCACGAGGTCGGCCAGAGCCCCGCACGCCGCGGGACTCTCAAGGATGCCGCCGGCGTTGTGGTCGCCCACCAGGATCGCGAACCGCTTCGGCTCGGAGGCGGCGCGGTAGAGCGCCTCCCCCATCTCGAACGGCACGATCGTGTCGCGAGGCCCGTGAAGAATCAGCTTCGGGCACGCGAGTGCTCCGATGCGCGAAAGGGTGTCATAGCCAAGTCGCACGAGGCCGGCTGGTACGAACGGGTAGTGCCGGCGCGCCATGTCGCGCGCGCTGATGAAGGTGGACTCGACCACCAGCGCAGCCGGGAGCCACCTGGTAGCGGCTTCGACGGCCACGGCACCACCCAGCGACTCGCCGTAGAACACCGTCCGGCCGGGAGGCACACCCCTGCTGTCCCGGACATGAGCCACCGCAGCGTCCATGTCGCGGGCCGTACCCTCCTCGCTCGGCTTCCCCTGGCTTGTCCCGTAGCCGCGGTAGTCGAAAGCCAGCACCGAAAGACCAAGATCGTGGAAGAGCCGGAGCTTCCCGACGCGGTCACCCATGTTGCCCGCGTTGCCGTGGCAGAAGATCAGCGCCCCGCGGCTGCGCGGCGCCGGGACCCACCACGCCGCCACCGAGATTCCGTCGCTGGTCCTCAGCACCACGTCCTCGTACGCCATGCCCAGGTCGGCCGGGGTGAAGCGAACATGCCGGTCGGGGAAGTAAACGAGGGCCTCCTGCTTCACGTACGCGAGGGTTACCACGGCGGCCACCGCGGCCGCGAGGACCGACGCCACGACTACCACGCCCGTCAACATCTGCCTCACCGCCATGTCCGCCAGGCCCCCCTGGCCGGCTTCAGGAGTAGATCAGCGCGGCGATCGCTTCGAGCCCATCGCGGTCCACATCGTCGAAGTGCGCGGGGCGCTCGGAGTCGACGTCGAGAACGCCGATCACTGCCCCCGAGGCGTTGCGCAGCGGGATCACGATCTCGGAGCGCGACCGCGAGTCGCACGCGATGTGCCCCGGGAACGCGTGTACGTCCGGAACGATGAGGGGTTCGCCGCGGTCGATCCCCGCCCAACACACGCCCTGATGGACCGGCAACACCAGGCACGCCAGCGAGCCCTGGTACGGTCCCACGGTGAGCTCGCCGTCGCGCAACAGGTACCAGCCCGTCCAGAAGAAGCCGCTCATCTTGGCGTGCAGGAGCGCGGCGGCCGTGGCCATCCGCGCCATCGGGTCCCGGGTGGAGACGAGGAGCTCCCGCAGCTGCTCGGCCACCCGCACGTAGCGCTCCCGCTTCCGCTGGCTCTCCATCGCGCCCTCCGCGACGCGCATCCTAGCCCCGCCGCCGGCGCGCCGAAAGGCCCACCGCGGCCGCGGTACCGCCCTGCAAGACGGCAATCCCAAGAGCCACCGCGGCCATTCCCGCCCAGGGCAACACCAGCAGGCCGACGGCCAGGGCCGCGACGCCGGCACCCGCCTCGTCGGCGGCAAAACCCCTGCCGGCCCCGCGCCGCGTCTCGCCGCTACCAGCCAACGAGGCCACCGCCGGGAACGCCGCGCCGGTGAGCAAACCGGCCAGCAGCAGGAGCGGGACGATGGTCGCCCGGGGCCAGGCGAGCGGCGCTCCGGCGGCGATCAGCAGTGAGACGCCGGCACCCGCGGCGAGCACTCCCGCGAGGAACCGGGGACCTGAAGACGACCACCGCCGAGCGGCAGCCGAGCCCCCAACCAGCCCCGCCATGAACGCCGCCGACAGCGCTCCAACTTCCGCGTACACCGAGCCCATCGTTGCCTGCCAGCCCGCGAGCAGCAACAGCCACCAGGCCATGGAGGCGAAGCCGACGACCGCCGCGGCCTCCACGCCGAGGCTGGCCCCGCGCATCCCCCGCACCAACAGGACGGCCAGCGCGACCGTGAGACAGAGGAGGAGCGGGACGGTGGACCCGGCCTCAAGCGCCCGCGCCGCGGCCAGCAACGGTGGGCTCCCGCGCGCCTCGTGCAACGCGGCCGCCAGAAGCACGACGCGTGGGTGCTGCGCCCGGTTGACCGGCGCAGGGTGACCGGCCAGGAACGCCTCCAACGTGGCGGCGCGCCCGGGGTCTACCAGCAGGGGGATCATCTCGGGCCCGAACTCCGGGTCCACCACACCCCTCCGGCGCCATCGCTCGGCGAGCAGCGACGGCGCCGCCGAGAGTCTCGCGCCTTCGCGGCCCGCAACCAGGAGCACCTCCTCGCCCGGAAGGGCGCGCACCTGGACGAATACCTCCCGGAGCGTGGCGGCGGTGACCGCCAACAACCTCCCGCCTGCACCACCCAGGTATGTGTCCCCCACCCCGACCCGCACAACGAGGACGCCATCCGTGTTGAGGACCCGGGCGCAGGCGCGGAAGAACTCCACGGTGCGGGTGCGGTTGTGACGCAGCGTGGTCGGGTCGCCGTCGAACAGCACGATCAGATCCCAGGGACCTGCGCGCCGCACCGCCCGCAGCGGGTCGCTGCCCACCAGCGACACCCGCGGGTCGGAAAGCGACTCCGTCAGAGGCGTCCCGAACCACGCCGGCAGGAGACGGGCGAGGGCGGCGTCCTCCTCGACGACGGTGATCCTCACGCCGGGTTCACGCAGCATGGCGGGGACGCTCCCGTCTGCGGTACCGCCCACGAGGAGCACATTCGTCGGCTTCGGGTGAAGAAGAAGCGCGAGGTGGGCCCGGGCAGCCACGCGGTAGGGATCGGGAAAGCTCGCCAGGAGCCTGCCGTCCGCGTAAAGCGTGGCCGGCGTCCCGGTCGAAAGCTCGAGGCGCTGCTGGCGCGTCTCCCGCCAGGCGGCAAGTTCCCCCGCCCTGCCTGACCAGCGCCACCCGGCCCTTGCCAGGATCCGGTCGCCGGGTGCCGCCGCGATCACCCCGGCAGCCAGCGGCAGCACAGCCAGCCATGGACGGCCACTCGCCGCCAGCCACGCGGCGAGAGAGACGCCAGCCGCGACGCAGAGCGCCGTCACGGAACCCTGCTGCGCCAGCAGAAACGTGAAGAAGAGCCCACCCAGCGTCGCCCCGCCGCTCTCCAGGGCATACGCGAAAGCCGCGCCGGCTGGACCGCGCAGGGCGGCTGCCGCCACCGGAAAGCTCCAGCCACCGACCGCGGCCGGCACCACCACCGCTGCCACCCACAGCCCGAGCCCATGCCAGGTCGTCGGGGCCTCGCCGGTCACCATTCCGGTGAGCGCAGGCGCTGCGCGCATCAGCACGACCCCGGCCGCGGTGAGCACGGGAACCAGGGCCGGCGCCAGCGCCGTAAGAGCGCGGCCGCCATGTCGGGTCCCCACCCACGCTCCGGCCCCCATCCCCCACAGCCACAGTGCCAGCACCGCACCCCACGCGAGTTCCGATCCACCGAGGGCGGCCATCCCCTCGCGCAGCAGTACCGCCTGGGCAACTGAGGTGGCGAAGCCGAGTGCCAGCAGAGACGTCGTCGCCGTGGCCGGGGGTGTGGGAAGACGCACGAGGCCATTATCGCGCTCGAAGGCGAGCCCAGCCGCGGGTTGACAAGGCACGGCGCGTGTACGATAAGGAGACTTAGAGTCAACGACATGTCGAGCAGGACGAGTCGACGGGCCAAGTCCGAAGTGCTGCACCCAGCCTCTTGGGGCCGAGGTGAGGCGTGATCGGGAAGACCTTCTCCCACTACACGATCCTCGAGCGCCTCGGTGGCGGCGGGATGGGGGTGGTGTACAAGGCCGAGGACATCCGGCTCAAGCGCTTCGTCGCTCTCAAGTTCCTGCCTCCGGAGTTGACCCGCGACGCGGCGGCCAAGGGACGCTTCGAACAGGAGGCGCGGACCGCGAGCGCCCTCGATCACCCCAACGTCTGCACGATCCACGAGATCGATGAGACCGCGGACGGCCAGGTCTTCATCTGCATGGCCTTCTACGACGGCGAGAGCCTCAAGAGCAGGCTGGCCCGTGGCCCACTGAGCATCGAGGAGACCCTCAACATCGTCATCCAGGTGGCCGAGGGCATGAAACAGGCCCACGAGCACGGGATCATCCACCGCGACATCAAGCCGGCCAATGTGATGCTGACCGTGGACGGCATTCCGAAGATCGTGGACTTCGGCATCGCCACACTGGTCGGCAGATCGCATGCCGAAGACGCCGACGAGATCGCCGGCACCGTCTCGTACATGTCCCCCGAGCAAGCGCGCGGGGATGCGCTGGACCAGCGCACCGACATCTGGTCGCTCGGCGTGACCATGTACGAGATGCTCACCGGCCACCTGCCATTCATCGCAGACGGGGAGCAGCCGCTCCTGGAGGCGATCGTCCATCAGGAGCCCCCACCCGCTCGAGAGCCTGCGCACCGGCGTGCCGGCGCCGCTCGCGACGATCGTGGTGAGGTGTCTGAGGAAGCGACCCGACGAGCGCTATCAGCGCGCCGGCGAGCTGATCGCCGACCTGAAGGGCGTGCGTCGCGCCCTGACCTCGGCCACCGTCTCAACGCTGCCCGGAGCCCCCCCGATCTCGTCGGTGCGGCGCCGGCTGCGTCCGGCGATCACGCTGCCGGTCGGTGCTGCGATGGTTGCGCTGGTGGTGCTGGCGGTCGTGCCCGCGGCCCGCAACGCGGTCAGGCCACTGCTGAACATTCGGGGGGTCCCCGAGCAGCAGCACATGGCAGTGCTCCCCTTCACGAACGTGGGCGACGACCCTGCCAACCGCACCTTCTGCGACGGCCTCACCGAGATCCTGACCAGTCAGCTCACGCAAGCGGAGCGCTTTCAAAGCTCACTTTGGGTGGTGCCCCAGAGCGAACTCAAGGCCAGGGAGATCCGAGCGCCGAGTGACGCCCGGCGGGTCTTCGGGACCAACCTCGCGGTGACCGGTTCCGTTCAGCGCAGCCACGATGGCGTTCGCCTGGCGCTCAACCTCGTGGACACCGAGAGGTCGCGCCAGCTCCGATCGCGGGTCATTGACGAACCCCTTTCGAACTTGAGCGCCGTCGAGGACCGGGTCCTCCTGGCGGTCATGGGAATGCTCGAGCTGGAGCTCCAGCCGGAGGCGCGGAAGACGCTCGCTGCGGGGAGCACGGCCAACTCCGAGGCACAGGACGCATACGTGCACGCCCTGGGCGCTCTGCACAACAGCATGGGACCGTCCGATCCCGAGTTCGCCATCGCGTTGCTCAAGCGCGCCGTCACGCTCGACCCCTCCTTCGCGCTCGCAAAGGCGGCGCTGGGCGAGGCCTACCTCGCGCTCTACAAAAACACCAAGGATTCGGCTGCCATCCAGGAGGCTGTGGCAGCGTGCCGGAGCGCGGCGCAGCTCGATGCGTCTCTGCCGCAAGTCCAGGTCTTGCTCGGTCTGATCAGCGTTGCCACCGGGAAGTACGAGGAGGCGGTCACTGCCTTCCAGCACGCCCTCAAACTGAACCCTTCAAATGCTCAGGCGCTCGTCGAGCTGGGCCGAGCCTATGCAAAGCTCCAAAAGGCGGCGGAGGCCGAGGCGGCCTACAGGAAGGCCATCGCGCTCCAGCCCGACTACTGGCTGGGGTACTCGCGCCTGGCGCGGTTCTACTGGCTCCAGAGCCGGCACCGGGAGGCGGAGCAGGAGTACCGGAAGGCGCTCGAACTGACCCCCGAGAACTACCTGCTCCTCAACGACCTCGGTGCGCTCTACTTCGATCTGTCGCGCTGGGACGAAGCACGCCTCATGTTCGAGCGCTCGGCACGCGCGAAGCCGAACTACATCGCCTACTCCAACCTCGGGACCCTGGGATCCCGGCGTGGCAACTCACGGGAGGCCGCCACCATGTTCGAGAAGGCTCTGGCCATCGACGACTATGACTATGTCCTGTGGGGGAACCTCGGTATCGAGTATCAACACATTTCGGGCCAGGAAGCCAAGGCACGCCAGGCCCTCTCCAAGGCAATTGAGCTGGCCAAGAAGAGCCTCGCCGTTGACCCCCGCGACACCCAGGTCGTCGTCGACCTTGCGAACTACCACGCGACGCTTGCCAACAGGGACCAGGCGCAGGGTTACCTGAAGAGGGTCGAAACAGACGGCAAGAAGCAAGCCGACCTTGCGCGCCAGATTGCCCTGGTTTACGCGGAGCTCGCCGACCGCAGCCGCACACTCGAGTGGGTCGCCACGGCGCTGGAGCTTGGCTGCCCTGTCGGCGAGGTCGAGGCTGAACCATCTTTGCAGAAGTTCAGCAACGACCCGCAATTCGTAGCTTTGATCAAGGCCTACAAGCAAAAGGGCACGAGGTGAGACAGGCTTGACAAGCCGGAGGAGGAGATGAGACATGGAAGTCCCTGAGGGTTGGAGAAGGTTTATTTGTGAGGCCTGCGGTGACATCCACAAGGTGGTCATCTTCAAGGAGGGGTGCAAATATCGAGTTGAGCCAGGACGGCTCGTGGTTCACCCCGGAGCGCTCGTCAGGTTCGTTTCCTTGTTGCCAAATCCCGAGATCGTTTTTCCGCGGGACGTTGCCGAACCGCAGAAGGGCGAGTCGGGCACCTGGTTCCGGATTAAGACAGAGCGTCCGGGCGCGTACCCCTACTCTGTGTTCGTCGCGGCTGACGGCGGCGGCGACATGGCGGAAGGTGGATCGTCGCCAAGGATTATCGTCGCCGACCCGTAGGTCGCGGACGTTTCTTCCAGGCACCAAGTTGCGCCAACGCCGCTCCGCCGGCGAAAAGGGGAACACTATCGGCAGCGATCCAAGTTAGAATGAGTCGCCG
Organism: uncultured Acidobacteriota bacterium; assembly: GCA_963739225.1. Classification (GTDB taxonomy): domain Bacteria; phylum Acidobacteriota; class Thermoanaerobaculia; order Thermoanaerobaculales; family Thermoanaerobaculaceae; genus RBG-13-68-16. The sequence goes on along the minus strand of CAVTZQ010000007.1, from coordinate 100,881 downwards.
CACAGATCGGTTGTGGGCAAGGGGGCAGGATGGCCGAAACCCAGCACGACGTCGTGATCATCGGGTCAGGACCAGGCGGCTACGTGGCCGGGATCCGGGCGGGCCAGCTCGGCCTCGACGTCTGCGTGGTCGAGAAGGACCCCTTCCTCGGCGGAACCTGCCTCCACCGCGGCTGCATCCCGACCAAGGCGCTTCTCCACACCGCCGACCTGCTCCAGCAGGCGCGCGACGGCGCGAAGTTCGGGGTGGTGTGCGGGGACGTCAAGCTCGACCTCCAGGCCGCACATCAGCACAAGACCAAGGCGGTCGCGAAGAGCTCCAAGGGCGTCGAGTTCCTGTTCAGGAAGAACAAGGTCACGTGGGTGCAGGGCACTGCGAGGCTCGGTGGAAAGAACACGGTCGAGATCGCGAGACCCGATGGCTCGGTGGAAAAGCGTCACGCGAAGAACATCATCCTGGCAACCGGCTCTCGCTGCGGTGATCTGCCTTTCATCACCGCCGACGGGGATCGCATCATCAACTCGGACCACATCCTCGAACTCGGGGAGGTTCCGCCTCGCCTGCTCGTGCTTGGAGCCGGCGCGGTGGGGATGGAGTTCGCTTCGATCTTCTCGCGCTTCGGCTCACAGGTCACCGTGGTCGAGCTGCTGAACCGTGTGCTGCCGCTCGAGGACCCCGACGTCTCGGCCGAGGTGAACAAGGCGTTTCGGCGCCAGGGGATGACGCTCCATACCGCCACCCGGGTCGAGGAGGCCAAGGTCGATGGCGGCGTCGTGCGCTGCCGGGCCGTTACCGGCAAGGGCGAGGCGCTACCGCTCGAGGCCGAGCGCCTCTTGCTGGCGGTGGGCCGGGTGGCCAACTTCAAGGGTATCGGCCTCGAGAGCACCAAGGTGCAGATCGAGCGCGGCCGCATCGTGGTGGATGAGTTCTGCCGCACGCACGAGGAGGGGGTGTACGCGATCGGCGACCTGCTCACCACCCAGTGGCTCGCTCACGTGGCCTCGATGCAGGGGGTCCTCGCGGTGGAGCACATCGCGGGTGCCGACCCGCGCCCCATCGACTACGACCAGGTCCCATCCTGCACGTATTGCTGGCCGGAGGTGGCCTCCATCGGGCTCTCCGAGCCGAAGGCACGGGAGAAGGGGTACGATGTGCGCACGGGGACGTTCCCGTTTTCCGCAAGCGGGAAGGCGTACATCATCGGTGAGAGCGTCGGCTTCGTGAAGATCGTTGGTGAGGCGAAGTACGACGAGGTCCTCGGGGTGCACATCGTGGGCCCGCACGCCACCGAACTGATCGCGGAGGCCGAGGCGGCGCTGCGCGGGGAGCTGACCGCGGAGGAGCTGATCCACACAATCCACGCCCACCCCACCCTCCACGAGGCGATCCACGAGGCGGCGGAGGGCGTGCACGGCGCCATGATCCACATCTGAGGCACCAAATCGGAGACGGTCAGGGAATGCCGTCTCCGGGGGTAGCAATTGAAAGAGAAGGGGTTCGAGGGGGCACCATGCCAGTCAACGTCCTGATGCCGCAGATGGGTGAGTCGATCACCGAGGGGACGATCGTCCGCTGGTTCAAGAACGAGGGTGAGGAGATCACCAAGGACGAGCCGTTGCTCGAGATCTCCACTGACAAGGTGGACGCCGAGGTCCCGGCCCCGGCCAGCGGCAAGCTGGCGAAGGTCCTGCACGGGCCCGGCACCACGGTGCCGGTGGAGACCGTCATCGGCGTGATCGCTCAGGCGGGCGAGGCGGGCGACGTGGCCCGCGGCATCGAAACCCGAGGCCGCCGCACGCCCCCGCCCCGAAACCTGCCACCGCGCCACCCTCCCCCAAGCCAGCCGCTGTGGGGCCCGTGCAGGCGCCCACCCAGACGGAGCCGGAGGCCGAGCTTTTGCGTCGGCGCTCCTCGCCGCTTGTGCGCCGCATCGCCGCCGAGCACGGCGTGGATCTCGCGCGCGGTGTCCGGGACAGGCCTCCACGGTCGGGTGACCAAGGAAGACATCCTCGCCGTCGTCGAGGCGGGCAGCTCCGCCCGCCCCGCGGCACCGGTGCCCAAGGCGGCACCGTCCCGCCCGGTTGCCGTTCCCTCGCCTGAGGGCCGCAAGGTGCCGTTCGCCACCGGGGCGACCCTCGGCCCCTCGGGTCCATTCACCGGTGACGAGCTGCGCGAGCCGATGTCGATCATGCGGCAGAAGATCGCCGAGCACATGGTGCTCTCCCGCAGGACCTCCCCCCACGTCAACACGGTCTTTGAGGCCGACATGTCCCGCGTCGTGGCACTGCGCGAGGGAAACAAAGCCGCCGTCGAGGCGCAGCACGGAATCAAGCTTACCTTCACGCCGTTCTTCGTGGCCGCGGCCATCGAGGCCCTGAAGGCGTTCCCGGTGGTCAACGCGACCCTCGACGGCAACGAGATCGTCTACCACCGCCACATCAACGTCGGGGTTGCGGTGGCGCTGCCGCACGGCCTCATCGTGCCGGTGGTCAAGCGCGCAGAGGAGCTTTCGTTCATCGGCGTGCAGCGGGCGGTCACGGACCTCGCCACGCGCGCCCGAAACAAGCAGCTGAAGCCCGAGGACGTTCAGGGGTCAACGTTCTCGATCACCAACCCGGGCCCGTACGGAGGGCTCTTCGGCCTTCCGATTATCAACCAGCCCAACGTGGCCATCCTCTCCACCGGCGGTGTCCACCGCCGCCCGGTGGTCGTGACCGACGATTTCGGGCGCGAGGCGATCGCGATCCGTGACATGGTCTACCTGGCGCTCTCCTTCGACCACCGACTGGTGGACGGTGCGACGGCGGACCAGTTCATGGCGGTGCTCAAGGCCACCCTCGAGGCTGGGGAGTTCGAGCTGGTGTGAGACCGGGGCTCGGGGTTCGGGGTGCAGGCCTCGGTAGAACGACGACCAAGAGACACGACGGGGAGGGAGATAGACGGCCGAACGGGCGTCTACTGTAGCGGCACCTCGTACCAGCCGTCGGCGCCAAGGATCAGCCACGCCGTTCCGCCTGCGGTCCCGATCTGCCAGAGCCCCGCGAGGGAGTCCGTGCGATCGAGCCAGCTCGCCAGCACGGCTCGCATCCCCTGGCGCGCGAACGCCTGTGTGACCTCCGCCGCGTTCCATCTGCCCGACGCGGGATCGAACACCACCACCTGCTTCTCGGGCTCCGTGGTGAACGCGACCACCTGGCCGCCTCGCAGCAGGCGCGCGCCGCGCACCCGCGGGCCGGTCCCCGCGGCCGACTGCCAACGCACCTCCCCTTTCTCGAGGTCAAGGCCGAGGACTGCCCCCTGGCCGTCGATCGCCACCGCGAGTCCGGCCGCCGGATCCACGTCCGCTATGAGCCAGTCGCCGCCGCTCCCCTCGAGCTTCCACGCCACGCCGCCCGGCGGGCGGTGGCGCATGACGCCGCCGCCCTTGACCGTCAACAGCATGTCTTCGGGGGACAGCGCTACCACGCCGGTGAAGACCTCCGAGCCGCGCGCCAGCAGCTTCTCGCCCGCGAACCGGTAGGTGGCCGCGACGCCGGCCCCCGCCGGAATGGACTCGGGCAGGCCGAAGAACTCGCGCGCCGGTGGGTCGAGCGGCAGGAAGCCGTACACCCCCTTACCGTCCAGCGTCAGTTTGCTTGTCTCGCTGGGGAACAGCTCCGAGAGACCCTCGTTCGGAAACGCGAGGCGCTCGCGCCCGTCAACCGTGATGACCACGAACACCTGCGGGAGGTTGCTGACCTGGTGGGTCACGTAGAGCAGGTTTCCGCCGCAGAACTCGAGGATGCGGGGGTTCTTGCCCGGAAGTTCGATCGTCGAGACGGACGTCCCCGCGGCCTCGAAGACCTCGAGCTTGTCGCCGCGCAGCACTGCGATCCGTCCGTTTCCCCTGTTCACCACGACCGAGGTGTCGGCCCCTGGGTAGCGCGGCGCGGTTCCGGCGATACCCGGCATCGCCGCCAAGGCGACAACCAGGCTCGGGAGCAGCGCTCTCCTCATGGGTCCTCCCCGTGTCGCGGGGCACGCAACCCCGCCACCCGCCTACGCTACCACCTCACGGCCCGCCGGGCGACGGCCTCGCCCCGCCGACGCCGCGCCCGGCCGCTAGCCGGGGGTCGTCCAACCACCCGCCCGGCAGACTCGTCGGCGCGCCGGGTCGCGGGTGCAGGACACCACGCGGGTCACGGTGGCAGGAGAAGCAGTCGTCGCGGGGCGGGTGGCCGGCCGAGCGCGGGTGCCTGGCGGTGTGCGAGTGGCAGGTGAGGCAGCGTGGCTCTGCCTGATCGAGCGTGTGGTCGCGGTCACCAGGCAGGCGGGGTGGTGTGCGCGTGGCCAGCAGAATGGCTACGAGCAGGACGGCAACCGCCAGCAGCCACAGGAGGAAACGCCTCCGGGCCCGCATCGAGCTATGTTACCCTGAGCCCCGGGATGCGCGGCCTCATTCGCGACACCGCTCTTTACGTTGTCGGCACCTTGATCCTGGGGACTGCGGCCAACCTCCTCCCCGGGCGGCACCTCGCCTGGTGGGGCAAGGGCCATGAGCCGCCCCGGGCAGGGGTCGACTTCAACTTCCTCGATCCCGGATCGGCCGACGCGATGCGCACGGCCCTGCCCAGGGTGGTTTTTCTGGATTCCCGCTCCCCCGCCGAATTTGCGTCCGGTCACGTGCCAGGGGCGCAGCCGATCTACTACACCGACGTGCAGGCCCAGTTGACGCCTGAGCGGGTCACGCGGCTCCGCTCGGTCGACGCGGTGATCCTCTACGGCGCCGGCGAGGAGACCGACGTCGAGCAGCTGCTCGCCCAGGAGCTGCGTCACCGCGGGCTGCCTCCGCCGTACGTGCTCATCGGGGGTTTCATGGGGTGGCAGGGCAGCGGCTTGCCGGTGGACGGGGGGGCCCGGTGAAGTGGCTGCGCCGTCCGTGGCTGCATCGCGTGCTGGGCGTCACGCTCGGCGCGGTCTTCCTCTACGCCGCCCATGCCAAGATCCTGGACCCCCGGCCGCTGGTGACGATCATCTGGAACTACCGCGTCCTGCCGGCCGGACCCATCGACCTGATGGCGATTTACATGCCGTGGATGGAGCTGCTGGTGGGGATCGGGCTCGTGACCGGCTTCAAGCGGCGCGCTGCAGCGTTGTGCTCGAGCGGGCTTCTTGTGGCGTTCATCGTGGCGCTCGGCATCAACGCCGTGCGCGGTGTAAACGTCGCGTGCGGCTGTTTCTCCACCAGTGCCGAGGACGTCAACAACGCCTGGCTGCTGATGCTGCGCGATCTCCCGATGCTGCTCGCCGCGCTGGTGATGCTGGTGTTTCCCCCGACCCACCGCTCAGGCGTGGCCACGCAGCCACCTAGCCCGGCTTGAGGCTTGGGGCTCGAGGCTTGGGGCTCGAGGCACGCGTCCGGGCCTCACCCTTGAGTCCATAGACGGGCGAAAACTGATGGCTATTGTTCTGGATCGGGGTTCGAGTTGCGCCGCTCTGGGCCGGGCTCACGCACAAGCGATGGGATCAGCTCGTCGAGGTCGAGCGTGGCCCAACTCGCGCGCGCCAGTTCCTGCCCTGCGCCACGCCACGCCGCGTTGACCACCTTGACGCCTCTCCCCTGAAGCCCCACAACAGGGAAAACGAAGTCACTGTCGGACGAGACCAATACCGCCACGTCGAGCGCATCGGCCCCGGAGAGCTCGTAGAGGTCTGTGATCAGCGCCGCCTCGATCCCCTTCTCCGCCGACCAGATCAGGGGTTGGCCGCAAGAGGGGCAGGTCCCGGTCTCGTAGCCGCACGAGCGGCAGCGGATGTGGTCGAAGCGGCGCCGGCGCTCGAGAACGACGACGCTCGTGCCCGGCTGGCGCTCGAGGAAGTTCTCGAGCCACCTGCGCAGGTTCTCGTCATTGGGATCGCATGAGGCGTAGACCCGCATCCCCTGAAAGTCCACCTCTCCCGCAACCGGAAGGGTCTTCACCCGCTCGAGCAGGACGGCGGGAAGGTGGGCCCAGTTGCAGCGCGCATCACCGGCGCGCTCGTTCCACCGCAGCTGAAAGTTCCAGTAGTCCACGAAGACATGGAGCCTCTGCAACAATGTCGTTCCTCCCATACCCGTCGCGGCGGAATGGGCCGGCGCGGCGGCTCACGCTTTCTTGAGCTGCCAGCGCAGCACCGGTTGCCGGGCCGCGCGTACTTCATCGAGGCGCCGCACCGGAGTGCCGTACGGTGCGCCCTTGACCAGGTCCGGGTTCTCCCGGGCTTCTCGTGCGATTTCTTTCATCGCCGCAATGAAGGCGTCAAGCTCGTCAATGCCGTCGCTCTCGGTCGGCTCGATCATTAGCGCGCCGTGGACGATCAACGGGAAAGACATGGTCGGCGGGTGAAACCCGTAGTCGAGCAGGCGCTTTGCGATGTCCACGTTCTTCACGCCGGAGGCGGCCTGCAGGGAGTCGTCGAAGACCACCTCATGCAGGCTGGGGTCCGTGTACTGCAGGTGGTATTCGGCCTCGAGCCCCTTGCGGATGTAGTTGGCGTTGAGGACCGCACCCTCGGCCATGAGTCGCAGGCCGTCGCGCCCGAGCGAGCGGATGTAGGCCAAAGCCCGCGCCAACATTCCGAAGTTGCCGTAGAACCCCCGCACCTTTCCAATACTCTTCGGCCTGTCGTACGAGAGGGTAAAGCGGCTGCCGGCCTGCTCGACCGTCGGCACACAGAGGTACGGCACCAGCGCGTCGGAGACCGCCACCGGGCCAGCGCCCGGCCCCCCGCCGCCGTGGGGTGTGGAGAAGGTCTTGTGCAGGTTGATGTGCAGCGCGTCCGCGCCCATCTTCCCGGGGAGGGCGACCCCCACGAACGCGTTGAAGTTTGCGCCGTCCATGTAGAGGAAGGCGCCCCGCTCGTGCAGCATCTCGGCGGCCTTCACGATCTCGGGCTCGAAGACTCCGAGGGTGTTGGGCACAGTGACCATCAGCGCGGCCACGTTGCCGCCCTCGAGGTGCCTGGCAATTACCGCGAGGTCGAGCGTCCCCTTCGGCGTGGACGCCACCTCGACGACCTCGAACCCGGCGAACACGGCCGAGGCCGGGTTCGTGCCGTGCGCGGAATCGGGGATCAGCACGACGCTGCGATGCTCGCCACGGTCGGCGAGCGCCTTGCGAATCATCAGCATGCCGGCGAGCTCGCCGTGCGCGCCGGCCGCGGGCTGGAGGGTCACCCTCGCCATCCCGGTCACCGCGATCAGCGCCTGCTCCAGCTCCCACATGAGGGCAAGTGCGCCCTGCACCTGGTCCTCGGGCTGCAACGGGTGGAGCTGCGCGAGGCCGGCAAGTCGAACCACCTCCTCGTTGATGCGGGGGTTGTACTTCATCGTGCAGGAGCCGAGAGGGTAGAGCCCGTCGTCCACGCTGTAGTTCCACTTGGAGAGGCGGGTGAAATGGCGCACGACGTCCACCTCGCTCACCTCCGGCAGCTCCGGGATCTCGCCGCGCAGGAGCTTCGAAGGCAGCGTCTTTGCCGGATCCACCGGCGGGACCTCGAGAGGCGGCAGCTGATACCCCACCCGACCCCGAGAGGAGCGCTCGAAGATCAGGCCCTCGCGTTGCCTCAAATCGCGCTTTTCGCTCATGCGAGCCTCCGCAGCGCGTCGAGCAGCCTGTCGCACTCTTGCCTGGTGTTGTGCTCGGTGGCCGCGACCAGGAACCCTCGCGGCAGACCTCCACCGAACCGCGCGGTCGAGACACCGCCGAGGATCAGCTCGTCCTTCATGCGGGCGAGCAGCCCGTCAGGGTCGTCGTGCAAGACCAGGAACTCGTTGTACGTCGGCGCCTCCGAAAACGCCAACCGGACCCCGTGCCCCAAACCGCGAATCCCGGCTTTCAAGTACTCGGCCGTGGCGTGGGACGCGAGCGCGACCTCGCGGATACCTCTCTTGCCGAGCAGCGAGAGCACGATCGTGGCCGCGAGCGCCATCAACCCGTGGTTGGTGCAGATGTTCGAGGTGGCCTTGGCACGGCGGATGTGCTGCTCGCGGGTCGAGAGGGTGAGCACGTAACCCCGCTTGCCTTCCGTGTCCACGGTTTCGCCCACGAGCCGCCCTGGGAGCTGGCGCATGTGCGCCTGCCGCGTCGCGAAGAACCCCAGGTGCGGCCCGCCGAAGGCGGCCGGGATCCCGAACGCTTGCGCCTCGCCGCACACGACGTCGTACCCGAAAGCACCGCCGGGCGCCAGGAGCCCCAGCGAGGTGGCCTCGGCGACCGCCTGGATCGCGAGCGCCCCCGCACCCTTCACGATCGAACCCAGGGCCGGGAGGTCCTCGACCACGCCGAGGAAGTTGGGCGACTGGACCACGACCGCACAGACGTCATCGCTGACGGCTTCCGCGAACACTGCCGCGTCGACGCGTCCTTTCGCGTCGGTCGGAACCGTGACGACGGTCAGGCCCTGCGGCGCGCAGTAGGTGTCCAGCACCGCGCGGTAGTCGGGGTGCAGCGAGCCCGCCACCACGACCTTGGACCGGTCGGGCAGCAACCGGTGCGCCATCAACACCGCCTCGACCACCGCGGTGGCGCCATCGTACAGCGAGGCGTTGGCCACCTCCATCCCGGTGAGCTGGCAGATGAACGTCTGGAACTCGAAGATGGCCTGCAGCGTCCCCTGGCTCACCTCGGGCTGGTACGGCGTGTAGGCGGTGAAGAACTCGCCGCGCTGCAGAAGCGCGTCGGTCACCGCCGGGGTGACGTGCCGGTAGACGCCGGCTCCCAGGAAGCTGGCCGTGCACTCCGGGGCGATGTTCTTCCCGGCGAGCGCCCAGAACTCCCGGCGCACCTCCTCCTCGCTGCGCCCCACGGGGAGGGGAAGCTCGCCGCAGCGCACCTCCGCCGGGATCGAGACAAAGAGCTCCTCGACCGACGAACAGCCGACCGCCGCCAGCATGCGGCGGCGGTCATCCTCACCAGCCAGGTAGCGGTGCATCAGTGGGACTCCTCAGCGAGGAACTTCTCGTAGGCGGCGGCGTCCAAGAGGCCCTCGGGCTCCCCCGTCGCCTTCAGGCGCACCAGCCATCCTTTCCCGTACGGGTCCTGGTTGACCAGCTCGGGGTGACCCTCGAGCTCGCCGTTGGCTGCAATCACCGCGCCACCGACGGGCGCAAATACCTCGGAGACCGCCTTCACGGACTCGATGTTGCCGAGCACCCCGCCCTTTGCAACCTGTTTGCCTGCCGCCGGGAGCTCGACGAACACGACATCACCAAGCTGCTCCTGGGCGTACTGGGTGATGCCGACGGTGGCCTCGCCGCCCTTCAGCTGCACCCACTCGTGGCTCTTCGTGTACAGGCGATCCGAAGGTTGTGCCATGTCACGCTCCTCTCATCATCCGCACTAGCGGGCGCGGCGGTAGAACGGCGTTTCCACCACCTGCGCCGCGATCTTCTGTTCCCGGATCTCGATCTCCAGCTTCGATCCGAGCTCGGACAGCTCGACGGGCACGTAGCCCATTCCCAGGGCCTTGCCCAGCGTCGGGGCGTGGGTCCCCGAGGTCACGACCCCCACCTCGCTGCCCCCCGACCAGATCGGGTAGGAGTGCCTGGCGATGCCACGGCCCTTCATCTCGAAACCAACCAGCTTGCGCCTGATCCCCACCGTTTGCTGCCGGACCAAGGCCTCACGGCCCAGGAATCCTTCCTTGTCAAGCCTGACGATCCAGCCCAGGCCCGCCTCGAAGGGCGTGGTTGTGTCGTCGATGTCGTTGCCGTAGAGGGCCATGCAGGCCTCGAACCGGAGCGTGTCACGGGCCCCGAGCCCGGCCGGCATGATTTCGAACTCCTTGCCCGCCTCCAGGAGCTTGCGCCAAATTCGCGGGGCGTCCGCAGGGGCCACGTACACCTCGAAGCCGTCCTCGCCGGTGTAGCCGGTGCGCGCGATGATCGCCGGCGCACCATCCACCTCCCCGTTCACGAATCGGTAGTACTTGATCTCCGGGAGGTTCGCCGGGGTGAGCTTCTGCAGCACCTTAAGGGCCTTCGGCCCCTGGACCGCAATCTGTGCGTAGTCATCCGACCGGTTGTGGACGTCCACGCCGTCGAAACCGGCAGCCTGGGCGCACAGGTAGGCGTAGTCCTTGTCCGTGTTCGAGGCGTTGACCACAAGAAAGTAGCGATCATCCGCGATCTTGTGCACGAGGAGGTCGTCCACGAAGGTCCCGCGCGGCGTCATCAGCCCAGAGTACTGGGCACGGCCATTCTCTAGCTTGGAAGCGTCGTTGCAGGCAACGTACTGAACGAAATCGAGCGCCCGTCGCCCGATCACGTCGATCTCGCCCATATGGGAGACGTCGAACAGGCCGACCGACGTGCGCACGGCCCGGTGCTCCTCGAGTACCCCCGAGTACTGCACCGGCATCTCGAACCCGGCGAACGGGACGATGCGGGCCCTGGCTTCGAGGTGGCACTCGTAGAGCGGAGTGTGTTTGAGGGTCGTCTCGGTCATCCCGACCTCCAGGCGCGCGGGCGCCGTTCTTGAAGCCTATCACCACCCCACAGGAGCGGCAACACGCGTGCGCACAGGTCAAAAGGAAGAAGGGGAAAAGCGAAAAGGAAGAGACGGGAACCCTTGCAGACCTTGGTCTCACCTCTCCCCTTTGCCCTTTCTACCTTTCTTCTTCCCTGCTGAGATGAGGGCTCCGCTCGGTATGGTTAGTCGGCACCCGGCGTGGGCTGCTCCGGTGCAGGGCGGGGCGTTCGGGCGCGCGGCGCGCGCTCACCGCGGCCGCCAATGAGATGGTCGAGGATTGCGAACCCCCCCGGGAGCCCCGCGGTTGGATCGCCCAGGCGGGCGTCCAGATCCTCCACGGGCACCGTCGGTGTTACAAGCCCGGGGTCGATGGGTCTGCTCCTCTCATCCAGGGGCCAGCGGACCTCGTAGTACAGGGCGGGAACACGGGTCCAGCCAGTCTGACCTACGGAGCCGAGGCGTTGGGCGCGCGTCACGGTCTGACCGCGTCTCACCAACACATCCCGCAGGTGCGCGTAGATCGTCACCACTTTGCCGCCGTGGTCCACGACGACTACGTTGCCGAAGCGCGTCCATTCGTTGGCCTTCCGCTCCCGAACGCTCCCCGCAAAGAGCACCTTGCCGGCGCCGGCAGCCAGCACCGGCTCCCCCTGGGGCGCGGCCAGAGTGGCCCCGTTCTGTGCCATGGTCTTGCCGGTAAACGGGGAGCGGCGCCAGCCGAAGAGCGCGACCGGCACCGCCCTGCGCATGTCCACCGGAGAGGCGATAGGCAGCGCGGAGAGCGGACAGCGCAGCGTGGCGCGGGGTGCCGAAAGTTCCTCCCCCAACACGTCCAGCCGCGTCCCCTGCTCGGCCAGCCATCCGATGGCGACTTCGTCTCCGGCGCCGCGGGGTGGGGGCACCGGGCACGAGCCCTCCCAGACCTGAGGCGGCGCACCGACCACCCACGCTACCCGCCGGCCGCGTTGCACGCGCTCGCGAAGCTGGGAGGCCAACCCGTACACCTGCTCACGCAGCGATTCCCCCTGGATGGCGAGCGCCCGGTTCTCGCGCTGGGCGGCGTCCACCGTGAAGGAGGTCAGGAAACCCCTCAGCCCCACCGGCAGGGCACCCACAATTGCCAGCACGACGAGGAGGGAAAACGCGAGGGCTACGACGGTTCCCCGCAAGCCGCGCCGCGTGAGCACCAGGCGCCGGAATTTGCCGCCGTCCGCGGGGTGCCACTGGATTTCCCACAGGGCGTCGCCCTTCACACCCAACGCAACACCTCGACCGGCTCGCGTCTGGACGCCCGGTAGGCAGGAACCAGCGCCGCTAGCAGCACCTCCACGAGGCTGAGGGCCAGTACCGCCGCGAGGTCACCCGGCAGAAGCCGCAGCGGAATCGTTTCGACCATGTAGATGCTCGCGATACCCGGGGGGAAGTGCGGGACCCCGAGCAACCCGAGCAGCAGCACGAGGGCCACGCCGAGGAGCATGCCGACCAGCACGCCGGTTGCGCCCAGCGCCCCGCCCGCCAGCAACAGGGTCCGCCGCAGCAGGCGGGGCTGCCCGCCCAGCGCGAGAATCACTCCGAACTCGCGACGCTTTTCGGTCACCAGAACGACCAGGGCCGACGCCACCTCGAAAGCGCCAACCCCGAGCACCAGCGACAGCACCAGCCCCAGAGAGATCTTTTGCCAGCGCAGCGCCGCGAACAGGTTGCGGTTGCTCTCCTGCCACGTGGAGACAAGGGCGCCCCTCCCGCAGGCCTGCTCGACGCGGTCCCGCAGGGCGCCGGCCTGCTCGGGGTCCGCGAGCCAGACCTCGAGCCCGCCCCCCGCCAGCGACGGGACCCGCCTGCGAAGCTCCGAGAGATCCGCGACCACGAACCGCTCGTCGAGCTCCGCAAAGCCCGTCGAAAACACCTGCCCGACCCGCGTGGCGACTCCCCGGGGTGTGCCGCCGGCCACCACCTGCAGGCCAAGCGCGTCGCCCCGGCTCGCCGCCAGCCGGCGCGCCACGCCGCTTCCCACTGCGACCTCGAGCGGGCCCGCCGCCTGCGTCGCCGGCAGACGCACAAACGAGGGCGATCGTGAGTTGGCTCTGACGCTCACCACCTCGGCCTGGCCGCCGGTACGGGGGAACATCATCCCGGGCAGGTACACGACCTCGCCAACCCGGACCACTCCCGGGACCGCGGCGATTCTGCCTTCGGCCGCCCGCGCCTCGTCGTGGGACAGACCGGGCGGGTAGAGGGCGATCAGGTGACCGCCGGCTGCAAGCACGCCGGAACGCAACGCACCCGTGTACCCGCTCATCAGTGCCAGCACGAGGACCAACGAGGCCGCACCAAGCGCTACCGCCAGCAGAGCCGCAAGGGCGCTGGTGCGCAGGAGAGCGGTTCCCCGGCGCCGGAGCAGCCGCCCAGCGAGAAACCAGGCGAGTTTCACGTTGGGATTCTAGCCCGGAAGCGTCACCCGGCGCCGGTGTCTCGGATCACGGCACACTCGGTATGCCCTCGGCCACGCCCTCTCGAACCCGGGCGAAGTAGGCGAACGCCACCACGGCGCAGCCGAGGAGTAGGAACACCAGAGCATCCCAGAGGGCGGCCTCCCACCTTGCGAGGGCCCAGATGCTCCCGAACACCCACCCCCAGACCACGCCCGACCCCATCCAGGTCCCCCAGCCCCGCTCGACGGCTGCAGCCGCCACAACGGCCAGCGTGACGCCCGCCCACGGGCCTCCGAGGCCCACCCCCGCCGCGGTCAGCACCGACAGGCCCGCGACGCGGGCCAAGGTCGAGAAGCGCAGCAGCTCGCGCAAGCCGTTCCCTGCGAATCCGGCCAGCCAACCCGCCAGCACGGCCACACTGGACAGGACCGGCAAGCGCAGCCCCAACCCCGCCGCTCCGACGAGCCAGGTAGCTGGTGCGAGGCGGCCGGCCAGGGTCCCGGCCGCCAACGCGAGCGGGAGCCATCCGACGGGTGTGGTGCCGCCCGTTGCAGGGAAGCGTCGGGCGGCAAAGATCAGCGCCCCCAACACCAGAACAGCGGCGGTTCCGAAGGCCAACTCCGCCACCCATGGCCGGACGCCCGGCTGGAACGTCATCGTCGCGAGTGCGCAGAGCTCTGGAAGGGTCGTGAGCAGGATGAGCGCGACCCAGAATACCGCCCGGCGCCAGCCCCGGCCGGGGACCCCGGGTACCAGGTGGCGCGACACCGCTCCGGCAAGCAGCAAACCCGCCAGCACCGCCTCCAACACCGGGCGTCGCTGTGACGCCTCGGACGGAAGCTCGCCGCCGGCCGGGAGCACCCCGAGCAGGCGGTTTCCCCCAACCTGCCAGTCTCGCCGTCCGAGCCTCTCGCGGGCCTGCGCGACGCTCCCGCCCCGCCCCCCCATCGCTTCCGCCGCTCCGCGAGAGAGCCGCACGCCGGGGAGCCAAGGCGCCGCGTCGATACGCCACCTGATCTCGTCCGGGGTTATCCGGAATCCAGGCCGAGACCAGCCACATCCCATGGGTCGGCTGCCAGAGCACCGTCCACCCGGGCCCTACCCTGTTCCAGCCGCGCACTTTGCCCCACGGCAGTCCGAGCGCGGGCAGGTCCCGCTCCGCGCGCTCCGCCGCCTGCGCGGGAGACTGCCACGCCGGGGGCAACTTCGGCTCGACCGGCACCCAGAGTGCGAGCGCTGCCAGCAGCACGCTCACGCCCCCACCCGCCAGCAGGAGCTTCACTCGCGCCTGCGTGGCCATAGGAGCAGGACCGTCCCGAGGAGCACGCCGACGAGGGCCACACGATCCCAGTCGGATCCGACCGGGAACGATGCCCTTCGCACAAGTGCTTCGCAGGTGCCGCGGGCGAGCACCGCGCCCCCGACACCCGTGAAGCGCGCCACCACCGCGAGCCCCACCTGCAGCACGAGTTCCAAGGCGAACGACGCCGCGAGCGGCACCGTGGGCAGCGGGTGCAGCAGCACCCCAACGGGTGCCGCCAGCAGCGCGGCGCCCCACCAGCCGACGAGGGGAGCCGCCAGCGCGGGCATTGCCCCACGCAGTAGCGGCTCCTCCACGAGCGCGGGGGTCCACGAGTCGGCCAGCAGTCTCGCCGGGCCGATGTCGCCCGGCACCGGCGAGGTCACCGGGGTCCAGCCCCCGGCTCCCAGGATGATGGCCCTTCCGGCGAGTACGATGGCGGCGAGCACCACACCGGCAGCCGGGCCGAAGCGGAGCCGGGTGGGCGGGAGGTCGGTCCAGACCGGCAGCAGCGCGATCACAACCGCCAAAACCACCCCTTGGATCGGCGCCGCGACCAGCGCGTCAGAGGCGAAGCTCCCGGCCGCCGCGGTCACGAGCCCGTACCCAAGCCCCCGCACCAGCGCGGTGGACTCGCGGTATGCGACCGCCTCGGCCGCCGCCACAAACACGCCGATCACCAGGATCCCGAGGCCGAGGAGCGCGGGGCGGCGGAGCAGCCGCAGCTCGGCCATCCGGCCGGTCACGACACCGAGGTCGGTCCCCAGCGGGTGGACGGTGCGCCGCCAGGAGATGACCGTGGAGCCCACTATCTCGAGCTCGAGCTCCCGCCGCCATCCGGAGGGGAGCTCGCCGGCGCCGCCCACGAACCACCCCCGCTGCCAGATGTGACCACCCTCCCTCCAGCTCTGGGCGCGCACCAACTGCCATGCCGGCGGATCGGGCACCGCCCCGGCGACGGCCGCCTCAACGCGGGAGCGCGCCAACGAAGGGAAGAGGTCGGGGCCGGGGGCGGATGGGACCGGTCGGCGCAGCGACCAGATCACCCCACCCACGGTGACCTGCGCCTCGCCGCCCCCGGGGAAAACGACACGCCACCGGACGGCGCCCCCCTCGCCGCGTGCCAGGCGAACCCCGTCCGGGCCGGGGCGGGCCCGCTCCAGCGCCCACGCAAGTTCCTGGTCCCCTTCGAACGTCGCGGTGGGGTCTCCGAGTGGCTCGTAACCCAGACGCACGAGGGCGGCGCGGGCCAACGCCGCGGCCTGGACCTCGCCGGGGACCCCACGGCCCTTTACCAGGAACACCGCCGCGGCAATCGCGGCCGCGGCCAGCAGGACCTGGAGCACGTAGCGGACCCGGAACACTGGCCCAAGTCTAAGCCACCCCCGTGCCGTTCGCTAAACTGCGACGGTGAGCCGTCCGCGCTTCCGGACGCTCGCCCACGGGGCGGACCTGCGCGTCGCGGTCTGGGGCGCCGACGAGGAGGAACTCATCCGAAACGCGGTCGCCGCCGCGGGCACCCTGGCGCTCGGAACGGTGCCGCGCCTGCAATCCCCTGACTGGGCCCCGATCCTGCCGTGGCCGACCGACCTTCCTTCCCGGCTGGTGCGGGCGGTGAACGAGGCGCTTTTCCGCCTCTACGCGACGCACAAGCTGGCAGTGGGTTTCGAGCTGATTCCCGGAGGCGCCCGCCTGGCGCTCGCCCCGCTGCCGCCCGGATGCAGGCCCGATCTGGAGGTCAAGGCGGCCACCTACCACGACCTGCACCCACGGCGACGCGCCAAGCGCCTCGCCGCGCAGATCACGCTGGATGTCTAGGCTCTCCGCTTGGCAGCGGACCGGAGGGCGTCCACGTGGTGGAGGCTCTCCCAGCGGAACTCGGGCTCCGACCGGCCGAAGTGACCGTAGCTCGCCGTGATCCGGTAGATCGGCCGCAGCAGGTCGAGCTCCTCGATGATCCCACGCGGGGTGAGCGGGAAGACTTCCTTGATGACCTTCGTGAGCCGCTCGTCGGGGATCACGCCCGTGCCAGCGGTGTCCACCATCACCGAGACCGGGTCCGCCACGCCGATGGCGTAGGCGAGTTGCACAAGAGCCTCGCGGGCGAGCTTGGCGGCGACGACGTTCTTTGCAATGTGGCGGGCCATGTACGTGGCGGAGCGGTCAACCTTGGTCGGGTCCTTGCCGGAGAACGCCCCGCCGCCGTGAGGCGCCCAGCCACCGTAGGTGTCCACGATGATCTTTCGTCCGGTCATCCCGGTGTCGGACTGCGGGCCGCCCACAACGAACTTTCCGGTGGGGTTCACAAGGAACTCGGTCTTCCGGTCCACGAGTCCCTTCGGTAGCACCGCCAGGCCGACCTTCTCGACGATCTCGTCGTGCGCGGCGCCAGTAATGCGGTCACCTTTCCTGTTGAGGATCTCCTCGGTGTGCTGGGAGGAGATCACCACGGTGTCGACGCGGTACGGCTTTCCGTCGCGATACTCAACGGTGACCTGGGACTTGCCGTCAGGTCCAAGGTAGGGCAGCAGCCCGCTGCGCCGCACCTCCGCCAGGCGCCGCGTGAGCCCGTGCGCCAGCGTGATCGGCATCGGCATCAGCTCGGGGGTTTCGTCGCAGGCATAACCAACCATCAGCCCCTGATCGCCGGCGCCGCCGACCGCCACACCCTGCGCGATGTCGGGTGATTGCCGCCCGATCGCATTGAGGATACCGCAGGTCGCGTAGTTGAAGCCGTACCTGGCGTCGGTGTAGCCGATGTCGCGAATCAGGGTGCGCACCAGGTCCTGCACGTCCACCCAGCCCTCGGTCGTGATCTCCCCGCCCACGATCACAAGCCCCACTGTGATGAAGCTCTCGCAGGCGACGCGCGAGGATCCTAGCCGCTTCCGCTGGCCCTTCTTCCGTGTCCGGTCCGCCGCGATGTCCTGCCTGATCACGTCGTCGAGGACCGCATCAGAGATCTGGTCGCACACCTTGTCCGGGTGACCTTCCGTCACCGACTCCGACGTGAAAACGTGGATCCCTCGACTGTTCACGGGTTTGCCCCCGGTTTCTTCAGGTGCGGCAAAATGCATGTGCCGACACCGTGTCGCACGATAGCACAGCCGCGGAGCCGCTCGCGTGCCGGCTGCACCTCACCCTTCGACCTCGGGACCCGGGTCGGCGCCGGCCGCGAGCGCAAGCAGCGTGCGTGCTCGCTGCCGAAGTCTCCCAACCTCGAGTCCGTAGAGGCGTGCCCGGGTGCCCGAGATGCCGCGAAGCTGGTGCTTGCGGAAGGCGAGTGCAGTGAGCAGCCGGACGATCTCGCGGCGCTCGTCCCGCCGCGTCCACCAGTCGGAGCGGATGCGCCGGCGGTAGCTCGGCAGGACATCAACGACCCAGCCCGGAACGACGCCAAGCTGCACTTCCTCGCCAAGCTGCCGGGCCAGCACGCGGTACTCGACTGCAAACGCCCCTACGAGCACTCCCGCGAGGAGCAGCGCGGCGGCGGCAACCAGTGCCAGGTTGAACGGGGTGTTGCGAACGCCCCACACGCCCCAGCCATAGCCCGCGGCACCGTAGAGCACCCACCTGGCCACGCCAGCGACCAGCACCGCTGCGAGTGCGCACGGCACCCTCACGAGCGGGCGGGCCGTCAGCTTGGCGAGACCGATGCCGGCCCCTACCGCCGCGGTCGCACCCGCGCGCACCAGCGTCGCGTACGCCGGAAGGGCCGCGTGCGGCGGCGCCCAACCCGCGTGGAGCGCGGCCAGGCCCTGGAAACAGGCAAACCCCAACCCCGCGACAGCCCCGTACACCGCCCCATCCACCGGCCCGTCCAGATAGTGACTGGTGGCGAGCAGCGTCAGGCCAGCCGCGAGGAGCAATTCCTCCAGGAGCCCGGCGGCGGCCGGCAAGGCCGCAGCCGGCCCCAGAACCGGGTCGAAATCCCCGACGAAGCCCAGGGTCGGGTCGGCGAGTCGGAATAGCAGCGGACACAGGAAACCCCAAAGCGCCATCAGCGCGAGTCGCGGCACCGGTTCGGCCCTGTAGCGGTCCAGCCAGAAAACCAGAAACGCCATCGCCGAGAGCGCGGCTACCAGGGTCAGCGCGAGCAGCTCCGGCAGGCTCATCGCCGCACCAGCTCCGCATCCGGCAGCCCGTGCGCCGCGAAGTAAAGCCTCGTGGTCTCCACGTCGCGCCCGATCTGCGCCACCAGCTCCACGCTCGAGGAGAACACCATTTCATCGCGCAGTCGGCAAAGGAAGAACAGGCGCACCGGCTCGCGGTAGACATTGCCCGTGAAGTCCAGCACGTGGCTTTCCACGGTGACCTGGTAGTTCTCGTAGACCGTCGGGCGCACGCCGATGTTGGTCACCGAGGGAAACACCCTGGAGAACGACGGGATGTCCACAGTCGTGATGTAGACACCATGGGCGGGGAGCAGCTCGTTCTCCACCTCGATGTTGATGGTCGGGAACCCTAGCTTGCGGCCCATGCGCTCGCCACGGTACACGGTTCCGTCCACGTAGAACGGCCGCGCCAGCAGCCGCCGCGCCTCCTCGACACGTCCGTGGGCGATCTCGCGGCGCACCCGGGTGGACGAGATTACCTCGCCGCCGTCGAGCAATGGCTCCACCCCCACGACCGCGAACCCGACCTCGTACCCGATCACCGAGAGGAAGTTGACGTCACCGAGCCGGTGCGAGCCGAAGCGAAAGTTGGTGCCCAGCCTCACCTCGGCGGGTGCGAGGCGACGGAAGAGGAACTCCCGTGCAAACTCCTCCGCCGGGGTGGCGGCGAAGCGACGGTCGAACCCGAGCTCCACCAGCGTGCTGATGCCGAGACGCTCCAGCAGCTGCGCCTTCTGCGCCCTCGTGGTCACCACCTTCAAACCCGACTCCGGACGCAGCACCTTCTCGGGGTGCGGCTCGAAGGTGAGCGCCACGGCGGGTGCTCTGAGCTCTAGAGCGCGCGCCACCGCGCCCGCGAGCAGCATCTGGTGGCCGCGGTGGACGCCATCGAAGTTGCCGATGGTCACGACCCCCGCGTGCGGGAGGTCGGAGCTCGGCGCGGGATCGCGAAGTACTTCCATGGATGATCACTGCCCGACCGTGGCCGGCCGGAGCGACGGGAGCAGGGCGTGGTGACGGGCGGGCGCCGGAGTCACCACCTCGCGGATTTCGCCGACCAGGTCGTGCGCATACGTTCTCGTGATCCTCACCCGCACGATGTCGCCCGCCCTCCCGGTGCCGTCGGAGAAGAGCAGCCGCCCGTCCACCTCTGGCGCCTGGCGAAGAAGCCTTCCCTGCAGGAGGAACTCCGACTCAGGGCTCGGGCCCTCCACGATCGCCGTCATCTCGGTCCCGCGCAGGCGCCGGTGGTTGTCGCGGCTGATCCCTTCCTGCTGCTTCATCAAGAGGCGGCGGCGGCGTTCCTTGGTGCGTCTCGGGACCGGATCCCCGAGGGCTGCGCCGGGGTTCTCCTCCTGGTGGGAGTAGACGAACACCCCGACGTGCTCGAAACGCACGTCCCCGACGAACCGTTGCAGCTCGTCGAACTCCCTCTCCCCCTCTCCCGGAAAGCCCACGATGAACGTGGTGCGGACCGCGAGGCCGGGCACTGCCTCGCGCGCCGCGGCGACCAGCTCGCGGTAGCTGCGCGCGCCCCCGCCTCGTTTCATCAGCTTCAGCACCTTGCGGGAGGAGTGCTGGAGCGGAATGTCGAGGTACGGCGCGAGGCGGGATTCGCGCGCCATCAACTGAAAGATCCCTTCGTCGAGTGTGGCGGGGTAGGCGTAGAGGAATCGGATCCAGGGGAGGCCGGTCCCGGCGAGCAGCGCCTCCAGCAGGCGGCGCAGCCCGGTCCGGCCCATCCCGAGGTCCTCGCCGTAGCGGGTCGTGTCTTGCGCCACCAACACCAGCTCCCTCACCCCGACCTCCTCGAGACGGCGCGCCTCCTCCACCAGCGATTCCAGCGGCCGCGAGCGGAAACGCCCGCGCATTCGGGGGATGTGGCAAAACGTGCAGGGGTTGTCACAGCCCTCCGCAACCTTGAGGTAGGCGTACACGCCACCGGTGGCCAAGAGGCGCGGCGCGGTGTGGTCGTAGAGCTTCAGCGCCCCGTGCTGGTCCGGCAGGTGAGAGCGCCCGAGCCCGCCCAGCACCGCCTCGGGCGCCCGCTCCAGCTCATCGAGCCCGACGAACGCGTCGATCTCGGGGACCTCTGCGGCGAGCTGCGCAGCGTACCGCTGAGCCATGCACCCGGCCACCACCAGCCGGCGCAGGCGTCCTTTCCCCTTGCGCCCGGCGATCTCCAGGATTGCGCCTACCGATTCCCGCTTGGCGTCCTCGATGAAGCCACAGGTGTTGACTATCACGACCTCGGCGGCGTCCAGATCGGGCGTGACCTCGGCGCCGCGCTCCACAAGGTGTCCGAGCATGACCTCGCCGTCCACCAGGTTCTTGGCACAGCCGAGCCCGACCATCCCTACTTTCACTGCGGGGGGTCCCGCGCCTTTCCTACCCCTAACCGGCGCTCCGACCCCCCGAGCCCCCCACGCTCGCCGGGAGTGAATCCCGGCTCGCTCATTGACGGGCGCCTTCTGACGCCACTCTTCTTCACGGCGGCGGATTGTAGCACCGCGGCCGCGGCGACTCATTCACACCTGGGCGGTGACAGTGGCATAATCGCCAGCCGATGAGCGACACCACCACGAGGGGTATTCGAGTTCGGGTGGCCCCTGTTTACCTCCCCGAGCGCAGCGTCCCCGAGGAGGGCAGCTTCTTCTTCGCCTACCGCGTCCGCATCACCAACACCGGCGACGAGACCGTGCAGTTGATGCGCCGCCGCTGGATCATCACCGATGGCCACAGCCACACCGAGGAGGTGGAAGGCCCGGGCGTCGTGGGCGAGACCCCGGTGCTTCCGCCCGGAACCTCCTTCGAGTACACGAGTTTCTGCCCGCTGCCAACTTCCTTCGGGACCATGCAGGGCACCTACGAGATGCGCACCGCCGCCGGCGAGCTGTTCGAGGTCGAGATCGGGCAGTTCTCGCTCGTCGCGCCCCAGGCCGTGAACTGACCCCGCCGCAGGCGGGTCCATCCTGAGCGGAGCGAAGGATCCCCTGGAATCAGAACGACCGTGCGGCTCGCACTGGCGAGCCGAAAGTCATCCTGACTCTGACCCCGAGCAGCGCGAGGGGGAAGGCGATCGATCTCGCCGCACGCCGAACGTCCCCTCGCGTGTTTCCGGCCGAGCGGAGTACTCGGACGAGACAGGATGCTCGCAATTCAAGTGCACCGTCATGCACCGAAAAGCCGCCTCGCGTATACGAAGCCAGCCCCCTTGACACGCGCAAAATGAGGAGCAGACTCACGTGCAGTGGGGGGGACTGAGATGTCCGCAAACCCGTCCCTTTTCGTCTCCACGCCCGGGCACCCGCGCCGTGCCCTCGCGCCTTTGCTTGCGCTTGCTCTCACGCTCGGGCTCGCACCCGGTGCGGCGGCCGTCACGATGCCGCTGCACCTCGCCGACGCTCCCCACGAAGGCTTCGCGGACGACCCGGGGCTCCAGCGGACCGAACGCGAGGCTCTCGGCCTTGGCGCGGATCCCGGCGCTCTCGGCACGGCCGGCGTGGGATCGCACCACAGACCGGCCCCGGCTGACCCGCTCACCTCGCACCGGGGCGGCGCAACCGCCAATGCCCTCGCTGTCCGCCTTCCCGGGTCGGGTCGGGCGCGACTTCGTCCACCTGATGACCCGGCCTTTCAGCTTCGACACGCAGGACTGGACGAGGTTCGCGCTCGGTGCGGGCGGGGTGGGTCTGGTCGCGATCTTCGATAACCGAATCCGCACCAGGGTCCGGGCGGGCAGTACCTCAGGCTCAACAGGGTTCGCCAAAGGCATCCGGCCGCTCGGCACCTGGGGGAGCCTGGCGTTCATGGGCGTGGCGCTCGCCGCCGGCGGCGTGTTCCACGACGCCAACCTGGCCTCTATGGGCCTCGACGGCATCGAGGCCAGCCTCTTATCGGGGGTCATCGTCGCGCCGGCGCTCAAGAAGATCACCGGCCGCGAACGTCCGAACGCGGGGGAGGGCCCCTCCGACTTCGGCTTCTTCTCGACCGACCAGTCGTTCCCCTCGGGGGAGGTCACCATGGCGTTCACCAACGCCGCCGTGATTGCCCAGCACACCGACAGCGGCGTCGTGCGCGGGATCGCGTGGGGACTGGCCGGCCTGGTCGGCTGGGAGCGCATGCGCCTCGATGCTCACTGGGCCTCCGACGTCGTCGCCGGCGCCCTGATCGGTTCGGCAGTCGGAAGCTGGGTCGCCGCGATCCACAAGCCGGGCGAGGCGAACGGTCACACTGCAGTGTCGGTGTTGCCCATCGTCGGCCCACGCACGCTAGGCGTCACCGCGTCCATTTCCTGGTGAGCCCTGCTCGATCAACGCTGCCCAGCCGGTTAACCACTTGTGAACTGATTCACAATCAATGAGCGGGCGCTGGAGCAGCCGTTGCCGGCCTTCTCCGGAAGAGGTTCTCCAGGTAGCGCGACTGGAGCTCCCGGTTCGCCAACGCGCGCTTGACCGGCGGCAGCCTGAGGATCGCCCCCAGGATCGCCGCCATGGCGCGGTGGCTGGTGAGGTAGTGCCGGTCGAAGATCAGCTCGGCGAGGGTGCCGCGCTCGATCGCCATGAGCACCACGCGGTGGACCGAGTCTACCGGCGTGATCACCCGCTCCGGCCGCTCGCGCAGGGTGATCGCGCCCTTGCTGCAGCCGCGCACGCACACACCGCACCCCAGGCAGAGGTCCTCGTTCAGGCTCGCCCGCTTCCGCGAGGGGTGGTGCGGATCGTGGGCGGGGATCAGGCTCACCGCCGCCACCGGGCAGCCGCTCACGCATTTCCCACACCCCGCGCACGGCTCGCGGTCGAAGTGTGGGATGAAGTTGGTGGTGTGCACGGGGTGCAGCACCGAGAAGCGGCGGTGCGCGATCATCGCCTCGCAGCAGCAGCCGCAGCAGTTGCAGATGAAGTTGATGCTTTCCCGGACATTTTCGCCGAACTGCACCAGACCGTGCCCGTACGCCACGTCGAGCAGGTCCAGGGTCTCTGCGACCTCGGCCTTGCGCGCGAAGCCGTGCCGGACCAGCGAGCCGGCGGTGCTGTTGAACGTCATGCAGATCTCCATCGGGGCGTCGCAGGCGCGGCCCACATGCGCCATCTTGTGCCGGCAGTAACAGGTCCCGATGCCGATGGCGGAGGCGCTGCTGATGACCTCGCTCGCTCTCTCGTAGTCCAGCACGTGGAGGGCGTTCTCCTCCGAGAGGGCGGGCTCGTGGACGAACGTTCGTCCCAGGTGCGTCTCGCCGGAGGTGAACAGCTCCCGGATGAACTCCTCCTCGACGTTCATGTACTGGTAGAAAAGCTCCGCCAGCAGGTGCTGGTCGATGTCGTCCCGCACCCGCATCATCGAGAACTCGAAAAAGCCGGCCATCGGCGGCGGCAAGGTGTAGGTCGGGCGCCCGTGGTTCGCGACGTCGAGCAGGAGCGCGCGGTCGGCGAGCGCGTCGAGTTGCCGCTGCGCCTCGGCCTCGGGCATTTTCCACGCGGCCGCGGCATCGGCGGCCGTGAACGGCTTGATGGGGAGCAGCGCGACGAGCGCCGCCTCCTGCTCGGAGAACAGCAGGCCGAGGATCTTGTAGAGCAGCTCGGAGGGCGGTGCGCCCTGGGGGAAGCGGTTCAACCGCTCCACCAGGCTCCGGTAGCCCGACCTCACGGTGTTGTGCGCCATTTCCCCAGGCCTCGCCCGCAAGATTACAGCATGAGGTGAAAGAAGTTCGGCAGTCGTCCGTTCTCACCTGCGAATCCGCGACCAGAGGCCGTGGTTTCGACCGGCTGCACGTCTCGATTTCCGCGCGGAGGGCGCGGTCGGTTGCGGGCGCCTCCAGCCCCGCCGTACACTGCGCAGAGGTCCCTTCTTCAGCGAAAGCTGAGCGTCGAAAGGAGTGCGCGATGGGCACGATCGGGATGACGCGGCGTGGGTTTGGCGCGGTACTTGGGGCCGCCGCCGGCGCGGTGCTCGTAGACATGAGGCTGACGCCGGCCGCGGCCGAAGCGCGGGTCGCCACGGGCCTGCCCAGGGATGTTCTCCAGCTCAACTCGAACGAGAACCCCTACGGGCCTTCGCCGGCCGCGCGCGAGGCGATGACGCGGTCGCAGGAGGTCGCCGCGCGCTACCCGGACTACCAGGAGGACGAGGTGCGCAGCGCGCTGGCGAGGCTTCACGGCGTCGCCCCGGAGCAGGTCCTGCTCGGCTGCGGCTCGGGGGACATCCTGCGCATGGCCGACGGGGCCTTCCTCGGCCCGGACCGGAAGGTGGTGGCGGCGGAGCCCACGTTCGAGGCCGTCCTCGCGTACAACCGCGTGACGAGGGCGGAGCCGATCAAGGTGACACTCGATGCTGCCTTCCGCCACGACCTCCCGCGCATGGCCTCCGCGTGCGACGCCGCGACCGGGCTCGTCTACGTGTGCAACCCGAACAACCCGACCGGCACGGTCGTGACCGGCGAGGAGCTGGCCGCTTTCCTCGGGCGAATCCCCCCGTCGGTCACCGTACTTCTCGACGAGGCCTACCACCACTTCGTCGAGGACCCCGGTTACCGCACCGGTTTCGACCTGCTCTCCGCTCACCCGAATCTGATCGTCGTCCGCACCTTCTCCAAGATCTACGGCCTGGCCGGCATGCGACTCGGCTACGCCGTGGCGGCCAAGGACAAGATCAAGGCGCTCGCACGCTACGCGTCTTTCAGCAACACCAACGCCGCGGTGCTCGCGGCCGCCCTCGCCAGCCTGACGGATGCCGAGCTCGTGCCGCGAATGAAACGGCGCATGAACGACACGAGGCGCTGGCTCACCGGACAGTTGGCAGCGGAGGCCGCCGCTTCATCCCCTCCGAGGCGAACTTCGTCATGATCGACACGGGGCGCGACATCGCCCCGCTCATCGAAGCGTTCAAAACCAAGAAGATCCTGGTCGGCAGGAGGTTCCCCTCGATGCCCACGTGGCTGAGGGTGTCTGTCGGCACGCCGGCCGAGATGGCCGCCTTCGTGGCGGCGCTGCGCGAGATTGTGCCCGCTCGCGCCGCCGCCTGAGCAAGAGTCAACCCACTCGTGGGAATGCCCGGACGCGCATGCCGCTAGGCCGCGCCGCTCGTCGGTGCCGGGTAGTCACACTTTGGTTCCGAAGGGCCTGCGCTAGCCGCTCCGCGTCGCCTGATCGTCGAATCTCTCGTGGACGCCCCAAGGGCAAAGTGTGAAACCCGGCACCGGGCTAGGCGCATGAGCCCGCCGCGCCGGAGCATAGCCGGAGGCTATGTGAGGATCTGAACCGCTGCAGCCCGACAACGCAGATGGTCCGATATCGGCCGCGCACTCACGGGTACAGACGGTTGAGCAGGCGGGGGTACGGGATCGCCTCCCGCAAGTGCGAGATGCCACACAGCCAGGTAACCACGCGCTCGATCCCCATCCCGAACCCGGAGTGCGGAAAGGCGCCGTACTTCCGGATGTCCAGGTACCACTGGAACGCCTCGCGCGGCAGGTCGTGCTCGGCGATTCTCTTCTCGAGCAGCTCGTAGGAGCCGATCCGCTCGCTGCCGCCGATGATCTCGCCGTACCCGTCGGGGGCGATCATGTCCATGGCCAGCGCCCGGGAGGGGTCGGCGGCATCGGGCTCCATGTAGAACGCCTTGATCGCCGCCGGATAGCGGGTGATCATGACCGGCTTTCCGGACTCGTCGGCGAGAGCCGTTTCCTCGTCGCCGCCGAAGTCATCCTCGAACTTCACGTCGAACCCTTTACCCTGGAGCGTGGTGATCGCCTCACCGTAGTCGATGCGCGGGTATGGCCGCCGCGTGGCGGGTTCGAGCTTGCTGACGTCGCGCTCCAGGTTTTCCAGATCCTCCTTGCAGCGGTCCAACACCCGGGCAACCAGCGACGAGACAAACTCCTCGGCGAGGTCGAGCAAACCGTCGAAGCGCATCCAGGCAACCTCGGGCTCCACCATCCAGAACTCCATGAGGTGGCGGCGGGTCTTGGATTTCTCCGCGCGGAAGGTTGGACCGAAGCAGTACACCTTCCCATGGGCGGCGGCGGCGGGTTCCAGATAAAGCTGCCCGGACTGGGTGAGGTATGCCTTCTGGCCGAAGTAGTCGGTCTCGAACAGCGTGGAGGTTCCCTCGCAGGCTGCCGGCGTGAGGATCGGCGAGTCGATGTTTACGTAGTTGCGCTCGTGGAAGAACTCGCGGATGCCGTAGGTCAGCTCGTTGCGCACCCGCATGATCGCGTGCTGGCGCCTGGAGCGCAGCCACAGGTGCCGGTTGTTCAGGAGGAAGTCGGGGCCGTGCTCCTTGGGGGTGATCGGGTACTCGGGGCAGAGCTGCACGATGGTGAGGTCCTCGACCTGGAGTTCCACGCCCCCCGGCGCCCGCCTGTCTTCTTTGATCTTCCCCGCAACTCGCAGCGAGGACTCCTGCGTCACCCGGTCGGCATCCGCCCACACGCTCTCGGAGACCTGCGGCTTGACGACCACGGACTGCAGGTAGCCCGACCCGTCACGCACGACGAGGAAGCGCAGCTTGCCGGAGGAGCGGGCGTTGTACAGCCAGCCCGACACCCGAACCTGCTCCCCGATCAGCCCCGGCAGCTCGCGAATCTCGGCGTCCCGCATCAGGACCCTCCGTTGGAACGTGGATTGTAGCGCACCGGAGGCAGACCTGCCGGCTGTATCCAGGCTTTCCCGCTTTGGCGGAACGTGGCAACCACACTAAAATGGCTATTGGAGGCTCGCGCTGAAGGGATGCGCGGCGGCGGGGAGGAAGCAGCAATGATGGATGTTTTGACACGGGTTACCCAGCGGGCGCTTATGGCGCTCGTGGTCGGGGCGCTCACCGTCACCTCCTGCGACCTCCTCACGGCCACCAGGATTGCCAAGATCGCCGCCGAGCCAAACAAATTCCAGGGCAAGAACGTCACCATCATTGGTACCGTGAAGGAACGGATCGACGTACCGTCGATCAAGTGCTACATCCTCAGCGACGGTAAAGGCAGCGTCGGGGTCATCACCAAGGCCAGTCTGCCGCTGGTCGGGGACAAGGTCCGCGCCAAAGGACGGGTGGAGCAGTCGTTCGCAATCGGCATCAGGAAGCTGGTCGTCATCATCGAGACGCCAAAGCCAACGCCCATACGGCCGAGCAACTCGGAGCTGCCCAGAGGTGGGCCGAAGTGATTCGGTGAGGGTCATCAGCGGACCCGCGAAATCCTGGTGAAGGTGCCCTCGGGGCGCCGCAGGTCCCGGCAGCGCATGAAGATGACCCGCCGCACGACCCTGCCATCCCGCTCGACAAGAAACGGCGGTTCCTCAACGACACCGGAAAAGATCTCGGAGAGCGGCGCCGCCAGGCCCTCCCGCTCGGTCACGAACAGGAAGTCCCTCCCCTGAAGCTCCTCGGGCCGGTACCAGTAGAGCGAGGCCAGCCCGTGGACGCCCCCGCGCACGTGGGCCAGGCGGGTGGGCAGCGTGCCGCCCGAAAGGAACGCCAACAGGTGCACGTTGGTGTAGCTCTCCGAGGCCAGCATCTCGCCCGGACGCAGCCGCCTCCCAACCTCGCCTGCGATCTCCTCGTTGGCCACCGTGGCGGCGACCGCGTCTGCGAGGCGCCCCTGCAGGCGGCCCACGACCGGCCAGCGTACTTCCAGCATGCGCGGCAGAAACAGCACGGCTGCGACGGCCACCAGCGAGAGCGCGAGACCGAACGCCACACCGGAGCGGACGAGCCAGCGTAGGCGAGGGGCCGTGCAGGCGAGCACCACCGTGGCGAGAACGGTCGCCGGCCCGCTCCAGTGGGGGGCTGTCTCCTCGCGCAGCGCCACGTAGGAGAAGAAGACCAGCGGCACCGCCGCGGCGACCAGCACGGTGGCCCACGCGTGGTCCCTCCGCCGCCACCCTCGCCACCATGCCATTGCCATCGCGACCGAGAGCGGGGGCGAGGCCAGCAGCGCGGTGAGCGCGAGGAACTCGCCGACGTGGAGGAGGGTGAGGGGCCCCGGGTTGTGGCGCTGCTGAAGCTGGAAGGTGAGGTTGACCCAGTCGTGCCTTGACCCCCAGATCCACACCGGGAGCGTGAGCGCCGCCGAGAGTGCCGCAGCAAGGTACGGCACCGGGGTGCGCAGGTGGGCCCTCACCTCGGAGCGCATCAGCGCGGGCGCGAGGGCGGGCAGCACGAGGACAGCTGGGAACTTGGCAAGGAAGCCGATCGCCACCGCGACCCCGAACCCCCACCAGGCGCGCTTCTCCCCCTGGGCAATCGCGACGGCGGCCCAGGTAGCCCCGATGTAGCCCGCCATCATCCCGATGTCGGTGGAGGCGTAGAACGATCCAAGGAAGAACAGCGGCGTGCCGTGCAGAACGAGGTACGCCCAGGCGGCCTCGCGGGGGCCGCCGCCGAGACGGCGGACCAGCGGAAGCAGGAAGATCCCGATGAGGAAGCTGGCGAGGATGGCCGGGCCGCGCACCGCCAGGCGCGTCTCGCCCAGGACCGCGCGGAACGGCGCGGGGGCGAGCATCATCAGCGGCGGCTGATCGTACGTTGCCCAGTCGGGGTGGCGGGAGCAGTCCCAGTAGTAGGCCTCGTCGCCGGAGACCGGAAGCGCCGCGGCCAGCAGGGCGTGTACCGCCACGAACGCCAGCAGCAACAGGTAGAACCTGTGCTGCGTCCACACGACCCGCCACTCTTGCGCGTTCACCGCTTCCCGTCTGGTCCCTTCTTTTCTTGCCTGTTGCCCTTCTCTACTCCAGGTTCGCGCACTGCTCGCGAAGCTTCTCAAGCGCCGCCTTGGCGCCGACCACCCGCTCCCCCATTCCCACCTCGCGGCACTTGGAGGCGGCCGTGTTGACCTCGCGCAGCACCTCCTGCAGAAGAAAGTCCAGCTTCTTCCCCACGGTGCCGCCCTCCGCCAGCAGACCCCGGAGGTGCGCGAGGTGGGCCTCCAGCCGCTGCACCTCCTCGGCCACGTCCGCCCGATCGGCCGCGAGGGCAGCCTCCTGCAGAAGGCGATCCTGGTTGACCTCCATCCCCTCCAGCACCGCGGCCAGCCTCTCCCGCAGGCGGGCGAGCAGCGTCTCCCGCAGTCCCCCGCTCACACCGGCAAGCCATTGCTGGAAAGACTCGAGCGCGACCACCTCCCCCT
Organism: uncultured Acidobacteriota bacterium; assembly: GCA_963739225.1. Lineage (GTDB taxonomy): Bacteria > Acidobacteriota > Thermoanaerobaculia > Thermoanaerobaculales > Thermoanaerobaculaceae > RBG-13-68-16. The sequence continues at coordinate 71,428 of CAVTZQ010000007.1, read as the reverse complement.
CGATCTGGGGCAGCAGCGCGGCGGCCTCCCGCTCACGGACCGCCACCACGGCGTCGCCCGCCGCGGCAACCAGGCCCAGGAGCGCCTGCTGCTCATCGACAGCGAGTGCCAGCTCACTGCCTCCCTCGGCAAAGCCCGGCAGGGCTAGCAGGTCGCGCAGCGCGAGGGGGGCGAGCTCGAGCCCTTTCGGACGCTCGCGCAGGGCGTCCAGCAGCGAGGACGCCACCTCCCAGTGCAGCACCAGGCCCGCCACCTCGCGGGCCGTGGATCGCAGCTCCACCACCACCTGGACCCGCCCCCGCGTCAGCCTCTCCGAGAGCAGGGGGCGCAGTGCAGCCTCCAGCTCCGCCGTTTCGATCCTCGGGTGGGTGCGCAGGATCACCTCGAGGAAGCGCGAGTTCAGCGACGTGACCCGGACCTGGGCCGCGATTCGTGGGGAGAGCTCTCCCTGGGCCTGCCCGAAACCGGTCATGCTCCGCAAGACGCCTGCCATCGTCTCCCCTTTCCCGCGCGTGGCCTCGCACCGCCGTGGTAGATTCGCGGCGCCCGCGGTCAGCCCCGCGGCCCGTGACCATGACGGCCAAGACGCGACCCGCCGAGGTCCAGCGCGGCGTATCGTACACCGCACGGGTGTGGACGTGGCGCCTGTGGGGCCTCGCCGACGCCCGCCTCGACTTCGTCGCCACGGTGGCCACGCTCGCCCTCCTGGTGGTGAGCCGGTTCGCCCTGCTCCCTTCGGGCCCGTGGGAGTGGGATGAAACGCTGTTTGCCCGCGGCCTGCTGAAGTTCGATCTGCCCGCGCATTTCCCTCACCCGCCCGGGTTCCCGCTCTGGATGGCGCTCGGCTGGGTGATGCTGCGACTGGTGGGCAACCCGCTGCTGGGGTTTCAACTCCTCTCCGCGGCCGCGTCGTGCCTCGCGGTCTTCCCGCTCGCCGCCCTCGGCCGGAAGTGTGCCCCGCCGCCGGTGGCGACGGCCGCCGCGCTCGCGCTGCTGTTCGCCCCCGGGGTCTGGCTGCACGCTGGGCGCGGGTTCACGGACACGGCCGCCGCCTTCTTCGCCCTCTGGGCCGCGGCGCTCGCCTCCCGGGACCTGGAGGGCCGGCGCGCGACCGCGTTCACGCTCCTCGTCACCGCCGCGTTCCTGATTCGGCCGATCCTCCTGCCGCCGCTCGGGCTGCTCTGGCTCGCGGGCGCGCTCACGGTGCACCCCCGGCGACGGCTCGTGCCGGGCGCCGCGCTCGGCGTGGCGGCGACCGGGGTCGCCGTGCTCGGCCTCGTCCTGGCCCAGGGGGGCTGGGAGCGCTTGGCGGGGGCGGTCGCCGCGCACGCGAGGACCCACGCCGTCAACCTCATCGAACACAACCCGGGCGGCCTCCTCGACCTCGGCCTCGTGAAGGGGGTCGGCGGACCATGGTTCGCCGCCGGCCTCGCGGTGTTGGCGCTGCTCGGCCTCGCGGTCTGGCGGCGCCGGGCGGGAACGCGGCAGGCAGTCGCGTGGCTCGCGATCCTGGCCGTCGCGGTCATTCAGCTCGTCTGGCTGCAGAACCGTCGCTTCCCGCGCTACGCCGTGCCTCTGGACATGGCGCTCGCACCGCTGTTGGCGGCAGGCGCCTCGGCCGCGGCGCCGCCGGTCGTGGCCGCAGCAACGCTGGCGGTGCTCGGTAGCGTCTGGGGGCTCACGACTTTCCCGTTCCTGGTCGAGCAACACAGAACCTCTCTTCCGGGTTGGGCAGCGGTGCGGCAGACGGTGGCACGGGCGAGCGAGACCGGCGCCGAGCTGGTCGTGGAGCCGGGCCTTTACCCGTTCTTGTCGTACCAGGAGGAGCTCGACCGACGAGGCGGCCGCCCGTGGAAGTTCAGGTGGACCCTGGCCCCTTCGAGCCCCGATTCGAACGAGCTACCTTCCGGGCCCTACCTCCTCGTCACCGACTACCCTTTCCACTACTTCGGCTCCATGGAAGGCGACGAGACCCGTTTCCCCACCGTCTCGGAGCGCCTGCTGCCCCTCACCCAGGGGCGTTTCCTGAACGTCGCCGTGTTCCGGAACGCGGCGCTGCCGGTGCGCGGCTGGTGGCTGCCGGAGGTCGCGGAGGGGCTCGGGAAGTTCATGTGGGGTGGCGCCGAGGCGGAGTTACTGCTTCCCCCACTCCCGGCCGGCGCGGCGCTCGTACTCGACTTCGTCCCCTACCGCGGCCCGGCACCCCTCGACGTCGTGGTCAACGGCACCGTCGCCCTCACCGTACCGGGGGACGCGCCGCGCGCCGCGCATGTCCTCGGCCCTGGCGTGCTCTCGGCCGAGCGCACCAACCGCGTGGTCTTTCGCCGCGCCGAAGGCTACGTACCTGGCGAGCGCGACCAGCGGCGTCTCTCGGTCCAGCTCTGGGGCGTCACGTTCGTGGAGAGGCCCGCCCCCTCCAGCGACTCAAGAGCTTCCTCGCTCTCGCCCAGGTAGCGCCGCAGCCTCTAAGCTTTCAAGGGGTCCCTTTGACCCGCGGGGCCGATTTCCGCCTTCCCGGTGACTCGCTCCGCTCTTGATTTCCACTCCGTGGGGTCATTCTTGGCCCTGCGGCCGTCCCGCCCAAGTGTGCTCTGTCACTGCGTGAGGCTCTCTCTTGCCAAGCGGGTGCGCCGCCAGCGTCTTTCTTGTCACTGCGTGACGGCTTTTTCTTGCCAAGTGGGTGCGCGGCCCCTCGTCGCTTGCTCGCCCCCGCTCGCTGCGCTTCGAGACTCCCTCGACCGCGACCCAGCAGCGCGTTCCGTGCCGGGGCCCCTCGCTGTCCGCATGAGACGGCGTCACCGACACCCCGTCGCGGTCCGCGCGCTGGGTCCCCGCGATCTCGGGAGGCATGGCCGCTGGCACCCACCTGGCGATTTGAAACCCCCACCCTCTGGCGAAACGCCTTGAAGCTAGGGGAAACAAGCTCTCAGGTGCCGTGACCTGCTGACCAATTCGTTCGAGATCGGCTGTGGGTCGTTGCCTCTAGCCAGAGGGTGGGTGGTTAAGATCGCCCCGCGGGCCTCAGAGCCATCTCGCCGGAGCGTGCGGGCACCGAGCGGGCGTCTCGCGGTGGGGTGTCGGTGACGCCGTCTCATGCGGACAGCGAGGGGCCCCACCGCGGGAAGTCCCTGCTCGGTCGCACGCGCCGGCGGGTCGGAGGGCTGGGCTCGACGCCCAGCCCGAGCGACCGCTCATGGCCCGCGGGGCAAAACAAAGGCACGCAGTGAAGAAGAGATCCCCCCGCCGGGACGGCCAGCCTATTCGGTGATGCCCTGCATGTTCGCCAGGCGAGCGTAGACGCCGCCGGCGGCCAGCAGCCCCGCGTGGGTCCCCTGCTCCACCACGCGCCCCTCCTCCATCACCGCGATGATGTCGGCGTTGCGCACGGTGGCGAGGCGGTGGGCGATGACCAGCGTGGTGCGTCCCTGCATGAGGTTCTCGAGCGCCCGCTGCACGATGCCTTCGGCTTCGGCGTCGAGCGCCGAGGTGGCCTCGTCCAGGATCAGGATCGGCGGGTCCTTGTAGAGGGCGCGGGCGACCGCCAGGCGCTGGCGCTGGCCGCCCGACAGCCGCACCCCCGCCTCCCCGATCATGGTGTCGAAGCCGTTCGGGAACTCGAGGATGAACTCCTCGGCGAAGGCAGCCCGGGCGCAGGCGTGCAGCCTCTCCTCGTCCACCCGGTCCTGGCCGTAGGCGATGTTGGCCGCGCACCGTGGTGTTGAAGAGCACGGTCTCCTGCGTCACGAGGCCGAGTTTGCCGCGCAGCGAGCGCAGCTCGATGTCGCGGATGTCCATGCCGTCGATTGCGACCCGTCCGCCCTGGACGTCCCAGAAACGCGGCAGCAGCTGCGCCACCGTGGACTTCCCCGCCCCCGAGGGCCCAACCAGCGCCACCGCCGTCCCCGCCGGGAGCTCGAGAGCGAAGTCGCGCAGTACCGGCTTGTCGGGCTCGTAGGCAAACGTCACGTCCTCGAAGCGGATCCCGTCACGTACCCCGGGCAGCTTCCTGGCGCCCGGCCGATCCTTGATCGCCACCGGCTCGTCGATCACCCTGAAGACCCGCTCCGCGGCAGCCACGGCACCCTGGATCGCCAGGTTCACCTTGTTGAGTCGCTTGATGGGGTTGTACAGGGAGTAGAGGCCGACGAGAAACGCGATCAGCGTGCCAAGGGTCATGGCCCCAGAATCGATGAGCTGCTTGGCGTACCACATGAGCACGAGCACGCCACCGGCGCCGAGCACCTCGACCACCGGAGCGTTCAAGGCGTAGATCTTGCGCGCCTTCAGGTTGGCCCTGAAGTGACGCCTGGTGGCGTCCCGGAAACGGCCCGACTCGAACGCCTGCATGCCGAACGCCTGTACGACGCGGTACCCCTTAAGCACCTCGTCCACCACCGCGTTCATGTCCCCCAGCCGCTCCTGGCTCTGGTGCGAGCGGTGGCGCAGCCTGCGAGTGAAGTGCACGATCGGCCCGAGCAGCAGCGGCGCCAAGAACGACGGTGGCGAGGGCGAGGCGGAAATTCAACGAGAAGACCAGGATCAGGAAGCCGATCACCGCGAAGAAGTCCTGCAAGAGGTCCGCGAGGCGGTCGGAGATCGCGTTGTTGATCTGCTCCACGTCGTTGGTGACGCGTGACATGAGCACCGCCGACGGCTGCTGCTGGTAGTACCCCGCCGTCTGCGCAATGAGTGAGTCCATCAGGCGGTCTCGAAGGTCCTTCACCGTGGCGAGGCCGGCCCGGAAGAGGGAGTAGTGGCCCAGGTAGAGGAACACGTTCTTGACGAAGACCGCGAGGAAACCAAGCAGCAGGATGGCCACCGCGTCGCTGGGGAGAAGGCGGCGGAGCGCGGACTTGCCCTGGTCGAACCACGCCCGCATCTCCTTGACGATCCCGACCTCGGGGACCTTCGGCCCCTTGAGCCTTGCCACCGCGGCCGGGGCACCGGCGCTCAGGCCGGGCACGTCACCCCTGCCGCCCAGCACGTCGTCGAGGAGCGGCGAGAGCAGGAACACCATGAAGACCGAGGCGATCGCCACACCGATCATCCCCGCAACCGCGGCCAGGGCCCAGGCGATGTGTGGTTTCACGTACCTGAGAATTCGGCGAAACGCCTTCATGCGGCCCCCTGCGCCACCGTCAGCACGGCCCTGGCCGCACGCTCGCTGGCGCCCGTCCTCTCCCAGCCTGCGGCGAACCTCGGCGAGACCGGCTCGCTGACGCTCGCCGTCTCCCCGAAGGAGCAGCCCGGCCTCTCTGGCCAGCGCCTCGGGCGTGAAGGCGTCCTGCACCAACTCCGTCACGACACCCTCTCCGGCTACCAGGTTGACGAGGGCCACGTGCGGCACCCGCACCAGCCACCGCGCCATGAGGTAGCTGACGGGTGCAGGCGGTAGCCGACCACCATCGGCACGCCGAGCAGCGCACACTCCAGCGTCGCGGTCCCCGACGCCACCAGCGCCGCGCTGCAGGCCGCGAGGGCGCGGTGGCGGTCGGAGGTGACCAGCTCGACGGCGGCGCCCGCGAGCAGGGCGTGCAGCCGCTCCGGGTCCAGGCCGGGTGCGACGATCAGGCGGACCTTCAGGTCCGGGATCGAGGCGCCAAGCCTTGCGGCCGCGGCGAGCATTGCGGGCAGCAGCGCCTCCACCTCGTGCCAGCGCGAGCCGGGCAGCAGCGCGAGGGCACGCGGCGCCCGCGGTGGCAGCTCTCGCATCACCGGTGCCAGTTCGTCCACCAGCGGGTGGCCGACGAACTCGGCCGGGACCCCATGCCGCCCGTAGAACCCCACCTCGAACGGGAGGATGCACAGCACGCGCCGCACGTCGCGGCGGATCCGCCGCACCCGCCCCGCGCGCCATGCCCAGAGCTGGGGCGAGATGTAGATCACAACCGGGATTCCCGCCCGCCGCAGTGCGCGCGCGAGCGGCAGGTTGAAGTCCGGCGAGTCGACGAGCACGGCCACCCGGGGCCGGCGCTCGAGTGCCGCTCGCCGCACCCGCCGGGAAAGCCGCCACAGGCGGGGCAGTTCACGCACGACCTCCGCAAGCCCCATGAGCGAGAGCTCCTCGCTGCGCGCGACGCACTCGAGCCCGGCATCGCGGAGCCGCTCACCGCCCACGCCGAACGCCTCGATCCGCGGGTTAAGGCGGCGAAGCGCCTGAAGCAGATTGGCGGCGTGGAGATCGCCCGAGGCCTCGCCCGCCACCAGGAAGATGGTCATCGCCGCATCCAGGCAGTCTGCGCCAGCCGCAGGCGCCCCGGCGCGGACGCCCGGGTGATCGCGGGGTTGTGGGGTCGTGAAAGGTGCACGTCGCACCCGGACCGTTCCCTACCCTCGCGGGAACGGGTACATCAGCCACCCGAGCGCGACGGCCCCCAGCAGCAGCGCGGCAAACACCTTCCAAAAGTAGCGCCAGCGCTCGCGCGGTTCGCGCCTCCACAGGAACGAGAAGAAGACCGCGATGAGCAGCGCGTCCAGGCCCATGAGGGTGAGGTGGTCGAGCATCACCAGTCCTTCTTTCCGACCGCAATGTCATGGGTGTCGAGGATGAGCAGGAGATTCATCATCCCTGCGGTCAGCAGGAAGGTGTTGCCGTACTCGTAACCGGGAGCGGTCACAACGCCCTGCCCCAGGTTGAATTGTCGGGCCAAGAAGAAGAGGACGCCGTTGCCGATACTGGCGATCGCCGCCAGGTACGAGAGGGGGTCACCTGCATGGGGCAGCATCAGCTCACCGTCGAGGGTGAGACCGACCACAAAGGCCGCCACGATCACCGCGCAAAAGACCGCCGCCCTCAGCCGGCGTCCCAGCAGCAGGTGGCCGAGCCCCGGCACCAGCCACGCGAGCAGCATCAGCACCGGAAGGGGCAGACGCTGCCCGAGGCGCGTTTCTCGCAGCCCGCCGCCCTCAGGCACCCTTCACCTCGAGCGCCTTGCGGAGCTTGGCGCAGGTCTCGCCGAGCTCTTCCGGGAGCACGCGGACCTCGGCGTTGACGGTCATGAAGCTGGTGTCGCCCCGCCAGCGTGGCACGATGTGCAGGTGCAGGTGGTCGGCGATCCCGGCCCCCGCCGCCTCGCCGAGGTTGAACCCCAGGTTGAACCCGTGGGGCTGGTAGGCCTGCTGCAGCGCGCGGACCACCTTCTGGGCGAGACCCATCATCTCCGTGAGCGTGGCCGGGTCAAGCTCGACGAGGTCACCGACGTGGGCGTACGGCGCCACCATGGTGTGCCCGGAGGTGTATGGGTAGCGGTTCAGCAGCGCGAAGGCGCGCTCACTCCGCGCGACGGTGAGCGTGTCGGTCTCGTCGCGAGCGGCCCCGCAAAAAATGCACCCGCCAGGGGAGTCGGCGCTGGACACGTAGGCGAACCGCCAGGGAGCGAAGAGGTGCTGCAACCGCTCCTCACTCGCCTCCGAGCACTTCCCGGAGCTGCTTGCCCGGCTTGAAGTAGGGGACGACCTTCGGCGGTACGTGAACCTGAGCGCCTGTGCGGGGGTTGCGGCCGGCGCGGGCCTGGCGCTTGCGCGTTCGGAACGAGCCGAAGCCGCGCAGTTCCACCTTCTCGCCCGCGCGGATCGCCCCGACGACGCCGTCCAGGACCACGCTGAGGACCTCTGCGGCCTCCCGACGGGTCAACCCAACCTGGTCAGCAAGTATCTTGATGATGTCGGCCTTGGTCATCCTTCACCTCTCCTCCGCAACCCAAACGCCCGCATCTAGTTCTCCTGAGGCTCTTCCCCGGTTGGGGGTTCTTCGTCGGTCTGGGGTTCTTCACCAACTGGCGTAGCAGGGCCTTCCTGTTCCCGATCCACCTGCTCAGGGACCCCCTCCACGGCGATCTCCTCGGCCTCCTGCTCGGGAGCGACAGGCTTGGTCTCACCCGGCTCCGGCTGCGGGATGCCCCGCAGCGACAGGCCGATACGCTTCTCGTTCCAGTCGATCCGGATGAGTCGGGTGCGTACGCGCTGCCCGCGCTCGAACGCGGCCGAGAGAGGCTGGTTGCCACGCCGCTCGACCTCCGAGATGTGGCAAAGCCCCTCGACCCCGGGGGCCAGCTCCACGAAGAGCCCGAAGTCCGTGACGTTGGTGACGAACCCCTCGACCTCGTCGCCCACCTGGTGGGCGGTCGCGAACTGGTCCCACTCGTTGGGCATCAGCTCCTTGATGGAGAGCGAAATGCGCTGGTTCGAGATATCCATCGCGATGATCAGCGCCTCGATCTCCTGGCCCTTCTGGACCACCTCCGAAGGGTGCGCGAGACGGCGCGTCCACGCCATGTCGGAAACGTGCACCAGACCGTCCACGCCGGGCTCCAGCTCCACGAACGCCCCGAAGTCGGTCAGGTTGCGGACCACGCCCTTCACCTTGCTCCCCACGCGGAAGCGGCTCGCGAACTCCTCCCAGGGGTTGGGCTCCGCCTGCCTCAGGGAGAGCGAGAGCCTGCGCTTCTCGACATCCACCTCGGTGATGACGACGTCGACCGCCTGCGCGGGGTGGAGCAGGCTCTTGGGGTTCTTGATCTTTTTGGTCCACGACATCTCCGAGACGTGGATGAGACCTTCCACACCCTCCTCGAGCTCAACGAACGCGCCGTAGTCCACAACGTTGGTGACCTTGCCGGCGATCTTCTTGCCGACCGGGTAACGCGCCTCGACGTGCGCCCACGGGTCTTCGAAGCGCTGCCGGTACCCGAGGGACACCCGCTCCTTGTCCTTGTCGACGCGCAGGACCACGACCTTGACCTCGTCAGCCACCTTGAAGTACTCGCTCGGGTGACCCACGCGACCCCAGGAGATGTCGGTTACGTGGAGTAGGCCGTCGATCCCGCCGAGGTCGATGAAGACGCCGTAGTCGGTTATGTTCTTGACCGTACCGGTGACGATCATGCCCTCCTCGAGGCGGGTGAGGGTCTCCTCTTTCTGCGTGGAGATCTGGGCCTCGAGCATGACCTTCCTCGAGAGCACAACGTTGGCGCGCCGGCGGTCGAAGTTGATGATGCGGGCCTCCACCTCTTCGCCGACGTAGTCCTCGAGGCGGCGGGTCGGCCGGAGATCCACGAGGGAGCCGGGCAGGAACGCGCGCACGCCGATGTCCACCGCCAGGCCTCCCTTCACGCGCTCCACAACCTTGCCGCGCACCGGGTGACCCTCGCGGTACGCCGTTTCCAGAACCTCCCAGACTCGAATCTTGGCAGCACGCTCGCGGGAAAGCCTGATCTCACCGAGCATCTCGTCGAAACGCTCAACCAGGACATCAACCTCGTCGCCGGGCTTCACCGTCAGATTGCCTTCGCGGTCGACGAACTCGGAACGCGGGATGAGCCCCTCGGATTTGAAGCCGATGTCCACCACCACGTCGCTGTCGTTGATCGCGACCACCGTGCCGCGAACCACGTCACCCTCCCGAAGGTGCTGGAAGGACTCCTCGACGAGCTCACGCAGGCTGTTGCGGCTGACGGCTTGCTTGCTCTTTTCCTCCTTTCCGGCGGGCTGGTTGTGCTGCTTGTTGTCCGGACTGTCGACCACTGGGCCTCCCAGAGATGCCCCGGGCGGGACATCGAGCTGCTTGTTTTTCAAACGGCAAACTATACGAGCGGATAGCTTACGGTGTCAAGGGGTTTTGGGCAGAAGGGCGACCACCGCGTCCACCACTTCCGCCAGGTTCAAGCGGCTGGTGTCCACGATCACGGCCCCCTCTGCGGGTCGCAGCGGCGAGTCCCGGCGGGTCGAGTCGCGGCGGTCGCGCTCGCGCTGATCCTCGAGCACGTCCTCCCAGCTCGCCACCACGCCTCGCCTCGCCAGCTCGTCGAGACGGCGTCTCGCCCGCACCTCGGGCTCCGCCGTCAGGAAGACCTTGAGTGTGGCGTCCGGGAAAACCACCGTGCCGATGTCGCGGCCCTCGACGACCCCGCCGGTCCGGGCCGCCAGCTCGCGCTGCCGCCGGACCATCTCGCGGCGCACCTCGGGGATCGCCGAGACGACGGAGGCCATCTGGGAGACCTCGGGGGCGCGGAGCGCCTCGGTCACGTCCTCCCCATCCAGCATGACCCGCTGGGCTCTGGGGTCGCCGCTGAAGCTCACGCCCAGCCGCTCCGCAAGACCAACCACCGCCCTGCGGCCCCCGTCGTCCAGCTCGGGTCCGAGGCCGGCGCGTTGCGCCACCAGCGCCACCGCGCGGTACATGGCGCCGGTGTCCAGGTACGGTAAACCGAGGCGTACCGCGAGCTCGCGGGCGGTGGCCGACTTGCCGGCGCCCGCGGGCCCGTCGATCGCGATCAGCAGCCGCCGGTCGACCACGGTGCGAGTCTAGCGCAGTGCTGCAAAGGCTCGCAGCCTTGCAGTCGCTTCGGCGTGCCCCGCGCGCTGTAGACTCCACGCCATGCGGATCTATCTGGCCGCCGCCATGACCCACACAGGTCGGGATCTCGGCGCCATCAGGATGCTGCTCGAGTGCCTGGAGGCGGACGGCCACGCGGTCCCCAGCCGTCACGTGGCCGATCCGCTGGGCCGCAACGTCGAGACTGAGGTCACCGACGTGGAGGTGGCGCGTCGTGACCTCAGCTGGGTCGCGGCCTGCGATGCGCTGGTGGCCGAGGTTTCAACCCCTTCTCACGGCGTCGGGGTGGAGGTGGCGGCCGCGGTCGCCGCCGACAAGCCGGTCCTGCTCGCGTACCGACGCGGCACGACGGTCTCGCGGCTGCTGCTCGGCCTACCCGGGGTCGAAGCGTTCGCGTACACCGACGCCCGAGACGTCCGCGAAGCGGTCCGGCGCTTCCTCATCACGGTGCGGAACGGGCTCGAGGCGCGTCGGCCCAGGGGGTGAGCGCTTTGCCTGAGCGAGTGAAGCGGTTCGGCCTCACCACCATCGACCTCACCATGCTCGGGGTTCCGGTTCTCTGGGGTGTGAACTACGCGGTCATCAAGGCGGCGCTGCGCGAGTTCCAGCCGATGGCCTTCAACGGCGTCCGCTTCGCGCTCGCGACCATGACCATCGGCCTGCTGCTTCGCCACCGGGGGAGGTCGATCAGCATCCCGCGCGAGGGGGTGTGGCGCCTGGCCTTGCTGGGGGTGCTGGGCCACGCGATCTACCAGCTCCTGTTCATCGAGGGCATCGCCCGCACCAGCGCGGCGAACGCTTCGCTGATCATGGCCTCGTCCCCGATGCTGGTCGCGCTCCTCGCCACGGCCCTGGGCCGGGAAAGGCTGCAGAAACTCGGCTGGCTGGGGGTGGCGCTGGCGGTGACCGGCCTCGCGCTGGTAATCGCGGCGCAGGGAGTGGACTCCTTCACCGACCTTAACTACGCCGGCGACCTGCTGGTCCTCGCGTCTGCGGCCACCTGGGCTCTCTACTCGGTGCTCGCGAGCGGCGTGATAGCGCACACCTCCTCCCTCTCCGCCACTATGGTGACGTTCCTCTCGGGCACCCCGGTACTGCTGCTGATGGCGGCGCCCTCTCTCGCCAGCCAGGACTGGCGGGGAATCGGGGCCAGAGGCTGGCTCGGGGTCGCCTTCTCCGGGATCCTGGCCATCGGCCTCGGCTATCTGATCTGGAACACCGGGCTGGGCGAGCTTGGCGGAACCCGGACCGCCGTGTACTCCAACCTCACACCGGTCGTGGCCGCGGCGCTCGCCTGGGTCACCCTGGGGGAGCGGTGGAACCTTGCCCAGGTGATCGGGGCAGCAGCGGTCCTCGCCGGGATCGCGCTCACCCGTAGGGGCACCGTCCAAAGAGCCAGCCCCGGGCACGTCCAACCCAGAACCCCACAGGTGACGTAGCGGAACACGACCCAGTCGGGCTTCACCGCGGCTTCACGCCGCCGCCCCGACAGGCTCACACCGCCGCCATACAAAGCACAGGTGCGGGGCGATGCCCCCGGAGGAGGAGAAACGACGATGCACATGACCCCTGTGAAGAGGATTCGTAAAGTCGCGGTGGGGATCGCGGTGGCGGGTGTTCTGGCCGCTCTTGTGTTGGCCGGGACCGCCACGGCCCAGGTGACCGGCCTGTACTACCAAGAGGTGGCGAAGGACGGCCGCGTTTACGTGTTCAACACGTTCGAGCGCTACCAGGCGTTCCAACAGACGGGCGAGATGGGAACGTCGATCACCCTGATCGGGCGAGGCGCGAACGGCGAAACCGTGGTCGCCGAGAACGAAACCGCGCTCGACCTCTTCCTCTTCAAGCACAACCTTCCCGCGTACGATCGGGCGAGCCCGAAGCCCGCGCCCCCAGCCCCGGCATTCCCCAAGACCACCATCGGCGGCCGCGTCTACGCCGATCTCAGCTCGAAGGAGATCAAGGACGAGGGCACCGGGCTGAAGAGCAGCGACAGCGGCGTGGGCGTTGACGTCAAGCGGTTCTACTTCACGGCAACCCACGACTTCAACGCCACGTGGTCGGCGCAGTTCCAGTCCGACATCGGTGATGTCGGTGCCAAACGCTACGACGTGTTCGTGAAGAAGGCCTTCCTTCAGCTCAAGCTCGACAACGCCGCGATCTTCCGCCTGGGCGCCGCCGACACCGCGTGGATACCCTTCGTCGAGGGGATCTACGGCCAGCGCTACTTCGAGCAGACGATCACCGACAGCCTCGGTTTCGGCTCCTCCGCCGAGTGGGGCCTTCACTTCCTTGGCAAGGCGGTCGACAACAAGCTGGGCTACGCCTTCACGATCGGAAACGGCAAAGGTTACAGCAACCCGGCGCGGTCGAAGTCGGTGGACTTTGAAGGGCGGGTGTCTCTTGAGCCGATCACGGGCCTCACTTTCGCCGCCGGTGGCTACAGCGGCAAGCGCGGCCTCGAAACCGACACCGCCCCCGCCAAGCACACCGCCAACCGCTTCAACGCGCTCGCCAACTGGGTCATCGGCCCCGTGAAGGTCGGTGGCGAGTACTTCACCGCCGACAACTGGAACCGGGTGACGCAGACCACCGAGGACAAGTCCGACGGATACTCCGGCTGGCTGCAGTTCATGGTCGACCCCCAGTGGACGCTGTTCGGCCGCTACGACAGCGCCAACCCCAGCAAGACCCTCAACTCGGCCCTCAAGCTCAGCTACTACAACCTTGGCGTGCAGTGGAAGCCGGTGAAGCCGCTGACCGCAGCCCTCGCGTACAAGTACGCCGACGTCAAGGGCGGGACGTTTTCCACCGGCAACGGCACCATCGGGTCGACCAAGTCCGGTTCCAAGGGAAAGTACAACGAGATCGGCCTCTGGTTCTCGTACGACTTCTGATTCCGGTTGTGACTTTCGTGAGGGGAAGGCACGGCATCGGGCCTTCCCCTCTTGCTGCTGACAGCCCACCGGAAGCCAGTCGACCGTTTTCCACGACCCATCCGCACAGTTGACGGTTGTAAGCCAGCCATCCACCCAACAGACCTCGCGGGGAAGCCGCTTCTGACTCTCGAATGTCAACTGGTGACTCTGAGAACTGGGTAGGCGGCATCGAAAACAGCGTCCACGTGCCTCGTCCCTGCTTTCACAAATACCCTTCCGGTGCGCTAGGATGGCACCCCGCCGGGAGGATGCGATGCGAGGACACCTGATCTGCGGCGTAGGTCGCTGCAACGGCACCGAGGGTCGTGTCGCACGCCGGCGTCTTCGCGGTCTGATGGTCACCGTCCTCGCCGGACTACTTCTTGGGGGTAACCGCTTCGGCGCAGGTCACCGGCCTCTACTTCCAGGAGATCAAGAAGGATGGCCGCATCTACGTCTTCAACACCTCCGACCGCTTCCAGTCCTTCCAGAAGACGGGCGAGATGGGGACATCGATCACGCTGATCGGGCGCGGCCCCAACGGCGAGACCGTGGTCGCGGAGAACGAGACTGCTCTCGACCTGTTCCTGTTCAAGCACAACCTCCCTGCCTACGACCGCCCCACCCCGCAGCCGCAGGCGCCGCCGGCTCCCACGGCACCGTCCACACTGAAGGTGGGCGACGGCGAGCTGAGGTTCGGGATGCTGCTGCAGGCGTGGTACGTCGCGGACGACTCCCCGGCATCGACGGCCAGCAGTTGGCTCGGCAACACGACCGGCTACAACACCTTTCGGCTGCGCCGCTCGGAGATCAAGCTGTCCGGAAAGGTCGCGCCTGCCTGGGCGTTCGAGGTCATGATCGACCCCGCCAAGAACCAGTTCTCGGGAACCGGCCCCGCCGCCGACTCCAAGATCCTGCAGGACCTCGCGGTTTCCTACGTCGGCCTCAAGGGTTACGAGTTCGCGCTCGGTCAGAAGAAGATCTACCTCACCGAGGAGGGCAGCACCCGTTCCTCCTCCGAGATCGACTTCGCCGAGCGCGCCCAGGTCACACGCGCGTTCTCCGACCAGCGCCAGACCGGCTTCTTCTTCAAGGGCGACCTCAGTGAGGCGGCCACCGCGTACTTCTCGGCCACCAACGGCGTGCCGTCGAACGCCACCTCCAACACCAACGACACCCTCTTCCTCACTGCCAGGCTCGACATCAAGCCAGCGTCAGGGCTGATGGTTGGCGCATCGGGCGCCTCCGGCGGCATCGGGGGTGGCAAGGCGCACCTGGGTGTGACGAGGTACGCTGCCCACGTCAAGTACGATGGGCCGGATGCCCTGCCGATCGGCTTCCGGGCCGAGTATGTCCGGGCCACGGACGAGCAGGCCGGCAAGCCGGACCTCAGGCGCGACGGTTACTACGCGACGGTCCTGTACACGATCGCCAAGCAGTACCAGTTCGCCCTCCGCTATGACACGCTCGACAACAACAAGGACGTCTCCGGCAACAGGACCACGATGATGACGGCCGGTTTTCACTACCTGATCAAGGGCAAGAACATCAACTTGAAGCTGGACTTCTTCGACATCAACCAGGACGGCCGCACGGTCAACGGCGTCCTCGCGGAGAAGTACAAGCAGGCGGTTCTCGCGGCACAGATCGGCTTCTAGGTTCGTCGCTCCCTGCCGGCCCGGCATGTGGTAAACCGCAACCCCAGCCTCGGGCCGAGGGTTTCTCTTTGCGCCAAAACGAGATTGAAGCCCCATTGACCTCCAGCGAAACCCCGGGAAGAAACCGCTCCCTGCGGTTTGTTTAGGAGGTTGGAGGGCAACCTCCACCCTGCTTTGGCAGGGTAGGGGCCGCTGACTGGGGGGGAGGCGGCCCCTGTTTTTCTCCTCCGCACCCCGACCAGGCATGAGCCAAGAGGATCGACGCACGAGTGCCAGCGCATATCGCCTCGATTTCAGCAGTTTCGGGCTTTTCTCCCCTGTCGCCTCCCGTCTGATACCTCTGGTGTTGCGCTAGCATGGTTTCCCCCGGAGGGACAGCATGCGGGAGCACGGACTCTTCATCGCCGGGCGTTGGCAGGAGGGCGCAGGGGTCATCACGGTTCGCTCACCGTTCGATGGCCGCGAGGTCGCTCGCGTGGGGCGCGCCGGCGCCGATCAGCTGCGCGCGGCGCTAGACGCCGCGGCAGGAGCGCGGGAGGCCATGGCCACCCTGTCGTCCCACGAGAGAGCGGCGATCCTGGAGCTTGTTGCGGCCGAGATCGCCGGGCGGCGCGAGGAGTTGGCGCAGGTGCTTGTCGAGGAGGCCGGCAAGCCGCTGGCCCTCGCCCGCGTCGAGGCCGAGCGCTGCTGCGAGACGTTCGGCGAGGCCGCGCGGGTCGCGCGCTCGCCCCACGACGAGCTTCTGGACCTGGAGAGCTTCCCGTCCGGGGCCGGCCGCCTGGGGATGCTCCGCCGCTTCCCTGTCGGCGTTGTGGTGGGGATCACGCCGTTCAACTTCCCGGTGAACCTGGTCGCGCACAAGCTCGCCCCGGCCGTGGCCGCCGGCTGCCCAATCGTCCTCAAGCCTGCCTCGCAGACCCCTTCGCCGGCGCTGCTGCTCGCCGAGGCCCTGCACCGTGCCGGGTTGCCGCCCGGCGGGGTCAACGTGGTGCCGTGCGGGGGTGCGGAGGCGGGAACCCTCCTGGAAGATCCCCGGGTCAAGCTTGCTCAGCTTCACGGGCTCGGCCCAGGTCGGTTGGGGGTTGAAGCAGCGCATGTGGGACCGCAAGGTCTCCCTCGAGCTCGGTGGCAACGCGGCGGTGATCGTCGAGCCGGACGCGGGCGATCTGGAGGCGGTGGCGAAGCGGGTCGCCGTGGGCGCGTACTCCTACGCCGGCCAGTCCTGCATCTCGGTACAGCGGGTGCTGGTCCACGAGGAGATCGCGACCCGCTTCGCCGAGGCTCTCACGGCCGCGACCCGAACCTTTCCCGACCGGGGACCCGGCATCGGCGGCGGTCATGTGCGGGCCGATGATCACGCCGGGCGACGCTGATCGCATCCAGGCGTGGGTTTCCGAGGCCAAGGCCTCGGGCTCCCGCTGTCTCACCGAGGGGCGGCGCGACGGCTCGCTGGTCTTCCCGACGCTGCTCGACCGCGTTCCCGAGGGCGCCAGGGTGTGGGCGGACGAGGCGTTCGCCCCGGTAGCGCTCCTCGCGACCTACCGCACCTTCGACGAGGCGCTCGAGCGGGTCAACGACTCGCGGTACGGCCTGCAGGCTGGGATATTCACGCGGGATGTGGAGAAGATCCAGAAGGCGTTCGCAACCCTCGAGGTCGGCGGGGTCATCCAGGGTGACATCCCCTCCTGGCGCAGCGACCCGATGCCGTACGGCGGCGTCAAGCAATCGGGGGTCGGTCGAGAGGGACCACGCTGGGCGGTCGAGGAGATGACCGAGCCGCGCCTGCTCGTGCTGCGAAGGGGCTAGCCCCTTCGCGATCCCCTTCAAGGCGCGGCTTCGCCACAGGTTTTTCTTGCCCAGAGGGTGGCGCTGCTCGTCCGCTTCGCTCCCGACGCCTTCGCTCGCGACCGGGCAAACACGATCCGCGCCGGGGCCCCTCGGTGTCTCCCGCTTCGCGGGATCCCCGACACCCCGCCGCGACTCGCGCGCCCGGTGACCCGCTCGCTCCAGCGGGATTGCGCCGCCACCCTCCGGGCGGGATCTCAAGAGTACTCGTCGCGGATCGTGGTGCCCGCAGCGTTCGGAGGAACGGGGCCTGGCCCCGCAGTGCGGATTGAATACTCGGCCCCCGGCTTGTGGTGACGGTTGGGTTGTTTCCGGCCTCGGGGGTCTCACTAGACGCAACCGGGACTCTTGCACCCTTGTATCACAAACATTACAATAGTATGGGAGGCTGGAATGGTCGCGCAGAGCGTCAGATTACCGGACGGGCTGGCAAAGAAACTCGAACGCGTCGCGAAGGCAAGCAAGCGTTCAAAGTCCTCGTTCATCGTGGAGGCGCTCGAGAGCTATCTGGCCGACCGCGAGGACCTGGAGGTCGCGCTGGCTCGTATTCGGGACCCCAAGGCCGAGTGGCTCACCCACGCCAAGGTGAAGCGTGCCCTCGATCTCGATTAGGTGGGAGCGCCGCGCCTTCAAAGAGCTCGAAGCTTTGCCCACACAAGTGCAACAGCGGATCGTGCGCGCGGTGGAGGGGCTGACCGAGGCGCCTCTCAAGGGCGAGCTGCTGAGCGCGGAGTGGAAGGGCCTCCGACGCCTTCGTGTCGGCACCTACCGTGTCATCTACGCCTTTGATGGCCAGGTGCTCCTGATCTCGGTGGTCCGCGTCGCCCACCGCCGCGAGGCATACAGGTAGCAGCCCACACGTGGCGTACCGACCCCATGCCCTACTGTGGCGTCAAGCTGTCCGGGGTCGGGCGGGAGCGTCCGCGTTACGCGGTCGAGGAGATGACCGAGCCCCGCCTGCTCGTGCTGCGAAGAGACTGACCCTTGCGCAATGCCCCTGGAAGGTGAGGAGAGACTACCGCAGCCAGCCTGCAAGGCTCTGCGCGAGGGCCAGCGCGGCGACGGCGGCGGTTTCGGCGCGGAGGATGCGCGGACCGAGCAGCAGGCCGGCGAAGCCGGACGCGAGGATCGCGGTGCGTTCCTCGTCCGTGAAACCGCCTTCGGGGCCGACCAGCACCGTGATGCCGTCACCGCCGACCTCGAGCCATTCCGGCGGCGCAGCAGCCGGGTCGGCGAGCAGCCGCATGCCCCGCGAACCGGCGAGGAAGTCAGCCAGCCGCTGTGGCCCGGACACGACTGGCACGCGGCTGCGGCCGCACTGCGCCACGGCCGCGGCCGCGATACGCCGCACGCGTTCCACGCGGGCGGCGTGCCTGCCGCCCTGCACCAGGCCCGAGATCACCGGAACGACAGCGGTGACCCCCAGTTCGGTGGCCTTCTCCACCGCCCAGTCGAACGCCTGGGTGTGGAGCACCGCGAGGCCGAGCACCAGGGGCGCGGGGGGCTCACCGCGACCCAGCTCTACCCGCTCTACCTCGACCCAGCAGGAGCTCCCCTCCCAGCGGGCGAGCCGGCCGATGCCCACGGCGCCGTCGAGGTCAAGCACCTCGACAGCATCGCCCGGGGCGACGCGGGCCACGCGCGCGTGGTGGGCCGCCTCAGGGGCGACACGAGTCAGCCCGCGGATGATGGGCTGGCCGGGGATTGCAAGGCGCGTGACGTTCATTGCGCGGTACAGGCGAGCGCGACCCACTCCTGCAGCTCGCGGGTTTTTCTCACCGCCAGGCCGCAGCCGGTAAGCTCCGCCTCGACGGAGGTGCGCTGATCGGCCATCAACCCGGACAACACCAGGAAACCGCCGGGGGCCAGCAGCTCCTTGAGGTCAGCCAGCAGCGGCCCGGCCTCCAGTGGGATCAGGTTGGCGAGCACGAGGTCGAACAGACCGCGCGGTCGCACGGCCGACGTCGAGCCCGCGAAGAGCGAAACCGGCAGCCGCTGCGGCTGGGCTGCGACGGTCTGATGTGCGATGCAGACCGCCTCGACGTCGATGTCAAACCCCACAACCCAGGACGCACCCAGCGCGCGGGCGGCAATCGCCAGGATGCCCGAGCCGGTGCCGACGTCGAGGACCCGCTGGCCCGCCACCGGCAGATCCTCGAGCAGCAGGAACACGAGCTGCGTGGACTCGTGCGAGCCGCTCCCGAACGCCTGGCGCGGCTCGACGATCAGGTGCACGCGCTCCTCCGCGGGGGGCGTGGGTGTGTGGGGGTGGGGGTCAACCCAGAACAGGCTCCCGATCGCCTTCGGCTGAGCGTACCGGCGGTACTCGGCGAGCCAGTCCTGCTCCGCGAAGTGGCCGGTGCCGAGCTCCTTGGCACCTAACGCCAAGAGACCCTCGCACACGCCCGGGACGGCGCCGGCCTGGTGGGCCTCGATGAAGACGGTGATATCCACCTCCCGCCCAGCGCTCTCGACCTGGCACCCAAGGACCGGCCACCGCTCCAGAGCGCTGGCCAGCTGGTCCTCGGCGGTGGCGGGTAAGCGGCAGGTGACCGTGAGGTAGGAGGCGTTCAACCACTGCCCTCGATGAGGTCCCGCACCTTGCGGAAGACCCCGGGGCGCTTGTCCTCGTCCGCGACCAGCGACTGCAGCAGCTCGCGCTGCTTGGCGGTGAGCTTGCGGGGCACCGTCACCTTCAGGTGCACCACGAGGTCGCCCTTGCCGGACCGGCGCAGGCGCGGCAGCCCCTTGCCCCGCAGCACCACGGTGTCCCCCGGCTGGGCGCCCGCCGGAACCTTGAGGCTTTCGGTCCCGCCCAGGGTGGGCACCTCGAGCTCGGCTCCCAGCGCCGCCACGAAGGCGGAGATCTCCTGCTCCAGATGCAGGTCCGCCCCTTCCCTGACAAAGAGCTCGTGGGGCTCGACGCGAACCACCACGTAGAGATCCCCGGGAGGGCCCCCGCGCAGGCCGGCCTCACCCTCTCCGACGACGCGCAGCCTCGTGCCGTCCTCGATGCCGGCGGGGACCGCGACCTTAAGCTGGTGCTTCTTCTCGGTCCTCCCCGCACCTCCGCAGGAAGGACACGGCTTGGAGATCGTCTGACCGCTCCCGCCGCACTGTGGGCAGCCGCGTACCATCGTGAAGAACCCCTGGCTGACGCGGACCTGCCCGCGCCCGCCGCAGCTACGGCAGGTTTCCGGCTTTGCCCCGGGGGCGAGGCCGGATCCGTGACAGGCGTCGCAGTTCTCCTCGCGTGGGATGGAGAGCTGCCGCTCCACACCGCTGGCCATCTCGGTGAACGAGACGACGACCGTGGTCCGGAGGTCGGACCCGCGCTCCGGGCCGGTGCGCCGCCGCCCGCCGCCAAAGAACCCTTCGAAGCCGAACAGGTTGCCCAGGATGTCCGCGAAGTCGCCGAAGATCGAGGAGTCGAAGCCGGCAAACGGCTGCTCGCCCACCCCGGAGTGGCCGAAGCGGTCGTACATCGCTCGCTTGTCGGCATCGGAGAGCACCGCGTACGCCTCGGCGGCCTCCTTGAAGTTCTCCTCGGCCTGCTTGTCTCCCGGGTTGCGGTCCGGATGGAACTTTACCGCCAGCTTGCGGTACGAGGCTTTGATCTGTTCGCGCGAGGCCCCGCGGTCAACGCCGAGCACCTCGTAGTAGTCGCGCTTGCCGCTCACGAGCTACTGTCTCCCCCCAAGGTGCTGCCTCCACCCATTCCGGAGAGGAAGCGGGAGGGATCCATCAACATCACCTCGGTGAGGTGGCGGGCCGCGTTCTCCACCGCGTCGATGGCCTCCTGAAGCATGCCGGCATCCTCCGTGTCCAGGACACGGCGCCCCCTCTCCAGCGCCTCCTTGACCTTTTCGCCGATCCCCGCCTCGAGGAGCGAGCCGAACTCCTTGAACACCCGCTCGTTGGTGTACAGCAGGCCTTCGAGGCGGTTGCGCAGGAGCCGCAGCTCGCGGCGCCGGACGTCCTCCTTCCGCATCCGGTCTGCCTCCGCGATCATTCGGTCGATCTCTTCCTTTGAGAGGCCGCCCGCGGGGTTCACCTGGATGGATTGCTCGCGGCCAGTCGCGAGGTCGCGCGCTGTAACCTGAACGATGCCGTTGGAGTCGATGGCGAAGGTGACCTCGATCTGCGGCACGCCACGCGGCGCCGGCGGAATGCCGACCAGCTCGAACCTTCCCAGCGCCTTGTTCTCGTTGGAAAGCTCGCGCTCACCCTGGAGGACCTGGATCTCCACCGAGTGCTGGTTGTCGGTGACCGTGGTGAAGATCTGGGACTTGCGGGTCGGGATCGTGGAGTTGCGCTCGATGAGCTTCGTGAACAGGCCGCCGCGCGTCTCGATGCCGAGGGAAAGCGGCGTCACGTCGAGCAGCACGAGGTCCTTGATCTCGCCCTGCACGATGCCGCCCTGGATCGCCGCGCCCACGGCCACGACCTCGTCAGGGTTGATCTCTCGGCTGGGTGGACGGGCGAAGAACTCGGCCACGGTGCGGGCGACCAGCGGCATGCGGGTCTGACCGCCGGTGAGGATGACCTGCTGCACCCCCGAGGGTTTGAGCCCGGCGGCCTCCAGGGCGTTACGGCACGGCTCCAGGGTGGAACGCACCAGGTCCGCCACCAGGCTCTCCAACTGCTCGCGACTGAGCGCGTAGTTTAGGTGCAGCGCCTGGGCGCCGTCGGTGGCGATGAACGGGAGGCTGATGTTGGCGAGCTGCGCGGTGGAGAGCTCGCACTTGGCAGCCTCTGCGGCCTCCTTGAGGCGCTGCATGGCCATGCAGTCTCCGCGCAGGTCGACCTTGGTTTCCTTGAAGAAGTGCTCGAGCAGGAACTCGATGATGCGGGCGTCGAAATCCTCCCCACCCAGGAAGGTATCTCCAGCGGTGGACTTGACCTCGTAGAGTCCCTCTCCGATCTCCAGGATCGAGATGTCGAACGTGCCGCCGCCTAGGTCGAACACCGCGATGGTCTCGCTGCCGCCGCGGCCGAACCCGTACGCCAGCGAGGCGGCCGTGGGCTCGTTGATGATCCGCAGCACCTCGAGCCCCGCCAGGGTGCCGGCGTCCTTGGTGGCCTGCCGCTGCGAGTCGTCGAAGTAGGCAGGTACCGTGATGATCGCCTGGGTCACCTCCTCGCCCAGGGAGGTCTCGCAGAACTCTTTGATCTCACGTAGGATGTAGGATGACACCTCTTGGGGGGAGTGGATCTTGTCGCCGATTTGCACGTATGCGTCGCCGTTGGGCGCCTCGACGATGGTATAGGGAACGATCGCCCGCGCCCGCTCCACCTCGGGAGTGTTGTACTTGCGGCCGATCAGTCTCTTCACTGCGTAGACGGTGTTCCTCGGGTTGGTGAGCGACTGGCGCCTGGCGATCTGACCGACCAGGAGCTCGCCGTCGGCCGCCCGCCCCACGACCGAAGGGGTGGTCCGGGCGCCCTCCCGGTTGGGAACGACCACAGGCCGGGCGCCTTCAACCATCGCGGCGCAGGAGTTGGTGGTGCCCAGGTCAATTCCGATTATTTTGCCCATTGTTCCCCTCGGAGGCGCCCTCAGGCGCCGTCTGCGCGGCCGAACCGCTCGGTACCGCGACGATGACGAGTGCCGGGCGAATTAGCCGCTCACCCAGTCGGTATCCTTTCTGCAAAACCTGCACGACAGTGGCTTCCTGGACACCGGAAACCTCGTAGCGCTGGATAGCCTCGTGCAATGCCGGATCGAAAGGCTGGTCGATGGGGTCCACCTCGGACAACCCGTGCCGACCGAGGATCTCCCGGAACTGCCTCAGCACCAACTCGACGCCCTCGCGCAGCCCCTTGCCGTCACCTCCGGGCGCGGTCAGCGCCCGCTCCAGGTTGTCGAGGACGGGGAGACAGTCGCGCATCAGCTCCGCGTTGGAGTAGCGCCGGAACTCAACCATCTCGCGTTCCTGGCGCTTGCGGTAGTTGTCGAAGTCCGCGAGCTTGCGGAGGTAGAGCTCCCTGAAGTGAGAGATTTCCTGCTGAAGGTTCTGAAGCTCCTCCTGAATCGCCTCATCGCCGACTGCGGCGCCTTCCCCACTCGCGAGTTCAATCTCGGTCGATTCGGGCTCACTCTCGGCGCCACTCTGTGGCTCGTCCTGCGGAGCCACGGGTCGCTCCTCGTCGCTCATCCCACCCCTCCCGGTTCAGTGCCGGTTCTCGTGAGGTAGTTCCCAATATAGTCCACGATGGGAATGATACGTGGGTAATCCATGCGCTTGAGGCCGACGACCCCGATGAGGCCTTGCTCCCCGCTGCTGCGGTGGAACGAGGTCACGATCAGACCGAGATCATCGCCGCCGACCAGGGAGAACTCCGAACCCATCAACACCCTCGGCCCCGGGGCCGCGAAGAAGTCGTTGAGCAGGGTCAACAGCATCGCCTTGTCTGCGAAGGCGGCCAGCAGCCTGCGCACAGCTTCCAGCTGGCCAGGCCCGGCCCTCTCGAGCAGCCGACCCGTGCCCTCGACGAACACCTCGCCCCCGGACGTTACCTCTGCCTCCACCGCCTGCTGCCCGAGGGCCACCACTCCGGTGAGCAGCTGATCGGCTTGCGCACGCTCCTCAGCCATCAACGCGAGCAGGCGCTTCCGAATCTCGTGCAGCGCCAGGCCGACAAAAGAGAGCGTGCAGTAGTTGGAGATGCGCTCGAGCTCGGCCGGCTGGAAGTCGCGCTCCACCGCAAGCAGACGGGAGTCGACCAGGCCTCCCCCCGTGACCACGACGGCCAGGACGCGCTGAGGCGCCACCCTCACGAAGTGGACCGACTGCAGGGTCGCCTGCTGGGAGGTGGGCGCGAGCGCCATTCCGACCTCCGTCGTGACTTCGGCGAGCACCCGGCTCACCTGCGCAAGCACTTCCTCGAGCGGTCCAGCGGGCAGGAGCATGGCCCGGAGCCGCCGCTCGTCCCTCTGCGAGAGCTCGGCGCGCTGGAGCACGCCATCGATGTAGAGGCGGAATCCCAGGTCAGTGGGCACACGCCCCGCCGACGTGTGCGGCTGGATCAGGAAGCCTTTTTCCTCCAGCTCGGCCATCACGGTGCGCAGGGAGGCCGGGGACAGACCGGTGCGCGACGCGCGTGCAAGCGCCGCCGAAGCGACAGGCTCCCCGCTCGCGAGGTAGAGCTCCACCGCCTCGCAGAGGATCTCTCTTTCGCGTTTGGACAAGCCTTCCTTCATCACCCTTCCCTAGCCCCCCGGGCGGGATCCGCACGCACCCATACTGTAGCATGATGCAATGCTTTCCCAGTGGTTTCTCGTCGGTGCGGGACGGTGCGGGTTGCAGCTTGCGCGCGCCATGACGGCGGCCGGGATCGAGGTCGTCGGGATCCACGTGCACTCGTCACGCGGCCGCGCAAGGGTGCGGCGCGTCTTGCCCGATGTCCCCGCTTTCGGCCCCAGGAACCCTCTGCCCCCAGCAGCGGGGATCCTCCTTGCGGTGCCGGATTCGGCGATCTCCACGTGCGCCCAGGGGCTGGCGCCTCGCCTCCACACCGCCACCTCGCTCGCCCTCCACACTTCCGGGCTGCTTCCCGCAGCCGTCCTCGCCCCCCTTGGCGAGAATGGGTGCCGCTTGGGCTCGTTCCATCCCCTGGTCAGCTTTCCCACCGCTACGGGCCCGGCTGTTCCGTTGTCCGGCGTCGTGGCGGCCGTGGAGGGCGACCACGGCGCAGTGCTGGGCGCGGAGCGGCTCGCCCGCGCGCTCGGCATGAGGCCAGTGCGCCTGCCCGCCTCCGCCAAGCCCCGCTACCATGCCGCCGCCGCGCTTGCGGCCAACATGACTCACACGCTGGTGGCCGCGGCGCGAGCGCAGCTTCTCGAGGCGGGGTTCCCGCGGCTGCTGGTGGCCAGCGCCCTACGGCCCCTGGTGATCGGGAGCTTGGAGGCGGCGCTGTCGGCGCGCGGCCTCGAGAACCTCACCGGACCGATCGCCCGCGGGGACGCGGCGACGGTACGAGCTCACCTGGGGGTTCTCCCGGGCAGGATCGCAACCGCCTACTGGGCAGTGGCGTCCCTTGCGATCGTGGGCCTCGCCGAGCAAAGTCTCATCAGTGAGAAACAGGCTCAGGAGCTATCCATAGCGTTGACCAGTAAGGCTTAGTGTGTTACGTTCGAGGTGTTGGCGTAATTCGGGGGCGCAACTCAATGGTTTTCTTCAACTGGGCCACGATGCAGATGGCGGCCAAGATCGTCTACTACGGTCCTGGCCTGTGCGGGAAGACCTCCAACCTCTCCTACATCTACGCCAAGACCGCCCCCGGCTCCCGCGGTGAGATGGTCTCGCTGGAGACGGAGACCGACCGGACGCTGTTCTTCGACCTTCTTCCCCTCGAGGTGGGGAAGGTGGGCGGGTTCAGGACTCGCCTCCAGCTCTACACGGTACCGGGACAGGTCTTCTACAACACCACCCGAAAGCTGGTCCTCAAGGGCGTGGACGGAATGGTGTTCGTGGCCGACTCGCAGCGGCCGATGGCCGAAGCCAACATCGAGAGCCTGCGCAACCTCGAGGAGAACCTCCTTGAGCTCGGGCTCTCCATCGGAAGCATCCCGCTCGTCATGCAGTACAACAAGCGTGACCTCAAGTCCATCCTGACAATCGATGAGCTCAACAGCAGGATCAACCCCGAGAGCCGCTTCGACTGGTTCGAGTCGGTGGCAGTGGACGGCACGGGTGTCTTCGAGACCCTGAAGGCGATCACGAAGCTGACGCTGCGCTCTTTGCGGCGGCGCATGGCCGCCCAGGAGGGGGCCGCAGTCCCGGCCCCTGCACCAGCGCCTGCCCCGGCACCGATGCCCGTGGTCAAGCCAGCAGTCGCCTTCAACCCGGCAGCGCTCACAGCTGCCGCGGCCGAGGGGTTGGGCACGCCCGCGTCCGCGGCGGTGCCGATGGGTCCCCGGGTCGTCACGCCACTGGACAGGACGATCCCCGGAACTAGCGTCACGCCCCCGTCGGCCGCATTCGAGGCGGAGATCGCCTCCTTCGCGGCAGAGCCTGGGTCTCCGGCGCCTGCCGCCGAGGAGACCACGGCCGAGTTGCCGCCCGCCGAGGAGGTTGAAGAGGGCCCGGTGGAGTTCGCCACGACTCCGGAGCCGGTTACCGAGGCCGTGGAAACCGAGATGCGCCACGTCAAGGTCTCCTCTTCCCTCGACATCCTCGCGGAGCTCGAGACGCTTCGAAAGTCCAGCACGTTCCGGCCCGAGCCCAGGCCGGCGAGAGATGGAGCTTCCGCGCTGGACATCGAGACGCTGCTTCAGGGATCGGTGAACTCGCGTCAGGAGGTGAAGCGGCGTGTCGAGGAGAAGGTGGGCTCCGCCCTTCGCCGCGCCAGCCGCTGCCTGGTCAACATTCAGCTCGTCGATGAGGACGGGCATCCGGTCAAGGAAGTCTCTCCGGTCGAGGTCGACCTGAAGCGCGGGGAGCGGCTGCGCCAGTTGGCGCTGACGCTTATCGTGAATCTGCAGGGCGAATGACCCGGCGTTTGTGTTTTGCCTCGTTGCTGGTGGTCGCGCTCGCGACGTGCCGTTCGGCGTCCCCACCCTCCAAGTCCCTCACCGTGGGGGACCCGGCCAAGTTGGCGAACGGCCAGAAGGCAGCCAACACGCCGCACCAGAAAGACCCGCGCACCGAGGTCGACGCTTTCCTGTCCGCCGCGCAGGACGCCGTCGTCCGGGGCGAGGTCGAGGAGTTCCACGACTGCGAGGCCGCGATCTTCCGGGTCCTGCTCCAGCACCCCGAGATCGCAAGCGAGGCCACCGAGTGCCGTGCCTACCTGGATGACGTGCTGGACGAGCTCACGCGGCTGGCCGAGCAGGTTGAGGACGGCGACGTCGGGGAGGAGCCTCCCCCCGAGCCGGAACCGGTGCCGGAGGAGCGGGTCGCCGAAGTCCAGGAGAAGGCGCGCGCGGCTCACTTCGACCTCCCCGTCGTGATCAACCAGGAGGTCACGTCGCTCATCGACTTCTACACCGGTCGATACCGCGAACGCTTCATTGCAGCGCTCCAACGCGGCGGCCCCTACCTCCCGTTTATCCGCGAGGAGCTGCGCAAGGCCAACATGCCAGAGGATCTCGCCTACCTGCCACTGGTGGAGAGCGCGTTCAACACGCGCGCCCGATCGCGGGCCAAGGCGCAGGGGATGTGGCAGTTCATCGCCGGAACCGCGCGACTGTACGGCCTGCGGTGCGACGGCCTGGTGGACGAGCGCAACGACCCCTACCTCGCCACACGGGCCGCGGTGCGGCACCTCGGGGACCTGTACGGCACCTTCGGCTCCTGGGAGCTCGCCCTCGCCGCCTACAACTCGGGCGCGGGCAAGGTCCAACGCGCGGTGCACAGGGCCAAGGGGAACACCGACTTCTGGACCGTGCGGCGCTACCTGCGGCGTGAGACCCGCAACTACGTCCCGGCCCTTTGGGCCGTGGTGGCGGCCACCAAGAACCCGGCGGCCTACGGTCTTCCTCCGATAGCGGAGAAACCGGTGTGCATCGCACGCGTCCCGGTTGAGGGCGCGCTCGACCTCGAGGTGCTCGCCGAGCGCGGGCGGCTCGACGGCGACGAGCTCGCCGAGCTCAACCCCGCGCTTACCCGCCGCCTCACATCCGCGGGAGGAAGCTACCAGCTCGCGGTGCCGTGCGGCCGCGAGCAGCAGGTGGCCGAGGTGATCGCTTCCATCCCGCCAAACGAGCGGGTCCGTCGCTTCCTGCACGTGGTGCGAGCGGGTGACACTCCGGGCGCGATCGCGCGGCGTTACGGGTCCACGGTTGACGCGATCCTCGCGGCCAACGGGATCCGCAACCCCCGATCGCTGCGCATCGGCCAGACCCTGGTGGTGCCACGAGGCCCGGCGGAGCGCGCCACACCGGCCGCCGCGAGGCCGAACCCGGGCGTGGAGAAGGTGGCCGCTGCCATGCCGGACCGCTACATCGTGAGGCCCGGCGACACGCTCTACGGCATCGCTCGGCGCTTTGGAACCTCGACCGAGGAGCTCCAGCGTCGCAACGGCCTCCAGGACACCACGATCCGGCCGGGCGACGTATTGATGCTCAGCCGCTGACTCCCCCGCCCGCTCCCCCAGGCAAGAAGGCAACAGGCACAAGGCAACAAAAACAGGGGACCCTTAAGTCCAGGCGACCCCTGGGGTGCCTTCATTGCCTGTTGCCTCCTGCGTTTTGCCTGCTCTTAGGAGCGCAACGCGCGGACCAGGAGCCACACGCCGACGACCACCAGAGCAGCGGGCCACCACGTGCGCACGGCCATCACCACCTCAGGCGGCAGCAGCGTGAAGTGCCGGACGTAGCGGGCGCCGCCGACCGCGAGCAGGATGAAGCCCGGCACGAGCGGCCACCAGTGGCTGCGCAGCTTGAGGATGAGCGCCATTACGTAGATCCCGATGAAGCCGGCGCCCAACCCCAAGAGCATCCACGTCCAGGATGGGATGTCGGCCACGCCCCGGTCACCCAGCACCATCCCGGCCCCCAGCCCGAGCAGCACCATGCCCGCCACCAGTGCGGCGTAGGAGCCGTTCACGATCGCGATGAGCGCCAGGCCGACGCCCAGCCCCAGGAGCCAGGTCGGCGCGGTCTCCATCGGCACGAAGCGTGTAACCAGCAGGACACCGCCCACAACCAGCAGGATCACGCCGAAAGCCAGGTTCGACTTGTGAGTGCGAGCCATTGCACCTCCCGAGTCGTCGCGTCAGGCAAGCCCGAGTAGGGTCGCCACGGACAGGAAAAGCGTCATCACGATGAGGGAGACTACCAGAACCCAGGCGACCGCGTTGAACGTCTTCGAGTTGACGTGTTCGCCCATGATGTCACGACGGTTGGCCAGGGCGAGCATGAAGAGGAGGACCGCCGGCAGCAGGATGCCGTTGGCGACCTGCGACAGGTACAGCACCTTCAGGAGTGGCACCCCTGGCACGAGAATCGCACCGGCACCGAGGGCGATCAACGCCGTGTAGATCCCGTAGAACCACGGTGCCTCCTGGAGTTTCTTGTCGATGCCCCTCTCCCACCCCATGCCCTCGCAAACGGAGTAGGCCGTGGAAAGGGGAAGGATCGCCGCCGCGAACAGCGAGGCGTTGAAGAGCCCGAACCCGAACAGCAGCGCGGCATACCGGCCTGCCAGCGGCGCGAGCGCGTGGGCTGCGTCTGCCGCGTTCCGAATCGGGATCCCCGCCTTGTGCAGCGTCGCGCCGCAGGCGATCAGGATGAACCACACCACGAGCACGGCCATGAGCGAGCCGACTGCGACGTCGAGGCGGGCTTCCCGAAGGTTACGCGTCGAAATGCCTTTCTCCACCACGGCCGCCTGCTGGTAGAACTGCATCCACGGTGCGATCGTGGTTCCCACGATGCCGACCACCATCACGACGAAAGCGAGGTTCATGTCGAAGCTTGGGGTCACGGTGGAGACGAGGACGTTTCCCCAGTCGGGCTTGGCCATGATCCCGGAGATCACGTATGCAACGTAGAAGGCGGACGCCATCAGGAACGCCTTCTCTACCGCACGGTACGTCCCCCACGTGACGAGCCACCACACGAAGACCGCCCCGATCGGCACGGAGAGCAGCCGTGGCACGTGGATGATTTCGAGTGCCGCCGCCAAGCCGGCGAACTCTGCCATGGTGTTGCCCCAGTTGGTCAGCAGGAGCGCGACCATGAGGTAGAAGGTCGCCTTCACCCCGAACTGCTCGCGCATCAGGTCAGCGAGCCCTTTGCCTGTGACGACGCCCAGGCGTGACGACATCTCCTGGACCACGAACAACGCGACAGCGACGGGGATGACGGTCCACAGCAGGCGGTAGCCATAGATTGCGCCGGCGAGGGAGTACGTTGTGATGCCGCCGGCGTCGTTGTCGACGTTGGCTGTGATGATCCCCGGCCCCACGACGGCCGCGAGCACGACCAGCCTTCGCCACCGTCCCTCGAACCACTGCCTCACGTGAGCCTCCCCTCCCGCCCCTCTCCCTCCCGCAACCACGCGACAACGTCGTCCACCGTGATTACGCCCTCGAGGTGACCGTCCGGATCCACGACGGGCAGCGAGAGGAGGTTGAAGCGGTCGAACAGCTCGGCCACGTCGCCCATCGAGTCCCCCGGGCGGACCCAGACCGGGTCGGCGTCCATGACCTGCTCGGCCGAGCTGGAGCCGGCCGCACGGACCAACTCCGGCAGGGAGATGACACCGCGCAGCCGCCGCTCCCCGTCGGCGACCATCACCGTGTAGCCGCGCACGAGCTCATCGGGCCCGGCACGCAGCTGGTCGTAAACCTGCGCGACCGTTGCGCCGGGCGACACCGTGAAGACCTCCGGGTTCATGACCGACCCCGCGGAGTCCGGTTCGTGGCTCAGGAGGTCAGTGACGGTGGCCGCGTCCGCGGCCGGAAGGGCGCTCATGAGGCGCTCTCGCAGCCGTTCAGGCAGCTCCTCGAGGATGTCGGCAGCCTCGTCGGGAGCCATGGTGCTCAGCAGCACGCTGGCTCGCCGGACGTCCAACGCTTCCAGGAGAAGCCGCTGGAACTCGGGGGAAAGCTCGGCCAGCGTCTGCGCCGCCTTCGGGACGTCCAGGGCCTCGAGGATCGCCGGCCTCTCGAACCGGTCCAGCTCCTCCATGATCTCTGCCAGCTCGGCGGGGTGGAGTTGCGCGAGCTGACCCTGGGCGACGTTCAGCCGCAGGTCCTGCGAAAGCGAGGCCGA
The DNA here is from genome assembly GCA_963739225.1 of uncultured Acidobacteriota bacterium. Classification (GTDB taxonomy): domain Bacteria; phylum Acidobacteriota; class Thermoanaerobaculia; order Thermoanaerobaculales; family Thermoanaerobaculaceae; genus RBG-13-68-16. Next base: position 40,951 of record CAVTZQ010000007.1, on the reverse strand, counting down.
CCGCAACGGGACGACGTACCGCCACGAGAGCAGCCGCTCCTCGGCGAAACCCCTCGCACGCAGGCCGACCGGTCGCAGGATCCTGTCCAACGGCCGCTCCCATCCGAGCCTGCGCACGATTCCGGGGAAGCCGATGTCTACGTGCACGACCCGAACCTCGGTGCCGCGAGCACGAAGCAGGTGCACGTCGTTGACCCGCACCACGCGAGCCCCATCGGTGTCGACGATCTGCTTGTCCAGGATCTCCTTGCGGAGGAGGATCTCCTCGGGGAGCCGCCGGGGGGATGTCTGCAGCCCGTCGGTCGGCACCGCGAGCCTGAGCGTATCGCTGGGCACGTCCGTGAAGGCGGGGGCTGGCACGGCGAGCGTCACCGGCGCCAGGAGACCCGGGCGCACGTAGTACGTCAGGACGCGCGGGAACGCCTCATTCGCTGCGCAACCGACATCGACGAGGCGTCCGACCCGCTCGCCGTCCTGCGAAACCACCCGCCGCGACAGCAGCTGCGAGAGGTAGAAAAACTCCTCGCGGGGGCGGGCAACTTCGGCCATCGGTATCCCCGTCGCCACGCCGACCTTCGGCGCTTGCCGCCCCGCTCGCACAGCCTCCCCGCATGACCGCAGCTTACAGGAGGCACGCGTTTCCCGCCATCCCCGGTGCCACCCGCGTCCGAGACTCGTATGGCCCCGTCAAGACCGCACCGCCGACATGGCGTGGCCAAGAAAGAACGGTAGAATCCAGACAACGATGTCTCTTCAGCGCATCATCGTGACCGGGGCCTCCGGTTTCGTGGGTCGCCACCTCCTCGACGAGATCAAGGAGACGCATCAGATTTTCGGCCTCGGTCGTCGGTCACAGCACGAGTGCGGCGCACCAAACCACCCCAACATCTCCTGGACCCAGATCGACATCGGTGACCGTGAGCCGCTCCTCAGGGTGTTCGAGGAAATCAAGGCCAGCGGTGGCGCCGACGTCCTTCTTCACCTCGCGGCGCACCACGACTTCACCGGGGAGGAGCATCCGGAGTACTGGCGCACCAATGTCGACGGGCTGCGCAACGTCCTGGAGCTTTCCAAGGGCCTGGGGCTACGCCGCTTCATCTTCGCCAGCTCCGTCGCCGCGAGCCTGTTTCCCGCGCCGGGTGACGCGCTCACCGAGGCAAGCCCACCCGACGGCGAGCACATCTACGCGGTCACCAAACGCTTGGGCGAGGAGATGCTACGCGAGTACTCGCCGCACTTCCCCACCTGCATCGTCCGGTTTGCGGCACTGTTTTCCGACTGGTGTGAGTACCCGCCGCTCTACGTGTTCCTGGAAACCTGGCTGTCCCGCCGCTGGAACGCACGCCTCCTGGGGGGGCGTGGTGAGTCGGCGGTGCCGTACCTGCACGTGCGCGACGCAATCCTGGCGCTGCGCACGTTGCTGGCGCAGCCCGAGCTTGCGTTGGAGAGGGAGGTCTTCGTCATCAGCCCTGACCGGGCCATCTCGCACCGCGAGCTGTTTGCATCGGCCACGATGACCAGCTTCGGGCAGCCCGTGCGGCCAATAGGCATGCCGAGGGTGTTGTGCCGGCCCGGAATGTGGGCGCGCGACCTGCTGGGCCGAATCCTCGGCGAACCGCCCTTCGAGCGTCCGTGGATGGCAAGGTACATCGACCTGAAGATGACCGTGAACGCGTCGCAGACGCGCCAGCGCCTCCAGTGGGAGCCTCGACCCCGTCTCCAGATCCTCCGGCGCCTGCCGTTCCTGCTCGAGAACCGGAAAACGCGTCCCGCCGAGTGGAACTCCGTGAACCTTGCGGCGTTGAAAATCGTGCACGTCCACCCCAACCTCCAGGTCCACCGCCTGCTTGAAGCGCACGAGGACGAGATTTGCAGGGCCATGACCGAGCAGCTTCTGGCCCCGCAGCGCCCGAGGAGGTTCGAGCGATACGAACAGATCCCAAGGGACGAGCACGACTGGTACAACCGGCTGCTGCTTCACAGCCTTATGAGCTCGATTCGCACGCGGGAGAAGGCCCTCTTCAAGTCTCACTGCCGCGACCTCGCGGAGCGGCGCCGCACCCAGGGTTTCACCGTTGAGGAGGTATGCCACGCGCTCGGTCTCTTCAACGAGGTCTGCCTCAAGACACTTGCGCTTGAACCCGGGCCGGTGACCCTCGCCGAGCTCGACGACTACATCACGGCGGCGGTCCAGTTCGGCACAGACGAGGTTGAGGACGTCTTCGAGCAGAGAGGCAGGCACCGGTGACCGCAGACATCGGGGTCCCCGGACCCAGTCTCAGGAGGGGTTGGTGGAGCGCTTGACTGACTTCCGGGGCGTCCCGGCTTGCCGCCCCGCACGGCTCGCGAAGAGGCGGAGGATATGGACAGGGAAGACCGGTAGATCTTCACGCCATCTGCCCACCTTGAGCGGACGTTGGGCCGGAGGTATGCTCTACGCACGGCAGCTTTGGTGGTTTTCGTCGTTGTTTCAACTGGTGGCGGTCTGAACTGCAGCGCATCGGCGGCGGGGATTCGAGCGCGGGAGGCGTCTACGGAAAGGCTGGAGCTGGCGCCGACGATCGCGGAGCTCATCGAACGGATAGGTTGGCTTATCAGGCTCCGCTGGGTGGCGGTCCTCGGGGTCGCCGGGTTCCTCGAGGTGGCCCGCCGCGTATTCCCTGTTCACCTGGCGCTGGTCCAGCTGTATGTCTCGCTGGCGGCACTCGCCGTCTACAACCTCATTCTGCACGTTATTTATCGCCGGCTCCGCGGGACGGCGGCAAAGCCCAAAGCAGGACCCACCGGATCGTTCGTGCGCTTCCTCCTGCCGACGGCCGTCGTGGGACTTGGCCACGAGGCGGAGGCGGTGCGCGCCGCGGTCTTTGCCAACTCGCAAATCTCTATTGATCTCGTACTCCTTGCCATCGTGCTCCACTTTGGCGGTGGCGTGGAAAATCCCTTTCTGCCTTTTTTCGTGTTCCACGTCATCGTCGCGAGCATTCTCCTGTCGCGTCAGGCCACATTCCTTCACGCGACACTTGGCCTTGTTCTGATCTCCTGTGTGGCCATCGGAGAGTACGCGGGAATACTCAGGCACTATCCCCTTGGCGGATCCTGGGCACCAGGGGCGTACCGCGACCCCGCACTGGTCGGCGCTCAACTCTTCGTGCTCGGCGCAACCCTTTACCTTGCGGCCTACATGGGCAGCACCATCGCGAGTCACCTCCGCGAACGCGAGCGGGACGTCGTGCTCCTGTCGCACGAACTGACCGACAAAGCCAACAACCTCGAAGCCGCCTATGACAGAGTTAGTCGAATGGAGCGCGCCAAGTCCCAGTACATGCGTAAGGTCGCACACGAGCTTCGCGGGCCCCTTGGCACGATCCAGACGGCTCTCAAGGTCGTCCTGGACGGCCTGTATGGGGAGGTGCCAGAGAAGTCCAGTGACATGATTCGGCGCGCCGAGCGGCGGGCGGGGGAGCTCGCCCAGCTCACGCAGGACCTCCTAGCGCTCGCACGCGCCCGCGAGAGCCCCCTGGCGGTCGAGGCCGAGTCGCTCAACCTTGGAGAGCTGGCGGCAGAGCTCATTACCGAAATGAGGGCGTCCGCCGACGGCGCCGGTGTCTCGCTCTTGCTCGACGTGGAACCGAACCTTGCCGTCATGCACGGGGATGCCGCTGGCCTTCGGCAGTTGGTGGGCAACCTGCTGGCCAACGCGATCCGCTATACGCCGCGTGGAGGCGCCGTGGCAGTTCGAGTGTCCCGCGTTGACGGTCAGCTCTGCCTGGACGTATCAGACACAGGAATCGGTATCCCACCCGAGGATCAGGCCCGCGTCTTCGAGGAGTTTTTCCGCTCGGCCAACGCGCGCAGCCACACCGCTGAAGGAACCGGCCTCGGCCTGGCCATCGTGAAGGCCGTCGTGGAGCAGCACGACGGGTCGGTGACGCTGCACAGCACGCCCGGGCAGGGCACCCGCTTCGTCGTACGGTTCCCGGTGAGCGCCCAGCTATTCGGCTCGGCCCAGGTGTAGGGCCCCTTCGCCCGCACCAGCCCTATCGGCCCGGGCAGGAGCCGGTGGCAGGGTCTGGTAGCATGCTTCGAAACTGGAGCACGTAATGGGCACAGGCCGCAAGCTGATGATGATTGACGATGACGTGAACCTGGTAAATGTCTTCAGACTCGTGTGCACGGCCAAGGGCTACGAGTTCTTTGCGGCCCACTCCGCGGCCGAGGCGCTGCGCAGGATCCCGGAGGTCGAGCCCGACCTCATCATCCTCGACGTGATCATGGAGGACTTCGTGGCCGGCTTTCGCGTCGTCAGCGAGCTTCGGGCTGGCGGGCCGGCGTCTCCTTTCGCCAAGTACTCCAAGATCCCCATCATCATGCTCACGAGCGTGACCAGCAAGACGCACCTCGACTTCTCCGACCGGGTTGGGACCGCACTCCTCCCGGTCGACGACTTCATCGAGAAGCCGGTCAAGCCCGCAGAGATCCTGGCGAAGATCGAGGCGCTCCTGGTGAAGGCACAGAACCAGCGCTCCTCGGAAGGTCCCGTCTCCTAGGCCGGCCGGGCGGCGCCACCATCGGCACTGTGCACTGGGGCCGGCGGCGTGATTGGAAGCGTGAAGATGAAGTCGGCCCACTGCCCGGGTTCGGATTCGGCCCAGATGCGCCCTCCGTGTTTCTCGACGATCCGCTTCGAGACGAACAACCCGAGCCCTGTCCCTGACTTGGTGTCATCGCCACCGAACGTCAGCCGGGAGAACTTCTGGAAGAGCTTCCCACCCGTGTCGCTGCCGAAGCCCTCCCCCTCGTTCCAGATGCTGAAGCGAAGGCAGCCGGCGTCCGGGGAATCCTGGACACGCACGCGGATCGTGCCACCCTCGCGGCCGTACTTGATTGCGTTGGAGAGAAGGTTCTGGAAGACGGAGCCCACCAGATCCGGGTCGCACACCCCGGCCAACCCGTCGGGAACATCGCACACCACTCGCATGCCCCGGTCGGCGGCCAGCTCAGTGACGCGTTCCAGCAGCGGCCCGATGATGTCCCGACGGAAGCGGACCTCGGAAAGACGCAGCTTCAGCTCCCCTTCCTCGATCCTGCTCAGGTTGAGGTAGTTGGCAATCGTATCCCGGAGGTAGTCGGCGCTGATCGAAGCGGCCTTCAAGAGAGCCTCCTGATCGGCGTTCAGTGGGCCGAGAATGTGGTCACGCAGCGACCCGATTGCAAACACTATTGAGGCCAGCGGCGACTTGAGCTCGTGGGTGACGAAGCCCAGCATCTCGAGGTAGGCCCGGTTCTTCTCCGCCGCTTCGTGGTACGCGTTCTTCACCGCCTCGGAGACCTCCTTGAGCTCTCTGGTGTGCGTCTCCATCGCGCCCGCCATCGCGTTGAACGCCTGGCCCAACTCCGAAACCTCGCGGCTCGCGCGGGTGATCTCGACCCGAGTCTGCAGGTTCCCCCCGGACAGGTCACGGGTGGCCCGCACGAGCCGGAGTATCGGCCTCCGGAATCCGCTCGACAGGTACAGGGAAACCGCGGCGGAGAAAACGAGGGCGACAAACGTGATCCCGAGGTACTCGAGGGCAAGCCTCGACCCGTACTCGAGGTACTTCTTCTCGAGTAGCCCCACATAGATGATCCCGATGATGTGCCCGGAAGGGTCCCTGATCGGGTCGTAGGCGGACAGGTACCAGTCGTTGACCACGAATGCCCGGTTGGCGAAGCGTTCCCCACGACGGAGGACCTTCTCGTAAACCGCCTCCGATACCCGTGTCCCGAGGGCGCGCGTCTCGGTGTCGAGCATGACGTTGGTGGCGACGCGCACATCCCCAAGGAAAAGAGTCACCGTGCCGAGGGGCTTCCCCTTGTATTCCTTCTGCCCGAACACCGTGTTTCGGATCCGGTCGACGAGGGAGAACTTCCGGTTCAGCAGTAGCCCCCCGTACACGACGCCCATGACTTGGTCCTTCGCATCGAGCACCGGGATCGCCGCCTCGAGAACCATACCCCTGTCCTCGACGATCCTGTCGGTGGGTTCCGCCCGCTCGGTGTAGACGAGGGGGATGTACGCCCTCTCGGTCAGCGCCTCGCCCTCGAGGAGGAGTTCCTCGCGCGATAGCACCAGTGTCCCGGCGCTCGCCTTCCCCTGCAGCGCCGAGTCGGTGATCGGATTGGGCGAGACCTTTTCCCCCGCAGAGAATGGCTGACGCGACCGCCCCACAACAAGCCCATTGCGGTCAACAAGAGTGAGGAAGTCGATCTCGTACTTGCGACGGAACGCACCGAGCTGCCAGGCGATCTCGCTCATGGCCTCACCGGAGCGGAACACGGACCGGAAGAAATCGTTCTGGGAGGCCATCCCAACCACGATCTGCAGGCGGCTCCGCTCCGCGTCGTAGGCCGACCACGCCGTCCCGAGGTCCATCTCGACTCGGACCATGGCCTCTTGCGTCACCGTCCTGGAGATGAACGAGAGACCCGCCCAGGACGCCGCAATCGCCACGATGCCCACGACCGCCGTGAACCCGAGCAGCAGCCGCGTCCTGAACGCGAGCTGCTTCACGAGCGGGCTCCGGCAGAAAGCTCCTCCTCGGGCAACTCTCTACCTCCTCTGGACAAGGCAGTTCCAGATTGTACTCTCGAGTAGCTCGCGAGCGCTCGGCTCCTCGGGTCCCGCGGCTTCCGCCACCTCCTCGGGCGCAATCACCCCTCCCTCGAGGAATCGCTCGTACTGGCCTCGGACCTCCTCCATCCCAAGCTCGATCGGCATCGTGATCACGTCGTAGAGCTCGCGCGTGAAGCGCTTCAGCTCCTCCCGCGGCTCTAGCGCCTCCATGATCGAGTCGTTCATGAGCTTCAGGAAGAGGCAGATCTCTTCCCCCGTGAACCCTGCCCTGAACCGGCTCGTACCGGTGACCTCGAGGTAGTTGACCAGCAGCATCCTGTTGCTGGTCTGAACCGAGGTCAGCAGAAGCCGGTAGAGGAGCCTGACCAGCCAGGCGAGCTCGGCGGGGTCCATCGCACCGAAGGCGGGCAGCCTCCGTGCCACCGCGGCTGCACGGACACGTCCGTCGAGGGCATCGACGACCTGGTTCTCCTCTGTGATCAGGGTCTTCAGGATTGCCAGAGACGGCCTCTCCACGCCTCTCCTCATGGCTGCGGCGTTCCGGGCGTGCCACTCGACCGGCTCGCTCTTCAGGCGCTCGATCAGAAAAGGAAGGCGCCGCTCCATCTGGTACCTCGAGCTCGGAGACCACTCGAGCCGGGAGAAAGTGTGCGAGGCATCCACCTCCATCTGGCGGTCGATGTACCGGTACATCCAAGGCCGTTCGAAGGGCATGCGACCCGTCACCCGGCCGACGCCCGTCATCCCCAGCATCCCAAGCCCGCACACCGGGGCCGGGAGGAGCACCGGGCGCTTTTGGACGCCGAGGTATGTGCGAGTGGCGAGATCGAAGAGCTTCCGGTGCGAGGTGCAGCCACGGGTGCACGCTACGACTGTTTCGCCGCTCTCGAGACGCTCGTGCGTCCTGAGCAGACGACGGAGGAACGCAACGGCGTCACGGACGTGGATGTAAGGGATCGCGCTCCTCCCCCGCCCTGCCAGAATGCGTGACTTCCACGAGCTGCCCAGCCATGTGTTGAGGAAAACGTAGAGCGGTGGGTACTCGCACCAGTCGCTGTAGACGGCCCCAAATCGCACGATGCAGCTCGGGAGCGAGTGATACTCGGCCTTCAAGATCTTTTCGCCCTCGCGCTTGCTCCACGCGTAGATGTGCCGGCCGTCCGGTGGGGTAGCCTCCGTGATCGGGCCCTCGGGCCGCGGAAAGTCACACGCGGCCACCGAGCTCGCAAACACAAAGCGACTCAGCCCGAGCTGGCTAGCTTCCTGGAGCACGTTGCGGGTACCCTCGATGTTGGTCCGGGTATACTCCGGGCGGTTTTCCCCCGCGAAATCGTAGTAACCTGCGAGGTGAACCAGGATCGTCGCCCCGCCCGCGGAGACGATCTCGCGGAAGGTGCGCGCCAAGCCCTCCTTGTCGCCGATGTCCACCTGCATCCAGGCAATGTTGGAGTGGACCGGAGCCCCACATTCGCGCTGGGAACGGCGGGCGATCCCGAAGATGCGGTAGTCTTCCTTCAGCTCCTCGAGGAGATGACGCCCGACAAAACCCGATGCGCCCGTGACGATCAGCGCCGGACGGGGCATATGCGACGTACCCGAGGGATCTTGAGAGAGCCGTCAGACATCTCGGAGTCCCCTCCGACCTCGCGCAAGAATAGCATCGAAAGCACTTGAACCCAACTGAGAACGTGCCGCAATCAGCTGCGTGCGCCGGGGTGTGACACCTCGGGGATCAGGATGGGAGGGGTGTCGAGCGGGCCACCGTCGTTCGGTTCGCCCAGCGGCGCATCACCAGCACGGCGATGCCCATCAACCCATCCGCCACCCCTGCAAACGTCACGAACCAGGGGACGGTGGCCAGCAATGTGGCCGCCAGCAGGAAGACGGCCCCGCACGCCTTTGCGGTGAGCAGGAGCGAGACCGAGCGCAGGCGCAGGTACTCGAAAAGGTACCCGGTGCCGAGCACGAAGTGAAAGACACCCGCCTGACGGGGGAAGAAGAGCGGCGGGAGGGTTTCCCAGCCGCCGAACCGCAGCGCCCATTCTGGCAGCCCGAGCAGTGCCACGCCTATCCCGTAGGTGTGGAGGGCAATCAGCAGCACCAACCACCACTCCAGCTTGCGGACGAGAAGCTCACGGCTGACCATGTCCATCACCCTCCCGTCACGCTTTCTTCGCCAGTGTGCCCGTCACGGACGCTCCCACCAGAGGTCGGGGGTGACCGGCGTCGAGCGAGCGCGAGGCGCGACGCCCAGCCGCCCGAGCTCCTCCACGACCTCTGCCGCCGCCTGCGGCACCGCAGCGCGCACGGCCGGGCTCAGCCCCACGCCTGTCCGCACCTCGCCCGGGACAACGCCAACGAGCAGCACCTCGCGCGGGCTCTTTCCGGAGAACTCCAGCGTCAGAAGCGCTTCTTTCAGGCCAGGATCGTGCGGAGACAGACGGGGCTGCGGCGCGTGCTTGAGGACCTCGTCGCGCCTGTAGAGACGCACCTCTCCCGGCTGCCCGCTCGCCCGCACCGTGTCGACCACGATCAGAGCCCCAACGCCCGCGAGGTACGGCGTGAGGTCGAGCCCTGGGGTGCCGAGCTCCTGCACCGAAACCCCCCTCGGAAACTCGTACTCCGCCTCAAGAACCTTGATCACGGTTGGGCCGAGGGCATCGTCCCCCATGAGGACGTTGCCCAGGCCCAGCACCGCGACATTGCCTTCCGGAGGCCTCTCCGCTGCCGCCTCCTCGCCAACCGGAATCACAGCGTTCTCACCCGCGAGATCTCGTTGCCCTCCACGTCCACCGTGTGAATGGCGCACGCCAGGCAGGGGTCGAACGAGTGCACCGTGCGCAGGACTTCGAGCGGCTTCTCCGCGTCGGCGATCGGGTTGCCGATTAACGACGCCTCGTAGGGGCCCTTCTGTCCCTTCTCATCACGCGGGCCGGCGTTCCAGGTCGATGGTACGACCGCTTGGTAGTTGGCGATCTTGCCGTCGCGAATGATCACCCAGTGCGAGAGCGTTCCGCGCGGCGCCTCGTGGAAGCCAAAGCCGCGCTGCTCCCCTGCGGGGAAGGTCGGTGGCACGAAGATGGCGACGTCGCCCTTGCCGATGTTCTCGATCAGCAGGTTCAGGTGCTTGAGCGCGAGGTCGGCCATGACGGCCGCCCGGATCGCCCGGGCCGCGTGCCTCCCCAGCGTCGATTGCAGGACTTCGGGTCCGAGCTTGGTCTTGGCAATCGATCCCGCGGTGGCGAGTGTCTGGTCGGCGTACTTCTTGATGAGCTCGTGACCCGACGCGTAGCCGACGAGCACCTGAGCGAGCGGACCCACCTGCATCGGGCGGCCCTGGAAGCGCGGCGCTTTCACCCAGGAGTACTTCTTCTCCGAGTCGAAGTCGGTGTAGTTCGGAACCGTGTCCTCGTCGAACGGGTGTCTGTCCCAGTCACCCTGGTACCACGCGTGTGCGATCGACTCGCTCACGTTGTCCCGGAAATAGGGATCCTGGAAGCTGTTGATCGTTTTCATCCCGGCCAGGTCGCCGTCGAAGATCGTGCCGCCAGGAAGGTCGAACTTGGTCCCCTTGGTGTCGAGCGGCAGGTCGGGCACGGCCAAGTAGTTCGTGACGCCGGCGCCGTAGCCGAGCCAGGGGGCGTACATCGCGCCAATGGCCGCAACGTCGGGCAGGTAGACCTGCTGTATGAAGGTCCGAACCTCCTCCAGCAGCTCCTTCATCATGAACAGCTTTTCCATGTTGATGGCGGACTGGTTGTCCAGGTTGATGGGGTTGGCGACCCCTCCGACCGCGAGGTTCTGAATGTTGGGGGTCTTGCTGCCCAGGACGGCTACCACTTTGAGGGCCTTCTGCTGGTACTCGAGCGCCTGCAGGTAGTGCGCGACGGCGAGCAGGTTCACCTCCGGCGGCAGCGTCATCGCCGGGTGGCCCCAGTAGCCGTTTGTGAAGATGCCCAGCTGGCCGCCGGCAACGAAGCCCTGCAGCCTCGCTTTGACCGCCTCCATCTCGCGCTTGCTGTTGTGCGGCCAGGGCGAGAGGGTCTCGGCGAGAGCCGCAGTCTTCGCGGGATCGGCGTCGAGCGCCGACACCACGTCAACCCAGTCAAGCGCCGACAGGTGGTAGAAGTGCACGATGTGGTCGTGCAGGCAGTGGGCGGCGACGATGACGTTGCGAATGTACTGGGCGTTGATCGGGATCTCGAGGTTGAGGGCGTTCTCCACCGCTCGCACCGAGGCGATCGCGTGAACAGTCGTGCACACGCCGCAGAACCGCTGTGTGAACAGCCACGCCTCCCGCGGGTCGCGCCCTTTGAGGATCTCCTCGATGCCGCGGAACATCTGCCCGGAGGACCAGGAGTTCTTGACGGAGCCGCCGTCCACCTCGACATCGATGCGGAGGTGGCCTTCGATGCGGGTGATCGGATCGACTGTGATTCGCTTGCCCATGGTGTCTCCCCCTTATGACGACGCCTTCGCGGGCACGCGGCCCTGAAGGATCGGAAACGTCTTGACGGCCGTGACGTAGATTGCAACCTCGGCCGCGATGACGCCGAATGTGATGAGCAGCTCGGGGACCGCCGGGAAGTAGGAGTAGTTCGGCCCCGGGTTGAAGGCGATCAGGTAGGTGTTGACGCGGTGCAACGAGGCGCCCACGAGCAGCACGATTGCGGCGCGCACTTGCCAGACGGCCTGGTTCCTCAGGCTCTCGGACAACAGGATCGCAGCGCCCACGACCAGCAGGCCGACCTCGCCCACGAACGCGATCCCGTAACCGCTCGCGAGGTAGCCGAGCTTTCCGGTCAACGCCACTACCAGGACCCGGAAGACCGACCAGCCGAGCGCGACCCACGCGGCCACGTGCGAGAGCGACGAAAGCATTGCGGTCTCGCGCGGGCGCCGAAACGCCACCGCGGAGAACGTCGCCTCGAGCGTTACAACCGCGAAACCCATGATGATGCAGTTGACCAGGAACAGCAACGGCAACCACGGAGTGAACCAGAGGGGGTGCATCCTCGGGCCCGGCAGCAGCATCATCGTTCCGAGCGAGGACTGGTGCATCGTCGGGAGCAGGAGACCGAGTGCAAGAACCCAGACGAAGCTCTTCTCCATAAAGGTGAGCCCGCTCTGGGCGAGCCTCCGCAGGCCGCTCGATGCGCTCGCGCGCAGCTTCTCGAACAGCGCTGGGGAAAGCTCGATCACCAGTACGAGGCTGTAGGCCGCCACGCAGAGCGCCACTTCAAGCTGCGGCGAGTGGGACCACCGCCAGACGAAGATCGGAACCTTCCAGAGGCTCCAGTACCGGCCGAGGTCGACGACCACCGCGATCACGGCGAGGCCATAGCCGAGCAGGCTCGTGAGGACTGCCGGCCGAACCAACGGGTGGTACTGTCCCCGGTTCAGGATGTAGACGAGGAGGCCGACGGCGTAGCCCCCGCAGCCGATCGCCGTCCCGATGACTACGTCGATGGCGATCCAGACGCCCCACGGGTAGCCGTTGGAAAGGTTGCTCACGCTGCCGATCCCGTTGACGAAGCGGTACATCGCAACGAAAGCACCGATGCCGGCAAATGCCAGGAGCACCATGAAGGGGCGGGTCATCAGCCGTCCGCCCACCGGCGCGTGAAAGTCGGTGTGCGCGCTCATGATTTCGGCTCCTTCTCATCGGCGCCGACCGCTTCGGCACGCCGGTTTCGGTACGCGACGGCCGCAAGGATGGCATACAGACCAACTGGGGCAAGGAAGGGGAGGTTGTAGTAGATCCCCTCCTGCACCGTGTACGCGGTTTTTGAGACTGGCTCGTTGCCGATCTTCGGCAGACCCAGCTTCTCGAACGGAACGTGCGCGAGGTACACCACCTGGGTACCTCCCGCGTCGAACTCGCCGTAGACCCGGTCCTCGAAGTACCTGCCGGGAAAAGCGGCGATTCTGCGCTTGGCCTCGGCGAGCAGTTCATCGCGCGTGCCGTAGAGCACCGCCTCCCGGGGACAGACCTCGCAGCACGCTGGCCCCTGGCCCTTCGGATAGCGTGTGAACCCGTCCGTCCCCTTGGCCGCCGCATCCTTGACGCGATGACGGCAAAACTCACACTTCACGATCTTCGGGGCCGCCTTGCTGAACTCGAACTTCGGGACGTTGAATGGGCAGGCCAACTGGCAGTAGCGGCAGCCGACGCAGTACGCCGGATCGTATGCGACGACTCCGGTGACCTCGTCCTTGTCCAGCGCTTTGAGCATGCACGCGCTCGCGCACGCCGGGTCGATGCAGTGCATGCACTGCTGCTTCACGTACGAGGTTCTTCCTCCCTCGCGGTAAAGCTTGATGATGTTCTTCGTCTTGCCGTCGAGATCGAGCGGCGCGTCGTAGAGGTTCGACTCCTTCCACGGGCCTGGCTCCGGCGGCATTTCGTTCGCCTCTTTGCATGCGACGACGCAGGCCTTGCACCCGATGCACTTGGTGGCGTCGTAGAGCATCCCCATCGCGCCGGGCGGCGCCACCTTTCGCACCCGCGCCACTGCCGGGACGGCGCCCGCGGTCGCCGCGACGCCTCCCAGGGTCAGGGACTTGAGCAGCACGCGTCGGTCGAGCGGCATGTCACGCCCCCTTGTCCGGGCCGGCGCCCTTGTCCTCGCTGCCGCCGCCAACCTTCTTGGCCGCCATCCACCCAGCGCCGGCGAGCGCCCCGCCGACCACACCTGCGAGGCCGGCCGCTACGGCGCTGATGTGACCCTGCTCTGCCTTGATCGGTGGGTAGGTATCGGGCGGCATCGGCCGCTGAATCTCAACGGTGGCATGCATCGGCATGCTCCACAGGATCGCTTGCTCGGTACACCCGACGCAGGGGTGGCCGGTACCGATCGGCCACGCACCCTCGACCTCGCAAAAGTTCTTGAGCGAGCAATTCGCGTGCGTCGCAGGTCCCTTGCACCCCATCCTGTAAAGGCACCAACCGTTGCGGTGTCCCTCGTCGCCGAACTGTTGCACGAAGCGGCCCGCATCGAAGTGCGGCCGCCGCGGGCAGTCTTCGTGGATGACACGCCCGTACGCGAAGCGCGGGCGTGCGAGCTCGTCGAGGGCGGGCAGTGTGCCGAAAGTCGCGTACTGCAGCACCGTGCCGAGCAGGTTGTACGGGTTCGCCGGGCAACCGGGAATCGTCACCACGGTCTTGCCGGGGAGAACCTGCGGTGCGCCCTTGGCTCCGGTGGGGTTAGGGTCGGCCGACGGGATGCCGCCCCACGATGCGCACGAGCCGATCGCGATGATGGCCCCCGCCTTGCCGGCGACGTCGTTCAGCATCTCGAGGGCGGTGCGCCCGGCGATCTTGCAGTAGATGCCGTTGTCCTTGGTCGGGATGGCGCCCTCGACGATGCACACGAACTTGCCGGCGTTGGCCTCCATCGCGCTCTTGAGCGCCGCCTCCGCCTGGTGCCCGGCTGCCGCGAACAGCGTCTCGTGGTAGTCGAGCGAAATCAGGTCGAGGACCAGCTCAGCGAGGCCCGGGTGCGATGTCCGCAGGAGCGACTCGGTGCACCCGGTGCACTCCTGGAAGTGCAGCCAGATCACCGAGGGCTTCAGCCCCTTGGCCGCGGCATCGGCCCACTTCACGCCGACCGATGCCGGCAGGCCGACGGCCGCTGCGGCGAGCGTGCAGATGCGGATGAAGTCCCTGCGGTCCAGGCCCCGATCCTCAAAAAGCTTTGAACGTGCGTCGGTACGCTCCCAACTTTTCATCGTGACCCCCTCGCTTGTGCTTGTTCCTCGCAAATGCAAGTAAAGACGACATAAGCTAACCTCATACTTGCGGCCTGTCAAACCGGAGAAACGCCACCAGCGCGAGTAGTCTTTCTTGAATCTCAAGATTGATCAGAATCCTTTTCTGAGCGAGGCGGAGCGTCTCGCAGGGTATCTCCGCAAAGGCGGGGGCTGGCACGGCGAGCGTCACCGGCGCCAGGAGACCCGGGCGCACGTAGTACGTCAGGACGCGCGGGAACGCCTCATTCGCTGCGCAACCGACATCGACGAGACGTCCGACCCGCTCGCCGTCCTGCGAAACCACCCGCCGCGACAGCAGCTGCGAGAGGTAGAAGAACTCCTCGCGGGGGCGGGCAACTTCGGCCATCGGTATCCCCGTCGCCACGCCGACCATCGGCATTCACCGCTCCGCTCCCCCAGGCGCCGCCCATGGCGGCGGCTTACCGCAGGGGCGGCCATCTCGTCATCCCCGACCCCCTCGTTTCGCTGATGTCTATCCCGCGCGCCGCTCGGACAGGGCTGAGTGCCGTCAGGCCAGGGTGCTCCGGTCCCCCAGTTCCGAGACCAACTCGTCCAGGACCCCTGTGGCGGCACGCACTGCGGCCGGAACGCGTTCCTGCACGGCAGGCGAGAGACCCACGCCGGTCTCGAGGCTGGCCGGCTCCACCCCGATGACGACGACCTCAGGGGGAAGCTGTCCAACCAGGGCCGCGGCACGGAGCAGGTCACCGGCGCTGGCCTCATGGGCGGTCATCCTCGCCCCCGGCGTGGCCGTGAGGACCTCCTGATTGCGCAAGCGATGGAGCGTGCCCGGGGCAGCGCCGAGCGCCACCGCGTCCAGGAAAACGACCGCACGCCGCCCCACAAGAAAGCCGAGCAACGCCATCCCCTGCGTGCCGCCGTCCAGAAACTCCACGCGGTCACCCCAACGGTCCGCGAGGCGGTCTAGGTGTCCCAGAACCTCCTGGCCGACGCCATCGTCCCCGAGGAGAACGTTGCCGACGGCAAGAACGAGGACCGGGGCGGTGTCGCCCCGGTCCCGGTGTGCAAGGTGGGCCGGTCGTCCGGCCTCAGGAAAGCCAGGTGTCATGGTCGACGTGACCCTCGGCGTAGAACTTCTCGCCGGAGAGGATTGCATCCATCAGACCGTTCTTGTACTGCTGGCCGTCGTAGAACACGACGTAGATGTGGAGGATGGCAAAGCAGATAAAGCCCCACGCAGAGAGGTGGTGCCACATCCTCGTCTGGAACGACCCGCCCAGAAGCGGGATCACCCACCCCACCGTTCGGCCCCAGAACCCCGCCGGGTCTGACTCCGAGAAGAGGGCAAGGCCGGTGAAGATCTGTGCCCACCCGAGGGCAATCACGAAGATCGTGTACGAGAGCCCCCCGAGGGCATTGTGGCCGAGGTGGACGTGGCCTGGCTTCAGCTGCAGGTAGTCCCCCAACTGGCGAAAGAGATCGCCCCACCAGCTCTTGCGCCACACGAACGGGAAGCCAGAGCGGGCGTAGTTGTTGCCCATCCAGAACCAGTAGATCCGCCACAGGAAGTTGATCACGAACAGGAAGGCGAACAGGAAGTGGATCTGCCTGAAACGTGCCATCACGAAGTGGTTGAAAGGCTCTCCGGCCGGGGCGAGAATCGGGCTCGCGATGTAGAGCCCGGTCAGGAAGAGCACAAACACGCAGGCTGCGTTGACCCAGTGGAAGACGCGGACCGGCCACTGCCAAACATACTTGCGCCGGAAGTAGCGGTGCGGGCGTGCTGCCACGTCGTGCACATCGATCGGTTGGACCCGGGTTGCCATAGCCCGCCTCCTAGCGCACCTTCACCGTTGCCAGGGTGCGCCCGTCTGGTCCGAGTACGTGTGATGCGCACGCCAGGCACGGATCGAAGGAGTGGATGGTGCGAAGGATCTCGACCGGCTGCTTCGGGTCCGCCATCGGCGTTCCCAGAAGTGCCGCCTCGTACGCGCCGTGCTGACCCTTCCCGTCCTTCGGCGAGGCGTTCCAGGTCGAGGGTACGACCGCCTGGTAGTTGGCGATCTTGCCGTTCTTGATGTGCACCCAATGACCGAGCGAGCCGCGCGGAGCCTCGGTGAAGCCGAAACCCTTGGCCTCCGCTGGCCAGGTCTCTGGGTCCCACTTGGAAGTGTCGGCGGTGACGTTGATCCCCGCGCGGAGGTTGGCCACCAAGTGCTCGTACTCCTCCTTCAGCCAGTACACGGCGAGGCGGGACTCGAGACCGCGGGCGGCGGTTCTGCCCAGTGTGGAGAACAGCGCGGCGGCAGGTGCCTTGAGCCGACCCAGCGCCTCGTTCACCACCTCCTTGAACTCGGGCCTGCCACTCGCGTATCCGATCAGCACCCGGGCCAGCGGTCCCACCTCCATGGCGTTCCCCTTCCACCGTGGTGACTTCAGCCACGAGTACTTGCCGTTCTCATCGAGGTACTCGTAAGGCGGCTTGGGTCCGGTGTAGTGCGGCTGCGTGACGCCGTCGAAGGGGTGGAGCGCCTGCTTCCCGCCCGGGTAGTCGTACCAGGAGTGGGCGATCTCCTCGGCGATCTGCTGGGTGTCGGTGGGATCGACGGGCAGGACCTCGCCGAGGTTGCGGGCGAGGATGATGCCGCGCGGAAAGCGGAACTTGCTCGGGTCGCCGATGCCGTTCTGCGGCACGTCGCCGTACGACATGTAGTTTCCGAGACCCGCGCCGATCCCGGCCCAGTCGAGGTAGAACGACGCGATGGTCAGCAGGTCAGGCAGGTACAGCTGCTCGATGATGTTGATGGCGCCGTTGATGAGATCCCTGACGAGGTTGAGGCGCTCGATGTTGATGGCGTTGTCGCTGTTGAGATCGATCGCGCACGGCATCCCGCCCACCAGGTAGTTGGGGTGCGGGTTCTTGCCGCCGAAGATCGTGTGGATCTTGATGATCTCCTTCTGCCAGCGGAGCGCCTCGAGATAGTGCGCCACCGCCATGAGGTTGGCTTCCGGAGGGAGCTTGTAGGCGGGGTGCCCCCAGTACGCGTTCTGGAAGATGCCGAGCTGTCCGGACTCGACGAACTTCTTGAGGGTCGTTGCCACGTCCGCAAAGTAGCCGGCCGTGGACAAGGGCCAGCTCGGCGATACCTTCTGGGCGAGCGCCGCCGTGGCGGCCGGATCTGCTTTGAGCGCCGAGACGACGTCGACCCAGTCAAGCGCGTGCAGGTGATAGAAGTGAATGACGTGGTCCTGCACATACTGGGTCAGGAACATGATGTTGCGGATGATCTCGGCGTTTTCGGGCACCGTGATGCCGAGCGCATTCTCCACCGAGCGAACCGAGGCGAGGGCGTGCACCGTGGTGCACACGCCGCAGATCCGCTCGGTGAACGCCCACGCGTCGCGGGGGTCGCGGCCCTGTAGGATGATCTCGATCCCCCGCCACATCGTGCCGGTCGACATGGCGTCCTTGATGACTCCGCGCTCGTCCAGCATCGCCTCGATACGGAGGTGCCCCTCGATCCGGGTGATCGGGTCAACGACAACACGCTGTGTGCTCATGGCTCCCCCCTCAATCCTGCTCGCCAGAGCCCTGGCGTTCACCACCGGCCTTGTTCTTGTCCAGCGCCCGACGAACCAGGAACGAACCGAAGTGGGCAGCCACGCCGACCCCGGCCGCGATGGCGGCGACCTTGCCGATCTGGTCCGGCGTTGACTCCACGCCAGGCAACGGTACGGCCGATAGACGCTGGTAGAAGGGACCGTTGTCCCAGAAGTTCGCCTCGCTGCAGCCGATGCAGCCGTGACCGGAACCGATCGGCCAGGAGACGCCGTTGTTCCACTTGAAGGTGGCGCACGAGTTGTAGGTGCTCGGGCCGCGGCAGCCCATCTTGTACAGGCACCAGCCCTTCCTCGCCCCGTCGTCGTCCCAGCTCTCCACGAACTGGCCGGCGTCGAAGAACGACCGACGGAAGCACTTGTCGTGAAGGCGCTGAGCGTAAAACATCTTCGGCCGGCCGATGCGATCGAGCTCGGGGAGGCGACCGAAGGTGAGGATGTAGGTGATCACGCCCGTCATCACCTCACCGATGGGAGGGCAGCCGGGGACGTTGATCACCGGCTTGCCGTGGATCAGCTTGTGGACCGGCATGGCCCCTGTCGGGTTGGGGTGGGCCGCCTGGACGCAGCCGTTGGAGGCGCACGAGCCCCAGGCCACGACGGCCTTGGCGTGCTCGGCAGTCTCCTGCAGGATGTCGAGGAACGTCCGGCCCCCGACCGTGCAGTAGACCCCGCCGTCCTTGGTGGGGGCGTTCCCCTCCACGGCCAGGATGTACTCGCCCGGGTACTCCTTCATGATCCGCTTGCGGATCTCCTCGACCTGGAAGCCCGCCGCCGCCTGCAGCGTGTCGTCGTAGTCGAGCGAGATCATGTTGAGCACCACGTCCTGGGCGATGGGGTGCGAGGACCGGATAAACGACTCGCTGCAGCAGGTGCACTCCAGGCCGTGCAGCCAGAGCACCGGGATGCGCGGCTTCTTCTCGAGCGCCTCGACGACCTTGCCGACCGCCGTGGCGTCGAGCCCCATGACCGCCGCCATCATGGAGCAGAACTTGAGGAACGACCTTCGGTCCACACCATGCGCGCGCAAAAGCTCGTACGTCGTCGGCCTTGCCAATGCCTTATCCATGGCGACCTCCTTGACTTGAGTTGTGAACTCTCCCCCCTGCAACAAAAAACTTGACGCAAAAGTAGAACCACGTATTGTGAATGTCAATCACCGCTTCCCGCTCTCGATTCCGCAAGCTCAAACGAATCTCAATAGCCGGGAACAATGCGCTCGCTTCGTGCTGGCCGCTTCCGAGAGCGGCTGGTTTTCCTGAGGAAAAATCCATGCTGTTCGTGACCGCTTTCACGACCTCGAGCTTGCGTTCGTGACAGCTTTCACGTGTGCTGTAAAATCCCGTCGGGCGGCGGTGAGAACCCCATGGTCGGGTGCGGAGACGGAGAGCCCATAGGTACGGCTGACACGGCGCGACCCGCTCCTGTGTCGCTTCATCGCGAAGTTGAGTTCTGGACTGCCGCAGAGCAAAGACCACCGAAGAGAGAGGAGATCGAATATGGCTACGAGCGAGAACCTCAAAGCCGCGTTTGCGGGCGAGAGCCAGGCCAACCGCACGTATCTCGCGTTCGCGAAGAAGGCCGAGGCCGAAGGTTTCAAGCAGATCGCGCGGCTGTTCCGGGCGACCGCGGAGGCCGAGACCGTGCATGCGCTCGCCCACTTCCGCGTGATGGGCGGCGTCAAGGGCACGGCGGAGAACCTGCAGGCGGCCATCACCGGCGAGGGCTACGAGTTCAGGGAGATGTACCCCGCCTTCGTGGCACAGGCCCAGGCCGAAGGCAACAAGGCGGCCGTGCACTCCTTCAAGGACGCCATGGCGGTGGAGGAGATCCACCACGGTCTCTACACTACGGCGCTCGAGGCCCAGAAGGCCGGAAGAGACTTGGAGCCCGCGCGCATCTGGGTGTGCCCGGTCTGCGGCAACACGGTCATCGGCGAGGAGCCGCCCGACACGTGTCCCATCTGCAGCGCCCCGAAAGACAAATTTTTCGAGGTGAAGTAGTCCCACCTCGTCGGAGGCCGATCCAAGCGGTCGCCCGACACTCGACGCCTCTCGGCGCCACGCGAAGCCAACGTCCAGCCGAGCTGGAATTTCCTGCAATTCTCACGTTCGAGGGGATTCGCCACCCCGGGATTCTGCTCCCCCATACCGGCCCGATCCCCGAGTTCTTGCGGATGAACACGTGCGCGCCGTTCGAGGACTGCACGGGACTGGAGGCGCCACCCTGAAGGTCATGGTCCGCCACTTGAGACCCCTTGCTAAGCCGTCTGCAAGGCTCTAGAATCCTCTTGTTAGGGATTGTGCGTTCTTTCACAAGCCGGGGTGGATCGCTGGATCCTGAGGCAGCTTTCTCACTCGCCTCACGGCTTTGCTGAGGCGTCGGCCGCGTTTGACGCCCACAGCCCCGACAGGTATCTGCTGCGGCACGGGTTGCCCAGGACATGCGGCCGAGCCACACGATGACCTTCGGACGGGAGGGCACAGCGGCGAAGGCAGCGCAGCTCGCTCGCTTCCCGCAAGTAGCTGCGGAAAAACGAGTTCACCTATGAAGGCCGCCGTCACACATGCGGCCTGGCGCGATCGCAGGCCGCGGAGAAGTACCGTGAGCAGCCACCCCAAGGTCGTCGAGAGCGCGCCGGTCGGCGAGATGGCAGTGGCGTGGCAGCTGCTGGCGGTCGCCTGCGCGGTCGGCGCTCTTCTCACTGGCGACTTCAGCTGGGCCTCGCTGTGCATCGCGGCGCCGTTCCTGCTCATGGGCGGCCTGCTGGCGCTGGCGGCGCTTTGGGCGCTAGGCTGGGAACAGGAGCTGGTTACGCGGGGGCCCTACCGGTGGATCCGACACCCCTACTTCCTGGGCATCCTGCTGATGCTGGCGGGGGCCATCATCATGATGCGCTCGCTGCCGGCGCTGATCCTGTTCTACCCGGCGGTTCGGATCACGCTCGTGCGTGCCCGGCGCGAGGAGCACAACCTCGCGCAGTGCTTCGGCGACGCCTATCTGGTGTACCGGGCGCGGGTGCCGTTCATCTTTCCCTTGCGTCCCCCCCTACGAGGTGCGCGCGCGCGCTGAGTTGGCCAGAAACCTGAGGAAGGCGTGGCCTGCGCCTTAGCCCTTCCTCCAGGCCGCGGTGAGAACCTCCTGCACGCTCTTCAGAAGCCGGGCGGGGTCAATGGGTTTGTCGAGGAACCCCTGGACCGGGACTCGCTCCCCCGCCTTAAACGTGCCGGCCGCGCTCTCCGGGTAGAAGAGCAGGCCGGTTCTCTCCTGGATGGCCGTCAGCATGATGATGGGCACGTCCTGAAAGTACGGCTCCCCACGCTGGCGCAGTTTCCAGATGTAGCCAAACCCCTCCGTGGAATCTGGCATCATGACGTCGAGCAGTATCAGGTCCGGCCTTTCGGCATCCGCCTTCGTCAGCCCCGATTCCGCGTCGTGCGCCACGACGACCGTGTAGCCGTTGTTTTCGAGGACCAGACGGAGGGTCTCGACGAGATCGACGTCGTCATCGACGAGGAGGATCTTCTCTCTTGTGGCCATGGTCGCACCCCACCTTCGCAGGCCCCGAGATCGAATAACTTCGCACCCAACCGCCAGACACGGAAGCCGCACGCTCGGTTGTCACGCAACCTCGATCCAGGTGCACAACCATTCGCCTCGGCAACACCGGTCTCGCCCTCTCGGCCCTGCGCCTAATGCAAAAGAATACTATCACAATCACCCGCGCCGGCTGCCCTCGGCGAGGCCATCAGGCCTTGGCGGCGGTCCCCGGAACCGTCGGTTTCGAGGCCAAACACTGCGCTGGTCACCCCGGAGAAGATCCTATGGAGCACGTCTCAACGGGGGGCAGCCCGAGGAGAACGAAGCACGTCACGGGAGGATCATCCGAGCGCAAGTACCCTGTTGACACTTTCACAAGCGTGGTTCATATTGATAGTTGCTCCGCTTCGTAGCAGCTCCGCGATCTGGAGGGGTACACGAGCGCAAGGAGGCGCGAGAGGCGGTGGAGATCCGGCGGGCGCGCAAGCCGCCCGAGGCTTGTGCTCGGCTGCGGTGGGGCGACCGGTGCCGCGCTCGTCTCAACGGTCCCTACCGCGTGTAGCGGCCTCGAGGAGTGACTGCCATGATGGAGACTCCCGGAAGTGGCTCAGGAAGTGGCAATGAACATGAGAACGGCGCCCGGATCGGGGTGTTCATCTGTCACTGTGGCGGGAACATCTCGGATGTTGTCGATGTCAAGAGAGTGGCCGACGAGATCGGCAAGCTCCCCGGCGTGGTCTTTTCCACGACTCAGATGTTCGTGTGCTCCGACCCTGGTCAGGGGCTGATCGAGCAGAAGATCAAGGAGTTGGGGCTGAACCGCGTGATTGTCGCCGCCTGTTCGCCGACCCTCCACCAGCTCACGTTCAGGCGCACGGTCGCCCGCGCCGGGCTTAACCAGTTCCTGTTTGAGCACATCAACGTGCGGGAGCAGGTGTCGTGGGTGAGCGAGGATAAGGAGCTGGCTACCCAGAAGGCGACGCGCCTCATTCGGGCGGCTGTCGGCAGGGTGCAGCACCTCATGCCACTCGACAAGCGCCGCATACCTATCCATCCCGCAGCGCTCGTAATCGGTGGTGGAATCGCCGGCCTCGTGGCGGCTCGCGACCTCGCCCAGCGAGGGATGAAGGTCACGCTCGTCGAGAAGCAGCCTTTCCTCGGGGGGCGCGTGGCCCAGCTCCACACGCTCTTCCCCACCGGTGAAGATGCCCGAGAGACGCTCAAAAGGGTGATCGAGGAGGTCGTCAGTCACGAGCTTGTGAACGTGATCACAAATGCTCAGATCCTCGACTCCGAGGGCGTCGTGGGGGACTTCCGGACCCACATTCGCATCGAGCCTCGTGGTGCCAACTCGCAGCTGAGGCAGCGCGCCAATGCGGTCGCGGCATGTCCGGAGCAAACCATCAACGAGTTTGACTACGGTCTTTCCCAGCGCAAGGCCATTTACATGGCGTACCCCGGTTGTTACCCACCGATTCCGGCGATCGACTGGAATGTCTGCACGAAGTGCGGCAAGTGCGTGTGGGCGGTGGGAGGCAGAGGCATCAATCTGGCTGAGCAACCGCGCGAGATGGTTCTCCACAGCGGCATCATCGTGCTGGCGACAGGCTTCGACCCGTACGAGCCGCTCTACGGTGAGTACGGCTACGGCATCTTCCCCAGGGTGATAACGCTGCAGCAACTGATCCGTCTGCTCGATCCTCTGGGCCCAACCGGGGGCAGGCTCCCCCGCAACGACGGCGAGCCGACCCGCATCGCCTTCATCCACTGCGTCGGTGCACGGCAAATCGAGGGAGTAAACCAGCGCCAACCTGACGGAAAGGTCAAGGACTACTGCGCCCGCACCTGCTGCACGGGCACCTTGCACGCAGCACTGGAGATCAGGCGCCGGCACCCGGAGGTGATGATCACCGATTTCTACCAGGACATTCGCACCTACGGTCGAGGTCACGAAGCGTACTACGAGCAAGCGTCCGAGGCCGGGATCCTCTTTGTCCGATACGATCCGCGCCACCCGCCCAAAGTGGAGGGCAATCCCAAGGGCGACTCGCCACTCCTCGTGAGAACCAGCGACCTCCTGACTGGAGGCCTGGACGTGGAGATGCCGGCTGATCTCGTGGTCCTCGCCACCGGGGTGGTGCCGCATGACATCAGCGAACTGGTCGGCATGTACCACTGCGCCGTTGGTTCCGACAGTTTCCTCCTCGAGGTCCACCCCAAGCTGCGACCCGTCGAGCTAGCGGTGGCGGGGGTGTTTCTCGCCGGCTCCTGCCAGGGTCCCATGGACGTCACAGAGGCCTGCGCCGCGGCTTCCGCCGCTGCCTCGAAATCCGCGGCACTCATCGCCCAGGCCCAAGTGGAGATGGATCCCTTCATCGCCAAGGTCGACGAGGAGCTGTGCACCGGCTGTGAGACGTGCCTGACGGTCTGTCCCTACGATGCGATCACGCGTGACGAAACGCGCGGGATTGCGGTGGTCAGCGAGGCGCGATGCACAGGGTGCGGCACCTGCGCTGCCACCTGCCCGAGCAACGCGATCCAGCAGTTCGGCTTCAACGACGCGCAGGTCCTTGCCGAAGTGAAGGCGCTGCTACAAGGGGCTGCCCTCGGGTAGTCCGCCCGGGCTGTAAAGGAGCTCGACATGGCAGAAGCACACGTCGTGCAGCAGGAAGTAACGCCGGCGGCCGCAGGGTGGGAGCCTCGCATCATTGCCTTCCTCTGCTACTGGTGCTCTTACACAGGTGCCGACGCCGCCGGTACGGCACGCCTCAAGTATCCCCCGAACGTAGATATTATCCGTGTGATGTGTTCGGGCCGCATCGATCCCGAGCTCATCACCACTGCGTTTGCTCACGGCGCCGACGGCGTCATGGTGTGCGGCTGCCACATCGGCGATTGCCACTACATCTCCGGCAACCACAAGACCATGGCGCGGATGCCGCTGCTCAAGCGCACCCTGGTCGATCTCGGGATCGAGCCAGACCGCTTTGTCCACGAGTGGGTGAGCGCGGCGGAGGGCGAGAAGTTCGCCCGCCTGGTGAGAGAGGTCACCGAAAGGGTGCGCCGTCTCGGTCCGCTTGGCTGGCCGCAGCGGATGCGTGAGCACGGTGTCGGTCGCGGCATGAGCCTCGAGCCGTGGGGAGCCTGACCATGAGTGAGAAAGCCGACAAGACCAGGGGGAACGGCAAGCTCAAGATCGGCATGTACTGGGCCGCGAGCTGTGGCGGGTGCGATATCTCTCTGCTTGAGATTGGTCCTCACATCCTCGAGCTCATCGAGGCTGCCGACGTTGTCCTGTGGCCCTGTGCGGCCGACTTCAAGTACCAGGACGTCGTTAACTACCCCGATCAGTTCATCGATGTCTGTTTCTTCAACGGTGGGGTGCGCAACTCGGAGCAGGAAGAAATCGCCCGGCTCCTACGGCGAAAGAGCAAGACCCTGATCGCCTACGGTGCGTGCTCCATCGATGGGGGGATCCCAGCGCTTGCCAATACCAAGACGGTCGAGGGCATCTTCGCCGCCTCCTATCACGACAGCCCCTCCCTCGACAACCCGGCTCACGTCGAGCCCCAACCGATCACCCAAAGCGAGTATGGGGAGCTTGAAATCCCGCGGTTCTACCCCCAGGTCCTCAGGCTCTCGGATGTGGTGGAGGTCGACTACCAGATCCCCGGTTGTCCGCCCCAGGCCGATCGGGTGTGGGAGGCAATCTTGGCTTTGGTGGGTGGCGAACTGCCGGCGCGCAACAGCGCGGTCAAGGTCGCCTGCTTCGACAAGTCGGTGTGCGACGAGTGCCCTCGTGAGAAGCGCAAGGTGAAGATCAAGGAGTTCAAGCGCCCCCACGAAGCGATGGCGGAAGCGGGGTGGTGTCTGTTGGAGCAGGGCTTCATCTGCATGGGCCCGGCGACCCGGAGCGGCTGCGGCGCGCTGTGCGTGAAGGCCGACCTGCCGTGCCGAGGCTGCTACGGACCCTCGGGTGAGGTGCAGGACCAGGGCGCGGCAATGATTGGCGCGCTCGGCTCGATTCTCGATGCCAGCACCGAGGAACGCGCGCGGGAGATGATCGACCGCATCGTCGATCCGGTCGGCACGTTCTACCGCTTCACCATGGCATCGAGCGATCTCAAGGGACGCAGGTAGCGGCGTAGCGGGGTGAGCGTATGACGAGTCCGCACGTGAAAACCAACGAAGGCTACAGGCGGATCAGCATCGATCCGGTCACTCGCCTCGAGGGACACGGCAAGATCGACATCTTCCTCGACAAGGACGGGGAGGTGGCCGACTGCTACTTCCAGGTCCCCGAGCTGCGCGGCTTCGAGAAGTTCTGCGAGGGCCGGCCGGTCGAGGAATTGCCACGCATCACGTCGCGGATCTGCGGGGTCTGCCCCGAGGCGCACATGATGGCGTCGGCCAAGGCCTGTGACGCCGTCTACAAGATCAACCTCCCCGTCACGGCCAAGTTGCTGCGTGAGCTGCAGTACAACATCTTTTTCGTTGCCGACCACACGACGCACTTCTACGCCCTCGCCGGCCCCGACTTCGTGATGGGCCCGACCAGCGACCCCGCCACCCGCAACCTGATCGGCGTGATCCGCAAGGTGGGCCTGGAAGTCGGCGGGAAGGTGATCAAGTGCCGCCAGTGGGGCCACGAGGCCGCAGCGATCTTCGGCGGCAAGCCGGTCAACCCCATCAACGCGATACCCGGCGGGATGAGCAAGCCCATCACCTCCGAGGAGCGTGCGCGCCTGGACGAGATCGTCGCCTTCATGGTGGAGTTCGCCAAGTTCACCCTCAAGCTCTTCCACGACGTCGTGCTCTCGAACAGTCAGTACCTCGACCTCATCCTCAACGGCCCGTTCAGACACGAAACCTACTCGATGGGTCTGGTGGACGACAAGAACCGGGTCAACTTCTATGACGGCAAGGTGCGAGTGGTCGATCCCGAGGGAAGGGAGCTGTGCAAGTACGCATCGGCGGACTATACGAAGGTGGTGGCGGAGCGCGTCGAGCCGTGGACCTATTTGAAGTTCCCGTACCTCAAACAGGTCGGCTGGAAGGGCTTCGTCGACGGCAAGGACTCCGGCGTGTATCGCGCCACGCCGCAGGCGCGGCTCAACGCCGCGGACGGCATGAACTCACCGGAGGCACAGGCCGCTTACGAGGAGTACTTCGAGACCCTGACCGGCGACCGCAGCGGCAAGAAGCCCGTGCACCACACGCTGGCCATCCACTGGGCGCGCCTCGTCGAACTGCTCAACGCCGCTGAACGGGCGCAGGAGTTGCTGCGGCACCCGGAGATCACCCACCCCGAAAACTACCGTGTGCTTCCCACCGAGGTACCCAGCGAGGGCGTAGGCATCGTGGAGGCGCCGCGGGGCACGCTCACGCACCACTATGTGACCGACGAAAAGGGAATCGTCAAGAAAGTCAACCTCATTGTGGGCACCACGAACAACCACGCGGCAATCTGCATGTCGATCAAGAAGGCGGCCCAGGGGCTCATTCACAAAGGGGTGGAGGTGACAGAAGGCCTTCTCAACATGATCGAGATGGCGTTTAGAGCTTACGACCCGTGCTACGGCTGTGCCACCCACAGCCTCCCAGGTCAGATGCCGCTGCGGGTGACGATTCACGATGCCGAGGGCGCTGTGATCGCGGAACGAAAGCGATGAACGGCACGGGTGCTGGGGAGCAGAGAAGGAAGGACGAGGCCCATGGCTAAGATCCGGGAACGCTACGACGCCTTGGTCATCGGGGGAGGCATCGCAGGCATGCAGGCCGCGCTCGACCTCGGTGAGCAGGGCTACGATGTGCTGCTGGTCGAGAAGGACCCGTCTATCGGCGGCGTTATGGTGGGGCTCAACAAGGTGTTCCCGACCCTCGACTGCTCGAGCTGCATCTGCACGCCGCGCATGGCTGAGGCCGCCCACCACACGAGGATCCAGCTCCAGACCTACACCGAAGTCAAGAGCGTGGAGAAGAAGGGCACGGGCTTTGCGGTACACCTGGTCAAGAAGCCTCGCTTCCTCAGGGAAGATGACTGCATCGGCTGTGACCTCTGTGAGCTGGCCTGCCCCATTGACGTCCCCCACGAGTTCGACTATGGGCTGGGGGCGCGGCGAGCCGTCTACATCCCGCACGGTAACGCGATCCCCCAGAAAGCGGTGCTCGACGTGGAGAATTGTGTCTTCTGCGGGAAGTGCGAAAAGGTCTGCCCGACGCACTGTTTTGACTTCACCCAAGAGGCCGAGGAGGTGACCACGGAGGTCGGCGCGGTGATCATCGCGACGGGGCTGCATATCACGCCGATGGACGCCAAGAAGGAGTACGGCGGCGGCATATTCCTGAACGTGATGAGCCCGCTAGGTATGGAGCGGGTCCAGTCCAGCAACGGTCCCTACGGTCGTGTGCTCCGCCCCTCAGATGGCAAGATCCCGCGTTCGATCGCCTACGTGCAGTGCGCCGGTAGTCGAGATCGCTCGATCGGCATCCCGTACTGCTCACGCGTCTGCTGCATGTACGCCCTCAAGCAGGCGTTGCTGCTCACCCACTACATCCACGGCGTGGAGGTCACCCTCTACTACATGGACATCCGCGCCTTCGGCAAGGGTTTTGAGCAGTTCTACCGGCGCGCCGTGAAAGAGGGTGTGCGGGCAATCAAGGGAAAGGTCGCCAAGATCACTGAAACGGATAACCGCGATCTGATCCTTCGCGTCGAGATGCTTGACGAGAATGGGCGTGTGGAAGAGCGGCGGCATGACCTCGTCGTCCTCGCCCAAGGGTTGGTCCCCGGCTGGCATGTGGGGGGCGTCGTCGACGCGGAAGAGGCGGAAGACGGATTCCTGTTGACCCCGGAGGCCAAGGTCAGTCCTTCGCATACGACGATGGAAGGCGTGTTCGTTGGTGGGGTGGCGGCAGGTCCAAAGGACATCCCCGATGCCATCGTCGAGGCGGGCGAGGCTGCGATGGCGGCCGCCAACTACCTCGAGCGCACCGGATGGCGCGCCATGGCCGGGGCGGTCCTGGGGGCGAGTGCCGCCAAGCAGGAAGTAGTCCAGACATGGGAGATGCACTGATGAGCGAGACTCCCCAAACCGCCAAGCCAGCCAAGGGCAAAAATGCAATTGCCGTCCTGCGTGAGCGACACGGCGGGATGAGCAAGGAACTAAAAGAGTACTTCAAGGAGCAGCAACGCATTCGCAAACTGCTCCACGAAGGACTCAAGGGGGGAGCGATGACGGTCCCCCAGCTCGCCGCCGCGTGCAAGCTCGAAACGCACACGACGATGTGGCACCTGATGGCGATGCGCCGCTACGGTGAGGTGGTCGAGGGCGCCGAGCAGAACGGCTATCTCCTGTATACCCTGAAGGAGGGCTAGGCGATGAGCTACCGCTTGAATCTGGCGTTCGCCGGCGAGCTGGCGAGGTTCGGCGGCGAGACCGTCAACAAGTGCTTCAACTGCGGCACCTGCACGGCGGTCTGCGCGCTCTCCAAGGGGGACACGGTCTTCCCCCGCAAGATCATCCGCTACGTCCAGTTGGGCCTCGAAGAGCGCCTCAAGGAGTCACCGGAACCCTGGCTGTGCTACTACTGCGGGGGTTGCTCCGACACGTGCCCGCGCGAGGCGCATCCCGGCGAGCTGATGATGGCGGTAAGGCGGTGGCTGACCACGAAGTACGACTGGACGGGGCTGTCCAAGCGACTGTACCTCTCGGGGGCCTGGGAGATCGGTCTCTTGGCGGCGATCGCGCTGGTCGTACTCGGGCTGTTCGTCGTGCCTGGCTTGCTTGGCATCCCCTTCGGGTTCCAAGCGATCAAGGGACCGGCTCTCGAGCATGTGCGCCTTGATCTCTTCGCCCCGAAGACCATGGTGCACTACGGCGACTGGACCCTCGCGATCTTGCTGGCCCTCCTGCTCGGGATCAACACCTTACGCATGGTTTCCTTCGTGCTGCGAGGAGAGAAGGGGCTCAAGATCCCCCTCTCAGCCTGGTTCACCACGCTCCCCGAGCTCGTGGTTCACGGCGTGACGCAGAAGCGCTGGCTGGAGTGCGATAACGACACGCGCTGGCGCTGGGTGCAGCACTTCCTGCTGGTCACTGGCTACGCCACGATGTTCCTCCTGGTGGTCGTGTTTCTGCCCTGGTTCCAGCGGGACACATCGCAGTTCCACTGGACCGCGCTCTTTGGCTACTACGGCACCGTCATGCTGCTCGGCGTAACGGTGCTCGCGATGCGAGGGCGCTTCCGCAAGCAGGAGCCGATCCACAAGTTCTCCCACGCCACCGACTGGATGTTCCTCGTTCTCCTTTTTCTCACGGCGGTCTCGGGCATCGCGCTCCACCTGTTCCGGCTCCTGGACCTGCCGTGGCCGACCTATGCGATGTACGTGGTGCACCTGATGATCGCGGTGCCGATGCTGGCGATCGAGGTGCCGTTCGGGAAATGGGCCCACCTTGCTTTCCGTCCCGTCGCCAAGTACCTCGCGGCGGTCCAAGAGGCCGCGCGGGCGCAGGAGTTGCTCCCAGCACGACTGCGCCACGAGCAATTGCAGCCTAGAGAGGCCAAGGATGACCAGGCTGGTCGAACCAGCGTGTCCGCCGGGGGCAATAAAGAGCACCCCGGTGGTGACCGCGCTGGTGCTCGGGCTCGGCAACCCGGTCCTGGGCGACGACGCCGTGGGGCTGCATGTCGCCGCGGAGGTGGAGCGGCTCCAGAGGGAGAACCCCGTTGACGGGGTCACGGTGCTCACGAGCACCCGCGCAGGATTCGAGCTGATCGATCTGCTGGCCGGTTTCACACACGCCGTGATCGTGGACTGCCTGGAGGTCCCGGACCCCACGCCGGGCCGGGTCCGGCGCCTGGATCTGAACGACGTCCAGGGTAGCGCGCGCCTCGTCGGGGTGCACGACATCGGCCTTGCGGACGCCTTCGAGTTTGCCCGCATGCTCGGGATCGAGATGCCGGGGACGGTCGAGATACTCGCGGTCGAGGGCGGCAACACCCGCACCCTGAGTGAGGAGATGACGCAGCCCGTCGTCGCAGCGGTTGCACCGCTGGCGCGAGCGGTTCACGCGAGAGTCGGTAAGTGGGTACGCGGCTTCCATCCCACCGCTGGCGCGGGTGAGGTCGCCGCTCACTAGAGGCCCGGTGAGCAAGCGGCGGTTTTCGGCGGTCGCGGGGCTCAAAAGGGCAGATCATGGCAGGACCCGTCCGCACATGAGGTGCTGGGTGGAGCGAGCCGCAACCCCGTTCTTCCAGCCGGGATTGCATCCAGAGGGACATCGTACGGGTTCCCCCGGCACCCAGGCACGCGTTTGGGCGCCACCCTGAACGTGGCCGGTCTACCGCGGCACCGCCAACGCGAAGCGTGTCCTGGAGGACATCAAGGCGGGCGGGAAGTTCTCCGAGTGCCACTTCATCGAGTTCGTGGTTTGCCCGGGTGGATGTCTGGGCGGCGGGATGCTGATCCCGACATCGCCAGAGATCCGCGCCGCCCGCGCCCAAGCGATCTACACCGAGGAAGCCAGCTACCAGGTCAGGAAGTCCCACGAGAACCCCGCCGCTGATCAGGCTCTACAAGGAGTTCCTGACCGACGGCCCGTGCGGCCACACCAGCCACCACCTGCTGCACACGCACTCCGCGCCGCCCGGCACGTACTTAGATTGGTCCGGGGGGTCCCACGGCCATCCGTTGCGGGGGGCTCTGCGGGCCTCCACCCTGCTCCCCGCCGCCGAAGTGCCCTCCGAGCCCCCACTTTCGCGGGGCGTGAAGTCCGGCTCGCTCACTTTTCGGGCGGTCCTGACCCCGCGCCGCGATTCATCAGCTGCCCGGTCCCCCGGCTACCCCCCTTGCGAAGCCGGTTCGGGCACCGTAGAATCTCAGTTGAGTTTGTGCGTTCTTTCACAAGCCGGGGCGGATCGCTGGATCCTGAGGGGACCATATCGCGCCCCTCACGGCTTTTGCAGAGGCGTCGGCCGCGGCTGACGCCCGCAGGCCCGGCAGGTTCGTAACGCGCAACGGTGTGCCGTTGGCGACCGGGTTGCCCACCCGCGCCTTGTAGGGAGCGGCTGACGGTGGAAAGCGTTCTCACAACGTGCCCGTTCTGCGCGTGCGGCTGTGCCGTGTACGTTCAGGTGCGCGAGGGTCGGCCAGTCGGCGTGGCGCCGAGCGAGAACCACCCTGTCTCGAGGGGGAAGCTCTGCGCCCGCGGGTGGAACGCGCACGAGGCCCCAGCGTGGGGCGAGCGCCTGACGAAGCCGCTGGTCCGGCGTGGCGGCAGGCTGGAGCCCGCCAGTTGGGAGGACGCGCTCGAGTTGGCGCGCGGGTCCCTCACCGCGCTGCTCGAGGCCGGCAAGAGCGTGGGCGTGCTCGGCTCCGCCCGCGCCACCAACGAGGAAAACTACCTCGCGGCCAGGTTGGCCCGGGGCGCCTTGCAGACCGGCACCCTCGACTCCTGCCTGCGGGCCACATACCAGCCTTTCGTGGCAGGCATCGCCGCGGTGGCCGACGGGAGAGCCCCGGCGGGAACGCTCGCGGACGTGGAGGCCAGCGGCTGTATTCTCGTGCTCGAGGGCGACCTCGCCAGCACCCACCCGCAGGCCGCCTTCGCGGTCATCAAGGCCGTCAAGGCCGGGGCCAAGCTCATCACCATCGGATGCGCCCGGACGCAACTCGCGCGCCTGGCCGCGCTCCACCTCCCGGCACTCCCCGGCCAGCGGGTGGGCGTGGTCGTAAGCCTGGTCGGGGCGGCTCTGCGCGACCACGAGCCGTTGGCCGTCGCGGGCCTCGAAGCGCTCAAGGGAAGCGTCGCCGCTCTCACAGCGAGCGACCAACTCCGCCAGGTGGCCAGGTGGCTCACGCAGGCCGACCGGGCCAGCATCCTGGTGGCCCCCGAGGGCGGCCCGCCCGAGCGGGTCGCGCGCGAGGGGGCGGCCATCGCGACCCTTGCCGCGATCACCGGTCACCTGGGCCGACAGGGCTCGGCGCTCCTCCCCCTTCCGGCGCGCGGCAACCTGCGCGGCGCTTGCGAGATGGGGGTAGCGCCGGACCTCCTACCAGGGATGGCCCCCCTCAGCGACGCGGCAGCGGCCGGGCGGCTGGCGCAGGCCTGGGGGCGCGCACCGGCGCTCGCGACTGGCCTTCCCGCCGACGCGATGGTCGGAACCGTGAACGGATTGGTAGTCGTGGCGGAGGACCTCGCCGCGGTGCTGCCAGCGGGGCAGCGTGTCGCGGAGGCGCTCGCCGAGACCGAGTGTCTGGTCGTCCTTGACGCCTTCGCCACACCGACGACCCGCGCCGCCCACGTGGTGCTGCCGATCGCGAGCTTCACCGAGAGCGAGGGGACAACAACGAACCTGGAGGGACGGGTGCAGCGGGTGCGCGCTGCTTCGCGGCCCCCCGGAGAGGCAAAGCCCGGCTGGCAGACCCTGGCCGAACTGTCCGCGGTCCTGGGCCTTCCCCGCTCGTATCGTTCCGCTGACGACATCCTCCGGGAGATCGCGAAGGTGGCCCCCGCTTACGACGGGGTGAGCGAGCGGGTCATGGACGAGGCGTGGGGCACGTTCGTCTCGCGGCCGGCCAACGGCGTTGGGATCAAATTGCATCCGCTCGGCACGGGTCGGGCCGAGTTCGCGGCGCCGGCGGTCCTTGCACTGGACGGAGTGTTCGACTGGGGCAGCGACCCGCTGGTGAAGTTCTCGCCCACCCTGTGCCGGGACCACGTCGCGCGGCGCAAGCTGTACCCCAGCGGCCTGGTGCAGATGAACAAAGCGGCCGCGGACGGGATCGGTGTACGGCAGGGCTGGCCGGTGCGCCTGATCTCGGCCCACGGCGAGGCGGTGCTTCCGGTGGTGTTGCGGGGCGAGCTCGAGCCCGGGGTCATGCTGGTCCCCTACGGGTTCAGGGAGCTTGTGACCGGCGTGCTCGGGGGCCGCAGCGAGGCCCCCGTGAGGGCGGAGAAGGTGCAGTAGGAGGTACGGAGCATGGTGAACCGTGCACGCACGATTGCCAAGCGCGACGTCGCGGGCTGGCTCGCGATGCTCATGCGCCGGGCGGAGGTCATCGCGCCGGTCGCCGCCCACGGGGGTGACGTGGCGTTCGCGCCGATCTCGTCCCCGGAGCAGGTGCTCTTCGAGTTCTCAAACCCCCTGCCCCCGCCCAAGCAGTTCCTGCTGCCGCAGACCGATCCTCTCGCCGTGATCCGCTACAACGGCACCGGGTTCCAGATCGAGCCGGTACACGACCTGCGCCCGCGTGTGATCTTCAACCTCCGCAGCTGCGACGCGAAGAGCTTCGCCTTCCTGTACCGCGTGCACGCCTCCGACCTCCCGGACGGCGGCTACCTGGCCCGCGCCGAAAACGTCACGCTGGTCAGCCTCGCCTGTACGGTCCCCTGTGAGCTCGGCTTCTGCACGTGCTGCGACGCCGGGCCTTTCCTCGAAGAAGGGACCGACCTGCAGCTCGTCAACCTGGGTGACCATCTGCTCGCCGAGCCGCAGACCGAAAAGGGGATCGAGCTGCTCTCCGAGGCGGCCGACCTGTTCCGGCCCGCGCGCCCCGAGGAGATGGGCCTCCGCGTCGAGCTTGAGGAACGGGCGAGGAAACTCTTCGGCGAGGAGACCTGCCACTTCGCCTCCGCGATGCGCCGCGTCTCCACCGGCCGCGTGGCCGAGGAGCTGTGGGGGGCGATGGGCGACTGGTGCCTGGAGTGCGGCGGGTGCAACTTCGTCTGCCCGACGTGCTACTGCTTCTCGATCAAGGACATGAGGCAGGACGGCTCGTGGGTGCGCTGTCGCACCTGGGACTCCTGCCAGTACCCGGCTTTCACACTGGAGGCTTCCGGCCACAACCCCCGAGAGCGGCGCGCGGACCGTATCAAACGACGCTTCTTCCACAAGGTCTCTGCCCAGTACTACGTGCGGGACGGCGCCGTCGGCTGCGTAGGGTGCGGGCGCTGCATCAAGGTTTGCCTGGGCACAACCGACATGCCGGCGGTGGTGGAGGCGATCCGTGAGGGGGCCTGGCATGGATGATCTCTTCCTCCCGCGGGTGGCACGCATCACTCTCGCCAGGGACGAGACCCCGGACACCAAGACGTTCGGCCTTGTCTTCCGCGACCCCGCCGAGCAGCAGGAGTTCCGTTTCCTCCCCGGCCAGTTCCTCGAGCTCTCGGTTTTCGGCTTCGGGGAGGCCCCGTTCTGCTTTGCCTCCAGCCCGACGCGCCCCGAGCTCATCGAGGTCACGGTGCGGCGAACCGGGCAGCTCACCGACGCCCTCCACTCTCTCGGGGCCGGGGACGAGGTCGGCCTGCGCGGCCCGTGCGGCAACGGTTTCGACCTGGCCGCGGCGTACGGCAAGGACCTGCTTTTCATCGGCGGAGGGATCGGCCTGCCCCCGCTACGTGGCCTGATCTGGAACATACTCGACGAGCGGGAGCGGTTCGGGCGGGTGACAATCCTGTACGGCGCCAAGACCCCAGCTGATCTCGTCTACAAGGAGGAGCTCCGGGAGTGGGCCGCTCGGGGAGACGTCGAGCTGCTGGTGACTGTAGACCGCGGCGACAACGGCTGGGACGGCAACGTCGGAATGGTCCCCACTCTGTTCGACAAGACTGAGCTGCGGCCCCCGACCACCCTCGCCTACGTGTGCGGGCCGCCCGTGATGATCAAGTTCGTGGTCCAGGACCTGTTGATGCGAGGGTTCGGCGAGGACGCAATCATCTCCACGCTCGAGCGGATGATGCAGTGCGGCGTCGGCAAGTGCAACCACTGTGCGATCGGCCACCGCTACGTGTGCCGTGACGGGCCGGTGTTCACCTACCGCCAGATCAGGGGGCTCGTCGAATGACGCTTGCTGACGAGCTGGCCGCCCGTCTCTCGGGCCGCACCGTTGTAGTCGGGGTCGGCAACCCGCTGCGCGGCGACGACGCGGCCGGCGGTCTGCTCGCGCGCCGCCTGCAGGGCATCCGGGACGTGCGCGTGATCGAGGCCGAAGAGGTGCCCGAGAGCTTCGTGGGCGATATAGCGGCGGCCGCGCCCGACGTCGTGGTGCTGGTGGATGCGGTGGATCTGGGCGCCACGCCGGGGACGGTCGCGGTGCTCGAGACCGACGACGTCGCAGCGTACGCGCCCACGACCCACCGCCTGCCGCTCTCGCTCGTGATGGACGTCGTGCAGCGGAGGACGGGCGCCGACGTCTTCCTGATCGCGGTTCAGCCGTTGAGCCTCGCCTTTGGCGCCCCGGTGAGCCCGCAGGTAGGGGCAGGCGTTGAGCTCCTTGCGGGGGTGCTCTCCGAGCTCCTGCGGGCACCGTGCGGGCGGCAGGCCGCGATGGCGGCCACCCCCGCGCCGGGTGAGACTCCGACATGACCACGCTCCTTCTCCTCATGATCATCGTGCCCGCCCTCGGCGCGGTGCTGGCGGGCGTGCTCGGCAGGGGCCGCGCCAAGGTGGCCGCCGTGACGGTCGCCACGGTGGTGGCCGTGCTTGCGGTCTGGAGCGTGGCCGCGATTTTCGGCACCTCGTACCGCGATGCGGTGGGGACTTTGCCGTGGCTGGCCGGAACGGTGGACGGCCCGGTGTTCGGCGTCCTCCTTGACCCGCTGGGGTCGGTGATGCTGCTGGTGGCGACCCTGATCGGGCTCCTCACGGTGCTCTACTCCACCGCCTACATGGGCGAACGCAACCGCGACCATGCGGTGGGGCCCGAGCAGCAGGGACCGTACTACTTCCGGCTCCTCTTGTTCCTTGCCAGTATGGTGGGCGTCGCCCTTGCCCCCAACTTCCTGCAGCTCTTCGTGTTCTGGGAGCTGACCACGGTGTGCTCGTGGGCGCTCATCGCCTTCTACGGCAACGAAAAGAGCCTGCGCGCCGGGTTTAAGGCGCTGCTGATCACCCACGTAGGGGGACTCTTCTTCCTGCTGGCGGTGCTGATCCTGTTCGTGCAGACGCGCTCGTTCGAGTTCGACGCCCTCGCGCAGCTGCCCGCCCCGCTGCGCCGGTGGGTTTTCCTGTTCCTGATGATCGCTGCGTGGGCAAAGGCGGCCCAGGTCCCGTTCCACACCTGGCTCCCCGACGCGATGGAGGCCCCCACGCCGATCAGCGCCTACCTGCACGCCGCGGCGATGGTGAAGGCCGGCGTGTTTCTGATGGCGAGGGCGGTCAGCTCGGGGTGGGCGATGCCGCCCAAACTCGGGATGCTCTTGGGCGCGATGGCGATCGTGACGATGTTCCTGGCGCTCTCCTACTACTTCGTCCAGGACGACCTCAAGCGCCTGCTTGCCTACTCCACGATCGCCCACCTCGGCTATGTCTTGCTCGGCGTGGCGCTGGGCGCCCTCGGGTCGACGATGGGGTTCCGCGCCGGCGTCCTGCACATCGCCTGCCACGGCTTCTCCAAGGCGACGCTCTTCCTGTGCGCTGGTGCGATTGCCTACGTCACAGGATCGAGGAGCATCTCCGCCCTCGGGGGTCTGGCGCGCAGCATGCCGCTCACCGCGGTGGCGTTCTTCGTGGGGCTCCTCGCGGTCACTGGGGTTCCGCCGTTCGCCTGCTTCTGGAGCAAGTTCATGCTCGTGGCCGGGGCGATGAAGCTCGGAGGCGT
Source organism: uncultured Acidobacteriota bacterium (assembly GCA_963739225.1). Taxonomy (GTDB): domain Bacteria; phylum Acidobacteriota; class Thermoanaerobaculia; order Thermoanaerobaculales; family Thermoanaerobaculaceae; genus RBG-13-68-16. Next base: position 3,842 of record CAVTZQ010000007.1, on the reverse strand, counting down.
CATCGGACCGGTGGTGGTGGGGCTGGTGCTGGTGGAGAGCCTGATCTCGTTCGGCTGGATGCTTCGAGTCGGCCAGAAGGTGTTCTTGGGGCCGGTGACGCCCGTGGCTGCGGTCAACAGCGATCCCCCGTGGCCGATGAGCGTCGCTCTTGTTCTGCTGATGGTCGGGTGCCTCGTGATCCCGGCGGTCGCGATGCCGTTGGTGCAGATGATCGGAAGGTGACGACGTGAGCACCGCATCCCTGCTCTTCGCAAGCGTCGCGCTGTTGCTGGCCGGTGCCTGCGTCAGCCTGGTCCTGGCAAGCAGGCGCAGGGCCAGCGGGTGGGCGAGCGTCGGCTTCGTAGGCGCGGCGGGTGTTGCGCTGTGGGCCGTGGTGATGCGGACGTTCTCGGCCGGGCCCGACCCGGAGGTGACGCTGCTGTCGCTGCCCGGCATCGGCGCGGGCCTCGTCGTGAGTGTGGATTGCCTGAGCGCGATCTTCCTCGCGATCACGGGGACGATCGGCTTCCTCACGACGCTGTACTCGGTCGAGTACATGACCAGGTACCGCAACGACAGCGTGGCCAAGTACTACCCGGTGCTGCAGCTTCTGTTTGCCGGGATCGTGGGCGTGGTGGCGACCGCCGACTTCGTCTTCTTCCTGGTGTTCTGGGAGGTCATGACGTTCGCGTCGTTCTTCCTGGTGACGTTCGAGCGCGAGAGCCGAACGAGCCAGCGGGCCGGCCTCAAGTACTTCGTCGTCAACCAGGCGGCGACGTTCGGGATGATCGCCGCGGCGCTCATCCTGTGGACCAAGTCGGGCTCGTTCCGCTTCTCTGCGATGCGCGATGCTCTTGGCGGGCTGCTCGCGACCCGGCCGGCCCTCGCCCACCTCGTGCTCTTCCTCTTCTTCATGGGGTTCGCAACCAAGGCCGGGATCCTGCCCATGGGCGACTGGCTCCCCGACGCCTACCCCGCGGCGCCCAGCGGCGCCACCGCGGCGTTCAGCGGCACGATGACCAAGCTGGGGATCTACGGAATCCTGCGCGTGTTCCTGTACTTTCTGCCGCTCTCACCGGCGACGCGGAGCTGGGGGGTGGTGATCGCGCTGGCGGGGGCGGCCAGCCTGTTCGTTGGGACGCTGACCGCCCTCAAGCAGGACGACGTCAAGCGGCTGATGTCGTTCCACGTGATCGGCCAGATGGGCTACATGTTCCTCGGGATCGGCTTCGGCCTCTTCTTCCTTGCCTCGGATCCGGCGCTCGCCGCGCTCGGCTTGCTGGCGGGCACCTTCCACATGCTGAACAACTGCCTCTACAAGTCGTGCCTGTTCCTCGGGGCCGGGGCGGTGGCGTTCCGGACCGGCACCCGCAGCCTCTCGGCGCTTGGGGGGTTGCGGTCGTTCATGCCCGCGACCGCAATGTGCGCGCTGATCGCCGCCCTTGCCATCGCCGGCGTTCCCCCGCTCAACGGGTTCGCCAGCAAGTGGCTGATGTACGCGACCGCGATCCTCGGCGGAAAGGCGTTCCCCCTCTTCGCCGTCCTCGGCATCGTCGCGATGTTCATCTCGCTGGTCACGCTCGCCTCCTTCCTCAAATATCTGGGGAGCGCGTTCCTGGGGCCGCCTTCGCCGCTCACGGGAGTCCGCGAGGTGCCTACGAGCATGCTCGCCCCCCAGGCGTTCCTGGCGCTGGCCTGCGTCGCGTTCGGCCTGGCCCCCGCGTGGCCGCTGGGCTTCGTGCACCGGGCGCTGACGGGGCTGGCGTCCGGCGCATCGCTGCCGAGCCTGGAGTCCCTGCTCGGCGGCGGCGCCGGGCTGCGGGTGGTCTCGGGTGCGATCGGGGTGGCCTTCTGGGCGCCGCTGCCGATTGCCGCGGGCCTTGTGCTGCTGGGTCTCGTCTCGTACTTCCTGATCCAACGCGCCGCGGGCGCCTCCGTCCGCGACGTCCCCGTCTGGACGTGCGGCGAGGAGGCGGGGCCGGAGCTGTCGCGCTACCCCGCCAGCAGCTTCTACCTCCCGTTCAAGCGCGCCTTCCAGGGGATCTACCCGAGCGTGCAGGTGCGGGCGCCGGCGTTCCCTGGCTGGCTTCGACGGGCCTTCGACCTCGACGCGTGGTTCTACCTGCCGGTCGCCCGCGCGGTCGAAGGTGGAGCGAGAGGCGTGAGCAGGACCCACGTTGGGATCCCGCAGGTCTACCTGCTGTGGATCGTCGTAGGGGCCATCGCGGTCATCGGGATCGTGCTGGCGTTTTTCAGTTGAGGAGCGAGCCGTGACGATCGCGCAAGCAGCCGCAACCAGGGCCGTGAACCTCGTCAGGGAAAGGGTCGGCGCGGGTTTCGTGGCGGCGACGCAGCCGCACGCCGACACCCTGCGCCTGAGGATCGACAAGGGCTCGGTGCGTGCCGCGGCTGGGGCGCTCGTCAGCGAGCTCGGCGCCCGCTTCATGATCACCACGGGGATCGACCGGCGCGAGCTGGACGGCGGTTTCGGAATCGTCCACCTCTTCTCCCTCGACCGTGAGCACCTGTTCGTGCTGCTGGACTGCGCGGTCGCCACGGACGACGAGCACATCGACTCGATCACACCGGTGGTGCCGGGGGCGAACTGGGCGGAGCGAGAGTTCCGCGACTCGGTGGGCGTGCACCCCGACGGGCACCCCGACCCACGGCGGCTGTTGCTCGCCGACGACTGGCCGGACGGCGTATGGCCGCTGCGGCGCGACGTCCCCTACAACCTGCAGCCGCCTCCGGCCGAGGGGATGAGGCCCCCGCTTCGGGAGCCACCCGCCGGCGCCAGCGTCGTGACCATGGGGCCGTTCTTCCCGGTTCTTGAGGAGCCCTCCCAGTGGCGCCTGTTCGTCGAGGGGGAGACGATCGTCGGCTGCGACTACCGCGGCTTCTACAACCACCGCGGCATCGAGAAGCTCGGCGAGGCCGTGCTCACCTACAACGAGATCCCGTACCTCGCCGAGAGGATCTGCGGGATCTGCGGCTTCATCCACTCGACCTGCTACTGCCAGGCGGTTGAGAAGGCCGCAGGCATCGAGGCGCCGCGCCGGGCACGCTACATCCGCACGATCATGCTGGAGCTGGAAAGGGTCCACTCCCACCTGCTGTGGCTGGGGATCGCCGGTCACATCGTGGGGTTCGACACCGTGCTGATGCAAACCTGGCGGATCCGCGAGCCGGTGATGTGGCTCTCCGAGGAGATCAGCGGCAACCGCAAGACGTACGGCATGAACACCATCGGCGGCTTGCGGCGCGACATCTCACCCGACCTCGCGGGCAAGATCCTCGAGGTGCTCGCCGAGGTGGAGAGGGAGTCGCTGGCGGTCCGCGACGCGATCGTCGGAGACGGCACGCTCATGGCGCGGACGAAGGACGTCGGGGTGCTCCAGAACGAGACGGCCAGAAGCGTGTGCGTGGTAGGGCCGCCGGCCCGCGCCTCGGGGGTCCCCATCGACGCGCGCATCGACCACCCCTACGCGGCCTACGACGAGGTTCCCGTGCACATCGCGGTCCACCAGGAGGGGGACACCTGGGCGCGCGTGCTGGTGCGGGTCGAGGAGCTGCTGGAGTCGATCCGCCTGGTCCGCGAGGCGATCGCCGCGCTGCCGGAAGGCCCGGTCCTGGCCGAGGTCAAAGACGAGATCCCGCCGGGTCGCGTCGGCGTCTCGGTCGTGGAGGCGCCGAGGGGTGAGGCGGTCCACATGGTGGAAACGGGCGGGGATAACCGGCCGTACCGCTGGCGGGTGCGCGCTCCGACCTACCCCAACCTGCAGGCGATGCCGGCGATGATCACCGGGGCGGCGATCGCCGACGTCCCGATCACGCTCGGCAGCCTCGATCCGTGCTTCTCGTG
>CAVTZQ010000006.1:0-1601320 GCA_963739225.1 uncultured Acidobacteriota bacterium | reverse complement strand
TGTTTTGTCTTCGTTGACGTATTGCTATCGCCGAGCCCAGGCCGAAACGCGGCGGTCGGTCAAACGCGCCGCGGCCGGCAGGGGCGTGGGCCGGGCTTGGGCCGTTTCCCCGGTGTTGGGCAGCTGGGTCAACGGCGTGCCTGGCGCCTCCAGGAAGGCGAGATGGTGAAACCTGGTAGCCATCTACTCATTGAATTCGAACATGCGCTAGCCGCACTTAACTGGCCAAGTGAGCACTGGAGGTAATTGAATGCGGCTCCTCCGCATTGATCTAAGGAACTACCGAACTCTCGAGAAGCTCGCGCTCGAGTTCCCGTCCTTCTACTCCGCGATTTGTGGCCGGAACGACTCCGGTAAGACGAACGTTGTCCGGGCACTTCGCGGCCTCATGCGGGAGCAGGACCCCTATGGATTTCGCTCAGAGGAGGAGCTTTCCGCCAAAGATGATTACCCAAAGTGGAAGGATTCTGACCCGAAGGACACAAGAATCGCAATCGGCCTCCTGCTCTCGATTGCTCGCGATGCGGACGCGGCGCTTCATCAGTTCGTCACGACCCACCTGGGCTTGCCTGCAGAAACTCAAGACCTTCGTCTGTCGATCAATGTGGAATACGGGTTGGACGAGCTCGATCGAGCCGTGAACATGGAAGTGGGTGGTCAGCCCTTCTCAGGCTTGCAGGCTCAAGAGGTCCTTCGCAAACTGCAGGACTCGAGCGCCTTACTCTTCTACAACTCAACGGAACCCGACCCACGCTACCGCTTCGGTCGGGGCTTTTATGGATTCTTTCGTGATCTCTCGCTCGGTTACGCTGCAGAGTTGAGCGCGGCCAAAGACGCGCTCACCCGGAAGGTGCGCAAGGCCGCAAAGGACCAACAGAAACAACTAAGTGCACTTCTCGGTCGCCTTGAGACGAAGTACAACGCGGGCCTGTCTGTGCGCACCTATGAGCTCGACTATCTGCCCTTTAACCTCACACTCAGTGACGGGAAGGCTGAGGTGGGAATCGACGAATGGGGCAGTGGGACACGAAATAGGACCCTCATTCTGCTCACGCTGTTCCGCGCCCGCCAGATCAGTCAGTCGCCCGGCACCGCCTCGAAGGTGACACCTGTCATCGTCATCGAGGAGCCGGAGAGTTTCCTCCATCCGTCGGCCCAGGCTGAGTTCGGGCGAATCCTCCAAGACCTGGCGGAAGAGTTTCAAGTACAAGTGGTAACAACGACTCACAGCCCGTACCTCCTCAGCCAGCAGGACCCCGCTTCCAATATCTTTCTCGAGCGACGCCAGCACTATCATCAGCAACGAGAGACCTTCCGGGTGGACACTACCGGTCAGAATTGGATGGAGCCATTTGGGCTGGCCCTGGGCGTCAACCGCCAAGAGTTCAAAGCGTGGCACGACCTCTTCTTTGCGAAGGCTGACAGCATCCTGCTGGTCGAGGGTGATACCGACAAGGAATACTTCGAGCAGCTCCGTGACCCCCGGCATGGTACGAATCAACTCCGTCTCTCTGGCGAGGTGTTCCCGTACGGGGGCAAGGACACCCTCAAGCAGGCCGTGTTGCTCAAGTTCATCAGGGATCGGTACAGGAAGCTGTTTGTCACGTTTGACCTCGACGCGTGTGACACCGTCGAGCGATCGCTTCAGGCCGTGGGCTTGCAGTATGGAACGCACTACAGCCCTGTCGGGCTCGAGGAGCCTGGGAAGGATAACATCGAGGGCCTGCTGCCGGACTCCGTCAAGACGGCCGTTCGTGCGGCCCATCCCGCGCTCATGGACCAGACCTGTAGCAACAAGCAAGAGGAGCGCAAGTCCGCCGTCAGCAAGTTGAAGCGCCTCTACCTGGACGAGTTCAAGAAAGTGTCGCAGCCAACGACGGAGTTCTACGGCGGTTTCTATCCACTCGTGAGACTCATCAACCGGGCGCTTCAATGATGGGGCTGCTGGAGGAAAGTACTGGTGATCGAGCCCCACCCCTCTAAGACCACGCGCGGTCTATACTCAGCTTCTGAACCGGACCGGAGGACGACGTGTTTGCAGGCCGAGCGGTTGCTGGGTACCCGCAGGGTCCTGATACGCCCCGCAGCCTGAATGGGAAGGAATTAGGCTGCACAAAGCGCGGTGTCTGCCGTTGTCCCTTGGGCAGCCGGAAACGCGTTAAACCTCAGACGTGGCTAACGTGGTAGCGCTCGTGGGTGTCCTCGTGACAGTGCTCGCTGCCTCGAGCAGCTGGGGTTCTCATACCCTAAGTGCGCACCAGCAGCGCCTCATGGCGAGGTGGCTATCCGAACACCCGAGTTACCGCCTGGCCACGGACCTAGACTGTGATTGCGCGGATGATATCCAGCAAATGCGGCGCGGTTGGGAGGGCACGAACTGGCCCGCCGTTCCCGACTACCACCCTTATCAGGTAGTGGGCGATTTCAACAGTGACGGCTCCCTCGACTTTGCGGTCGTCCTGGTTGACACGACGCGGACAGCCGATCAGTTCATTCTGGCTGTGTTCAACGGCCCATTTCGAGATCGCAACATCACGCCGGCTTTCCTTGAAAAGGAGCTCGATTTGAAGTACCGAGGCCTCTTCTTCGGACCGCCCCGGCCGAAACCCTACCGCCTTCTCGTGGGGCCGTTCGAATCTGACAACAGCAGTCTCCTCCTTCCCACCGGTCACACGTACACATGGGACGAGAGCCGTGATGACAAGTGAGTTGCCGAGGCCTAGCGCGCGCGTGCAGCGGACCATGCCTCGCTGGGCCTGGGCGCGGCCGCTGAACTCAGACCTTGGGCCAAAGTGCAGGAAAAAGGATGATAGGAGTGAGAGATGAAACTGCAAGTAGAGTGGGCGCGCCCGATTCAACTGAAGGACGGTACTAAGCAGAACCTGATCTACGTGGTGGATACCAACAAGCTTCCCACGGCCTCCGGAATCTATATCCTTGGCCGCCGGTGGGGTGGGGACCTTGAAGCCCTGTACGTGGGTAAAGCGAACAACATTCGTAGTCGCGTGAAGGGCCAGCTGAATAACCTTAGACTCATGCAGCACCTGCGAAGCGCAAAGACCGGAAAGCGAATCATTCTGACAGGAAGGATCATTACGAAACCTGGTCAGCGTCTCGAGAAGTCTCTGGCACTCATTGAGCGAGCCCTGATCCGGTACTTCCTGTCCGAGGGACATGACCTGGTCAACAAGCAAGGTACTCGCCTCCGGCACCATCAGGTGGTGTCGTCCGGCAAACACCCGAAGCGTTTCGTACCGAGCGTCATGTATCTCGAGAGAGCAAAGGGCGAATAGCTTGCCAACGAACCAAGAACGCTGACGAAGCTGCACGAACGCAATAAGAACTGAGGCTTAGCAGCTTGTCTGCGCCGCTAGATACACAATCGATCGAGCCAGACATTCCAGAAGGCGACACGCACGACATAGTCGCCTGCTGAATCAACAGTGTCCGTCGCCGCCAAGCTGCGCGCGGGTGGGCATTCAATCCGCCACGCGGGTGCGAGCAGCCATGGCTCCGGAGGCCGCGGGGACCCAGCGCGCGGATCCGGAGCGGGGTGTCGGTGACGCGGTCGCATGCGGACACCGAGGGGCCCCACCCGGGACGCGCTGCTGGGTCGCGGCCGGAGGAGTTTCGGCCCGCAGGCCGCGGGGGCGGCCAAGGTCCGAACGGCCGCGCACCCGCGGGGCAAAAGAAAACCAGAAGCGGCAACTTCAAAATGTCGAGGGGGTGATGGGGCGGAGCCCCGTCAGGGCGCGTAGCGCTTGAGGATCTCGCCGACCAAATCCGTGGTGGCGTGCTCCTTGGCGTCGCCGCAGATCACGGTCTCGCCGCCCCACTCCGCGACCACCTCGCGCTCGGGGACGGTCTCGGCGGTGTAGTCGGTCCCCTTGGCGTGGATGTGGGGCTTGAGCGCGCGCAGCACCTCGGCCACGGTCGGCTCGTCGAACATCACGATCCAGTCCACGCAGTCGAGGTGGGAGAGAATCTCGGCCCGCTCGTCCTCCGGCACGATCGGGCGCAGCGGCCCCTTGCTCGTGCGGACCGAGAGGTCCGAGTTGAGCGCGACGAAGAGCACGTCGCCCAGCGCCCGTGCGGCCGCGAGGTAGCGCACGTGCCCGACGTGCAGCATGTCGAAAGCGCCGTTGGCGACCACCACGCGCCTGCCGGCGGCGCGCATCCCCTGCGAGAGCACCTTCGCCTCTGCGAGCGAGATCAGCTTGATCGGGAACGGTCATCGACCGTCCTTGCATGCGCTGCACGGCGTGCGCGCCCCACAACCGATGAGCGCCTCTTGGGCTCAGTCATGGACGAAGGGCGCCTGGTCGATCGCTTGATGCAGCTCGTCGCGGGAGACCGTAGCGGTGCCGAGCTTGGTTACGACGACCCCGCCGGCCAGGTTGGCGATCACTGCGGCCTCCTCGGGCTGCGCACCCGCCGCGAGCGCGAGCGTGAGGGTCGCGAGCACGGTGTCGCCGGCGCCGGTGACGTCCGCCACCTGGTCGGCCCCGAAGACCGGGAGGTGCACCGGGGGTCTGTTCTCCTCCACGAGCGTCAAACCGTCGCTCCCGCGGGTGGCCACCACGAAGCGGGCGCCGAGCCTCGTGCGGAGAGCCTCCGCCGCGGAAGCTACCGCCGCGTCGGTCGCCGGCACCTCACCGACGATCTCCGCCAGCTCCTCCAGATTCGGCGTTGCGCCGTCCACCGGACCAAGTCCCTCGAGCCCGAAGCGCGAGTCCGCCACGATCGGCGCCCCCGAGGGCAGGCCCGCGCGCAGCCGCGCCACCCCTCCGCCGAGACGACGCCGTAGCCGTAGTCGGAGACCGCGGCGGCGTGCGCGGTGGGGGCAACGCGTGCCAGCCGCTCGAACAGCTCCTCACGCCAGCGGTCACGCCCCGGGAGGTGGTCCTCCACGTCGTAGCGGGCAACCTGGTGCTTGAGCGACGCCACACCGCCGGCGAGGAGCCGGACCTTGGTCACGGTCCGGAACTCCGGCAGCACCACGATCCCGGAGACATCCACCCCGAGGCGGGCGAGCGCCTGGAGCAGGCTCGCGCCCGCTTCGTCGTCGCCCACCACACCGGCCGGCAGCACGGTGGCGCCGAGGGCGGCCAGGTTGGCGAGAGCGTTCGCGCCGCCCCCCGGGATGTCGCGCTGCCCTTCGTAGCGCAGGATGATCACCGGCGCCTCGCGGGAGATGCGCTTGGGGGTGCCGAGCACGAACCGGTCCAGCACCAGGTCGCCGTAGAGCACGACGCGGCGCGCCGGGAACCGCTCGACCAGCTCGTGGAGATGGGCTCGCGCGCTCACGCCTGCGATTCTAGCCCAGAAGCGAACTAGCCCCCAGTCAACCGACCCGCCCGTAACGAGCGTCGAACAGTTCACGGTCTGCGCCGTGACGGGGCTTCAGTCACGAATCGCTTTCCGCCGACCGCGCAATTCCGGCCGTGTGGCTCACGGCTTCGCAGGACTCGTGGACGTCGAGAGAATCGGATGGCCCGCGTCGCGCTTCAGCTCCGCAAACAGGAGAAACAGAATGGCAAGCGCGCCAGCCGGCGTCAGTGAAGTGAGTGTCCAGACGAGCAGTGGGTGGGTCACGATAAGACCGAAGTGTGCAAGGTACGGCCCCCTCATCAGCGCCGCGGCCCACGTGGAGGCGAGGGTTGCGACGCCAAGAACAACAAGCCAACGCCAGTCACGGCGCCGGATAAACCTCTCTCCGAGCATGGCGACCCCTGGAATTTGCAGAACGTGATAGTGGGGCCAGACCACAGGCGCAGACACGAGTGCCAGCGCAATGAACGCAGCGCCCAGCAGTGGCGCCGACGACGCTAGGGCGCCGAGCCGATTCAGTCTCGCAAGCGCTGCCGCCCCAGCGGCAAACAGCACAGCGGCCACGCCAAGCGAGATTGCAGCCTGCGGGTGGGTCAGTTTGAAGGTTTCTACATTGTGCGCCGCGACCCATGGTGTTGGCACCGCCGCTCCGCGCTTGGGACGATCGAGGAGACGCAGGGCAACGCCTGGCAGCGATCCATTGAGGGCGCCCGGACTTCCCGCCCAGAAGTCGGCTCGCGGGGGGCCTTTGGGCCCTGGGAGAACGGCCCGAACGAACAGCCCCGGCACCAGGATGAAGATCAGCGCTATGCCGCACGCCTGCGCGATGGTGCGCCAGCGACAGCGCAGTGCCTTTGCAAGGAGTATCACACCCGGCCAAAGCTTGAGCGCGATGGCAACACCCAGGGCCGCGGGACCTTGCCCCGGTCTGCCGGCCATAGGCCAGAGGGCGAGAACAACCAAGAAGAAGGAGCAAGGTGTTGACTTGGCCCTCGCCAAGGTCCTCAAATAGGGCACCACTTGTTGCGCACGCCCCCGTTATGGCCAGCGCCGCGAACCAGCCTCCACCCAGGGCCCGCCACATACGAACGCCCGCCGCGGCGACAAAGACGTGGCTCAGTGCGAACCAGGTGATTCGTGCCACAGCGAACGGCAACAGGGCGAGTGGCACCAGGACGAACGGCAGAAGCGGAGGGTAGATCAGGCCAACAACGGAGTAGGGGCTTCGGCCAGCAAGAACGGCACGTGCAGCCGGATAGTAGAAGGCTCTGAAATCGGACTGCTTCGCGTCGAGCCCCGGAAGCACAAGCAGTACGTGCGCGAAAACGTACACGAAAATCAGAAAGGCGAGTAGCACCGCAGATCGGGCGACCAGAGGCCGGTTCGTCTGCTTTTCGGAAGACGGTTCGCCCGCCGTGGTCACCACGACAACGCTTCGCTGTGGCCCTCGATTACCAGGGAAACCACAGGGAAGATGCAAGGTCACACCTCGTCGTCCAGAACGGGTGCGAGCAGCTCCTCGAAGCTCCCGAACAGCGGCACCGCCTCCACCTCGAGCCACGCGACGCTCCCGGCGAGGTCGGGCGGCAGCTTGACGATGTCCTTCGCGGTGGTGACCACCAGGATCCCGTTGGGCTCGGCCTCGGCAAGGATCCTCTCCACCTCGCGCCGGGAGTAGCGATGGTGGTCGGAGTAGAAGTTCATGTCCACGATGTGCGCACCCAGATCCCCGAGCGTGTGGATGAAACTCTGCGGCGACGCGATCCCCGCCATTGCCAGCACCGTCACGCCCTTGAGGACCTCCGCGGGCTGCCGTTCCCCGCCCCGGTGCAGCCCACGCGCCGCCAGTTTGGTAGCGACGAAGGTGGCGTTCGGGGCGTAGGGTAAGAGCACCGCCATCGCGGCCATTGCCTCGGTGCGGTCGGCGGCCCGGCTCAGCACGACGGCGTGCGCGCGGACCAGGGCGTTGGGGTGCTCGCGGCGGGGGGCGTTGGCGCAGAACGGGTCCGCGGCCTCCACCGTCACGATGTCGAGATCCCGGGCGAGCCGCCAGTGCTGGAAACCGTCGTCGAGCAGGAGGTGGGTGGCATCAGCCTCCCGCACCGCGGTGGCGGCTCCACGCACCCGATCCGGGTCCACGACGATCGGGACGTCGGGCAGCGCCCGTGCCAGCAGCGTCGGCTCGTCCCCGGCCTGCTCCCAGCCGGCCTGCCGCTCCTTCCAGATCAGCACGGGCTGGCTCGCGCGCCTCCGGTAGCCGCGGGTGAGGATCGCGGGGCGGGCCCCGGCGGCGAGGAGCGTGCGCGCAAGCGCCGCCACCAGCGGGGTTTTCCCGGTGCCGCCGCACGCGATGTTCCCGACCGAGATCACCGGCACCGCGGCCCGCTCGCTCCTCCGAAGCCCGAGCCGGTAGGCAGTGCGCGCCGCCGCGTTGACCGCCTCCAGGATGTCGGTGAAGCCGAGCAGCCAGGCGGGCCAGCGTCTCATGCCAGGAAGCGCTCCAGCGCATCCACCGTCCGGGCGGTCGCGCCCGCGTGACGGGCCAGGAGCTGCTGTCCCGCCTCGCCGGCCGCGCGCAACATCTCCCTGTTGGCAAGCCACGAGTCGAGCGCGGCGGCCAGATCCCCCGCCGAGTGCACGACCCTGGCCGCGCCGGCGGAGATGAAGTGGTGGTAGACGGTGGAGAAGTTCCGGACGTGCGGGCCGGTGAGCACCGGCACCCCGAAGCGAGCGGGCTCGATGGGGTTGTGCCCGCCCGTCGCGACCAGGGAGCCGCCGATGAATGCGACGTCGGCGACCTGGTAGAGCGCCGCCAGCTCGCCCACGGTGTCGAGCACGACCACGGCGCACCCCGCCGGGGCCTCCGACAGCAGGGTCCGGCGCACCACCGGGAGCCCTCTGGCGGCTACGAGCTGCACGACGTCGGACGCCCTCTCGGGGTGGCGTGGCGCGAGCATCAGGAACGGCCGGTGCTGGGCAGGAATGCGTTGGACGGCGTCGAGTACCTCCTCGTCCTCGCCGATCATCGTCGAGCCGGCGATCAGAACCGGGCGGCCGGCGGCAACGCCGCGCAGCTCCTCGAGCACCCTCGGTGGAGCGCCGGGTGGCGCGGCGTCGAACTTGACGTTGCCGGTCACACGGATGCGGTCGGAGGTGACGCCGATCTCGCAGAGGCGCGCGGCATCCTGGTCCGTCTGAGCAAGCACAAGGGTGACCGGCCGCAGCAGCGGGCGCAGCAGCCCGCGCAGCGCCCGGTAGCCGCGAAAGGACTTGTCCGAGACGCGCGCGTTGACCAGCGCCACTGGAATCCCGCGCGCGCCGCAGGCATTGAGCAGCTCCGGCCACAGCTCGGTCTCAACCAGGATCACTAGACGTGGAACGGCGGCGCCCATCAGCCGCCGCACGGGGCCCGGAAGGTCCACCGGGAAAGGCAGCGTCACGTCGGCGAGCTGCGCCCCCGTCGCCATCGCCAGGCCGGTCGAGGTAGTGGCGGAGAGCACCAGCGGCAGGCCGGGGTGGCGCCGCCGTAGCTCGACGAGCACAGACCGCGCCACGGCCACCTCGCCCACCGACACAGCCTGCATCCAGATCCCGCCGTGGGGGATTGCGGGCAGACGCCAGCCAAGCCGTTGAGCCCATGGTGGCCGCTTCTTGCCGCGCCGGCGGTCGGCGAGCAGCAGGGAAGGCGTCAGTAGGGGGAGGACGACCGCCATCAGGGCGCGGTAGAGCCACAGAGCGGGGGGCGCCATTCCGCGGAGTGTACCCCCCTGCGCTCACCGGTGCCATCCGGAACGGGCCGGCGAGTAGCATAGGTAGGTGAGCACCGAAATCCGGCATCCGATCTACCTCGACTGCAACGCCACCACCCCTGTGGACCCCAGGGTGGTTGACGTCATGGTGCCGGTGCTGCGCGACGTCTACGGCAATCCTTCATCGGGCCACGGCCTCGGCCGCCAGGCGCGCGAGCTTGTGGAGGGGGCACGTGCCCGGGTCGCGGCTTGCCTCGGTGCGGCACCCGACGAGGTTCTCTTCACGAGCGGCGGCAGCGAATCGGACAACTGGGCACTGCGTGGCGTGGTCGCGGCGCGCGGCGGAGGCCACGTCGTGGTCTCCGCCGTCGAGCACCCGGCGGTGCTCGAGACCGCGCGGGCGATGGAGCGCGAGGGGCGCATCAGGCTCACGGTGGTCGGCGTGGATCCCTACGGACGGGTTGACCCCGAGGAGGTTGCCGTCGCGCTCACCCCAGCCACGGTCCTGGTTTCGGTGATGCTGGCCAACAACGAGGTCGGGACGCTGCAGCCGGTGGCCGAGATCGTCGGGGCGTGTCGGCGCCGGGGGGTGCCCGTCCACACCGACGCGGCGCAGGCGGTCGGCAAGGTCGGCGTGGACGTGCGGGAGCTGGGCGTGGATCTGCTCACGGTGGCCGGGCACAAGCTCTACGCGCCCAAAGGCGTGGGAGCGCTCTTCGTCCGCAAGGGGGTCGCACTCGAGCCGCTCGTCCACGGGGCGGGACATGAGCGCGGCCTGCGCGCCGGCACCGAGAACGTTTCCTCAATAGTCGGCCTCGGGAAGGCGTGCGATCTCGTCCGGGAGGAGGCGGCGGGCGAGCGGCCGCGGCTGGCGGCCCTGCGCGACCGCCTGGAGGCTCTCCTCGAACAGGGAGTCCGAGGCCTCGTGCGGCACGGCCACCCCGAGCAGCGGCTGCCCAACACCGCAAGCGTCGCGTTCCCCGGCGTGGATGCGAACGCTCTGCTCGCGCTCCTCGCCGAGGAGGTGGCGGCGTCGGCCGGCGCCGCCTGCCACACCGGTACCGTCCACCCCTCGCAGGTGCTCACCGCCATCGGGGTGGACGCAGCGACCGCGCTGTCCACGGTGCGATTTTCGGTCGGTCGGTTCACCACGAAGCTCGATATCGAGGAGGGCGCGCGCCGCGTACTCGCCGCCATACGGTCGCTGGCGAGCTCGTAGCAGCCGGCCGCCACTTCTCTGCCTTCGTTACATCCCGGCGCGCAGCTGGAGCGGGATCGACCGCTCCCCCTGAGACGTGCGCACGGTGAGCGTGCCGTCGAGCTGCGCGGCCTCGCCTCTCAGGAACGCGGCGGCCCCTCCGGCCACGTCCCCGAGCGGGACGTCCTGCTCGATCAGCACGTCGCTGCGCCGGCCGGCCCGAAGCCTGAACCCCGGCCGCTTGCCCGAGAGCATGGTCTGGCTCCCCACCGTCAGGCGAAACTCGAAGCCCGTCGCGACCACATCGAAGCCGAACGGGTTGTAGAGCGAGAGCAGCGCGTGCACGGAGAGAGCGCCCAGAGAGGGTGTCAGCTTGAGGTCCGAGAGCCGTGCGTAGGCCCGGTACAGCCCGGCCAGTGGCAGCTCGGTCTCGCCCGGGTCTCCCAGGTCCACGGTGCCGCCCACCGCCAGCACCGGGGCGCCCCCCGCACCCAGCCCCTCCCAGAGGACCCGCATGCGGTTGGGGTCGAGGCCGAGCACCGTCTCGGGTACCGCGCGCAAGCTGACGTCGAAGTCGATCCGGGTCTCGCCTCCCCCGACCGTCACGTCCACCGGCGATGCGATCGGTACCGGGGCCTCCCCGAGCCGCAACCTCTGCCCGGCCAGATCGGACCTCACGCCCGGCGACGGGGGCGCGTGCAGCGTCACCCGCACCAGGTCGGGGTCCGGCACCGCCACCGTGATGCGCTGCACCCGTAGAGACGTCGGGTCGGCCGCGGCCGCATGCACCGCCGCGGCGAGGATCAGGGCGTGGACGATCGGCACGGCCTCCTCCCCGCTTTTGAGTGTAGAGCACACGCCCTCGCATCGCTTGTGAACTTTTTCATCTTCTTCTAGCCTCCCCCTTCGGAGGTGCGGCATGCGCCTTGAGAGATGGCAGAGGAACGCCCTCGGCCGCGAGATCCCCACTCGCCTCGACGGCCGCGAGTTCCGCCCGTTTGCGGGATCGTTCGCCGAGATGCCGGAGACCGCCACGCACCCGGCACGCATCCCAACTCGACCGTTCGACGGCTCATCCAAGCTGACCACATTGGAGAAGGTGTTCTCCGTTGTGCGCGACGGGGATGCGGTGTCATTCCCGCATTACTACCGAAACGGAGGCGATCGTTTCCTGCGCGCGCTGATCGGCGAGCTGAGGCGGCGCGGCCTCAAGGGTATCCGTCTGATCGGGAACGCCTACTTCGGCGAGCTCGACTACCTGGTCGAGGCGGTCAACGACGGCACGATCGCCTACCTCTACGGCAATCCCTACGGCGGCCTCGCCAAGGCCGCGGCGGGCGGCGCTTTGCTGCCAGTGCGGATCATCGGTTGCAGCCACGGCGGGCGGCAGCGCGACATCATGCTCGGGATCGAACCGGTGCGCCTTGCGGTGTTCCCTGCGCCGGCTGCGGACCGGTGGGGGAACGCCTCCGGCGTGCTTGGCAAGCCCGAGGAGCGCTGCGGGCCGCTGGGGCTGTTCGACGCGGACGTGCGCTACGCCGACTACACCTGCGTCTGCGCCGGCACGGTGTTCGACCGCTTCCTCCCCCACCGCTCGATCTCGATGGAGTACGTGGACTTCGTGGTGCCGTTCGAGGACGTCGGCGACGCCGGCGGCATCGGCGCCGGCACCCTCGACCTATCGCGCGTCATGAGCGGCGAAAACCTCAAGGTCGCGGACCGGGTGATGGCGCTGCTCGGGGCGGCGGGCCTCCTGCGCAACGGGGTGGCGTTCCAGTCGGGATCGGGCGCCTCCCTCGCGATCCTGCAACGCCTCTCGGACCACTTCGTCCAGCACGGCCTCAAGGCCTCCTTCACCATCGGCGGGATCACACAGATCCACGTCGAGATGCTGCGCCGGGGCGCGGTGGAGCTGATCATGCACGGGCAGTGCTTCCAGCCCACCGATGTCGTGTTCGACTCGCTCCTGAACGACCCGGGCCACCAGGAGGTCTCGACCTCGATCTACGCCAACCTGGCCTGCAAGGGAACTCTCACGCCGCTGCTCGACTTCGCCCTGCTGTCGTGCGCCGAGATCGACGCCGCCTTCAACGTCAACACCGTCATCGGCTACGACGGCCGCTACGTGGGCGGCATCGGCGGCGGGCCCAACGTCGGCCGCTCCAAACTGACCGTCATCTTCACCACGCTGGCCGGTTTCTCCAAGCGCCGCGCTCAGAGCTACCCCTCGATCCGCGAGCGCGTCAACACCGTCACCATGCCAGGCGAGCTGGTGGACGTCGTGATCACCGAGGGGGACGCGGTGATCAACCCCGCCTCGCGCTCGCCGTACGTCGCGGCGCTGAGGGAGAACGCTGGCAAGGCCGGCATCCCGCTCATCTCGATGGAGGAGCTGGCGGCCAAGGCGATGGCGAAGGCGAAGGAACTGGGGCCATTGATGCCGGAGCCCGAGCTCACAGGGGAAGCGGTCGAGATCGTCAAGGCCGACGACGGCTCGATCCTCGACGTCGTGCGGCAGGTTGCTCCCACCAGCTCCTGATGCCCTGGCTCAGCGAGCGAGCTTGGCGGCGTCGTTCCGGAAAGCGGCCTGCTCGACGGGGCCAGGAAGGTTCGTCGCCAGCGAGTTGACCAGGTCGTCCCAGCTCGAGGCTGTGCGCGAGGCCTTCTTCACCAGCACCTTGGCCAGCGGACCGATCGACTCGGCGAGCCTCCGTTCCACGGCACGGAGCGCCTCGGGGTTCCACGCAATGGTGAAGGGCGAGTCGTGCGCCGATGCCGGAGCCGACAACAGGGGATCGCTCCCGCGGGCGGGCGGCGGCTCAGGGGCTGCTTGGCGGTGCAGGAGCGCCGTCGCTTCCTTCTGAACCTCGGTGAGAAAGGCGCGCCGCTGGAACTCGGACGGGATGTGCTGCGAGAGCGTGGTGCAAAGCCGGCCGAGGTCCGACGACTTCCCGGCCTCTCGGGTCACCAGGAGCTTCGCCAGCGGGCCGATCGCAGTGGCCAGTCGAGCCTCGATGCAGGTGAGCACCGCAGGGTCCCAGCCGTTACGAGGCATCGCCGGCGGCTCGGTTCGCCGGTGCCCCTTTTCCTGCAGCGTGACGGACGCCGACACCTCCCCGATCGTTGCCCGAAAACCGCCCACCTCGAGCAGGCTCAGGACCTCGTCCACGACCTTCATGTCGGAGTAACGCTGGTTTCGGTCGCGCGCCATCATCTTCCTGATCACGGCGCAGATTCCCGGTCCGAGGCCCGGCACGAGGGTGCGCGGGTCCTCCGGCTCCTCGTGAAGGTGCTTGGCGACGACCACCATGGGCGACGAGCCCTCGAACGGCGTGCGGCCCGTGACCATGTGGAAGAGCGTGGCCCCGAGCGAGTAGATGTCGGAGCGCCCGTCGATGTCCTTGAGGCCGGCGATCTGCTCCGGCGAGATGTAGTGCGGCGTCCCGGAGACGACGCCAGTCTGGGTCAGATGTTGGTCGTCGGAAAGGCTCTTCGCGAGGCCGAGGTCCACGAGCTTGACCACGCCGTCGTCGCTGAGTATCAGGTTGTCGGGCTTCACGTCGCGGTGCACGATCCCGGCCGCGTGGGCGACGCTGAGTGCGCTGCATGCCTGCCTCACGACGGCGATCGCCTCGCGCTCCGTGAACCTGCCGTTGAGCTTGATCCGGTCTCCGACCGACAGCCCGGGCACCAGTTCCATGGCCAGGAAGAAGATCGCTTCCACCTGGCCGAAGTCATAGATCTGGACGATGTTGCGGTGATTCAGCCGGGCCACGGCGCGCGCCTCCGTCAGGAACCGCAGCCGGTAGGACTCATCGTCGGCGTACCGGTCGACGAGCACCTTGAGCGCCACGTCGCGCTGGAGCGTCAGGTGGCGCGCACGGAACACGCGCCCCATGCCGCCCTCGCGAAGCTCCTGGAGGATCTCGTAGCCGCCGAAGATCGATCCGGGGGTCAACTCCGCCGCCACCGCCGGTCACCTCCCACGCGGCGGACCATCTGGCGCGTCAGGCCTCATCGAGCATCGCCAGCGCCTTCTGGAGGCTGATGCGCATACGGTTGAACGAACCCGCCAACAGGGCCACCTCGTCCTTCCCCTTTACAACAAGGTCCGGGACGCCCATGTTCCCGCGGCTGACCTGGTCGGCCATGCCCGAGAGGCGGGTGAGGGGGCGGATGACCGCGTACCGGAGCAGGAGGTTCAGCACCAGGAGGGTGAATACGAACACCGCCACGAGGGAGGCCAGCAGCGTGCGGAACGCCTCGTTGGCCATCCGGACCGGAATCGACATCGGAACCGAGATGACCTGCGCCCCGATGATCTCGTTGAGCTTCCAGCCGAACCCGTTGCCCGGCCCGTACGCCTTTATCAGCGAGAGGGGCGCCTGCTCGGGCGTCAGATGGCATGCGAGGCATTTGGCGTCCTTGATCTGGATCGGGTGGCTCAGGAACAGCGCGCGCCCCTCGGTTGTCTCCCGCTCGCCGATGATCTCGGTGCGCTTCGAGTCCCGGCGGAATTCGTTGACGATGTCCGCCTCCCAGTCCACGGTGCGATCGCGCGGGTTGGACGGGTTCAGCGTCGCCTCCTTGTACTCGTACTCCGGGTAGTTCTGCCGCAGGTAGTTGAAGATCTCGGTCGCCGAGTAGGCAGGGACTGTCTGCGGGAGGAACTCCTCGGCGAGCCTGTTATCGAGAAGGGGCTTGATCTGCTTGATGGTGTAGCCCCGCACCGCCATCGCGGTCTCCATCATGATCCGTGCGTTCTGAATCACCTGCGTGCGGGCGCTCTGCTGCAGCAGCGCGTGTGAGATGTACCCCGCCGGAACCATCGCCAGGGAGAACACCACCACGAGCGCCAGGTTGAACTTGGTCAAAAGAGTCATGTGATCCTCCGACGTCCGCCACCGTCACCCCCACCTGGGGGCCGAACCATCACCTGTGGGTGATTCTGAGACGTATTCTACTCTACTTGTCAACCCCTGCGGGCGCAAGGGAAGGCCAGACCGGGTGGGCATTTGAGGCTGACGACCCCTAGAGGTGCACCAGGTGGCCGGCACGGTCCCGTGACGGGGGCGCCGTGCTCCTCGACCGATTGCGCCCCCGGGGCGGGGATGCCTGAGCGATGGAGAACCTCGGCAGGGCGGGGCCTGGCAAGGCCAGGACGCGCTCCGGCCGAACGGGACCTCCTGGTCGCTGCCATGGAGGACAGCACGGAACCGCTGCCGGTTCCGAACATCGACGACGTCTCGAACGGTTCTGGCTCGCGCGCCTTCTGGTCTAACCGAGGTACGCACCCTCGGGTGGATCCTCCAGCCACTCCGTGGCGTACTCCTTGGTGTTCGGGACGACGCAGAGGAACTCCACCTCCCCAGCGGTGCGGTTCTCGTACCAGTGGGTACAGCCTGCAGGCAGGTAGATCGCGTCGCCGGCGCGCACCGTCCGCACCTCGTCCCCCATGCCGAGCACCATCTCGCCGCGGATCATCACCTGCTCGTGCTCGATGGTCGGGTGCCGGTGGGTCGGGATGCGCGCACCGGCCGCCAGGATGAAGCGCCGGGTGATGAAGTTCGGCGCACCCTGCTCCGGCCCGATCAGCACTGCCATCCGTGCCCCGCGCGCCCTCTTCACCTGCGGCGCCGGTGCCGCCTGCGGCGCGATCACGGTCGCTTTGGTCCCGTCCTCTGCCATGGCCGCCTCCTCGGTTGCCCTCCCTGCTAGAATCCCCGCCGCATGGAGGCATCAATGCCTGAGGATCGTAAGGTACTACACGAGTTCAAGCGCAACGCCGACGACACGCTGCGCATTTCGCTTTCGAACTTCAAGGGCCGCACCTACGTGGACATCCGGCTCTTCTACCAGGACGCCAACGGCGAGTTGGCACCCACCAAAAAGGGCGTGACGGTCACACCCGAGCTGTGGGACGAGTTCCGGGCCGGTATCGCAGCCGCCGAGGAGGCACTCCAGGAGAAGAACCTCTGGCACCCGGCCGACCAACCCCACGGCGAGCAGTGAAACGTCTGGTGCAGCCCACCGCGATGGAGGTGTGCGCGTTCCCGCGCCGCCGCAGCAGCCAGGAGCAGCCGATGCGCCAAGCCCCTGCAACGCCTCATCCGGCCCGCCCGTTCTGCTTCGGGGCCATGTTGCTCGCCGTTCTTACCGCGACGCTCGCCGGTCAGACGCCTGTTCCGACCCCGGCTCCGGTCCCGACTCAGGAGGCGGCTCTTGCACGGTTGCGCGAAGCCGCCAGGAACGACCCTCGTGCCTACAGCCGGCTCGAGTTCCTGTGTGATCGGATCGGGCCGCGGATCGCGGCCTCGCTCCCGTTCCAGCAGGCGGTGCGCTGGGCCGAGGCAACGTTCCGCGAGGACGGTCACGAGGCCGTGCGCAGCGAGCCGGTGAAGGTGCACCTCTGGGTGCGCGGCCGAGAGCGCGCCGTGATGACCGCCCCGGTCGAGCGCGAGCTGCCGATGCTGGGCCTCGGCGAGTCGGTGGGCACCCTGGGGCTCGAGGCGCCCGTCGTCGTTGTGCGCACGCTCGAGGAGCTGGGGCCCCAGGTCAAGGGCAAGATCGTGCTCTTCGACCCGGATCCGCCCGCCGGCGCGACCGCCGGCGCCCTGTACGGGATCTTCTCCAGCCAGCGCACCCACGGTCCCTCGCGGGCCGCGGCGGCCGGTGCGGTGGCGGCTCTGGTGCGCTCGGTCCCGCCGGTCTCACTCGCCACGCCACACACCGGCACCCTGGAGTACGACCCCGACAAGCCCAGGATCCCCGCCGCAGCGCTCGATGCGGAGCACGCCGACTGGATCGCTCGCCTCGTGCGAGCGGGGGTCGAGGTCCGGGTGCGCCTCGAGATGGGGGCCCGCGACGGCGGCCTCGTGGACACCGCAAACGTGGTCGCGGAGATCAGGGGCGCGGAGAAACCGGGGGAGATCGTGCTCATCGGCGCCCACCTCGACTCCTGGGACGTCGGCCAGGGTGCCCAGGACGACGGAGTCGGCGTGGTCCACGTCATCGAGGCGATGCGCCTGATCCGCTCGCTGGGTGTGCGACCGGTCCGGACCATCCGGGCCGTGCTGTTCGCGAACGAGGAACACGGCCTCGAAGGCGGGAAGGCCTATGCCGAGGCCCACAGGGGGGAGCGGCACGTGGCCGCCGTCGAAACCGACCTCGGCGCGGGCAAGCCCGAGAGGTGGAACGTCGGCGGCACGCCGCAGCAGCTGGGCTGGCTCCTCACCACCGCGAAACCGGTTGGGCTGCCCTTGGAAGTGAGCTGGGGCGGCGCCGATATCTCTCCGCTGGCGGATCAGGGCGTGCCGAGCGTCACCCTGGTCGGCGACGTCGAGCGCTATTTCGAGGTCCACCACACCGAGGCCGATACCCTCGACAAGGTGGACCCCCAGGCGCTTCGTGAGGGTCTCGCTGTGGTCGCGGGCATCGCCTGGCAGCTCGCCAACGTGCCGCTGCCCTAGGTATGGGGCCCCACCGGTTGAAGAATTCAGTACAATACCGCGCGTTTGCGAAAGAGCTTCGGTTGGGCTGCCGCGGGAGGTGGCGGATGAAACGGTTCTCCATAGGGTTGCTGGCGGTGGCTGCGCTGCTCACGGTGGCGTGTGGCGGCGACAAGCTTATCGTCGGCGTCGTGCTCCCCGAGACGGGGCCCAATAACAAGTACGGGGCGTCGTTGAAGGCCGGCATCAAGGTGGCGTTCGACGACGCGGTGGCGAAGCAGTCGCCGAAGGGTTTCGAGGCAAGGTACCGGGATTCCTTCTCGACCCCCGAGTACGCCAGGAAGGAGGCCGGGGACTTGTTCAAATCAGGGGCGCGGATTGTGATCGGCGGCGCGACCTCACCGGAGGCGAAGTGGATGATCCCCGAGGCCGAGAAGGCAAAGGCCGTGATCATTTCGCCCTGCGCCAGCGAGCCCGGTCTCGCGGCTTCGAGCAACCTCTTCTTCCGCGTCTACCCTGCCGACGACATCGAAGGTGTGGCGGCTGCCGGCTTCCTGGTGACCCAGCGCAAGGCCCGCACGATTCTCGTCCTCTACCAGGAGGGCATGTTCGCCGAGGGGATGCTGCCGGTCTTCACCGGGGAGGTCACGAAGCTGGGCGCCAAGATCACGGGCAAGCTGGAGATCGGCCCGACCGATTGGGACAAGCCGATCGGCGACGCGCTCGCCGCCCAGAAGCCCGATGCAGTCTTCATCTGCGCGTACGCCGAAGAGACCCTCGCGGCCCTGCTCGTCGTCCGCAACGCCAAGTTCCCGGGGAGCGTGTGCGTCACATCGGCGTTCACCCTAGGCGGCGTGCTCAGATCGGCTGGGTCGGTTGCGGAGGGGGTCTTTGTTTCCTTGCCAGACGTCGACCTGGATTCTCAGAGGGAGCCGATCAAGTCCTTCGTCCAGCGCTTCAAGGCCGCCAACAAAGGGGTTGCCCCCGACTACTTTGCGGCGTACGGCTACGACGCCGCGATGACGGCTCTGTACGCCCTGGAGGGCACGCCGCCCCAGGACACCACCGAGCTCCTTCAGCACCTCATGAGCCTGGGCAGCAAGCAGGGAGTCACCGGCCCGCTGAGCTTCGACGAGGTGGGAAACACAACGCACCGCCCTCGCATGCACGTCATCAAGGGTGGCAAGTTCGAGGACTGCGACACCTCGCCTCGGGCGTGAGTATCGGACCGGGTTTCAGCTTTTCACCTTCCTCGGATACGTCGCCGCCAGCGTCGGAGGTAGGCGCCGGCGGCCTTCTCGGTCACGCCTCTCGAGAAACCGTGACGACGCTCACCGCTTGGGCCAGTTTGCACGCCCAATACCGGGATCTCGAGTAAACTGCCATCAACGGAGAAGAAAGCAATGCGTGCCCGGATGGCCGCCCCGATTCTGGGCCTTCTTACCTGCCTTCCGCTGGCTGGCGCCGTGCAGCCGTGTGGTCCGTGGCAGTGGGTCAATCCGCTGCCCCGGGCTAATCCTTTATTCGGTGTCACCTATGGGCAGAGTGGTTTCGTAGCCGTGGGGGCTCTGGGAACGGTTCTGACCAGCGCCGACGGCAGCCGGTGGACGTGTTTCCAGACCGATGCAGCCACGCGATTGAATTCGGTGATCTGGGACGGCACGAGGTACCTGGCTGTCGGGGATGCGGGTACCGTACTTCTCAGCCCCGATGCCGCGACATGGACCTCGGTAGGTCCAATTGGGGTGGATCCCCTCTTTGCGGTCACGGCGGGCGGTGGTCAGTACGTCGGCGTCGGGACGAACGGCGCGGTCTTCACGAGCCCCGACGGCCTGTCCTGGACGAGACAGCAATCCGGTACCACTGTTCCGCTCGTCGACGTAACATGGACCGGCGACAGCTTCCTTGCTGTGAGCGCCGGTGATGGCGGCTATGGGGGTTCTGGCTCGGGAAGTGCCATCCTCCGAAGCTCGGACGGCCGAGCCTGGTCTGTGGTGTGGTTGCCGGGAGCCACGAGGCTGCTTGCAGTGGCCTCGAACGGGTTACGATCTCTAGTTGTTGGTTCGTTTTGCGGCCCGTCCCCCTTCCTGGAAGGCTGTATCAACAGCCCCCTGGTCGCCACGTCGGAGGACGGGGTTTCGTGGTCGGTCCGGGTGCTCGGGGGCTACTCGATGTTCACGGACGTCATCTGGGCCGGGACCGAGTTTGTCGCGGGGATGTCTGGCAGCGTGGCGACGAGTCCGGACGGAGTCGAATGGACAGGGCACTCGATCGCGGCCGGCTTTGCGGTGATGAGTGTGACCCAAAGCACGAGGACCTTTGTGGCGGTTGGGGCTAACGGCATGATTGCAACAAGTCCCGACGCCCGGCAATGGACGACCGAGCAGAGATCGGACGTGGGCCCGGGTTTCGAACTGCAGCGGGTGGCCCGCAGCCGCGACAGGTGGGTCATCAGTGATGAGATCGACAGATACTCCGGGCGGGAGCCATTCGTTCTCGCAAGCGCGGATACACGGAGTTGGCAACGTTCGACCAGCGCGTGGTTCGGATCGTGCAGCGGCTTTGGCCCCGTGGCCTCCAACGGCGTCGAGTTTATTGTCCCGTGTGGTCCGGGCAAGGTGCTGGCAAGCCCCGACGGAATGACATGGTCGCTTCGGTCGGACAATCGGTCCTTGCCGCTCAAAGGACTGGCGTGGACAGGTTCGGAGTACCTTGGGTTCACCTACGACTATGACAGCCAATCGAGCTCGATCTACTCGAGCCCGGATGGGGCGGCTTGGTCGCTTGAGTTCGTCGGCAACAACGATCCCTCGGACGCCGCCTCGGACGGCTCGGTGACCGTGGCGGCCGGCGGTACCCTGTTCTTCAAGCCAAACGGGGGATCGTGGTTCGGCGTTGCGTCGCCCGGCTCGTCGTTCCGGTCGGTGGTTTGGGGCGGGGGGGTCTTCGTGGCCGCCGGTGACGCGGGGGCCGTGGTGCGGAGCACAGACGGATTGCAGTGGACAAGGCCAAGTTCCGGTGTGACGGTTGATCTCTGGGACGTTGCCTGGGATGGCAGCACCTTCATTGCGGTGGGTTCCGCAGGCACGGTCATCCGCAGCCGCGACGGCATGGATTGGTCAGCAGATCGCCGTGCAACCGATATTTCGCTCACCAGCGTGTCGGCGGTACCGGGCTGTGCCATCGCCGTTGGGTACGACGGTGTGATCCTCCGCAACGGGTGTCTTGAACCTCGACCCGTCAGGCGACACCTTTCTCGGCTCCCTGCCGTTGCCCCACCGGGCCCTCAGTTCCTCGACGCGACGCCACGCTAGGGGGATAGGACACGGAGCGCTGAGCTCCGACGAGGTGGGAAACACAACGCACCGCCCTCGCATGCACGTCATCAAGGGTGGCAAGTTCGAGGACTGCGACACCTCGCCCAGGACGTGACCGGAGGGTCTGCCCTCGAAGCAGGCATCACCTTTAGGCGTTTCTCGGATACGTCGCCGCCCCCGGTTGCGGTGACCCGCACAGCGACCCACCTCGCCCGCTGGATGGTGAGAAGGTGATGCCCAGCACCCACACTCCAAGGTCTTGACATGTGTGAGGGTGGGCACACTATTGCGCTAGCTATTCCGGTAGTGTGCTGCGAGCGGGGAAGACAATGACACGGCAGGCAGGTGCGGTCGTCGGGATGCTGTTCCTTGCGTATGCAGCGGCGGCGCAGTTCGGCCAGCAAGGGAGCAAGCTGGTCGGCACAGGCGCCGTCGGGTACGCCCGACAGGGTCAATCCGTGACGCTCTCGGCCGATGGCAATACCGCGATCGTCGGCGGTCCCAACGACAACTCCCTTGCTGGCGCCGCGTGGGTGTACACGCGCAGCGGCGGCGTGTGGTCGCAGCAAGGCGGCAAGCTGGTCGGCACGGGCGCCGTCGGGGCTGCTCAGCAGGGCTTCTCTGTGGCCATCTCGGCGGATGGGAACACCGCCATCGTCGGCGGTCCCTACGACAGCAGCTACAACGGTACAGCCTGGGTGTTCACGCGCTCGGGCGGGGTGTGGACGCAGCAGGGCAGCAAGCTGGTCGGCACGGGCGCCGTCGGGGCTGCCGGGCAAGGGACCGTCGGTGGCGATCTCGGCGGATGGGAACACCGCCATCGTGGGCGGCCCAAGCGACGCCTTCGCCCAAAGCCCTGATTACGATTTCTCGGTCGGCGCGGCGTGGGTGTTCACGCGCAACGGGGGCGTGTGGTCGCAGCAGGGGAGCAAGCTGGTCGGCACGGACGCCGTAGGGGGTGCCCACCAGGGCACCTCGGTGGCGATCTCGGCGGATGGGAACACTGCCATCGTCGGTGGACCCCAGGATAATGGCCGCTACTCCAGTACCGGCGCCGCGTGGGTGTTCACGCGCAGCGGGGGTGTGTGGTCGCAGCAGGGGAGCAAGCTGGTCGGCACGGGCGCCGTCGGGTACGCCCAGCAGGGCACCTCGGTGGCGATCTCGGCAGATGGCACACTGCGATCGCCGGCGGGCCTGACGACCAGGTTTTTGTAACCCCCAGCTACGGTCTCTCCGTTGGGGCCGCGTGGGCCTTCACACGCATTGGCGGCGTGTGGACACAGCAGGGCAGCAAGCTCGTCGGCACGGGGCGCCGCGTATGCCGCGCAGGGCTGGTCGGTGGCGATTTCGGGGAACAGCAATACCGCCATCATCGGCGGACCACTCGACTACGACTTTGCCGGCTCTCCGCCCGGCCCTCTTGCGCCTCCGGGTTACGGCGCCGCCTGGGTATTGAGGCGCAACGGTGGGGTGTGGTCGCAGCAGGGCAACAAGCTGGTCGGCACGGGCGCCGTCGGGTACGCGCGGCAGGGGACCTCGGTGGCGATCTCGGCGGACGGCACGACCGCCATCGTCGGCGGCCCAGACGACAACTCCTTGATCGGCGCCGCGTGGGTCTTCTCGCTCCCCACCTTTACCGCCTGGGTGCCGGTGGCCGCCCACAACCCCGGCCTCAACCAGAGCCAGTGGCGCAGCGACCTCGGCCTGCTCAACCCCGGCGGCGTCACGGCCAACGTGCAGATCAAGTTCCTCGGCAGCGGCGGCGTCGTGAGCCAACACGACCTATGTGCCGGCCGGGACGCAGTCGATCCTGACCGATGTGGTCGGGCAACTCGGCGCCAGCGGCCAGGGAGCCCTCGAGATCCTCTCCGACCAGCCGCTCAAGGTCACCTCGCGCACCTACAACCAGGTCCCGTCGGATGCGAGCTGCTACCCCAACGGCACGCAGGGGCAAGACTACCCGGCGTTGGCCGTGGGCGACGGGCTGGCTGCGGGCCAGAGCGCGTACCTTGCCGGGCTCACCGAGAACGCCTAAGTACCGGTGCAACATCGGTGTGGTGAACGCGAGGTCGGACACGGCGACGGTGCTGGTCGAGCTCTACGACGGTGCCGGGACGAAGCTCACCGACTACACGGTGAGTTTGGCCGCGGGGCAGTGGGCGCAGGAGACGCAGCCGTTCAAGAACAAGGCGGGGCAGACGAGATGGACCGTGGGTACGCCAAGATCACGGTGCAGTCGGGATCGACGTCGGGCCCTGCGTTCATGACAGCGGGGGTGTTCGCCTTCGCCTCGGTGGTCGACAACCTCACCAACGATCCGACCACGATCACCATGCAGCGGTAGGGCTGTCCGATGCGAGGGGGGAAGACAATGACACGGCAGGCAGGCGCGGTCGTCGCGATCTTGTGCTTATCGCATGCAGCCGCAGGGCAGTTCGGCCAGCAGGGGGGCAAGCTGGTAGGCACAGGCGCCTTCGGGCCCGCCAGACAAGGTCGGTCCGTGGCGATATCGGCGGATGGCAATACCGCGATCGTCGGCGGACCTCGCGATGTTCTTGGGGGCGCGGCCTGGGTTTTCACGCGCAGCGGAGAGGTGTGGTCACAGCGGGGCGGCACGCTCGTCGGTACTGGCGCCACGGGAGGTGCGCAGCAGGGCAGCTCGGTGGCGATCTCGGCCGACGGGAACACCGCCATAGTCGGCGGGCCGGAGGATAGCTTCGGTGCGGGTGCCGCATGGGTGTTCACACGCAACGGTGGTGTGTGGTCACAGGAGGGGAGCAAGCTAGCCGGCACCGACGCTGTCGGGGCTGCTCATCAGGGCTTCTCGGTCGCGATCTCGGCGGATGGGAACACCGCCATCGTCGGCGGCCCAGAGGACAACTCCGGGGTTGGTGCTGCATGGATTTTCAGCCGCAGTTTGGGGGGGTGGTTGCAACAGGGCGGCAAGCTGGTCGCTACGGACGCCATAGGGGGCGCGCGGCAGGGCAGCTCGGTGGCGATCTCCGCGGACGGCAGGACTGCAGTCGTCGGCGGTCCCAGCGACAACTCCGGGATCGGCGCCACGTGGGTATTCACCCGCGTGGGAGTGGCGTGGTTGCAGCAGGGCAACAAGTTGGTCGGCACGGGCGCTACGGGAGGTGCCCAGCAGGGCTTCTCGGTCGCGATCTCGGCGGACGCAAACACGGCCATCGTGGGCGGCCCAAGCGATGCTTCCGTTTGGGTGATTGACTGGACCTACTGGGTCGGCGCGGCCTGGGTGTTCACGCGCAGCGGGGGGGTGTGGTCGCAGCAGGGGAGCAAGCTGGCCGGCATGGACGCCGTGTACGCCGCGCAGGGCTGGTCGGTGGCGGTCTCGGGGGATGGCAACGCTGCAGTCGTCGGCGGGCCTGCCGACAACAGCCTAGGCGGCGCCGCCTGGGTGTTCACCCGCGCCGGCGGGGTATGGTCGCAGCAGGGCAGCAAGCTGGTCGGCGCGGGCGCCGTGGGGGCTGCTCAGCAGGGCAGCTCGGTGGCGATCTCGGCAGATGGAAAGACGGCCATCGTCGGCGGGCCGGAGGACAACTTCGGGGTCGGCGCCGGGTGGGTCTACTCGCTCGCCCCCTTTGCAGCCTGGGTGCCGGTGGTGGCCCACAACCCCGGCCTCAATCACAGCCAGTGGCGCAGCGACCTCGGGCTGCTCAACACCGGCGGCGTCACGGCCAACGTGCAACTCGGGTTCTTCGGCAGCGGCGGAGCGGGGACCAACACAACCTACGTGCCTGCAGGGGCGCAGTCGATCCTCACCGATGTCGTCGGGCAACTCGGCGCCAGCGGCCAAGGAACCCTCGAGATCCTTTCCGACCAGCCGCTCAAGGTCACGGCACGCACCTACAACCAGGTCGCGTCGGATGCGAGCTGCTACCCCAACGGCACGCAGGGGCAGGACTACCCGGCGTTGACCGCGCGCGATGGACTTAGTGCGGGGCAGAGCGCGTACCTCGCCGGCCTCGTCGAGAACGCCGGGTACCGGTGCAACATCGGCCTGGTAAACGTGGGGGCGATCGCAGCGACGGTGCTGGTCGAGCTCCACGACGGGGCCGGGACGAAGCTCACCGACTACACGGTGGCCTTGGCCGCGGGCCAGTGGGCGCAGGAGACGCAGCCGTTCAGGAACAAGGCAGGGCAGACGGCGATGGACAGGGGGTACGCCAAGATCAGGGTGCAATCGGGTTCAGGTGTATTCGGGTTCGCCTCGGTGGTTGACAACCTCACCAACGATCCCACCACAATCACGATGCTGCGATAGGGTTGTGCGCTGCGACAGGAGAAGGTGATGGCACGGCAGGCAGGTGCGGGCGCTCGCCGAAGACGAGCACGCGCGGATCGTCAGAGCGAAGGGATCCCGCCGCGAGCGCGACTACGCCCTGCTGGCCTCGCGCCACCACCGCTTCCGCGCCGCCGTCGAGCAGCTAGCCAACCAGACCGCCCACCCTGCAGCGTAGCCAGGCGAGGAGGGCCTTCTGCGCGTTTGTCAACTTCGCCGGACCTGGTACCTATCGGTACCTATCCGGACCTGGTACCTATCACATCGGCGTTCACCCTCGGCGACGTCATTAGATCGGGAGGGGCCTCCGCGGAAGGGGTTTTTGTTGCCTTGCCGGACGTCGACCTGGATTCTCAGAGGGAGCCGATCAAGTTCTTCGTCCAGCGATACAAGGCCGCCAACAAGGGAGTGGCCCCGGACTACTTTGCGGCGTACGGCTACGACGCCGCGATGACGGCTCTGTACGCCCTGGAGGGCACGCCGCCCAAGGACACCACCGAGCTCCTGCAGCATCTCATGAGCCTCGGAAGCAAGCAGGGAGTCACCGGAGCGCTGAGCTTCGACGAGGTGGGAAACACAACGCACCGCCCTCGCATGCACGTCATCAGGGGTGGCAAGTTCGAGGACTGCGACACCTCACCCCGGGCGTGAGTATCGGTACTGTCTGACCAGGCATCAGCTTCTCACGTTTCTCGGATTAGACGCCGCCAGCGATGACGGTGCCCCGCTCAGCGACCCATCTGGTACGCAGGATGGTGAGATGGTGACACGTGGTACCCCTGGGGAGGAGGTGCGCCGTGCGGTACATTGAAATCGTGGGTGTTCTTGTTTCCAGCGCAGCTGCGCTCGCCGCGTGGGTTGCGGCCGTGTCCGCGATGCGCTCCGCGAAAGCCGCCAGGAGCACGGTGGAGGTCGCCAGTCGTGCTGCCACTGCTGCCGAGCAAACCGCGGCGGCTGCCGAGCGCGCAGAAGAGCAGCGCTGCGCTGAAGGGATGCGCGAGCTTGTCAAGTACCAGGGTGTCCCGGAGTTTCGCACCTACCTCGGGACGCTGCCGGAACGGTTCATGCCCCGCGGCCAAAAACTCCTTGCGCGCACCATCGCCGCCGAGGGAAAGGGCCCACATTTCCTTGGCCAACCTGCATTCACGGGGAGCTTCCCGGAAGCCGCGCGGCTCCTCGAATCCGGCTCAGCGGGTTAGTCAGTCCGCCACGGCACGCGGTTCCATTGCGCCCACGCCGGCGATCGGCCCCTGACTGCGGCCCGTCCTACCGGGGATCCCCGATCGTGCTGCAACCTGGCCCCAGGGGCTACCTGCAGACCTGGATCACCGCTACTGCTGCGATGACTGCCGTCGCGAGACCCGTAACGATGATTGCGATGTTGACTGAGAGGTCGAGACGGACCCTCTGCTCAGTCACGAGCAGTTCGCCATTCCAGAGCAGTCGTCGATCCTCGTCTACGCTGAGGCGTCCCCCGACCTGGGTATCCATGTACCAGAGTTCTTTCTTCGGCATGGCTGTTCCTTCCTGCGCCCCCCGGCGGATGGCGTCCTATCTCTCATCCGAGGTTGCACCGCCGTTTTCCCAAAGTCCCGCGTGTCGCGTGAGTTGTGGTGCGGGAGGTGGGAGTCGAACCCACACACCCTTGCGGATACGGGATTTTGAGTGGCTCCTGTCAGGCTTTACCGTCATCAACCAGAGATCCCCATGTCGCCCAGGAAGGTGCCTAGCTCGTTCCATTCTTTCTTGTCATAGTCGGGGCCTCCGCCAGCTTTGGTCCAAAGGGTTATGAACAGGTCGTGAATCCTTTCGGTCTCTTCACGATCCGGATCGTAAACCGCCGATTCCAAAGTCTCAAACTGCTTGTCTTTGAGTACCCTGTTGAACTCAGGGTCGGTAGCTTCAAGGGTTCGAGCATAGACCGCCGCCCCCTCGCTTCGGACGAAGCACCCGGAGAAATCCGTGAAGACCAACACGACCTGCGCCGCGCCGCGGGCTGGTGCCACCTGTACGTACACATCCCTAATCCTCTTGCCGACGACCCGCTCTGGATCAAAGCCGTCTAGGGTCATCCTCTTCTCCCTTCGCCGATTCCCCGTCGCCATCACCGCACACGTTCACGCGGGCCAGGGCGTCGTCGGCTGCTCCCGCTGTGTGGTAGCGCAGTTCCAGCGCAGCGCTTCAAGTACGCAACAGCGCGTTACGGTCCAGTGCAATGGTAGTATGTACGAAATGACATTTCGCCTTTTCGGACGACAATCAGGCTGGGATACGCTAATGAAGGGAGCCGAGAGTGGCCGCAGGGAACGCGAAAAAGCCGTCGCGAGAGCTTTCGGTGTTGCCGCAGTTGCCGAATTGCTGGCAAGCGTCGGAAAATCCCGTGAAGACCTAGCTGAGATCTACGACTACATGCGAGGGACCGGTCAACCCAGAGATCGCTGTGATGTCGCAATCCGTAATCCTCACCTTCTTCGATACTACTTCTCGGAAGAGCAGCGTACTGGCCGCACCGAGAGCCTGTACATTGCAGTCGCACTTTGGATTAAGTTCGACCCTGCTAGTAGTACCTACCCTCGCCCTTAGGTTGTGATGTGTTGCAGGGATGGGAGAGTTAGAGCGCACCCTGCCCAACCTCTCGGCTGGAATCGCGAGCCGCTGTCCTGAGGCCCATAGCGGATTGTCAGGATTCCACGAAGTCAAGACAGCCAAGGTTCGACAGAGCAGCGGCACCGGGGTGGGAGGCAGCCCAGTACACTTGTCGACCTTGGCCTTCCTTGCCTTCTCCACATGATGATGGCATAGCTCGCCGCGACTGCCAGTGCCACGAATACCAGTCCGGTACAGCCAATTGACCGGCGTCCGATCCCCAGCCTCGTGAAGTTTTCGCGGTGCAGGCGCTCGTACTCCAGGAGTTCCTTGAAGGAGCTCTCTGCACTCCGAGGCGTCAGGGCCATCATCGCGGCCACGGAACGCGCGGTCTTATCCCTGTGCTCGCGGTCGCCGTGCACGTGGTACCAAGCCGAAATAAATGCCATGCAGAAGAGGTAGCGACTGATGGTCTTTGATTCGTCCCATGTCAGGCCGAGGAGCTCCAACCCTTCAGGCTCAGGGGCCTGTGCCAGCCCCCCTTCGTAGGCTTGAAGCGCCATCTCGTAGATTCGGAAGGTTTCCGGGGGGTGCGCGCGTATGGCGTCTTCGCCGTCAGCAAGCGCTTTTTCGATTGCCCGCATGTGACGCTGACTGGTTCCGCTTGAGGCCATTCCCCCTCCCCCGTTCAAGGAGACAAGGACCTAGCACGGTGCGATGTCAACCGACACTCCTCGGCATTGGCGAACGAAAAGCACCCTAGCGCCACGCTTCACCAGCACGCCGGATGAGTTCACGATCCGAGTATGACCACATCCTGAACGAAGTCGCGCCCACCGCACAAGCACGCCCGCCGGCGCGGTTCTCGGCCGAGGTTGAACTGAGGTTGAAACGCCGTTTCTCCAAACTCCCGCGTGTTGCGTAAGTCGTGGTGCCGGAGGAGGGAGTCGAACCCTCATGCCCTTGCGGACACGGGATTTTGAGTCCCGCGCGTCTGCCATTCCGCCACTCCGGCACCTGCTCCCCGAGACTTACCCACCAGAAAACCACCGGCAAGCCGATCGCGGAGCGCCCGAAGTCTACCAAAAAGGCGTGCGCGGATTACGAACTTGCGGTCGCTTGCATGCAGTGGGCCTCAAGGGGCGGGAGGGGGAGCCAGAGGGTCGGGATCTTGAGTCGCGCGTCTGCCATTCCGCCACTCCGGCATCTCGGAACGTCAAGAGCCAGGCCGCGCGCGGAGTGTACCAAAAGGGCGAAGAGACGGCGGGCACGCATCTCGCGGGCGGGGGCAAGTCCCGTTTCAACCACGTCACGGGGCAGGCCCCGCCCCTACAGCCAGACGTTACCAACGGAGGATGCGAAAAGTGTGCGTGCCATTACGGGCGCACTCGTGGCACTGAGGCACATCGATACGGTTGCCCAGTCGGTCAAGTACAATCAACATATGGCCACGACCGTCGAGCAAGTTGCGACAGCGCTCGCGAGCGCCTACCCCCTGATCGTCGTGCTTTCCCCCGAGGAGGAAAGGATCGAAAACCTGCTGCAACGGTTCGCGGGCGGTGCCAAGCCCCAGCCGCTGCCGGTCTCGTTGTGGAACTGCCTGGACGGTTTTGCCGGCCGCGCGGACAGCCGCGACCCGGTGGCCGCCCTGGCGTGGGTCGCCGCCGAAGGGCCCCAAGGGTTCTACATCTTCAAGGACATCCACGCGCTGCTGCCCGGCAACCGCGGGCTGCTGCGCCGGCTGCGCGACACCGCCGCCACGATCCGCAACACGGGCCGCTTCATCTTCCTGCTCTGCCCTGCGCTCGATGTCCCCGACGAGCTGAAGCCGATGACCTACGTGGTGACGTCGTTGTTCCCGGACGAGACCGAGATCTCCGCGACGGTCAGCGCCGTGCTGCAGCAGGCCCGGCGCACCCCCGAGATGGAGAAGCTGCCGCTGCTGATCGGCTCACTGCGCGGCATGAGCCTGCTCGAGGTGGAGCACCTCCTGCGCCGGCTGTTGGCCCGGCACCAGAAGATGGACGAGCCGTTCATGGCGGAGGTGCTGGCGGAGAAGGAACAGGTGATGCGTAAGGAGGGGATCCTGGAGTTCGTCCCCCCCGAGCGCGGGATGGCCGACATGGGCGGCCTGGACCAGCTCAAGACCTGGGTACGCCACCGCTCCAGCCTGTTCACGCCGGAGGCGCTGTCTCAGGGGCTGCCGCGCCCGAAGGGCGTGCTGCTCATGGGCATGTCCGGATGCGGGAAGTCGCTGGCGGTCAAGGTTATCGCGGTCGAGTGGAAGCTGCCGCTTTTCCGGCTCGACATGAACATGGTGTTCGCCGGCGTGCAGGGGTCCCCGGAGTGGGTGTTCCACAGGGCCCTCGAGGCCGTGGAGGCGGTGGCGCCGGCGGTGCTGTGGATTGACGAGATCGAGATGGGGATCGCGGGCTACCGCGAGGGGGAGGGCGGTTCGGGGACGCGCATCTTCTCGACGTTCCTTACGTGGATGCAGGAGCACCGCGCCGACGTGTTCATCGCCGCCACCGCCAACCGGATCAACCTCCTCCCCGCCGAGATCCTCCGCAAGGGCCGCTTCGACCAGGTGTTCTTCGTGGAGCTGCCCAACGAGGAGGAACGCAAGGAGGTCCTCACCATCCACATGCACAGGCAGGATCTGGACCCTGCCCGCTACGACCTGGTCCTGCTCGCCTCCGCGACCCGCGGCTGGAACGGGGCCGAGATCGAGCAGGCGGTGGTCTCCGCCCGTATCGCCTGCCACGCCGAGGACCGCTCGGTCGACGAGCGCGACCTGCTGACCGCGATGGGGATGATCGTGCCGCTGTCCACGACGATGTCCGAGCAGATCAAGGCGATCCGCTCCTGGGCGCGCACGCGCGCCCTCGCGGCCACGACCCCAGGACGACCGGAGATGTGACCTCCGCTTCGCCTGCCCAGTGAACGGAGTCATCCTGACGAGGCGCAGCGCGACGAAGGATCCCGTAGCGCCTGAGAAAGCTCAACCAGGCCCGCGGGATGTCCGTTGCGCTCTGGGTGC
Source organism: uncultured Acidobacteriota bacterium (assembly GCA_963739225.1). Taxonomy (GTDB): domain Bacteria; phylum Acidobacteriota; class Thermoanaerobaculia; order Thermoanaerobaculales; family Thermoanaerobaculaceae; genus RBG-13-68-16. The sequence continues at coordinate 1,570,348 of CAVTZQ010000006.1, read as the reverse complement.
GATGGGATCCTTCCCCTGCCGCTTTCTCCTCGCAGACCTCGGAGGCAGCGTCAGGGTCAGGGTGACTCCGATTCGCTGCTCAGCGAATCGGAGTCAATTGACAGGAGCCGCGGCAGGCGGTTTGGGAACAACCGGCGCCTCGAGCGGCGGGAGAACGTGGTCGCCGAGAAGGATGATGCGGGCCCCCGCGTCGGGCGTCGGGAGCGGCGAAGCGCAGGCGTGCGGCTGCCCGCCGCCGTTGCGGCCGAGGAAGTCGAGCACCCACTGCTCCTCCACCCGGCGAGCGCCCTTGAGCTTCCCTGCCGCGTTCGGCACCGCCACGCAGAACACGAACTCGCCCCGGGCGGTGCGCGCGTACCCCGCCAGCACCGCGACCCCGCCATCGGTGTTGGTCAAGGTGCCGGTCTTGCCGATCACCGAGGTCGTGTCGGGACCGGTGGCGAGGAGCGGGAAGAACTGCGTCACCGTGCCCGGATCGCACCCGGCCACCGGCAGCACCGACTCCAGCGGCACCCCGAGACGCAGGCAGGTTTGCCGAAACTCGCGCAGCAGGCGGACGATCAGCCGCGGCGTCAGCCGGTTGCTGCCGAGCCCGGAGGCGGTCTCGAGCTGGATGAGATCGCGCGGGGCGTCGCAACGGGCCGCCACGAAGTTCGCGAGTTCATCCATCGGGCCCAGGCCCGCGACCACACGCTCGATGTCGTTGTTCGAGTAACAGTTGAAACGCCGCAGGATCTCGGCCAAGGCCTGCGAGCGGTGCACGACCAGCATCTCCCCCTGGCCCTCGTTGCCGTCGGTCCCGGCGCCTCCGACCACGACCACACGTGGCGGGTGCGAAACGGGAAGGCCCCGGCGTTCGGCGAACTCGCGCCAGGTCGCCTTGGTGCGGCGGTCCCAGCGCTTTGGGTCAAGCGCCTGCCGCAGGCGCGTGGCCATCAGTACGCCGCGCCTGATCGGGTCGGGTTCGCGCCCCGCCGAGCCGTTCTCCCAGCCCATCCAGAAGCGCTGGTTCACGATGACGGCGCCGGTGACCCGCTCCACCCCCATCTCGTTGAGCGCCTGCGCGACGAGGAAGGCGTTCTCGACGTGGAAGTCGGGGTCCCCGGCGCCCTGCACGACCAGGTCGCCCTGCAGCGTGCGGTGCTCCCGGTCGATCCCGCCGCGGGCGAAGAACCGGGTCTCGAAGCGGAACTCCGGCCCCAGGCGCTCGAGCGCCCACAGCGAGGTGGCGACCTTGACCACGGAGGCCGGGTTGATGGGCTCCTCGCCCTGCCGCGCGTCCACCGGCTGGCCGTCGGTCGTCTCCACGCACCAGACGAGCTCGACGGGGCGGGCGCGCCGCTTGCTGCGGGCGGCGGCGTCGGCAGTGCTGGCGAGGGAAATCGCGAGCAGGGTTGCCGTGAGCAAGGCGGCAGCACGCTTCACGGGATTACATTGTACCCGACTTCGCGCCCTTGGCATCCGAGCGGGTTTCGGGTACGTTGAGGGCGTTCTTCCGGAGGCGCCATGAGCGACATCGACGAGTTCATTTCGGAACGGCGCGAAGCCAACGCGGCGGTGCTCGGTCAGGACCACCCGGGCATCAAACGCTTCTTTGCCCTCGATGATGCCGCCTACCGCGACGGCGCACTGCAGGGCAAGGTGAAGGAGCTGCTCGGTCTCGCCTCCTCCCTGGTGCTGCGCTGCGACGACTGCGTGGACTACCACCTGATCCAGTGCGTCAAGGCTGGGTGGAGCGCGGCCGAGATCGTGGATGCCCTCAACGTCGGCCTCGTCGTTGGCGGCTCCATCGTCATCCCGCACCTCCGCCACGCGGTCAAGACCCTCGAAGAGCTGCAGGGCCGCACCGACATCTCGCTCGAGTAATCGGGCGTCCGCCCGGGAGGCATGGGCGCGCGTCACCCCCAGACCTTCAGTTCCCTCTGCACCGTGAGAGAACCTCGCGGGGACCGGATGTTGTAGGCTAGTTGTGGCGTTCGGCAAAGGGGGGATACTGGGTGAACCCGGAGTACATCCTGTTGGGGCGCTGGTCGCTGGGGGTTCAGCTTGCGACGGTCACGCTGCTGGCCGCGTTCTTCGTCGCCCTCGTCCGATCGGCCCACATGCAGGCGATCCGGCTCTGGGCCGCCGCCTGGATCGCCGACGCGCTCGCCCTCGTCTCCGTCTTCTTCGCCTCGTTCCTAACGCCGCCAGGCTTCCTCCTGCGCCTGGCCATCTGCGGGTACATCGCCTTCAAAACCGCGTACGCGCTGCTTCTGATCGGTGGCGCCCGCAATCACCTACGCCCAGGCACCAGTGCACCGCTGCCGCCGCAATGGGTAGCCCTGATCGTGGCGGTCTGGAGCCTGGTGCTGGGCTTCTCTGCCCCGGCGCTGGCCTGGGTGTGGATCGCGACATACCTGGCGGTCGGGGTCGTCCTCACGGCAGGCGCGGTGTGGGTGCTGCGCGGGCCACGCTTCCCCCGCTCCGGCTGGCTCGGTTTTGGTCTGCTCGCGGAGGGTCTCCTGTTCCTCCATTACGTGCCGATGCTGACGCCGCGGCTTTCGGGAGGAGGTCCTCTTGTCGCGTACATGCACTACTCGTCGTTCTTCGACGCCGGAGCGGAGTTACTCCTCGCGCTGACGATCCTCGTGGTGGTGGAGGGCTCCTCCTCCAAGCACCTGGAGCACCTCAACCGGGAGCTATTGGCCTCGCAGGACCGACTGCGGCAGCTGGTTGACCTGGACCCGCTGACGTCGCTGTCGAACCGGCGCCGGCTGCGCGAGGAGTTCGACCGGGTGAAGGCCAGTGGCGCCGCGGTGATCTTTCTCGACGTGGACAACTTCAAGGAGATCAACGACCGCTTTGGCCACATCGTTGGCGATGCTTGCCTTCTCCGGGTGGCCGCCGCGCTCACCCACGCGTTTCGCACCGACGACGCGCTCTTCCGGTTCGGAGGGGACGAGTTTCTCGTTCTGGCCCCGGGCCTGGAGCTCGATGCGGCTCATGCTCGCGTGAGCTGGTTACGCGACGCGCTCGCGGTTGGCCAGCGTGACGCTCCACCGTGCAGGGTCTCGGTTGGGGTCGCCCACTTCACGCCCGACGGCGAGCCGGAGGCGGCGCTGCGGGAGGCGGACGAGCGGATGTACCAGGAGAAGCGACGGCAGCGGGGCGAGGATGCGGCACGGCACAAACCCGCGTTCTCGCGGCTGCCAACGTAGGAACGACAGGTGAGAATCAAAGGTCCAAAGACCCTTCGGGCGGTGCTCTCTACTCGACCCTCCACTCATTACCAATGACCGCTCACTCATCGCCGGTTGCAGGGGCGAATGTGAACTCTATCTCGGCGCGGGCGGCGAGCACCGCCCGCTCGTAGGCCTCTCCCTCGGTGAGCTGGCGCACCCGTCCGATAGCCGGCAGCACCATCGGCCGACCCCGCCAGCGCAACGGCTCGCGGGTCCTGGCGTCAAGTACGCGCCCATCCTCCACCGCACGCGAGGCGTCGTTCAGCGGCACCCCAACCAGCAGATCCTGGATCGCCCGCATTAAGGCCTCTGCCTCCGGCTCCAGGAAGTGGGCGTATCGCCGGGCCAGGGCGGCGACGTGGTAGTGGTTGGGGTGGAACAGGATGCCGTCGAGGGAAAGGGTCTCGGAAAGCACGACGAGCCAGCCGAAGAACTCCCGCAGCATGCCGAGCCCGGGGTGCTGCTGGCCCGGCAGCGCCGCGCGTTCCTCGGCGAAGCGCTCCCGGGGGTTCTGGAGCAGCAGCCACTCAACCTCCAGGACTTCATAGCCGGGAACTGCCCGGGTGCTGCGGTGCACGCGGATCTCGACCAACAGCTCGCGGCGGTCGCCATCCCCGAAGATCTTGATCGTCTCGCCCAGCGGGTGGTCGAGGTCGAGCTGCACCAGCGGGGTCTTGAACCCGCGGGCGCGGATCTGCTGCAGGATCCCAAACCGCTCGAGCAGGAGCTCGACCCCCACCTTGGAGAAGTACTGCAGGAAGCGGGTATGCCGCGGAACCCCGGGGAAGATCCCGACCAGGTCCTCCTCGGTGAGATCCCAGCCGCCACCATCCTTTGTCAAGGTGAGGTGGGCCGGGTCGAGGGACGCCTTGATCTGCCGAAACCGCAGCAGGGTGAGCTCCTCGTTGTCCGGCGGCTCGATCGCGGAGCCGGTCTCAAGCCACGAGAAGAACCGGCAGGAGTACCGCCAGGCTGCGTCCCCGTAGCCACCGCCGAGCACGATCACGAGCGGCGTGCCGTCCCTGTGCACGAGCTCTGCCACGAACCGGTCGCGCGCGAGCACACCCTCGGGGGTGATCCTCCAGTTGCCGATGGCGTCATCGGCCGCGACGTCGCAGCCGGCGAGGTAGATCACCAGCCCTGGACGAACCGTCTCGACCACCGGGGGAAGAGCCTTGAGCAGTGTGCCAAGGTAAAGCTCGTCGCCGACTTCCGCCCCGAGCGCGATGCTGGTCGATGCGACGGCCTCCGTGCTTCCCCAGTGCTCGTTGTGCACGGAAAACGTGTGCACGGTCGGGTCGTCGGCGAAGATCTCGCGGGTGCCGTTGCCGTCGTGAAGGTCGAGATCGACGACGAGCACCGGATCGCCCAAGCCACGCTGGCGCAGGCGCGCGATCGCGACGGCCACGTCGTTGAAGACACAGAAGCCCGTACCGCTCGAGCGGCCAGCGTGGTGGAAACCCCCGCCGAGGTTGACCGCCACGCACCGGCTTGTCGTCGCCCAGCGCGTGGCCTGGATGGTTCCGCCCACCATCAGTCGTTGGAGGTCGAGGACCTGCTCGAGCTCGTTCTCGCTGACGGGCACCCCGAGGATGCTGGTCAGGGTCTCGGGGCGCTGGAGCGCCTCCAGGTACTCCGGGGTGTGGACCAGTAGGATGTTCTTGAGCGCCGCGGGACGCGGGAGAGAGATCTCCTCGCGCCGGACCAGCCGTTCGTTTGCGAGGAACGCCAGGATCCGGTCGGCCCGCACCGGGTCCACCGGCAACCCAGCGGTGTTCCGCTCGTAGGCGGGGTCGTAGATGAAGCGCACGTCGGGAGGACGCACGGCGTACCGCAACCTCCGCCACTGACGCCGCAGCGCACGGCGGAACCCCGAGGCACGCCATGCCGCAGCGCGATCACTGAGTGCAGGCCCCACGCGGGGAGTATAGGCGCCAGCGCCCAGTCGCGCCCCGGGGACGGACCTCGGTGTGAGCGGGTTCACACCGCCTGTAGGGAGCATTCATGTACTGTGTTCTCAGGACACGCCGCTGCAGGGCTGAGTCCGCCGATGTGCCGCACGAATGGAGGCAAATGAGATGGTCAAGAGAGTTCTCCTGGTCGCAAGCTGCCTCGTCCCGGTGGGCACGCTCGCATCCGCACAGGTGCTGGAACTGGAGGGCAGGTACTGGCCGGCAGCCCTCACTGCCACCGTCCGGGTCACGGGGGACCACGCGGAGGTGCCCAGCGACATCAGCACGATCAACCTCAAGAGTGACCTCGGCCTGAAGGACAAGAACCTCAAAGACTTTCGGCTCACGCTGTTCATCGGCCCGAACAGCAGGCTGCGCATGGCGTACGTGAAGATGGACTACAGCGCCGACCAGAACATCACGCGCACGATCCTATTCAACGGTCAGATGTACACGGTCGGTACCCGGGTCCTGACCACGCTGAACCTCGACTACTGGCGCTACGGCTGGGTGTGGGAGTTCGTGGGTGGGCCGTCCTCCAAGGTCAAGTTCGGCACGCTTTTGGAGGCGAAGAAGATCTCGGTCGACGCGGGGCTTTCCGCCCCCGAGCTTGCCCCACCGGTCGCCGAAAGGAAGAGCTTCTCGGCGACGGTTCCCACCGTCGGCCTCGTGCTCGACATCAATCCCTCACGGATGCTCAACATCTTCGCCGAGGTCTCGGGAATGAGCGTGGGCGACAAGGGCCACGCTTGCGACGGCGAGGCGGGACTCAAGCTAGTCCTGGGCTCACACCTCGTCGTCAGCGGCGGCTACCGCTACTTCGACCTCCAGGTGAACGACAAACCCGACTTTGCGACGCTGAAGAACTCGGGTCCGTTTGTGGGGGCGGGCCTGCGGCTCTAGGTGAGGGCACGCCGGCCGAGCCCGCGTTAGAGGAAGTCCGAGCAGGAGAGGTAGTAGCCATAACCCGGCGTCGGGCAGAGCAGCTTGCACGAGCGCTCAATCAGCGCGCTGCCGCAGTTAGGGCAGGTCCGCACCGGCACTCCCTCGTGGTTGGCGGTGCAGTCGTTGTTGCTGCGGTCCGCCCAAGCAACCGATGGACCCGTATCGTCCGGAGTCATGCCCCCCGAAGATAGGCCTGGCCGCACCAGCGGTCAAGAACGCGATCAGGACTCCTGTGCCCTCGGGTCCGGCGCCGTACGCCGGCTAAGACTTCTTGGCGTGCTCCAGCTTGTTCCGGTACATGCGAGAGTCGGCGAGGCGCAGGGTCTCGGCCAGCGACTGGCCCTCCTCCGCGGTGGCGAGGCCGAGCGAGAAGTGCACGGCCGGACGGTCGTCGCGCGCGCTGTACGTGTTCTCGTTGCGGCGGACACGCGCCAGCACGGACTCCCCGGCCGCTGCACTCGCGCCCGGGAGGAGCACCGCGAACTCGTCGCCGCCGATCCTGGCCACCACATCACCCGGCCGGAACGAGATCCGTAAGACCTCGGCGGCCTGGCGAAGCAGCTCATCGCCGGCGGCGTGGCCGAGGCGGTCATTGACGGACTTCAGCCCGTCGACGTCCGCGGACACGACGCTGACCGGGAAGTGCCTCCCCTTCGCGAGGCGCGCCATCTCCTCCTCGAAGTACAGGCGGTTGAAGAGGTTGGTGAGCGGATCGTGGGCGCTCAGGTAGCGGAGGTTGTCCTCGAGACGCTTACGCGCAGTAATGTCCTGCACCACTGCCATGCCGGCGACGACCTCGCCTGCGGGGTCTCTGACCGGACGCACGTGCACGTTGTAGATGCGGCCGCTGAAGGGCAACTCCAGGACCGAGTCCTGCCCGGTAAGTGCGCCGTGCAGGTTTGGCTCCACCACAGTGAACGTCTGGACCGGCAGAAGCGCAGCGAGCGACCTCCCCTCAAGCGACTCCTTCGGGAAGCCCGCCGTCGCCAGTGCTGCGCTCTCCGCCACTGTGAGCCGCAGGTCGGTGTCGAAGAGCACCAGTGCACCCTCCGGGAAGTTGTTCACCAGGGTGCGGTAGTGGTCCTCTCCGGTGCGAGTCACGAGACCGTGGTCCGGTGCGCCCGCGGGGTGTTCGCGAGCTCCGAGCTCCCGCACGCTCGCCAGGACGTGCAGCTCCTTTCCCTGAAGCGGCGAAAGGCAGAACTCGGCGTCGAACTCGCACCCGTCCCGGCGCCGCCCACGCACGGGGAAGCGCCAGACCTCCCCGACCCGCGCCTTTGCTGCCCAATTGCCGATGGCCTCCGGCGACCGCGGGTCGGCGAACTGCCCTGGCGCGGCAAGTTCGGGTAGGCACAGGCGGACAAGCTCCTCGGGCGGGCACCCGAAGAGTTTCCCCGCCGCGCGGTTGGCGGCGACCAGGCGATCACCCTCAAGGACAAAGGCGGCGCCGGGCCCGCTCTGGAAGACGTTCTCCCAGCGCATCACCCCGTCCCGGTGGCAGGCACAGCACGTTCCCGCCTCAACTCATTGCTGCGCCTTGACGAGACGAGCTTCATCCTTTTGATTATACCGAAAACACTTACCCTGGCGAGCACTTCTAAGGTCCGGGGTAGAGCGCCCGCCGGGCCGAGCGCGGGTCGGGATCGGAGCCCTCCTGGGAGTCTTGGAAGTTGCCCCGCCGTGAAGAGCGCCTGTTTTCTATGGGTCGTGCCGGGGTCAGTGCACAGCAGGCACCAACGTCGGCGCGCCCGAGCGGGCATCGATCACCGACGCGAAGGCGAAGAACGGCACGGTCCCGCTTACCTCGGCCCGCAAATGCTCGCCGCGCGGTACCCCGAAGGCGTGAAGCGCATCGTCGAGCTGGATGTAGCCGCCAGGAGCCAGCCGGTAGGATTCCTCCCCGGCCAGCTCGCCGCGTTGCAGGAAAAGGCGCACCTGCAGGACCCCGTTCTCGGTGGACGGGTTGAAGAGCGCGATGTTGGTCCGGAACTGCGGCGTCCGCCGCAGGCCTATCAGCTGGGCGATTTCCCCGGGCTTGGTGGCGGCCGTCTTCGGGAGGGCCGGGATCCCCTGGCCAAAGGACCCACGGCCGGCGGCGTTGAAGACCCTGGTGAAGACGACGACCCCGGGGGTGGTCAGGATGCGGAGCACCCCGACGCTGCCCTCCGGCACGACATCGTTGCGGTACAGCGTGGCCCCTGCGGGCAGGTCCTCGAGCGGTGGATCGGCCCGCAGAGCGTCGAGGTTGGGCTGACCGCCGGGCAAGAAGATCACCGCATAGCCGCCGGTCAACGTGGCGGTGTTGCAGATCCACACCTCGGTGTTCCACCAGGCACCGTCCTGGCCCTGCTTCTGCCCGACCATCGGGACGAAGTACTCGTCTGCCACCGCCAGCCCGCAGGCCAAAAGCGCCGCCACGACCAGGACTATGCGCCGCATCACGACTCAGGATAGGCCCCACCGCCACCGTGTGCAAGAGAAGGCGGCGCGTCCCCTGTGCTAGCATCCGCGACGCGCAGCAGCGGGTGGGCTGTGGCCTTCGCGCACCCGGGCAGCATCGGTCGCCGGGCGCGTGCAAGCCACGGGCTCCGAGGCCGTTGCCGCTTGCAGGCCGAGGGAGACCTGCCCTCTGGCAGGCCCCGACGCATACGGAGGATGGATGCCACGTAGGTGCCTCGCGCTTCTTGGTCTCACTCTCGTACTGACCGCCTCGCTCGCCGCGCGCCTCGTCCACGCCACAGGACGCCCGGGCGCGGCTCTCCTACGACGTTCATTTCCTCGCCTCCGGCGCCCTCGAGGGCCGCTTCTCCGGCTCGGAGGGGGCGAAGGTGGCCGCCGCGTTCATCGCGGACCGCTTCCGCGAGCTTGGCCTCAAGCCCGTAGGGGAGGACGGCAGCTACTTCCAGCACTTCTCGTTCATCGCCCGGGTCCACCCCGGGCCCGGCAACGCGCTGGCCGTCGAGCTCCCGGGCGAGACCCGCGCGGGCAAGGTGGAGGAGGAGTTCCGCCCGCTCTCGTTCTCGTCCTCGGGGAGCGCCTCAGGGGAGGTGGTGTTCGCCGGCTATGGCATTCACGCCCCCGACCTTACCTACGACGACTACGCGGGCCTCGACATCAAGGGGAAGGTTGTCCTGGTGCTGCGCTACTCGCCGGACGGCGACGACCCCGCCTCCCGCTTCCAGCCCCACATGGCGCTGCGCCGCAAGGCCTCCGAGGCCCGCGCGCTGGGGGCGGTGGCGATCCTTGTCGCCACCGGACCCGTCGGTGCCAAAGAGACCACGCCGGTCAAGATCTCCTTCGATGCCTCGTTCGTGGACTCCGGTCTCCCGGTGCTCGGGATCTCCACGCCGCTGGCCGAGGTGCTGTTTGCCGGCCACGGCTTCACGCTCGCGGAGCTGCAGCAGCGTATGAACGACCGCAAGGAGCCTGCGTCCCGCCCGCTGGGCGTGAACGTAACGCTCACCGCCGACGTCGTGCAGGAGCGGGCGGATGCCGTCAACGTCCTGGCGCTCCTGCCCGGAAGCGATCCCGCGCTCTCCGGCGAAGCGGTGGTCGTGGGTGCGCACTACGACCACCTCGGATACGGCGGTGAGGGGAGTGGGTCGCTCGCCCCCGACGTCCACGCCGCCCACCTGGGCGCGGACGACAACGCCTCGGGAACCGCCGGGATGCTCGAGATTGCCCGCCGGATGGTCGCCGCCAAGCCGGCGCGGACCATGGTCTTCGCGGCGTTCTCCGGCGAGGAGGAAGGCCTGCTGGGCTCCAACCACTTCATCCAGCACCCGCCGCTGCCCAAGGACACGATCGTCGCGATGGTGAACCTCGACATGGTGGGCCGGCCGAAGCCCGGGCCCGCGCTCACCATCGGCGGCTACGGGACCGCGGCCCAGTGGCCCGGCCTCGTCGAGAAGCTCAATGCCAACCACCACCTCAAGCTCTCCACGAACAAGGGCGGATTCGGCGCCTCCGACCACTCGTCGTTCTACGCCGCGGACATCCCGGTGCTCTTCCTGTTCACCGGCGCCCACGAGGACTACCACAGGCCCTCCGACACCGCCGACCGCATCAACTACCCCGGCATGGTCGAGGTTGTCGGCTTTGGCGCCGATCTCACGCTTCGGGTCGCCGATCTCCCGCAGCGGCCGACGTTCCAGAAGGTCGCCGACGAAGGGGCCGGTGAGCGCCGCGGATTCAAGGTGCGCACCGGCGCCATACCCGAGTACGGGTTCGAGGGCCCCGGCGTGAAGCTCTCGGGCGCCCGTGGCGGGTCGCCGGCCGACAAGGCCGGCCTCAAGGCGGGCGACATCGTTCTTCGGTTCGGTGACCGTGACATCCGCAACATCTACGACTACATGTATGCCCTTGGCGACCACAAGGCAGGTGAGACAGTGGTTCTCAAGGTGCAGCGCGGCAAGCGGACGCTCGAGCTGCCGGTCACCCTTGAGGCAGGCGGGGCCGGGGGGCGCTAGGTGGCGCTCGAACTTGTCACCGCAGGGGAGTCCCACGGCCGCGAGTTGGTTGCGGTGCTCTCGGGAGTGCCGGCCGGCTTGCGCCTGGACCGCGCCGCTCTCGATGCCGAGCTCGCCCGCCGGCAGCACGGCTACGGCCGCAGCGGCAGGCAGAAGATCGAGCACGACCGGGTGGACGTGCGCGCCGGCCTGCGCGACGGTGTCACGCTGGGCTCGCCGCTGGTTCTGGTGATCTCGAACCGTGACTGGGAGAACTGGTCCCGGGTCATGGACCCCTGGGAGGTGGACCCCGAGGCTGCGGCGAGGCGTCGCCTGACGGCTCCGCGCCCGGGTCATGCCGACCTGGTGGGCGCCTGGAAATACGGCCACACCGAGGACCTCCGCAACGCTCTCGAGCGCGCCTCCGCCCGCGAGACCGCCGCGCGCGTCGCAGGGGGTGCGGTGTGCAAGCAGCTACTCGCCCGGTGCGCGGTCTCTATCCGGTCGGGGGTCCTGGCGCTCGGCGGCACCGTGTTGCTCGAGGGTCCCCCGAGCTTTGCTGACCTCGAGAAAGTCGACGACGCCTCGCCGCTGCGCTCGGTTGCCCCCGACCGCGAGGGCGAGCTGATCGCGAAGATCGACGAGGCCAAGCACGTAGGCGAGACCCTCGGCGGCGTCGTGGGGGTCGTTGCGCGGGGCGTGCCGCCCGGGCTCGGCTCCTATGCACGTTGGGAGGAGCGGCTGGACGGTCAGCTCGCCCAGGCTGTGATGGCGGTTCAGGCGGTCAAGGCGGTGGCAATCGGCGCCGGAATCGAGACGCCCTCCCTCACCGGTTCCCTGGCGCACGACCCGATCGTCCCCGGCAAAACGAGCCTGCGCAGGTCATCGAACAAAGCAGGCGGCGTCGAGGCAGGGGTCTCCAACGGCGAGGAGGTCGTCGTTCGCGCCTTCATGAAGCCGATCGCAACCGTGCGTGAGCCGCTGCCGTCAGTGGACCTCGCCACCGGGAAGGCCGGAAAGGCGGCCTACGAGCGATCGGACGTGACCGCCGTTCCGGCGTGCGGAGTGATCGTCGAGGCCGCGGTCGCGTTCGTGCTCGCGCGCGCCCTCCTCGCGAAGTTCGGCGGGGACCACATCTCCGACACCCTCGAAGCGATTGCCGCCTACCGCCGGCGCCTCGGGAAGCTGGGCCCTGAGGGGTTTGTTGCAGGGTGATGGCGGGGGTGGCATGAAAGTCAAGCGCGCTGCCAAGTACGGGTTCTGTTCCGGGGTGCGGGTCGCCGACATCAAGGTGAAGCGGTTTGCCAGGGGTGGCGGTCGCGGTGCCATCCTCGGCCAAGTCGTCCACAACGAACGCGTGGTCGAGGAGATGGCTGCGCTGGGCGTGCGCACCGTGCACTCCATGGACGAGGTCAGCGACGGCGTGATCGTGTTCTCAGCGCACGGTGTCCCGCCCTCGTTTCACACGAGTGCCCGCGATCGCGGATTTGAGATCCTGGACACCACCTGCAAGTTCGTGTACGACATCCACAACGAGTCGCAGCGCGCCCTTGCGGATCGCGCTCACCTGGTCTTCATCGGGGACCCCAACCACCGCGAGGTCGTCGGCTACACGCACGACCTCGACCCGGCGGCCTTTCACATCGTCCACACCGTCGAGGAGGCAGCCGCGGTGGACTGGTCGCGCTACCCCAAGATCAAGGTTTTCTACCAGACCACGCTCAACGCCGAGGAGTACGAGGCCGTTGTTCAGGTCATCGAGGCCGCCAATTCCAACACCTCCCGCGCCGACACCATCTGCTACGCAACCAAGGAAAACCAGGAGGCGGCGCGCGAGCTGGCCAGCGATCCCGAGGTGCAACTCGTGCTTGTGGTCGGCGGCAAGCACTCCGCCAACACCCGCCACCTCCACACCATCTGCGCTCGCACCAAGCCGAGCTACCTCGTCCAGGGTGCCGACGACATCGACCCCGCCTGGCTGGCCGGCGCGACGTGTGTGGGGATCACGGCAGGTGCCTCGACCCCCGACTACGTCATCGACGAGGTCGAGAACAGGCTCCAGGTGCTCGCCCCCACCCCCGCCTGATTCAGAAAAGTGGGGACGAGGCGCGAGGCTTGAGTGATTAGGTCCACGAGGCGCGTGTCGCGACAGAAAACGGGAGTCAGCGAAACCTCGAGACAAGTGTCGCGACATCCTGCTGATCTGCTGTGCCTCGTCCACGAGGGGCGCAGTATTTTCGTGGGCAACGTAACCCAGTCTTTCGCAGATCAACAGTTGCGTCTCGAGCTCTTGACGGACCCGCGCGCTACCGAGAGGTGGTGCCTGTACTCGCCGGTTGCCTGTCTTTCGAAGCCCTCAGCGATGTTGGAAGGAATCGACACGGCAGCCCGCCGCATCTGGGCGACCAAACCAAACTGTTCAGCCGAAGGCAGCCGAGTCGTGAGGCTGTATGTCGATACCACCAGTTCCATCCCTTTCTGCCAAACCACCAGATCCTGGTAGCTCCTCACCCTTGGCATCGCACCCCCCGGACCCGCTCGGAACCGAACTCACCCCTCACGCCTCATGCCTCATGCCTTTCCACGTTTGTACAGGTACGCGCAGTCCACGAGCTGGGGCTCGGCGCCGGCGCGGCAAACGGAGTACTTCGACCCCTCGCCCGACCAGATTGCTGCGCTCCCCACCTCCCCGGCCCGGTTGACGGCGTACAGGAAGAGGTTGTTCTTGGGGCGGCCCGCCTCGTCCTTGAGGTAGGCGAGCCTAGTGTTGCCCACGACCCGCTCCAGGGTCGCGAGGCACGCGGCCTCGGGGGACTTGCCCTGCCGCATGAGCTCAACCACGGTGTGCGAACCGACGGAAATGATGTTGCTCTCGCCGTGGCCGGTGCCTCCCGCCGAGCCAACCTCCGAGTCGCAGTAGAGGCCGCAGCCCACCAGCGGCGAGTCCCCCACCCGCCCCGAAACCTTGAAGAACAGCCCCGAGGTGGTGGTGCAACAGCCGAGCTGGCCGTCGGCCGCGCATGCCGAAAGGTGGATCGTGCCGTCGGGGCGGAAGTAGTAATCGCCGTACCGCTCGATGAACCACCGGATGTCGGGGTCCTCGACCTCCTTTGCGTCGGGCAGCCAGTCGTCCTTCCCCGAGGCGTTCTCCTTCCACAAGAGCCAGATCTTGCGCGAGCGTTCGGTCAACAGGTTCTCCTCGGGGAAACCGTACGCCCGGGCGAACTTGAGGGCGCCCTCGCCCACCAGCAAAATCCGGTTGGTGTGGTGCATCACCTCCAGCGCCACGGCGGCCGGGTGCTTGATGCGCTCGATGGCGGCGACGGCCCCCGCCCTCATCGTCGTGCCGTCCATCACCGCGGCGTCCAGTTGGACCACCCCGTCCTCGTTGGGCAGGCCGCCGTAGCCAACCCCCACCTCGTCGGGGTCTCCCTCGGAGATCGCGACGCCGGCGACCGCGGCGTTCACGGGGGCCGCGCCCGCGAGCATGCGCTCGACGGCCAGCTTGACCGCCGCGAGGCCGTTTCTGGAGGCGATCGCCACGGGCCGCGCCAGACTCGCCGGCTTGGCGGGCTGGGCCAGCGTCGGTTGGACAACGGCGGCCACCGCGGCCGCCTTGGCGGTCGTGGCGATCAGGTCGCGACGGGTCAGGGTTTTGTCGTCGGGCATGAGGGTCTCCTTGCAGGCGACAAGAATACCCCCTCCCCGTTGCCCAGGCGCCCTTACGCCGCTACAGTACTCGTGTGCTACGCCTCCTGGTGGCGGCTTCGCTCGGCATGGTTCTGGCTGCCGCGTGCTCGCACGCGCCGCACTGCGACCGGCTGTTGGTCGGCGGTCGGGTGCACACACCAGCGGGCGTCCAGCGGCTCGAGGTCGCGGTCGAGGGCGGCCGCATCGTGGCGCTCGTTGTGCCTGATGACGCCGGAGCGTGGCGAAAGGCCGCGACCGAGGTGGTGGACGTGACCGGTGCCCACCTCTACCCGGGTTTCACCGAGAGCCACGGGCACTTGGTCGGCTTCGGGGCATCGCTCGAGCAGGTGGATCTGCGTGACGCGGCGAGCTTCGCCGAGGTGGTGGAGCGGGTGAGAAGAGCCGCGGCCAATGTTCCGCCCGACACCTGGGTGTCCGGAAGAGGGTGGGACCAGAACCGGTGGCCAGAGAAGGCGTTCCCGAGCCACGCCGCGCTCTCGAAGGCGGTGCCGGACCGTCCGGTCGTGCTGCGGCGCGTGGACGGCCACGCGGTGCTCACCAACGTGCGGGGCCTGGCCACGGCCGGCATCACCGCGGCGTCGAAGGATCCGCCGGGCGGCCGCATCCTCCGCGACGCCGCCGGCTCCCCCACCGGGGTGCTGGTGGACACCGCTGCGGACATGCTCGACAGGGCGGTCCCAGCCCCCACCGCCGGGGACATCGAACGGCGCGTGCTACTCGCCTGCAGGGAGCTTGCGGCGTTCGGCATCACCGAGTTCCATGACGCGGGCACCACCCGGGAGGAGCTGGCAGTGCTGCGCGCCCTTGAGCAGGAGGGGAGGCTGCCGGTGCGGGTGTACGTGATGCTCGACGGCAGCGACGACCAGCTCTTGAATACCGAGTTCGCCGTCGGGGCTCGGGTGGACCACGACGGGATGCTCTCCGTACGCGCGGTCAAGCTGTTCGCGGACGGGGCCTTGGGCTCTCGCGGGGCGTGGCTCTCGCAGCCGTACAGCGACGAGCCTGGAACGCGTGGCCTCGAGGTCACCCCGGAGGCCCGCCTGGCGGACGTGATCCGCCGGGCCGCAAAGGCGGGTTTCCAGCCCTGCGTTCATGCCATTGGCGACGCTGCGGTCACCCGCGTGCTGGACCTCTACCAGCGTGAGCTTGGGCCGCGTGGGCACGCTTTGCGCCCGCGGATCGAGCACGCCCAGGTCGTGCGCACGGTCGACGTGCCCCGCTTCGCCGAACTGAACGTCATCGCCTCGGTGCAGCCCACACACTGCACGTCCGACATGCCATGGGCACCCGCACGGCTCGGCCCGGAGCGCATCGCCTGGGCCTACCGCTGGCGATCGTTGCTGGCCGCGCACGCGAGGTTGTGCCTCGGCTCGGACGTCCCGGTGGAGAGCCCCGATCCCCGGCTCGGGCTGTGGGCCGCGGTGACACGCCGTACCCAACAGGGGACACCCGCCGAGGGGTGGAACGTGAGCGAGGTGCTTACACTGGCCGAGGCGCTGGCCGGCTACACGACGTGGGCGGCGTACGCTGCGTTCGAGGAGGACTGGCGCGGAACGCTGGCCGCTGGCAACGCCGCGGACATCACCATCCTTGATCGCGACATCGAGAGCGGAACAGCGGCAGAGATCTTGCAGGCAAAGATCCTGCGCACCGTGATCGGGGGGCGCGACGTTTTCGTTGCGAGGAGCAGGACGTGAGGATGCTATCGGTGCTTGTGATGCTCGCACTCGCCGGGGGTTGGTCGTGGGGCTGTGGGGGAGACAGCACGGCTGACCAGGAGGCGCACTGGGCGAAGCTGCGCGACGACATGGTCACCACCCAGATCGCGGCCCGCGGCGTCCGTGATGCCACCGTGCTGACGGCGCTGCGAACCGTGCCCCGTCACCTCTTCGTGCCACCTGAGGTGCGCGCGGAGGCCTACGCGGATCACCCGCTCCCCATCGGCGAGGGGCAGACCATCTCTCAGCCATACATCGTGGGGCTCATGACCGAGCTGCTGGAGGTGAAGTCGGGCGACCGCGTGCTCGAGATCGGAACCGGCTCGGGCTACCAGGCGGCGGTGCTGGCCGCCATGGGATGTGAGGTGTACACGATCGAGATCCGCGCCTCGCTGGCGCACGAGGCCGACAAGCGCCTCGCGTCCCTTGGCTACAAGAAGGTCCACGTCCGCGCGGGCGACGGCTATGCGGGCTGGCCCGAGGCGACGCCGTTCGCCGGGATCGTGGTCACGGCTGCCCCCGAGCGCATTCCCCAGCCGCTCCTTGACCAGCTCGCGATCGGCGGCCATCTCGTTATCCCGGTCGGATCTTTCTACCAGCAGCTCAAGGTCATCACGCGCCGCGGCGAGAAGGAGTTCCCCGAGCGCGACGTGATCCCGGTGCGGTTCGTCCCCATGACCGGCGAGGTCGAGAGAAGGCCCTAGGCGGGCGTTCAACCAGCCTCTTCCACCGCGTTACGGCTTTTGTCTTGCCCCGCGGGTGCGCGGCCTCTTGGCGCTTGCTCGCCCCCGCTCGCGGCGCGCCGAGACTCCTCCGGCTGCGACCGAGCAGGGGCGTCCCTCGGTGGGGCCCCTCGCTGTTCGCATGAGACCGCGCCAGCGACACCCCATCCGCGAGACGCCCGCTCGGTTCCCGCAGCCTCCGGAGGGATAGCCGTTGGCACCCGCGAGGCGGATGGAAGACCCCCCTCCCAGCGTTAGGTCAGAGTGTCTGCTTTATCGGGCCAACGTCCCGGTCCGCTGCAAGCGCCTGTTAGACGCCCCAACACAGTCCGGCCGCGACTACGGGCGACCGAGGTCCACTTCGCCGCCTACGGGTGTGGCAACAAGAACGGTGAACCGTTCGACGCTCGCGGGCAGGCTGACCACGAACTTGATCATCTGTGTCACGGCGTACTTTTCAGTGAGTTCATGCGTGTAAGCAACCGCCCAGACCTCGTCCTCTTCGGCGACGAAGAGTGCACCGACGATCTTGACCTCCTTCGACGCCAAGCCAAGATGAGCCACCTCTTGGGGCATGCCCGGACGAGAGATGTCTTCTTCGTACTGGACTGAGAACAGGCTCGTTGCCATCGTGTAGCGCCCCGGGCCAGCAAACTGACCTTCCATGGTGACTACGACAAGTCTGCTGCCAGGCTTTGCTTCGATCTTCTCCGGTACTGCACGGTCACGTAGAAGTATACTTGGCGTGACCTTCACGTTAGTCACCCTCAGCCCAATGTTGCCAATGTGAACAAGAGGGGGCAGTTGGTCTGCGTGCGCGCTCACGGCCACGAGGAGGGCACCGATGGTGAGTACTCTCAAGACTGGTTCACACATCTTCCGCTCGCGGATCGGCGGTCTGTCCATGGTGCGCCTAACGCCGCCGTTCAGCCGCCCGCCGGCTGGCGCGCCGGTTGCGCACGCAAGCGGCGTGACAGCCGAGTGGGACGGCTGCAACGGCCTGTTAGGCTCCCCTCTCTGCGTCATCCCTGACATTTGCCGACCCTTCGTTGAGCGCCCTGAAAACGATCGCCCCGGTGAGCACCAGTATGGCGCCCGAGGCCCCAAGAGCCGTCAGCATAAAGATGGCATCGATGAATGGGAGGCCGAACCACGAAATACTCGATAGGAGGATCGATACGCAGCCCAAGAGGTACACCGGCAGGACACCAAACTTCGATAAGGAACGCAAACGGACCGCAAACGTGACAACCGCCATGGCGAAGGTGGCGATCGCGAGGTACTCAGCCCAGGGGAGCGCCAGCGTTGGTGCCACCAGCCCGATCAGGTACGGTAGCGCACAGAATGCGGCCGCCACGACAAGAAATGCGAGAGGTAGCACCCGTCTCACGACTCTCTGCCTCTCCTAGGGGAGCCTAACGCCAATTAGACGTACTATCGGAAAACGGCAAACCGAGAGTCGGAGGCCTGGTTTGCATTTTCGGTCCTGGCCCATGGAAACCTCCGAAGTTCTCTCAAGACATAATAGTTCACGTTGTGAGGCCGGTTGGCATGAGCCGGATTAGGTGGACTGGTAGTTCGCCTAATCCGTTCGCAGGCGGAGTCAATCACCGGTCTTCGTGGCCGTCGACGAGGCTCCGTGCAACACGAGCTCCGATCTCGCTCGGAGCGAGGCACACCTAACCCTCGTTGAGATGTTGCAGAGTAGGCAGGTTCCGTGATCGTCTCAGGGGGTGTCGCAAAGAACGCGCACCGTGCGAGGAGGTTCTTCGCCGCGCCTGCGGCGAGACGAAGAGTCACGGCATTGTCAGAGGCGTGCGTCTTTGCGGGCGGGGGGCAGTCAATCCGCCCCTGGGGTGCGGCAGCCATGGCTCCGGCGACCGCGGGTCACCGCACGCGCGAGCCGGGACGGGGTGTCGGTGCCGCCGCGTCACGCGGACACCGAGGGGCCCCGGACCGGATCGCGCCCCTGCGGTCGCGGTCGCCGGAGTCTCGGGCCGCAGCGAGCGGGGGCGAGCAAGGCCCGAGCTGCGCCGCACCCCAGGGGCAAAAAGAGAACCCGGCACGGAGTACCATCAAGAGCACAACCTCCGAGCCCGCTGGGCAAAAGAAAACCGGCGCGGGGCGCCGCGGGCAGGCGGAGCTAGTGCGTGGGTGCAGGAGTTGGAGTGGGAGTAGGTGTCGGAGGCACCTTGATGATGTCGCCGTGGTCCTGGACGATCTGCCGGTACCACGATTCCGGGTAGTTGGGGTGGGTCACGTTCCCCTGCGTGTCCTTGACGTTTCCGTCCATGTACTTGACGAGCAGCTCCTCGCCGAGCTTCCGCCACCTCTTGTGAACCATCTCGCCCTGCGCCACCGAGTACCTCGTCAGGTAGTCGAGGGCGAGGTCGGGGGCCTGCGCGTAGAGGGCGAGCGCCGCCTTGTCGATCCCGGCCTGGTCGGCGCGAAAGCGGCCCTCCAGCTCGAGCTGCACCTGCTGGATGTCCACGATCATGTCGGAGTAGCGGGAGTACGCGTAGTTGGCCACCCAGTTGAACACCCAGAACAGGGAGTCCCACGAGAAGTGATGCAGGTCCGCGACGCCGACCCCGTACGGCTTCGGCACCTCACGGATCCCGCAGTACATTGGCGCCCACACCGTCGAGTAGGTATCGTCCACACCCCACCAGATCACCCCGCCGATCGGGTCTGGCAGGCTCGACCGCATCTGGGCGACGAAGGAGTACCCGGTCTGCTGGGTCGAGATCGCACGCTCGTTGACGTACTCCTGCCCGTCAACCTTGAACGTCATCGGCCGCCACCGGTACGGGCAGGCGAACGGGCCGGCGCCGACGTCCTTGGTCATGTCGAACTCGGTGCCCTCGAAGTGGTCGCGCATGAGAGCCATCACATCGGCCAATGTGAGCTTCTTGTCCGGCTTGAGCCACAGCGGCAGCGGCGCTGCCCCCGGCACCCCCTTCACGTAGTCGATCGAGAGGTTCGCCGAAGGCGTGGCGCGGCGGAACATGCTCCACACTCGCGCCTCACACGCGCGCAGCGCGCCGAAATCCAGCGGCGCATAGCTGTCGGCGAACGAGAACTCCTCGTCCTTGCCCGAGAACCACCCCTTCTCGCGGGCGAAGGAGATGACGTCCTTGGAGTACAGGCAGTTGGCCGGGTCGCTCTGCGGGAACTGCCGGATGCGCGCCTGGTTGGCGTGGGCCGAGATGAACCCGTCGGGGATGCGCCTCGCAACCCACACCGCCCCCTTGACACCCTTGCCCTTGCCGATGATCTCGAAGATCCACGCCTCGTTCGGGTCGGCCACCGAGATGGATTCGCCGGTCGAGGCGTACCCGAACTCGGCAACCAGGTCGGTCATCACCTTGATCGCCTCACGCGCCGTCTTCCCCCGCTCCATGCCGATATTCATGAGCGAGACGTAGTCGATGCCGATGGGCGGGTCCGGCTTCAGCTCGTCGCGGCCGGTGAACGTGGTCTCGCCGGTCGAGACCTGGTGCTCGTTGATGTTCCCGACCACCCAGTACGTCAGCGGTGCCTGCGGGATCCAGCCCAGGAACTTGCCCGAGTCCCCCTCGATGATCTCGCGCCGCGCACCGGGCGGGAACGAGCCGCCCGGAATGAGCACGAGCTCGCCGTACAGCTCGTGCGAGTCGGCGTTGTACGTGATCATCGTCGAGCCGTCGGCCGACGCCCCCTTGGTGACGAGGAGGTTGGTGCATGCATCAGCCGGCCGCGGCACGAAGGCAGTCCAGATCAGCGCGGCGTAGAAGGCGGCGATGGCTCGTCTCACAGTGTCCCCTCCGGCAGGTTGTCGGCGCGGGCAGCGCGCCGCCCGCAAAGGATAGCAGCACGGGTGCCCGCCGCGCCTGCGCGCCTCAGCACGAGCCCGCACGGAGGACCCGCGGCCCCAGCCAGACGTACCTGGGTACGCAGCCTCTCAAACCTCCGGATGCTCGGAGACGGGTCGGGCGGCTAACGCTACTTCAACCAGACCTGCGTGGTTCGCTTCTCCTGGCCGAAATCCAGCTTCCCCTCCCGCGCCAGCCAACCGATCGCCATGAAAACCACGCCACGCGGTGCCTTCACGGCCTTCTCGAGGCCGGACAGACTCGTCTTGTCGTGTTCGTGCAGGTACTGCCACACCTTGCCTGCGGTTTTCCCGATACTTTCCGTGTACGTCATCGCTTCTACCTCCGTAGGATCTGGATTTTGACACATTCGCAACAACGTGGCAATCCCCTGCCGGGTCAGAGAACACGAGGGTGTGAGCTTGCCAGCCTAATTGGCGCCGGGTGCCTCGCCCTTGAGGAACACCACTCCAAGCGGCGGCAACGTCAGGTTCAGCGAGAACGGACGGCCGTGGGTCGGGATGTTCTCGGCGACCACACCGCCGAAGTTGCCCATCCCGCTCCCGCCGTAGGCCTCGCCGTCGCTGTTGAGGAGCTCCCGCCATGTTCCGCCGAACGGCACGCCCAGCCGGTAGCCGATCCGCGGCACGGGGGTGAAGTTGCAGGCGACCAGTACCGCATCCCCTCCCCTGCCTTTGCGCAGAAAAGAGAGCATGCTCCCCTGCCAGTCGGCGCAGTCCACCCACTCAAAGCCCGCGGGCTCGCAGTCGTGCTCAAAGAGCGCGGGCTCGGCGCGGTACATCCGGTTGAGGTCCGCGACCAGCTTCCGCACGCCCTCGTGGGGCGCGTACTGCAGGAGGTGCCAGTCCAGGCTCTCCTCGTGGTGCCACTCGCGCCACTGTGCGATCTCGCCGCCCATGAACAGCAGCTTCTTCCCGGGCTGCGCCCACATGTACGAGAGCAGCAGGCGCAGGTTGGCGAACTTCTGCCAGTCGTCTCCCGGCATGATTCCGAGCAGGGAGCCCTTGCCGTGCACCACCTCGTCGTGGGAGAGCGGCAGGACGAAGTTCTCGTGGAACGCGTAGAGCTGCCGGAAGGTGATCTGGTTGTGGTGGTAGGCGCGGTGGATCGGTTCGTGACGCATGTAGGCCAGGGTGTCGTGCATCCAGCCCATGTCCCACTTGAGCCCGAAGCCCAGTCCCCCGACGTAGGTCGGGCGCGAGACCATCGGCCACGCGGTGGACTCCTCCGCCATCATCTGCACGTCCGGGTGGCGCCGGTAGACCTCCTCGTTGCAGCGGCGCAGAAAGGCGATGGCGTCGAGGTTCTCGCGCCCGCCGAAGGCGTTGGGGATCCACTCCCCCTCCTTGCGCGAGTAGTCCAGGTAGAGCATCGAGGCGACGGCGTCCACCCGCAGCCCGTCGACGTGGTAGTTCTCGAGCCAGAAGAGCGCGTTCGAGGTCAGGAAGCTCGAGATCTCCTTGCGACCGTAGTTGAAGATGTAGCTCCCCCAGTCGGGGTGGTACCCCTGGCGCGGGTCGGCGTGCTCGTACAGGTGCGTGCCGTCGAAGTAGGCGAGACCGTGCTCGTCGGAGGGGAAGTGCGAGGGCACCCAGTCGAGGATCACCCCGATGCCGGCCCGGTGCAGGGTATCGATAAGGAACATGAAGTCCTGCGGGGTGCCGTAGCGGCTGGAGGGCGCGAAGAACCCGGTGATCTGGTACCCCCACGAGCCGTAGAACGGGTGCTCCATCACCGGCATGAACTCGACGTGGGTGAATCCCATCCTGGTGACGTACTCGGCGAGCTTGGGTCCCAGCTCCCGGTAGGAGAGCCACCGGCCGCCCTCCTCCGGCACCCGCATCCATGAGCCCGGGTGCACCTCGTAGATCGCCATCGGGGCATCGAGTCGATTCCGGCCGGCACGCTTCGCCATCCACTCCGAGTCGCCCCAGGCGTAGTCCAGGTCCCACACCACCGAGCCTGTCTTGGACGGGATCTCGTGGTGGAAGCCGAACGGGTCGGCCTTGTCCGCCCGGTAGCCGTGAAGGCGCGAGCACACGTGGTACTTGTAGAGCGCGCCCTTGCCGAGGCCGGGGATGAACCCCTCCCATATTCCGGACTGGCCGCGCGATCCGAGGAGGTGGCTGCCCTTGTTCCAGCCGTTGAAGTCGCCGGTCACCGCGACCCGTTCGGCGTCCGGGGCCCAGACCGCGAAGTACACGCCCTCGGTGCCATCGGCGGTGATCGCGTGCGAGCCAAGCTTCTCCCAGAGGGTGAAGTGGCTCCCCTCGTTGAAGAGGAAGAGGTCGTCTTCGGTGAGCAGGCTGACGTCGTACCGCACCGCCGGCGGCCCCGCTCCCGCACCGCGCCTTCCGGGTGCCGGCTTTTCTTCGGCCATTGCCCGTTCCCCTTCTTTCGGACCGTATCCTAACGCACTGACAAGCCCAGTTCGGCGAGCTGTTCGGGATCCACCGTGTTCGGGGCTTCGGTGAGCAGGCAGTTCCCGGCCGTGGTCTTGGGGAACGCGATCACGTCACGGATCGAGTCCCGTCCGGCCATCAGCATCACCATGCGGTCGAGGCCGAGGGCGATCCCGCCATGGGGCGGGGCGCCGTAGCGGAACGCCTCGAGTAGGAAGCCGAACTTGTGCTTCGCCTGGGCCTCGTCGATCCCGAGCGCCGAGAACGCCCGCCGCTGCAGGGCAGGGTCGTGGATCCGCATCGAGCCTCCCCCGAGCTCCACGCCGTCCATCACCACGTCGTAGGCGCGCGCCCGCACCGCCCCTGGGTCGCTCTCGAGCTTGTCGACATCCTCGGCCTTGGGCGATGTGAATGGGTGGTGGCTCGCGTAATAGCGCTTGGTCTCCTCATCCCACTCCAAGAGCGGAAACTCCGTCACCCACAGGAAGGCGTGGGTACCACGCGGAATCAGCTCGAGCCTGCGGCCCAGTTCCACGCGCAGCGCGCCCAGCGAGGCAAACACCACCTTGGGGGCGCCGCCCACGGCCACGAGGAGGTCCCCTTCGCCCGCACGGGCGGCGCGCAGGAAGGCGGCGATGCCCTCATCGCCCAGAGCCTTCTTCGCCGGTGAGCCGTACCCGGCCGCGGTCCTCCGGAACCAGACCACCCCGGGGGCGCCGTACGGCTTCACGGCCTCCGAGAGCTCGTCGAGCTGCTTTCGGGAGAACGAGGCGCCGCCAGGCACCACCAGGCCCTTTACGCGGCCGCTGCCGGCTGCCTTGCGCAGCCCCTCGAAGGCGCACGCCTTCGCCACTTCGCCCAGCTCGACCAGCTCCATGCCGAAGCGGGTGTCCGGCTTATCGCTGCCGAAGCGCTCTACCGCCTCGTCGAACGTCATGCGCGGGAAGCTTGCCGGCGGGGTGATCCCCACGATCGGGAAGACGTGGGCAAACAACCCCTCGATGAGGGCAAAGATGTCCTGCTCCTCGACGAAGGAGGCCTCGACGTCCACCTGGGTGAACTCGAGCTGGCGTTCGGCGCGCAGCGCCTCGTCCCGGAAGCAGCGCGCGATCTGGATGTAGCGCCCGAGGCCCGCAACCTGCAGCAGCTGCTTGAAAAGCTGCGGCGACTGCGGAAGCGCGTAGAACGTCCCCCGCGACAGGCGCGAGGGCACCAGGAAGTCGCGCGCACCCTCGGGGGTGGAGCGGGTCAGGATCGGGGTTTCCACCTCCACGAACGCCATCTTGTGAAAATATTCACGAATAGCGAAGGTGATGCGATCGCGCAGCACCACCGTCGCCATCATCTCGGGGCGGCGCAGGTCGAGGTAGCGGTAGCGCAGCCGCAGCTCCTCGGAAGCGTTGACCCTGTCCTCGACGACGAACGGCGGCGTTTCGGCGGCGGTGAGCAGCTCCACCACCTCGGCCAGCACCTCGACCTCACCGGTTGGCATCTCGGCGTTGACGGTCTCGGCCGAGCGCGGCGATACCGTGCCCACGACGCGAACGACATCCTCCTGGGAGAGCTTTTCCCCCGCCTCACGCAGCTCGTCGCGTAGCAGAATCTGCACCCACCCCTCGCGGTCGCGCAGGTCGACGAACACGATCCCGCCCAGGTTGCGGCGGCGCCGCACCCACCCGACCAGCTCGACGCGCCGCCCCACGTCGGCGGCGCGCAGGCTCCCGCAGAAAGGCCTCTCCCACGCTCCCATCAGCGTCGCTCCCATGTGCTCCCTCCGCTGGCGACAGCAGCGTCGCGATTCTAGCAGGGGACCCGCGGTTGGCCTCGTCACGGCGGGGAGCCACCCGAACCCCACGGCACGCTAGACTCGGCGCGAAAGCGGAGGGCACCACGATGATGAGGTTTTCTCACACCAGCGCGGCAATCGCACTGCTAGCGATGCTCGCGCTGGGTATGGGCGTCGAGACCCGGGCCCAAGGGGCGACGACGCTCGCACCAATCAAGCTCCCGGCGCCGCGGGCGATGAGCGAGGTGTCCGTCGAGCACGCGCTCAAGGCACGGCGCTCGCTGCGCTCGTTCGCCGCAACCCCGCTGACGCTCGCGGAGGTGTCGCAGCTGCTCTGGGCCGCGCAGGGTGTGACCGACGAGCGCGGGCGACGCACGGCACCCTCCGCGGGTGCGCTCTACCCCCTCGAGCTCTACCTGGTGGCCGGCAACGTGAACGCACTTCCGAGCGGGGTGTACCGGTACCGGCCTCCCGAGCACGATCTGCTGCTCGTGGCTGCGGGGGACCGCAGGGCTGAGGTGGCGAGCGCATGCCGGCAAGGCTGGGTGGGCGACGCTCCGGCGCTCGTTGTGTTCACAGCCGTCCACGCGCGTACAGCGAAGAAGTACGGGGACCGTTCCGTCCGCTACGTTCCCATCGAGGTCGGAGCCGCCGCGGAGAACCTGGCGCTGCAGGCGGTTGCCCTCGGCCTCGGAACGACGGTGGTGGGGGCGTACGATGACGCCACGCTGGCCGCGACGCTGGGCAGCACCGCCGACGAGCAGCCGCTGGCGCTCCTGCCGGTCGGGCGGAAGTAGCCGCGAGCTCCAGTCATCTCGTCGACGAGGAGCACGGCCGGCCGCTTGCCAGCCGTCGTCGAATCAGGCGGGCAGCGTCACGCTGCGCAGGAACTCGGCGCTGCGCTCGGGGAGCGAGGTGTTGATGAACATCCCGGTACCGAGCTCGAACCCTGCGGACTTGGTCACCCGCGGAATGAGCGAGATGTACCAGTGGAAGTACTTCACCGCCCCCTCCTGGGGGGAGAGCGAGCGGATCACGTAGTTGTAATCGGGGTCTTCGAGCCCGACGTAGAGCCGCGCGAGCACCTCGCGCAGAAGGGCCGCCAGATCGGCCACCTCGGAGTCGGAGACGTCGCCGAAGTACGCGTAGTGGCGCTTGGGGAAGATCCAGATATGGAACGGCGACAGCGCCGCGTACGGCACGAACGCCGCGAACGACGCGTTTTCCGCGATCACGCGTGTCCCGTCGCGCAGCTCCTCCTGGAGCGACCGGCAGTACAGGCACTCTCCCTTGTCCCCCCAGTGCCGCAGCGCCTCCTCGAGCCGGGCCCGCAGTTGGCCGGGGAGCACCGGCATGCCGACGATCTGCGAGTGGGGATGGATGAGTGAGGTACCGGCGGCCTCGCCGTAGTTCTTGAAAACGATCACGTGCGCGATGCGCTGGTCGTCGTAGAAAGCTCGCAAGCGGTGGCGATACGCGGCCAGGATATGCTCCACCTGGCCGGCCGGCAGGAGTGCGGTCGTCAGGTCGTGGGCTGGAGTCTCGACGATCACCTCGTGGAGCCCCACCCCGGAGAGAAACGTCCGAAACCCGTCCCCGTGCCGCTCGACCTCGCCCTCCGGAGCGAGCGCCGCGTACCGGTTGGGGACCGAGCGCACCAGCCACCCGCCTCCCGGGGCGGGGACGCGGAACTGCTCGGCGGGCGTCTTGTCCTCGTTGCCCGGGCAGAACGGGCACTCGGGAGCGAAGCCGGGGAGCGCGGCCTTCTGCTTCTTCTGGGTGAACTCCTCGGGACGCCGGGCGCGCTCGGTGGCGATGATCACCCAGTCCCCGGTGACCGGATTGGAGCGGATCTCGGGCATGGTGGGCCCTCCCTGCTGCGTTCGGACCGCTGCTGCGCGTGTGGGGCGCTCGTTCCCACCCTGGGTACACCGCCGATTCAGTGCTGTCAAGCGTGCCGCCGGAAACTCGCGGCCGCGCGGTGCGTACTCGGGTCAGGGGCGACGTCCCGGGAGGGATGCCATGGTCAAGTTCCTTCTCTGGTTGATCCTGCTGCTGCTGTGCTGGCCGCTCGCGCTCCTGGCCCTGGTGCTCTACCCGCTGGTCTGGCTGTTCCTCCTGCCGTTTCGCCTCTTCGGAATCGCGGTGGGGGGTGTCCTCGGCCTCTTCAAAGCGATCATCATGTTGCCGGCACGCGTCCTCGGCGGTCCCGACCGCGTCTAGCCTGGATTATTCATGGGGGGCCGTAGCGAGAGCGCGGAGGTGGTTGTCATGGTGGGTGAACGTAGGGGCGAGGACCGGAGCCGTACTGGTAGGTACGGCGGCACGGTCCGAACCCCGAGTACGCCCGCCAGGGCGGCCAGATCCGCGCTTGCAGTAGGCACCTTCGTGAATAGTCCAGGCTAAGAGGAGGGAGCGCTCTCCCCCGTTTTCGCCTCTCCGGGGCGCCTGCGGCGCCGACGGCGCCTCGTGCCGGAAGAAGCCTGGCTCTGGGACGGGGCCTGCTCGTGGGGCTGCGGCCGCGGGCGCGGCTGCACTTTCAGGAACAGGGTGTTGTCGGCGTGCTTAACCGGGATGCCTGCGCTCAGGAGCTTCTCGATCGCCGGCAGCGAGTACACGAAGTTCTCGCAGGCGAGAGAGATCGCCTTGCCCTCGGCCCCTACGCGCGCGGTTCTGCCGACCCGGTGGATGTAGTCCTCGGGGTCCTGCGGCAGATCGTAGTTGATCACGTGCGAGACGCCCTCGATGTGGAGGCCGCGCGAGGCCACGTCGGTGGCCACCAGGATCGGCAGCTTCCCCTCCTTGAAGTCGGAGAGGACCTTCAGGCGTCGCGTCTGGATCACGGAGCCGGTCAGGCCGCGCGCCAGGTAGCCGTGGCGCTCCAGCCGCTCGACCAGCCGGCGCGCCTCCTCCCGGGTGTTGACGAAGATCATCGTTCGCTCGCACCCCTCCCGTGCCAGCAGGCCGAGCAGCAGTGAGAACTTCTCCCGCGAGCCGACGTGGTAGAGCTCCTGCTCGAGGCGGTCGGGGGTGATCTCCTCGGGGTTCACGATGATCTCGGCGGGGTCCCGCATCTCGGAGAAGCCAAGCTGCAGCACACGCCCCGACAGCGTGGCCGTGTAGAACATCGTCTGGCGCTTCCCGGGCGCGGGCAACCGCCTCGTGATCTCCCGCAGGTCGTCGATGAAACCCATGTCGAACATGCGGTCCGCCTCGTCCACCACGAATACCTGGACGCGCCTCAGCGAGGTCACTCCCTGGCGCAGGTAGTCGAGCAGGCGCCCCGGCGTCCCGACCAGCAGGTCCACGCCCCGAGTCAGCTCCGCCCGCTGCTCGCGGTACTCCATGCCTCCGAAGACCGCCTCGGTGACGAGGCCGGTGTGGGCGCCCAGCTTCTCGGCGTCGGCCGCGACCTGAACCACCAACTCGCGGGTAGGCGCGATGACCAGCGCCCGCGGCTGGCGCGGATCGGGAGCCGCCGTTGCGAGCAGCTTGGTGAAGATCGTCACCAGGTAGGCGGCGGTCTTTCCAGTCCCCGTCTGCGCCTGGGCCGCCACGTCGCGGCCGGCGAGAGTCAGCGGCAGCACCTCGGCCTGCACGAGCGTGCAGCGTGTGAAGCCCGCGTCGTCGAGGCCCTGCCTGACGGGAGCGGGGAGGTCGAAATCGGAGAAGGTGCGGTGCGAGAACAGCGTACCGGGTTCACTCACGCCGGAAGTATACGCGGTGCCTGCGCTGGATCCCTCTGCGGTCGGGTGCTCATTGTCCGACACCCGTCTGCGCTTGGCTTCGCTGCGCAGTTTTGATAGGTTCCACCGGTGCGTCGGCCATCCCTGACCCCAGCAGATCAGAACCGGCCGACCGTCGAGCGGTCCACCCACCGACCCGCTGTCTACCTTGCCCTTCTGGCTTTCACCGCCGTGGTGATCTTCGCTGGCATGAACGCGCTTCCGCTCATTGACCCGGACGAGGTGTTCTACGCGCAGACAGCCCGCGAGATGCTCGACACCGGCAGCCTCCTGACACCGCTGCTGTTCGGCCAGCCAAATTTCGAGAAGCCGCCTCTCACCTACTGGCTGCTGATGGCGTCGTTCAAGCTCTTCGGCGTGCATGCGGCGTCCGCGCGCCTGGCGCCGGCGATTTTCGGCTTGCTGGGGGCGCTGGCTACGTACCTGTTCGCGAAGCGAATCCTGCCTAAAGGCACCGCGGCGCTCGCCGCACTGATCCTCGCCACAGGGATGCTGTACCTGGGGCAGTGCATCGCCTTGCTCACGGACATGGTCTTCTCGGTCCTCGTGGTGGGCAGCCTCTACTGCTTCTATCTCTGGTTTGCCGAGAAGCGGGACGCGTTTCTGCACCTGTTCGCGCTGCTCCTCGCCCTGGCGGTGCTGACCAAGGGCCCGGTGGGCTTCGTGATCGCGCTCCTGGGAATCGTGCTGTTCCTCCGGGTGACCGCCAACAACGCGACGCTTAAGTCGTTCATCTTCCACCCCTGGTGGTTGGTCTTCACGGCAGTCGCCCTGCCCTGGTACCTCTACGCTGCGATCACCTACGGGCGCGCCTTCACCTGGGAGTTCCTCGTCCACGACAACTGGCACCGAATCTTGCGCGCCGAGCACGGCAACCTGGACACCTGGTACTTCTACCCCGTCCTCATGGTGGTGGGGATCTTCCCGTGGACCGCCTTCCTCGCGTTCCTGGGGGCCACGTTCTGGAAGTACCGCACGCCCGTGTTCTTCCTGGGCTCCTGGGTCCTCGCGACCTGGGGGATCTTCGCGATGGCGCACTCAAAGCTCCCGAGTTACATCCTGCCGCTCTTCCCCGCCCTCGCAATCGCCCTAGCAATCTCCCTCGAGTCGTTCACCGGCCTGCACAGGCGAACGGCGGTCGCCGCTGCGATCTCGTTCCTGTTCGGGATCGGCATGCTCGCGGTGCCGTTCCTGGCGAAAGGCCCGTTCGCCGCGGAGCTGCGCCCGATCCTCCTTGCCGTCGCGGGCCTCGGCGCCACACAACTGGCCGTGGGAGTGTTGCTCCTTGCGCGCCGCTTCGCGCCGGCTCTGGCCCTCACCGCGGGCGGCTTCCTTGCCGCCGTCCTGGTCGGGAGCCTGACGGTCCCGGCCAGCGCCGCTGCCGGATTTACCGACGCCGGCATTCCCAAGGTCGTTGCCGAGCAGGGCCTGGCCGGCCAGACGATCGTTACGAGCAAGTTCTACGTTCGCGGAGTGCGGTTCTACACGGGGAGCCCGGTGGTCGTGATGGACACGCGGTCAAACCCGTTCTGGAGCCCGCACCCAGTCCCGCTCCTGACGAAGGACGACGAGGTGCGTGCCTTCTTCGATGCCAAGGAGAAGGTGCTGTGCGTGATCGGGCCTCGCGACCTCGAGCGGCTGAATCGCCTTTTCACCGGCACGCGCACGCAGAACGTGGTTTCGAGCGCCTTCGACCGCGTGGTCGTCCTCAGCACAAACAAATAGGCTTGAGGCCCGGGGCTTGAGGAAACGCAGGACAAATTGGGGCCCGACGCCTTGACTCGAGGCCGGAGCCACGAGCCTCAAGCCTGATTCGGCGCAAGCTTGCTGTGGCGGAAGCTATAGCCGGCGTAGATCGTCATGCCGATGACCAGCCACACCAGGAAGCGCAGCCAGGTCACGAACGGCAGGCTGGCCATCAGGTAGCCGCACAGCACGATGCCGAGGATCGGGATCACCGGGTACGCCGGTACCGTGAACGGCCGTTCAACCTCGGGCCGCGTGCGCCGCAGCACCAGCACCCCGGCCGACACGATCATGAAGGCGAAGAGGGTGCCGATGGAGCACAGTTCGGCCACGACGTTGATCGGCGTGAGCGCCGATGACACCGCCACCACGGTTCCCGTGATGATGGTGGTGAGGTACGGGGTGCGAAAGCGGTCGTGCACCTTGGACATCAGCGGCGGCAGCAGGCCGTCCCGGGACATAGCGAACAGGATGCGCGGCTGCCCGAGCAGGAGAACAAGCAGAACGCTCGTGATCCCGGCGAGCGCCCCGACGCTCACCACCACCGAGGCCCACGGCATGTTGAGCGTGTTGAGGACGAGCGCCACAGGGTCGGCCACGTTGAGCTGTTTGTAGGGCACCACCCCGGTCATGATCGCGGCCACAATCACGTACAGAATCGTGGCCACCGCGAGCGAACCCATGATGCCGATCGGCATGTCGCGTTGTGGGTTGACGGCCTCCTCGGCGGTGGTCGACACCGCGTCGAAGCCAACGTACGCGAGGAACACGATCGCCGCCGCGGTCACGACGCCCTTGAAGCCGAACGGCATGAACGGATTCCAGTTTGTGGGGTTGACGTACCAGGCGGTCAGCCCGATAAAGATGAGGATCACCACGACCTTAATGATCACCATGATGAGGTTGACGCGGGCGCTCTCCTTGATCCCCCGCACGAGAAGCCACGTCAGCAACGCGATGATCAGCACCGCAGGCAGGTTGAGGATGCCGGGCTCCTGGCCCTGGGGTACCCAGGGTGGCGCGCACCAGGCGTGCGGCAGGCTCATCCCCACGGGCTGGAGCAGGTGGTTGATCAGGTTCACCAGGTACGCGGACCAGCCGATGGCCACCAGGCTGGCGCCGACCATGTACTCCAGGATCAGGTCCCAGCCGATGACCCAAGCCACGATCTCACCCAGGGTGGTGTAGCCGTAGGTGTAGGCGCTGCCTGCCACCGGGATCATCGCCGCCAACTCCGCGTAGCACAGCGCCGCGCACGCGCACGCGGACGCCGCGATCACGAAGGAAAGGATGATGCCCGGCCCAGCGTGGTTGGCCGCCTCCACCCCCGGCAAGACGAAGATCCCCACCCCGATGATGCAGCCGATGCCGATGGCCACCAGGTCCCAGGCCTTGAGCGCTCGTCTGAGGCCGTGTTTCTCGTCCTCGGTCTCCTTCAGGACTAGCGTCAGGGGCTTGGTGCGCAGGAGCGACGAGCTCATCGGGCGATTCCTCCTTGAGAATGCAGTACCGCGGCGCAACGTCGCGTCACTATAGCCAGGCGCCCTGCTCGGCGCAACGAAAACACAGGCTTATAGGTACCGCCCGTAATGGGCCGGCGCCACGAGCCGTGGACTGCGTTGTGCCGCTGTCCGACTGATGTCCGTCCGCCCCATAGGCGGGGGGAACAGATCCGCCGCGCGTGTGCCAGCGGCGATCGTTCCGAAGGCAGCGGGCACCGAGCGGGCGACCCGCGGCGGGGAAACGCTGACGCGGCTCCAGGCGGACAGCGAGGGGCCCCACCGAGGGGCGTCCCTGCTCGGTCGCTGCCCGAGGAGTCTCGGCCCGCAGCGAGCGGGGGTGAGCAAGGGCCGAGAAGCCGCGCACACGCGGGGCAAAATAAAGCCGTCCCGCAGGGACACGAACTTCACCGCGCGGCGTCGCGCCGGGTGATCAGGGCCTCCAGGTTCGCACGGCGGGCCGGCGTATCGGCGCGCCGCAGCAGCGCCTCCAGCGCGCCTTTCGGTCCCCCGCCGTAGACGTCGTGGATCACGGCACGCTCGAGCGAGGCCTGCCAGCCGCTGGCTGGCGGAAGTCTGCTCGCCGCCAGCAGCGCACCCAGCAGGAACGCCACCGCGACGAGCCGCTCGCCGCGCCGGCCACCCGGCGTTGCCAGCACCAGGAGCTGCCCACCCGAGACCAGCGCCAGCAGCGTGAGCGTGGCAGCGAGCGCCCCGGCCGGCAGCCACGACGGAACCAGCACGCCGTCGGACAGGAGCCCGGGCGCGAGGGTGAACGCTGGCAGCGGGAGGTCCTCTGGCGGAAACGGGAAGCTTGCCACCAGAGGCCAAGCCTGAGCCCACCCCCACAGCGCGCCCAGCGCGACGAGCACTCTTCCCGACGGCCGCTCGAGCGCGCTCTCCGCACCCCGGGCCGCGAGCACGAAGATCAGCGGCAGCACCGGGAGCAGGTAGCGGGGCCCTGGGAACCAGCCGCCGTGCCAGTTCGGGTAGCCGGACATGGCCAGCAGCAGCGCCACTGGCGCCGCCGCCAGGGCGACGCGCGCGCCAACGTCCTCCGGCCAGCGCGGCCTGGCGAGCGCGCCGAGCACCGCCAGCGCGACCAGCGGTGCCCACACCACCAGGCCGCGGCTCGGGGAGAAGAGGAGGCCCGCGAGCCCGCCGAGGGTTGGCCAGGAGATCCCGAAGAAGCCCTGTTTGACGAGAAGCGCGACCGAGCTGTAGGCCTCATGTGCGGTCGAGAGGGCGAACGGGGAGCCGAAGCAGGCCGCGTTGTAGGCGCCGAGGAGCGCCAGCGGAACGAGGCCCCCGGCCACAAGCGCCAGCGCACCGCGCCAACGGAGACGCCGTAGCGCGGCGAGGGCCAGCACCGCGGCCGGCAGCGCAACCGTGTACTCGCAGCCCGCAGCCCAGCCCAGCAGGAAACCAGCGAGCATGGCGGGCTGCCAGCGCGGCCGTGGCGAGCCGAGCAGCAGCACGAAACCCGCCAGCAGCAGGCATGCCGTGAGCGCGTGAGAGAACAGCAGGAGCGAGGCTGCAAGCGCCGGCGTGCCGAGCGCGTAGGCGGCGACGGTCAGCGGACCTCCGCGTGGCAGGCTCGCCGTGAGCCGGGCCAGCAGCAGCGCACACACGGCGAAGGGCAGCGAGGCGGCGAGCAGCCTGCCGAGGACAAGGGTCAGGCGCAGCTCGGCGTCCCGGCTGCCGGCGGCGAGCCGGTGCGCCAGCAGCGCGCCGGGCAGCAGCAGCGGAAGCGTGCCGGGCGCCTTGTTGGGGAACAGGCGGCCGCCTGCCGAGGCGAGGTCCTCCATTCCTCCGAAGCGCTCCACCTCGGTGCCGATCTCAAGGCTGCCCCGCGAGACCACGGCGAGCGCCTGGTAAGCCCGGGCGCGCTCGTTGGGGCTCTCGAACCGCGGCCAGAAGTTGACCACCGTCACCTGGAGAACCGCGACGATGCCGAGCGTGAGGGGCAGCCAGATGCCATGCACCGTCCGGGCAACGCCGCGGGAGCTCACCGCGACAGTGTATGCCACGCCCCCGCGGTGCAGGTGCGCCGCCGCGAGCTCGAGGCGACCCCACCTCCCGCAGCGCCTTGACCGGCCCGATGCCAGAACGTACTCTCGGGCAAAGCACAGGGTCCCCGCGGCATTCAAGCGGTCCCCTGGACACTGCGCAGGACCGCCGTCCGGAAAGGGGCTTCGCCATGGTGACGGGATTTCGAGCAGTGAGGGTAGTGCGGTGCAGCCACCACGGCTCGCATCCAATCACCTGCATCCTCCCGCCTCACATGTTGCGCGCAATCGTGGAGCGCGGCACCTCTGAGCAGCGGGCCTGGGCGCTGCAGGCCCTCGCAGTCTCCGAACGGATCCGCGGTCGGCGCGAGCTCCTCGGCGAGATCGCCTCCATGACCGCAACGCCGACTGAGGGGAAGCAGCGTTCGGTGTACGACGCTGGGCACGGGTCGCAACTCCCCGGAGCGTTGGTGCGCCGCGAGGGCGACAAGCCGGTGAAGGACGTGGCGGTCAACGAGGCGTACGAGGGAGCCGGCGCCACCTGGGATCTCTACCACGAGGCCTACGGCCGCAATTCGATCGACGACCGCGGGATGCCGCTCGTGTCCACGGTCCACTACCGCGTCGACTATGACAACGCGTTCTGGGACGGCAGCCAGATGGTTTACGGGGACGGCGACGGGAAGCTCTTCGAGCGCTTCACCAAGTGCATCGACGTGATCGGGCATGAGCTCACCCACGGCGTGATCCAGTACGAGGCAAGCCTGGCTTACTCCGGCCAGAGCGGGGCCCTGAACGAGTCTTTCGCCGACGTGTTCGGGTCGCTGGTCAAGCAGCGGTCGCTCGGGCAGACCGCCGGGCAGGCGGACTGGCTGATCGGCGCGGGCCTTTTCAAGCCCACGGTCAAGGGCAAGGCGCTGCGCTCGATGGCCGCGCCCGGGACCGCCTACGACGACCCGCTCCTCGGCAAGGACCCGCAACCCGCCGACATGGCGCACTACGTCGAGACGACCGACGACAACGGCGGCGTCCACATCAACTCCGGGATCCCGAACCGGGCGTTCTACCTGGCGGCCACGGCCATCGGGGGCTCCGCGTGGGAGAAGACGGGCAAGGTCTGGTACGTCACCCTGCGCGACCGGCTGCGCCCAGGCTCGGATTTCAGGGCGGCCGGCACCCTCACGGTTGCGGTCGCCGCCGAGCTGTTCGGGGCCAGAAGCGCCGCCGTCACTGCGGTCCGAGCTGCCTGGAAGAAAGTAGGGGTACTCTAGATTTGTGATGCGCGTGAGGCTCGAGCGCTCCGGGGGCTTCGCCAACATCCGCAGGACGTTCACCGCGGATGGGAAGACCCTCGCCCCCGTGCAGGCCGAGGAGCTGCGTACGCTGGTGGAGGCTGCCGATCTCGCCCACTTCCCCGAGGAGCCGACGCCGCGTCCCGGCAGGGTTGACCGTTTCTACTACCGAATCACCATCGAGCATGCGGGGGCGGAGCGCACGGTCACGGTGGCGGAGGACTCGGCGCCGGAGGCCTTGCAACGCCTCATCGAGTGGGTGCAGCGCCTCGCTCAGGGCTAGCAACTCCGGGTGCAGGCCGGGCGGAGCGCCGTCTTCCCCCCAATCGCGAGGAACGCCGCCGCGTTTCCTTCCATGGCGTACCACGGGCGCCCGAGTGCGATGTTTCCAATACGCCCCGCAGGCGCCAGCGGCCATGTCTCCCGAGACCGTCGGATCCGGCAGGGGTGGGGCAATCCCGCCCCGAGGGTTGGCGGTGCCATCAGCCGAGGCGGGCGGGGCCCCGACGCGCTGACCGGGGTGGGGAGACGGCGGCGCCGCCTTATGCGAACGCCGAGGGGCCACGCACCGGACAGCGCTGTCGGGTCGTTCGCCGAGGCGTTGCGAGCGCAGCGAGCACGCACGCCACCCTCGGAGCAAACCAGAGCCGTGCCGCAAGGCAAGAAGAGAGTCAGGTCACTCCGCGCGCAAGGCGTCCACGGGGTCGAGAGCGGCGGCGTGGCGAGCCGGGATCACTCCTGCGGCAACGCCCACCGCCAGGCTCATCAGCAGCGCGGCCACGACTGCGCCAGCCGGAGTCGCGAGCGGCAAGCCGGGGACGAAAGCCCGCGCCAGCACCTGGACCCCGAAGCCGAAGCCGACCCCGGTGATGCCGCCGGAAACCGCAAGCAGCGCGGCCTCGAGCAGGAACAGCCGCTGCACCCCGCGCTCGGTCACGCCGAGCGCGCGCAGCAAGCCGATCTCCCCGGTGCGCTCGTGCACCGAGATCCACATGATCGTCAGGATCCCCATCGCCCCCACGAA
The DNA here is from genome assembly GCA_963739225.1 of uncultured Acidobacteriota bacterium. Taxonomy (GTDB): domain Bacteria; phylum Acidobacteriota; class Thermoanaerobaculia; order Thermoanaerobaculales; family Thermoanaerobaculaceae; genus RBG-13-68-16. The sequence goes on along the minus strand of CAVTZQ010000006.1, from coordinate 1,534,249 downwards.
CAGCGAGATCCCGGCGATGGCCGTGACGGCGGCCGTGATGATGCCGATGATCCGGCCAAACGTGTCCAGCATCTCGGTCTGGGTGGTGACGGTGAAGTCCTCCTCGCCGCGGTGGCGTGCCGTGAGCACCGTTTTGACCCCCGCCACCACGCCGGGGACCGCCTCCGCGCTGCGCGCCACTACGTCGATGGCCATCACCTCGCTCTGGTTGAAGAGGTTCATCGCGGTGGCCACCGGGATGTACGCCATGTCGTCGATGTCGAAGCCGAGCAGCTGCCCCTTGGACTCCATCACCCCGATCACCAGGAACCCCCAGCTGCCGATGCGCACACGCCGCCCGAGCGGGGCGACCGAGCCGAAAAGCTCGCGCGCGAGCTTGGGCCCGAGCACCACGAACGCCCCCTGACGGTGGGGGTCCATCTCGGGCAGGAAGCTCCCCTGCGACACGGTGACCCGCCACGCTGCGGGGAGCTCGTGGGTGACCCCGTAGACGTAGACGCTGCGTCCCCGTGCCTCCGCCTCCACGCGCGCCTGCCCGAAGGTGATCGGCAGGACCTCGTCAACGCCGGCGAGCCGCCCGAGCGCCTCCGCGTCCTCGATGGTCAGCTTGTGGGTGGTGCCCCCGAACGCACCCGCAAAGCCGAACGTCTTCACCTTCCCGGGGTTGATCTCCATGAGGTTCGTGCCGAATTGGGAGAACTGCGACACGATGTACCGGCGCGTGCCCTCCCCCAGCGAGGTGAGCAGCATGACCGCGGTCACGCCGATCGCCACCCCGAGCGCCGAGAGCGCGGAGCGCAGCCTGTGGCCGGCGAGCGCACCGAGTACGAAGCGGAAGAGCTCGACGGTCTCCACGTCTATCGCCTCGCGAGCGCCGCCACCGGGTCGAGGCGTGTGGCCCTTCGCGCCGGCCAGACGCCGAAGCCGACTCCGACCGCGAGGGACAGCGCGAGTGCTGCGGCAACCGCCCAGGCCGGAGGGGAGGCCGGAAAGCTCGGGTAAATCGCGACGAAGGCGCGGATCGCCCCGGCGCCCAGTGCCAGCCCGGCTACCCCGCCGCCGGTCGCGAGCAGCACCGCCTCGGCGAGGAACGCCGCCAGCACCTGCCGGTCCTGCGCCCCGAGCGCCTTCAGGAGGCCGATCTCGGCACGCCGCTCGGTGACCGAGACCAGCATCACGTTCATGATCCCCACCCCCGCCACGGCAAGCGAAACCGAGGCGATCCCCACCAGCGCGAGGGTGAGCGCGTTGAGGATCGACGAGAACGCCGACAGCAGCGCATCCTGGGTGACCACGGTGACGTCCTCGGCGCGGTGTCTTTCCGCCACCAGCTTCTCAACGTCGCGCCTGGCCAACTCCATCTCGCCGTGCCCCCGCACATCCACCAGGATGCGGAACAGGGAGGAACGGTTGAAAACCCTCATGGCGGTTCGCACCGGGATCAAGACCACGTCGTCGATGTTGAAGGTGAGGGACCGTCCGCGCGGCGCCAGCACCCCCACCACCCGGAAGCGCCAGGGTCCGACACGCACGATCTGCCCGAGCGGGTTCTCGCTCCTAAAGAGTTCCTGGGCCACCGTGACCCCGAGAACGATCTCGCTGCCCCCCTGGTCGGGGTCGCCGGGCGGCAGGAACTCGCCTGAGCCGACCTCGAGCCTGCGCACGGCCGCGAAGTTCGCCGTCGTACCGAGCACCGGCACCGCGCGGCCGCGGTCCCTGAAGTGCACGGTGTCGGTGGCCACCGCCATCGGAGCCGACCGGTGTACCCGATCAAGCTTGGCGATCGCACGGTAGTCGTCGATCGTCAGGTCGTGCGTCACCCCACCGAAGGGGGCGCCGCCGGTCGTTTCCACCTTCCCAGGCATCACAATGAGGAGGTTGCTCCCGAGGGCGGCGAACTGATCCACCACGTAGCGCCGCGCACCCTCGCCGAGCGCCGTGAGGGCGACTACCGCCGCAATGCCGACGGCAACCCCCGATACCGACAGCGCGGTGCGCAACCGGTGTCCCCGAAGCGCCCCGGCGGCGAAGCTCAGCAGATCGAGGAAACGCACCCTACCCCCGACCCGGGGTACGTGGACCGCGGTCCGCGGTCCCAGCCGCACCTTGAATCGCCCCGTCGTCCATGCGAATCACGCGCTTCGCCCTCTCCGCGATCGCCGGGTCGTGGGTCACCACGACCAGGGTGAGCCCTCGCGCGTTCATTCTTTCGATCAGCTCCATCACCTCGAGGGCCGAGGCTCGGTCCAGGTTGCCGGTTGGCTCGTCTGCCAGCAGCACCGCCGGATCCATGACCACCGCCCGCGCGATCGCCACCCGCTGGCGCTCGCCCCCGGAGAGCTGGTCGGGGCGATGGGTGGCACGGTGCGAGAGCCCAACCGCCTCCAGCGCCCGCGCCGCGCGCTCCCGGCGCTCCTCCGGCGGTGTCCCCGCAAACAGCATCGGCAGCTCAACGTTCCCCTGGGCGGTGAGGCGGGGCAGCAGGTGAAAGAACTGGAACACGAAACCGATCCGGTGCCGGCGCAGCAGCGAGCGCTCCTCCTCGGAGAGCGAACCGACCTCGCGTTCCTCCAGCAGGTAGCGCCCCCGGGTCGGCCTGTCGAGGCAGCCCACGATGTGCAGCAGGGTGGACTTGCCGGACCCGGAGGGCCCGACCAGCGCCACGTGCTCGCCGCGCTCGATCGTGAGCGTCACTCCCTTGAGGGCGTGCACCTCCCCTTCGCCGACCCTGAAGATGCGCCAGACGCCTTCGAGCTGGATCACCGCGACTCCCGTACACGTGCACGTGCACCGTGCTTGATGTCCGGGGAGTCGCGCGAGGTCACCACCAGCTCGCCGGCAACCACGCCACCCTTCACCTCGGTGAACTGCCAGTTCCGCATCCCCGCGATGACCGTTCGCTCCTCGAGGCGGCCGCCCCCGAGCACCAGCACCTTGCCGCCCTCGGCGATGGCCGCAGTGGGGATGCGCGGCACGCCCTCGCGGCGCGCGAGGATGACCTCCACGTCGGCCGAGGTGCCGGGAAGCAGGCCCGCCGCCACCTGCGAATCCGCGAGCTCCACCTCGATCTCAACGGTGCGGTTCTGCTCCAGCACGTCCAGCACGTACGGGGCCACGCGCACGAGCCCGCCGGCCAGCTTCTCGCCCGGGCGCGAGTCCACCGTGAGGCGAACCTCCTGCCCAACCCTCACGCGCTGGGAGTCCACCTCGTCGATGGGCGCGGAGACGTACACCGAGCCGGGGTCGATGAGGTCCAGGACCGCCGGGATCGGGACCCCCGGCGGGGCCGGGGTGATCCACTCCCCCACCTCGGTGCTGCAGTCCGCGATCACCCCGGCGAACGGCGCCCGCACCACCGTGAGCGCCAGCTCCGCCTCGGCGAGGCCCACCTGGGCGCGTGCCTGGTCGCGCGCCGCCAGTGCTGCCTGGCAGCCCGCACGGGTGCGGTCGCGGTTGCTCTCGAGCGTGTCCAGGTCCTGCTGGCTGGTGATCCCGTCGGCGGAGAGCGCCTTGCCACGCCGCAGCTCCTTCTCGGCCAGCTCGGCGGCAAGGCAGGCCTCGGTGGCCTGCGACTCGGCCGTCTTCACCTGCTCGTGCGCAAGAACGACCTGGGCCCGTTGCACCGAGTCATCGAGCCTGAGCAGCAACGCCCCCACCTTGACCCGCACCCCCTTCCGGAAGGGGAGCTCGGTGACGCGCCCGCCGAGCTGCGGTGAGAGCTTGGCCCGCAAGCGGGCCTTGACCGTGCCGGCACGGGTGTTGGTAACGGTCTCCTCGACCGTTCCCATCTCCGCACGCGCCACCTCGACCGGCACCGGGTTCGAGCGGAAGACCACCAGGCGCAGCGCGGCCGCCACCACGAGGATCGCAACCACAACGACCAGCCAACGGGGGATTCTGCGCATGTCTGATTGTACGCACCGATGGAGCCGGCAGTCACGGTCAAGGCCGCGGAAATCTCGACACGCCTTGCGCCGGCCAGCGGTCTCGCGCATGCTCGGGCACGGGAGGGATCATGAAGCGCATACTCGCGGCAGTTCTCTTCGCCCTGTTCTCCGCGCCGCTCCTGGCGGCGGCCGAGGCCGCTCGTCCCCAAGTTCTGATCCCTAACGATGACGGCACCGATGTGCCGGGCCTCGCGGCGCTGGGCCAGACTGACTACCAGGGGCTTCCTGCGTTGATGGCGATCCCGTGGTCCCTCACGGGGCCCGCGGCCGAGCCGACCCGCGAACGGTAGAGCCGCGCCACACGCACGGCACTGCTCTCCGGTCAGGATTCGGCCACGATGCGCGTCCCCCTGGTCTCTGGGAGCGTCCACACCCAGAGACCCGTGAACACTGCGAAGAACGCAGCAAGCGAGATACCCCCACCCAGACCGTAGCGGCCCGCCACCTGGGTGATGATCAGCGGGGTGAAGAACTGCACACCGCGCGCGAGGTTGAAGGCGGTCCCCATGGCGGTGTTGCGCACCTTGGTGGGGAAGATCTCGGAGAAGATCGGCCCGTACCCGGAAAAGTTGCCGGTGCCGAAGCCCACCATAAACATGAAGGCGAGGGTGAGCCAGGGCCACACCGCGATGCTGCTCCAGAACCAGGTGACCGCCAGCAACCCCACGGCCCAAACCACCGAGAAGCCCGTGTAGGCGACCCGGCGCCCTTTCCAGTCGGCGAACAGACCGAAGGAGAGGTACCCGAGGAACCCCCCCGCCTGCGTAGTCAGCATCCACAGGCCGGAACGAGCCATCGAGAATCCCAGATTGTCGTAGAGGTATTTCGGCATCCAGGTGTAGGTAAACCAGTACGCCGACATGTCTGTGACGGCGAGGACCAGGCCGAGCAGGAACAGACGGCGTAGGGCGGGCGTGCGCAGAAGATCGGAGAGGTGGCCCCCCTCGGCCTTCGCGGCGAGCCGCCGGCGCTCGAGCCACACGTCCGACTCGGGCATCGCCCGACGGATTACAACGACCAGAAGCGCGGGAACTAGCGACAGGAAGAAGCAGCCGCGCCACCCCCATTCCGGGCCGAACGCGGACGCCAGCGCCGGCTGCACAAACCCCCCCACGATCGACGCCAGGGCGATGCCGAGTGGGGCCCCGGTTTGCATCACCGCGGCGAACCGGGCGCGCATCCTCGCCGGGAACGTTTCCCCGACCAGCGTTTGCCCGGTGGCCCACTCGCCGCCGACCCCGAGGCCGGTGACCACGCGGAACACCAGCAGCCAGGCGGCGCTCTGCGCGAAGCCGCAGAGGAACGTGCCGATGGAGTAGACCAGGATCGTCCAGGAAAGCACTGTCTTCCTGCCGAACCGGTCCGCCAGGTAGCCGAACACGATGCCACCGAGGGCGGTGGCCGCCAGCGTCGAACCCAGCAGAAGTGAGAGTGACGTCTCGGAGAGGCCCAGGCTCTTCTTGATGGGGATGAGCAGGAACGAGAACATCATGAGGTCGTAGAAGTCGAACAACCAGCCCGCCCAGGACATCCCCAGGATCACGTAGTGGGTGCGGGTCGGCCGCTCGCTCTGGTTGAGGAGCCGCGCTCCGCCGCCGGCATCAGAGAAAGCGCCCGCCATTGTGCTCATGTCATGTTCTCACACCCACACGCGGCTGCAAGCTCGGTCGGATCCTTCGTGCGCCCGGATGCGGGGGCAGGACGCCGCCTCGGTGGCCCGTGTCGCCCCGCCTCCGTGGCGCGCCACAAAATCAGCTTCTGCAATGGATTGAATGGCGCGGCCTTGTCGCCGGGTCGGGCGAGGCGTAATCTGCAGAATTTGAGGTGAGTATGCCTGGAGTTGTAGACAAGGTCATCGAAGTCTTCATGGGCTCCAAGCACGACCGCGAGATGAAGCGACTCGCCCCGCTGGTGGCCGAGATCAACGCGAGAGAGGCCGAGGTTGCGGCGCTCTCCGACGAGGAGCTGCGCTCCCGCCTCGCGGCGATCCGGGAGCAGGTGCGCGCAGCCACCGCCGAGCTCCCCGAGGAGTACGTGGAGCGCCGCAAGCTGGTCCAGGAGGTGCTGGACTCGCACCTCTTCGAGGTGTTCGCGATGGTGCGGGAGGCCTCGAAGCGCGCCGTCGGGATGCGCCACTTCGACGTCCAGCTCATCGGCGGCATGGTGCTCCACGACGGCAAGATCGCCGAGATGAAGACCGGTGAGGGAAAGACACTCGTGGCCACCCTTCCGGTAGTCCTCAACGCACTCACCGGCCGCGGCGTTCACGTGGTCACGGTCAACGACTACCTGGCCAAGCGCGACGCCGAGTGGATGGGCAAGATCTACAAGTTCCTCGGCCTCTCGGTGGGCTGCATCCAGAACCAGATGGAGGATGCCGAGAGAAAGCTTGCCTATCAGACCGACATCACCTACGGCACCAACAACGAGTTCGGCTTCGACTACCTGCGCGACAACATGAAGTTCGAGGCCGAGAACATGGTGCAGCGCAGGCACGTGTACGCCATCGTGGACGAGGTTGACTCGATCCTGGTGGACGAGGCGCGCACCCCGCTCATCATCTCGGGGCCGTCGGAGCTCTCGGTGGGCCTCTACTACGACGTCGACCGCATCATCCCCAAGCTCGGCAAGGGCGAGGAGATCAAGGACAAGTACGGCAACAAGACCACGACGGGCGACTACCTCCTCGACGAAAAGGCGCACACCGCCACGCTTACCGACGACGGCGTGGCCAAGGCCGAGAAGCTGCTTGGAGTGCCAAACCTGTACGACCCCACCAACATCGAAACCCTGCACGCGGTCCAGCAGGCGCTCCGCGCTCACGCCCTCTACCAGCTCGACCGCGACTACATCGTGAAGGACGGCCAGGTCCTCATCGTGGACGAGTTCACCGGCCGACTGATGCCCGGCCGCCGCTGGTCGGACGGCCTTCACCAAGCAGTGGAGGCCAAGGAGGGGGTGAAGATCGAGGCCGAGAACCAGACTCTGGCCACGGTCACGCTGCAAAACTACTTCCGCATGTACGAGAAGCTGGCGGGGATGACCGGCACCGCGGAGACCGAGGCGGACGAGTTCGCCCACATCTACGGCCTCGACGTGGTCGTGATCCCCACCAACGCGGAGATGATCCGCGCCGACAACCCCGACGTGATCTATCGCACCGAGAAGGAGAAGTGGGAGGCCATCGTTGAGGAGCTCGTCCAGCTCCACGAGAAGGGGCAGCCGGTTCTCGTCGGCACGGTCTCGATCGAGAAATCCGAGAGGCTCGCCGAGCTTCTGAAGCGGCGCGGCATCCCGCACGTTGTGCTGAACGCCAAGTACCACGAGCGCGAGGCCGGGATCGTGGCTCAGGCGGGCGGCTTCCGCGCCGTGACCATCGCAACCAACATGGCGGGCCGCGGCACCGACATCATCCTGGGCGGGAACCCCGAGGGGCTCGCCAGGGGCGAGGCTGACCCGCTCAAGGAGCCGGAGGCGTACGCTCAGGCGCTCGAACGCTACAAGGTGAAGTGGGCCGCGGAGCGCGACAAGGTGCTGGAGGCCGGCGGGCTCCACATCCTCGGCACGGAACGGCATGAGGCGCGCCGCATCGATAACCAGCTGCGCGGCCGCTCCGGACGGCAGGGTGACCCCGGCTCATCGCGCTTCATCCTCTCACTCGAGGATGACCTGATGCGCATCTTTGCCTCCGATCGCCTGCGCGAGTGGATGAAGCACCTCGGCATGGAGGAGGGGATCCCGATCGAGTCCGGCATGGTCACGCGCTCGATCGAGCGGGCCCAGAAGCAGGTGGAAGGGCGGAACTTCGAGATCCGCAAGCACCTCCTCGAATACGACGACGTGATGAACAAGCAGCGCGAGGCCGTCTACCGGCTGCGCCGCAACGTGCTCGACAGGAAGGAAGGGCGCGAGTGGGTGCTGCGCGCCGCCCGCGAGATCGTCGGATCACTCATCGAGTCGTACTGTCCCGACGAGAAACACCCCGACGAGTGGGACCGCGAGGCGCTGGAACGCGAGCTCAAGGAGCTGTTCGGGCTCACAATCGCGCAGGCCGACGTCAGCTGGGACAAGGTCACGCGGCCGAGGCTCGAGGAGGCTCTGACCGCCGCCGTCGAGCAGCGTTTCGAGGAGCGCGAGCGCACCATCGGCGCCGAGAACTTCCGTCAGCTCGAGCGCTACCTGATCCTCTCGGTGCTGGACGCGCAGTGGAAGGATCACCTTCTGGCTCTCGATCACCTCAAGGAGGGGATCGGCATGCGGGCCTACGGCCAGCGCGACCCGCTGGTCGAGTACAAGCGCGAGTCGTTCGGGCTCTTCCAGGAGATGATGGAGCGGGTCGAGGATCAGGTGGTGCAGTACCTGTACCGTGTCGAACTGGTCCAGCCTCCACAGGAGCGGCGGCGGCAGGCGGTCCGGGCCCGTGAGACCAAGGCGGACATCACGGGCCTGCAGGGTGAGCGGCAGGAGGCGCAGCACTCACCCACCGCTGGGCCCCCCACAACGGTGCGCCGCTCGACCCCCAAGGTCGGGCGCAACGACCCCTGCCCGTGCGGCTCCGGCAAGAAGTACAAGAAGTGCCACGGGGCCATGGATTCGACCGCAGCGTCGTAGCGCGAGCCACCGAAAGCCCGGCCCCCCGACAGGACAGGACACCGCTCAGGCGGGCCCGGTCGCGCCAGCCGCAACACAGCTACAGCGTCTCAGTCGTACAATACTCGGAGGAGGTCCGCATGGATCAGGCGCTTCGAGACAAGCTCATCGCGTCGGTCGGCGGCCGCGGCGAACACGTGGCGCCCACCATTGCGCTCGAGGAGCTGACCGCGGCCCAGGCCAGGCGGCGGCCGAGCAAGAAGCTCGCCACGGTGTGGGACGAGCTCGCGCATATGGTGTTCTGGCAGGAGCTGACGCTCGAGATCGTGCGCGGCGGTCAGCCGCAAACCCCCGAGAACGCGGCGGACGGATGGCCCGCGATTCCCACCGGGAGGGGGGCCACGAAGGCCTGGGGAGCGCTCCGGGACCGCTTCCTCGCCGGCGTCGCCGAGTTGGAGGAGACCGCACGGACCCGCGACCTGGAAGCCCGGGTCGGAGGAGACGCAAAATCGACGCTCGGCGAGCTGCTCCTGGGGATCGCAATCCACAACTCGTACCACCTCGGCCAGATCGTCTCGTTGCGCCGTCTCCTCGACGCGTGGCCGCCGCCGTCGGGCGGCGCGACGTGGTGACAACGGGGACAGACGAACCGCAACCTCCCGGCGTTGCGTAGGAGCACACGCAGCCGGGCCTTCCCCAAGCCGAGGCGAGCCACCGCCCCGACGCCGACCCAGCGGCAGCGTCCCCCCTTGCGCAGAGGGTCGAGTTCGGAGACACTTCGCCATGGCTGATCACCACACTCCGTTTCCACTGACCTCGCGGTGCGACGGGATCGTTTCGCTCGCGCTGCTCGCTCACGATGAGCGCCCGGCGACTCCCACGGTCGTACAGGAGGCTCCCCGCCATGCCTGAGAACAACCCCCCGCTTGCGCTCACCTTTGACGATGTGCTGCTGATGCCGGGGCGCTCGGCGGTGCACCCGGCGCAGGTCGACGTCACTTCCCGTCTCACACGCACCATCCGTCTCAACATCCCCATTCTCTCTGCGGCCATGGACACGGTCACCGAGGCCCCCTTGGCCATCGCCATGGCGCAGCACGGCGGCCTGGGGGTCATCCACCGCAACATGCCGCTTGCACGCCAGGCCGAAGAGGTGGACATGGTCAAGCGCTCCGAGTCCGGGATGATCGTGGACCCGGTCACCATCCGCCCCGACCGGCTGGTGCGCGAGGCGCTGGACCAGATGGCGCGTTACCGCATCTCCGGCCTGCCGGTCGTGGACGAGCACGGTCAGCTCAAGGGCATCCTCACCAACCGCGACCTCCGCTTCTGCACAGAGGTCGACCGCCCGATCGCCGACTTCATGACCAAGGAACACCTCGTCACCGCGCCCGTCGGCACGACCCTGGAGGCCGCCAAGGCGTTGCTTCACAAGCACCGCATCGAGAAGCTCCTCGTGGTGGACGACGAAGGGGCCCTCAAGGGCCTGATCACGGTCAAGGACATCAAGAAGGCGCAGGAGTACCCGAACGCCTGCAAGGATGCGCTCGGCCGGCTGCGAGTGGCCGCTGCGGTGGGTGCAGGGTCAGACCTCGACCAGCGTTGCGCCGCCCTGGTCGCCGCCAAGGTGGATCTCCTGTGTCTGGACTCCTCCCATGGCCACAGCGAGAAAGTGCTGGCAGCCGCCAAGCGGATCAAGGAGCGTTTCCCCGAAGTGCCTCTGATGGCCGGTAATGTGGCGACTCTTGAGGGGGCCCGTGATCTTATCGCCCTCGGAGTGGACGCGGTCAAGGTGGGTGTCGGGCCGGGCTCGATCTGTACGACCCGCGTGGTGACCGGCGCCGGCGTGCCGCAGATCACCGCGATCCTGGAGTGCGCCCGCGCCTGCCGTGCCGCTGACGTCCCGCTGATCGCGGACGGCGGCATCAAGTACTCGGGCGACATCACCAAGGCGCTCGCCGCCGGCGCCGACACCGTCATGATCGGCTCGTTGTTCGCCGGCGTAGACGAGTCCCCCGGCGAGCAGATCCTCTACCAGGGGCGCACGTTCAAGGCGTACCGCGGCATGGGCTCGCTGGGCGCGATGAAGACCGGCGAGGGGGGGCGCGACCGTTACTTCCAGAGCGATGAGGAGCCCTCCAAGCTGGTACCCGAGGGGATCGAAGGCATGGTGCCGTACAAGGGACCCCTGTCCGCCCAGCTCACCCAGCTGGTGGGCGGGCTGCGCTCGGGGATGGGGCTCTCGGGCTGCGCCACCATCGCGCAGCTCTGGGAGCGGGCCCGTTTCATGCGCATCACCTCCGCTGGGCTGAAGGAGTCCCACGCTCACGACGTGGTGATCACCAAGGAAGCGCCCAACTACAGGGTCGAGCGCTAGCCCGGAGAGAGCCATGCCCGACCGGCAGGCCATGACGCCCGAGCAGCTCCGAGCAGGGGTCGCCGCCATCGAGTGGTTCCACCGGATCGATCTCGGAGGTGGCATCACGACCCCGGGCCGCGACGATTCCCCGCGTAAGCTGAAGGAGATCCGCATACCAGAGGACCTCCGCGGCAAGAGCGTCCTCGACATCGGCGCCTACGATGGCTTCTTCTCGTTCGAGGCCGAGCGGCGGGGGGCCAGCCGCGTGCTCGCGGTGGACAACTGGGGCGGGCCGGAGTGCAGCCCGAAGGAAGGCTTCGAGTTCGCGAAAACGGTTCTGAGCTCGCGGGTGGAGGAGCGCACCATCGATGTCTACGACCTCTCCGCGGACACGGTGGGTGTCTTCGACGTCGTGCTTTTCCTCGGCGTCCTCTACCACCTCCGGCACCCCCTCCTCGGCCTCGAGCGGGTTGCGAGCGTCACGCGGGAGCTTCTGATCCTGGAGACCCACGTGGACCTGCTCGACCACCGGCGCCCGGTGATGGCGTTCTACCCGACCGACGAGCTGGGCGGGGACAGCACCAACTGGTGGGGACCGAACGCCGCGGCCCTGCTCGACATGCTGAGGACGGCTGGCTTCCAGCGCCTCGAGGTGGTCAAGGCTCCCGCCCGCGAGAGCTCTCTCCGCAGGGTGCTGCGGTCGGTCTACAACGCCTTTTCGAAGGGGTACCGCCTCCACGACACCCAGCGCTGGGGCCGCATGATCGTCCACGCCTGGAAGACGTAGCTTCGCCCACTGACCCTATGGGAATGCGGCCGGGTCGAACGTCGCCCACGGGCGCGGGACGAGGATAACGGGCAGGTTTGTCAGGCTTCCACGCGCATGTGCCGCGGTCACAGGGAAAAACCCAACCACCGGGTCGCGCACTGAAAACGCCCCAGCGCTCTGGGTGGTTTCCCTGAACCTGCGGGAGAAGCCTCGAAATGCTCCGCGCCAGTCGGGTCTGGCAGTTTGGTCTACCCAGCGCGCTCGGCAACCATGAACAGCGAGACCCCGAAAGGGAAGCGTATGCGGCCAAGGAATCTTGCCTCGAGGGAAAGAACCCGGAAGAAAAGAGCATCGAGCGGGCCGAGGGAAACGTCAAAATCCGAGCGACCAGCCCGCTTGATGCGTGGCAGCAACCCCCGATTACCAAACAACCGTGAGGCGATTCGGAAGGCTACGATTGCCACGAACAGGAAGGAGTTAAAGTAGGTCGAAGTCACGGGTCGAAACCCGGCCTGCCTCAATGTGTTCGCGAGGGACTTGCGGCTGTACCTTCGAAAGTGATGATTGACTTCATCGTGCTGACACCACATCCAGGAGTAAGCAGCCACTGTCAGTACAAGCCTGCCATTTGGTGCCAGCCTCTCCGCGAGCAGGCGCAGAGCGTACCCGTCGTCCTCGACGTGTTCCAAAACATCGAACAATGCAATGGCCTGGAAGCGAGCTTCTGCGATCGCCTTTGGCAAGGCCTCCAACGTCCCGCAGTGCACCTCCTCCTGCGTGTGCCTCTTTGCAGCCGCTGCAAGATCTGGGTCAGGCTCCAAACCAACCACTCTCACATTGGCTGGGTACACACGACCAATGTCCCTCCCGGGCCCGACCCCGACCTCGAGAACGGTCGCACCGTCAGCGAGCGGCACCGACTCGAGCAGCTTTCGGAGCACGACGGCGCGCCCCCGAAACCACCAGTGGTGATCCTGAAGCTCGGCGTACCTGCGGCTGAAGTCCTTGTCCATGTTCGTCCCGTAGCGTCCGTGCTTGGCTGGCCATGGCGCAGTGTATTGCGTCCTGGTTGGGACACCGCGCCCCTCACCCCACCGGTGCCCCTGCAACTATCATCGACCCAAGTCCACAACTCCCTTCGACCAACCTTGCGGAGAGCCAAACCCAGAGGGACTCTACCAGACACAATGGTTGCGGAATCGCAGCCAAATCCCGCGGGACTGAAGCTTCTTTCCCCCGGCGGGGTTTCTCCAGTCAGCCCCATGCCATAATCGGACGATGCCGAAGGCGTTCCGGTGGCTCGCCGCTGCCTCGGTCCCTCTGGCGGTTCTTGGTGTTTTCAGCCCTAGCCTCAGACTCGAGCTCATGGGCGATGACTACCAGATGGTCCAGCTGGCGCACGAGGCAACTTACCGTCCCGGGAAGCTGGTGGCGCCGATCGGTGAGTTTTTTCGACCCGCCAGCACTTGGACTCTCGTGGCCGATCGGGCAATCTGGCGTAACAATCCAGCGGGTTTCCACCTCACGAACCTACTTCTCCACCTCGCTGCCACGTTGCTCCTCGTTGCCGTGGCCCGCAAGCTGGGGCTTTCGTACCTCACGTCATGGCTGGCCGGGCTCTTCTGGGCCTGTTCTCCCTTTGTCGTGGAGGTTGCTATCTCCATCTCGGTGCGGCACGAGCAGACCCTCCTCATCGCGTGGCTGCTGATGATTCTCGCTTGGCCAAGCATGGGCGAGCGCTGGAGCAGAAGTAGTGTGCTGCTTGCGGTGGGCGCTGGTGTACTCGCGGTCGCGAGCAAGGAAACATGGGTCGTCACTCCAGGCCTCGTTCTCGTTGTCGAGCTGCTAGTGTTGGAGCACCATTGGCAACGTGCCGCCCTGGTGGCAGGCCCCCTGGCCGGCCTAGCCACGATTGCCACCGTCACCCGCCTTCTTCTGGTGCCCACGTTCGGATCCTACTACTCTGTCTCCCTGCGGCCGCTCGCGAAAATTCCGAACGTCGTGGCCGCGTTCCTTCGCTTCGAAGAACCGAACCCCGCCCCGCAGACGGTGACCTGGCGCGGCGCTGTCGGGTGCGCCGTGATCCTTGTCCTAATCGTTTTCGCCTGGCGAAAACATTCGCGGCCAGCTCTCCTGGGTCTCGCGCTGTTGGTATTGCCGTTGCTGCCAGCGCTTCCCATCCCATACCTGCCGCTTCGGTACACGCACATCGCCTATGCGGGCTTTGTGATGCTCATCGCGGGTTGTGCACAGGTGCTCGATCAAATGCTTCCGATCCGTTCGCGGATCTTGGCCCGGCTGGCCGGAGGCATGGCTCTGGCGATCGTCCTGGTATCGGACGTGCTGAACGTGCGCGCTACGCTCGAGGACTCTGACCGAGTGTCGAAGGCTCACCGTCGCCTCCTCGCGGAAGCAACGCGGGTTGCAGCAAACTTGCCTTTGGACCGAGCCATTGTCGTGCTGCGACTCGAATCGGAGAACCCGCTCCTGGACGTTGCAGAGATGCCACGTGGGCTCGCCCAGCCCTGGTTCCAACGCCAGGAGGACCCTTACGGGCTCATCGATGCAGGCGCGTTGTTTGACTGGACACGTTGCGACGAGAGAGTCCGCTTCGCCCGCATTGATGACTGGAGCCGTGTGAATGGCCGAGCCGGCGTTCTCGCCGCCCACGTCAGCGGAGGTTTCCTCGTTCCTCCGGAATCCGTACCGGACGCAGCAGCAACGGCACATGCCTGGCAGAATCGGGGGGTCCACGTCCGGGTGATCCAGGCCGAAGCATTGCCATGACCACCCTTCTGTCGAGTTCGAGACGTGGCCTTCCAATCGATGCTATGGTGGCACACACTCGTCTGGCGCTCGGGAATGGGCTGCTCTCTGACCAAGGGAAATCTGGTCGCGACAGGGATGCGCACGGGAAGAGTCGCAGACTGGCTTAGACCGGCCCAGCCCCGCAGTCTTGGCTGTTGGACGCACGAGGCTGGCATGCGCACGCCCGATTTGGACGGCACCCAACTCCCCTCAGGCCATCCAGGGGTCCCAGGCTTGCGCCACGGGCCCAGCGCCCCGCTCCTCCACCGGGTCAACGCCTTTGCTCTTTCGGATCACGACGAACCGGACATTGGCGAGCTCGGCCGTCGGCGTGGGGTACCGCTTCCTCACCGAGGAATGCCCAGATAAGGCAGGCGTTGAGGAATACCTCGGTGTTGGGCTGGTTTCCCTGCAGCGTGAGGTCGCCCGCGGCAACGGTCCAGAACGCGGCCGCCCAGAGCCCCGTGACTGGACCCAGACGCCGCGTTTTCCCCGCCCAGAAGACGCCGACAAGCGTCGCGAGCGCCGCAAGGACGCCGAGGAGGTAGACCGAGCCCGGCCCGAATCCGGCCAGTCCCTCGGCGGCGGCGTACGTGACGTGGATCGCCGGGGGCTTATGGTCCCATAGGTCGGAGTAGAGCGTGCGGCCCTGGCGCAGCTCGTGGCGAATCACCGCATAGGTCGCGAGATCGCGCTCGAGCGGCTCACCGTAGGTGTGGAGCCTGGCTACCACGGTGACCACGGCTAGCAGGCTGAGCACGGCCACCGTGACCATGCGGGGGACCTGCCGACCGGCGGGAGAGGCTGGCAGTCCTACCTCCACACTCCCCGGCGTCGAGTTGCGCACATCTTCCATCGTCTTCCATGGTACCGCTCGGGTGCACAACCCGATCATCAAAGAGAAGCTCGGTACGCTACACGGGCCCGTTGCACTTTGAGGCGTCCGGAAGGCAGCCCTGGGAGATAATGAACGTGCATGAGGGCAGATGCCGAAGTCAGCACCGCCGTGAATCCACAGGGAACAGCGGTTGCCTCGATCCTGGTGGTCTCGCAGTTCTATCCTCCCGCCGACCAGGGAGAGGCGACCGTCACCTGGAAATTCGTCGCGAGCCTGGCCGAGCGCGGCTTCCGGATCACGGTGATCTCCGAGTCCAGGCCGAATGACGCGTCCGGTTGGTGGGAACTCCCCGGCGTTAGCATCCGCAGAATCTCCGCCCTTCCCCGCGGGGTTCCTGCGAGGTTGGCAAGTAACCTCGGCCGGTTGCGCCTCGGTACGTACTGGGCATCTTGGTGGGCCGCAAGGGCGGCGGTGCTCGGCAGCGGACTGATTCGCCATCACGCTTTTGCGGCCCTGGTAACGCGCACGGAGCCGGGTTCCGGGGTCGTAGTGGGCAAAACCCTCTGTGACCTGACCGGCGTCCCATGGGTCGCCGCCATCGGAGATCCTCATCCCCCGTGCCTCTATCCGCCACCATATGGGCCTGGTCAGCTTGTGACGATCCGTGACCGGGCGCACGGCCGCTGGGTGGCGCGCGCGCTCTCCCACGCACGGGCCGTGGTTCTCCCGTCCGCCAGGCTTGCACGCTGGCTGGACGGACACGGTGTGCTTCCTGGGGGAGTCCCGGTCATCGTCATCCCCCACCCGGGCCTCGCCGGTGTGCCCGAAGCGACAATCGCCAATCGGCGCTGCCTTCTGCTGCACGCCGGCACGTTGCGCCTGGGCCGTACCGGAGCACCTTTCCTGCATGTGCTTGAGCGCGTGTTGCGCGCGTCCCCCGAACTTACATCGCAGTTAGAGATCAGGTTATTAGGAGGAGCGGACGAGCGGAGCCTCGCCGCAGCCCGAAGTGACCTCCTGCGCGAAGTCGTGAGGGTGGAGCCTTTGCTTCCTCCGATCGAGCTCAGACGGGTGATTGCACAGGCCGACGCACTTCTCCTCCTCGAGGCGGAGCTCCAGGAGGGTGTGTTCCTCCCTTCCAAACTCTCCGACTACGCCGTCAGCGGCAGGCCGGTACTGATGTTCTCGCCTCGGGATGGAACCGTCTCCGACCTCGTCGGCGGGACCCGCCACCCCGGGTTCCTCTCCCAGGACCCCGAGGAAGCGGCCCACCGTCTCGCGAGGTTCGTAACCCGCCGGCGAGCGGGGGACGCCTGTCTCGACTACCACGTGTCGCCTGCACCCGGCATGCGGCTCGAGGAGCACGCGTCCCTGTGGGCGAGGTTGTTCGGTAGCCCGTCGGGCGCGGGTAGTGTCTCATGAACACCTCGGAGGGCACATTTCTCCCGCGGAGCGGCGGCCGAGCCCTCCTGGCGGTCGTCACGGTGCCGATCGTTGTGCTGATGGTGCACGGCGCGCTCTACTGGCGGTACACGATCGACGATTCGTTCATTCTCTACCGTTACGCGGAGAACTTTGCAGCAGGGAACGGGCTCGTCTACAACCCAGGCGAGTACGTCGAGGGGTACACGAGCTTCCTGTGGGTACTCGTTCTCGGCGTCCTCGCGAAACTCGGCGCCCCGGTGCTGCTCGCCTCAAAGGTCCTTGGGCTCGCCTCGGCGGCGATCGTGGTCGTGATCTCGGCCGCGCTTGGAAATGCCATCGGGGGCAGGCTGCGAGGTCTCTTCACGAGCGTGCTGTTGGCGGGCAGCGGCGTTTTCGTCATCAACGCCGTCGAGGGCCTGGAAACGCAATTCTTCGCTGCGCTTGTATGGGCCTCCATCGTTTTGTACATTCGCGAATCGGACAGCTCTTCCCGCGCACCCTTTTCTGTTCTCTTCGCTCTTCTCGCGACCCTCACGAGACCCGACGGCATCCTCCTTGTCGCTGCGCTGCTTGGACTTCGAGCCGTGACCCTCTTCAAGCACCGCGACGGGCGCACCGCGGACGCGGTCTGGCTGACAACTGCAGCCGCCTTGTGTCTTCTGACCCTCGGCACCTACTCGCTCTGGCGCTGGTCGTACTACGGAGAGTTGTTGCCCAACACGTACTTCGCCAAGCCTGGGGGCTCGGCAAGCCTCTTCGCCCGCGGGGCAGGTCGTGTTGCGGAGTTCGTGACCGCCGCCGGCGGGCCACTGGTGTGGGGAATCGCGCTGCTCTCGCTGGTCCGCCGAAGCCGACGAAGGATTCTTATTTTGCCGCTCATCTGGCTCTGCACTCGGATCTTCCTCACGTTGTGGTCGGGCGGGGCGTGGATGGGGACGCACCGTTTCATGGCCCCAGCGCTACCCACGCTGACACTGATGTACGTCTCCGGCGTCGAAACGGCTTTGCAGTTCGTGGCAAACCGGACAGGGATTGGGCGCCGCTCCCCGGTGCTGAAAGAGATCGGCGTGATCTTCGCGGTCGCAGTGCTGTTCGCAGTGTACGTGGGGCGCTCGACAAGTCTGCGCAGCGGTGCACTGGACTATACGCACCGCCTCGAGAGAGCCCACGTCGCTGTCGGCCGGTGGCTCCGCGCCGCAGCGCCAGCCGGGTCGACCCTTGCGTGCGAGGATACCGGGGCTCTTCCATACTACTCACGGCTGGCCACCCTGGACGTCCTCGGCCTCAGCAACCGGTACATCGCCCACTTGCCTGGCGGCTTCTACGAGAAGAGCGACCCAGGCTATGTTCTGGGCCGCAGCCCGGACCTGGTAGTACTTCTGGGTCGCACTTCCCCGCCGGCACCTTTCGTTGGGCGCGAGGCGGTCGAAACCGCAATCGCAACGCACCCGCAATTCCACCGGCGCTACGCGCTTGCCGCTTGGACTACCTTCGCAGACTCCTACAACCTCTGGGTATTCCGCAAACGAGATCTTCGACTCCTGAACGTGCCCCAGTAGAGGCGCCAGGTCGCCCCCTCTATACCGGGGGTCTCTTACCAGGGCGGTCAATCCTTAGAGCATAAGTCCCTTGCCAGAGGGTATGAGCGACGTAAGCGAGGGCAAGGGCAGCAGCAAGGCCGCGCGCACCTGCGCGTGGGACCAGCATCCAAGCAAAGACAAGAAAGGCAGCGCCCCAGAGAGCGTTGAAAAGGAATGCCCACCACATGGATCCTTTCGTCGCCACCATATGCCCGATGATGTCATTCCCGGCAGTCAACACGCCCGCCACTGCGATGAAGGTCAGGACCGGGGCGAGGGCTGCAAACCCGCTCCCGTAGAAGGCGCCCACAATGGAACCGGCGCCGATGAGGACCGCCGCAGCGACCGCGGTGCCAGCCACGCTGACCAGCATCGTCGTCCGGAAAACCTTGCGGTATTCGTCCGCACGACGACCACCGACGAGGTTGGCGAGCACCGGCAACGCCACGCCAGCAACAGCATTGGGGAAGAGAAGCAAGGCTGTCCTCCACTGCCCGGCGGCCGTGAACAGTCCCAGCTCACTGAAGCCGCCGGTCTGGCGCACCAGCATGGAGTTTCCGAGCCACATGACGGGAGCGACCACGCTGCTGGAGAGCAGCACTGGCACCGAGAAGCCGAAGATCCAGCGCCACTCGAAAGGCATCTGGCCGACAGCGAGGTCCAGCCCGGCGTCGTGGCGGGCCCGCACAACCAAAACCTGGTGCAAAGCAACGCTTACCACGGCGGCGCCCACGTACCCGACCACTGCGCCGGGTACACCTGCGATATAGGCTCCGATTCCACAGAAGACCAGAGTGGTCACTGCAACCGTGACGGCACCAGTAGCTAGGGCGGCAAACGCCTCAAGACCACCAAGCAGCCCAACCTGTACGCCGTTCACCGCCCCCAGCAACGGTAGCGGCGCGCTCAGGACCATCGGAACGGTGAGTTGCTCACTCCCGAGGTATCCGACAGCGACCAGGCGCGCCACCAGCAGCGCGGCGACGCTCACAACAAGACCGGAGACCAGCGCAGTGCGACCACACATCGCGGCCACAGCAGCGGCCCGCTCCGGCGCCGAGGCCCGCAGTTCTGCGACGGCGCGGGTGGCTGTCAGCCCCAGCCCGAGCCCGGCGAACACGCCCACCGCCGCCACGAAGCTCTGTACCAGCCCAAGCTGGCCAAAGCCGGACGCGCCGAGGAGGCGCGCCAGGACGATTCCGGTCACCAGGCCAAAACCGTTGGCAGCAAACCTCCCGAGGAAGGTCCACCTGGCGCCGCTGGTCAGCCGCCTGCGCGACACCTCATCGGGGAGCAGCGAGGCGAACCAGCGAAACGCCCGCGGGAACGCCTCGACCGGAACCCTGGAGGGGCCGTGCCGGCCACTGTCCACGACCACGAAGACTACCACTCCACACCGGGACACCTTTGCAAGCCCCAGTTCCCCGTTCGACCGCCGCCAGCAGGGGGGTCGAGCCGCCGCGGATGTGCTGGCCCGTTGACCACAGCCCAGACACCGGGCAACGCTACAATCACAGCTGTGAAAGTGACATTTGTGCTGCCAGGCCCGGCCGCCACTCCGGTCGGTGGGGTGCGGACCGTGTACAGGCTGGCAGCTGGGCTCGCCGCCCGGGGTCACGGTGTGGAAGTGCTTCACCCCGTTGCGTGGCTCGGAGCGCCAGCCACCCGCGGCGGTCCAGCCCGCCGCATCCCGAGCTTTGTCAAGCACTGGCTGCTGCGCGACTACACACCCAAGGCCTGGCTTCCCATCGCACGTGGGCTCACCCTACGTCTCGTGCCCTCCGTGGCGAGGCCCTGGGTACGCCGCGGCCACATCGTCGTCGCCACCAACTGGCGAACCATGAAACGAGTCTACCGGCTGCCGCCTGTCTGTGGGACCAGAGCGGCATACGTCCAGCACCTGGAAAGTTGGGACGGTGGGGAGGAAGCGGTCCGTGAAGCGTGGCGATTACCGTTGGCAAAGATCGCCACGGCGCGCTGGCTCGTCGCGGAATTGGCCCGCGAAGGTCAGACCTCCGAACAGGTTCCCCCGGGCGTGGACCACGATCTCTTTTTCCTCTCCGTGCCACCGGAGCAGCGGCGTGTTCCGGCCGTTGCCCTCATGGCCCATGAACAGCCTTGGAAGGGCACCTCCGTCGCGCTGGCTGCCCTCGCACGAGTGCGCGGGCAAGTGCCTGACCTGCACGTATCCGTGTTTACGACCGCACACCCAAAAGACCCGCTGCCTCCCTGGGTGGAACTCGTCGTCAATCCAGCGCCCGAGCGATTGCGGATGTTCTACAACTCGGCCCAGGTCTTTGTCGCTCCGTCGTCGACTGAGGGATGGGACCTGCCGGCCTGCGAGGCGATGGCGTGTGGAGCGGCCCTCGTCGCAAGCAACATCCTGGTCCGCGAGGAGTACGCCACCGACGGTGACAACGCCGTTCTCGTTCCGTCGGGCGATGTGGACGCCCTTGCCAGAGCTGTCGCCCGCTTGCTCGGCGACCACGAATTGCGGGTGAAGGTCGCCACGCGCGGCATCGAGCGGATGCGAGCGTTCACTTGGGAGCGTTCGGTGGCGCTCTTCGAGGCCGTATTGACGCGACTGGTGGCTGCCAGGAACACTTCTGAAGCTTTGCAGTAGCGCTCAGGAGCTATTAGAGTGCGAGGTTCGTGGAGGGTGCGATGAAGCTCGTCGAGTGCGTCCCCAACATCTCGGAGGGCCGGCGGCCGGAGGTGTACGAGGCGGCGGCGAAGGCCGCGGCGTCGGTCCCCGGGGTCACGCTGCTCAACGTGGATCCCGGTGCGGAGACCAACCGCACGGTGATCACCTTTGTCGGCGAGCCCGAGGCGGTCGTGGAAGGTGCGTTCCGACTTGCCGCCACCGCAGTCGGGCTCATTGACATGAGCACCCACCACGGCGCGCACCCCAGGATCGGGGCGGTGGACGTAGTGCCGTTCGTGCCGATCTCCGGCGCGACGATGGATGACTGCGTGGCGCTCGCGCGCCGGCTCGGCGAACGGGTCGGCAAGGAGCTGGGCGTGCCGGTGTACCTGTACGAGTTTGCGGCCTCGCAGCCTGCTCGCCGAAACCTCGCCGACATTCGCGCCGGTGAGTACGAGGGGCTCGTCGACAGGCTCAAGGACCGCGCCTGGAAACCGGATTTCGGCCCCTCGGACTTCGTGCCACTTTCGGGGGCCACCGTCATAGGCGCCCGCAAGTTCCTCGTTGCCTTCAACGTCAACCTCAACACGCTGGACAAGCGTCTCGCCAACCGGGTCGCGCTCGACGTGCGCGAGAAGGGGCGCATGCGGCGCGACGAGCGCGGCCAGCCAGTGCTGGACCGTGCGGGCAACCCGGTGTGGGACCCCGGCATCCTCAGGTCGGTGAAAGCGGTGGGGTGGGCGATTCCCGAGTTCGGTTGCGCCCAGATCTCGATGAACCTCACGGACCTGGACGTCACACCGTTGCACGTCGCCTTCGACACCTGCGACGAGCGTGCCCGCGAGCGCGGGCTGCGGGTCACCGGCTCTGAGCTGGTCGGCCTGGTGCCCAAGTCGGCGCTGCTGGCCGCCGGGCGGCACTACCTCACACAGATGGGTCGCTCCACCGGCGTGCCCGACAGCGCCCTCATTCACGTGGCGATGCGCACGCTCGGCCTCTCCGAGGTGAAGGCCTTCGACCCCGCCGAGCGCATCATCGAGTACCGCCTGGGCAACCCCGAGCGCCTGGCCTCGATGACGCTTCGGGAGTTTGCCGATGAGCTCTCCATCGACTCGCCCGCCCCCGGCGGCGGCTCGGTGGCCGCGCTGGCGGGGGCGCTGGGAGCGGCACTCGCCGCCATGGTGGCCAACCTCTCCCACGCGAAGAAGGGCTTCGAGGCCCAGCAGGACAGGCTCGACGCGATCGCGGTGCGAGGGCAGGAGGTCAAGGACCGGCTGCTGGCGGCGGTGGACGCCGACACCGCGGCGTTCGATCGCCTCCTCCAGGCCATGCGCATGGCTAGGGGATCGGCCGAGGAGCAGGAAGCGCGCGACGCGGCCATTGCCGGGGCCACGGTTGCGGCGATCGAGGTCCCGCTCGGGGTTCTGGAGGCCTGCCCCGAAGTGATCGAGCTCTGCCGCGAGGTTGCCCGCATCGGCCTCCAGGCCTCCCGCTCCGACGCAGGGACCGGCGCCCAGGTTGCGCGCGCCGCAGCCGCGGGCGCCTACCAGAACGTGTGCATCAACGTTCCCGGCCTGTCCGATGCGGCGCACGCCAGGGCGCTGGTCGCCAGGGCCGACGCCGCGTGGGCCAAGGCGAGGGAGCTTCACGCCAAGGCCGAGGACGAGATCCTGGTCGGCCTGCGGAAGGGTGCCGAAGGGCACGCCTAGGAGCTTTCCCCCTGCGGTCGAGATGTGTGGAGGGGAGGCGGCGCGGCGGGCAAAAAATTTGGTGGTGCGGGGCACCACCGGAAGGAGCGGCCAGCTTCCACCTTGCCCAACTACTCTCGAACGGCACCCCCCCCAATGCAATCCCACGAAAGTGGGATATTCAGGGGGAAGGGACGAGGGGAGAGCGTCAGGCACGAGTAAAGAACGCTAACATGGAGGTTTGAGGTGGGCAAGGAGAAACGCCAAAGGGAACGCCCGCGCCTCTCAAGCCTCAGGCCTGTCTTTACGCCTCTGCTTTGAGCTTTCTCACCTCATCGATGAAGGCGGGGACGACCTGGAAGAGGTCGCCCACGATGCCGTAGTCCGCCACCTTGAAGATCGGCGCCTCGGGGTCCTTGTTGATCGCCACGATGACCTTCGAGGACGACATCCCGGCCAGGTGCTGGATCGCCCCTGAAACCCCGCAGGCGATGTAGAGGGAGGGCGACACGACCTTGCCAGTCTGCCCGACCTGGTGCGCATGGTCGATCCAGCCGGCGTCCACCACGGCACGGGAGGCGCCCACCGCGGCGCCGAGCAGCTTGGCGAGATCGCGGATGAGCGCGAAGTTCTCCGGCCCCTTGATGCCGCGGCCGCCGCTCACGATGACGTCCGCCTCAGCGACATCCAGCTCGCCGCCCTCCTTCGCCAGGATCTCCCTGACGACCGCGCGGAGTGCGCCGCTCACCTGCGGCAGCGCCTCCGGCTCGGCCCTGCCGTCACCGGCCTCGGCGGGAAACACGTTGGGCCGCAGCGTGACGACCACCGGCTTGCCGGCCCCGTCTGCCGTGGCCAGGGCCTTGCCCGAGTAGACCGGCCGGGTGGCCACGACTGCGCCGCCCTCCATCGAGAGCTTGACAACGTCCGCCAGACAGCCCCAGCCGAGGCGGGCGGCCAGCCGTCCTGAAAGGTCGCGCCCGAGCGCCGTCGCGGCCATGAAAACCGCCCCGGGTTCGGACTTCTCCACCGCCGCGCGCACCGCCGCGGCGTATCCTTCTGCGGAGTAGCGTACGAGCCTCTCCTCGTCCGCCACGAACACCTTGCCGGCGCCGTACTTTCCGAGCTCGGCGGCTCTCGTGCCGATCCCGTGACCCACCAGCACCGCGTTGACCGGGAGGTTCGCCCCCGACGCCAGACGCTTGGCCTCCGAGAGCGCCTCCAGGGACGCCTTGCGGAGGCTGCCATTGCGCTGCTCGATGAAAACCAGGATTCCCGCCATGGTCGTCTCCTAAAGGGCCTTCGCCTGCTCGCGAAGAAGGCGAGCCAGCTCCCGGGCCGCAGCCGTGGGGTCCTCTTCACCTTTCAGGATGGTGCCGCCGCTCTTGGCCGGAGGCAGCGCGAGCGCTTTCCAGCGGCAGCTCGCTTCCGCACCCGCCAACGCCCCCTCGTCAAGCCCCACGTCCGCAACGGCAAGGGCCTGGATGGCAACCTTCTTGGAGGCCATGATCCCCTTGAGGGACGGGTAGCGCGGCTCGTTGAGGCCCTTGTGCGCCGTGACCACGCACGGCAACGGAGAATCCACGATCTCGGTCCCGCCTTCGATCTCGCGGTGTGCGGTGAGCGTGCCGTCGCCGATCTCGAGTTTGACCACTCCGGACACGTGGGGGATGTCCAGGAACTCGGCCACCATCGCTCCTACCAGGCTGTTGTCGCCGCCCACGCCCTTGATTCCGGCGAAAAAGATGTCGAACGGTCCGACCTTGCGGATCGCCGCCGCGAGCACGCGCGCGATCGCCAGCGCGTCTCCGAACGTCCCGTCGCCTCCCTTCACGTGCACGGCAGCGTCCGCGCCCCGCGCCAGGCATTCCCGCAGCCCCTGCTGAGCCCGCTCCGGGCCGTAGGACAGCACCGTGACTGCACCGCCGCGGGCTTCCTTAAGGCGGATCGCCTCCTCGAGCGCGTACTCGTCGTACGGCGAGACGATCCACTTGATCTCGCTCTCGTCGATGCGATTGCCCACGCCCGCGACCTTGATCACCGAGGCCGTGTCGGGCACGTGTGCCATCAGCACACAGCTTTTCATGGGGTCGTCCTCCTCAGCCACCGGCGGGCGGCGTGCGTTCTGAGAGTTGCGTGCCGAACCGGCGAGGCCGCGACAACCCGCGTCTCACCGGAGCTTGCCGAGAACTATGCAGGCGTTGGTACCGCCGAATCCGAACGAGTTGGAGACCGCCACCTTCACCTCTCGCTGGACCGAGCGGTGGGGCGTAAAGTCGAGGTCGAAACCCTCGTCGGGGTTGTCCAGGTTGAGCGTCGGTGGGATGACGTTCCGGGCGACCGTAAGCGCGGTGACCCCGGTCTCGAGCCCACCGGCCGCTCCGAGCAGGTGTCCGACCGAGGATTTGGTTGAGGAGATCGCGAGGCGGTATGCATGCTCGCCGAAGACCTTCTTGATCGCGATCGTCTCCACCCGGTCGCCGTGGGGCGTGGAGGTACCGTGGGCGTTGATGTAGTCCACGTCCTCGGGCTTGAGACCCGCGTCCTCGATGGCGCTGGCCATCACGCGTGCCGGTCCCTCACCGTCCTCGGAGGGGGCCGTGATGTGGTAGGCGTCGCCGGACATCCCAAAGCCCAGCATCTCGCAGATGACGTTTGCCCCGCGACGTTTCGCGAACTCCAGCTCCTCCAGCACCAGGATCCCCGCGCCCTCGCCGAGGACGAACCCGTCTCGTTCGCGATCCCAGGGCCGCGAAGCCTTTTCCGGCTGGTCGTTCCGGGTGGAGAGCGCCTTCATGTTGGCGAAACCGGCGATCGTCAGCGGCGAAACCACCGCCTCCGTGCCACCGCACATCGCCGCGTCGCAGTAGCCGTGCTTGATGTAGAGATAGGCGTCGCCGATGGCGTGAGCGCCGGTGGAGCAGGCTGTGCAGGTCGCGCAGTTCGGCCCCTTCGCCCCGGTGCGGATCGAGACGAGGCCCGCGGTCATGTTGACGATGCTGCCGGGGATGAAAAACGGGGACACCCGTCGCGGTCCCTTCTCGAGCAGCGTGCTGTAGTTCTCGCAGATCGAGGGGAGGCCGCCGATTCCGGATCCGATCACCACCCCGACGCGGGGGGCGTTCTCCGCGGTAATCTTCAGGCCCGACGCCTCGAGAGCCATGTCCGTGGCGGCAAGCCCGTAGTGGACGAACGTGTCGTACTTGCGGGACTCCTTCGGCTCCATCACGAGCCCCGGGTAGAAGCCCTTTACCTCGCCCGCGATGCGCACCGAGAAGCCGGTCGCGTCAAAACGGGTAATGGGGCCGATGCCGGAGCGCCCGGCGATCAGCCCCTCCCAGGTAGCCTCGGTCCCCACACCAAGGGGAGAAACGAGGCCCACGCCGGTCACGACGACCCGGCGCGTCATCACGACTCCTTCACGTGCTCCTTGAGGTACTTGACGGCGTCGCCGACGGTGCGGATCTTCTCCGCCTCCTCGTCGGGGATTTCGACCCCGAACTCCTCCTCGAACGCCATCACCAGCTCGACGGTGTCGAGAGAGTCCGCACCCAGGTCCTCGACGAAGGAAGCCTCCACCTTCACCTTTTCCGGATCCACACCGAGCTGCTGCACAATGATGTCCTTGACCTTCTGTTCTATATTCATGCAGTGATCTCCTTCGCGATCTCCGTCGTAGACAGCGGGCGGCTTTCTACCACACGGTGGCCGCTCATGCAAGCGGTGCTCCCGGGTCGGGGAGCACTTTCCCCGTCCGGTCCAGGATCTTGAGCTCGAGCTCCAGCCCGATTCCGAACCGCTCCCGCACCCGTGTGCCCATCTCTGCCACCAGCGCGCGCACGTCGGCGGCCGTTGCTCCTCCGGTGTTGACGATCACGTTGGCGTGGCGCTGGCTGACCTCCGCACCCCCACGCCGCAGCCCCTTGCAGCCAGCGAGCTCTAGCAGCCGGCCTGCGTGGTCGCCGGGGGGATTGCGGAAGACGCTCCCGGCCGAGGGCTCCGGTGGGATCGCCCTCTGGCGGTGCTCCCGGGCCTGCCGGACGTGTTCCCGCAGCACCCCGGGATCCTCGGCGCGCAGTACAAGTTCGGCCGAGGTGACAATCCGTCCCTTGCCGAGGACACTCCAGCGGTACCCCCCCTCCACCTCCCATCGCTCGAGCCTCCGCACCGTGCCGTCCTCCTCCACAACCTCTGCCCAGGCCAGCACATCCAGGATCTCCTGGCCGTAGGCCCCGGCGTTCATGGCGAGGGCGCCACCCAGGGTCGACGGAATGCCACCCAGGCACTCCACCCCTGCCAAACCGGCGCTCGTCGCCTCGCGTACAACCCGCGCGAGCTGGACGCCGCCGCCGGCACGGATCCTCGTGCCCTCCCGAGAGATAGAGGCCAGCTCTCCGACCAGGGTAAGCACCGCCGCGTCGAGCCCTTCGTCCGGGACCAGCACGTTGGCCCCCAACCCGAGAACCAGCCAGGGAACGCCGGCGTCTCGGACCCCCCGTAGCGCCGCCACGACGCCTTCCCGCCGGGAACACCGGAGCACCACCCGAGCCGGGCCGCCGATCCGCAGAGTCGTGTTGGGGGCAAGCCGCTCGCGCTCCACCACCGTCACGCTATCTACTTCCAGCGCCTCGTGTTGCCTGCGGAACAGGTCCCAGTCCCCAAGGTTTGGCATGTAGTTTGCTTCAAGTACAGGTGCGGTCAGGGACAAACGGCCACGACCTGAACGCACGCATCCAACCTCCTCCTTCATCCTGGCGGGCACAACAGCCCGCCACTTTTTTTGTGGGGGTTCCGCGACTATCTGCTGCGGGGGGCTCTGCGGCGCTCCACAACCCCCACCCGCCGCAGAAATGCCCCCCGGACCCCCCGCGCTCCGCGGCGAGTGAATCTCGCCCCGCTTCTTTCCAACCATACGCCCGCGCGCCGTCATCCGCCGGAGCGCTGGCGCGAGTGTAGCTCAGCCCTTGCCCTGGCCGCGGATGCCCAGCTCACGCAGGTGGTAGAGCAAAGTCTGACGTGAGATCCCGGCCCGACGGGCAGCCCGCGTCCGGTTGTCCCCGCTCTCCCGCAGAATCGCCGTGAAGTAGCTGCGGCGGAACTGCGCCGTTGCTTCCGGCCAGGCGGGGAGGCGGCGGTCAGTCGGAGCCGCCGGGACCACGCCGTGGAAACGATCGGGACCAAGGATCTCCCCGGGACGGGCCGCCGCGACCGCCCTGATGATCACCGTCTCCAGCTCCCGAACGTTGCCCGGCCAGGAGCCATGCCGGAGCAGCTCCACCGCGGCGGGCGCGAGACACACCCCCGGCCGATGGAGTGTGGAAGCGAAGCGGGCGGTGAAGTGACGCGCCAGGGCGTCGATGTCCTCCGCGCGCTCCCGAAGGGGCGGCACCTCGATGACCGCCACGGCCACCCGGTAGTAGAGGTCCTGGCGAAACACCCCCGCCGCCGTTGCCGCCTGCAGGTCGCGGTTGGTGGCAGCCACGAAGCGCACGTCCACGGTGCGCGAGCGAGTCGCCCCCACCCTGCGCACCTCGAACCCCTGCAAGAGGCGCAGCAGCTTCGCCTGCAGTTCGAGAGGCAGCTCTCCCACCTCGTCGAGGAAAAGCGTGCCGCCCTCCGCAGCTTCGACGAGCCCCTGACGGTCACGGTCGGCGCCCGTGTACGCGCCCCTGACGACGCCGAACAACTCCGCCTCCAGGAGCGACGCCGGAATCCCCGCACAGTTGACGGGTACGAACGGTCCGGAACGCCGACTCTCGCGGTGGAGCTCGCGGGCCACCAACTCCTTCCCGGTCCCAGGCTCGCCTACCACTAAAACCGTGAGGGGGAGCGGACCCCAGCGCGCAATCTGCTCGCGCACCGCCCCGAGGGCGGCGCTTCCCCCAAGCAGGTCGCCACCGGGCCTGCCGGTCTCCGCCCCGCCGTTCTCCGGTTGGGTGGCCAGGTGGCGCGCCACGAGAGCGAGGGCCGCCTCGACGACGGAGTGCGTCGCCCCCGCCGCCCGCACCTGGATTCCGTCGGCATGGAGCTCGACAACTTCGCCCGCCGCCGTCCCCCAGGACCCGAGGCGTGTCCCCGCGCGCTCGACCTCGAGCCAGCACAGGCCGAGCGCCCGTGCCAGCGCCTCCAGGCGAGCAGCGGCAAGGGCGTCGGTGCCCGCATTCACGATTCCGTCCAGCGCCCGCACCAGTCTCACCGGGTCGAGGCCGCAGGCGCCACGCAGGATCCCTGCCCAGCCGTCCAGCTCCGCCTCGGTGAGCGCTGCCTCCGCCGCCCTCTCGAACGTAAGCCAGCCAGCCGGTAGGTACTGGCCACGCCGCACCAGCAGCGCCGCAAAACGTGCGAGGCCCACTGCAGCCTCTCGAGGGGCGCGCTCGAAGGCGGACGCCAGGCGCGCGTTTGCCGCAGCCTCATCACCTCGCCGCCAGGCCGCCAGCAGGTGGGCCGTCACCGCCACGCCCCAGCGTCGGGGCAGGCTGGCCGGCGGGTCGACCCCCTCCTCAGCGCGCTCGAGCGCGAGGATCAGCTCCCGCTCCCCGGCTTCCGCTCCACTCGCGGAGGCCACGGCGCCGGACAGGTCCCCGTGGGCGAGGAACACGTGGGCCCTGACGGCGGCGAGTGCTTGCGCGAGAGTTGCGTGGTCGCTGTGCCGGCGCACGCCCTCCTCGAGCCCCGGCAGGAGCGTCTGCACCGTGGCGACGTCCCCGCGGGCCAGATCGGCACGGGCCAGCTCGAGTTCGCCAAGCCAGGTAGGCACGTCGTCGAGCGCCCCGCGCATGTCGCGGGCGGCGAGCGTGAGCTCGCGGCAGGTACGCCAGTCGAGCCTGTCACACGCCAGCACCGCGCGATTGGCTCGCACGAGCGTCACGGTTCGTCGCGAGCCGCATCGCTCCAACAGGCTCTCCGCCAGCATCAGGTGGCGATCCGCGACGGCTGCCTGTTCGGAGAGAATTGCGGCGCAGCCGAGGTCGGCGTGGATCTCCCCAAGCAAACGGAGGTTCCTGCCGCTCGCGGTGCGCAGCGCAGCGCGCAGGGCGGTTGCCGCGGGGGCGCAGCTCTCACGGTCGAGGGCCGCGAGTCCCAGGAGCTGGAGCAAGCGCGCCTTCTCGTCGTTAGTCCACCTCGCTGCCCGGACCCTCCGCAGGGCCCTGAGCGCCTGCGGTCCCGACCAGGCGGCCAGCGCCAGTTCGGCGTCCGCGATCGCCGGGTCAGTCGCCGCAACCGCCCGCTGCAGGTGCCGTCGCTCCTCCTCACGGTCGCCCTTCCGGCGCGCCAGCTCTGCCGCCACCAGCTCGAGCCTGGCCATCAGCTGACCGGGCAGCTCTCCCTCCGCCGCCGCGAGTTCCGCGGCCGCTCGCTCCGTCAGCCCGGCTTGCTCTGCCCACCATGCGGCGAGGGCGTGCCAGCGGCGGTCGCGCTCCCCCTCTGCCACACCCTCCAAGAAGCTGTCCGCGTCGGCCGGGCGCCCCAGGCACAGAGCAGCCTCGGCGGCGACGAGGCGCAGCGCGGGGAGGTCAGCGACGGCGCGCGCGACGACCAGCGCCTCGCCGGCCATGCCCGCCGCCAGGTGCGCCTCGCACCAAGCCACGGCAGGCTCCCAGCATCCCCGCGTCAGCGCCCTCGCCACCACGCCCGATGCCGAGCCCTCTGGCAGTGTTTCGGCCATGGCCCCCAGCTTTTCGCGACTGGGGCACTCCGCGACCCGCACGGCATGCCAGGCGTCGTGCCGCCGCTGGACGAGTCCGAGGCGCTCGAGCTCGGCCGGCCCCTCGGCGGACTCCCCGACAAGCGCCTCGAGGTCGGCTTCGGTCAGCCCGACTGGCGCGCTCTCCAGCCAGGCAAGCACCCGCCGCGCCGAAGAGGAGGCGAGGGCCTCGCGTTCCCGGACCGCGGCCGGCTGCGGCGGCCGCGAAAACCCGTGGGTTGCACCGGCCTCGAGCACGAGACGTGCCAGGTGCGGCCGCTGTGCGCCTGCCTCCACGGCGGCAGCCGCGTGAGCGCGGGCGAGGCCGCCCTGCGGTGCGAGCACCCACGCCGCATCGGCCTCCCCCGCGAGTGGGAGCGCTGCCACACCCGGCAGGCTCAGGGTTGTGAGGATGAGACAGTCCTGGCCATCGGCTGCGACGCGGGCCCGTATGCGGGCCACGTCTGCCTCCTCGAATGCACCGGACGCAACCACGAGGTTGCGGCCAACCGCCGCCAGCCGCGCCGCGATCGTGAGGGCGGTCAAGAGCTGCTCCTCCTCCACCCAGAACACCCCAGCTTGCGGAACCGCGAAGCGACGCGCCCAGAGCGCGCGTCCCTTGCCGGCCGGGTGCTGCAGCGCAGTGCCGCGCCGTCCCTCGCCGAGCAGCACCTCCACCCAGATCTCGGCGGCCTCCCAGGCCGGCCGCGACGCGGCCGCCCTTTCGAGCTCCCCGCTCCGTTCCGGAAGGAGCGTGTGCAGGAGCGGCGCGACGGCGGCCACCAGCACGTTGTCTCCGGTCCCGAGCGAACGGCGCAGGTGCCTCTCCAGCGGCGCATCCTCCAGGCGCCGGCTCGGCAGGCGGGTCAGTCGCAAGGCCGGTCCGGCCTCCCCGCGGAGCACCCGTGCACCCCTCAAGAGGGTGCGAGACGGATACCAGCCGCGTTCGAACAGGAACGCCGCAGCCGCGACCGTCTGCAGCGCCACCGCTGCGCGCTGCCCGCGTGGCCACCGGCACACCCGCGCCAGTTCGACGCCCGGCGCGTCGAGGTCCAAAGCGACCGCATCGGGCGCTGTGAAGATGTCAGTGACCACCGGAAGACACGACGCGTCCCAGGCGAAGAGCCGCGCGAGGGCGCCCGCGGAAGACGCTCGGACGTTCACGACCCCACCGGCACGATCCCCTGCCAGGCGGTCCAGAACTCGGGCCAGGACTTGGCCACGCAGCCGGGGTTCAGGATCCGCACACCCGGGATCACGCATCCCGCCACCGCCAGCGCCATGGCCACCCGGTGGTCGGCAGCCGGGTCGAGGGCCTCCTCGCCCGAACGCTGCCGGGGAGCCTGACCGCCACCGGCGAACCAACTCGCACCGCACTCCACCGCAAAACCGAGCGCGGCGAGGTGCCTGGTCATCACCGCCAGGCGGTCGCTCTCCTTGGCGGCCAGTCCGGCCAGGCCAGTGAGCTTGCCGCCGACCACCGCAACCAGCACCGCGAGCGCCGGGAAGAGGTCGGGGGTGTCCCGCAGATCCGCCTCGAGCGCCGCTGTTGCCGGTCCCCCGAGCACCATGCCGCGGGAGGACTCGTGGATCCGACACCCCGCGCCCGTCAGCAGCCCAAGCACCGTGGCGTCCCCCTGTCGGCTCTCGCGGTGCACGCCCTCCACTTCGACCTCACCCCCCGCGACCGCGACAGCCGCAAGGGGAAAGACGGCCGCTGACCAGTCACCCTCCACGGCGAACTCGGCGGGCGCGAGCGCTCCGCCGCGGACGCTCCATTTCTGTCCGTCGTCCGCCGCAACGACAGTTGCACCGAACACCGTCAACACCTCGGCCGTGAGCTCCAGGTACGGCCGGGAGGGCGGTGGCGCAGGGAGTTGCACCGCGAGTCCTTCCGGGAGGGTGGCGCCGAGCAGCAGCAGTGCCGAGACGAACTGGCTCGAGGCCGAGGCATCGAGACTCACCTCGCCGCCGCGCAGCGCCCGCCCGTCCACCCGGAGAGGAAGGGCGACATCAAAACCCTCGACCGGCTCGATCCTCGCACCGAGACGACGGAGGGCGCCGACGAGCGGTGCGAGCGGCCGCTGCCGCAGCCGCTCCGAACCGTCCACCACCCAGGTGCCAGGGAGGGCGGCGAGCTGAGCGAGCAGGAAGCGCAGCCCCGTTCCGTTGTTGCCCAGCCGCAACGTCGCGCCCTCGACAGGCTCCCGTTCCCGGGCGGTGATCACGTCCGCTTCCCAAACCAGGCGGAATCCCACCTGTCGCAGCGCGTCGAAGAGCAGACGGGGGTCCTCGGCGTCGAGGGGGTGGCGGAGCACGGAGCCCCGCCCGGCCAGCGCCGCGGCCACCATGGCCCGCTGGGTGAGGCTCTTGGAAGCCGGCACGCGGATGCTGCCGGCCATGCCACGGGGCGCGTGGCGTGCCTCGACCACGTCTTCTGCTGGACCCATTGAACCTTTCCGACGGCTTGCGGAATTCTCCTCTCGCCCCTTGCCAGCGTCAAGCCGGAGCACCACAATGGCCTCGTGGAGACGCGGCTGGACCGTTTTACCGCCGCGCGTGCCGAGCTCGCGGTACCCCACCCCTCCGGCAAGCTCGTCTGCGTCGCGTGCGCCCACCGGTGCAAGCTCGCCGACGGGGCGCGCGGTGTCTGCCTGGTGCGTGGCCGGGCCGGCGATGCCTTTTCGGTCCCGTGGGGGTACACGGCCGGCGTGGCGGTGGACCCCATCGAGAAGAAGCCTTTCTTTCACCTGCTTCCAGGCAGCCGCGCCCTGTCGTTCGGCATGCTGGGCTGCGACCTGCACTGCGCCTACTGCCAGAACTGGTTGACCTCGCAGGCGCTGCGCGACCCCCAGGCCAGCGAGGCCGTTCACCGGGTGGCCCCCGAGGAGCTGGTGGCAGCGGCGCTAGAGCACCGATGCGCGGTGATCACCAGCACCTACAACGAGCCGCTCATCACCGCGGAGTGGGCGCACGACGTCTTCGAGCTGGCACGGAAGGCCGGCATCGCCACCACCTTCGTCTCCAACGGGCATGCGACGCCGGAAGTCCTCGACTACCTGGCCCCCGTGATCGACGCCTACAAGGTGGACCTGAAATCGTTCTCGCCCAAGACCTATTTGGCCCTCGGCGGCAAGCTGCAGGCGGTGCTGGACACCATCTCGGGCCTCGTCGAGCGTGGCATCTGGGTGGAGGTGGTGACGCTCGTCGTGCCCGGACTCAACGACTCCCCCGAGGAGCTGAAGGCCATCGCATCGTTCGTCGCGGGTGTCTCGCCGGACATCCCCTGGCACGTGACCGCGTTCCACCCCGACTACCAGATGACCGACCCGCCGGCCACCCCGTCGAGGACACTGGTCGCCGGAGCCGAGATCGGGCGCGCCGCAGGGCTGCGCTACGTCTACGCTGGCAACCTCCCGGGCCGCGTCGGCACCCTCGAGGACACCTCCTGCCCGAGCTGCGGCACCACCCTGGTCCGCCGCGCCGGCTTCACCGTTCTCGACGTGCTGATCGCCCCCGATGGTGTCTGCCCGAGCTGCGGCGCTGCCATCGCGGGCGTGTGGTCTCGCTCTGGCACGTGAGCGCTTGTCCGTCGAGGCTTTCGAGGCACGCGCGACGGCTCGTCCACATGCTTACAGGGCTAAATGCGTGGTAGCATGCACAGTTTGACGATGGGAGCGCTGCGCCTTTCCTCGTTGACCCTGGAGGGTTTCAAGTCGTTCGCGACCCGGATCGAGCTGTCGTTCCCGGGGGCGCTGATCGCGATCGTCGGCCCCAACGGCGTCGGCAAGTCCAACATCTCCGACGCGATCGCCTGGGTACTCGGCGAGCAGTCGGCACGCCTGCTGCGCTCCCAGAACATGGCGGACGTGATCTTCGCCGGCGCACCGAGCCGGCCACCGCTGGCGGCCGCTCAGGTGAGCCTCACCCTGGCCTCGCCCGACGGGCGCTGGCCCGAGACCGAGGGCAAGCTGGACATCTCGCGTCGCGTGATGCGGGACGGCACCTCCGAGTACCGCCTGCGAGGCCGCCGCGTCCGCCTCAAGGACATCGCCGACCACCTCATGGACGCGGGGCTCGGCACCCGCGCCTATGCGATCATCGAGCAGGGCCGGATCGGGCAGGTGCTCTCGGTGCGCGCCACCGAGAGGCGCGTGCTCTTCGAGGAGGCAGCGGGGATCACGAAGTTCCGCGCGCGCCGGCACGAGGCCGAGCTCAAGCTCGCGGAGACCGGCGCCAACCTGCTCCGCCTGGCCGACGTGGCGGCCGAGGTCAAGCGGTCGCTCGAGGCGGCCCGGCGCCAGGCGAGGCGCGCGGAGAAACATCACGAGCTGCGCAGGACCCTCGCCGGGGTGCGGGCGGCGCTGTTTGCCGGCAAGCGCGCCGCGCTGGTCGTTGCCGTCGAGGAGAAGCAACAGGCGCTCACCACTGCCGGCCTCTCTGAGGCGGAGGCTGCGGCCACGCTGGCCAGCGCCGACGCGTCACTCGCGTCCCTGCGGCGCGACCTGGACGGCGCCCAGGAGCGCCTGACCGCCGCCCGCGACGAGGAAGCCAGGACCGACTCCCTCGCGCAGCGCCGAGAGGCCGAGGAGGCCGCCGCCCGGCGTGAGGCTTCCGAAGCCGGCGAGCGTCGCGATACCGCACGCGTGGAGGCCGAGCGCCTCGCCTCATCGGCGCAGGCCCTCGAGCAGCAGGGCGCTGCCCTGGTGGCCGCGCTCGCGGGGGCGGAGGGCACCCTCGCCGTGCGCGAGCAGGAGGCCCAGGCGGCTGGCGAGTCCGCGCAGCTCGTGGAGACCGCCTCACGCGAGGTCGGTGCCAAGGCCGAGGAGGCACGCCGCACGCTGCTCACAGCGGTAGCCGGTGCCAGCGAGGCCCGCAACCGGGTCCATCGCCTCGAGGTGGAGCTCGAGCAGGATGCCTACCAGCGCACGCGCCTGTCCGCCGAGCACCAGCGTCTCGGTGCGCACCTCGCGCAGGTCGCCCACGGCGAGTCGGACGCAGCGGCCCAGGAGAGTGCCGCCGCAACCAGTGCAGCCGAGGTCGAGCGCGAGCGCCAGGCGCTGCGTGCTCGCCAGGAGGGGCTGGCCGCACGCTCCTTGAAGCTCACGGCCGCCCGCGATCAGGCCGGCCACGAGCGCTGGCAGGCCCAACACGAGCGCGAAGGCCTGGTGCGCCAGCTCGCCGAGGCCCGCGCCCTGCCCACCGCCCTCGCGCGCGCGCTGCCCGAAAGCAAGCTCCTCGGCACCATCGCCGACTTCCTCACGCCCACCCCCGAGGTCGCGAGGTTACTTGATCGCGCCTACGGCGGGCTCCTCAACCTGCCGGTGTGCGCCGACGAGGAGGCCGGCGCAACGCTGGTGGCCAGTGCACCGAGGATCGAGGGCAGGCTCGAGGTCGCGGTCGCCGACCGCACCCTGAGACCCCGCCCGTCGCCGCTCCTCGAGCAGGGCGGGGTCTCGACCGAAGACCTGGGGTGGCTCTCCGCCGCGCTCCCTCGCGCCGCGGTGGCGCGCGACCTCTCCCACGCGCGGGAGCTGGCGGCCGCCGACCCGGACCTGGTGGTGCTGCTCCCCGGGGGCGGGCGGCGCCGCGGCATGCGCCTGGAGCTGCCGGGGGGGCGCGCCGCCGCCGCAGGGGTTCTGGAGTTGCGGCTCCGCGAGCGTGACGTGGCCGCCGCCGAGGCAGCCGCTGCGGTCCGCGAGGGGGAGACCACCGAAGCGCTGCAGCAGGTGCAGCGCGAGCTGACCGAGCTGGGACCGCAGCTTTCCGAGCGCGACGCGACCGCGCGGCAGTCTGCGGAGGCTCTGGCCGCAGCCGCCTCCGCCCACCAGGCGCTGCATCTCGAGCGCGAGCGTCTGGAGCGGGAGCTGGAGGCACTCGCGGCGGAGCTCACCCGTCTCGAGGTGGAGACCATCGCCCTCGCAGGCCGCCTCACCGTGGCGCGCGAGGAGGTAGGAAGGCTCGGCGCCCGTGCGAGCGAGCTGGAGTCCGAGGTCGACGCACTGGCGCGCGAAGCCGACCGTGCCCGCGATTCCGCCGCCTCTACCCGCGCCGAGGCCGAGCGCACGCGTGGCGTCGCCGCCGTCGCAAACGAGCGGCTGGTCGCAGCGCAGCGGGACCTCACACGTCACCGCGAGGAGCTGGAGGAGCTGCGGCAGCGCGAGCGGCTGGCGCGGGAGGAGGTTCGCCTCCAGGCGCAGCGGGCGGAGGCGGCAGGTCTTGCGGCCGCCTCGACGCGAGCGGAGCTCGAGGAGCTGCTGGCGCGGCGCACCGTCTCTCACCGTGAGGTCGAGCGTCTCACCGCGGACCTCGAGGAACTCCGGGCGAGGGTGGCGGCGGCCGAGGGCGAGGCGGAGAGGAACCGGCTCGCTCACCTGGCCGCCCGCGACGCCGCCCATGCTGCCCGCCTCGCCCTCGCCGAGACCTCCGGCGCGCGCGAGCGTCTCGAGGAGGCGATCGCGTTCACCCTGGCCGGCCAGGCCGAGCTGCCCGAGCCGCCGCCCCCCGATGCGGTGCCCGAGTTGGAGGCGCGAGAGCAGGTTCTCGCGGCCGAACTCGAGGCGCTCGGGCCGGTGAATGAGCTGGCGGTGACCGAGCGTGATGAGCTCGAGCGGAGGCACGCGTTCCTCAAGGAGCAGCGCAGGGACCTGGAGCGCTCGCTCGAGTCCCTTAACGAAACGGTGAAGGAGCTCGACGCCACCTGCGCCGAGCGCTTCCTGGCCACGCTCACCGAAGTCAACGTCGCATTCGACGACGTCTTCCAGCGGCTCTTCGGCGGCGGCGAGGCGAAGGCCGAGCTCTCCGACCCGGACGCACCGCTCGAGAGCGGGATCGAGATCCGCGTTCGCCCGCCGGGGAAACACACCCAGTCGGTGCTGCTGCTCTCGGGCGGCGAGAAGGCGCTCGCGGCGATCGCGCTGCTGCTCGCCCTCTTCCGGATCCGGCCCGCACCGTTCTGCCTGCTTGACGAGGTTGATGCGCCCCTCGACGACGCGAACGTGGAGCGTCTCGCCGCGCTGCTGCGGGAGATGAGCGAGGAGACACAGTTCCTCCTCATCACCCACAACCGCCGCACGATGGCGCATGCGGACGTGCTGTACGGCGTCACCATGGAGGAGCCCGGGGTCTCGCGCATCGTCTCGGTCCGCCTCGAGGAGTAGCCGTGCCCCGCACGCACGCCGCGCGAGAAACGCAGGGCCCGACCGAACGCTTCCTGACGGCGCTCGCCTTCCTGGCCGCGGCGACGCTGGCCTTCGCCGTGCCCCTGGTGTGGGACAGCGGGGCGCTGGACATGTTCCGAGGCCCCAAGAGCGATCTCGCCCTCGCCGCCTGGACAGTGCTCGCCTTGCTGTTCGTGGTTCGCAACCTGGGCGGCGCCTCATGGCGCGACCCCTGGTGGCTCGCCTGGGGCGGCGTGCTCGCCGGCGGCGTGGTGAGCGCCCTGACCTGCCCCGAGCCGGCACGCTCTCTCTCGAGCCTCCTGCCGCTCGCCCTCGCGGCGCTGGGGTGGGGCGCGGTGCGTCAGCTCCCCGAGGAGCGGCGGCGCAAGCTCGCGGGTCTGGTGGTGTGGGCGGCGGTCGTCGAGGCGACGCTGGTACTGCTGTTCCTGCGGCCCTCCTGGCAACCCGAGAGCTTCGCTCTGCTGGCGCAG
This sequence comes from uncultured Acidobacteriota bacterium, assembly GCA_963739225.1. Classification (GTDB taxonomy): domain Bacteria; phylum Acidobacteriota; class Thermoanaerobaculia; order Thermoanaerobaculales; family Thermoanaerobaculaceae; genus RBG-13-68-16. The sequence goes on along the minus strand of CAVTZQ010000006.1, from coordinate 1,496,269 downwards.
GAGAGCGGGCGCTACGCCTGGATCGGCACGCTCGGCAACCCCGGCGATGCCGGGGTCTTTCTCGTGCTCCCGGCGCTGCTGGCAGCGCAGCGGGCGCTTACCACCCGCCGCTTGCGCCTTCCGAACGTCGGTGCGGCGATCTTCATGGCCGGAGTGATCCTCGGCACACAGACCCTTACGGCGATGCTGGCGCTTGTCGCGGGAGCGCTTGTCCTGCTGTGGCGGAGCGTCCCGGCCAGGCGCAGGCTGCCGCTGCTCGGAGCGGTGATGGCGGTGGTCCTGGTGGTGTTCGCCGTCACCCCTCTCGGCCAGCGCGTGCGCGCGGCCGTCAACGAGGCCAGGGGCGGGGGGCTACTGTGGCTCGGCAGCGGGCGCGCGGCGGGCTACGCAGCCGCGGCCGCGATGGTGGCCGCACGGCCGGCCACCGGCGTCGGTTTCGGCCTATTCGAGGCGAACTCGTTCCGTTTTCAAAGCCAGGACGCGCTCGCCGAGCGCGGGCGCGTCCTCGGCCTCGTGACCGGCTTCGGCCAGGCGCACAACGATCTCCTGCAGCACGCTGCCGAGACAGGATTGATCGGCCTGCTGCTCGCGGGCGCCGGCTTCGCCTGGGCCGCATTGCGTCGGCCACGCGCTGGCGGAGCCGTCGTCGAGGGGTGGCCGCTGGGGGCGGCCGCACTGGTGCTCGCGCTGACGCAGTTCCCGCTCCACCTCACGGCGGTCGCCGCACAATGGGCCGTGCTGGGCTGCCCTCGCCCTGCCCCCCCTGCCGCCGACGTCTGACGCAGACGGCTGGGGCGCTCGCGCTCGCTTGCTCGTCATCGGGGTCCTCGTCGGGGCCGCCCTGGTGGTCACGTGGCAGCACTACCGTGCGACCAGGCTCTTCCAGCAGGGCAAGCTCCTGTCCACTTCGTTACGTGCCGGGGAAGTGAGGCCCGAGAGACGTGCACAGGTGGCCCGCGTGGCTCTCGCCAACCTTGTCCCGAGGGCACGCATGCTTCCGTACTCCTGGGAGGCGGCGGTCATCCTCGGGAACCTGGCGGTGGACGCGGGCGAGACCAGGCTCGCGATCCAGAGCTTCGGGCGGGCGCTTGCACTTGCCGAGAGGCCCGAGGTGCAGTTCAACGTCGGGATGGCCCTGATGATGGCAGGCGATCGGGAGGCCGGGATGACCCACCTCATGCGTGCCGTGCAGCTCAACCCCACGGTCTTCCGCGAGGTCCGCGACCCTGAGCTCGCACGCGCGCTGCGCCGCCGCCTCGACGCCTCCGGGTACGGCGTGAAGCACGCGTGGATGTACGTCGGTACCCCTGCCGCCACTCCCTAGGGGCCGCCAGTCCCGGATCATCCGGTCCCCAGCGCGGTCTGGCGAAGGCCAGGGTGCGCCGCGGATCGGGTACCCTTGCGAACTTGTGATGGACCGGTTGACCCGTGGGTGAACTCTTTGCCCTGCTGACCGCGCTCATTTGGGCAGTCGCGGTGATCCTCCTCAAGAGGTCGGGGGAGACCGTTCCACCGTTTGCGCTCAACCTCTTCCGCGTCACGGTCTCGATGGTCTTGCTCCTCCCGACCGCCGCCCTCGCCGGCCAGGTGAGCTTCGCCTCCGCCTCGCTTTCGGACATCCTCCTGCTGGTGGCGAGCGGGGTGATCGGCATCGCGATCTCGGACACTTTGTTCCACGCCAGCCTCAACCGCGTCGGGGCCGGTATCTCCGCGATCATCGACTGCCTCTACTCGCCGCTCACCGTGCTGCTGGCGTTCCTGACGCTGAACGAACGGCTCTCCGCCCAGCAGTTGGTCGGCATGGCGCTGGTGCTCGGTGGGGTCTCCGCAGCCGCACGCCACGAGCCGCCACACGGTGTGGCTCCCCGCGAAGTCGCCACGGGTTTGATCTTGGGCGTGCTCTCCATGGTCGCACTGGCGGTCGGGATCGTGATCGCCAAGCCGGTGCTCGACCATTCCCCCTTGCTGTGGGCCACCACGGTGCGCCAGGCGGGGTGCCTCGCGGTGATGCTCCCTGCGGCGCTCATCTCGCCACGGAGGGGTCAGAGCCTGGCCGCACTGCGACCGTCGCGCGTCTGGTTTCACTCCCTCCCGGGTGCGGTGCTGGGCTCCTACCTCGGCCTGATGTGCTGGATCGGGGGGTTGAAGTACACCAAGGTTGGGGTTGCCGCAATCCTGAACCAGTCGAGCACCATCTACATCCTGATCCTGGCCGCGATCTTCCTCAAGGAGCCGTTCACCCGCCGCAAGCTCGTCGCCTCCCTCGTCGCCCTCGCCGGCATCCTCCTCGTGACGGTTTGAAGCGCGCTGCCAATTGCCACTGCCATGGTGGGTTCCTTCTGCCCCGCGCGTGCGCGGCCCTTCGGCGCTTGCTCGCCCCCGCTCCCTTCGCGCCGAAACTCCTCCGGCAGCGACCGAGCAGGGCACCCCGCAACGGGGCCCCTCGCTGTCCGCGAGAAGCTGCGTCAGCGTCTCCCCGTCGCGGCGTGCCCGCTCGGTAACCCGCTGCCTTCGGAGCAATGGCCGCGCCACACGCGGTGCGCATTCATTACCCCCCGCCCGTTCAAGTGCGACTTCCCCAGCGTGACTTACTCAGCAGGAAGCTGCGTGGCCCGCGGGGGCTTCCTGCCCCGATCATGAAAGGTCACGAGGTTTTCGGGGCGAGGAACATCTCGTCCAGGCTGAAGAACTCGTCGACGCTGTAAGGCAGTACGGGATTTAAACCCGACGAAAAGGCGGCAAGATTTACCTGCTTCCCCTTCTTCATAACTTCGGTGATGAGGGGAAGGTAGTCGCCGTCACCGCTCGCCAGAAAAATGAGATCGACTGCACCTGAAGATGCATAGTTCATGACGTCAACGACAATGTTGATGTCGACACTCCTCGTCTTCTGCGCCTGTGCTGGCTTCTTGAAAACAAAAGGCACCAACTGCGCCTGGTAATGATCGCCTCCTGGGTGGCAGTGAAAGATCGTCTTTGCGATTCGCTGCTTTACCTGCACGACGCGGTCGTCGTCACCGGCAACGCTGGTGTAGTAGCACACCCTGAGAAAATCAAACTGGGCGAATTCCGTCAAGTGTCTATGCCAGACGAAGCAGTCCTTTTCATGGACGACTTCAGCCAGCGGCTGACGCCCCTCGTCGACCATTTTCTGGTACCGCATGACCAGGTTCTCACCATCGACGAATAAGACCGACCGGGGAATCTGCATTGGTTTCTCCCTATCTGGCACATGGTCAGCCGCAAAACGGGAACTGACGAAAACTGCCGAGCGCACAGCACTCTTCTGAGGGTGCGAGAGCCCCGGAGCGCCAGCCACGGGCAGTGGAGTGGGGGTTGGACACGGTGTTGTCCGGCAGCGTTGTGGCGGCGAGTATAGATCACCATTGGCTGGACGTGTCTTCGTGGCCAGTGTCTCTGAACGCGGCGCCGGCACCGCGCGGCGCGCGCAAGCTCGGGCGGGGGGTATTCAATCCGCCCCGCGGGTGCCAGCGGCCATGGCTCCAAAGGCAGCGGGGACCCGGCACGCGGACCGGGGTGGGGTGTCGGTGACGCGGTCTCATGCGGACACCGAAGGGCCCCGACCCGGGACGCGTTGCTGGGTCGCTGCCTTTGGATCTCGGCGCGCAGCGAACGGGGGCGAGCAAGCGTCGAGAGGCCGCGCACCCGCGGGGCAAGAAAAGAAGCCTCGCGCCAGCGAAAGAAACGGCTACTGCTTCTGCGCGAGCGGACGGAGGAGGAACAGCTCGAACGTCGGCCTCCGCGGCCCCGGCGTCGCGAGCGGGAACCCGATGCTGCCCTGCAGCAGCGTGCCCCACGGTCCGGGCACGTTCAGGCCGACCCCCACACCCGAGAGCGGCCGCGCCGAGTACCCGGAGCGCGGGTCGCGGGCCCAGCCGAGGCCCAGCTCGACCTGGCCACGCACCCTCGCCGACAGCGGGAGCGCCAGCGCGGCCCGCGTCACGGCGAGGCGGTCGGCCACCACCCGATTCGACGCGATGCCCGCAATGCGCACGCCACCGAAGCGCGCTGGCGACGGTGCAGAGAAGCGGTCGAGGTTGCTGCCGAACCAGTACTCCCCATCGAGGTGCAGTTTGGCGAGAGGGAACAACGCCTTCTCGTAGACCAGCGCGATGTGGCCGCGCCGCCAGCTCTTCTCCGGCGTCTCGCTGTCCCCGATCCCCCACGCCCGCCACTCTTGGCGCCAACCGGCCTCCCCAGCCACGACAAGGCTGGCGGCTCCGAGGGCAGCGCTTCCCTCGAGCTTTGCCACGCCCTCGAACGTGTCAGATGGAAGCGCGAACGCGAGTGCCGTGGTGTCGGCGCGGGAAAAGTCCCAACGGTCGACCCCAACGTCGAGGACCACGCGAGCGAACCCGACCGTCGTCGCCGCGCCGGCCCCGATGCTCTGCCGCAATACCTTTATGTCCTCGCCCTTGACCTCGCGGCCACGCACGAAAACGCCGCTGGAGAAAGGCAGCAGCTGGACGAACGCACGCAGGGAGAGTTCGGCGCCACCACGCCGCACTGTCCACGCCCCGTCGTTGACCACGCCCGCGAGGAGGAGGCGGAGCTGCTCGTCGCGGCCTCGAAAGTTGAAGTCTTGGATCTGGAGCCCACCGAAGGGCACGGGGAACGAGAGCCCCGGATCGAAGACGACGCCGCCGATGAGGAAGCGCTGGGACAGCCGAGGCACCGCTCCCACGGCACGGCCGCCGCGCCCGTCCGGGACCAGCGCCGCGATGCCCCCGGGGGCGTCGCGCAGCATGCGGTGGGGCCGTGCGTACGCCGCGCCACGGTCGGTCGTGAAAGCCTCCGGGTTGGGCGTGATCTGTGACAACTCCAGCTCCCGGTGGACAGTCGCGGTGCCGCCGAAGGCGGAGAGGAAGTCATCGGCGGTCACACCGGAGGGCAGCCACAGCAGCTCGCCGGCGAGCTCCGCCGGGTGGTAGATGGTGACCGAGCGGGTGGCGCGCACCTCGCCGGGCAGCCGCTCGGCGCTCTCCTCCAGTGCCACCAGACCAAAGCTCTCGGCGTCGATGAAGGCCGTGCCGCTCCGTGCGACGCCGCCGGCCTCTCCGCCCCCGAACGTCAAGGCGAAGCAGCGCCGGCCCTGGCGTTGCTCAACCCCGCGCAGCTCGTACCGGTAGGAGGGTGAGAGGCGCAACGCCAGCGGCGGCACCGGAGGACGCTTCGGCTCCAGCAGGGGCAGGTCCGGAAGCGCGTCCGGGTCCCAGGACACCCCGTCCACCCACGCACGCGCCAGCTCCCAGTCCGTCCCTACCCCGCGCTCCCAGAACGCCGGTCCCGCAAGCACCACCTCGAAGCTGCGCGAGAGCTGCGCCACCCAGACCCGCACCAGCAGCCGCTGCTCTGCCCGCCACCGCGGGATCAGCCTCTCCTGGCGCGCGGCCGCGCGCTGATGCCGGGCCAGGACCTCCGCCGCGGAGGGCAGGCGCTCGCCGCTTACCTTCACGTTCTCGAACGCGCTCCCGGGCTCCACGGGCCGCAGCACCACCAGCACCCCGCCGGCCGGCAGCGCCGGCACCGTGGCCACCGCCACATCGCCGACGCGGCGCAGCGCGAGTGGCACGGAGCCGCCGGCGACCAGCACGGCCTGGCCATACCAGGCGCCGGGCAGCGTGATGTCGCCCGCGGGGAAACCGCGGGGTAGCCCCACGACCGTGGCAAGGTCCGCGCTGCGCAGCGCGGTGGGAAGTTCCCCTCCGGCGCCGCGGGCAGCCAGCGGCTCCGGGAGGAGCCCGGCGAGATGATGCTCCCAGGCGGGGTCGGGCCCCGCGATGAGAACCGCGCTCGCCCCGGCGGAGAGCGCGGCCACCGCCTGCGCGGGGTCAGAGGCCGCCACCACCAGTGCAACACCCGATAGCCGTGAGAGGAGGTCGAGGACCGTGCGCGGCTCCGGACCGAACTCGGGACAGAACCCGTCCAGGTAGGGCAGCACGGCGGGAGGCGGCACGGCGCTTCCCATGGCAACCAGCGGCGCCCGCCGCGAGGACAGGGCCACGGCGGTCTCCAGCCAGCGCTGATCCGGCTGGCCGGGCGGCGGCGGCAACTCCAGCAGGTATCCGGCGCCTTCGGCCTCAGGGGGCGGCGCGTCGGCCCGCACCAACGCCCAGCTCGAAGGGCCGCGCCGCGGGTCAGCGATGACCGGGGGGAGAGCCGGCGCTGCCAGAAAGAGAAGCGTGGCCAGCATCGGCCACGACTACCCGTGCCCCGGCGGCATCATCTCTCCAGCCTTGATTGCGAACGGCACGGTGTTCTCCGGCGGAGTGATCGGACACCGGCCGGTGATCCCGTAGGCGCAGTCCGGGTTGTACGCGCGGTTGAACTCCAGGCTCACCACACCGCCCGGGAGCCGCTCGATCTCCAGGTAGCGGCCGGCGCCGTACGTCTCGTTCCCTGCGCCGGCGTCCCGGAACGGCAGGAAGAGCTCGTCGGGGTACTGCTGGCGAACGTCGTCAAGCTGGAAGACCGAGAGCACGGCCTCGCCGCCGGGGAAGCGCAGCCGCACCCGGCCCACCCGATGGGCCGGACGCTGCTCGCCGTCGCTCGCGGCGATCCTGAGCGGCTCGGGCGGGTTGACCGGCTCGAGCATGGCGCGGAGGCGGTAGTCAGGGTCGAAGGGGTAGAAGCGCAGCCCCTGGAAGTGCTTGGCCGCCTCGGGTGGGAGCTGCCCGCGCACCGCCTGCTCCCGTTCCTGGCGGTAGTTCAGCTCGGGGGTGGGAAGTGGCGCCCTGCACGCCGAGGCCAGGGCGAGCACGAGCAGAGCCGTGAGAGTGTTGCCGAGCGCCCGAGAATGAGTCTTTTGTACCGTGCATGGCCACGCATCCTGGCCAAGCGAGCGGGGACGTGCTCCCCGCGAGCGGTGGGGGCTCGGGGGGTCTAGAGCACGGGGTGGCAAGGGCGGGATGGCGCGGGACTCCCCGAAATCAGAAGATGACATGGTCGACGAAAAACTTGTCGGGGGTGACCTTCCCGCTCACCAGTTCGGCAGCGTCGACGACGGACATCCGGAACAGACCGGCCTCCTTCCCCGCCTCGTTGATCATCTGGATTTCGACCCGCTCCGGGAGGCGGTTGGGGGCCTTCTCGGCCAGCAACTGGTAGGTCGAGCTCACGGCCTGCAGCGCCTTCAGCGTCTCGGGTTGTCCGTTCACCTGGATTTCGAGAAACAGGTAGCCGGGCTGGGTTCCTTCGCTGGTCCGGTACAGGTAGAGGTGGTAGCTCTCCATCCCCTGCTGGAACGCCTGGTCCACCTGCGGGTCGCGGTAGCGAGTCTCGCGGTACCCCACACCCGGGGTCGGTGTGGGCTTCGCCGCATCACCCTCCTTGGTGGCGATTCCGGGACGGATGCGGCCAAGAGCCGACATTTGCGGCGTCGGCGTGGGCGTCGGGAACACCCGCTGGATGTCCACCCAGTCAAGAGCCTGGGCGTCTCCAAGGTTCAGCGCGTTGGCCTTCTCCGTGGCCGTGACATCGACCTGCGAGAGCGGAATCGAGGTGAGGGTGCCGATCTTCGTCACGAAGATGGCGTTTGGCCCCTTGACCTGGTACTTGTCCTTCGCCACGATGCGGGTCCCGTTGCGCAGGACAACCACATAGACGGCCAGCGCCTGGTGAGCCACGAGGAAGAGCAGAACGCCGAAAAACGCAGCCCTCTTCACGTTGACAACCTCCTTGCCTAGGCTAGTATAGCCTCCCTGAGGAGCACCGAATGCTGATCGTGATGACGGTGGGCGCAACCCCGCAGCAGGTGGAGCGGGTCATCGAGCGGATCTCCGCTCTCGGGCTGAAGGCTCACCCCATCCCAGGGGCTCAGCGGGTCGCCATCGGGATCACCGGCAATCAGGGCGCCGTGGAGCCCGCGCTGTTCGAGAACCTGCCCGGGGTTCTGGAAGTCATACCGGTTTCGCACCCATACAAGCTGGTCAGCCGCGAGGCGAAGCCGGAGAACACGGTCGTGATGGTGGGGGGGGTGCCGGTCGGCGGGGACAACTTCGCCGTCGTCGCTGGTCCGTGCTCGGTGGAGACTCCGGAGCAGACGCTCACCATCGCGCGCCACGTGCGGGCGGCAGGGGCGCAGATCCTGCGCGGCGGCGCTTTCAAGCCGCGCACGTCTCCCTACGCATTCCAAGGGCTGGGGGAGCCCGGCCTCGCGATCCTGCGGGACGTGGGTCACGAGGTCCAGATGCCAGTGGTGTCGGAGGCCCTCGACGAGCGTTCGCTCGACCTCGTCACCGAGTACTGCGACATGATCCAGATCGGCGCCAGAAACATGCAGAACTACTCGCTGCTCCGGACCGTCGGGCGCTTGCGCAAGGCGGTCCTGCTCAAGCGCGGCATGGCCGCCACCGTCGAGGAGCTACTGATGGCGGCGGAGTACGTGCTCGCCGAGGGCAACTATCAGGTCGTGCTTTGTGAACGGGGGATCCGCACCTTCACGGACCACACGCGCAACACCCTGGACCTCGCGGCGGTGGTGGCCGTCCAGCGTCTCTCCCACCTGCCGATCATCGTGGACCCCTCGCACGGGACCGGAAAGCGGCACAAGGTGGTACCGCTGGCGCGGGCAGCAGCGGCGGTGGGCGCCGACGGGCTCATGATCGAGGTGCACCACGATCCGCCCCAGGCACTCTCCGACGCCTCGCAGGCGATCCTGCCGAGCGAGCTTTCAGAGCTCATCCAGCAGCTCCCACTCCTGCTGCCGCTGACCGGTCGGCACTTGGCGCAACCGCTCAGGCTGAGCGCCTAGCGCCGCCATGGCCCCCATCCTGCTGCCACTCACGCTGACGGCCGCGCTGGCCTGGCTCGACCCCGCTTCGGTCCGGCCCGGACAGAGGGGGGTGTGCATCACCGAGTGGACCGGCGGGGAGCGGCGGGAGATCCCGGTGGAGGTCCTCGGGGTGCTCGACGCCGTGGGACCCGACCGCAGCGTGGTGCTGGTTCGTCTTGCTGACGAGCGCATGGCAGGGTCGGGGGTGTTGGCCGGGATGAGCGGCTCCCCGGTCTACGTGGATGGGAAGCTGCTGGGCGCCGTTGCGTTCGGCTGGGCCTTCGCGAGGGATCCCCTGGCCGGGGTCACGCCCTTCGCCACCATGCACGGAATCGTGCCGGGCGCTGTTGCCCCCGACGCGCCGGCGCCCACACTCGCTCAGCTCGCCGCGCTCGCCGCCGGAAAGCTGCAGCCGCTCGCGGTGCTGCCGAAGCTGCCTTCCCGCGAGGGACAGGGGCCGCAGCTGGTCGCGGTGGGCGGCCTCCCGCTGGCCGGGGGTTTTCCCGGGGAGCTGCTCGGCGCCATGGGGCTGCTGCCGGTCCCGGCCGGTGCGGGCGAAGTCCCCAAGGGGATGCCGGAGGCCGGCGACATGATGGCCGTGCTGCTGGTGTGGGGTGACGCCACGCTTGCCGCGGGCGGCACCATAACCACCCGCGAGGGCGACCGGGTCTGGGCCTTCGGTCACCCGCTGTTCAACCTTGGCAAGGTGCGGATGCCCGCGGTGCGGGCACGCGTGCTGGCGGTCCAGGACTCCTACCAGAACCCGTTCAAGCTCTTCTCGGTGGGCACAAGCTTCGGCGCGCTCGTGGCGGACAGGCCCGCGGGCGTGCTGGCGCTGGTCGGGGAGCAGGCCGCCGGCACCCCCATCACGGTGACCGTGCGCGAGCCTGCCGGGGCGGCAACCTGGCACTTCCGGGTCGCGGAGATGCCGATCCTGCAGCCGCTGCTAGTCACGTACCTGGCGAGCGCCTCCCTGACGGCACGCGGTGCCTCAGTCGGCGAGGCCTCGGTCCGCCTGGCACTCACTGCGCGCCTCTCCGACGGCAGAGAGGTCACGGTCCGGCAGGCAGCAATGGGGATCGATGCTCTCGCGCGGCTGTCTTCCTTCGCCGGCGGCGTCGTGAGCCTCCTCGCCAACTCACCGTTTCCCCACCCACCGGTCAGCATGGTGGAGGCCGTTTTCGACCGCGACGAGGAGCCCCGCGGCGCCACCATTGTCGAGGTCGTGCCCGCGCGCACCTCGGTCACTCCTGGCGAGGAACTCCCGGTCACCGTTCGCCTGCACCCGTACCGGGCCGCCCCCGAGGAGAGACGGCTCGTGATCAGGGTGCCGCGGAGCGCGTTGCCGGGCCCCCTCGACCTGGTGGTTGCCGATGGCGCGTCGTGGAGCGAGTACCGCCTTCGCGCAGAGGCGGTTGCCCCCGCCGACTTCGCCGACCAGCTCACCCAGTTGGGTCAGCTCGAGGGCAGCACCACGCTGGTTGTGGCCCTGGAGGCCCGTGAGCGCGGGGTGGCGTTGCCGGGCGCCTCCGAGCCGGGCGTGCCGCCGTCGTGGTCGGTGACCCTGACCAGCGGGCTCGGAGCGCGCGCCCTCAGCCGCATCGCCACCAACGTGGTTGCGGCCGAGCGCCTGTCCGGCCCATTTCCCCTCGAGGGCTCGGTGCGCGTCACGCTAACCGTGCGCGAGCGTCCGGAGGTGCCATGACACGTCGCCTATCCGTCCTCCTCTCCCTCCTCGCGCTCGCCGCGGCAGAGGGTTCCCAGACCCGCTACTTCGTTCTCGACACGCCGCACGCCCTGGCCGGGGCCACCGGCCAGGGCGTGGCGATCTTCCCGGACGGGACTCTCCGCGCGCTGCCGCCTCTCACCTCAGTGGCCGCGTTCGACGAGCCGCTTGGCCTCGCCCTCGCCGTCGCTCCGGACGGCACGGCTTTCGTGGGGACCGGTCACCCCGCCCGGTTGTGGCAAGTTCGGCAAGGTACCAAACAGCTGCTGGGCGAGGTCGGAGCCGATCAGATCACCGCCCTCCTGCTCGACCCTGACGGCAACCTGTGGGCCAGCACGGCTGCGCCCGCGTTGCTGCTGCGCGTACGCGCCGCGAAGGGCAAGCCGGAGGAGGTGGCGAGGCTCTCCGAGGGCAACCTGTGGGACCTGGCATGGTTCAAGGGCGGTCTCATCGCGGCCGCCGGCAACCCCGGGCGCCTGATGCGCCTGACCGCCAAGGGGCTCGAGGTGGCCTCGCCGGTACCGGACCGCCACGCCCGCTGTTTGGCGGTTTCCGGCGAGACGCTCCTTATCGGCACCTCCGGGAAGGGGTTCGTGATGCGTTGGGCCGGCCAGGGGGCGCCCGGGGTCGTGTACGACTCCGGGTTCACCGAGATTGCCGCGCTTGCCCCGACTCCGGGGGGCGACGTCTACGCCGCGGGCCTCACCGGCGAGCCAACGTTGGGCAAGCCCCCGGCGAAGGAGGATGCGGAGGTCACGGCCTCGGTGACGGTCAGCGAGAGCACAGCCGCAACACCGCAGACACCGAAGGGCCCCGCGACCTCGGAGATCGTGCGCGTCTTTCCCGCCGGCGCCGCGGTCTCCGTCCACCGTTTTTCCAAGCAGATCGCAGGAACGCTTGTCTGGGGTGACAGCGGCCTGGTAATCGGAACCGGGCTTGAAGGCGAGTTGTGGCAGCTCGTAGACGGCTCGGCGGCGCAGCTCGACAGCGTGGATGCAGCCCAGGTCGTGCGGGTGGCGGCGGGTGGGCAGTGGGTACTCACCCAGGGGCCGGTCAAGCTCCTGCGGCGCAGCGGGCCGCCACACGGCACCTTCGCATCGCCGCCGCTGGACGCCGGCCAGCCGGCGCAGTGGGGCGAGGCCACGATGCGCGGGGAGCCTCCCGCGCCGGGCGGTTGCACGCTGCGCTTCCGTTCGGGCGCCGTGGCCCCGCCCGACGAGACATGGAGCGCGTGGTCCACCCCTCTCCCCTGCCCGGGTGGAAGGGCGAGCGCCCCACCGGCCCGCTACCTCCAGTGGCAGGTGGAGCTTGAGCCTCCATCCTCGGGCCCCGTGGCCCGGGTGGGGCGAGTCGTCGTGGCGTACCGCCAGATCAACCTTCCACCGGAGATCAAGGAGTTCACCGTCCATGATCCGGCCGAGGTCTTCCTCAAGGGTCCGCCCCCTTCCGATCGCATCGTGGACGTCCAGCACCCCGAGGTCTCGGGGATCTTCACCACTCTCGACGACGAGGCCAAGGAGAGCCAGGAGCGTCTTGGCAAGAAGTACTACCGGGTCGGCTACCAGAGCCTGTCATGGAAGGCGGAGGACCCCAACGGAGACGCGCTGCGGTTCACCCTGGAGGTCCAGGGGCCGGGCAGCGAGCGCTGGTGGAGAGTCCGGAACAATTTGGAGACCGTCGTCCTGGCCATCGACACCCAGGCGCTCGCCGACGGCCTGTACCGCTTCCGTCTCACCGCCACCGATGCGCCTGCCAACCCTGAGGCGCCTGCCACCACACAGGCTCTCTCGAGCTGGGTGGTCATCGACAACACGCCACCCAGGGTCGGTGTGACTCGGGAGGGTTCCTTCTGGGTCGTGACTGCCGAGGACGCGCTCTCGCCCATCGTGCGCGTGGAGTGGAACCGGGACGCCGAGGCCTGGCACCCCCTGGCGCCCGACGATGGCCTCCTGGACAGGCGGAGCGAGACCTTCCGCATCCCTGTGCATCCCGGGCAGCACGTGCTGGCGCTGCGCGCGATTGACGACCATTACAACCGTGCGACGGTGGCCGTGGAGGAGAAGCCGTGAGCGAGCAAGCGATCACCGCGGTCTACCCCGGCAGCTTCGATCCGTTTCACCTCGGGCACCTCGACATCGTGAGGCGGGCGTTGACGATCTTTCCCCGTGTCGTGGTGGCGGTCCTCGAGAACACGGACAAGACCCCGCTTCTCTCGGCGGAAAAGCGGGTGGAGCTGATCCGCGCCACCCTCGAGGGCATGCGCGGTGTCGAGGTGACCTCCTTCTCGGGGCTGCTGGTGGATTTCATGAGGCAGACGCAGGCGCGGGTCATCCTGCGCGGCATGCGGGCGGTGTCCGATTTCGAGTACGAGTTCCAGATCGCGCTCATGAACCGCCGCCTCTGGAACGAGGCGGAAACCGTATTCCTGACTCCAAACGAGGAGTTCACCTACCTGTCCGGGCGGATTGTGCGGGAGATCTGGCACCTGGGAGGGGACGTCTCGGGGCTCGTCCCCGAGCCAGCGCGACAGGCGCTCAAGGCGCTGCGCCGCTAGGCGTGGGGCTTGCGCGCCTAGTCCGCGAGCTTCTTCAGCTCGAGGTCCACGCTGGCGTACTCCTCCTCGGCCTGCGGGCGGACGACGATCTTGATCCAGGCTGTCCGGTACTGCTCGAGGCTCAGCTTGACGTAGTACGTCCCCGGCCCGCCGAAAAGGTACTTCTGGCCGCCGCCGGCATCGTCCCAGTCGTCGGCCTTGCCGATCGTCTTGCCGTTGACCGTGATCAGGGCCTCCTCCGGGTCCACCCCGAAGACCGCACCCGCGCGGCACTCGTAGATCTTCTCGATCGGAGGGGTTGGCCTGGAGCGTGGGGTCAGGGCGGCCGCGACGGCCGGCGCAGCAACGATGGTTGCGGCAGGTGCGGCGGCCAGTTGCCTTGGCGAGGCAGGTGCGGCCGGTGCCGCCGCTGCCCGCTCGGGGGTGGGTGCCGCCGCGCCGGAGAACACCTCACCCGCCGGGGGGTTGCTGCGGGCGAGCAGCAGAACCAGGACGAGGGCCAACACGCCCCCGGCCAGGATGACCAGCGGCACTACCGGGAGCTCGCGCCCCGCGGCGGGCCCGGACGCCTGTGCGGAACCCGGCGACTGAACGGCCTGACCGCAGCGCACGCAGGCCTTCGCGCCCCGCTCCAAAGTGTTTCCACAGTTCGGGCAGACAGTGGCGCTCATAGGGCCTCCGTTTCGCTCGTCGGGCGACCCGACGCTTGGTGGCGCGTCCGTGCCCTTTCCAACCGTCAGTTCTCCAGCAGCCTGGTGTCCACGTCGGCGATCTCGTCCTTGGCTGCCGGATCTACAACGATCTCGATCCAGGTGGTGCGGAAGCCGGGGAGCGCCAGCTTCACGTAATGCCTGCCGGGTCGCGAAAAAACGTATTTCTGGCCGCTGGCCTTGCCGATCTCCTTCCCGTCGACCGTGACGGTGGCTTCCTCGGGCGAGACGTTGAACTCGGCACCAAGCTGGCAGTAGAAGATCGCGACCACGGGCGGTACGGTCGGCTCCGGTGTGGGTTGCGGCGGTTTGAGTTGTGGTACTGCCGTCGGCAACACCGGGGGCAGCGCCGCGAGGATCGGCGACGGCTTCGGCTCGGCGGCCTGGCGCGGCGTGAAGGTCGACCGCGGGGTGGGTGCAACTTTGCCGGGGGATACCGTTGGCGCCTCCACCACCGCGGGAGCGGCCGCGGGAGGGCCCAGCTCGGTGCCGGCGCCGGTAGGTCCGCGGCGGCCCAGATGGCGGACGGCTATCACAGCGGCCAGCCCGAGGAGCATCACCCCGACTGCCACCATGATCGGCCCGAGCGGAAACCCCGATCGCTTTGCCGCCACCTTCTCCTGAGCAGGTACGGGCGGCTGGGCTGGGGGCGGCGAAGCCACAGGAGGCGCCACCGGGATTCTCATCGTGGGGCCGGTGATCTCGATGCTGGACACCGGCATGCGTGCGGCTAGCGCCCGCGCGTCGGCGGCGAACGTCGCGGCGTCGCGGACGCGCGCGTCCAGGGGCTTGGAAAGACATCGGCGGAGAAACGCGGCGACCTCCTCGCCAAGCGCGCGTGAGATCTGCGGGTCAGCGAGCGGGTCGTCGTGGAGGATCTGGTAAATGAGGGTGGTGACGGTATCCGCGGGAAAGGGCTTGCGGCGCAGCAGCAGCTCGTAGAGCACCACGCCCAGAGAGAAGAGGTCCGCGCGCCCGTCGAGAACCTGGCCTCGAACCTGCTCGGGTGCCATGTAGGCGGGGCTGCCGATGACGGTCCCGGTTCGGGTCAGGTCGGTCTGCTCCCCCATGGCTTTGGCTACCCCGAAGTCGGCCACCTTTACCCGCCCACCACGGGTCAGCATGATGTTGCCGGGTTTGACGTCCCGGTGCACAACCCCGAGGCCGTGGGCGGCACCGAGCGCGTCGGCCACCTGGGCGACGATCTCGAGCGCCTCGGGGGCCGAGGGGAACCGGCGCCGCGCCAGCCGGTCACTCAGGGATTCCCCTTCCACCAGCTCCATCACCAGGTAGAGGGAGTTCCCCTCCCGCCCGGCGTCGTGCACCGTGACCACGCCCGGGTGGTTGATGCGGGCGGCCACCCGCGCCTCGCGCAGGAAACGGGCCTCGAGTTCCTCGCCGGATAGCGGAACGACGCCGGTGCGGGCCGCGATCACCTTGATGGCGACGGGGCGCTCGAGCGCGGGATCGGTGGCGCGGTAGACGACGCCCATTGCGCCCCGTCCGAGCTCACCGGTGATCGTGTAGCGGCCGATGGATGCTGGCGGGTTCACCGGGGCCCGCCGCTCGACCCTTCGGGCTCGGCATCCTCGGGCAGCCTGTCTTCGCCAGCCTCCGCGCGGGCAAGCACCTCATCCGCCCTGTCCACCTGCTCGGGCGGGACCAGCAACAGCACCTCGGCCTCGTCGACCTGGGGGAACGGGTTGAGAACGACATGCTTGTCCACGACCTCGGCGGGAATTCCCTGCTCTTGCAGCAGGCCCTGCGCAAGGCGGGCCTCCTCACCGGTCGTGTACGAAGCGATCTCCACCCACTCCGGTCCGGGTTCGGCCGGCTGCTCTTGCCGGGTGGGTGGGTTGCTCACGAGCGCGACGCCGCACTCGGAGCAGCGGCTGAACCCCTCCCGGTACTCCACGCCACACTGGGGACACCACGGCACGGTCCACCCCCGATATGCGAGGGCTAGAACTCGAACACCTCGCCGTCGAGCACGTCGGAGAGCTGGCGCATCACACCGGCGCTCACCGCCGCAGAGGCGCCCGCAATGATCGCGGCGCCCTTGGAGCGCCCGATCAGGAAGCCAAGAGCGGCCGCCACACCCACCGAGAGCATCGGGTGCCGACGCACTAGGTCGCGCCAGTCGATCTCGTCCGGGATGACCTTGTCAAGGAGGAAGTCGGCGTTCAGGCGCTGGCGACGCTGGCCCGGTTCCTCCTCCTGCAGCTCGTAGAGTTCCTCCTGGTCTGGCTCGTCTTCGGTGCGTGGTTTCTCGTCGTCCATGCGTTAGGGCTCCCGACGGCGCACCAGATAGCCCAGGGCAAAACCGACTCCAATGGCGATCAGGATCGATTTCCCGGGATTGCGCCGGATGTAGTCCACGACGTCGTCACGGACCTCCTTGACGTCCACCTCCTGCACCTTTTCCTTCACCTTGGCGTAGCCCTTCTTGACCTCGGCGTAGAGCTTGTCGAACTGAACCTTCGCCTTCTCGTACGCCTCCTCCACGACCTCGCGCGACCGCCCGTAGAGCTGCCCCATCTTCTCGCGGGCGGACTCGAGGGCTGCGCGGGCATCGGTAAGGTATGCCCTGGCCTTGCCGTAGGCCTCCGCCGACCGCGCCTTGGCCTTGCCGTAGCCCTCCCCGAGGGCCTCCTTGGCTTTCGTCATCGAGCCTTCCGCGCGCGCAATGGACTCCTTCGCCCCCTCCAGCACGCCGTGCACCGCACCCTCCAGTTGGTCGATCTTTTCTTCCACTCCTCCCGAGGCCTTCTTCGTGGGTGTCATGGGTACCTCCCGGTCATCCCCTGATCGCCCCGATTCTACGCCCCGACCGGGTGAGGCGCAAGGAACGCGCCCGCAAGAACATCGGGTGCCGGCCTTGAAGCACCTCCCTGGAGCGGGTATCGTTGGAGACCCCAATGCTCTCCCTCACCTTTCTCGGTGCCACCGGAACCGTCACCGGCTCGCGCTACCTCGTCGAGGCCCACGGGGCGCGGCTCCTGATCGACGCCGGGCTCTTCCAGGGGAAAAAGGAGCTGCGGTTGCGCAACTGGGCGGAGTTCCCGGTGCCGCCAGGCTCGCTTTCGGGCATCATCCTTACCCACGCACACGTTGACCACACGGGCTTTCTCCCTTGCCTGGTGCGGGACGGGTTCGAAGGGCCAACGTTTGCCACCCCTCCCACCGGACGCCTGCTACACGCGGTCCTCCCCGACGCCGCCAAGCTGCAGGAGGAAGAGGCACGGTTCGCGAACAAAATTGGCTCCACCAAGCACACGCCTGCGCTGCCACTCTTTACGGTGCGAGACGCGCAGCAAGCCCTCGGCACCCTGCGGCCACTCCCCTTCGGACAGCGCGCCACCGTGCAGCCGGGGATCGAGTTTCGCTACCACAGGCAGGGCCACATCCTGGGCGCCGCCGCCGTCGAGCTCCGCATCAAGGTGGCGGACGGCGAGCACACGACGCTCTACTTCTCCGGGGACGTGGGCCGCTACGATGTCCCGATCCTGAAAGCACCCGAGCCCTACCCTGGCTCCACGTACCTGGTGGTCGAGTCAACCTACGGCAACCGCCTCCATGACCCGGGCGACCCACGCGACCAACTCGCGGAGGTGATCGCCGAGGCGGTGCAACGCAAGGGCGTCACCCTCATCCCCGCATTCGCCATCGACCGTACACAGGAGGTCCTGTTCTTCCTGCGCGAGCTCATCGAGGACGGGGTCATTGACCCGCTGCCGATCTACCTCGACTCCCCGATGGCCCGCGAGGCAACCGAGACGTACCGCTCCTGCGCGCTCGAGCACGACGCAGAGACGCGCGAGCTCGTCCGCGAAGGCATCGACCCCCTCGTGCCCCCGAACCTCGTGACCGTCGGGCGGGTGGACGAGTCCAAACGCCTCAACAGCGTGCACGGACCCGCGATCATCATTTCGGCCTCGGGCATGGCCACCGGCGGCCGTATCCTCCACCACCTCCGCCACCGCCTGCCCGACCCGAGCACCACCGTGGTGTTCGTCGGCTACCAGGCGGATGGCACAAGGGGGCGCAGGATCCTCGATGGTGAGGGTGAGGTGAAGATCTTTGGAGAGATGGTTCCGGTGCGGGCACAGGTCCGCAGCATCCCGTCGCTGTCGGCCCACGCCGACGCGGACGAGCTGACGATCTGGGCCGGTGCGGCGGCATCCTCGCCGAAATCGGTGTTCGTCACCCATGGTGAGCCCGAGGCCAGTCAGGCCCTCGCGGAGCGCTTCGGAAAGCGCTTCGGCTGGCGGTGCCTGGTGCCCTCGCTCGCGGAGACGATCACGCTGTGAGAGGAGCCCTCCGGACGCTTGCTCGCTTCCTCGGGGAGCTGATGCGCGCGCAGCACCGCGACGAGCTCCTGGTACGGGCAGGGGCGCTCGCCTACACCACGCTGCTCTCAATCGTGCCGCTGATCACCGTCGCGCTGGTGACGGTTGGGCGTGTGCAGCCCGAGCGCGTTGCCGTGGTCGTGCAGGCCATCGCCACGGTGCTGCCGTTCTCCCCTGCGCACGTGCAGGGTACTCTGGCGGCGTTCGCCGAGCGCACCGCTGCTCTGGGCTGGATCGCGGTCGCGATATCGGTGCTTCTGACCTTTAACGCCTTCTACCAGATCGAGGAGGTCATCAACGACATCTGGGGTGTGCCCCGGCGCCGCCGCTGGCAGTGGCGGCTCGTATCCTTCACGATGGTGCTGCTCTGGGGGCCTCTGCTGCTCACGGCCCTTGGCTCGGGCCTCTACTGGTTGTCGTCCCGACAGTGGTATCCGCTGGTTGCGCCCATTGGCCGCCCCCTGCCGGCGATCCTCGGCGCGGTCGTGTTGGCGGCGCTCTACCGCTGGGTGCCTCACACCCGCGTGAGCTGGCGAGCTGCGTTCACTGGAGCGGCGGTCGGGGCGCTTGCCCTGACGATCATCCACATCGCCTTCCAGACCTACTTCCTCCTCGCCGCAGACCTCAACGTTATCTACGGCTCACTTTCCCTGTTGCTGTTCTTCCTCTTCTCACTATTGCTGTTCTGGCTTGCAGTGCTGCTCGGTGCCGAGGCCTCCTGGGTGGTGGGCCACGCGGTTCCGGCCCCCAGGCCCAACGGCGTCGAGGCCCTCGTCAACCTCCTGCTCGCGGTGCACCGGGAGGGCAGTCTTTCCACCGACGCCGTGGTGAGGCTTTTGGGTCACAGCGGCCACGATGTGCTCGCGAGCCTTGCGACCGCCCCGTCGATCCTGTTCGCCGACGCCTCGGGCTGGCGCCTCGCCCGCACGGCCGAGGCGATTACCGTGGGCGAGGTGCGCGACCGCATGGGCATCGAGCCGTCGGGCGGTCCGGACTCGCTCACGCTGGCCGCTCTGGCCAAGCAGGTGAACAATAAGGCACCTGGAGGGGCACCCGCGGAACCCGGCCAGGATGGCCTCGAGAAAGCCTAGCGCTCCATCCTGCGGACGAAGAAGTTGCTCGGCTCGGGCGCACGAGGGGGCCCGGGAGGCGTCGGGCGCGGCCCGGTTTTGTGGCCCGTGTACTCGGAGAACAGCCCGATCACGAGGGTACGGCGCACGTCCACGAACCCGACCTCGTCCATCGCGTTGAGGATTCGCTCCGGGGCAACGCAGGCCTCGATCGTGTCCCAGAAGTACCTCATCAGAAGCTCGGCTTCGGGGTTGCGCGTCCGGAGCCTCGTTAACACGGGCACCAAGCGGCGAAGGTAGAAGCGCAGCGCTGTGTAGCCGATCCTGTTCTGAGGTCGTGTCAGCTCCAGCACGCACACGGCGCCACCCGGCTTGAGCACGCGCGAGAACTCGCGGAGTGCGGCCGTCAGGTCGGAGAGGTGGCGCAGCGCGTAGCCCATGCTCAGGAAGTCGAAGCTGCCATCGCGCCAGGGAAGCTGCTCGCCGAGGCCCAGCACGCCTTGCACTCCGAGGTGCCGGCGGGCCTCGGCCAGCATGCCGGGGCTGGGGTCGAGCCCGATGACCCTTGACGTTTTCCCCGCCACGTGCACCGCCTCGCGGGCCACCAAACCTGTCCCGATCGCCACGTCCAGCACCCGCATGCCCTCGAAGAGCCCGGCCCGCAGCAGTGCCTCCCGCCGGTAACGCCGCCCCCACCCGAGCGCCATGTTGCCCTCGATGCGGTCGTAGTCCCGGGCCGCGCTGTCAAAGAGGTGGCGCACGAACTCCGGTCGGTCCTCGTCGCGCGCGTAGTAGCCGGAGAGCGTCGGGTGCGGTGGCAGCGCGCCCTGGGGTGTCTCCTCCCGCAAGGGTTTCATGGCGCGAGTCTACCAGTGCCACAAAAAGGCGCAGCGCAGATGAAGAGTCGAGAGTGAGGAGGGGGAAATCAGCACCCGCCAGAGACGGCCGCTTCGGTCTCGGGTCCTCAACTCTCAACCCTCAGCTCTGACTGCCTCAGAACGTGGTTCCGATCGAGAACTGGAAGTCGCTCTTCTTCTCGTCCGAGAACGGTTTGGGGTTGATGCCGTAGATGAACCGCAGCGGCGCCTGGAAGACGGGCAGGAATATCCGGAGCTCGGCTCCGAAGCTGTAGCGGATCAGCTTGAGGTCCCAGCCCTGGGTCTCGAACCAGGTGTTGCCGGAGTCGCTGAAGAAGATCAACTTGATGGGCCCGCCCACCTTGATCTGGTATTCGATGTTGAGCTGCAGGTAGCG
Source organism: uncultured Acidobacteriota bacterium (assembly GCA_963739225.1). Lineage (GTDB taxonomy): Bacteria > Acidobacteriota > Thermoanaerobaculia > Thermoanaerobaculales > Thermoanaerobaculaceae > RBG-13-68-16. The sequence continues at coordinate 1,475,812 of CAVTZQ010000006.1, read as the reverse complement.
GTCGCCGCCGAGCTGAACGCCGTTGGCGTCGTAGAAGTAGGTGCCGTTGGCCGTGCGCGGCAGGATCGAGTAGTACTGGAAGCCGCGCAGCGAGCGCTCGCCGCCGAGTCGGTATCGGTCGTAGAACGGGATCGCTACGCCCCTCAGGGGTCTGATCATCCCGGCTTCGAAGTTGACCGCGAGAATGGTGCGCCGGGTCAGTGGGTGGAACCAGGACATTCCAGCCTCGGGACGCCAGTAGTGGAAGTCGCCCCCGAGAGCACCGCCCGCGTAGCGGAGCCGGCCGAAGTAGGAGAGGCCCTCGTTCGGGTCGAACGGGTCGTCACGGGAGTCGTACGCGTATGAGGGTGTCAGCGACGAGGTGATGCCCTTGTAGCTCTCGTAGAACTTGCCCTCGCCCGGTATGCCCTTGTACGGCGGTGGCAGCGGTGGGCGGTGGGGAAACGTGGGAGGCGTGTCCGGGAGCAGCGTTCGAAGTGTGCTGTACTTGGCGGCCACGTTCTCGAACCCGTACGTAACCGCAAACTGGCCGAAGTCTCCAACCCCGAGGCCCCATATCAACGAGCCGCCCTTTGACTTCCGGACGTAGTCGCTCTGGGTGACCGCGTACGCCGAGTAGTCAAGTGACTGGTTGTAGATGGAGGCGCCGATGATCATGCGCTTGTCGAGAAAGTAGGGCTCGGAGAACGAAAGGGAGTAAGTACTCGCAATCTTGCCGGCCTGCACGCTCACGCCTATGTTCTCGCCGCGGCCCAGGAAGTTGCGGGTGCCAAAAGAGAACTGCCCGAAGAAGCCCTCCAGCTCGGAGTACCCGGCGCCGAACTGGATGTCGGTCCTGCCGACCTCGTCCCCCTTAATCGTCACGTTGACGCGCTTGTTAGGCTCGTCGAACTTGAAATCGACCGGTTCCTCCTTGAGCTTGAAGTAACCGAGCTGGTTGACCTTGAACACCGACCGCTTGAAGAGGGACATGTTCATCCAGTCCCCCTCGATCAGGCGGAGCTCCCGACGCAGCACCTTGTCCTGGGTCTTGGTGTTGCCGACGAACTCGAGCCGACCGAGGCGGAAGCGGTCGCCCTCGTAGACGTCAACGACCACGTCCACCGTGTCCGGTTTGTCCTTCCGCACCACCAACGACTGGTTGGTGTAGGCGTAGATGTAGCCGCGGGACTGGTAGAGGTTGCGGAGCGCCTCGTTGCCCTCTTCCACCTTGGAGTAGTTGTACGTCTTCCCCGACTTCACCTCATACAGCTTCCGCAGGCTTTCAGACGGAAAGACGGAATTGCCCTTGATGCTGAGCGAACCCATCCGGAACTGCTTGCCCTCCTCCACCGGGACCACGACCACCATGCGGTAGTTCTTCTCCTTTTGGGTGCGTCCCTGAGGGTTGCGGGCGATGAGCTCGACCTTCGGCTCGCCCACGACGATGTCCTTGTAGCCGCGGTTCATGTAGAACTTCTTGAGGTTCTCGGAATCCTCGCCCCAGTTCTCCTTGCTCCAGATGATCTTCTTCCCAAACATGTGGAACAGCGACTTCTGCTTGATCTTCTTGAGGGCACGCCGCAGGGTGGCGTCCGAGTAGACCTTGTTCCCCTGGAAATCGATCTTGCCGATCTTGATCTTGCCACCCTCGTCGATCTGGAACGTCACCTTGCGCTGGTTGGCCCCGGTCTCGGAGACGACCGGGTTCACCACAGCGCTGGCGTACCCCTCCTTGCCGTAGACTTCGATGATCGCCTGGCGCAGCCGCTGGACCTCCGAGGTACGCAGCGGCACGTTGCGCTTGAGGCTGACGTCTGCGGTTTCGAGCTTTTCCCTGATCGTCGAGGTCGAGACCTTCTTGTTCCCCTCAAACGCCCACTCGGTCACCTTCGGGCGCTCACGGACTGTGACGACCAGCCTCACCTTGCCCGGCGCCAACTCCTCCGCTTCGACCTTGAGATCTTCCACCAGCCCAGATTCCCAGAAGCGGTGGAAGCTCTTGGCGATCGCGTCGGGGTCGTACGCGTCACCTTTGGCGACCCCCAGGTAGTACTCGACCGTGTCCTCGGTGATCGTGCTCGCCCCGACAATCTTGATCTCGCCAACGATCGGCTTGGGCGTCTCGGCGGCCAGACCGACCGCGTAGACCAGAGCGAGCAGGGCGGCAGCGGCTACTGCTCGCACACACCCTCCCCTGCCGCAACAATCAGGCGGTCAGCTTCGACGAAGGCGTGAAGGGGCTCATCGTTCCCCTGTCGGTGCGAGATCAGGTAGTCAGAGACCGCGTCCTCCAGGTAGCGCCGGACTGCGCGGCGCAACGGCCGCGCGCCGGCCGAGGCCTCGCCCCCCGTGTGGCCGAGCAGCCACTCGACTGTCTGCTCCGGCACCTCGAGCGTGATGCCGCGGCCCGCGAGGTGTGCCACGACGTCCGCGACTAGCAGGCCGGCAACCTCGCGCAACTGGTCCGGCTGGAGCGGATGGAAGACCACGATGTCGTCGAGGCGATTGAGGAACTCGGGTGGGAACTGCCGTTTGAGCTCCCGCAGCACGGCCTCGCGGATCTCATGTTGCGTCGGGACCCCTGCCCTCTCCATAAAGCCCACCTGCGCGGCTCCGGCCAGCAGGTCACGCGTGCCGAGGTTGGAGGTCATGATAATCAGCGTGTTCTTGAAGTCCACCTGGTCGCCATAGGCGTCGGTGAGGATGCCGTCCTCGAGGATCTGCAGGAGGATGTTCGCGATGTCAGGGTGCGCCTTCTCAATCTCGTCGAGCAGGATCACGGAGTACGGCTGGCGCCGCACGCGCTCGGTGAGCTGGCCGCCCTCCTCATAACCGACATACCCAGGGGGCGACCCGATGAGCTTCGAGACGGTGTGCTTCTCCATGTACTCGGACATGTCGAACCGCACGAGGGCCTTGTCGGCATGAAAGAGGAACCTTGCAAGCTGGCGCGCCGCCTCGGTTTTTCCCACGCCCGAGGGCCCGAGGAAGAGGAACGATCCGATCGGGCGCAGCCCGCGGGTAACGCCCAGCCGCGAGCGCCGGATAGCGCGGGCGATCGCGGAGATTGCCTCCTCCTGGCCGACGATGCGCTGACGCAGAATCTCTTCCGTGCGGGCCAGGCGGTCGGCCTCCTCCTCACGCAGGGTTGTGATCGGGATCCCGGTCCACGAGGCGATGACCTCTTCGACGTCGCCCCGTTCCACCCCGGCGGGGGGTTCCTCGGTTGGTTGGGTCTGTGACAGGCGTTTGATCTCTCCCCGCAGCTCAAGCTCCCGCTCGCGCAGCTGCACGGCGCCCTCGAAATCCTTGGCGGAGATCGCCCGCTTCATCTCCCGCACCACCCGGCCCGCATCGCCTTGCATCTTGCGCAGCTGCTCGGTGGAGGCCGCCCCCCGCAGCTTCACGCGCGCGCCCGCCTCATCTAGGACGTCGATGGCCTTGTCCGGGAAGAAGCGGTCGGTGATGTAGCGGCCTGCCTGCTCCACCGCTGCGCGCAGCGCCTCCTCGGTGTACCGGACGTTGTGAAACTTCTCGTAGCGCTCGCGCACGCCCTGAAGGATGCCCAGGGTCGCCGCCTCGTCCGGCGGCTGCACAACAACTGGTTGGAACCGACGGGAGAGCGAACGGTCCTTCTCGATGTACTTGCGGTACTCCTTCAGGGTGGTGGCCCCGATGCAGGTGACCTCGCCGCGCGAGAGTGCGGGTTTGAGGATGTTGGCCGCGTCCAGTGAGCCTTCGGCGGAGCCCGCCCCTATAAGCACGTGCAGCTCGTCGATGAACACGATGATCTCGGGGTTCTCCCTGAGCTCCTTGAGGATCGCCTTGAGCCTCTCCTCGAACTGCCCGCGGTACTTTGTCCCCGCCACAACCAGCGAGAGGTCGAGGGCGAGGATGCGCCGGTCGGCCAGTTGCACCGGGACGCGGCCGCTCGCGATGCGCTGCGCCAGACCCTCGACGATTGCGGTTTTCCCCACGCCGGGCTCGCCCAGCAGCACGGGGTTGTTCTTGGTGCGGCGCAGGAGAATCTGGACGATGCGGTCGACCTCTTGCTCGCGCCCGACCAGCGGGTCGAAGCCGCCGGAGCCGGCAAACTCCGTGAGGTCGCGCGCGAACTCGCCCAGTGCCGTGAGCTCCCGCTTCCCCTTCTTGATCTCCCGCTCGCGCCAGATCTCGCCCAGCTCCTCGCGCACCGAGAGAAGTGACATCCCGTGCGTTGCAAGCGCCCGCGCCGCGGCGCACGCCTCGAGCCGCAGGATCCCGAGCAGCAGGTGTTCGTTGCCCACCGCGGGCTGACCGAGGACCTCGGCCTCGTGAGCAGCCAGGAGGAGGATGCGTCGGCTGTCCTCGGCCAACGGCAACTCGGCTGGCGTCTGGGTCTCCGGCCCGCGGGCAGCGGGACCCAGCTCCGCGCGCAGATCGTCGCTCGACAGCTGAAAGCGCTGCAGGAGCTGCTCGACGACCTCATCACTCTCACGCAGCAGGCCGAGCAGCAGGTGCTCGGAGCCGATGGCCGCTGCCCCTGCCTGCGCCGCTTCGTAGCGTGCGAAGAAGAGCGTCCGTCGCGCCCTCTCGGTCAGGTTCTCGAGCATGGCTCCCCGACAGCGGCCCCGGTCAGCCGGAGGGTTCGCCCGCACCGGCCGGCCAGGGCCTCGTTGTGCGTCACGATAACACTGGTGAGGGAACGGCTCAAATGGAGCTGCTCCAAAAGGCCGAACAGCCCTTCGGCGTTGGCCGCGTCCAGGTTCCCAGTGGGCTCGTCGGCGAGCAGCAGCTCGGGCTCCGCCACCAGCGCCCGTGCCACCGCGCCCCGCTGTTGCTCACCCCCCGAGAGCTCGTCGGGGAAGTGATCGCGCCGGTGCTCGAGACCCACCGTTGCAACCAGCTCGCGTGCCGCGTCGAGGGCGGCGCGGCGCGGGCGGCCAGCGATCAGGAGCGGCATTGCGACGTTCTCCTCCAGCGAAAACTCCGGAAGCAGCGCGTGAAACTGGAAGACGAACCCGATGCGGCGGTTGCGCCATCGTGCCCGCTCCTCCACCGAGAGCGCGGACACGTCGCTGCCGAAGAGCACGAGCTCGCCGCCGTCCGGCCGGTCAAGCAGCCCAACCAGGTGAAGGAGCGTGCTCTTACCGACGCCCGACGGTCCGACGACCGCCAGCATCTCCCCCTTTGCGAGCGCCACGTCGAGGTCGCGCAGCACCTCTACCCGCCGCTCACCGATGCCGTAGCCCTTGCAAAGAGCGCGAGCGCGAACCACCTCACTCATGGCGTTCCTTGCGGGCGGTCCCTGCGCCGATCCGCCCGCGATCCGCTGCGGGGGGCTCTGCGGCGCTCCCCCGCCTCCCGCCGCAGAAGTGCCCCCCGGACCCCCCAGCTCGCGCCGAGTGAATCGGCGCGAGCTCCGCCCGCTCGCCTGAAGTGCATTGCTGCTTCGCTTCTACTCATATCTCAGACCTTCCAAGGGGTCGCGGCGGGCGGCGGCGCGGGCGGGGGCGAGAGAGGCTAGCAGCGCGGCGAGGAGGGAGACCGCCAACACCACAAGGACCGCTCCGGCTGTCACCCGGAATGGGACGTGCGAGACGATGAAGACCCCGCGCGGCAGGGGGAGCGCATGGGTACGGTCCAGGATCTCCGCGGCGAGGCCCCCAGCCACCGTGCCGAGCACCCCGCCGAGCGCCCCGACCCCGAGTCCGAGCATCAGGAAGAGCCGGCGTACCCTCGAAGGGGAAAGCCCGAGAGCGGTGAGCAGTGCCACATCGGCGCGCTTCTCCGCGGCCAGCAGTGCCAGATTGCACAGCAGGTTGAGGGCGGCGACGGCCATCACGAGCGCAACGCCGAAGCCGATCATCACGCGCTCGAGCGTGAGGGCGGCCAGCAGCGGACGGTTTAGCTCGGCAAACGACACCACCTCCACCCCCTCGGGAATTTCGCTCTGCACAACCGATGCCACATTCCACGCCCTGGCCGGGTCCTTGGCCCGCAGCACCACCGAGCGCGGGCCGCCAAGCTGCATCAGGGCAGCCCCGACCCCAGCGGGAACCCGAATCACCGCCCGCTCTTCACCTGGCTGCACCGGGCTCACCGCCTCCACCACCACCTTGCGCCGCGTCGGCATCGGACCGAGCGGCGTGAGGACCAGCCTTGGGCTCGCGATCATGAGCTCGGATCCAGCGCCGATTCCGAGCCGAGCCGCGAGCACCCGGTTGACCTCCACACGGGACAGTGTGTCCACAGCCTCCAGCTCGGCCGGGACCGCCCCGTCGAGTCCCAGGCACCACACCGCGCCGCCGCTCACGGCCCGCACCTGAAGCTCGGGGTGGCGGTCACGCAGCGAGGCCAGCCAGTCGCCTGGAGGGAGGGTGCGCCCGGCGCGCGGGAGCAGCTCCGCGTGGGTCCCGCTCTCTGCCAGCTGTGCTCGGATCGTGGACTGAAACCCCTCGAGCAGCGCCAGCGTCACTACCAGGGCCGCTGCCCCGAGAGCCATCGCCCCGAAGCTGATCGCGCTCACCGCAGCGACGTGGGTCCGTCTGCGCAGACCCAGAAGGTATCGACCGGCGACCTGCATCAGCACCGACGCCACTGCTCACTCCCTGGGGCGCAGCAGCGGGAAGAGGATCACGTCGCGGATGGAGTGCGAGTCGGTCAGCAGCATGACCAGGCGATCGATCCCGATCCCCTCACCGGCAGTGGGTGGCATGCCGTGCTCGAGCGCCAGCAGGTAGTCCTCGTCCACGACACCCCCGCCCAGGCGGGCCTGCTCCTCGAAGCGGCCGCGCTGGTCGTCGGGGTCGTTCAATTCGGTGAAGGCGTTGGCGAGCTCGATGCCGCCGAGGTACAGCTCGAATCGCTCGGTGAGGTCGGGCTCGCCCGGCTTTCGCTTGGCCAGGGGTGAGATGTCTGCGGGAAAGTCGACGATGAAAGTCGGTTCCTGCAGGTGGCGCTCGGCAGTGGCCTCGAACAGCTCGGCCAGGAGCTTCCCCGAGGAGAGGCGCGCCACGTCGGCGATCCCGAACCGCCGCGCCGCCACTTCCAGGTTCGTCCGGCCTTGGAGATCCTCGGCCGTCAGGTCCGAGTGGGCCAGCACCGCGTCCCGCATCGAGAGGCGGCGCCACGGCCGCTCAAGGCTGAGCGTCGCCCCGCCCCAGAGGACGGTGCTGCTGCCCACGACCTTCTCCGCGACTCCGCCCACCATCTCCTCGGTGAGCACCATCAGGTCCTCGTAGCTGGCGTATGCCCAGTAGAATTCCAGCATCGTGAACTCGGGGTTGTGCCGGGTCGAGATCCCCTCGTTGCGGAAGTTGCGGTTGATCTCGTAGACCCGCTCGAACCCCCCGACCACCAACCGCTTGAGGTACAACTCCGGGGCGACGCGCAGAAAGAGGTCCATGTCCAGCGCGTTGTGATGGGTCACGAACGGCCGCGCGACGGCCCCGCCCGGGATCGGCTGCATCATCGGGGTCTCGACCTCGATGAAGCCGCGCGCGTCGAGGAACGTCCGGATCTCGCGGACGATCGCGGCGCGGGCCAGGAACACCTTGCGCGAGTCGGGGTTGGTCGAAAGGTCGAGATAGCGCTGGCGCGCGCGCAGTTCGTGATCGGCGATGCCGTGCCACTTCTCCGGCCATGGCTGAAGCCCTTTGGCCAGCACCGTCACCCGCTCGGCGCGCACGGTCAGCTCACCGGTGCGGGTGCGAAAGACGACGCCTTCGGCACCCCAGAAGTCGCCGAGGTCGAGGGTCTCGAGCAGCGAGAAGCCCTCGTCGCCCACCACGTCCCGCTTGATGTGGACCTGAATCCGGCCGTCGCCGTCCGAGAGGTCAACGAACGCTGCCTTGCCGTGGGTCCGGATTGCGGTGACGCGGCCCCCAATCCGCACCCGCGTGGGGTGTGCCTCGAGGGCCGCTGCATCCAGCGCGGAGAAACGCGCCACGATCTCGCTCACCCTTCCATCCACCGGGAAGCGCGGCGGGTACGGGTCGATGCCCCGGCGCCGCAACTCGTCGAGCTTGCCGCGCCGGTGCGCTCGCAGCGTCTCCAACGTTTCCACGGTGCCTCCGCGTGTCTGTCGGTCGTGCGCCAAAGCGGCGCATTCTAGCACGCGAAGAGCCCACCTGTGCCGGGACCCGAGGCACGCCAGAGCGAGTGTTCCAGGGGAGCGTCGGGCGCCCTCTGCGCCGCGCGTGCCCGCGCGTCAGGCAGCGCTCCGGCGCAGCGGGCGGCTTGACCCGCCTCGGGCCGGTGCTAGTATCGCCGCGAGGCAGAACCCGACAAGCCTTCGCGCTGCCGAGACTGGAGGGTGGCGACGTGGGTCCGACTCGAAACGCAGCAACCGTGGCCCTTGCCGTGTTCGCGCTGGCCGGGGTCGTCTTCTCCGCGGTCTCGACCTACGACTACGTGGCGTTTCTGGACCGGCAGGTGCACGCGATCACCTGCTCGTTCGTGCCAGGGATTGGGGCGGCGGACACGACCGGCTCATCCGGGTGCCACGCGGTGCTGATGAGTCCCTACTCCGCGGTTTTCCGCACCTGGACATGGGGCGGCGTCCCGATCGCGCTGCCGGCGCTCGCGGTGTTTGTCTTCCTGTTGTTTCGGGCCTCCGACCTGCTGCTTCGACGCCTCGCCGGCGACGCCAACGAGACACGTTTCACGGTGGTAGCCGTCCTCTTGCCAGTGGTGGTCTCCGTGGTCTACTTCCTGATCTCCGTGCTGCGCGTAGGTGCGGTGTGCAAGTTGTGCGTCGGCATGTACCTTGCGTCGTTCGGGGCGTTCGTCGCTGCAATCGTGGCCCACCGGCAGGCCGTTCGCGGTGCCGGCACCCGGCCGATCCCGTGGGGGAGGTATGCGGGGCACGTCCTCGAGGGCGTCGCGTTCGTGGCCGTGCCGGTGCTCCTCTACGTCGCCCTCAAGCCCGCCTACGCGGACACCCTGGCACGTTGCGGCGAGCTGTTGCACCCCGAGGACCGCTACGGCGTGCGGGTGAAGCTGACGAGCCCTCCCGACGGCGTCCCGGCGATCGAGGTGCTGGACCCGCTCTGCCCCGCCTGCAGGGGGTTCTCTCAGCGGCTGGCGGCGAGCGGGTTGGGCTTGCGCCTGGCGCGCGAGCTGGTGCTGTTCCCCCTCGACAAGGAGTGCAACTGGATGGTGAGCGAGTCGCTCCACCCCGGCGCGTGCGCGGTCTCCGAGGCGGTGCTGTGCGGGGGCGTGAGGGCCGACCAGATCCTGGAGTGGGCGTTCGACAACCAGGCTGAGCTGCGCGAGCTGGGGAAGGACCCCAGGCGCGTGTATGCGCGGATCAGGAATCAGTTCCCACAACTGGCCGATTGCCTAGGCACGCCCGCGGTCAGGTCTAGGCTGAACCGGTCGCTGCGCTGGACGGTCGCTAACTCGCTGCCCGTGGTGACGCCGCAGCTGTTCGTGCGCGGGCAGAAGGTCTGCGACGAGGACACGGACCTCGGACTCGAGTACGTGCTCTCCCGGATGCTCGCCGGGGAACAGCCGGTCGGGCAGCGCCGCGGCGCGAGGTGAGATCATGAGACCGACACGGGTTCACTTCGCCCTCTTCGTGGTGACTTTGGCGGTTCTTTCCGCGCTCGTTGGTGTGTGGGTGCGGTCGGCGGCGACCAGGCTTGCCGAGCTGCAAGCCGAGAAGGGCAAGGCGCCGGGCGCGGCCATCGCGAGCGCGGCGGACGAGGGGTACTGCACGGGCGCGCTCAAGCAGATCCTGCGCCGGGTCCTGACCTCCTGCGGCCTCCTGAAGGGCGGCTCCCAGCGTGGCTGCCAGCCGGTCCAGGCGCGCAGCGTGGCGGCGATGTCGGGCGACGACTTCAACGCCCTGTTCGTGCCGCTCGCCGACCGCGCGGCCATCATCCAATTCGACCAGGACAGCGCCGACCTCGACCTGGAAGCCCTGGCGCTCCTCGACAGGGCGTTCGCAGACCAGCGCGGCGCCTCGTACTTCCTCGTCGTCTCGCGCGCCTCGCCGGAGGGCCCGCTCGTCTACAACCGGGAGCTCTCCCGCAAGCGCGCGGAGGCGGTGCTCGACCATGTCAAGTCCAAGTTCGCCGACCCCGACCTGGAGCAGGAGGTCGGGCTGCTGTGGCTGGGCGCCGAGTTCGCCCAGCTCGACCGGGACTTCTGCCAATGGACACGTTCGCGGCCCGACCAACCGTGCAACACCGCGTATCTCAACCGCTCGGCGTTCATCGCCTGGATCGACTGTCGGCTCTGAGCTCAACCGGTTTGGTCCTGGCGGGAGCGGCCGCGCTGCTGATTGGCTGCGGCAAGAGCGACGCGCCGCGGATCTCGCGGGTCGAGGGCGTCCAGGCCGAGCGGCCAGACCCTCGCGCCGGAGCGCTGGTGTGATGTCTTCTACAACGGGCCCGATGCTCCCAGGCTCGTCCTCCCGAAGGTCGTCCCGGCCCGTCTCGGGGAGGCGCTCCCCGCCCAGCGGAACGACCGCTGGGTGTGGGTCAACCTGTGGGCCACCTGGTGCGGCCCGTGCCGGCGCGAGATGCCGCTGGTCGTGCGCTGGCACGAGCAGCTCGGCAAGGACGGCATCGCCGCCGACCTCTGGTTCCTTTCGGTGGACGCCAAGGAACAGGACCTCACCCGCTTCCTGCAGGAGAACCCGAGCGTGGCGCCAGGAAACTCGGTGCGCCTCGCCGCCGCTCCCGACCTCGACCGCTGGCTTTCGGGGTTCGCAGGCGCCCCCACCGGCTCGATCCCTCTGCAGATCATCGCCGCCCCCGGGGGCAACGTCCGTTGCATCCGCGCCGGCTCGCTGCGAGAGGGCGACTACCCGGTCGTCAAGGCGCTGGTCACGCGCTAGGCGCGGCTGGCGGCCCGCGCTCTTGCTCACATTCACCCCTGTACGGCTGGCACGGGGCGCCCGACCATGGTAAAAACCGCCAATGAACGAGTTGTCACACCGTTGGCTTGGGCTGTTCGTGGTTCTCTCCGGCACAACCGCGCTGACGCTGGGGCTTTTGCAGGCCGGCTGCGGGAGAAAGGCCCCCGCGGTCGATCCGGGCTACCTGGCAGAGATCGAGAAGTGGCGGGCCGAGCGGCAGACGTCGCTGACCTCGGAGAACGGGTGGCTCTCGGTCGTCGGGCTGTTCTGGTTGCGCCCCGGCCCGAACCGCTTCGGCTCCGACCCTGGCAACGAAGTCGTGCTGCCCGGCAGGGACACGCCGGCCGTCGCCGGGACCCTCGAACTGATGCAGGACGGCACCGTGCTTCTCCACCCCAACCCGGGAGCCGCGGTCACCGTGGGCGCCGTGCCGGGGACCGACCGTGTGCTTGCCTCCGACCGGAAGGGCAAGCCCGACGTGCTCGCAATCGGCCCGGTGCGCTTCTACGTGATCGAGAGAGGCGGGAAGCTGGCGGTGCGGGTGAAGGACCCGCACAGCGCACGGCGGGTGGGCTTCGCCGGGATACGGTACTTCCCGGTGGATCCCGCCTTCCGCGTCGAGGGCACGTTCGAGCCCTACCCCGCCGCCCGAGAAGTGGCGGTGGCCACCATCCAGGGACCGGAGCAGAAGATGCTGGTTCCGGGCGTGGTCCGCTTCATGCTCAGGGGCCAGGCTCTCGCTCTCGAGCCCTTCGTTTCCTCACCCGAGGATAAAGGTTTCTTCATCGTGTTCCGCGACGCGACGAGCGGCGGCGAGACGTATGGCGCCGGCAGGTTCCTCGACGCTGCCGCGCCCACGGCGGGCTCCAGCAGGGTCGTGCTCGACTTCAACCAGGCGTACAACCCTCCGTGTGCCTACACCCCCTACGCGACGTGCCCGCTCCCGCCGAAGCAGAACGAGCTCCCCGTGCGTATCGAGGCCGGTGAAAAGTCCAGCGGCGGGCACTGAGGCTTGCGGCTCGCCACCCGCCCCACCTGCGCTATTCTTCTTGATAATGGAAAGTTTCACCCCTCGCGCCTTGGAAGAAGCGGCCCGCTCCTTCGCCGACGCCTACCCGACGGGCAAGCTCGCCGCCGCGTTTGTCGCCGGCTCCGGCATCACACTGTCGGCGCCCGGCTGGGAAAGGGCCGCTGAGGCGCCCTACACGGAGGTCTTCCCGTTTCCGGTCCCCGACCTCCTGGGCCACACCCCGACCGTCACCGTCTGGCGCAAGGCCGGGGCGGGCCTGCTGGTCTTCAACGGACGCTTCCACCTTTACCAGGGTTACAGCGCGCCGAACATCGCCGCGATCCCGCGCCTCGCTGGCCTGCTGGGGGCGCCGGTCTACGTTGCCACCAACGCGTCCGGCGCTATCGACCCGGCCGTGGCGGCGGGCAGCCTGGTCGTGGTAAGGGACCACCTCAACTTCCAGGGCACGAGCCCCCTCCTCGGCGAGTGGGGGCGTTGGCGAGCACCGATGTTCCCCGACCTGACCGAGGCCTACGACCCACGGCTGCGCGTCATCGCGACGCGCTGCGCCGAGGCGGCGGGCTTCCCGGTCCACGAGGGTGTGTACGTCGCCACGCTGGGGCCCAACTACGAGACGCCGGCCGAGGTTGAGGCGTTCCGCCGCATGGGTGGAACCGTCGTCGGCATGTCCACCGTGCAGGAGGTGATTGCTGCCCATCACCTGGGCATGCGTGTGCTGGTGCTCTCGCTCGCCACAAACCTGGCGGCAGGAATTGCAGATCGCCCACTCACCCACCAGGAGGTGCTCGAGGCCGGCCGGGCCGCACGCGGCCGTCTCGAGGACCTGCTGCAACGGCTGATCGCCGAGCTTGCTCAGGAGCAGGCGTGAAGGTCATAACACTCGAGTTGGGGCCTTTCTCGGCGCGCTGCGTGATCCTCAGCTGTGAGATCACCGGCGAGGCGATGGTGGTGGACCCGGGCTTCAAGCCGGAGGTCGTAATCGGGACCATCCGTCGCGAGCGTCTTCGCCCTATCGCCGTTCTGCTGACCCATGCCCACTTCGACCACGCCTGCGGCGTGGGCGCGGTCAAGGCCGCCTTTCCTTCGGCCTCCGTCATGATGCACGTCGACGATCTCCCGCTCTACAACGATCTGCCCGCCCAGGGCCAGCTCTTCGGCTTCCCGGCCCCCGAGCTGGTCCCCTGGGACGGGCTGGTGCGCGACGGCCAGAGCGTGCCGGTCGGGGAAGAGAGCCTGCTGGTGCGCCACTGCCCCGGACATTCCCCCGGGCACATCGTGCTGGTCCGCGAGCGGGTGGACGGACCGCTCGCTGTGGTCGGGGACGTCCTGTTTGCGGGCTCGGTCGGGAGAACCGATTTGTTCGGGGGTTCCTTCGTGCAGCTCGAGCGCTCGATCCGGGAGGTGCTCTACCGCCTGCCCGACGCCACCCGCGTCATCCCGGGTCACGGTCCAGAGACCACGATCGGGGCCGAGAAGGCGAGCAACCCTTTCGTGAGCGCGGTGGCCCCCTAGTGGCGAAACCCGGGCAGAACCTGCGGGGCGCCCGGTGCGTTTAACGGGGTGGAGGGACGAGCCGTGAGACGCCTAGCCTTCTTCCTCGCAACCATGCTCCTCGCCGCGGTGGCTGCCGGCGGGACCCTGCGCACCATCGAGCACTCTCAGCCGGCTGGGGAGCTCACAGGCATCATCATCACCGCGGGTGTCGGCGATGTCGAGATCGTCGGCGACAACGGCACCGAGATCCGTGCCCGCCTGGAGATCAAGAACAAACACAAGGGGTTCTTCGGCTTCGGGCACTCGGACGACCAGATCGAGAGCCTGGCGATCGAGCCCTCGGTCTCGGGCGGCAAGTTGACCCTGCGCGTCAAGCCTGAGAGTCATGAGGACCGCAGCTTCGTGGAGACGTGGAGGGTTTCCGTCCCGTCCGCCTTCACGGCCCAGATCAAGCTCGGGGTCGGTGATGCCACGGTGCTCGACGTGAGCGGCGACGTGAGGGCCGAACTCGGCGTGGGCGACGTGAAGGTCGAGGGCCTGCACGCCTCCTTCGGAAACGTGCGCGCCAGCTGCGGCGTCGGCGACGCCACGTTGCGCACCCCCGCCGGCCGCGAGGAGGGCGAGGGGTTCATCGCCCACAACCTCAGCGCAACCGGTCCCGGCAAGTCCGAGATCCGCGCGGAGGTCGGGGTCGGGGACGTCACCATTCGCCTGCGATAGCGGCGAGCTCCAGGCGCGCCGGAACCCTTCCCCTTCGCTGCGCTCAGGGTCAGGGTGACTCCGGTCCGCTCCGTCGCGGACCGGAGTCAGGTCTGCAGCACACCCCAGTGGAACGGCTCGAGGGAGCCCTGGTGGGCGCACGCAGCGAGACACGCGCCGACCACCTCGCGGGTGTGGCGGGGGTCGAGGATCCCGTCCACCCAGAGCCGGGCCGCCGCGTAGCGCGGATCGGTCGTGGCGTCGTAGCGCGCCTTGATGTCCGCGATGCGCGCCGCCTTCTCCTCCTCGCTGACCTCGCCGGGGCGGTTCTTGAGCTGGATCGAGAGCAGCGTCTGAGCCGCCTGCTCGCCGCCCATCACTGCGATCGAGGCGGACGGCCAGGCGAAGATGAAGCGCGGCCCGTAGGCCTTGCCGCACATCGCGTAGTTGCCGGCGCCGTATGAGTTGCCGACGAAGATCGTGATCTTCGGCACGGCGCTGTTGGCCACCACGTTGACCATCTTGGCGCCGTCCTTGATGATCCCTTCCTTCTCGGCGCGCGAGCCCACCATGAACCCGGTGACGTCCTGCAGGAAAAGCAGCGGGATCCCCTTCTGGTTGCAAAGTTCGATGAAGCGCGTGCCCTTGTCGGCGGCGTCGGAGTAGATCACCCCCCCGATCTGCATCTCCTGGTCCTTGGGGCCGAGTCCGCGGCGCCGCGCCACGATCGCGCGCTGGTTGGCCACGATGCCGACCGCCCATCCCAGGATGCGGCCGGTGCCGCACACAAGGGAGCGTCCGGAGGTGGCCTTGTACTCCTCGAAGTCCGAGCGGTCCAAGAGGTGGGCCAGCAGCGCGTAGGTGTCGTAGGGCCGCGTCCTGTCCACCGGAACCACGCCCAGGATCTCCTCGGGATCCGCCGCGGCTTCGGCCATCTCGGTGCGGTCGAACGATACGAGACGCGGCCCGGCGAGCTGGCCCACCCGCGCCCTCACAGCAGCCAGGCACGACGCGTCGTCGGGGAAGCGGTCGTCCACCACCATCGAGACGTCGGTCTGCACCTCCGCGCCGCCCAGCGCCTCGGTCTCGATCTGCTCCCCGATCGCAGCCCTCACGAGGTGCGGCCCCGCCAGGAAGATCGAGCCGGTGCCCTCCACGATCAGCGCCTCGTCGGACATGATCGGGAGGTAGGCCCCGCCCGCCACGCACGGTCCCATGATCGCGGCGATCTGGTAGTTCCCGGCTGCCGAGAGGCGCGCGTTGTTGTAGAACACCCGCCCGAAGTGCTCCTTGTCCGGGAAGATCTCCTCCTGCAGCGGAAGGAAGACCCCCGCCGAGTCCACCAGGTAGACGATCGGAAGCCGGTTCTCGAGGGCGATCTCCTGCGCCCGCAGGATCTTCTTGAGGGTGATCGGGAACCATGCGCCGGCCTTGACCGTAGCGTCGTTGGCGACCACCACGCAGATCCTGCCGGAGACCGTGCCCACGCCAGTGATGCAGCCGGCCCCGGGCGCGCCCCCCCACTCCTCGTACATCCCCCAACCGGCCCACAGCCCGAGCTCGAGGAACGGTGTGCCCGGGTCGAGGAGCGCGGCCAGGCGCTCGCGCACCAGCATCTTGCCCTGGGTCCTCTGCCGCTCGGCGGCCTTCGCCCCTCCCCCCTCGGAGATGCGCCCCTCCTCGGCCCGCAGGCGGTCCAGGACGGTCCGCCAGTGGTCGCGGTTGGCCTCGAACCCAGCGTCACGGCGCGCCGTACCAGCCAGTGAGCGCATCAGAACCCCCTTGCCCTGAAGGCAGGGTACGCCAAAACGGCCGGCCCCGGATAGCCGGCCCGGGGCAATCCGGCACGGTCGTGCCTCTGTTCTCCCAGGGCACGTCGGCGCCAGCGGGAGAAAGTGAATGTCCCTACAAGCTCTTGACACATCTTCGCAGCCAACCCTATATTCGCTACGAGGGTTGTTGACGGCAGTCTTCTCCTCAGGAAACAGCTGTCAGTTGAGACCTTCACCACTCGGTTCGCCGCGATGATCGTCGGTGTCGGCCACGACGTGTTCGAGGTTGCCCGCATGGACGCGGAGCTCCGCCAGCAGGGCGCATCGCTCAGGGATGAGCTGTTCACCCCTGAGGAGGTCGCCTACTGCGAGGGGAAGCGCTACCCCGCGCGCCACTTCGCGGCGCGCTTCGCGGCCAAGGAGGCGGTGTTCAAGGCGCTGGGCGCGGACCCGGCGAACGGCCAACACTGGCGCGAGGTCGAGATCCGCAACGAGGCAACCGGCCGGCCTCACGTGCTCCTGCACGGGAACGCGAAAGGCCTGGCCCGCGACCGGCGCGTCGACGCCGTCCTCCTCTCCCTGACGCACACCGCCGAGCTCGCCGCCGCGACCGTCGTGCTGGAGTCCCGAGAGCCTCAGACCTCGGCCCGCGAGGTGAGCGGATGAGCAGCGTCGCCACGTACCCGAGCTACGAAGAGTTGTGTGCGAACTTCGAATGGGCGATCGCCGAACGCGAGCTTGGCATCACCAAGGGCGGCCGCATCAACATCGGCTGGCACTGCAGCGATCGCATCTGCAAGATCGGGCTCGCAAGCAAGCACGCCCTCATCTGGGAAGACTTCCACGGCAACGGCAGGAGCTACACGTTCGACGACCTGCGTGCGCTTTCCAACACTATCGCGGCCTACCTTGGCAGTCTGGGCCTGCGGCCTGGCGAACGGATCTGCCTGTTCATGGACCGCATCCCCGAGCTTTACATCGGTTTCCTCGGAATCCTCAAGATGGGCGGGATCGCCCAGCCGCTGTTCTCCGCCTTCGGCGAGGATTCGCTGTGGACGCGGCTTGCCGACGCCAAGACGTCGGCGATCCTGACCCAGAGGAAGCACCTCGGGAAGGTGCGCAAGATCCGCGAGCGGCTCCCCGAGCTTCGGCACATCGTCGTGGTGGACGCCGGTCGAGCCCCCCTGCAGGATCGCGAGGTCGCGCTCGCCCTCGACGCGCTGCCGCGGGTGGAAGAGTTCGAGGTCTACCCCTCGACCCCGGAGACCCCCTCGGTCCTGCACTACACCTCGGGCACCACCGGCCAGCCCAAAGGAGCCCAGCACGTCCACTACTCGCTGGTCTCCCAGTACCTGACCACCAAGTGGGTGCTCGACCTGCAGCCCGACGACATCTACTGGTGCAACGCCGACCCCGGCTGGGTGACCGGCACTTCCTACGGCATCATCGGCCCGTGGGCGAACGGCGCCACCCAGGTCGTGCTGGACTCGGGCTTTTCCACGGAGCGCTGGTACGCGTTCATCGCGAAACACCGTGTAACCGTGTGGTACTCGGCGCCGACCGCGATCCGCCTCCTGATGCGCGACGGCACCCAGGTGGCCAGGAAGCACGACCTCGGCTCGCTGCGGCACCTCGCGAGCGTCGGCGAGCCGCTGAACGCAGAGGCGGTGATCTGGTCACAGGAGGCGTTCGGCCTGCCGTTCCACGACACCTTCTGGCAGACCGAGACCGGCTGCATCGTGGTCACCAACTTCCCCGGCATGCCGATCAAACCCGGCTCGATGGGCAAGCCGTTTCCCGGGATCACCGCCGCCGTTCTCAACCCAAGGACGTACGAGCCCTACGACCGGCCGGGCCCGGTCGGGCTGATCGCGCTGCGGCCCGGGTGGCCGTCGATGATCCGCAGCTACTGGAACAACCCGACCGGTTACGCGAGCAAGTTCAAGAACGGCTGGTACCTGTGCGGGGATAGGGCGAGCATCGACCCGGACGGCTACTTCTGGTTCGTCGGCCGCGACGACGACGTCATCAACACGGGCGGCCATCTGGTGGGCCCTTTCGAGATCGAGTCGGCGCTGCTCGAGCACCCCGCGGTCGCCGAGTCGGCGGCAGTCGCCAAACCCGACCCGGTGAACATGGAGGTCGTCAAGGCGTTCGTGACGCTGAAGCCGGGGCACGAGGGCGGCCCAGACCTCGAGCTCGAGATCATGAACTTCGTCCGCAAGAAGCTCTCGCCGCTCGCCATGCCGCAGGAGATCGAGTTCGTTGCCGCCCTCCCCAAGACACGCAGCGGCAAGATCGTGCGCCGCATCCTCCGGGCCAAGGAGTTTGGCGAGCCCATCGGGGATACCTCGACGCTGATGGACGAATGATGGAAAGACAGCGGACAGCCCACTGCGTCGACGGGTGCCGGGAGCTTCGAGCTGTCCGGACCGGAGGGTTCACATGGATGACCCCAAGAAGGTGATTCTCGAGTACGTCGTCAAGGAATACCTGGAGGAAGGGGACGACCGCCAGGTGACCGAGGACACCCCGCTGATCACAGGCGGGATCGTCGACTCGTTCTCGATGGTCTCGCTGAAGCGTTTTCTGGAGAGGAAGTACAGCATCCAGATCCCGGACGCCGAGGCGACGCCGCAGGCGTTCGACAGCGTCACCAGCATCGCGGCGCTGGTGACCAGGTTCACGAAGGCGTAGGCGGGAGGGTGTATGGCATACAGCGGGAAGGCCCGCGAGGCCTACCAGAACGAGCTTGCCAACCTGCGGGGCCAGGGCCTGTTCAAGGAGGAGCGGTACATCCACGCGCCCCAGGGCGCCGAGATCGAAGTCGAGTTCCCCGCCGGAAACCCGCCCAGGAAGGTCCTCAACCTGTGCGCCAACAACTACCTGGGGCTCTCCAGCCATCCCGAAGTGGTGGCGGCCGCGCACGCGGGGCTCGACCAACGCGGGTACGGCATGTCGTCGGTGCGATTCATCTGCGGCACCCAGGACATCCACCGGGAGCTCGAGACCAAGCTCACGGAATTTCTCGGGACCGAGGCCACGTTGCTGTTTCCTTCCTGCATGGACGCAAACGCCGGGGTCTTCGAGGCGGTGCTCTCCGAGCAGGACGTCATGATCGCCGACAGGCTCGTCCACGCCTCGATCGTGGACGGCATGCGTCTGTGCAAGGCGATGCAGGACACGTTCAAGCACTCCGACATGGGCCACCTCGAGGAGAAGCTCGCCGAGCACCAGGACAAGCGTTTTCGGATGGTGATCACCGACGGCGTGTTCTCGATGGACGGCGACATCGCAAAGCTTGACGCGATCGTGGCTCTGGCCGAGAAGCACGATGCGATGGTGTTCCTGGACGACTCCCACGCCTCCGGCTTCATCGGCAAGACCGGCCGCGGTACTCAGGAGCACTGCGGCGTGATGGGCAAGATCGACATCATCACCACGACGCTTGGCAAGGCGCTCGGCGGGGCCTCCGGCGGCTGCGTCTCCGGGCGCCGGGAGCTCGTGGAGATGTGCCGCCAGCGCGCGCGGCCCTACCTCTTCTCCAACACGGTCGCGCCGGTCATCGTCTCGGGGGCCCTCAAGGTGTTGGACCTCATCTCGGCGACAACCGAACGGCGCGACAAGCTCGAGAAGAACACCGTCTACTGGCGAAAGCTCCTCACCGACGCAGGGTTCGACATCAAACCCGGCGAGAGCCCGATCGTCCCGGTCATGCTGTACAACGCGAAGCTCGCACAGGACGTGGCGCGCGACCTCTTCGCGGAAGGAATCTACGTCGTGGGGTTCTTCTTCCCTGTGGTGCCGAAGGGTCAGGCACGCATCCGCACCCAGCTCTCGGCGGCGCACGAGAAGCATCACCTCGACGCGGCGATCGCGGCCTTTACCAAGGTGGGCAAGAAGTACGAAATCCTCGGGCTCGGGAAGAACCAGATCATCGAGAAGTACGGGCTCTAGCCCGGAGTGTTCATGGGGGGCCGTCGCGAGAGCGCGGAGGTGGCTGTCATGGTGGGCGAACGTAAGGGCGAGAACCGGAGCCGTACTGGTGAGTACGGCGGCACGGTTCGAGCCCCGAGTACGCCCGCCAGGGCGGCCAGATCCGCGCTCGCAGTAGGCACGCTCGTGAATAGTCCCGGCTGAGGAAGGGGGCAAGCCATGCCGAAAGCAGCGACCATCGAGGTTCCTCTGCCCGAGGGCGCGAAGCCCAGCAGGCTCGACCTCGAGCTGCTGAAGGCCACGTTCCAGGCGATCGTCACGCTGCGCACCGAGGGCGGCCGCGAGTGGGAGGAGGTGCTCTGCCAGCTGGAGCGCGACGGGTGGAACGTTCACTGGGGGTTTTGCTGGCACGCGGATGCAAAGCGGGGCGAGGACTACGAGCAGGCAAGCGGCAAGACCCTGGACGAGACCTTCTCCGAGCTTGCCCAGCTCGCCCGCCTGGACATGGTCGGCCGCTGCCCGTAGAGCCGCCAGCATTCCATCGACCGTGCCCCGCCGTGGGCGCGTCCACGGCGCGCCTCACCCACATTGGTACAATCCGCGCAGAGTGAGCTTCTCTGCGGTCGTTCGTTCGAGCGCGAGGCCCGCTGCGAAATGGGCTCTCGCGCTTCTGCTCGTGCCCGCTCCCCTGTTCGCCCAGGCGCCGTCCGGGTCCGTTGAGGTGGGGTACGGTGTGGGCCGATTCATCGGGGGGACCCTGGCCAAGGGGAGCAACCAGGCGTTTGACCGCAAGGTGGACGTTGACGACGATCCAACCGGCGGCTTCTGGCTTTCGGCGCAGCTCAGCCCGGAGTGGGGTGTGGAGCTGGCGTACCGCCGCACGACAACGCACGTCATCGAGTACAACGGAGGAGTGTTCGCGTCGCAGCGGGAGCTGGCGGGCTTGACCGTGGCCTCTTTCGAGGCCCTTGCGGTGCGCTCGTTCCGGCGCGGCAGTTTCCTCCCCTACGTCGGGGCGGGCATCGGCCTGGTCAATCTGGACATCGACACGCCCGACCGCTCGTTCCGCGATGCCAATCGTGGCGCGCTCGCCGTGGCGGCAGGGGTGCGCTTCTACCTCGCCCGCTGGGTCGGGATTCGCTTCGACCTACGCGGGCGGGCAACCTACCTAGGAGTACGCGGGCAAGGCCAAGACCACGGCTGGGCCGACACCGGACGCTGGTTCGCGGACGGCGAGCTGACCGGCGGGGTGTTCGTCTCCCTGGGCGGGCGCTGACGACCCAAGGGACGAGCGGACCAGAAACAGAACGGCCGCGGTGAACCCGCGGTCGTTTCGTGCAGACGCCCTCCGGCTCAGTCGATCTTCAGAGTCGCAACCTTGATCGTGTCTCCGGTGCGTTCGCCGGTGACCGTGACCCGGATGCCGTTCTCCTTCTTGGTCGCCTTGAGCGCCTTGAGCGCCTCGTCGTTGCCCTTCTTGTCAAACTTGAGCCACGTTCCATCGGAGGTAAGCACCCCATACCCGCTCCTGGAGCACATGATCAGACAGCTCGTCTCATGCTTGTCGGGGTCGGCCTTGACCCTTTCCAGACAGTTGTGGTCCACGAGCGGCAGGTTCTCCCACGTCTCCGCGGCCGCAATGGCCGGGAGGAGGAACGCGGCAAGGATCAGCACAGCGGCAAACTTTTTCATGCTGAAACCCTCCTTTCAACGTCGGCCTGGCCAACGAAGCGCGCCTTCTGCGCATTCCGCCTGCAGGTGACCCTCTTCACAAACCGGTCGATCGGCCGCCTCGCGGTCACAGGGGTGTGAAGGCGCCCCCGTACGGGCCGCTGTGTGCCGATTGGGACCCGTGTCGCCGGTGCCGGGCGGGTCACTCCCCACGGCGGGCCTTTCGTGGCGTCTTCTATCTCTGCAGGAGCGACTCAGTTGCGACAAATCAGTAACGAGCGCCACTTGTCAAATCCGGAAATTTAAGTCATGATTTCCTCGTTGCCGGTACCGGGAGCCGAGTGAAACACCCGGGGCGCCAACCGGGGGAAACCATGAAGATCACCGCCACCGAGGAGTACGGCATGCGCTGCATGATGCAGCTGGCGCTGCACACAGGGGAGACCGTCCCCCTTTCCGAGCTGGCAGCGGCTGAGGGGATTGCCGTCCCGTTCGCGGCCAAGGTGCTGCTTCGGCTGCGGCGGTCCGGCCTGGTCGTGGCGACCCGCGGCCGCAACGGCGGGTACATGCTGGCCGCGCCCCCCGACCAGATCACGGTGCTGCGCATCCTCAAAGCGCTCGGCAAGCCCCTCTTCGATTCAAGCTTCTGTCGCGACCACGGGAGCCCGGACGCGACCGATTGCTCGCGGCTCACGGACTGTTCCCTTCGGCCGGTGTGGGCGCACCTCGACGCGCTCCTCAAGCGCTTCTTCGAGCAAACGTCGCTGGCCGACCTAGCGGCCGGGGAGCGTCGCACCGACAAGCACCTGCAGAATCACTGGCCGCTCACGGCGCCCCGCACCTGGGGCGAGAGCGTCGGCGCGAAGAGAGGAACCCTATGACCCAGTCCACAAAGCCCATCTTCTCGTGCACCGGGGTGCACGTCTGGATCGCCGAGAAGGAGGTCGTGAAAGGTGTCGACCTCAAGGTTTCGGCCGGCGAGATCCACGCCATCATGGGGCCCAACGGCTCCGGGAAGTCCACGCTCGCCAACGCCCTGATGGGGCATCCCGCGTACACGCTCGAGGGCACCGTGCAGCTTGCGGGTGAGGACGTGACCTCGCTTTCACCCGACGAGAAAGCCCGCAAGGGGATGTTCCTCGCCTTTCAGTACCCGGTGGCGGTGCCGGGGGTGACCGTGGCGTCGTTCCTGCGCGCGGCGGTCTCCGCCGTTCGTGGCGCCGAGGTGCCCGTGCGGGAGTTCCGCAAGGAGCTGCTCGCCCGCATGGAGGACCTCGAGATGGACCCGGCGTTCGCCGGCCGGTACCTCAACGATGGTTTCTCGGGGGGCGAGAAGAAGCGCCTCGAGATCCTGCAGCTGCTCATGCTCAAGCCCCGCTTTGCCTTGCTCGATGAGACCGACTCGGGGCTCGACATCGACGCCCTCAAGGTGGTGGCCGAGGGCATCAACGCCGCGGCCTCTCAGGACGTCGGGATGGTGCTGGTCACCCACTACCAGCGCCTGCTTAACCACGTGCGCCCGCACGTGGTGCACGTCTTCATGGACGGCCGCATCGTGCGCACCGGCGGGCCCGAGCTCGCACTCGAGCTCGAGGAGCGTGGCTACGACTGGCTCGAGCCGGCCGCCGCCGCGGGAGGTGTTTGATGGCTTCGACACCCAAAGTTGCCGACATCGGCACGGACTACGGCCAGCGCTACGGCTTCCATGACCCCGAAGAGTACTTCATGCGCACGCCCAAGGGGCTCTCCCACGAGGTGGTGGAGGCGATCTCGCGCCTGAAGAAGGAGCCGGAGTGGATGCGCGAGTTCCGCCACAAGGCGCTCGACATCTTCCTCGCGAAGCCGATGCCCACGTGGGGCGATACCGACATGTTGTCGGAGATCAACTTCGACGATATCACCTACTACGTTCGCGCCACGGAGAAGCAGGAGACGAGCTGGGAAGACGTCCCCGAGAACGTCAAGCGCACCTTCGACCGGCTCGGCATCCCCGAGGCGGAGCGCAAATTCCTCGCCGGCGTGTCGGCGCAGTACGAGTCCGAGGTGGTCTACCACTCCGTGAAGGAGGAGCTGACCAAGCAGGGCGTGATCTTCCTCGACATGGACTCCGGGCTGCGCGAGCACGAGGACCTCGTGCGCAAGCACTTCGCCACCGTGATCCCCATCGCCGACAACAAGTTCGCGGCGCTCAACAGCGCGGTGTGGTCGGGCGGCTCGTTCATCTACGTGCCGAAGAACACCGAGGTGGCGATCCCCCTGCAGGCGTACTTCCGCATCAACGCCGAGCGCATGGGGCAGTTCGAGCGCACGCTCATCCTCGCCGACGAGGGCGCCAAGGTGCACTATATCGAGGGCTGCACGGCGCCGGTGTACTCGACCAACTCGCTGCATTCCGCGGTCGTGGAGCTGATCGCAATGAAGGGCGCCCGCATCCGGTACACGACCATCCAGAACTGGTCCAACAACATCTACAACCTGGTGACCAAGCGCGCGGTGGCCCACGAGGACGCGGTGGTCGAGTGGGTGGACGGCAACATCGGCTCCAAGCTCACCATGAAGTACCCGGCCGTGATCCTGAAGGGTGAGCGAGCCCACGGCGAGGTGCTCTCGATCGCGTTCGCCGGTCCCGGGCAGCATCAGGACGCCGGCGCCAAGATGACGCACCTGGCACCCAACACGACCTCCAAGATCACCTCCAAGTCGATCTCAAAGGGCAGCGGCCGCGCCACGTACCGCGGCCTCGTCAAGGTCCGCAAGGGTGCGCACGGCTGCAAGACCTCCGTGCAGTGCGACGCGCTCCTGATCGGTGACGCCGCCCGTACCGACACCTACCCGACGATGGAGATCGCCGAGGATCAGGTACGCATCGAGCACGAGGCGCGGGTATCCAAGATCGGCGACGAGCAGCTCTTCTACCTGCGCTCTCGCGGCCTCAAGGACGACCAGGCGCGGTTGATGATCGTCAACGGCTTCATCGAGCCGTTCGTGAAGGAGCTCCCGATGGAGTACGCGGTGGAGCTGAACCGCCTGATCGAGCTCGAGATGGAGGGCTCCGTTGGGTAGCCGCGCCGCGATCGAGTCGGCCCTTCCGACGATCGCGCTCGAGCACGTGGCGGAGCTCTCGAGCATCGCCGGCGAGGATCACGCCCTGCTGGCCCTGCGCAACCAGGCCCGCGAGTCCCTCGTACCGCTGGTCCTTCCAAACCGGGCGAGGCACCTCTGGCGCTACACCGACCCGGCCCGTTTTCTGCCGGACACCGACCCGACCGACCTGACGCCCACCGACGTGGGCCCCACGTGGCGCCTCGAGGAGCCGCTGTCGGTGGCCGGCCTGCTGGCCGGAGGGGCACTGCGCGTGGTCGAGGTGGACGCCCACGCGCGCAACGCGGGCGTGCTTGTGGAAGACCTGCACACGGCACAGGCAACCGAGTTTCTGGGCAAGATCGTGTCAGAAAGCCACGGCTTCGTGGAGGCGATCAACACGGCGGCCTGGCGAGGAGGCGTGCTGGTGCGCGTGCCGGCCCGCGTCGAACTGGAGCACCCGATCCGCCTGCGTATCGTGGCCGGTCCCTTGACCGTCCCCCGTGTCCTTGTGGTTGCGGGCGAGGGCAGCTCGTTCGAGATCATCGAGGGCCACGTCGGGGGTGACCGCTCCGGTGGCAAGGTCCTGGGCGTCACCGAGATCTTCGTCGGCCGCGACGCCAACGTCCGGTACGGCTTGGTGCAGCGCTGGGAGCCTGGCGTCGTTGGGCACCTCACCGCGCGGGCGAGCGTCGCCGCGGGGGCCCGTTTCCAGCTGTCACTCGCCTCGTTCGGGGGCAGCACCTTCAAGGCCGACGTCGGTGCGATCCTAGCCGGCGAAGGCGCCGAGGTCGAAACCGCCGGCGTGGCGATGGGCGGCGACCAGCAGCACTTCGACCACCATACCGAGCACATTCACAACGCCGCAAAGACCGCCTCCAACCTCGACTTCAAGGTCGCACTCACGCACGCGGCGCGCTCCGCCTACACCGGGATGATCCGGATCGCCCCCCACGCCCCCGGAAGCCAGGCGTACCAGGAGAACCGAAACTTGCTGCTCTCTCACGACGCTCGCGCCGAGTCGATCCCGGAGCTCGAGATCCTCACCGACGACGTGCGGTGCTCGCACGGCGCCACCGTGGCACCCATTGACCCGGAGCAGCTCTTCTACATCCAGAGCCGGGGCCTTGCGAACCTCCAGGCGATGCGCGTGATCGTGTACGGGTTTCTGGACCAGACGCTGGCACGCCTGCCGCAGACCACTCGGGAGCGAATCGAGGCACTGGTGGCCGCGCGGCTGCACGCGGAGTGAGCCATGACCGCAACCGCCCCCCCCGGCACCACGCTCGACCCCCGCGCGCTGCGGGTGCGCTTCCCCATCCTCCAGCGACGGGTGCACGGTCATCCCCTCGTGTACCTCGACAACGCCGCGACCACCCAGAAACCGGAGACGGTGCTGGCCGCGCTCCAGCGCTACTACTCCAACTCCAACGCCAACGTGCACCGCGGCGTGCACACGCTGGCGGAGGAGGCGACCGCAGCGTACGAGGCATGCCGTGGGCGCGTCGCCCGCTTCGTGAACGCCCCCGACGTCCGAGGGGTGGTGATCGTCCGCAACGCCACCGAGGCGATCAACCTGGTGGCCCGCTCGTGGGGTGCGACCCTCACCGCGGGGGACGAGGTCCTGCTCTCGGAGATGGAGCACCACTCCAACCTTGTCCCCTGGATCCTGCTCGCCCGCGAGCGCGGCGTTGTACTGCGTCACCTCCCAATCACGGATTCAGGCGAGCTGGACATGGCGGCGTTGCCTGGCCTGCTCACGCGGCGCACCAAGATCGTGTCGCTCACCGCGATGTCGAACGTACTGGGGACCATCAACCCGATCGCCGAGATCGCCGAAACCGTCCACAGGGCCGGAGCGGTCATGGTGGTGGACGGGGCGCAGTCCGTGCCCCACATGCCGGTGGACTTCCAGGCACTTGCCGTTGACTTCTTGGCGTTCTCGGCCCACAAGGCGTACGGGCCGACCGGCGTGGGTTTCCTGGTTGCGAAACCGGAGCTGCTGGAGCGCATGGAACCGGTCAGCGGCGGCGGCGAGATGATCCGGGCCGTGCACCTCGACTCGGCAACCTGGAACGAGATCCCGCACAAGTTCGAGGCCGGTACCCCCAACATCGCCGACGCGGCAGCGTTCCCGGCCGCCCTCGACCTGCTGGAGGAGCTCGGCATGGAAGCGGTGCGGGCCCACGAGCGTGAGCTTGTCGGCTACGCCCTCGGGCGTCTGCGCTCCCTGGGATGGCTCGAGCTGCACGGGCCGCTCGATCCCGCCAGGCGCGGCGGTCTGGTGTCCTTCGTGGACCCCGAGATCCACCCCCACGACCTGGCCCAGGTCCTGGACAGCCGCGGCATCGCGATCCGCGCCGGCCACCACTGCGCGCAGCCGCTGATGCGCCGCCTCGGTGTCGTGGCGACGGCCCGCGCCTCCTTTGCCATCTACAATGACCGCGATGACGTGGACGCTCTGGTTAACGGTCTCGTCGAGGCGCGGAGGTACTTCGGCCTTGCGTGAGACCGGGCTTGAAGCTCGGGCGTTGAGGGTGGCGTGACGAGGCAGGCATCTGACCGCGGGCCACAGGCCTCATTCCCGACGGTGAGGCGCGCATGATCGATCGTCCGGAAGTCGCGCTCGACCAGCTCTACCGCGAGGTGGTCCTTGACCACCACCGCCACCCGCGAGGCCGGAAGCCGCTGCCCCGCGTGGACGCCCGTGCACACGGCCTCAACCCGGTGTGTGGCGACGAGGTGCATCTCCAGGTGGCGCTCGACGGCGACCGGATCACGGGAGTCGAGGTGCAGGGACGCGGCTGCGCGATCTGCACGGCCTCGGGCTCGATCATGGCCGAGCTGATCCCGGGACGGAGCGAGACGGAGGCGGGTGCCTTCGCCGAGGTTTTTCGAAGCGTGATGCATGGGAAGCCGGTGCCTCCTGACGTGGACCTGGGCGACCTCGAGGCGCTCGAGGGTGTGAAGAACTTTCCGGTCCGCGTGAAGTGCGCGTTGCTCCCCTGGGTCACGCTCGCCGACGCCCTTCGGGCGTGGCGGGACGGCACCGCGGAAGCGACCACGACAACCGAGAGCGAGGAGGCGAAGCCGTGAGCGAGCTGACGGTGGAAGCGGTGCGCGAGGCGCTCAGACCGATCCAGGACCCTGAGATCTTCATCTCGATCGTCGACCTCGGGCTGATCCGCGCCGTCGAGGTCTCGCCCGACGGCACCAAGGTGACGGTCACCATGACGCTCACAACACCGTTCTGCCCCGAGGGCCCGATGATCGTGGAAGCGGTCAACGAGACCCTGAGGGCGCTCCCCGGCGTGCACGAGGCCGAGGTGGACCTCCAATGGAACCCGCCGTGGGACCCCCGCAAGGAGGCATCGGAAGAGGTCAAGGCCGAGCTCGGGATCTGGGACTGAGCCCCCACCCGCCCGGTTGACAGTTCACAGTCGACAGTTTTCCCCCACCCCCCACCCAGCAAGACTGCTCACGCGAGCAACGAGCTCGGAACATCTTCGGGATGCGAGAGTCGTTTGCCATAATGAACGGCGGAGGCAGCCATGACACGCCGGGATGCTGCGGTGCTCGTGTTGGTGAGTGCTGGCCTGTATTTCGTGCTGGTTTCTCTCTCGTACCTCTCAGGCCTGGTGGGGCTGTTCGATCCGCCGGTGTCCTTCCCACCAGGCTGGAACCCGGCTGTCTATTTCGCGTCGTACCTTGTGCCCTTCGGCGTTCTTCTCGCCGCGGGCCAACTCCTTATACGCGGACGCCATGCGCTTGCTCAAGAGATCTTCCCTGAAGACGCGCCGCTGCCACCACTTGAGGGGCACGTGGGACAGGCAAGGGTCCTCGGTTCGGTCGCGTTCACGGTGCTCGGCCTCCTAGCGCTCCTCCTGGCAGTGGACCAGCTCCCCGCCGTCATTCAGGTCTTGCAGCCCTATTCCTGGCATTCCGCGGGCATTGTGAGAGTGGTGTTGGTCAGTGTCTTCCACCCCGTTCTTCTCGCCGCATACATCGTTCTGGGTTGGTACCTCGTGGCACGCCGTAAGAGCCTCGTGGAGCGCTGGCTCATCGCGGGCGAACGACCGCAGGAGCGCGACGACTCGCAGCGGATCGGGTTCGAGACCGTGATCTTCAGGGTAGTCGGTCTTTGCTTCGTGATGGTCGCGCTCGTGCCCTTAAGGCAACGCCCTCGTGAGCCTGATTGCCCGTGGCCTTCCAAGCGCGACCGCGAGCGCGTGGGACTTCTGGCCGGCCGCGGTCAGGGGCACCCTCCAGCTACTATTTGGCCTCGGTGTCTTCCTCGGGAAGAGTGGTTGGCCGCCGCCTGGCAAAGGATTGCCGGTTCCCGCACCCTGTAGCGTAGCCCCGCCCAATTGAGCGGATGACGGCTCTCTCACCCACAGCGAAACGACGCCTGGTCGGCGGCGCGATCGTCCTCTTCTGGCTGGTCATGCTCGGCGTCCTACTGCACCGCGAGCTGGGCGGACGCGGCATCCTCGCCCGTCGGCCTGTGGCCTCCACCCTGCCACGGGTAGGCGAGAGCTGGCTTGGGGTTCTCGTTGGAGGCCGGAGGATCGGCACCATCCACCTCTTTACCCAGCCTGGCGACCGTGACGGGCGCCCGGGCGCCACGATGCGCCTCGACCTTAGGATGCGCGTGCGCATCCTCGACGCCCCGGCCGAGCTGCGCCTCGCGGGCTACATCTGGCGGGCGCAGGCGGCCCCGCTCGCGGCGTTTGAGGTACGCGCGAGCTCCGGCGGACACACGGTGCAGGCCGAAGGAACAGTTGACAAAGGCCGTCTCAGCGGCGTGCTCCACTCCGGCGGAGAAAGCGTCCCCGTCCAGGCCCGGGTCGGCCGCCTGCTTGAAGGCGACGATGCCCTCTTCGGGTTGGTGCCCGGTGGCGGCCTGGCGCCCGGCCAGGACGCGACGTTCGAGAGCGTCGATCCGTTCACGCTGCAGCCGGCGTCGGCGCACGCCCGCTGCGTGCGGGAGGAGCGGCTGGTGGTCGGCGGCGAGGCCGTGCCGACGCGCGTGGTGGAGGTTACGGTCGGGAGAGCCTCCGTCACCGCCTGGCTCGACCCGAGAGGCGCCGTCGTGCAGGCCGAGACCCCGTTCGGTCTCACGCTGCGGAGGCTCGGCCGCGAGGAGGTTCTTGCGCCGCCCGGCTCCTCCGACGCTCCCGACCTGCTCGCGGCGCTCAAGGTTGTCCCCGCCGGCCGCCGGCCGCAGCGCGGCGCACACCGGATGGTCGCCCGCATCACCGGTGTCCCAGTGGCCGACCTCCCGACGGACGACACCCAGACCTTGGCCTCCAGCGGCTCCCTGCTGGCCGTCTCCCCGCCGCTGCGGAGGGCGGCCTCCACATCGAGCGCGCACATCCTGCCACCCGGGGATCTGGCCTCCGCCCTCGGCTGCAACGCCCTGGTGCAGTGCGACAACGCCGCGATCAAGGCCCAGGCCGCCCGCATCGTGGGCGCGGAGAGGGACGTGTGGGCGCGCGCTCTGCTCATCAACGCGTGGGTGCACGCCAACCTCGAAAAGAAGGCGGTGCTGTCCGTGCCCTCGGCCCTCGACGTGCTGGCCAGCCGCGAGGGGGACTGCACCGAGCACACCGTGCTTTTCACCGCGCTCGCGCGTGCCGCCGGCGTGCCGACTCGGATGGCGGCAGGCTTGGTGTGGAGCGAGGAGCTGCAGGCGTTCGGCTACCACGCGTGGCCGGAGGTGTTCGCTGGACGCTGGATGTGGACCGACCCCACGCTCGGCCAGGCGATCGCCGACGCCACCCACGTCAAGCTAGCGACCGGAGGCATCGAGGACTGGCGTGGCGTGGTCGCATTCCTGGGCCGCATCAGGATCGAGGTGGTGAAGATCGAGTGATCCGGACCGAGCACCTCGGCAAGACGTTCGGCGGCAAGGCCGCGGTGGACGACCTCACGCTCACCATTGGCCGCGGGGAGTTCTTCTGCTTCCTCGGCCCCAACGGGGCGGGCAAGACCACCACGATCAAGCTCCTCACCGGTCTGCTGCGCCCCACTTCGGGGCGCGCCCTGATCGGCGGGTTCGACGTGGTCGGCCAGCCGGTGGAAGCCAAGCGTCTCCTCGGTTTCATCCCGGACCAACCGTTCCTCTACGAGAAGCTCACCGGAGGCGAGCTGATGCAGTTCGTGGCGGGCCTCTACGGGATGGCAGGGGACGGCCTGCCTGACCGCATCGCCGGGCTCCTCGACGCGTTCGAGGTCGCCGATGCCGAGGGCCTCCTCATCGGCGACCTCAGCCACGGGATGCGCCAGAAGCTCGCGTTTGCTTCGACCTTCCTCCACGAGCCGCAGGTCGTGGTGGTGGACGAGCCCTGGGTCGGCCTCGACCCGAAGAGCATCCGTAACGTCAAGACTTACCTGCGCGAGCGCACCCGCGACGGCCTCACGGTGTTCATGTCCACCCACACCCTTTCCATCGCCGAGGAGGTGGCGGACCGCATCGGGATCATCCACCAGGGGAGGCTACTCGCCCTCGGCACCGTGGCGGAGATCAAGGCACTCGCCACCCGGCCGGGCACCCTCGAGGACGTCTTCCTCGAGCTCACCCGCGACGACGCATGAGCCCCTTCGGCGCGATCCTGATCGCGAAGGCGCGCATTACCTGGCACTCCGTGGCGTCGGTACGGCGCGAGTCGAAGCTCAAGGTCGCTCTCGTCGCGACCTCCATCGTGGTGCTCTGGGTGGGGGCGTTCGCCCTGGCGAAGTTCTCGCGTGCGTGGCATCGCTTCGGCGCCGGCCTCCTGGGCGGCGCCGATCTTAGCCTGGTGGAGCTGCTGATTCCGAGGGTGCTTTCGATCTTCGCCCTCGTGCTCTTCGTCCTGCTCGTCTTCTCCAATGCGCTCCTCACCCACGCGACGCTCTACCGCTCCCGCGAGGTGCTGCCCCTGCTCGCCAGCCCGCTCTCATTCCGACCTTGTTCCTTGCGCGCTTCGTCGAGATTGTCACCTTCAGCTCGTGGTCCACTGCCTACCTTGGCTCCCCCCTCGTGCTGGCCTACGGCCTCGTGCGCCATGCGGCCTGGCCGTTCTACCCGGTCGCCGTGCTGCTCTTCGTCCCGTTCGTGGTGGTTCCGGCCGCGCTCGGCGCCATCATCGTCATGCTCGCGGTCCGAGCGCTGCCGCGCATGCCGCGCTTCGCCCTCGTGGTGCGGCCGTCGTCGCCCTGGTCGCGGTGCGCGCCTTCTTCCGCTCGCAGCTCGCCGATCCCCTTTCCGGGAAACGGCGGAACATCCAACGCGCTTCGCCTACGGTAGCGCGAAGGCCCGTTTTTCCCGAGCTTCTGGCTCACAGCGGGCTGGTCGCGGGACACGTGGCGAGGTCGGGGAGGCAGCCTATTGCCTCGCACTGCTTGCCGCCAACGCGCTCTTCTTCTCCTGGCTCGCGGCCGAGACTGCGCAGCGCGTCTTTCACCACGGTTGGTCGGACCTCGCAGGAGGCGGCAGGCGTGTCAGGTGGCGGCGCCGCGGGGGCGTTCCGACATGCTGGCGCGGCTCCTCGCTCCTCTCCCCGCGGCAGCGCGCGCTGGCTCACGTCAAGGACATCCGTCTGTTCTGCGCGCGATCCCGCGCAGTGGTCGCAGTTTGCGATCTTCTTTGGCATGTTGCTCCTGTACATCGCCAGCATGCGCGGGCGCCCGTGGCTTCTCAACGGCGCTCTGGCAGCAGCTGGGATCACGCTGCTCAATACCGTCGCGGCCCTGCTGGTGCTGGCCACCCTGACGACGCGCTTTGTCTTCCCGCTCCTTAGCCTGGAGGTCGCCGCTTCTGTATCCTGTGCCAGGCGCCGCTCGCGAGGCGCAGCTCGTCCTGCAGAAGTTCTCGCTGAGCGTGGCGTTCAGCGCGGCGATCACGCTCGGCCTCGCGTTGCTCTCGCGCTGGCGACTGACCTGCCCCTCGTCCCGTTCGCGTTCTCGGTGTTCACGGTGTGTTCGGCTAGCGTTGCGCTGTCCTGGCTGGCGGTGCGCCTCGCTGTCTCTACCCGAACTTCGCCGATTAGACCCGTCGCGCATCGTTTCCGCCTCGGAGGCACCCTCACCTTCATCCTGAGCACCGTGTACGTGGTGCTCGTTGCCGGAGTGAGACCGCGGTCTTGAATTGGAGCCGCTCCGACCATCACCTCGGCGGTGCGCGTCACACGTGGCTGGTTGCGGCGGCGCGCTCTTCACGCTGGGTGACGCGGTGACGACGCTGCTGCCGCTGCGCTCGGTGTCGAGGAACCTCGAGCGCCTCGAGGCGCTGATCCTCTACGCGGCGGCAAAGCTGGCGATCGCCTCACCCTCGTCCTCGAACACCTCGAGGAGAGGCAGGATCTGGGAGAGGTGCAGCGTGTGCTTGATGCGGTCCCCCGGGCGGAGCAGCTTGATCGAGGCTCCGAACTCGTTGGCGAGCTTCCAGCTCGCCACCAGCTCGCCCACGCCGCCGCTGTCCATGCGCTTGACCCTGGCCAGGTTGAGCACGATCTTTCTCCACCCTTCCGCCACCAGCTCGTCCACGACCTGGCGAAGCAGTTCGTCTCCGTCCTCCCCCACCAGGTCGCCCCGGAGGTCCACGATGACCACATCGTCCGCGTGGCGAACGTCGGCGTGCATGCGCCGATTGTAGACCGTTTCTCGCACCGCGCGAGCCGGAATCGATGGTACCGAACACTAGGTTATACTTGACGCCGGAGGAAGGGGGAGCAGGTCGCGCATGTACGGGGCCCAGCGCAACACGCTGGCAGTGGCCTTGCAGAATGAGGTCTTCGAGAGCGTCGCCCGAGTTCTCCGCGCTAACCAGTTCCACGCCGAGCACGAGGCGACGGCCACGAACGCCCTCGAGACCGTTTCCCTTCTCTCGTTCGACGCGATCCTCGCCGGCTACCCGTTACCCGACATGCCCATGCAGGCGTTCCTGGACGCCGTCCGCAGGGAGGAGTCACCGTGCCGCTCGGCAGGGCTCATCCTGCTGGTCGGCAGGGACTCGATCGAGGAGACCCGGAGCTTCGTGGGTCGTGGCGCCAACCGCGTCCTGACAGTCGACGAGTTCCTCCTGCGGCTCCCCCACGTCCTCCTCCGCCTGCTCGAGGTGCCGCCCCGCGTCGCGCTGCGGCGCAGGCTGCGGCTCGAGGTTTCCCTCTCTCCGAGCACCAACCACGTCACCTGTCAGAGCGAGAACATCTCCACCACCGGCATGCTGGTCAGAACCGATCGAAGCTACCCGATCGGCACCCAACTTGGCTTCGAGTTGGCGCTACCGGGGGACAGCTCGCCGGTGCGCGGATACGCGGTGGTCGTGCGCCACACCATGGCGGACCGCGAGCCGGTCAACGGTTTTGCCGTCCAGTTCGCGTCGTTCGTCGGCGAGGACAAGGAGCGCTTCGAAACCCTGCTTCGCAAGCTCCTGAGCACCCCCGACGCCCCCGAGGCGCAGGTGCAGCTGGCGCCGCGCGAGTAGCGGGAGACCGCTTTAGTCGTATCCCAAGCCAGTACCGTGTGTTAGACTGCTTGCCGGGCAATGGTCCAGCCTTTCCTCAGCACCCCTCCGCCTGCGGCAGGAGACCCCGCACCCGGATACCTCCTGCGCACCCCTTTCCTCGTCTTCGTGGTGGTGCTGGCGGCCTACCTCGCGGTGCCGTGTGAGCGAGCCTCCGATGACAACTACGACTCTCAGCTGACCGCCTACTCCCTCGCCACCGGGAGATGGGGGAACCTCGATGCCCTCCGCCCCTTCCTCGCCTCGCAGGCCCTGCAGCACCGCGCCACGGTCATCGAGAGCCGTGACGGACGGCTGATCGCCGGAAGGGGGTTCGGCGTCGCGCTCGCCCTTGCCCCGTTCTACGTCCTCGCCCGCAGCTTTGGGCTTCCACCGGAGGTCGTGCTCTCCGATCGCTTCAACCAGGTATTCGCTGCGAGTTGGAGCGCACTCGCCGTGGCGTTCTTCTTTGCCACGGTTCGGAGGCTTGAGGACGAATGGGCGACGTGGTTCTCGACCGGGGCCTTTGCCTTCGGTTCTTCACTGCTCTCCATCCTCTCCAGGGAGGTCTGGCAGCACAGCCTCCTGGTATTCCTGTGCGCCCTTGCGGTGTGGTTGTTGATCGGCGCGGCGCATCGAAGTGGGCACTGGAGGCTCGTGGCCGCAGGGTTCGTCATGGGGTGGGCCATCGCCACCCGACCAACGGGCGTGCTGGTCGCGCTTCCGCTGGCGTGGGTCGCGTGTCGGCACAGCGGCCGCTGGTGTGCCGCGTTCCTTGCCCCGCTTGCTCCCTGGGTGGCGGCCGTAGCTGCCTACAACTGGCTGGAGTTTGGAAGCCCGTTCCGCTTTGGGCAGAGCATCCTTGGCGCCGCGAAGTTTGGCACTGCGGACGGGCGTGTGTTCGGGCTCACGCCGTTTGCCTCTTTCGCTGGTGCCCTGTTCTCTCCGGGAAGGGGGTTCTTCGTCTTCTCCCCGGTGTTCGCGCTGGCAGTTGCCCTCCTGCCGGTCGTCTTCCTCGGCGGCCGTTCCCGAGAGCCGTTGGGACAGAATCCCGGATATGACGCGCTCCGCCCTCTCGTCGGGCCGGCGCTGGCCGCCATCCTGCTCAACTTCGCTGTGACCGCAGCCTGGAAGGAGTGGGCCGGAGGATGGACCTACGGTCCACGCTACACCTCGGACTCCCTGGTCTTCTGGGGCCTGCTGCTGGCGCTGGGCCTCCATGCGGCCCGCACCTTCAGGCCCGGGTGGCACCGTCTGGTGTGGGTGGCCGGGGTCATCACCCTCGCGGTGTCGGTGGCAAACCACGCTGCAGGCCTTCTCGTGAACCCGTACGTCTCGTACTCGCACTCGGCCACCGTCTTGCCCGATCAGCACCCAGAACGGCTGTGGCGTTGGAGCGAGTTTCCACCCTTGTACAACGTGCAGGTCTGGCGCAGCCGCACTGTGCGGCCGGCGCCCGAGCCACAGCCGGTGAACCGTTGAGATTGCGTCTCGCAATTCGGGGAGTTTGGAGAGCAGCCAGGAACGAAGTAAGCTTTCATATGGCCGGGAGTGGTCTGCCCGGCCGCCGCAGGAGAGAGGGGTGGAGTAGGGCAGCCTGATCCCGAGTCTTTCCCAGGGTGTCACCACCGCGACCACGCTCAGCGTCGACTGGTAGGCGAACCGGGAGGGCAGTGCGCATGTACGGGGTGCAACGGAGCACGATGGTTGTAGGCCTCGAGGAAAGAATCTTCCAGAAGGTCGCAGCCGTCCTCTCCGCCGCTAAGTTCTACGCGGACCACGGGGAGACCGCCGCAGCCGCGCTGGAGTCGATTGCGTTTCTCCCGTTCGATGCCATCGTGGCGAGCTACCCCCTCCCGGACATGCCGATGACCCAGTTCCTCGGCGCCGTGCGCAAGAAGGACTCGCCCTGCCGGCAGGCGGCCCTGGTCCTGCTCGCCCCGAAGGGCATGCTCGCCGAGGCAGAGGATTTCGTGGGCAAGGGGGCCAATCGGGCTCTGGCCATCGAGGACTTCCCCGAGCAGCTTCCCCATGTGCTCTTCCGCCTGCTCGAGGTGCCGCCCCGGTTCGCCATGCGGGCCACGTCACGGCTGAAGGTGCAGCTCTCCTGGGCCACCAGCCAGACCATCTGCCAGACCGAGAACATCTCCGCCCACGGCATGCTGATCAAGACCGACCACACCTACCCGATCGGCACCCAGATGAGCTTCGAGCTCACGATGCCGGGCGACAACAACCCGATCAAGGGTTTCGCCGTGGTCGTGCGCCATACCATGGAGAAACGCGAGCGGGTGACAGGCGTCGCGGTGCGCTTTTCCTCCTTCGATGGCGAAGACAAGAAGCGGTTCGAGACCCTGCTTGCCAAGATCGTGAAGTGACGCGCTCGCTTGTGCGGGCCACTGTCAGAACTTCAAGCTGCCAAGAGTCTTCTCGGAGAGCCCTGCCCGCATCCTGAAGTCCTCTACGCTGGCAAACGGGGAGCGCGTCCGGGAAGCAAGCCAGGAGGTCACCTCGCCGTCGGTGATTCCGGGGATCACGCGCACGATCCCCTCCTCGGCGGTGTTCACGTCCATCGAGAGGGGGGTGTCGATCTCAAGCGCGACCAGCTTCACGGTGCGCCCTGCGACCTCGCAGCGCAGCTGCGGCCCGAGGCGTGAGTACAGCACCTTCGGCTCTTTCGCCGCGGTTGTGCGCCAGCGCCCCCGGGCGGCGTCGATCTTCTCGCGGCCGAGCTGCTGGAGGTCGAGACGCAACGCCGCCAGGTAGTGCTCCCGCCAGAGCGAGACCGCCTCGGGATCCACGAAGACCCCATGTGCGAGGTCGAGGAACACATCGAGGAGCTCGTCAGCCTCCGTTGGGTAAAGCTGCCGGTAGCTTTCCACGAACTCTAGAACGTACGGGGCCTCGGGTGTGACCGCCTTGCTCGCGAACATCTCGCCGAGCGCCGTCATCACCTTGTCCTGTCGCTGACGCATCCGGTCGGGTGGCGGCGTGCCGTTTCCCCGCACGAGGACCGCGAAGAAGAAGCTGGCGTGGAACCCCTCCGACTGGAGGAGCTGGTCGGCGTCCCGCAACGTCGCGAAGTCACGAGCTTTCTCCAACTGCACGCGCAGGTAGTCCGGGCCTTTGAACGCGCTTGCGAAGGCGAAGTTGTTGTCGCGGACCTCGGCGTAGCGGGCAGTGGTCTGAGCGAAGGTCAGCAGGTCGGACGAGTGCTGGTAGTACTCTCCGCGCATCCGCGCCTCGGGACCAAACAGGAACTGATCGTGCCGGTACCGCTGGCGGACCTCGGGTGCAGAGGAGACATGAGCAACCAGCGTCTCCAGGTGGATGGCGAAACCCTCGTCAAACGCTGTCCCGCGGTCGGTGAGCGCGGCGACGGTGTGCGGGATGGCGGCGATCTCGCGCTTGGGCACCTCCCGCCCGCCGGCCAGCATCGCCAGCGCGACGTGGCCGGTCTCGTGCAGCAGCGTCGTGGTGAACCGCCACTCCTCGGGGCCGAGCTGGATATAGGCGGCGCGGGG
The DNA here is from genome assembly GCA_963739225.1 of uncultured Acidobacteriota bacterium. Lineage (GTDB taxonomy): Bacteria > Acidobacteriota > Thermoanaerobaculia > Thermoanaerobaculales > Thermoanaerobaculaceae > RBG-13-68-16. Next base: position 1,438,290 of record CAVTZQ010000006.1, on the reverse strand, counting down.
GTAGGCTTGGACGGTCTCCCCGGTGCGCAGGCGGAAGCCGACGGCGCCGTTGTTTCCATCGGGCACGAGGGCAATGAAGTACTCCGCAGGCTGGTTGCCCGCCAGGCCGCGAGCAGCGGCGATGGTGCGCGCCCGTCTGTACACGTCGGCGGCCCAGCGGGCCGAATCGTTCTCAAGCCACCGACCCAGGCGCGCGACCCGCTCGGGGTCGGTCACCCTGCGGTACAGCGGCGGGTCTCCACCCGGCGGGCCCGGGTCGGGTTCCATGAAAACGAAGTGCACACCCCCGACCGACACGTCGCCGGCCAGGCCAACGCCCGCCCACACCATGCACCCAGCGAGCAGAAGACATGCTCTCCGCATTTTTCCTCCCGTTCCATGGTAGCCGGCCCGCGCTGCCGCAGACGAGCAGGGGCCAAGCACTCCTAGCTGCCAGACTCCGCAATGCTTGTGAATATTTGCACAAGTGCGGCTGTGAGCCGAAAATCAAGGCAGGCAGCGCGGCGTGTGCTATCTTCCGGTCGCGCTCGCGAGTTTGCCAGAAGGAAAGGACGGTGCCGAGTGATGCACGTCGAGAAGTTCTTCTTACCGGCCGACCTCAAGAAGATCGAGGCCGCGGTCCACGAGGCGGAGGCGACGACCGCGGGCGAGATCGTCCCCTTCGTGGTCTCCCACTCCGACCACTACGAGGCCGCGGCGTGGAAGGGCGCGACGCTGGGTGCCTTTGTTGCCGTGGTAGCGGCTGCGGCGCTCTACGAGCTCGGCGGGTTCTGGGGCGGGTTCCTCCTGGCGTGGATCCTCCTGCCGTCGCTCGCGGGAGGGGCGGCGGGCTTCACTGCCGCCGCGCTAATTCGGCCGTTGAAGCTCTGGCTCGCCGGCCCGGCCGCAGTGGACCACCACGTCCGCCAGCGTGCCGCGGCCGCGTTCCTCGAGAACGAGGTCTTTCGGACCAGGGAGCGGACAGGCATCCTCGTTTTCCTCTCGCTGCTCGAGCGTCGGGTGATCGTGCTGGGCGACTCGGGGATCAACGCCCGGGTCGAGCAGCACGAGTGGGACGCCATCGTGGCCGGGATCGTGGAGGGTCTCCGCTCGGGGCAACCCGGCAAGGCGCTCGCAACCGCCATTCGGCGCTGCGGAGAGTTGCTGGCCCGCCGGGGCGTCGCGGTTCGCCCCGACGACACCGACGAGCTTCCCGATCAGCTGCGGATGAGGGAGGAGTAGCCGTGAGTGCGTCTGGCGTGCCCGTCTCTCGAGGCGGGGTCCGAATCGCAGTCGCCGCGTTTGTGCTCACGGCCGCGCCCTCTCTCCTGGCCAGGGATGTGCCGTATCTCTCGGGGCGCGTCAACAACACCGCCGGCATGATCCCTGCCGAGGTGCGGGACCGGCTCGAGAACAAGCTGGCGGCGTTCGAGAAGCAGACGGGCGCCCAGGTCGCCGTGCTGACCATCGACTCCCTCGATGGCGAGGTCCTCGAGGACTACTCGCTCAAGGTGGCGCAGACGTGGAAGCTCGGGCGCAAGGGCGTGGACGACGGGATCCTGCTGCTCATCGCCAAGGGCGACCGCAAGATGCGCATCGAGGTCGGTTACGGTCTGGAGGGCAAGCTCACGGACGCACAGTGTCGGCGAATCCTGGATGACGTCGTCCGCCCAGCGTTCCGTAACGGCGACTTCGGGGGCGGGATCGAGGCCGGTGTGGATGCGATCACCGGCACGATCCAGGGGAGGGACGTGATCCCCGCACAGGCGCCCTCGAGTGGCAAGCAGTTCTCCTCCAGCCCGATCGGCGTGCAGCTCATGGCGATCGGAATCTTCGTCGTCGTCATCGGGGTCTTCTCGCTCCTGGCGCTGCTCAGCAAGGGGTTCCAGAGCTGGTTCCTCTACGTGTTCCTGATGCCTTTCTGGACAGCGTTCCCCCTCGTGTTCTTCGGCACCGCGGGGCTTCTCGCCATCGTCGCGTGGGTGATCGGTTTCCCGATCGCCAAGCACTGGCTGCGCCGCACACCCGGGGGTAAGAGCTTCCTCACGACCCACCCGGGGCTGGTCGCCTTCGCGGCTTCGGGTGGGCACTCCGGCTCGGGCCACGGCTGGAGCTCCGGCGGTTTCTCCGGCGGGGGGGGTAGCTTCGGTGGCGGCGGCGCCTCCGGCGGCTGGTAGCTGAGAGACCGTGGTCCGCGGTCCGTGCCCTGCGGCCGGAACGACGGGTTTGACAGGGAAGCTACTCGTCTAGGGAGACCGGCTGCGTCCGCCGCTGCTTGAGCCTCCCTCGCAGTTTCTTGGACGCGACACGGTGCTCCTTGGCGGCGCGAGTCGGGCGCGTCGGCACGCGCGGGGGCTCCTCGGCAAGCGCCAAGCGCAGCAGCTCCACGAGGCGCTCCACCGCCGCCTCGCGGTTGGCGGCCTGGGAACGGTGGCGCTGCGAGACCACCCGCAGGACCCCATCCCTGCTGATCCGCGTCGCGAGGCGCTCGAGGATGTGCGCCTTCTGCTCGGACGAGAGGCTCGGCGAGCCCGCCACGTCAAACGCCAACGTGACCTTTGTGCTGACCTTGTTGACGTTTTGGCCCCCTGGCCCGCCGCTGCGCGAGGCCGTGAACGTGAGCTCCCCATCAGGGATCGCCAGCTCCGGCGTGACCTCGATCATTCCGCATTCATCATACCGGCAGAGCGGCGCGGCCCCCCCGCAAGACGAGCGAGTGGCGATTCACTCGCCGCGAGCGTGGGGGGTTCGGGGGGTCTAGAGCGCCGGGTGGCGGGGTGGTGACGTGAGGGCGGATTCACTCCGCCCGAGCGCTGGGGGTTCGGGGGCACTTCTGCGGCGGGAGTGAGGGCGGGAAGCCGCAGAGCCCCCGCAACGGATAGATTGGCGCGGGACCCCCCGCAAAAGAAAGATAGAGCCGTGCCGGTTGCCCGGCACGGCCCGCGCGGGAGTTCCATCCACCCTTCCCGACACGGACACACCCGGGCGGCGACCTGGCGCTGCGGCTCACCGCTCGCGTGAGCGAGAGGAAAGCGCGCTTCTGCACGCTATGCGCCGCTGCGGAGCTGGAAGCTGACAGTTACCGTGAGGTACACGCTCACCGGCCTTCCGTCCAGCGTCGCGGGTTCGTACCTCCAGCCGCGGATCGCGGCCAGCGCCGCCTCCGCCATGCCGAAGCCGGGATCCGTGAGCTTCCTTGCATCCACGACGTTCCCGTGCCGGTCGATGGTCGCCTCCACAATCACCACACCCTCCCGGCGCAGCCTGCGGGCGGTCTCGGGGTACTGCGGCGAGGTGCGGGACACGATCACCGGCCGTGTCATGACCAGGTCGATCCGGTAGATCGGCTCCGCCACCCGTGCCGGCGCTTGGTCAGGCACACGTGGCACGCCGCCAGGTACCCCTCCCGCGCCCCCGTCCGCCACCCCACCCGGCACGCCGTCCGGGACACCGCCACTGTCGAGCGTCGTGGATTTCACAGCCTCCGATGGGGCCTCGCTTGGCTGCACCGGCGAGGTCATGCGAGGCGGGGTTCTCGAGGTCCTCGTGCCTTGGTCTCCCTTCGGCGGTGGCGGCGGCGGTGGTGGAGGGGGTCGAAAGTCGACGAACGCCACAGTGAGGGCGGGGGGCTCCGGCACCGCGTCCACCGCCCACAGTTGACCGACCGCCACCAAACCCAGCGCGAGGGCGTGCGCCGCGAGCGCCAGCGGGAGGACCGCGAGCGTTCGCCCCGCGTCGCGCCGGTGTTTCGAAGCCGTCAGGGTCGTGTCGAACATGGCCGCCTCCTTTCGTCCGTCGCCCGTCTGCCTCTGCCTTTTGGACACCGCTGGGTGTCGGATCGAAACCGGAAACGGGTAGGATTGCGGCGATGAGACGCCCACGCTACGCAGACGCCGCCGTAGAGGCTTTGTGAAGATCACGGTGGAAGCGGAGTTCAAGCTCACCGTGGAGCGCTCGCGCTTCCACGCGCTGCTTTTCCCCGCCGCCGACGAGGGAGAGGTTGCGGCCGTCGTGAGACGCCGAAAGGGCGAACTGCGCAAGGCCAACCACCACTGTTGGGCGCTGCGCTGCCGCGATGCCGGGGGGCAGCTGGTCGAAGGTCAAAAGACGACGGCGAGGTGGGTCACCCGGGCCGCGTGCTTCTCGAGATGCTGCGGCGCGAGGACCTCGAGGGCGGAGTTCTCGTTTCGCGGGTCTTCGGCGGAGTCAAGCTCGGGGTCGGCGGCGTCTCACGCGCCTTTCGCGAGGCCGGCGAGGGTGCGCTCACCGCGTACCGTTTGCTCCCAGCGCACCGGTGACACCTCACGGGCGCCGAGAAACGCGCCGCTACGTCTTCTGCTTCTCGAGCCAGCGGTTGAACAACCACATGGAGAACGCCGAGGCGAGGCCGATTGCCATCAGGATCATCCAGCCGAGCGCGTTCTGGGTCGGGTCGAGATCGAGGAGACCGTCCGGGCGCTTGGTTGCACCCTTGGCCATGATGTCGTTGAAGATGAACGCTCCAACCGGGCCGCCGAACAGCGAGCCGATGGCGAGTGGCAGGTTGGCATAGCCTAGGAAGAGCCCCTCCTGCCCCTTGGGTGCGAGTGCACCGATATACTCGTACATCCGCGGCGAGGTGAACAGCTCCGCGAAGGCGATGAGCGCCACGGTCATGATCACGAACACAGAGCCGATCGGCAGCCAGTTGGCGACCAGTGCCCGCACCCCGCCCGCGGCGAAGACCGGGACGAGGTTGACCGCCATCGAGAGCGAGATGCCGATGCTGCCGATGATCATCGAGCGGATCGGGCGCATCCTGCCGAACCTGCTGGTGATGAGGAGCTGGAAACAGACGATTACCAACGGGTTGGCGGCGGTGTAGAGGTCCATTGCCGGACTCAACTCGACCACCCGCTTCACGTAGAGCGGCAGCACGTTGTAGACCTGGTTGTACAGGAAGAAGAACCCGCTGATGACAACCAGGAACAACGTGAACCGCCCGCTCTTCAGGACGAGCACCATGTCCAGCAGAATCCGGCCCACCGAGCGTTTCGGCTTTGCCGGCACGGCGGCGGCCGCTGGCTCCTGGTAGAAAAACAGAACGACGAAGAACGCGGCGAATGAGGCCACCGTTGCAACCGCGAAGATGTACGACAGGCTCGAACCCGACCGGCCCGACGTTTGGCCGGTGGGGAGTCGCAGCACCCAGGAGATCAGGAGCGCTGCGGCCGTGACGACGAACAGGGAGCCAAATGTCGTCGCGGCCAGTTTGCCTTTGCGCTCCCGGTTCGCGGCGCTCCAACGGGCCAGGAGGATCAGGGCAGTCGCCGCCAGCGCACACACCGCAACGACGAGCACGACCGGCACCACGTCCGACCGGGTGCGCACCACGTAGGCGGTGCCGCGACCGAACAGCGAGCCGATGTTGATGACCATGTAGAAGATCGCAAACCCGAGCGTTGCCATGCTTCCGGATGTCTTTTGAACGGTGCCGGAGATGCACGGCTTGATCACCGAGCCCCCCATGCCGATGAGCAGGATCGCCACCACCACGATGCCCACGAACCCCGGTTTGGCGGTGAACTCCTTGACCACGGTGGGGGCGAGCTCGCCGCCTGCGAACCAGACCGGGAAACCCATCAGGAAGTAGCCGGCCGCGAGCAGCAGAAACGCGACCAGCAGCGACTTGCGAAACCCTACCTGGTCGGCGATGGTCCCGGAGAGGATCGGCAGGAAGTACACCAGCGTCCAGAGCACGCTGTTGAGGTTGGACGGCCAGTAGGCTCCGAACCCGAGCTGACCCAGGTAGATGACCACAAAGCTGGCCATCGAGTAGTAGGCGGCCCGCTCGAACAACTCCGTGACGTTCGCGGTCCAGAAGACCTTGGGGAACTTTTCGACTGGGCGAGTCGCCATAGGTCTGTCATCCATTTTCGGGCCCGTGCCGGGCCCGAAGCTCGGATTCTAGCAGCGTCGGAGTACAGCGCGATCGGGAACTTCTCAAGTCCCCTGGGATTGTCCGCCGGTCCGGCGACGACTTTTCCCCTCTGCGCTTGGATCGCGGCAAACTCGCTGGTAGATTGGTGTTCAGGAAATTGGGACAAGAAACCCGATGCCTGAGAAACCAACGCCGACTCGCCGCTTCCCCCGGTTTCTTGCCGAGTACGCCGTGCTGGTCAGGAAAACAGGGAAGATCGGCTCCGAGAAGATGGTCAGGACGCGCACGATCGGGGGCGGCGGGTGCATGTTCAACTTTCACGAGTCCATCGGCGTCGGAACCGAGCTGGACCTGGTGATTTCCACACCAGGAGGGATCATAAAGGCACACAGCCGAGTCGTCTGGGAGACAATCGCTGGCCCGTACCAGTTCGAGGTTGGCGTCGAGTTCCTACGCATGACGCCGGATGATCAGCAAACCCTCGACGCGGCGCTTGCCGCACTCGCCGCCGCGCGGAAGTGAACACCCTCCTCTAAGGGCCACCGCGCCCTACCGCTCGGTGACCACCTTCTGGTTGACCTTCCCGACGAGCCCCACCGGGTCAGCGCCGGCTCCGGCCGCCTCCTCGCCAGGGCGATTCACCAGAAGCACGAAGGACCGGCTCAACGTGCCGGGGTCTCCGGCGATCAACCGGGTGTGGGGGACACCGGCAAGCTCTGCCTCCATTGAAGCCAGCCTCTCACCGGGGGCGATGACGGCCCGTGACTCGGTCGCGCTCAGGTAGGAGACCACGTCCTTGCCGTCCTTCAGGATTGCGAGCCGTCGGTCGAGGTAGAACGTGAACGCACCGATGTCGCTCTCCTTGGTATCCACCAACGCGATTTCCCTCCCGTGCCTTGCCTCGTTCTCGACGACCGTGGCAAAGGGCTTGTAAGAGCGGTGGTACTCGATCACCGGCGTAACGAGCTGCAGCGTGCACATCGCCACAATCGCAAACACGACGGGCGCCAGGCTGAGTGCTTCCGGCCGTGCGCTGGAGCGGGCCAGTCTCTGCAGCACAGCCGCGGCTGTCACAACGAAACCGATGAGGAAGAGCGCCAGAAGGACCCCGACCGTCGTAGCCACCCGCCCGCCGGTCCAGAGGAGGAAGGGCCGGGCCAATGTTCCTGCGACAAACACCACCGGCACCACAGACGAAATGATCACCAAGGCCCAAGCCGTGCCCCTGCCGGCCCAGCTCTCCAGTGGGGTCGGGCGTGCGCGCTGCGCCACGTCGGCGAGCCAGACACCGAGCATGATGAAGAGGAACGGATAGACCGGCAGCGCGTAGTTGACCACCTTGGAGTTCGATACGTGAAGGAGCACAAACATCCCCACCACTGTGCTGGTGACAAAGACGTGAAGTCGCGCGCGGAACGCCGAGGAACGACGCCACCACGCGACGAGGGCGGGCACTAGCAGCAGCGTCCAGGGAGCCAGATAGGCCGGAAGGTGAATTACGTAGTAGACGACTGGCGCCTGACTGATGAAGAACGGGTCATTCGGGAGAGAGGGGTCCGCGAACCGGAAGAAGCGTCCCACCTGGTTGTCCCAAAACGCGAAGCGAACGGCCCCCTCACCGGCAAAGCGGTAGAGCGCTGCAACCCACGGCAGCACGAGGATAAGGAGGACTGGCACAAAGGCGGCCGCCAAGCCCGCGAGGAGGCGGAAACTCCGCTTCCAGAGCAGGAAGACACCGACAGCCGACCAAATCAAAGCCGGGCCGATGAGGCCTTTGGCGAAGAACGCAGCCGCTGCGGCTACCAGGAACACCAGCCACCGACCGGTCCCCGGGCGGCGCCAGGCAGTCCAGAACAGAAAAAGCGAGAGCGTCACCATGAAGGTCAGCGCCATGTCGGTGAGCACGATGCGGGAGTACACGTGGAACTCGACCGCTGTTCCACAGGTGAACACCGCGGCCCACGCGGCAAGCTGCCGACCCGAAGTGGCCCCGTGCCGCTCAGCGGGCGCCGCTGGCGCCGGACACGAAAAGGTAAACGAGGACCAGCGTCCCGAATCCGTACAGCGCCGCGGGCAGTCGGACCAGGCCCTCGGTCACCCGACCAGCGATGTGGCAGAAGACGAGAGCCGTCCAGTGGAGAAGCGGCGGCTTCTCCAGAAACGGCTCTCCGTTGATCGTCGGCGTGACCCAGGTGTCGTGGCGGTACATGTCCCAGATCATCCCGCCCTCGCGGGAGTCGTTCCCGCCCCAGAGCGAGTGGCCGAACACGCCGTGAAAGGCGAACACCGCTAGTAGCAGCCAGAGCCCAGCCTGCAGCCGCCGGTTCAGGGGGGCCTCACGGTTCCCGCGCTCGCCTGCCGGTGCAGCTCTCGCCTGATTCGCGGTGGTTTCCCCGACCCGTCCGTCACGGCTCGCGCCCTCGCCTCCCACCATGTCCTGCACCGGGACCTCGCCCTCCACGTCGCACCATCAAGCTCGTATTTTCGAGGAATACTTCACAGAAATCCTCATCTCGCGACTCAGCGAGAGGACCCGCAGGGGCAGGCGCCCGCCGGCTGCCGCCACGTGATCGGGCTCTTGTTCAGGGAAAAGCAGAACTCGGTCAGCGTGGCGGCCCCGGGCCCACTGGCCAGCGGCGGCGAGTCCCTCGTGACCTCCTTGAACTGCGTGCCGATGCTCCCGTCGGGGCGCACCTCCACCAGCACGTACCCGTAGCGGATCGTGGGGCCTTTCTGCTCGGCGCCCCCCGTGCCCACGGCCCACCCAGGCAGCACCTGGCCCCGGTGCTCCGGGGTGTCATAGACGTTCTCCTCGAAGTAGTGCAGGTGGCTCGCAAACACGAACACGCGCTTCTGCTTCTCCGGGGGCGCCGAGAGGTTCTGGGCGCGGAACAGCATGTCGTAGACCTGCTGCCCCGAGCAGCGCCCCTGGCAGCTGACGTCCATCGAGTGCAGGCGCCCCGTGCTGTAGGGCAGCGGCGCGTGCATCCCGACAAGGATCGCCTGCACAGCTGGGTCCTCGGCGTCGGCGGCAAGCACCCCGGAGAGCCACGTGATCTGCTCGGCGGTGAAGGCCTTCTCGTCCGCGTTGTCGAGGAAGATGAAGTCCACGCCCCGAAGAACGAAGTGATACGTGGTGTCCCCCTCGGTGCTCAAGAGCCCGCGCTTGGCGTCTGCCCTGCGCTGTCCGTGCAACGGCTCTTGGGTCAGCCACTTCTGAAAAGTGCGGCAGAACTCCACGCGGGTCCGCCCCGCAACGAGCTCGTGGTTGCCGATGCCTAGGAACACTTTCGTCTGTCCGAACGGCGTCAGCTGGCGCTCCAGGAAGTCCTGCCAGGCCCCCGCCAGGTATTCGTCCACGTCGGTGACTCCCAGCGCCTGCTTGCGCTCCCGGCAGTCGTAGGACGGGTACTTGCGGGTGAGGATGTCGCAGTCGATGTCGTACATGCGGCGGAAGTCCCCGAGGTGCCAAAAAAACGCGACCGGTGTCCTGTCCTGGTTGGCCGCAATGTCCTGCGCGATCTTCGGCATGATGAGATCCCCGCAGTCGCGGGAGTCGCCGGAGATCGCGAGGTACCACCGCCCGCTCTCCGGGGCCGGCCCCTGGGCCAGCGCACTTACCGCGAGCACGACGAGAGCGGGAAAAACCGCGATCCGTCCGTCCATTCCGCCTCCCGGGGCACATCCAAGCTGACACAACTCGGGTTGCCATTGTAAGGCAGCGACGCGATTCCCGCGAAATTCGTCGAGACGCGTATGGTCGGCGTGAACTATGATGAGAGTGGGAGGCTGAGTGCAGGTGACGCTCGCTGGCGGTCGCCAGCTCGAAGACGGACAACGCCGCGCACAGCTCCTGACCCGTGCGGGGCGTTTTGTGCTGGTCGTATCTCTTGCCGCCTGCGCCGTCACAGCAGTCCGTGAGGCGGCCGCCCTCAACCCCGCGCGCGCCCTCACCCAGTACGGGCACGACGCCTGGGAGGTGGAGGACGGCCTGCCCCAGAACACGGTCGACGCGATCACGCAGACGAGCGACGGCTACCTCTGGCTCGGAACGCAGCGCGGGCTCGTGCGCTTCAACGGCTCCGACTTCACCATCTTCGAGGCCGGCGGCACGGATGGGCTCAGGCACAGTTACGTGCTGGCGCTGTGCGAGGGTCGTGACGGCGCCCTCTGGGTCGGGACCTACGGGGGCGGGCTGAGCCGGCTCAAGGGCGGCACCTTTACCACCTACACCACCGCCAACGGCCTGCCGGACGACACTTTACGGGTGCTGCTCGAGGACCGCCAGGGCGCGCTCTGGATCGGCACCAACGGCGCAGGGTTGAGCCGATTCAGGGACGGGAAATTCACCACCTACACGACCGCCGATGGCCTTGCCGGCAACGTGGTGCGGGCGATCCTCGAGGACCGCAACGGCGACCTCTGGGTGGGGACTTTGGGTGGCGGCGTAAGCGTGCTGCGCCAGGGTCTGTTCACCACATACTCGACCAAGAACGGTCTCCCAAGCGACTTCGTCTGGGCGCTCCACGAGGACCGCGAGGGCGCGGTCTGGATCGCCACCTCGACCGGTCTCTGCCGCTACCGCGGAGGCAGCTTCACCACCTACACGAAGAGGGACGGGCTCTCGGAAGACTTCACGATCGCCGTCCTCGGCGATCGGGACGGCAACCTCTGGGTGGGCACAACTGGCGGCGGGCTGAACCGCTTCGCCGGCGGCGAGTTCTCCTCCTTCACCACCCGCGAGGGCCTCTCCCACGACGCTGTCATGACTCTGTTCGAGGACCGCGAGGGAAGCCTGTGGATTGGCACCGACGGGGGTGGTCTGAACCGCCTGAGGGACGGTGACGTGACCACCTTCGGGCGTGCGGAGGGCCTCTCGAGCGATGCTGTCTTCTCGGTCTTCGAGGACCGCGCTGGCACCGTCTGGATCGGCACCAACGGTCAGGGCCTCGCTCGCTTGCGCGGCGGTGAGACCAGGAGCTTCACCGTCAAGGACGGCCTGGCGCACGACGTCGTGAGTGCGCTCTGCCAAGACGCCGCCAACAACCTGTGGATCGGTACCAGCGGGGGAGGCCTCTCGAGGTTCGACGGCCGCTCCTTCACCAACTTCACCAGCAAAGACGGGCTCGGCAGCGACTTCATCCGCGCCCTGTGGCCGGGCCGCGACGGCAGCCTCTGGATCGGCACCAACGGTGCGGGGCTGACCCGCCTTGTGGGTGGCACCTTCAGACACTACTCGCGCGGCGAGGGGTTGACTAACGGGACCATCCGCGCCCTCTGGGAGGACCCGTCGGGGACGCTGTGGATCGGGACGAATGGCGGCGGCCTGTTCCGCCTCGAGGACGGCACGTTCAGCGCCGTGACGACCGCCCAAGGCCTGTCCAGCAACTTCGTGCTCTCGCTGTGGGGGGACGCCGAGGGGACCCTTTGGATCGGCACTCACGGTGGCGGCCTCAACCACCTCAAGGACGGGCGCGTGCACGTGTTCGACAGACCGCAGGGGCTGCCTGACGACGGGATCTTCGCCATCTTGGAGGATTCCCTCGGCAACCTCTGGATGAGCTCCTTCTCCGGGATCTTCCGCGTCAGCAAAGCGCAACTCGAGGAGGTCGCCGGCGGCCGCCGCAAGGCCGTCACGCCGCTCGCCTTCGGCAAGGCGGACGGTATGAAGACCACCGAGTGCGGCGGCGGCTTCCAGCCCTCAGGTTGGAGGACGCGCGACGGCCGCCTGTGGTTCCGCACGCTCAAGGGCGTTGCCGTCATCGACCCCACGCACATCAACCCGGTGCAGGACCCTCCCCCGGTCTTCATCGACCAGCTGAAGGTCGACAACACACCCGCGGAGATCAGGAGCGTCGTCGGTCTCCCCGCCGGCAGTGGGCAGCTCGAGTTTCACTACAACACGATCAGCCTGCTCCATTTCAACAGGGTGAAGTTCAAGTATCGGCTTGTCGGCTTCGACAGCGACTGGGTACAGGCTGGCAGCCGCCGTACGGCGTACTACAACAAACTCCCCCACGGTACCTTTACCTTTGAAGTGACGACGAGCCGCAACAACGGGCCTTGGAACGGCAAGGTTGCGGTTCTCACCTTTTCGGTCGCTCCGCGGTTTTTCGAGACCCCGTGGTTCATTGGGCTGTGCGTCCTGGCCGTGCTTTTCGCCGGACTCGGGGCCCACCGCTTGCGCGTCCGCCAGATCGCCGCGCGCAACGCCGAGCTTGCGGCCCAGGTCACCGATCGCACCGCGAAGCTCGAGGAGGCCAACGCGCTGCTCAGCGAGCGTGGATGTGAGCTCGAGGAGGCGAACCGGCGGCTCGAGCTGCTCTCGTCCGTCGACAGCCTCACCGAGGCCGCCAATCGCCGGCAGTTCGACCACATCCTCGACGCCGAGTGGCGACGGTGCGCGCGCACCGGTCTGCCGCTGGCCCTCCTGATGCTCGACATCGACCACTTCAAGCCGTTCAACGATGGCTACGGCCACGTAACCGGCGACGTCTGCCTCAAGAAGGTCGCGGGCGTCGTCCGGCGCCTGGTGCAGCGGGCGGGCGAACTGGTGGCCCGCTACGGGGGCGAGGAGTTCGCGGTTCTACTGCCGGGGAGCGACGCGCCCCACGCGCGCGACCTCGCCGAGACCATCAGGCTCGAGGTGGAGCTCCTTGCCATAACGCACGCGTACTCCAAGGTCGCCCCGGTGGTCACGATCTCGGCAGGGGTGGCCGCCATGATCCCGATCTACGGGAACACGCCCGGTGAACTGGTTGCCGCCGCCGACCGGGCGCTGTACCACGCCAAGCAAACCGGCCGCAATCGGGTGTCGCTGACCCCGCCCGGGTAGGCACGCCTGCGCCGCTTTCCCTGCTAGGCTTCCCGAGTACGAGGAGGCACGGCTCCATGAACAGAAGGCTTCTCGCGGCTGTCACGCTCGTCTCCTGGCTCGTCCTTTTGACCCACATGGCCCTCGCGGGTCATGCGGCCCAGGCCCGGCTGCCCAACGTCACGATCCTCGCCACCGGCGGCACCATCGCCGGCACCGGCGCGACCAGCATGACGACCGTGGGGTACGCGGTGGCGACCGTGGGGGTGCAGGCGTTGATCGACGCCGTGCCGGAGCTGAAGAGCATCGCCACCGTTCGCGGCGAGCAGGTGTTCCAGATCGCCAGCGAGAACATGACCTGCGAGCACTGGCTGAAGCTGGGGCGAAGAGTGAACGAGCTGCTGGCGCAGGGAGATGTGGACGGCATCGTCATCACGCACGGCACCGACACCCTGGAGGAGACCGCGTACTTCCTCAACCTGGTGGTCAAGAGCGACAAGCCGGTCGTGCTTGTCGGCGCGATGAGGCCCTCCACCGCCATGAGCGCCGACGGTCCCATGAACCTTTTCAACGCAGTGACGCTGGCCGGAAGCCGGGAAGCGGTCGGCCAGGGCGTGCTCGTGTGCATGAACGATCAGATCAACGGCGCCCGCGACGTGACCAAGACCAACACCTCGACCCTCGATACCTTCCGCTCCCCCGAGTTCGGGTTGTTGGGCTCCATGCAGGCCGGCAAGCCGGTGTTCTACCGCAAATCCACTCGCCGGCACACGACGCAGAGCGAGTTCGACATTCGCGACGTCAAGGAGCTGCCGCGGGTCGGAATCGTCTACGCCTACGCGGATTACGGCCGGGTGACCACAGACGCGTTCGTGGGCGCAGGGGTGAAGGGGATCGTCCACGCCGGCGTGGGCAACGGCAGCATCTCCATCGACGCAAGGCCCGCCCTCGTCGAGGCCCGCGCCAAGGGCATCGTCGTCGTGCGGTCCAGCAGGGTGGGGGGCGGGGCCGTGGCCCGTAACGGCGAGGTCAACGACGACGCCCTCGACTTCGTGGTGGCGGACGACCTGAACCCCCAGAAGGCCCGCATCCTGCTCGCGCTTGCCCTCACCAGGACCACCGACACCCGCGAGATCCAGCGCATGTTCTACCAGTATTGACGCGAGGGGTCACTCTTCCCCGGCGTGGGTCACCACCACCTCCGGCGCGGCGCCGGGCTCGCCGGGCCTTCGGTTCACCAGCCACACCCCAAGAAGGATCACTCCGCCGCCCACCACGGTCGAGAACAGGATCGGCTCCGAGAGCACGACCGCCGCGACGGTCATCGCCACCAGCGGCTCCAGGTAGAGGAGAGCGCCGACCTGTGAGGCCGGCATGTGTTTGAGCGCGTCGTACCACGCGATGTACGCGAAACCTGAACAGGCAAGTCCAAGAAAGGCGAGCGCCGCCCACCCGCGAGGCGTGATCCTTCCGATCTCCGAAAAACCCGGCCCGCTGAAGAGCAGCACCGAGGTAAAGAGCCAGCCGATCGTCATCACGTAGAACATCATCCGCGTCGCCGGATGCCTCCTGAGGGCGCCGCGCGAAAGCACCGAGAACACCGCCCAGTTGGGGGCCGAGAGCAGGATCAGTACGTCACCGGGGGCGCCGAACTTGCCGGCCAGGAGCGTGGTCGGATCGTCCTTCGACACCACCAGCAACACCCCGAGCGCCGCCAGCGCGATCCCCGCGATGCGCGGCAGGGAGAGCCTTTCGCGAAGCACAAGACGGGCAAGCACCGCCATGAAGATCGGTGTCGTGGCCACGATCCAGCCGCTGGTACTGGCCCGGGAGGTCACCAGCGCGTTGGACTGCAGCCACTGGTGCAGCGTGATGCCGATCAGGCCGAGCAGCGCAAAGGTCGGGAGCTCCGCTGGCCTGGACGACGGCAAACTGGCCGCGAACCCTGGTGGCCACGCCGAGCACCGCAACGCCCATCGCGAAGCGCAGCCACACGACGGTCACGGGCGAGGCGTCCGTAAGAGCCACCTTGGTCGCGATGAACGACGCCCCCCAGACGAGGACCGCCAGGAGCCCTTCCGCGATCGCTATCGCCCGTGCCCTCTCCATCCTCAAGGTTCCACTTCAGGACAACATCACCGGAGGTTCTCCGCCTTCCAGCGCATCGCCATGAGGATGCGGCTGTAGCCGCTCGGGTGGTCGAAGAAGATGAACTCCTCCACCGGCCCGGGCTTCAGCTTGCGGTACTCGCCCAGTTTCAGAGCCACCTCGGCCTCGCCGTCCGGCTGCCGGGCGGCGTTGAGCCCGAAGATGTCTGCCTCGACCTCCTGGGTACGGATCATGGTGTTGGTCACGGGCGTCAGCACAAAGAAGAAGACCGAGAGCAGCAGCACCAGGAGCGGCAGCCCGGCGACGTCGGCGATACCCCTGATCCCCCAGCGCGAGCCCCAGCGGGCCGCAACGCGGTCGAACGCCCAGCGCACGAAAGCGAACCCCGCAACGATCAGCACCGCCGATCTCGCAGGAGCAACTTGAAGACGTGGTTGAGCACGTAGTGGCCCATCTCGTGCGCCATGACCGTCTCGATCTCCGGCAGCGAGCAGCGCTTGAGCAGGTTGTCGTTGAGGGCGATGCGCTCGGTGCCGAGAAAGCCCGCGACGTTCGCAGAGACGCGGGTGGTCTGGCGCGAGGCGTCGAACACGAAGACGTCGGTGGCCGGGATGCCGTTGGCGCGAGCCAGGCGCAGGATCGGGCCCTTGACCTTCTCGTCGGTCAGCGGCGTGTACTTGTTGAACACCGGCTCGATGAAGACCGGGGCCGATGGCGATCGCGAAGACCATGAACACCACGCTCACGCCCGCACCCCAGAGCCACCACGTGCGCGGCGCACGTCGGATGACTGCGTAGATCGCCATGAGCGCCAGGGCGCCGAGGACCGCCCCGATCGCCAACCCCTTGGCCTGGTCCCCCAGCCAGGGGCCGAACGTCTGCGTCGCCAGGCCGTACTTGTGCTCGCGGATGAACCCCTCGTAGACCGTGAGCGGGAACGTCAGCACCGTGGCGGCGACGAGGTATTGCACCCAATAGAGCGCGGTCTGCAGAACCTGCACCCTTGTGATTCGGGCCGCGAGGTCGCGCATCCGTGCCGACAGGTGCGTCGCGAGCAGCAGGATCGCCACCGCGGCGCCGTACAGGAACCCCCACAGCTGCAGCCAGTAGCCGCCCTCGAAGTAGGCGTCCGAGCGCGCCCTCTGCTCGGACGAGAGCTTGGCCAGGTACGCTTCCGTGGCCGCCGCGGGGTCGAAGCCTGCCGGGCCCGGGTTGGCCGCCGCGGCAGGCTGCCCGGCCTTCGCCTGTTCCGGAACCTCTGCCCAGACGAGAGCAGGCACCATCACCGCCAGCAACAACCCCACCGCCACGAGCAGCGTCCTTTCACGACGGCTCCTCATCGCATCCTCCTTCCCGTTGAACGCCCCGAACCCCGAGGGTACCGCCGGCCCGCGTCTTCGTGATCCTACTCCCCCGGTGGCAAGAAAGTTGCACCCGCTCACGGGCCGGCCGTCGCAAGTGCGCTAGCATCCACCCGCGTGAAGGGCGAAGACGTACAGCGCGCGTACCGGCGACGGATCCTCGCGTGGTCCCTGTACGACTGGGCCAACCACGGCTACATCACCACCACCGCCACTACGTTCTTCCCGCCCCACTTCATCGCCATCGCCGCCCCTGCCTTCCTGGCTGCCGGTGGAGCTGCATCTGCGAGCGTCGAGGCCCGTAACACCGCCTCGAACGTCTTCGCCCTCACGGTCTCGGCTGCGCTCTTCGTCGCGGCGGTCCTCGCCCCCGTCGTCGGCACCTTCGCCGACATCACGGGCCGCCGCAAGCGGTTGCTCCTGGGCACCACCGTCGTGGGGGGGGCGCTGGCGTCCGCGATGTTCGCCCTGACCCCCGGCCGTTGGGAGCTCGCCCTGGCGCTCTACTTCGCCACCCAGGTGGCGGTGAACCTCGCGCTCGGCCTTAACAGCAGCCTTCTACCGCACGTGGCACGCCCCGAGGACGTTCCGCGCACCTCAAGCCTCGGCTACGCCATGGGCTACATCGGCGGTGGTTTGCTGCTGGCCGTCAACACCGCGCTTTTCCTCCTCGCGGAGCAGCTTGGCATCGATAGGGGGCTCGCCGCCCGAATCGCGTTCCTGACCGTCGGTGTGTGGTGGATCGCCTTCTCTGTGCCGTTGGCGCGCCGCGTCCCGGAACCGCCGGCGGTGCCGCTCGCGCATGGCGGCACGGGTAACCCGCTGGGCGACGCGTTCCGGAGGCTCGCCCATACCCTGCGGGACATCCGCCGCTACCGCGAGCTGTTCAAGATGCTCGTGGCTTTCTGGTTCTACATGGAAGGCGTGGGCGCGATAGTCCTCCTCGCCACCGCGTACGGGGCCGCCCTCGGGCTCGACACCGCGGTGTTGGTCGGCACGCTCCTGATGACGCAGGCCGTCGCGTTTCCCTACGCCCTGCTCTACGGCCGCATCCCAGATCCACGCACTCCGTGGCGGGGGGCCCTTGTCGTCATGCTCCTCTGGAGCGGCGTCACTCTGCCGCTCCTCGGGGCGTACGCCAGAGGCCACGGCAGCATCAGCTTTGCTCACGCCTTCGCTCTGATCCTGGCCGATCAACTCCTCGGAGTTGGGCTCTCCCTCCTGATGGGTCGTCACGTGGCGGCCGGCCTGGTCAAGCGCCTCGACGCAAAGGCCGCCGTCATCCTGGGGCTCGCGATCTACACGGTCATCCCGGTCTGGGGCTTCTTCCTCTCCACCCAGGCCGAGTTCCTGATGATCGGGTGGCTTGTCGGCACGGTGCAGGGAGGAACGCAGGCGCTCAGCCGCGCCATCTACGCAAAACTCTCGCCGGCCGCGAAGTCGGGCGAGTTCTTCGGGCTGTACGGCCTCTCCGAGAAATTTGCCGGGATTCTGGGGCCGCTGCTCTACGGGGTCGTCGGCCAGCTCACCCACAACCCGCGGGCCAGCATCCTCTCCGTCTCGGCGTTCTTCCTAATCGGGATGGTGATGCTCGCTCGGGTGGACGTGACGGCCGGCGCGCGCGTTGCGGCCGACGAGGAGGCGGCCATCGAGGCCGCCCACGCAGCTGACTGAGAAACAATGACCGAGCACGGTCTGGCCGAGTCCGATGCCGTAAGATACCCGGTGTGCCAGAGCCCGTCACCGTCATCTCCCGCCTTGCGCCCGAGTGGGAGCAGTCCGCGGCAAAGGCGCTCTGCACTCAGTTCGAGACGCTCAGCCGACAGGTGCCGGCCGAGGCGGTGATCCATGCCGGCCGCAACCTCATCTTCCGCCACCGGGTCGGCGACGAGGAGGTGGCGGTCAAGCGCTTCCCGGTCAGCGGTGGCCGGCGGTTCATCTACCGCCTGCGCGCCGGCAAAGCGGTGCGCGCGTTCGACAACGCCGCGCGTCTGCTGGCGCTCGGCATAGGCACGCCGCGACCGCTGGCAGCAGTCGAGGTTCGGCGGGGACGTGCGCTGCTGGAGTCGTTCTACTGCTGCGCGTTCCTGCCGACTTTCCGGGAGGCCCGTTCGCTCAAGAGCCGGGACGCTCCCGACCGCGCAGCGCTGCTCGAGCTCCTCGGCGAGTTCATCGGCCGCCTTCACGAAAGCGGCGTGGAGCACCGTGATCTCACCTCGGGGAACGTGCTGCTGATCCCCGACCCAACCAAACCAGCCGGCGTGACCTTTCAGCTCGTGGACCTCAACCGGGTGCGCTTCGGTCGGATCGGCATCGGAGCCGGGCTCGCCAACCTCGCGCAGCTCAGGCTTCAGGACAGTGGAGCGCTCCTCTCGGGTTACTGCCGGGCCCGCAGCCTCATCGCTTCCCGGGCCGCTCCCTACTACCGCTTCCGCCTGGGGCTGCGCACGGTCAGGCAGGTCATCAAAGAACGCACGCGGCCGCTGCGCCGCCGCCTCGGCCTGTGAGCGAGCTTAGCGACCTGGCTGCGTCAGGATTGCGTAGCTGCGTCCGCTTGGGGCGGGCAGATCGATCCGGCGCTCCACCGTCAAGCCGAACTCCTGACCGAGTTCGGCGATGCGCCGTTCCTTCCCCCTGCCCCTCGTGACCTCGGTCAGGAGGCGAAGCCCCGGCGTGGACGCAAGCCGCTGGCGCAGCTCTTCCGGGGCGGACAGGCGCGCCGGGGTCAGGCCCGCGTAAAGATCCAGCACGCCGACGATCGTCTCGTCCGGTTGCCAGAGGGCGACGGGGTGTCCGGCCGCGACCGCCCTCGTCGCCTCCGCCACGGGCGACAGGTCCTGGGACCGGTTGATCACCGGGAAGAGCACCGGCGCCGCCGCCAGCAGCGTGGCGACCCAGACCGCGATCGCCCCACCCAGCGCTGCCGCGAGCCGGGCGGCATGCAGAGCCCTCCAGGCCCGAACCGCCAGTACCACTGCTGCCACCCACAGTACGAGCAGCAGGGCGAACGGAAGCGCCGGTGGCGGTGCCGCGAGACGCCAGACCGTCACGAGCGTCGCCGCTGGCAGCAGCACGGCCACTGCCGCCAGCAGCACGAGCGTGGCCCGCGCCATCGCGCGGTCGAACCGCTCGGGGCCCGCGAGCGCCCGGTGCACCCACAGCCCGCCCAGCAGGGCGAACCCCGGCATCAGCACCCCGGCGTACACGTCGCGCATGGTGGTCGAGGCGGAGAGCAGTACAAACGCGGGCACCACGGCACCAACCGCGAACCGCCAGCCGCTGCGCTCCCGGGTCCCGGCTTCGTCGCCCGCGGCCACCGGCTCCCGGGTCGCTCTCCACGCCTTTGCCGCTGCGGCAGCCATGACTAGCGTCCAGGGCAGCAGGTAGATCGGCAGCTCGACCAGGTACTTCCCTGGCCACCCCCGATGTGACTCGGAGTAGCCGACGCCCTCCACCGGCGTGAAGCGCCCGAGAAGGTTGTCCACGAAAAAGATCCGCAGGTAGGAGGTTCCCTCGGGCTCCGCCGCGACGGCGAGAACCCAAGGGAGCACCGCCGCGACCTGGAGAGCGAGGCCGGCGTAGAGCTCCCAGGCCAGCAACTCGCGCCAGCGGCGCTCCCACACGACGAACGCCAGCAGCGCGAGAGCGGGCACGACCCAGGCCACGACGTTCTTGGTCAGGAACCCAACGGCGAGGAAGACGTGCATCAGTGTGTACCAGCCGAGTTTGGGCAGCCCCCGGCGGGCGGTCAGGCCGCGGTAGCACCCGAACAGCGCCCCGGCCACGGAGGCCATCAGGAGCGCATCGGTGGCGATCCAGATCTCGACGCGGTACGCAAGGTACAGGGTGCCTATGAGCAGGCCGGCTGCCAGCGCCGCCACCCGGCCGGCTGCCGCGTGGGCCAGCAGGCCGACCAGCAGCGCCCCCGCCAGGGCATAGGCGAGGTTGGGCACCCGAATCGGCGTCGGCCCGGTTCCGAGCAGGCGGATCGCGCCCGTGGCCACCCAGTAGTAGAGCGGCGGCTTCTCGCAAAACGGCCTCTCGCCCAGGTGTGGCACGACCATGTCTCCGTTGGGGCGCGCCATACGCCCCGCGATCGCCGCCTCGCGCGGCTCGTCGGGCTTCCATAAAACCCGGCCGAAGATCCCGAACGCAAGGTGGGCCGACAGCACCAGCACGACGACCAGTGGCCAGCGCTTCAGCAGTTCGGGGTCGACGGTCATTTTGCAAGCCATCCTAGCGACCCGCCTCGGTGCTTTTCGGCTGCGGTGCCTCATGCACGATGCGGGTCTCCTCGATCATCCGCTCGGCGTTGGCGACCCAGTCGCCGGCGCCGTCCCCGTAGCCGACCTCGTCGAACCGCCACACGGCGTTCGCGTCCAGGACCCAGTTGCGAGGGAACCCGCTGGTGCGGAGGCGCGCGAACACGTACTCGTAGGCCAAAACCACAGGGAACGTGTAGCCGTTCTTGGAGACGAACGCCTGCACGTTCGACCCAGTCTTGTCGACGCTCATGGTGAGAAGCACCACGTCGGGCCGGTCCTTCACCCGCTCGTACAGCCTTTGCACGTGGGGCAGCTCCTGGAGGCACGGCTTGCACCAGGTCGCCCACACGTTGACGAACGCTGTCTTGCCCTTGAGATCCGCAAGACGCCAGGTACGGCCCTGGAGGTCAACAAGCACGAAGTCGGGCATCGCCTGCCCCACCCGCCTGACGACCTTCGCGGGCGTCCCGACAACCAATACCGTGGCAACCCCCGCCACCAGCACGACGATGAGCACCACAACCGCCGCGAGACCCCGCCTCATGGCCACCTCCGCTGCGGCCCGACCAACCCGGACACCTCCAAGACGTTACCAGGTCCCGCGACGGCCACAACCCGCCGATGGGAGCCGGTGGAAAGCGAGCCGCGCACCCGACGATGCTGCGGGGCGCCCCGGAGGCTTGTCGGTTTCTCGATTCGGAGCCATATTGAGAGCGGATCCCTGTCATGGACGCTGTTATTGAGTCGCCCATTCAACAGCCGCCCTCGGGCGGCAACGAGAGTACACGGAGGAGGGAGTCGATCATGAGCCGCAAAACCCTGGTCACGTTGTTGATCGCGGGTCTGGCCGCGACGCTTGTTGCGTGCAAGAAGGCTCCGGTCGCCCCGCCCGCCTCGATGGTCGGGCACTGGGAGGGGAAAGCCGATATCGCGGTGAACTGGTGCAGCGCCAAGCAACTGGCCGTCTCGGTGACGATCAACGAAAACGGCGCCGTGGCGGGGAAGTTCGGGGATGCCACCCTCAAGGAGGCCCACATCTACCCGAACCCCGGGAGGCCGCCGGAGGGCGCCACGGTGCAAACCAAGTATGTGATCGAGGCAGAGCTCGAGGGCCCGCTGGTCGCCGCCGAGGGAATCCAGCGCCCGGACATCTGCATCCCCGTCGAGGTGACCAGGGACGGCCGGCTCGCGGGCGCCTTCATGACCTCGGGCAGCGAGACCGGCGAAATAAGCAAGAGGGTCTTCTCCGGGGGACTCATTCCCCTCACCAAGACCCCCGCCCGCTAGCTGCCGGGACGCCGACCACCAGGCCACCAGCGCGCTCTGCCCCGCGGCGAGCGCTTGGGCTTCGTCATTTCTCACCGGGTGCTCCACCGGAGTGGGACCTGTCCACCGCTGGCGCCACGAGAACCTCTGCCACGACCAGCCGAGGGAACTCTGGTGGTAGCCCACCGAACCTTGATCGGTTGACAGAACCTCGATCGCCAGGGCAGAGTGTCGTCGCAACGACGGGGTCAGCGGTTGCGGCGCACCCTGTCCCTGCTCGACTCGGAGGAAAGCATGGGCCTCAGCATGGACTTCTCGAAGCTGCAGCCGCACGACGTCCTGGACCTCGCGATCTTCGCCGAGGAGGAAGCCGAGGAGCAGTACGACTACTTCGCGACGCTGATGGAGACCGGGCACAACCTCGAGGTGGCGGAGTTCTTCCGCAAGATGGCGGGCCGCGAGAAGCTCCACCGCGAGCAAATCACCGAGCGCCGCCAGGCCCTCTACCCAAACGCCCCGCCCAACCTCGCCAACCGCGCGGTGTGGGGCGTCGAGGCCCCGTACGGCGCAAGGACCGAGCGCTCCATGCCGCTCGCGGATGCCTTCAGCCTTGCGCTCGACTCCGAGAAGAGGGCACACGACTACTACGCGGCCGCGTTGCAGCAGGCCCTGACGCCGACGGTCGCCGAGCTCTTCGAGAGCCTTCGCCTGGCCGAACTGGAGCACCAACGCATGCTGCAGCGGGAGCTGGCCAAGCACTCGGCATAGACTCCCCGCGGGTCCCGCTCAGGCCCCACTCTCCTGGTCTGTCCACACCTGGTGCAGAGAGAACGCGCGGCCGTGCCCGACCAGCGGGGGCTACCGCGCGAGCTCTACCAGCCGCCTGGCGGCGGCGTCGGTGGATCCGATCGCCATGTTCAGCATGACCACCTTGGTGGCGCCGAACAGGCGCTCGTGCTGGGCGCGCAGCAGGTCGGACTTGGAGCTGTCGAGCCCGGCCAGATGCGGGTTCATAAAGGCGAACGTCTTGCCGGTGAGCCCGGGGAGTTGGCCCGACGCGAGTGTGCGGGCGGCGTCGCGCGCCGGCACGTCCTGCACCAGCGGCAGCACGGGGTCCTTCGCGAGCAGCACGCACAGGCGCGGCGCGGTGCGGCGCGCGTGTCGCGATGCGCCGCCGAGCCAGTAGGGGTCGAGCATGATGCGGCCGTTCTTGGAGGCCTGGATGCACGCTGCGGCGCCGCGGTCGAGCGGGCACTCGTCGTTGGGGTGGTCCTCGAGGCAGGCGTCGCGGGAGACCACCATGTTCTCGAGCTTGGAGCGCTCGAGGAGCTTCTCGATCTCTGGGAACTTCCCCACCCACTTGGCTTTGAGGTAGAGCTTGCGCTCGATGAGGTCGGCCAGAGGCTCCGAGGCGGCGAGGCGTACCAGCACGGTGTCGTTGCTCACCAGGCGTATGCCCTCCTCCCGCATCGCCGCGGCCAGCAGCCCGGTACGACCCGAGCCCGGCCCGCCCCAGATCAGCACGCCCTTCCCGTTGACGTCGAGGACGGCGCAGTGCGCCAGGAGCGCCCCGGAGGTGCGCGCGGCGGCTTCGGCCGCGAGCTGCAGGGCCAGGGAGCGTACCTGACCGTAGAACGCGGTGTTGAACGCGAACGCGGTGGACGTCTCGGCGCTCACGATCCCGGAGACCTCGCGACCCGGCACGTCCTTGACCGCGTACACCACTGCGTGCGGCTCCAGATCGCCCTCCAGCGGCGCGGGGTAGAAGTTCTCCTGGTAGAAGTCGGCGAGGTGCGGCGAGTTTGTGCGCAGCTGCACCACGATGCCGGCTACCGCCGCGTTCCACTCGAAATAGGCATCCGGGGCCAAGTGTGAAGCGGCCTGCTCGAGCAGCACGTTGCGACTCTCGAGGCCGCTTACCGGCCGCGTCTCGGCGTACGTCGTCACCTTGGTGAGCACGTTGTTGAGGGCCCGAGGCCGCAACCGCCGCGGTTCCTCCAGGCGAGCCAACGCCTGGCCGATCCGCCGGCACCCCTCCTCGATGCGCTCCATCGAGGTGGCGAATGAGATGCGGACGTGCGCGCCGGTGCCGAACGCCTCACCCGGCACCACAGCGACCCGTGCCTCCTTCAGAAGGTAGTACGAGAGACCGTAGGTGTTGCGAAGCGGGGCGCCGCCGAACTCCTTGTCGAGGTAGCGGGTCACGTTCGGCATGACGTAAAAGGCACCCGACGGCGAGTAGCAGGAGACGTTCGGCAACGAGCGCAGGCGGTAGACGATCGCGTTACGCCGGCGCTCGAACTCCTGCCGCATCCGCTCCACCTCCATGCTGCAGTCGCGCAGTGCCACAAGAGCGGCCTTCTGTACGAACGACGTCGCGTTGGAGGTGTTGTGGGACTGGATCTTCGAGCAGGCCGCGACGATCTCGCGCGGCGCCGCGGCGTAGCCCAGCCGCCAGCCGGTCATCGAGAACGCCTTGGAGAAACCGTTGATGACCACCGTCAGCTTCTTGATTCTCTCGTTGAGTGATGCGATCGAGGTGTAGCGCTGGCCGTCGTAAAGGAGCTTCTCGTAGATCTCGTCGGAGATCACCCAGATCTGCTCGCGAACGCAAACCTCGGCGATCTCCTCCAGCTGCTCACGCGTGTACGTCGCGCCGGTCGGGTTGCACGGGAAGTTGAGGATCAGCGCCTTGGTGTTGGGGGTGATGGCGGCGGCGAGGTCACGGGCCTGCAGGCGGAACCCGTCCTCTTCCCGGGTCGGCACGTAAACCGGGTTGGCCCCGGCGAGCTTCACCTGATCGGGGTAGGAAACCCAGTATGGAGCGGGGATGAGGATGTCGTCGCCCTCCTCGTAGAGCGCCATGGCGACATTGAAGAGGGAGTTCTTGGCGCCCGCCGAGACGATCACTTCGTCGGGCGAGTAGCGCAGGTTGTTCTCGCGCTCGAGCTTCTCGCAGATGGCTTCCCTCAGCTCGAGGATGCCGTCGTTGGCGGTGTACTTGGTGAAGTTGGCGTCGAGGGCCGCCTTTGCGGCGCGCTTCACGGCCTCCGGCGTGGGGAAGTCCGGCTCACCCACCGAGAAGTCCACCACGTCGATGCCCTGCGCGCGCATCTGCGTCGCGCGCGCGTTGATCCGCAGCGTGGGGGAAAGGGTGATGCGGTTGGCGCGTTCGGAGAGCATGGCGGTCTCACCTCACCTTTCGCGGCGAAACCGCCCTCACTTCTTGACCTCTTCCTTCTTGCCGCGCTTGAGGATCTCGTCGAGCTTCAGGCCGGTGAGCGACTCCACCACCCCGGGGAGTTGCGCGAGAACGCTTCCCACCTGCCCGGTGAGCTTCGAGGGACCGTCCGCGTCGCCGACCATCACGATCTTGTCCACCTTCGAGAGCGGCTCGGAGACCGCCCTGGCGAGCTCCGGCAGCTGCTTGATGACCATCTCGGCGAGAGCGGCGTCGGTGTACTCCTTCCACGCAACCGCCTTCTGCCGCATCGCGTCGGCCTCGGCCTTACCCCGCGCGGTGATCGCCTCCGCCTCCGCGCTGCCGGAGAGACGGATGCCGGCTGCCTTGCCCTTCGCCTCCAATTCCTTCTGGTAGGCGTCGGTCTCGGCCTCCAGCTTGGCCTGATAGTGCATCGCCTCCGCAGGGCGCTTGACAGTGGCCTCCAGTTCCTTCTCGCGGCGCACGATCTCCTGCTCCTCCACCTTGGCCGCCAGCTCCTTCTCGGTGAGCCGCACCGCGAACTCCTGACGCTTGAGCTCCTCCGAGAGCTTGGCCCGCTCCAGGTCGTATGCGATGTCCGCCTTCGCGCGCTTGGAGTTGACCGCCGACTGAAACTCTGCGCGTTGCATCTCGAAGTCGCGGGTCGCCTTGGCGAGTTCCGCCTCGGCTCCGAGGCGCGCGATGTCCCCCTCCTTGCGGTACTCGGAGGCCTGGATCGCCGCGTCGCGCTCAGTCTCGGCCTGGGCCAGAGCGGCGTCGCGCTTGACCTCGGCGATGCGGCGGGCGCCCAGCGCCTGCAGGTAGCCCTGAGAGTCGCTGATGTCCTTGAGTGAGAACGCCAGCAGCTCGAGGCCGAGCCGGGCGAAGTCCTCACCCGCGGTCTGGCGGACGCGATCGCCAAACTTGTCGCGCTCGGTGTAGATCTCCTCGACCTTCATCATCCCGAGAGCCGCGCGCATGTGCCCCTCGAGCACCTCCTGGGCAACCGCCGTGATCCCCGAGGAGCCCTTCGAGAGGAAGTTCTCAACCGCGCGGTGGAGCAGCGGTTCCTCGCTTGCCGCTTTGACCTGGCCGAACGCCTCGGCGGAGATGATCACGCCCTGGGAGGTGAGCACCTCGGGGCAGCGCACCGAGATCGAGAAGACCTCCAGCGGCAGCGTGTCAACTGCCTCGACGAACGGCATCACGAAGGTGCCGCCGCCAACCTGAAGGCGATAGCCGACCTTGCGCTCCCGCCCGTCCATCTCGGTCACGGCGGACGTTCGCCCTGAGATCACCAGTACCTGGTTGGGGCCGACCTTGCGGTAGTTGAAGGCCCACAGAGCGAGGAACAGCAGGACGACGACGACAACGACGGCGCCGACGATCCAGGGGAACAACGCCATGGCTTCCTCCAGCGCCCGGCCGGGCGGACGTTGCCACCTTAACGCAAGTTCCTCAACGGTACAAGCCTTACCTTTTGCCTCTCGGGCTGGTCCGACGCTCGGCCCTTGCTCGCCCACGCTCGCTTCGGGCCGAGACTCCTTCCGCTGCGACCCGGCAGTGCGCTCGGGGCCGAGGACCCCTCGGTGTTCCCATGCAACCGGGTCACCGACACCCCGGCCCCGCTCCGCACGCCGGGTCCCCGCAGCCTACGGAGCTATGGTCGGACCACCC
This sequence comes from uncultured Acidobacteriota bacterium, assembly GCA_963739225.1. Taxonomy (GTDB): domain Bacteria; phylum Acidobacteriota; class Thermoanaerobaculia; order Thermoanaerobaculales; family Thermoanaerobaculaceae; genus RBG-13-68-16. The sequence continues at coordinate 1,411,697 of CAVTZQ010000006.1, read as the reverse complement.
AAGGGGCGGGTCCATCCCCCCACCCAAGAAGAAGAGTTAGGGAGGCTCTTTGCGAGGGGTGTTCAAATCCGCCGGTGCCGCGGGTGGCAAATCTCTCCGGAGCCCGCGGGATCCCGGCGCGCGAGCCGCGGTGGGGAGACGGCGGCGCAGCATCACGCGAACGCCGAGGGGCCCCAACATGGATCGCGCCCTCGGTCGCGGGCGGAGGAGTGTGCGGCCGCAGTGCGCGGGGGCGCGCAAGGCCGCACCCAGCCACCGCGGCACCGGCCAGAAGAAAGCCGTCACGCCGTGACCAATGAAATCTGCAAGCGGGAACGGGCCGGCATGGTCCGGGGCGTATACTCCGCCGACGGAGGCGGGGTGGAGATCTTGGAGCTGTGGCTGGTGCGGCACGGGGAGACGACCAACAGCCGCGACGGCATCCTCGCCGGTTGGGTGGACATCCCCCTCACCGAGCGGGGCGAGGCTCAGGCCGAGGCGGTGCGCCCCGTGCTGGCCGAGATGGAGTTCACCGGCGTGTGGAGCTCGGACCTGCAGCGCGCCGTGCACACCGCGCTGCTGGCGTGGGGCCAGCCGGTGGCCGATCCGCGCCTGCGCGAGGTCAACTTCGGCGAGCTGGAGGGCACGACCTGGGCGACGCTCGACCCCGTGCACAAGAAAGCGCTCATCGACTTCGAGGCGTTCAACCCGCCCGGTGGTGAAACCCTCGAGGAGGTGGGAGAGCGGGTCGCGGGTTTTCTCTCGGAGCTCTCCCCCGGTCGCCACCTACTGTTCACGCACGGCGGGGTGATCCGCCTCCTCACGCGCGAGACCGGTCAGGACGGGTTTGTGCCGACCGGCACCGTGGTGGGTATCGACTGGACCCACCGCGAGGTGCTGTTCAAGCGCGAGTCCCCGATCCCGGCGCCGATGCCCTTCGCGGACGTAGGAGAGGATTCAGCTACCCGCGGTGTCGCGCTCGAGGGCGAAGAGCAGCGCATCGCGGTACGCGCCACGTTTGAAGTACCGCCGTGGGATTCGGCCGACCTGCCGGTACCCCGCGCGCTCGAGCATGCGGACCGAGACAGTGTTGCCGTCGAGCACCTCGGAGAGAAGCAGCCGCAGGCCGACCACGTCGAAGGCGTAACGCGTGCGTACGCGCACCGCGTCGGTCGCGAGGCCCTTGCCCCACCTCTCCTTGCGGCCGATCAGAATACCCGTAGCGGCGCAACCATGGCGCCAGTCGATGCGGTGGAGTCCCGTGAATCCGACGTGCTCCCCGTCCAGCGTTTCGACCGCGAGGGTCAGCTCGTTACTCCCGCCCGACGGTTCTGCCCGTTCGGCCCGCTGGAAGAACTCGGCTTCGGCGAGACGTCCGATCGGGAAATCGCCGATCAGCGTCCACTCCGTGACCTCCGGGTCGTTGAGCCACGCTACCGCGTTGGCAAGGTGCCGCTCCGCGTCGAGCGGCACCAACCGCACCTTCTCCCCTTCCCAGCCGTACGCCATCGTCGTGCCCTCTCGGCCAAGGGTACCTCACGGCGTGGCGGCTTCGGGCCACGTCGCGTGTCGGGGTTTGTGTGCCGGCGAGCGGCTTGCCCTTTCAAGTCACGAGCGGCTATGCTCGCGGCAGGCGCCCAACGGCGCCGGACGAGGTGCGTATGCCTGCCGGCCCCTACGATCCCGACGTCTATCGCCGCTTCGTCGAGAACCTGCGCGGCGCCCTGGACGGTGCCAACATCGAGCACCCCTCGATGCGGGCCCTCCGGAGGAAGGCCTTCGCCACCAGCCTGGAGACCGCCAACGGTTCCCACATGTGGTTCTCCGCCATCTCCTCGCGCATGGCGGCCAAGACCGTCTACCTCGGAGGCGGGCCGGAGACCGTGCTTCCCAAGCCAAGCCCCGAGCAGCTCGCTATCGTCGAGAAGGCGCCCGATCAGCTGCACAAGGTCCTGCAGCTCATGCGGACCATGCCGTTCGTGCACGTGCGTCGGCAGATGGGCGACAACAGGGAGTTCAACCCGGTCTGCAACCTGTACGTGTGCGTAGCCGACCCCAAGAACTACCGCCTGGCCTACCAGTGGGCGATGACCATGGGCGAGGTCAAGAAGGGCCGCCCGGGCCCCGAGTTCATCATGATCGACGTTCCGCAGGAGCACCCGCTGCGGATGCAGGTGCTCACGATCCCGGAGCACGACATCAACATCGCGCTGGGCACGGACTACACCGGCGAGTGCAAGAAGGGGTTCCTGCGGCAGGGCATGTACCGGGCGGACCTGCAGGGGATGCTGGGCCTGCACGCCGGCACCAAGGTCGTGCGCGCCCGCGACAAGGCAACCGGCAAGCTCAAGACGTACGGCGTCTTCATGTTCGGCCTCACCGCCACCGGCAAGTCGACCTGGTCGTGCCACCAGCTCGGCCTCGAGGCGGAGCAGGGCGAGGGGACCTGGGTCGCGCAGGACGACATCGTGTTCCTGAAACGCGATGGCTCCGCCCTCGGCACCGAGCTCGGGTTCTACGTCAAGACCGACGTGGACGTGAAGCTGCAGGAGGCGATGTACCACGCGCTCGCCCACTCCTCGGCGCTGCTCGAGAACGTCATGATCAACGCGAAGGGGGAGATCGACTTCCTGGACGAACGCCTTGGTGAGAACGGCCGCGGGGTGCTGGACCGTCGAGAGCTTAAAGTGAAGCGCGGCGGGAAGCTGGTCTCCATATGCGCCGACTCGATCAACCTGCCGTCGCTGGAGGAGCTGGACGGGGTGGTGTTCGCCTTCATCACCCGCCGCGGCACGATCATGCCGTTCGCCCAGCGCCTGACCCCCGAGCAGGGCGTGATGGCCTACCTCTGGGGGGAGTCCACGCACTCGTTCGCCACCGTCCCCGCCAAGGCGGGCGAGAGCGTGCGCATCGTGGGGATGGACGACTTCATCATCGGTGCCCAGGGACGCAAGGTGAACGCGTTCTACGACATCGTCATGGATCTGGTGGCCCGCTACCCGGGCAAGGTGCACTTTGCCCAGTACAACACCGGCGGGATGGGCGAGATCATCGAGGTTGACAAAGCAACCGGCAAGAAGAAGCAGGTGCGCAAGGTCACGCGCGTGCCGATCGACCTGATGGCGGCGCTGCAGCGCGGCGACCTGCGCGGTACCAACGAATACGCCAAGGGAAGGCTCGGCACCGAGTACGTGGTCAAGGCCGAGGGGACCGAGCTCGCTCAGTACGACGCCCACAACTTCTACTCCGACGAGCAGATCGAGGCGTACGTGGCGGACCTGGTGGACGGCCGACGCAAGTTCACCGAGGAGATCGCCTCGCAGGGGCTGCGCAAGGACATCCGCGAGCTCGCCCACAAGGAGCTCGACGCGATCGAGGCCAAGGTCAAGCAGAAGTCCGAGCCGTGGGCGCCACCCGAGGAGGCTGCACCCAGCGAGGCCGCCGAGGACCGCGACCCCCGCTCGAAGTGGATCTCCCCGTGGGAGCCGCGCCGGCCGAGCAGCGGCCTCTTCCCCGTTCCATCCGGTAAGCGCCGCTGAGGCACCAAAGCTCTTCCGCACAACAACGAACGCCTGCCATTGCGATATCATGGTAAAGTGCAAGAGCCTAGTCTCAACATCAAACCGCAAAACCCGAGGCGACGCCTTGACCATCACCCTGCCAGAACTTGCTGACGACAAGCTTCTTACACCGGTCGTCGGGGAGTGGGGCGATGAGAAGTATCGCATTATCCGCTCATACGCTGAAATGTTCGCAAGAGCGACGAGAAAAACTTGGCACGTGCGCGTGTATCTCGACCTCTTTGCCGGCCCCGGTCGCGCACGGTTCGAGGACAGCGGGCGGATCGTTCCGGGCAGCCCGCTCCTGGCCCTCGAAGCGACCCCTCCGTTTGACCGCTTCATCTTCTGTGAGGTGGACAAAACGAGACTGGAAGCCCTCAAGCGACGAATTGGTGTTGCCTTTCCGAATCGCGACGTTGTCTACATCTTTGGTGACGCGAATTCTTGCATCGACCAGATGCTGGTCGCTATCCCGAGCGCCAGCCAATCGCAGAAGGTCCTTGGGTTTTGTGTCCTCGACCCGTTCGGAATGAGCGGCTTGCACTTCTCCACCGTGAGAGCCCTGAGTGTCCGGTATATGGACTTCCTTGTACTCGTACCCTCCGGCATGGACGCGGCACGGTTTTGGGAGAACTACGAGTGCCCGGACGACACAACAGTGGCCAACTTTCTTGGGTTGTCTGATTGGCGTACTAGGTGGGTCGACCCCATGGCGCGGCGGAATGGCCTAGGGCATTTTGTCCTCGAGCGATTCGCCGAGCAAATGGCAACCCTTCGTTACAAGAGAGGGCCGACAAAGCTGGTCCGGGCCGTTGACAACAGGCGGCCCCTCTACCACCTCGCGTTCTTCAGCCGCCATCCCCTCGGCCTGAAGTTGGCAAAAGGGGCAGTGGAATACAGCCAGGAGCAGCGGTCGTTTGGATTTGAAGACTCGGAAGGGTGAGGACAAAGCCGCATGGCCTTGCACTCTGCGATTGAGTGGACGGAGTCGACCTGGAACCCGGTCACAGGTTGTGACAAGATGAGTCCTGGCTGCAAGAACTGCTATGCGGAGAGATTGGCTCGGCGCCTCAAGGCGATGGGGCAGCCCAACTACAAGAATGGGTTCAGGCTGACTCTGCATGAGGAGCAGCTCAACCTCCCGTTGCGGTGGAAGAAGGGTCAGACCATCTTCGTCAACTCTATGAGTGACCTTTTCCACGATGCCGTCCCAACGGCCTTTGTTCTGCGCGTGTTCGAGGTTATGGGAAAGGCAACCTGGCACCGCTTCCAGGTCCTCACCAAGCGGTCCAGGCGCCTCTTGCAGCTTTCATCCGAGCTGCCTTGGTTCCCAAATGTCTGGATGGGCGTGAGCGTAGAGACTGACGATCACGCCTGGCGAATCGACGACCTGCGCGCGACCGGCGCTACGGTGAAGTTCCTTTCTCTTGAACCCCTTCTCGGCCCCCTTCCCAACCTTAACCTCCTTGGGATCAACTGGGTCATCGTCGGTGGCGAATCCGGGCCCCGTGCTCGGCCCTTGAACCCCGAGTGGGTCGTTGAGATCCGCGACCAGTGCGTGACTGCACGTGTTCCCTTCTTCTTCAAGCAGTGGGGCGGGGTTCGCAAGAAGGCGAATGGACGGCAACTAGAGGGTCGAACATGGGATCAGACGCCGGCCACATCTAGTGTTGAAGCCGCTGGCTGACCTACAAGTAGACCTCCCGCAGCTGCGCATCGTCATGGAGCTCGGCAGCTCCACCGGTGAACGACACCTCGCCGTTGCGGAGTACCACGACCCGATGCGCGATCTTGAGGACTTCGCGCACCTTCTGCTCAACGATCAAGATCGAAACCCCGCCGCTTTCGTTGAGGTCCCGGATGTGCGCCAACGCTTGCGAGACCCGCCCTGGGGCGAGACCGAGCGAAGGCTCATCTAGGAGTAGAAGCCGTGGTGCGGTGATGAGACCCATGGCGAGAGCAAGCATCTGCTTCTCCCCACCGGACAGCGTGCCTGCGCGGCGTCTGAGCAGCGACGTCAGCGTAGGGAACAACGCGAGCGCTCGTTTAATCCCTTCTTTGGCCTCAGGGCCAACCGACAGCGTTACCCCACCCATCTCGAGGTTTTCGCGCACCGATAAGTCGATGAAAACACGGTTCCCTTGGGGAATGTACGCGATACCGGCGCGCAGAAGCCCGCGCGGCTTCGCGCCATCGAGCACGCGACCATCGAACCTGACCTCCCCTGACCACACCGGCAGGATGCCAAAAATCGCCTTGAGCAGCGTCGACTTGCCGGCACCGTTGTGTCCAATCAGCGCGACGATTTCTCTCGTGGCGACACTAAGGTTCACGCCATTGACAACCGGCTTCTTGCCGTAACCGGTCACAAGGTCGCGCACAGACAGAAGCGTGGTAGGGCCTTCAGGCAACGAAGGCCTCCATGATCTCAGGCCGCACCAGCACTTCGTGCGCAGGACCCTCGGCGATGACGTTGCCCTCGTCCATAATGATCACCCTGTCGGCGACCTTTTTCACCGCAGCGAGATCGTGCTCGATGAACACAACGAGCTTGCCTTCTTCCTTCAGCTTCACAAGCAGCCCGAGGATGTGCTCGGCCATCTCCGGGTGCAGACCTGCAATCGGCTCGTCGAGGAGCAGGATACGTGCCTGGGTCGCTAGGCAGCAGGTGAGCGACAGCAACTTCTGCTGCCCATAAGACAGCTCGCCAGCGAGCCGGTCGGCCTTGTCTTCGAGACCCGCGAACCGCATGAGTTCCATGGCCATGGCGCGATTGGTCGCCTCCTCCTTCGCCACGCCGATACGCGTGAGCGCGATGGACAGTTTCTCACCCCGTTGGTTGGGCCAAGCCAACATTACGTTCTCGAGTGCGCTGACCAGACGAACTAGCCGCATCTCCTGAAACGTTCGCGCGATCCCGAGTCGGGCGATCCGCCACGGCGCTAGCCTCGTTATCTCGCGACCGGCCAGGAAGACACTGCCGGTATCCGGCGTGAGAAAGCCTGTAAGTACGTTAAACAACGTTGTCTTCCCAGCGCCATTCGGGCCAACAATCGCGACGATGCCCCAGGGGGGAAATGCCAGATGAGCGTCCCGGAGAGCCGGCAGGCCGTTGAACGACTTGCTGAGGTTGGAACAGTGCAGTGAGGCGGCAGGCTGACTCATCCTGGCGACACCTTCGTTGATGAGAAACCACGGCCCCCGCGAGCTACCGTGACAACAACCAACAGGACCCCGTAGAGGACCTGACGGACCTGGGCCGCCACGCTCGCGGGTAGTCCCACAAACCGTAGCACCTCCGGAAATAGGACGAGCAGAGCTGCGCCAGCGAGCGGGCCGAATGGCCTCCCTGGACCACCGATGATTACCATCGAGAGAATAAGAACCGACTCCATTAGGCCGAAACTGGCGGGGCTCACGTAACCCGAGTAGCTGGCGAAGAGTGACCCAGCAAGGGCAGCCAGCCCAGCGGAGAAGCAGAGGACGACCACCTTGACCTTGGCCGGCCGCTTGCCAGCCGAGAGCACCGTGACTTCATCTTCACGGATTGCGCGCAGCAAACGGCCGAGCGGACTTGTCGCTGCACGGTTCGTCAAAGTTATCGCGAACAGGGCCACCAAGCACGAGACGACAGCGAAACGACCAGGCCCTGCGAATGTGACTCCAAGAATTGCCGGCGGTGGGATGCCCCGGATACCCTGAGCACCATGAGTGAGGTCCTGCCAGTTGACGAATAGGCTCGACACGACGACCTGTACGCAGAGGGTCGCAATGACAAGCGAATCGTCGCGGAGATTCGCAGCCGGGAGGCCCACTATCGCACACAACACCACGGCGACTATCACCGCGAACGGCACTGCGAGCACAAACGACGCCCCGAGCGACAGTATTGCTATGGCCGACGCATAGGCCCCGATGCCGTAGAACGCCGCGTGGGCGACCGAGAGGACACCCATGTGCCCCACCGCGATGTCGAGGGACGAAGCTAGGACTGCGTAGATCGATATGATCACCAGTAGGTGCAGGAGGTATTCCAAATCAGAAACCCGCAAGACGTTGGTTCAAGTGCACGCTAATCGCTTTTCTCCTCAGGTACAGAGTGGCGAGAAGCACTAGGAGGGTTACCGATTCACGCCACTGCATGCCAAAGAACCAGGCACCGAGGTTCTGGCCAAGCGAGACGACCGCTGCGCCTACGACGAGACTTGCCACACTGCCTGATCGGCCGAGAAGAGCTGCTGTGACGCCGAGCAGGAGAAGAGGGAAACCGAGTCCAGGTCGAAGATCCACATCAGCGGCCACGAGCAGCCCGACCAGGGCCGCAACCAGCGAGCTAAAAAGAACCGCGGCGAGCTGAACATAGGCTTGCCCGGCGCCGACCACATTCGCCAACTCCGAGTCGCTCGCCACAGCACGGAATACCTTCCCAGCCATCGTTGCCCTCAAAACTATGGAGACGCTCACGGCAAGGGCTATCGCTGTCACCACTTCAATGGCTTGAAAAACAGTTATACGAGTTCCCGAGATCGAAATGACGGTTGGCAGGTGCGCCGGCACCAGCACGCGGACCTGCTCACCCCAGAGCAGGCCAATACCGTTGACTATTACGACGTAGGCGCCCAGCGAAGCCACGAGGAAGTCGCTACCGGATGCACCTCGGAGCCGCAGCGGGCGATGCACGAGGAACTCCAGGGCCACACCAAGCAGGGTGCCCCCAAGGGCCGCGCCGACAACCACCAGGATTGACGACGAGCCTGTGGGGCCGACCATTGCGTAGCCGCAGTACGCGCCCGTCACGATAATCCCGGCTAACGCCAAGTGAAAGAACCGGGCAACCCAGTAGACCGCCGAGAAGCTCACCGCAATGAGCAGGGCGAGGGACGCCGTTACGACGACGTTGGCGAGGAGCTGGGACATGTCGGTTTTCCCGAGAACATTCCCTACCGCAGCCTCTCGAAGCGGCCCCGACGGATGACCTTAAGGACGACAGGCTTGACGACATCGCCGTTCTTGTCAAAGCGGATCGTCCCGGTTACACCCCGGTACTCCCCTAGGCTGTCGAGGGCTATCTTGAGCTTCTCACCGGTCACGGGTGTGGAGACCCGATTCGCCGCATAACAGAGAAGCATGAAGGCATCGTAAGCGTGCGCCTCCACCCACCCTGGTTCGCGGTGGTACCTCGACCGGAAGGACTTCACAAAGGCCGAGGCCACGGGTTCGCTTGTGGACGGGTCAAACCCTGTCGCCAGCGGGTAAACTATCCCCTCGGCAGCATCGCCAGCCAATTTCAGAAACTGCGGATCTTCAATCGCCGTGGTGCCTAGTACAGGGACCGTGATCGCAAGTTCGCGCGCTTGGCGGACGATCGTTGCCGTGTCCGCGAAGTATCCAGCGATGTACAGCACATCCGGCTGCAATAACCGTAACTTCCCCAGAAACGGGCGGAAATCACTCTCACTGCCTTGATAGCCCTCCAGGGACACAACATCACCACCGAATTGATGAAAAATCGATTTGAAGATCGCTGCGATTGCCTGGCCGTAGTCATTGTTCATATGGAGCACCGCGGCCCGGCGGTAGCCAGCCGCCGCAGCGTACTTAACGATGGCCCGACCCTCTTCCAGGTCGCTCGGCCAGATCCGGAATACGTACTCGCCGGCATTCGTGATCGCAGGCGCGGAGGACGTCGGAGAGAGAAGCACCACATGGCTGCTCTCGGCGATTGGTGCAACTGCCAGGGTTACGGCGCTCACGATATCACCCTCGATGGCAACGACGTGGTTGGCGCTAATCAGCTTCCGGGCGGCAGACGTGCCCGTTGCTGGATCCGCTCTTGAATCCTCAAAGAACGCTTGAACAGGGTGAGCGTGCACTCCACCGCTGGCGTTGATCTCGGCTATGGCAAGCAGGAGTGCGTCCCGCCCCTTCTCTCCATACGAACCTGCCTCTCCGGTCATGGGGAAAAGCACGCCGATCCGGAGCCCGCTCGCATCCCGCTCACAGCTCGAGGCGAGAAATGACCCAGCCGTTGCAAGCGCGATTGCCAGACCCCCGAGCACGAGCTGCTTGCTGCCTCGGCCCATTGCCCACATCCTTTCGCCCTAACGCCAGGCGGGTGAGAGCCCGCCGTCCACGGGGAAGACGCTGCCTGTAATATACGACGCCGCGGGCGAGATCAAGAACAGCGCAGCTTCCGCCACCTCCTCGGGACGTGCGAAGCGGCGGAGGGGGATCTCGCCTTGCTTCTTCGCAAGCGTCTCCTGTGCGACACCACGAAGCTGGTCAGTCAATGTCCAACCGACGGAGAGCGCATTCACGCGGATACCGCTTGGCGCCAGTTCGCGCGCCGCAGCCCGAGTGAATTCCTCCAACGCCGCCTTGGCAACATCCCGATGCAGGAAGCCCAGCTCGGGCTCGCCCACGGTGACAGACGAGATGTTGAGCACCGCCGGTGCGCGGCTTTCCCTAAGGAACGGCAACGCCCGTTGCGTGCAGAGGAACGAAGTCCGTAACACGCCAATCAGCTGACCCTCCAGGTCCTCCCAAACCAGATCCGACAACGGTTTCACGACAAACGCCGTATGCGCATTGTTGACAAGAACATCGATACCGCCAAGAGTGGCTGCCGCATATGCCAGCAACTGTTCTACATCCGCGGCAATCCTTACGTCCGCGCGGCGAATCTCACAACGCCCTCCACCGTCCCGAATGCCAGTTGAGACGGCGCGCGCGGCATCATCGTTCTCCAGATAATTGACGCACACCTTCGCCCCGGCGGCGGCAAAGCGGACCGCCATCGCAGCACCGATCCCCCGCGACCCCCCTGTAATCAGAATCGCCTTCCCGGCGACAGTTGTCACGTGACACCGCCGCCAGACCTGGACCCGACCAGCAACTGCTGAGGGTCATCCACGAGCCAATCAAGATCATGCGCTGCTCTGAACTGTTGCTCCCACTTGATTGCTGCGGTGACAGGCTGAACCACAGACCTAAAGAACTGCAGGGCCTGCCACGTCATCAGGGATGCTTGCTTCAGTGAGCTTTCCCAGTCACCAACCCGGGAAGCGTCGAAGAACCAGATTGGCGAGAACACGAGGGAGGAACTTGCCGCCTTCTTCTTGTCTTTCGTTGCTGTCAATTGCCTACTCAAGAATCTGCTACAGAAACAGTACCCTTGGGTCTCGAAGTCCTTGGCCCACGATGCGTACCCGATGTCGAGGCCATCAAGCGACCCAACGTCTCCGCCGCTGATCGGCAGCCGGTCTAGTCTCGTGAATCGGACGGCTCCGCCGCAGGACCGTTCGAAGTCGGCGATGCGACGCTGGAGCCCTACGGGATCCTTCCCGTTCCGCGCGGCCTCGTAAAGAGCCTGACGGTGTTCAGCATAAGCGGTGACTTCCGCCTCATCCCGGAAGACGACCAAGCGTTGCTTCTGGCAACCGATTCGCTGGAAGACTTCATCGAACCAATCGAGCCAGCTCCCGTCCGATGATGGCCGGCCGGTCCAGTCAAGCGGCGTGCCGTTCTTCACCCAGAGCACAAGACCGGTTGCAGCCGCGGAGACCTTCACGGCCAGTTGGACGTAGTCGTCACTCTTCCCGAACAGGACAACAGGGTATCCCTTGCTGAAGAGCCTATCACAGGTTCCCAAGATCACACCACGCGGCGGCTGGGCGTGACTGGGCAAGCTCTTAGGAGTTTCTTGTACGAAGGGGCTCTCGGCACATCGAATGTACTCCACAGCTACTGCGGCGGCAGCAGCACATGCTAGGCGTCTGGGTGTGGCTCCAGGGTCCTTGTCGGGCTCCCCGCCCTCCACCACAATGTCGAAAATGCCCCTAATCACCAAGTATGGGATAGGGCGCTCATCAACCCATCCGCAAGCCAGAGCGACGCCACCCGCTTCCATCTCCACGGAATGGGCTTCGACCCATGGGCGCGCCAGCCGGATCAAGGTAGCGGTATCCCGAATCTTCTTGTCGCCAGTTAGTGTCACGCCGTCGGTCACTACCTTGGGGGCGTCGACACGACCTGAGGACCTGAGCAGGTCGCCCACTATCGTGGAGCTTGCAGGGACAACGCCGGAGACCTCTCGCCGAAGAGTTTTCGGGATCGTGAAGGAGTCCCACTTCGGCTCGCTTCCCTCCTTCACCGTTTCGCGCTCGTAATCGACTACCTTGGCTGGGACCACGACGTCACCGGTCTTCAAGCGCGCATCCGGGCTTGCGCCAGCGATGCCAACAACCAGAACACACCGCGGATACCAGTGCTGGAGAGCTGCCCGCACAGCAACCGCAGCAGGCACTCTCCCCGCCTCTTTGAGGCTGATCACTACCACGCTTGCCAGGCGAAGCTGCCGGTTCGTACGGGGGACCGAGTACAACTTCGCATTCAGAGCCTTGTCGTCACTGTAACCGGTTTGGTCGGGATCAGCGGCACTCGCGCCAGCTGCTCGCAGCGCGGCATCAACAGCCGCCTGCTCGTCGGCTAGTGGGGTGACGACGAGGAAGTCTATTGCCTCAGGTATTACCATCGGCGTTCCATCCTTCTTTTCGGCGTTCGAGGCCGGCACGTGCCCGGAGTTTCCGGCTCCACGCCTGCGTCTGGTGCAACCCCGATTGGCGAAGCAACTAAAACACGTCTAGGCCGCACGGAGGAATCGGGCAATCTCATTATCCTGCGCACCCGCTGTGAGAGCCCAGTCCGATCTCAGCATACCGTTGGTGAATACCGTGGCGATGTGTCCGCGGGGACGCAGCTGGCCATCTTGACCGCCACTGGGCAAGTAGTAGAACCGGTCCGCGGCGATGACACCGGGGCATTGACGGCCTGCGAACTCCAACTGCCGCTCCAATGCCTCACCGAGGGTGTCGGCAGCACCCAGCTTGCTGGCCCGCCCCAAGGGCAGTAAACGGCGAACGAGCAAACGCGCACCAATGCCCACACAGAGGTTGGCCAGCCGAGAAACCTCGTCGAGGTTCTCACGTGAGACGACCGCGCTCAACTCGATGGGGACCTGTAGCCCCCGTAGTGCTTCGACGGCGCGCATCGCCTTGCGCCAGGCACCGGGCGTACCGCGGCGAGCGTCGTGAACCGCAGGCGTCATCGCGTCCAGGCTAATCTGCGCGACCGCCAGTCGACGGAACGGATCCGCGTCAGACGCCGCGAGCTCCGGTATCCGGTGGCCGTTGCTTAGGATGCTCGTGCGGAGCCCAAACGCTTGCGCTCCTCGTAGGAGCTCGACCGTGCCACCCCAACAAAACGGCTCACCGCCAGTGATGTGGATGCTTCGAAGCCCTCTGTGTTGCAGTCGGGAGAGCGCTCGCAGCCACTGTTCGGGTGAGAATGGGGTTTCTTCCCCGGCTGCCGAGGACTCGTTGAAGCAGTAGAAGCAGCGTTGGTTGCAGCGCCTCGTAACCTCGATGTTAATGTGTTGGATTGTCATCATGAGTCCCTTCAGCGCAGCCACCGTAGCGCACCTCTCCTCGGGTGAAGTCTAGGAAAGCATCCTGGGCGCGGCTCGGCGTATCCGAGAGTCCGAGGAGGCCCGTCCGGCATGCAGTCTCGGGAGGCAGAATTGCCTGCGGCGACAGGCCGCGCTCAGGTGCCGGCAGTTGTCTCCTCCTGGTCAAGGCGGAGAGAGCATTAGAACCTAATGCCAAGCAGCCCTCCGCCCTCCGTGGCATCCGTGAGCCGCAAGCGAACAAAACCGTCGAAACCGAAACTGGGGTCAAGATCCTTACGCGGCACCAAGTCGGAGTTTAGGCAACAGATGTACTGGAAGCCGCCAGATTCCGAACGCGCGGCTGCCAGCTGCAGCGCCTGAGCGACCTGGCGCTCGTCCACACCATCGAAGATCGTGCTGTCATGCACGAGGAACCCTGGATTGACTGGCTTCCCGGACCAGAGCCCCGCGAGCATGAGGTCGTAACAAAACACTTTCATCTGCTCGATCCCCTGGCTTGCGGAGCGCTCGATCTCGACGTCGAAAAGGAAACCGCTCGGGCCAAGATCCAGAATTAGCTTGCCCGGCACCTGATAGAGCGCCTCGGAATTGGCGTTGAAGAGGGAAACGGCCCGCTGCCGTAGGGCCGCACGTTCCTCGTAGTCAGATCGGGCCTCTTGGAGTAGCTCTTCCCGCTCTATTCTCAGTGCACTCGCGCCCTTCTCGAACTTCCTCAGGGTTTGAAGGCGCTGTTTCACGTCCTCGAACTCCCCAACTATTTGCATGTGGCGCTGTTGGAGCGAAGTGTACTCGTCAAGAGCCCCGTGAGTCCGAAGAATGCTGAGCAGATCAGCACGGCGCTTGGTTAGGCGGCCAATCTCGTCGTCCCGTGCGGCAATGGCCTGGCGGAGGCGCTCGATCTCGCGACGGAGGAACTCTCGGCGGTTGCTCACCACCTGTTGATGAAACGAGCGTACGTCCCCCAACCGCCTCCGCACCATTGCGGGGAGCGCGACACCAGCCTCCTCGTAAAGTGTTGCGACGCTGTCTTCCGTCGCCGGCCGCTCCTCGCGAAGGCTACTCTCATAGAACTCAAGCATCCGACGGTCACCCAGGTTCTCATTGCTCAGGGTGTGAATGCTGCTCGTAAGGGCCGTCGTTTCGATCTCGATCTCTTGGTACTGAGGGTGAACCCGGAAGGTCGCCAGTTCGGAGCCTCCCCGGGTGATCTGTTCCTCCAGCCGGACCTTTCTGCTCTCAAGTTCGCCGACAGCGCCCACGAGGTTGCGGACAAGACCGGTTTGCGCCGCCTGCTTCAGTTGCTTTAGCACGGTTCCTTGATCCCGGAGGACTTGCCACCTACTAGCATGCTCCCAAGCCAGGCTGAGAAGAAACGCGTTGTTGACTTGCTTGTCCCATTCCAGCTGTTTGCGATGGTGCTCAAACGGGGTCGAAAAAGCGTCTCGGCCTTTGCGGGCGAAGTAGGAGATCAGGCTGCGAAACGTCGGGCTGTACTTCTGGTCCTCGGGGCTAGCTGGCAGGTCGAAGAGCAGCCACCCAAGGAGCCTGTTCCATTCTCGGGCTCGAAGCTCGAGGGTATCAGTGACGCTGCCATCATGCGCGTCGAACGGCCAGCCCGCAGTGTCGCCCTGGATCCCGACCCAGTTGGGCCGCGACGTGTTGCGATGCACCCAGCAACGCTTCCCTCGCAGGTCGATCTCAAGCGTAAAAGTCCACGCTGCCAGCTCCTTGCGAAGGAGGCCCTTGCCCTTCTTTGCGTCGGCACCCAGGCAGAAGTGGATGATCTCGATGAGGGTTGTCTTACCTAAACCGTTTCGCGTGTCCTTGCGTCTGGACTCCTTGGTGCGGTCCGCAAGCACCACATTGAAGCCCCGGGTGAACTCAACGGCCTTGAAGTGGGGCTGGTCGCAGCGGATAGCATGGATCATTCCGCTGTCCTCTGGAGGAGCCCATCCCGGAAATCTACCGCACCAATCGCGTAGAGTAGGTCAAGGGCGAGCGAGAACCGTTCGAAGGTTGCCACCTGCGAGTTGGGACGAACGTCCTCCCAGAGCGCACTTACGGTTCGAGGCCGACCAAGGCAAGACAAGACCAAGGCACCCACCCCCAACAGGGAATGTTCGGCAGAGACGTGCTTGGTGGGCAGGATCACTTCTCGAACACCTCACACTTCTCGAACAGGTACGCTAGCACAGCGAGACCGGCCGCTTGGATCTTGAAGTCCCTGCTCCGTTGAGCCGCGAAGTCCCGCATGGCCTCGAACAGACTGTCGCCCTCCAGACCCTCCTCCCGGAGGCGTCCGTACTCGGCTACGAAGCCAGCCACTAAACGCTGCGGGAAGGTCTGATCCATGCTAGTCACATGGTCCACGAACTGCTGGACCTCTCGCGCTTTGGCAAGGCCCAGTGTCAGCTCGAACGCGACACCCTTGGTCAGTTGGTTGCGGTCCATCTTCTGTTGCGGCGGCGTCACAGCAAAGTTAGTTGATGCCGGCCGCTCCGACGCAAGCACCGCCTTCGTTACGACCGCCAGTTCGTCGAAGCTCACATCCGGCATCGCCTCACGCGTGCAGTCGTGAACCCATTGTTCATGTTCGACTTTCCAGCGCCGGAGGTCTGCCGGGGTGTAGCTGTTGGGTTGGGAATCGACAATGTCGTGATGGGTACCGCATAGCAGGATCCAGTTTTCGTAGCGGTCTCGATCCTCTTCTGTGAGTCGCGGGTTGGCTCTTGGTCCTCGGTCGCTGTGCGCCTCGATATGAGCAATCTTGCCAATGACCGCAACCGGGTCGGCATCGGTAGCCTCCTCGATCAAGCGCCGCCGACAACCAGGAAAAGCGCAGCGGCCTTGCGAGAGGCCCCAGAGGACTTTGAGATCTTTCGCAGGCTGCCGCCGCGGCACGGGTTAGACCCCCCTATGAGCTTAAGTGACGTTAACAGGCGCCTGCCGGAGAGTGCAAGCGCGGCCGCGCAGCTCCGCTCCCCCGCACGCCCCCGCTCGCCGGGAGTGAATTCCGGCTCGCTCGGCCGCACCAACGAGTACGTCAGGGGCCGCCTGGGCACCGAGTACGTGGTGCGCTGCGAGGGCGGCGACCTCGCCGCGTACGACCCCAAAAACTTCTACTCCGACGAGCAGATCGAGGGCTACGTGGCCGACCTCGTGGACGGCGAGTGGAAGTGCACCGCGGTGCTCCTGGCTGGTGTTCCTGTCGGGGGTGAGGCCCTTGCGGCCGATGCGCGCCTCTCCCTGGGTCGGCCCCGCGGCGATCAAGCGGCCGTGGGGCGTTCGGCAGGACTCCATGTCGGCGCCGGTCATCGCCGCCGCGTCGAACGTCTTGGTATCCGCCGCCCTTGTGGCGATCATGACGTTGGGTTTTGCGACAGCGCAACGAGAATTCGCGCACGCTATGGTCACACCACCCTCTTCGAGTTGACCTCGTACTTGAGTTTCGTTAGCGGAGAGGCGAGGAGGTCGTCGTCGAGCAGGCGCAGTAGCTCCCACTTGTCGTCCGCGTCGAAGACGGCGCGCTCGCGGCCGTTCGACTGCCGGAACCGGATCTTGCGGCCGAATTGCTTCGCCACCGCCTTCATTCGCTTCACGGTCAGTGCCGGGAAGTAGGTAGCCGTTGCCGCGCTGTGCAGCTTAGCGGCCATCTGCACATGGCCGAGGCAGGCTTGTTCGAAGGCCTCGAAGCCCTCGATGAGGTCACGCTGGCGCAGCACCTCAAGGGTCTCTCGAGCCGTCCGCCTGATCTCGTCGAAGAAGCGAAAGATCGTCTGGAAGTTCCCCTTCTGGAAGATGAACAACAGGTCGCCGCAACTGATGCAGTCGATGCCGAGGTCGAGCAGATAGACCTCGTCGGAGAGCGCCTGGAAGGCGCCTCCCCTTAGGACGATGCCGAGCCAGCGCGACCGCTGCAGCTCGCGCTTTGCGTTCATGGCGCGGAACACGCACACCGGCGGGCCGTCCGGCACGTGGAGCACAACCACGGAATAGCGCAAGCCAACGATGAACGTTTCGTCGCTCTCGAAGCCGGGGAGTGCTGCGATGGACGACAGCACGCTGACCTCGGCTTGCATGGCAGGAAAGGCCGTGAGGTCGAGCACTTCGATATCCTGCGGGCCAAGGTGGACCAAGGGAACATACGGCTTGAGCTCGAGGTTGCGCTCATTCCAGGCGGCGGCCTTCGCCCGAAGCGTTTCGTCCAGTGCACCTCTAAGTATGCCGGCGAGCGCTTTCGTGATTGGTACTTGCTGGACGTTGGCGCTCTCCGCCCCCCGCGTGAATGACGCAAGGCAGAGGTCGACGGCGAGCGATTGGTCAGTCAGGTCGGCAGAGAGTGCCCGCCCTATCGCCGCAGGGGCTTTCGTGGGAATCTTGACCATCATGGCACCTCGATCAGGACATCGCCGCCGGCCCTGCGCACGCTGACCGGCTGCCCGCGCAGCACGCGCCGGCGGGCCAGCAGCGAGTAGGTCGACCCGGCGCCATCCTGGATCTCGAATAGTTTGAAACCCAGCATGTTGAGCGTCGGGTTGATATGAATGAAGTTGTTGCTCACGTAAAGAACCCCGAGGACGACGAAGAAAACGCCGAGCGAGAGCACTTGCCGAGGCTTGTCCCAGGGGATGGCGAGGAACTTGATCACGTAGGTCATGATGTAGGCCATCACCTCGGCGTCTTTGCGGGTGACACCCGCGACCTGGACGGTGACCGGCTGGAGGCGCCGCAGGGCGAGCACGTAGATGCCGATGCCGAGGACGACGCTCGCGAGGCCAGTGGCGAGCACAACCCAGGCGAGAACGGGTTGTTCCTTCAGGCGCTCGATGAAGACGATCAGCAGAAGCGGGAAGTACGAGCTGATGAAGAGCAGCGTGCGGGTGATCACACTGGGCATGCTAGGCGTTGCCTCCTGCGCTTCCTGGCTCATGGTTAGCGAGCAGTGCGGCGAAGTTCGTGAACATCGGGTGTCCTGGGAACGCGCGCTCGAGCCCGGCGCGGTTGACGTCGAGGAGGTTGCCCTCGGGGACGATGAGGCGTTCGGGCTCGCCGTTGATCGCGGCGCGTAGGTCGTCCAGGTTGTGCTTGAGATTGGCGGATAGCTGGAACACCGGCGTGGGGAAGTCACTGCCGAACAGAAGCGCGTCCCCCGGCAGCGCGGCGAGTTGCTTGAAGTAGGGCTTGCGGAACGGAGTGCAGCACGCCGAAACGTCGGCGAAGTAGCGCCGCTGGTCCCCCGCCCGCTCGCTCCCGCGGGTGAGGTAGCCTCGCACGACGTCCAAGTCGGAGTGTTCGAACATGCCCGCGAGACGGCCGGAGAAGAAGTACGGCAGTCCGGCGTGGGCGAGGATAATGATCGAACCTTCGGCCGCGGCGGCGCGGAGGTTGGCCTCGATCTCGCGCACGCGGGGGCGTACCCACGCGCGGCGCCCATGCAGGCGGTCCCTGAGCGTGTCCCACGCTGACCAGGAGTGGAAGTCGAGGCTCGCGAGCTCCGGATCGGCGGGCGGGATCGCATACTCGGAGCCAATGTGGAGGAGCAGCGGCAGAGGGCCGCCGCCGGGCCCGAGGTGCGCCAGCTCGCGCAGGCGCGCACCGACGGCCGGCTCGGCGAGATCGATGGCCTGCGCCGAGGGAAGCCACTTGAGGAGCACCGCACCGTTGTCGACCCACAGGCGCACCTCATCTGCGAAGTCGCGCCGGTAGGGGTGGACGGAGGCGCCGGGCAGCACGCGGTCCGGCAGCTCACCGCGCAGCCAGCAGGGATAGGCGCTGTCCACCCACATATGGCAGCGGTCCTCGCGCCGCGTGCCGTCCGGGTCGTAGACGGGGTCGAGGGCGAGGCAGACGACGCGGTCGAGGTGGCAGCCGTCGAGCGCGGCGAGCGTCGCCTCGTGCAGGACCGTGTCGGTGATCGGCCGCCCGCGCAGGCGCGCGTACGCGAGGAAAACCTTGAACGCCGGCTGCGCCATGAAGTAGTCGGAGAACGCCCCCATCCCGAAGGTGTCACCCCGCAGCCCGACGTGAACGTGGGAGTCGATGACGCTGCCAGGCCCGGGTTGGGCTCTGTTGTTGGCAGTCCCGGCGGCGGTGCCGGATTCGCTCATTGCGCACCCGCGCCGAGATGCATCACTTCCGGTGCCTGCCCGCGTGGCACGCTCCGGTGGACCAGCAGCGTGCAGATCAGCCCGGTCCTGTCTCGGATCTGGTGGATCTTCACAGTAGCGGTTTCCCTGATTGAATGCTGACAGCGCGGCCCCTCGCGAACATCACCCGTTTGGGTGATGAATCCCCCATCGCACGACCCTAGGTTTGGGGCAACGAAAGGCAAGGGGTCAATGTCGGCCCGGGCTTCCGCGGTTGTGTCAACACTGGTCGCGTCGGATGAGGTGCCGCGTTTCCACGCGGCCCGACCTAGTGCGACCCGGCAGGGTGCAGCCCCAGACAAAGCCGCAAATTCTAAAGAGGCTCAACGGCGGCGAGCTGACTGCCCCAATGGGCCGAACGGGATGTTGTCGCCTCGTGACCAGAGCAGTCGCGTTGGCCAAGTCGCGTCTCAGCCACGCGCCGATGGTGCAAGCAAAGGAGTAGAGCGGAGGTAGGGCCAATCCGCAGGTCGTCGTGATGCGAGCGCACGGGCTGTACGAGCTGTACGAAAGGAGGGGACCATGAGTCCGACGAACCCAGTGGCGGTCGTCATCTCGGATATCCACATCGGCGATGACGCGGGCATCGTAAGGCGCCAGGCCGCGAAGGGCTACTCAAGCACGGGGACGCAAGACCTGTTCATCAGGGACACCTTCCTGGAGTTTCAGGAGGAGGTTAAAGCAATCGCTGCGCGCATGCCCGACAAGAAGATCCCCTACCTGATCCTGAACGGCGACGGGTGGGATATCGCGATCAAAAACGTCGAGGACGTAGCCGCTCTCTCGCAGGCGCTCTTCGCCGTACTCGACCTCGAGAAGTGCTTTGGGCAGATCCTCTTTCTGCCCGGCAACCACGACCATCACCTGTGGACGATGCTCCAGACCCAGACGTGCGTGGTTCGACCGTTGGAGAAGGCGGCAGGGTTTGCAGCTGGCCCTCCCGCGCTTGTCAAACTGGTCGAAGAAGAGGTCCAAGCGTTTCCGCACGAGCAGTCGGGGGTCCTCGACCTCGCGACCGGCGCCCTTGCGATTCCTGGTGTCAAGCCACCGTACGATGGGCACGTGTTCCTGAGCGGCCTGACCGGTGAGAAGCACATTCCGATCAACGTTGTGTACCCCAATCTATACCTGGTACCGGCGGGAGGAGGCAGCGCCTCGTCCATTCTGGTCACCCACGGCCACTTCTTCGAGGTCGCCTGGCGACTGCTCACCGAAGTCCTTGCGCAACTGCTCGTGCGCGAGCACGTCCGCACCGATCTGGTGAACCTGGAGATGCTGAACTCGCCGCTCACTGAATTCTTCAACTTCTCGCTGGCGCAGGTGGGACCGGTGAGCACGCTCGTGAACCGCGTCTACAACCAGGTCCGCACCGGACAAAGGCCTCCCGAGCTGGATATTGCCCTCGATTCCGTTGCCGCGTACGCCGACCGGGCGATCGAGTTCCACGGGGACAACATCTGGAGCGGCTTCGTGGCCATGCTCAAGGAAGCTGGGAGTGACGCGGCCATCAAGGCGGTGAAGTCGCTCGTCGAGAGCCTCCTGTTGTCCGCATTGCGCGACGCCAAGCGCGGGAGTCTCGCAGTCTCCGGCGCGCGCCACGATGCGCAGTTCCTCGATCGGCCGGGGACGCTCGACTTCATTGACCTGTACATCACGATGTCGCGGCGCAAGCAGCCCAACCTGGAGTTCACCACGATTGTCTTCGGCCACACCCACGAGGCGTTCCCTCGGCGCAACCGGCAGCTTCGAGAGTCAGGCGAGGTGTCCTTCTGGAACACCGGAGGTCTGGTCGGCTCGGACGGTCAGTGCGACTTCATGCCTCTCCTTGTCGACCAGCTGGGGAATGTCTCTGCTCTCGCTTGAGATGGACGAGAGACGATGAACAGGCCATCTGTGGCGCGCCGAGTCCGAAGGTGCTCGGCGCTGACTTGGGTCAGCCGGGGTTCGAGCGAGCGGCGTGGGACTGACCGGTTGCCAGCCCACCCGTGAGCTCTGCTCCCAACGACGACGTGGGCACGTTTAGAGCACCTTCCAAGGTAGGAAGAAGGAGTCGACCATGGGTGCACATCCTTTCGTAATCGGTGGGAATACGTTCTTCTACCTTGCGGCGCTCCCCGGCCTGATCGCGATGGTCTTCTTCCTTACAAGCCAGTTGCCACGGCTGCTGCAGACCACGAGGTTGATCCGGGACTACGACGCGCGTGCGAAGACCTTCCAGCGGTCCGCTACTGCCAAGGAGAACCCACTCACTGATCTCTGGGTGACGAACCCCACAACCTGGTACCACGCCCTCGTTCAGGTCTTAACCGGAAGCCTCCTGGTGGTCGCCATCTTCATGCTTCTTGCCGCGCTCGCGAGGAGCCAGGGAATCCCCGCCGCCGCTGAGAATCGCTCGGCGATTGAGGAGGGGATGCTCGGGCTCGTCTACGCCGGCTTCGGAGCCTACGTCTATGTACTCTTGGGTATGATCGGAAGGCTCAACGCGTCGGCGCTTTCGGGAAAGTATCTCATGAACGGTACATTGAGAACCGCCATCGCGTTCATCCTCGGGTTCGCGGCTGGTGCGGTAAACCTCTTCGCCTTCCTCAATCCGGCGCAGAAGCCGTTTCTTTACGTCGCCATTGGACTCTTCCCCGAGTGGGCCCTGAGTGCGGTCCGCAGTCGAGCCCGGCAGCTTTTCCAAGCCCCGGCACCAGGCGACCAGCCGCTGGCGATTGAGAACGTTGATGGGCTGGATGAAGACAATAGCGGCCGCCTTGCGGAGCTTGGCATCTCGGACATCCAGCATTTGGCAACGGCCGACCCACGCGAGATTGCGGTCACGACCCTCTTCCCCATCCGGCGCGTCCTCGACTGGATCGACCAGGCCATCCTCATCGGGTACGTGCGGGAACGGATCGTCGCCTTCCGCAAGGCTGGAGTGCGCGGGGCAATCGACCTTGCCTACTTGTTTGAACATGCCACTGTGGTGGCGGGCGACACTGCACAGCAGGTGCAGGCGCGCGAAATGCTGGAAAGGGTCATCACGGAAACCGGGACTGGCAGAGGGCAGCTCATGGTTCTCGGGCAGTCTCTATCTGAGGACAAGCAGGTTGACCTGATCTGGCGGCTTTGGCAGATGGGGTAGGCGTTCTTTCTCACACGACGCTCGCTGGCCACAACCACGGGAGGACAGCATGAGTACTCGGCGGCTCCGGATCTGGGTCATTGGGTCTGCTACCTGGTTCGTCGTGTATGCGAGCCTCTACGCCTACTGCGACCAGACAACGTCCGCCCTCGCGAAGGCGTTGGAGGCTTTGATTCCTCTGGCGGTCGCGATCCCCGCGACAGCTCTGGCGGCAGCGTTCAACCGAAGGAATAGCTATCTTCAGGCACTCCGAGAGCTATGGCGCTCCCTCATACCAGCCGCTCAGTCGGCCATCCAGTACACGCACATGACCGCACCCGACCAAGCCGCTTTCGCAAGAACCCAAGAGGCCATGTCGACAGCGATCGACCTGTTGAGAGGTGTGTTTGCCAATGTTCCAAGGCGTGGCGCACCGACGGGTTTGTTTCCTTACGAGAACCTCAAAGACATTTATCGGATCGTGTCGTGGCTCGGGTTTGGGGAGACCTTCAGGACCAGCGCGGCCTCCGACGCCCGTGCCTGCATCACGAAGCTCTGGCAAGAGATGCACACCGCTATGCTGGAAGAGTTCGACCGTGATGTTCCTATCATACCCGTGGGCCGCTTTCTGTGGGACGGCAGGTCGATTGCTGACCTCCTAATCGATGGAGACCTGAGAAGGGAAGACCTCCTTCGAGACCGCCTAGCATCGCACCCACGTGCCGCCTTGCCAATCGCTCGAGCGGACCTCGCGAAAGGAGTTTCGTGAGGCCGCTGGACCTCAACGGTGGGTGCGTGAATGAAGATCGTCGATTTTGCTGTGACGCTGGCAGCGACACTACTCAGCTCGGACCGCAGTCTCGCACCGCACACCCGTGGTGCCCCCGAGTTGCAAACTCGCCTCTCCAAGGCCAGGAAGCTCCGCGATCCCATCTGCAGCCTGTGGGCTGAGACGGCGCAGCAAGGGAGCCCGTCGGCTCAGTGCCCAAGCCGGCCGTGCGCCTCGCTCACCCCCCGGTCGTTTACCGTCTCGATCACCCCCCGAACTAGCTTGCCAGGGCGCTGATGCGCCCGCGCAGGCCCGGGTTGCCGCCCTGGGCGGCGACGGAAGTCAACACGAATCGGCCACGCTCAAGCGCCGGCCAGACGCTTTCCCGGTCTGGGTCTCGTGGTGTTCCGCTCCCACGCGCACCGCACGAAGTGACGTCCCCGCCCGGTCAGCGTGTCGGGTTTCTCGTCGTCGAGGCCGGAGATGGGGTGGATTGTGCGTATCTTTCGCGGCCCCAGCGCAGGGCGTCATGGCCTACCTGTGGAGGAGTCCACCCGCTCGTTCGTCACCGTCCCCGCTAAGGCCGGGGAGATCATGCGCAGGGGCTCTCGGCCGGCCCCGTCACTCGATCTCGAACGGCACGTGCAGCGGACCACCTGGCAGATCAACGACGAGTCGCCAGCTGCCTTGTGTCACACCGCCTGGGACCTGGAACGCGAGAAAGCCCGCGCATGCGGCACCGGGCCTGACGTGAAGCTCGTCGACCACGAGTGGACCCCCGCTCTCGACCTGGTACCAGCCACAATCCGCGAGCTCACCGCGCAGGTACTCCTGCACCGGGGCCGAAGCAACGCTCGCAGCGCGCAACCTGGGCGTCAAGGTGGCGTGGCCGGTGGCGAACGCCTGCTGCGTGGCCAGCGCCAACGTTTGACCGTCGGGGCGGACCACCCCGATTGATTCACGGCGAATGGAGACACCGCCGTTGAGGCCCCCGGCGAGCGCCACTTTGAGGACCAACCAGTCGGCGCCCGCGTGGCTGGCAGCGTAGGAGTAGTCGAGAGCGATCTGCACAGTGGCTCCGCGTAGGCGGACGAGGTGTGCTCCAGGTCTGTCGGCTGCCAGGCCAGGTTGCGCAGGGATCCGGAACGCCGGCTGTGGGCGCTGCCATGCGCGCGGGGCAATCCCTGCCTTCTCGGCGGCAGCCTTGAGGCGTTGCGCGTCTTCTGGTGAGACGTTGGCACCAAGCAGGACCGCGTACTCGACGTGGAGGCTTGTGCGATCTGGGCCGCACGGCAACCAGGCTGAGGTGTCGGGACCCGCCGCCGCGAAACAGAGCTCGTACGCCGTGGCGTGCAGCTGCCGCTTGGCCAGCTCCTTCGCAGCAGCTTCGGCCTGATCCAGCACGCCGTAGCGCCCGGCCTCGACATACCAATTCGCGGCGTACCCGCCCTGCAATGTGCGTAGGCTCCAGCGGGCTTTGTTGAAAAAATCAGGGGGGTCGACGGAGGGTACAGGAGTCGCCGAGGGCGGTTGGGCGTAGGCCGCCGCGACAAGGGAGAGGCCACCAGGGGCATGTGGGGTCGTTACCGGTCCGGTCGATTGCTGCATGTTGGTTGGAAGTGGACCATTGACGATCTGGCCCGCCGGCACCTTGTCCATTGCGAGTGCGATGAGGACTCCCGGTACGGTGACGCCCTGGACCACAAGTCTCCAGCGGTCCACCTCCTGCGAGCCGATAGCAACCAGCCCTGAGATCGCTGTCACCGCCACGAGCATCACAATGGACACCACCAGAGTCACCATCTGGAGCTCGAGCAGGCCCCCTTCCCCTTGGAGGTGGAAGTGGCGACCTTGCCATTCCCGGAGGAACCAAAAACTACAGACCAGGACAGACCCCAGCCAGGCGAGCAGGAACTTCGTGCCTCGCCCGGGCACTTGCTTTACGGGCTTCGCGTCGTCGTCACTCGGTAGCCCTTTCGTCGGTGTCATGGGATTGCCCACTCCCTTCCCCCAAGCGCGCACCGGCTGCTTGCCTCGCCTTAAGGTCGGGAAGCAAACAGGGTTTCGCCGAAGCAAGACTGGCGCCCGCGAACCGCACGGTCATCACCCAAACGGGCGATGCCACACGAGATCCTCCGGACCAGTTTGAAACGTAGAAGCCACGCTCTGATGGCTGTTGCCGGGAGCGGCGCGAGGAAGGGCTCCGAGGGCGGACAACCCACCTGGAACCGGGTTGTTGTTGGCGCTCGCTCCAGGATATCGCTCGGGTTCCCAGAAGGGGCGCGTGAGAGAGGTGGTCTTCAGGGCCATCGATCGGAACCGACGGCCAGCGTGGCCGTTGCAGACTGCGGTTGGTCGCCCCTGTGGAGGATCAGGAGTTGCCGTGCGCCGATTCGGCGGCACCCCGAATCCGGCGGTTCCCTCCCCCCGCGGCCCTCCAGGCACCGCGCTGACCACACCTGGCTGAATAGGCATTGCGAGGCGCGAACAATTTTGGCGATCCCAACTCGGAGTTGTCAGGTGTACGAACGACGGAAAGGAGTCACGCATGGCGCCAAAACGGGCGAGCCCGACCAAGAAACGAACGACCCCAAGGAAAGCAACTGGGGTGCGGCCGACCCCTGAAGCTCTTCAGGCCTTCGTCCGCAACGAGGCCATCAAGTACCTCGACGACGCCAACGTCACCTCCGTTGGAGTCGGGTACAAGAGCACCGGCGGCAAACAGACCGGCGAGGTCTGCATCCAGTTCACCGTCAGGAGCAAGCTGCCCGAACCGGAGCTCGAGGCGGCTGGCACGACTCTCATTCCCAAGAAATTCACGATCGGCGGGCAGGAGGTCGCGAGCGACGTCCTCGAGCTGGAGTTTCATCCGGGCTACCAGGTCCTGAAGCTCCAGGCGAAGAGCGACCGCAAGAGCCGCGCCGACCCTCTGGTTCCTGGCATCAGCGTGAGTCATCCAAGCAGCACGGCTGGAACCCTCGGCGCGATCGTCTACGACGCGAAATCCGGACAAGCCTGCATGCTGAGCAACTGGCACGTGCTGCACACTCCGGACGGGAAGCTCGGGGACGTGGTCGTGCAGCCTGGTCCCTACGACGACAATCGTGTGTCCCGAAACGCCGCGGGTGTGCTCGAACGGAGCCATCTCGGTGTCGCGGGCGATTGCGCAATCGCGCGCATCGAACACAGAGGCTTCATTAGCAAGGTGCTTGATTTTGGCGTGCAGCCCGGGAGCATCGCGCGGGCAGAGCTCGGCGACAAGGTCGTGAAGTCGGGTCGAACGACCGGTGTCACATTTGGCATCGTGACGAGGGTTGATGTCGTCACAAAGATCAACTATGGCGACACCGTCAGGGAGCAGAGGATTGGCGGGTTCGAGATCGGTCCGGACCCCGCCCACCCCGGTCCCGGGGGCGAGGTGAGCATGGGCGGAGATTCGGGCTCGGCCTGGCTCGTCGCCAAGAACGGGAAGGCGACGGACGTCATGGTCGGCCTCCATTTCGCCGGCGAAGGTTCCGGCGGCCCCGACGAGCATGCCATTGCGTGCTATGCGCACTCGGTTTTCGAGAAGCTCGAAATTGCCCTGCAGCCTCCGCCCATAACGAAGGGAAAGATCGCCGCAGAGGCGGTGACCGCCGGCTTCGACCCGGACTTCCTTGGCGTGAGCCTCCCGATCCCCACCCTTTCAGCCGGCAAGGCGAAGGACGTAGTCAAGCTCGCCGGCTCTAAGTTGATCCCCTACACGCACTTCTCGGTCTGCCTCAGCAAGTCGAGGCGGCTCTGCCACTTCGTTCTATGGAACATCGACGGCTCCCAGATCAAATCGCTCAGTAGGAAGGGCCTCGATTTCGCTAAGGACGACCGCATCGCGGCGAAATACCAGATCGGGGATGAACTGTACTCGGACAACCGGCTCGATCGCGGTCACATCGCCCGGAGGGCGGATCTCGTGTGGGGTCCGACCGCCGAGGCCAAGAAAGCCAACAAGGACTCGTTCTTCTTCACCAACATCACGCCTCAGCATCAGGCTTTCAATCAGTCGGAGCGCCACGGCCTGTGGGGCATGCTCGAGAATGCAATCCTCGAGGACGTCGACGTTGAGAACCTCCGCGTGTCCGTCTTCGGTGGGCCCGTGTTTCGCAAAGACGATCTCGTCTACCGCGATGTCAAGATCCCGAGGGACTTCTGGAAGGTTATCGCATACCGCGACACCGGCGGCGCCGAGCCGAAGGTCGCTGCATACGTGCTGACGCAGGACAACCTCCTCGACGACATCGAGGCGCTCGAGCTCGATCCTTTCCGGCTCTACCAGGTGCCGGTCGGGAAGCTGGAGGCCATTACCGGCCTCTCATTCGGAACTCTAGGCCAGTTCGACACGTTCACCGGTGAGGTGGAGAAAGCCGCCCCCGAGGCGATAGGCGAGCGGAGGCGGGCGAGAGAGGTGCGCACCAAGAATGAGGTCGTGCTCAGCTGATCGCCTGAGGCGCATCGACCACGCCGCGGGGAGTTGCCGCCAAGCAGACGGCGCTGGAGCCGGCTCCGACGGCCAGGGACCGCTCGAGGTGCAGTGAGTCAGCACACCACAGCAGAGATAGGCGGGGCGCCTGCGGGTGCCCTTTCCTTGTGCCCCGCGCACGCTTTGAAGCAGCACTTTCTCGCAGCGCTACCAACTCTCCGCGCTGGACTCGGGAACCTCGAACTCCCCGGAAAAGGTGACGCCGATGACGTTGTCCCACATGCGGACGTCTTTACCCCCGGTGATCCGAATGCCAGATCCCTCCGCGCCGACCGCCTTGCGGTAGCACTTCTCGCACAGATCGCGGAAGGCCGCATGGTTCCAAGGACCAACATAGGAACCTACAGGTTTCGCGACCTCGACGGGTTCCGACTCAAAGTCCGTGCCGAAGGGCTGCCGGATTTCGACCCGGAGATCCTGGTAATGCCGCCCGCCCACCTCCAGTGAGAAAAACAGCGTGGAGACCATGTGGTCCGCCTTCTTGTCAAAGCTGTGGTAATTCTGGGTGTCCTGCAGGATCTTATGAAACGCCATTCTCACCTTCGGCATGGATTCCCCACCCAGCACGGATTCAGACGTCCGGAGTGCTGGTTCAGCTTTCTTTTCACCATCGGAGGGCATTCCCTAGGTTCGCCGGTTACGCCACCCCGCTTCGCTTCATGGCTCCCTACGAACCACTCGTTGGCCGGTGGTGGTCGGAAAGGAGGCGTTTGCGATCTTGGCCGCGGGCACCTTTTCCATTGCCAATGTGACGAAGAGACCTGGAAGAGCGACCCCCTGCGCGACGATCCGCAAGCGGTCCACTTCCAGCGAACCTATCCCGATCAGCCCAGCCATGAACCACACGGCGAAAAGAGCGAGAATGGAGACCGCGAGCGGGACCACGTCAACGTTCAGGCCGCCACCCTGGCCTTGTACCTGGAAAGCCTGACCCTGCCACTGTCGGTTGAACCAGAGGCAGCAGACCAGGAGTGCCCCAATTGAAGTAAGCAAGAACTTGGTGATTCGGCCGGGCACCTGCTTTCCGGGCTTTGCGGTGTCGTCGCTCGGTAGCTTCCTCCACCGTGTCATGGGATGATCTCCCCACCCTTCCTACATGGGCGCAGCGGCCGCTCGCCTCGAAGTCGGGGCGCAACCAGGGTCTTTTCGCCGAAGCAAGACTGACTCCGGCGAAACGCACCGTCATCACCCAAACGGGTGATGACAACCCCCGTCGTGACCCCTATAGTTTTCGCAAGAAAGTTCCAACCTTTGGCGGTCTTGCCGGTGGGTCAGTCGCGCCACGTCGTCAGGGTTCCTGGCGCCAAGCGCACGAGAGAAGGAGGCCGCGATGGAACTTCAGGCGAGGGTGGCCTGAGATGGAATGGAACGGGCTGTTGTGTCCGAAGGCCTCTCTCATATCTGGGCAAAACCACACTCCCTCAGAGTTAGCTTCTTCGCCTATGCTGGCGGCTCGTCGCGGTCGCGTGGCAGAGGTTGTGCTGGGAGTTCTCTTGTTGACGCTTGTGTTCGTTCCTGCGCGCGCGGCATCGGTTGCGCCAGCTATCTCTCATGTCTCGACGTCGACACCATTCTTCAATCCGTCCATCGGTCAGCGCGAAAGGATCAGGTTCATGGTCGCGCGTCCGGGCACGGTTCGACTGGAGATCCTCGACCGGGACCGTTACCTCATTCGTAGGTTGGCCGAGCAGGCAGTGCAACCCGGGCCCGCTTCGTTCTCATGGGACGGCAAGGACGACGCCGGCTTGGTGGTTCCCGACGAAGCCTATACGCTCAGAATCACCCTTCTCGGTGAAAGTGCCGAAGATGCCTACGATCCATCGCGGCACTACGATCCCTTTCCCCAGGACCTCACCTCTTGCACCTACTCCAGGGGCGAAGGAATTCTCAGCTACACCCTGCCCTGGCCTGCACGGGTTCACATTCTGGCGGGCCAGGCGACTCCAGACCCCGCGACGAAGGCCCCGAGGGGGCCGGTGCTAAGAACCGTTGTTGACAGGCAGCCCCGCAGCGCCGGGTTGGTAGCGGAGACGTGGAACGGCTTCGACGAAAACGGAACCATCTACGTACCTGACCTGCCCCACTTCGTCGTGGGCATCACCATCGCGCCCTTGCCAGAGAACGCCATCATCGCGGTGGGCAAACGCGATCTCGCCTTCTTCGATTACGCGGGGCGCCGCCGTCCTCAGGACGCGCTCACGCCTCGCCGGCTCGATGCGGCACACCACTCCCGCCACGTTGGCCTTACGGCGCTCGAGGATCAGAACCCGCCCCTTAGAATTGGAGTCAAGGCAGCTTTCGATCCAACCACACGTACTTATCGGACACAACGGAAGCCTCTGGACGTCACCTTGACGATCGAGCCGCGACGCGGACTCTACTTCCTCAACCCGAATGCAGAGCTGAGCATATTCGTCGACGAGAGATTGGTTCTGACGCGGAAGGCGCAGCGGAGCCCCGTTCAGGTAACGCTTGGAGCGGATGTGCTGCCGCCTGGCCTGCACCGCGTGACGTTTAACTGGGCCTCAGGTTTTGGTCCGGTCGCAGTGACCGCGGTCCGAGTCAATGTTGTCCAAGACAGGTCAATAGAGGAGCTCGGGAAGCGCTGATCGGGGAATAGCCATGATGAACCTTCGGCGAACGGTCAAGCTAGGCGTTGCAGGGGCGATCTTCTTGGGTCTGATGGCGTTGCCGGCTCTCGCGGACACGAACGTCTCAGGTACGATCTCCACTAACACCACGTGGTCGAGCGCAGGGAGCCCCTACATCGTTACGGGAGACGTGACCATTGCCACCGGTGTCGTGCTTACGATCGACCCGGGTGTGACGGTCAAGTTCACCACCCAGAAGAAGCTCAACATCTACGGCAAGCTTTACGCGGTGGGGACGAGCGGTAGTCAGATCACATTCACATCGAACCAGGCGAGCCCGGCGGCCGGAGATTGGAATTCCCTCTACTTCGCGACGGGGACCTCACCCGCGAGCCAGGTATCGTACGCGACGATCTCGTACGCGGGCTATCAGTACAACACAGCGATCCACAATTACTCCGGCTCACATGGGTTCGACCACGTAACGGTGAGCAACACCCTGGGTTCGGCGATTGCAGTCTCTGGTGGGGCGCCGACCATTACCGATTCGACGCTTAGCAATAACAGGGACTGCGGGGTCTATTTGAACTCTGGCGCCACCGCGACGATCAACACAACGACCATCTCGAACAACGGCGACTATGCGATCTCGGCGGTGTCAGGCACGAACCTGATGGGTTTGAGCGGGCTTGTGCTGACCGGCAACGGGGGTGGGGCCAAGAACGCGGTGGGCTACCGAGGTGGCACCATCTCAGGCAGCGAAACTTGGCGCATCGGCGTGACGTGGGTGGTGTTGGCTGACGTGACGGTGGCCTCGGGTGCGGTGCTGACGATTGATGCTGGGGTGACGGTGAAGATGGCGGCGCAGAAGCAGTTTCAGGTGTTGGGCAAGCTCCAGGCGGTGGGGACGCCGGGCAGCCCGATCACCTTAACCTCAAACAACGCAACGCCGGCGGCTGGAGACTGGATGTCCCTATCGTTCATGAGGGGCGATAACCCGCCAAGTCAGCTCTCGTACGTGACGGTGTCCTACGCGGGGTACCAAAACGGACAAGGGATCTACGTGTATGCGGGGTCGCCGCAGTTCGATCACGTGACGGTGTCCAACATTGCCTCCACTGGTGTGTACGTCTACGGTGGCTCGCCAAGCATCACGGATTCGACGATCACGCAGTGCACGGGGAACGGACTGGACGTCAAGACTGGCGCAACGCTCGCTTCGATCAGCACGACGACGATTTCGAACAATACCGGGTACGCGGTCATCACCGAGCCGGGGGCGGTTTTGCCGTCGCTGTCGGGTGTGACGATGACGGGCAACGGGGGTGGGACGAAGAACGTCCTCGCGTACCGCGGTGGCACGATCAACGGCAGTCAGGCGTGGCACGGTGGGGCGCCGTGGGTGGTGTTGGCTGACGTGACGGTGGCCTCGGGTGCGGTGCTGACGATTGATGCTGGGGTGACGGTGAAGATGGCGGCGCAGAAGCAGTTTCAGGTGTTGGGCAAGCTCCAGGCGGTGGGGACGTCGGGCAGCCCAATCACCTTGACCTCAAACAACGCAACGCCGGCGGCTGGAGACTGGATGTCCCTGTCGTTCATGAGGGGCGATAACCCGCCAAGCCAGCTCTCGTACCTGACGGTGTCCTACGCGGGGTACCAAAACGGACAAGGGATCTACGTGTATGCGGGGTCGCCGCAGTTCGATCACGTGACGGTGTCCAACATTGCCTCCACTGGTGTGTACGTCTACGGTGGCTCGCCAAGCATCACAGATTCGACGATCACGCAGTGCACGGGGAACGGATTGGACGTCAAGGCTGGCGCAACGCTCGCTTCGATCAGCACGACGACGATTTCGAACAACACCGGGTACGCGGTCATCACCGAGCCGGGGGCGGTTTTGCCGTCGTTGGCGGGTGTGACGATGACGGGTAACGGGGGTGGGACGAAGAACGTCCTCGCGTACCGCGGTGGCACGATCAACGGCAGTCAGGCGTGGCACGGTGGAGCGCCATGGGTGGTGTTGGCTGACGTGACGGTGGCCTCGGGTGCGGTGCTGACGATTGACGCTGGGGTGACGGTGAAGATGGCGGCGCAGAAGCAGTTTCAGGTGTTGGGCAAGCTCCAGGCGGTGGGGACGTCGGGCAGCCCAATCACCTTGACCTCAAACAACGCAACGCCGGCGGCGGGAGACTGGATGTCCCTGTCGTTCACGAGGGGCGATAACCCGCCAAGCCAGCTCTCGTACCTGACGGTGTCCTACGCGGGGTACCAAAACGGACAAGGGATCTACGTGTATGCGGGGTCGCCGCAGTTTGACCACCTGACGGTGAGCAACACAGCCGGCTCCGGCATCGTGGTCACCGGGGGCTCTGCGACTGTCAGTTTCTCGATACTGACGTCCTCTTTGGTCGGGAATCTCCGTGAGTGGAACGCCTACACTGAACGTGTCCAATTGCTCGTTCGTCTCCAACGGTGGCGGCGTGTACAACGGCAATCCAGCGAACCCAATCAACGCCCAGCGCAACTTCTGGAACGCTGTCGACGGCCCATCCGGGTCGGGACCGGGCTCCGGCCAATCGGTCTCCGCCGGGGTCAACTTTGAGCCGTGGCTGACGCAGGCGCCCGATCAGGTCTTCTACTTCACGTCGACAACTCTCAGGAACCGAACGTTCAATCCCGCAATCGGGATCAACACGACCCCAACCTTTACAACCACGGGGACTGGCTCGTGGACAATTGCCTTCCTCAACAGCAGCGGCGCGACCCTACGAACCTTCACCGGGTCTGGCGCCAGCGGCAGCGCCGTCTGGGACGGCAGGGACGCCGGGGGTACGCTCCAGCCCAATGGGACCTACGTCTACCAGATCACGAGCGTTGCCGAGGGAGGTGCGCAAGCTGGGGCCCGTGGGCGCATCGTGTTGGACACGACACGAGCCTTCACCATCAGTGGTGTCTCCGTCGCGCCACTCTTCTTCAGCCCCAACGGCGACGGGATCCAGGACACGACAACAGTCACCGGAACCATCAGCTTCGACGGCGCGACTTGGACCGTCAACGTCAAGAACGGAGGCGGCGCCGTGGTCCGCACTGCCTCCGGCTCCGGGCCAAGCATCTCGTATGTGTGGGACGGCAAGAACGGGTCGGGAGCCGTGCAGCCTGACGGTGCGTACACCTTCGATCTCAGCGCCATTGATGATGGCGCTTCAGCCAGCGCCTCTGCGACGGTGACCCTCGATGCGACACCGCCCGCTGCGGTGATCACCGTTCCCTCGCCGGGTCAGGTGGTGTCGGACGTCTACCAGAGCGGCTCGCTGAACCTGACCGTCACCGGCACCGCCACGGACACCAACCTCAACAACTGGACGCTCGACTACGGGGCGGGCGCCTCCCCCTCGAGCTGGACAACCATCGCCACCGGCACCACTCCCGTCTCCAACGCCACTCTCGGGACCTGGCAGACCGGATCCCTTGCCAACGGCACCTACACCGTGCGGCTGCAGGTCTGGGACAAGGCCGGCAGCCGCAGCCTGGTGACCAATACCGTGACGCTCGCCAACTTCACCGTGAGCCAGAACGTCCTGCAGCTTAACGGGAGCTCGGGGGGGACGGTCGCGTACACCTCGGTGGTGCCGTTCACTCTGACCGAGACACTGGTGGTGAAGAACGAGCAGGGGCAGGTTGTCCAGACGCTAGTGAACCTCGAGGCGTGGGGCTGGGAGCTACGCGGACTCGTGGAACGGCCGCAACGATGGCGGAGCGTTGGTCCCCGACGGGCCATACTTCTACGTCGCGACGGCCACCGCCGGCAGCAACTCCATGACCTGGGACCTCACCACCCAATACTTGAACAACTGGAACTCCGGCCTTGACAATTTGAGCATCCCGCCCGTCGACCCGTTCAACAACCGGCCGATGACATTTACCTACAATTTCCCAGCGGCGGGGCGCGTCTCCGTCGCAGCCTACAACAGTAGATATAGCGGGACCGACTGTAACCAGCCGGTGGAGGGTGCTCTGTGCGCAGTCAACCGCAGGTACGAGGAATCCGGGCCGCATACGTTTACCTGGGCCGGGGTCGATGCGACTGGAGTCTACCGAGCCAACCTCTACACCGCCCTGGACCTCACCACGCTAAGGGATCGATTTGCCAAGAACGCTGTGGTGCTTTTTGGGACGAAGCCAACAGTGCAAAACGTCGCGGTCAACCCGCCCGCGCTCGCCCCGCTCGTCACTATGACAACCGTCTCATTCGATCTCACTACATATCAGAATCAGCCGGCGGACATCACCGTTACCTTCCTCAACCAGTCTTCGCTTTCGACGCTGCGCACCATAACGCTCCCCGCCCAGTCACCCGGGCACATCACGGTGCTGTGGGACGGCCGGGCAGACAACGGGATGTTCGTCGCCCTGGGCTTCTACACGATCACGGTAATCGCCACGGACGGCATCGGAAACCAGGTGCAGGGCCAAATCCTCGCAACAGTGCGGCCCTGAAGTGAGGAGAGCAATGAAGAGCGCAACGAACCCCCTCGCGTCGAGTTTTCCCCTGGGTGCCCTGGCATGCCTCCTCTGCATGGCATATCCAGCGGTGCTTCTGGGTCAGGTTGCGATCTGGTGCCCAACCCCGATCTCGCCCGCCCCACCACCCGCTTCCCACTGTACTTGTTGCTTTGCTAGCCCCGCATGGCAGGCGGGTCTGCCGGTGACACTTGGCGAAGCAAGCTGCAAGCCACCCTGCGCGGGCTCGCCATGCTACGTCCAGAGCGGTGTGTTCTTCATGGGAGCGCGTGACCTCGAGGTGGCGGCGGTAGGTCCGCCGCTGCAGGTGTCCCGAATGTACAACACCAGCTACATCAGCTCTGGTCTCACCGGGCCCGGCTGGACTTCGAATATGGCCATCAGGCTGACGTATTCGGTGTACCTGTACGCCGCACCCAGCACCTACCAGAAAGTGGCGGACATCCGGATGCCCGACAGCCGACTCTTCACCTTCACCGAGAACCCCGACGGCGTTACGTACACCCCCCCGTC
The DNA here is from genome assembly GCA_963739225.1 of uncultured Acidobacteriota bacterium. GTDB lineage: Bacteria > Acidobacteriota > Thermoanaerobaculia > Thermoanaerobaculales > Thermoanaerobaculaceae > RBG-13-68-16. The sequence goes on along the minus strand of CAVTZQ010000006.1, from coordinate 1,376,527 downwards.
CGGGCGTCATGACACGTTGCTGCGACGGCCGGATGGCTCCTGGACTTTGGCCATCCAGAACTCACGCTCCGTATGGCTCTTCAACCAGGATGGTTCGCTGGCGTCGATTACCGATGAATATGGCAATGTTCAGAGCTGGGCGTACGACGGCGGTGGCCACCTCCAGCGCGTCACGGACGTTATCTCGGGCCGATACCTCGACGTCTACTTCGGCGCCGACGGGCGCCTATCCGCCGTCCAGGACAGCGCGGGGCGCCTCGTCCAGTACACGTACAACACCAACGGCAGCCTGGCCTCTGTGACCGATCCGCTCAACCGTGTCACGACGTACACCTACAGCCAAGGCCGCTTCGGTCCGATCCTGACCCAGATCAAGGACCATTGGAACCGGGTGGTCGCGACCATGACGTACGACGGCAGCGACAGGGCTACCTCGTACAACGAGAACGGCGAGACTTATACCTACGACTACTCCCAGGTCGCCGCGGGGCACACGTTCAAGACTGACTCGCAAGGCAACAGGTTCACGCTGACCTTCAACTCGTCCGGATACGTCACCGACTGGTCGGGGCCCGACGGGACCGGCACGCACACCGACTACAACGCCGACGGTTCGGTCCAGCAGTCGCGGGACGAGAAGCTGATCTCGACCAGCTACACGTATGACAGCCCGGGGCGAGTCCTCTCGGTCGCGCGGGACACCGGCCACGGCTTCCCGCGTACCGACTACACCTACGATCCCAACTTTCCGGACAAGGTCACCGCTGTCACCGTGAAGAACCCCTCGACGAACCAGGTTGACCCCAACTGGCAGAGTTGGCAGTACGACTACTACCAGCAGGGTGACCCCGCGCCGGGGGCGTCACACCACGTCTACCGAATCCAGAGCGACGGGGTGACGCGGGACATCGTGGCCACGTACGTCTACGATGCCCACGGCCGCATCACCCAGCAGATCACCGCGTCCGGTGCCCAGACCGACTACGCGTACTACCCCAACGGCGACCTCTGGACCGTGACCGGCCCCGCTAACAACGACCTCGGCACCCGGCCCGTCACGACCTACAGCTACGACGCCCTTGGTCGGGTCACCTCGGTCACCGATCCCTTGGGTCACGTCACGACTACCACCTTTGACACCGTGGGAAGGGTCCTCACCGTCACCCTCCCGAAGCCCACGCCTGGCTCGCTTCTCGACTTCACCACCACCTACAGCTACGACAGCTGGGATGCCCCCTCAGGGTTGGTCTTCACCACCGTCACCGACCCCAACGGCAAGATCACCCGGCAGGGGTACGATCAGTACGGCCGGCTCGCCAAGTCCATCGATGGGTTGGGGAACGCGACCACCTACGCCTACACGCGTGACATGCTGACCTCGATCACCGACGCGAACAACAACGTCACAAGCTACAGCTACGACGCCTACAAGCGCCTCACGCGCACGACGTTCCCCGACACCAGCCACGAGGACTACGGGTACTTTGACCTCAACCTGCTCGGGTCCAAGACCGACCGCAAGGGGCAGCGCTTCGAGTACTTGTATGACGGCCTGAAGCGGCTGACGCTGAGTAACTTCCCGCCCGGCTATGGGGGCCTCACCTTCAACTACCAGGGCCAAAAGCTCACCCGGGTCGACAACTCGAACCGCTCGCCGATCGAGTTCTACACCTTCGCGTACGATGCCTCGTACCGGGTCACAAGCATCACCGAGGGTCCTCGGGGGACGGTCGGCTACACCTATACGCCGGACGATCGGGTTGCCACGATGACCGTCTCCAGTGGCCCAACCACGACCTATGCCTACTACCCCGACGGCTCGCTCCACACGATCACCTGGAGCCCGGTGGCGGGGCAGTTCACGTACGCCTACACGCTCGCGGGCCAGTACCAGACGATCACCTTCCCGAACGGACAGACCAGGAGCACCAGCTACGACGATCAGGGGAGGCTCACCGGGCTTGCGAACGTCCATCCCACGGCGGGCACGCTCGCGAGCTTCGGGTACGGGTATGACCTCGATCCCCAGACCCAGCAGCCCACACTCCTGGGTCAGCGCACGAGCCTAGCTATGACCATCCCGAGCCAGAGCCTGACGAGCGCCACCTCGACCTACCGGTACGACGGCAGCTACCAGCTGATTCAGGCCAACTACCCGACACCGGCGCCCTACAATGGCGAGGTGCACGGCTGGACCTACGATGCCATCGGCAACCGGCTCACCAACACGGTGAACGGCGTCCCCCAGAGCTACACCTACTTCAAGAACGGGGCCAACCCACTCAACGGCCAGCGGCTGCAATCGGACAGCGTCAATACCTACACCTACGATGCCAACGGCAACACGGCGACAAGGAACGGCTCGCCTGGCAACTTCACCTTCGGCTGGACCACCGACGACCGGCTGGCCTCGATCTCGGGAGCTGCCACCGCGAGCTACCTCCACGACTACCAGGGGCGGCGGACGAGCAAGACCGTGGGCGGTGTCACGACGAGCTACCTCTACGACAGCCTCAACCTCATCCGCGCCACCGGATCGAGCACTGCGGACTACCTCTTCGGACCCGGAATTGACGAGCCACTGGCGATGAGCCGAGGTGGGAACCTCTACTACTTCGCTGTGGACGGGCTTGGGTCAGTCAACCTCCTCACCGACACCAGCGGCACAGTGCAAGATGCCTACCTCTATGATGCGTGGGGAATGACCCGAAGCCAGACCGGCACACTGGCCAACGACTTCGGATACACCGCGAGGGAGTTTGCCGAGGCCGCGCTCTGGTACTACAGGGCGAGGTACTACCAGGCGAGCGCGGGGAGGTTTGCGAGTGAGGATCCGCTTCGAAGCCCGGACGGCATGTCGTTCTTCGCGTATGTTGTCAACGATCCGCTGACCTTCAAGGACTCTTTAGGTCTTGTGCTGATGCCTGTGAGCCCTTTCTTGGCCAACTGTCGTAGCCGCGCCCGCGCTAGATTCGGCCAGACGATGAGTGGGTGTGACAGCGACTTCAAGACCTGTTTGACGCCATGTGTTGGTGGTCATTCGCCCATGATACTCAGTCCTAGTGAATTTGCTGTCCGTGGGGTCTGCCTGCTCAAGTTGCGATACTGCCAGACCAAAGCTGGATTCAGATACGACGCGGATTTGGTGGTGTGTCAGTTGTTGTGGGAGCCGCACATTCCCCATATTGAGTGACGCTTGGAGGCATGTATGCACCTAGTCGCGCAAGAGATTTTGCGAGGCAGCCTGACAATGGCCAAAATCCTCGGGATTACCTTTGTCGTTATGGTTTTGGCAGGTCTCTATTGGCCTTTCAAGGTGAGCAATTGGGACTGGGGCCTGATCCTTGTGGGGTGCGGGGCGCTGGCGGGTTTCTTGAGGTCCCGCAAGGGAAGCTCGTTGATTGCTGCAGTCCTCGGAGTTGTTCTCCCGGCCCTCGTATTTCTTGTGATCATAGCCAGCTTGCCGGCGCCGGTTCAGGCGCTGAGTTTCGGCCAGTTGGTCATAGGCCTCGTTTACGTCTCTGCCGCGTCCGCCGCCGTGGCGACCATCGGATTCTACCTGGGTCGCTTGTTTCTTACGCGAAGACGCGAACGGCCTTCGTAAAGGCCCACTATCTGTCTGGGGACGAGTCCGCTTCGCCGACACTGGCGACAATCGTCTCCCCGACGCCACCTACCAATTGATCCAGGCGAGCTACCCGGCGTTGCGCCCTACAATGGAGAGGTGCACGGCTGGACCTACGACGCCATCGGCAACAGACCCACGAACACTGCATAGGCACTGGGTATCAGTCTCTCACTTTTGTGCCTAGGGGTTGGGCAGAACCATCCGCACGGCACTGTCCTTCACCCTGATCGGCGCAACCACGAGGCACACTTGCAGACAGGTCTCTGGCGTATGCCCGGTCGCTGTTACCGCACGCCGGGGAAACGTTGCTTAGCCTGTCCCACTGAAGTAGCCTGAGAGACGTTGATCGAGGAACGCTTGTGAAGAATCTCCCAGATTCGATTGGACCGGGGTTGGGCGCGGCAGCCTTCGCGGTCGTGACCGTATCGGCGATTCTCGCGGCCACGAGCGTTCTCGTTGCCGAACCGGGCACAGCGACGCCGGACGCGACAGCGCCCGCTGCGGTGATCACCGTTCCCTCGCCGGGTCAGGTGGTGTCGAACGTCTACCAGACTGGCTCGCTGGACCTGACTGTCGCCGGCACCGCCACGGACATCAACCTCAACAACTGGACGCTCGACTACGGGGCAGGCGCGTCCCCCTCGAGCTGGACAACCATCGCCACCGGCACCACTCCCGTCTCGAATGCGGCTCTCGGAACCTGGCAGACCGGATCCCTTGCCAACGGCAGCTACACCGTGCGACTGCAGGTCTGGGACAAGGCCGGCAACCGCAGCGTGGTGACCAACACCGTGACGCTCGGCAACTTCACCGTGAGCCAGAACGTGCTGCAGCTCAACGGGAGCTCCGGGGAGACGGTCACCTACACCTCGGTAGTGCCGTTCACCCTGACCGAGACGCTGGTGGTGAAGAACGAGCAGGGGCAGGTCATCCGGACGCTAGTGAACCTCGAGCGTGGGGCTGGGAGCTACGCGGACTCGTGGAACGGCCGCAACGATGGCGGAGCGTTGGTCCCTGACGGGCCATACTTCTACGTCGCGACCGCCACCGCTGGCACCAGCTCGATGACCTGGAACCTTACCACCCGATACCTCAACAACTACTTCGACAGCAAGGAGCTTCCGAGAATCGACCCGTTCGACCCGTTCAATAACCGGCCGATGTTCATCTCCTATGACTTTCCCGTAGCTGGCAATGTTACGATCTCGGTCTTCAACAAGGGCCTCAGTAGTTTCGAATGCGACCAGCCGGCCCAGAAGGCTTTGTGCCTGGTCAACAGGAGTTATGAGGAATCCGGGCCGCATACGTTTACCTGGGCCGGGGTCGATGCGACTGGAGTCTACCGAGCCAACCTCTACTCCCTGTTGAGCGTCACAACGATTCGGGACCGTTTTGCGAGGAACGCGGTGGTACTGTTTGGGACGAAGCCAACGGTGCAGAACGTCGCGGTCAACCCGCCTGCCTTCACTGTCGGGTCGACGACATCAACAGTGGCGTTCGCCCTTGAAACTTATCAGCACCAGTCAGCGGACATCACCGTTACCTTCCTCAACCAGTCTTCGCTCTCCACGCTGCGCACCATAACGCTCGCGACCCAGGCCCCAGGGCAGATCACGGTGCCATGGGACGGACGGGCCGACAACGGGGCATTTGTCGCGCCGGGCCTCTACACGATCACTGTGACTGCCACGGACAGCATCGGCAACCAGGTGCAGGGCCAGATCCTCGCAACTGTGCGGCGTTGATCAGAGCACGAACCGCCAGGAGTCTGTCCAGACCCTGGCCCCCATTCAGGCTGACAGTATCAGCCTGCCCGGCGGAGGGGCAAATCGGCTGAGGGCACACCTGCGCAGCGCACAAACTGCGCCCCACGGTCGTCAGGGGCCGCCCACCGCGGGTGGGGCCAGCAGCGCTCGACTACTGAGGCCCCGAAGGAGCTGCCCACCGTCAGCGACGACGATCCGCTCGGTAGCCATGACGATATCCGAATCCGGCCACTTCTTCAGGTCGGCCAGTTCCTTGTAGGCCCTGCGGAAGAGCAACCTGACCTCTACCGTGGCGGCCCCGCCAGGATGGACGGTGAAGGCGTAGGCGCTGGCATCGGTGGCGAGGGCGGCGATACGGTTGTCGGAGAGCAGTCGCGTGCGGTTCCAATAGGCGCCGGTGGGGGCGAGACCGGTCCCAACTTCCTGAAGCACCTTGCCGAACGCCTTGCCCGGAAGGCCGGCGTAGTTGCCCTTTTGCGGATCACCCACTCCTCCCCAAGTTGGCACCTTTGGCCCTTCGACCTGCGGCAGGGACCGCCCATCGGCATCACGCGCGATAACCAGCAGGATCATGTGTCGCAGCGGCGAGTCGGTGGGCACATGATGGCCGGTCTTGTCGTTGGTAATACGGACGTCCACGGTCAGGCGGTTGCCCAGTAGGCGGGCCTCGGCCTTCATCGTCAGGGCGCTGCGGAGCAGCTCCTCGCTGGCCGCGCCCGGCATCTGGTGGCTCAAGATCCGCGCCGGATTCCGGCGGAGCCCGCCCTTCTCGGGGTAGACGAAGGAGTCGTAGCCTGCCAGCGGCATGTGGCAGCCCTGGCATGTTTTGCCCGTCTGCCGATCGCTGTATGGGCTCGCAAGCCACTCGCCGTACGAGTTGTAGATCGTCACCCCCGAGAAGACCCCGAAGTGACAGGGGGCGCAAAAAGCGCTCTCTTCGATGAGGGGCAAGTAGGTGTCCTTTCCGGGGACATCGTCGAATTGGCCAAAGAAGAGCTGCTGTCCCTCGTCGGGCCGGAACAGGCGAACCGACAGTACCCCAGGCTTGTCGGGGTAGGGTATCCGAGTCGCCGGGTCTAGCTTGACGTCGCCGATCTTGTGGCAGAACTCGCAGGCGATACCCTCCTTCTCCAAGCCAGAGAGCTGATTGGGGTCAGACGCGAGCGCCCGCCCACGCCGAGCGGCCGCAACCGGGACGTGACACGTGGCGCAGACCCCGGCGGAGGTGGGAAAGTCGAGCCTGAAGCCGGGTCCGAAGTAAGGTGCTTTGGGGTCCGGTGGCAGGGGAATTGGACCCTCGGGACTGTCAGGGACGAACCGTGTCGGGGGGCTCTGGTGCCCGTCGAGGTCGGTTCCGTTGTACATGCTCAGGAAGCGGGGGTTTAGCGCAGAGCGACTGTGCGCGTCGCGCTGCCACTCGCTGAACAAGGGCATGGTATGGCAAAGAGAGCACGCGACGGAGCCCCTTGCCCCCTCGCCCGAGAACCACTCATAGTCTTCGTTGTCGGTGGTGTAGTACGGGTCCAGTGTGATGGAGACAGCTTTGCCGCCTGGGGTCGCGCTCACCGATCCCCCGTAGTACCCGGGCGCCCACCCGGTCACGGTAACCGGGCTTTTGTCTGCCGACCAGGCGAGCGCGAACTTGCCTTTGCGATCGGTAGTGGTCCTCACTTCGGTCGCCTGGACGCGGACACAGGCACCAGCCAGGGGGCCTCGGGCGTTGCGGACCGTGCCCGTGATGGCTTGACCGTTGGCCATGCGCCCACCTGGTTGCGGCACGGTCCCAGCCATGACAGTGGCAGCGACCAGCACAAGGAGGGGCACCAGCAACCGATCTCGCGGCAATGTAACCCCCCACCTCTTTTGGCAGTGTAGCGCGCCGATTCGAGGGCGCCAAGCGGCCTGAAGTGGGCTTCGTCTATTGACTCACGCCGGCCTGTCCTTTTGCGGATCAGCGCGGCGCCCAACCGGCAACGTGGGTAGCTTCACGCGGGGTATTCACTCTAAACGCATCGTGTCCAGGTGGACCCCGTACGCGTCCTCAGCGGGAAATCGCCCCATTACGATATGAGCGATGATTGTGGGAAGTCGCCGCTGGGACTTTGGGGCGCTGCAGGGCAAGCGTGCCGAGCTCCCCAGAGTCCACAGCCCGTGAGGAGGTGGCTTGTGGCCGAGGGAACAAAGAACGCGACCCAGCTTTCCGGGTTGCCGGAGGACATCCAACTTTGGACCGCCAAACGCCGTGCGGCGCTGGTGCTGGCGATTCCAGTCACACAGAAAGGGCGCGCGTGGTGGAGGCGCTGGCCAAGTTGACCCTCCCGTACGTCGAGCCGGCGCGACCGCGTGGCGGGGTCTGCCGCCCGGCCGGTCCAGTTTGGCCCGGGTCCCGGTGTCGTCAGTGCGTTAGAATTCCAACTTGTGATGCCCCACCGGATCGGCCGCTTCAGAGTCTTACGGCTCGTTGGCAGCGGCGGGATGGGCGAGATCATCGAGGTCGACAAAGCGACCGGCAAGAAGAAGCAGCTGCGCAAGGTCACGCGCGTGCCGATCGACCTGATGGCGGCGCTGCAGCGCGGCGGGCTTCGTCGCGGGGGGCTCCGCGCCGCTGCGCTCCCCCACCCGGCGCTCTTAGCCCCCCGCACCCCCCGCTCGCCGGGAGTGAATCCCGGCTCGCCCGGCGGTACCAACGAATACGCCAAGGGAAAGCTTGGCACCGAGTACGTGGTCAAGGCCGAGGGGACCGAGCTCGCTCAGTACGACGCCCACAACTTCTACACTGACGGCCAGATCGAGGCGTACGTGGCGGACCTGGTGGACGGCCGACGCAAGTTCATCGAGGAGATCGCCTCGCAGGGGCTGCGCAAGGACATCCGCGAGCTCGCCCACAAGGAGCTCGACGCGATCGAGGCCAAGGTCAAGCAGAAGTCCGAGCCGTGGGCACCACCCGAGGAGGCCGCTCCGCGCGAAGCCGCCGAGGACCGCGACCCCCGCTCGAAGTGGATCTCCCCGTGGGAGCCGCGGAGGCCGAGCAGCGGCCTCTTCCCCGTTCCATCCGGTAAGCGCCGCTAGCGCCGCCGGCATCCAGCAGACTCACGGTAAGGTCCGTTCATCTCTCCCTCGGCTCGCGGTGCAAGTCTACGAGACGGGCGCTTCACCGAGCGTGCCGGCGACCCACTGCAGGTTGACCAGCGCAACCTGGTAATCGCGCTGTCCGCGGGCAAAGCTGCCGCGGGCGCTCTGAGCGTTCAAGAGAGCGTCGTCAACCTCGAGCTTGGTCTTGACGCCGAACTCGAACCCCTTCTCGGCCATCGCCAGGAGCCTCTCGGCCTGGGTGACGGTGTTCGCAAGCGCCCTGACGATCTCGCCGGACTCGGTGACCTGATCGATCGCGACCCGCACCTCGAGGGCGATGCCGTCCTGCAGCTTGGCCTCGGAGATGCGCGCGGCCTCAACGTCGCTCTTTGCCTGTGCCACCTTGGCGCGGGTCTTCAGCCCATCAAAGAACGGGAAGGAGAGGAACAAACCCGCACTCCAGGTCTTGCCCCGTGAGCTCTGCTCAAGGATGTCGATGTTCTTGATCCCGTACGAGCCCTGGAGGTCCAGCCGCGGCCGGTCGCCTGCGCCGTTGATCTTGACGAGCTCGAGGGTCGCGCGGCGCGTGTGATCGATCTCGGCAAGCTCCGGACGGTGGGCCAGGGCATCAGCCAGGACGTCCTCGTACTTCGGCGGCGGCGAAAGCTGAGTCTTGAGAGTCCCGGTGGCGTCCACCTCACCCTCCTCGGCGAGGAGGAACCGCAGGCGCTCGCGGGCGACCCGCACGAGGTTGTCGGCACGGATCGCGTCCGGCCTCGCGTTGGCAAGGGCGACCTCCGCGGCGAGCACGTCGTAGTCGGTGGCGGTGCCGAGCGTGAATCGCCTCCGCGTTTCTTCGAGGTGTCGCTCCCGCTGTTCGACCGTTCGCGCCGTGATGGCAGCGAACTCCTTCGCGAGCAGCACGTCGTAGAAGGCCGCACTCACGTCGCGGCGCACCGCCTGCCGGAACCGCCGCAACTGGTCCTCACCCGTCGCAAGCGCCCACTTGGCACCACGGACCGCCGCGCCCACCTGGCCCCACGTGAAAACCGCCTGGTTGAGGTTGATCTGTGCCGACCTCACGTCCTGCTGGAAGGCGATGAGGGCACGGAACTCGTCCGGCACGTCCTTGAAGAAGTCCTGCTGGCTCTCGTCGTAGTTGCGGATCACGTTGCCCGTTAGCGATACGTGTGGGAACGCCGCCGCGCGCTCCTCCACGTAGCGGGCCTGCAGCCACCGGCGGTACTCCTCGGCCTTCTTGATGTCCAGGTTCTTCTCGGTCGCGATCGCCAGGGCCTGCTCGAGGGTGAGGATCTGGGGTTCGGGGCTCGGGGCTTGGGTTTCTTTCATTCCACCCACCAGGGCTTGGCCCGAGACTGCACCAGGAGCAGCGGGCAGTGGCGATGGCTGGGCCAACGCCGGGGTTGCGAGCAGAAGCCCGACGGCGAGAAGTGCGGCGGCGCCCTTAGCGACTTCGTGGGTCTCGAACTTGGCCCCGGCCATGCGACGCTGCAGCCACGCCGCGATGTCGTCCAGGATCGTGTAGACCACCGGCACCACGATGAGCGTCAGCAGCGTCGAGGTGATGAGACCACCTACCACGGCTCGCGCCATCGGGGCGCGGAACTCGGCGCCCTTGCCGAGGGCGAAGAAGAGCGGCAGCATCCCGAAGATCATGGCCGAGGTGGTCATCATGATGGGGCGGAGCCGCGTGCGCCCCGCCGTGATGAGCGCCGTGCGGCGGTCCATGCCCCGGCGCCGCAGGACCTTGGTGAAGTCCACGAGCAGAATTGCGTTCTTCGTCACCAGCCCCATCAACATGATCAGGCCGATCAGCGACATGATGTTGATGGTGTCGCCGGTGAGGGCGAGCGTGCCAGCCATGCCGACGATGGAGAGCGGCAGCGACAGCATGATCGCGAGCGGGTCGATGAACGACTCGAACTGAGCCGCCAGGATCAAGTACACGAAGATGACTGCCAGTAGCAGCGCTTCCGCGAGGTAACCGAACGACTCCACCATCATCTCGGTGTCGCCCTGCATGATGACCTTGTAGCCCGGCGCGAGCTTCACGCGCTGCACGGCGTTCATAGCCTCCTGCCCGGCGGTGCCGAGCGGCAGGTTGTCAAGGTTCGCGTCGATCACCACCTGTCGAGCGAGGTCACGTCGATTGATCTCCGACGGCGAGGTTGCCCGCTCGAACTTGACGAGGTCCGCCAGCGGCACAAGAGCCGTCCCACCGGGCATCGCCACCGAGATGCGAAGGTTCCCGACCTGGGTGACGTCCTCGCGCAGCTCACCCGGCAGGCGCAGCCGCACGTCCACCGCCTCGCCGGTTTCGTCCTCATAGGTGGAGACCGCCTGGCCGCCGACGAGGACACCGAGCGTGCTGGCGACGGCGCTGGTCCCGAGGCCGGTCGCGGCGGCGCGCTCGCGGTCCACCGAGAGCCGGTACTCCGGCAGGTCCTGCTCCATTGCGGCCTCGACGTCGACGATGCCGCGCACCTTGTACAGCTCACGCTTGAACTCGCCGGCGTAGCGTTTCAGCATCGGGATGTCCTCGCCCCGAATTGCGACCTGCAGCGGTTTCTGCCAGGCGTCCGGGTCCTCCAGCACTGACAGCGTGATGCCCGGGATATTCTCCAGACGCGTGCGCACCACGGAGACGAACTTCTTCAGGCTGATCTTCCGCTCCTTCCTCTCCGTCATCCGCACGAAGATCAGCACGTCCCGCACGGTGTCGGCATCCCCCGCACCGATGGACGCGTAGGTGTACCTGACCTCCGGATATTCCTCGAGCGCTTTGAGCACCTCCGCGAGCCTTCCCCGCGTTTCGGCGATCGAGGCTGCCGGGGCGCTCTTGAATCGGATGGCGAACTCCCCCTGGTCCATCGGCGTCATGAACTCGGTCTGAAGGAACGCAAACATGCCAAGGCCCACCAAGAAAGCCACGGCGGCCACGCCGATCACCGGCGCGCGGTGGTCGAGCGCCCAGCCGATGACCTTCTTGTAACCGTCCGCCGTGCGCTCGAACCAGCCGTTGAAGCCGTCAAGCCGGCGTTGCAGGAAGTTGCGCCTGCCCTTCCTCTCGATGTCGGGGTCGTACCAGCGCGAAGACAGCATCGGGTCGAGGGTGAAGGAAACGAAGAGAGAAACCAACACAGCGAACGCGACCGAGAGGCCGAACTGGAAGAAGAACCGCCCGATGACGCCCTTCATGAACGCCACCGGCACGAACACCGCCATGATCGACATTGACGTGGACAGCACCGCGAGGCCGATCTCAGTGGTGCCCTCGCGGGCGGCGGTGAAGTGGTCTTCGCCACGTTCCAGGTGGCGAACGATGTTCTCCCGCACAACGATCGCGTCGTCGATGAGGAGTCCTATGGCCAGCGACAGCGCCATGAGCGTCAGCATGTTGAGGGTCATGTTCAGGAAGTACATGACGATGAACGACGAGATCACCGAGATCGGTAGCGTGAGCCCGGTGATCACCGTGGAGCGCCAGGAGTTCAGGAAGCAAAAAACGATAAACACGGTGAGGATGGCACCGAGGACCAAGGTCATTTGAACGTCGGACACGGCGTCGCGGATGAAGACCGAGCTGTCCCGCACGATCTGGATCTCGGTGCCCGCGGGGAGCTCCTGCCCGAGCTCGGCGACTGCCTTCTTGACCGCGTCCACGACCGCCACGGTGTTGGCCTTCGTCTGCTTCGTGATATCGATCGCCACTGCAGGCTCGCCGTTGACCAGGGCCAGCGACCGCTGCTCCTCGACGGTATCGACAACGGTTGCGACGTCGCCGATCGTTATCGGCTGCGTGCCGCGACGGGCGATCACCATGCCCGGGTAGTCGTCCACGTCCCTGGGTTTCCCCGAGATGCGAAGGGGCATCTCGCTGCCGCCGCGGTTGAGGCGGCCCAGCGGAGTGTTGACGTTTTCCGACTGCAGGCCGAACACCACCTCGTCCACGCCCATGCCTACGGCCTGAAGGCGGGCAGGGTCGAGGTTCACGGCAACCTCCCGCTTGGACGATCCCACGAGCTTGGCCTTCGCGACGCCCGGGATGCCCTCCAGGCGGCGCTTGATCTTGCGGTCCGCCAGCGTGGTGAGGTCGCGGGGGTTGAGGACGTTGGAGCGCACCGCAAGGGATACGATTGGCATGGCGGCGAAGTCGAACTTCTGGATCACGGGCTCCTTCATGCCCTCGGGCAGCTCCCGGCGGATGGCGTTGATCTTGGCCCGCGCCTCCTGGGACACGTCGTTGATCTTCACCTCGAGGTTGAACTCCACGACGACGCTGGAGAGGCCCTCGCGCGAAACCGAGATCACGTGCTTGACGCCCGATATGGGGTTGACGGCCTCCTCGATGCGCTTGGTGACCTCGCGCTCGACCGTCTCCGGTGAGGCGCCGGGGAACTCCGTCACGATCGAGAGCACGGGGATCTCGACGTCGGGCATCATGTCGATGGGAAGACGCCGGAAGGAGAACAGTCCGAGCGTCACCAGCGCGAGCATCATCACGCTTGCGAAGACCGGCCGCTTGATGGACAGGTTGGACAGGAACATGGCTCAGACCCCCTGAGGCTGCGCAATCTGCACGCGATCGCCCGGTCGCACGTTGAAGCCGCCGCGGGTCACGACCTTCTCCCCTGCGGTGACGCCCTGGACGACCTCGACTGACTCGCCCGTGACCTCGCCGGTGCGCACCGCACGGCGTTCTGCCATGTCGCCGTTGACGACGAAAATCTCCCCGGTGTTCCGCTCGACGTCCCACGACAGCAGCGCCGCGCGCGGGATCTGCAGCACCCCGGCACGCTCGCCGCTCCGGATCTGGCCCTTGACGAACATGCCGCCACGCAGCGCTCCGCCTTCGTTGGGGACTTCGGCCACGATCTTGACCGAGCGATCCGCTTCGCTCACCGTGGGGTTGATGAACCTCACCGTTCCGCGAAAGGTCCGACCAGGCAGGGCAGCCGTGGTGAACTCGAGCGGCAGGCCGACGCGCAGCGCGGCGCTCTTCGTCGAGGGCACGGTGACCGTCAGATCGAGCAGCCGGTTGTCAACGATGCGGAACATCGAGCTATCACCGCCCATGTTTTCCACGCGGTCGCCGACGCTCACCCCACGGAACGCCACCACGCCATCCATGGGTGCCCGGATGACTGCCTTTGAGAGGCGCGTCTCGGCGGCCTTGAACGCGGCTCGCGCCGCGGCGGTCAGGGCCGCCGCGGCATCCTTCGCGGTTCGAGCGTCGTCGAGGTTCTGCTGGGTGGCGAGGCCGTACTCCTTGAGCTTTGCGGTGCGCTCCAGCTCCCGGTTCGCCCTCGTCTCCCCCACCTCGGCCTGCATCAACGTAGCCCGTGCGGCCTCCACTGCGAGCTCGCTCTCACGCGTGTCGAGCCTGGCGAGAGGTTGGCCCTTGGCCACGTGGACCCACTCGGTGACGTAGACCTCCTCCACCACGGACGTGAACTCGGACTTGACCTCGGCCGAGAACTTGGGCGCGAGCGTCCCGACGACCTCAATCGTCTGCACGAGCTCGCCCGTGGTCGCCGGCGCGACCTCGACCGCGACCGCCGGCTTGCCGCCCGTCCGGGTCGCCTCCCCTTCCCCGGTGCGTGAACACGCCGTGGTCACGATCATCAAGACGAGGATCCCCGCCGCTGCCATGGCCCGTTTCATCGCTCCTGCTCCTTGCTGGTATGTGCACAGATACCCCGGAAGACCACTCTCAACAGCCTCGCGAGCCTCTCGCGGCCGAAGTCCATCTCTGGACGGGAGAGGCTCATGCCTCGGACAACCTCGAACGGGCCGACGATCGCCCACGTCAGGTCGTCCGGGTCGCCGGGCCGGAACTCCCCCGACTCGATCCCCTCGCAGACGAGACGTTTTACGAACTCGACGAAGTGTTTGTGGATCACCTCGAAGTCGAAGAACGGTGCGCCCTGAGGGGGGCCGTAGTAGATCGCATCCAGCACCCTCATGACGTCGATGTGCTCGAGGATCAGGGCGAACATGGCGTCGAGAAAGCGCAGGATGCGCTCCTCGGCGCACCCCTCCGTGGCAAGGGCGCTGGTCGCAGTCGCCTCGAACTCCTGGAGTGCTTCCCCCATCATGGCCAGGAAGATCCCTTCCTTGCTGCCGAAGTGGTAGTAGAGCGCCGGCTTCGTGACGCCGGCCGACTCGACGATCTCACGCACCGTGGTCCCCGCGTACCCCTTGCGGGCGAACAGCGCGATAGCGGAGGTCATCAGCCTTCCCTGCACGCTGTCGTCGTGGTGCACCAGAGCGGCACCGTTTCCCTGCATCTCCGCCTCCATACGAGGAACGAACACCGGCCCTGCAGGACCGGTGTTTACCTACCGGTAAGTATAAAAACCCGAATTCCGGCCGTCAAGTGGCTACCGAACGGTAGGTAACCCCTCCGTATACGTAGGCGCCCGGCCAGGGTTACATCTTGACCGCGTTGGGCTTGCCATCCACCAGGCAGAAGGATAGCGGGAGAGCCTCACGACGGGTGACCCACGGCGGGAGTGATCGGCGAACGCTGGCAGGGAGTTCGCAAGGCGTGCGAGGACCGCCGCAGGGGTGGACGGGCACCTTACCGCCAGGCGGCGGAGGGGTTCAGGCCCAGCGGGCGGCCGTCCCGCTACGCCGCGGGCAGCTGCGCGGTGCAGTGGCCGCAGCGGCTCGCCTTGATCGGAATCACAGACACGCAGTACGGGCACTCCTTGGTCGTGGGGACGGCCGCCGCGGGCTGCTTCTTCAGCTTGTTCATTTGGCGGATCAGCAGGAAGATCACGAACGCCACGATGACGAAGTCCAGAACCGTGTTAAGGAACGCGCCGTAGCTGACGATCGGCGCGCCGGCCTTCTTAGCGTCCGCGAGCGAGGCGTAGGGCGTCCCCGAGAGGTTGAAGAAGAGGCTCGAGAAGTCCACCTTGCCCAGCAGCAGGCCGATCGGCGGCATGATCACGTCGTTGACGAGCGACGAGACGATCCGCCCGAACGCGGCGCCGATGATGATTCCCACCGCCATGTCCACGACGTTGCCACGCATGGCAAACTCTTTGAACTCCTTGAACATTTGGACCCTCCTCGGAATTTGAAGTGCGGCTATTGTAGGTCAAGGTCGGAGAGCGCGAACACCCGCACCGCGGCCGCTCGCCCCTTGACCGTGATCTCCCCCACCGACCGCACGGGGAGGCCGCACGCCGAGGCGGTGGCTTCGTCGAGCACCGCCGGGACGGCGAGTTCCTTGGTCTTGCCCTCGAGACGGCTCGCGAGATTGACCGTGTCCCCGATCGCGGTGTAGGCGCGCAGCTGCTCGGCGCCAACGTTGCCCACCACCGCGTCCCCGGTCGCGATCCCGACCCCGATGGCGAGCGGGGGTCCGTCGCGCTCGCGCCACTGCCCGGCCAGGCGGCGGGCCGTCCAGATCATCTCGGTCGCGCAGGTGGCCGCGAGGCGCTCCTGCTCGGCCTCGGGGAGCGGCGCCCCCCAGAACGCCATCACCGCGTCGCCGATAAACTTGTCGACGGTGCCGCGGTGGGCGTGGATCACCGCGACCTGTTCCGAGAAGTACTCGTTGAGCCAGCCAACCACCTCCTCGGGGGGCATCTTCTCGGAGAGCGTCGTGTAGGAGCGGATGTCCGAGAACAGCACCGTGATCCGCCGCCGCTCGCCACCCAGCCGCGCCGCCTCGGGGTGATGCAGCAGCACCCGCAGGATGTCCGGCGCCACGTAGCGCCCGAAGATCCCCTGCACGCGCCTCCGTTCCGCCCCTTCGCGCCACCACCCCTCCACCAGCAGCGTGGGGATGGCGAGGACACCCCCGAGGACCGGAAGGCAGACGGGGAGCCAGGCGTCCGCCCGCGTCCAGGCAACGCCCGCCACCGCGCACCAGGCGGCGACCAGCGCGAGCCCCGAGGCCGCCAGCAGGGCGGGGCGGCGCAGGATCAAGGAGAGAACACCCACGAGCAGAGCCATGCCAATCGCTCCCGCAACCTGCGACCACACCGGCGGCGCGCTGAGCCAACGCCCGTCGAGCAGGTTCGCCACCGCGGTGGCATGAACCTCGCTCCCGGGTGCCACGGCGGCGACCGGGTTGGGCCTCAAGTCGAAGGCGCCGGTGGCGGTGGCGCTGATGATGACGACGGCACCCTCCAACCCCGCGAGAAAGCCGATGGTGCTTGCCTGGTCCTCGCCCTCGAACATGGCCTGCCACGCCTTGAGCACCTCCCAGGCCGGGACGTACCTGAACGAACCGGGGCCGCCGAAGCGCAGCCACAGCTTCCCGTCAGCGCCGGTCACGCGGCGGCCATTCACCCGGATGCCGTCGCGTCGGGACTCCACCCCGGCGCCGGCCCGCCCTGCCAGTGCCAGCGGCAACGAGGCGAGCGCGGTCCGGTCGCAACGGCTCACCAGCGGGAACGCCCGCGTGATACCGTCCGCGTCGGCCTCGACGTGGATCGAGGCGTACGGCGTGGCGGCCGCGAGCACACGAACAGGGGCACTCAACACCCCCCAGCCGGGCGCCCTTACCGGCGGCGGTCCCGGCACCGACAACCCGCCCGGGCCGCCAGTGGGGCCGGCATCGCACGCCAGGACAGCGGGCACCTCCCGGAGCCTGCTCGAAAGCTCGTCGTCCCCATCCCTCGGCTCCGGGAAGAGGACGTCGATGCCGATCGCGGCCGGCTTCACCAGCGCAAGCACGTCGAGCATTCGCGCATACGTCCAACGCGGCCACGGCCAGTTCCTGATCGTCGGCTCGGCGGCGGCGGCTCGCAGCGAATCGTCGTCAATCGCCACGACAACCACACGGGGCGCGGACCGTAGCCAGGCGGGCAGCAGCCGCTGCCGGAGGTCGGCGCTCACCAACTCGCCGCGCCACGCCACGCCCCCGACGAGCGAGACGGATGCGAGGGCGCCCGCGGCGCCTGCGAGCGCAACCCTCGTGAGCAGGGAACGCGACATGGTGCCAGTGTAGCGTTCCCGCTTCGCTATACTCCTCCGGCATGCGTGAGGCCTGGATCACCGGCATCGGGCTGCTGACCGCCCTGGGGCCGGACCGCGAGACAACCTGGGGACGGCTCCTGGCGGGTGAGACCGGCATCCGCCCACTCACGCTTTTCGACACCACCGGCTACCGTACCCACCTCGCGGCTCAGGTGGACGACTCCGCCCTGCGCCTGCCCACGCTCCCGAAACGCCCCGACCGTCACACAAGCAGGGCCAGCCGCTTCGCACTGCTCGCCGCCTCCGAGGCGCTGGCCGATGCGGGGCTGCCGATCACGAGCGACGCACGAAACTGGGCGCTGGTGCTGGGCGGAGGCACTGCGGGCCTCTTCGAAGCCGAGGGGTTTGTGGCCCGGCGCCTCCGCGGTGGGCCACGGGTTCATGGGCTCGGGGAGGTGGTCGAGGTCCCGCAGGACTCCCCCTCCGATAGGGTTGCCCAGTGCTTCGCCCTCACCGGACCCCGGATCACCGTCACCACCGCCTGCTCCTCCTCGACCATCGCGGTGGGGATCGCCGCCGAGCTCGTGCGCGACCGGGAGGTGCCGGTCGCGCTCGCCGGCGGCTCCGACGCCCTCTGTCGCCTCACTTACGCCGGCTTCAACTCCCTCCGCGCGGTCGATCCGGAGCCGGCCAGACCGTTCGACCGTCGCCGCAAGGGACTCTCCCTCGGCGAGGGGGCGGCGGTGCTGGTTGTTGAGGAGGCGGAGCACGCCCGCCAGCGCGGCGCGCGGCCCTACGCGCGGGTGCTCGGGCACGGGGTCACCAACGACGCCTTCCACATGACCCAGCCGGAGCCGTCCGGCGCCGCCTGGGAGCGCACCGTGCGCGCCGCCCTTGCCGACGCAGGGGTTGCCCCCTCCGAGGTGGGGTACATCAACGGGCACGGCACCGCCACCGAGCAGAACGACCCGGCCGAGTGCGCCGCCTACCTGCGCGTGTTCGGCGAGCGGCTCGCTAGCGTGCCGGTCTCCTCGGTCAAGGGCGCCCTCGGCCACTGCCTGTGCGCGGCGGGCGGGATCGAGGCGGCGATCACGGCGCTCGCGATAGCGCGAGGCATGCTTCCGCCCACGGTGGGGTTCGCCCAGGCAGACCCGGCCTGCCCCGTGGATGCGGTCCCAAAGACCGGCCGACAGGGCACGCCGCGAGTGGCGCTGTCCTCTTCGTTCGCCTTCGGCGGCAACTCGGCCGTGCTGGTGCTGGGGAGCCGCCCGTGAGCGCCGCGAGGGTGTTCGTCCGCTCGATCGGAACCGTGAGCGCCGCCGGCACCGGGGTGCCGGCGCTGGTGCAGGCCCTGGCCAACCCCGCCTGGCGGCCGCAGCTGGGAATCGAGCGCCCCGACGCGCCGTCCCTGCCTGTCGCCGCATGCCGCGACTTCTCCCCCCGCGACGTGCTGCCGCCGCTGGTGGCTCGGCGGCTCGATCGCCCTGCCCGCATCCTCGCGGTGGCAGCGCGCGAGGCACTTGGTCCGCTGGGTGATCCACTTCCCTGGGCGCGGGATCGGGCGGGCGTCTGCGCCGGCACCTGGAACGCCGGCACCTCGGCGCTCCTCGAGGTTCTGCGCGCCGTCTTCCTCGCCACACCCGAGGAGGCCCCGCCCGCCCAGTTCCCTTCCACCGTGGCCAACGCCCCGGCCAGTCAGCTGGGCATCCTCGAGAAGCTCGGTGGACCCAACCTGACGTTCGCCGAGAAGCAGGTGGGAGGCTTGCGGGCGATCGCGGAGGCGGGTCGGCTGCTGCTCCGCCGCCGTGCCGACGCGATGCTGGCATGCGGCGTGGACGAGGCTGACTGGCTCAACGCCGAGGCCTACGAGCGACTGCGAACGCTGCGCACGTCGGCGCGCCCGGGCATGGCGCTTGCGGAAGGTGCGGCTGTGCTGGCGCTCGCCCGCGAGCCCGGACCGGCACCGCTCGCGGTGCTCGCGGGTTGGGGCTCGGCCTCCGCCCCGGCCCCGCCGTGGCGCTACCCGGAGGATCCCGCGCCGCTGGTGCTAGCCTCCAGACAGGCGCTTGAGCGTGCCGGCCTCGAGCCCGCCGAGGTCGGCCTTGTGATGAGCATCGCCAACGGGATCCCGGCGCTTGCGGCCCTTGAGCTCAAGGTGCTGGAGGCCCTCTTCGGTGCCCACAGGCCGGCGGCCGTGGCAATCGCGGAACGGCTCGGCGAGGGTGCGGTCTCTGGCGCGCTGCGGGCCCTGATCGCCGCCCACGCCGTCGCCGGCAGCCCCGCCCCGGCGTGGGAGGCGCCGGCCCACCTGATCGGGGCTGGCTTCCCTTCCGCCACGACGACCGCGCGCGCGGCACTGGTCCCGGGCCTCGCAGGCGGCGGCTCGGCGATAGCGTTGGTGCTCATCGCCCCCTGAGCGGGCACTTTGCACACCAGGAGATTGGAAAACAATTCACGAAACGAACCACGTCTCGAGTCGACGCGTGATCCGCTTCGGGTGGGTGCCGGGCCAGTACACCCGTCCGCACCCCGGGCAAGAGAAAAAGTGGGTTGCGTGCATGGCGACGTACGGGGGCACCCGGTTGAGCACCGCCTCCCGGGGCACTTCCACCAGGGCGCCGTTGCAGCAGGAGCAGCGCGTAAAGAACCGCTCGGGCCGCGCCACGAGCGGCAGGCGCACGCGCAGCTCGGCCACCTGCTCGCCGACCGTGCGGGTGCGCAGCAGCACGACCCGTGGTCCCGCTGCGGCCGCCAGCCTCCGGTCACGGGTGAGCAGCCAGCGTCCCTCGGCTCGGGCCTGCCCGGCCACGGCCGAGTCGGGCGTGTCGGGGAGGAATGTGGTGTCGAACCCGGCGAACCGGAGCCAGCGGGCGAGACGCCCGAGCATCGCGTCACAGGCGAAGCGCAGCTCCCCCACGGGCACGATTCTAGTGTGCTAGCATGACGTGGGATGCGGCTGGCACCCTTACAACCTCGGAGGTATTCATGACCTCATCGCAAGAGCTGCGCGCACAAATGGCGGAACAGGATCCGGAGTACCGCCGGCTCCAGGAGGAGCACCGCAAGCGGGTGCAGCGCTTGGAGGAGTTGACCCGCAAGGGCTGGCTCACCACCGAGGAGGAGCAGGAAGAAAAACACCTAAAAAAGGAGAAGCTGCAGCTCAAGGATCAGATGGAAGCTCGCCTGCGCAGCCGCAGCTGACGCTCGATGTTGCCGTTCGCCCCCGAGGGCTACCCTTTCGTGCTGGTCCCGGCCACGGCCGGGATCGTTGCCTGGTTCTTCGGCGCCCCAGCCCTGGCCGCTCTTTGCTGGCTCGTTATGCTCGCCTGCGTGGCGTTCTTCCGTGACCCGGCCCGCCGGTCCGCCTCCCCGCCCGAGGTAGTGCTGGCACCCGCCGACGGCAAGGTGCTGTCGGTCGGCGGCGCCCCGCAAACGATGGCCGGGCGCGGGCTCCCACAGCAGATCTCAATCTTCATGTCCCCGGCCAACGTGCACGTGAACCGGGCACCGATCTCCGGCACCGTGCGCGAGGCCCGCTGTACCCCAGGCGCCAAGCTCCCGGCGTTCCGCGACAAGGCCTCGGAGGTCAACGAGCACAGCTTCGTGCTCCTCGAGGGCGCGCTCGGAACGGTGGCGTACAAGCAGATTGCAGGCTCGCTTGCGCGCCGGGTGGTGTGCGACCTTGCCCCCGGCCAGAGGGTGACCCGGGGCGAGCGCGTCGGGCTGATCAAGTTCGGCTCGCGCGTGGATCTCTTCCTTCCATCTCACGCGGTCGCCGAGGTGACGCCGGGCCAGCGCACCAGGGCGGGGCTCACCGCCGTCGCGCGTTTCGCATCCCCAGGGTCGCCATGAGGGTTCGGAGGGTTCGTCGCCCGCCCGGTTCGCGGCGGCCCGCCCGGGACTCGCTGCATCGGGGGATCTATCTGCTGCCGTCGCTGTTCACGGTCGGCAACATGCTGTGCGGCTTCGCCGCCGTCCTTTATGCGATCCACAACCAGCTCGAGCGCGCGTGCTGGCTGATCCTGCTCGCTGGCCTTTTGGATGGGCTCGACGGCCGCATCGCGCGCCTCACCCACGCCACCTCGGAGTTCGGCAAGGAGTATGACTCCCTCGCCGACGTCGTGAGTTTCGGGATCGCCCCTGCAATCCTCGCCTACCAGTGGGGGCTCCGCGGGGTGGGCCGATGGGGGTGGGCGGCGGCGTTCCTCTTCCTGGTCGCGGGCTCGGTTCGGCTGGCGCGGTTCAACGTGAAGGCCAGCCTGGCCGACCGGCGCTTCTTCGTCGGCCTCCCGATCCCGGCCGGCGCGGGAGCGCTCACACTGATGGTGCTCGTCGACCCCGAGCCGCTGACGGACAAGCCGCTGGCGATCGCCGCCTCGTTCTTCGTCTTACTGGTTTCAGCGCTGATGGTGTCCACGATTCACTACCGCTCCTTCAAGGAATTCAACCTGCGCCAGCGCTGGCCGGCGACTGCCTTTTTCCTTTTCGCCCTGATCGTGGCGGTGCTCGCCTTCACACCGCTCCCGGCCATGGCGTTTCTTTGCGGCGCCTACCTGGCGGGAGGCCCGGCAGAGATGCTCGTCCGCAAGCTGCGCCGCAAGCCGGCGGCCCCGGCCCAGCCGGCACCCTTTCAGGTGACAAGTGCTCCCACCCCATCGAACCCTGAGCATCCTTGACCCCACCTCGCCGCTCGGCCGCGAGGTGACCGATGGCATCGCGCGTGCGTTCCCGGAGGTGCGCCGGCGGCTCTTCCACACCGGTGCCGACCCGGAGCACCTGGTGGCGGAGGTGGGCGGCGAGGCGGCGCTCGTCGGCCCACTGCTCGACCCTGACGAGCTGGATGGGAGCGTTGCCGTGATTCTCACCGCAAGGCCCGCTGCCCAGGCCAGCACGCGGCTGCTTGCTTGGCTGCGCGCCAGACCCTCGGTGGCGCTGCTCGACTGTACGCAGCCCGGGGTTGCCGGGGCCGAGGCCTCCTGCGTGTTGGACGCACTGCCGCCCGAGCGTCGCGGTTTGCCGTGGTACCACCTCGTGGACCCGTCTCTGGCCGCGCCTGCACGCTGGCTCAAGGCGTTGCTGCCGCTCGCCCCCGAATCGTCTCACGTGACGGTGCTGTGTTCGGCCTCCGGCTTCGGTGCCGAAGCGATCGATGAGCTGGTCTCGCAGGGAACGGCCCGCCTCTCCGGGCGGCCAACGCGCCGGCCCGCGCACCTCCCCGCGGTGTTGGCATTCGATCTCGCGCCGGTAGCGGGCGAGCGCCTCGCCGCCCTCGAAGCCCAGTTCGGTGAGCTCTTCCCCACCGTCGAGCTGCGGCTTCACGTCATCGACGCCGGGGTCTTCCACGGCACCCTGGCGACGGTGCTTGCGCGTTGCGCCGGGGAGGTCTCGCTGGAGCGCGCCCGGGCGCTGGTTCGCGCGACGCCCGGCCTGCGGCTGGCCCGCCGCAACGAAACCGTCACCGCGACTGACGCCGTCGAGCGGGGCCACGTGATCTGCGGCGACCTGCGGGCTCGCGGCCGCTGGGTGACGGCGTGGTTGCTCGCCGACGCGCTTCGGGTCGGTGGTGCGGGGGCGGTGGTGGAACTTCTCGGTTCGCTTACCGCGTCGTGAGTGGGACAGGCTCCAGCGGCCTGGTCACGTCGCTGCCGTCGCCCAGACGCACCCTCCAGCCGGCCGAGACCGCATTTGGACGAGACAGAAACGTCACGAGGCAGTTCGTGACCCGAGCAAACGGTGGCAGGAACGTCAGGTAGAAGCGGAGCGCCGTTGCGTCGCGGACGACGGTGCGGTGCCAGACACCCTTCTCCGGGCGGCCGTACTCCATCCCGGAAAAATCGCCCAGCTGCACGTCGCCCACCTCCGTGCCCTCGAAACGCAGTTCCACCCAGTTGCCGGTGCTCGCCAGCGCGCTCGCCTGTGGCGTGGGGTTGACCAGCATGACCCGCATCACCGTGGGCGCGGGCCACTCAACGGCGACCTCCGGCCCCGGGTTTGGGCTTCCACCCTGCAGGTACTCGAGGAACGCCTCCCGGCTCATGCCGAGGGTGGGTTCCGGCGCGGGCAGCCCGGCCGTATCCCACCCTTCAAGCCGGGGACGGACCGGGCGCAGCAGCAGGCCCAGGTCGCGGTTGTAGCGAGCCGTGTCCACCAGCTCGACGGTGATGCTCTGGTTGGCCTCCACCGGCACACCCCCCCAGATCACGGGCCTCCGGAGCTGAAAAACGTCGCCGCGCTCGCCGGGGCGGTAGATCGAGGTCTCGCCGCCAACGATGGCCGCGAGGGAGGCCCCGGCAGGACCGGGGGGCGGGGTCGCGAGTGGGGCCACCACGATCGCTGCGCGGTAGGACACCCCGGCGGCGTCCAGTCGGTCCAACGCCATCAGGTCGTCCTGGAGCGTGGAGGCCGGGAAGGAGAGCGCGGGGGGGTTCCCGAAGGCGACCGCCACCGCGTGGACCACCTCCCAGCCGCTCCGAGGCACATGCTGCGCCAGTTCGGATGCCGGGAGGGCCAGCTCCACGGTTTGCCGCAGCTTCCTGGCGGCGCCGCTGGCCAAGCCCACAACCCCCGGTGAGTACTGCTTGGAGGCGAGTAGCAGGCCAGCGCCGCCCGGGAGAGACCTCTGGACCGGGGCGAGTTGGGCGGCGAACGTTCCGGGGTCGCCGCTCGCCTTGTCGCTCCCCCGCACCCACACCAGGGCGGTCAGCGACCAGCCGGCAAGCCCCTTGACGTCGGGGAGCGGCGACAGCGTGAAACGCGACGCGCCGTCGGCGAGCTCGATCTCTCCAACCGGCAGCACCAGGCCATCGACCCCCGCCGCCCGTAGCGCCGTGAGCATCGCGTCGTCGGGGACGCCCCCCAGCAGCCAGACGCGGTGCTTGAGGGTTCGGCCCACCTCAGCCTGCACTCCCGCGACCGTGAGCAGGGCGGCGACCGCAACGGCCAGCCATCTCCTCACCATGCTGGCCATCGTAGCAGCCTCATGCACTGGGCGGGAACAACAGGCGCACCTCCAGACCGCCGTCCACGTTGGCCGCCTCGACGCGTCCTCCCGCCCGGGCGGCAACGCGCTGCACGACGGCGAGGCCAAGCCCGCTCCCCTCGCTGGTGGTTGAGAAGTGAGGCTCGAACAGGCGTCCCAGCAGTTCGCTGGCGACCCCGCCGCCCGTGTCGCGCACCGAGAGCACCACTTGAGCCTGCAGGCGCCGCACTGCCACGACGATCTCCCCGTCGCGGCCCGCCATGACGCGGGCGCTGTTCTCGAGCAGGTGGCGCAGCGCCCTGCGGATCCACTGCGCGTCGGCAACGATCGCTGCCTCCTCGCCGAGCACGCGCACCGCCACCCCTCGGGCTTGAAGCACGCCATACTCCGCAGCGACCTCGCGCGACAGCTGCAGGAGCGGGATGATCTCGGGCTCCCAGTGCTCGAGGGCCACCAGGTTGGAGAACCCCTGCGCAACCTCTCGCAGATGCTCGACGCGCTCGAGGATCTGCTCGGCGGCCACCCGCGCGACGGCCGCAAGCTGGTCAGGCCCGCGTGCCAGCGCTGCCCGCAGCTCCTCCGCCCACAGCCGGATCGGGGTGAGCGGGTTCTTGACCTCGTGAGCGGCGATGCGAGCCAGCTCCGCAAACGACGAGAGCCGCTCCGCACGCGCCAGTTCGGAGAGGTCCTCCATTACCAGCAGCACGCGCCCCGCACTCCTCGGCAGCGGCAGCACGGTCACTCGCCAGAGCGCCTCCGGGGATGCTGTGGGGTGCACGGTTTCCTCCACCGTCTCGCCCGCGGCGGCCCGCACGATCAACGGCCACGCCTCGGCAGAGAAGCGCCGGAAGAAGCCCTCGAGCATTGCATCACGGCCCAGCAGATGGCGGGCCGCCGGGTTGGCGAGCTCGACGCGCCCTTCCCCGTCCGCCACAACCACCGCAGCGGAGAGCGTGCCGAGCACTCTTTCGAGCAGGTCACGCTCGCGCCGGAGCTCCTCCTCCCGACGCTGCACCTCATGCGCCATGGTCTCGAAGGCGCGGCCGAGCGCCCGCACGTCTTCATCACCGCCGGTCTCAAGCCCAGAAAACGGCTCGCCGCGCTCCAGCCGGTGGGCGGCGCCCACCAGGCGGCGGAGCGGGCGCCCGAGGCGCTGCCCGAGCCTTTCGGCGGTGGTCAGCGCCAGCACCATCGCTAAGACCCCCGTGACCAGGAACCACTCTCCTGGGGACGGACTGCGGCCGAGCGCCTGGAGCCTCATTCCGACCACGCCGATCACAACCGGCTCCTCCCCCCGCATCGGCGCGAAGACGCTGGTCTCCTCGCCTGCCAGCACGACCGGCTCCTGCCACCCGCGCACCGACCGCACGTACGCCTCGGACGGCGGCAGCCATGGAACCTTGCCCACCACAGCCAGGTCCGGCCGTGTCGAGAACGCAAGCTTCCCGGACCGGTACACGGCCACTGCGCCACCCAGCTCACGCACGAGCCAGGACATCCGGTCCTCACGCGTCGCAGAGGCCAGCAGCTGGCTCACGGCCCGACCCAGCTCAAGACGGGCCTTCTCCTGCTGCCGGTTCCACTGCCTCGGGAGGAGCTGGCCGAGGAGGAGGACGGGGAGCACCGCGGTCGCCACCGCGAGCACCCGGACCCGGCCGCCGAAGGTGCGACGCTGCCTCCACCAATTCGTCCAGCGCCGCCGGCGCTCCCAGACCGTGAGCGGGAAGACGCCCCAGAGCGTGAGGGCAGCCAGCACCAGCCCCGCCTCCGCGAGTGGCGGGCGTACCCACGGCACCGCAAGCACCACATCATGGCGGGCGCGAAGGTACGCGGCGAACTCGCGCTCCCCCACGCCCACACGCCCCCAGCTGCGCCCCTCCGCCAGCGCTTTCCCGACCAGCGCGGGCGACAACGGGCGAAAGGTGGCCCCCCGGCTGGTCGGTGCGCCCGAGCGGTCGAAAACCGCAACAGGGGCCTGAACCCCCGCCGCCCCGAGGCCGGCCAGTAGGTGGTTGGGTGAGGGCGGCGCCAGGATCGCCACTCCCCAGCCGTTGGAGAGGGCGCGGGAGGCCAGTGCCTGCGGCACGCCCTCGGCCTGACTCTCACCCTCTCCCCAGCTCCCCGCCGGTTCTCCGCTTGGGTCGGTAAGCGCCAGCGAGGTCCCGGGCAACGTTTCCACAAGCCCCACCCAGGTGGCGAGACGCCCGAGGACCACCAGCCGCTCCCAGGGCTCCAGGCGCACCATGCGTGCGAGGGCCTGCTCGGGCAGCGACGCTAGCAACGCCCTCGCCGGCGGCCCCACGCTCTCGAGGCGGGCGAGCGTGGACTCGGTCGTGGCCACCAGATCCGCGCGGCGCGCGGCATCCTCGCCTCCCACCAACAGGCCCGCCGCCGCGAGCGCTGGCAGCATCAGACCTTTTCCCGGGAGGCCCAGCAGCGTGACCGACGCGGCGCCGATCCCGAGCAGCACCTCGCCCGCCCCCAGCACCCCCACCACCAGGGGAACCCAGCTCCCCAGGTGGAGCAGCCACGGCACGTGGGGACCTCGACCGCCGGCGTTGCGCAGCAGCACGGCCAGCGCCGCCACCAGAGCCCACCGCATCACGCCTGGCCACAGCAAGCTTCCGGGCACCGGGTCGATCTGGAGAAGGTCGAAGAACCCCGGCAGCACCCATGTCAGCAGCCCCACCGCAACCGCCTTGGCCGTTCGCATCCCCCACCCGTGCGGAAGCCGGGCAACGGCCAACGCGCCGCCTGCAACCCCGGCGACGAGCCACCAGCCTTGCTCGAGCCAACCCAGGAGCGGGAGGACAAGGAACGCCCCGCCCGCGAGCAGCGCGAGCCCGGTCGGCGCGCCTCCGACGGTGAGCACCAGCAGTGCCGCGAGCAGTGCGATACCCGGCGCGCTCCACGCTACGGGGCGCACACGGTGTACATCGAAGCTCAGCGAGGGTGCCGGGCCGGGGGCCAGGCTGTCGCCGCGCTCCTCGAGGTGAGCGCCCGCAGCAGCAGCTCGGCCCGCCCACACTCCCAGCGCGGTTCGGCTCCCGGCTTCCGGAAGCTCGACCCCGGCGAGCACCGCCCCCATCTGACGGCCACTCTCGAAGACACTTTGCCGCCACCACAGCCACACCGAGCCCACGCCAGGTTCGGCGGCAACGGTGCGCTCCCCCAGCGGCCGCAGGTGCACGGGCAAGCGGGCGGACCGCCCGGCCCACGCCACCGGCAGCCCGTGCTCGTCTACCACCACCAGCGAGTCCACCCTGACCGGCAGCGAACGCCAAAACCTCTCGATCAAGGCAAAAGGCGCCTCCGGCTCCGCCTCCCCGCCACCCGGGTAGAGCAGCCGGTGCAGGCTCCCGTCCTCCGCGAGGGTCCCCAACTGCCGCTGGAATTCCGCGGCCCGGACGTTGACGCGTGCCGCGAGCTCCTGTGCGCTGCGCGCGGTGGGAACGGCCGCGTCGAGCGCGAGTGCCGCCAGCACTGCCACCGCCAGGAACGGCCCGCGGCGGGGGAGCGTTCGCCACGCGAACGCCAGCGACACTGCGGCCAACGGCACCCGCCACAGAAGAGAGCTCGAGGCGAGGTCAGGCCACGGCCCGGCCGCGAGCGCGGCGACCAGCGCGGCGGCGGCTCCCGGCACGCTCAGCGCGAGCCGGCGCCACCGGGGAGCATGGGGATGCGTAATCCCGTGCGTCGTGCGCAGTCGATCGCCTCCTCGTAGCCGGCGTCCGCGTGCCGCATCACGCCGGTGCCCGGGTCGGTGGTGAGCACGCGCTCCAGACGTCGTGCAGCCTCCGGTGTCCCGTCGGCAACCACGACCATACCCGCGTGCTGCGAGTAGCCGATCCCCACGCCGCCGCCGTGGTGGATGGAGACCCACGTCGCGCCGGCGGCGGCGTTGAGCAGCGCGTTGAGGAGCGGCCAGTCGGAGATCGCGTCGGAACCGTCGCGCATCCCCTCGGTCTCGCGGTTCGGGGATGCCACCGATCCGGAGTCGAGGTGGTCGCGGCCGATAACAACCGGGGCCGAGATCTCGCCCCGCGCAACCAGATCGTTGATGATCAGCCCGAAGCGTGCGCGCTCACCGTACCCGAGCCAGCAGATGCGCGAGGGCAGCCCCTGGAAGTGCACGCGCTGTTGCGCCAAGCGGATCCAGCGGCAGAGCGCCTCGTCCTCCGGGAACGCCTCAAGGATCGCCTGGTCGGTGCGGTGAATGTCCTCGGGCCGGCCCGAGAGCGCCGCCCAGCGGAACGGCCCCTTGCCCGTGCAGAACAGTGGGCGGATGTAGAGCGGCACGAACCCGATCACCTGGAAGGCATCGTCCACGCCGGCCTTGATCGCCTGGCCCCGCAGGTTATTGCCGTAGTCGAAGGTCACCGCGCCGCGGCGCTGCAGCTCGAGCATCGAGCGCATGTGCTCGGCCATCGTGCGGTACGCCTCGGCCTTGTACCCCTCGGGTTTCTCCCGGCGTAGCTTCACGGCGTCGGCGAGCGTCATCCGGTTTGGCACGTACCCGTTGAGCTCATCGTGGGCGGACGTCTGGTCGGTGAGGACATCCGGCACGATTCGGCGCTCGAGAAGCCGGGCCAGCAGGTCAGCCGCGTTGGCGACCACGCCGACGGAGCGCGCGGTGCCTCCCGCCTTGAGCGTCAGGGCGCGGTCGATGGCCGCGTCTGCGTCAGCGAACTTCTCGTCCAGGTAGCCGGTAGCCAGGCGTTTGTCGATGCGCGTCTCGTCCACCTCGGCGGCGAGGAACGTCCCCTCGTTCATCGTGGCCGCAAGCGGCTGCGCCCCACCCATCCCGCCGAGGCCGGCGGTGACCACCAGACGCCCGCGCAGGCTGCCGCCGAAGTGCTTGCGCGCGGCGGCCGCGAAGCACTCGTAGGTCCCCTGCAGGATCCCCTGTGTCCCGATGTAGATCCAGGAGCCCGCGGTCATCTGGCCGTACATCGTCAGGCCGAGCCCCTCCAGGCGGCGGAACTCGTCGGCGGTCGCCCAGTGCGGGACCAGGTTGGCGTTGGCGATCAGCACGCGTGGGGCATCGGCGTGGGTGCGGAAGATCCCCACCGGCTTGCCGGAGGCCACCAGCAGCGTCTCGTCGTCGGCGAGTTGCCTCAGGCTGGCAACCAGCGCCTCGAAGCACTCCCAGTTGCGTGCCGCCTTCCCGCTGCCCCCGTACACGACCAGATCCTGCGGGCGCTCGGCCACGTCGGGGTCGAGGTTGTTCATCAGCATGCGCAGCGCAGCTTCCTGCCCCCACCCCTTGCAGGAGAGCTCGCTCCCCCGCGGGGCACGCACCGTGCGTGGTCCTGCCATCTCTGCCGCCTCCTTCCGCGCTTTCGCGGCAGGCGCATCGGTATCGTACTCTGGAACAAGGCACGAGGGGAAAGGTACGAGGGGAAAAGGAAGGCCGACTGGGGCAGGCACGACATGGCTCGGCGCTGTCGGGTCCAGCCTGTTCCGGCGTGCCTCCTGCGCCTACCCTCTTCCCTCTACCGTTCTCTCTTTCGAATCGCCGCGCCTCGGCGTGCAAGCCCACCCGTAATCTCGAACGCCCCCAGAGGTGCCGCCGCAAGCGCCGCCGCGCATACCGCCGCTCGCCGTCCCGGCGGGGACCAGAAGACCAGGCTTCCCCCCCGCCGGCGCCACACGCCTTCGCGCCCCGTGCGCCGGCGGCGAGCCCCGCCGCCACGATCGCGTCGAGAGTCGGGTTGGTGACGACGGGAGCCAGGCGTCTCCTGGCAGCCCACTCGACAGCCACCGCCTCCCCCACCGCATTCTCGTCCGCGGCCAGCAGCCCCCGCCGGCACTCGGCGGCGGCCCCGACGATCTCGCCGAGCGCCGTCGCAACCCGAGTGTCCCCGTCCACCCGCGCCCGGTAGACCTCCCAGTTGACCATCCCCGAGGCGTGGGTGATCCCCGAAAAGACCACCACGAGGCGTTCCTCCACCCAGCCCAGGCGGACCGGCAGCCGTTCGACACGCTCACCGCCCGGCTCGAGGTGGATCGCCAGCGCCCCGCCGAGAAGCGCCGGGT
Organism: uncultured Acidobacteriota bacterium; assembly: GCA_963739225.1. Lineage (GTDB taxonomy): Bacteria > Acidobacteriota > Thermoanaerobaculia > Thermoanaerobaculales > Thermoanaerobaculaceae > RBG-13-68-16. Next base: position 1,346,082 of record CAVTZQ010000006.1, on the reverse strand, counting down.
AGTAGTCCTGCACACCCGTCGGGGCAGCCAGCACCGCAGCCTCGAGGTCCCTGAGCAGTGCCGCCAGGCGGGGAGGGGATAGACGCCGGTTGTCGAGCGCGAGGCACGCCCTCGCGAGCGCCACCGCCAACGCGGAGGAGGCGCCGAGACCGGAGCCGACGGGCGGCTGCTCGAGCACCTCCACCGCGAAGCCCCCGTCGGGGAGGAGGTGAAACCCCACCGCGGCGCTGAGGTGGTGCACCCCATCCCCGGGGCCCAGCTCCACCGGCGGACTGCCCGGCGACGCGTGCCGAATCCGCCCCGGTGGAGCGCCGCCTGGCACCAGGCGCACGCGGACTCCTCGCCGCAATGCCACGTTGACCGTGACGGAGCCAGGGTGGAAGCAGTACAGCGGCCAGAGGTCGAGGGTGCCCCCCGCGAGATCCACCCGCGCCGGAGCGAGCACCTCGAAGGACCGGGGCCCGACCGCCCCGCTTCTAGCCATGGAGTGGCACGGGTGCGGCGGCCTGAAGGGTGGCCTCGCTTGCCGGGGGGAGCGTTCCCGGCCGGTCGAGCAGCGGCAACACCTGGCCGGCCCAGCCAGCGAAGCGGGGCAGTTCGGCCTTCGGCAGCGGCGGGGCCGGCTCCTTGCCGACGCCGAGCGGGTTGAGGTGGCGGCCGTTCTGGGTGATGCGGTAGTCGAGGTGCGGCCCGGTGGACATCCCGGTCGTGCCGACGAAGCCGACAACCTGACCTTGGGTCACCCTGACCCCGGGGCGGATCCCGGAGGCGAACCGCGAGAGGTGGAGGTAGGCCGTCAGAAACCCTCCTGCGTGCCGGATCTCGACGGCGTTGCCCCCGCCACCCCGCCAACCGGTGAACGTGACCACGCCGTCCGCGGTGGTCATCACCGGCGTGCCTACGGGTGCGCCGTAGTCCACACCCCAGTGGGGCAGCCGCTGGCCCAGGATCGGGTGCATCCGCGAGAGGGAGAAACGCGAGGTCAGGCGCGAGAAGCGCAGCGGTGCCCGGAGGAACTGCTTCCGCAGCGGGCTCCCGTGCTGGTCGTAGTAGCTCTCCTTTGCGCCCGCGAAGGCGTAACGGACCGCCGTGTACCGCTTGCCGCGGTTGGTGTAGGCGGCGGCGAGCACCGGCCCATAGGTGACGGTCTTGCCTTCGCTGCGCACACGCTCCACCAGCAGCGCGAAGGTGTCGCCCTCCCGCACCTCACGGTGGAAGTCAATGTCCCACTGGAAGAGGTCGGCGACATCGAGGGCGAGGGTTTCGCTCTCCCCGGTGGCGCTCATCGCGTCGAAAAGGCTCGAATGCACGGTGCCGTCCACCACCACGAGGTCGCGTTCCACGGCCCGCCAGTCGCGGCGCGCCCGCAGCATGTTCTCCCCCCGCTCCACCACAAAGGTGGCCCGCCAGTCTGGCGTCAGGCGCAGGAGCGTGACCGAGCCGTGGACGTCTATTACCGCTTCGGCGAGGAGGCCGACCGGCAGGGTGTGGGGGTCCAGCACCTGCTGCACCGCCGAGACCCAGGCCGGCACGTCGGCGGCCGGGAGCCCGATCCGTCCCACGAGCTGGCCGAGCGTCTCGCCACGGCCCAACACCCCCTGACGGACGAACGTCGGCAGCGCGAGGGGCGCCACCTTCAGAAGAGGACGTGCCGCGGACGGCGAGGGCTCACCGGCCGAGAGGTTCCACCGGCACAGGAGCAGGACGCTCAAGGCGAGGGCGGCCAGGAAGCGGTCGCCGAGCGTCACCGGGTCGTCATCCCCCGCAGCAGCTCGCGCACCTCTTCGGGGGCGGGTCCGGAGCGTGCCCTCACTGCGCCGCTCGACTCGACGAGCAACACCGCGGGCGCACGGGTGACCTTGAAATGCCGGACCAGCTCGCCGCGGCGGTCGAGGACGCGTGGCAGCTTGCCGCCGCTGCCCGGTAGCGTGCGTGCGGCCTCTGCGCCTGTGTCCTGGAACACGACCACCGCCCCCGGCCAGCCATAGCGCTCGGCGGCCGCCTCCACCTCGGGCAGCAGCCCCGCAAACTCCTCCGAGTGCGGAAGCCAGGTGTTCCAAAAAACCAGGACCACGGGGCCACGGCTCAGGAGCTCCGAGAGCGAGAAGGGGGTACCCGACGTGGTCCGCAGGTCGCCCTCGCCTGAAGCGACGGCCCCCGTGAGGAGCAGTGCAGCCACCAGAGCCTTCACGCGCCTATCCTAGCAAACGCACGAGGAGCCTCGCGCAGGCGAGGCTCCTTGTCGTCGTGCCACTGGAGGGCAGCTCGCCACTCAGTGAACGTTGACGCCGGGGCTGGCCCCCGCGGGCTCGCCGAACATCCTCTCCACGTCGAGGTCCTCGGAGCGCAGCCGGTGGGGCCGGTGGTGGAGGTAGTTATAGCGCACACCGAAGGAGAGGAGAGCCCTCTCAAGCAATCGCCGGCCGCGGTACAGGCGCGACATCACGGTCCCGACCGGGATCGCGAGGATGTCGGCGATCTCCTTGTAGGCATAGCCCTCGATGTCGGCCAGCAGCACCACGACCTTGTAGTTGTGCGGCAGTGCCGTCAACGACGTCCGCACCTCCGCGTCGAGCGAGGCCTCTAGCAGCTCGTCCTCGGGGGAGCGGGTCGCTGCCGCGTTCGTGTTGATGACCGCGGACTCGAAGGTCTCCTCCAGCTCCGCGAAATCGACCTGCGCCGGTAACTGCTTCCGGCGGCGGTACTCGTTGATGAAGGTGTTCTTCAGGATCTTGAACAGCCACGCCTTCAGGTTGGTGCCGGGCTGGAACGATGCGTAGTGCCGGTACGCCTTGAGGTAGGTCTCCTGAAGGAGGTCCTCGGCGTCCTCCGCGCTGCGCGTGAGGCGCAGCGCCGTCTTGAAGAGCTGGCCGCGAAATGGAAGCTCGGCATTATCGAAGTTCCAGGAGCTCTGGATATCCATGCTCGCCTCCACAGCGAGTTAATGTTAATTGAGTCGGAGTTGCAATGTCAATAGCCTAAGACAACATGGACGCGATCACAGCTAACATCCTTTCCCAGCCTCACTTTCGTCGCATCAGGGGGGTAAAAGCTAGCCGGATTCCCGCACGAACAGCCGTGAACGACCCGTTCTGTGCGCCGGGAGCTTCCGGGGGCGGGCGCCGCGCGAGCGGCGCCGCGCCCGGCGTGGCCGTCCTCGAGATGACGCAAGAGGCCCGACCCGTCTGCTTCGACGGGCCGGGCCAGTAAGGCATGCGTGAATGCGGTCGTCAGAAACGGCGAGGCCGCCGAGATCCTTCCGCCTTGCTCCGCTCGCGGTCGGTGTGATGCCGGGTCACACCGGCGCGAAGCGGCTTTACTTCCCCAGGATCATGAATGCGATCACCAGCGCGTAGATGACCAGCGACTCGATGAACGCCACACCGAGTAGCATAGTGATGCGCACCGGGCCGGCCGCACCCGGGTTCCGTCCCATGCTGGTGCAGGCCGAGGCCACGGCCCTCGCCTGGCCAAAGGCGCCGGCAAAAGCCGCGAGGCCGAGGACCAGGGCGGCCGCCAGGAACTTGGCGGCGTTTTGCGTGAAAATGTTCGCACCCGGGCCGGCCTGGGCACCGGCCTCTTCGGCGGCGAACGCCGGTGCCACAAGGGCCACAAGCACCAACCCGAGAACCACGGCGAGCTTCTGCTTCCTCATCTACCTTCCCTCCTTCGCAGGTGTCGTTTTCGTCAGTGCTCCTCCGCCACGGCCCCGGAAACGTAGACCGCGGTCAGCATGATGAAGATGAACGTCTGGATGATCGCACCCATGACCCCTAAACCCATCATCGCCGGCACGAAGAACGGCAAGATGCCGAGGAACATCCCGGTCGCGGCGTGCTCGCCGAAGATGTTGCCGAACAGCCGCAGTGCAAGGGAGAGCACGCGCGCGAGGTGCGAGATGATCTCGATAGGGACCATGAGGGGGAACAGCCACCAGACCGGCCCCATGAACTGCTTCGCGTAGCCGACCGGGCCATGCCGGCGCATGCCAACAATATTGTAGAAGAGGAACGCGGTCAGTGACAGGGCGAAGGTCGTGCTGGTGTTCGCGGTGGGCGGTTGCAGGAAGAAAACAAGGCCGAAAGAATTGGACACGAAGATGAAGAACCCCAGCGCCGCGATGAACGGCACGAACTGCCGACCGCGCCCGTGGCCAATGACGTCTTCGGTCAAGTTGCGGAGGCCGGAGAGCAGCAACTCGAGAACCTGTTGCAGCGTCGAGGGGTGCTCCACCGTGTAGCGGCGCCGCGCGCTCCCCAGCAGCACGGCCACGACCACCACCACGAGCAGGGCCATGATCACGTGGTCGGGCAGCCAGATCCCGGGGTCCTCCTCGAGACCCATCGCCTTTCGCCAGGCGACAGGCGGCACACCCAGCAACGCCACAAGCAGCGTATTCAGATGCTCGAAAAGGATCGAGACCTCGTGGTGCACTTCTGCCTACCCCTCCCGGCCGCCGTGCTCCGGGGCTCTCATCCCCGCGCTCGCGAGGGCGGCGAGGAAACACGCGACCCCCACTGCCACGGCCCACAGCTCGATGCGGCTGCGCAGCAGGTACAGGAAACCGAACAGCAGGCCCCAGAGGGCCCAGCGCGCGATCAGCAACGCCGCCGCGCCCCAAGCCACACGCGCCTTGCCCGGCTGCAGGATGCCAGCCAGCAGCCCCTCCAGCCAAAGCCCGTTGATCATACCGACGGTCGACGTGACGGTCAAGGCGAGTGCGCTCCATGGCTTGCCGAGCCAGGCCACGAGCGATGCCGCCGCCAAGGTCAGCACTGCCCCGGTCTTCAGGGCCCGCCGCGCGACCACCTTACCGCTCCTCACCGGGAGGCTTGCCGCCCTGATCGGACAGCTTGCTTTCCTGGTCTTCCTCGCGGCCGATGCGGAGCGCGGTGCGGATGGCGTTCAGGAACCCGGCAGCGATCCCGAATACGCTGAAGGTGGCCATCATCCAGGGGGCGGTCCCGAGAACCCCGTCCAGCCACCGCCCGAAGAAGTAGCCGATCACGATCGCGATCGGGAACGCAAGGCCAAGCGACGAAGCATCGGCGATGCGGCGGAGTGAGGCTGCCGAGCGCCTGCGCCGCTCCCCGTTCACGGTCCTCCCAACACCCCCACCGTGGCCCGGGCCGCAGCCAGGAACGGGGCCGGTAAGATCCCGATGACCAGCACCGCGAGCCCGCACGCCCAGATCACTCGCTCCGTCCAGGGCGCCTCCACTAGCGGCGCGGGTTGTACCTCCTCGCCGTCGCGGAGGTACATCTGCAGCACGATGCGGAAGTAGTAGTAGAGGGATACAGCCGACATCAGCACTGCCACCACCACGAGCCAGACGTAGCCGGCGTTCACGGCCGCGGCGAACAGGTAAAGCTTGCCCATGAAACCGGCCGTCGGCGGGATGCCCCCGAGCGAGAGCATGAAAAGCAACATCCCGAACGCCGCCAGCGGGTGCTTGCGCGCGAGTCCCGCGTAGTCCTGCACGGTCTCACCCGCGAAGCCCCGCGACTCGAGCATGATCACGAAGCCGAACGCACCGATGTTGGTCACGGTGTAGACCAGCATGTAGAAGAGAACGCTCTGGATCCCCCCCGGCCCGCCGGCCACAAGCCCCACCAGCGCGTACCCGGCGTGTGCGATGGACGAGTACGCCAGCAGGCGCTTGACGTTGTCCTGTGTCAGCGCCGCGATGTTGCCCCACACCATCGTGAGCGCGGCAGCGGCACCAACCAGCCAGCGCCACTGGGAGTCGAGTGGCCCGAGCCCTCCGAGGAACACCCTCAGGAACATCGCGAACGCGGCAGCTTTCGGCCCGACGGACATGAACGCCGTGATGGGGGTGGGAGCCCCCTCGTAGACGTCCGGCGTCCAGACGTGGAACGGCACCGCCGCCACCTTGAAAAGGAAACCACAGGCGAGGAGCGCCACACCTACGAGCGTCGCGGTCGGCACGCCCCCGCCCTTCAACGCGCCAGCCAGCGCCGCCAGGTCCAGGGTTCCGGTGGTGCCGTACACCAGCGAGAGCCCGTAGAGCAGGATCCCGGACGAGAGCGCACCCAGCACGAAGTACTTGGCGGCGGCCTCGTGCGACTTGACCTCCCGGCGGAAGTACCCGGCCAGGATGTAGGTCGAGAGCGCCATGAGCTCGAGCCCGACGTAGATAACCGCCAAGCTGGTGCCCGAGGCCATCGTCATCATGCCCACGGTGGCGAAAAGCACCAGCGCGTGGTACTCCCCGGGGCGGTAGTCGTTGCGCTCGAGGTAGTCCAGGGAGAGTAGGATTGCCAGCACGGAGGAGAGCAGGAAGAGCACCTTGAAGAACACCGCAAAGTGGTCGAGCGCGAACATGCCCGCGAAGAACCTCGCGGTGGGGTCGCTGGCACCCGCCACCAGCCAGAGCGTCACGCCGGTGGCGGCGAGTGAAAGCACCGCTCCGGCCCCAAGGGCGCGGTTCCGCCTCTTGCCGGTGGCGAGGCCGGCCAGCAGCACCACCATGGCGAGAGTGGCCAGCACGAGCTCCGGGAGCAGGGCGATGAGGTCGGCGCGCATCGATCAGTGCCCCTGCGCGTGCGAAGTGGGCGCAACCAGTTGCGCCGTCGGGTGGTTCAAGTAGTCGGGGTCCACAACCTGCACCACCCGCTTGATCGAGGGCTCCAGGATGCGGAAGAACGGCTTGGGGTACAGCCCGATCCAGAAGCAGAGGATGATGAGCGGGATCAGCGTCCACTGCTCGCGCAGGTTGACGTCCTTGAGGACCTTGTTCTCATCGTGGGTGATCTCGCCGAAGAACGCCCGCTGGTACATCCACAGCATGTACGCGGCGCTCAGCACGATGCCGGTCGCAGCGAGCACCGCCCACGTCGTCGAGCGGTTGAACGCGCCGACGAGGATCGTGAACTCTCCTATGAAACCGTTTAGGGTGGGCAGCCCGATCGAGGCCATGGTGATGATCATGAAAAGCATCGCGTACACCGGCATGACCTTCGCGAGGCCACCGTAGTCCGCGATCATGCGCGTGTGCCGGCGCTCATAGATGATCCCCACGAGCAAGAACAAGCCGCCCGTGGAAAGCCCGTGGTTGATCATCTGAAGCACCGAGCCGGTCAGCCCCTGGGGGTTCAGCGCGAACATCCCCAGCATCACGAACCCGAGGTGGGAAACCGAGGAGTACGCCACAAGCTTCTTCATGTCCTGCTGTGCCATCGCCACCAGGGCACCGTAGATGATCCCGATGATCGCCAACGCCACCATCCATGGGACCGCCTTGCGGCTGGCGTCGGGCAGCAGTGGCAGTGAGAAGCGGATGAAGCCGTAGGTCCCCATCTTCAGGAGGACCCCGGCCAGAATCACCGAGCCGGCGGTGGGCGCCTCCACGTGGGCATCCGGAAGCCAGGTGTGAAACGGGAACATCGGCACCTTGATCGCGAAGCCGACGAAGAACGCCAGGAAAACCCAGAACTGGAGGTTGGCCGGGATCGCCGGCGCGATCTTGAACAGCTCGGTCACGTCGAAGGTCGGCGCGTTGCCCAGGCCCGAAAGGCCGATCGCCTTCAGGCCGGTCGAGTTGTAGAAGTAGAGAGCCAGGATGCCGACCAGCATCAGCACGGAGCCGACCAGGGTGAACAAGAAAAACTTGATCGCGGCGTAAAGCTTGCGCGGCCCGCCCCAGATCCCGATGAGGAAGTACATCGGGACCAGCATGACCTCCCAGAACACGTAGAACAGCACGAAGTCGAGCGACATGAACACGCCGAGCATGCCGGTCTGCAGCACCAGCAGAAAGACGTAGTACTCCTTCTCGCGATGGGTGATCGCCGAGAACGACGAGTAAACCGAGATGAAACCCAGCAGCGTGGTGAGCAGGATGAGCAGGATCGAGATCCCGTCCACCCCGAAGTGGTACTTGGCTCCCACCGATGGGATCCACTCGTGCACGTACGCGAGCTGAAACGCGGGCCCGTCCGGGACGTACAGGAACCAGAGCGACAGGGAGAGAGCGAAGTCCAGACCGGCCGTGACGGTGGCGACCGTCTTGATCGCCGCGGTCTGTCCCCGGCGCAGCAGGAAGATGATCACGAGCGCTCCCACGAGCGGCACGTAGCAGATGATGTTCAGCAGGTTGGTCACGAAACCCATCGCATCCCCCTCAGCGGCCGAGCCACAGTGCCGCCGCGACCATCAGCACGAAACCCACAGCCATGACCAGCGCATACCCCTGCACCACGCCCCACTGCACCCGCCGCAGGACCCGGCTCGCCCACCCGTAGGAATCCGCCAGGGCGTTGACAAGCCCATCCACGACGTTGAGGTCAAAGAGGCCCGAGAAGAACGACGTTCCCACCGTGAGGTGCCGCGTCCCGTTCACCGCCCCGTCCACTACACGCGCGTCGAACTCGTAGGAGCCCTTGGCCAGGTTGATCGTGCCGGCAACAACGGTGGCCCCGTAGATCTCGTCCACGTAGTACTTGTTGGCGACGGTGGAGTAGAGGGTGGGGAAGCGCTCGGCGAGGGCGCGCGGGCGTTGGAACGCCTCGGGCCCCCAGTAGAACCTCTTCGCGAGCAGGATCCCCGCCACTGCCACCGCCACCGAGAGGAGGATCAGCGCCCACTCGGTGGCAAGCACCGGCGCGTGCTCCACCTCGAGCGCGGGCGAGATCGGGTGCAGGAAGTGCTCGAACCAGTTCAGATCCCTGCCGAACGTCAAGGCGGCACCCACCCCGAGGAACCCGGCCACGATCGAGCCGACTCCCAGAATCCGCAACGGCCAGGTCATGCTCGAAGGCGACTCGTGCAGGTGATGGGCCGCCTCGTGCGTCCCCCGAAACTCCCCGTGGAACGTCATGTAGACGGCTCGAAACATGTAAAACGCCGTCATGCACGCCCCCGCGACCCCGAGCACCCAGAGCACCAGGTAGACGCCCCCGAAGCCGTTGAGGTTCCCCGCCCCCGCCGCAAACACCTTCCCCAGGATCTCGTCCTTGGAGAGGAACCCCGAAAACGGCGGAATCCCAGAAAGCGCCAGCGTCGCCACCACAAACGTCCAGTAGGTGGTCGGCAGGTGCTTGGCCAGCCCACCCATCTTGCGCATGTCCTGCTCACCGGCCATCGCGTGAATCACCGACCCCGCCCCCAGGAACAGACACGCCTTGAAGAACGAGTGGGTGAAGACGTGGAAGATCCCCGCCCCGAACGCCCCCGCTCCCGCCGCCAGAAACATGTACCCCAACTGCGACACCGTGGAGTACGCCAGCACCTTCTTGATGTCGTTCTGTGCCAGCCCGATACTGGCCGCAAACACCGCCGTCAACCCCCCCACCACCGCCACCACCACCAGCGCCGTCGGCGAAAGCGCAAAGATGAAGTTCGACCGCGCCACCATGTAGACACCCGCCGTGACCATGGTCGCCGCGTGAATCAACGCCGACACCGGCGTCGGCCCCGCCATCGCGTCCGGCAGCCAGACGTACAACGGCAGCTGCGCCGACTTGCCGATCGCCCCCACGAACAACAACAGCGCAATCGGAGTCGCCGCCGCGGCGTACTTGCCAGGATCCCCCTCGATCAACCCCTGCATCCCGGCAAAGTCAATCGTCCCAAATACCTTGAACGCCCAGAAAATCGCCAACAAGAACCCGAAGTCCCCAATCCGGTTGACGATGAACGCCTTCTTCCCGGCCGACGCACACCACTCCTTCTCGAAGTAAAACCCGATCAGCAAGTAACTGCACAGCCCCACACCCTCCCACCCAATGAACAGCACCGCGAGATTGGCCCCCAACACCAACGTCAACATCGCAAACATGAACAGGTTTAGGTACGCAAAGTACCGCGCGTACGAACGCGCACTCTCCGAATGCATGTACCCCACCGAGTAGACGTGAATCACAAAACCCACAAACGTCACGAAAAACAACATCACCGCCGACAACGAATCCAAACGCAACGTGAAATCAATCGTGAGGTTGGCGAGCAGCCCGTCCGCCGTGAGGCCGGGCCCCGCCGGGATCCAGGTGAACACTCGATTGGCGTGCACCGCGTGGGTGCCCAGCGCCGTCGCCCAGTCGATGATCGCCGCGAAGGCGGCCAGCATCGCGAGCCCGGAGCCCGCGAGCGCGACGGCCGACGTGGTCTTGTGCTCCCACCCGCGCCGATTGCCAACGAGCCCGTTGACGATTGCGCCCAGGAGGGGGAAGAGCGGGATCAGCCAGAGCAGGTCTTTCATGCGCTCATCCCTCCATCACGCTGACCTGGTCAAGATTGACCGTCTGCTTGAGGCGCACCAGAGCGACGATGATGCCGAGGCCGATGGCCGCCTCGGCGGCGGCAATCGTGATCACGAACACCGCGAACACCTGGCCGGTGAGGTCGCCGAGTTGGCGGGAGAACGCGATGAAGTTGATGTTGGCCGCGTTGAGGATCAGCTCCACGCACATCAGGACCGTGATGAAGTTGCGGCGCACCACCATCCCGACTACGCCCAGCGTGAAGAGGACCAGCGACAGCATCAGGTAGTGCGTGGTCGTGATCACGCGCCCCCCTCCTCTCCAGGCTCCTTGCGACCCATGACGATGGCGCCGATCATCGCGACCAGCAGCACGATCGAGACCACCTCGAACGGCAGCAGGTAGTCGCGGTAGAGGCTCCAGCCCACCGCCTCGGTGTTGCCGACCGAAATCCCCTGGACCTGGTGCAGCACCGCGGGGTTTGCAAGGGGGGTCCGCGCGGCGGCCCACAGCCCCACCCCCACCAGCACCGCGAGGAGCCCGCCCACGCCCACCGCCGCTGGCGCGAGGCTCCGGAGGTACTGAGGCTCCTGCGGGAGCGTGCGCACCCTCACGAGCATGATCACGAACAGGAACAGCACCATGATGCCGCCGGCGTACACGAGGATCTGCACAGCGGCCAGGAACTCGGCGTGCATGAGCACGAACAGGCCTGCCACCGCAAGAAACGTCCCCAGCAGCGAGAGTGCCGCATTAACCGGGTTGCGGAAGCCGATCACCCCGACGGCCCCGGCCACCGCGCAGGCGGCCAGGCAGTAGAAGACGATCTGCGCGAAGTGGAGGACGAACCAGCTCATCACTTCTGCTCCTCGGGTCTCGGCGACAGAGCGCCGGTCGGGTCGTTTGGCATCTGCCCCTGGTCCGGAGTCACCACGCCCGGGTAGGGCTTCACGCCCTCCCAGCTCTGCAAGCGCTCCTTGGTGAAGTACAGCCTCTCGTTGCGCTCGTAGGCGGCCGTCTCGTAGCTCCTGGTTGTGAGCCAGATCGCCACCGGCTCGGTGGGGCACGCCTCCTCGCACAGCCCGCAGAACATGCAGCGCTTGACGTCGATGTCGAAGCGGTCGAGTACCTTCTTCTTTTTCTTCTTACCCTCGACCTCGATCTCCTCGAAGTGGTCGGCGATGTGGATGATGTCGATGGGGCAGGCCTTGGCGCAGTTGTGGCAGACGATGCAGCGCTCCTCCGAGAAGCCGAACATACCGCGGAAGCGGTCCTTGGGGACCGGCCTGACCTCGGGGTACTGGATGGTGGCCTTGCGGTGGAAGAAGAACTTCCCCGTCACCGAGAGGCCCTGCGCCAGGTCGATCTGGAACACCGAGGTGAGAAAGCCCCAGAGGCTCATCGCGGGCCTCCCATCAGAAGCACGCCCAGCCCTACCACCAGCAGGTTGGCGAGGCTCACGGGCAGGAGTACCTTCCAGCCGAGCGCCATGAGCTGGTCAAACCGATAGCGGGGGAACGTTGCGCGGAACCAGATGTAGCAGAAGAGGAAAAACCCGACCTTGGCGGCGAACCATATGAACGGCGGGATCACGTCGAGGAACGCCAGCGCACCCACGTTGGGGAAAGGCCGCAGCCAACCGCCGAGGAACAGAACGGTGGCGACCGAGGAGATCACCACCATGTTGGCGTACTCGGCAAGGAAGTAGAACGCCCACTTCATCCCGGAGTACTCGGTGTGGAAGCCGGCCACCAACTCCGATTCCGCTTCGGGGAGGTCGAAGGGGTTGCGGTTGGTCTCGGCAACGCCGCACACGAAGTAAATGAAGAAGGCCACGATCCCCGGGAAGATGAACCAGACCCCGGCCTGCTTCTGCGCCTCGACGATTCTGACCATCGAGAGGCTGCCCGCCATCAGCAGCACGGCGACCACGGAGAACCCCATCGGCACCTCGTACGAGATCAGCTGTGCCGCAGAACGCAGACCGCCCATCAGCGAGAACTTGTTGTTGGACGACCACCCGCCCAGGATCACGCCGTACACACCCACCGAGGAGACCCCAAGGATGAAGAGGATTCCAATGTTGATGTCGGTGAGGTAGGGCGGAATCGGCTGCTTGAGGAGACCGAAGAAGGTCGTGTCCGCCCCGAACGGGATCACCGAGAACACCACCAGCGCCGGCACCGTGATCATCACCGGCGAGAGCAGGTACACGAGCTTCTCGGCGCGCGACGGGAAGATGTCTTCCTTCACGAAGAGCTTGAGGGCATCGGCGATCGGCTGCAGCCACCCGCGTGGGCCGACGCGGTTGGGCCCGATGCGGATCTGCATGTACGCAAGGATCTTTCTCTCGAAGAAGCTGAGGTAGGCCGCCATCAGGATGACCACCAGCAGGATCACGACGATCTTCACGAGCGGCACCACCAGGAAGGCAATCCAAGGGTTCCCCATCACGCCTCCCTACCTGTCGATCTCGCCGAGCACGATGTCGAGGGTGCCGATCACCGCGATCAGGTCGGCCACCAGGTGGCCCCGTACCAACTCGGGCAGCGCCTGCAGGTTGATGAAGCAGGCGGGCCGCACGTGCAGGCGGTACGGCTTGGTGCTGCCGTCGGAGACCGCGTAGTAGCCCAGCTCGCCCTTGGGACCCTCGACAGAGAAGTAGATCTCCCCCTTGGGGGGCTTGATCACCTTGGGGACCTTGGCCATGACCGGGCCGTCCGGAAGCTTCGCCAGGCACTGCTCTATGATGCGCACCGACTGCCTCATCTCCTCCATGCGCACCAGGTAGCGGTCGTAGGTGTCGCCGTTGGCGCCGATCGGGATCTCGAAGTCCACCTCATCGTAGTGGTCGTAGGGAAACACCTTGCGAATGTCCCACTTGACGCCGGAGCCCCTCAGGGGCGGCCCGGTCAGCCCCCACTCGATGGCGTTCGCGGCGGAGATGACGCCCACGCCGATGGTGCGCTTCTTCCAGATGCGGTTGTTGGTGAGAAGGCGCTCCCACTCCGCGATGCGCGCCGGCAACTGGTCCACGAAGGCGTGGCAGCGGTCGGTCCAGCCCCCGGGTAGGTCGAACGGCTGTCCCCCACGCGCATGCAGTTGAGGGTGAGGCGGGCGCCGCAGTACTCCTCGTAGAGGTCGAGGATCGTCTCACGCTCCTGGAAGGTGTAGAAGAAAGGGGTCTGCGCGCCGATGTCCAGCGCGTGCGTGCCCAGCCAGATAATGTGCGAGGAGATCCGCTGCAGCTCGGCCAGCATCATCCGGATGTAGGCCGCGCGCGGGGGCACCGTGACCCCCATCATCCGCTCCACTGCGCCCACCAGCCCCTGGTTGTTGGTGGCGGCGGCGGTGTAGTCCATGCGGTCGGTGTGGGGGATCGTGCCGTTGTAGGTCTCGCGCTCGAAGATCTTCTCGGTGCCGCGGTGCAGGTAGCCTATGATCGGCTTGGCGTCCACGATCTTCTCGCCGTCCAGCTTCACCATCAGCCGCAACACCCCGTGCGTGGCCGGGTGCTGGGGGCCGAACGAGATCTCCATCTCCTCGCTGTCGGGGAAGGGTCGGATCGCTTCGAGGTTGCTCATCACTCCCCCTCCCCGCCGGCCACCGGGCCGCCCCCGGGCGGGTAGACGTCGGGGTAGATCGCGGCCCCGGTGTCGATCCCCTCGATCGGGAAGTCCTTGCGGAGGGGGTGTCCGTTGAAGCCTTCCCAGGTCAGGATGCGCTCCAGATTGGGGTGGCCCGCGAAGTAGATGCCGAACATGTCGAAGGCCTCGCGCTCCATCCAGTTGGCGACCTTCCACACGCCGGTCACCGAGGACACCTCGACCCCGTCGGCGACCCGCAGCTTGAGGCGGAGGCGGTTGGAGTCGGAGAACCGGTGCATCCAGTACACGACGTCAAAGCGCCCCTCCGGGCGCTCCTGCCAGTCCACAACCGTGAGGTCCACCAGGAACTTGTAGTCGAGCCGCTCCTTGCAGGCGCGGCAGACGTCCGCGATGCGCTCGCGCGGCACCGTCACCGTGACCTGCCCGGCGAACTCGACCGCTTCGAGCACCGCGTCGGGGAGGATCGCGGCGATCTCCTGCACCTGCGGGTGCTCCCGCGCGTCCCTGGGCTCCGGCGGGATCGGTTTCTCCTCCCAGGGTGGCTTGGGCGCGGCCTGCTCTTGCGGCGCTACGTTGTCCTGCTCCGCCATCAGAACCTCCTACCCTGCCTTGCGCGCGATGGTCATGCGGTCGATCTTGCGCTGCAGCTGCATCAGCCCGTAGAGGAGCGCCTCGGGTCGCGGCGGACACCCCGGCACGTAGACGTCCACGGGCACGATGCGATCAACTCCCTGGGTGACCGCGTAGGTCTTGTAGGGACCCCCACACGTCGCGCACGAGCCCATCGCGAGCACCCACTTCGGCTCCGGCATCTGGTCGTAGAGCCGCTTCACGATGGGGGCCATCTTCTCGGTCACGGTGCCCGACACCAGCAGCAGGTCGGCCTGCCTCGGGGAGCCGCGGAACACCTCCATGCCGAACCGTGAGAGGTCGAACCGCGGATCCATCGTCGCCATCATCTCGATCGCGCAGCAGGCCAGGCCGAACTGGAGCGGCCAAACCGAGGAGCGGCGCGCCCAGTTGATGACGGTGTCGTAGGTCGATATCAGGATGTTGGGTTCGAAGCGGTTCTCGATCAGACCCATTGCAGCGCCCCCCGCCGCCAGGCGTAGACGTACCCGACCACCAGGATGGCGAGGAACACCACCATCTCGACGAAGCCGAAAAGCGCGAGTTTGCGCAGCATGACCGCCCACGGAAACAGGAACACCGTCTCCACGTCGAACACCACGAACAGCACGGCGATCAGGTAGTAGCGCACGGAGAACCTGTGGTCGAAGGCTTCGCTCGTGATCGGGTTGCCGCACTCGTAGGGTTCCACCTTGACGGGGTCGTAGCGCCCGGCACGCACCAGCCAGGCGATTGCGAGCGTCACGAATGGAAAGGCGATGGCAACGGCGATAAAGAGCAGGACGGGTATGTACTCGGTCACTCCCCCCCCTCGCGTCCGCGTCACTATAGCGTCAGGCTTCACAAAGTCAATCAACTAACTCACTGAATTTTGCGTTTGGGTCTCGACAAGGATTGAGCTGACAGCGGCCTCGCATCCCCTCGATACCAGGCCGCGGCCGTCGCGTTTGCAACCAGCTACGTTGTGCGCTTGCCAGCGGTGGGCAGCAACCGGTTGAGAGAGCCGGAGCGCAGGCCCTCGAGGTCGAGGGCGACGAAGGCGAAGCCGGCCGCTCGCACCCGTCGCACGATCTCCTCGGCGAGCCCATCGGTGAGCACACGGATCATCTCGGCCCTGGGCAGCTCGATGCGGGCCGTGCTGCCGTGGTGGCGAACCCGCAGCTCGCGAAAGCCGAGGTCGCGCAGCGCGGCCTCGGCGCGGCCTATCTGCTCCAGTTTCTCCCGGGTGATCGGGTCGCCGTAGGGCACGCGAGATGACAGGCACGGGCTCGAAGGCTTGTCCCACACCGGCAGGTCGAGCTTCTTGAGCGCCTCGCGAATGGCGGCCTTCCCCCAGCCAAGCTCCACCAACGGCGAGCGCACCGCGAGCTCCTCGGCGGCGCGCCTGCCGGGCCGGAAATCGCCGAGGTCGTCCGCGTTGGTCCCGTCCAGCACCGCGGCGAGACCCCTCTCGCCGGCCATCACCGCCAGCCGCCGGAACAGCTCCCCCTTGCAGACGTAGCAGCGGTCCGGTGTGTTGTCCGCGTAGCCGGGGATCTCGGTCTCCGAGTAGGCGATCTCCTCCTGCCGGATTCCGATCTGCCGCGCCAGCGCCTGTGCCGCCTCCGCCTCGCCCCCGGACAGGCTCTCTGAGCGCGCGGTGACGGCGAGCGCCTGGTCCCCGAGGGCACGGTGTGCGGCCCACGCGACGAGCGCCGAGTCGGCACCGCCGGAGAACGCAACGACCGCGCTCCCCAGCGGCTTCAGATGCGCGACCAGGAGTTCGAGCCCTTCCATCGCCAAAGAGTGTAACCCCGCGTCGCGCGGGGCTCATCCCCCGACGAGACGCAGGAGACGCTCGAGCAGGAAGGTCGCCAACCCCTTCGGGTGAACCGTCTCGCCGGCCATCGCCTCGCGGGCCGCCAGTTCCTGCTGGCGCGCCGCCATCCGGTTGGCCAGCTCCTCGGCGAGCTCGCGCCGCTCCACGAGCAGCGCGCCAAGCGCGCGGCTATCCACCTCCACGACCGAGAGGGCGGCGCCGGCCCGCACCGTGGCCGCTCGCGGCGCCCCCGAGAGGAACGCCATCTCGCCGAACACCTCGCCCTCGCCAACCCGGGCCACCTCCTGGCCGGCGTGCACGACAATGGCCTCGCCACGCGCCACCACGTACAGGGCGCGCGAGGCCTCGCCCTCCCGCACCACCGCCTCGCCGGGTGCGAACACTTGCCGGCGGGCTGTCGCCGCCAGCAGGGCAACCGCGTCCTCGGCCAGGCCAGCGAAGAGCGTGCAGCTCGCGAGGGCGTCGCGGCTCATCCGCTCGGGATCCTCGGCAGGACGATCGGCCACCAGGCGCACGCTGCGCTGAGGGAACGGGATCTCCATGCCGGCGCGGGCGAGCGCCGCGTGGGCGCGCGTGAGGAAGGTGTCGGTCAGGTCCGCCGCAAGCCACGGCTCATGCGTCCACAGCCGGCACTCGTACTGCACCGCGCTTTCGGCGAACTCCCGGACGAGGATCTGGGGTGCGGGCTCCGCCAGCACCAGCGGGATGTCGGCAGCCACGCCCTGGAGCAACTCCTTGACCGCGTGGGGCGGCACGCCGTAGGCCACGCCTAAGTGGACCGGCACCGCGATGGCCTGCTCGCCCTCGCCGTAGAGGCGCGCCCGCGCCCTGGCGACCTGTGAGTTCGGGATCAGCACCTGCTCCCCCAGGCGGGTGCGGAGCACCAGCGAGCGCCACCCGAGCTCCTGCACCTCGCCCACGATGCCGTCCACCTCCACCCAGCTGCCCGCTTCGAAGCGTTGCTCCCACGCCAGCGCGAGGCCCGCAAGCAGTGCGCCGAGGGTCTCCTGGAGGGCGAAGCCGACCACCACGGTGACGACCGCCGTCCCGGCCAGCAGCCCTCCGACGTTCATGTCGAGGCCGTAGCGCAGCACGGTGGCGGCCACCAGCACATAAAGGAGCAGCGCGATCACGTCGCGCGCCAGGCGCGGCACCACGACGCGCATGCGCTGTGCCAGCAGCCACTCGAAGACAACAAGCAGCGCGAGCTTCGCCAGCAGGTAGCCCAGGGCCAGGAGGACCGCAACGCCGGACCAGAGCTCCCAGCGCTCCCCTACCTTGGTGGCCAGCACGGCCCACCGCGCCGCTGCCGCCAAGCCCAGGAATGCCAGCGCGCCTGAGAGGTGTCGCAGCACCTGCGAGCGGACCAGACGACCGAAGACGAGGACGGCAAACGCCGCCCCCCCGACCAGCAGGATCAACGTGTCTCTCATCTCGGAGCGATTGTACGGCGGTGGTGGCTCGGCAGCCCCTACCGCAGCAACCGGCCGCATCCAAATATCTGTGGCAGAAGCTCTTATGCGAGGGCCTCACGGCAGTCAGTGGCCGTCAGCGTTCGCCGTGACAGCGTCTTGACATACGCCAAAGGGGACCTTAGATTAGTCGCGATGTAAACGATTACAGTGCGCTGACGGAGGCCAATCCGTGCCCGGTCACACCGCCAAGCTGCGTCGCCCCCCGCCTCGCCGGGAGGGCCACCTCGTGAGCGTCACGATCAAGCAGGTCGCTCACCAGGCGGGCGTCTCCGTCGCCACGGTCTCGCGCGTCCTCAACGACAAGGGGCCGGTGGCCGAGGAGACGCGGCGGCGCATCCACGAGGTCGCCGCGAGGCTCAGGTACGTCCCGCACGGCGCAGCCCGCAGTCTCATCACCAACAAGACAAGCACCATCGGCGTCCTGCTCCCCGACATCTACGGCGAGTTCTTCTCCGAGATCATCCGAGGCATCGACCTCGCCGCGAGGCGGCGCGGCTACCACCTGCTGGTGTCCAGCTCCCACGGCGACAAGGGCGAGATCGAGGCGGCGCTGCGGGCCACCCGCGGTCGCGTGGACGGGCTGATCGTGATGTCGCCCGAGGTAGACGTCGAGACGCTGCAGGCAAACCTCCCCGAGACCTTGCCGATCGTGATGCTCAACTGCCGGGGCAACGGGACCGTGTTCGACTCCATTACCGTCGACAACTACGCGGGTGCGTTCGAGATGGTGAGGCACCTCGTGGGACTCGGGCATCGGCGGGTTGCGCTGGTCAAGGGCCCCCCAAACAACTACGACGCGCGGGAGCGGCTGCGCGCCTATAGGGATGCGACCCGCGCGTTCTCGATCGAGCGATCGAAGGACCTCGAGATCGACGGCGACTTCACCGAGGAGGCGGGGCACCGCGCCGGTGAGCGCGTCGCGGCGCTCAAGCCGCGCCCGACCGCGATCTTCGCAACCAACGATGCGATGGCGATCGGGGTGCTCTCGGCGCTGCACGAGGCCGGCCTGGACATCCCACGGGAGATGTCCGTGGCCGGTTTCGACGACATCCCCATCTGCCGCTTCGTCTCGCCGCCTCTCTCCTCGGTGCACGTGGCGATCCCGGAGCTGGGGGGGCGAGCCATCGAGCGGTTGATTCACGCCATCGAGACCAAGAACAGGCACAGGCGGCGGCACGAGATGCTGCCGACAACACTGGTCGTGCGGAGCTCCTGCGGGGCTCTGCCCGGCGGCCTCAAGCCAGGCCGCAACGGCAACAGGCGCAGGCGTGGCCACGCCCGAGACCCCAGCGGGCCGGTTCGCCGCGCCCCGCCGCGCGACGCGGCAAGAAAGACCACACAGCAACTCAACAATCGTCTTGAAAGGAGGAAGGTGAAATGAAAAGGAAAGGAAGGAAACACAGCGCAATCGCCTGGTCGGCGCTGCTGCTGCTTGGCCTGCTGATCTGCAGCCAGGCCGGCGCACAGGTCACCACGGCGAGCATCGGGGGCACCGTCGCCGACCAGACAGGGCCGCTCCCCGGTGCCACGGTCTCCGCGAAGAACACGCAGACCGCGTTCGTCTACAAGACCACCGCTGGGAACGACGGCTCGTTCAACCTGAACGGCCTCCCCCCGGGCACGTACGAGATCACGGTCTCCTCCGAGGCGTACAAGCCGCAGACCCAGACCGTGACGGTGCTGCTCGGGCAGACCAACAAGGTCAACTTCCAGCTCAGTGTGGACATGGTGGTCTTCGCTAACGCCACGGTGGTCGGTGAAGCCAACAAGCTGCTCGTGGACACACGCTCGTCCGCGGTCACGACCAACATCACGACGCAGCAGATGGACAATCTGCCGCAGAACAACCGCAACTTCCTGAGCTTCGCGCAACTCGCTCCGGGCATCCAAACGACGACCGACACCACCGCCTCCGGGCAGTACTTCACGGGCGGCGGCGCCAACCCCAAGCAGGTCAACGTCTTCATCGATGGCCTGTCGCAGAAGAACGACCTCATCCAGGGCGGGGCGTTCATGCAGGACTCCAGCAAGGGCAACCCGTTCCCGCAGAACGCCGTCCAGGAGTACCAGGTCCTGACCCAGAACTATAAGGCCGAGTACGAGAAGGCGGCGTCGGCCGTGATCACCGCGGTGACGAAGTCCGGCGGCAACGACTTCCACGGCGACGCGTTCTACCTCTTCCAGAACGACAGCATGGTGACGCAGGACGAGTTCGCCGCGGCGCGCGGGGACGCCAAACCTCCGTACAAGCGCCAGCAGGGGGGGTTATCGATCGGCGGGCCGATCATGAAGGACAAACTCCACTTCTTCGTGTCGTGGGAGGGGAGGGACCAACCGGGGGAGGCGAGCGTCTACTACGGCTCGTCGTGGGGTAACCCAAACGTCCCCGCGAACGTGACGGCGAAGCTCTCCACGTACCCGGTCGGCACCCAGACCGCCCCGTTCAAGGAGAACCTCTACTTCGGCAAGCTCTCCTGGCAACCGGACGTCTCCGACACCTTCGACGTTTCCTACCACTTCCGTGACGAGAACGACATCCGCGGCTTCGGCACCCAACGGACCTACGACGGGGCCGAGAAGTTCACCGACAAGACCCAGGCCGCCGTGGCGAAGTACCAGAAGGTGATCGGCAACAGCACGCTCAACGACGCCAGCCTCACCTGGCAGAAGTTCCAGTGGATCAGCGGGGCGGTCAACCCGGGCGTGCCCCACGAGAACTACGTCAACCTGCTGGACGTCGGCAGCAAGGACTACATCCAGGACCTGAGCCAGGAGCGGACGGGCCTCCGCGACGACCTGAGTTTCTTCACGGACTGGCACGGGACTCACGCGCTCAAGTTCGGCGTCGTGGCGACGCAGGCGAAGTACGACATGATCAAAGACGCGTACTACAACCCGTACTTCGAGTACCGCAGCGACGAACAGTGGCAGTATCCGTTCATGGCGCGCTACGGCTACGGCCAGCCCTCGCTCAAGTTCGACAACACCCAGTACGGGTTGTTCGCACAGGACGACTGGGCGCTCGCGTCCAACTTCACGGTCAACGTGGGTCTGCGGTGGGACTACGAGACCAACATGCTGAACAATAAGTGGGTCACGCCAACCGCCATCGTCGACGGGCTCAAGAACTCGTGCCGGACCTACTCGCAACCGGTCGGGGGGAAGACCACGTGGTGCTTCCCGGAGATCTTCAACCCTGACGACTACATCTCGACCGGCAGCAACCGGACGTCGTACAAGAACATGTACCAGCCCCGCATCGGCTTCTCCTGGGACGTCAACCACAACGGAAAGACGGTGGTCTACGGCGGTTGGGGCCAGTACTACGACCGCGTCGCGCTCAACGATATCTACGACGAGGCGTATAAGAACCAATGGTTCCAATACCAGTTCTGCTTCACCAATGACCCCGCCAAGGTCGGGACGACGATCTCGGGGTGCAGCGTGTCCGCGATCCTGTGGGACCCGAAGTACCTTCTTCCGGGCGGCCTTGCCGGCGTCATCGCCAGCGGCCAGGCGGGGGGGCCCGAAGTCAACCTGGTTGCCAACGACACGCACCCGCCGCGCTCCACGCAGTGGACCCTCGGTGTCCGGCAGCAGTTCGGCAACTGGCTCGGTTCGCTCACCTACGCGGTCACCAACGGCTACAACGGGCTGGTGTGGAGCTACGGCGCCAACCCTCCGGGGACTTCCTTCAACGACCGCTGGGGCAACGGGATCCCGCTCCCCGGCTACGGCTTCACCATGCGCAGCTACGACACCCGCACGACCGAGTACACCGGCTACTTCCTCACGATTGACAAGCCGTACACGGCCGACTCGAAGTGGGGCGCCAACTTCGCCTACACGCACTCGGACTCCAAGTGGAACGCCTCGAACGACACCGGGACCGCGTTCGCGTTCGACACGTACCCGCCCCCGTTCTTCGGCGGCATGTTTCCCGGCAAGCTGGCCCCGCGCGACGCCTTCATCGCGAGCGGCACCGTCGGGCTTCCCGTGGGGTTCAGAGTCTCCAGCATCATCAACCTGACCTCCGGCCTGCCGTACGACCAGCCGAACGCCTATCCGAGTTGGGACAGCTTCCACTACTACTACAACGCGCTACAGCCAGAAAAGCAGAGCTTCCTCGGCATCAAGCAGTTCGCCTACCGGAGCGTGGACCTGCGCGTGGACTGGGACGCCAAGCTCGGCAGCGGGATGAACCTCGGCCTCTCCCTCGAGGGGTTCAACATCTTCAACTTCTCCAACTACACCTACGACCCCTGGACGTCGGGTTTCGTGCCTCCGGCAACGGATCCCCCAAACGCGAAATACGGGAAACCGACCGCGGCGTACAACACCCGCCGGTACCAAGTCGGCGTGAGGTTCAGCTTCTAGGCCAGGAAGGGGCCTAAAGGTAGACATCGGCGCGGCACGGATCGCAACCCGCGGATCCGTGCCGCGCTTTCTCTCCATCACTTTCGAGTGGAGTAGGCTATGCGTGGAATGGCCACCAGAGTTGATCGGCCCGGAGCGGTTCGAGCGCGGTCGATCGTCGTTGCGGTGTTGGCCGCCTTTTCGGTCCTCGCGTCGTGTGCCGCGCCGCACTCGGCCGCGGATGACCCGGAGGGCGCGGCGCGCAAGCCGCGGCTGAAGATCGCCGCGGAGCGCTCCGACCCGTTCCTCGACGAGCTGCAGGCGCGCACGTTCCGCTTCTTTTGGGAGCTCGCCAACCCGGTCAACGGCCTGGTGCCCGACAGGTGGCCCGACGGTGCCCTGCCCGACTTCTGTTCGATCGCCGCCGTCGGCTTCGGCCTCACCGCCTACCCGATCGGCGTGCAGCGCGGGCTCATCACGCGCGAGGCAGCGCGCGACCGCGTGCTGGCCACCCTTCGTTTCTTCGCCAGCGCCCCGCAGGGGCCGGAGCCTACCGGCAAGGCGGGGTACAAGGGGTTCTTCTACCACTTCCTCAACATGATGACGGGCGCGCGCTACGCGCAGGACGTCGAGCTCTCCAGCATGGACACCTCGCTGCTGCTGGCCGGGGCGCTCGCGTGCCAAACGTACTTCGACGGGGCCGACCCCGGGGAGGCGGAGATCCGCAGCCTCGCGGACGCGCTCTACCGCGCTCCGGACTGGAACTTCTTGCAGGCGCGGCCGCCCCTCGTCAGCATGGCGTGGACCCCGGAGCGCGGCCTGCACACCTACGATTGGCGCGGCTACGACGAGGCGATGATCCTCTACATTCTGGCGCTCGGCTCGCCCACGCACCCCGTGAGCCCGCAGGCGTGGTCCGAGTACACGAGCACGTACGTCTGGGCCCCCTGGTACGGCCAGAAGTACGTTGCCTTCCCGCCGCTGTTCGGGCACCAGTTCACCCAGGTCTGGGTCGACGCCCGCGGAATCCAGGACGACTTCATGCGCGGCAAGGGGATCGACTACTTCGAGAACACCCGACGCGCCGCGCTACGCGCAGCGGGCGTACGCGATCGCCAACCCGATGGGATGGGTTGGCTACGGCGAGGACATCTGGGGCATCACCGCCTGCGATGGGCCGGCGGACACCGAGCAATCTGTCAACGGCACTCTCAGGAGGTTCTACACCTACGCCGGGCGCGGGGTCGGCGCCACGTTCATCCTCGACGACGGAACGATCGCCCCGACCGCCGCCGCGTCGTCAATCCCGTTCGCCCCCGAGATCGCCATTCCGGCAGTGAAGGCGATGCACGAGCGCTACGGTGCGTACCTCTACTCCACCTACGGTTTCTTCGACGCCTTCAACCCCACCTTCACCTTCTTCGACGCCTCGCTCGGGATGGGGCGTCTCACTTTCGTGGGCTGGTTCGGGACCGACTACCTGGGACTCGACCAGGGCCCGATCGTGGCGATGATCGAGAACTACCGCAACGGGTTCGTCTGGAAGCTGATGCGGAAGAATCCCTACATCGTGAACGGGCTCCGACGCGCCGGCTTTTCGGGCGGATGGCTGGCAGGCCTGCCGGAGTGAGGCGGGCCGCCGTGGGTCCCTACCCCCGGGAAGCCGATCTCCTCCGAATCACCGTGGTGCTCGGCGCGCTCGCCCTCGCGGGTTGCACGCGCGCGCCGGCAGGCAGAGCACAGTCACCCTGCGGTTCTGGGCGCTCGGCCGCGAGGGCGAGGTCGTGCAGGCGCTGCTGCCCGAGTTCGAGCGCGCGAACCCCGGCCTGCGCGTCCAGGTGCAGCAGATCCCCTTCACCGCAGCGCACGAGAAGATCCTCACCGCGTTCGTGGGCGGCTCGACCCCGGACCTGACCCAGCTCGGCAACACCTGGATCCCCGAGCTCGTGGCGCTCGAGGCGATCGAGCCGCTCGGCCCGCACCTCGCCGGGTCATCGCTCGTCCCCCGCGACTTCTTCCCCGGCATCTGGGCCACCAACGAGATCGAGGGCGAGGCGTACGGCGTTCCGTGGTACGTGGACACGCGCCTGCTCTTCTACCGCAGCGACCTCTGGAGCCAGGCGGGCATCACCCGCACGCCGCGGAGCTGGGAGGAGTGGCGCGAAGACATGCGCCGCGTCAAGGCGCTGCCGGGCCCCGAGCGCTACGGGATCCTCCTCCCGATCGACGAGTGGGCCCAGCCGGTCGTGCTGGCGCTCCAGGCCCGCGCGGATCTGCTGCGCGACGGCGGACGGTACGGCGACTTCCACGATCCGCGCTTCCGCCGGGCGTTCGAGTTCTACGTTTCGCTCTTTTCCGAGCATCTCGCGCCGCCCCTCGGCAACGCGCAGGTCGCCAACCCGTACCAGCAATTCGCGGATGGGTACTTCGCATCGTGGATCACCGGGCCGTGGAACCTGAGCGAGTTTCGCAACCGTGTCCCTCCGGGGTGGCAGGGCGACTGGACGACGGCGCCCCTCCCGGCGGCCGCCGAGGGCGACTACCCCGGCGTCTCGCTCGCCGGCGGCTCGAGCCTCGTGATCTTCCGCGCCTCCGAGCACAAGGACGCGGCGTTGCGCTTGATCGAGTACCTGGCCGACGTGAGACAGCAAGTCGCGTTCTACCGCCTGATCGGGGACCTGCCCGCACGGATCGCGGCATGGGACGACCCCGCGCTGACCGACGAGCCCCGCCTGCGGGCGTTTCGCGAGCAGCTCCAGCACGTGGAGCCGATGCCGCGGCTGCCGGAGTGGGAGCGCATCGCGCTGGGCGATCGCCGAGGCGGCCGAGCGCGCCATCCTGGGGCAACAGACCGTGGATCAGTCGCTGGATCAGCTCCAGACCGAGGTCGACCGGATGCTCTCGAAGCGCCGCTACTTGCTCGACCGACGGGGAAAGGGAGAGCGGCCGTCGTGAGCGCCCGGCGGCCACCCGACGCCCGACACTCGCGCCGCGAGGCGCGCGCCGGGCTCGCGTTCATAGCGCCGGCGCTGGGCCTCATCGTCCTGTTCTTCGTCGTGCCGGTGGTGGCCGGTTTCCTGCTAGCCGCCACCGACTTCGACATCTACGCCATCGGCGATCTCTCGACGGCCCGCTTCGTGGGTCTCGGAAACTTCGCGGCGCTGCTGCACGACCCGGTGTTCTGGAAGGCGCTCGCCAACACCTTCTACTTCGTGCTCGTCGGCGGCCCGCTCTCGGTCGCGGTCTCGCTCGGCGCGGCCATGCTCGTCAACGCCCGCCTGGTCCGCTTCAAGGGTTTCTTCCGCACGGTCTACTTCGCCCCGGTCGTGACCACCATGGTGGCGGTGGCGGTGGTGTGGCGCTACCTCTACCACCCGCGTTTCGGCCTCCTGAACCAGATCCTCGCGTTTCTCGGCCTGCCCGATGTGAACTGGCTGGGCGACCCGCGGTGGGCGATGCCCGCGATCATCCTCATGGCGATCTGGAAGAACTTCGGCTACAACATGATCATCTTCGTCGCGGGGCTGCAGAGCATCCCCACCACCCTGTACGAGGCCGCCCGCGTGGACGGCGCCGGCCCGTGGCAGCAGTTCCGGCGCATCACCGTTCCGGCCCTCCGCGCCGATGTTGATGTTCGTCGGCATCATCACCATGATCGGCTACTTCCAGATCTTCACGGAGCCGTACGTCCTGACGGGCGGTACCGGTGGCCCGCTCAACGCCACCCTGTCCCTGGTGATGTACATGTACAAGCAGGGGTTCCGTTGGTGGAACATGGGCTTCGCCGCCGCCGTGGCGCTCGTCCTCTTCATCATCATCCTGGCAGGCACCCTGGTGCAGATGCGGCTGCAGCGGGAGCGGGAGTGAGAAAGCTCGTCCCGGCGTTCGCGCTGCACCTCGTCCTCGCGATCGGGGCGGTTGCGACGCTGCTGCCGTTCGGATGGATGGTCTCTGCGTCGCTGATGCCCAGGGGTGAGGCGAGCCGGTGGCCTCCCTCATTCCTCCCGAGCCGAGCGACGTTCCAGAACTATCGCGAGCTTTTCGAACGGCTCGACCTCGGCCGCTGCTTCCTCAACAGCGCGTTCGTTGCCATCGTCTCGACCGCGCTCGCCCTCCTGATCGTCTCCCTCGCCGGCTACGCGTTCGCCAAGCTCCGCTTTCCGGGACGCTCGATGATCTTCCGGGCGTTGCTCACCGCCATGGTGATCCCGGCCCAGGTGGCGATGCTGCCCCTGTTCCTGCTCCTGAAGCAGATGGGGCTCGTGAACACGTACTGGGGCGTGATCATCCCCGCCCTGGCGCCGGTGTTCGGCATCTTCATGGTGCGCCAGTACGCGCTCTCGATCCCGGACGAGCTGCTCGACGCCGCACGCGTGGACGGGGCGGGCGAGTTCCTCATTTACCGGAGGATCGTCTTCCCGTTGCTTCGGCCCATCCTGGTCACTTTCGGGGTGTTCACCTTCATGGGGGCGTGGAACGATTTCATGTGGCCCCTCATCGTCCTCACCGAGGACCGCAAGTACACGTTGCCGGTGGCGCTCGCCAACCTGATCGGCGAGCACGCCCAGGACATCGAGTTGATGATGGCCGGCTCGGTCCTCACCGTCCTGCCGGTCCTGTTGCTCTTCCTCGCGCTGCAGCGCACGTACGTCGAGGGGATCACGCTGGGAGGGATCAAGGAATGAGAGGACCGGCATTCGGGGCTCGGGGCTCACGGTTTGCAAGGGCAACTCTCTGCACTGTTGTCACGGTTTTCCTGCTGTCGGCCGCAGATGCCAAGGCGCAGACGAGGGTGCTCGACGACTTCGCGAGTGTGGCCGCGTGGAAGACGGCGCCGTCGGACGGCGTGACGTTGGCAGCCGCGAGCGATGCCGGGCCGGACGGACGCGCGATGCGCCTGGACTTCGACTTCCAGGGTCACGGCGGCTGGGCGGCGTTACGCAAGACCGTCGACATTGCCCTGCCAGCCAACTACGAGTTCACCTTCCGTATCCGCGGCAAGGCGCCGGCCGAGAACCTCGAGTTCAAGCTGATCGATGCCTCAGGAGACAACGTCTGGTGGTCGGTGCGGCGCGACTTCGCGTTCCCGCACGAGTGGCAGACCATTCGAATCAAGAAGCGCCAGATCTCGTTCGCCTGGGGCCCGGCAGGCGGCGGCGAGCTGAAGCGCGCCGCTGCCATCGAAATCGCCATCACCGCCGGGAAGCGGCGGTAAGGGGTCTGTGTGGATCTCCGACCTCGCGCTTGACCGAGCTTCCGCCCGACCATCCGTACGCCGGCACGCCGGTAGCAACCGCGTCGTCCTCGATGCCGGGCCACCCGCCCTCGCAGGCGCTGACGGGCGCGGCGGCGGCTGGCACAGCGACCCGAGCGAAGTCGGCGAGCAGTGGCTTCCAGATCGACTTCGGCGAGCGGCGCGAGTTCGGCGGCCTCGTGATCGCCTGGGAGTCGCAGCCGCGCGCTGTTCGAGGTGCAGATCTCGGACGGACGGCCCCACTGTGGACCGTCGGCGTGGCGGGTGAGCCGTGTTCAAGGCGGGCGCTCGTACGTGCCGCTGCCCGAGACCGACGCGCGCTTCGTTCGCCTGACCTGCTCCAGGAGGTGCCACACGGCGGGGTTGGGGTCCGCGAGATCGAGGTGAAGCCGCCTCACGTTCGCCGCCACGCCAAACGACTTCATCTCCGGCCGTCGCGAAGGACGCGCGCCGCGGCTTCTACCCCCGCGGGTTCCTCGGGGAGATGACGGCCTGGACGCTCGTTGGCACCGACGGCTCCCGACGACCCGGCCGGCCTGTTAAGTACCGACGGCGCCTTCGAGCCCGCACCGCGGTCGTTCTCGATCGAACCGTTCGTCTGGCTCGACGGGAGGCTCATCACCTGGGCCGACGTCACCGCCGACCAGTTCCTGCTCGAGGGGTACCTGCCGATCCCAACGGTGCGCTGGACACACCGCTCCTTCACCCTCGAGATCACCGCCTTCGCATTGACGGCCTCAACCGCGCGCTCCTGCGCTACCGCCTGACGAACCGGACGACCAGCCCGATCGCGCCCAGGCTCTGCCTCGCGGTTCGACCGTTCCAGGTCAACCCGCCGAGCCAGTTCCTCAACACGCCCGGCGGCGTCGGCCGCATCGGGCACATCGCCCGGACGGCAACGTCGTCGCGGTTGACGGGCTCAACGTCGCACCGCTCGACCGAGCCGTGGTCGTTCGGGGCGACCGTCTTCGACGGCGGCGACATCACGACGTTCCTTGCCGGGGGCGAGCATGCCCCAGGCAGAATCGGTGGTCGATCCGGGCGGCCGCGCGTCGGCGGCTTCGCCCGCGACGCTGGACTGTCGACAGCGGGCGACTCACGCGAGCGTGTGGCTCGCGGCAGGCGTAGCCGAGTTGCCGGCGCTCCCCGCAGCTTCCGACGCCGCCCGCTGGGCCGCCGAGAAGCTCGACCTGGCGGCCGCCTCCTGGCGCGAGCAGCTCGACCGCGTCGAGATCCGGCTGCCGGGCGAGGCCCGGGAGCTGGCCGGCGCGGCGCAGTCGAACCTCGCCTACATCCTGATGAGCCGCGACGGAGCGGCGCTGCGGCCGGGCACGCGCAGCTACGCGCGCTCGTGGATCCGCGACGGGGCGATGATGGCGGCGGCTCTGCTGAGGCTCGGCCACTTTGAGGAGGTGCGCGACTACCTCACCTGGTACGCGCCGTTCCAGTTCGCGAGCGGCAAGGTCCCGTGCTGCGTCGATCACCGCGGCGCGGATCCCGTGCCCGAGAACGACAGCCACGGGCAGTTCCTGTTCCTTGCCGCCGAGTACCTGCGCTACACCGGGGACGACGCCACCGTCGCAAAGGTGTGGCCGCAGGTGGCTTCAGCCGTGAACTATCTTGACCAACTCCGCCAGCAGCGCCGCACCGAGGCGTACCGGACACCGGAGAAGATCGCGTTCTTCGGACTGCTCCCGGAGTCGATCTCGCACGAGGGGTACTCGGCCAAGCCGATGCACTCGTACTGGGACGACTTCTGGGCACTGAAGGGGCTCGCGGACGCGGTTTGGCTCGCCGACACGCTCGGCCACAAAGCCGAGTCGCGAGCGTGGACGGCGTTGCGCAACGAGTTCAAGCAGGATCTTCTGGCGTCGATCGCCCAGGTGCGCGAGGCGAAGGGGCTCGCCTATATCCCCGGCTGCGCGGAGCTTGGCGACTTCGATGCGACCTCGACGACGGTGGCGCTCTGGCCGGCCGGTGCAGACGCCGACCTCCCGCGCGAAGCGCTCCAGGCGACGTTCGAGTGTTACTGGAGCGAGGCCGAGGCTCGCTTCACGGGCAAGGTTTCGTGGGAGGGGTACACGCCGTACGAGTGGCGCAGCGTCGGGGCATTCGTGCGCCTCGGGTGGCGCGAGCGCGCCGCGCAACTCGCGCGCTGGCTGATGGCCGACCGCATGCCGATCGGGTGGAACCAGTGGCCGGAGGTCGTGCACCACGACCGGACCAAGGCGGCGTTCCTCGGAGACCTCCCGCACGCCTGGGTTGGTTCGGACTTCATCCGCTCGTTCCTCGACATGCTCGCGTACGAGCGCGCTTCGGACGCTGCGCTCGTGCTCGGCGCCGGCGTGCCGGCAGAGTGGCTGGTGGGTGACGGGGTCAGCGTCCACCAGCTCCGCACGCCGCACGGTCAGCTCTCGTTCACCATGCGAAGCGATGGGGACGCCGTGCGCGTTCGAGTCGAACCGGGGCTAAAGACACCATCAGGGGGCATCGTGCTGCGGCCGCCGTTGTCTCCTGGTCCGCACGTCGCCACGGTCAACGGAGCACGGGCTGCGGTCTCCCCCACCGGAGAGGTGATCGTACGGTCGCTCCCCGCCGATGTCGTGATCCGCCCGCAGCACGTTCCGACCGGGAGCTCGATCTCGGGGCCCGATGGCTCGAGGCGCGACGACAAGGGGAGACGATGACCGAGAAGGTGATGGTTACTCTAGCCGCGTTCGTGGTGGCCGGCGGGTTGGCTGGGGGTGCTGCAGCAGGAGGATCGGACGTGTTGACCGGTTTCCTTTTCAAGTCTTTCTCGCAGGAAGGCCGCGAGCTCAAGTACGCGGTCTACGTGCCGCGTGGGTACGACCCTTCCCGCGCGTGGCCACTCATCCTCTTCCTCCATGGAAGCGGGGAGAGCGGCACCGACGGCAGCCGGCAGCTGGCCCAGGGCCTGCCGCGCGAGCTGGTGTGGAATCCCGACCGCTGGCCGTTCATCGTGATCATCCCCCAGAAGCCCTCGCAGGATGCCGAGTGGGAGCAGTACGAGCTCGAGCTGATGACGATCCTTGCGCACGCGCGGCGCGAGTACAACGTGGATCCGGCGCGCCTCGTCCTCACCGGGCTCTCGCAGGGCGGGCACGGAGCCTGGGTGCTGGCCGCCCGCCACCCGGAGCTGTGGGCGGCCGTGGTGCCCGTCTGCGGGTACGGCTCTGGCCGTTCCGGCGCGCCCACGGTTTTCACCGGCACCTTCACCGAGCTGGCGGAAGGCATCGGAGGCATCCCCGTGTGGGCGTTTCACGGTGAGGCGGACGATGTCGTCCCGGTCAGGGAGACCCGTGCCATGATCGCGGCGCTCGAGGCGGCGGGGACGCACCCCCGAGTGACGGTCTACCCCGGAGTCGGGCACGGCTGTTGGGAACGCGCATACGGCGAGCCCGAGCTGCCCGGCTGGCTCCTCGCCCAACGTCGCCCGTTGCCTTGAAGACCTGCGATCAGTCTCCGGCGCCACCCGCGAGGGCGGCGCCGTTGCTCCGTATGACCTCCGCGTAGAAGCGCGCGCTCTCCTTGAGCGTGCGGCGTTGGGTTGCGAAGTCGACATGGACGATCCCGAAGCGCTTCGAGTTCCCATGGCTCCACTCGAAGTTGTCGAGCAGAGACCAGACGAAGTAGCCTCTGAGGTTCACACCCTGCTCGATCGCCCGGTGAGCGGCCCGCAGGTGCTCCCGAAGGTAATCGACCCGGAGCGGGTCGCGCACGCCTCCCTCGGCCGTGGGCGGATCGTGGAACGCAGCCCCGTTCTCGGTGATGAAGAGCGGGATCTCGCCGTAGCGCTGGCGCACCCAGGTCAGCGTGTCCGTGAGGCCCTGGGGGTAGACCTCCCAGTCCAGCTCGGTGTAGCGTCGAGCCGGGCTGGTGGACCCTGCCGGCCCGCACCGGCCAGACCGCCGGGTCGTGCCTCATCACGCCGCGCGAGTAGTAGTTGATCCCGAGGAAGTCGACCGGCTGGCGGATCGCCGCGAGGTCGGCGGCCGGGACCTCCGGCCACGCTTCGCCGAAGATCTCGGCGAGCTCCTCGGGGTAGCTCCCGAGGAAGACCGGGTCCAGGTACTGCCGATTCATGTAGGCCTCGGAGCGCGCCGTCGCGGCGAGGTCCTCGGCGCTCTGCGAGGCCGGGTACTTCGGCTCCAGGTTCACGACCAGCCCGATTGCGTGCCTGCCCTCCGCTCGGTACGCCTGCACCGCCGAGGCGTGGGCCCGCAGCAGGTTGTGGGTCGCGATCGGCGCCTCGAAGAGGTTCCTGTGGCCGGGCGCCAGGACCCCGTACAGGTACCCCCCGTCGGCAACCACCCAGGGCTCGTTGAGGGTCGCCCAGAAACGCACCCTGTCGTCGAGCGCACGGAAGAGGACGTTCGCGTACTCGGCAAACCACCCCGCGATGTCCCGGTTGAGCCACCCCCCGAGGTCGTCGAGCGCCGCCGGCAGGTCCCAGTGGTAGAGCGTCACGAACGGCTGGATGCCGTTGGCCAAAAGCAGGTCCACGAGCCGGCTGTAGAAGTCCAGCCCCTTCCCGTTGACGCGTCCTCTGCCTTCGGGAAGCACCCGCCCCCAGGCGATGGAGAACCTGTAGGCGGACAGGCCCAGTTCGCCCATCAGGGCCACGTCATCCCGCCACCGGCGGTAGTGGTCGCACGCCACATCCCCGGTGTCGCCGTCCCGGACCCAGCCGGGGGTGTGGGCAAAGCGGTGCCAGATGCTGGGGCCGGCCCCGTCGGCGAGCGGCGAGCCCTCCACCTGGTAGGCCGATGTCGCGGCGCCCCAAAGGAACCCCTCGGGGAACATGAACCGCTTCGGCCCGCCCTTTGATCCGTTCATGCCGGAAAACCCCCTTATTCCACTGCCGCCGCCGCCTTCCGGGTCACCATACCATGCGCCCTGGTGCCCGATCTGTGCCTCCGCGGCGATTGACTTTGCCGGCGCGAGGGCGCTCTAATGTAACCGTTTACACCCCACCGGAACTGTGCGTGCAGCCACGTGGAGGACGCGCGGCATGAAGACCACGTCGAAGAGGGCCAGCCAAACCCCCGAGACAGGCCGGCCTGCAGACCTGCCCTCATCCCGCTACGGCCACTTCTCAGCCGATGGTACCGAGTACTGCATCACCGAGCCGAGCCTCCCCCGCCCCTGGGTCAACATCATCGCCGGCCCGCGCCTCGGCCTCGCGGTCAGCCAATCGGGGAGCGGCTTCACCTGGATCGACAACTCGCAACTCGCGGTCATCACGCGCTGGCAGCAGGACCTGATCCGGGACACCTCGGGGAAGTTCCTCTACGTGCGGGACCCCGACTCGGGGAGCATGTGGTCTCTCTCGCCGGCGCCCGCCTGGACCCCCCACGACCGGTACCTCTGCCGCCACGGCCTCGGCTACACCACCTTCGAGACGGAGTGCGCCGGGATCGCGGCCCGCTGGACGCTGTTCTGCCACCCCATCGAGACCGCCGAGCTCTGGCGGGTCGAGCTCACCAACCTGACCGACCGCCCGCGCCGCCTGGAGATTTGCGCCTACCTGGAGTGGAACTGCGGCGTGGCACCCTCGCCAAGGCGGGAGTTCACCAAGCTGTTCCTCGAGACCTCCTTCGACGCCGGCCGCGGCGCGGTCTTCGCCCGCAACCACATGTGGGAGGTCCCCTCCCCGCGGTACGGGCACTGGAACACGGAATTCCCTTACGTCGCCGCGCTTGCCGGCACCGAGAAGGTCTCCTCAGCGCAGGGGGACAAGGGAGCTTTTCTGGGCCGCTACGGCTACCTCCGGTCGCCGCTGGCGCTGCAGGAGAGGGCGTGGACGCCCGCGTTCGGGCGGCACGAGGACCCGATCGCGGCGCTGCGCAGCGTGGTGGAGCTACAGCCCGGCGCGCGCCGTGATCTCGGGTACGTCCTGGCCGTCGCTTTCTCGCGTCCCGAAGCCGAGGATCTTCTCGAGCGCCTGACGAACGTCGAGGTCATGGACGCCGCCCTCGAGGAGGCCCGTTCTGCCTGGAGGACCAGGCTCGCCGCGCACCGGGTGGAGACGCCGGAGCCCTCCCTCGACGGCCTCGTCAACGACTGGGTGCGCTACCAGGCGATCTCCAGCCGCCTCTGGGGGCGCTGCGGCTACTACCAGCAGAGCGGCGCGTACGGGTTTCGCGACCAGCTTCAGGACTCGCAGGTCTGGCTGACGATCGAGCCGGCGCGCTGCCGCGACCAGATCAACCTGCACGCCGCCCACCAGTTCGCGGACGGCTCGGTCTACCACTGGTGGCACCCGCTGACCGAGCAGGGGCACGTCACCCGCATGACCGACGACCTGCTCTGGCTGGCGTTCGTCGACCGCCAACTACCTCAAGGAGACGGGCGACCTCGGGATCCTCGAGGACACCACCCCGTTCCTCGACGACCCCGAGCCCAAGCCGTCTGCGGAGCACGCGTACCGCGCGTTCGAGCGGGTGTTCTCGCGCACCTCCCCGCGCGGGCTGCCCTACATCGGCGCCGGCGACTGGAACGACGGCCTCTCCGCGGTCGGCCTGCAGGAGCGCGGCGAGTCGGTCTGGCTCGCCCATTTCCTCGCCGGCCTGCTCGCGGACTGGGCCGAGGTGCTCCGCCGAATCGGGCAGGCGGATGCGGCGGCCGCAGATACGCGGAGCGGCGTCGTGCGCTCGTGGAGGCGATCAACCGGCACGGCTGGGACGGCGAGTGGTACATCCGCGCCACCCTGGACGACGGCTCCACGCTCGGCAGCGCGGCGAACCGCGTCGCGAGGATCTTCCTCAACGCGCAGACCTGGGCGGTCCTGGCCGATGTCGCGCCGCCGGAGCGTGCCGCGCGCTGCATGGCCGCCGTGCGGGAGCACCTGACGAGCCCCGCGGGCGCGCTGCTCCTTGCCCCCGCCTTTGATCACCCGGTACCCGAGATCGGCTACATCACGCGCTACGCCCCCGGCTTGCGCGAGAACGGGGGCGTCTACACGCACGCCGCCACCTGGGCGATCGCCGCCGCGTGCAAGGTGAGGGACCACGAGCTTGCGGGGAGGCTCCTCACCGCCATCAACCCGGCGCTCAAGGACCCGGAGAGGTACTGGGCCGAGCCGTACGTGCTGCCCGGCAACGTCGACGGTCCGGACTCCCCGCACCACGGTCGCGCCGGCTGGACCTGGTACACCGGCTCCGCCGCCTGGCTCCACAGGATCGTGAGCGAGTGGGTGCTGGGGGTTCGTCCCGAGTGGGACGGACTGCGTATCGACCCCTGCCTGCCGCCGGGATGGGCGCGTGCACGCATGCTCCGACCCTACCGCGGCTGCACCTACGAGCTCCGGATCGAGCGCAGCGATTCCCTCACCGAAGGAGTGGCCGAGGTCACCCTGGACGGAGAGCGGTTGAAGGACAACCTGATCGCACCGCCCTGCAAAGCCGGTGCGCACCACCACGTGCACGTACGCTGCCACTGAACCCTCCGCCTTAGCTGGTCAATCCCTCGCGCCTCGGTTTGAGGGCGGGAATCATTCTGGACCGGATAGACTTACCATAGCGGCATGAGCGACGAGCCCAAAAGCTCTGCATCGTTCGGCCCCAACGTCTGGCTGATCGACGAGATGTTCCGGGAGTTCAAGGAGCACCCCGAGTCGGTCAGCGAGAGCTGGCGCGAGTTCTTCTCCGACTACCGCCCGGCCGCCGGGCGGATCGCCCCGCCATCTCCACCTCCGACTGCCCCCGCCCCACCTGTCGCCACCAAGGAAGCCCCCGCACCCCCCGAGGCCGCGCCCGCCGCCGTGCCGCTGATCGGACCCGCCAGGCGTCTGGTCGAGAACATGCAGGCCAGCCTCTCGGTCCCCACCGCCAGTTCGGTGCGCACGATCCCGGTCCGATTGCTGGAGGAGAACCGCACGCTCATGAACCAGCACCTGGCCGAGTTGACCGGCGGCAAGGTGAGCTTCACCCACCTGCTGGCGTGGGCGATCGTGAAGGCGCTGCAGGGGATGTCCCGGATGCGCTTGCTCTACGTGGAGATCGACGGCGCGCCCCACAGGCTGGCCGTCGAGCACGTCAACCTCGGCGTTGCGGTGGACGTGCAGCGTCGGGACGGCTCCCGAGACCTGGTGGTGCCCAGCATCAAGCACGCCGAGACCCTCGAGTTCGCGACGTTCTTTGCCGCCTACAACGAGCTGATCCGCAGGGCGCAGGCCACCCAGCTCACCCCCGAGGACTTTGCAGACACCACCGTCAGCCTCACCAACCCCGGGATGCTCGGAACCACCCAGTCGGTGCCGCGGCTGATGGCCGGGCAGAGCCTGATCATCGCCGTAGGGACCATCGGCTTCCCAGCGGAGTACCAGCTCGCCGACCCCGCGACCATCGCGCACCTGGGCGTGAGCAAGGTGCTGACGCTCACCTGCACGTACGACCACCGCGTCATCCAGGGGGCGGAAAGCGCCGAGTTTCTCGGCCGCGTTGCCGCGCTGCTCGCCGGCGAAGAGGGGTTCTACGAGCAGGTCTTCACCTCGCTGGCTGTGCCGCACGAGCCGGTGCGCCTCGCACGCGACGCCAACCCCTACTTCTCGGAGCGCGGCGTGGACGCGCTGGTCGCCAAGCAGGCCGGGGTATTGGCGCTCATCAACATGTACCGGGTGCGCGGCCACCTAGTCGCGCACACAAACCCGCTCTCGACGGAGATCCCCACGCACCCCGAGTTGGAACTCGAGCACCACGGCCTCACCGTCTGGGACCTGGACCGGGAGTTCTACACCGGTGGGGTCGGCGGCCACGAGCGGGCCTCGCTGCGTG
Source organism: uncultured Acidobacteriota bacterium (assembly GCA_963739225.1). Taxonomy (GTDB): domain Bacteria; phylum Acidobacteriota; class Thermoanaerobaculia; order Thermoanaerobaculales; family Thermoanaerobaculaceae; genus RBG-13-68-16. The sequence continues at coordinate 1,309,925 of CAVTZQ010000006.1, read as the reverse complement.
AGATCGTGCGCATCCTGCGCGAGGCGTACTGCGGCACGCTGGGCGTTGAGTACATGTTCATCCAGGAGCCCGACCAGAAGGCATGGATCCAGAAGCGGGTCGAGGGCGCTGACCCCGCCGCCTGGCTGGATGCTCCCGCCAAGCGCCGGACGCTCGCGATGCTCAACGCCGCCGAGGCGTTCGAACGCTTCCTCCACACCAAGTACGTCGGCCACAAGCGCTTCTCTCTCGAGGGCGTGGAGGCGTTGATCCCGATGCTCGATCGGCTCCTATCCGGCGCCGCGGCGACCGGCGCCGAGGAGGCCGTCGTCGGTATGTCCCACCGCGGCCGCCTCAACGTGCTCGCCAACATCCTGGCCAAGAGCTACGAAAAGATCTTCCGCGAGTTCGAGGGGAACCTCGACCCGCTCTCCCGCGAGGGGACGGGCGACGTCAAGTACCACCTGGGTGCCACCGGCGCGTTCACCGGTCCGGCAGGCGAGACGCTTCACATCACCCTGGCCTCGAACCCCAGCCACCTGGAGGCGGTGGACCCCGTCGTGGAAGGTATGGCCCGGGCGTTGCAGGACGCGCGGGGCGACGGCGGGCGTGAGCAGGTGCTGCCGATCCTGATCCACGGGGACGCGGCGTTCGCCGGGCAGGGCGTGGTGGCGGAGACGCTCAACATGAGCGCGCTCTCCGGCTACCGCACCGGCGGCACAATCCACACCGTCGTCAACAACGGGATCGGCTTCACCACCTCACCGGCCGACGCGCGCTCCTCCGTGTACGCCACCGACGTGGCCAAGATGGTTCAGGCCCCGGTCTTCCACGTGAACGGTGAGGACCCCGAGGCGTGCGTGCACGTGATGGACCTCGCTCTGGCGTTCCGGCGGGAGTTCAAGAAGGACGTCGTAGTGGACGTGGTGGGCTACCGCCGCTGGGGCCACAACGAGGCGGACGAGCCGGCCTACACGCAGCCGATCATGTACGCGAGGATCCGCGACAAGCGCTCCGTGCGCAAGCTGTACACCGAACGCCTCGTCAACCGCGGCGACATGTCGCTCGAGGAGGCCGAAAGCGCCCTCAAGGACTTTCAGGAGAGACTCGAGGCCGCGTTCGCCGCCACCCACGAGAGCGCACCCCCCAGCGCAACGCCCCCTCGCGTTGCGCCTGCCACAACCGTGACCGAGGCGCCACCGCCACCTGTCTCGCTGCCCTCGCTCGAACAGATCCTCCAGCGCGCCACCACCGTCCCCGAGAGCTTCCACGTCCACCCAAAGCTCGCGCGCCAGCTGACCCAACGCCGCCAGATGCTCGTGCAGGACGCGGTGGACTGGGGCACCGCCGAGTTGCTGGCGTTGGGTTCGCTGCTCCTCGAGGGCATACCGGTACGCCTCTCCGGGCAGGACTCCCGGCGCGGCACGTTCTCCCAGCGTCACGCGGTGCTGGTTGACCAGGGCACCGGCGCCGAGTACGCCCCGCTGCAGCACCTCACCCCCGAGCAGGCTCCTTTCCTCATCTACGACAGCCTACTGTCCGAGTACGCGGTGCTCGGCTTCGAGTACGGCTACTCCGTCACCCGAAGCGACGCGCTGGTCATGTGGGAGGCACAGTTCGGCGACTTCTCCAACGGTGCTCAGGTCGTGATCGACCAGTTCATCGCCGCCGCGGAGGAGAAGTGGGGCCAGCACAGCAAGCTGGTGTTGCTGCTCCCCCACGGCTCCGAGGGCCAGGGTCCCGAGCACTCGAGCGCGCGTCTCGAGCGCTTCCTGCAGCTTTCCGCCGGCGGCAACCTGCGCGTTGCGGTGCCCAGCACGGCCGCCCAGTACTTCCATCTCCTGCGAGCGCAGGCCCACGCCTCCCGTAGCGTGCCGCTGATCGTGATGACGCCCAAGAGCCTGCTGCGGGCAGAGGCTGCCAAGAGCCGCGCCGAGGAGTTCACCGGCGTATTCCAGCCGGTGCTCACCGGTCCCACGACGCCTCCGACACCCACGCGAGCGCTTCTGTGTTCTGGAAAAGTGGCGTTCGAGCTCCTCGAGCACCGGCGAAAGCTCGGCGACGAAGCCTCCGCGGTGATCCGCCTGGAGCGCCTCTACCCGTTCCCGAAGGAAGAGCTGCTCGCCGTGTTGCGCTCGCTCCCCACCCTCCAGGAGCTCAGGTGGGTGCAGGAGGAGCCGGCCAACATGGGGGCCTGGAGCTTCATTTCGCCGCGCCTACGCGAATTCGTCCCCGGCCTGGCAATCAGCTACGTCGGCCGCTGCGAGAGCGCAAGCCCGGCCACCGGGTCCCAGCGCATCCACCAGACCGAGCAGGACACGCTGCTAACCGCGGCGTTCCAACCCCCCGCCCGAACGGGCTAGCCCGCCGGCGGCGATCCGGGCGTGGCAGCTGCGTGCCTGAAAGGCCGTAGACTGTCGGCACACATACGCATCGGAGGAGGACCGACATGGACTCACCCAACAACTCCCGGACGTATGCCGTCATCTTCTTCCTGGTGGCGGCGCTCGGTGTGGGCTTCATCTGCTACCGCGTGCTCACACCGTTTCTTGCCGCCATCGCGTGGGCGATCATCCTCGCGGTCGCGTTCCAGGCGCCATGGACGTACCTCGAACGGAGAATGCCGAAACGTCGGGCCTTCGCAGCAGTCCTGCTCACGCTGGCGATCGCCCTCATCGTGATCCTTCCCGGTGGGCTGTTTGCAGGGGTGCTGACGAGCCAGGTCATCGACGTGGCCACCCGGGTCTCGGCCAAGCTCAGCTCCATGAACGTCCGGTCATTCTCTGATTTCGTGGCGCTTCCCCAGGTGGCCAGCTTCCTCGACGGGGTCCAGACCCGCGCCGGCATCTCCCCCGAGGACTTCCAGAAGCTGGCGGCAGGCTTCGTGACCAAGGCCTCGGCAGTCGCCGCCGCGGTGAGCGGCAAGCTGGTGCTGGGGGTTTTCGACGCCGTCCTCACGTTCGTGATGGTGATCTTCCTGCTGTTCTTCTTCTTCAAGGATGGAAGGGAGATGGCCACGGCCCTCTTCGACCTGCTGCCCACCGACCAGCCCGGCAGACAGCAGGTCAGCCGTTCGCTCGAGTCCATGCTGGCGGCCATCTTCCGCGGCTCGCTGCTGTGCGCGCTGGCTCAAGGATTCGCCGGAGGGATCGGCTGGTGGATCGCCGGGCTCCCCTCACCGCCCCTCGCCGGAGCCGCGATGGCCGTGCTCTCGCTGCTGCCCGTGGGCGGCACGGCCATCGTCTGGCTCCCCGGTGCTATCTACCTCTTCGCGACCGGCCACCGCGGCTCGGCCGTATTCCTCTTCGCCTGGGGCGTGGTCGTGGCCTCGTTCCTCGCCGACAACGTCCTGCGGCCGCTGTTGATCCGGGGGGTCGAGGAGCTGTCCACGCTCGTCGTGTTTCTCGGTGTCTTCGGCGGGCTCGCGGCCTTCGGCCTGCTCGGGATCTTCATTGGGCCGGTGGCGCTGGTTCTTGCGACCACGCTGCTCAGCGTGATGCGGCGGGCGGCAGGCGACTTGGTGCCGGGCGCTACCACTTAGGTCTGCCCCGCGACGCACCAGTTGAGCCCCGGCGACATCCTGGGTTACCGGGCGGGGCGACAGGAGCCACCGTTGACCCGCGCGAGGACGGGGCACGTCCCCGCTGGCCGCGCAGGCAACGTGTGTTGACCTCCCTCAGAAGCGCAGGCGGTAGGTCGGGTTCAGGTCGTCGCCCTCCACCGGCCGGCATGTGCCGGAGCCGCGGATCTTGAGGCGCTTCTCGATCTGCAGGACGCACTTGAGGGTCGTACCCTTGTCCCCCTCGAGCCGACCGGACATCTCGATCGTCGCCCGCCGGCCGGTAGGGAGCGGCGGAGCGACACCGGGGCTGACCGCTCCTCCTCCCATTGCCGGCCTCGGATCCACCATGCCACCCGGTCCGCTGCCCCGCTGCTCGCGGTTGACGCGGAAGATACCCTCGAACCTCTCCCCGGTCTCGGGATCTGTCCCCACGACTGTCGCTGACTCCTCTTGGACGGACACCGAAACGGGAACTGCGGGGCCGCTCGGGATTCTCGTGAGCGTGCCCTCGCGGGTCACCGCGCACCCGCTCAACACGACGAAGCATCCCCAACGTGCGATTGCCGAGACGTGGGTCACCGTGCGCTCCTCCCCCGAATGGCTCCTCCGTTTCCATCATAATAGCGATGGCGGACGGAAAAGCTCGGGACGCTCTGTGAGCCGGACTGACCGGCAGGTTCCAGCGCAGCGGCATAGGCGGACCCGTCCGGGGAGCTGGCAACCACAGTGGAGGCGCGACCGCCGACTTGGGCGTTTCGAGTGTGGACGAAAGCCAGGTGTCGTGTAACGGAGGTGCGACCATGACGAACCATTCGAAAGCGCGACTGGCCCGTGGGATCGCGGTCTTTGTGTGCTTTGCGGTTGTCCTTTTTCTGTGTCTGCCCTCGGCGGTTCGGGGCGCCGCTGCCCCAAGACCGTGCTGTTTCACCAACGACCGTTACGCCGGGGTCTGCCGAGTCGTGCCAGACCAGGGCGAAACCTGCAGCAGCATCCTCGCCTATCTCAACAGTCCCACGAGCACCGGCAAGACATACTGCGACAGCACCAACATTCGTGGCGGCTGGCTCGAGGTGACCTGCGATCCCGGCAAGCCCAAAGGCCAGCAGCCCGCAGCGGCTGCAGCCGCCGGCCAGAGAACCGTGCGGGCGTTCCAGACGCGCGGGAGCCGGAGGTGAAGGCAACGGGGGCACGATGCCGCGTCCCCTGATTGCCCTGTCCACACCTGCGAGGGGTGTCAGGCCAAGGCGCCGGAATACGCCGTGACCACTCTCGGGGGCCGCCCACGCGCCGCCAGGGTCCGTCTCGAGCCCGTCGATCTCCTGGTCCTCGGGACGATCGGGGTGTTCGTCGTTCTCGCCGTGGTCTTCTGCCGGCGCGTCAACGGCTGGCCGGCCCTCGTCGCGCAGGATCTGGCCGCAGCCGCGGTCTTCCTTGCCGCCGTTGTGGCGACGCGCAGGATCCGGCGGGGCTGGGCGTGGTTTCTTGCGCGCACCGCGGCGGTGTCCCTTGCCTACGCCTGGCTCTTCGGCGCGGTGGCACGGCTGCAGTTGATCCTCCACGGCCGCTGGCTGGACGGTGTCGTGCTGGGCTTCGAGGAGCGCCTCTTCGGGATGCAGCCCACGCTCTGGCTCGAGAGTTTCACCCGGCCGTGGCTGACCGAGTGGATGATGTTCGCGTACGTCGTCTACATCGCGCTCTACCCGCTGGTCTGCCTCGTCATCTACCGGGCCCACGGCGAACGGGCGCTCGAGGAGTGCCTCCTCGCCCTCGGGCTCGCCAACGTGGCCTGCGACCTGGGCTTCATCCTGTTCCCTGTTGCCGGCCCCGCGGCGTTCATGGGCACGGCGTACACGGTGCCTCTGGACGGCTGGATGTTCACCGCGGTGGGCGAGTTCATCCGTACGAGGCTGCACTACGTCGGCGGCTCGCTGCCCAGCCCCCACGCCGCGGCCGCCACGGTCATGTGGGCGATGTGCTGGCGCTACAGCCGCCGGCTGGCCTGGGCTCTGGTTCCCGTCATCCTCACGCTCTATGTGGCGACGTTCTACTGCCGCTACCACTACCTGACCGATGCTGCCGCCGGCATCGCCACGGCGGTCGCCGCGCTGGTGGTGACTCCGAGGCTGATGCGGTGGTGGCAGGGGCGCTTCACCTCCGAGGGTGGCCATCCTGGTTGCTTGACGCGGTGACCCGCGGTGTTAGTCTCGAAAAAGAGAGGAAACAACGGTGTTTTCGCAGGTCAAGACATCCGACTTTCCCGGCGGCACCACGCCCCCTCGCACTCGCCGCCTGCTGGTCTGGCTGCTGGGTGGCACCGCGGCCGTGGTCGCGCTCCTCGTGGTCGCGGCGGTCGTCGCCCTGCGCACCGTGGACCTGAGCGGGTTCACGGGCACCATCCTGGCCGCAGTGCAGAGGGAAACCGGGCGCCAGCTCACGGTGGGTAAAGGTCCATACCTCCGGGATTTCGCTCTCGCCGTCCCTGGTGGCCGAGGATGTCACGTTCGGCAACGCGACCTGGGGCTCCCGCAAGGAAATGCTACGCGTCAAGCGTGTTGAGCTGACTCTGCGCCTCCTCCCGCTTCTGCACGGTGAGATCGTGGTGGGTCGGCTCGTGCTCGTCGAGCCCGATTTCCTTCTCGAGACCAACGAGAAGGGGGAGGGCAACTGGGTGTTCGCCTCGGCCCCAGAGGCTGCTTCGGCCGAGAAACCGGGTGGCGAGGGCACGCTGGCTGCCCGCCTCAGGATCCGCGAGGTGCGGATGACCGATGCGTTGCTGGCCTACCGCGACGGCTGCGCCGGCTGGCGGGCCGGCGGCGTCGTGCCGCGGCTCTCCCTCGTTTCGAGCCGAATCGTGAGAGGCAACCTCGACCTGAAAGGTGTTCTGACGCTCGGCCGCGCGACCGTGTCGGTCTCCGGGGCGATCGGCGGCCTGGACGCCGTCCTGGGGAGCCGGCCGTTCCCCCTCAAGCTGGCGCTCTCGACGAACGGTGCCGCCGCCAACCTCGAGGGAGCAATCCAGCGTGTTCGTGAGCTCGTGGGTGTGGACCTCAAGGCCAGTTCTCGAGGTCTCTGATCCGACGGCACTCGGGGTGTCGCTGGGCGCGACGCTGCCGAGGCTGGCGCCGTTCCGGATCGAGTGCCAGGTACGCGACTCGGGGAAGGGCTGGGCGCTGGACCCCGTGCGCGTCACGGCCGGAAGGAGCTCGGTCTCCGGCAGCGTGGGCTACGTCATGGGGTGCCCCCGCTCGAGGATCTCTCTCGACCTGACCGCACCGCTGGTGGATCTCCGCGAGCTCACGGGAGCCAGCGCGAGGACGGCGGGGGCCCCGGGGACCTCCGCCCCGAAGCCGACCAGGTTCTTCTCCAGCGAACCGCTGGCGCTCGGTGCGCTGAACGCCATCGACGCCACCGCCCGCGTTCGGGTGGGCACGCTGGTTCTGCCTGACGGCACCCGAGGCCAGGCGTTGGCTGCCAGCGCGCTCCTCGCGAACGGCCGGCTGACGGTGGACCCGCTCTCGCTGACGCTGGGTGAGGGCCGCATCACCGGTTCCCTGCGCCTCGACGCCGGCCGCCGGCAGGCGTTCGCGGCGAATCTGACCGGCAAAGGCGTGGAGCTGCGGCCGCTGCTGGGGCTGCTCGGCGTGCGGGCGGGCGTCAGCGGCGGCCCCACGGATCTCACGGTCGCGCTGACCGGGAGCGGCGGCTCGCTGCACGACTGGATGGCGAGTCTCAGCGGGAAGCTCCGAATCGTGGTCGGGCCGGGACACATTGAGGGAGCCGCGCTCAAATTCGGTGGCGACGTGCTCACCGGAGCGCTCGATGCCGTCAACCCGTTCGGCGAGACCGACATGTCCACCGAGTTGCGCTGCGCGGTGATCAACGCGCCGGTTGAGGGTGGTATGGTACGGCTCGACCGCAGGGTCGCGTTGGAGACGTCGAGGATCAACGTCGTGCTGGGGGGCACGGTGAACCTCGGGACGGAGATGTTGGACGTGGGTTTCCGTTCGAAGGCGACGCAGGGGCTCGGGCTGGGGCTCGCGAGATTCGCCGGGGCGGCGAGGATCACCGGCCCGCTCACCAACCCCGCGTTGGGCCTGGACGCGGAGGGTACGGCGGCGGCCGCGACCATGCTGCACTCGGCCGTCAGGACCCGCGGGCGCTCGCTCGTTCAGGACAGGATCAGGGATCTGCTCCTCGCGGAGTCGCCCTGCAAGGCCGCACTCAGCGAGGCCCCTCCGCCGCGCCGATCGTTGTTCGACCTCTTCCGCCGACGGTGAGGTGACGGGGTGGGGCGGGGCGTGCCATCCTCCGTTCCGTGGGCGTGATGCGGCGGTCAACCGCTTTCTTCGTTACCGGTGGCACCGGTTTCATCGGGGGCAAGCTCGTCGCTAAGCTGGTCCGGCAAGGCCATGCCGTGCGCGCGCTCGTGCGGCCGACCAGCAAACGGGAAGACCTGAAGGGCGAGCGGATCACCGCCGTCGAGGGCGACATCAAGGACCAAAGCTCGCTGCAGCGGGGCATGGAGGGGTGTTCGGCCGTGTTCCACCTCGCGGCCTACGCCAAGAACTGGGCGCGCGATCCGAGAACGTTCTTCGAGCTCAACGTCGAGGGAACGAGGAATGTGCTGCGCGCGGCAAGGTCGGTCGGCGTGGAGAGGGTGGTGCTCACCTCCACGATGGTGACGTTCGGCCCCACCCCGCCCGGCGTCGTGGGCGACGAGAGCATGCCGCGGACCACGCCGCGCTTCTTCACCGAGTACGAGGAGAGCAAAACGATCGCCGAGCGAGAGGCGCTGCGGGCGGCGGCAGAAGGCCTCCCCGTTGTCGTCGTGAACCCCACCAGAGTGTACGGCCCAGGCAGGTTGACGGAGGGGAACTCGGTGACCGTGATGATCGACCTCTACGACCGCGGGAGGTTTCCGGTCCTCCTCGCCGGCGGCGCCAACGTGGGGAACTACGCGCTGGTGGACGACCTCGTGACGGGCCACATCCTCGCGATGGAGAGGGGGCGGCCCGGCGAACGGTACATCCTCGGGGGGGAGAACGTCTCGCTGCGAGAGCTCTTCGACCTCGTAGACGAGGCGACCGGGAAGAGGCACTTCCGGTTCAACCTGCCGCCGCGGCTCGCGAAGGCGTACGGCCGGCTGGAGGAGAAGAAGGCGGAGTGGTTCGGAGTGTACCCGCGCATCACGCCGGGGTGGGTGGAGACGTTCCTGCAGGAGTGGGCGTACTCTTCCGCCAAGGCGGAGCGCGACCTCGGCTACACAATCACACCGCTGGAGGAGGGCATTCGATTGACCTGCGACTGGCTGCACCGCCGGGGGCGGAGCGGGGGATGAGAGGATGAGACGCTTCGACTCATCGCTGTCGCTCAGGGGACTCCTCTCCGCTGAGAATCGGAAGCCGACGGTGATCCTGCTCTGGGCGCCGCTCGTCCTTACGACGTGGAGGTACTACGGTGCAAGGGGCCTCTTCCCGGGGCAACTGGCTTCGCTCCGGGCGTTCCTCGGAAACCCCGCCCAGGCCTCCGAGCTGTACGGCTTCCTATCCTCCTTTGTACTGCTCGGCCTCGTGTCGCTGGCCATCGTCACGCTGGCCTTCGGAGAGCCGCTCGCGAGCTACGGTGTTGCGATCGGCGACTGGAGGTTCGGGCTCAAGGCGCTCGCGGTGATGGCGCCGGTGATGGTCCTGTTGAGCGCGCTGGCGGCCCGGGCCCCAGCGTTCCTGGCGCAGTACCCGCTGTACAAGGGGGCGTGCGTCTCGGCATCCGCGTTTCTCGTGCACGCGACGGCCTACCTCGCGTACTACATCGGCTTCGAGACGTTCTTCCGTGGGTTTGTCCAGTTCGGGCTGCGCGAAGGGCTCGGCGACTCCTACGCGATCCTGGTGCAGACAGCACTGTCGTGCCTGGTGCACATCGGCAAGCCCTCCGGCGAGATCTACGGCGCCATCGTGGGCGGGCTCGCGTTCGGGATCGTTGCGTTCCGCTCGAGGTCGTTGCTCTACGTGATCCTCGCGCACTGGATCCTGGGGGTCTCGCTCGACCTCTTCATCTGCCTCGGATGAGGCAGGCGAGCGCCCGGTGGAAAAGAAACGAACCTGGCTGGGCCGGCCCAGGCGAGGTGACGGCACGCTCACCCCGCTTGCGGCGGCGCCGCCGCCTCCCAAGAGTCTGAGTTACTTGGCTGCTGTGGCGGGCGCGCCTCTGCATGCTACGGTAAATAGCCCATGAAGGTGATCCTGTTCGGTGCGACCGGTATGGTCGGGCAGGGTGTCTTGCGAGAGTGCTTGCTCGATCACGAGGTGGAGAGCGTCCTCGCGATCGGCCGACGGAAAACTGGAGTGCGGCACGAGAAACTGCGCGAGATCGTGCACAAGGACTTCTCCGACTTCTCCGCGATCGAGGGCAAGCTCTCGGGCTACGACGCGTGCTTCTTCTGCCTCGGGGTCTCCTCGGCGGGCATGAGCGAGCAGGAGTATTCGCGCGTGACCAACGACGTCACGATGGCGGCAGCCCGGATCCTGGTGAAGCACAACACCGGCATGACGTTCATCTACGTGTCGGGGGCGGGCACCGACAGCACCGAGCGCGGTCGCATGATGTGGGCCCGGGTCAAGGGCAAGACCGAGAACGCGCTGCTCGCAATGCCGTTCAAGGCCGCATACATGTTCCGCCCAGGCTACATCCAGCCGCTCCACGGGATCGCTTCGAGCACGAGGCTGACTAGGGTGCTCTATGCGGTGATGGGGCCGCTCTACCCGCTGTGGAAGAGGCTGTTTCCGAACTACGTCACAACGACCGAGCAGCTGGGGCTCGCGATGATCCACGTTGCGAAGCACGGCGCCCCGAAACGCATCCTCGAAAACCAGGATCTCGCCGGCGTCCTTCGGATCGAGGCTCGACCGCCGCGTAGTGCGTGAGAGTCCTCGCTCGTGATGGCGCCGGTGTCGAAGTTGGCCGTGGCACCATGCGGTTCCTGACCCACCCGCCGGTAGATGAGCAGGTGGAAGAGGTCGATGCTGGCTGTGCCCGGGGCGAGCGTCGACCGTGACGGCGATCTCGCTCTGCTCGCGGGTGATGTGGACCTTGTCGAGGAGTGGAGGACGGCTGGCACTTCGCCCCGCGAAGACACCCACGTCGATCCAGTCGTCGAGGAGGGCATCCCGCAGCTGGGCCAGTGGGTCGGATTCCAGCTCCCTGACCTGGAACGTGAGGATCGCCTGATAACCACTGTCGGCAGGGGGACGGCGCTGGCCTCGAGGAGGCAGTTGTCGAACAGGACGATCTTCTCGAAGGGATTGCTGATGAGGGGCTCGCGCTCGGTGGGCTTCAAGGCACGGAGGCGGCACAGCAGGTCCACGGACGTGGGTTGGGCGACAGTTGGCAGGCGAACTCGTCGAAGAAGACCTTCAGGGTCTGATGAAAACTATCCGCTATGCGAACGCGTACGATCCCTAGGCGCTCGCCACCGTGATTGCGGGAACCCCTGACGGCGGCGAGGAGGTCCTCGAACGGACAGGCAACGCCGAGGACCGCGCCAAGCTGTACCGTTGGGAACGCTGCGCCGAGCCGACGCTGGCGGCCTACCGGGCGGTGCTTGCCGACCACCGATGACGGGCGTCCCGGGCAGCACAGGTGTGCTGCCTCGGAGCTGCGCTGGCGACGAGCAGTATGATCTGCGGCGCGTTCACGGCGAGCGGCTGGACGCGAGGCCCGCAGCGCGGGCTGTCCGCGCGGAAGGAGGTCCGGATGCCGGCGAGCCTCATGCGGTTGAGTCCGGCAGGAGTATCGCAACGGATACCGCCAAATAGGGGTGGGAGAGCGTTTCGCCTTCCTCAACGTCCCAGATACCTTTCGCAATGGCCCGTTCACCCGTCCCACGTGGCGTCCCGACCGCCGGGACGCGATATTTGCTCTATGCGCGTGCAGAATTCTTGGCAGGGTCAGTCTCTTTCCGGGGGTGATTTCCGTCGACCGCTGGTGGCAGCGTCTTGGATCTGCACATTCCTTCTCGTTGGACTCGTCCTGGGTGGCTGCCAGGTAAATACTGCACCTCCCGGCGCCATGCCGGCGACCCTCAAGCCTGCGCGAGAGATCGTCCCGGAGCGTTGCGACCAACCGGATGAAGCCGAAATGTACTACCGAGCCAAACGCCAGCCAGTCGATCCGTCGATCAACCCCATGCACGCCTATGCAAGGGCCGAGGAGCTACGGCTGCGCATGCCCCGCCACTCCCTGGTCCTCAACTCCGCAACAGAGTCCTTCGCCCAGGCTCAGTCCACCACTGGCGAGACCCTTGCGAAGCTGCCGGCGTGGGAGTTCTTGGGCCCCGGCAATATCGGCGGACGAATGCGTGGGTTTGTCATCAACCCCACCAACCCGGCCATCATGTACGTCGCCGGGGTTTCCGGGGGAGTTTGGAAGACCACCGATGGCGGTAGGAACTGGGCGACAGCGACCGACGAGCTCGCCAACATCGCCTTCAACTCGCTGGCGATGAATCCCGCAAACCCGGACGTGCTCTACGGCGGGACGGGCGAGGGTTACTTTCGCGAGGAGGTGCGCGGTACCGCGCTTCCCCTCCGAGGGGCGGGGATCTTCGTGACTGCGGATGCCGGCGCCACCTGGTCGCGTCTGACAAGCACGGAATCGGAGGATTTCTACTGGGTCAATGATCTCGTCATCTCGTGGGTCAATCCCCGCCGCATCTATGCCGCTACCCGCACAGGCGTGTGGCGGTCGATCGATGAGGGACTGACCTGGACACGAGTGCTCGCCACGACCGTCAAAGGCGGCTGCCTCGATCTGGCGATACGGTCTGACACTTCGAGTGACTACATTTTTGCCTCGTGTGGCACCTTGGATCAGGCCAGCATCTACCGGTGCCGCGCAGCCGAGGGGACAGGAGCATGGGAGTCGGTGCTGTCGGAGCCCGGGATGGGCCGAACCAGCTTGGCCATTGCCCCTTCCGACCAGCGGGTCGTCTATGCGCTCTCTGCAAGCAATGTTGCCTCTGCTACCAACCCTTACAACCAGGGTCTGTTTGCCCTCTTTCGTTCTTCAGCCGAAGGGGCGCGGGGATCGTGGTCAGCCCAGGTGCGCAACACAAATACCAATCCCCTCAACAACCTTCTCCTCACTAACGCCGTTGCAGCCAACTATGTACGCTGCGGTTGGGATGAGCAAAACGTATTTGTCAATATGGGCTGGTACTGCAACGTCATTGCCGTGGATCCCACCAATTCCAACATCGTGTGGGCTGCCGGCGTCGATCTTTTTCGCTCCAACGACGGCGGCAGAAACTGGGGCATCGCGTCCTACTGGTGGGCCAGTCCGCAGCAACCCTCCTTCGTCCATGCCGACCAGCACAACATCGTGTTTCACCCGGGGTATAATGGTGTTTCTAACCAGACCATGTACACCGCCTGCGATGGTGGCGTGTATCGCACCGACCTCGCCCGATCGACAGTTGGTCTAGCCGCTCAAGACCTCTGCCAGCCCGCGCGATCACAGGTCCGTTTTGCCAGCCTCAACCACGCCCTCGGTGTGACTCAGTTCTACCACGGGGCGGTCTTCCCGGGTGCGAAAAGGTACCTGGGTGGGACCCAGGACAACGGCACCATTCTCGGTAGCGATGAGTCGGGGCAGGAAGGCTGGGAGATGATTTACGGTGGTGACGGCGGCTACGCCGCGATTGACCCGAGGAATCCGGCGGTGATGTACGTCCAGTCGCAGTATTTCGACTTGCAGAAGTCGATCGATGGCGGCAAGACCTTCGTGACGAGTCGTGAGGGCATCTCTGAGGGCGAATCCTTCCTGTTCATTCCGCCCTTCACAATGGACCCCAACGATTCGCAGAAGCTCTGGACCGGTGGGCATCAGCTGTGGCGGTCCAACGACGCCGCCACGTCCTGGGTCGCGGCCAGCGCGAGTTTCGATGGGGTAAGCCAAGCCAGTGCCATAGCGGTTTCGCCCGGTCGAAGCGAGCGGGTCATCATCGGAACCAACTCGGGCAAGATCCTCTACTCCGATACGGCTTTATCAAGCGACAGTTTGACCAGTTGGAGTTGGAGCCAGCCCCGCGCGGGTTTTGTCACCTGGATCGCCTTCGATCCCGCCGACGCCAACGTCGTCTACGCCACGTATGGCGGTTTTGGCGGCTCGCACCTTTATCGCAGCCGAAATGGCGGCCAGAGTTTCGAGAGCATGGGCACTCAAGGTTCCTCGCCGATTCCGGATGTGCCCGTGCACTGCGTACTGGTCGATCCCGACCAGAGCGCGCGCCTGTTTTTGGCAACCGATATCGGCGTCTTTGTGTCCGAGGATGGCGGGGAAAATTGGGCGGTAGAGAACACCGGTTTTGCCACGGTCGTCACCGAATGTCTGACCTTGGGGACAGGCGACGATGGGTCGCGTTACCTCTTTGCCTTCACCCATGGACGAGGGGCCTGGCGGGTGAAGCTTTCCGCCGTTGAACCCACCCCGCTGCCCCGTCGCCCCCGCCGCCATCTCACTGGCGGATAGAGATTATCCTAGGCTGCTCAATTCGTCAGTTACCGGGCGTTTTCTGTCGCCTTTGCCTTCAAGAAGTCTGTTCAGAACTCGCCCCTCGCTAAGCATGTCGGTGGGTGTTCATCGCAAACCCCTATTGACGCAGTCCGGGGCGAGCCACTGCTTCGTGAGCCCGGAGACTGCAGTTGGTTTCGCTGCGAGCGGGCGAAGATGCCGATGATGAGTGGGCGCGTGCTTGTTGCGGCACCGCTGTGGACATCCAGGTTGTCGGCTGGATCGAAGGACGCGTTCAACACCGGGCCTCACCAGGGATGCGGAATCCGTCCGAATCCGCGAGGCACGGTCTCTCCGTTGAGGACATGAGCGCGGCCCACCGCGAGCCCGGAGTGAGCCAACCGGTCGAGGTTCACATCCTTGCTTTCACGCGGCCGAAAACAAGCGGAGCGGAATTCACTTCCGCAGAGCGCGGGGGGCACGGGGGTTAATCGCGACGGGGAAATGGTCGGGGGGTCGCGAAGGTCAGAACAAACCCGCAGAGCGGCAGAACGAGAGTGAAGCGAGCCGCAAGTCATTTGCGGCGAGCGTGGGGGTTCGGGGGGCAGAGTGCGGGGGGGGACAGGACGGGGGGCCGCACGGCCCCCCGCGAAAAATCGTTGGTTGCGGGGGCAGGATTTGAACCTGCGACCTTTGGGTTATGAGCCCAACGAGCTACCGGACTGCTCCACCCCGCGTCGCTCCGGAGCCCGCATTGTAATCGCCACCCGCGCGAAGTCAAGGCTCGCCACGCCAAAACGGCAGGCGAGAGCCCGAAACTGACGTGCCCTCAAACGGAAACCGGGCATGTGCCTTGCTTGGATGGACGGCGGAGGCTCGGCATGTCAGACGGCGCCGTGTTGCGGGAGAGGGTGGAGCGCGACAGCGCGCGCGCCCAGGCTCTGCTTTCCGAGGTGAGCCGGGCCGTGATCGGTCAGCGGCCGCTGCTCGAGCACATGCTGCTTGGGGTGCTGTGCGAGGGCCACGTCCTGCTCGAGGGCGTCCCGGGCCTCGGCAAGACGCTCGCGGCACGCAGTTTCGCCGCCGCGGTGCAGGGCCGCTTTACCAGGATCCAGTTCACCCCCGACCTGCTGCCGGGGGACCTCACCGGGACCGAGATCTACGACCCGGAGGGGCGGCGGTTCGTGCCGCGCCTCGGCCCGATCGTGACCAACCTGCTGCTCGCCGACGAGATCAACCGTGCCCCGGCCAAGGTGCAGGCGGCGCTGCTCGAGGCCATGGAGGAACGTCAGGTGACCGTGGGCGGCACGACGTTCCCGCTCCCCCGCCCGTTCCTAGTGCTGGCCACCGAGAACCCGATCGAGCTGGAGGGCACCTACCCGCTCCCCGAGGCCCAGGTGGACCGCTTCCTCTTCAAGGCACTGGTGAGCTACCCAGGGCACGCCGACGAGCTCGCGGTGGTGGACTCCCGCCTCGCCGCGCAGCCGCCGGCGGTGCGCCCAGTCCTCACGTTGCCCGAGCTTTCGGAGATGGCGGTCACCGCGCGGGAGGTCCACGTGGACACCCGAATCCGCGAGTACTGCGTGCGCCTGGCGCGCTCGACCCGTAAGAATGGCCGCGAGGCCCTGCCCGTCCTGCGGCAGTGGGTGCGCTACGGCGCCTCGACGCGCGCCGCGCTCGGGCTGGCGGTCGCCGCCCAGGCGCTGGCGCTCCTGCGCGGCCGCGGTTACGCGATCCCCGAGGATGTGAAGGAGGTCGCCCCGGCGGTGCTGCGGCATCGCCTCATCCTGAGCCTCGAGGCCCAAGCCGAGGAGGTGGACGTCGAGAACCTCGTGCGCGAACTCCTGCTGGCGGTGGAGGTGCCGTGAGCGCGGTCGCGGTCTGGCGGCGCTTCCTGGGGCAAGGCGAGCCGCAGTCCGCCGTCCCGGCCGACCTGGCGCGGCGGCTGGTGCGGGTGCGGTTGCACGCTACGCGGCGCCTGACGGCGTCGTGGGCGGGCGCCTACCGTTCGGCGTTCAAGGGCGAGGGGATCGAGTTTGCCGGGGTGCGCGAGTACCTCCCCGGCGACGACGTGCGCACGATTGACTGGCGGGTCACCGCCCGCACCGGCCGGCTCGCGGTCCGGCGCTACGTCGAGGAGCGCAACCGTACCGTGCTGTTCCTGGTGGACGTCGGGGCGGGGATGGCGGCCGGCAGCGGCACCCGCACCCTCCTCGACGTGGCCGCCGAGGTGGTGGCCCTGGTTGGCAGCGCGGCGCTCGCCGGCGGCGACCGGGTGGCGCTCGCGACCTGGAGCGACCGGCAGGAGCTCGTGCTGACCCGGCGTCGAAGCGAGGCTGCGCTGCTCCACATGGTGCGCGAGCTCCTGCTGGTGCGGCCCGAGTCGCGCCCCAGCAACCTCTCCGGCGCCCTGGCCGAGGTGCCGCGTCTGCTGCGGCGCCCCGGTGTGCTGGTCGTGATCTCTCCGTTCCTCGGTTCCGGCTACGGGCGCGCGCTGGCGGCGTTGGCGAGGCGGCACGAGCTGCTGGCGGTGCGGCTGTGGGACGTGCGGGCCGGGAAGGGGACCGCCCGGGCGCGCGTTCCGGTCCGCGACCCCGAGGGCCACACCGGGTGGGGCATGGCCGGGCCTCCACCCGAGGCGCCCGAGCTTTCCGGCGTGCGCGCCGACGTGCTGACGGTCGCGCCCGAGACGCTGCTGGCCCCGGCCCTGGCTCGAGCGTTTCTGATACGGGGGAGCCGCCGCGGTGCTTAGTCTGGCCGCCTCTCTGCTGGCCGCGAGCCTCCTCCAGGTGCCGTTCGGCTCCTCGGTCGAGGTGCGATTGCAGGGGCGCTCATCGGTGCCGGTGGCCGGTGACGTGGTCGGGGATTTCCTCGTGGCCCGGGGGGCCCGCCCCGCCGAGGACGGATCCACGTGTGTGACCCTCAGGCCGCTGGCGCTGGGGGTGCTCACCGTTCCGCTCCCCGGGGCACAACCGTCCGCGGTCGAGGTCCGACCCACCCTCGCCCCCGACGCGGAGCCGCGGCCGCTTCTGATTCCCGAGCCGGCGGCGTTCCCATGGACCGTCGCGGCCGCGCCGGCTGCGGCCGCAGCGCTGGTGCTGTTTGCCGTCCGCCTGCTGCGGCGCCGCTCGCGCCGCGACCCCGTGGCCGAGTTCGAGCGGGTGCTCGCGCCCCTGTCGGAGCCCGACCGGTGGGCCGGAGCCGACGCCGCCGACACCCTCGCGCGCGGCTGCCGCGGCTTCCTGCAGGCCGTGACCGGCGCGCCGTGCGGGGCGATGACGACCCGGGAACTCTCGCGCCTGCTGGCGGCGAGGCTGGAGGCCGCCCTCGCGAAAACCTTCGCGGTGGCTTTCGTGCTCGCCGACGAGACCCGCTTCGCCGGCAGCCCCCTTCCGCCAGAGGAGGCCGTCTCTCTTGTCCGCGACCTGCTCGCCGCCGCGCCTCAGGTTGCACCCGCCGCGGGAGGCCGACGGTGAGCGGCTTTGCTCGCCCGTTTCTGCTTCCGCTCGCGGTGCTGGCGCCGGTCGCTCTCGCCTGGCTCACGCTGGTTCGCAGGCGCCACCTCCGGGTCCCGAGCCTGGCCGCGGCGCGCCGCCCACGTATTGCGGTGGATCTGGCGATCGCGCTCGCCCTCGCGGCCCTCGCCGTCGCCTGGCTCGCCGCCGCCGGGCCGCGCAACGCGTCCCTGCGAAATGCCCCCTCGGTGGGGCGCGATCTGGTCGTCCTCCTCGACGTCTCGGCCTCGATGGGAGCGCGAGGCCGACAGGGGAACGGCTTCGCTGCAGCGCGGCGGGCGGTGGAGCGCCTCGCCGAACTCCGAAGGGACGATCGACTCGCGCTGGTGGCTTTCGGCGGGAAGGCTGCCGTGCTGTCCCCGCTGACCGGTGACCACGCCACACTCCTGACGCTGGCCTCCAGTCTGGCGCCGGCAACCTTTGGCAGCGAGACCGCCATCGGGGATGCCCTCGCCGTGGCCGTGGAGCAACTGCGCAACACCAGGCGGGGGTCGGGCGGGATCGTGTTGGTGAGCGACGGCGAGAGCAACGCCGGTGCGCTCGACCCGGTTACCGCTGCCCAGGTTGCGGCTGACCGCGGCATCCCGGTGAGCACCGTCGCGGTCGGCCCCGAGCCCAGGGCCGGCGAACCCTTGCTGGTCAACGAGGCCTTGCTCCGCGAGATCGCCCGCCGCACCGGCGGCGAGTTCGCACGGGCCCGCGACCCGGAGGCGCTCACTGCGGCATTCGAGCACCTGGCGGCGCTCGAGCCCGGCGTCAGGCCCGCGCCTGCCCGGCTTGTCCTGAACGATCGAAGCGCCGAGCCCGCACGGTGGGCCGCCGTGCTGCTCCTCGCAGCAGCTCTCGCCGAGCTCGTCAACCGGAGAGCCTGGGCATGAGCTGGATCGAACCGGGCTGGCTTCTCCTCGCCCTGGCGGCCCTCGCCCTGCTACCCGCGGCATGGGCCCTCACCCGCTGGCGCCGCCTGCAGCAAACGCGCCTCGCAAGCGGGTCGCTCTGGCTGCGCTGGCTCGGCGGGGTGCCGGCCACCGGCGGCGGGCGTCTTACCCTTTGGCTGCTGGCTGCAGCCGCGGCCGCCGTGGCGGCCGCCGGCCCACGCTGGGGTCAGCCGGAGCAGGCGCCGACCGCCGCCCTCGACGTCGTGATCGCCCTGGATGTGTCAGCTTCGATGCGGTGCGCCGACGTCGTGCCCACTCGGCTGGACAGGGCTGTCGAAGCGCTGCGCCGGACGCTGGACCGTCTGCCGAATGCCAGCTGGGCCCTGGCAGTGGGCGCCGGCAACGCTCGGCCGCTGGTCCCACTCACGCAGGACAGGGAGGCGCTGGCCGCCAGGCTTTCCGAACCTGGCCTCGATCGCTGGGTCACCCCCGGCTCCAACCTCGCCCTGCTGCTGGCCACCGCCGGTTCCCTGCTCCCCGGAAGCGGCCCGGGTCGGGCCATCGTGCTTGCCTCCGACGGGGAAGAACTCGAGGGCGACGCGGCAGGGGTGGCGAAGGCGTTGCGCCGGAGCGGGGTTGCGATCGTGCCTCTGATCTCCGGGACCACCGCAGGAGGCCCGGTGCCGCGCCGCGACGGGAAAGGCGGTGTCGGCTACGCGCGCGACGGGATGGGCGGCCTCGTGCGCTCGCGCGCTCGACCCGAGCTGCTGGGGCGTCTAGGCGGGGAACCGGCTAACCCTGTGGACGCGACCTCGACGGGAGCCCCGCGCGCCGTTGCAGAGGCACTCGTCCGGTCCGTGGGCATCTCGGAGCGCGAAGCAGCCCCCGTCCACGCCGCGCCGTTCGCGCTCGCTGCCGCGCTGCTCGCCAGCGGGTCGTTCGTGCTCTGGCCGTGGCGCCGTGCTGCCCTTGTCGTGTTGCTGCTGGCCGCCCCGCTTGCGGCCGCCGAGCCGCCGGTGCCAACGCCCTCCGCCTGGCAGCGGGTCCTGCCCGGATCGGCCTCACTGCTCGAGCACACGGCCGCCCGCGCGGCTGCCCGCGGGGCCTGGGGGGAGGCGCGCCAGGCGTACGCCCAAGCTTCCACCCTCAGGCCAGGAGACGCCGAGTTGCGGCTCGGCCTGGCCACCGTGCAGGCGCGCCAGGGCGAGCCGGCGGGCGAGCAGACGCTGGTCGAGCTCGCCGCCTCGCCGCATCTCGCGTCACTCGCCTGGTACAACCTGGGCACGGCGCGGCTGCAGCGCGGCGACTTTGCGGCCGCAGCGGAGGCTTTGCGGCGGGCCGTGGCGGCCGATCCGGGGCAGCCCGATGCCTGGCACAACCTCGAGCTTGCTCTATCCGGTGCGGCGCGTCAGGCGGGCAGGTCGGCCCCGCCGAGCGACCGTGAGAGCCGGGAGAGGCTGCTGGAGGCGGCCGCGCGCGCCGCTCTGCAGCCGCTGGTGGTGCGAGAGCCCGCTCCCGTGGGTACCGCGCCCCGGAGGGACTGGTGACGCGCCGGGCTCTGCCCCTCGCCCTCGTGCTCCTCGCGGCGGCGGCCCTGGCCGGCGAGCCGGTGCAGCCCCACGCCCGCTTCGTGACCGGCACAATCCCCGGCACCCTGCGCTACCAGGTCGTAATCGAGGGCGCGGGCCACGGGGAGATCAGCGGGGTGCTCGGGGAGCTCACCAACCTTGAGGTGCTGGCGGGGCCGGTGCTCGCCCAGCAGGTCACCTGGCGCGGGGACCAGGCAGTTGCGGTCACGGCGCTCACCTGGGTCCTGCGCGCCCGCCAACTGGGACCGATCGCGGTGGGCCCGACGACCGTCCGTCTCGGGGACGCGGACGCGGTCACGAACCCGGTGCACGGGACCGCGTTTGCCGGCGGGCATGCGGCCGCCGAGGAGCTGCGACCCGAGCTGCGGGTGGAGCTCTCCAGTCGGCGCCTGCTGGTGGGGGAACCCCTGGTGGTGAGGTTCTTCGTGGAGTCGCCGGGCGACGTCGGGGTGGAAGGATGGGAAGTGCAGGCCTCGTTCCCCGAGAGCTGGAGCGAACGACTGCCCCTGGACGACGTCGCGGCACGGGACGTTGTCCCCGATGGGATTCCGAGGGTGCCGCTGGGCGGCTGGCTGGTGATCCCGGTGCGGGCCGGGCGCTTAGAGATCCCGCCTGCGGTGGCGCGCACCGTCGCCGCC
Source organism: uncultured Acidobacteriota bacterium (assembly GCA_963739225.1). GTDB lineage: Bacteria > Acidobacteriota > Thermoanaerobaculia > Thermoanaerobaculales > Thermoanaerobaculaceae > RBG-13-68-16. The sequence continues at coordinate 1,289,258 of CAVTZQ010000006.1, read as the reverse complement.
CCCGGCGAGCGGGAAAGCGCGGCGCTTCCGGCCAGGAGCGTTACCTCACGCGCGGTTGGGGCGGACGTCAACCCGCTCCCCCCGGCCCCGGCACCGTTCTTCGGAGCGGTAGGCGAGTTCTCGTTCGCCCGCCGCCTGCTCGCGGGCGAGCTCCGAGCCGGCGATCTCGTGACGCTCGAGGTGGAGGTGGAGGGGGTCGGCAACCTCCCGCTGCTCGACCCCCCACCGCTGCGCCTCCCGGAGGGACTGCGCACGTTCCCCGCGGAGGAGGTCCACCAGTGGCAGCCATCCAGCCGCGGGCTGGTCGGCTGGCGGCGTTGGCACATCCCGCTCGAGGCGTCGCGGCCCGGGAGGTACGAACTGCCAGCCGTCCGCCTCTGCAGCTTCCGCCCGGGAGCGAGCTACACCACCCACACGCTCCCAGCGCTCGAGTTGGTGGTGGGCCCGGCGTCTGCGCCACCCCCGGAGGCGGCGGTGGCAGCCCACAAGCCATCCTCAGGCGACGCACTCCCTTGGCCGGCGCTTCTGGCGGCGGCGTTCGTCCTGGGCGTCGCGTGCGCAGCGGCGGCCATCACCTGGCGGGCTCGTCGGAGAGCGGTGCCGCTTCCACCCGCACCGGGTGCGGCCCCGGCGCAGGAGCTGCGGGATCTTCAAATTGCGGTGGAGAGCTGGGCGCGCTCCCGCTTCGGGGTGACGGTTGCCGAAGGCGCCGACCGCCTGGCAGCCGCCGGCTGCCCGGCCGTCGAGGCCACCGAGGCGGTGGCGCTGGTTGAGGCATGCGAGCGCCTGCGCTTTGCGCCCTCGCTCGCGGACCCCGCCGATGCGCTTGCCAACTTGCGCCTCCGTGTCGCAAGACTGGTCGCGACAACACCGCAGCGCACTGATAAACTGAAAGAGTGAGCGGAGTCCGGCCCAAGATCAGCGTGCTCCCGGCGACGGAGCTCGAGACCTTCCTGGAGCGCTACCGTCACGACACGGGCGTCCCCGAAGCGATGGATGCGGCCAGCTTCATCCAGGAGGTGCTGCAGCGGGCCAACGCGTTCGTGCCGGCGCAGGCAGGCTCGGTGCTGCTGGACCACCCGTTCGAGCGGGCCGGGGACCCGGCCGGCGCGGCGCTCTACTTCATCGCCGCCTTCGGGCCGTCGTCCGAGGCACTACTCGGTGCAAGCATCCCGACATCGGAGGGCGTTGTCGGGCACGTGTACCGTAACGGCGAGTCCCACCTCGTCGCCGACTCCCACCACGACAAGTACTTCTACGCCCGCTTCGACGAGACTCACGCATTCAACACCAACAGCCTGCTGGCCGTCCCGATCCGCATCGAGAACAGCGTGTGCGGGGTGCTCGAGATGGTGAATCGCCTGGATGGCCGCCCGTTCGACGAACGCGACCGTGCCCTCCTGGAGATCTTCGCCGCCTACACCTCGGTTTCGATCCAGAACCTGTTGGACGCGAGAAGGGCGGGCGCCGCGGCGCGTAGCGACGACCTCACGGGGCTCTCGAACGACCGCTTCTTCCATCGCCGCCTCGCCGAAGACCTGGACCACGCGGACGCCGCCGCGGGGCGAGTGGCGTTGCTGTTCATGGACCTCGACAACTTCAAGAGCGTCAACGACCAGCACGGCCACCTGGCGGGCAGCCAGGTGCTGAAGGAGGTTGGATACCTGCTGCGCCGCGCGGTCCGCTCTCCCAGGGTCACCCTCGCCCGCTACGGCGGCGATGAGTTCGTGATCATTCTCCCCGGCTTCGACACCGCTGCGGCCACCCAGGTCGCCGAGGAGATCCGGCGCGCCATCCGCGCCCAGGCCTTTCTGCGCGGGAGGTTCTCCTGGGCGAGCGGCCCGGTGGACTTCCACGGTCCCCTCACCTGCTCGGTCGGGGTAGCGGTCTATCCCGACCATGTCCCCCGCAGCGGCACCTCCGACCACCGCCGCAACCAGTTGCTGCGCGCCTCCGACCAGGCGATGTACGCCGCCAAGGCGGCCGGCAAGGATCGTGTGATCCTGGCCGCCCCCGAACTCGTCACGCCAAAATGACACACTCTTGACCAGCGCAGGAATCCGGTTTCCGCAGAATATGGCATGGATATTGCTCGGTTAACTGACCAGGTCGGGTCTGCCCGGCCCCGGGGAGGAACAGGTTCATGAACACAGCACAACGCAAGAGAGTGCTCTCGATGAGCGCAGTCGCAGTGGGTTCCCTGGTGATTGGGATCGTGCTCGCCGGTGGCCTGGGTCTCACGCCCGTAGGCGTGGCGTCCAAGGAGAGCCTCGCGGCGCCGGCGGTATCAGCGCCGCTCCCCCCGCCCAGCAGCTACCCGGACTTCGCGGCCCTGGCCCAGCGGGTCACCCCCGCAGTGGTTTCCGTGTACACGGAAGACGTTGTCAAGCCGCAGGACATGCGCCGCTACCACGGGGACATGGATCCTTTCGAGTTCTTCTTCGGGCCCGGCGGCCCGAGGTCGGATTCGAGGCCGCGGAAGCGGCAGGGCGCCGGCAGCGGGTTCTTCATCTCCGTCGATGGGCTGATCGTCACCAACAACCACGTCGTGGACGGTGCGGAGAAGATCAGGGTGCGCCTGGCCGACGACACCGAGATGCAGGCCAAGATCGTCGGCCGTGACCCGGCCACCGACGTGGCCGTCATCAAGATCGACGGCAAGGGGCCTTTCAACCCGCTTCCGCTCGGTGACTCCGACCTTTTGCGCGTCGGCGAGTGGGTGATGGCAGTCGGCAACCCGCTGGCCATGGAGCACACGGTGACCGTCGGGGTGGTCTCCGCCAAGGGCCGCACACTTTACATCTCTCCCGACGCCAACAGCCGGTCGTTCGAGGACTTCATCCAGACCGACGCCGCCATCAACATGGGCAACTCCGGCGGCCCGCTCGTCAACGTGAAGGGTGAGGTAGTGGGCATGAACACCGCCATCAACGCCGCGGGCCAGAACCTCGGCTTTGCCATTCCGGTCAACACGATCAAGATGGTGCTCCCGCAGCTCAAGGAGAAAGGAAAGGTGGTCCGCGGCTACCTCGGCGTCCAGATCACCAACGTCGACCAGAAGGCCCAAGAGTCCTTCAAGCTGCCTTCGCGTGAAGGCGCCCTGGTTCAGAGCGTCACGAAGGGCGGCCCTGCCGACAAGGGCGGGATCAAGGAAGGCGACGTGATCATGACCGCGGGCGGGACGGCGGTGAAGGATACCCGCACGCTGATCTACCGCGTTTCTGCCATGTCGCCAGGCCAGAAGGTGGGGCTCGAAGTGATCAGAGAGGGCAACCGGCAGACCATTGCCGTGACCCTCGGCGAACGCCCCTCCAGCGAGGGGGAGCAGGAAAGCTCGGCCACAAAAGAGGACACGCCGACCTCGAAGCTCGGAATTCAGGTGGATGAACTCAGCCAGCGCACGCGCCGGCAGTTCGAGCTGCCGAAGGAAATCGAGGGGGTGGTGGTGACCGACGTGACCGACCTCTCCCCTGCTGACGATGCAAACCTCCGGGCCGGCGACGTGATCATGCGCGTGAACGACCACGATGTGACCTCCGATCAGGAGTTCAAGGACGCCATATCCAGGGTGCGATCCGGGTCCATGGTGCGGTTCTACATCTATCGTCCGCAGGGAGACGTTAAGACCTTCGTCTTCCTGCGCATGCCGTAGACCCTGCCGTTGCGGTCGAGGGGCCGCTCTCACGGGCGGCCCCTCTTCTTCGTGCCGGCCCGCCAACCGGACCCGGATTGGCACGGTGGCGCCTCGGTGAGCAGCCCATTCCGAGAGTGTCAGATTCGTGTACAATCAATGTCGAGCATGGCCGCCGCCGGAACCGTGCTGGTCATCGACGACCAACCCCAGAGCCTCGAGGCAATGAGGGAGGCCCTGTACCCGCTCGGCTTCGAGGTGTGGCAGGCACTCGACGGAGAGACAGGCTTCCTGCTTGCCCGCGACCGTCAGCCCGACGTGATCCTCCTCGACGTCATGATGCCGGGGATCGACGGCTATGAGGTGTGCCGGAGGCTCAAGGCCGACGAGGACACGAGGCTCCTGCCGGTGGTCTTCTTCACCGGCCTCGACTCCCGGCAGGCGCGGCTGCGGGGGCTCGAGGTCGGCGCGACGGACTTTCTCTCCAAGCCGTTCGATCTCGTCGAGCTCGAGGTCCGGGTCCGCAACCTGGTGCATTTTCGCCGCCTCACCCAGGACCTGGACGAAGCCGAGAAGATGCTCTTCGCCGTTGCCCGGGCCATCGAGGCCCGCGACGAGGGAACGGGTGAGCACTGTGACCGTCTCTCGCAGCTCGCCGCGCAGCTTGGTGAGCACGTCGGGCTGGACAAGGAGGCCGTGAAGGCGCTGCGCCGTGCCGGCTATCTGCACGACATCGGGAAGATCGCCGTCCCCGACGCGGTTCTCCTGAAGCCGGGGCGTCTGAACGAGACCGAGTGGCAGATCATGCGTTCGCACGTCGAGATCGGGGTGAGCATCTGTTCGCCGCTGCGGACGCTGCGGCCGGTGCTGCCGATCATCCGCCACCACCACGAGCACGGTGACGGGAGCGGGTACCCGGACGCCCTCAAGGCAGACGACATCCCGACGTTGGCGCGCGTTTTCCAGGTGGTGGACGTCTTTGACGCGCTCACCAACGACCGGCCGTACCGCAAGGCGCTCCCGGTCGACCAGGCGCTGGCCCTGCAGCGCAAGGAAACCTCGCGCGGCTGGTGGGATGGGGAGCTCTTCGAGGCCTTCTCGACGATGCTCGACAAGCGGTGAAAGGAGTCGCGGAGGGATGATAGGGTTGCCAGCTTGGCAGCCGGCCGTTTGTGCGCTAGACTAAACGCGGAAGAGGGGTGCATAACGCCCCCGCCCCCGGTTGTTCCCCGCGATTGACGTGCTGGCTCGCAATTGATGCTGCCGCACTCTCGCGCAGGCGGCCGTGGGGTGAGCTAAGGAGCCTGAAAAGAATGTTTGAAGAGTCCAACGAAGCTCCCGTGGCTCCTGCCCCGGAGCCGAAGGAGGGTGGCAGCACGGGCAGGCGCCGCCGGCCACGGCGGCGGCGCAGCCGCCGCCACGGCGGCAACGTGGGGACGCCGATTCCGTTCGAGGGCTACCTCTGGCGGCGTGATGACGGCAAGGCGTTTCTGCTTGGCCCCAGTAGCAAGTTCCACCTCACCGGCGAGGACCCGGTGCTCGACGGCGCCCTGCTCTCCCGCTGGCACCTTGAAAGCGGGTTGCGCCTGACCGCCTCCGTGCAGCCGCCCAACGGGCACCAGCGTCCGACGGTCCTGGACATCAGCAACATCGAGGGGCTGCAGCCCGACGTGTACCGCCAGCAGGCGGTGCCTTTCTCTGAGCTGACTTCCATCGACCCAACGGTGCGCTTTCATCTTGAAACCCAGCCGGAGACCCTCGAGCCGCGGGTCATCGAGCTCATGGCACCCATCGGCAAGGGTCAGCGCTGTCTCATCGTCGCCCCTCCCAAGGCCGGCAAGACCAAGTTGCTCCAGCAGCTCGCCCACGCAATCGGCGTTAACCACCCCGAGGTGCAGATCTTCGTGCTGCTGGTGGACGAGCGCCCCGAGGAGGTCACCGACTGGAGGCGGAGCGTCATCCGGGGCGAGGTGTACGCCTCCTCGTCCGACGAGTCGATGCAGAGCCACATCGAGGTCTCGGAAATGGTGCTGGAAAGGGCGAGGCGTCTGGTCGAGCTGGGACAGGACGTCGTGGTGTTCATGGACTCGCTCACCCGAATGTCACGGGCTTACAACAACGCGCAGAAGAGCTCCGGCCGCATCCTGTCAGGGGGCGTTGACGCCCGCACCATGGAGAAACCCCGTCGGTTCTTCGGCTCCGCTCGAAACATCGAGAACGGCGGCTCCGTCACCATCGTCGCCACCTGCCTCGTGGATACTGGCTCACGCATGGACGAGGTGATCTTCCAGGAGTTCAAGGGCACCGGCAACATGGAGATCGTGCTCACCCGGGACCTCTTCGAGCGTCGCATCTTCCCCTGCATGAACATCCCGCAGTCCGGAACGCGCAAGGAGGAAAAGCTCTACTCCCGCGAGGAGGTGGAGCGCATCTACCTGTTGCGTCGGGCGCTGGCAGCGCTACCGCCCCACGACGCGATGCAAGCGCTGCTGTCCAAGCTCAAGCAGTTCCACACCAACGCGGAGTTCCTGGCCAACATCCAGGCACAACCAAACGGCCGCTGAGGCGGGCCGACTGCTCCCCGCAAATGGGCGCTCAGCGGGCGGCCGGGGTGAAAATCAGCTTCACCGTGACCCAGGTCTTGACGCGCTGCCCGCCCTTCATCGCCGGCTTGTAGCGGTTCTGCTTGACGGCCTCGATGCACGCCTCGTCGACACCCGATGTGGGTGGTGAGAACCCGCGCAACACAGCCACGTCATCCACGCCACCCTTCTCGTTGACCAGCGCCCTGAGGGTCACATAGCCCGAGAGCGGGGTCCGAGCCACGACCCGGGGCAGCGTCACCCTCGTCTCGACCAGGGTCTGCGGCGCCACGTCTACCTCTGCGAGGTCCACCAGGTCGCCCTCGACCACGCCGCCGCCACTGGTCGACGGAGCCTGGCCCATCGGCGCAGCGGTCGTGCGCGTGGCTGGCGCCGCCGTTGCGGAACTCGGGGCAGCGGTCGGCAAGCCCACGGGAACAACGGGCACCGGCGGAGCCGTGGCTGCCACGGCCACGGTCGGCTGGACGACGGGCTTGGTTGCAAGCCGAGCCTGCTGCTCGCGTGCCCTGGCCGCCTCGGATTCCTCCTGCTGGCGCACCTTGGCGAGCTCTTCCTCCTTCCTCTTTTGTTCCGCCTCGCGCGCGGCCAGTTCGTTCTGGAGTCGCTGCTGCTCCTCGCTCGTGACTCGCCGTGTCCCACCTGAGGTGACCTGCTTCTGCTTCTCGAGCTGCTGGCGAAGCTCTTCGGTCCGCGCCTTCTCCGCCTCGAGCTCTTTACGGAGTTGCTCCTCCTTGTCCTTCAGTGCCTCCGCGACCTGCGTGTTGACCAGCTCCTGGAGCATGCGCTTCTGGGCCTCCTGGTCGACCGGCTGTGAGGAGGGTCGGCTGATAAGAAGGTAGGCGATTACGGAGAGGAGGATCGCCGCACCCCCAGCGATCGCGTAGAGGAAGGTCCGACTCGGCTTGGGGGCCTCCGCGACCGGGGCCGGAGCTTCCACCACCTCAACCTTGGGCGGGTGGTAGTAGGGTGCGATGTCCAGCACGCGCTCGCGCTCGAGCTCGCGGTCCTCCTGCTCGATCTCGCTACGGTAGAGGCGGTCCATGAACAGCGCCAGGTTGAAGGTTGTCGGGGAGTAGGCGCCGCCGTACAGCAGCCGCTCCAGCTCCCGCTTGAATTCCGCCGCCGAGGCGTAGCGGTCTTCGGGCCGCACCGCAAGTGTCTTCTGCAGGATCGTCAGGACATCCTGGGGGACCGGACCCTCGTCGAGCGCGAGCTGGGGCTTCTCAAGCGCCGCGGCACGGGCCTCCGGCTCCGCGGGTAGCGATGCCCCGGTGAGCAGCTGGTAGAGAATCGCACCAAGCGAGTACACATCGGAGCGCCCGCTTGGCCGCCCATTCGCCAGAACCTCCGGGCTGAGGTAAGGAGCGGCCAACTTCTTGACCGCGACGCGGTCGAGGTTGGCGCGCAGCCCGCGCGAAATACCGAAACCGGTGACCAACGCCTCGCCGTCGTTACCGACGATAACCAGATTCGGCACAAGGAAGCCGTGGATCAGCGGCTCGCCCTGAAACTCGAGAACCGCCGCGGCGGTCAACGCCGCTGCCATCTTCTCCACGATCAGCAGCGCGTTGTCTATGGCGATGGGAAATTGTTCCTGGGTCGCCCGCGCCAGCAGTTGGTCGAGGGGCTGGGCAGGAACGTAGTCCCAGACAACGTAGGGGATACCGCCTTCCGTGCCGTACCAGGAGTTACGAACGACGTTGCTTGCCCGCAGGGACTGGGTCAGTTGGTTGGCCGCGGCGATCTCGGCCGTCAGTGCGGCACGGTCCAGGCCGACCTGGTCGAACTTGCGCAGCCAGACGATCCGCTTGAAGCCGGTTCGCTCCATCTCTCCCGCGCGCCAGATCGTGCCCAGACCGTCCTGGGTACGGCGCTTGAGGAGGAGGAACCTGCCGAAGGTGGCGTACGCGTCGGCCATGTCAAGCCCTCCGTAAAACCTCAGGAAACGCTAGCATCGGACCCCTGGGAGGTCAACGGCTCATTCTCTGCCCCCGCCGCGCAGAGCGAGGAAGCCCTCAAGGATGAGGCGCGCCGCGAGGCTGTCGACGAGGCCTGGCCAGCGCCGGCGTGGCACCGCTGCCTCCGCAAGCAACTCCTTTGCGGCTGCGGTTGTACCCCGTTCATCGCTGATCTCCACTGGCACCGTGAGACGTGTGCGCAGCGTTGCAACAACCGCCGAGGTGCGGCGCTCACCCGGCCCTTTGCCGGCCCGGGTGTGGGGAACACCGACGACCACGCCGTCAGCCTCCCAGGCGTGGACCAGTGCGGTCACCCTTTCCGCGACACCTTCAGGGCCCGCAAACGCAAAAGCCTCCAGAGCGGTCGCCACCGTCTCCTGCGCGTCGCAGACCGCCACACCCACACGCCGCGACCCCACGTCGAGCGCCAGCCAACGCATGCTCAACGAGGATACCGTGCCTCTCGTAGAAAAGAACGGTCTAGAATGCCGCAGCGGGAAGGAGGGTGCCGCGGGACTTCTCCACCGGTTGCACGGGTGCTCCCCTCGTCGGGCGACGCCCGTAGGTGGCCGCTGTCTGCCAAGGCCCTTCCCCAGCACGACACGATCCGTGAGCCCCGCGGGCGCGGTCTTTGCGGCGTGCCTCGCGCTCGCCATGCCGGCGTTCGCCGCCACACCCGGTGAGCTGGTGACGCTCAACGCTGTCCACCAGCAGTGGGTGCAGGACCAACTCTGGTGCGGCCAGGGCGACGTGCACGTCACCTACCAGGACGTCTCGCTGCGCTGTGACGAGGTCGAGGTGGACCTGAACACCATGCGCCTCCACGCCCAGGGCAACGTCATCCTCGACCAGGGCCAATCCCGCATGACGTGCAGCCGCATGGAGTTCAACCTGCAGAAGAAGGTTGGCACGCTGTACAACGTCGAGGCTTTCCTACCCCCGACCTACCACTTTCGGGGCGAGGAGATGGAGAAGCTGGACGAGACCCATTACCGCTTCCACCGAGGCCTGGTCACGAGCTGCGAGCTTTCCGACACCAAGGCGCCGCCGTGGAGCATCGAGGTTCGCGATGCGCTTGTGGAGCTGGAGGGCTATGGCCACTTCCGCGGTGCGGCACTCAAGGTGCGTGGGGTCCCCGTCTTCTACACGCCTCGCCTGCTGTGGCCGATCAAAAGGGACCGCGCCACCGGTTTCCTGGTGCCGAACTTCGGCTACTCGAGCCAGCGCGGCGCCTATCTGGGCAACTCCTTCTTCTGGCCGATCTCGCGCTCGGTCGACGCGACTTTCCTCCTGGACGCGTGGTCGAAGGCCTACATCGGCCTCGGATCAGAGGTGCGCTGGGCGCCGGCCGAGAACGCCCTCGGCCAGGTGCTCCCCTACCTCGTGTGGGATCCCGAAACCAAAAGGTGGGAGTGGAGGGCAACAGGCAAGCACAACCAGCTCTTCCCTGGCGGTTACGCGCTGCGCGCTGAACTGGACGAGGTCTCGAACCTCGACTTCTTCCAGCGCTTCGCGGGCGTTATCGACCGCAACGCGCTGCGCACTCTCTACTCGTACGCCAGCCTTTCGCGCACGTGGGGTCCTCAGACCATCAACCTCCGTGTGGACCACCGCCGGACTTTCTTCACCGACTTTCTCGCTGGACAGACCACCGAGGTGACACTCAACCGCCTCGGCGAGGCCGAATACCGGTTGCGCTCGACGCGGATCGGGAACATGCCGCTCTATGCCTCGGGGGTCGCGTCCGCGGACGAGTTCGACGTCAACCGCACCCCCACGCTGCGAGGGCGCTACGGCCGATTCGACATCTTCCCGGCGGTTTCGCTCCTGGCCCCCGGCTTCTCGTGGTTGAACTTCACACCGACGGTGGGCTTTCGTGAAACCTACTACACCTCGCAGTACTCCGAGGACCGGCAGTACCTCGTGCCCCAGGCTCTCTCGCGCCACTACGCCACCGTCGGGCTCTCGATCGTCGGACCCTCCTTCTCCCGCGTCTGGACCGAGGGCGATGGCGAAAAGCTCAAGCATCTCTTCGAGCCTCGCCTTGATTACAGCTACGTCTCCAACCCCGGTGACGTCTCCCTCATCCCGGTCTTCGACGAAAAAGACTCGGTACTGGTGACCAACCTGCTGACCTGGACCCTCGCCAACCGTCTGTTCGTGAAGACCGCCACGGGGAGTCGCGAAGTCGCCAGCCTCGAGCTCAGTCAGGCATACTCGTTCTCCGACCCCCTGACCCTGCCGCGCCCCGGCTTCCCAAGCAGTCGGCGCGGCCCTTTCTCGTTCTGGCTCCGCACGTCGCCGGTCCCTGCCGCCAGCCTGGACGCCCGTGCGAACTTCGACCCCGTGACCAACAAGCTCCAGAGCACGGCGCTTTCAGCAGGCCTCTATAGCGGGGCCAACGGCGTCAACCTCACCTGGTACAGTGGCTATGACCCGACCACGGGAAGACCGTTTTCCTCGCAGACCCGGATCTACCTCGGGGTCGCGCCGGCTGCGCTCCCCTGGCGGCTGGAAAGCCAGACCGCCTACGACATCCACAACACGAAGCTCCTGGAGCAGAGGTTCGCCTTCCGCTGGCGCGGCAGCTGCTGGAGTGCACTCGTCGAGCTGCGGGACTACCGCATTGACCCCTACAAGAACCGCAGCTACCGCGTCGCCATCGATCTGACAGGTCTCGGCACCTTCCTCGACATCCACGGCGGCCTCGACTCCATGTCACCGAGGTAGATGCCAATGGTCCCACCGCGGCTTGCGATGTGTCCGACCCTCGTGTAAGCTTTGCGGTCACCGGGTCGGGGCGTAGCTCAGCCTGGTAGAGCACACGGTTCGGGACCGTGTGGTCGGAGGTTCAAATCCTCTCGCCCCGACCACTATTCGTTGCGGGGGGCTCTGCGGCGCTCCGTCCATCCACCGCCGCAGAAGTGCCCCCCGAACCCCACGCTCGCGCCGAGTGAATCGGCGCTCGCTCCGTTGCGGGAGACTCTGCGGCGCTCCGTCCATCCACCGCCGCAGAAGTGCCCCCCGAACCCCCACGCTCGCGCCGAGTGAATCGGCGCTCGCTCCGTTGCGGGAGACTCTGCGGCGCTCCGTCCATCCACCGCCGCAGAAGTGCCCCCCGAACCCCCAGCGCTCGGGCGGGGCCAATCCGCCCTCCGCTTCATCACCCACACGGCGCTCTTGACCCCCCGGCTTCCCACCGGTCGCAGCGAGTGAACCCTTGCTCGCGTCGCTCGGCTCCGGCTCCTTCTCTCACTCCCTGCTCAAGACGAACGTTTCCTCTCTTGGCCTGTGAATTGCGTCTCATTGGCCTGCCTTTCCAGCCCCATCGTCCGCCTTCACCCTTCTCTCTTCCCCCATCCCTCCTGCCTCGCCCCTCATGGCTTTCTCGCTTGGCACGTTTCTCGCTAGTCGGCTACACTGCCCAACCGCAGCGGCGCGCGGGCCAGGACGGCACGACGTGAGAGGTAACGCTTGGTACACACCTTCGGCTGCCCAACGCCACGGTCGGCGGTGGCAGCGTGTCAGCACAACGTGATGCCATCTTGGCAGGCAAAGACGTTTTGGCAGGCCCGCGCCGCATTTGGGGGGCGCCGCGCGCGACCCCGTTGTGATGGGAGCTTTTGAATGGAGATGAGCAATGCGTGAGAACCTCAAGACCCTTGTCACCCTCGCGGCCGGCCTGCTGGCTGCCGCTTTGCTCCTGGCTCAGGACGCGGCCGTGCCCCCGACCCCGGCCGACGCGGTCAAACGGGCCTGCGACGCGGCCGGCGGGCTGGACGCCTTCAAAGCGGTGGGCGTGGTGCAACTGAACATCAAGCACGAGGAGGTGACCCAGGAGGGACAGACCACCACCGAGGCGAAGGGCATCGTCTTCCTGGCTCCGGGGCCGACGCCTGGGCGTACCGAGGACCCCAAGCTCAAGGTCATCGCCGGCGACGACGGGAGCGGTGGCTGGGCGGTGGTTGGCGGTCAGCCCGACGCTCGTCCCTCCACGCTCTACATGGTCAAACGACTCATCACGGCGGACCTGTTCCCCCTGTTGCTGCCATTCTCGTTGACCTGGGAGGGCGTGACGGTAGCCGAGGTCGTCCCGGCGGAGGCAGGCGGCCGATCGGTGTGGCGGTTGAGGGTCGAGCTCACCCGCACCTTTTTCTTCACTCCCCAGATCTCGACCTCGTGGACGGTGGACCTCGACCGCCGCAGCTTCGCGCTCGTGAGGGCGGAGACCCCCGCGACCGACCTCGGCAAGGGGGTCAAGGCGGACGGCATGAGGTTCTCGTGGGCCGACCCGGTGAGGGTCGGTAACCTCTCGCTGCACGGGTTCCAAAGGCTCACCGGTCTGGACGAGTTTGGCCGCGAGAAGTCCCACTCACGCATCGACCGCATCAACTACAAGGTGCTCCAGCCACACGCCGCGGAGCAGCTTTTCGCAAACCCGATTCCGCCGGAACGGCGGCCGAAAGTGCCAGCGATGCAGCCGCCCGGACAGCCACAACGCAGGCCGGGCGGGTGACACCGGCCCGGCCGGTTTCGTGGACGTAGAATGAGCGGTCGGGCCCACACCGGCCCGCGGAGGGAATCGTGAGAGTTCCACTGTTCGCTATTGCGGTCACAGGCGCGCTGCTCCTTGCGGGCCCTTCCTGGTCCCAGCAGACCAACGTGGACGACACCCTGGCCAAGGAGATCCGCGACCTGCGCACGGCGCAGCAGGATCTCGATCATCGCCTTGACCAGCTCGCCAAGGCCATCGACGATATCGCTTGGGTTCAGAGGGTCGGAGACGTCGCCGTGGTGGACAAGTGGCGCATCGTGGGGCCGTCCGACGCAAACCCGAAAAACCCCACCGCCCCCGGCGCAACCAACCCGGTGAGGTTCTACACGTACACGTTCGTTCCAAAGGACCGCAAGGCAGGTGAGAAGCTCCCGATGCTGATCCTGCCCCATGGGGGCGTGCACGCCGATTTCACCACCTACCACGCTCACATCATCCGCGAGCTGATTGGACAGGGGTACGTGGTGGTGGCGCCGGACTACCGTGGCTCCACCGGATACGGCAAGGACTTCTACCAGCTTATCGACTATGGCGGCCGCGAGGTCGACGACATTCACGCGAGTAAGCAGTGGGCGCTCGACAACTTCGACTTTGTTGACCCGCAGCGGGTGGGCCTCATCGGCTGGAGCCATGGTGGGCTCATCGTGCTCATGGAAACGTTCGCCAACCCCAACGACTACGCCTGCGTGTTCGCCGGGGTGCCGGTATCCGACCTCGTCATGCGGCTGGGCTACGAGGATCAGGAGTATCGGGACGATTTCTCGGCCAAGTATCACGTCGGCAAAACCGTGCGGGAGGACATCGCGGAGTACAAGCGGCGCTCACCGGTCTGGCACGTCGAGAAGCTCGCCGTGCCGTTGCTCATCCACACCAACACCAATGACGAAGACGTGAACGTCATCGAGGTCGAGCATCTCATCCAGGCATTGAAGGCGGCGGACAAAAAGTTCGAGTACAAGGTCTACGAGAACGCGCCCGGCGGCCACAGCTTCGACCGCATGGACACGAAGATGGCACGGACAGCCCGGCGCGAGATTTACGCCTTCCTCGCGCGCTACCTCAAGCCGCCGCGGTCGCTCCCCTGAGTCTTCGGAGCGGCAAACTGCGAATGAGTGCGCCACCGCCGCCGATGCCAGGCGAAGCGCACAAGAAGGCGGAGGATGGCGAGCCCATAGAGCACCGAGCGCCCGAAGCCGATCTGAGAGGCTTCCGGAAAGTAGCGGGTGGCGATCGGGATCTCCGCGATCCGCATCCCGGCAACGACCCCCTGGGCGATGATCTCGGAGTCGAAGACGAAGCCGTTGGAGTTGGCAGCCAGGTTCACGCTCTCGAGGTAGACGCGGGAGTACGCCCGAAAGCCAGAGTGGTACTCCGAGAGCCGCAGACCGAGCACTGCGTTCTCGAGCTTCGTGAGCGCCACGTTGCCCACCACCTTCCACCACGGCATGCCGCCCTCGCGCACCTCGCCCCCCAGCATGCGGCTGCCGAACACCGCGTCGGCACGGCCCTCCAGGAGAGGCTCGAGGAGGCGCGGGATGACCTGGGGGTCGTACTGATGGTCGGGGTGGACCATCACCACGATTCCAGCATCCCGTCGCAGCGCCTCTTGGTAGCAGGTCTTCTGGTTGCCGCCGTACCCCAGGTTCTGAGGGTGGACGATCACTGTCAGGCCAAGCCTCCTGGCGATGGCGACCGTGTCATCACGGCTAGCGTCGTCCACCAGCACGATCTCGTCCACCAGTTCCCGGGGCACATCGGCCACACACGCAACCAGGGTCCGGGCCGCGTTGTAGGCGGGCATGATCACCACGACCCGGGGTCGTTCCTTTCCCGCGTCCACGGTCACGGCGCCAACCATACACCAGCGCTCGCGGCGACGGTGAAGGATTGCCCGGCAAAACGCGGCGGCGGCGAGTGCCCTGCATGTTAGACTTTCCGCCGTGGGCACGTGCCATCGTGTCACCCTGCTCCTGCTTGCACTGTCACTCCTTCCTGCGTGCCGGCCGGGATCGGGGCGGCTGGCAGTGGTGGCGGATCGCGCCGTGACGGTCGAGAAACTCTCGAACTTCATCCTCGCGCAGACCGGCCGCAGCCTGTCAGAGGTCACACCGGAGCTCGCCGCGGCCCTCTTCGAGCGCTACCTGGAGGAGGAGGTGATACTTGCGGCCTCCCCCGCCCCACGAGCCTACGACTTGGCGCCGATCGCCCGCACCGCGCGTGTTCGCGAGCTGCTAGTCTCGCTCTGCTCTCCACCTCCGCAGCCGTCAGAGTCCCAGGTCGATGCGTACCTGGCCCAACACCCCGAGTTTGGCGGCGGGGGCGAACGCCTTCGGCTGCGCCAGCTCATCCTCCCCGACCAGGCAACCGGGCAGGTGGCGCGCGACCGTGTCCGCGCCGGCGAGGACTTCCTCGTCGTCTCGCGCTCGCTCTCCCGCGCCCCAAACGCCGCGAGTGGGGGCTTCCTCGGATGGGTGGAGCGGGGCCAGCTCCCGCCGGAGTTCGAGGCCGCAGTTTTCGGTCTCACGGCCGGCGAGGTCAGCGACCCGGTCCCGAGCAACGCCGGCTGGCACGTCTTTCAGGTCATGGAACGTCACGCTGCAGGCGCGGGCCCGGACACCCCGGTGCGGGATCGCGTGCGCGGCCAACTCGCCGCGGAGGCGGCCGAGGCGGCTCGCAGTGCCTGCCTGCGAGAGCTCGCGGCCAGGGTCGGCGTTCGGGTGGACTGTTCGGGGGCGAGCTTTCCCTGCCGAAACCCGTTCGAAGGGAGATCATGATGGGCATGAGAGTCGTCGCAGTGGTGACACTGCTGGCGGGCGCGGTGGCTTCAGCGGCCGAGCCCAATCTCGTCGAAGGGATCGTGGTGAGGGTCAACGACCGCATTCTCACCACCGCCGACATTCGTCAGCGCGCCGCCGAACGCGCCGCCGAAACCGGCCGGCCGATTCTCCCCGAGGCGTACGCCGACCTCGTGCAGCAGGCGGCCGACGAACTCTGCATCCTCGAGCGTGCGACGGAACTCAAGCTCGAGGTCGCCAACGAGGAGGTCAACGCCGCGGTGCAGCAGCTTCGGGAGCAGAACAACGTCCCGGACGATGCCACCTTCGAGAAGACGTTGCGCAGCATGGGTTTGACTCTCGAAGACCTAAGGTCGCGCTTGCGCGAAAGCATCCTCATTCAGCGGCTGATCAAGCGTGAGGTCGGCGACCTCCCGCTTACCGAGGAAGAGCTGCGCGAGCGCTACACCCGTGACAAAGACAAATTCATGATCGGCGAGCGAGTGCACCTGGAGCACATCGTGATGCCCCTTGCGGCGGACCGCAGCAACCTCGACGCCGTGCTCGCCGCCGCACGTCGCCTGGTGAGCGCCGCCCGCGCCAGCGCGGACTTCAAGACCCTGGTGGATCAGGAGGTGGCTGCCGGCCACGGCAGCGGTGGTGACCTCGGGGTCCTGGTGGTCAAGGATCTCCGCCCGGAGGTCCGGGAGGCCGTCGTCAACCTCAAGGTTGGCG
This sequence comes from uncultured Acidobacteriota bacterium, assembly GCA_963739225.1. Classification (GTDB taxonomy): domain Bacteria; phylum Acidobacteriota; class Thermoanaerobaculia; order Thermoanaerobaculales; family Thermoanaerobaculaceae; genus RBG-13-68-16. The sequence continues at coordinate 1,273,002 of CAVTZQ010000006.1, read as the reverse complement.
AGATCTCCGACCCCTTCATCAGCAGCGCCGGTGTTCACGCCGTCCACCTCCTCGAGCGTATCCCGCCGGCCGCCAGACCTTTCGAGCAGGTCGCGGACGACCTGCGCCAGCAGGAGTTGGCCGAGCGCTACCGCGACCACCTGAATGCCGTGGTCACCGAGCTCAAGAAGCGTTACATCGTCGAGACCCATCCTGAGCTCATGGCGACTACCAAGTAGGTCCCACCGAGTCTTTCTGCCCCGCACGAGACAACGAAGCCGGTCAGGCCTTGCAGGAACACGTCTCGACCCCCCCAAGAGCTTGACAGGAAGCCCCTCCGCCCCTCATCATGGCAGTGGACAAAAGTGGAGCGAAGTGGACCAGCGTGGCCCACAGCCGCGACGGCGGGTCCCTGGAGGCGGAGCATGGAGACTTTTCGCGGGAGCTATCAGGCCACAGTCGACGACAAGGGTCGCCTGAAGCTTCCGGCCCGCCTGAAAACGCAGCTCGAAGAGTGGTTCGGACCCCGCGTCTTCGTCACCTCCCTGAGCCCGCTCGAGCTGCGCGTCTACCCGCTGACGGTTTGGGAGGAGCTGGAGCGCCGCTTTCTGGTTCGGCCATCGATGGATCCTCTGGTTCAGCGCCTTCTGGAGCACGCCAACTACGGTCAGGAGGACGAGGTGGACGCGCAGGGAAGGGTGCTTATCCCCGCCCTGCTACGTGAAGTGCTGGGGGTCAACGGTGAGGTCGTGGTCTCGGGCCGAGGCCGGTTCCTGGCCGTCGTGGCACGCGACCGCGCGCAGGCCGAGCTTGCCAGCGCCTTCTCCACCGAGGATCTCACCGCTCTCGCCGCACTGGAGCAGTGATGCAGGATGTGCCCGGCAGAACACCTCCCTGTCATGCTGAGCCAGGTGGTGGCCGCCCTCGCGCCGTCGGCAGAGGGCTGGATCGTGGACGCTACCGTGGGTTTGGGGGGGCACGCCAGGGCGCTGCTCGAAGCATCGCCGGACGCTCGGCTGCTCGGCCTCGACGTGGATCCCGAGGCGCTCGAACTGGCACGCGAGCGCCTGTCAATCTTCGGCCGGCGGGCCGTTCTCGTCAACGCGTCCTACTGGCGACTCGCCGCGATCGTCCACGACCGTGGCCTTGCGAACGTCGATGGGGTGCTCTTCGATCTCGGCGTCTCGTCGCTTCAGCTGGACACCCCCTCCCGGGGGTTCTCCTTCCGCCACGACGGTCCGCTCGACATGCGCTTCGGGCGCGAGGGAGCGACCGCCGCAGAGCTTCTGGCCGAGATCGGGGAGGAGGAGTTGGTGCGGGTCCTGCGCGAGTTCGGTGAGGAGCCACGTGCCCGGCGGGTTGCACGGGCGATCGCCCGTGCCCGACTAAGGCAGCCCATCCGCACAACCGGCGAGCTGCACCGGGTGGTGCGCGCAGCCCTCGGCCCGGGTCGCAGCCGCATCGACCCGGCCACGCGCACCTTTCAGGCGCTGCGCATCGCCACCAACCATGAGCTCGAATCGATCCCTTCGGCGATGGACGAGGCCGCGCGCCTGCTGAGGCCCGGGGGCCGCCTAGCGGTGATCGCGTTCCACTCCCTCGAGGACCGACTGGTGAAGCGGGCGCTCCGCCGCTTGTCCGGACGCTGCGTGTGCCCGCCAGGGACATTCGCCTGTCAGTGCCACCCCGAACGCCTGCTCGAGATCCTCACCCCGAAGCCGGTCACCCCCGGCCCCGAGGAACTCGCCGCCAATCCGCGGGCCCGCTCCGCCAAGCTGCGGGTGGCGGCGCGGAGAAGCGGATGAAGATCGGAGGCTACCGCCCCAGCAACAACTTCCTGCGCCGTCAGCTCGACACCCGGTGGCGACGGTGGGTATCGTGGTGCTTCACCGGGGCGGCAGTGGTCAGCGTTGTGATGGCGGCCTTCGTCGCGCCGCGCCAGACCACCCTGCGGATGCGTTACGAGATCGCCCAGCTCACCCGCACCGTGGAACAACTGGAAGGTGAGCAGCGCCGACTGCTGCTCGAGCGTGAGGGGCTCACCTCGCCGCCCGTGTTGGCCGCTGACCTCGCCACACTCGGCTTGGCGCCTGTCTCCCCCGAACGTGTCATGTACCTGACGCAGGACGGCACGCTTCTGATCCCGAAGCCAAAGATGACGCCAACGCCGCAGGCCAAACCGGCCCGGAGGACGCGCTGATGCTGAGTGCCTCCCGGCTGCGCTGGCTCACCGTTGCGCTGGCGGCATGGGCGGTCGTGGTGGTGGCCCGCCTCGTGCAGGTGCAGGTCCTCGAGCATCGCACATGGGAAGCCGAGTCAGCCCGCCAGCGGGAGCGCACCGTGGAGGTGGAGGAGCCGCGCGGCGACATCAGGAGTCGCGACGGTCGCCTGCTCGCCGGCAGCGTGGAGCGCGTCGCCGTGTACGCCAGCCCGCGTTACATCCCACGCGAGCAGCGATCAGCCCTGGCTGGGAAGCTGTCGGCGCTGGTAGGCAAGCCGCGGGAGGCCATTCTCGTGGACCTCGAGGAACGCGACGGGTTCTTCTACGTCGCCAAGGACCTGGACCCCCGGGTGGCCGACGCGGTAGCCAAGCTGCGCCAGCGTGGCGTCGGAACCCTGCGCACCGAGCGCCGGGTGTACCCGCACGGCTCGCTCGCCGGGCCTGCGGTGGGCTTCGTCAACGCCAAGGGGGATGGGCAGGCCGGCCTCGAGGCGTTCTACGACCGCACGCTGCGGGGCATCTCGAGCGTCTACCGGGTGCTGAGAGACGGCAAGACCTCACCAACGCCCCTGGACCTCCGCCTTGACACCCCGGGCCGGCCCGGGCAGTCGCTGGTGCTGGCCCTCGACTGCCGCGTCCAACAGGTGGTGGAGGAAGAGCTGGCTCGCACCATCGCGGCGACCGGAGCGAGGGGCGCATCAGCGGTGGTGATGGACACCAACACCGGCGAGCTGCTCGCCATCGGCTCGCTTCCCTCCTACGACCCCGGTCGAGTCGGCCAGGTGCCCCCGGAGTGGCGCCGGAACCGCGCCGTCGAAGACGCCCTCGAGCCCGGCTCCACTTTCAAGCCGATCGTTGTGGCTGCCGCGATGACCGCGGGCGTGCTGGACCCGGGCGAGATGGTGGACTGCTCGGGCGGTGGCATCCAGGTCGCCAACGTGTTCATCCACGACCACGCTCGTTACGGCCTGCTGCCCGTGCGGGAGGTGCTCGCCAAGTCGTCCAACACCGGGGCGATCCGGATCGCCCACCGCCTGGCGGCCAGCCAGCTCGACGCCACGATCCGCCAGCTCGGCTTCGGGAGAATCACCCAGGTGGAGCTGGCTGGCGAGGCACGCGGGATCTACCGTTCGCCCCAGCACTGGTCGGGGCTCTCGCGGGCGAGCCTCGCCCTCGGGCAAGAGATCAGCGTAACACCGCTGCAGCTGGCCCAGGCCTACGCTGCGATTGCCAACGGAGGCTTACTGGTGCAGCCGACGTTGGTTCTTGAGACCCGTGACCGCGACGGGCGCGTGGTGACGCCGTACCGGCCACCGCCCCCCGCCCGCGTGCTCCCCGCCCAGGTCGCGTCTTCCCTCGCGACGCTTCTCGAGGCGGTGGTGGAGGACGGCACGGGGAAGGCCGCCGACGTTCCCGGTTACCGGGTGGCCGGCAAGACCGGCACCGCGCAGCGGGCGTCTGCTGGGAGCTACGCCGCCGGGCGTCACGTCGCGTGGTTCGTCGGTTTCCTGCCCATGCCCAGCCCCAGCCTGGTCATCGTGGTCTGCATCGACGAGCCTGGAAGCAACTACTGGGCGGCCGAAGTGGCAGCGCCCGCCTTTGGCCGCATCGCGGCCCGGGTGGTGACGCTTCTGGGGGTGCCTCCAACCCGCGGGGAGAGGGTGTGACGCTCGCCGAGCTCGCCGCCGCCTGCGGGGCGTCGCTACGGGGCGACGGCGCGGAGGCCTCCGGGATCACGAACGTGGCCCAGGCGGTTCGGCCCGGGTGGGTGTTCGCGGCGCTCCCCGGCTCTCGGTACCACGGGATCGAGTTTGCACCCAAGGCCAATGAGCGTGGGGCAGTGGCCGTGCTCTCCGACCGTGACCCGGGCCCGGGGACCCCCTGGCTCGAGGTGCAGGAGCCGCGGTCCGCCGCGGCTTTGGCGGCGTGGGCGCTCGCCGGGCACCCCGAGCGCCGCCTTCGGATGGTGGGGATCACCGGGACCAACGGCAAGAGCACTGTGGCCGACCTGGTCGGAAGAATCGCGGCCGCGGAGGGCGTGCCCCACGGTGTTTTCGGGACCATCGCATATACGCTGCCGGGTCGGAGCGAGCGCGCCGTTCGCACAACCCCGGAGGCGAGCGACCTGGCGCCACTGCTGGCCGAGCTCGCCGGCGGCGGGGGGCAGGTGGCGGTGATGGAGGTCTCCTCCCACGCGCTCAGCCTGGACCGCGTCGCCGGTCTCGAGTTCGACGTCGCCGTCTGGACCAACCTCACGCGTGACCATCTCGACTTCCACCACGACCTCGAGGCCTACTTCGCCGCAAAGTGCCGGCTCGCGAATCTTCTCCGCCGCGAGCCCCCCGGCCGGCGGGTGATCGGCGCCGACGACCCATTCATGGCGCGTCTCGCGGCCTCTCCCCGGCAGGGAGACCTCACCTTCGGTCTTGGAGCTGGCCGCCAGGTCACCGCGGCCGAGATCTCCCCGAGTCTCGAAGGTACCTCCTTCCGCCTCGGCACACCGGCGGGCGAGGTGCTGGTGCGCCTGCCGCTCGTCGGGGCACACAACCTGCGCAACGCTCTCGCCGCCGCGGCCACGGCCGTCGCCCTCGGCTGGCCGGTCGAGGCCATCGCGCGTGGGCTCGAGAATGCCGAGCCGCTGCCCGGGCGCCTTGAGCCAGTGACCGCAGGGACGCATTTCCCCGTTTTCGTGGACTACGCCCACACCCCGGATGCCCTCGAGCAAGTCCTGCGGGCGCTTCGCGAGGTGGAGGAGAGGCGCCTCGTGGTGGTGTTCGGGTGCGGTGGTGACCGTGACCCCGGCAAGCGCGCACCGATGGGCGAGGTGGTCGGGCGCCTTGCGGACGTTCCGATCGTCACGTCGGACAACCCCCGCTCCGAAAACCCGCAGGGGATCATCGACGCGGTGATGGATGGGGTCCGCGCGTCCGGAAACACGCGCGCCCTCGCGATTCCCGACAGGCGGGAGGCGATCGCCGCGGCGCTGGCCCTGGCCGACGAGCGCTGCCTGGTGCTGGTCGCCGGAAAGGGTCACGAGACCGAGCAGATCTTCGCCGATCGCACCGTTCCCTTCGAAGACCGCGTGGTGATCCGTGAGCTCGCCCGCCGGAGGGGGGCGTGATGCGTCGCTCCCTGGCCGAACTCGCCACGCTCCTGGAAGCCCACCTCGAGGGCGAGGGGAGCCGACGCGTCACCGGGGTCGCGATCGACTCGCGCGCGGTGCGGGCGGGGGACCTCTTCGTGGCGCTGCCGGGCGAAAGGGTGGACGGCCACCGGTTCGTGGCCCAGGCCGCAGGAGCCGGTGCGGCCGCAGCGTTGGTCAGCCGCACGGTGCCCGTCGAGCTGCCGCAGCTCGTGGTGCCCGACACCCTGGCGGCGCTTCAGCGCCTCGCCCGGGACGAGCGGGCCGCAGCGGCGTACAGGCTTGCCGCCGTCACCGGCTCCATCGGCAAGACCACCACCAAGGAGTTCCTCGTTGTTCTCCTCGCGACCACCTTCCAGGTGGGGTTCACCAGAGGCAGCCGCAACTCCCAGGCCGGCTTCCCGGCAGAGCTGTGCAACCGGCCTGAGGGGATCGCCTGGATGATCGCCGAACTCGGCATGAACCATGCCGGCGAGCTTGACCGCCTGGGCGCCATCGCCGAGCCAGACGCGCTGCTCTACACGCGTGTGGCGGCGGTACACCTGGAGTTCTTCGCCGACGTCGACGCCATCGCCGAGGCCAAGGCCGAGCTCATCCCCCACCTGCGCCGCGACGGTTTGCTGGTGCTCAACGCGGCCGACCCACGGGTGGCGGACTTCGCTGCACGTTTCCGCGGAAACGTCCTGCGCTATGGGGTGCCCGGCAAGAGCGACCTCTGGTTGGACGAATACCTGGACAAAGGCCTCGTGGGCTCGCGCTTCCGCCTCGCCGGCCCGCTGGGGACCCTCGAGGCGGAGTGGTCGGTGCCTGGACGCCACCAGGCCGAGAACCTGCTGGCCGCTGCCACCCTGGCGCTCGCGGTGGGGGTCGCGCCGACGGCGATCCCCTCTTGCCTGGCGCGGCTACGTCCGGCCCCCAGGCGCGGCGAGGTGTACGAGCTTCCGAGCCGCGGCATCACGGTTGTGGACGACAGCTACAACTCCTCTCCGGAGGCGGCGACGGCGGTCCTCGCTCTGCTCGCCGCCACAGCCGGCCGGCGCGTTGCGGTGCTGGGCGAGATGCTGGAGCTGGGGCGCACCTCCCCAGCCCTTCACCGGGACGTCGGCCGGAGTGCCTCGGCGGCGGCGGACGTCGTGGTGGCGGTGGGCGGCGACGGTGCAGTTGAACTGGCGCGCGCCGCCGATGGAATCGCGACCCACCACGTCGCCACGGCCCCCGAGGCCCTCGAGCTGCTGCGCGAGTTGCTCCGGCCGGGGGATGTGGTGCTGGTGAAGGGATCACGCGGCATCGGTCTGGACCTCGTGGTGGATGGTCTGCGCGCGGGGGTGCGCTGATGCTGTACTGGTTGCTCTACGAGCTGCACACCCAGTGGGGCCCACTGAACGTTTTCCGCTACATCACGTTCCGGGCGGCGCTCGCGATCCTCACCGCGGTCGTGATTGGAATCGCCCTCGGGCCGCCGCTGATCCGCCTGCTGCGCAGGCACCAGATCGGCCAGACCATTCGGGAGGAAGGGCCCGTCTCGCACCAGGCCAAGGCCGGCACCCCCACGATGGGCGGGCTGCTGATCCTGGGTGCCATCCTGGCCCCGATTCTCCTGTGGGGCGACCTCACCGAGCCGTGGGTCTGGGTGGTGACACTCACGACCCTCCTCTTCGGCGCGATTGGCCTCCTCGACGATTTCCTGAAGGTGCGCCGCGGCCGGAACCTTGGGCTGCACGTCTGGCAGAAGCTGGGCCTCCAGCTGATCGTGGCGCTGGCGGCAGCCGTCGCGATCCGCCTGGTGGCCGGCAACTCTCCCTACGCTGGCGAGCTCGTAGCGCCGTTCTTCAAGAGCATCCACGTGGACCTCGGTGTCCTTTACGTCCCGTTTGTCGCCTTGGTGCTGGTGGGGTCCTCCAACGCGGTGAACCTCACCGACGGCCTCGACGGTCTCGCCATCGGCTCGGTGCTGATCGCCTTCGGCACATACACGGTGTTCACGTACCTGGCGGGCAACGCGAAACTCGCGAGGTACCTGCAGATCCCCTCGGTCCCCGGAGCCGGCGAGGTCACCGTCTTTTGCGCCGCCATGGTCGGCGCCTCTCTCGCATTCCTCTGGTACAACTGCCACCCGGCCGAGGTCTTCATGGGTGACGTGGGTTCGCTGGCGCTCGGCGCCGCGATTGGGTGCACCGCAGTGATCACCAAACAAGAACTGGTGCTGGTGGTGGTGGGCGGGCTCTTCGTGGCGGAGGCGCTGTCGGTAATCCTCCAAGTGGTGAGCTTCAAGACGAGGGGCAAGCGGATCTTCCGCATGTCCCCCCTGCACCACCATTTCGAACTCTCGGGTTGGGCCGAGACCCAGGTGGTTGTGCGGTTTTGGATCGTCGCGGGGATGTTCGCCCTCATGGGCCTCGCAACGCTGAAGCTGAGATGAGCACGCCAACCTCCTCTCGCGCGCTGGTCGTCGGCCTCGGGGTCTCCGGGGTTGCGGCCGCCACGTTGCTGGCCAGCCAGGGCTGGGCGGTAACGGTCAATGACCGCGCGTCCTCCGCCGAGCTCGCCGCCCAGCTCGCCACGTTGCCCGCCGGTGTCGAGGCCGTTTCGGGCAGGCACCCAATTGAGCTGCTCGAGGGCGCGACGTTGGTTGTGGTGTCGCCGGGCGTGCCGTCGGAGCTGCCGCTGCTGGAGGAGGCGCGAAGGCGGGGCCTCGAGGTGATCGCCGAGGTGGAGCTGGCCTCCCGCGCCATGGCGGGCGTGCCGATCGTGGGCGTGACCGGCTCCAACGGTAAGACCACCGTGACCTCGCTTCTGGGTGAGACGGTGCGCGCCGCGGGGTGGCGGGTCGGTGTGGGCGGCAACATCGGGACGGCCGCCAGCGAGCTCGCCCTCGCCGGCGGGTGGGACGCGGTGGTGCTTGAGCTCTCCTCGTTCCAGCTCGAGGGGTGCACGACACTGCGCCCGCGCGTCGGCGTGCTGCTCAACGTGTCCCCGGATCACCTCGACCGCCACCCCACCATGGCCAGCTACCTAGCGGCCAAGGCGCGCATCTTCACACACCAACTCGCCCACGACTTCGCGGTGCTCAACGGCGACGATCCTGCGCTCGCCGGCCTGCGGGTCCCCTCCCGCACCGTACGCTTCTCCCTCTCCGACCCCGCCGCCGAGGCGCACATCGCAGGAGGTGTCCTGGTGCTCGACGGCGAGCCGTTGCTCTCCCGCGCCGACCTGCCGCTCCTGGGCGAACACAACGTCGCGAACGCCCTCGCCGCTGCCCTCGCCGCCAGCCGGCTGGGTGTCCCGAGGGCGGCGATCGCACACGCGCTGCGGCGGGCTGCGGCGCTCCCCCACCGCCACCAGGTCGTGGCCGAGGCGGGCAAGATCCGCTGGGTCGACGACTCCAAGGGCACGAACATCGGCGCCACCGCAGCCGGGCTCGCCGGCTACGCACCGGGCACCGTCCATCTCATCCTGGGCGGTCTCGGCAAAGGGCAGGACTTCCGGGAGCTGCGCCCGGCGGCGGAGGGCCGGCTCGCCCGTCTCTACCTGATCGGGGAGGCGGCGGAGCAGATCGCCGCCGCAATGGCGGGCGCTGCTCCGATCGAGAGGTGCGGCACCCTCGAGGAGGCGGTGCGCCGCGCCGCCGTCGAGGCGCGCCCCGGCGACGTGGTGCTGCTCTCACCGGCGTGCGCCTCCTTCGACCAGTTCCGGAACTACGCGCACCGCGGTGAGGAGTTCGCCCGCCTGGCGCAGGCAGTCGCGGGGAGCGCCTGATGCCGAAAACGCGCCAGATCGACCACCTGCTTCTGGCCGCCACGATGGTCACCGCCGCCATCGGGGTGGTCATGGTGGGCTCCGCCTCCGGGCCCCTGGCGCGAGAGTATTACCACCTCTCGGAGTACGAGTTTGCCTTCCGACAGTTCGTCGCGGTGATCCTCGGCGCGGCCGGGATGCTCGCCGCGACCTTCGTACCTCTGGACAAGCTCACCACCTGGAAGATCGCACTGCCGCTCCTGCTCGCCACCTGGGTGGCGCTCATCGCGGCGTTCTTGCAGGCACCGGTTTCCGGCACGCACCGCTGGCTGCAGCTGCCCGTCAGCTCGATCCAGCCCTCGGCGGTTGTCAAGGTGACGCTTCCCCTGGCGCTGGCTTCGCTACTGGCACGGCCGCAGACGGGGCGTAAGGAACGCAGGAGCGCCCAGCGTCTGGCGCTGGCGCTCACCGGGGTCACCGTGGGTCTGGTGCTTGTCGAGCCGGACCTGGGCTCGGCGGTGCTGCTCCTCGTCGCGGCGGCGAGCGTGCTGCTACTGGCCAAGGTTCCCTGGCGGATGCTTTCCGGACTCGGTGTGGCAGCCGCTGCGGTCATCCTGGTCGCGGTCGCCATCAAGCCGTACCGGGTGGAGCGGCTGCGCACGTTCTTCGGCGACACCAGCTACCAGGTGCAGCAGTCGCTGATCGCCATCGGTGGCGGAGGGTTGCTCGGGCGCGGGCCGGGGGAGAGCCTGCAGAAGCTCTTCTACCTGCCACAGCCCCACACCGATTTCATCTTCTCGGTCATCGGCGAGGAGCTGGGGCTCGCGGGGGCGGCGGCCATCCTGGCCCTGCTGGGGGTCATCGTGGCCCGCGCGTTGCTGGCTGCCTGGCGCGCCAACACGCTCGCGGCTGGCCTGCTCGCCAGCGGCCTGGCGGTGACGCTCGCCGTCCAGACGCTCCTCAACGTGTCGGTCTGCCTGAAGCTGCTTCCGGCCAAGGGCCTGCCGTTGCCGCTGCTGTCGGCCGGCGGTTCCGACGTGACGGTCACGATGGTCGCCATCGGTTTGCTGCTCAACGTGGGGAAGGAGGGGACGTGAGCCAGGTGGTGATCGCCGGCGGCGGCACCGGAGGCCACCTCTTCCCCGGACTGGCGGTGGCCGAGGAGCTCACACGAGCGGGGGTCACCGTCTCCTGGCTCGGCGCACGGCGCGGCCTTGAGGCCACCCGCGTCCCGCAGGTCGGCATCCCGTTGCGGCTGCTCGCCGTGACCGGCGCCGCCGCGCGCTCGCCGGGCGCCCAACTGGCCGCGACGCTCCGGGTGGCGCCCGCGACGTTCCAGGCCGGCGTCCATCTGTTGCGTCAGGGGGCAGACGCGGTGCTCGCCGTCGGCGGCTACGCCTCGCTACCCGGTGCACTGGCCGCCGGGATGCTGGGGATCCCGGTTGTGCTCCAGGAGCAGAACGCCCTCCCTGGCCTCTCGAACCGCCTACTGGCGCCCTGGTGCGCCGTGGTGGCCTGCGGCTTCGAGGCAGCCGTACCGACATTCCCGTCACTTCCAGCACGTTGGACGGGCAACCCCGTACGGCCCGAGTTCTTCAAGGTGCCGGCGCCGCCTTTGCAGCCCCTCACGGTGCTGGTGTTCGGCGGCAGCCAGGGCTCGGCGTTCCTCAACGCCCTCCTCCCCGAGGCGCTTGCAGAGCTCTCCCGACGCGCCACGCTACCGCGTGTCGTTCACCAGTGCGGTCAGCGATGGGAATCCGAGGTCCGGCAGCGTTACGCGTCTGCCGGTGTTGCGGCCGAGGTCGTCCCATTCCTGGAGCGACCGGCGGAGGCGATGGCCCAGGCCGCCCTTGTGGTGTCACGGGCCGGAGCTCTCACGGTTTCCGAGATCGCGGCCGCACGCCGGGCGGCGCTCCTGGTGCCGTTCGCGGCGGCAGCGGGAGGACACCAGCTCGCCAACGCCCGCGCCTACGCCACGACCGGCGCCGCCGACGTGCTGGAGGAGCGCGAGGCCACGCCCAGGGCCACTGCGGCTCTGCTCGCCCAGTTGCTGGCTTCCCCTGCCCGCCTCGTCGAGCGGGGTCAGGCCGGCGCCCGGCTCGCCCGCCCGGACGCGGCTCGCGCCGTGGCCCGCATGGTGCTCGAGGCCGCCAGGGCCGATGTGGCTGTCAGTGCTCACCGGGGTAGTGCATGAACTTTGGGCACGTGCGCCACCTGCACTTCGCCGGGATCGGCGGCGCCGGGATGTGCGGCCTCGCGGAGCTCCTCCACGGGGAGGGGTTCGAGGTTTCCGGGTGTGACCTCGCCGCAAGTGAGACCACCGCGCGCCTCGCAAGACTCGGCATCAACGTAGCACTCGGCCACGCACCGGACCACCTGGAGGGCGTGCAGGTACTGGTGATCTCCTCGGCGGTGCCCGGCGCCAACCCGGAGGTGGAGGCCGCGCGGAGACGGGGCGTCCCGGTGATCCGGCGCGCCGAGATGCTTGGTGAGATCTCCCGCCTCAAGTGGGGAATCGCGGTGGCTGGCACCCACGGCAAGACCACCACAACCTCGCTCACCGGTTTCGTGCTCACACGCGCCGGGCTCGACCCGACCGTGGTGGTCGGCGGGCGCATGCACTTCCTGGGCGCCCACGCTCGTCTGGGCCGCTCCGACTACCTGGTGTGCGAAGCCGACGAGTTCGATCGCTCGTTCCTGGCGCTCTCGCCGGTTCTGGCGCTGATCACAAACGTGGAACCGGAGCACCTCGACACCTACGGCTCGGTCGAGGCGATGGAGGAGGCGTTCGTCACCTTCGCCAACCGCGTGCCGTTCTACGGCGCCACGATTGTGTGTCTGGACGACCCGGGTGCGCGTCGCCTGCTGCCGCGCTTCTCCCGCCGAACCGTGACCTACGGGTTCTCGCCCCAGGCCGAGGTGCACGGGAAGAAACCCCGGTTCTCGAGCACCGGCGCGGCCTGCAAGGTAGTGGAGCACGGAACGGAGCTGGGCGAGCTGTCGCTCTCGCTCCCTGGCCGTCACATGCTGGCCAACGCCCTCGGCGCCACGGCTGCCGCCCTAGAGATCGGCGTGGAGTTCGGCAAGATCGCGTCGGCGGTCGCAGCGTTCACCGGTGTCGCCCGGCGCTTCGAGCGCAAAGGGGAGCGCAGCGGCGTGGTGCTGGTGGACGATTACGCCCACCATCCCAGCGAGGTAGCCGCGACACTGCAGGCTGCCCGGCAGGCCTTCCCCGACGCCCGGCTGATCGTGGCTTTCCAGCCCCACCTGTTCTCCAGGACAAAGGCGTTCGCCCGAGAGTTCGGGGACGCTCTGCTTTCGGCCGACATCGTGCTTGTGCTCCCGATATACGCGGCCCGCGAAGAGCCGATTCCGGGCGTCACCCACCACCTGGTCGTCGAGGCAGCACAGGCCTCGGGGCACCGGGAGGTGCTCGCCACCGGCTCGTTCCCTGAAGCCCTCGCCGCCCTGAACGATCTGCTCCGGCCGGGTGACGTGCTGCTCACGCTGGGTGCGGGCGACGTTGTGCGGCTCGGCGAGTCGTGGCTCGCGGGAGGTGCGGGATGAGCGGAATCGTCCGGCACCGGCGGTTGCTCCGGCGTCTCGCGACCCGCGCCTTGCCGGCGCTGCTGGTCCTCGCCCTCACCGCGACCCTCGCCGTTGCACTTCAGGTTCGGCAGGTGCGGGTCACCGGCGCTCACCGCTTCCCGGCACGGGAGGCCGAGATGGTGCTGCGCTCCGCGCTCGGGACGCCCACCATCGCGGCACGGGCGAGCGAGCTACGCGCCAGCGTCCGAGCGCTGCCGTGGGTCGCGGACGCCACGGTACGGATCTCGTTGGACGGCCTGGTGTCCTGCGCCATCGTCGAGCGTACCCCGGTCGCGGTGGCCGTGGATCCGGGAGTCCGCCAGCTCCTCGACGGCGAGGGTCGTCTCCTCGCTCCAGCCGGTGCCGGCGGAAACCTCCTCGAGCTCGATGGTTTTGCCGCCTACCCGGAGGAGCGTGCCGCCGTCCTCGCGGCCGCGACACAGCTCGAGCGCTGCTGGAACGACAGGCTCCAGCGCATCGAGCGCGTGGGACCCCACGACATCGCGCTTGGCTTCGCAGGCACCCCGTTCCCTGTCCTGGCCGACCCCGAATCCCCCCAGTCGCTCGTTCCCGCCCGAAGGGTCCTCGACGCATGGCTCGCGAGCCGCAGGTCGGCGCCCCTGCGCGTCGATGCCCGCGTGCCGGGCCGCGTAGCAGTGCTGCCGGCGCGTTCGTTCGAGGAGGCCGACTGATGGCCCAGAGCCCGCGCATCATCGCGGCCCTCGACGTCGGCGACTACCGCGTGCTGGCACTCATTGGAGAGCTGGACGCCCGCGACCAGATCGTCATCCGCGGGGTCGGGCTCGCCCCATCCAACGGGGTGCGCTCCGGTCAGGTTGTGCAGATGAAGCCGGTGGTTGCTGCGATCAGGGCAGCCGCCGAGGAGGCCGAGTTGATGGCGAAGCTCCCGGTGGAACGGGTCTTCGCCTCGGTGGCCGGCACCTTCGTGAGCGGCCGCCTCACTCGGGCTGTGATCTCAATGGGCGCCCGCGAGCGTGAGGTGACCCTTGCAGACCTGGAGACCCTGCACGACGCGGTGCGCCGCCAGCCCCTCCCCCCGGTCACACCGTCCTCAACGTGGTCTCGCCGACGTACGCGCTCGACGATCAAGATGGGATTCTGGACCCGCAGGCCATGGTGGGACGCCAGCTCGCGGTGGACTGCTACGTCCTGGCGTGCCAGGAGAGCCCAGTGCGCACGATAGAGAAGGCCATCAACGAGGCTGGGCTCGAGGTGGAAGAGTTCCTGTTTGCGCCGGTCGCTGCAGCCGACGCCACACTCACCGCCGACGAGCGCCGACTGGGCGCCGTGCACATCGACATCGGCTACGGAAACACCGGCTACGCCGCCTACTCCGGCGACAAGCTGCTCGCGGCCGGCTGCTTCCCCATTGGCAGCAACAAGATCAACGACGACCTGGTGCACCGCTTTCAGACCACGGCCACCGGAGCCGAGAAGGCAAAACGCGAGGCCGGCACCATGCTGCTCGCCGACGTCGGGGAAGAGGAGACCATCTCGGTCCCCACCATCGAGGGACGCGGCAGCCACGTCATCTCGCGTAGGGAGCTGTGCAAGACCATTCGCCTCCGCATGCAGGAGACGTTCGAGCTCATCGCCGCCGAGGTGTGGCGGCAGATCTCCCAGGACGCGCCGTGCACGGGGGTGGTGCTCTCCGGGGGCGGCGCCCACCTCGAAGGCCTCGCGGCGCTGGCGGAGGAGGTCTTCGTGAAACGGGCACGCCTGGGCGAGCTCGAGGGGGTGGCGGACGCCACGCACCTTCTGGCGAGCTCGGAGCTACCCGCGCGCTCCCCGGCGGTGCCGGTGGGGCTGCTAGTCCACGCCCGCAACTTGTTGATGCCGTCGGCGTTGCCCGTAGTGCGAAACAGACGCAACAAAGAAGGTCTGCTCAAGAAAATCTCGCGAAGAGTTTTTTCGAAAGGGGAGGTGGATCGTGATCACGCTTGACGACTCGAGGGGAAGGACAGGGCCAGCGATAACCATTGCCGAGGAGGCGGCGCCCGCCAGTATCAAGGTGCTGGGTGTCGGCGGCGGCGGCAGCAATGCCGTCAACCGGATGATTGCGGCCGGCGTCAAAGGGGTCGAGTTCATCGCGGTGAACACCGACGGCCAGGCGCTGCGCGGAAGCCGAGCCGGGGTGCGGCTGCAGCTCATCACCCCTAACGCCCGTGGCAAGGCCCTCGGGGCCGGGTGCGACCCCGAGGCCGCCAACCGGGCGGCGCTCGACAAGACCGACGAGCTCATCGAGTGCCTGGAAGGGGCCGATATGGTGTTCATAGCCGCCGGGATGGGCGGCGGCACCGGCACCGGAGCGGCCCCGGTCATTGGCAGCCTGGCGCGGGAAGCCGGGGCGCTCACCGTGGCCGTCGTCACCAAGCCGTTCGCGTTCGAGGGCTCGCGCAAGGCCCGCATAGCCGAGAAGGGCATCGAGGAGCTGCGCAAGTGCGTGGACACGCTGATCACGGTTCCCAACTCACGCCTGCTTCAGATGGTGGGGCCACAGGTCTCGGTGGAGGAGGCGTTCCACCTCGCGGACGAGGCACTGCGCCACGGCGTCCAGGGCATCTCCGACGTCATCAACGAGACCGGCATCATCAACCGTGACTTTGCCGACGTCGAAACCGTGATGCGCGGTGGAGGTATGGCCCTCATGGGGATCGGCCTCGGCAGCGGCGAGCACCGCGCCATCGAGGCGGCCCAGCAGGCTTTCTCGTCGCCGCTGCTCGAGGAGACGGCGCTCGAGGGCGCACAGCGCGTGCTGGTCAACTTCGTCGGCGGTCCCGACACAACGATCTCCGAGATCAACGACGCCGCCGAGTACATCGCCAAGCGCTGCTCGCCCGATTGCCTGTTCCTGTTCGGTTACGGGCAGCAGACCGAGCTGCAGGGCAAGATCCAGGTCACCGTGGTCGCCACCGGCTTCGGCGCGACGGCGGAGGAGCGGCCGGCCCGACCCGCCGACCGGGTTGCGCCGAAGGAACAGCCACACCGCGAGCGCCGCCAGGAGGTCGCGAGCCCGTACCTGCCCGCGAATCTGCCAAACGACTACGGGGTCAACGTGGGGAACTTCTCGGAGTTCGACACCCCCACCTACCTCCGCCGCCAGATGGACTAGCCGGTTCCACCTGCTTCGACCACCCCGGGGTACCACCCACCTCCCGGTGCCCCGGGGTGGCTTCTCCCCTCTCCGCAATTGAACCTCTGATCTCCCCGACACGTGCGCGCGGGTTTGAGCACTTCAAACCACGAGGGGATTCGCCGTTGTGTCGTGGAATGTTTCGCTTGGCTCAGGATGACCACAACTCGTGGGGCGAGAAGGCATCTCTACATGCCTCGCGATGAGATCCTTCTGCCCCGCTGGGGCGGCGCATTAGGATGACCTCGGTTCGCCACCGGCGAACCGAGGTCACTTCTTCTTGAACAGGGCGTCGAAGGCGGCGCGGGGGCTGTTCGAGGCGGCGTTGCTGTCCGCTGAGGGTCGCTCGGAGGCGAACTCCTGGACCGTGTTCGGGGTAAAGGTCTCACACGTGTTGCGTCTGCTCTTGTTGGTGATGCGCTGGAGAACCGGTTTGCGGCACTCGTTGGGCTTGGAGGTGTCAAAGTGCACGCAGTTGGAACAGGTATGAAGGTCGTTGCCGCAGTTGGTGCACGTGGCGTCGAAGGGCAACGTCCCGGTGAGCTGCTGCTTGGTACCGCACATCCGGCAGCGGAACACGGTCGCCGTGGGCGCGCCTAGGCCGCGACCCCGCGGACCCTCGGAGCGCTCGCGCGGCGGGCTTTCAGTGGGGGGCCGCTTCTCCTCCCGGCGCTCCTCGTCCTGGTAACCGCGATGCCTGTATTTGCGGTCGGGCACAATCACCTTATAGCACAGACCTCAAGTCACCAGCAGGCTGCTCGGGTGCAGCCATGTGCGCATCGCCCTGTGCCGCGTCACGCCCAAAGTGCGCTCAGCGGCCACGGTCGTCCCCACCCTGTGCGAGGGCCTCCGGGTCCCACGCCGAGGCCTTGAGGAGCGGGAGCAGGCTGCTGGAGTCATCGCTCCAGAGTGGGAAGGTCTTCCCCCGACTCTCCCGCGGCGCACCGCCGTCGGCGACTCCCGGGGCGGCGAGGAATCCGGCATCACGGGTGAGCAGAATCCACAGGCTCCCCCAGGTGGTGCCCGTTCCGGACGCCCTCTTCGCGACCTGCACCGCGGCGAGCCCGAAGTGGTTTGCGAGTCCCCAGACCACCGGAGTGAGGTCGAGGGTGCGGTTGGACACGTCAATCGCCAGAACGCCACCCGGGCGAAGGTGGCGCAGGTACACCTCGAAAGCCTCCGTGGTCAGGAGGTGGACCGGGATCGCGCCGCTCGAGAAGGCATCCACCACCAGCACGTCGAACTGCTGACTCTCCTCCCGCTCCATCGAGACGCGCGCATCGCCGAGCACGACCTCGACGCGGGCCGGGGTGTCCGCGAGGTACGTGAACACGCCCTCCCTCGCGAACCGGACCACGTCCGGGTTGATCTCGTAGAAGCGCAGGAGATCGCCCTCTCGACCGTAGGCCGCGAGGGTGCCCACCCCCAGCCCGGCGACCCCGATCCGCAGGCTTCGCTCGCCCGGCGAGGCAGCCTCACGCCGCGGGTGGTGGAGGAGCGCGAGGGCGACGCCGCTCCCCTCGCCGTAGTAGGACGTCGCAACCCTGCGCTTGGCTTCCGAGGCGAACTGGAACCCGTGCAGGATGCGCCCGTGGCGCAGGAGGTAGACGTGTCGTTCCGGGTCGCCCGCGTGCTCCTCTTCAACCTTCAGCACCCCGAAGAAGCTCCGCAGGACTTCCACCGAGCCTTCCACGACGGCCCCCATGTGCGCACGCAGCACGACCGAGAGGAGCATCAGTGCCACCGCAAGGCACCCCGCGGCGAAGAGGGATCGGCCCTGCCAGAGTCCCAAGCGCCGCGTGCGTCGGCCGAGCCAAACGGCGGCCAACAGGATCCCTGCCGCGGCCAGGGCGTGCGGCCACAAACGGGCGAGTGCGGAGTCTTGCAGGCCCGGCACGAGGAGGTAGGTTGTCCCCGCGACCGCCGCAAGGAGCGCCACGACCGCGGGCCAGACTCTACCCGTCCGCAGCCAGGAGCTGCGGTCCTCCAACAGCGCGAGGAGCACCACCAAGCCGCAGGCCAACACCCCGACGTGGAGCTCCCAAAAGCCGCTGAACACCAGCGGCGCCACCAGCGCCACAAAGACCCCGCCCAGCGCTCCACCGAAGGCCAGCAGCAGGTAGTACCAGGTCAGGTGCCGGGGCCCGGGCGCCAGTCGAGCGAGCTCGCCGTGGCAGACCATGCAGCACACGAGAAGCACGAACGACCAGGCGCCGATCTGCATCAACACCGGCACGTCCACCCCGTGGTACAGCAGGAGGCAAGCGACGAACATCGCCATCCCCAGGAGAGGGTTGAAGACCGCCCTGGCGTACCACCGTCGATCGTGGAAGCACACCACGAAGGAGAGAAGGTACAGCGACAGCGGCAACACCCACAGGAAGGGGACAACCGCAACCTCCTGCGAGATCTGGTTGGTGACGGCGAGCAGCATCACCGAAGCGCTGGCGGGCAGGCCGAGCCAGAGCAGTATCCGCCCGGTCCCCGGCCTCTCCTCCGAGGAAGCGATGTTTCCTGCTGGGGTCACCCCGGAACCTTGGGTCAGTGGAAGCGTGGTGGCGCCGGCCCTGACCGCGCACGCCCCACAGGCCAGGGCGAAGACGGCAAACCCGAGTCCCCAGAGCCAGGACTGCACGCGCAGGTGGAGCAGAGGCTCCACGAGGAACGGGTAGGAGAGCAGGGCCAGCATCGAGCCCAGGTTGGAGAGGGCGTACAGCCGGTAGGGTGAACGCGCGGGCCAGGTGCGCGAGAACCACGCCTGGAGGAGCGGCGCGGTGGCCGAGAGCGCGAGGAAGGGCGGGCCCACGGTTACGCCGAGCACGGCCAGGATGGCGAGCACCGGGCTCTCGTCGCCTGTGGGTCTCCAGCCCGCGCCTGGCAGCAGGGGGGAGCCCCACGCCATCAGGTGCCAGCACAGCAGGATCAGGCAGGCGACGAGCAGGGCTCCGTGCACGGCCGCCTGCCGGCGCGGCGAGGCACGGCTGATCAGCACGTGGGACCATGTGTAGCCGCCCAGCAGCGCCACTTGGAAGAACAGCAGGCAGGTCGTCCAGACCGCCGGCGCCCCGCCGTACCAAGGCAAGATCGCCTTGCCGATCAGCAGCTCCACCTGGAAGAGCAGGAACGCGGCAAGAAACGTGCTGAGCGCAAAAAGGGGCATCGGCTCGCCGGCATGCTCGGTGGCTATCGGTGCCCTGTCAAGCGCCCTCGCCGCCGCCTCTCCTCGATCCCCTACGCGGAGCGTTCGCCCCAGATGCCCTACACTTGCCCGAGATCGAGGAGGAGGACCCATGCTCGTCATATTGAGCGTCCTGATCGCACTCATCGCCATCGTAGCCTGGAGCAAGCTCGCGAAAGCCGGCCGTGGGGACAGCCTCGCGGTCGCGGGGGCGAGCCGTGCGGGTGCCGGAATTGTGGCCCTGCTCGCGGCGGTCGTCGCGGTCTCGCAAATACTCACCGTGATCCCGGCCGGACACGTCGGGGTCGTGGACTTCTTCGGCACGGTCTCACCGGTGACCCTGAAGGCGGGGATCAACTTCGTCAACCCCCTCGCCCGCGTATTCAAGTTCTCCGTCAAGACGCAGGAGATCAAGGAGACGATGGACGTCCCCTCCAAGGAAGGGCTCACGGTCCAGCTCGAGATCAGCGCGCTCTTCCACCTCGACCCGGACAAGGCCGCCGAGGTCTACAAGACCATCGGGCCGAACTACATCGAGATCATCCTCGAGCCCCAGTTCCGCTCGGTGGCGCGCGGCGTCACCGCCGGCTACGAGGCGAAGGCGCTCTACACCTCGGAGCGCGAGATGCTGGCGGAGATCATCCTGAAGGACCTGCAGAAGCTCGTCGGGCCCCGCGGCATCACGGTCGAGGCCACGCCCTTGCGCCGCGTCGGCCTGCCGGTCGGTCTGACCCAGGCCATCGAAGAGAAGCTGCGGGCCGAGCAGGAGAGCCAGCGCATGCAGTTCGTGCTCCTCAAGGAAAAGCAGGAGGCGGAGCGCAAGCGCATCGAGGCCCAGGGGATCGCCGATTTCCAGATGATCGTGACCAAGGGCATCTCCGAGCCTCTGCTGCGCTGGAAGGGGATCGAGGCGACCGAGAAGCTGGCGGCCTCGCAGAACGCCAAGGTCGTGATCATCGGTGCGGGTAAGGATGGGCTCCCGTTGATTCTCGACACGAAGTGACCCAGGCCCGCCGGCAGACGGGCCTGGGTCACTCTGAGCCCGCGCACAACTCGGGCGAAGGGTCCCATCGCAGCCCTGGCGGGTAGCCCAAAAACCGGACCCCACCTCACCAGCGGTGGAAGGCGGGGTGCCCCTCTTTGACCGCGACGAAAACACCGCGGCAGGTCGCCGTGACCCTGCCTCCGGCCTCCAGGCTCCCCTCGACGACCGCCCGGTCCTCGCTCGCCTCGACGACCCGAGCGCGCAGCGTGACGGCTCCAGTGGAGGGCGTGGGGCGCCTGAGCACGACGCGGTACTCCGCAGTCACCGTGCACGGCGGGGTGTCGGCTCCGCTGGCGGTCATCAGGTGGTGCGCGGCGGTCCAGTTGCAGTGGCAGTCGAAGAGCGTCCCGACGATCCCACCGTTGAGGACACCGTCGAACGCCTCGTGGTGCGGGGAGGGCGTCCATTCGCACACGACCTCGCGGTCCCGCACGAAGCTCTTGATGCGGAGCCCCGCCCCGTTGGCCGGCCCGCAGCCAAAGCAGCGGGTGGTTGGCGCGTAGCGGTCCTGCAGGCTCGGCTCACCGCTCACGAGGTGAGTCTACGTGCCGCCGATGCTGGCGGCAACCGAAACGCGGATCGGTTGGCTGGAGAACCGCCGGCGCCGCCTTGATCGGTCCCAGAAAGAGCCTCGATGTACCCTGTCCCCCGTCAGGAGGGCAGCTTCACTTTGGTGGCGATGTTGTCCCGGATCCAGTGCTCGTCGAGCCACTCCAGCGGGTCCACGGACTTGCCCTGGACGAAGATCTCGAGGTGGAGGTGGTCCCCGCCCGCCAGCCCGGTCGAGCCGCTCGTACCCAGCCGCTGCCCTTTCCTCACCGTCTCACCGACGTTGACGTCGACCGCGGACATGTGGCCGTAGAGGCTCAGCAAGCCGTAGCCGTGGTCAAGGATCACCGCGTTGCCGTAGATCGAGAGCCAACCGGCGAACACCACCTTGCCGCTGTTCGCGGCCGGCACCGGCGCGCGTTCAGTGGATGCAAGGTCGAGCCCCAGGTGGGTCTGGTGGTCCACCGGCCTGCCCTGGTAGAGGTACGTTCGGGTCTCGGCGAACCCGGCGCGCCGCTGCGTGTTCGGCATCTGTAGGAACGCGCCCTGCCACAGGACCCGCGGCTCCGAGTTGCGCGCCAGCGCCGCGATCTGGGCCAGCACCGAGCGCCGCAGCTCGCCGTTGATCCGCAGGTACTGGTCGAGCAAGCTGCCGCTGGCATCGAACCCGGGGGTTGCACTCGCGATCGCGGGTACGACCTTTTCGAGGAACGCGTCCGTCAACTCGAGCTTGTCGGGACGCGGCGGAGCCTTCTTGAAGAGGTCCACAAAAGGCAGCTCGACCCGATTGCCGGCGTCGTCCTCGGCAAACAGCCTCACCTGAGCGGGGTCGCCTAGCTCCCATGGGATCGCGAAGAGCGCAAAACGCTCGCCGGTTCCACCGTCCGGAAGCGGGTACGAAAGCGACTCGACGGTGCCGGCGCGGACGCCCGAGCGGGCCACTCCGTCACCGACCCGGAACATCACGATCCCCGAGCCGCCCTCGCGCACGTAGTGCTGCTTGGACTCGAGCTCCAGCCGTGGCGGGCGCAGCCGGACCGGCATGCGCTTCTCCACAACCACCGAGGTTCTCGAACGCAGTGGCCCTGCCATGCGGTCGGCAGTCGCCCGCAGCACCACTTCGCCTTCCTTCAGCCACTCTTGGTGTGCGCGCCCAACCGTGGCCGAGAGCTCCGCCTTCGGAGTGAAATGCCCCCGGGTTGGGCTGAAGGAGCTCGCACGGGGGAATCGGTGCTCTCCGAGCACGACGGTCTTGTCACCCTGAACCAGCTCGAGCCTGACCGTGCCGAGACCTCCGGAAGGCTCTGCGAATTGCGCCACAACCTTCGTGGCCTGGCCGACAGCCGTCCGCTCGCTCTCGATCGCCACCGAAGGCGCGGGTCCGCGGCGTAATGCGCCAAACACCCCGTAGGCCGCCGCGACGAGCACGACGACCACCACCCAGCGCGGCCTGCGCCGTGGAGCCCTTCCAAGAGTCAGGGTCGGCACGCCTTTCCTCCCCCGCCGCCCACCCGGGACGGCAAACCCGGAGTGTAGCGCGCCCGCGAGCGCCGGCACGCGCAGGAGGCGAGCAAGCGGCCAACTCTGCCTTCCCTAGCACCCTCGCGGTGACGGCGCCTCGCCGGCCCGCGCGTTCTTCGAGCCCTGCGCGAACACGTGCAGACCGCACCAGGTCGTTTGATCGAGGGTACGGGGGTGTAGCCCCCGCCAGGGAGGTCAAGCAGGATCACGCGGTGCTGCAGCTGCAGAAGAGCTTTTTCGACTCCGCGGCCGACCCACTCGGTAAGGGAAAGCGTGATCTTCGATTGGGGCCGTGCGGTGGATCGTGATGGGGCTCTGTCGGCTCTTGTGACACTCATTCCCGTGGGGGGCGGGCCGTGCTGCGGGGCCCGGTCGGCTCATAGCCAACCGTCTCAACGTGCTCGTGAGGACAGCCTCCACGCCCTGATCGCGTCCATCTTCTCCGGCTCCTGGACGAGATGCTCCCAGGACCAGAAGACCACGCCGCGCGACGGGGGCTCCAGCGCCGCACGGAGGGTGGCCTCGAACTCTCGCGGGCCCATGGCGAGATCCCCGGGGTAGTCCGGCCGCACCTGGATGCTGGGGATGATCGGGCACGAGGACGCAGCACTCATCTCCCTTACAACCGAGGTGATCCAGGCAGGGTCGCGCCGCAGCATCAGCGTGTAGCACATCGGCGACAGGTAGTCGGTGAAACGGGAGAGGGCGGCAAAGTCCTGGCCGGCGACGTTCCGTATCGCGCCGTCGTAGTCGGCCAGGCGCCACGGCACGGCGTGGAGGTTGACCAGCACCCCGGGGCGTAAGGTCTTGGCGGCGCGAACCAGTTCGTCGACCATCGAGGAGATCACCCCGCACTTCCACTGCGCCCAGCGCGCGAGGTGGTTGCCCTCGATCCATGCCGCCGCCTGCCGCGCGGTCGTCACGGAGCCAGGCAGCGCGATGCCGGTCGTGGCGCTGAAGCTTCCCAGGCAGCTCGGACAGAAGCACGTGTTCGGGATCGATGCATAGCTCCTGTCCGGGTGGATCATCTCCCAGTAGACGAAGAAGCGGATGAAGTCGAGGCTCACCCCTTCCGGCTGAAGCGTGCCGACCATTCGTCGCATTGCCTCGATCTTCCGGCGGCGGTACTCCTCCCGGGTCGGGCACACGAAGCTCACCCAGTCGTCCTGGGCGCGCTCACCGGTGCGCGTGATGGCGTACAGCCCCGGGTCTTCTTTCAACGCCTCCGGGTCGTAGAAGACCGGAAAGATCACGAACACGGGCATGTGGCGCTGGCGCGCCAGCGCCCTGAACCTCACGTCAGCGGCCAGCGCCTCGCTCACGAACAGCGTGTTGATGCCGAGGTCATCAAAGCCGGCGAAGAGGGGGTCGAGGCCGCCCTTGGCCTCGTAGATCTTGACCCCGACCACCATGCCGCTCCCCTGCCGAGGTTCTTGCGGCGCTCCGGCGCCGGAGCCGACCAGTGCGAGGCTCAGCGCCCCGCCGAGTACTAGTGAAACTGCAACCCTCCGACATCGGGGCCTCATGCGGTCCTCCACGGTCGCGGTGCTCACGGGCCCGCCACAGGTGTTGTGGGCGCGGAGGCAGGGGTTTGGGTGGCCGGGGGAAACACCTCGAGCACGGTGAAGTCGACCCAGAACAGCGCCTCGGTGTTGGGTGCGACCCCGAGGATCCCCTTGCCGATCCGGGCCGGCGCGTCGTCGAGCTTGCTCCACCAGGGGCGATCGGATGGATACCCGAACTGGAAAGCCACCGGCGCCGGCGCGAAAGCCTTCGCCCAGGCCGCAAAGTCCGTGAGCATCGCGTCCAAGGAGGGGAAGATCTGGCTGTCGTCCACGAAGAGCAGCCCCTCGCGGACACTGGGGGGCATCTTCTCGACGAGCCAGTGTTTGAGGAAGAGGCGGCACGCCGGGTTGTGCGCACGAGCCGCGGCGAGCCAGGCGGTCGCCTCAGCGTCTGACACCGCCTGACCGTCGTCCGGCGTGTGGGACCTGTACCATTCGACGTCAACGCCCACGCCAACGACGCAGGGGTGGTGTGCGTAACGATCGAGCATCAGGTGGATGAGCTTCTCCACGGGGGCGTTGACCGGTTCCACCTGCAGCCACACCCTGAAACCGAGCCCGTCGAACAAGGCGAGCGTGGCCTCGCTGCCGTCCTCCTCGCTCCCCGAAATGAGCGGATCATCGGCCGGAACGGGAAAACTGAACTGCGTGCCGTCACCCTTGACCCTGCCGACGATCCAGATCGCCTCCGGCGTGGCGCCGGGGAAGCGGGCGGCCATCTCCTGGCCGACTCGCGCCCAGTACTGCGGGCCCGGGTTGAGCCTCGGCCCGTAGACAGAAAAGCGAAACCCTGCTCCGAGTCCTCTGGACCTGCTCGGCGGCGCCGCTTCGGTTGCCGTGCGGCAGCCAGCCAGACCTGCGAGCATGAAAATGAGCCCAGCGCCCACTCTCACCACCGGGATCCTGGTCATTCGTGGCCTCCCCCGCCGCGGTCAGAGCTGCCAGTCCGCCCAGCAGCGTCTATGTAGAGCGCCGCTGCGCCCAGGATGGCCACGTCTTCGTTCTCGCTGCAGGCAATCACCAACTTCTTGAGGGCATGTTGATACGCAAAGCTCTTCAGCCTTTCACGAATGCCTCCCTCGAACAACGGGAATGCTCCGGCGATCGACCCGCCGAGCACGATCAGCTCGGGGTCATACGCGTAGAGGATCGTGAGGATCGCGTGGCCGAGTTCGTAGCCGAAAGCGTGGAAAAGACGCACCGCTTCGGCGTCGCCCCGCTGGGCGCGCTCGAACACGACGTCTCCGCCGACGCCAGCCCTGTCCTTGAAGAACGGTCCGGCCGCGTAGTGCTCGACAGTGTGATCGCGGTACGGGATGGAACCGATCTCGCCGGCACCGCAGTTAGGGCCGCTATAGAGACGCCCGTCAATGATGATGCCTGCCCCAAGGCCGGTCCCGATCGTGAGGCCCACCATGTTGCGGTAACCACGGCCCTTGCCGAAGTGCAGCTCGCCCAGGGCGAACGCGTTGGCGTCGTTGTTGACGTAGGCCTGGCAACCGTAGCGGCTCTCGAGCTTCTCCTTGAGGTGCACCTCACGCCACGCGGGGATGTTCTCGACCGCGTAGACGATTCCTCGCTCGACGTCGACGACGCTGGGTACGCCGATCCCGATGCCGGAGACCTCGCCGCCGATGACCTCGTCGATCGTCTCGAAGATTTCCCCCAGAACCACCTCCTCGGCAGCCTTCCCCGAAATCCGACGCACCGCTCGCGCGACGATCTTCCCGCCCCGCACCGCCGCGGCACGGACGTTGGTCCCTCCGAGGTCCACGCCGACGATCACGTCAACGGCCATTACTCTGCCCTCGTCTTCTTCTGCAGCGCCTTCGGGATCGCAAGTGCGAGGTCCCTGAAGCTCACCGTCGCGTTGTTGACCAGGGGCTTGGCCCAGAACCCGATGGCCAGGATGTACCCGAGCGCCAGAAACACGAGGTGCATGCCCGCGCGCAGGCCGAAGACGTCGCCAAGCTGTCCGACCAGCATCGGGACGACGGCCCCGCCGATGATCCCGGTGCACAGGATGCCGGAGAACGTGCCGTGGTGCTCTGCGAGCGAGTTGAGGGCGAGCGAGAACACGATCGACCACATGACCGACAGGCAGAAGCCGACTAGCCTGAACGCGTTGGCGGAGACGGTTGCGGAGCCCCACAGCGCCACCGCGAGGCTCACCATCGCGGCAACGCTGAACACGATCAGGATCTTGCGGCTGTCGAACAGCTTGAGGAGGACCAGGCCCAGCAGGCAACCTGCCGTCATGAGCCCCCAGAAGTGCGACACCACGGCGGCGCCCTCCGTTTCCGGGTTCATGCCGTGGTAGGTCTGCAGGAACTTCGAGATCCAGTTCGCCACGCCCTGCTCGGTGCCGACATAGGCGAAAATTCCCACGAAAAACAGCCAGACGATCGGCTTGCGGAACAGCTGGGCGTGGGTCGCCCACGCTCCCGGCCTCTCCTCATCGGTCAGCTCGACCCTGGGCAACCGCACCAGGGTGAGGACGACGACCATAACGAGGGTGACGACGGTGAACAGCCAGTACAGGGAGACCCAAGGCAGGTTCGTCGGGACGACGCGAGAGAGCGTGTCAACCAGGAAGTTGCCGCCGCCCGTGTAACCCTTCAATCGGGTCACGAGGTAGGAGTACACGTAGGGGCTGAAGAACGACGCGGAGCCGAACACGAGCTGAGCCATGACCGAGTAGAAGGCGAAGTTCTCCTCCCCTCCCGCGACCCGCAGCAACGGGTTGATCGCCACCTGCAGCAGAGTCATCCCGATCCCGATCGTGAACAGCGAGGTGAGAGCGATCGAAAAACTGGCCTTGGTGGCAAAGAGACCGGAGCCGGCGAACGCGAGAAGGAAGGCCCCGATGAGGACCGGCTTCTCGCCGAACCTCTCGAGCAGCATGCCGGCCGGGATCGACATCACCCCGTACGCGACGAAGAACGAGAACGGGAGGAAGCTCGCGAGCGCGAGGCTCAACGCAAAGCCGCTGATGATGTCCGGCACCAACGGCCCCAGGATGTTGGTGATGAACGAGATGACGAAGAAAATTAGAAACACCAGCAGGACTATGGGAATGCTGCGCTTCATGGCCGCGATCCTCCCTGCTCCCTCGCGCCTTTACCGCGGTTTGACGTTGTAGCCGGCGTAGCGCACGACGACCGGCTCGCTTCCGGTCACGCGTGAATCGACACTCGCCGTGAGTTCGCGATGCTCACCGGGCAGCAGTGAAACGTAGTTGTCGTCCCACAGCACCGGCAGCACGGTCTTCCCGGATTTCTCGCCCACCAGCCTGAGTTCGATGAAGAAGGCGATCGCCGGCGAAGGATTGACGAGCGAGAGATGCACCCGTTTCCGCCCCTCCGCCTCCTCGACGCGCTGGGTCACCCGGATCTCGACCTCGGGGAGTCGCGTGAGCGCCGTGAAGTCCGCAAACGACTTGTTCGGGGTCACGAACCACTCACTGCCCTTGGGGTCGAGGACATCTTTCTTCGTCGAGAGCCAGTAGAAGTTCGAGGCCAGCGGAGCGCCGTCTCGGCCCTTGAGCCGCAGGTCGAGGAAGTACACCGGGGTGAGACCCTTGACCGCCGAGAGGTCCGCGACCTTCACTGGTGCGTCGGGCTGGATCTCGAGGGTGCGCGAGGTGGTGAAGACCTCCTTTGAGGCCAAGTCGAACAAGCGGATCTCGGCGGTTGCTGCAGTGACCAGGTCCGGACCCTCGTTGACCGCCCACACCGCGTGCGCCCCGTAGTCGTAGATGAGGTTGCGCGGCCGGCACGCGGTCCGCGCACCGAAGTAGGCGCCGTTGGGCATCAGGTAGTAGTCGTAGAGCTGCCAGAACAGCTTGGGCCACGCCGCGTTGTACATCCACTGCACGATCCCGGTGGTCACCGGCCGCCGCACCATGAACGCCTCGAACATCGCGCGCATCGCCTCGTAGTTGGCCAGCTGCGCCGTGCGGGCGAACTCCTCGACGCCGGTCGGACGGGGGTAGCGGTTCACAAGCGCCTTCACGTACCGATCCATGTCCTTGAACTCGTTGCGCGCGCAGTGGAAGTTCCACATCGCGTCGATCGGCCAGAGGTGCTCGGGGGGGAGCATCCTCTTCAGGCTCTCCAGAGGTGGCGGCTGCGGCCCCGGGCCGGTCTCGGTGTTGAACCCAAACGCGCCGCCCCGCTCGGTGTCCTCGTACCAGTAGTTGGGCGTGACGTAGTCGTACGGCCCGTTCATCTTGACGCCGGTGGGGCCGCTCACCTCGCTCGTCCGAACCGAGCACGCCGCGAGCATCGGGCGCGTCGGGTCGGTCTCGGCGAGCATCGAGCGGTACTTCTTCTCCAGCTCGGGCTGCGGCAGCATGTCGGAGCCCACGACCCACACGAAGATGCTCGGGTGGTTGCGCAGCCACACGACCTGGTCGTGAAGGGAACGGCTGACGAGCTCCATGTCCTCCGGTGTCTGGACACCCCCGAACTTCTCGTCCACGTCCTTGCCAAGGTAGTCCTTCCACTCCCACTGGCAGCTCCAGCCAACCATGAGCATGATTCCGTAGCGGTCGGCGAGATCGAACAGCTTTTGGCTCGATCCCCAGAACCCCTCCAGGCGGATCGTGTTCAGGTTCATGTGTCTGGCGTACGCGAACTCGGTCTCCAGGCGGACCGGGTCCTCACGAAGGAAGAGATCGTCGACCCACCCGCCCCCCTTGATCAGCACCGGTCTGCCGTTGACCCGGTAGCCACGGTGGCCCTGCTCGTTGATGTAGTCCGAGACGGAGCGCACCCCGAACGTCACTTCCTGCCGGTCCGAGACGCTCCCGCCCGCGAGCGCGGTGAGTTCGAGCTTGTAGAGGTTGGGCTCGCCGAGGTTGTTCGGCCACCAGAGCTTCGGGTTCTCGAGGAGGAGCTGCGGGAGCTCCGAGGCGGACAGCGTGATGCGCCGCTTCTCTTTGGGCGCCAGCGTGACCTCCTTGGAGAATCGCGACTGCTCGATGCTGCCGGCGAGCGAGGCCTTCACCTCCCGGTCGCTGCCGTTGGTCACCAGCGCGGAGATCGCCAGCGAGGCCTCCTTGAGCGAAGGTGCGAGCGTGGGCTGCACAAACACCTCGTCGAGAGCGACGGTGCCCGAGACCCGGAGCTTGACGGGACGCCAGATCCCCATGTTGTTGTCGGGGGGTTTCGGGTTCCAGTCCACGAAGCCGATGGTGAAGTCCCCCGGCTGAGGCGGATTGACCTTGATCGCGAGCGCGTTGACACCCTTGCGCACACGCCCCGTGACCGCGATCTCGAAGATTCTGAACGCGCCGAGGATTTCCGGCCGGTCCGCAATCCTGGCGCCGTTCAGCCAGACCTCGGCGCTGTAGTTGACCCCCTCGAGGACGAGCCGGACGTGGCTCGCAGCGGTCGTGCCGTCGAGCGTGAACTCGGTGCGGTACCACCACGGCTGGCGGAACTGCTCCGTCTCAATGGCCTCGAGGTTGCGACCGAAGAACGGGTCCGGATACTTGCCGTTGCGGACGAGCGCGGCAAGCACCGTCGAGGGGGCCGTGGTTCTGTACCAGCCCGTGCTATCGAAGCCAGCGGCGGCGATCTCCTCGGCCGGCATCGTGCACAGACTGGAGGCCTGGATCGACCACCCGTCCGCCAGGCGAATCGTGTGCTCGAGCGCACCTCCCCCCATCCGGGCGCACGAAAAGAGGGCCAGACTCGCCGCCGCCGCGACCAGGATGCCCAGAGGCCGCCCTACCATCGCGCCGTCTTTCGAGCGGCAAGCAGCCATCCACCGATTACCGGAATGACCCGTCATGGCGTTGTGCTCCTTGTCCCTGTGCCTCATGGAGTTGATATTTCGCGCGTTCGCACGCGCACGGACGCCACTGCGTTCGTGCTGCTGGTTCCCCCGGGGCTCCGTGAGATATCGGCGCTCGTGCCGGGGGCCAGCGACACTCCTGTTCGGTTCGAACGGCGGCATTCGCACCGGATTGTACCTTGGTTGGGCGCAAACGAACGATCCGGATTGTCCCGTCCCCCTTGTCTCGAGCTGTGGCAAAATCGAGCGGCCGCAGGAGGTGCCAAATGAGGCGTCTTCCCACCTTGACGCGTTGGGCAATGGTGGCGGGCATCCTTGCAGCGGGCGCCTCGCCCGGCTGGGCGCAGGATCGCGAGTACCACGTCGCCAGCAAAGTGGTGGACGTGAACAAACAGCCCATCGCCGGCGCGACCGTCGAGATGCGGGAGCGCACGAGCCGCCGCGGGTTCAAGATCGAAAGCGGCGCCGACGGGAAGTTCAAACTCGTGGGGCTCCCGCACGGCGTTTACGACGTGACGGTCTCAAAGCCGGGGTACCAGACCCGGAGGGCCGAGTGGGACCTGCACGAGGGGCAGGACACGCTCCGGAAGGTCGAGTTCGACCCGTTCGTGCTCCTGAGTGAAGCCCAGGTCAACGAGATCCAGCGCAGCACGAAGCTGAAAGGGCTGCTCGACAAGGCCACCGGCCTGATGCAGAAGGGGGATTTCGAGGCGGCCCTCGCAGTGGTCACCACGATGCTGGCTGAGAGCCCGAACGACGTCAACGCGCTCTACATGGGCGCGCTCTGCCTCCTGCAGAAGGGACGGCTCGACGAAGCCGCCACGTTGCTGGAGAAGGTGACCCAGCTCGCCCCCGGGTTCGCCGCCGCACGCGTCCAGCTCGCCGGGTGCTACGAGCGTCGCGGCGACAAGGACCGCGCGCTGGCCAGCTACGATTCGGCGCTTCAGCTTGAGCCCGAGAACCTGACGGCGCTCTACAACGCGGGGGTGCTGCGCTACAACGCGGGCCACGCCGCGGAAGCGCTCCCCTACTTCGAGAAGACGGTGCGCGTCAAGCCTGACGACGACAACTCTCTCGAGATGGCCGGCTACTGCCAGCTGCAGGCGCTCCACTACGCCGAGGCCCTGAAGTACCTCGAGCGGGCCCGCGCCCTGATCACCGAGCCGGCAAGGACGGCGACGCTGGACGAGGTGCTCAAGGAACTCCGCCCGCGCGTGCAGGCCACGCCCTCCCCGGGAAGCAGGAATTGATATGGGACCTCGGCTTCTCGCTTTCCTCCTCCCGAGCCGAAGTCGGCCAACAACCACCATGGCGTGGCTGCTGGCTCTGTCGTTCATCTTCGGGGGGTGCGCGGGTGTCCGGCAGCCGCAGCCGGAGACCCGCCTGCAGCCCTCGGCCCTCCCGCCGGCTGGCCTCTCGCCGCAGCAGGTGCCGCTGTTCGTGTGCTTCGGTAGCGACGACAACGGCTATTCGGGTTTGCTCGGCTCGGGAGCGGCGGGCGGGATGCATTTCCTGACCGACCTGTTCGCCGGCCGGCACAACCCGGCCGGGACCGGCAACATCGCCACCTTCGACGGCACACCCGCGCACTACTCGTTCTTCGTCAACACCTACTACATCACCCCGACCGGGCAGGGATCTGCGTACGCCGCTCGGGAGAGGGAGGACCCGGAGTGGGTAAGGCGGGGCTGGAAGGAAGCCATTGAGGCCGGCCATGAGATCGGCAACCACACCCACTCCCACCCTCACGGCCGCGAGTTCACGGTGGCTCAGTGGGAGGACGAGATGCGGCGGTGCAGCGAGATCCTCGAGCGACCGTACACCGCGGAGGAGGTCCCCGGTTCCCCCTCCGGCCTGGGTGTTGCGGCCAGGGAGCTGCTTGGGTTCCGCACCCCTTTCCTCGAGTACGCGGACGCCACGCTGGCGGCCGTGCAGAATCAGGGCTTTGCCTACGACTGCAGCCTGGAGGAAGGCCTGGAGGACGATCAGGACGGGCGGAACTTCGTCTGGCCGTACCGGCTCGACCACGGGAGCCCGGGCAACCCGGCGATCGGCCCGCACCCGGGGGTGTGGGAGATCCCCGTCTACGTGTTCATCGTCCCGCCCGACGAGGCGTGCGAGCGGCTGGGCGTGCCCCCCGGGCTGCGCGCCGCGCTGAAGGCGCGGCAGGGCTACTTCGACACCGCGGCCGGCAAGATCAGCGGCATGGACTGGAACCTGTGGTGCGAGTTCCGAATGACGCCAGCCGAGTTCCTCGCCACGATCAGGTACACGGTGGAGCTTCGCCTAAGCGGCAACCGCGCTCCCCTCACGATCGGCCTGCACAGCGAGCTGTACTCCGACCGGCAGACGAGCGGCGAGTGCGCAGCCACCCCGGCCGAGCGCCGCGCGACCCTGAAGAGGCTGGTCACCTCCCTGCACGAGCGGGACGCGGTGAGGATCGTCAGCGCCCGGGAGCTGCTCGGGTGGCTGCAGCATCCGGTGCCCCTCGGCGGCACGATGTAAGCCCCGCGATCGGGGGCGCTCGCGAATCGCTCTCGGCCGCGACCGGCGGCGCCCGTCGGGCGACCCTCCCACGGGGTGGGGCCGGGCCCCGGTTCGAGCCGACCAGACACCCACCTAAGTGCTTGGATTGACAGCGTTGTCGTGCAGATTCGAGCCCTATCCCGAGGCACTTTTCTCATCTAGGGGTTGCAAGACGAGGTCAGGTGTGGGATATACTCCCGCCAGAGCGGGTCGCACCGTGCAAAAGCGCCGCGCCACCATCGAGGACGTGGCTGCACGCGCCGGTCTTTCGATCAAGACCGTCTCGCGGGTCTTCAACCTCGAGCCCAACGTGCGGCCGCAGACCCGGGAACGGGTCCTCGCCGCAGCGAGCGAGCTCGAATACCAGCCCAACCTCTCCGCCCGAAGGCTCGCCAGCAAGCGCTCGTTCGTGATCGGGCTGCTCTACGACAACCCCGATTCCGACTACGTGATGGGAATCCAGCAGGGGACCCTCGCGGTGTGCTTGCCGCATGACTATCACCTGCTCATCCATCCCTGCAGCACCCTCGCACCCAGCCTCGTTGACGAGGCTTTGAACCTGCACCGTCGCTCCATGGTGGACGGCCTGATCCTCACGCAGCCGGTCGCGGACTTCGAGCCGCTGAACACTGCTCTGACCGAAGCCGACATCGCCTTCGTGCGTATCTCGCAGCGGCCAGGCACGGCGGGATCCCCGTGCATCTCCGTGGACGATCAACAGGCGGCGCGCCGCATGACCGATCACCTGATTTCGCTGGGGCATTCGAACATCGGTTTCATCATGGGACATCCTGACCACGGCTCGAGCCACGACCGGTTGAAGGGTTTCCGGGCGAGCCTCGACGCTCACGGCCTGCCGGCGGACCGCGCTCCGATCGAGCAGGGCCTGTACACCTTTGACTCGGGATACGCCTGCGCGCAGCGGCTGCTCGCTCTGGAGCCCCGACCGACAGCGATCTTCGCCGGTGACGATCACATGGCGATGGGCGTGCTGACCGCGGCGCACGAGAGGGGGTTTGTCGTTCCAGACGATCTTTCGGTGTGCGGCTTCGACGACGCCCCTATGGCGCGGTACGTGTGGCCGCCGCTCACCACCGCCCGCCAGCCCATCATCGAGGTCGCTCGTGTCGCAACCGAGTGCCTGCTGAACCTCCTGCAGGGCAAGGAGCTGGGGGCGAGGCAGGTCACCCTTGAATCCAAGCTCGTGCTGCGCGGATCCACTGCGAGACCCCGTGTGCAGTAAGCCGGTTCTAACCGCCGACGGCCGGATGGCGTCAACGATCTTGAGACCGGATAACCAACTTCAGCTTCTAGAGGTATTGACAACGTTGTCAGCGGACCCTAGATTGAAGGGCAGCGATGGCATCACAACTTGCGGACATCCTCTGGGGGGTTCGCCTCACAGTCGCGCGCCGAGCGTAGACGGCTGCGGAGCGTCTCAGGCACACCTGGCAGGGGTTGCAGGGAGGCGAGGGATGGCAATGGGAACGATGAGCCGCGCCGGGCTCATCCCGGGCGCTCATCCGCTCCCGGCTTGCAGCCTTGGATGGGTCATCCCGCTCGCGAGACAGCCGCCTCTTTGGTGAGGGACAACTTCTTTGGGGCCCACCCTGTCCTCTGGTCGCAAGACTCCCGGGCCCCAGAGAACCGGCTTGTCGTCGGTGGGTCCGTCCGGTGGCCGGTCGCGCCTGCCGCGACGGCACCGTGCGTGAAAAGCGGAAAGGAGGGCACGGATGCGACGAAGTACGTGGCTACGGACGGGCCTCTTCCTGGTCTTCGGGGCGGTGCTGCTGTGCGCCGCGACCCCGGGATGGGCTCAGTCGGTCTCCGAGGGAACGATCACGGGGACC
Source organism: uncultured Acidobacteriota bacterium (assembly GCA_963739225.1). GTDB lineage: Bacteria > Acidobacteriota > Thermoanaerobaculia > Thermoanaerobaculales > Thermoanaerobaculaceae > RBG-13-68-16. The sequence goes on along the minus strand of CAVTZQ010000006.1, from coordinate 1,239,147 downwards.
GTCATGGAGACGACCGGGGCGGTGATCCCCGGCGCGGCCCTGAAGCTCACCGGCCCTGCACTGGTCACGGGCGAGCGGACGGCGACGAGCGGTCGCGAGGGGAAGTTCATCTTCATGAGCGTCCCGGCGGGGACGTACGCCCTGACCGCCACCATGACAAGGGTTCAAGACCGTGACGGCGGAGGGCCTCGTGGTCGAGCGGGGCAAGACCGTCGATGTCCCGTTCCAGATGGAGATCGGCAAGTACGAGGAACAGATCATCGTCACGGCGGAAACAGTGATGATGGACACCCGCTCGTCCACGATCTCCACGACGTTCAGCGACAAGCTCCTCGCCAAGGTGCCGACGAGCCGGAACCCCTTCTACGACCTCGCCCTGACGGCACCGGGGATGGGGTCGGTCGGGGCCGAGGGGTCGTGGCTGCCGAGCCCGACCGCCTACGGCAGCGCCAACAGCCAGAACATCACCCTGGTCAACGGCGTCAACACGACCAACCCGCGCGGCTCCTCCTGGGGCTCGATGGTGGCCGTGAACTACGACACGGTCGAGGAGGTGAAGGTCCTGTCGCTCGGCGCAAAGGCCGAGTACGGCAACTACTCGGGCGCCGCGATCGACGTGATCACCAAGTCGGGCGGCAACGAGTTCCATGGCGATGTCGCCTACTACACGCAGATAGGCAACGCGGCGGACAACAGCACCACGTCGTTCAGCAAGAGCTGGCTGTTCGCCGACCCGACCCTCCAGATCAACTCGGACCCGATCAGCAACAAGGAACCCAGCGTCACGCTGGGCGGCCCGATCATGAAGGACAAGCTGTGGTTCTACGCCGGCTGGAGCGCGCCCAAGAGCGAGGGCCACGAACCGCTGTACACGCTCAACACCAAGTCGGAATCGCAGCATCTACGACCTCAAGCTGACTGCCGAGTTCGGGGTCAACCACCGTGCCTGGCTGGGGCTCCACTACGAAGAGGTGAAAGGGTACAACACCACCTGGGGCTACGGGTGGGACCCCAGCATGTCCTACAACACGAAGACCCCGAGCTTCTCGCCCCAGTTCCAGTACCAGTGGGTGGCGAGCCCCACCGACATCCTCAGCTTCAAGTACCTGGCGTTTGACAGCAAAGAGACCCCGAGCACCTCCGGAGTGACCGGGCACCCCGGGTACGTCAACTGGGGCAAGTGGGTTCCCGTCCGGGACGCGGGCGTCGGCGGCGACTTCCCGTGGATCGAGGGGGACAGGTCGAAGCGCCAGACGTTCCAGGCCGACATCTCGCACTACGCGGAGAACTTCCTCGGCTCGCACGACCTGAAGTTCGGCGTGCAGTACAGCAAGGCCGACGGCAACTACGTGGGCGGCTACTTCCAGAACTACTCCAACAGCGCCTACCCGTACGGGTGGTACTACACGCAACCTGCCACGGACTGGCCGTGGAACCAGCCCGATAGTGGGTTCTTCTTCACGTGTGACCCCCCCTGCTGGCCGGTGTACAACCGGCAGACGAAGTCGAATCCCTACCTGACGGTCCGCAATTCGGACTCGAGAGGCGTCTTCGCGGACGACACCTGGACAGTCGACGACCGGTTCACGGTCAACCTCGGGCTGCGCTACGACCGCATGAAAGCCGGGTACGGCACGGGGTACATCTACGAGCCGATGACGCCGACCTCCGACATCAACCACCTCACGGTGCAGCGGAAGCGAGGGGGTAAAGGCACCGTCTACGACTTCACGACGTGGTCGCCGCGCATCGGCATCGCATGGACCGCGACCGAGGACCGGAAGACCGTGCTGCGCGCGCACTACGGGCGCTACTACGCGGCGATGGGACTCGAGAGCCTGAGGACGGCCGGGCCGGACCTGGACCCGTTCGTCTCGGACACCTGGCTTTACAAACTCCCGGCGTCGGTGGTGGACGTCAACGGCAATGGGTACTGGGACCCCGAGGAGACCCCCGTCGCGATGCGGGCGCTGTACGGACGCACGCCCGACCTCCTCCTGGGCAGTTCAACCGTCAATCCGTCGTTCAGCCTCGAGGTGGCGCCGGGCACCAGGAGCCCCTCCACCGACCAGTTCAACGTCTCGTTCCAGCGCCAGCTCGCCAACGACCTCGCCATCGAGCTCACCTACATCTACAAGGCCGAGAAGGACCTCCTGGTGCTGCAGCCGTACGACACCGCGACCGGCGAGTTCTACGAGTGGGAGGCGCTGCCGTACACGACCTGGACCGGGTACCAGACCCAGGTCTGGCAGATCAAGCCCAAGGACTTCAACGGCGACGGGGTGGTCGACATCAACGATTGGAACTACGTGGTCGACGGCAACAACACCCATTACAAAACCGTCAACGCCAGCTCGTTCGCCGGCAAGAACGTCGGCCGCACCTACAACGGACTCCAGCTCGTGCTCAACAAGCGCTACTCGAACCGGTGGCAGGGGATGGCGGCGATCAACTGGAACAAGACCGACGGCTTCTACCCGCGGGTCGTCGACCAGACCTGGTTCATCGACGGCCCGATGGTCATGGACACCCCGCTCGGCAGCTCCAAGGACCACTTCCAGAACAACACGAGAGGGCCCGCGATGATGACACCGGTGTGGGCGGTGAAGATCGCCGGGAGCTACACGGTCCCGACCATCGAAACCGACATCGGGCTCCGTATCCGGTACGACTCCGGCGTTCCGGTCTGGCCGGTCGAGGCCGTCCCCGGTTGGGCGAGCTGGAAGACAAGCACCGAGGGCTCCTACCTCAACACCGCGGACTCGGTGATCATGGTCGCGACCGACCCCACGAAGCCCGACTGGACGTCCTCGACGACGATCCTCGATCTCTCGCTCCAGAAGTCGTTCAAGCTTGGAAACATTGGGCAGCTCAACATCTCGTTCGACGCCCTCAACGCGCTCAACTCCTCCGCTCCAAACCGCGTCGTCTACACACAGGCGAACTACGGCCTCGTGAGCTCGCTCGTCTTGCCGCGCACCTACCGACTCGGGGTCAAGTTCATGTTCTAGGCACAAGGCAAGCACTTTCACCGCAAACTCTGGAGGGCCCGTCCGGGCCCTCCAGGTCTGTTATCGTAGCGCGGGGGTCCCGACGACGTGAAGCGGTTACACTGGATGGCAACCGTTGGCTTGGCCGCCGTCGCCGGCGCGGGAGCCGTGGCAGGGATCTTTCTCCTGCGGTCGGCCGCGCACCGTACGGCCCTGCACCGGCTCAAAGGGGCCAATATCCTGCTGGTGACGCTCGACACCACCCGCGCCGATCGTCTTGGGTGCTACGGTTACGCCGACGCCGAGACGCCGGTCCTCGACGGCCTCGCCCGGGATGGCGTGCTGTTCGAGCGCTGCATCACACCGACCGCCTTTACCCTCCCCTCCCACGCCTCGATCATGACCGGCAAGTACCCGGCCTCGCACGGCGTCCGCATCAACGGGGACCTGGCGCTTGCGGATGGCCAGACCACCCTGGCGGAGCGCCTCTCCAAAGAGGGGTATCGCACGGGCGCTTTCATCGGGGCTTTCGTGCTGGACGGACGGTGGGGGCTCAAGCAGGGGTTCGAGCACTACGACGACAATTTCGACCTCAAGCCCGGCGAGCAGCTCGACCTGGCCCGCGTTCAGCGCCCCGGCGACAAAGTCGTGGACGCCGCCCTCAAGTGGCTGCAGGAGACCGACACGCGCCCGTTCTTCGCCTGGGTTCACCTGTACGACCCGCACACCCCCTACGAGCCACCCGAGCCGTGGCGTTCCCGTCTCAACGACAGCCTGAGCCACCTGTACGACGGGGAGATCGCCTTTGCCGACTCCCAGATCGGCCGCCTGCTCAACTGGCTGGCGGCGCAGGGGCTGGACAAGAGGACGATCGTGGTCGCGGTGGGCGACCACGGCGAGGGGTTGGGGAGCCACGGCGAGGCCGAGCACGGGTACTTCGTCTACGACTACGCGGTCCACGTCCCGTTCCTGGTGAGGCTCCCCCTCGATGGGTTCCGCGCGATTCGGGTCCCTGCCCAGGTGCGCACGATCGACATCGTGCCCACCCTCCTCGAGCTGATCGGTGCCAAGGCCCCGGCGGAGATCGACGGCGAGTCGCTGGCGCCACTTCTGGCCCACCCCAGCCGAGGGGGGCCACACTACGCCTACAGCGAGTCGATGTCGCCGAGCCTGCAGTACGGTTGGAGTGCGCTCTACAGTCTACGAACGCAGGCGTATAAGTTCATCGAGGCGCCGAAGCCGGAGCTCTACGATCTGCGCGACGACCCGGACGAGACCGAGAACCGGCTCGCCCGCCTCCCCCGGGCAGCTAGGGAGCTGCGCGAGCAGCTGGCAAGGATCCAGAAGGGGATAAGCACCAAGAAACCGGAGACCCAAGAGGCCAACATCGACGAGGAGACGATGCGGAGGCTGGCCTCGCTCGGCTACATCGGCGGGACGATGACGACGAAGAAGAGCGAGGGCAAGGTCCTCGCCGACCCGAAGGACATGCTGCCCCTGTACAACGCAGTCAGCGCTGCCGCCGGCATGATTGTCGAGAAGGACTACGCCGGCGCGGCGACCAAGCTCGAGGCAGTGCTCAAGGAGGACCCCAAGAACCCGCAGGCGCGTTCGCTGCTGGCGATGTGTTACGAGAAGACCGACCGGAACGCCGAGGCAAAGGCGATTTTCGAAAGCGTTCTCAAGGATGATCCGGAGAATCTGCGGGCCATGATTGCCATGGCGGGCATCCTCGCCAAGGAGGGTAGGACCGCCGAGATGGTGGCCATCTGCAAGCGTGCGCTGGCCAAGGACGAGCGCAACACGCAGGCGTACGCGCTGCTCGCCGATGCCTACATGGGGGCGAACGACTACGCGGCGGCGCTGCCGTACCTGCAGAAGGCGGTGGAGATCCAGTCCAAGCTCACGCGCAACCGCAACAACCTGGCGGCGTGCCTGATCGGGTTGCGGCGTTTCGACGAGGCGGAGGCCGAGCTGAAGGGCATTCTCTCGGAGCATCCGAAGTTCCCGCTCTCGCACTTCAACCTGGGCCTGCTGTACGAGGAGCAGGGACGGTTCGGGGACGCGCGCGCGGCGTACGCGACGGAGGTCGAGCTGCACCCCAACATCGTCGCCGCAAGGTTCAACCTCGCGAACCTGTTCCTGCGTACCGGCGACGCTGCTGCCGCGGAGGATCAGCTCAGGCAACTGATCAAAGCCCAATCCGATGAACCCCGCGCGTACCTCTTCCTGGCCCGGGCGCTGCTCGCGCGGTCGGCAAGCCCCGAGGAGGCGCTCCCGTTCGTGAAGGAGGGCCTCGACAAGTCCACCGCACCCGAGCTGAAGGCGCTCGGCTACTTTCTGCTCGCGGACATCTACTCGCGCCAGGGGCGCCGCGCCGAGGTCGAGGAGGCACTAAGGAACGCGCGCGACTACCAGGCCCGCACCGCTCCGGTCAAGCGGCCTCCGAACGCCCGTTGACGCAGGCACGGCTTCCGAATGCCCCGAAACCGCCAGCAACGGCCACCCGCAGAACGTGAGGTGGGACGATGCGGCGATTCGGAGTCCTGCTCGGGGCGCTGAAAGTCGCCGGCCCTGAAGCGATCCGGCTCCTCCTCCGGTGGGTCGCCGCCACGGGCCCGAACGCCTCGGATGGCGCCGAGGCTCCCGATCACCGTCGGCTCCTCTCCCCTACGGCCGCCGACGCGGCGTCACTTGGGACGCTGGAGCTCGGTTGAGTAGCCCGAGGCCTGCTCCGGCGGGGTCATCGCCTTCAACCCCTCCCGCTCGATGACCTGGTGATACGTGATCAGCTCGAACCCGGCGGCGGTGACCGCCGCACGAAACGCCGGCGATGTGAGCGCGTCCAGCTCGGCCTGGCGGTGGCGGCCGACCCGGAACGGGTCCTGCGGGTAGTTGGTGTCGACCAGCGCCGTCATCTCCTCGTTGTCGAGGCCCAGGTGAGCGACCAGCAGCGTCAGTCCCGGGCCAGACTCACGGATGAACCGGAGCAGGGTAGCGAGCTTCCGCTCCGGCGCCACGTCCCACAACGACGCGGACCGCTCGCCGAAGTACGTGGAGATTCCGAGCCCGTAGTCGCGAGCGAGCTTCTGGACGAGGTCCCGAAGCTCGCGCGTCGAGTACGCGGTCTGCATGTGCGCGTCGAGGTAGTCGATGCGGAGCCCGCTGGCGAGCGCGCGCTCGATCTGGGCGCGCAGCTCCGCCTCGACCTCGCGTAGGTCGGGGGCACGTGCCGCAAATGCCTCTTCGGACGGGAGGAAGTAGCCGCTCGTGTCCACCAGCGACGGCACCAGGGCACGGCCCCGCACGGGGCCCCACTTGTAGTGCTCCCATTCGGAGTTGAGGGTGAGGTGGACACCCACGCTGATCTCGGGATGTTGCTTCAGGATCTCCACTGCCTCCAGGTACCAGGGGCAGGCGAACATGACAGAAGTGGAGAACGGGATGCCCGACGCGATCAGTTTCCTGACCGCGAGGTTCACCGAATGGCACATCCCCACGTCGTCGCAGCGCACCACCAGTTGGCGGGGCGCCCCCGCCGACACCGCGACCGGCGGAAGAAATACGGCGCAGGCGATTGCCATGGCGGCGACGACGGCAGGCAGGCGCCCATGAAGGGACGCACGTCTCGACTCGGATTTGTCTGACATGATTCCTCCTCACGGACGGGGGCCGCGCGCAGGCAGAAAACGTGCTGTTCGACACGTCATTGGCTGTTAGAATAATGCAATGCTGCCACAGCTCAAGAGCCCGGCCATCGGAGCGTCGCCGCGTGCGTCCTCCCGGCTTCGTGGCGGTGCCATCGCGGCAATCCTTGTTCTGGCGATTCTGCTCATGGGTGCGAGGTTGCCAGCCCAGGCGGATCCTGCCGGCTCTTCCCCGAGCGCGAGCCCGGCCGCTGCCCTCGCAGTCCCGCCGCCCGAGCCTTCGTGCGACAACCAGACGCTGACGGCGTACGGTGGGCTTCTCGTCCTCGCGCCCCATCCCGACGACGAGACGCTGGCGTTCGCCGGGTTGATCACGACCTACATGCGCCAAGGCAAACCGGTTCAGGTCGTGGTGGTCACCGACGGCGACGCCTACTGCGACGCGTGCCGGTTCTGGAAGAGCACCTCGGTGCACGGACCGACGTGCGGCGCCCTGGATCTCTCGAACTTCGCCACGTCGGCGGTGGACAGCTTCGCCGAGATCCGCCGCGGCGAAAGCGCCGCCGCCGCGGCGGTGCTGGGTCGCGAGCCACCGACCTTCCTCGGCTACCCCGACACCGGCTTGGGGGCGGCGTGGCTCAACTCGCGGAAGGGTGAGCTGCAGAAACGGCTGCGCCGCTCCGACTTTTCCGGCTGCGCCGCCTGCGAGACGTGCCAGGCCGGCTACGGCGGAGGGCCAGAGACCGACCTCACCGCCTCCTCGCTCATCGCCTCGTTGTCCTCGCTCCTCGCCGCCACTCACGAGAACACACTCGTGGCGACCACGCACTGGCTCGACGGCCATGCCGATCATGCCGCACTCGGCAACTTCGTCAAGACCCTCAACGACCAGCTCAAGGTTCCGCGCCCGGTGGTTTACGCCGTGATCCATGCCCACACCCCGAAGACGACCCCCCACGGCGACTGCTGGTACCCCGGGCCGCAGGCCCTCGTCTGCCCGTGTGCCGACGAGGAACGCGCCACAGTGGACCCGACCTGGGTTCCGGACCTTCGGCGACACCGAATGCAGCCGAGCTTGCCGGCCGCCATCCCCGACGACGCGCCGTACGGCACGGCAAGGCACCTTTGCCTTCCGGAAGAGCTGTACCGGGGAGAGACCGCCACCAAGCTCGCAGCGGTCCGCGCGTACCGCTCGCAGTTGGGGACCCTCGCCCGCTCGGGCACGGTTCCCCCGTACCTCGACGCGATCATCGACTGCAACGGCTACCTGATCTCGTTCGTGCGGCGCACCGAAGCGTTCGTGCTGACCGAGCCCGCCAGCGCCACGGCTGGGGCGTGCGACCCGACCGGCGTCTGGGAGGGCTACGGCGGCGCGAACGAAGACGGCGCCGAGGTCCTAAAGGCACGTCTGACGCTCGCGCGCACCGGCGAGCGCGCCGTGTCGGGCTATCTGAGCCTTACCGACGGGCAAGGCAGCCAACGCCAGGAGATCGTGGTCGGCGCCTTCGACGCCCGTTGCACGCTGACGCTGAGGCCGCCGCAAGGCTCGCAGGTCGCCTACCGGGGGTCCATCTCGCGAGACGGGAAGAGCCTGTACGGCTCGTGGGGCGCCGAGGCCCCCGGCTTCTTCGTCGTCCACCGCTAACCGGCCGCCGCGCCGGCAACCGCGGCCTTCCACGCGGTGCCCCAAGCCGCGAGGTTCACCACGAGCACCCACGCGTGGATGGCGAAAGCCGCCACGATCTCGGCGCCGTTGGCGACCTCCACTGAACTGGGTCCCCCAACCCTCCGGGGAAGCTCGGCCAGGTGCAGCGCATCGGGTGCGGACCGCGCTCGGCCAGCGCCTACGGCACGGTCGAGTACGGGTCCGGGGATCTTCTGCTTGAGGCCAGCGGGAAATTCGCCGCGACCGAGAAGCACACCCACTCGCCGCGCTCTCTTTGACCACCGACACCGCTCCCAGCCTCACAGGCGTGACGCAGCAGAGTCGCTCCTCACACGGGGTCGTGGGGGAGGATCGTCTGTGCGCCGACGCCTACCAGGTCCTGGTGACTTTGCTCAACCGGCGCGGGTTCTCCGTATCGAACCCCTTTGCGCGTGTCAGGTGGTAGCAGAAGAGCTGGGCCGGCACCACACTCACCAACGGGCTGAGCCACTCGGGCAGCTCCAAGGGAAGGCGCAGCCGCGCGCTCGCGATGGACAACGCTTCCTCCCGGTTCGAGATGGCCACCAGTTCGACACCCTGGTCGGAGACGAGGGTCTTGAGGAGGGACATGACATCCCCGAAGATGGCGCCCTCGGGTACCACCGCCAGAACCGGAAGGCCGGGTGCAACCATCGCCGTTGGGCCGTGCTGGAAATCCGCCGAGGAATACGGCTCGGCCGCAACCTGCGTGAGTTCCTTGAGCTTGAGCGCCCACTCGTAGGCGGTCGCGAAGTTGTAGCCCCTTCCCAGCACGACGCACCGGCTCATCGAGAGGTAGCGCCCCACGAGACTCTCGATGGCGGAATCCTCCGAGAGCGCGCCGCGCACGAGATCTGGAACTCTTCCGAGCGGTCCCAAGCGATCCGGGCCGTCCTCCAACGCGACCGAAAGCATCGCAACGACCATGAGCTGAGCCGTGTAGCTTTTCGTCGCCGCGACTGCGCGCTCGGGGCCGGCACACGTGTCAACCACAAACTCTGCCGCGTGCGCGATTGGCGACGCGGGGTCATTGGTGATCGCCAGCGTGAGGGCTCCTTGCGCACGTCCCTCTTTGATCACACTGACGATGTCGGGGGACTGCCCGGACTGCGAAATGCCCACAACCAGCATGTCCTTGATGATCGGTGGCCTCGCATAGAGGGTGAAAAGCGATGGTGCGGCGAGCGCCACCGGGAGCCGGTTGTAGGCACCCCAGAGGTATTTGGCGTAGAGGCCGGCGTTGTCGGAGCTGCCACGCGCCGCGAGGAAAACACCCGAACAGCCCCGGGCGCGCACGGCCTGCGCCACCGACCAGATCGTTTCCCGCTGGTTCTCGAGCAGACGCGCAAAGACCTCCGGTTGCTCGAAGATCTCCGATCTCAGACTCATGTCCCTCCCGCCAGGCTCTCTCCGGGCCACGTGACTCGACTCTCGGCGGCGGGACCGACGGTGCTGCTCCGGTGGCCCCGCGCCGGAGCGAGCCAGCACCACAGGATCACGCTGTCCTTCACACGTTGCAGAGTACACCACCGCACTAGAGCCGGCAGCGATCAGTCCACCGCCTACCCTAGGGGCCGCGCTCGGGGTTTTGCCAAACTGCCCGTTCCAAGCCTGTCTGCGTTAGCCTCAACAAACTGCACGGTGGCCACGATGCCTCGACAGTCCCCGACAGGAATTCTCACCCGGCTTCAGTTGTCGGGGTCTTCTCCCTGATGCGCTTCCTGATGAGCGGTAAGAGGGCAAGCATGGGAATGGCGAGGACCGCGGTGAACGCGAAGTACATCGGGTAGCCCAGCCTCTCGACGCCGATGCCCGAGAACGCGCCCACCACATCGCGGGTGAGCGCAAAAAGCGCCGAAAGCAGAGCGTACTGCGTCGCCGCGTGCTCCCTGTCGCACAGGTTCATCAGGAAAGAAAGAAACGCCGCGGTGCCGAGGCCCTGCGTGAAAGACTCGAGCATGGATGCCACGTAGATGCTCTCCCGCGGCAGGCTGAACTGGGCCACCGCCCCGTAGCCGAGGTGGGGGAGCGCCTGCGCGATCCCGAGCCACAGGAGACCGCGGAAGATTCCGTACCTCTTCACGAACCAGCCGCCGGCGAGCGCGCCGACGATCGTCAGCACCACACCGAGCGTGACCGAGATCAGCCCGATCTCCTTCAGCGAGTACCCTCGGTCCACCCAGAACGGCTTGACCATGCGGCCGAGGAGCGAGTCTCCGAGCTTGAAGAGCGGGACGAAGAGCAGCACGGGCAGCATCTCCAATCGCAACAACCAGCGCAGCACAGGACCGATCGGGTTCCGCCGCTCGTTCTGGTCCAGCGGCACGCGCGGGCTCGCATAGGCTATGATCGCGAGGACGAGGAATGTGGCCGCCAGTGCGATCCACAGCGGGGTCCACCCCGTGAGCTCGGCCAGCATCATCACACCTCCGCCACCGACCAGGAGCGCGATGCGGGCCGCGGAGACCCGCACGCCGTTGATGGCGCCCGTTTCTTCCGGGGTTGAGATGTCCACCGCGTACGCGTCGATAGCGATGTCCTGGGTGGCGGACGCCGCCGTAAACGCCAGCAGGACGCCCCAGAGCAGCCACGAGGGATGCCCGGCGTTCTGCGGGATGATCGCGACCGTGGCGACGGCCAGCGCGAGCAGGCTCGCGGAGATCCACTGCTGGCGGGCGCCGAAGCGGTCAACGAGCGGAGCCCAGAGCATCTTCCAGGTCCAGGGGAGTGAGAGCAGGCTCATCAGCCCGATGTTTGCAAGGGAGACGCCGTGGACCCGGAAGTACACCGGCCAGACGTCGTAGGCGATGCCGAACGGGAGCCCCTCGGCGAAGTAGAGCAGCGCGACCCAGGTCAGCTTGCGGCGCAGGTCCATTGCCGGATTCTACCCGCTCCAGCCACATCCACGCCGCCGCCGCGGATCGTGACCCGCCCGACGCCGCCAAGGGACGTCATCTGTCTGCTACGATTCCGCCGTGCACCGTCCAAGAATGGCTCCCAGCGTCCACTTTGCCAACGCGCAGAAGCCGCCCGGTGCCCGCTGGATTGGTGACGATGCCACACTATGACGTCGTGGTGATCGGCTGCGGCCCCGCCGGCGAGCGCGCCGCGATCCAGGCCGCGCGCGCAGGGAAACAGGTGGCCGTTATCGAGCGCCAGAACGTGGTCGGGGGCACCCGTGTGAACTGGGGCACGATCCCCTCGAAGACCCTGCGCGAGAGCGCGTTGTTCGTCCACTCCATGACGCGCAACAAGCTTGAGGGGATCCGCTGCGAGATCAGCGATGAAATCACCGTTGACGATTTCATGTTCCGCGAGCGCGTGGTCGTCGGTAGGGAGCTCGAGATCATCAACGAGTCGCTCGAGCGCTACTCCATCGAGGTGCTCAACGGCCACGGGCGTTTCATCGATTCTCACACCGTGGCCGTCTGCACGCCGGATGGTGGGGTCGTGTCCTCCGTGAGCGGCGAGGTCATCGTGATCGCCTCGGGCTCCAGCCCCAACCGTCCTTCGGACGTGCCGTTCGACGGTGAGTGCGTTTTCGACAGCAACACGATCCTGCGCCTGCCGCGAATCCCGCACACCATGCTCGTGCTGGGCGCCGGGGTGATCGGAGTCGAGTTTGCAAGCATCTTCGCCGCCCTCAACATCGAGGTCACGCTCGTCGACACGCGGGATCGCCTGCTACCCTTCCTCGACCGTGAAATCGTCGCGATCCTCGAGCGGGAGCTGGACAGGCTGGGCATCACGAACCTGCACAACGAGCGCTACGCGACCGTCGAGCGCCTCGCCGGCAAACCGCCGCAGGTGCGCTGCACCACGAAGGCCGGAACCGTCCTCGAGAGCGGCGTGCTGCTCTACTGCGTTGGTCGCGACGGCAACACGAGGGACCTCAACCTCGAGGCGATCGGCCTGAAGCCCAACGACTACGGTCTGCTCCAGGTGAACGAGCACTACCAGACCCCGCTGCCGCACATCTATGCGGTGGGCGACGTGATCGGCTACCCGGCGCTGGCCAGCACCTCCATGGAGCAGGGGCGGCAGGCGATGCGCCACGCCTTCAGCATCCCGGGCATCACGTCGAAAACAGAGGTGCTGCCGTTTGCGATTTACTCGATCCCCGAGGTGAGCTACATCGGCGAAACCGAAGAGATGCTCAAGGAGAAGGGTGCGGAGTATGTCGTCGGCCGCGGCAACTACGACATGAACCCGCGCGGCCAGATCATCGGCGATACGGGGGGTCTGCTGAAGTTGCTCTTCGAGGCCAGCTCCCTGAAGCTCGTCGGCGCCCACATGATCGGCCACGGCGCCAGCGAGCTCATCCACATCGGCCAGGCTTTCCTGCGTGCCGGCGCCACCGCCGCGCAGATCGCGGAGACGATGTACAACTACCCGACGCTCTCCGACCTGTACCGGCACGCCGCGCTTAAGGCGCTGCTGGCGCTGCAGCGCAGAAACGCGGCCGGTCCGCCAGGGACGCGATGAGGGCGACGGTCGCCTGACTGCAGCAGGTTGAGACACCGCGCTCCCGGCAGTGACTGAAAGGTGCACTGGCGCGAACCTGGCAAAGCAACGTGGGAAATGCCAAAGTGCTGCACGCCGCCGACGGGCAGCCGATTCGCAGGCCGGGCCTGGCCCAGGTACACTGCCGCGGTCCTCTCGGTGCGGCTGGCTCACGGGCCGCAACGATCGGGGTTGTGAGTACCTGTGGGTGTGACCTTCTTTCTTCCGGGCGGGGCAGTCGCGGATGCGCTCCGCGACCTCGATCCCGATGCCGCGCCGAACGCATTTCAGCGCGGCGAGGACGCGTGGATCCTCCAGACGTACATCCGCCTCAAGCGTGCCGGCAACGAGGTCGAATTGGTGGAAAGCCCGCCAGAAAACGGCGTCGTGATCTTTCACGGCAAGCACGCCAGAGCACTGCTCAGGCACCGAAAGCGCATGAAAGACGTGGTCCTCGTCGGGGTTCGGGGGGATCTGCGTGAGGTGTCCCTGGCCGACATCGAGGTGCTCCAGAACGGCCGCTTTGCCGACGGCATCCGGCGCATCTTCATCCCACACTGGCCTCAGCCCGGTCTCATTCCGAGAGACCGTAGGCGCGGCGCGACGATCACCCGGGTGGCATACAAGGGATTCAGCGGGAACCTGCACCGCGCCTTTGCCTCGCGCCAGTGGGTGGACTTCCTCACGAGCCTGTCGATCGCTTGGGACATTGATGCCGCGCGTTTCCAGGGGCAGGCGATGCTCGGGCACACTTTGGCGTGGCACGACTACTCGACCGTGGATCTCGTCCTCGCCGTGCGGCCGCCCGATCGCCGCCTGCACACGCCCAAGCCCGCCACCAAGCTCGTCAACTGCTGGCGCGCCGGCGTCCCGGCTCTGCTCGGACCCGAGTACGCGTACCGGGAGCTCCGGCGTTCCGAGTTGGACTACATCGAGATCGCCTCACTCGCGGACGCGAAGGCCGCGGTCACGAGGCTCGCCGTCGATCCGGGGCTCTACCGCGCGATGGTCGCGAACGGCGAACAGCGCGCCGCGGAATTCACCAACGACGAGATTCTCAAGCACTGGGCAGCACTGCTCTACGAAACCCTTCCGAGTTTGTGCGAGAGCCGGCACGGCCGGCTGGCACGGCATACCCCCATTCTTGTGAGGCGTCTGGTGCGCCGCCTCCCACGCCTGCTTCCCTGGCGCCCCGCCCGATGAGCCCGGGGAAAGCCGCCCGGGCCTGTTGCTGAGCCCACCGGCGGGCCCACGCCTACGACCGCGCCGTCATCGTGCCCCGCTATGCAGACCTCATCCTGCAGCTCCTGCAAAAGCAACCAGCTTCCCGGTCCCGATCTCAATACTCGAAAGGGCTCGACCCCAGCGCAGTCTCGACCAGCTCGTGGCTGCTACGTGTTGCTGTTGCATCAACTGGTGCTCCTGGGTACCCTTGCAAGGTGGCGGCCTTGTAGCTTTGGGGGACGAGATGCCGGACATCCAGATCGCTGGCCGCACCTTCGCGGTGGACGAGGAGGGATTCCTCCAGCGGCCGGAGTTGTGGGACGACGAGGTGGCGAAGCTTTTTGCAACCACCGAGGGAATCAGCGACATGACCCCCGAGCACTGGGCGGTCGTGCGCATGATCCGCGACTACTACCTCGAACACGGCAGCGCGCCGATGGTGCGGCTGCTCTGCCAGAACACCGGCCTTCCTCTGAAGACCATCTTCAAGCTGTTCCCCTCCGGCCCCGCCAAGGGGGCGTGCAAGGTCGCCGGCCTGCCCAAACCCGAGGGGTGCGTCTGACGGGCCGGGTGGCCCGATGACGGCCAGTTCGCTCACGCTGCTTGTCGCGCTGGTGGTCGCGCTGGCTGCGTTCGTCACCCAGCGCCGTGGTCTGCGGTTCACCGAGGTGCCGAAGCCGATTGCCCCGCCGCGGGGCAGCGCCGTCGCGGGCGTGATCTACGCCTTCACGAAGGCGTTCGCCCCGACCGCCAAGGAAAGTGCGTCTCTCCACCTGCTCAGCTACCTCGCGGGGATCGGTTACCACCTGGCAATCTTCGCGGCGCTGGCCAGGTTGCTGGTAAGCCTCTTGCCGGTGGCGGTTCCCGTCGCGGCGAACACCACTGCAGCCGTGCTGTTTGCCCTCGGCCTTGCCTGCGGCCTGGCTCTCCTCGCCAAGCGAACGCTTGATGCGAGGGTGCGCGGGATCAGCGTTCCCGATGACTTCCTCGCCAACCTCCTCGTTGACGCAACGCTCGCCGCCGGCCTGGCAGCTTCGCTCCACACTGGGCTGGTACCGCTCTTCCAGGTGATCGGCGCGTTGCTTCTGCTCTACGCACCCCTCGGCAAGCTCCGCCACATGCTCTTCCTCCTCACGAGCCGCCGCTGGTCGGGCGCGTACTTTGGCCGTCGTGGCGTACGCCCCAAACCACAGGCGTCGGGGATTCCCCGTGGCTGAGGCAGACGCCAAGCCACCGTCGGTTGAGGATGCGCTGAAGGTGCTGCGCGAGGGCCTGGACGAGCGCACCGCCGCGTTCCTGAACGCCTGCGTGCGCTGTGGCCTGTGTGCGGAAACCTGCCACGTTTACCTTGCGGACCGCGAGCCCGACTCTATGCCCGCTGCCAAGGTGGAGCGCGTGGCGCGCCTGTTTCGCCGCTACCACACCCTCCTCGGGCGCCTCGCCCCCGGCGTTGTGGGCGCCGAAACCATCACCGAGGAGGCGCTTCAGGCCCTCGCTGTCGCCGCCTTCGGGCGCTGCACGCTGTGCGGGCGCTGTGCCCTCAACTGCAGCGTCGGCCTGGACCCCGCCGCGATCATTCACTTTGCACGCACGATGTTGGTCGCGGCGGGTTTGGTGCCGAAGGGGATCGTTGGCAACATCGATGCAGCACGGGCGACCGGCAACGCCATGTCCATCGCGCCGGAGGACGTGCGCGACACGATCGCCTGGCTCGAGGAGGACCTCCGCCAGACTCTCGGCGACCCCCGCGCTTCCATGCCGGTGGACCGAGAGGGCGCCCGCGTGCTCTACGCCCTCAACCCCCGTGAGCTGAAGTTTTTCCCTCTTTCGATTTCGGCCGCGGCCATGATCTTCCATGCTGCCGGCGAGAGCTGGACCCTGAGCTCAACGGACTTCGACATCACCAACTACGGCTACTTCGCCGGGGACATCGAGGCGCAGCGGGCCATCGCCGGCAGGCTGATCCGCCGCGCCGAGGAGCTTGGCGTCCAGGAGTTGGTTGTGGCCGAGTGCGGCCACGGCTACCGCACCCTACGCTGGGAAGCCCCGGAGTGGTTGGGCCGACCGCTGCCGTTCGCCGTTCGCAGCTTCGTCGAGGTCATGGCGGAGTACCTGGCCGCCGGCCGCCTGCGGCTCGACCCGCTGAAGAACCCCGACCCGGTGACGCTTCACGATCCCTGCAACCTGGTGCGCAACGGTGGAGTGATCGAGGAGCAGCGGTATCTCCTGCGCCACGCAGTAACCACCTTCGTGGAGATGACCCCCAACCGCGAGGATAACTACTGCTGCGGGGGCGGGGGCGGACTGCTGGCGGCCTCTGAACACACCTCCAAGCGGCTGGAGGCGGGCAAGGTCAAGGCCGAGCAGATCCGGGCCACCGGCGCGAAGGTCGTCGGCTCCCCCTGCCACAACTGCATCGACCAGCTCATGGAACTCAACCGCCACTACGCGCTCGGCATCGAGATCAAGACCCTCGGTGAGATCGTCGCCGACGCGCTGATGCTACCGGGCCTGAGCTAGACCCGAGCATCCGCGGCGATCTCGGTAACCGCCGCCAGGGCAGCCTCGATATCGCTCGCTTTGTTCATCGGGCCGACGCTGAGGCGCACCGTCCCCCGCTCCCCGGTTCCCATCTGCTGGTGGATGAGCGGGGCGCAGTGCAGCCCGGTGCGGGCCGCGATGTTGTGGTCCACGTCGAGCAGCGTGCCCACATCGGCCGGGTCGCGCCCCGCCACAGTGAACGAGAGGACCGGCAGCCGGTCGTCCAGGCTGGTCGTGCCGTGCAGCGTCACACCTCCGATAGCGGCGAGTCCCTCCTGCAGCTTCGCGAACAGCTCCATCTCGTGACGGTAGATCTTCTCCACCCCGCGCTTCGCGATGTACGACTGGGCAAAGTGCAGGCCGGCGATGCCGAGCACATTGCTGGTCCCGGACTCGAGCCTGTACGGGTACTCCTCGAGGTGGTACGGGTCCACTGAGTCCACACCGGTGCCACCGAAGCGGGTAGCTCGAATGCTCACCCCCTCCCGCACGTAGAGCCCGCCGATCCCCGTGGGTGCAAGCAGAGACTTGTGACCGGTGAAGGCGAGGACGTCGATGCCCATGGCGTCCACGTCGATGGGGACCACACCCGCGGTCTGGGAGGCGTCCACGAGGAAGAGCACACCGCGCTCCCGGCATACCTTCCCGATCTCCGCCACCGGCTGGATGGTGCCGATGACGTTTGAGGCGTGGTTGACCGTCACGAGCTTGGTGGTGCGCCGCAGCCGGCGGGTGATCTCGGTGGGGTCGACGCACCCGCCCTTTCCCGCTGGCACGTACTCCACGCTCACACCTCGGTCGCGCGCCATATGGTTGAGCGGGCGGATCACCGAGTTGTGCTCGATCGTCGTGGACACCGCGTGGTCGCCGCTCTCGAGGATCCCCTGGATCGCGAGGTTGAGGGCGTCGGTAGCGTTGTAAGCGAAAACCAGCCGGTCCGGGTTGGTCCCGCCAAAGAATCGGGTGAGCTCTTTGCGGGTGGCTGCGACCAAATCGCCGGCCATCAGGCAGAGGTCGTATCCCGAGCGGCCGGGGTTGACGCCGAAGCGCGAATAGGCGTCGAGAGCGGCGTCCAGGACCTCCTTGGGCTTGGGAAAGGTGGTGGCAGCGTTGTCCAGGTAGATGATCTTGCTCGAGTCGAGTGCGAGGTCCATTGCGCGGGCCCCCTTCGAGAGGTGTGGCGGCGGCCGGAGAGTACGGCCCGGCGCGGATCGTATCACGACCGTTTCACACCCCCGGGCGTGGGCTTGACAACTCGATTATGAGCTTTAGACTGCGTTTCATAATTTGGGAGGGGAAAGGGGAGACCATGAACTCGAAATCACTTGCTGTCGTTGTCGCAACCGTCTCGATCGTATCCGTCGCGTGCCAGCAGGCCCCACAGCAGGCCGCTGCACCGAGCCCGGTGGAGCGGGGCAAGTACCTCGTCACCAGCATGGGCTGCAATGACTGCCACACGCCGTGGAAGCTCGGTGAGAAGGGACCGGAGCCCGACATGACCCGCATGCTCTCGGGCCACCAGGAGGGGATGAAGCTCCCGCCGGCGCCTGCGCTGCCGCCCGGACCCTGGGGGATCACAGCGGCGTTGAGCATGACGGCGTGGTCCGGTCCGTGGGGAACCAGCTTCACGGCCAACCTGACGCCGGATCCGGAAACCGGCCTCGGCGCCCTCTCGGAGGACAACTTCGTCAAGGCGATTCGGACCGGCAAGCACCTTGGCGCCGGCAGGGACATCCTCCCGCCGATGCCCTGGCCCGCGTACCAAAATCTCTCGGACGAGGACCTCAAGTCGATCTTCGCCTACCTGAAGACGATCCCGCCGATCCGAAACAAGGTGCCTGACCCGGTTCCGCCGGCACCCATGGGCAAGTAGCTCTCGGCGCGCTCGCAACCGGCTCGGGTCCCACCGCGCACGCGGCCCGACGCCGCCGTGGTCATCCGACTCGGTGTCGGGGCCGCTTGCGTCGGCGCCGCCAGTCCTGTCAAATAGGGGCGCGAGGTGAGGCGATGCGCGTTCTCCGGCTCTCGGGTCTCCCGCTTGCGATGCTGCTCCTCGCGGGCGCAGCCGTAAGCCAGGAGGTACAGGCGCAGCAAGCAAGTCAGGCGCCGGTGCGCCTGGTTGTGTTCGAAGATTTCATGCGCCCCACGTGACCTATCTGCCAGGCCGCCGGTCCGGCGGTGGATGCACTGGCAAGCGAGTACGCGGACGCCGACAAGCCCGTGGTCTTCCTGGAGCAGGACGTGGACTACCCGATGGGCGAGCGCATCGACCGGTGGTGGGCCGCGTACAATAGCAGTGCACTTGCATACCTGCCGTTGGTGATGGTGGACTCGGGCCACCAGATCTCGAGCGGCTCGCAGACGGACTTCAGGGCCGCGTACCGGAAGCTCGTCGACGCCGAACTGGTGCGTCCGCCACAGGCCGAAATCGAGGCGTATACGCGCCAGGTCGCCACCAGGGTGCGCGTCTACGTGCGCGTCGTCAACGCGGCGGGTATACCGCTCTCCGCAGCACGCAACGGCGCGACCCTGCATGCCCTCATCTGGGAGGACGCGCGCGTCGGGGTGACGGGGCGCATCGTGCGCGCGGCTCCCTGGACAGGCATCTCCCCGGAGGTTGCGAGCGGGGGCGAGTCCACCGCGACGCTTGAAACACCAAACCTTCCGAGCGTGAACTGGAACGCTCTCCATACGGTCGTTCTTGCCGACTACGTTCCTGGCTCCATCCCGGCCTACGACATGCTGCAGGGCGCCTTGGCCGAGCCTGCCGCACTGGCGGCCGATCCGCAGACGGTCACGGTTGCCGTGGACGCGAACTCCCGGAAGGACCGGGCGGTGCCGGTGCGTCTGCGCGGACCCTACGTGCTGAGCTGGACCGCCGTGGCAGACGTGCCGTGGATCACGGTCACGCCGGACGGCGGCCCGATCTCGGCACAACCCACCATGAGCGTGGCGCCAGCGTTGCTCTCGCCCGGGTGGCAGCGGGGTGTGGTCACCTTCACCGCCAGCAGCGAGGATGGGATGAGCTTTGCGCAGACCGTCGCGGTCAGCGCCTTCTCCGGTCCCCGCGTCCTGCGGGTGGGAACTGCCGCTGCAAGGCACGGGTCAACCGCCACGCTGACGGTGGATCTCTCGGCCCTGGGAGACGAGAACGCCGTGAGCTTCAGCCTGGTCTTCGACCCGGCGGTGCTCGGCTCACCATCCGTTGCCCCAGGCGCCGACGCCGAGGCAGCCGTGCTCACCACCGACGCCTCCCGGATCGCCGACGGCCACCTCGGCGTGAGCCTCGCCCTTCCCTCCGGCCAGGCGCTCGACCAGGGCGACCGTGAGCTCGCCGTGATCTCGTTCACCGTCGCCGCGGGGGGAACGGGCCGGCTCACGAGCGTCCGCTGTGACGACCAGCCCGTCGCAAGGCAGATCGCAAGTGCTACCGGGGTTGCGCTGACCGCCACGTACCTGGACGGCTCGGTGTTGCTTGCCGATGCTCCGGTGGTGCGGCCGCCCCGCCACCATCTTGCGGGCAGCAGGCCCTAGCCTTCGTCCGCTATGCCAGGATCCACAGCAGCGGCAAGAGCCCCACGATGGCCAGCACGAGGAGTGCCAGCAGGCCTCGGTTACCGGTGGCCTCATCCGAGAAGAGCCGCGCGTAGAGCCCCTTGAGGGCGTTGTTACTGGCGGTGGTCACCACGATGGCGGCGGCTGCCGTGCCAAGCGGCGTGCTCACGCCGGCGGTCTGGGTGAGGCCCATGATGAACGGGTCGACGTCGGTGACGCCCATCAGCGTGGCGAGGGCATAGATCCCCACCGCGCCGTAGTGCTCGAGCACCAGGCCGGTGGCGATCAGGGCGCCCAGAAAGATCGCCGCGAACAGGAACGCCGAGCCGATCTCGAGCGGGTTCCTCGCCTCGTACTCGCGCTCCACGGCGGCGCTCGAGCGGTCCCGCAGGCGCGACCACGCAAAGCCGGCCAGCATGGTCACCGTCCCCAGGACGAGGAACGGGCCCGCCAACTGCCCTGCCAGCGCGCCATTGAAGATCGCCAGCAGCACCAGCACCCGCAGGTACATCACGCCCGAGGCCAGGACCATGCTGCCCGTGAACAGGTTGGGGCGGTTCTCGCGGCGCGCCCGCCGCGCGAGTGCCACCGTCATCACGGTGGAGGAGTAGGCACCGCCCAGCAACGCCGCGAGCACGATGCCGCCCTTCTTTTTCGTCACGCGTTGAAGCACGTAGCTGCCGTAGGAGATTCCGCTCACGGCCGCGACGATCAGCCAGGTCTTGAAAGGGTTGAGGTGGAAGTGCGTGAACTCCTGATTGGGCACGGCCGGCAGGATCACCACCGTGAGGAGCAGGAACTTTGTGAAGGTGATGACGTCCTCGGAGGGGATGCGCTCCGAGAGCCCCTCGAGCGCGGTCTTCAGCTCGAGCAGCAACATCGAGAGAACCACCACCGTGACCGCGATCCAGTAGTAGCCGTTGTAGACCAGCGCGCCCAGCACGTAGGTCACCAGCCCGGAAACCTCGGTGGTGACGCCGGCCTCCTCGGCGCTGGCCAGCTTGTGGAGGTAGGAGACCAGGAGGAAAGCTCCCACCACCACGAAGCCCAGCGCCACGGGGAGCGCCTGCTGCCCGGAGATCAGCGCGATGGCGTAGCCGAGCAGGCCGATGAGCGGGAAGGTGCGCACGCCCCCGAAGATGTAGTGCCCGGCGGTGGCCTTGCGTCCCTCGCGCTCGAGCCCGAGCAGGAACGAGAGGAACAGCACCAGGAGGATCTTGAGCGCCTCCGGGTGGGTGAACGCCGCGAGGTTGCGGATGAGGTCCGTGCTCATGGTTCTCAACTCACGTTACACCAGAAGCTTCAAGCGCTCAAGGCTGCCAGCGAGTAAGACTGCTCCCCGGCGTCTCAGCCGAGAAAGCCCACAACCTCAAGCAGGCGCTCGTTGGCCGGCGCAGCCAAGCCGAGTTCGCGGGCAAGCCGGATCACCGCCCCGTTGCGGTACTCCAGTGCTTTGGCGGCCGAGGCGCGCACCCAGCCGATCGGTCCGGAGAGGCGAACGAACTCGTCCCACCAGCCCGGGGGAGCCGCCGCGCCGGTCGCCCGGGCGGTCACGGAGGCGGCCTCGATGAACACTGCCCGAGCCTCCTCCCAGTGCCGCTCCAGGTACTCCGAGAGGCTTACCCCGTGCACCGCCAGGGGCAGCCCCACCACGCAGTTGAACCCCATCTTCTCCGCCTCGGCGGCCGCGAACGCGTCCTCGCCGACCGCGACCGATGGAACCCCGCCGCGCCCGAGCGCCTCGGCGAGGAACGCCGCCTGCGGCCCACAGAACACGCTCGGGCGCAGCAGCTTGAAAAACTCGCCCTTGCTGGTGAACCAGATGAGGGAGCGGGTGCAGCCGGGAAACCCTTTAAGCAGCGGACGAACCCAGCCGTTCTGGACGAAGACCAGGCGCTGGGGGCCCACACCGTGGAGGCGCGGCAACACCTCGCCCAGCGCCTCCTCCCGGACGCACACCAGAAGCACGCCGCCGGGGTCGGCCAGCGCCTCCTCCCAACCCGAGTGCCGGGTGACTGAAGCCGTTCTGACCCCGGCCGTAGCCAGCGCCCCGGCGAGCCGCCGTCCCACCTCGCCCATGCCGATGATGAACACCCGTCCCGCGTCCATGCTCATGGGTGCATCATGCCGTAGAACTACCGGAAGCGGGTGAGCGTCAGCTCGAGGGTGCGGATGCCGTTGGGCGCGCCGGCCCACTGGATCAGGATCGGATTCTGGTAGGTCCCGCGCACGATCCCGCCGGTGTCGGAAACCAGCAGGCTCAGCGAGCGCTTCAGACGCAGGAAGCGCCGCGCGGGGACCGCCATCACCTTGGCCAGCAGCCTCTCCAGGGCAGACTCGGTGACCTTCAGGGCGTCCATCAGCTCGTTGACCACCTGCACCACGTCGTAGCGGGCGTACCCCCAGCTCTTGGAGGGGATCGAGAGTGGGTCGCGCAGCATGCGAACGCCGGTCCGGGCCGCGAATTTGAGGGGGTCGGCCAGCACCTCGGCGAGGTCGTGCCGCATCAGCAGCGTCTCGTACTCGTTCACCGTCACGCCAGCGTCCCGCTCGGATGCGGCAAGCGCGATGTCGATGCGCCCCTTGAAAACTCCATGGCGAGACACTAGCTCCTGGGCAAGGGACAGGACGCCGACACGGGGATCGGCGAGGTTGACAGAGGCGATGGGGTGCCGGGAGACGGGGACCTCGCAGCGGACCCTCGCAACGGCCTCCTGTGACGTGTATCCGAGCACGCGCGTGCAGCGCGTCCGGGGCTGGCCGGCGTGGACCCCGTCCAGGTCCGTGAAGTAGACCGGTTCGCCCGGGCGGTGAAGGTAGGTCACGCAGTTTCGGAGGCCAGAGCCGATGAAGGTGAGGTGGGAGTCAGCGTTCCTGGGCTCGCACTGGCGCTCGTTCTCGGAGAGCTCGCCGCGCAGGTGGAGCTGGTCGTGGCGGTAGTCCGCGCCGGGGGGGAAAAGTCTTTGGAACGCCCGCATGAACGGGTCCAGGCGCTCGCGCCGGTTGTCCAGGCGGCTCGAGAGGCTCTGCTCCAGGTACCCCGCGGTGGTGTGAAGAGAGCAGTAGAGCACGCGGCGAAAGCCGGTCAGGACGTCGCCGAACTCCTCGCGGACCCGGGCCGCGACGTCGATGGCGTCGTAGCGCGAGCGCGGTCTCAACGTCAAGTTCAGCTCTCTCGGCTGGGCCGCCATCTCCCCCGTCCCGCCTCGGTGTAGGACACACGAGCTCCCTCTCCGGGCACCCGTATCTGCTACGAACGCCGTCGGTAGAGTGTCCATTCCGATGACGCCGGCCCTGGAGCCGGTTGAACCAGACAACCGAGTCGTGGCGCCGGGATCACTGATGCCGTCGTCGAGACCGCTGCCAGTTTTGGTTGTCCCTCACGTGGCCGCGCTCGTGGTCCGCTTCCTCCGCCGCAACCAGTGCATGAGGAGCCCGTAGGCGAACAGCAGCGGACCCCACAGCAGGACGCCGAACAGCGCCACGCCGGGTCTGTTGGCGAGGCTGCGGAGCGGGTTGGCACCGAACGGGTTGTCGCTGACTAGGTACGTCCAGGTGGACGACGGTCCGGCCAACCCCTCCTTCTCCCAGTCCACCCCTTCGGCCGTGATCTCGATCGACTCGAACGTGCTCGCGATCTCGTCGTCGATCCTAGCCAGGAGAGTTTCGAACGCCTGCCCCGACTCGCGGAAGAACTCGGCCAGGGGGTCCTTGCCGACGAAGTTGACCACGTGAATCCCGTCGCGGATACGTTGGACCTCTGCCAGGTGCTCGCTCCAGCAGCGATCGATCGCCAGCAGCGTCAGCCGCCTCTCGACCGAGCGCAGGAGCTTCGTGCCCACCGTCGCCGAGAGTGCCTGGTACCGCTCCGGGGAGGCATGCACGAGAAGGTCGAGCCCTGCCAGGCCAAGCAGCACCTCCTGGCGCCACCCCTGGA
This sequence comes from uncultured Acidobacteriota bacterium, assembly GCA_963739225.1. Classification (GTDB taxonomy): domain Bacteria; phylum Acidobacteriota; class Thermoanaerobaculia; order Thermoanaerobaculales; family Thermoanaerobaculaceae; genus RBG-13-68-16. The sequence goes on along the minus strand of CAVTZQ010000006.1, from coordinate 1,215,066 downwards.
TGCTCCGGCGCTGCTTCTCGATCAGCACCGAGTAGTTGAACAACCGTCTGCGGATGTCGAAGCTCTCCCCCTCGATGATGCGCTGGGCGCGGGCGATCTCGCGGCCTATCAGAGGGTCGTCCACCGGCGGGCTTTGCTCCTTCGGGACCCTTGCCAAGGGGATCAGGTTTCGCACGCCGTAGCGGGAAAGCAGCGGGTCCTCGAGGCTGACGAAGAAGCGCGAGCACCCGGGGTCTCCCTGGCGTCCGGCCCTACCCCTGAGCTGGAGATCGACGCGGCGGCTCTCGTGCCGATTGGTCCCGATGACGTACAGCCCGCTGAGGGCAACGACGCGGTCCCGGTCCGCCTCTCCTCGCCCGCCCAGCCTGATGTCCGTGCCGCGGCCGGCCATGTTGGTAGAGATCGTCACCGCCCCCAGCGCCCCGGCCTCGGCAACGATCTCGGCCTCGAGTTCCTCGTTCTTGGCGTTCAGAACACGGCACGGTACGTCAACCCGGTCAAGCTCCCTCGCCAGCTCCTCGGACTCGGCCACGCTCGCGGTCCCGACCAGAACCGGACGTCCGCTGCGGTGAACGCTGGAGATCTCCTCGATGAGGACGTCGAGCTTGGCGGCCCGGTGGGAGAACACGAGATCAGGAAGGTCCTCTCGGATGCACGGCCGATGGGTTGGGACTACCACCACCTTGAGGCCGTAGAACTCCTCGAGTTCCTCCGCCGCACCCTGGGCCGTCGCGGTCATGCCCGCGAGGCTCGGGTAGCCCTGAAGGAAGTGCTGCATGGTTATCGAGCCCAGGATCCTTCCCTCGTCGTTCAGGTCGAGCCGTTCCTTCGCCTCGATCGCGGCCTGGAGCCCGTCGGGCCACTGACGTTTGTCCGCAACACGGCCGGTGAAGTCGTCGACGAGCTCGGCCTTGCCTCCCCTTACGATGTAATCAACGTCGCGCCTGAGCAGCACCTCGGCGTGCAGCGCGTTGCGGACATCAGCCAGCAGATCGAGGTTCTCCGGGTCGTACAGGCTGCCGCAGCCGAGCATCTGCTCGACCCGCTCCGAGCCGGAGTCGGTCAGAGAGATGTTGTGGGCGTGCTCGTCGGTGTCGAAGTCCTCGCCTGACCGGAGACGGCATGCAACCAGAGCCGCTTTTACCGCGTTGTTGGCAAGACCCTCCACCGACCCGGCGATGACGAGCGGGATGCGAGCCTCGTCGATGAGGATCGAGTCCGCCTCGTCGACGAGTGCGAAGCTGAAAGGGCGCTGGGTGAGCTGCTCCGGTTCGAGGCACAGGCACGACCTTAGAAAGTCGAAGCCGGCCTCCTTTGCGGTGAGGTAGGTGACGTCGCAGCCGTAGGCCCGCTTCCGCTCCTCCACCGACATCCACTTCCTGCACGCACCCGACGGAAACCCCGCAAAAACTCGTATACCGGTCCCATCCATTGGGCGTCTCTACGCGCCAGGTAGTCGTTGAACGTCAACACGTGCACGGCGCTGCCAGTGAGGGTGTTGACGACCACGGGCGCGACCGCGGCGAGCGTCTTCCCCTCTCCGGTCTGCATCTCGGCGAGCTTTCCCTGGTGCAGGGCGAGGCCGGCGATCAGCTGCTCGTCGTAGGGCCGCAGCCCGAGGAGCCGGTCGGCGGCCTCGCGCACGATCGCGAACACCTCATCGAGCACGCTGTCCGGAGAGGCTCCGGACCGGGCCCGCTGCTTGAGCTGCGCCGCCCACGCCCTCAGGTGCCGATCGTCCGCCGCCGCAGCCCTCTCCTCCCACCGGTCGATTCGAAGCAGGCGCTCGCGGTACGCGGTGAGGTCATGCTCGATCGAGCTGCCTAGAAGCCGGCGAACCCTGGTCGCGAGGCGGCTCGTCCCGAACGGCATGGCGCGATCCTCGGCTCAAACCGCGCGCCCGGCGAGGACGCTGCGGAACGCGCCGACGTCGACCACCTTGAGTTCCCTTGAGTACAGACCCGCGAGGCTTTCAAGGTAGCGGAGATAGGCCGTGTAGCGTGCGATCTGCGCCGACGCCTCGAGCTGGGGCATCGTGCCAGCGGCAAGACCGCGGACCGTCTCGACGATCGCTGCTGCGGTCCGCTCCTGCTTGGCCAACCCTGCAAGCTGCAACAACCGGGAGAGCTCCGCGCTGCGAGACATATCGGCCTGAGCGTTGGTCTGCTCGATCCTCAGCTCGGCCGCCCGCCTCAGCTTCTGGACGTGCTCGCCCTGGACTCCGATGAGGCGGAGGATGTTGAACGCGTCGGCCACCACACGCGCCGTGATCACTTCTTGCCCCCACACCTCGAGCCGGTCGAGCCCTTCGAACAGCTGCGTCATCTCGGGGCCGAGGTCGATCTCCTCGGGCCACTCCAGGAGTCGCTCCAACACCAGGTTCCACATCGCCACAAGCGCCCGTTTGAGTTCGAACTCGCTGCCGTCCACGGTCGGATCCGCTCGAAGCACCTGTAGGTTCAGGATCAGCGCGGCAAACCCCTGCGGCGTGATCACGAAGTCGCGGCGCCGGCCGGCGCCCTCACCGGCCAGCTGACCCCGACTCTCCAACGCCGCCACCGCGCGGTTGACCCGCTGGAAGTAGACGGGCCCGACCAGCAGGTCAGCATCGGCAAGACGGCCGAGTTGGCGTTCCATGTCGGCACGGTGCAGCCCACCGCCACCGATCCACGGCTGGGCCAGCAGCAGCACACCGAGCTCGAGGTTGTCGAGCCAGACGCACCACGGCGCCGCCGGCTCCACCAGCTCGGGGTGGTCGAGCAGGAAAGAGGGAGAGACGTCGCTCACACCAGCAATATAACATTTGTATTGACATTTGTCAATTACTAACAGCGAACTGTGGTAGGCGAACACGCGCTCGACGAAGTTGTCGCGCAGATGCGGGTCGCACAGCCGCCCCTCCTCCTCCACCGGCAGGTTGGGGAAGCAAGCCAGAAGCGCCTCGGCGAACAGCCCACGGCCGGACGTGGTTGGCATCCCGTCGCCGTAAACCTTGACCCACTCCATGCCGCAGCTCGGGGAATCCTCCTTGAGCACGTAGCCGGAGAGCTCGGCGGCCGCGAGCTTCTCCACCCGTTGCGCCCAGTGGGTCTTCATCGCCTCTGCCTAGTCTTTCCCGCTCCGTGGGGCGACCGTGCGGACGCCAGCGCCCTCCCGCACCAGGCGGACGGACTCGCCGCGGGGTGTCCATCCCGACCTCGACCTCCGGGCAGACGGGAACCCACTGCACCCACGCACCGAAGGTTTTGACGAGAAAGTTGTCCTTCTTGTGCCCGCCATCGAAACGCACCTTCGCCCCGAGTAGGCAGGAGGACACTCCGATTCGGATCGGTGTCGCACCGTCCCTCATCGCTCAGCCTCTGCTTTCGCCCGCCCCGCGTCGGCGCGCGACACCTCGCGTGCCACCCTGCTCAGGAGCTTTGGGGCCAATGCGGTGAAGATGCCCGCGCTCACGCCGCGCAGCCGTTCGCCCCGGGGCGGCAGCCCGCTGCGGTGCAGCCAGCTCCGCACCGGGCTCGTCCCCTCCCGTGTCCATCGCCCGATCACCGACCCGTCGCTTGTACGCACCGCCCACACGCGCACGATCACTGGGTCAATGATCCGGGAGGCCACCAGCGCCCCGCCAACCCAGGTCACCGTTTCGAGCACGAACTCCCCCACGCCCAGCCACCATCCGGTCGCGGCGCTGCCGGTAGCCTTGGCCACCACGACGCCGTGACCGATCCCCGCAACCAGGCCTTGCGCCGCCAGCAGCCACAGCCACGAATGACGCACCTGGCCGTAGGCGATCAGCTCGGGAAGTACCACCACGTCCACACCGTCTTCGCGCCCGAGCCTCGCGAGCTGCTGCGGGTCAGGGTAGCCGCCTGTTCCCTCGGGCAACAACCCCTCGCAGACTGTGGCACCGGAGGCTGAAACCGCTGCCGCGAGGTCCCCGGCGACGGCCAGCATGGTGGCCAGACGCCGGGTCTGCTCATCCGCGCCTGCCCCCACCGGCAGGAGAGCCTCGTGAGCCGTCACCGGCACGCGGTCCATGGCCGCCAGCACCTCGATGCGAATGGAGGGCGGCAGCGTGGGGAGGCGGGTCGTGGCGCATCCAAAGGTGAGGGCGAGCGGCAGCCCGAGTGAAAGCCAGCGGCGCACCGCACAAGCATACCGTGACGTCTCCGGGACGCCCGGGAGCCGTGATTGCCGGAATGGGTGTAGAATGCGTGGCTCAGCCCAAGGGGCTGCGCCTGGAGCAGGACCAGGCGGCAAGGATGTGCCCATGAGCAAGGAGAAGAACCAACCCGCAGACAACCAGAGCTTCGCCGAGGCCCTGGCGCAGTCCTTTCAACAGGAGGAGTTCGAGCTCGGCCAGCTGATCACCGGCACCATCATGGCGGTGCACGGCGACATCGCGCTCATCTCCGTCGGGGGCAAGTCCGAGGCGGTGATGGACCGCACCGAGCTTGGGGAGCTCCGCCCGGGGGACGGGCTGGACGCCGTGATCACGGTGCTCTCCCCCGAGCTACGGGTTTCGCACAAGCTCGCCATCGAGCGCCGGGAGCGTGAGGCGTTGCGCGGCGCCCACGACAACGGGGTCCCGGTCGAGGGAAAGGTAACAGGCCGCAACAAGGGCGGCTATGACATCTCCATCGCCGGCCTCCGCGCGTTCTGCCCGATGTCGCAGATCGACCTGGGTTTCCCCCGCAACGTGGACGCCTACCTCGGCAAGAGCTTCCTCTTCCGCATCACCGAGCTCGCCGACGATCTCTCCTCCCTGGTGGTTTCCCGCGCCCAAGTCCTCAAGGACGAGCGCGAGGCGGCGGCCAGCGAGGCGTGGTCGCGCGTCACACCGGGCCTCGAGCTCGAGGGCACGATCAAGAGCGTGCGCGACTTCGGTGTGTTCGTGGACCTCGGCGGCGTGGACGGCATGGTGCACATCAGCGAGCTCTCTCACCGCGCGGGGGTGCGCCCCTCCCAGATCGCGAAGGTCGGCGACACGGTGCGCGTGAAGGTGCTGGAGGCCGACCGCGAAAAGGGGCGTATCGCCCTCTCGGTGAAGGCCCTGGAGCCCGACCCGTGGGCCGAGGTGCCGAACCGCTTCCCGCCCGGGGCCTCGTTCGAGGGGACGGTTGCGCGCAAGGCCGAGTTCGGAGCGTTCGTGGAGCTGCTCCCCGGCGTGGACGGGCTCATTCACGTCTCCCAGTTGCCTCCCGGCATGAAGCTGGAGGACGAGAGTCTCGCCCCCGGTGCTCCGGTGCGGGGATGGGTGCGCGAGCTCGACCTCGAGCGCCGGCGCCTTTCACTCACCTTGCGGGAGGTGGCCGTGAGCGACCCCTGGCTCGAGGCCGCCGAGCGCTACCCCGTCGACACCGCGGTGGAGGGGATCGTGGAGCGCACCGCCAACTTCGGGGTGTTCGTGCAGCTGGAGCCCGGCCTCACCGCCCTCATTCCGGCCTCCGAGACCGACGTCCCCAAGGGTGGGGACCTCGCTGCGAGCTTCGTCCCTGGCAGCCGGATCTCGACTACCGTTCTCTCCGTGGACCCCCAGCGCAAGCGCATCTCGCTCTCGGTCAAGAAGGCGAAGGAGGGCAAGGCGGTCAAGGAGTACCGTCGCTGGGCCGAGGAGAAGAAGGTGGAGCGCAAGGCAGAGGTGACGGCGTTCGGTGCCGCTCTCATGAAGGCGCTCAAGGACAAGAAGGACTAGTTCGAGCTCTCCCGTGTGAACGGAGGCTCCCCGGTGCGGGGAGCTTTCGTTTCTTGAGGTTTAGCCAAAGAGCAGTCGCTGCCAAGTCAATCCACTGCAGAGACGAGCGCTCCCCATCCGCTCTCGTTCTACCCTCCTGAGGACGCGGGGGCGGAGCCACGAAAGACAAGCGTGACGAGCGTGCCCTCCCCTTCGCGCGACGTGAGGTTGACTGTCCCGCCGAGCGCGCGGACCAGGTGCTTGACGATGGCGAGGCCGAGCCCGCTTCCCCCCTCACCTTCGGCCCGCCTGCGCACCCGGTAGAAGCGTTGGAACACCAGCCCGCTCTCCGCGGCCGGGATCCCGATCCCATCGTCTTCCACCTCGATCCGGACGCCCCCCTCGGAGGGGGTGATCCGCACCGTAACGCGGCCGCCCCGACGGTTGTAACGGATGCCGTTGTCCACCAGGTTGACGAGCACCTGGGCGAGTCGTACCGGGTCGGTGCGAAGCGGGGCGGCACCACCCTCGGCCTTCAGCGTGACTCCTGCCCGGTCCGCAATGCCACGAAGATCCGCGAGAACCTGCCGGGCGACGGCCGCAACGTCCACCTCTTCGGGGTGCAGGGGCAGCTGGCCAGACTCGATGCGTGCCAGCTCCTCAAGCTCCTCCGCGAAGGCCCGCAGCTTTGCGACCTGGCGCGTCAGGGTGCTGCCGAGCTCCGCACTCGCGCCAGCCTCGCTCAACTCCTCGGCCACACCCGAGAGCACCGTCAACGGCGTGCGCAGCTCGTGCGCGAGGTCTGCCACCAGCGCGCGCCGCGCCCGCTCCAGCTGTCGTTCCTCCCGAACGTCGCGCACAACCACAGCGACCGCCAGCATCGGGTGCTCGAGGGTGCACACCCGCACCGCCAACTCCACCCCGCTTGGGAGAGCGATGCTTGTGTGACGGATCCCGCCGTGCGCAAGCGTCTCGTGCACCGCCGCAAGCACCTCGGGGACCCGCACCGCCTCAACCAGGGGGTGCCCGGCGCTCAGGCCACCCCCCAGCAGCTGCACCGCCGCTACGTTTGCGAAGCGCACGACCTCCTGGCGGTCGAGCAGCACGACCCCTTCCACCATCTGCTCGAGTGCCGTGTGCGTGGCCTCCAGCTCGCGGGTGAGCGCTTCGCGCGTCGCGCGGAAGCGCCGGTCGGTCTCCTCCGAGATCGCCTCCAGCTCGGCGTCGGGCGGCAGCTCGGTCCACTGTGCGAGGTGCCGCGCTGCGGCCTCGTGGTAGCGCCGGGTCCAGCTCTCCGCGAGCCGGCCGGCAACCAGCGCGGCCAGCGCCGCCACCAGGATGCCGCCCCACGGCCAACCGGGGGGCGCCTCTTCCTGTGCCAGTCGGAGGAAGCCCTGCGGGCGCTCCGGCGGTCCAACCGCACGCGCCACGTAGGTCGTGGGGTGGTCGGTGGTGGCAGACCGCCTTCGGCTCACCCCCACATCCCCGGCCCTCGCGGCAACAACCTCCGGGCGTTCCAGGTGGTTCTCCAGCCGTGACAGGAGGCCTGGAAGCGTCCAGGAGTCCGCGTGGATGCGCCCATCCGGGCCAATTAGCGTCACACGCAGGCCGCTGGCGGCGGCCCAGCGTCGGATTTCGGCGTCCGCCTGCTCCGATGGCTGTGCGAACAGCTCTGGCGCGCTTGCGGCGAGAACCTCCCCGGCGAGGCGAAGCCGGTTCTCGAGGGCAGCCCGGCCCTCCCCCCGGTGGATCGCCTCCAGGGTCACGAGGCCGGCGAGCGCCATCACGAGCGTGCTGAGACCAACGAGAAGCCCAGGCGAGCTGCGTTTCCTCATCCCTGGCTCCGGAACCGGTACCCCGAGCCGATGAGCGTCTCAATCACGCCATCGCCCAGCTTCCGCCGCACGGTACGGATGTGGGCGTCCACCGTGCGCGGGTCCACGCTCGAGGCCAGCCCCCAGACCGCGTCCAGGATCTGCTCGCGGGAGGCCACCCGTCCGCCGAGCGAGATGAGGTGCCACAGCACGTCGAACTCTCGCCGGGTCAGGTGCACCTCTCTGCCCTCTTGCTCAACCCTTAGACGCGCAGGATCCACGATCAGGTGGACATCGCTGTAGACCCCGCCCGGGACGCCGCGCTCCCACTGGACCCGCCGCACCAGCGCCGAGACCCTGGCAGCCAGCTCCCGCAGCGAGAACGGCTTCGTGAGGTAGTCGTCGGCCCCGAGATCCAATCCGGTGACGCGATCCGCCTCCCCGGCGCGCGCGGTGAGCATCAGAATCGGCACGGTGCGGGTCGCTTCCCAGCTCCGCAGCTCGCGGCAGATAGTCAACCCGTCGGTATCGGGGAGGTTGAGGTCCAGGATCACGAGCTGGGGAAGGGCCCCCTCGCAGGCCGCCAGGAACTCGTCGCCGCGCGTGAACAGCGACACGCTGTACTCGCCGGAGCGCTCGAGGTGACGCCTCACCATCTCGGCGATGTCCCGGTCGTCCTCGACCACGAAGACCCGCGTGTTCATCCGAACCGTCCCGAAACGTACGCCTCGGTCTGGCCCTGGTGCGGGTTGGTGAAGAGCTCCACGGTGGGAGCGTACTCCACCAACCGTCCCAGGAGAAAGAACGCGGTGCGGTCCGCAACCCGAGAGGCCTGCTGGAGGTTGTGGGTCACGATCACCACTGTGAGCTTCCTGCCGAGCTCCAGCACCAGCTCCTCCACGCGTTGGGCGGAGATCGGGTCGAGGGCGGAGGCGGGCTCGTCGAAGAGCAATACTTCAGGCTCCACGGCGAGGGCCCGCGCGATGCACAGCCGCTGCTGCTGCCCACCCGAGAGCATGCTCGCGGTAGCGCCGAGCCGTTCCTTGACCTCTTCCCAGAGACCCGCCGCGCGCAGCGCCTGTTCGACCTTAAGCTCGAGCTGGGCCCGCGAAAGCTGGTGATTCAGGCGCAGTCCGTATGCCACGTTGTCGAAGACAGAGGAAGGGAACGGATTGGACCGCTGAAAGACCATGCCCACGCGCCGGCGCACCGCCACCGGGTCCGTGGTCGGCGTGTAGATGTCCTCTCCGTCCAGCGTCACCTGCCCCGCCAAGGAGAAGCCGGGAACCACGTCGTTCATGCGGTTCAGGCAGCGCAGGATCGTCGACTTACCGCACCCCGAGGGCCCGATGAACGCGGTCACGCCCGCCGTCGGGATCTCCATCGAGACGTCGCGCACGGCCACCTTTCCGCCGTAACGGCAGGTCAGCCCCGCCAGCGAGAACCGTGCCGTCCCGTTCACGATTTGTCAGGCTCCTCGCCGTGGCGGTGCCGGACGTCCTCGGCCTCCACCAGGTACACCACCTGCTCCGCGATGTTGGTCCCCTGGTCCGCGATCCGCTCCAGCGAGCGTGACACCAGCAGCAACGCGAGCGCGCGATGGATGGTCTTTGGGTCCTCCATCATGTAGGTGAGAAGCTCGCGGAAGATCTGTTCGTGCATGCCGTCAACGGCATCGTCTCTGGTGATCACCTGCCGTGCCAACTGCGAGTTGCCCTGGACGAACGCTCCGATGGCGTCCCGTACCATGCCGGTCGCCGCGTCGGCCATACGCGGAATCGTGATAAAGGCCTTGAGCGGCGGCACCTGGTTGAGAACGATAGCCTGGCGTGCAACGTGCACCGCATGGTCGGCCACCCGCTCGAGGTCCGGCGCGATCTTGACCGCCGTCATTACCATCCGCAAGTCTCGCGCCATCGGTCGCGCGCGCACGATCAGCTCGAGCACGCGCCGGTCCACCTCGATCTCGCGGCGGTCGATGACCTCATCCCCCGCGATGACCTGCTCGGCCAGCTCGCTGCTGCGCTCGACCAGCGCGCGGATCGCGAGAGTGAGCTGGCGCTCCACCTCTCCCGCCATCGTGAGCAGGAGTTTCTTGAGCTCCTCAAGGTCGTGCTCCAACGGTCTCTCAGGCATGATCACTCCCTAGCCGAAACGTCCGGTCACGTACTCCTCGGTGAGTTTCTCACGTGGTGCCGCAAAGAGCTGCGTCGTCTCTCCCTCCTCAACGAGCCTTCCCAGATAGAGGAAGGCCGTACGGTGGGCAACCCGCGCCGCCTGCTGCATGTTGTGAGTGACAAGCAGCACCGCGATCTCCTGGGCCAGTTCGCGGATCGTCTCTTCGAGCTTCGCGGTCGCGATCGGGTCGAGCGCCGAGGCCGGCTCGTCGAGAAGCAGGATGCCTGGTGACGACGCCAGCGCCCTCGCGATGCACAGCCGCTGTTGCTGCCCGCCGGAGAACTCCAGCGCCGAGGCGTCCAGCCGGTCCTTCACCTCTTCCCAGAGTTGGGCGCGGGTGAGCGAACGGATCAGAATCTCCTCGAGCGTGTCACCATCCGACACGCCTGCTAGGCGCGGTCCGAACAGCACGTTCTCGCGCACCGAGAGCGGGAACGGGTTCGGTTTCTGGAACACCATTCCCACCTGGAAGCGAAGAGCCTCCAGAGACCAAGTCGGGTCGTACGCGTCGCGGCCCTCGACGAGCACCTCGCCCCGGCGGAAGAACCCGGGAAGGTGATCGTTCATGCGGTTGAAGCAGCGCAGCATTGTGGACTTTCCGCACCCCGAGGGTCCGATCAGTGCGCTGACGCCGCGAGCCGGGACCTCCATCGTGATCCCGCTCAGGACCTCGGTAGTATCGAAGCCCGCAACCAGCCCCCTCGTCGCCAGGGCGGCGCTCCGTTCGCTCATACGGCCGACCCCCGCAGCCTGCGGCGCAGTCGGTTGCGGAGCGTGATCGCTGCCAGGTTCAGCACGACCACAAGAACGAGGAGCACCAGCACCGCCGCGTACACCATCGGCTTGGCAGCCTCGACGTTCGGGGACTGGAACCCGACGTCATAGATGTAAAACCCGAGATGCATGAACTTCCGATCAAGGTGGAGGAAAGGCGGAATCCCGTCAAACGGCATGCTGGGCGCCAGCTTCACCACACCGGTGAGCATGAGCGGCGCCACCTCGCCCGCACCGCGTGCGACCGCCAGGATCGCACCCGTCAGAATGCCGGGAGCGGCATAGGGAAGAACCACGCGGCGAATCGTTTGCCATCGCGTGGCGCCCAAGGCGCGCGCCCCGTCCCGCACCGCCTGGGGCACAGCCTGCAGCCCCTCCTCGGTCGCCACCACCACCACCGGGAGGGTAAGCAGGGCGAGGGTCAGCGAGGCCCAGAGGATGCCGCCGGTTCCGAACGTCGGCGTCGGCAGCACGTTCGAAAAGAACAGGCGATCAATGCTCCCGCCGAGCGTGTAGACGAAGAACGCCAGGCCGAAGGCACCGAACACGATCGACGGAACCCCCGCAAGGTTGGCCAGGGCCAGGCGCACAGCGTTGGTGAAGGTGCCCTCACGTGCGTACTCGTTGAGGTAGACCGCGGTGACCACTCCCAGCGGCACCACCGCCACCGTCATCAGAAGCACCATGAGCGCGGTGCCGAAGATCGCCGGGAGGATGCCTCCCTCGGTGTTCGACTCGCGCGGCTGTCCCGCGAGGAACTCCCACCAGCGGGAGATGTACAGCCCCAGCTTCTGCCAACCCCGCAGCGTGTTTTCCGGCACCGCCCGCACGATCATCGCCACGGGGACGGGCTTCTCTCGGCCCCCCGCGGTGGCGATCACCAGCTTCCCCTGAGCGAGCGCCTCGCGCACCGCGCCGAGCCTTTCCATGGCGGGCCGGGTTGCAGATTCCTCCAGCGCCTGCGCCGCGGTGAGCCTGGCCTCCAGTTCTCGCGTATCCGCCCCACGCCTCTGCGCAGCGGCCAGCAGCGCCATCAACCTGGCGACGGGGGCGTGCTGCCGGTCCACCCGGCGCAACAGGCTGCGCTCCTCCGCGAGCAGGCGGTGGGCCTCGGCGATCATGCGCTGCAGCGTTTCCTGGAACCGCGGGTTCGCGTCCTCGAGCGAGCTGCTGTCCAGCTCCAAGCGGCGGGGAAACCCGTAGAAGTTGCCGTTCTCTTGCCGTTCGAGCAGCCAGGCATCGGCCGGCACCGACTCCTGCCGGATCTCGTTCTGGCGGATCCAGCGAAAATCCACCCCCGAGAGGTCGCGGTTGCCCACCTTGAGCCGGATGCGCGTGCTGCTAGGACTGGCCCGATCGGGCTCCCGGTCCCACACCTCGCCCAGCACAATGCTGCCGTCCGTGAGGGTCAACTCCACCAGCGGACGCGGCCAGAAGAAGACTCCCGCCACGTCCACGACCACGGCCACCAGGCCGCCGATCATCCCGAGGGCGATCAGGACGCATGCGCCGGTGAGCCAGCGCTGGGCGGTGCCCTCGGCGAGCCAGCGGCGCACCACGCTCATGCGGCCAGCCTCCCGAAGCGCTTTCGCAGCCTGGCAGCCACTACGACCGCCGCGGTGTTGAGCACAAAGGTCGCCAGAAAGAGGAGCAAGGCGGTGAGGATCAGAACCCGGTAGAGCGCACCACCGTAGGGTGCTTCAGGCATCTCCACAGCGATGCACGCGGACATCGTCCGCATCCCGTTGAACGGCGAGAACGAGAGGATCGGCGTGTTGCCCGTGGCCATCAGCACGATCATGGTCTCGCCCACGGCCCGGCCGAAGCCGGTCATCACCGCCGCAAAGAGGCCCGGGCTGGCTGCCGGGATCGCCACCGTCCGCGCCGCCTGCCAGCGCGTCGCGCCGAGCGCCAGGGAGGCGGAGATCAGGGACGGCGGCACATTGGAGAACGCGTCCTCGGCAAGGGTGAAGATGATCGGGATCACCGCGAAGCCGAGGGCGAACCCGACCACCACCGCGTTGCGCTGGTCGTAGGTGATGCCGGCGACGGCGAGCAGCCACCCTTTGAAGTCGCCCGCAAAGAGTGCCCTCTCCAACACCCCCTCGAAGGTGAAGCACACGACACTCACTCCTGTGAGCAGCACTCCCACGAGACCCAGTTCTCGCCAGCCGGTGGTACGGCGGCGCAAGCTCACCGGAACTGTCTCCCAGGCGGCTGCCGCCGCAACGACGACCAGGGGGATCAGGACGAGGAGCGCCAACGTGCCAACGATGTGACGCTGGAGCAGCGGCGCGAGGAGCAACGCGGCAAGAAAACCCACGACCACCGAGGGAAGGGCCGCCATCAGCTCCACGGCCGGTTTGGCGAGCTGGCGCAGACGCTGCGGGGCAAACTGGCTGACGAACAGTGCCGCCGCCAGCCCTACGGGCGCGGAGAACAGCAGAGCGTAGAAGGCGCCCTTGAGGGTCCCGACGAGCAGAGGGACAAGGGAAAGCTTGGACTCGTATGACTCGCTGCCGCCGGTGGACTGCCAGGTCAGCTCGGATTGGGTGAAGCCCTCGTAGCGCACCGGCAGGAAGAGCGTCGCGACAGAAACCTCGGGGTAGCCCGGGTCGAGGCCCCATCGGTGCACCGCCCCTGCGGAGGTCACCGCGAACAGCCCGTCGCCACGTGGGGAGATACCGAACAGCAAAACGTCTTTCGGGAAGGCAGGAACGCGCATCAGCACGCGACCCCCGGTGAGGTAGGCGAGCTCCGCGCCACCGGAGCGCACGATCTCGAAGGTCTTGTCGCGCTGGGAGACCGAAAGACTCCGGACCGCGCCCGTACCGTGAAAAGTGCCGGCGAGATCCAGCACCCGGCTGCCGGCAACGGTGCCGGTCACCACCTGCCAGGCGCTGACTCTCCCGCTCTCGTCACCCACAAGACACGTAACGTCTCCCAGAACCAGGGCCGCGGCCGTCGGGACCGCCGACAGCGGCACCGTCGCCTGGGGCGTAAGGGAACCATCGCCCCCTCCCGTCAGCGAGAACCACGCGAGCTCACGCCGGGAGGCCAGCCACGCCTCGCTTCCGTCGCGTGACAGGGCGCCCATCTGCGGCCTCGCGTCCAGCTGCAGCGACACTGCGGAAACCTCGTCTCCCGAAGGAGAAAGAACCATCGCGCCGTCATCCGTGCCGACCAGCACGCGCGGGGCTTCTCGATCGCCCGCCACAGCCAGGATTCGCCCGCCTTGGCCGGATGGGATGGCCAGCACCCGGTGCAGGGACGGCTCGAGGACGCGCCTGTCCCCCTGCCAGCGAACCTCGGCCCTGAACGCCCACACCTGGAACGTGCCTGCCCCATCCTCGAGCGCCAGCAGCGTGCCGGCTTCGTTTGTGCGCGCCTGCCGGAGCGGCGGACGGACGCCCTCCAGCGGCGAGGAGCTTGGAGTGCCTTTCCGGGGCACGACGTGCGCCGCGCCGTCTCGGCCCAGCACAACGACGTTCTCACGGTACTCGTCCTCCAGAGCCGCCATCGGTTCGCGACCGTCAGCCACCACGGGTGCTGGCCGCAGCGAACCCGTCCTGAACAGAGGGAGGCACTGCGCCACCAGGAAGACCATCAGGAACGCCACCGCCAGAAGAACCGTCGAGCCGCCCGCCGTGATCAGGGCGGCGACGATGCGGTCCACAGCACGGCTGCGCCGCAGGCGGGACGTGACGAGCGGGCTCACGCGTTTCCCAACCGCAGTCTCCTGACAGAGAAGCGTAACCCGGAACGGCCCTCGCCGTTCCGGGTCCCCTCGGTCATGGTCCGATCAATTGAGCTTCGCCAGCTCCTCCTGAACCACCGAGACCGGCAGAGGCAGGAAGCCGTCCTTGACGACGATCTCCTGGCCCTCGCGCGAGAGCACGAACTTCAGAAACTCCCTGGTCAGTGGGTCCATGGGGCGGCGAGGGTCACGCACGACGTAGATGTAAAGGTAGCGCGAGAGCGGATACTTCTTGGACAGCGCGTTGGCGTAGTTCGGTTCGACCGCGGGCGCCCCCACCTTGGGTGCGATCGGAAGCGCGCGTACCCCCGACGTGCGGTAGCCGATCCCCGAGTAGCCGATGGCGTAGATGTCTTCGCTCACGCCCTGCACCACCGAGGCCGAGCCGGGTTGCTCCTTGACCGTGTCCTTGTAGTCGCCCTTGAAAAGCGCGTGCTCCTTGAAGAAGCCGTAGGTACCGGAGGCGGAGTTGCGGCCGAAGATCGAGATGGGTTTGGCGGCCCACGTGCCCTTCAAGCCCAGCTGACCCCAGGTCGTGATGTCGTTGGGGTAGCCGCCCTTGCGGGTCTTGGAGAAGATCGCGTCCAACTCGGGCATCGAGAGCGAGGCGATCGGGTTGTCCTTGTTCACGTAGACGCCGATTGTGTCCAGCGAAGCGCGGATTTGGGTCGGCTTGTAGCCGTATTTCTTCTCGATGGCATCGACCTCCTCCGGCTTCATATCGCGCGACATCGGGCCAAGCTGGGACGTACCGGCGATCAGGGCAGGCGGCGCAGTGGAGGAGCCCTTTCCCTCGACCTGAATGCGCACTGTGGGGTAGATCTTGGCGTATGCCTCCCCCCAGTACGTCATCAGGTTGTTCATGGTGTCGGACCCCACGGAGTTGAGGTTGCCGGACACCGCCGCCCCGCGTTGATAGGCCAGAATGGCCGAGTCAACCTGTACCACCTGCGCGCTCGCAGCCGTGGCCACGAGCAGGGTTCCCAGGCCAAGTGACGCCAGCTTGTAGTTCTTCATCGTGTCCTCCTCGGGGCGAGCGCCCCGCCGCGGTGGATTCTCCTGCCGGGGTGTGAAGACACTGTGAAGCTCATGGCCAGCTGCCTTTTCCGCTACACTCCCGCCGTGAGAAGAACCCCTGTCCTCGCCGCCTTGGCCGTGCTGGCGCACGCGTGCGCGGCCACCGACACGTCACATCAGTCACGCACCCTGCCGTCCTTGGCAATGGCGAGACGCGTGATTCTCGTTTCGCTCGACGGGGTAGCCGCAAACCGCCACCGGGAGAATCTGCGCCAGGGCGTCTACGCGGACAGGGAGGGGCTGAGCACGTTCGCGGCCAACGGGTACGTCGTCGAGAGCGCGATCCCGGTCAACCCCGCCCTCACCTCGCCGAGCCACACGTCGATCGCGACTGGGGCGTTCCCGTCAGTGACCGGGGTCGTCGCAAACAGGTTCCACCTGCCGGGAACACCGATCCTCCAGGGGGTCTCTGGCTTCGACGCTCCGCTAGGCGCGGAGCCGGTCTGGCAGGCGTTCCGCCGCCAGGGCAAGCGCGTCGGAGTGTTGACCTTCCCGGGCTGCGATGGCACTTCCCCCTCCCGCACAGCGGATTTCGGGATGCTGTACGTGAACACGCCCAGCGCCCCGGCGGCTGTCGTGACTCTCGCCGCGGCACAGTTCGTGGTTACGACCGTGCCGACCGGGTGGACGAGTTATTCGCCGCCTCGGCGAGCGACGCTCTCGGTCAAGTTCGCAGGAACGGCCGGTGCGACCATCGCGACGTTCACGCTCACCTCGCTCGACACGACCGACGACGGGGCGACAAACTACGACACCCTAGTGGTGGACGATGACGCCGATCTGGCCAACGGCACCCTGGCACGCGTCCGCACCGGGGAGTGGTTCCCCCTGCGTGTGCGAGCGGCCCATTCCGACGGTGGGACCCGCACCGTGGGCTCTTGGTGCCTCCTGCAGACGCTCTCGCCCGACCTTTCCCTGGTGAAGCTCTACCGCGGTGCCTTCTTCTCCACCGAGGCGTACCCCCGGGCGTTCCGCGAGAGCCTGGAGGAGCGGGCGGGGTTCTGGCCAGGGCCCGGCGACGAGCGCGCGCTCGAACGGGAGATCTCCGGCCTGGACGGCCTGCAGCTCGCCGACTTCATGCAGCAGACGCGGCGCTTCTCGGAGTTCTTCAACGCCTGCGCACGCACCACCATCGCAGGTGAGGCGTTCGACCTGCTCATGCTCTACCAACCGGTGGTGGACGAGGTGGAGCACGTCCTGCTGGTGACCGACCCCCGGCACAAAGCCTCCTCCCAGGGGTTTGCCGCGGTCGCCCGAGATGCGGTCACCGAGGCCTACCAGCTCGCCGACCGCGCCGTGGGTGAGCTTGCACGTTCGCTCGACCTCTCGCGCGACGCCCTGGTCGTGGTATCGGATCACGGCATGGCGCCGGTGTGGGAGACTGTGCACCTCAACCAGCTGCTCCAGCACGCCGGCCTCGCGGAGGGTGAGCAAGGTGAGAGGGGCTGGCGCGTGAGCGCAAGCTCAAAGATGGTTGCGTTCGGGTCGAGCGGCTGCGCCCACCTCTACGTCAACCTCAAGGGGCGCGAGCCATCCGGGGTGGTCGAACCCGATGAGAGAGAGGCCGTGGTGCGGGCGGCTGCCGTGTCCCTCGCCAACGCCCAGGTTGAGGGACAGGACGTCGTGGAAGCGATGTTTCGCCGAGAGGAGCTCGCGCCCCTCGGCATGAATAGCCCTAACGCCGGCGACCTGGTGGTCTTCCTGCGGCCCGGGTTCATGGGGACCTCCGACATCGGTGCGCCCGGTGCGCCGTTCCACACCCCTGCAGACATCGCCGGCCAGCACGGCTTCCTGAACACTCACCCCGAGATGGCCGCCGTGTGGCTCGCCCGCGGCGCAGGAGTGCCGAGACAACGTAGAACGAATGCATCACTCACCGAGGTCGCGGCGTTCGTGGCCCAGCTCGCTGGGGTACAGCCCCCGATGCAGGCGCGCCCCTGGAAGCGGTAGGGCACTCCGGCCGCGACGGCGGGTGCCCGATGAGGGTGACACGATGAAGATCCTGGCACTCGAGACGGAGGTCCCAGGGATTCCCGACGAGGCGTTCACACCCCACCTGAGGGCGGAGGCGAAGAGGGCGTGGGAGCTCTACCTTGCCGGGGTGCTCCGCGAGCTCTACTTCCGGCAGGACCGTGACGCCGCGGTGCTAGTGCTGGAGTGCGCGGACATCCCGGAGGCGAGCGAGGTGCTCGGCACGCTTCCTCTCGTGCGCGAGGGCCTGATCGCGTTCGAGCTTGTCCCGCTCGTCCCCTACCCCGGCTTCTCCAGGCTGTTTCCCGAGGGCCGCTAGCGCGCGCCGGCGGCGGCGGCCTGGTGCAGAGGGACCATGAACGACCAGTTATCGTCCGCGGTCGGGGTGATGTCGCGGTGGCGCGTGAAATACTCCACCAGCACGTCCACCACGGGGCGGTCGATCTCCGCCATGCGCGGAGCGCTTGCGAGGTGGGGGTAGCCACCACCGCCGGCGGCCCGGTAGGAGTTGATCACCACCGTGAAGCTGTCCTCGGCCTGCACCGGTTTGCCCGCGACCCGGAGGCCGTGCACACGCGTGCCGACGGGGGCCGAGGGATCCACGAAATAGGTCGCACCCTCGAGTGTGTCGTAGTTGTAGGGCGGCAAGGCGGGGTCGCGCAAGAGTCGGCTCTCTCCTTTGGCGCATTCGACGCCCACCCAGCCGCGCACCGCGTGCTCGAGCACGTCCTTGAGCTGGCCCCCGGTGAGGCGCACGACCACCAGCGTGTTGGGGTATGGGTAGAGGGCATAGGCCAGGCGCGGGGTCACGACCCCTGCGGGGAACTCGATCTGCCCACCACGGAGCGGGGCGGCGAGAGAGAGCTGAGCTCCCGAAGCTTCGAGCTGCACCGAGTGGATGAGGTCTACACTCGGTTCGTCGCTGGTCGGAAGGCTGACTACCCTGAGCGGTGCGGTCAACTGACCAAGGGGCCGCGAGAACTCCGCCTTCACCCGCGCCTCGGCGCCTGCCACCGCCGCCACCACATCTGCGTCCGGTGTCTCGCCGCCGGTCTTCAGGTTCTCGCCGTGCCAGCCGGTCACCCGCCACGCGCGTCCCTTCCGGCCGAGCAACAGGTCGACACGTGTCACGAGCTCCGCCCACCGTCCCGGTTGAGCCACCACGGTCTTGCCCAGAGCGCGGGGTGGGATGTCCCGGTGGGTGTGCCCGGTAAGCAGCAGGTCGATGCCGTCAAGCTGGGCCAAGCGCCACGCGTAGTTTTCGTTCTCGCTTCCATCGAGGGCGCCAGTCTCGAGGTCGCGCTCGAAGCCGCTGTGGAGCACGACGATCACCACATCGGCGTGCTTGTGCAGCTCGGGAACACGGGCGGCCGCCACGGCGATCGGGTCCGCGAACGAGAGCCCGGCCCAGTGCGAGGGGAGCTCCCAGTGCGGGACGTTGGGGTTGGTGAGCCCGAGGACCCCGACACGTACGCCACCCCGCTTGAGGACCACCTCGCCCAGAATCGGGAGTTGCGCCTCTTTTACGGTGGAGATGTTGGCGGCGAGCCAGGGGAAGCGTGACTGCTCAAGCGAGCGGCGGAGCACGTCCAGGCCGAAGTTGAACTCGTGGTTGCCCAGAACCGCCGTGTCGTACCCAACCAGGTTCATCGCCGCGACCGTCGGGTCGCGACCGCTGGCGCCGGTGGCCCCGATGGCGTAGTAACCGAGCGGCGTTCCCTCGATGGCATCGCCGCCGTCCAGCACGACGACGCGCGGGCTCTCGCGCCGTATGCGCGCAACCAGGGTGGCCACCTGCGCAAGCGAGCCGTTCATCGGCCTCTCCCGCACGTCGTCGAACGGCAGCACGTTCGCGTGCATATCCGAGGTAAAGAGCACCGTGAGCGTCGCTCGCTCTTGGCCCTGTGCCCAGGCTGCAACAATCACGAGCAGGATGGCGACCGACCTCCAAATGCGATGGCATCCTCCGTCCGTCCTCCCGACGGACTCAGGATGGCGCCCTGCTTTTCCGTGACGATCAGCGATTTGTCCCCGCCGAACTGCCTGTTCCACCTGTTTCACAGTGCCACCCCCCCCCGATACTCGCCGAAGACCGGCACCAGCGTTCCGGTGATCTCGCCGAGCGAGGCGGAAGCGTCTACGGCCTCGATCAGCAGCGGCATCAGGTTCTCGCTGCCCCGCGCCGCCTCCTCCAGCGCCGCGAGCCTCCGCTTCACCCGGGTGCCGTCGCGTCGCTTCCGCACCGTTCTCAGGCGCTCCACTTGTGCCCGCTGAGCCGCCTCATCTACGCGAAAGGAGGGGATGGTCTCCTCGTGATCGACACGGAAGCGGTTGACCCCGACGACGACCTGCTCCCCAGCTTCGATGGCGCGCTGGGTCCGGTACGCCGCTTCGTGGATCTCGCGCTGCTGGAAGCCACGCTCGATGGCAGTGAGCGCCCCACCCATCCCCTCGATCTTCTCGAGGTAGGCGCGCGCTTCCTCCTCGACGCGGTCTGTCCACGCCTCCACCACCCACGCGCCGCCGAGCGGGTCCACGACGTCGGCGAGCCCGGACTCGTGGGCCACGATCTGTTGCGTCCGCAGCGCCACGCGTGCCGCGCCCTCACTGGGGAGCGAGAGCGCCTCGTCCATCGCGTTGGTGTGCAACGACTGGGTGCCGCCTGCCACCGCAGCCATCGCCTGGATCGTCACGCGCACCACGTTGTTCTCCGCCTGCTGGGCTGTGAGGCTGGAGCCCGCGGTCTGGGTGTGGAAGCGCATCAACCAGGACCGGGGGTCGGCGGCGCCGAACTCCTCGCGCATCATGCGCGCCCACATCCGACGCGCCGCGCGAAACTTTGCGACCTCCTCGAGAAAGTTGTTATGGGCGTTGAAGAAGAACGAGAGGCGCGGGGCAAACTCATCGATCGAGAGCCCCGCCTCGAGCGCTGCTCGCACATACTCCCTGGCGTTGGCGAGCGTGAATGCGACCTCTTGCACCGCGGTCGAGCCAGCCTCGCGGATGTGATACCCAGAGATCGAGATCGTGTTCCACCTCGGCACCTGAGCGCCGCAGAAAGCAAGGAGGTCGATCGTGAGGCGAAGGCTGGGGCGCGGCGGGAAGCGGTAGGTACCGCGCGCGATGTACTCCTTCAGAATATCGTTCTGGACGGTGCCAGAGAGCTTACCCCACTCCACCCCCTGCCGTCGTGCCACCGCCAGGACCATGGCGAGCAGCACCGGCGCGGTGGTGTTGATGGTCATGGACACCGATACGTCGTCGAGCGGGATGTCCGCCAGCAGCATCTCCATGTCCTCGACGGTGTCGATGGCGACCCCCACCCTCCCGACCTCGCCCTGCGCCATCGGGTCGTCGGAGTCGTAGCCGATCTGGGTCGGGAGGTCGAAGGCCACCGACAGCCCAGTCTGTCCCTGCTCGAGGAGGAAACGGTGGCGCCTGTTCGATTCCTCGGCAGTCGAGAAGCCTGCGTACTGCCGCATCGTCCACAGTCGGCCGCGGTACATCGAGGGATAGATGCCTCGGGTGAACGGATACTCGCCCGGCATGCCGAGGTGCTTGACGATGTCCGGAGCGTCCCACGGCCCATAGACGGGTTCTACAGGGAACCCCGAGGAGGTGACGAATGCGCCCCGCTCCTGCTGCGCGGCGGGGCGATAGACCCTCTCCTTCCAGGTTTGGTACGCCTTCGAGTCCATCGCAGGTCCTCCGACCCCCAGAGCAACTGAGTATAGCAAGCAGGCGCCAGCACTTTCTGGCATACTGATGTGGATGCTCGCGCTCTCCGGGACGCTGGGCCGCCTCTACCTGGGCGACCTACTCGAGTGGCTCCACCTCACCCACGCGACCGGGCGCCTCCTGCTCTCTGCCGGGGATGTGACTCGGGCGTTCGACATGCACCGTGGTAAGGTCGCGTTCGTCGCATCCTCGCGGGCCTCCGAACGCCTCGGTTCCTGGCTTTTGCGGGAGGGCGTTGCGCCGCGAGAGGTGCTGATGCGGGCGCTGGTGGTGTCGCAAACTCGGGGCGAGCTCTTCACCTCGGTGCTCAAGCGCGATGCCGGCATCGACCCGGCCAAGCTCGCCGAGGCCGGCCGCAGTCTCGCCACCACCCTCGCGAGCCGGGTCCTGCGCGAGGAACAGGTCCTCTTCACCTTCGACCCCGCCTGGCCCGTCGCCGAACGCAACGAGGTCGATTTCGATCTCGAATGCCGCAACCTGATCATGCAGGCCGCCTACCGGGTCGACACCAAGCCGCCCACCAGTCAGGCGCAAATCGTGCCCCACACGACCCTCGACCCCTCCACCCTAGAGGAGCTGTTCTGGCATATCACCGGGGAGCTTGAGGGTGAGTTGCTTGAGGCCACCGCGGTGGCCGAGGCCCACCGCGCCTTTCTCGCCGTCGGAGACCTCCTGCACCGGTGGGTGGCCCAGGGCCCGCCGCTCCTCCCCGTCGGACCCGCCGACGCGGACCGGATCTTGCGGCGGTTGAAGGCGGGCAAGGAGCCGCGCCTCGAGGACTCACCGACGCTTGCGTGGAACTTGCTCTCCCTCGTCAACGGTCTTGACGCGCCGGGCCAACCCCGCGCCTCCAGCGCCACAGAGGCGTGGGCGATGGCGGGGGAGAACGCCAAGGCGTTCGTGCACTTCATCCTCGACAACCCGCGCTGGCACCGGGAGAAGAAGAGCGCCAACGACTCGGCGCTGCGGCGCGCTGCGCTCGCGCGCATCGCCGCGGCCCGCAAGCTCGCCGACATCGTGGCTCTTCCCGAGGACACCGCGGCCACGGCCGCTGCGCTGCCGATGGTGCTACTGGAGTTGGTTGCCACCGTGCTGGCAACCTCGCCGCTGGCGACCTCGGCGATGCAGCGCTCCGCCCTGCAGCACCTGCTGCCGCTCGTGGGGCAGGCGGCGGGGACGGCGGCAGGCATGCCGGACGCCCTGTTGGCAGCTCTGACCTCATCCCCCTCCAAACACCCGGCCGCCCGCCTCACCAGGTTGGTCGGACTCGTGGCTGGAGATTTCATGATCACTGCCGAACCCCAGGAGGACCTGACCTCGTCTGCGAACCCCGCCCTCGCAACCGCTTTGACCGCCGCGCGCAGGGCGGCCGAGAAGGCTGCAAAGACTGCGGCGGAGCGAAGGTAGAATCGCGCCATGCAGGTGCTGGTGATCGGGGGAAGTCGGTTCATTGGCCTGGCGGTGGCGCAGCGGCTGCTGATGGACGGCCACCGCATCACGCTGTTGAACCGCGGTCGCTCCCCGGACCCCTTTGGGACGCGCGTGAGCCGGGTCATCGGTGACCGCTCGGACCCCCAAACGATTCAGCGTGCCGTGGCACGACGCGACTTCGACGTGGTGGTGGACGTCATCAGCTTCCGCGAAGAGGACACCCGTACGGCAATCGAGAAGCTCTCGGGCCGCATCGGGCACTTCATCCACATCTCCACGGCATCTGTCTACCTCATCCGCGACCGGCTCCTGTGTCCGTTCCGGGAGGAGGACTTCGCCGGGCGCCTGGCGCCCAAGACCGAGGCCACCAGTTCGTCCTGGACCTACGCGTACCACAAGCGGCGCTGCGAGCTGGCGCTCGCCCAGGCCTGGGAGAGCGAGCAGTTCCCCTACACCGCCCTTCGCCTGCCGATGGTGGTCGGGCCACGCGACTACACCGACCGTGCGCAGACGTACCTCGAGCGTTTGCTGGATGGAGGCCCGCTCATCCTTCCTGACGGGGGTTTGAACTCCTGGGGGTTCCTGTGGGTTCACGACGTGGCCGAGACCATCGCCGCGAATCTCATGAACGCAAATGCGTTCGGCCGAGCGTACAACCTCGCCCAACGGGAGATCGTCTCGCTGAAGCAGTTCATCGAGACCGCCGCGGGAACGCTCGGGCAGCGCCCGAGCCTAGCCTCCGTTCCCCTGGAGTGGCTCAACCGGATCAACCTGGGGACCGCGTTCTCGCCGTACACCCACGATCACGACATAGTGCTCGACATCACGGCGGCTCAGCGTGACCTTCTCTTCGAGCCGACACCATTTCTTGCCTGGTGCGAGCAGTTGGTTGTGGACTTCCGAACCCACTGGGATGGCACCCCGTCGCGGCTATACGCTACTCGCTCGCTCGAGCTCCGCCTGGTGCAGGAGCTCGCCCAGCTGCGGATCCCCGGCCTCGGCCCGGCGCAGGTCCCCGCCGCACGCTGAGGAAGGCTTGACGCCCACCCCCGGCACGGCTTGAAGCTTGAGGCCCGGGGCTTGACCAGAAACCAGCAACAGACGACAGAGACCCCGCTCGCTACCCTCAGGCGCCAAGCCCCAGCCCTCAGGCCTCGAGGTCTTCCAAGGCACGGCGTGCGGCCTCCTGCTGCGCAGCCTTCTTCGAGGACCCTTCACCACGGGCCAGAACCCGCCCACCGAACTCGACCTCGTACACATAGACCCGCCGGTGCGCCGGCCCCCGGGTCTCCACCTCGCGGTAGACCGGAAGCGGCTGACCCTGCTTCTGCGCCAGCTCCTGCAGGGTCGACTTGGGTTCCTCGAGTGGGAGCTGCGCGGGATTGAGGGCGGCCAGCAGCGGGGAGAACAGCCGGTTGACCGCTGCGCGGAATGAGCGCCACCCGCCGTCAAGCAGGAGTGCGCCGAGCACCGCCTCGAGGGCATCGGCGAGCACCGCCGGGCCCACGCTCCCCCCCGTGAGCCCACTTCCGAACTGGACCACAGCGGGGAGCTGCAGCCTGCCGGCGAGCCAGCTGAGGGAAGCCTCGCGCACCAGCGCTGCGCGCGCCCGGGTGAGTTCGCCCTCGCTGGCGTCCGGCCAGCGCTTGAAGAGCAGGGCAGCCACCGCATGTGAGAGCGCGGCGTCGCCCAGGAACTCGAGCCGTTCGAACGACGGAACCCCCCGCTCGTGGGCCGCGGAGCGGTGGCGCAGCGCCTGCGCCAGAATCTCCGGGCGCGCGAAGCGGTGGCCCAGGGCGGCCTCCAACCGCTCCAGCGCGTCGTGCCGCACGCTCACCCCCGGCTGCTGTGCCACAGCACCTCTTCGCCTCGCTTGACGGAGACGAGACGGTGGTAGGGGACGAACGTCCCGTCCGCCACCGTTACACCGCCCGCCAGGATCTCGCTCACCGAGTCGAACCCGATCTCCTCGACGCTCCCTACGCCACCCTCACGCACGCGCACGGCGAGCACCACAGTACCCGGTCCGCCTCGCCGATCCCAGCGCAGGCGGTTGAGCACCTCGCGCACCGTTAGCATCTCACAATTGTAGGCGCCTCGCGGAGCCCTACCCACCCTCCCCGATGGCACCGCATTTGGGATCCTCGGTTGCGGGGAACCATCCCGCCCCTCGGGTGAGGCGGCGATCCCTCCGGAGGCCGCGGCCACCCGGCGCGCGGGTCCGTGCAAGGGCCGCGAGGACCGCTTCACCCGAGGGGCAAAAACACACCGCTTGACGCAGTAAGAAGAAGAGGGTGACACTCTGGCGGTCATGGAAAAGTTCCGCATCCACGGTGGCCGCAGGCTCCACGGAGAGGTCAAGATCTCGGGATCCAAGAACGCCGCCCTGCCGTGCCTCGCCGCAACGCTGCTCTCGGCCGAGCCGGTGATCCTCCGCGGCCTTCCCAGGGTCCGCGACATCGTCACCATGGAGCGCGTGCTCGAGACGCTGGGCGAATCGTGCGCCCACAGCGAGGGTGCTACCACGGTGGTGGCCGGTAGCGGTGGCGCCCACCACGCTCCGTACGAGCTCGTGCGCACGATGCGCGCCTCGGTGCTGGTTCTGGGGCCGCTCCTCGCCCGCCGTGGCCGCGCCCGGGTGGCACTCCCGGGCGGGTGTGCCATCGGGGCCCGTCCCATCGATTTCCACCTCCGTGCGC
The DNA here is from genome assembly GCA_963739225.1 of uncultured Acidobacteriota bacterium. Lineage (GTDB taxonomy): Bacteria > Acidobacteriota > Thermoanaerobaculia > Thermoanaerobaculales > Thermoanaerobaculaceae > RBG-13-68-16. The sequence goes on along the minus strand of CAVTZQ010000006.1, from coordinate 1,189,956 downwards.
TTGCAACGCTCGGGGCCGACCTGCGCGTGGAGAGCGGAGACGTGGTGGCCGAGGCGCCCGCGGGACTGCGCGGCGCCGACGTGACTTTCCCGCGCATCACCGTTACCGGAACTGAGAACCTCCTGATGGCCGCGACGCTCGCGCGCGGCCGCACCGTACTGCGTAATTGTGCCAGGGAGCCGGAGGTCGGAGATCTTGCCGGGCTGCTTTCGACCATGGGGGCGCGCATCGCGGGCGCCGGCACCGACACCCTGGAGGTTGAGGGGGTCGAAGTGCTGCGCGGCGCCGACCACCCCGTCATCCCCGACCGCATCGAGGCGGGGACCTATGTCATCGCCGCGGTGCTGGCAGGGGATGGGGTGAGGGTTTCGGGCTGCCGACCCGATCACCTGAGCGCCCTGCTCGGCGCCCTGGGTGAGGCCGGAGTCGCCTTTTCTGCCGAGGCCGACGCGGTCGTCGTCCGACCCCAGCCAGGTCCATTGCGCGCGGTCTCCCTCACCACATCCGAGTACCCCGGCTTCGCGACCGACCTGCAAGCCCAGTTCCTCGCGCTGATGACCCAGGCGCAGGGCACGAGCGTGGTCACCGAGGCAATTTTCGAAAACCGTTTCCAGCACGTTCTCGAGCTCAAGCGGCTGGGGGCGATCATCGAGGTGGAGGGGAGCACCGCCGAGGTGCATGGCCCCACGACCCTGGACGGCACCACGGTGATGGCGTCGGACCTGCGCGCCTCGGCTGCGCTTGTGCTCGCCGGCCTGGTCGCCCGGGGCGAGACGGTTGTGGACCGCATCTACCACCTCGACCGCGGGTACGAGGCGATGGAGCTCAAGCTCAACGCCCTCGGCGCGGCGATCGAGCGTTTCAACCCAGGCCGGTATCTCTAGTCCATGGCTCGGGGCTCGGGCTTGCTATTCTCTGCGGCATGGGGAGCTGCATCTTTTGCCGCGTGGCCGAGGGGGCGACGCCGGCTCGCGTGCTATTCGCGAACGAGGAGGTGGTCGCCTTCCACGACATCGCGCCGCGAGCGCCCGTGCACGTGCTCGTGATCCCGCGGCGCCACATCGCGTCGCTGGCCAGCGCCACCGAGGGCGAGACCGAAATCCTGGGCAAACTCCTCCTCGCCGCCGCCGAGGTTGCCAGACGCACCGGGATCGCCGAGACCGGCTACCGCGTGGTGACCAACACCGGCTCCGGGGCAGGGCAGAGCGTCTTTCACCTCCACGTCCACATCCTGGGCGGTCGCCCGATGGGGTGGCCTCCAGGTTGATGCAGGCCCTGCCACCGCCGAGCCCTGACCTCGCCGAGGCGGTTCGGGCCGGGCGCTGGGCCGAGGTCCGCACGCTTACCGCCACCGTTCCGCGGCCGCTGCCTCCTGCGCTTGCCCTCGTGACCGCGAGGGCGGCCCGCACTCTCGGCGAGCCGGCGCGTGCACTCGAACTCGTGCGCTCCGCACTCCCGCGCGCCGGCGAGTTGGCTGCGGCCCTCCGCCTGGAGGCCGCCGAGGCCGCCCTACTCGTCGCTCAGGACCCGTGGCCCTACGTTGCGCCCCTGCTCTCGGGCTCGGGGCCGGCGGCGCACCGTCGCGCGGCGGCAGCCTGTCTGCGGAAAGCGTGGGAGACGCTGCCGCTCCCCGTGCTCCGGCGCGTCCCACGCCGTGTCCTCTCCCGCCCTCTCCGCCGCGAGCTGGCTGTGCTCCTCGCTGTGCGGGGCGCGGACGATGCCGCGGCTCTCCACGTGCTCGGCGAGCGCGTCACGGACGAGGCCTCACTCCGGGCGGCGCAGTGGCTCGCCGGAAGACCGGGGTTTCCGCCCAGCACCTACCTCGCCGTCGCCGACGCGCTGCTGGCGGGAGGGGGCTGGCGAGAGGCGAACGTGCTGTTGGCAGCGCTGCCCCCACCCCATGAGCCGAGCTCGCGGTCCCGCTGGGCGTTCCTGCGCGGGCGGGCGGCTTACCGTCTGGGGGAGCTCGCGCGCGCCGCTGACGCCTTCGACCAGGCGCTCGCCGCCGCGAGCACCGACGAGGAACGCTTCGGCGCCGCCGTGCAGCGCGCCCGAGTGGCTGAGATCGCCGGCGACCTCCCCTCGGCCGTCGGCCTCTGGGACGCCGCCCGTGCAGCCCAGCCTCGCGAGGTCGAGGGGTGGGACGGGGGGTTCCGCCTGCGTGTCACCCTCGGACGCGCCGGGGAGGCGGTGAAGCTCATGACGGGTTGCCCGGCCCCAGTGCTCCGGGTCGTGGGACCGCGCCTCGCCGCGACGCTGCTCCTTTGCCGCGACCCAGCCCGCACCCGAGCGGTGCTCGCCCGGTTGCCCGAGAGGCTGCCGGTGGTGCGGGCACTGGGCGTCGCGTTTCTCATTCAGACCGGCGAAACCGAGGCCGCCAGATCCGCGGCCGCCTCGCTGCTCGCGGATCCACGCGCCGGTGCGTGGCGCGAGCAGGTGCTCGACCTGTTGCCGGCCGTTGCAGACGAGGACCAGCCAGCCTCGCCCACCCGCAACGGTGAGGTCCTGGCCCGAATTGCCACCCGACGCGGTGCGGTGGCCGCACGCGCGGCACTCGCCTCCGCCCTCACGGCCGACGCGGCCTGGACCCGCGTGCTCGCCGGTCTACCGCCCGAGCCCGCAGAGTGGACCGGAGCGGCTTCCGACCTTGCCCGGGTTGGGCTCGAGCGCGAGGCCGCGGCCCTCTACCCCCACACGTTTCCGGCCGGCTCGCCTGATGAGCTGGCGTGGAGCGTGCGCACCCTCGCCGCATGGGGCAACCTACCGGCCGCCCTCAGCACTGGGGAACGGCTGTGGGGCCGGCTGGGTGCGGTTCCGGCGGTGCTGCTGCCCGAACCTCTGCTGCCGGCGATCCTGCCCCCCGCGCTGGTGGCAGAGTGCGTGGCAGCAGCGCGTGAAAAAGGCGCCGTCGCACCCTGGCTCGTGGGCATCATCCGCCAGGAGTCTCGCTTCGACGCCGATTCCTTCTCGATCGCCGGGGCGGTCGGGGTGGCGCAGTTGGTGCCGGAGGCGGCGCGGCGTTTGGGCGCCACCCCCGCCGAACTGAAGGACGGGGATCGGGCGCTGCGCCTGGCCGCCCTGGAGGTGGCGCGCCTGGCGGGAAGGTTCGGCCCGCACCTCGCCCAGGTGGCCGCCGCCTACAACGCCGGCGAGACCGTGGTCGCGAGCTGGCTGGCGGAGTTCGGCAGCGACCCGCAGGGCGTGCTCTTCACCGCGGCCATGCCGTACCGGGAGACTGCTGGCTACGTGCTTGCTGTCCGCGAGGGGGCGTTGCTCGCTGGCTATTTGAAATAGCGGATGATCTCGGAGCGCTTCGCGAGATCGGCGGTCCAGCGCTCGACCTCGGCGGTGAGCTTGCGCTCTCGCAGGAGCGCCTCGACCTGGGAACGCACCTGGGAGAGATCAGGCACCGGTTGGCCGGCTGCCTTGAGCTTGGGCACCAGCTCCTCCAGCCAGGTCTTCTCGACCTCTGGCGCGGTCGGGCGCACGAAGGGGCCGAAGCGCGAAGCCACGTACGCCTCCACCACGGCGGCGCGCCGCAGGAGCTCCCGGAGCGCCCCCTCGGACAATCCGATCCGGTCCAGGCGCCGGCGCAGTTCCTCCTCGCCGCCCACCCGCCGCACCATCTTGCGCCACGCCCCGTCGAGGTCAGCCGAGATCCGCGGTGCCATCGCCGACGCCTCGAGGTCCTGCCACCGGAGCTCGAGGTCGACGAGCGCCTCCACCACTGCCCGCCTGTAGTCGTCCTCGCTCTCACCCTGCTGCCGGGGAACCAGAGCAGCGACTGTCCGCGAGGTCGACGTCCGAAGCCAGTACCGGCACACCGCTGACCAGAGCGAGGACGCGCTCCACCTCGACCGAGGAAGCGAGCAGGACCGGAAGAAGCAGCGCCAGCACGTCATCATGTTACACTCGCCGCGGAGGGCGTCGTGGGGAGAACGGCGGAACAGGTGATCGCGCTGGCGCAGATCGCCACCTGCCCGGGCCAGCTCCAGCACAACCTCGAGCGTCACCTCGACATGGTGGCCCAGGCACGGCGGGCCGGTGCCCACCTCGTGGTCTTCCCCGAACTCTCCCTCTCGGGCTACCTGCTCGCCCACGGTGTGCTGGAGCACGCGGTGCGGCTCGACGACCCCATGCTGGTCCCGCTGCTGGAGGCCAGCCGGGATGTCGCACTCCTCGTGGGCCTGCCGCTGCGCGAGGGTCAGGGTGGCATATCGAATGCCGCGGTGCTCCTGGAGGGCGGTGAGGTTCGCGGCGTGCACCGCAAGCTCTACCTGCCCACCTACGGGATGTTCGACGAGGGGCGGTACTTCGTCCCGGGGCCGCGTCTGGAGCCGCTCGTCTGCTCGCTTGGGAGCTTCGGGGTGCTGATCTGCGAGGACGCCTGGCACCTCTCCTCGGCGGTGATTCTCGCCCAGGCCGGCGTGGACGCCCTTCTGGTGATGGCTGGCGGTCCCACCGAGCTCGACGGCGGCGCGGAGCCGGCCGGCTCCAGGCGCTGGCACTGGATCATGGGCGCCACCGCCGTGACCACGGTCCGGCCGGTCTTCTTCGCGAACCGCTGCGGGTGGGAGGAGGGGGTGCTGTTCGGGGGTTGCTCTTGGGCGGTGGACGGAAGGGGGCGCGACCTGGCGGCGCCCGCGCCTTCGATGACGGAGACCCTCGTCGTCGCGCCGTTCTCGCGGACGGCGGCGGCGCGCGCCCGCACACTCACCCCGATCCCTTACACGGAGCGGTTCGACCTCTGGCGGGCCTCCCTGGAGCGGGCCGGTGCTTGAGTTGCCGCCGGTGGCCACCGGCCTGCTCGCCGAGACGCTCGAGAAGTTCCTCGCCGAGGAGCTGCGTGCATCCGGACTCGCGGGCTACGTCGTCGGGCTCTCGGGGGGGGTGGACTCGGCGGTTTCGGCGGCGCTGGCGGCCGCAGCGGTGGGCCCCGACCGCGTGCTGGCGCTCGCCCTGCCGGGTCCGACCAGCTCGCCTGCGAGCGTTCGCGACGCCGAGGCGGTGGCCGAGACGTTCGGCCTCCGTCTGGAGAAGGTCGATCTCGGCCCTGCCGCCGAGCGTCTCGCCGAGACGCTGGGGGCGCGCGGCGACCGCGTGCGCTTCGGCAACCTGATGGCGCGGCTGCGCATGGTGGTGCTGTTCGACCGCGCGCGGACCGTCCCGGCGCTGGTGCTCGGGACCAGCAACAAGTCGGAGATCCTGCTCGGTTACTCGACGCTCTTCGGCGACGCCGCCGCTTCCGTGCAGCCGCTGGGGGACGTCTGGAAAACCCACATCTTCGAGCTCGCCCACGCCCTGGGCGTGCCCGAGGTGGTGGTTGCCAAGGCTCCCACCGCGGACCTCTGGCCTGGGCAGACCGACGCCGGCGAGTTGGGGTTCGACTACCCCACGGTGGACCCGGTGCTCCACTGGCACCACGAGGGGGGAATGGGGCGTGAGGAGCTGATTGCGGCCGGATTCCCCGCTGCGCTCGTCGACGGCGCCCTGAGCGCCTACCGACGCAACCGCTTCAAGTGGCGTCCCACGGTCGTCGCGCGCGTCTCCGCGAGCTGCATGAACGTGGACCGCATCCTGCCCCGCAACCCGGAACGTTGAGGGCCGTGAACCGTGGACCGTGCACCCAAGACACGGCTGACCACTCCGCATCCGGAACACGATCAGGCACACACGTGACGGGTCACGGATCACCAACGACCGACCGCGGGGTCGGGGGTGGCACGCTGTACGTGGTTGCAACTCCGATCGGCAACCTCGCCGACCTCTCACCACGCGCCCTCAAGGTGCTCGGTGAGGTTCGGTGGGTGCTGGCCGAGGACACGCGCAGAATCCGTAAGCTCCTGAGCCATTTCAAAATCCGAACCACGGTCCGATCCTTGCACGAGCACAACGAGGCGCGCGAGGTGCCCCGCCTGCTGGCCGAACTGGCTTCAGGCAGCGATCTCGCCCTGGTCTCCGATGCCGGCACCCCCTTGCTGGCCGACCCCGGGTACCGCCTGGTACGGGCCTGCCGCGAGCAGGGGGTCCCTGTGCTGACGATCCCCGGGCCGAGCGCCGCGAGCGCCGCCGTGGCGGTCTCCGGGCTGCCTCCAACCCCGTTCACCTTTGGCGGCTTCCTTCCCCCCAAGGGCGGTGCCCGCGGCGCCGCTCTGGACGCCTTCGCCTCGCTGCCCCACACGCTGGTGCTGTTCCTGTCGCCGCACCGTCTGGCACTCGAGCTCGCGGCGTGCGCCACCCACCTCGGGCAGGAGCGCGAGGCGGCGCTCCTCGCCGAGCTCACCAAGGTGCACGAGCGTTGCGTGCGCGGAACGCTGGCCGAACTGGCAGCGTGGGCCGCGCGCGAAACGCCGCGCGGGGAGTACACGCTGGTGGTGGGTCCACCGGCACCGGCGGCGCTGACGCCCCCCTCTCCGGAGGTCGCGCGAGCCGCAGTGCAGGAAGCGAGCGAGCGCGGCCTCGACCGGGCGGGCGCGCTCCGAGACGCGGCGCGCACACTCGGCGTCACCCGCAAGGAGCTCTACACGCTGCTCACGCGGCGCGGCGAGCGATGAGCCCCAGCACCAACGAGCTCAGCGCGGCCAGAGCGCTCGGGCCCCGCCCGCGCTCCGCCCCGCTCCCGGCGAGGCGTCCGAGCGCTTCGACCAACTCGGCGTCGGAGTAGGCCGCCCCCAGGCGGAACGCCCGGTGCAGTTGCCAGGGGGTCATGCTGTCCACGGGCGAGCCCGGCGTTCCCTCGATGTCGGCCGAGAGAGCCGGAAGCAGCCTCGGCTTGAACGTCTGGTTGTACCAGCTCTTGCTTGAGCACCGTCGCGGTTCCAGCTCGTCCGAAAGGCCGGCCCGCACCGCGTGGCCGCGCACCCCCAGCGCCTGCCGAAGCAGGCGCCCGAGGGTGCTGACCAGCACCATGGCGGTCCGGTCAGGCGCCACCGCCTCGCCCCGCCAGTCGGTCAGGACGCCCCCGGAGGTCAGGATGCCGGCAAAGCGCGCGAAGCGCGCCGAGTCCCGCTGGAGCAGGACCTCCTCCAGCTCCCGGAGCGTGCACTCCCCAACGCCCGCCTGAGCCCGAACGGCGGCCGCGCTGGGCTCGCCTGTCAGCAGGAGGCGTTCCGCCGCCTGAGCCAGCTCGCGGGGGCGGAAGCCGTAGGCCTCGCAGAGCGCGTCCACCACCTCGCGCTGGCCGGCGAGCGCCGGCGCGACCCTGGCAACCACCGAGGCGAGCAGCAGGCGCTGGGCCTTCGATACCCGCCCCTCCTCCCAGGGTTTGGGCGCCTCGGGGAGCGCGAGGAAGCGCACCTCGCCACGCCCCTGCACCGCCTCCACGACCGGACCGGTGGGGGCGGCCTTCACCACCGCCGTCAACAGAAGCGTCACATCGCGCAGCGACAGCGAGGTCAACGCCTGGGTGAGCGCCTCGCCCTCGGCCTGGCGGCCCGCCGCGAGATAGGGGCCGGCGTCCACCACGACCAGGAGACGCTCGGAGGCGAAGAGCGAGGGGCTTGCCAACTCCTGCACGAGCCGTCCCGGCGGCGGGGGCTCCTCGAAGGTTACGGCCTCGCCCTGCGGGTGCGCCTCGCACCAGCCGGTCGCGAAGTCGCGGCGTTCCAGTTCGAGCAGGTAGTCGTCCGGAGAGGCGATAAGAAGGACTCTAGGGGGTGTCATGCCTGCGCGACCTCGAACTTCCTCAATCGCGTGGGGGCCCTTCGCCGTACTCAGTAGGATCCCTCGCTTCGCTCAGGACGATCCCGGTCCGCAGCGCGGACGGGGATCAGATTTCGCCCCGGTCCTGCTGCTCCTGGCAGGCGATGCAGTGGCGGGCCCATGGCACAGCCTGCAAGCGCTGCTTCTCGATCGGCTGCTCGCAGTGGGCGCACAGGCCGAACCTGCCGTTCTCCAGACGCGCGAGCGCCTCGTCAATCATCCGCAGCATCTTCCCCTCGTTCTCCGAGAGCGAGAAGGAGAACTCGCGCTGAAAGGCGCTGGTTGCGCGGTCGGCGATGTCCGGCGCGCCCGACTCCGTCTCCACAGAACCCATCTCGCGGGCGCGCGTGACTCCCTCCACGACTTCCTTGCGCTTCTCTTGCAGCTGCTTCCGCATCGCCTTGAGATCTATCTTGTTTCCCAACCGAACCTCCGAGCCGGTGATTATACCAAATTGTCTAGTGGGAAGACCCTCGGTGGTACTGCCCCCCAGCGAGCAGATCACAGACCCGGTAGAGTTGCTCGAGCAGGAGCAGCCTTGCCAGCCCGCGGGGTAGCGTAAGACGCGAGAGCGCAAAGAGCTCGTCAGCCTCGCTCTTGAGACCAGAATCTACCCCGAGGTCGCCGCCAATCACGAACACGGTGCGGCCCGGGCGGCGCCGCTCGGAAAGCCACCCGGCCAGCTCTTCGGTAGTGCGCTCGCGGCCGCGCTCGTCCAGCACGACCACGGTATCTCCCGGCCGCAGGTGCTTCCGCACCGCGGCCGCCTCCTGCCCCAGTGCCCGTCGCGCATCCCCCGCTCGTCCGGCGGCCGGCCGCACCCGCACCTCCGTCACCGGGAGGTGGCGCGAGATCCTCTTCACGTACTCGGCGGCCAGCGCCTCGAGCCCCGCTGGGGCCCGACGCCCAACCCAGACCACCTGGATGCCGCTCACGCGTCACGCCGCCAGCGGATCAGGGTTCGGCGCGAGATGCCCAGCACCCTCGCAGCCCGGGAGACGTTGCCACTCTCCCGCGCGAGCACCCACAGCGCGTACAGCCGTTCGACCTCCGACAGGGGGGCCGCGTGCTCTGCGGCGAGCTCGACCACGCGCGGCCACGCATCGGCCCGGAGCCCCAGGTCGGCGGGCCCGATCTCGGGACCGTTCGCCTGCACCTGGGCACGGGTCAACACGGTCTCCAGTTCGCGGAAGTTGCCCGGCCACGGGTAGGCGGCGAGCAGGCGCTCCGCATCTCCATCCAAGGTCACCCTCCGGCCAAGCTTCCGGGCGCTGCGGCGCAGCACGCTCCGGGCAAACGGGATGATGTCCTCGGGCCGCCGACGCAGCGGCGGAAGCTGCGCGTGGTAGCCGGCCAGCCTGTGGTAGAGGTCGGGGCGGAAGAGGCCCGCAGCCATGCGGTTGCGCAGCCCCGCATCGGCCAGCGCAACCACGCGGGCCCGGAACGGGCGCGCGGTCGCGGTTCCGACCGGGAAGAAGGTGCGCTCATCCAAAGCCCGCAGCAGGGCAGTCTGCCCATCAAGGGGAAGCGATTCGACCCTGTCCAGCACCAGCGTCCCGTCGCCAGCGCGCTCCAGCCAACCATGGTGCGGCCTGGTGGCGTCGGTGAAAGCCCCCGCCCGGTGGCCGAAGAGTTCGGAGGCGAGCAGGGTGGTGGGCACCGCGCCGCAGTCCATCACCACGTACGGGCGACCGCCTCTTCCCGCTCGGTGCAGCCGAGCAGCCAGGAAGCTCTTGCCGACCCCAGTCTCTCCCTCCAGGAGCATCGTCAGCTCGGTGGGTGCAAGCCGCGCGAGGGTGCGGGCCAGCTCACGCGCGCCCGGGTTGCGAGTGGAGAACAAGCCGATCACGAGGCGGCAGCCCGCAGCAGTTCGGTGACCTCGGGGGCGTCGCCCCAGAGGCGCTCCAGCGCGTAGTACTCGCGCCGCTCTTCTTGGAAGATGTGCATCACAAAGTCCCCGTAGTCCATCAGGATCCAGGTGCCCTGCGCGTATCCCTCGACCGACAGGGCGCGCGTGCCGGCTGCAGCCAGTACCCTATCCACCTCATCCGCCGCCGCCTGTGCCTGCCGTTGGGAGCCCACAGAGCATATGACGAACGTTTCAGCGATCGACGTGCGCTCGGCGACGTCGAGTGCCAGCAGGTGGTACGCCTTCTTCGAGTCGAGGGCCGCGAACGCCAGCCGCAAGTGGGCCAGCAGCTCAGATTCCATCGGAGCGGTCGTCCCCCTGGTGGTAGAGCCGGTGCTTGACGATGTAGCGATGGACCTCAGGCGGTACCAGCTCGTGGATGGTGAGGCCGTGGCGCAGGCGCTCCCGCAAGTGAGTGGCCGAGACCGGGAACGGCTCGTGCTCGAGGAGGTAGATCCAGCGAGACCCCGGCTCAGGATCTGGGACTTGACGGAACGGCTCGATGGCGCGCATGCGCTCACGCAAGATCTCCGGTACCCGGGTTTCAAGCATCTTGCCCCACACCGTGTCGCGGTGCAGCACCACCAGGTTCGCCAGGTCCACCAGCTCCTGCCAGCGGTTCCACGTTCCGATCTGTGAGAAGGAGTCGCTCCCCATGAGGAAGTAGAGCTGCTCCGCCGCCAGGCGCTCCCGCAGCACCCGCAGGGTGTCCACCGTATAGGTGGGGCCCTGACGCTCCGACTCGATGGCGGAAACCAGGAAGCGGTCGTACGGCTGCGTCGCCAGGGCCAGCATCGCGAAACGGTGCGAAAAGGCTGTGAGCGGCTCGCCGAGCTTGTGGGGAGGGTGGGCACCCGGGATGAAGACGAGGGCGTCGAAGCGGAACGTCTCGTAGGCGCGCACCGCGGGCACCAGGTGCCCGAGGTGCACCGGATCGAAGGTGCCGCCGAAGAAGCCGACCCTCCTCAACCGCGCTCCACCAGAGCAAACACCAACTCAAGCATACCCTCAACGCCCTCGCCGCTCGCCGCTGAGATCACTACCGATGGCAGCCCGAGCTCGGAGGCGATCTTTCTCAGCTCCGCCGGGCGGGAAGGGTCGCTGATGGCGTCGGCCTTGGTCCCCACTAGGACGCTGGTGCGTGAGGCCAGCGCTGGGTCGTGGAGCGACAGCTCCTGCCGGAGGATCTCGACCTGGCGGCGCACCGACTCGAGACTTGCCAGGTCCACCAGGTGCAGCAGCACACGGCAGCGCTCGATGTGCCGCAGGAAGCGGTGGCCTAGGCCGGCACCCGCATGGGCCCCCTCGATCAGCCCGGGGATGTCGGCGACGACCAGGGAGCGTATCCCGCCGTTGCGGCTCACCACGCCCAAATAAGGCTCGAGGGTCGTGAAGGGGTAATCGGCGATCTTGGGCCGGGCCGCGGAGATTCGAGCTAGCAGCGTGGACTTGCCAGCGTTGGGGAGCCCCACGAGGCCCACGTCCGCGAGCAACTTGAGTTCCAGGCGGATGTGGCGCTCTTCGCCGGCCTCCCCGGGCTCTGCGAAGCGTGGGGCCTGCCGCGTCGGCGTCGCGAAGTGCTGGTTGCCCCGGCCGCCCCGCCCGCCACGCGCCACCACCGCTTCCTGCCCCTCGGCCACAAGGTCCGCCAGGACCTCCCCGCTTTCGAAATCGCGGATCACCGTCCCGCGCGGGACCTCGATCAACACATCCTCGCCGGAGGCCCCGCTCTGGTTCGAGCCGCGGCCGTGCTCGCCGCGTCTTGCCTTGACGTGGTGGCGGTTGTACAGGTGGGCCAGCGTGGCGAACTGGCCGCTGGCGTGGGCGAGAACGCTCCCGCCGTGGCCCCCGTCCCCGCCGTTGGGCCCGCCGCGCGGAACGAACTTCTCGCGTCTGAAGCTGATGCAGCCGCGCCCCCCGTCACCGGCCTTCGCGAAGAGATGGACCTCGTCGAGGAACATCAGGCCTTTGGGGGGCGCGCGTTAGGCGGCTGGTTCGATCAGTACGAAGCGGCCGAGACGTCCCCGGTCGCGGAAGCGGATGCGGCCTGGCTTCATTGCAAACAGCGTGTCGTCGCCGCCACGTCCGACGTTGGCGCCCGGCCTCCAGCGCGTCCCGCGCTGCCGGACGATGATCGTCCCTGCCGTCACGAGCTGCCCGTCGCCGCGCTTCACACCCAAACGCTGGGCGTGCGAGTCGCGCCCGTTGCGGCTCGAGCCTTGCCCTTTCTTGTGCGCCATCCTTCCTCCCTACCTACGCCTCGATGGCGTCGATGCGGACTTCGAGCAGGTCCTGGCGATGGCCCCGCGTCTTGCGGAAACCCTTGCGCTTCTTCTTCTTGAAGATGATGACCTTCTCACCGCGCAGCTCCCGCACCAGGGTGCCCTTCACCGCGGCGCCCTCCACCAGTGGCTTGCCGACCTTGACGTGCGTGTCGTCGCGGACCAGCAGCACGCGCTCGAACACGACCTGGCTGCCCGGCTCGGCACCCGGCCACACCCGCTCCACCGCGATCCGCTGCCCGACCTCGACGCGGTGCTGTTTTCCGCCAGATTCCACGATCGCGTACATACCAACTCCCACCCGACCAGTCGGGGAACGAGTTTTTTAGCACACCGCCCGAAAAGTGTCAAACCACACGGCCGCTTCCAGGCAGAAGGGCGAAGAGCTGGACGCCGCCGAGTTGCAGCTCGGGCGGGCCGAGGGCGGCCAGAAAGGCGCTCCAGCGCCGCCATCCCGCGGTGTCCCGCCAGGGCGCGACCGGGTAGGAGCCGGCCAGACGCGAGAGCTCCCCCTGGTTGACAAGCAGGTGCGTGAACCCCCGGCCGAGCAGCACCGCCGCCGCCTCCCCCGGCCCGTTGGCGGTCTCGAGGATCGCCCGCAGCGGGGAGACGTCATGTTGGGAGGGTGCCACAAAACGCCGTGGGAAACGAAAGCCGCGTGGCTCGCCTACGAAGAGCACCCGGGCCTCTGCAGGCAACGTGCGGGCGGACGTGAACGCCGGGAGTGGGTTGTTGGCAATCCACACCCGGTCGGCGGCGGCCGATCGCATTATCACAGCGATGCCTCCAACCCGGTCCAGCTCGGCAAGGCTGAACATCAGCCCGGTGAGCGTGGCGACCGCCAGTGCGAGGCAGGCAGCCCACCTTCCAAGGGTCGTCCGGGCAGCCGCGGCCGCAAGCGCCAGCACCACTCCCAGCGTCGGACCAAGGAAGCGGGGGAGGCTCCCGCTCACCCCCCAGGCGAGCACGCCCCCGACGGCCACCACGCCGGCGAGCCAGAGCCGTCCTTGCCTCCGCGACCGGAGCGCCAGCACGGCCGCCAGCGTCAACGGCGCCAGGTACGCCGCGTGCGGACCGAGGTTTCCAACCAGGCTGCCCGCAAACCCCGCTGGACCCGCGCGCAGCAGACTGCCGGCGTCCCGCCACAGCGTCTCCACCCCCTCCCGCCGCCAGAGCACCGGCGCTGTCGGGTCGCCCAGCAGCACTAGGTTCTTCACCCACCACGGGGCGCTCCCTATCAGCCACCCCGCGACGCCCTGAGCGAGAGCCCGCCCCCGGCGTTCGCGCAGCCACACAACCGCGAGGACCATGGCGCTCCAGGGGATCCCCTGCAGCCGGGCCGCGCTGGCGATCCCCACCAGCGCCCCGATCAGCAGCGCACCGCTTGGCGGCACTCGTGGCGACAGTGCAAGCGCCAGCGCGGCGAGCACGCCGGCGATCGCCCACCCCTCGGCGGCCGGCAGGCCGGGGACCAGCGCCTGGGCCGGCAGCAGCGGAAGGCAGAGTGCAGCCAAGCCCGCGGCCCACGGCGGCGCGCCCAGGGAGCGCGCCAGGCCTCCCGCCGCGACGCCCGCGGCCACGAAGCTCCACCAGTGCAGCACCGCCGGCACACGATCGAGCCCCACCGCGAGTGGTGCTGCCGAGAGAAATTGTGCCAGTGGCGGGAACGCCGCGAAGAGGTTCTCAGGGTGCGCCCGCAGGCCGCGCTCGAGCAGCGCTTGCCAGGGAAGCCCGAGGTGGTAGGCCAGGGCGTCGTAGAAGAAAGGCTCCGCCAGCGCCACCGGCAGGGAAATCAGCGCGCCGAGCGCCGCCAGTGCCAACAGCTCGCACCGCCACCCGGCCCGCCGCCAGCGCCCTCCCGCCGCGAGCGCTGCGGCTGCACCCACCAGCAGTGAAGGGAACCACAGCCGGGCCAGACCAAGGAGCAACACGGTCGTTGCCAGCACCCAACTCCCCAGCAGCAGGTCCACCGGGAACCGCAACCCTGGTCGCACCGGCAGACGCAGCACGCCGCGTAGGCGCGCCCCGCCGGCGGCGAGGATCCCACTGAGGGCTGTCCCCGCGAGGAGCGCGAGCGCGATCTGGAGGATCGGCACCTCGGCAGTCTAGCGGCTCGACCCCGGGACCGCAGCGCTCGGGCGAACGGTCCCGGTCGCGAGGGGCGTGCACTCCGGACCCAGGTCTCTGATCTCGCTGCCGCCCTCTCGCCAGAGCCTCGTCGTGCAGCCGGTCACAAACGCCTGCCAGCGCTCGGTGGCCTGCGGGTCAGCAAAGCGGAGGAGTTGGTAATCGGAACCGCCGAGCCTGGAGAGTTCGGACCAACTGATGAGCAGGTGGGTCCACCCTGCCCGGCGGAGGCGCCCCGCCACGTCGGTCTCGTCAGCGGCGATCTCGACGATCTCTTGGACGAGCTGGAGGTCGTAGGGGGAGCTCACGTGGTGGGGGCGGGGACAACCCCACGACCGCCCCTCCCCGACCACCAGCACCCTGGACCCGCGAGGGAGAAGCCCGTCGCACGCTCGGAAGGCAGGGAGCGGATCGTCGAGGGTCACCTGATGGCGCCAGGTCTCGGCCGGGACCCTCCCCGCGAGCAGGCGATCGAGACCGAGGGTGCCGGCCAGGAACCCCCCCAGGGTCAGCACGCCGTGGGTGATGCCGAGCGCAAGGCAGGCCGCCACCACGACCGCGGTCCGGCGCCCAAGGGACGCGAGGCCCACCGCGGCCAATGCCGCGAGGAGCGCGGCGAGCGGCAGGGCGTACCGCGTCGTTTGCGAGGTCGCGAGCCACCCCACCACGCCCAGGGCCGTCGCCAGGCCCACCATGTGCAGCGTTCGGCCGTGTCCGTCCCGCCGCAGCACCGCCGAAAACGCCAGCGGAACGGCGAGCAGAAACCACCACCCCAGCCCAACCGGGGGAGCGATCAGGTGTGTGAGGCCACCCAGGATGCTGCCCCCTTGGACCCCTTCCCGCACCAGCGCCTGGTAGCGCGATTCATCCCGGACCGACCAGCCCGTGCCCCCAAGCAGGCCCCAGAGGAGCGGGAAGAGCGGGTTACCGGTCGTGACGAGGTTGCGTACCCACCAGAAGGAAGAGAAAGCCACGGCCAAAGCACCGCTGGCGAGCACCGCGAGGCGCCGGTGGCGGCCCAACGCGAGTGCAGCTGTGGCCACCACGGCAACCGGCAGGGCGGCGGGGTATTTCGCGGCCAGCGCCAGCCCCCACGCCATCCCAAGCCCGAGTCGGTCCAGGCTCCCTTCGCCACGCGTCTCGGTCAGGTGCTGCAGCCCGACAACCACCCCCAACACGACGAGGTGGTCCACCGCCGCCACGCCCGCGATCCAAACCGCATGCCAGCAGCCAAGCATCAGCACCGGCGCGAGCCACCGCCACCGCCCGGCGCCGAGGTTGCCGGCGACCCGCGCCAGGGCACCCAGGGCGACCACGAACGTCATCCAGTGCAATCCCGCTGCCGCCTCCGGCACCCCGAGGGCAACCGGGAGCAGGAACGCCGTTTGGCCGGCCAGCGGGAAGTGGCTGAAGAGCTGGTGGGGGATCGTCGAAAAGCTGCCGTTGACCAGCCAGCTCCAGGGCAGACCCAGGTGGTAGACGAGCGCGTCGTAGAAGTACGGCGGAGCCAGCCAGAGGAAAGCCCCGGAGAGCCCCGCCACGCCGTACGCGCTCGCACGCCGCCATGGCCGCCGAAGGGTGATGGCGGCGCGGCCGGCGCCAGCGACGATCGCCGCGAGACCCAGGGCGACCGCGATGCGTGGGGAGGCGAGCTGCGCAAGAACCGCCACCAGCCACCAGAGGAGGGTCCACCCGCGCACCCAGCGGTCGCCCGCCGACCTCCCTCCCAGCACGTCCCCGAGGCCCGCCAGGCCGGCTGAGAGGACACCTGTCAGGAGCAGCGCCGCGAGTGTGTGCACGCTCCCATTGTGAGCGAGAAACTCACCCGCCGCTCACTGTCCGGCAAGTCGCGGCGGTGCTAGGCGCACGCCCAAAGCTCGGGGCAGGGCGGCAGCACCCCGGCCGCCGCCGCGCGTCGGAGGAACTCCTGCAGGCCGCTGCGCTCCGCGTCCCCCAGACGGTGGGTCAGCGACTCCTCAAAGTACCGCCGGGTCTCCTCAGGGCTCACGCCGTGCGCTGCCGCCCAGCGCGGAACGAGTTCCTGCCAGTGTTCCATGGCGTACGCGAGCGAGGCCTCGAGCAATGCTTCCAGCCCCTCCGGCGCGGTCGGCCGCAGCCCCCACACCGCAAAAACGAATGGCAGACCAGTCCACTCCACCCAGGCAGCGGCGAGATCCACCTCGCGGTGGCCGCTGCGTCCCTGGACGTGAAGAGCGGGGTCGCCGATCAGCACCGCAGCCTCGGCCTGCGCCAGCATCCCCTCGAGCGGGGGCCGGAGCGGGACCACCTGCGGCCGCACCCCCCAGCGCTCGGCGAGCAGCAGCCGCGCCAGCGCCACGGAGGTCCGCGAGGCGGTGTGGGCCGCCAGCGTTCGAATCTCCTCCAGCGGCACCCGCGTTATCAGCAGCACCGATCTCACCGTTTGCCGCGCGGCCACTCCGAGCCCCGGCAGCACCCGCACGTCGGGCAGGAAGGGAAGGGCGGCCACCGGCACGAGCCCAGCGACTGCCCGCCCTGCGGTGAGCTGCCCGGCACACTCGGCCGGCTCAGCGATGGTGAGGCGGTAGGGAAAGCGAGCCGGCAGCCCCGCCTCGAGACCGGCAAGCAGCGGGCGCGCGTTGAGGAAACGAATACCCACAATCTCGACGGGGTCGCTCATCGAGAAGAGTGCCACTGATGTCGCACGCCCAGCCGTGCGTGACCCGGGGTTCGTGTCGCCGGGTTCGAAAGGCGTAGGCCCCGGACCTCTCCACCGCCGCAGTCGGGCAGGATACAGAACCCCGAGACCCGATTCCCAAGCTCCGTCATCAACCCTGGCTCATCGACTCAAGGAACTCCTTGTTGCTCTTAGTCTTCTCGAGCCGCTCCAGGAGCAGCTCCATGGCCTCCACGGTGGAGAGGGGGCTGAAGACCTTGCGCAGCACCCACACGCGCTTGAGCTCCCACTGGTCGAGCAGCAGCTCTTCCTTCCGGGTGCCCGACTTGTTGATGTCGATCGAAGGGAAGACACGCTTCTCGGTGAGCTTGCGGTCCAGGTGCACCTCCATGTTGCCGGTGCCCTTGAACTCCTCGAAGATCACGTCGTCCATGCGCGAGCCGGTATCGATGAGCGCCGTGCCCATGACCGTGAGCGAGCCGCCCTCCTCGATGTTGCGCGCCGCACCGAAGAACCGCTTCGGCTTTTGCAGCGCGTTCGAATCCACGCCTCCCGACAGCACCTTGCCCGAGGGGGGCACGACGGTGTTGTAGGCGCGCGCCAGGCGGGTGATGGAGTCGAGCAGGATCACAACGTCGCGGCGATGCTCCACCAAACGCTTGGCCTTCTCCAGAACCATCTCGGCCACCTGGACGTGGCGGTAGGCCGGCTCGTCGAAGGTGGAGGAGATCACCTCGCCCTTCACCGAGCGCTGCATGTCGGTGACCTCTTCCGGGCGTTCGTCAATCAACAGCACGATCAGGATGATCTCCGGGTGGTTGGCGGTGACCGAGTTGGCGATCGCCTGGAGCATCATCGTCTTGCCGGTGCGGGGCGGGGCCACGATCAGACCGCGCTGGCCCTTTCCGATGGGAGTCAGCAGGTTCATCACCCGCGAGGTCATGTTCCCCTCGACCTCGAGGTTGATGCGCTCGAGCGGGTAGAGCGGGGTGAGGTTGTCGAAGAGGATCTTCTCCGCCGTCTGGTCGGGAGGCTCGAAGTTGACGGCCTCCACTTTGATCAGGGCGAAGTAGCGCTCGCCCTCGCGCGGCGGGCGGATCTGCCCCGAGACGGTGTCGCCGGTGCGCAGGTTGAAGCGCCGGATCTGGGACGGTGAGACGTAGATGTCGTCCGGCCCCGGGAGGTAGTTGTACTCGGGGGCTCGCAGGAAGCCGTAGCCGTCAGGCAGGATCTCCAGTACCCCCTCGCCGAAGATCAGCCCCTCGCGCTCCGTCTGCACCTGCAGGATCTTGAATATGAGGTCTTGCTTGCGCATCCCTGCGGGGTTTTCGACCTCGAGGTCGCGGGCGACGTGGGTGAGCTCCGAAATCGACATGTCCTTGAGGGTGCGGATATCGAGCCGCTGCTTTCCTTCGGTCTCGGCGCCCTCAGCCTCCAGCGCCTCCTCCTCGAGCACAACCGGCAGCCCCTCCTGCGCTTCCTCGGGGTTGCGCCGGCGCTCCCTGCCTCGACCACGCTGTCCTTTGTTCTCAGGCATGAGAAGACTCCTTCTTGGTGTGGGTTGCTACGCCGCTAGCGCCCGCGCTATGGCGACGAGGACATCCTTCCCGCCGGCGCCGGTTTTCGCCGAGAAAGAAAGCGGTGCGGTGCCAGTGCCGAGCTCGCGGGCCAAGCGCTGCGCAGCCCGGGCCAGCTCGCCGCGGCCCAGCCGGTCCGTCTTGGTCATCACGAGTACCAGAGGCCTGCCCGCCGCGCGCGCAAAACCGACCAGGTCCCGGTCAAGCGGCGATGTCGGTATGCGGGGGTCGATGAGCCCCACCACCAGCCTCAACCGGTCCTCTTGCTCCAGGTACGCCGTGATGCGCTTCCCCCAGGCCTCGCGCTCTCCGCGTCCCGCGCGGGCGTAGCCGTACCCGGGGAGGTCGACGAAGAAGCAGCGGTTGTTGACCAGGTAGTAGTTGATGGTTCGCGTCTTCCCTGGAGTCTTGGAGACCGCCGCCAGCGTCCTCCCGAAGAGCGCGTTCAGGAGGCTTGACTTCCCGACGTTCGACCGCCCCGCAAACGCCACCTGCGGGAGAGGATCCCGCGGCCCCTCGCGATGGTCTGGCACCGTGGCGCGCAGCTGGACCTCCTCGATTCGCACCGGATCTACTGGTGGGCCACCCGCTCGGGGCTCTTCACCGTAAGGGCCTCCTCCTCGGTATGCCCGGCCACCGGCAGGGTGCCGTCGAGCGCAAGCGGTATGACCTCATCCATCTCCTTCACGAGGTGGAATTGCATGACGGTGCGGACGTCCTCCGGGATGTCCTCAAGATCCTTCTCGTTCTCGATTGGCAGTATGATCTCGCGGAT
This sequence comes from uncultured Acidobacteriota bacterium, assembly GCA_963739225.1. GTDB lineage: Bacteria > Acidobacteriota > Thermoanaerobaculia > Thermoanaerobaculales > Thermoanaerobaculaceae > RBG-13-68-16. Next base: position 1,170,929 of record CAVTZQ010000006.1, on the reverse strand, counting down.
CCCGGCCCGGAACGCCGCCAGCACCTTGTCCTTGATGCCGCCGACCGGGAGCACCTTGCCGCGCAGCGTGATCTCGCCGGTCATTGCGACGTCCTGCCGCACCGGCACCGCGGCCACCGCGGAGAGCAGCGCCATCCCCATCGTGATGCCCGCGGAGGGACCGTCCTTAGGGATCGCCCCCTCCGGCACGTGGACGTGGATGTCGCGCTGGTCGAAGAACTCCGCCGGCAGCGGCAGCTGCACCGCACGGGCCCGTACGTACGAGAGCGCCGCGCGCGCCGACTCCTGCATCACGTCGCCCAGCTGCCCGGTGAGCGTCAGCGAACCCTTGCCCCGCATCAGGCTCACCTCGGTGGCGAGGATCTCGCCGCCCACCTCGGTCCACGCCAGGCCAGTGGCCACCCCCACCTCGCTGCGTTCACCCGGACGCACCACCCGGAAGCGCGGCTTACCGAGCAAATCCGATACACGATCGGGCGTTATCTCGATCTCGCTGCCGATCGCGACCTTTTTCTTGAGCACCTCGCGGGCAAGCTTGCGGCAGATCGAGGCGATCTCGCGCTCGAGGTTGCGCACCCCGGCCTCGCGCGTGTAGCGCTCGATCAGCAGGGCGACCGCCTCGTCCTGGAAGGCGAGCTTGTAGCGCGAGAGACCCTGCTGCTCGACCTGCTTGCCCACCAGGAACCTCTGGGCGATCTGGAGCTTCTCGTAGTGCGTGTACCCGGAGAGGTGAATCGTCTCCATCCTGTCCTGGAGGGCGGGCGGGATCGTATGGGTGACGTTGGCGGTGCAGATGAAGAAGACCCGCGAGAGGTCGTACTCCACGTCCAGGTAGTGGTCGACGAACGTGTGGTTCTGCTCGGGGTCCAGCACCTCGAGCAGCGCCGCCGCCGGGTCGCCGCGGAAGTCGGCCCCGAGCTTGTCCACCTCATCGAGCAGGAACACCGGGTTCACGGTGCCGGCCTTCTTCATCATCTGGATGATCTGGCCGGGGAACGCTCCGATGTATGTACGCCGGTGCCCCCGCATCTCGGCCTCGTCCCGCACGCCGCCGAGTGACAACCGAACGAACTTCCGGCCGGTTGCGCGCGCGACGGACTTGGCGAGCGAGGTCTTGCCCACGCCCGGGGGCCCGACGAAGCACAGGATCGTGCCCTTGGGCTTCTTCACGAGCTGGCGCACCGCCAGGAACTCTAGGATGCGCTCCTTGACCTTCTCGAGGCCGTAGTGGTCAGCCTGAAGCACCTCTTCGGCCCGCTTGATGTCGCGGATCTCGCGCGTCGCCTTCTTCCACGGCACCGCCAGCAGCCAGTCGACGTAGTTGCGGGAGACCGTCGCCTCCGCGGACATCGGCGCCATGCCCTCCAGGCGCTTCAGCTCCGAGAGTGCCTTCTCCTGGACCTCCTTGGGCATGCCGGCGGCCTCGATGCGCTTGGTGAGCTCCTCGAACTCCTCCTTGCTGTCCGCGCGCCCGAGCTCCTCGTTGATCGCTTTGATCTTCTCGGAGAGGTAGTACTCCCGCTGCGCCTTCTCCATCTGCTTCTTGACCTTCGCGTTGAGGCGGCGGTCGATGTTCAGCTTCTCGACCTCGACGTCGAGGAGGTCGTTAAGGCGTTGCAGCCGCTCGAGCGGGTTGTTCACCTCCAGCAGCTTCTGCTTCTCCGCCGTCGGGATGGGCAGCGCGGCGGCCATCGTGTCGGCGAACAGGTCCGGATCCTCGGTTCGCAGCTCTGCCAGCACCCCTTCGACGCCGATCTGCTGGGACAGACGCGCAAACTGCTGGAACAGGTTCGTGAGGTTCGCCAGGTACCGGGAGACCCTGGGGTCCGTGACCGGCTGTGGGGGCATCAGCTCAACGTCGGCCTCGTAGCCGGAACCCTCCTGCTGCCGCAGCGAGATCCAGCGGCCGCGCACCATACCCTCCACGCCGACCTTGATGGTACCGTTGGGGAAAGTCACGTGTTGGAGGATCGTCGCGACCACCCCCACGGTGTAAATGTCGTCGTCGCCAGGCTCGTCCTGCTGCGGGTCGCGCTGCGCAACCAGGAAGATGCGCTTGCCGGTCTCCTCGAGGGCGCGCTGCAGCGCCGCCACCGAGGCCGGCCGTCCGACCACGAACGCGGACTTCATCCGCGGGAAGACGACCATGTCGCGCAGTGGCACGACCGGAAGTATCTGCGTGTGTGTTTCGCTCATGACAACCTCTCAAACCGACCCGGGATAAGTTGGATGCCGGCGCGGTTCGCGCCGCCCGACAGGGTCTCAGCCAGCCTTGCGCATCGATGCGAGCGGCGCCACACGCCGCTCGACCACTTCGCGCGTGACAACGATCTCGGTAACGTCCGATCGCGAGGGGACTTGGTACATGATCTCGAGCATCAGCTCTTCCAGGATGATCTTCAGGCCGCGCGCCCCGACCTTGCGCGAGATCGCCTCCTCGGCGATTCCGACCAGCGCATCGTCGGTGAAGCGCAGCTCGACACCCTCGAACGAGAGCATGGTCTCGTACTGCCGCACCAGCGAGTTCTTCGGCTCGGTGAGGATGCGGACCAGCGCCGCGCGGTCGAGGTCGTGGAGGTTTGCAACCACCGGGACTCGGCCGACGAACTCGGGGATCATGCCGAACTTGATCAGATCCTCGGGGTGAACCTGGGCGAGCAACTCGCTCGCAGAGCGCTCCTCGGGGGTGAGGATGTGGGCCTGGAACCCCATCGCCTTCTGGTTGAGGCGGCGCGCCACGATGTCGTCGAGCCCGACGAAGGCACCACCGCACATGAAGAGGATGTTGGTCGTGTCGATCTGCAGGAACTCCTGGTGGGGGTGTTTCCGCCCGCCCTGGGGGGGCACGTTGGCGACCGTCCCTTCGAGGATCTTCAAGAGTGCTTGCTGCACGCCCTCGCCCGAGACGTCACGGGTGATCGAGGGGGAGTCCTGCTTGCGGGCGATCTTGTCGATCTCGTCGATGTAGACGATACCGCGCTCGGTGCGCTCCCGGTCGCCCTCCGCCGACTGGTAGAGACGCAGCAGGATGTTCTCCACGTCCTCGCCCACATAGCCGGCCTCGGTGAGCGTGGTGGCATCCACGATCGTGAACGGCACCTCGAGCATGCGCGCCAGAGTCTGCGCCAGCAAAGTCTTGCCCGTGCCGGTGGGTCCGATGAGCAGGATGTTGGACTTGGAGAGCTCCACGTCCGGCCGCGTCGAGTGGGAGAGGTAGTCGATGCGACGGTAATGGTTGTACACCGCCACCGCGAGCTTCTTCTTCGCGGACTCCTGTCCGATCACGTAGGAGTCGAGGAACGTCTTGATCTCTTCCGGCTTGGCAAGGTTGTGGCGCGACTCACGCGCCTCACGGGCACGGTCCTCCGCGATGATGTCGAGGCAGATGTCGACGCACTCGTCGCAGATGTAGACGTTGGGGCCGGCGATGAGCTTGCGCACCTCCCGCTGCGACTTGTTGCAGAAGCTGCAGCGCAGCAGCTCGGAGGAGGTTTCCCTGGTCACCATGTGGCTAGTCCCACCGCCATTCTACACCCCGCCATCCCAACACGCCCACCACGCGCCTATTCCCTGTGCTCGATGACCTTGTCTATCAGGCCGTACTTGAGCGCGTCGGGGGCCTCCAGGATGAAGTCGCGCTCCGTGTCCGTGAAGATGCGCTCGATCGGCTGACCCGTGTGCTTCTGGAGGATCTCGTTGAGACGCTGGCGCAGCCGAATGATGTCCTTGGCGTGGATGTCGATGTCGGTGGCCTGCCCCCCGAGGCCGAAGAGCAGGGGCTGGTGGAGCATCACGCGCGCGTGGGGGAGGGAAAACCGCTTGCCCTTGGCGCCGCCCGCCAGCAACACCGCCGCCATTGACGCCGCTTGCCCCATGCAGATCGTGGCGACGGCCGGCTTCACGTACTGCATGGTGTCGTAGATCGCGAGGCCTGCGCTTACCGAGCCACCCGGCGAGTTGATATACAGGTAGATGTCTTTCTCCGGGTTCTCGGCTTCCAGGAAGAGCATCTGGGCGATAACGACGGAGGCTTGATGGTCGTCGATCGCGTCGCCCAGGAATATCACGTTGTCCTTGAGCAGGCGGGAGAAGATGTCGTATGCCCGCTCGCCCCGGCTCGTCTGCTCGACGACGATGGGAATCAGCATGTCTGTCGCTCCCTGCCCCTCACTCGTTTCCTTTTTCACCGGAGGCCCCACGGGGACGGCATGGCATTCCCCCACTCCCGTAGTGCATCCATCAAGGCCCACTCTTTTCTACGAAGCGCCCCAGCACTTCGTCCAGCGCCCGCTCGCGCCGGAGAACCGCGCCTACCCTCTCCAGCCCCCCGCTCTTGGAGAGGTTGCCCCTCAATTCCGCAAACGGGACCCCGATCCGGCTCGCCTGGTGCGCCACCTCCTGATCAACGTCGGCGTCGGAGACCACAATCCCCAGCGTTTCGGCAAGCGCATCCAGCAGTAGCTCACCGCGCAGGCGGTGCTCAACCCTCGACCGGATCTCCTTCTCCAGCTTCTCCCAGTCCACCTTTGCGCGCTCGGGGTCGATGCCGCGGCCGGCCAGGGTCTGGGCGAACTCGACCATCTCCCGCCGGGTCTCCTCCCGTACCGGCGCTTCAGGAAGATCCAACACCTTGCCGCCCGCGAGGTGCACGATCAGCGCTTCGCGCCACGCATCGCGCCGTCGGTCGGCGTTCTGGGCACGCAGGCGTTCCCGCAGGCGCTCCCGTAATGTCTCGACCCCCTCCTCGATGCCCACGGATTTGGCAAAGCCGTCGTCTGCCTCAGGGAGTCGCTTGCGCCGCAGGCTCTTGATCCGTACGCGGTAGGAGGTCCTCTTCCCCTTGCGCTCCTCCCCCCCTCGTCGCCGATGGTGCGCTCCGCTGCGACATCCTCACCCACGCCGTGTCCGCTCACCGCGGCCTCGATCTCGGGGTAGACCTCGTCCCGCCCCAACTGGAAGAGCGAGCGCTCCTCATGGAACGGCTCGCCCCCGCCTTCTGGGAACTCGCCGTGAACCTCGGCCTCCACCAGCATGCCTTCCGCGGCCGGCTCCCCTTCAACCGGCTCCCAGACCGCTTGACGCTCCTGGAGCTGCAGCATCGCGGCCGCGAGATCCTCGTCGGTCGGCTTGAGGTCGAACGCGGGTGGCGTGAACCCATCGAGTCCGGCCAGCTCGACGGTGGGGTACACGTCGAACTCGCCCTTGACGCGAAACTCGCCGGACTCCAGCCAGGTCGACTCGCGGATCCCGAGCGGTGAGGCGGGGCGCAGCTTCTCTTCGGATCGGACCTGCTCCCACGTGCGGCGGGTGAGGTGCTCCTCGAGGTCCTCGCGGATCTCATTGGCGAAGCGTCGCTCCACCAGCGTCCGCGGGGCCTTACCCTTGCGGAAGCCGTCGATGCGGGCGGCACGCACAAATCCCGCGACAACGTGCTCACGTTCCTCGTGCACCTCGCCGGACCCGACGGTGGCCGTCAGAACGACCCGACATGGGGTGGCACGCTCAATGTCATAACCCATGCTTGCTCCTGATGGTGCGAAAGGGGGGATTCGAACCCCCATGGGCAACGCCCACGAGATCCTAAGTCTCGCGCGTCTACCGGTTCCGCCACTTTCGCGGGACGGGACTTGGTGAGCCGCGTAGGAGTCGAACCTACAACCTAGGGATTAAGAGTCCCTTGCTCTGCCAGTTGAGCTAGCGGCCCACCGCGCAGGTCATCATAACGTCGCCCCCGGCAGCATGCAACCCCTTTCCCAAGAGCTACGACCGGTCGTTCGGCCCTGGAAGCTCATCCATCCGCGCGCCGGGTCTGTGCCTGCCACATGCGCGCGTACGTCCCACTGCGGGCCATCAACTCGGAGTGGGTCCCCTCCTCGATCAACCGCCCGTGCGCCAGCACCACGATCCGGTCGGCGAGGCGCACCGTGGAGAAGCGGTGGCTGATCAGCAACACCGTGCGCCCGGCCGCGAGCGCTTCCAGCCTGCGGATCACCTCCTCCTCGGCGAGGGGATCCAGCGAGCCGGTCGGCTCGTCCAAAATCAGCAACTGCCCCTCGCGGAAAAAGGCCCGGGCCAGTGCGACCTTTTGCCACTCACCGGCGCTCAACTCCTCGCCGTCCTCGACCCAGCGCCCCAGGGGGCTATCGTAGCCGCGCCGCAGGGCCGTAATCGCCGTGTCTGCACCGCCGGCGCGCGCCGCCTCGACGATCGGCGCTCGCTCGGCGGGCCGCGCGATGTCGCCGAGCCAGATGTTCTCCCAGGCGGGGAGCTGGTAGCGCACGAAGTCCTGCAGAATCACGCTGATCCGCCTGCGAAGGTCGGCTACCCGGAAGGCGCGGATGTCGGTCCCGTCGATGGTGATTCGGCCCTCGCCCACGTCGTACAGGCGCGTCACCAGCTTGGCGAGGGTGGTCTTGCCGGCCCCGTTCTCCCCCACCAGCGCTACCTTTTCCCCGGGCCGGATCACCAGCGACACATCGTCGAGAGCTTTGTGCGAGCTGCGGGGGTAGGCGAACGACACGCGGTCGAAACGGATCCCTTCACGCATCGGCGCCGGCACGGCAACAGGCCTCTCGGGGTCGGTGATCCCTGGCTCCAGCGAGAGGAACTCGTCGAGGTTGGCGAGAAAGAGGCTGTCCTCGTAGAGGCCGCCCAACCCTCCCAGGAGTTCCTGGAAGAACGCCTGACCGCGCTGCAGAGCCTGGTAGTAGAGCACCCAGTCTCCGATGGTGATCGCCCCGCCAAGGGCCCGCGACCCGATCCAGGCCAGCGCCCCGAAGATCGCCGCCACGGCGACCGCGACGCTCGCGAGGTCGGCCAGCGCCCGGGCGCGGGCCAGCGCCAAGCGCTCTCCGCGCAGCTGCCGGCGCAGCTCGCGAAACCTCTCCGCGAAGAGCGGGCCGAGGCCGAATAGCCGCGCCTCCTTGGCGTGCTCGGGGCCGGTGAGGATCCAGTGGTAGTACATCCCCTTGCGCTCGAGGTCCGTCACCCGTCGCTGCCAGGCGTACGCCTTGCGGGCGAAGACCACCTTCACCAGGAGGCCGGGCACGCTGGCGATAAACAGCACCAGCGCGATCGTCCAGTCCATCGCAAGCAGCAGGCCGACGATTCCGGCGAGCCCGATGGCACCCTGCCCGACCCCCGCCAGGCCCGTGACGATACGCCCGGCGCGGTACGGGGCCTCCTGCTGCGCCCGGTGCAGCGCCTGGTAGTATTCGGCGCTCTCGTAGTACTCCAGGTCGACGGCGACCGACCTAGCGTGCAGCACGTCGGCCGTGTGGTCCGCGAGCGCCTCCGACTGGGCCTGACCGGCGAGCCCACCGAGCGTGCGGGCGAGCGCAGCGACGAGGGCAACAACCCCTGCGACCAGGATCCAGAGCAGCACCTGACGAAGGGCGCCGGACCTGTCCGGTGCAGAGAGGCCGGCCACCACGGCGTCCACGAGCAGCTTGAGGACATACACCGAGGCCAGCGGCAGCAGGCCCTGCAGCACGACCAGCACGACGTTGAGCGCCATCCAGCCGTGCGCGCTCGCCCATGCAAGCGCCAGCGCGCGCCGCAGCCGCAGCACGTGCCGCAACCCCGCCAGCTTCACCCGGTCAGAAAGCGCAGCCAAGTCACCTCGCCTTCACGACCTCCACTCGCTCCAGAGCTGTCGAAGACAGGAGGCCTCCCGATGCCCTCAGCTAACTTTAGCGTGCCGCGGGACGACAGCCGATCGCGATGCCTCCGGAGGTGTCCTATGGGGAAGACCGAGACGGGGCGGACCCGCGGGCAGCCAGAACCGGCGCCTGGCGTGCCGCCCTTGGCGCGATCGGCTCGCGGGCTTGCCGCAGTAGTGCCTCTACCGCACTCACAACCTCGGCAGGGTGCAGGAGGTCGAGGCGCCGGGGTCTGCCCGCGCCATTCGGCACGGGGGCGCGCAGGACCACCGTCGAGCCCACAGGAGCGGTGCGTGCCGGATCGGTGGGCCCGAAGAGAGCCGCCGTCGGGCAGCCCACCACCGCGGCCAGGTGTGCGAGCCCTGAGTCGTTGCCCACCGCGGCGTCGCATGCGGCCAGCAGTGCAGCGGTCTCCTCCAGCGGCCAGGCGGTCGGCGCGACGCGTGCGCCTACCGGCTCGGCCAAGCTCGCGGCCAACTGCTCCTCGCCGGGTCCCACGACCACGACCGGCGCGACTCCGGCGGCGGCAAGCGCGGCTGCCACCTCTGTGAAATGACCCATCGGGTAACGCTTTCCGTTGGCGCCACGGGTCGCGGGCAGGAGTGCCACCACCGGGGAGCTATCCGCGAGCAGCCAGCGCTGCCGCTGTCCCTGGGCGGCGAGACCGGCAGGGAGCGGCAGGAGGAACGGCTCGTCACCCACTGCGCGGAGGCCGAGCGTCTGGAGGGCGGCATCGAGGTCGTGGCGCTGGTGACGCGAACGAATCACCGGGAAGGTGATGAGACCAAGCACCGCCGCGCCCCTGCCCCGGCTCGCCAGGCGCAGCGGCGCACGAGTCCCCGCAAGGAGCAGCTTGGCGCGTGTGGAGTGGCGGGCGCTCAGCACCGCGTCGAAGTGGCCGCGGAGTCCACGGCCGAAGCGAAAGCCGGCTCCCGGCGGGCGCTCGATCACGTGAACGCCGAGCAGACGGGCGAGCGGCGTGTGGGCCGCCGGGAGCAACGCCCAGGTCTCGCCCCCGTGGTTGCCGTGGCGCAGGCTCGCGAGCGCCGGCAGCGCATGTACGAGGTCCCCGAGCCAGTTCGGCAGGTCCACGAGCACCCGCGCCGGGAGGGCAACCACACCTGGTTTACGCATGCGGGCGGCGCCGCGTCGTGGCCTCCCACACGCCGGCCCATTTGAGAAACGTCCCGTAGGCGGAGAGAACCGCCACCACGAACCCGATTCCCCCGTCCAGGAACCCCAGCCGCAGCACGAAGGAGCGTACGAACCGCCACTCCGCGTGGGCGAGGACCAGGACTGCTCCGGCTCGCCGTCCCCCGGCCAGCAGATCGGCGGCACCGCGCAACGCGTACTCGTGAAGCTTAGGCAGGTACTGGGCAAGGGAGCGCAGCGTGTGGTGCTCCAGCGACCCTGCGAGCCGTCCCACGGAGGGCGCGACCACCGCCCCGTGGACCGAACGCTCGGCGAAGCGCGCCTGGGTGCGGTCGACAAGGCGAACGACCTCGTCCTTCCCCCAGTCGCCGAAGCGCACCCGGCGGCCGAACGCGAGGTTGACCCGTCGCACCGCGTAGGCGGCACAGGCCGGCGCCGTCAACGTCTGGCCGATCTCATCGCGCAACCTGGCTGTGACGCGCTCGTCGGCGTCCAGCACCAGCACCCAGCGGTTCTCGGAGCGGTCCAGTCCCCAGTTGCACTGGGCCGCGCTGGATTCGAAGGGGTGTTCGAGGACACGTGCACCGGCCTCGGAAGACAGCTCGCCGGTGCGGTCGATGGTGCGGGAATCCACCACCACCACCACCTCGTCGGCCCACCCCACCACGCTCGCCAGCGCTCCTGGGAGCTGCTCCTCCTCGTCGCGCACCGTGAGGAGCACGGTGATCGGAGAGGTCACGACCGCTCGCCCTCCTCGAGCCGCAGCCTGCGGATGGACAGCGCCTTGCCCGTGGCCTCGTCTACCTCGACCAGGGCACCGCAAAGCGCACCGCCCCGGGTGGCGGGCTCGAGGGCCCGCGGCGTCGCGAGGAGGAAGCGTTCCAACACCGCCTGGGGCTTGAAGCCGATGACCCCCTCGTAGGGCCCGGTCATGCCGACGTCGGTGACGGCCGCGGTGCCCTGCGGCAGGATGCGCTCGTCCGCCGTCGGCACGTGCGTGTGGGTCCCGAGGACCGCGCTCACCCGCCCGTCCAGGTACCAGGCGATGGCCTGTTTCTCCGAGGTGGCCTCGGCGTGAAAGTCCACGATGATGATCTTTGTCTGCGCCGCGAGCTCCTCGAGGATTCGGTCCGCGGCCCGGAATGGGCTCTCCATTGCGGTCATGAACGTCAGCCCCTGGAGGTTGACCACCGCGACCTGGGCACCTGCCTTCGAGGTCGCCGTGCACCACCCCCGCCCGGGATTGCCCGGCGGGTAGTTGGCGGGGCGCAGCAGGCGGGGCTCCGCGTCCAGCAGCGCCGCGGTTTCCTTCTTATCCCAGATGTGGTTGCCAGAGGTGAAGACGTCTACTGGGAGCCGTGTGAGCTCCTCCCATACCGTGCCGGTCAGGCCGAAACCGCCGGCGGCGTTCTCGACGTTGACGACCGTGAAGTCCGCCTGCACCTCGCCCTGCAGGCGCCGAAGCCGTTCCGCGAGGAGCCGCCGCCCGACCTTGCCGACCACGTCGCCAACGAAGAGGACCCTCACCACACCCTCACCTCCGACTCGCTCCCGCCGCAAGCATACACGCCACGTCGGTATTGCCCCTGGTCTGGGGCTGGATCACGGCGCCGCGTCGGAATCCTCGCGGCCGGCCCGGGCGAGCGCCGCGAGGGCGGCAGGGTCGAGGATCGTTGCAACCGGCCCTTTGACCCGCACCACGTCCTTGGAGGCGAGGCGGCGAAAGGTGCGGGAGAGCACCTCCGGGGCGGCGCAGTGCTGCCGTCAGCCCCTCGGGTTTCACGTCCGCCATTGTGCCAGAGGCTCGACACTTGACGCTTGTCATACGACCCGTGACAATGCCGCGTCGCTCACGGTGGGAGGTGCGATGTCCGCTTCCAACGAAGCTCATGCCGTCTCGCGCCGGGGCGTGTTGACCTGGCTCCTCGGCACTTCGCTGGGGGCCACGATGGTGGCGGCTCTCTACCCGGTCTTCCGTTTCGTGATCCCGCCCGAGGTCGGCGAGGCGCCCGTCAACCGTGTCCTCGCGGGCAAGCTCTCAGAGTTCCCCGCCAACTCGGGGAAGATCTTTCGTTTCGGGTCACGGCCTGGAATCCTGGTGCGCACGCCCGACGGGACACTGCGCGCGTTCTCGGCCGTGTGCACCCACCTCAACTGCACGGTGCAGTACCGGCCGGACTTCCAGAACATCTGGTGCGCCTGCCACAACGGCGTCTACGACCTGCAGGGCAAGAACATCTCCGGTCCGCCGCCGCGACCGTTGGAGGCCTACAAGGTGGACATCTCGGGGGATGACCTTTACGTCACGAGGGGGGCGTGAGCGATGCGTATCCTCGACAGGCTCTGGCAGGCCCTCGACGACCGCCTGGACCTCGCGCCGCTGGTGGAGTTCGCGACCCACAAGGAGGTCCCGCAACACCGGCACTCGTGGGCGTACTACTTCGGCGGGCTGACGCTGTTCTTCTTCTTCGTGCAGGTCGCCACCGGGATCCTGCTCCTGCTCTACTACCGCCCCACGGCCGAAGCGGCGTTCGAGAGCGTTCAGTTCATCGTGACCCGTGTTCCCTTCGGGTGGCTGATCCGCTCCATCCATTCCTGGTCGGCCAACCTCATGATCCTCGCGGCGTTTGCCCACATGTTCTCGGTCTACCTGCTGGGGTCGTACGGCAAACCCCGAGAGCTGACATGGTGGAGCGGCTTCCTGCTGCTTCTGCTCGCCATGGGGTTCGGCTTCTCCGGGTACCTGCTGCCCTGGAACGAGCTGTCGTTCTTCGCCACGCGCGTCGGCACCGACATGGTGAGCAAGGTGCCACTGGTTGGCGGGTGGCTCTTGAAATTCCTGCGCGGCGGCGAGGAGGTGACGGGTGCTACCCTCACTCGCTTCTTCGGCTTTCACGTCGCGGTGCTGCCGATGATCGTGACGGCGCTGCTGGGTGCGCACCTTGCCCTCATCCAGCGCCAGGGGATGCACATCCCCGAGGGCCTCGAGGAGGAGGCCAAGACGCACAGGCCGTTGCGCTTTCTCCCAAACTTCGTGATGCGGGAGGGCGTGGTGTGGCTCGTCGGCCTGGCGGCGCTCGCGGCGCTGGCGGCGTTCTTCCCCTGGGAGCTCGGGACCAAGGCCGACCTGTTCGCATCGGCACCTGCGGGGATCAAACCCGAGTGGTACTTCCTCTTCATGTTCGAGGCCCTGAAGTTGTTGCCGGCGCACGTACTCGGCATTGAGGGCGAGCTGCTGGGGCTCGGGGCGTTCAGCCTCGCAGGACTGGTGTGGTTCCTGGTGCCGGTGCTGGACCGTGGCAGCCAGGTGGGCCATCGGAGCCGTGCATTCCTCGTCCTCGGCTGGCTGGCGCTCGCGTACATCGTCTCGTTCACGCTTGCGTCCTTCGCGGGGGTGTTCAAGTGAAGAACCACCTGCTCGCCGCTGCAGCCGTTCTTGCCGTGAACGCAGCTTTGGCGGCTCCCCCGACCGCCGTCGTCCGCGCCCCTGGAAAGCACGCCGAGGACACCTGCACCACCTGCCACCTCGCCCTCGACGACGCGCGTCTGCGAACGCCCGCCCAACTCGCGAACAGCGACATCCATCACACCCAGGGGGTGACATGCGCGGGGTGCCACGGCGGCGACCCGAGCTCGGAGGATGCCGCCGTTTCCATGAACCCGGCCAAGGGTTTCGTGGGCAAGTTCGGCCACCAGGCAGTCCCCACCATGTGCGGCTCCTGCCACTCCGACCCCACATTCATGCTGCGCTATGTGCCCAACATCCCCACCGACCAACTCGCTCAGTACCGCACCTCGAAGCACGGGCTGGCGCTCGCCAGGGGCGACACCAACGTTGCGGTCTGCTCCTCCTGCCACGGTGCGCACGGCGTGCTTCAGATCACCGACGCCCGGTCGCCCGTCTACCCGACCCGCATCGTGGAAACCTGCGGCCTCTGCCATGCCGACGCCACGCTGATGGCCCGCTACGGGATCAAGGGCAACGAGGTCGCCGACTACAAGCAGTCCGTGCACTATGCCGCCCTCGTGAAGAAGAACGACCTCTCCGCGCCGACCTGCAAGTCGTGTCATGGGTCCCACGGCGCCACCCCGCCGGGCATCACCTCAGTGTCCAACGTCTGCGGCACCTGCCACGTGACCCAGAGGGAGCGGTTCGACCTCTCGCCTCACAAGGACGCCTTCGCCGCTCTCCAGCAAGCGGCCTGCGAGGGCTGCCACGGCAATCACGCCATCGCTCATCCGGAGGACGACCGGATCGGCGTGGGCGAGAAGCAGGTGTGCGGCAACTGCCACTCCGCCGGGGACGCGGGGGCGAAGGCCGCCGCCGCGATCTCTGGCGCGCTCGCAAAGGCCACGGTTGCAGTCACGGGCGCGCAGCGGCGGGTCGAGCGTGTGAAGCGGGCCGGGATGCTGATGGACGACGCGGAGGTCAAGCTCGAGGATGCCCACCAGTCGCTCGTTGTCGCCCAGGTCGAGATCCACACCGTCAACCCGGCCCGCGTCGAGGACCAGACCAAGGCGGTTCTGACCAACACCGGTGTCGCCGAGAAGCTGGCCGCAGCGGCCGAGGCCGAGATCCGCTACCGCCGCACGGGTCTCTTCATCTCGCTCGTTGTCATCGCCTCCGCGATGGTTGCGCTGATCCTCAAGGTAAGGGCGATCGAGCGCTGAGCGCCGCCCACCACCCACTGCCGCTCAAGGGCGGTGGCGCTGGCAGGGCGACGGGGACGAGGCCGAGGCCGCGGGCCATGCGCCCGACGACCGCCGGGGAGGTGGGGAGCAGCCAGGTGGCCGCCAGCGGCGCATCCACGTCGTCGCGGGTAACCCCCGCCAGCATCCGAACCCTCCGGCCGACACGCTCGAACACCCGCACGTGAACGGCCGCCGCGTCCAACCGGCGCGTCCGCACGACAAAACCCCCGGCCACCAGCGTCCCGACATCCTCGCCCTGGAGCAGCACCACCCCGCCCGGGCGAACCAGGCGCATCAACGCACCGAGCCCCTCGCGCTGCAACGCGCGGCTCGGCAGCAGGGAGAAGGTGTTGCCGAGGCAGAGCGCCGCATCGAACACCCCGTCCGCAAGCGGCGGGTGCAGCAGGTCACCGCCGACCACCGCGGACGTAGGGCGCCCCGCGAGAGCGGCGAGCGCGGCGTCGAAGCCCACCGCTTCCACCCCGAGCTCGCGCAGAAGCCGCAGGTGAAACCCCGCTCCGCAACCTGCGTCCACGACCTTGCGCCAGCCGAAACTCCCCGCCAGCGCCTGCCAGAACGGCCGCTCGCGCTCGGCGCGCGCCTGCTCCGGAAGCGCCGCGGCCACCGCAGCCCAGTGGCTATCTCGGGCCATCGGCTTGCACGAGTGGAGCGGTGCCCGGTCGGGTCTCTGCACTGGCCATGCCGCCGACATGAGTGTAGAGCGGCGAGTCAATCCCCTGCAGGCGGCGCGCGTACTCCCCCTCGGACACGGCGCCGCGCCGTTGAGCTCCGTCAAACCCTTGCGCAGTGCTGACGCTTCGAGGTGCTCCCCCGGGATGCGTCATGCCCCGTCTCCCGGCACATCCACCTCGGGGGCGGGGGAGTGCTCCGCCAGCTCCTCCGCGCGACCGTGGGCAACCACCACCAGCGCCACGCCGGCAAGGATGACCGGCATCGCCAGCCACTCGCTGAAGGTGATGCGCTCGCCCGCGAACGCCACACCCAGAGCCATTGCAATCACCGGGTTCACGTAGGCGTAGCTGGTGGCGACGGCCGGCCGCACCCGGCGCAACAGGTAGAGGTACGCGGAGAACCCGACCCACGAGCCGAACACCACGAGGTAGGCGAGCGCCAGCAGGGGGCGCGCCCCCACCGCGCGCGGCACCTTCTCGCCCACCAGCACGCTCGCGACCAGCAGCAGCGAGCCGCCGGCCAGCATCTCGGCCGCCGAGGCCATCAGCCCCGCGGGAAGATCGAGGTGCCGGCTCCACATCGAGCCGAACGCCCAGCTCACCGTGGCTACCAGCAGCGCCACCGCGCCGGCGGGGCTCGCGCGCAGGTTTCCCTCGAGGTTGAGCAGTGCGACGCCCGCGAACCCCACCGCGAGCCCCACCCACTCCAGCCGGCGCGGCCACTGCCCCCACAGGCCAGAGAAGATCGCCGACCAGAGAGCGACCGTCGCCACTCCCAGCGCGGCGAGCCCAGAGGCCACCCACTGTTCGGCCACCACGACACCGCCGTTGCCGCCCAGCAGGAGCAGCCCGCCCACCACCGCCGCACCACCCCACTGGGTGCGCCTGGGCGCCGCCGCACCCCGCAAACGCAGCACGAGGTACAGCACACCCCCGGCAACCAGGAACCGGAGGCCGGCCATCAGGAACGGCGGGAACCCCTCGAGCGCCACGCGGATGGCCAGGTACGTGGAGCCCCAGACCACGTAGACGGCAAGCAGCGCCACCACGACCAGGAACCCGAACTTGGCTGAGAACGAGTCTCTGAGCACCGGGCGCAGTCTAGCGGCTGCCGGTGCGCGTGTACACACCCACCGCTCAGGGGAGCGCGTGCGCGGGGATGAGCTCGGCGGCCCTGGTCAGGATCGCTGTCGGGAACCCCATGGCCAGCAGCTGCCGCAGGTTCTTCTCGATCGGGTTGCGGACGTGCAGCAGCGCCAGGTACTCGTCGAGCGAAAGATCCTTGAAGACCGCGGGCGGCATGTCGCTCACCGGGACCGGGTAGTCGCTGCCGAGGATCATGCGCTCGCCGGGAATGCCCTCGAGCACCCTATGCACGGTGCCGATGCGGCAGATGAGCGACATCGCGGCGACATCCGCGTACAGGCGCCAGCGACCGTTTTCCTCCGCCTCCCGCATCATCGCCGCTAGGTCCCCGACGTGGTCGTCCTGGAACGGGAAGACGCGCATGGCGCAGTGCGCGGCGATCACGGTCACACCGATGTCGAGGGCTCGCCGTAGCCGCCGCGGGTCGCCGAGGCGTTGGTACTCGTCAACCGGTGAGGGCACTGGAAGCGTGTTCTCGGGCCCCGTGTGGCAGAGCAGCGGGACCCCGCGCGCCGCGAGCATCTCGTAGAACCAGTCGTGGTGAGGGTCGCCGACATCAATGATCTGCGAGTTGGGGAGCAGCTTCACGAGCGCTGCGGGCGGATCGCCATCCAGGCAGCGCTCGAGCTCCTCCCGCCCCTCGACCGGCCCCCGATTGGGGTGCACCGATGCCCCGACCAGCACCTTGCCGTTGGCCTTCGCGAGCTTGCGCACGTACTCGTTGCTCACCACCAGGTGGCTGTGCTCCGCAAGGAGCCGCCCGTCCTCGCCGTAGGCGGCGTCGAGCGCCAGCAGTACCCCGTAGTCCACGCTCGCCGCGCCAGCGAGTGCGCCGAGGATGTGGTCGCGGATGGTGCCGTCAAAGTCCCGCCGGAGGGCGCTGCGCTTCACCCGATCGGCGAGCAGCATGTAGGTGAAGGCGGGCATGCTCTCCATCTCGGACGAGACCTTGCACCCCGGCTCGTGCTTGGCCGCGATGTGGACGTGGATGTCGATCACCGGGGGCATCGGCTCGGCCCTCAGTCCAACCGCCCGAAGAACACGCCTGCCCGGCGCATCCTGTCGAGCTTTGGCACGCGCCAGCGTAGAGGTCTCATCATCGTTGACCTGTCGGCGGTTTCCGGCCGCTACAGCTTCCCGGCGATCGTCTCCGCCATGTCGAGCGTGGAGGAGGAACCGCCCATGTCGTACGTCCGCACCTTCCCCTCCGCGATCACCGCGGCGACGGCGTTCTCGAGCCGCTCGGCCCTTTCTCTCTCGCCGAGCCACTCCAGCATCATCTTGGCCGCCAGGATCGTGGCGATCGGGTTCACCTTGTGCTGGCCCGCGTACTTGGGCGCGGAGCCGTGCGTCGGCTCGAACACCGCCAGCTTCTCGCCGATGTTCCCCGAGCAGCCGAAGCCGAGGCCACCCACCATCTGCGCGCATAGGTCGGAGATGATGTCGCCGAACAGGTTGGTCGCGACCAGCACGCCGTACTTCTCGGGGTCCTTGAGCAGCCACATGCAGATGGCGTCCACGTTCGCGTCGTCCGTCTGGATCCCCGGGAACTCCTTGGCCACCTGCTTTCCGATCTCCAGGAACAGCCCCTCGGTGGCTCGCACCACGTTGGCCTTGTGGATCACCGTGACCTTCGGGTAGCCGTGCCTGGCCGCGTATTCGAACGCGGCCCGGATGATGCGTTCCGAGCCCTTCCTTGTGTTGATCTTGCAGGTGACGGCGTACTGGTCGCCCGGAAGGCCGGCGAAGGGGGCGAACGGCTTGGCAGAGCTCCTTCAGCGTGTCGCGCAGCCCTTCAGGCACCGGTGCGAACTCGACGCCGGCGTACAGCCCCTCGGTGTTCTCGCGGAACACCACGAGGTCGATCGTCTCCTTGTAGTTGAGCGGGTTGCCCGCGTACGCCTTGCACGGGCGCAGGCACGCGTAGAGGTCGAACATCTGCCGCATCCGTACGATCGGCGAGCGGTACACGAGCCCCTTGCCCCTGCAGCTCCGGGACGAGCTCCGCCTCGGCGGCCTTGACCGGCTTGGAGGTGATCGCGCCGAACATCGCCGCGTGCACGTTCCTCAGGAGCTCGATGGTGCGCTGGGGGAAGGCCTCCCCCTCGGTGCGCCAGAACTCCCAGCCGATGTCGCCGTGGATGTACTCCGCGTCGAGCTTCAGCGCATCCAGCACTATTCGCGCGGCCTCCATGACGTCGTTGCCGATCCCGTCTCCGGGCAGCCAGGCGATGCGGTAGCTGGCCATCCTCGAGCCTCCTCGGTGTCTGTTCGCTGCACCCGTCATCGCGGGCCGCGCCCCGGCCGAAGCTGCCCGCTCGCCCTAGCGCTGCGGGCAGCTCCCGCGGTGCGGGGCCGTCGTAGGCGCAGGCTTGCTGGTCGATGCGCCGCATCGGCTTTTCGCGCGCCAGTTCCTCGGCCACGTGCGCCATCCACCCCGCAGTGCGCGCCAGGATGAAGAACCCGTTCGCGAGCTCGGCCGCAAAGCCGAGGTCCGCGAGAACCGCCGCGATCGCCCCATCGACGTTGAGCGGCAGCGGCTTTCCGGAGGCCGCGAGTGCCGCGGCGATCGCCTCGGCCATCGCGACGTGCGGCCCGGCGGCTCCCGCCTCCCTTGCAAGCGTGAGCAGGCGGTGGGAGCGCGGGTCGTCGGTGTGAACTCGGTGCCCGAACCCGGGAAGGCGGCGCCCCGCGGCTTTCTCATCCGCGATCAACACGCCCGCCGCCGCAGCCGCGCTCTCGCCAGCTCTCGACCCGGGTCGCCCCGCGCGCGAGCAGGCGCATGCAGTCCTCCACGGCGCCTCCGTGGTGGCGGTTGACCGCGAGGGCCCCTGCCGCGATGCAGGCGTTCAGGGGTGCACCGGTTGTGGCGGCGTTGCGCGCCGAGAGCGTGGAGGGCGGCGTGACGCCGTGGTCGATCGAGGCCACAAGCATCGCCTCCATCAACCGTCCCACGGCTGGACGTGGGAGCTCCCCGCGCAGGACGAGGTAGACAGCCTCCCCGAAGGAGACCCGCCCCATCAGCTCGTCCAGGCGGTAGCCGCGCACCCGAATCTCGTTGGGAGCGATCGAGGTGACCGCGCTTGCCCACTCCTTCTCAGCCATCTTCATCCCTCCAGGATTCTGGCCACCGCGGCCGGCAGTTCGTCGAAAGCGTCCACCACCGTGGCACCCGCCCCCCGCAGCGCCGCCACCTTCCCTTCGTGGGTGCCGCGTCCACCCTCGACGATTGCGCCGGCATGGGAGAAGCGCACCCCCGAGGTGGCGGCCCGTCCTCCGATAAACGCGACCACCGGTTTGGTGACCTCACCGCCCGCAATCATCTCCGCCACCCGCTCCTCCTGGGAACCTCCGATCTCCCCGAACATCGCGATACAGGAGGTCTCCTCATCGCCCTGGAAGAGCCGGACCACTTCCGGCAGCGGCAGACCCACGATCCCGTCCCCGCCCACGTGAACCAGGGTGGACAGCCCGACGCCGGTGCGCGAGAGGTAGTACCCGGTGGAGGAGGTCATGCCGCCGGAGCGTGACACCACCCCCACGGGTCCCGGCTTGAACCACGCCCGTGCAGACTCGGCCCGGCCTCCGATCATACCCAGCACGCCCCTGCCCACCGAGAGGACGCCGAGGGTGTTCGGCCCGAGGAAGCTCACGCCGGCTCGCTCGGCGGCGCGCGTGATTTCGAGAACGTCCCACACCGGGACGCGGTCGCCCACCAACACCGTGAGAGGGATGCCCGCAGAGATCGACTCGAGCGCGGCGTCCCTCACCAGCGGCGCGGGGACGAAGATCACGCTCGCGTCGAGCCCGCCGTGCGTCTCGACCGCCTCCAGCACGGTGTCGTACACCGGGATGCCGTCTACGGTCTCCCCGCCGCGACCGGGTGTGCAGCCTGCCACGACCTTCGTCCCGTAGTCGCGCATGAGCTTCGCGCGGGCGCGGCCCTCGCGGCCGGTGATCCCTTGCACCACCACGCGCGTGCCCTCGTTCACGAGGATGGCCACGGCTTACTCCATCCCCCGGGTCCTGCGGTACTCGTCGAGGCCGGGCACCGGCAGCCGCACGTGGCCCCCGCCCGCGCCCAGGGCGCGGCAATCGACTTCGCACGCCAGACACTCGGTGCAGCGCCCGCGCTGCGCCTCCTCGAGGGTGACCTTGAGAACCGGCAGGCCATCCTCGGACAGCTTCAAGATCTGGGGGACGCAGGCGCTCACGCACGCCTTGCTCTCGCAGTGCGCGCACACCGCGTGGTCGTAGGTGATCTCGCCGGTCGGGGTCGAAAAAGTGTACGGCTGCTCCGCGACCCTCGGCTCGCGTTGCGGTCGCCGCCGCGCCGGCGATACAGACGCCGCGATTAGCTCCGCCAGACGCTGCGCACAGGCATCCACCGGCGTATCCTTGCCGTAGCACTCCACCGGCACGCCAAGAGCCTTCGTGAAGCCCGTCAGGATCTCGATCGCCTTCTCCTCCCCGTTCCCCCCGAGGCGGACCACCGCTGGCACGGACAGCGGCTCCTCCAGGAACGCCTTCGCCAGGCCGCGCGCCGAGTGGAACTGCTCCTGCGAGGCGACCCCCGAGCCGGTGCCGAAGTAGCCGTCCACTCCGGGCTGTGAAAGCAGGACACGCGCGGCACGGTAGACCTTGGAGGCCGGGGGGTTGCCGGAGCTGTCGCAGAAGTCTGCGACCACGAAACCGTGCCGAGCCAGGGCGTCCATCCCCATCATCGAGCCGCCCCCGCCGGCGCCGTGGAACGCGACCACCTTTTGCCCGCGCGAGAATCCGTCGCGCATCTGGAGAAAGTAGAACGTCCCCCGGTAGTCGTCCTTCTCCACATTCCAGGCGATCCGCTCGAGTGTGGTGGGCGGGTGGCCGAGCTCCCGCGCCACCTCGATGCCGAGCTCGAGGTGGCGAAACACCGCCGCGTCGTCCACCGTGATCCGACAGTCCAGCGCCACCACGCGGCCGTCGGTGGTGAACACCAGAGGGTTGATCTCGGCGGCCCGCGCCTCCACCTGCCGCGCTACCGCCGCAAGCCGCACGCACGCCTCGGCGAGCTTGCGCTGTTCCTCGCCGTGGACCCCGACCCGCCGCCACAGTTCGCGCGCCGCGTGATGTGCCAGCCCCTCCACCACGTCGAGGGGGAGCTCCGCCACCGCCTCGGGGTGCTCGCGAGCGGTCTCCTCGATCCCCGTGCCTCCGCGCGCCGAAACCAGAAGCACCGGACAGCGCCGGCGGTCGTCCAGGATGATCCCCCCGTAGCGCTCGGCTGCGACGGCCACTCGCTCTTCTACCAGCACCTCGTTAACCGGAAAGTCACCCACCTGGGTGGCCAGGATCGCGGCCGCTGCCAGCCCCGCGGCTTCGGCTGAGTCCGCGAAACGGATCAGGCCTTTGCCGGCGCGCCCGGTGGTCCACGCCTGCGCCTTCACGACAACAGAGCCTCCGAGGCGTCGCGCGGCCGCAGCGGCCTCGGCGGGGGTGCGGGCGACCTCCCCGCGCGGGACGGCGACCCCCGCGGCGGCAAGCACCTGCTTCCCCTGGAACTCGGCGAGACGCGCCACGAAAGTTCTCCTCCCGGGCTGCCGGGCGCCCGGAAACCTACGCGAACGGCCCGGGGCTGTCAAGGAACGGACACGGTATGATGCGCCACGCGACACTGGGAGGGAGCATGACGCGCGAGTCCTCGGTTCCGGGTTCCTGCTACTTCTATTATCCGCGCCTGGTGTGCGTCGTGGGCGTCCGGGACGAGGCCAAGGAAACCACCAACTTCGCCCCGGTCGCCTGGACCACGCCTCTGTCGTCGGACCCTCCCCTGTTCGGCGTCTGCCTCTCCCCCGGTACGTACAGCCACCACCTGGTGTTGAAGACCGGCGAGTTCACTGCCAACTTCCTCTCGCAGGAGCACGCGTCGCTCGCCGAGGCACTCGGCAAGCTCAGCGGCCGGGAAACCGACAAGGTCAAGGCCCTCGACCTCGCGCTCGAGCCCGGCGAGGCGCTCACCACGCCCTCCCTGGCCGCCGCCTACGCCTCGGCCGAGTGCTTGCTGCTCGAGCGTCACCACGTTGGCGATCAGACCCTGTTCGTGGGCGAGGTGCAGCGCATCCACGCTTCCCCGGACGCCTTTGATGCTGACGGGGTCTTGCGCCTCGAGCAGCTGAGCCCGCTCCTCTACCTGGGCAGCAACCGGTACGCGACCACCGCGGCCGCCTCCCTGCACCGCCCGGGCTCCGGAGCGAGCCCGCGCTGACCGATCAGGGCCGCGGCACCCCGGCGCCGTCATCGCGGACGGTTGCTGCTCACCGGATGATCACGACTTAGACGGGGGCGGCTCCGTGACGCTCCGGAGAGCGGTGGTGCCGAGCATCCCGCCCAGCCCCATCGTTTCCACCGCCGAGGAGGGCACGATCACCATGCTGCCCTTCTCCTTGATCGCCTCGTACAGCATGTTCATGGCGCGCAGGTGCATGGCGGTTGGGTTCTCGCGGTAGAGCTCGGAGGCCTTCGAGAAGAGGGTGGCGATCTCGGTCTCGGCGGTGCCGAGGATGATGCGGGCCTGCCGCTCGCGCTCGGCCTGCGCGCGGCGGGACATCGCGTCCTCCAGTTCGGAGGGGATGCGTACGTCGCGGATCTCGACAGACTGCACCGTGATCCCCCATGGGTTGGTCTTCTCATCCAGGATCTTGGCGAGCTCGAGGCCGAGTTTCTCCCGCTCGGTGATCATCTCGGCCAGGTCGTGGCGACCGATCGCCTCGCGCAGCGCGGTCTGCGAGGCGAGGAAGATCGCATTGAAGTAGGACTGCACCTCGAGGACGGCCTTCTGGGCGTCCCACACCAGCCAGAACACGATCGCGTCCACGTTGACCGGCACGGTGTCCCGTGTGAGGGCGGACTCGGCGGTGACGTCGGTGGCGCGCACGCGTTGGTCCACCAGGTGCGAGATCACATCCACTACCGGGATGATCCAGAACAACCCAGGGCCCCTGAGCGCTCGGAACCTGCCGAAGCGCAGGATCACCGCCTTCTCCCACTGGTCCACCACCTTGATGGCGAAGAGCAGGTAGAGGCCAATGAAGACGGTGGGCAGCAGCACCACAGGGATCAGATCGTCGCGCTGCATTGTCTCCCCTACAACTATGGTGGCGATCAGCCCGGCCACCCAGACGAAGATCGCCACGGTGAGCGACATCCCGTTGACGAAGCGCCGGCTATCGCGGCTCACGATCGGAGCACCAAGGCTCAGCTCCTGGGCCGGCTTCTCCTTCTCCTTGCCTTTGTCTCTCCTCGCGACTGTGATGATCGGAAACATGGTGTCCTCCTCCTACAGCGGCGGCCCGACATGCCGCCGCGCTTTCGACAGAAACCACAGGTAGATGGCGAGCAGCGCCCCGGCCACCAACGCAAAACCCGGGGCCGGGATCAGCGCACCGTGCTCCACGAACACCCCGCCGCACAGCACGAGCAGGGCGGCAGTCTTGAGTGCCGCGCTCATGGCTTGGGGTCCCCCACCCGCGCGGCGAGCTCCACCAGCACCTCGTCCGGAGGCAGGCCGGCGGCAGCGGCGCGCGCCAGAAACTCGTCCACCAGCTGCACCACCTGCCGGCGCCGCTCCACCTCGTTGCGCTCGACCTGGACCGGGGCGATGTAGGTTCCGGACCCCTGCTGGGTGTGGAGCACGCCGCGTATCTCAAGCTCCTTGTAAGCTTTAGCGACCGTGTTGAGGTTCACCTGCAGCTCCACCGCGAGGGTGCGCACCGTGGGGAGCTGTTCGCCCGGCGAGAGCGCGCCGGTGGCGATCCCGGCCAGGATCTGGTCGATCACCTGCCGGTAGAACGGTACTCCCGAGGCGGGGTCGAGGCGGAAGGTCACGGCCATCTCAGTCACCTGTTGTAATAGTTCATCATGACATTAATACGTTAAGTCCCTGAAAAAGGTTTGTCAACCCCCCGGCTCCCTCCCCGACCAACTGCTACGATGGCTAGGAGATGCGGGAAAAAGCGCTGCAACGGGGTGAAGCGCGGTGACCGCCGGCCGATCGTCGCTTCCGGCGATCGCCACAGCCGTGGCCTCCGTCGCGGTTGCGGCTGCCCTGGTGACCGGCCTGCTCCTGCGCTGGCCGCTGGTCTGGCCGCTGGTCGCAGCGCTCCGCCTCCTGGGCTGGACCCTGGTCGCCGCCTTCGCGGCCACCCCCGTCCTCGCCCTGGGGTTGGGCCTGAGCAAGCGGTTCCTGTCCGACAACCTCGCACGCGGGTGGTGGCTCCTCGCAGCCTGGGGGGTGGGGTGGGCGGCGGTGGTGCTGGTCGGGACCGCGATGCTGGCCTGCGGCCTCTACTTCGAATCCGTCTGGGTGGTGCTCGCCCTTGCCGGGAACCTTGCCGTCCTGGCGTTCCTCGTGGTGCGTCGGTGGCAGCCGCTCCGGGCGATCTGGGCGATGGGCGTCTCGGCCTTTTCCCGGTGGCGAGCCCAGGGGCTCGCCGGCTGGAACCTCGCGATCGTGCTCTGCCTGTCGAGCGCTGCGCTGCTCGCGAGCCTGCCCCCCGACGCCCGCGACGAGCTCGTCTATCACCTGGCTTTGCCGCAGTTCTGGCGCTTCCAGCATGACTGGTGGGTGCCGCTCGACAACCTCCACTGGCTGTTCCCGGCCAACGCCGAGGTGGTGTGGGGGTACGGGATGGCGGTGGGCGGCGCCCACGTGCCGAGGCTCCTCACCCTCGCTTTCGGTCTCGCAACACTCGCGCTCCTGGCCGACTGGCTCGCGGAGAACGGGCACGATCCCTGGACGACCCGGGTCAGCCTGCTGTTCCTGGTGCTGGCGCCGATGCCCCTGGCGCTCCTCGGGATCACCAACACCGAGTGGCCGCTCCTCTTCTTCCTGCTGCTCGGCTGGCGTGCCGGCCGCCTCTACCTCGCGACCCCGGGGGCCCCGGCGCTCATTCTGACCGCGCTGGCGTGGGGCGTGTGCCTCGGTTTGAAGTACACGGCGTTCCCGGTGGTGGCGGCTCTCGCCCTCGAGTGGCTCGTGGCGCTGGGCCGCCGGCATGGCGTGCGCCGCGCCCTCGGCGCCGTTGCGGCGCTCACCGTCGCGGCGACGCTCCTCGCCGGGGGCTGGTTGTACCGCAACTGGCGTGCCACTGGGGACCCTCTTTACCCTGTGGGCGCCACTCTGCTCGGCACAGCCACGACTGGCGAAGTGAAAACCGACGCGGGGCGCCTGCTCGATTACTCCCGCCTCCCCGGCCTCTGGCGCTTTGCCCCCTGGCTCTACCACGCCACCGCCGACCCGGTCATCGACCAACGTCTGCACCTTGGCTGGCCGTTGCTGCTCCTGGGTGTCGTGGCGCTTGGGTGGCGGCGGGTGGGCGACCGCCCGTGGTTCACGGTGGTGGCCGTTTCCGTGCTCCTGCTGCGCTACTCGCCGGCGTCTCGGGCGTATGTCCCGCTCATGGGGGTGGCGTGGCTGTTCCTACCCGACGCCCTGCGGGCGGCCGCGCACCGTCGCCGTCTTCGAACAACCGTTTCCGCCGTGATGGCGCTGCTGGCGCTCACATCGCTGCCCTGGTTCTACGTCGTACTCACGAGATACAGCCCCGGGGCCGCAGACCACCTCCTCGGGAGGATCACCGATGCGGAGTTCCTGAGCCGGAGTGGGGTGGTCACGCCGGTGGTGAAGCAGGTGCAAACCTCAACCCCGCCGGAGTCTCGGGTCTGGCTGTGGTGCGGCGAGCAGACGTTCTACCTCGACCGGTGGGCGCGGGCGAGCAGCTTTCTGGACAAGCCGCTCTTGCTGACCTGGTTCGAGCGCTACGGTGAACAGGGCTTCTCCCGCAAGCTCGCCGAGGAACGTCTCGACTTCATTCTCGTCGAGACCTCCAACTGTCAGGTCCCCCCGGTCTCGGTCCACACCGAGGCGAGGGACTGGTCGGTCGCTCCCGAACTGCGCCCGGTGATTGCCCGTTGGATGGCGGTGAACCTCCGCGAGGTCGCGCGCGACGGCAGCTACGTCCTCTACCGCGTCACACCGCAGGTCCATCGGTAGCATCCGGTCGAGGTCGAGACACCGTGTTTCCCGACTGTACCATCACTGCCTGCCCACCGAGACGACAAGCGCCCTTCCCACGCCGGGGGTATGATTGCGAGCGCGCAGCGCTGCATGGCTGGACACGCGGTGGGGTGGTGAGATGAGCGACGCAGTGGTCATCGGCGTGGCTGGCGGCACCGGCTCGGGCAAGACCACGGTTGCCGAGCAGATCGTGGCTCGCATCGGCGCCAGCCGTATCGCCTACCTCCAACACGACAGCTACTACCGAGATCTCGCCGGTTGGGACCGGGACGCGCTCCTGCACCACAACTTCGACCACCCACACGCGCTCGAGAGCGAGCTGTTCGCGGAGCACCTGCGGACGCTCAAGGCGCAGCGAGCGATCGAGGTGCCCATTTACGACTTCACCGTCCACGCCCGCACCGGCCGGACCCGCCGGGTCGAGCCGCGCGGCGTGGTGCTCGTGGAGGGGATCCTGATCTTCGTCGAGCCCATGCTGCGCGAGCTCTTCGACATCAAGATCTTCGTGGACACGGACGCCGACCTGCGCTTCATCCGCCGGCTGCGTCGCGACCTGACCGAGCGCGGACGCACCGTTGAGAACGTGGTCGCCCAGTACCTGGAGACCGTCCGCCCGATGCACCTGGAGTTCGTCGAACCGTCCAAACGCTGGGCCGATCTCATCATCCCGGAGGGTGGTTTCAACGCGGTGGCCCTGGACGTGGTGTGCGCACGCGTCGAGGCCCTTCTCCAGCCCTCGCGGGCCTGAGGCCACCCGTCCCGACCGGCGGCGGAGACAGCCGTCGCTTCAATCGAGGTTGCTCAGCGTCTGTTGCGGTCGTGTGAGCCCCTCACTCCCGGGGCCGGCGTCGGCGCTGACGAAGTTCCTCTTCCTTGTACATGTAGCGGATCGAGTGTTTGTAGATCATGAGGTTAGGACCTTCGGTGCGGTTCAATTTGATGCAGTTTCGGTCGTACCACTCGACCCAGCCGCGCAGTTCGGTTCCGTCGTCGAGCATCACGACCATTGCCGTCTTGTTCTGCATCTGCTTGATGAAGTAGTAGTTCTCGGCGTTGGTCTGTTCAGGCGGGGCCTGCTTGCGGTGGACCATGCCACGCAGCGGCGTGCGGTCTGCCACCTCGGAGATCGAGGGTCGGATGAGCCTGCGGCTGGTGAGGGGCTCGTCCCCCTTGTGTTCGAAGCCCTTCATGTGGACCTCTTCAAACTGATTCGCAGTATAGCACCTCGGGGAGCCTTTTCACTAGAGATACGGATCGGCGGGGAAAAGGGTTTACTGTGCCCGTGAGGCCTTGCGCGCGGTGTCGGCCTCGTTGGCCTCGTGCGCGAGGCAGCACATCAGCCTCCCGCACATCCCCGAAATGCGGGTCGGGTTGAGGGAGAGCTTTTGCGCCTTGGCCATGCGAATGGTCACCGAGTTGAAGCGTGCCATGAACGTCGAACAGCACAGCATCCGCCCGCAGGGCCCCCAGCCGCCGCTCGCCTTGGCCTGGTCGCGCACACCGATCTGTCGGAGTTCGACCCTCCGTCTCGTCCTCCGGCCGAGGTCGCGCAGGAGCTCCCTGAAATCCACCCGCTCCTCGGCCGCGAACGTGATCACGATTGTGTCGCGATCCAGCGGTACGGTCGCTGTCACCGGGCGCATCGGCAGGTTGAGCTCCCGGGCCCGCTCGCGGCAGAACCGCAGTCCATCTCGCGCCACCAGGGCGAGCTCGTCGGCCCTCGTCACCTCGTTCGGTGCCGCCCTTCGCAGCACGCTTCCCACCACCCTCTCGGCACACGGCCGCATGACGGGGATCTCGCGGCTGACAAACCGGCCGACACGCTCGCCGTCCGAGGAGGCAACGACGTAACAGGCCCCGACCTCGAGCCCGACACCGGCCTTGAGGGTGCAGACCTGGCCCGGAAGATCAGTGGAGAACGTCATGCGAACGAGATCGGCACGAGGCCGTGCCGCGGCAGGGCACTCCGAACAGCTCATGGTCGCTTTCCCCCTTCGTGCAGCGCTGCATCCGACTCGGCGACCGCCTCGGCCTGCGCCGCCCGGGCCCGCCGCACCCGTCCATCGAGTTCCGGATCGGAGAGCGCCAGGATCTGTGCCGCCAGAATCGCTGCGTTGCGGGCGCCGGCGTTGCCGACGGCCACCGTCGCCACCGGAACCCCGCCGGGCATCTGCACGGTCGAGAGCAGGGCATCGAGCCCGTTCCCGACACCGCCCGGAAGAGGCACGCCGATCACCGGCCGCGTGGTGGCTGCCGCAACGACCCCGGCGAGGTGTGCCGCCATCCCGGCGCCGCAGATGAAGACGCGCACCCCGCACGCTTCGCCCTCTCTCACCAGCTCCACGGTGCGGGTAAGGGACCGGTGCGCCGAGGCCACGTGGGCGCGCCAGCTGACACCCAGCCGATCGAGCTCGACACCCGCCTCCTGCAGCACCTCCCAGTCGCTCTTCGAGCCCATCAGGATGAGGACCGGCTCGCTCACGCCAACCCCTTCCCGATGTCGTGACGGTACTGCATCCCGTCAAACTGCACTCGCCCGACGGCTGAATATGCCGTCTGCGCCGCCTCGTCCAGGGTCACGCCGCGCCCGACGACCGAGAGCACGCGCCCTCCTGCGGTAACCAGCTGCCCATCCTGCAGCGCAGTGCCTGCGTGGAAGAGCAGCACGCCGGGCCGCGCCAGTGCCTCGCCCAGGCCCGCAATCGCATCGCCAC
Source organism: uncultured Acidobacteriota bacterium (assembly GCA_963739225.1). Classification (GTDB taxonomy): domain Bacteria; phylum Acidobacteriota; class Thermoanaerobaculia; order Thermoanaerobaculales; family Thermoanaerobaculaceae; genus RBG-13-68-16. The sequence goes on along the minus strand of CAVTZQ010000006.1, from coordinate 1,142,815 downwards.
GCCGCGGTGTCCCGGGGTACCCGTCAGACGCCACCACGACGCACACTGCGGCCTCCCGCTTCCAGCTGGCTCGCAGTGCGCCCAGCTCGCCGAGCGCCGCGGCGCGCAGCAGCGGGAGCAGGTCGCCCTCCAGGCGCGGGATCACCACCTGCGTCTCCGGGTCGCCGAACCGGCAGTTGTACTCCAGCAGCTGCGGGCCCTTCTTGGTGGCCATCACGCCCGCGTACAGCACGCCCCGGTAGGGCCTCCCCTCCGCGGCGAGGCCCGCAACCGTCGGATGGACGATCGAGCGCAGGATGCTGGTCGCCAGACCGGACTCCATCGGTGCCGGCGAGACGGATCCCATCCCTCCGGTGTTCGGACCCTCGTCACCGTCTCCGAGACGCTTGTAGTCGCGCGCCGACGCCAGGGGAAGCACGCTCGCCCCATCGGTCAGCACCATGAAGGAGATCTCCTCTCCCTCGAGGCACTCCTCCACGAGCACCTTCTCACCCGCCGCGCCGAATGCGCGCTCCTCGAAGTAGCGCGCCAGCGCCGCATCGACTTCGTCCTTGCGGCGGCACACCTGCACGCCCTTGCCGGCGGCGAGGCCATCGGCCTTGAACACCACCGGCACCTTCAGCTCCTTCACCGCCGCTGCACCCTCGTCCCGGCTTCGGACCACTCTGGCCTTGGCGGTGGGGATCCCGTGCCGCACGCAGAACTCTTTGGTGAAGACCTTGCTGCCCTCGACCTCGGCTGCGGCGCGCGATGGGCCGACCAGCAGGAGACCGCGGCGGGCGAATTCGTCCGCGATCCCAAGCACCAGCGGGAGCTCGGGGCCCACGACCGTGAGGTCGATGTGCAGCGAGGCGGCGAACTCGGCGAGCTCCACAGTGGCATCGGCTGCGATCGGCACGCAGGTCGCCATGCCGACCATCCCTGGGTTGCCCGGCGCTGCGTAGAGCTCGTCGACGCCCGCGGCGCGGGAGAGCTTCCAGACCAGCGCGTGTTCACGCGCCCCGCCGCCGACCACCAGAACTCTCAACGCGGCTCCCTGCCGACCAACGACACCTGCAGGAGCGAGAGGCAGGCAGTCTCGACCACGTCACGGGCGGAGCAGCCGCGAGAGAGGTCGTTGGCCGGGCGGGCAAGGCCCTGCAGTAGTGGTCCCACGGCGCGCGCCCCGCCCAGCCGCTCGGTGAGCTTGTATCCGATGTTGCCCGCGTTCAGGTCGGGAAACACGAGCACGTTCGCCTTCCCCGCCACCGGCGACCCGGGGGCCTTCTTGCTTCCTACCGCCGGGAGCAGCGCCGCGTCGAGCTGCAGCTCGAAGTCGAAGGTGAAATCAACGCCGCGCCCGGTGAGCGCCGCCCCGGCTTGGCGGACCTTGTCCACCAGGGGATGCTCGGCCGAGCCCTTGGTTGAGAACGACAGCAGCGCCACCCGCGGCTCGCCACCCACGATCGCCCGGAAGGTAGCCGCCGCGCTCACCGCGATGTCGGCCAGCTGCTCGGGATCGGGGTCCGGGAGCACCGCGCAGTCCGCGAAGACCATGAGTCCGTCCTGCCCCCAGCGCGGGTCGGGGTGGACCATGACGAACGCGGATGACACGGTCTTGATCCCAGGAGCAGGCCCGATGGCGTGGAGCGCCGCCCGGACCGTGTCGGCCGTGGTGCGGACCGCGCCGCCCACGGACGCGTCGCACTCCCCGCAAGCCACCAGCAGAGAGGCGAAGTACAGCGGGTCCGCCAGCGCCGCCTCGGTCTGCTCTTTGCTCCACCCCTTCGGAGCGCGGCGGCTGTGAAGGAGGTCGAAGAGCCGCTGGCGCTTTGGGTCGCTCGCGGGATCGGTGACGGTCACGCCCTGAGACTGGAGCCGCTTGTGCTCCGCACCCTGCTTCACCCCTGGACACAAAACCGTGATGCGGGCGATCTGGTCCTTGCACAGAGCGCCGGCGGCCTCGACGATCCGGGGGTCATCCCCTTCAACCAGCACGACATGTCCGCCGACCGCGCGGGCGCGGCCCGGCAGCTCCTCGAGGAATCCCATGCCGACCTCCGCGGGTATTGTAACCGCCTTTCACCAAGCCGTCAGCGACCGCTTTGGCCCACAAGTACCGAGCGCTGCGGGCCGTTGGTCAACTCCACGGCGAGTGAGACGTTTTTCACGTTTCGTCATGATGAAAAGGCAAAGAGTCACCCCTTGACAAGCGTCACAGTAACGTCAATAATTCGCAAGCGGGATTTACTTGAGGCGACGGCCCGCCGGGCCGCTTGGGGGGTTCATGAAGGAGAGACTTTGCTGCGTGGGCTGTGCGTGCCTGTGCCTGGCGACGTTCGCGCCAGCCCAGGAGTGGGGCGGAATCGGGCTCGGGTACGCGTGGCTCCAGAGCAGCGGCAACGAGAACGCCTTCAGGAGCCAGTACAACATCAAACAGGGGTTCTTCCTGGAAAATCTTCAGCTCGATTTGAGGCACTGGTTTAAGGGGTATGACCGCTTCGAGTTTCAGGCGTCGGGTTTCGGCGGCGAGCCATACCAGAAGGCCTCCTTCAAGTTGGTGGACAGGGACCAGGAGTGGTCGGTACAGCTGAACTACGCACGGCGGAACGGTTTCTTCCAACTTGCCTCGTTCGACAGCGGACAGCAGCGCGACGACTGGTCCATCACACGCTGGACCAGCAACATTACCTGGGACGGCTGGAAGGCCGCGCGCCTGCGCCTGGATCTGCGCGACGTGCGGACCTCCGGGACGACGCAGGTCCCGTTCTACGGCCTCGGCCAGTCCTACGTCGCGAGGCTCGACCTCGACCAGCGGGTGCAGGAAGCGGGGCTCTCCCTCGAGACCCGCAACTGGCCGGTCAAGATCCTCGTCGAGCAGGACGTGACGCGCTACAGCCGCGACAACCGCGCCAAGCCGGGGAACAACGGCCAGCCGATGGCGGGCACCGACCCGGACGTGCTCGAGACACTCACGACTCCGGAAAGCTCCGCCACCGTGCCGACCACTCGTCTCGCCGTGACCTACCGCGACGGCGTCGTCGAGGTGGTTGGCCAGGGGCTGTACCGCCGCGACAACTTCGCCATCGAAGCACCCAGCGACATACTTCGTACGCCATCGGCGGCGGGCAGGTCGGCCACATTTCCTACATCGACCAGCTGACCGGCTCGGCGGACGCCAACGCGACCACCGGTGACCTGCGCGTCGGTGTGGCGCTCGCCAACTGGCTGACGCTGCGTGCGCGCGGCGACTACGCCAACGTGGACACCGACATGTCCCTGCTCGGAGAGCGGATTTTCCACCTCGCCGGGCCCGGCGGCACGCTCGACATCCCCATGAGCGTCAACAACCGCGGCTATCTGAACCACACCGACAAGCTCTTCACCGGCGAGGCTGATGTCCACAGCGGAGGGTTCGGATTCGTGCTCGGGTACCACGACAGCTCCAGGGACGTCGCCTGGAAGTACGGCACCGACTACGTGGGCCGGGCGGTGACCCGCACTGGAAATGGGTGGAACGCCACCGCCTCGTTCGCGCTCGGCAGGACCTTCACCGTCGAAGCGGGGTACGAGGACAGCACTTTCGAGAAGTACGTTTTTCGCACCGATCCAGAGACCGTCAACCGGCTCTGGGGCAAGCTCTCGCTCCGCCCCACGAAAGGTCTCGAGATCAGCGCGCACGGCAGCCGCGACAAGGCCGAGAACCCGGCGTCTGCGGCAAACCTCAACCAGCCGACAGACAGCTACGGCCTCGCGGTTACGTACACGGTGCCCAGCGGGGCCTTCGTCACGGCCAGCTACGACACCTTCAAGCTCACGAGCGACATCAACATCCTCTTCCTTGCGCCAGGGCCGACGCAGGCCGTGTCCCGCTACGACACCAGCCTGCAGACTGTGAACCTGCACGCCGAGGTTCCCATTGGGAAGATCCTGCGCGTGGCCGGGGGTGCTCTGCAGGTGAAGGACAACGGAGATACCACGCCGTTCACCTCCAAAGCGTACGACCTCGAGCTGGTTTTCGCGGCGTCTCCATCGGACGGACTTCGTCCTGTTCGGAAACTACTGGTCCTATGACCTCAACGATAGAAACGACGATGACTACACGGTCAAGCGCTACGGTGTTTCCGTGCGGTGGAGGTTCTGAGCCATGCGCAAAAGCCTGCTCGCACTGATCACCCTCTTCCTGGCCGCGCCTCTCCTCGCGGCGTTGCCCGAGGGCTGGGTCGGCAGGGGGACCTGCGCGACCTGCCACGAGGACACGGCAAAGGCCTTCGTGAACGGCCCGCATGGCCGGGCGATGGCCCAGCGCGCCGTCAAGAACCTCCTCAAGCTCGAAGGCAACGCGCTCGACCTCTCGTGCGAGGTGTGCCACGGACCCGGAGCCACCCACGCCAACGACCCCAATGCGACCAATATCCGCACGCTCAGGGGAAGCACCGCCGAGGCCTCGAAGGGCTGCCTCTCCTGCCACACCGCGCAGGAGGGGGGTCTGGCCCTGCGGACGCCAGGCCACGTGAACGCCGGCATCGCATGCCTCGACTGTCACGCTTCCGGTCACGCTGCGCCGACCGCGGAGCCGCTCCTGACCCGCTCTCGCGCCACCGTGTGCAACGAGTGTCACGCGACGCAGGTTGCCGCGTTCAAGCTTCCTTACTCGCACCGCGACGGCCGCACGCCGTTCGAGTGCATGTCCTGCCACAGCGTCCACGGCGGGACGACGGCCCGTGGCCAGATCGATGAACCCGGGCGCTCGCGCTGCGCCACATGCCACACGGAGATGGCCGGCCCGCGCGTCTACGAACACCCACCCCGGGCGATCAACGGGTGCGCCACCTGCCACCAGCCGCACGGCTCGCCCAACCCCAAGCTTTTGACGCGGGCCAACGTCATGCAGTTGTGCCTGGAGTGCCACACGAACACGCCCACGTTCCACGATCTCTCCAGGCCCACATACCGGCAATGCGAAACCTGTCACGCTGCGGTGCACGGCTCCCAGCGTGATCCGCATCTTTTCCAAGAGTAGTAGTGGGGAGACCCTGAAAGGAGGTTGCAACCATGCGTAAAGTCGCAGTCGTCCTCGCCGTCATGCTGCTAGCGAGCTCAGCCCTGGCGGGGACCAACCTTGTACGCTCGCACCTGTCCGCGACCGTCACGAAGGGGGTGAGCGTCGACATCGCCGGCCTCTCGGCGAAGCTCACCGCCCTATACGGCAACGCCGCGGCCAGCTCGTACCTCGGCAGCGACGTCTGCCAAGCGTGCCACACCATGAGCAGCTTCAAGGGCACGCGCCACGCGCAGATGCTGCGGCGGCCGCTGGGCTCGTTGACGCTGGTGGACGGGAAGGGCGTGATCGCCAATCAGGCCCACCAGGCGACCGACGACTTCATGGCCGGCCTCGACCTGTCGCTGATCAGCGCCTTCTCCGCGTACGGCGCCAACGCGCCCAAGCTCTCCTACACCGCGGCCTCCGACACGTACTGGATGACCATCGGCGTGCTCAAGTGCCAGCTTGTCGCGACCGTCGCCGGAAGCTCGGACCAGGACCAGCGCTACCTGCTGCGCGTCCCGGTCACGGACACCGACACGAAACTGTCGAAGGCGCTCTACTTCGCGCCCGCCACCTTCTCGCGCACGCAGGGGTGGCAGCCGGCGTCCGGGTGGTACGACTCGAGCTTCAACCCGAAGTTCAGTGCCACCACAACGTCGGCCCAGCTCGTCGCCTCGGGCGGTCCCTCGAGCCACACCAAGAACTGCGTCGGCTGCCACGTCACCGGCGTCCGCTCGATCACCATCAACGCGGCCGGCGAGGCCGTGTTCCAGGGGTTCTTCGCGACGCTGTACAACGCCAACGACCCGATGTACGTCGACTACAACGGCGACGGCAACCTGTTGCTCACCAGCATCGGCTGCGAGAGCTGCCACGGCCCCGGCGCCCAGCACGTCCTCGGCCAGGGAGACGTTACCAAGATCGTCAACCCGGCGAACCTGACCGGCGCCCAGTCCGCCGAGATCTGCGGCCAGTGCCACATCAGGGGCAAGTCGGTGCCGGCCGGCACGTGGGCGTGGCCGTACCACGACGACACGGGTACCATGTGGATGCCGCAGCAGACCGCCAACTGGGTCCCGCTCACGACCTTCCAGGGGACAGGCGCGCTCAATTTCTGGGGCGACGGCAAGCTTCCGTCGAACTCGCGGCCGTGGGACCAGTACATCCTCTCGGCGCACGCCTCGACCCACTTTGGCCAGAACGGCTCCTCCGAGCCGTGCTCGGCGTGCCACTCGCCGCACAGCAAGCGGCAGCTTGCGCAATTGAGAACCTCGATCACCGACGCGGCCACCAGCCTCAGGATCCCGACCTCGCCCGAGGACGACACGCTCTGCCTGGCCTGCCACGCGACCCACGGGCCGTTCGCCGACATCACGAAGGCGCAGGTCGCCGACCTAGCCAACAACGAGGAGGCCATCGGCAAGGTGGTGGCGACGCACGCCAACCACCCGTTCGCCCCGGAGCGCATGATGGGCCTCGGCAACTGCATCGAGTGCCATATGTCGTCGGCCGGTGGTCACACGTGGTTCGTGACCAAGCCCGAGGACACCCTGACGTACGCGACCAGCGGGCTGAAGAACGCCCAGGGCGCCTACATCGGCTACCCGAACGCGTGCGCCCAGTCGTGCCACGGCGGCCTGGTGAACATCTTCGGCCTCGGCCTCGATCCGGCCGCGTCAACGTGGACCGCGACGTACGACACGCAGCTGGCAACGATCTTGAAGACCTACTACGGGCCTGGCGGGACCTGGTGGAACACCACGCCGACACCGTAGGCTCTCGCACCATGCAGTGCTAACCATCCGCGGGGGGCGCCAGCCCCCCGCTTTCTTTCCCCGCCGCGCAGTCCGGGCTGCCCAACTGGAGGCCGGCGTTTTTGCGGCCTCTTGACAATATTAACCACTTATTCCATCATAAAAGTTGTGAATGGAACCGACGCCTATCGGCTCGAGGCGCTTCTGGAGCTGGCAGCCGCCTACCCGGCCTCCCTCACGGTGAGGGAGGTGGCACGCCGCCGGGAGATCCCTCCCAAGTTCCTCGCCCGGCTGCTCGGCGAGCTGGCCCGCGAAGAGCTGGTGGTTACGGCGCGCGGCCCCCACGGCGGCGTGCGCCTCGCGGCCCCGCCGGAGGTGATCGGCCTCGTGCAGCTGCTCCGGCCCGAGCCACCACCGGAAACCGGCGGGGCGGCGGTGCGCTGGCTGGCCCAGAGCCTGGCCGAGGCGCAACAGGAGCTGCTGGCCTCGCTGAAGCTGGCGGGCCTTGTGAACGTCGAAAGGGAGCAGGGGACGACACCCAGCTTCGAGATCTAGGAGGATGCAATGCGCATTGCAGAGGACATCACCAAGCTCATCGGCAACACGCCGCTCGTGAAGCTGAACCGGATCACGGCAGGGTGCGCCGCAACGGTCGCCGCCAAGCTGGAGTTCTTCAACCCCGCCCACTCGGTCAAGGATCGGATCGGGGTCTCGATGGTCGAAGCGATGGAGCGCGAGGGGAAGCTGGTGCCTGGGAAATCTGTGATCGTCGAGCCCACGTCCGGCAACACCGGCATCGCCCTGGCCATGGTGGCGGCGGCCAAGGGCTATCGCTGCGTGATCACGATGCCCGAGAGCGTCTCGATCGAGCGCCGCAAGGTGCTCAAGCTGCTCGGGGCCGAGCTGATCCTCACCCCGGCCTCGGACGGGATGAAGGGGGCGATCCGGCGCGCCATGGAGTTGCTCGAGGAGATCCCGGGGGCGGTGATGCCGCAACAGTTCGAAAACCCGGCCAACCCGGCGATCCACGAGGCCACCACGGCGGAGGAACTCTGGCGCGACACCGAGGGGACGATGGACATCTTCGTGGCCGGGGTCGGGACCGGCGGCACCCTCACCGGTGTTGGCAGGGTGTGGAAGCCGCGCAAGCCGGCCCTGCGCATCGTGGCGGTGGAACCGGTGCACTCGCCGGTGATCTCGGGAGGTCAGCCCGGGCCCCACAAGATCCAGGGTATCGGTGCGGGCTTCATCCCCGCCAACCTGGACACCCGGTTCGTGGACGAGGTGGTGCAGGTGAGCAACGACGAGTCGTTCGCGATGGCGCGCCGTCTCGTCCGCGAGGAGGGGATCCTTGGCGGCATATCCTCCGGGGCGGCGGCCCAGGCCGCGCTCACTGTGGCGCGCCGGCCGGAGAACGCCGGCAAGCTGGTGGTGTTCGTCGTGCCCTCCACCTCGGAGCGCTACATCTCCACCGATCTTTTCGCCGGCCTCGACTAGGGCATCGCGAGGTCGGGCCGGTCCGACGCGAGGTGGTCGAGCGGCTCGAAGTTCACGATCGCCTTGTGTGGGATGCCGGCCTGAGCGCACAGTGCCACCGCCGTGGCGTCGAAGGCGAGGTGGCGCGGGTGGTGGGCGTCGGAGGCCAGCAGGAACCGGCATCCCACCCCGTGCGCGAGGGCGAGCAGCGTGGGGTCGAGGTCCTGGCGCCTCGGAAAGCCGTTGACCTCCAGGAGGACTCCGCCAGCGGCCGCCTCGGCGAACACCACCTCCCAGTTGGCGCGGATACCCGAGCGGCGGGCGAACAACCGCCCCCGGGGGTGCGCCAGCGCCCAAACCCCCGGCTCCTGCAGCGCGCGCAGCAGGCGGCCGGTCTGGTCGCGCCGCTCGGCGAGCCCCGTGTGAACGGCCGCCACGAGCAGCATCCCCTCGCGCCCCGTGCGCGGGACGTCCAGGCGACCGTCCTCCAGAATCTCGACCTCCAGCCCCTGCACCAGCCAGAGCTCCTCGCCGCGCCGGCGGTTCCACGAGGCCACTGCCCGCCGCTGCAGCTCGATCCCTTCCGCATCGAGCCCGTTGACGCAGGCAAGGCCACGGGTGTGGTCGGTCACCACGGCCCACCCCGCACCCCGCCGCAGGCAGGCGCGTGCCATCGCCTCGAGGGTCGCGGCGCCGTCCGAAGCCCGGCTGTGCCAGTGCGCCGCACCCCGCAGATGCCGGGGGTCGAGCTCGCCGTTGTCCGCCACCACTCGGACCACCTCGGCTGCAGAGAGGAACCCCTCGCGGGTCGGGGCCCCGCGGAGACGGTGGGGGCCCGCGAGGCGCAGCGCTGCGGCGTTCAGCGCGTCACGCCCGCGACAGCCACGCAGCATCGCCACGGTGGGAAGCGCCTCCAGAGGGACGGTCTCGGGCAGGCGGCGTGCCCCGTCCAGCTCGCGCGGGTGGTCGAACACCGCGTAGGCCGCGCGCAGTAGCGCCAGCCGCAGCTCACTGGGGGGGTGGCTCTCCGCGAGCTGGAAGAGCGCCTCCGCGAGCTCCGCGTTGCTCACCACGCGGGCAGCGTACTTCAAATGCGGGCTTGGGGCGTGGGCTTGACGCTTGGGTCATGCAGAGAACCTTCTCCTCAAGCCGCAAGCCGTGCGGGAGCGTGGGCGGCAAGCCCCGAGCGTGCTTCCCCGTGGTACCGTTCGCGCATGCAACGCCTGCTGCTCGTGGACGGGCACTCCAACCTCTACCGCGCGTTCTATGCGATCCGAACGCCGCTCGCGGCCCCCGACGGCACCCCAACCGGGGCGGCGTACGGCTTCCTGCGCATGCAGCACAAGATGCTGCGCGAGATCGAGCCCACCCACGTGGGGGTGGCGTTTGACGTCGGCGAGGAGACGTTTCGTACCCGCATGGACGAGCGGTACAAGGCCCATCGTCCCCCGATGCCCGACGACCTGCGCGTGCAGATCCCGCTCACCCAGGAGGCGCTCCGCCTTCTCGGGGTTGCGGTCCTGACCGAGCCCGACGTCGAGGCTGATGACGTGATCGGCACTATTGCCCAGCGGGCCGCGGCGGCGGGGTTCGAGGTGGTGATCGCCTCGACCGACAAGGACCTCATGCAGCTGGTGCGCGACCCCTCGATCAAGATGTGGCACACGCGCCTCGAGCGCCTCCTAGACGAAAACGGAGTCGAGGAGGTTTTCGGCGTGCCACCGGCAAAAGTCGGCGAGGTGCTCACGCTCATGGGCGACAGCGCGGACAACATTCCGGGCTGCCCGGGGATCGGGGAGAAAGGCGCCAAGGAGCTGATCGCCGCCTGGGGCAGCGTCGACGCCATCTACGCTCACCTCGAAGAGGTCACCCCGCCGCGCGCCCGCAAGGCGCTCACCGAGCACCGGGACGAGGTCGAGCTCTCTCGCGAGCTGGTGCGAATCCGCACCGACCTCAAGCTGCGCGAGAAGCTTGAAGCCCTCGCCCGCCAGCCGGCGCACACTCAGGAGCTCGCGGAGTTCTACCGCCGAGTCGGTTTTGCCTCGCTGCTCGCCGAGATCGAGCCCAAGCCAGAGGTGGCGCCCGCCGCTCTCGCCCGCGAGGCACCACTGGAGGAGGTCGAACCTCTACTGCGACGGGACGGGACCGCGGTGGCGCTCACCGAAGCGCGCCTCGTCGTGGCCACCCCCAAAGAGGCTGTTGCGGTGGTAGGTCCCGCATCGAAGCTCGCGCGCGCCGTTGCGCCGCACCTCCCCAAGCTCTGGTGCCACGACGCCAAGGCGCTCCTCGCGGCGTTGCGCGACGCTGGCGCCAAGCCGGCCGGCGTAGCGCGTGACACCATGTTGGCGGGCTACCTGCTCGCCCCGGGCGAGGCCACGGAGCTCGCAGCGTTGTGCCGCCGCTTTGCCGTCACACCCCCGGCAGGAGAGGGCCCCGACGAGGGGGCGCGTGCCGTGGCGGCGCTCGCCCCAGCAGTCGCCAAGCGGCTGAAGGCGGAACGTCTCGAGGAGGTCTTCACCACCCTCGAGCTGCCGCTGGTTCCGGTGCTCGAGGAAATGGAACGGCACGGCATCCGCCTCGACGTCGCGGTGCTGGAGGAGCTCAGCCGGCGCCTCACGGGGTCGCTTTCGGAGCTGGAGCGGGAGATCCACTCGGAGGCCGGAGGCCCCTTCAACATCAACTCGCCGCAGCAGCTCGCCGAGGTCCTGTTCGAGCGCCGTGGTCTGCCGGTGCTACGCCGCACCGCGAAGACCAAGGCGCCCTCCACCGACGCCGACGTCCTGGCCGAGCTGGCGGCTCGCGGCCACCGCCTCCCGACGCTCCTGCTCGAGTACCGGGAGCAGGCCAAGCTCAAGTCCACCTATGTGGACGCGCTGCCCAGGCAGGTGGGTGCGGATGGCCGCGTCCACACGCGCTTCAACCAGGCGGTGGCCGCGACCGGCCGGCTCTCCTCCTCCGACCCCAACCTGCAGAACATCCCGGTGCGCAGCGAGCTGGGTCGTGAGGTGCGGCGTGCTTTCGTCGCCGACCCGGGCCACCTCCTGTTGGCCGCCGACTACTCGCAGATCGAGCTGCGTGTGCTTGCCCACCTCTCTCAGGACCCCGCGCTTGAGGAAGCGTTCGCGCGGGGGGAGGACATTCACCGTGCAACCGCCGCGCTGGTGTTCGGGGTGGCACCGGAGCTGGTCGGCCCGGAGCAGCGGCGCGCCGCCAAGACCATCAACTTCGGGCTCATCTACGGCATGGGAGCCTACGCCCTCGCCCGCGAGTTGGGGGTTTCCAACGCCGAGGCTCAAAAGTTCATCGAAGCCTACTTCGCACGCCTGCCGAGGGTGCGCGAGTACCTGGACCGCACCAAGGAGCAGGCCCGGGAAACCGGCAAGGTCACCACGCTCTTCGGGCGAGCGCGGTTCATCTCCGGGCTCGACGCGACCAACAGCCAGGTGCGCGGAAACGCCGAGCGCCAGGCGATCAACGCACCGGTGCAGGGAACCGCCGCGGACCTGATGAAACTCGCGATGATCCACCTTCACCGGGAGCTGGCGGAACGCAGCCTGCCGGCGCGCCTGCTGTTGCAGGTGCACGACGAGCTGATCCTCGAGGTCGCGAGCAAGTCCTTAAAGGAGGTCGCCGCCCTCGCCAAGAGCGTCATGGAAAGCGTTGCCGAGCTGAGGGTCCCCCTCAAGGTGGACGTTGGAAGTGGGGCCTCCTGGGCGGCCGCGAAAGGGTAAGATGAGGCGATGCGCCGCGTGACGATGCTCTCGCTGCTGTTGCTGAGCGCCCCTGTCCTGGCCCAGAAGCCGTGGGAAGCGCGGGTGGACCTTCCGGTGCCGGTCCCGCTCGAACTGCCTGCGGTGCCCCTGACCAACCCGTTCGCCGCTCCGGTGCTCTCCCCGCCGTCGCTGGTTGCCACCCCCTTGCGGGAGAAGTTCACCAACACCTTCACGGTGCTTGCCTCTGCCTACGTGAGCAGCGAGGGTTCATGCCGGCGGGTTGTCTTCACCCGCATGCCGTTGCCCGGCATGGACACCGAGCTGCGGCAGGCGGTCTCGGAGCTGAACTTCATTCCTGCCCGAGCGGGGGGGGCCGCCGTGCCAAGCTGGCTCCCCCTCGCCATTGATCTCAAGGGGCGCGTCAACGAGGGGCGGGTGACCAAGCTCCAGGCGACCTCTCCCGACCCGAGCACGCCGCCCGTGCCCGAAGTGGCCGCGACCCCGACGCCCGACGCGCGGGACCTCAACATGCCTGCGACGCCGCTCGCGAGGTTGGAGCAGCTCGCGAGCCCCAAGCGGTCCCCCCGCATGCGCGTCGACGGCCACACCTGGCGTCAGCCGATCCGTCTTCTCGCCGATGTCAGCGCGGAGGGGCGCTGCCAGCGCGTGGTCTTTCTCACATGTCCGGAGGGCCTGCGCCCGTGGCTCCTCGCCTCGATCGCGGCCTGGACGTTCCGTCCCGCCACCGGCAAGGCCGGTCCGGTTCAGGCCTGGGCACTTCTGGAGGGAGAGGTGGAAGTGGAGGTCGGGAACCTGGCCTCCGAGGGGCTGCGCGTCATGCAAGCGGCGTCGTACCCGAGCGCGGCCGCACGATCCGCCGCCGATCTCCCTCGCGGCGCGTGACACGCTGCGAGTCCAACCACTCGAGGATCGGGATCGCCAGCTTGCGGGTGAGGCCGAAACGTTCCTTGAACGCCCCGATCTCGAAGCTCTCGACCTCCCACGCCTGCAACGAGCCGACCACCTCGTCGAGCAACTCGCGGTGCACGATCCACTTGCCGCCGAGACGGGCCAGCCGCTTCTGGTCGACGAGAAAACGGACGACACCTTGCACGACCCGAGGGTCGGCCGCCAGTGCGCCGGCCGCTTCCTCCGGGGAGGGTGCCTCAAACCCAGCCTGCCGGTAGAACTCCGCCACTCGCGCCGCCAGAGCGTCCTCCAGAGGCGCCGCGCCGCCGGCAAGCGCGCGCCCCGCCACCTCCCGGAGCAGGCCGCTCCGTCGCAACTCGTCCAGGTAGAACTCCCGCAGGGGCTTGGCGTCGGTCGGCACCACACGCGCCATGAACTCCGCCAGGGGGAGCCCGACGCTTCCGGAGGCGGCGAGCACTCTCTGCGCCTCGTCTCGAATCCCAGCCACCGCCTCGCGGTGCACCAGAACCGGCTGACGGGCGCGGGCCACGGCGAGGGCCCCTTCGGAAACGAGGCGGCCCAACGGCGCTTCCAGCCCCGACTCCCGCATTCCCAGGCGGGCCGCGAGCATCGCCGCCGTGACCCCCTTTGGACCGGCCTCGGCAACCCACCCGAGGAGCGTTGACGGTAGCTCCTGCCAGGGGCGGGGCAGCTCCGCGAGAGCCGCGGCTTGGCGGCGCCGCACGCGAGGGGGCTGGGCGTCCAGCACCTCACCGCCGCCCAAGGTGGAGGCGGGCGACACCCGCCGCACCACCACCCGGTCCCCGGGGACCGCAAACACGGGACGTGCCAGGCGGAGGATTGCACGGCCGCTCGCCCCGGCCAGGATCTCGACGGGGTGCAGGCGCTCCACGCGGGCGAGCACCCTTGCCGCCAGCAGGTGGAGCCACACGCTGTCCCCTTCGGCCAGCGTTGGCTCCCCGAGGAGCCGGACCGCGAGGGCGAGCCGCTGGGTCGACCGCCAGCCCCCCGCGGAGAGCAACTGCTCGCCACGGGGCAGCTCCTCGACGCTGGCGCCTGCCAGGCGAAGCGCGACCCGCTCGCCCGCCCCCGCCTCGGGACGGCTCTGGCCGTGTACCTGCAGCCCCCGCACCCGCACCGTGTGCTCACCCGGCAGTGACAGCAGTTCATCGCCCTCGCGCACGCTCCCCCAGTGGGCGGTGCCCGTTACCACGGTGCCGGCACCTGCCAGCGTGAAGACCCGGTCGACCGCGAGCCGGAAAGGCCGGTGCGGCTCCTCCTCGCGCGCGACGCCCCGCGCGCACTCGAGGATCGCCTCCCGCAACGGATCGAGACCCTCCCCGCTTTCAGCCGAGCACGCGATCACGGCCGCACCGGCGAGTGGCCCCCGCCCGAGTGCCCTCAGCACCTCCTGCCGCCGAGCCTCCAGGGTGGCCGGGTCCACGAGATCGGCCTTGGTGAGCGCCACCACCCCACCGCGCACATTCAGCACCTCGAGGATGTCGAGGTGCTCCCGGGTCTGCGGCATCACCCCCTCGTCGGCTGCGACAACCAGAAGCGCCCGATCGATCCCCGCCGCTCCCGCGATCATGGTGTGGACGAGCCGTTCGTGCCCGGGGACATCGATGAACGAAAGCTCCAGCTCATCCCCCGGGTCGGGAAACGGCGCAAAACCAAGCACCAGCGTGATGCCGCGACGCTTCTCTTCAGGCAGCCGGTCGCAGTCCACCCCGGTGAGCGCCTTCACAAGCGAGGTCTTGCCGTGGTCGATGTGACCGGCAGTACCGAAGACGACGGCGCGCACGCCCCTATACTAGCCGCGAGGGGGTGGCCGTGCTGGAACAGGAGATGAAGATTCCGGTGGCTTCGCTGCCAGCGGTGCGCCGCCGCCTTGTCGAGAGGGGCGGTCAGTTGCTCCACGCCTTCGCCCTCGAGGACAACTGGGTGCTCGATGACGTGGGGCGGAGTCTGTCTACCGCGGGCCGCCTGCTCCGCTTGCGCCGCTTCGGTGGCCGGGCCACGCTCACCCTCAAGGGCGAGGCGAGCTTCTCCGGTCGGGTGAAGAGCAGGGTGGAGGTGGAGACCGAGGTGAGCGACGCCGAGCAGACGCTGGCAATCCTGGCGGGCCTCGGCTTCGCGCCCGTCCGCCGCTACCAGAAGCGGCGCGAGAGCTTCTCCTTCGACCGGGTGATCGTCGCTCTCGACGAGACCCCAATGGGCGCCTTCGTGGAGCTGGAGGGGCAGGCCGAGCAGCTCCCGGCCGCGGCGCTCGCCCTGGATCTGGACCCGGATGCCGCCGCGCTCGGGACCTACCTCGACCTCTGGAGCGCCTATCGCACTGGACACCCGGACGCCCCGGAGGACATGGTCTTTACCCCCTAGGGCGGCGCTCCGCGCCCGGATATGATGCACCTCGTGAACGGCATGTTGCTGGCCGCCGGCTGCGGAGAGCGGATGGAACCGCTCAGCTCGGTCATCCCAAAACCCGCCCTGGAGGTGCTCGGCCGCCCTCTCCTCGCAAGCGCGCTCGCCCAGTTGCGAGGCGCTGGCTGCGAGCGCGTTGTGGTGAACCTGCATCGTCACCCGGAGATGGTCGTCGCCGCTGCCCGTGATGCCGGTGGCGAGCTGACAGCTTCATGGGAACCGGAGCTCCTGGGGGGTGCCGGTGGGCTCTGCGCCGCTCGACCCCTGCTCGCCACCGGCGCGGTGCTGGTGGGCAATGCCGATGTCTGGAGCGATCTCGACCTCGCACCGCTCCTTGGCGCAGGCGATGATGGCACGGCGGTGCTGGCCCTGCTGCCTCACCCCGATCCTGCGCGCTGGAGCTCCGTCGTGCTCGACGACGGACATCTTGTGCAGGCGTTCTTGCCTCGGGGTGCGACCCACAGCGGCGAGCGTTACCTCTTCACCGGCTTTCAGCTGATCGGTGCGGCGGTCGTGGCGACGCTGCCCGCCCCGCCGGCGGAGATGCCGATGGTATGGCAGGCGCTGCTCCGGCGCGGGGCATTGCGTGGCGTGACGGTGCGCGGGGGATGGCACGAGGTCGGAACGCCGGGGGCGTACCGTGAACTGGTGACCTGGCTCCTCGGCCAGGATTCGTGGGCGGACCCACAGGCAAGGGTGTCGGAAGGTGCTCGGGTCCAGCGCAGCGCCATCGGCGCCGGATGCCGGGTGGGGGCGGACGCTGGCGTGTGCGAGAGCGTTCTCACAGCGGGCGCCGCCGTCGAGGGCGGGTGCGAGCTGCAGCGCTGCGTGCTCGCCGGCCCAGTAACCGTGAGCGGCGCCAGCACGTTCGCGGACACGCTGATCCTCCCCCAGGGTCGCTTCCCGCTCCGCTAACGATCGAGCGCCATCACAGTCGCACCTCCCGCCACTGCACCCAACCCCGCTGCCAGAGGAGCGTTCGGATGCGGCCGAGACCGCCGTGCACACGCACCGCGACCACGCGCTCACGCCCGTCGTTGAAGTACACGCTGGACGGCGTCGCGTGGCCGAAGCGCGAGAAGCTGATGATGGCCGTGCTACCTGCCCGCAGCCCTTGCTCCCCCAGCGTGCCGTCCCCGGACGGGTCGGGCACCCGCCACTCCCGCGGAACACCCAAGCGCGTCCCCGCGCTCAGGAACTCCAGCCACACCCGTGGCCCCAGCGCCTTGTCCACGTTGCGCAGGAAGTCCCGCCTCGAGACTCCGCTGCCGTTCCCATCGGCCACCATCACGTAGTACGGCCGGCCCTCGATCTCCGCAAAGACCAGCCCGACGTTGCGGCAGCTCGTGAGCGCCTCCATGCGAGCGCGCAGGGCGTCTGCAGCCACCTGCCGCGCCAGGCGCTCAAGGTCCATCTTCCGGCGAGTTTCGGACAGGTTGGGCAGCGCGATTGCCGCCGCCAGTGCGAGAAGCGCCAGCACCACCAGCGCTTCCGACAACGAGAACCCGCTGTGTGCGTCCATCGCCGCCTCCGTGAACCCCGGGGGCGGCCCACGACCGCCCCCGGTCCGTCCACGCCACCTCTGTTGTTGTTCACCTCTGACACACGTTCACGTGTCGCGCCTCAGCTCTGCGCCTTGGCGCTCTTCGTCGCGCGCGGGAGCTTCACCTTCTCTTTGAGAGAGGTCGTCCCGCTCACGCTCACGTAGGGCGCAAGCCGCGCGAAGCTCTTTTCACCGATGCCCTTCACCCGCGCGAGCTCCTCGGGCGCTTTGAACGGGCCGTTGGCGCTTCGGAAGTCCACGATGCGCTGGGCGAGAGCCGGTCCCACACGCGGGAGCAGCTGAAGCTCCTGCGCGGTGGCCGTGTTGATGTTGACTTGCGGGTTGCCACTCGCCGTGGCCGCGAGCGCGGTCCCGGCCAGGGTGGCGGCCAGAAACATGCACATCAGGGTACGGGCGCTCATCTGGATTCTCCTTTCGTTCGGTGGTTGTTGCTGTTCGCTCCTCGGTTCTCCTCTCGTGCCTCGCGCTTCCTCCCAGCGGTTAAGGTCCGTGTGCCATCGCTCACCTCCACCCCCGGGTGAGCGAGCCGCGTGCCAGCATGAGGGGCGACGGCCAAATATTTGAAGAACAAAGAATTCGACGACGCGCCCGGCAACACGTCGTCGTACGGCAGTGGTAAGCTCTTCTGTCAGCCGTGGGCGTGATCCGGCTGGGAGCGCCGATGCGGGCTGTATGAAACTCCTGTCACCTGCCGAGGAACCTGTCACGTTGCCAGCGGTGGTCCGCCGCCAGGCCCGGGTCGGGGACATTGAGGCGCTCGTCGAGTTGGACCGCGTCTGCTTCGGGCGGCGCGCCTGGTCGGTGCGGGCGTGGTGGGAGGTCGTGACGTTCCCCGAGTGGACCACGGTGGTGCTTACAGGGCGCGGAGAGGTGATCGCAACGAGCGTGCTCCTCCCCGCCGCGCCGGTCTCCTGGCTCGCCTCGCTGGCCGTTCACCCGGCCTCGCGTCGCAGGGGCCTGGCCCGTCTCCTGCTGCACGACGCGCTCGCTCGCGCCCGGGACGCCTCGGCCCAGTGGCTCTCGCTCGAGGTGGACCGCGTCAACCGCGTCGCGGTGCAGCTCTACCGGAAGGAGGATTTTGGCCTCCTGCGGCGCTTTCGCGAGGAGGGACGCTGGCGGCAGGAGATGGTGCGCCGCCTGGGAGGCAGGCGTTGGGCCTGAATTGGGGCCGGTGATCGGGGGGACGCGTCCGGGCTAGCGGTGCGGTCCGGGTCCTGATGTTTGGGCCTGCCACCTTGATATGATGGTGCGCGCATGAGCGAGGTCACGCTTGCTGCGAGGCACATCGCGGTTGAAGGGCCGATCGGCGTCGGGAAAACCTCGCTGGTGGACCTCCTGGCCTCCCGTTTCGAGGGCGTGAAGATCCTCGAGGATGTCGCCAACCCGTTTCTGGAGCCGTTCTACCGGGGCAAGGAGGGCGCCGCCTTCCAGGTCCAGCTCTTCTTCCTGCTCTCCCGCCACCAACAACACGCCGAGCTCACCCAGATGGATCTCTTCACACGCTTAGTGGTGGCCGACTACACGATGCCCAAGGATCGGATCTTCGCGCGCATGAACCTCGATGACGAGGAGTTTCGCCTCTACGACCGCCTCTATCACCTTCTCACCGCCCGGCTGCCAAGGCCCGACCTCGTCATTTACCTGGAGGGGAGCGTGGAAACGTGCCTGCGCCGCATCCGCCTGCGTGGGCGCGAATTTGAGCGCGGCATCGATCCCGCATACTTGCAACGCCTGAAGGAGGCCTACAACGCATTCTTCTACCGCTACTCCGAAACGCCGCTTCTCGTCGTGAACACCGACGAGATCGATTTCGTAAATAAGACGGAGGACTTCGACAACCTGGTGCAGCAGATCGCCCGCGCCCGACAGGGGACGCAGGTGTACGTACCGCTCGGATCCGGCTGAGCAGGGACCGAGACGGGCCACGACGAAGGCCAGAGCCCGCCACGCACGAAGAGCAGGCGCTGATCCCGCTGCAGGCGGGACGGCGACCGCGCTCCGACCGGATCCGTCGGCCCGGAGGGACCGATGGAATCGATGACAACCGTACCGGAATTGGTGGCCGCCAAGGGCACGCGCCGCCTCGTCATGGTCACGGCCGCCGATGAGCCCACGGCGCGGTTCGCCGACCGGGCCGGGGTGGACATCGTGCTCGTGGGCGACTCCCTTGCCATGGCGGCTCTCGGGAGGCCCAACACGCTCTCGGTGACCCTGGCGGAGATGATCCACCACACCAAGGCTTCGGCAGCCGGCGTCAAGCGCGCCCTGTTGGTGGCCGACATGCCGTTCGGGTCGTACCAAGCCAGCGTCCCTGACGCGGTGCGAAGCGCCGTGCGGTTGGTCGCGGAGGGAGGCGCACACGCCGTCAAGCTGGAAGGCCCACGCACCGACGAGGTCGCAGCGATCGTCGCGGCGGGCATTCCCGTGATGGGCCATCTGGGGCTCACCCCCCAGTCGCTGCACAGCATTGGCGGTTATCGCGTGCAGGGCCGAGACCGCGAGCAGGCACTTTCCCTGGTCGAGCAGGCCCGGGCGATCGAGGGGGCCGGGGCGTTCGGCCTAGTCCTGGAGGCCATCCCCTCGCCCCTCGGGGCGGCGATCACGCGCGCGGTCGGCATACCCACGATAGGCATCGGGGCCGGCCCGGACTGCGACGGCCAGGTGCTGGTCTTCGCCGACCTCGTGGGCCTCTCCGAGCCGCCGTTGCCGCGCTTCGTCCGCCGCTACGCGGAGCTTGGCACAACGATCCAGAGGGCACTGGAGGCTTTCGCCGCCGACGTGCGCGCCGGGCGCTACCCGGCCGAACCCGAGTGTTACCCGACGCCCCCTGGACTCGCGGACGCACTCGGAACCGGCCGGCAGGGGAGCTGAGATGCTGGCCGTCACCACGATCGCTGCCGTGCGGGCGCGCCGCGAGGAGCTGGCACGAACCGGAGAGCGCCTGGCGTTCGTGCCGACCATGGGCGCGCTCCACGAGGGCCACCTGGCCCTGGTGCGCCGTGGGCGCGAGCTCGCCGACGAGGTGTGGGTGAGCGTTTTCGTCAACCCCGCTCAGTTCGGCCCGAGCGAGGATCTCGCGAGCTACCCGCGCGACCTCGAGCGCGACCGTGCGCTTCTGGAGCGGGGAGGCGCGGCGTTGCTGTTCGCCCCCTCCACTAGGGAGATCTATCCGCGTCCCAGCGCCACGGTGATCGACGTTCCAGAGCTCACCGCAGGCCTGTGCGGCGTCTACCGCCCGGGTCACTTCCGCGGCGTGGCTCTGGTGGTCGCCAAGCTGCTCAACATCGTGCAGCCGCACGTCGCGGTGTTCGGCGCCAAGGACTGGCAGCAGGCAGCCGTGATCCGGCGCATGGTGGAGGACCTCGACATCCCCGTGCAGATCGAGGTCCATCCCACCGTGCGCGAGGAGGCGGGGCTCGCCCGCTCCTCCCGCAACGCCTACCTTTCCCCCGAGGAGCTGCGCACCGCAACCGTGCTCTCCCGCGCGCTGAGGGAGGCGGCGCACGCCGTTCGCCGTGGCGAGACGCGGGGCGCTGCGCTCGAGCGGATCCTGGCCGCCCAGGTGGGGAGGGAGCCCGGCGCGCGGCTCCAGTACGCCGCCGCCGTGGACCCCGACACCCTCCAGCCGGTGACCACGGTCGAGGGGCCAGTTCTGTTGGCGCTTGCCGTCCACGTGGGATCCACTCGCCTCATCGACAACCTGCTCACGGAGGTGACCTGATGCTGCGACCTTTTCTGCGAGCCAAGATCCACCGGGCCCGAGTCACGCGCTGCGACGTGAATTATGTCGGCTCGGTCACCGTCGATGGCGACCTGCTCGAGGCGTGCGATTTGCTTTCCCTCGAGCAGGTGGAGGTCTACAACGCGACCCGCGGCACCCGGTTCACCACGTACTGCATCCCGGGGCCACCAGGGAGCGGAGAGGTCGGTATCAACGGGGCAGCGGCGCACCTGGCACAGGCCGGGGATTTCGTGATCATCGCCGCCTATTGCCAGCTCGATCGGGAGGACATCCCGCACCACCGCGCCCGCGTGGTGCTCGTAGATGAGGGGAACCGGGTCGCGGAGGTCCGCGTACAGACCCCGTTCAACTTTCCCGACGACGAAACGTGAGGCGCGAGAAGAAGAGGGACGAGTCCTTGACTCGCCCCTGGTTTCTCGCACGTCATCCCGGCGTCACAGGTATTTCAGCATCTCCTGTGCGGTCGGCGCCTCTTTGTGGTTGGGTGCCATCGCAATGAACTTCTGCAGCATCTCCTTGGCCTTGGCCGTGTCGCCTAACCGGAAGTGCACCATGCCGAGCTGGAAGATGGCGTCGGCGTACTTTGGGTCCACCTCGAGCGTCTTCTCGAGCAGCGGTTTCGCTTTTGCGTCGTCGCCCTTGTTCAGAAAGCTCACGGCCTCGTTGTAGTAGAGCGTGGGGTCCGTGGGGTTGGCGGCCTTGTAGCGCTCCCCGTACTTCGCATAGGCGGCTTTGTCGCCTTTGGCCTGGGCCGCATTCATCGCGAGCGCCAGGCACTGGGGGAACTCGGGCTTGACGGCGAGACATTTCTCCGCGGCGACCAGGGCTTCGTCGTTCTTGCCGGCCTTCTGGTCGATGTCCCCCATGGCCAGCCATGCCACGTAATGGTCGGGTTTGGCGGCTACCGCCTCGGCAAATTTGGCGCGCGCCTCCTCCACCTTGCCCGCCTCCAGGAGTTCTTGGGCCTCACGGGCCTGCTTGATGCCGGGTTGCTCCATGACCTTCTGCTGTGCCTCCACCTGCAGCTCCTGGACGCTCCTGAGAGCGAACGAAAGCTCCAGCGTCTGCCCGCCTATCAGGGGCTTGTTCATCTGCTCGATCGGCTGGAAGCCCTGGGCCTCGACGTGAAAGAGGTACTGTTTGGTGGCGTCCACGATGAGGGTCGCGAAACCCCCTTTTGCATCGGCGATCAGCTCTCTGCGGAAGTTCGCGATCTCGGGGCAGGTGAGGATGACCTTGGCGCCCGGGATCGCCTTCCCGTGCATGTCGGTCACCACGCCTTTGATTCGGCCCTGGGCCTGGGCGAACAGGAGCGTCGGAACGAGCAGCAGCACACCGGCGTAGAAGCGCGCGCGCGTCATGAAGTTACCCTCCGGGTCGAGGGGAACGGCCCCGACCGGCGAAAGTGTACGCCGCGCTTAGCATGGAGGCAACTGGAACGTGAGATTTCGCGTGTCGGGAAACGCTCGCTCCCGCGCCGGCCCGGTCAGTCGAACGACGGTTCCGACTCTGGTTCCAGCTCGGCGTCCGGAACCCCGGTCGCCATCTCAACTACCCACGAGTGGAAGTTGCGTTCGGCCGTGGCCACGGGAAACTCGAGCACTTCGGGAAGCTCGTAGGAGTGCAGTTCGCGGATCGCCTCGCTGACCGCGTCGAAAAGTGCCCGCCGGGTCTTGATGACCAGCAGGTACTCGCCGTCCTCGCACACCTTCCCTTTCCAGCGGTAAATGGACCGCAAGCAGGGAACGATGTTGATGCACGTCGCGAGGCGACGCGCCACCAGCTCTTCGGAGATCTCGACCGCCTGCTGCTCCGTGCCCACAGAGGTCATGATGACGCTGATGGGCTCAAGCTCCGCCATGGCGCTCACGGTACGCCCGGGCTGTCCCCTCGTCAAGACGGCGAAAAGGATGTACATTGTCGGTGATCCGCGACCTGGGGGCGTACCGGGTTTGACGGGGGACATGTTGGGCCGCCGGCAGCGTGCCGTGGTCCGCCGCCACGTAAATCAGGCGGAAACACATAGCTGCCAACACTGAGCTAGCACTGGCTGCCTAACCGCAGCCACGTCGTGATCGCCGGCTCCCGCCTGCGAACCTGATCACGGCGCCGCCAAAGCAGGCTGGACCGCCGCTTCGCCCGGCAGCGGCGGTCGAGATAGCACGGGCTGGTCGCGAGGGTCGGGAGCCTACACCCAGCCTCCGCGACGAGAACCAACCGTAGGCTGCGCACGGAGACACCCACGGCCCAAGTCTTCCGGACGGGGGTTCGATTCCCCCCGCCTCCACCATTCTCCTTTTCTTTTCACTGCGTGAGGCTGTTGTTTTGCCGGTGCCGCGGTGGCTGGGTGCGGCCTTGCGTCTCCCCAGCCGCTGCAGCCGCACACTCCTCCGCCCGCGACCGGAGGGCGCGATCCCCGCCGGGGCCCCTCGGCGTTCGCATGAGGCCGCGCCGCCGTCTCCCGAACGCGGCTCGCGCGTCCGGTCCCCGCGGGCTCCGGAGAGATCTGCCACCCGCGGCACCGGCGGATTGAATACCCCCTCCCGAAGAGCTCTTTCTTCCTTTCGGGTGGGGGAAGAGATCCGCCCGGCGGGTGCCAGCGGCCATCCCTCCGGAGGCTGCGGGTCACCGAGCGGCCGTCTCGCGGCGGGGTATCGCTGGCGTGGTTTTGAAACGAACAGCGAGGGGCCCCACCGCGGGGCGCCCCTGCTCGGTCGCAGCCGGAGGAGTCTTGGCGCGCCGCGAGCGGGGGCAAGCAAGCGCCGAGAGGCCGCGCACCCGCCGGGCAAAACAAAGCCTGTGACGCAGGACGAGCGGCTTGAGTAGTGCCGCTGGCAGAGTGGTGGCCCGCTTCAGTCCTTCGGGAAGTGCTCCACCGTTACGGAGAGATGCCCGGCGACCTGGTCGGCTTCGCGAGTGAGAGCCCGGCCGATCACCACCCGTTGGATCTGGTTGGTGCCCTCGTAGATCTGGGTGATCTTCGCGTCCCGCATGTACTTCTCAATGGGGTAGTCCTGGCAGTAGCCATAGCCTCCAAACAGTTGCACCGCGTCGGTCGTGACGCGCATCGCGGTGTCGGTGGCGAAGACCTTGCAAATGGCGGCGAGCTTCGAGACTCCCGAGAGCCCGGCATCGATGGCGCGCGCCGCCGTGTAGACAAGCTGACGCGCCGCCTCGACTTGGATCGCCATGTCTGCGAGCATGAACTGGATCGCCTGGAACGACATCACGCTCTGCCCGAACTGCTGGCGTTCCGAGGTGTAGCGGATCGCCCACTCGAGCGCCCCCTGGGCGAGACCCACGGCCTGCGCGGCTACCCCGGGGCGGGCCCGGTCTAGAGTCATCATCGCGTTCGCGAAGCCCGCACCCTCTTTCCCCCCCAGCAGCGCGGAGGGGGGCACGTGACAGTCGCGGAAGTGAAGCTCGTGCACCGGCACACAGCGGATGCCCATGAGCTGCTCGCGCTTGCCTATCTCGAAGCCCGGGGTGCCCTTCTCCACGATGAACGCCGAGGCCCCGCGGGTGCCGCGGTCGGGGTTGGTGGAGGCGTACACGATGTAGATGCTGGCCGCGTTGGCATTGGTGGTCCACTTCTTCTCGCCGCTGATGATCCAGGCGTCGCCGTTGTGGACCGCCCGGGCGCGCAACGACCCGGCGTCGGAACCCGAGGCCTTCTCCGACAGTCCAAAAGCAATGAGCTTTTCGCCCTTGGCCACGGCCGGCAAAAAACACCGCTTTTGCTCCTCAGTGCCGGCGAGCACGATCGGGAAGCTGCCGAGGGCGTTGACCGCGTATGCCACGCCCATCCCACCGCAGGCACGGGAGATCTCTTCCACCACCACGCACATGTCGAGGACACCGGCGCCGTGTCCGCCGTACTCCTCGAGGGATCCAGATCCCCATCAGGTCGTACTCCCTGAGCGCCGCGATCACGCTCCAGGGGTACTCCCCGGTGCGGTCGAGCTCGGCGGCCACCGGCCGAACGTGTTTCTCCGCCACCTCGTGAGCACGTGCCTTGTACTCCTGGGTCTTGGCAGGAAGAAGCTCTTTCATGGTTCCCCCGTTGGCTGCGGGATTCTAGCACCCACGCGACGGCGGCGTTTCACGTGAAACCTCGGCCGTGCGAGAATCCACCCGGAGCGCGCGTGTTCTCCCGCCGGATCCCCGCCGAGCTTTCGCCCAACCGCATCGCGAGCGCGCGAGCGGCGGCTCCCGCGCGCTTCGACCTCACGGTGTCCAACCCGACCGCCTGCGGGATCGCCTACCCGCCGGGGCTGCTCGTTCCCCTGGCGGACCCCGCCGGCCTCGAGTACCGCCCGTACCCGCGCGGCCTGAGCGTGGCCAGAGAGTCCGTGGCGCGCGACTACCTGCGCCACGGGATCACGGTGGACCCGGAACGCGTCGTGCTCACCGCTTCCACCAGCGAGGCCTATGCGTTCCTGTTCAAGCTCCTGGTCGACCCGGGTGAGGCTGTGCTGGTGCCGACGCCGTCCTACCCCCTGTTCGAGCACCTGGCGCGTGTGGAGGGGGTGCAGGCGGTGCCCTACCAGCTTGACCCCGACGCGGGCTGGCGTCTCGACCCGCATGCTCTCGCCCAGGCGCCGGAGAACGTCCGAGCCGTCGTGGTCGTCCACCCCAACAACCCGACGGGCTCCTTCGTGCACACCGAAGATGCCGCAGCGCTCTGCGTGCTGGCTGCCGAGCGGGGGTGGGCGCTCATCGCCGATGAGGTGTTCCTGGACTACCCCCTGGATGGAGGGCCGGCTACAGCGTCCAGCTTCGCCGCCACTCGCGGCGCGCTCACGTTCACGCTGGGCGGACTCTCCAAGAGCGTTGGGTTGCCTCAGCTCAAGCTTGCGTGGATCGTGGCAAGCGGCCCGCCCGAGATCCTCGCCGCCGCCCTCGAGCGGCTCGAGTTCGTCGCCGACACCTTCCTCTCGGTGGCGAGCCCGGTGCAGCTCGCGCTGCCGGCCCTGCTGCGGGAGGGCGGCGCGGTGCGCGCGGCGATCGCCACGCGCTGCCGGGAAAACCTTACGGCGCTGCGCGGCGTGGCCGCCGAGCTGCCCGCCGTCACCGTCCTCCCAGTGGGCGGCGGCTGGAGCGCGGTCCTGCGCATTCCGGCCGTCGTTGGCGAGGAGGAGTTGGTCCTCGAGCTGCTCGATAGAGACGGGGTAGCCGTGCACCCCGGCTACTTCTTCGACTTCCCCGGCGAGGGCACCTTGGTGCTCAGCCTCCTGCCGGAGCCGGGCACGTTTGCGGAAGGTGTCCGTCGCGTGCTCCGGCGCGTCGCGGCGCACGTCGGCGGGACGTGATGCGCCCCCGCGGCAGCCGGCCGGCGGGCGCTATCTCGAGCGCAGCGACGTTCCGCGACGCTCAGGGCGATACCGATTCGCCTGTGGCCGAATCGGTTTCAGTCTTTGTACAGCCAACCGGCGACGAGCGTCGCCAGGATCGCCCCCACCCAGAGCTCCAGCATCCACCAGAGCGGGATGACCCGTGAGAACGGCGCCCAGCTCGCCAAGCAAAACGCGAGTGGGAAGCCGCTGGCAAAACCCACCAGCGACACCCACAGAAAGAGCGGTTTTGGGGCCAGCGCCGCTGGTCGCCCGCACCCCGGCGTAGAGCCAGGCGCAGATCGTCGCCAGCACGAACAGCAGCACCCACCATGCCACCATGAAGAACGGGTAGCGTGGGTGCGCGAGCAGCGTGCCAGCCTTCTGGGCCACGACGTAACGCGGCATCAGCACCGCAAAGTTGAATTGCGCTCCACATCATCCAGACCACCCAGCCAGCCAGCGCTCCCAGCCACACCCTCCGCGTGTTCACAGGACCCATCGGACACCTCCCCCTTCCTGAATGTGCGTGCAGGGTACCACAGGGGGCAGGCCGTGGGGCGAGGCTACGGCTGGACCTCTTCGAGGAGCTTGAGGAAGCGGTCGTAGGGGAGCGCCTGCCAGCTCTCCGCGGTGACCGCGCCCTCGCTTCGCGAGATGAGCGACACCCGATGGGCGGTCTCGACGTCCGGCGCGTCATAGATGTCCATGAAGTCGTACGGGCCGAGGATCGCGTAGTGGGCGATCCACTTCACGTCGGGGCAGAGGCCCTGAACCTTCTTGAGCCATTCTTTGCCCATCGCGCGCCGGCCGCGGGCATCGTGGACGCTCTCGGGGCGCAGGCGGGTCATCAGCACGAACGTTGGCATGTGGCACCTCCTCGGGCTTCCAAACCCAATCTCGGCCATCCCCGCCACGTGTGCAACCCCCCGGGTCGCCAACAGGCTGGTAAGCTGGCCGCGATGCCAAGCGCCGACGCCCCCGGGACGCGGCTGCACGTGGCGCTGGTGCACCCCGAGATCGCCTGGAACACCGGCAACGCCGGGCGCACCTGCCTCGCCGCCGGGGCGCAGCTGCACCTGGTGCGGCCGCTCGGCTTCTCGCTCGACGAGGCCGAGGTTCGCCGCTCGGGGCTCGACTACTGGCCGCACGTGCGTCCGGTGGTCTGGCAGGACTGGGCGAGCTTCGAGGCCGCGCTGCCAGGGCTCGGGGAACCGTTTTTCTTCTCGGCCGAGGCGCCCCGCGAGCTCTGGGACGTGAGGTTCCCGCCCGACTCGGTGCTGGTCTTCGGGCGCGAGAGCGGGGGGCTGCCCGACGAGCTGCGGGCCCGCTTCCTCGACCGCCTGATCTGCATTCCGATGGCGGACACCAGGATGCGCTCGCTGAACCTCTCCACCGCGGTCGCCATCGCCCTCTACGAGGTGCTCCGCCAGCACCGCAGCCGCGCCGTTTGACCGTTGCCCCGGCGTGCTCGTCACAACTTCGCGGACCCCTCCACGTATCATGGTGCGGTCACGGAGGGAAGCACGCATGAGCCGCAGTCACGTTTCCATGGACGTGGTCTTCGAGATGAACCGCCGCGAGTTCGTGCAGACGCTCACCGGATGCACCGCAGCGGCTGGAGCCGTGCTGCTCGGCGTTCCGGCCTCCGGACAGGAGAAGGAGGCCACCCCGGAGGTTCACACCAACATCGGCGAGTTCCTCAAGGTCCCGAAGACGCCTCACTCGCTGCCCGGGCCGTTCCCGGGTAAGGTCGTCAAAGTCACCGATCCGCGCTCCCTGGTGGACGAGAGGGTGGACGGCAAGGTCATCGCCGAGATGGTCGAGAGGGGGATCCGGAGCCTCACCGGCACCTCGATGAGGAAGAGCTTTCAGATGTTCTTCACCCGCGACGATGTGGTCGGCCTGAAGGTCAACCCGGTGGGACCGCCGCTGATCAGCACCAAGCCCGAGGTCGCGGAGGCGGTGATTCGCTGGCTCGTCGACAACAAGCTTCCCGCGCAGAACATCGTGATCTGGGACCGCTTCGATCTGGACTTGAAGGACGCCGGCTTCACCCCGGCCCGTTTCCCCGGCGTGCGCATCGAGTCGCTGCAGACCATGGTGGAGGAGGGGCACAGTTTCCGGGACGCCGCCGGCAACCACATCTCCGCCGGTAACTTCGACCCCGATGTCTACTACTTCGCCAAGGGCATCATGGGCAAGGGTGTGCGCGGGTACAACGACGATGAGTTCTACTTGAACCAGCACGTCTTCGCGGGCGAGTACTCCTACTACGGCAAGCTCCTCACCCGCACCCTCACCAAGCTCGTCAACCTCGCGGCGTACAAGAACACCGGCAACGGGATCTCGATGGCCACCAAGAACGTGGGCTACGCCGCGGTCTGCAACACCGGCCGATTGCACGCGCCGCTTTTCTTCAACGTCTGCACCGAGGTGCTCGCGGCACCCGTGGTGCGCGACAAGCTGGTGCTCAACATCACCGATGGGCTCCGCGGCCAGTATGAGGGCGGCCCCGACAAGAACGAGAAGTTCATCTACGCCAACAACGCGCTCTACTTCGCAACCGACCCGTTCGCCCTCGACATGGTCTGCCACCGTGAGCTCGTGGCCAAGCGCAAGGAGATGGGGATCGCGGTCAACGAGCACCCTCGCTTCACCGAGTACCTGTACTACGCGCAGAAACTCGGACTGGGCGTCGCCGACCCCGCCAGGATCCTGCTGGTGAAGGCGTGAGGGCACCCGTCGTCGCCAGCTCGCTTTTCCTCATGGCCGCGGTCGCTTTCGCTGGCGGGGACACCTCGCTGCTGCCGCCGTCCGGCTTCCTCGGGAGCTGGACCCTGGACGGGAAGCCAAGGGTGTTCCCCGGGAGCGAGCTGTACGGCCACATCGACGGGGGCGCCGAGATCTTCTTCGAGTTTGGCTTCCAGGAGGCGACGGTCCAGCGCTACAGGAGCCCCGCCGGCGAACTGGTGGTCGAGTGCTACCGGATGAGCGACCCGCTGGCCGCGCTCGGGATCTACCTCGGGAAGTGCGGCAAGGAGACCCCGGACCCGGGCCTTGCCGAAAGGCACACCGCCGGGCGCTACCAGCTGATGTTCGTGCACGACCGGTACGTCGTGATCGTGAACAACCCTGCCGGCACATCGGCGCTGGCCCCGGTGCTTGCCGAGTTTGCCCGTTTCATCGCCGACCGGCTGCCCCCCGGCGGGCAACTGACGGCCTTCGATCCGCTCCCGAAGCAGGGCCTGATCGAGGGCTCCCAGCGCCTCATCCGCGGCCCCGTTGCGCTGGAGGCGATCGCCACGTTGGGCAGGGGGGACATCCTCCTTCTCGGCGGCCGGATCACCGCTCTCGCGGGCGACTACCGCGACGGCGAGGGGAAGCACACGCTGATCGTCGCAACCTACCCGGATCGCGACGCCGCTACCGCAGCCTTTCGCAACCTCACGGCCAGGCTCGACCCCGCGATCACGCCGCTGGCTGTAGGTGGTGCGCGGCTCGTCTTCCGCGACTACGACGGAACGTTCGGTGTGGCGTCGCGTACCGGCTCACGCCTCGAGATCACGCTCCATCTGACCAAGCAGCCCCCACCAGACTGACCGCAGCAGTCATTGAACGGGCCTTCAGCTCGGCTCCCTCGCGGCGGCTGGCTCAGGCGCGACGCAGGGTAGGACCCAACAGGAAAAGGTTGGCACCCAGACGCCCCACGAAAAGCGCCGCTGCCGCCGCCAGCGCACCCACCAGGTCGAGAGCTCCGATCCCCACTGCGAGCGTGGCGAGGATTCCCACCACCTCGACGCCGGAGCCCCAGGTGATCAGCGTCGTGTGCCGCGCGTGCACAAGCACCGAGCGCTGGAAGGACAGCACTACCTCCAGCGCCGGCATCAGGCAGAGCACCCGAAGCGGCACGAGGGCGAAGTGGGTCATCTCCATGGAGAGCCCCGACACAGTGTGCAGCCAGACAACCGCCAGCGGTGAGAACGCCAGCAACGCCAGCACCCCGGTGGTGACTATCGCGAGGATCTCGGCGAAGCGCTTGAGCGCCGCAAAACCCTCACGGCCCTCACCGAGCAGGGCGATCCCCACCTCCTGGTAGGCCACGCCACCGCTGCGGAACGCGAACACCAGCGACGTCACGACCGGAATCACCGCAAGCGACTCCAGGGCGGAGCGGCTCCGTCCGAGGAGGAACGTAACCAGCGGGTTCACCCCCATTGTGAGCAGCGAGGTCAGGGCAAGGGGCGTATAGAACCGAACGATCGCCCGGGTGGTGAGAGGCGTGCCGGCGGGCGGCCCCGCCTCACGCAACAACTCTTCGACCACCAAGCGCGCCATGAAGCGGCTGGCGATCGCCTCCATCGTCACCCCGGCCGAGAGCGCGGCGGCTCCGACCCAGGCTCCGGGCAGCTTCGTGAGCGCGTAGAGCGCCACGCCCGTGACCGCCATCGAGAGCACCCGGATCACCGTGCCGTAGGCCACCCGCCGGGTCAGGTTGTTTCGGATCAGGATCCCCTGATAGAAGCGGCGATAGCCGATCGCCGCCGGCCAGGGCAGCAGGATCGCAACGGCCACGTGCGTCAGGGACGCGACGTTGTGGGGCAAGCCGATCAGCGTCTCGGCCACGAAGCGGAAGACCGGCGGCAGCAGCAGGACGACCATCAACGGCGGTGATCAGCGCGTTGAGCGTGTACGCGAAACGCCGGAGAGCGAGGAACGAGCCGCGATCGCCCACGAGGGCGGTCGCCGCGCTCATCATCATGATGATCGGAGACTCGATGAGCAGCGCGAACGAGAACGCCACGCCGTACGCCGCCAGGTTGAACTTCGGCTCGCCGAGGCGGGCGATCACCGCAGCCAGGAACGGCCCTTCGACCGACATCATCAGCCAGGTGGCCGCGAGCGGCGCCCAGAACACCAAGATCCGGCGCAGCGTCAGTTCTTCGGTCTGCCCCACTGTTCCACCGGCGTCAGGATAGCGCGCACGTGGGTGTCCCAATCGCCCGCCAGAGTTTCTTGCTACCATGCGCCCCGGAGGTAATCGCCCGATGAACCGCCGCTTCCCTGTCGTCCTCGCAGCCCTCGCGCTCCTCGTGGGCGGCCTTGCTGCGTCCGCGCCGCCGGAGCAGGCCGCCACCCTCTCGTTCGCGGTGGCCGGTGACATGCGCAGGTTCGCCGGACCCGACTACCACGACTCGAGCTATTTCCTCGGCGCCCTCGAGGCGATCCGCGCGGCGGGCCCGGTGGCGTTCCTCATCATCCCTGGCGACCTCGACCCGCCGCACTATGTGGTCGAGGACGTCACGACCACGCTGGGCGCTCGCTTTCCCCTCTACGTGGTCGTCGGCAACCACGACACCGGCAAGGCCGCGTACATGGCGTACATCCGCGGGCTCAACCCTGGCGGGACGAAGTTGCCGAACATCGTCCGCAAGGGCCCGCGCGGCTCCGAGGAGACGATGTTCGCGTTCGACTGGAGCGACGCCCACATCGTCGTGCTTAACGAGTACTTCGACGGGAGCTCCGACACCGGGGCGAACGGTGACGTCACCGATGCAACGTTCGCCTGGCTCAGCGAGGACCTCTCCACGAACACGAGGCCTTTCATCTTCGTGGTCGGGCACGACCCGGCGTACATCTTCCCCGACATGGACTCCGGCAGGGTGCGGCACGAAGGCGGGGGTATGGAGGTCAACCCGGCGCATCGCGACCGCTTCTGGAAGCTGCTCAGGGACAGGCACGTCACCGCCTATATCTGCGGGCACACCCACAACGCCTCGGCCAAGAAGGTTGAAGGGGTCTGGCAGCTCGACACCGGCCAC
Organism: uncultured Acidobacteriota bacterium; assembly: GCA_963739225.1. Taxonomy (GTDB): domain Bacteria; phylum Acidobacteriota; class Thermoanaerobaculia; order Thermoanaerobaculales; family Thermoanaerobaculaceae; genus RBG-13-68-16. The sequence continues at coordinate 1,111,031 of CAVTZQ010000006.1, read as the reverse complement.
GCCCGCGGCAAGGGTGACAAGGGCGCACCCAGCACGTTCATCAAGGTCACCGTGGGTGGCGGTGACGCCAGGTACGAGTATCACCGCGCCGACAGCAGCGGCCGAAACTACAAGGTCACGCTCTCCGGCTCGCTCGTTAAGGAGTAGCGCCGCACCGACGCGACGTCAGCGCCTGTAGTGGATGGCCACCGCGACGATCCTGCGACCGTAGACCGCGTAGGAGCTTCGCGCCCACCACGGGCCCTGGTAGACGGTCCCGATCCGCTTCGTCCTGTCGTAAACGAGGACCGCTGCGTCGGCGCCGAGCTTGGCGGCTTCCGCGCGAATCGCCTGCTCCATCTCGGCGACCGACGGGTGTCCCGACGGCTCGAGGTACACCTCGCCAAGCTTCTCGTGGGGCCGGCGGGGCTCGCGCCGCAGGATCTCGACCGTGGCGGGGTCCGTGGGTGCGAACTGCGGCACCCCGAGGTAGCGCATCGAGGACACCGAAACGGTGCTGCACGCCGAGAGTCCCACCGTCGCGAGGATCAGCCCCGCGACAACCCCGATCCTCCGTGTCATGCCGATCGTCATGACTCTGACCTCCCCGGCCATCGTACCGCGCACCCATCTCGCTTGGACGAATGGAGGACGGTCAGGGTTGACGCCTGCAGGGAGGCGCGCCCGCCCCGCGATCAGGGGGCCGGAAAGCTCCCGCGGGCGGCCGCAGGCGCCACCAACCAGCGGCCGCGCCCACCGGCGCGGCCCAGAATCACTCTGGTCTGTGATCTCTCGTCTCGGTGACGGCGCAGCCTACTCGAGGACGTGGATGTTCTTCTTGGCGCAGATCTCCTTGAGCTGCTTCGGCCACACCGTGACGGTCACCTCGCCGAGGTGGGCCGTCCGCAGGAGGTACATGAAGGTCCGCGCCTGCCCGATGCCGCCGCCGATCGAGAGCGGGATCTGGTCGTTGAGGATCGCCTGGTGGTAGGGGAGCTTGAGGAAGTCGAGCTGGCCGGATATCTCGAGCTGTTGCTTGAGCGTGTCCTTGGTGACGCGGATGCCCATGGAGGTCAGCTCGTGGCGCCGCTTGGTCACCGGGTTCCAGACCAGGATGTCGCCGTTGAGGCCGTGCGTCGGCTTGCCGGTCTCCTTGTCCGTGGGGGTGACCCAGTCGTCGTAGTCGGCCGCGCGCATCTCGTGCGGGTAGCCGTCCTTGAGCACCCAGCCGATGCCGATGATGAACACCGCCGGGTACTTCTGCAGGATCGCGGTCTCGCGCTGCTTGCGGGGCAGGTCGGGGTACATGTCGAGGATGTCCTCCGCGTGGATGAAGGTCAGCTCCTCGGGGATGTCCGGGTACTTGCTCGTCTTGAGCGCCGGAGAATCTCCTGGACATGCATGCCGGCGCCCCGGATGACCTTCCAGATCTTTCGGACCGTGTCCTTCAGATACTCGAGGTTGCGCTCCTTGGGAGTGATCACCCTCTCCCAGTCCCACTGGTCCACGTAGGAGCTGTGGTCGTGGTCGAGGAAGTAGTCCTTGCGCACCGCGCGCATGTCGGTGCAGATCCCCTCGCCGACCTTGCATTCGAACTGCCTGAGCGCCATCCGCTTCCACTTGGTGGCGGCCTGCACGACCTGGGCGTTGATGCGCTTCTCGAGGCCGAGCCCGCACGGGAACTCGATCGGTGTGCGCGAGCCGTCGCGGTCCAGGTAGTCGTTCACCCCGCTCTCGCGGTCCACGATGAGCGGGACCTGGACCATCTGGAGGTTGAGCGCCTTGCAGAGGTTGTCCTCGATGTAGCGCTTGATCTCGAAGAGCGCCCTCTGCGTGTCCAGGCGGTTGAGCAGGGGCTTGTAGTCCGTTGGAAGGATCTTCTCCACTTCCTCGTACGTGCTGATGCCAGGTCCGGCCAGGTCCGCCCTCTTGTCCGCCATGTTTTGTGGTCCCCTTTCGCGTGTTTTCTGGTTTTGCAGCGGCGTACATACGCAAACCCCTTCCGGGGCTCGTTGCAGTCTATGACGCGTCCCGATCACGCGCAAGGCTGCGTTCTCAACTGCTGCGTGTCCTATGATGCCCGCGAGACCGAAGGAGGGCGACCGATGGCGAGCTTCGCCGACCGCGTCACGCTGGGCAGATCCGGGCTTTCGGTGGGACCTCTCGGGGTGTCGGGCGGCTACGGCGTCGGCGCCAAGGCGCTCCTGCGGGCTTTCGACCGCGGCGTGAACTACTTCTACCACGGCTCCCGCCGCAGCCCGGGGATGGGGGACGCGATCAGGGAGCTTGGTCGCCGCCCGCCGCCGCGACGAGCTCGTCATCGTGCTGCAGAGCTACTCGCGCCTGCGCCGCCCTGATGGAGCGCTCCCTCGCCCGCGGCCTCACGCAGCTCGGGATCGAGGCCGCCGACGTGCTGCTCCTGGGCTGGTACAACGGCCCACCAGGGGACCGGCTGCTCGAGCGGGCGGAGCGGATGCGCGAGAAAGGGATGTTTCGCCATCTCGCGGTCTCCGGCCACCGCCGGCGGGCGTTCGTTGGCCACGCGGCAGAGCAGCGCTTTTCCGTCCTGCACATCCGCTACAACGCCGCGCACGCCGGCGCGGAGACCGAGGTCTTTCCGCACCTCCCGGCCGAGCGCCGGCCCGGCACCGTCGCCTACACCGCCACGTGCTGGGGCGCGCTTCTCAAGCCCCGCAGGATGCCGCCCGGCGAGGCGCCTCTGCGCGCTCGCGACTGTTACCGGTTCGTGCTTTCCAACCCAGACTTCAACGCTCTGCATGAGCGGCCCCAAGGACGATGCCCAGATGGACGAGGCGCTCGCGGCGCTGGACGAGGGCCCGCTTTCGACCGAGGAAGAATCCCGGATCCGCCGCATCGGGCGCTGGGTTCACGAGCACGCATCCTTCGGCCGGTAAGCGTCCGAGATCAGGACGGCGACGGTGAGACCGATGCAGCTGCCGTAACGTCTAAACTGCGACGAACGACAAACTTGACAGCATCAGGCCCCCGACCTAGCCTCGAATCGAGGGGGGGCGCGGGTGGAAGGCACCGGAAAGGCCTACATCAAGACCGGCGAGTTCGTTACCCGGGCCGTCGCGGGTGAGACGATCGTCGTTCCCATCACCGCCGGCGTCGGCGACCTCGATTCGATCTACACGCTCAACGAGGTCGGCGCCACGATCTGGCAGCTTATCGACGGTAGGGCCACGGTGGACGCTGATCGTCTCGGCCGTTGCCCGAGAGTTCGAGGTAGGTACCGACCAGGCGAAGGCCGATGTCCTCGAGTTCGTGACCTCGCTCGCCGAGGCCGGCCTCATCCGCCCGGTCTCGGAAGGAAAGGTCTAGCTCGTGGAGCTTGAGCGCTACCAGGAGTTCAGCCAAAGGCTCCACCGAAAAGTGGTCGCGCAGCGTGTCCCCGCGGACGGGGTCATCGAGGTCACCTGGCGCTGCCCGCTCGCGTGCGTCCACTGCTACAACAGCATTCCGATCGGCGACGAGTCCGCCCGCCGGGGTGAGCTGACCCGCGAAGAGCATTTCCGGATCGTCGACGAGATCGCCGACGCCGGCTGCCTCTGGCTGCTCTACACGGGCGGCGAGCCTTTCGCGAGGCCGGACTTCCTCGACATCTACACGCATGCCAAGCGGCGGGGGCTGCTCATCACTCTCTTCACCAACGGCACGCTGATCACCGAAAAGGCGGCGAACCACCTCGTCGAGTGGCGCCCGTTCGCCATCGAGATCACCCTCTACGGCCGCACGCGCGAGACCTACGAGCGCATCACCCGTGCCCCGGGATCGTACGACCGCTGCATGCGAGGCATCCACCTGCTGCTCGAGCGCCGGCTCCCGCTCAGGCTCAAGACCATGGCGCTCAGTGCCAACAAGCACGAGATCTGGGAGATGAAGCGGTTCGCCGAGGACGAGCTCGGCGTGGAGTTCAAGTTCGACGCGATGATCAACCCCCGCATCGACTGCTCCGACAGCCCGCTCGCGGTGCGCCTGACGCCCGACGAGGTCGTGGCCCTCGACCTGCTCGACCCGCGCCGGATCTCCGAGTTTCAGAGCTTCTGCGAGCGCTTCAACGGCCCCGTGCTGACCGGCGAGCGTGCCGACGATCTCTACCATTGCGGCGGCGGGATCACCTCCTTCGCCGTCGACCCCGAGGGAAGGATGAGCCTGTGCGTGCTCTCGCGCCGTGACACGTACGACCTGCGGAGCGGCAGCTTCCGCGAGGGGTGGGAGGCGTGCGTCCGCAACGTGCGTTCGAGGAAGATGACCCGGCTCACCAAGTGCGTGGCTTGTGAGATCAAGGCGATGTGCGGGATGTGCCCGGCCAACGCGGAGCTGGAGGCCGGCGACCCCGAGACGCCGGTGGATTTCCTCTGCCACGTCGCCCACCTGCGGGCTCACGCCCTCGGCATTGCTGTGCCGCCGCACGGGGCGTGCGAGTACTGCGAGGGAGGGGAGCGACACCAGGAGCTGCTGGACTCGCTAGCGCGGCTGCGCACGGCGACGCAGGGCGAGCGTCCGGCGCCGTACCCTCCGGATCCGGCACCCGCCGGGGGCGTTTCGGCACCGGCGGATAGCGCCGCCGGGGGGGCCCCCGCCTCGGGTGGCCGGAGGGTCCGGCGGGCCTCACGGGGCCTGCCGGTCAACCCTCGCCCGGCCCGAGGGCGCGGCGAGGAGAAACTGCCGTAAAATAGGAGTGGTGGTTGTGGAGGATTTGGGATCGATGGCAGAGACCCCGGACCGCGAGAAGGGCCGCCGGCCCTACGCGAAGCCCGTCGTGAAGCGGGTCCACCTCAAGCCCGAAGAGGCGGTGCTGGGGTACTGCAAGGCCAGCAGCTACTCCGGGCCCAACGGTCCGGGGTGCGCAGTCGGGTTCTCCTGCAGCGCAGACGGCTCCTGAGCGCTGGACACCCTGACCCAGACACAAACCGGTAGCAGCCTTTAAGAGCAGCCGCTGCGTTTGTGCCCGGCCGGAATCGGAACAGCGTGCCTGCTTCTCGGGGCGGCTGCCTACCCAGCTCTCGACCATCTCCTCGGTTGATCCCCCTGCACAATAAGCGGTTTCGCAGTGCGGCATCCGGGGCGCACACCGGTGACGCGCAGCGGCACTCCAGCGGGTCCGCGCGCCCCGTCAATGGCCCTGCATGCACCGACAGCCATCTTTCCCGCCCCAAACGGCGCTCTCGGGGACCGCTGGTATGCTTGTTATTGAGGAGAAAGGCCTTGCACGAGGCGAGCTCGATCGCTGGCAGCATCGGGCGGGTTCCCCCGGGGCCCGGTTACGGTCCCCACTGGCGCGCCTCTGCGACGAGCCGATCGCAGGCCGCTTCTCTGCTTTGGTGTTCAGGACATGGCACGGCTCGTGCTTGCTCGTATCAGCGGGTGCTAGGGGAGACGTGTCGCCGCGCCGCTCGCGATTGGGCCACGGACCAGCCAGTTCGCCGCCCGCGGCCGGCGTGTCGGAGGCTGCCATGATTCACCACGACCACATCTCGAAGGCGATCTGCGCTCGGTCGTGCGACCGGCTGAGCGCGCTCGCCTGGGCGGCGCTGGCGGTCCTCCTCTCGCTCGCCAGCGTGCCGGCCCTGGCCCAGTACGAGTACCGGCGATCGATCACGGTGGACAGGACGAAGGTGCGGAACCCCGCCACACTTCCGATCGCCTTCGATGCCCTTTCGAGCGCCAAGACGGCCGATGCCGGGGCTGCGAGCCTGAGCTGGAGCCACACCATCGGGTCGGGCAACGACAAGATCGCGATCGTCTCGGTGTCGTCGAAACGGGGTGCCACCAGCGCCGTCACCTTTGACGCTCAATCCTCAAGCAACACAGCAGCCGCCGTCGCCAACACCCTGACCTGGAACCACACGGTCGGGGCGGCGGCCAACCGCCTCGCGATCGTCTCGGTCGCGACCCGGCCTGCCGTGGTCCCCGAGGCCTTCTCATCGAGCAACACGGGAGCCAACACCGCGACCACTCTCTCGTGGACCCACACCGTCGGCTCCCTGGACAATCGGATCCTTATCGTGGGCGTCGCGATCAACCGCAACGTGGCGCCGAACAACCAGACGGTCAGCAGCGTGACCTACAACAGCCTTCCCCTGACGTTTCTCGGCGCTGCCCCAAACCTCACCAACTGCACCGCCGAGTTGTGGTATTTGCTGGCGCCGCCGAGCGGCTCGTACACGGTGACCGTCACCATCAGTGCGCTGGCGAGGTTCGTCGCCGGGGCGAGCAGCTTCTTCAACGTCAACCAGGCAGCACCGTTGAATTTCACTCAAGGCATCGGAAACTTCTCGCCCGCGAGCGTCAACGTGACGACCGCGTATGACGACTATGTCGTCTGCGTCTTCGGTCACGTGAGCGGCACGCCGGTCTGGAACTCCACTGGCGCCGGCCAACTCACGCGCTGGACCGACGTCACGACAAACGGGACCGATGCCAACAACATGAAGGGGTACGGGGCCACCTTGCGCGCGCCCAGCGGCACACCCACCGTACCGCAGTTCACAATCTCGACCGGGGCAACCACCCAGTGGTCGCTGGCGGCAGCGGCGCTCAGGCCGGCTGTCGCAACGTTTCAGACGGTCACCTTCGGTGGAACCGACATCACCGCCAACCTCATCGGCTCTGCGGTCAACTCGACGAACTGCGCCGTCTACATGTACTACATGGTCAACCCGACGTCCGGCGTCAACGCCGTCGCGGTCACCCTTACCACCGGCTCAACCGGGGCCAGGTTCGTCGCTGCGGCCACAACGTACGCCAATGTCAGCCAAGTTGCGCCTGTCGGCGCGTTCGTGGGAAACACCGGGACCGGCACCACCGCATCCGTCACGGTCAGCAGCGCAGCGAACGAACTGGTCGTGGACACCCTGGCTCAGCTCAGTAGCACACCCACCTCCACTCCAAACGCCTCGCAAACTCAGCGCTGGACGAACGTGACAACGTTCGGTACCGCGGCCGCCAACATCAGGGGGTACGGGAGCACCAAGCCAGGCGCCGCCAGCACCACGATGACCTGGACGATCTCGGCCTCGACGGCATGGGCCCTGGGCGCCGTCGCGGTTAAGCCCGTTGCCGAGACGATCCAGACGGTCACCTTCGGCGCGACGAACATCACGGGCAACCGGATCGGGACCGCGCTCAACACTTCCAACTGCGAAATGTCCATGTACTACATGCTGAACCCGCCCGCGGGGACGAGCACCGTCGCCGTCACGCAGTCAGCGTCCGTCAGGTTCGTGGCCGGCGTTTTCTCTTTCTTCAACGTGGATCAGACCACGCCTTTTGGCGCGTTCGCGTCGGATACCCGCTCGGGGAACGGTGGGGACTACGAGATTTTCACCGTTTCGAGCGCGTATGGGGAGATCGTGGTCGCAGCCCTCGCCAAGACGTACAACAACGCGGTCGCACAACGTGCCCAGAACCAGCAAGCCGATAGGTGGAACCTCTGGACGAGCGACGCGACCCCAGCCAACAACATCCTGGGCATCGGAACGCTGAGAGGAGGAGACGCCGCGGCCGAGCTGCAGTGGGACCTGGCGGCGGGGGGCCCTTCAGGCCAGCAAATGGCCTTCGGTGGCGTCTCGGTCAAGCCGACCACGGTCGCCCCGCCCCTGATCACGACCCTCGCCAACTACCCGCTGCTTGTCAGCCTGTCGGACAGCACCCTCAAGGACACTGCCCACGGCGGGCGCATCTGGAATTCGAACGGCTGGGACATCGAATTCCGCGCCTCGGACGGCACCACGAAACTCGACCACGAGATCGAGAAGTACGACGGCACCAACGGCCAGGTCGTCGCCTGGGTGCGGCTGCCGTCCGTCAACGGCGCGGGCGCCGGCTCCGACACGCAGATCTATATCTACTACGGCTACAAGAAGATCTCGGGGCCGACGCAAAACAAGACCGCAGTCTGGGACGCGAACTACATGGAGGTCTGGCACCTGGCCGAGCCGTCCGGCAACGCCACCGACTCGACCTCGCACAACTACGTCGGAACCATCACCAACGATCCCAACGTCACGCGCCAGGCCGCCAAGATCGACGGGGGGTACCACTTCGGCGGATCTTCGTACATCGTGGCCAGCGACGGCACCTTCGGTGCAAACGCGCCGCTCACCACTGAGGCCTGGTTCTACCTCGACAGCGTGCCCCAGACCTGGGTCGGCATTGTGACGAAGAACCGCGACGTCACCCCGTGCGATGCAACTCCAACCCCTTGCCACTGGGCGGGGATCGCGACCGGCAACTTCGGGGAGCTCGCCTACTACTGGGACTGGCACACCCAGGGCAACCTGGACACCGGACCCGTGCTGTCGGCAGCCACCTGGTACCACGCGGTCCTGACGTTCGACGGAGGCATCCGAACGGCCTACCGCAACGGCGTGCGGGACACCATCGTCACGGCGCCGAACCCGAGCCCGGGTGTCTACGGCAGCTTGACGATGCCCACCAGGATCAACCAGGACATGCCCCTGAGTAACATCGGGACCGACATCATCGACGAGGTCCGCATCTCCACGGTCGCCCGCACACCCGGCTGGATCCTGACCACGTACGACAACATGAACAACCCGGGGAACATCGGCGCCCCGGGGTTCTACACCGTCGGCAACGACGATTTCCTGAGGTTCAGCTACCGCCGCAAAATCACCATCCTGGACACGATGACGCCGGGGACGTGCGCGAGCAACGTCACAAACTTCCCGGTGCTCGTCTCGATCGCCAACGACGCAAACCTGAAAACCGTGGCCAACGGTGGGCACGTTCAAAATGCCAACGGTTACGACATCGTGTTCCGGGCGGCTGACGACGTCACACTGCTCGACCACGAGATCGAGAAGTTCGACGGCTCGACCGGCACCCTCGTTGCCTGGGTTCGAATCCCAACCCTCGCCTACAACGCCGCCACGATCATCTACATGGACTACGGCAACCCGGGGATCACGACGGCTACTGCCAACCCCACCGGGGTGTGGAGTAACGGTTACGTCGGGGTGTGGCATCTGAAGGAAACGGCCGGTGGGGCTGGGGCTATCAAGAATTCAACTGCCAATGCCGGCCTTGACGGCACCGATTCTGGCAGTCCTACATTCAACGCCGCGGGACAGATCGATGGAGCCATCCGGTTTAATTCGTCCAGTGACCGTATTGCCATCGCTGATCCTGGAACAGGCAGCGTGTTGGACTTCGGGACTGGTGCCTCCATAACCTTGTCGGCTTGGATTCGACCCAGTAGCGTGTCGGGCTGGTCAAGCTTCGTGATGAAAGGTGATACGAACGCCGGCCCAAACCAGGGGAACTATGAATTGCAGGCGGACGGTGCCCGACTGCTCCTTTCCTATTACAACGGTACCAGCGGATACAACAACTATGAAACGACCAGCGGTGTGCTTGCGATTAACAACTGGTACCACGCGGCGATCACGTACACCTTCGGGACTGCAGGTTCGGCGATCCTCTACCTCAATGGGGCCCCACAGACCGCATCATGGACGAGCGGGAATGGGAATGACCCCCCATTGCAGTCGAATCTCCAACTCTGGTTTGGAAATGATGTCGCTGCCGAATGGCTCAACGGCATCATCGACGAGGCCCGGATCTCGAACGTCGCTCGCAACGCCTGCTGGGTCGGCACCGAGTACAACAACCAGAACCTCCCTGGCACGTACGTGACGGTGGATCCCGAGCAAGCGGTGTCCGCGTATGCCTTCCGCCGGCCGATCACCATTCCGGACTCGATGACACCGGCGGGCTGCGGCGCAAACCTCTCGAACTTCCCGGTGCTCGTCTCGATCACCGACGCGACCTTGAGGAGCGCGTCCAACGGCGGAAACGTCCAGAGTCCGAATGGCTACGACATCGTCTTCCGCGCCGCCGACGGCATCACCGTGCTGGACCACGAGATCGAGAGATACGTCCCGACCAGTGGTGTACTCGCTGCCTGGGTTCGAATCCCGAGCCTCGCCTACAACGCCGCGACAACGATCTACATGTATTACGGCAACGCGGCGATCACTTCGGCCACCGCCAATCCCACCGGCGTGTGGAACACGACCTACGGCTGGCGTGGTGTGTGGCACATGAGCGAGGCCGCCGGCGCGACTCGCAACGATTCCACGGTCAACGCCAACAACCTCTCACTCACTGGCAGCGTCGGTCTCGGGACCGGCCAGATCGCCGGAGGCGCATCGTTCAACGGCACCTGCACAAATTTCCTCAGTCGTGCGGACGGCGGGGCGGGGACGAGCCTCGACATCTCGGGTCCATTGACGGTCGAGGCGTGGGCCAGCATGGCCACCACCCAGACGCATACCAGCAACTACATCATCAACAAGTGGAGGGGTTCATGCGCAGCCAACACGAATCCTCCTTACTACCTTCGCGTCGGCAGCGCTGCCCAGGTGCCTCCGTATAGCGAGTTTCTCCAGGTGGAAAATACCTGCGGCCCCACGACCTGCGTAGCCCCCGACTGCGCCGGCGTTGGCGGGGGTTTTGGTATGAATGCCACCACCTTCTATCACATCGTCGGGGTTTCCGACGGGTCGACCGTGACGACGTACAGGAACGGGTCGGTCGTAGGAACACCTGCCGCTTTCACTCTGGGGCCGTGGGACAGCGACGGGACATTCTATGTTGGCGTCCGCGACGGAGCCCAGCAGTGTTTCAACGGAGTCATCGACGAGGTGCGGGTCTCCGCCACGGGGCGTGATGCCTGCTGGATTGGCACCGAGTACAACAGCATGGCGACGCCGGCCACGGTGGGTGTGGAGGCTGCCAACGCGCCGACCCTCGTGGAGATAGTCTCGCTGGATGCCGCCGAGGTCCCGGGCCGTGGCGTCGTCGTGTCCTGGCGCACCGGTTTTGAGGTGGACAATCTCGGGTTTCACGTCTACCGGGAGGTGGATGGCCAGCGTGTGCGGGTCACGCCTTCTTTGGTAGCGGGCTCGGCGTTGTTCGCGGGAGCCGGCACGCCGCTGACTGCGGGCCGATCGTACGCTTGGTGGGACTCCTCGCCGGTTGCTGGTGCTTCGTACTGGCTGGAGGAGTGGGAGCTCTCGGGGGCGAGGCGTTGGCACGGGCCGGTGAGCGTGCAGCCGGGGGCGGTTGGAGTGCAGGCCCAGGGCCTTTCCGCGGCGCCCTCGGTCCTGCTGGCCGGGCTTGGGCAGGCGGTCTCGCCGTCGCCGCCGCAGGGGGTGCGGCGGAGGCTGCGGCAGGTTCTTGCCTCGAGCCAGGACCGTCTCGCGGTGCAGTGGGGCCTGGCGAGCCGTCCTGCGGTCAAGCTCTTGGTCTCGGAGGAGGGGTGGACCCGGGTGAGCCAGGAGGATCTGGTGCGGGCGGGTCTCGACCCGGGTGTGGACCCGAGCCGGCTGCAGTTGTTTGCGGACGGAGTGCAAGTGCCGATCCTGGTGGATGTGGAGCAGCACGGGGTGTTTGCCTCCGGGGACGGGATCGGCTTCTACGGCGAGGGTCTGGACACCCCTTCGACCGCGGTGCGGGTGTACTGGCTGACGGTGGGGTTGGGTGAGGGTCTGCGGATTCGGGAGGTCGGCGGGGGCGGGCAGTGGGCACCGGGTCCGGCGAGCTTCCCGTACGAGGTCGAGCGGGCGGACCGGACGCTCTACTTCCCGGGGCTTTTGAACGGGGACGAGGACAACTTCTTCGGGGCGGTGGTCACCAGCACCCCGGTCGCACAGACCGTGCGGGTGCCGCACGTAGATCAGTCCGGCCCGGGCGAGCTGGTCGTGCGGCTGCAGGGGGGCACGGCAGGCACCCACCGGGTCGGGGTGGAGCTCAACGGCACGCGGGTGGGGACGGTGGTCTGGGAGGGGATGCAGGCGGGCGAGCTTTCCGTGCCGGTGGGTGGGCACATGATCCTCGAGGGGGACAACCTGGTCGTCCTGGTGGCGGACGGTGGCGAGGGGGACGTCAGCGCGGTCGAGTCGATCCGGGTGCGCTACCAGCACACCTGGCAGGCGGACGGGGAGGGGTTGAAGTTCAGCCTCGGGGGGTATCAGGAGGTCAGTATCGGCGGGTTTGCCACTGCCCAGGTCAATGTGTTCGACGTCACTGACCCTAGTGCGGTGCAGATGCTGCCCGTGGAGGTCGCCAAGGACGGTGAGGCCTATCAGGCCCGGGTGGGTGTCCCCGAGTCGGGTGAGCGGACCCTGCTGGCGGTCGGGACGGGCGCCGTTCGTCATCCGGTGGGGGTGCTGCCGAACCGGCCGTCGGCGTGGCACGTGGCCGGGGAAGGCGCGGATCTTCTGATCATCGCCCATCGCTCGCTGCTGCCTGCTGTTGAGCCGTTGCGTGCGTTGCGGGAGAGTCAGGGGCTCAAGGTCGCGGTCGTGGACGTGGAGAACGTCTACGACGAGTTCTCCTTTGGCGCCAAGAGCCCGCAGGCGATTCGGGACTTGCTGGCGTGTGCCAAGGACACCTGGTCGCGGCCGCCGCGGTACCTGCTGCTGGTGGGGGATGCCAGCTACGACCCTAGGAGCTACCTCGGCTACGGGTACCTCGACCTGGTGCCGACCAAGCTGGTGGACACGAAATACCTGGAGACCGCCTCGGACGACTGGTTTGTGGACTTCGACGGGGACGGCATCGCCGACATCCCGGTCGGGCGCATCCCCGTGCAGACCTTGTGGGAGGCCACCACCGTGGTCGGCAAGATCGTGGCCTACGAGGGCAGCTCTGCGAGCCCGAGGGTGCTGCTGGTGGCGGATGCCAACGACAAGGGCAACGACTTCGAGGGTTTGAGCAAACAGGTCAAGGCGGTGCTGCCATCGTCGGTGACCGTCGCTCAGGTTTTCCGCGGGCAACTCTGGGACGCGGCGACCAGCACGCTCGTCAGCCAGCTCAACCTCGGTCAGGCGGTGGTGAACTACATCGGGCACGGCTCGAACGAGGTGTGGCGCGGCAACCTGCTCACCAGCGATGCGGCCCTCCAGCTCAAGCACGACCGCCTCCCGCTCTGGCTGCCGATGACCTGCCTCAATGGCTACTTCCAGGCACCGTACGGGGACAGCCTGGCGGAGGCGTTGCTCAAGGCCCGCATCGGGAGGCGCAGTCGCCGTCTGGGCCTCCTCCGGCATGACCGAGTCAGGGGACCAGCTCCCGATCGACGAGGCGCTCGTCCGCCTGCTCTTCTCCGACACCTCAACCACCCTCGGCGACGCCACCCTCGCTGCCAAGACGACCACAAAAGACCTCGACATCCGCCGCACCTGGATCCTCTTCGGAGACCCGACAACCAGGCTCCGGCGTTGATGCTGCCCCAACGGGGCCCGTCGAGGCACAGCCTGTGAGAGTTGCGCCCCGGCCGCGCGGTTCGGACAGCGTCAGGCGGAGGCGCCGAGGATCGTGCGCTGGAGCTTGAGGTTGTCCCGGTGGCCCGTGAGGTTGGCGGTCACCTTCCCGCGCACCGGGTAGCCGAGCAGGTAGAGGTCCCCGATGATGTCGAGGATCTTGTGCCGGACAAACTCGTCCGGGAAGCGCAGCTCGGTGTTGATGACGCCGTCCTCCCCGACCAGGATGCAGTTGTCCAACCGCCCGCCCGAGCCGAGCCCCAGCTCGTTCATCATCGGCAGGTCGCGCATGAACCCGAACGTCCGCGCCGATGCGATCTCTTCCTCGAAAGCCCCGGGGGAGAGCGTGAACTCGTAATACTGCTCGCCGACAGGGGGGGGTAGCGAAGCCGGTAGGAGACCGAGAGCGCGTCGGCGGGCTCGATCGCCAGGCTCTTCTCTCCCTCCCCGCTGACCTCGTATCGCCGGTCGATGACCAGCTCCTTGCGGGGGACGTCCTGGTCCTCGATGCCGACCTCGGCCAGGCGCTCGCAGAAGGAGAGCGCGGAGCCGTCAAGCACCGGAATCTCTCCGTGCACCTTGACCAGCAGGTTGGTGATCCCCATCGCGTGCAGGGCGGCGAGCAAGTGCTCCACGGTGCGGATGCTCTCTCCCTCCCGCGAGAGCGTCGTGGCGTACTCCGTGTCGGCCACCGAGTCGAGGTGGGCCGGGATCTGCGTCCCCTTGGGGAGTGTGAGGAAGTGGACGCCGGAGTTGGGGGGCAGCGGTTGCATCGCCATACCGGTGCGGCTCCCAGAGTGGAGGCCCAGCCCGTAGATCACCGTGCTGGCGCGGATCGTGCGCTGCGGCGTATCGCTCACCTGCAGCAGTGGCAGCTCCGGCGGGGGCAAGTAGCGGCGCGTCGTCTCGATCCCCTTCCCGAAGTCGAGGTGAACCGCCGCCTCGGCCCCTGCGCCCGCGCTCTTGGCAGCCAGCGCCCCGTTGAGCGCCTCGAGGACCCGGTTGTAGGCCAGGGGCTTCTCGAGGTAGTCGTAGGCACCCATCTTGATGGACGTGACCGCGGTGGGGGCCGTACCGTGACCCGAGATCATGATCACGGCCGCGCCGGGGTCCATCTCGCGCAACGTCTTGAGGGTCTCGAGGCCGTCACGGTCCGGGAGCCAGATGTCGAGGAAGACAACCGCCGGACGCCGCTTGCGGTAGAGCTCGAGCGCCTCCTCGCCGCTGCGTGTCGTGACCGTCCGAAAGCCCTCGTCCTCGAGCACGTGGGAGAGGGTTGTCAGGATACCCTGCTCGTCGTCCACGATCAGAACCAGCGGCTTCATGGGCAAGAGTCTGGGGCGTTGGCGGCCTGCGGTCAAGCCAGCCGTGCCGCCGACCCGAACCCGGCGCCGGCCCGAGCGTACGATGGGGTGATGGCCGCGTCGCTAAACGTGGGAGGGCTGGGGCAACGAGCATGTCGAACCGCGAGGGCAGCCTGCCTCGTCCTGTGCGGCGTTGCGCTTGCCTACCTCGGCGTTGCGGCCCCTGTGGAAGGGGAGGGAGTCATGCGGCACGAACACCCCGCGCCGACCGCCTCGCCGGCACCGCCGCAAGACAAACGGGGGACGGTCGAGCTGCCGGAAACCCTGGACGCCTGGAGGCGGCCCGCGGGGTCGCGAACGATCGCGGCGGCTGGGATCTTCGAGTACATGGACGGTGCCGGGGAGCTCTACCTTGCCTACCGTCTCGACCACCTGGACGTCGTGGAGTACGCATCGCCCACCCAGGGCGAGATCCTGGTGGAGCTTTACTGGATGCAAACCTCCGACGACGCGTACGGCCTGCTCTCCGGCGACTGGGGCGGCGAACCGGTGAGGCTCAAGGACGCGCCACCCCCCTTGGGGCCGCGCGCCCTGTACGGCGCGGGGTTGCTGCGCATCTGGTCGGGTGACCTCTTCGCACGGGTGATGGCGACGCGCGAGACCGACCTCTCGAGACTCGCCGTGCTGGCCCTCGGGCGCGCGATCGTGACCGGTCGCCCCGACCCAAACCCGCCACGTCTCGCCACGTCGCTGCCGCAGACTGCGGGACCGGGGCTCAAACTGCGCCCCGACAGCGTGTGCTTCCTCCGCTCCCACCTCGTCCTCAACTCGGTCTACTTCGTGAGCCAGCGGGACATCCTGGGCCTCGGCCCGACCGCGGAGGCCGTGGCTGCCCGCTACGGCAAGGTACGCGTGCTTCTCGTGCGCTACGCGGATGCGGCGGCGGCGCGCCTGGCCCTCGAGAGTTTCCGCGCCGCGTACCTCCCGGAGGCTCCCTCTGGGGAGGCTGGCTTTGCCCACATTGAGGACGGATGGGCCGGGTTCCATCTCTCCGGCCGTGGCCTGGCGGTGGTTTTCGAAGCTCCCGGCCGTGAGGCGGCGGCCTCACTGATCGCAGCGGCGGCGCAGACCCTCGAGACCCTGGAGGTTTCCCATGAGTGAGAGGCGAGTGGTGACGCGGCGCGACTTCGTGCGCGGGACGGCGGGAGCTGCCGTGGGCGTGTCGCTGTTCGGTGTGGGCTGGGCGGAGCAGGCGGTCCGCGAACCGCGCTCGGCCACCGTGGCCCTGGTGCGCGACCAGCGTGCCATTTCCGCGACCCACGAGGTGGACGTCTCCGTGCTCAATGAGATGCTCAATCAGACCATCACCCGCGTGACCCGGAAGGCGACGCCGCGCGAGGCCTGGCGCTCCCTGGTCAAGCCAGAGGACATTGTTGGCCTGGTGCCCACCAAGGCGCTCAACCCGACGCACCCGGAGCTGGTGGACGCGGTGCGGAGCTCGCTCATTGCGGCGGGCATCCCCGCGGAGCGCATCCGCCACGCGCAGGGTGGGCCGGGAAAGCCCGAGGCGTGTACCGCGCTGATCTGCATGCCAGCCCTCAAGGCCCACTGGCTCACCGGCATCGGCACGGTGCTCAAGAACTACATCACCTACGCCGACCACCCGTCGCGATTACCACGACGAGAACAACGACCGCCTGGGGGAGATCTGGCTGATGCCCCACGTCAAGGGGAAGACACGCCTGGTGCTGGTGGATGCCCTGAGGCCGCTCTGCGACAAGGGGCCGCAGGCCGACCCGCGCTACCTGTGGGACTACAAGGGCCTGATCGCTGGCACGGACCCGGTGGCCGTCGAGGCCGTGGGCCTCAGGATCATCACCGCCAAGCGTGAGGCACTGCGAGGGGAGCCGTGGCCGCTCTCGCCGCCCCCGCTGTGCGTGCAGATGGCCGACAAGAGGTACGGGCTCGGCACGGCCAAGATCGACGAGATCAAGCTCGAGCGTGCGGGGTGGGCCGACGACCTGCTGATCGGAGCCGGGTAGTCACACTTTGGTTCGGAAGCGGAAGCTCCTTTCCCTCGTCAATTGCTCGACTGACGCCCGTTGCCAAGGCGCACCAAGAGCAAAGTGTGATACCCGGCTCCGCCAATAGGTCATGGCAACAAGACCGTCGAGCCCGTCGTCCTTCGCGCCTCCAGATCACGGTGTGCTTGCGAGGTCTCGGCCAGCGGGAATGTCTGCCGGATCTCGACCCTCACCGCGCCCGAGCCCACCACCTCGAAGAGCTCCCCAGCCGTGGCGAGCAGTTCCTCGCGGTGCGCCGTGTAGGTCATCAGGCTCGGGCGGGTGAGGAACAGCGAGCCCTTAGCTGAGAGCACCAGCGGCGAGAACGGCGGCACCGGACCCGAGCTGTTCCCGTACGAGACCATCATGCCGAGCGGCTGCAGGCAATCGAGAGAGCCCTCGAAGGTGTCCTTCCCCACCGAGTCGTAGACCACGCGCACGCCCCGGCCGCGGGTGATTTCCCTGACGCGCGCCACGAAGCTCTCGCGTGAGGTGACGATCGGATGGTCGCAGCCGTGCTCGCGCGCGAGTGTTGCCTTTCCCTCGGTGGAAACCGTGCCGATGACCGTGGCGCCCAGGTGTCGGGCCCATTGACAGGCGATCAGGCCGACGCCGCCGGCGGCCGCGTGGATTAACACCGTGTCCCCGGCCTTGACCGGGCAGGTCCGGCGCAGCAGGTACTGGGCGGTCATCCCCTTGAGCATCATCGCGGCCGCCGCGCGGTCGCCGATCTCCGCGGGCAACGGTACGAGGCGGTCGGCGCGGATCAGGCGCGCCTGGCTGTAGGCCCCGATCGGGCCCGCGTACGCCACGCGATCCCCTGGCTTCACGTCGGTCACGCCCGGCCCAACCTCTTCCACCAGCCCGGCGCCTTCCGAGCCCAGCACCGCGGGGAGCGCCAATGGGTAGAGCCCGGCGCGGTGGTAGGTGTCGATGAAGTTCAGACCTACCGCGGTGTGGCGCAGACGCGCCTCGCCGGGGCCGGGCCGGCCGATCTCGGTCTCCTCCCAGCGCAGCACCTCGGGGCCGCCGGTTTCGTGGATGCGGATCGCCATGTTCATCGCCGTCACCTCGCGCCAAGGCTAAACCGAGACTCGCGGTCACGCCGTCTCGGCGGAGTGGCGGGCCCGGCGACTGATAGCGCGCCGGGCAGCAGCGTGAACGTGGCGGCGCCGGAGGGGTAGGTCTCCCCGTCCACATCGAAGACCGGCAGCGGCGCCAGCGGCTCCAGCCGCACCTCCCGCGCCTGACGGTAGTGCACCGGCCGCGCGCCCAGGTGGCGGCCCAGGTAGACCTGAGGCAGTCGGCGAATCAGCTCCCACCCCGCCACCTCTCCCACCAGGACCAGATCGAAGAGACCGTCGTCGGGGCGCGCCTGGGGGGCGACGCGCATCCCCTTGCCGAACGTGGTGCCGTTGGCCACCGCCATCACGAAGAGGGGGCCCTCGTACCACGCCTCGCCGTCCACTGCCACCCGCACCGGCGCGCACCGGTAGCGGCGCAGCGCCTGCAGGGTGGCGCGCAGGAACGCGGTGCGCCCTCGCCTCGGGATCGCGTTGACGGTCTCGTCCACCAGGCCACCGATCCCGGCCGAGGCGATGTTGATGAAGAAGAAACCGCCTGCCTCACCCTCGCAGCGCCCCGCGTCGAGACTCGCCGACGGCCCGAGCAGCGCACGTCGCAACGCCTCGGAGGGATCCCGAGGGATCCGCAGCGCCCGTGCCAGGTCAGAGCCTGTCCCGGCCGGAACGATGCCCAGTGTGACCTTCGCTCCGCTTTCGAGGAGCACGTTGGCCACCAGGTGGGTGGTGCCGTCGCCGCCCACTGCGACGACCCGCTCGCACCCCGCAGCCACCGCGTCCCGCACGGCGCGCCTGGACTCCTCCGCACTCCCCGGAGTCACCACCCGGAACGGCGCCAGACGCTCGGCCTGCAGGCGCAGGCGCTCCCAGAACCGGCCGGCGCGCCCGCCCCCGGCGGCCGAGTTCACCAGCACGAGGGCCGGGCTCACATCGCCTCCGGCGGCAGCCAGTTGGACACCGCCCGCTCGAGACGCTTGAGCTCCGCGTTCCAGCGCGCAACCGTCCACCCCGCCGCGCGACGCAGCAGAGGCCGAAGCTTCGGGGCGATCTCCAGGCAGAGGCGCGGTTGCCACATCCCAAGTCGTACCCGGCGCAGCAGCAGGTCCTCCAGGTGAACCACGCCCCCGAAGCGCAACTGCCAGACCAGTTCCGCGCCGCAGAGGTCGAGTCCCTCGACCACCGGCCGCAGTGCCTCGGGGTCCGTCGCGACTGCGGGAAGCGCCAGTGCGCCGAGGCGCCGCACGAGCCCGTGAGCCACCTCTTCGCCAACGCGCAACGAGCGCAACCCCCGCACCAACTCCAAGGGGTCCCCGCGCCACGGCAGTGCCACCACAGCGGTCTGCGGCGGGCCCAGCGCCATCCTGCCGCTCCTCGGGGAGCAGCTTGGCCGCCGTGTTCACCACCCTCTCGGCGGTGGCGCGAAACGTCGTGAGCTTGCCGCCCGCGGTCGAGACGAGCCGCCGCTCCACCCACACTGCCTCCTCCCTCGAGGCCTCCGAGGGGGTCTCGGCGTGGCTGGAGAGCACCGGACGGACGCCCGCGAAGGCCCCGCTCACGTCCTGCGCCTTCAAGCGCGCAGCCGGGAAAACGTGTTGGGCGAAACGCAGAAGGTACGCGGTTTCCTCGGCACTGGGGCGTGGGTCCTCCAGTGGGCCGGTGTGGAAGAGATCGGTGGTGCCGACGAGAGTGCCCTCGGGGTGCGGCACCGAAAACACGGGCCGGCCGTCATCCGGGGCCAGCGCGGTCACCGCCACCTCCAACGGGAGGCGGTTCCGAGGGAAGAGCAGGTGGGAGCCGCGGGAGGGGCGCAGCTTCGGCCTGGTCGCGCCGCTCATCGCGCGAATCTCGTCCCCCCAGACACCGGTGGCGTTCACCACGACGGGCGCGCGCACCTCCTGGGTTGCGCCGCTCTCCAGATCACGCACCAGGGCGCCTCCGATCTGCCCGTCGCGGTCCCGCACCAGCCCCTCGACCTGGGCATAGCTCACCGCGACGCCGCCGGCCAGCACTCCCGCCGTCACCACCGCCAGCACCAGGCGGGCGTCGTCAGCCACCGCGTCGTCGTAGAGCAGGCCGAACTCCAGCCCCGGCCTTGCCAGCGCCGGCACCAGCGTGGCCGCCTCGCGGGCGTCCACCTTCTCGTGCCGGTGGCGAACCGGGGTGAGGTGGTCGTACATCGCGAGGCCCAGGTCCACCTGCCAGCCGGGGGTGGTGTCGTCCTCGTAGGAGGGGTAAAGGAAGCGCACCGGCCACACCAGGTGCGGGCTGGAAAGTGCCAACAGATCGCGCTCGCGGCAGGCGGTGCGGGTAATGCCGAGCTGCATCCTCCGCAGGTAGCGGAGCCCGCCGTGGATGAGCTTGGAGGAGCGCGACGACGTGCCGCAGCCGAAGTCACCGCGCTCCACGAGACCCACCGCCAGCCCGCGCAAGGCCGCGTCGTGGAGGATCCCCGCTCCGGTGATGCCGCCGCCAATCACCAACAGGTCGAGCCCTTCGCCGAGCCGACGCCAGCCCCTCTCCCGCCAGCCGGGCGGGAACATCAGATCTCCTCCCCGGGCAGTAGCACACCGGGGTTGAGCACACCCTGCGGATCGAGCTTCCGCGCGAGCGCCGAGAGCGCCGCGATCCCCGTTTGTCCCACCTCCCGTTCCAGGTACGGCGCATGGATTGTACCCACCCCGTGGTGGTGGGAGACCGTGCCGCCGGTCTCGAGCAGCGCCTCGGTCGCTGCGCCCTTCAGCGCCCTCCACTGGGCGAGCTCGGCGCCACGTGAAAGCGGCCAGAGGAACGTGAAGTAAAGCGACGCCCCGTCGCGATAGGCGTGCGAGAGGTGGCAGAGCACCGCGACCCGGAAACCCAACCCCTCGCAGGCCGAGCTCATCGCCTGCCGAACCGCCGAGTGGACCGCGCCCAGGCTCGCCCAGGGCGCGGCCGTCTCGAGCGTGTCTACGCCCCACCCGGCGGAGAGCAGCTCGTCCCGCAGATAGGGGTGGCGGAAACGTTCGTCGCGCCACCGCCGCCACCCGGAGCGCCCGAGGGCGAGTCCGCCCGCGGCGCGCCAGAGCTTCGCGGCCGCCTGCTCGGCCAGCGTCACTTCCTGCGCACCTCCCGCCCAACCCAGAAGCAGGAGGCACCCCTGCCGGTAGCGGCGCAGCCCGAAGAGCGTCCGGCTGATGCGCGCGGCGAGCGGCGAGAGGTGGACCAGCGTCGCGCCGAAGCTGGTCTCCGGAGGGTCGGAGAGCCGCAGCACCTCCACCGGCACTCCGGTCTGCAGCAGCTCGCGGCAGAGCTCCACCCCGGCCGCCCAGCCGGGCAGCAGCACCGCGAGCCCGTCCTCGCTCTCGGGCAGCGGCCGCACGCGCAGCGTGGCCTCGGTGATCACCCCGAGGCGGCCCTCGCTCCCGATCACCAGGCGACGCAGCTCCGGCCCGGCGGCCGATCCCGGCAGCGGAGGCAGCCGCCAGAGACCCGAAGCGGTGGCGAGCTCGAGGCCTGCCACCAGCTCGTCGATCTTGCCAACCCCGGTCGAGCGGTGCCCGGCGGAGCGGGTGGCCACCCATCCGCCCACCGTCGAGAGCTCGAACGACTGCGGCTCGTGCCCGAGGCGCAGACCGTGCGCGCCCAGCGCGGCCTCCACCTCGGGGCCCAAACTCCCGGCGCGGAACGTCGCCAACTGAGATGTCGTATCAACGCGCACCAGCCCGCGCAGGCGCTCCAACGAGAGCACCGCCACCGGGCGGGCCCCCGGGCGCACGGTCACGCCTCCGACCACGCTCGTCCCACCGCCACGGGGGATGACCGAGACCCCGGCCGCCGAGGCCGCCTTGAGGATGCCGACCACCTGCTCAGCGCTCTCCGGAAAGCACACCGCGTCGGGGAACGCGGCGATAGCCCCTGTCCGCAGTGCCAGCAGATCTGGCAGCGAGTGCCCGCACGCGGCTCGCAGTCGCACCTCGCGCTCGGTCAGCGCGGGAGCCGGGAGCGCCGGGAGCGGCCGCGGCGGCGGGATCACAACCTCGCTCTCGGGGACCGTGGGAAGAGGATCGCCTTCCCCCAGCCGCTTGGCTAGCCAGGCGCGCGCCCTCGCCGGCGCCGGGAAGCTCTCGCCCGCAAAACCCCAACCGTTCCAGCGGCGCTCGCGCTCGGGCATTTGGCTGATGCTAGCGCAGTCGGCGCGAACCGGCACTCGTCGTCAGCCTGGCCGCCGACGGCCCGTCCCGTCCTGCAGGGCAGGACGACCGGCGCAAGCTGGGTTGGCGAGATCCTTCGTCGGCCTTTGGCCTCCTCAGGATGACCTTGCCTTCGCCAAGGTCACTTGGTCTTCACGGGGTCCGCGGGCCGCGTCGGCAGCTTCAGCGGCTTCTCCTCGATCGCCTTCATCACCTCGGCGACCCCACGCTCCAGCTGCGGGTCGTGCCCCTCGATCACCGACTGCGCGTCGTTCTCCACGACGATGTCGGGATCGACGCCGTGGCCTTCGATCACCCAGTTCCCGTGCTCGTCGTTGGTGCCCTGCATGGGCACGAACACCTGGCCCCCATCGAGCAGCGGCCCGCGGCCGGAGATCCCGACCACGCCCCCCCACGTCCGCTTGCCGATCAGCGGTCCCAGTCCCGCCTTGCGGAAGTAGTACGGGAAGATGTCGCCGTCGGAGGCGGAGGTCTCGTTGATCAGGCACGCCAGGTGGCCGTAGAAGACCGTGTACGGGTAGGTGCGGGGGAGCTCGCTCGCGTTGCCAAACCGCGTGCCCAGCAGCTTCGCCCCGAGCCGCGCCAGGATCCACTGCGAGACGTTGCCCCCGCCGTTGGAACGCTCGTCGACGATCAGCCCCTCCTTGCGGATCTGCGGGTAGTACCACTTGATGAACTCGGCGATCCCCTCGGCCCCCATGTCCGGAATGTGCAGGTAGCCCACGCGTCCCCCGGTCGCCTTCGCCACCTTTTCCCGGTTGCCCTCCACCCACTCCATGTAGAGCAGCGCCGACTCGTCGAAGATCGGCGTGTAGGTCACCTTCCGCGCCCCCTCCGGGGTGGGCTTGGAGTTGACCGTGAGGGTCACGGGATCGGTCTTGTAGCGCAGCAGCCGATAGGGGTTATCGCTGCCCCTGAGCTCCTCCCCGTTGATCGCGAGGATGTACTCGCCGGGTTTGATGTTGACGCCGATCTCGGTCAGCGGCGAGCGGTACCTCTCCTCCTCGTTCTCACCCTTGAAGATCCGGGCGATGCGGTAGCGGCCGGCCTTCTCATCGAGCTCGAACCGCGCGCCGGGCAAGCCGACCTTCGCCCGCTCGGGGATCTCGTAGTCGCCCCCTTCGATGTAGGTGTGGCCCACGTTCAGCTCGGCCACCATCTCGCCGAGCACGTAGTTGAGGTCGGAGCGGTGCGCCACGAACTTCACCAACGGCTGGTACTGGTCGCGCAGCGCCGCCCAGTCGTAGCCGTGCATGTTGCGGACGTAGAAGAAGTCGCGGTAACGCCGCCACACCTCGTTGAAGATCTCCTGCCACTCCTGTGCCGGGATGCGGTCCACGTAGAGGTCCTTGGTGGAGACCGTCTTCTTGTCCTTAGCCTTTGGTTTGGCGTCGTAGAGGTTGTACGCCTTTTCCTGACGCACCAGCACCTTGGAGCCGTCCGCCGCAAGGGTGTAGCCGGAGATGTTCTCGGCCAGCACCGAGCTCTCGCGGTCCTTGACCGAAAAGATGTTGAGCGACGTCTTTTCGTAGCTGTCGCGACCGTAGAACGGCGCACCCGTGATCGCGTACAGGACGTACCCCTTGGTGGCGGTGAGGCCCTCGATGTTGTCGGCGTCGACCGGCACCCGGGCCACCCGCCCAGCCAGCCCCTCGAAATCGATCCTGACCGGCTTGGCCTTCTTCTCCTCCGCCCCACCCTTCCCCTGCGCCCCCTTCTCGTCCTTCTCGTCCTTCTCCTTCTTCTCGTCCTTCGCCTCGCCGGACTTCTCGCCTTCCTTCCCGTCCTTCCCCTCACCAACGGTGACCTCGTCGCTCCGCGGCCCGAATGGGTTCTTCACGTCCGAGCGCAGCCCGAGAGCGAAGATCCCGGTGGTGCGGTTGCCCGCGTAGTTCCACTCGATGGATGAGATCTGCGGCGCAAACTCGCGGTCCGAAAGGACGTACAGGTAGTTCCCCTCCGGGTCCCATGCCGGACCTTCGACGTTGAACGCCTCGTCGGTCACTCGGTGCACCTTTCCGTCCGCCGCGCCCCACACGTAGAGCGAGCGAAAGCCGTTGCGGTTCGCCATCGAGAAGGCGAGCCAGGCACCGTCCGGCGCCCACGCGTAGTCGCGGATCGAGCCGAACTCATCGCGCGCGATCTCCATGACCTTCCTGTCGGCGAGCGTCACCGCGTAGAGCTTGCCGTTCTTGTCGGAGAGGGCCAGCCGCGAACCGTCCGGCGCCCAGGCGGGCGCGAACAGCATCGCTTTGAACTCGGACGTGATCTGGTCGGCCTTGGTCGCGCCGTCTTGGCCGATGAGGTACACCTGCTCCTCACCGCTCATGTCGGAGATGAATGCGATCTTCGCGCCGTCCGGGGACCACCGCGCCCACTTGTCGTGCGCGTTCGAGGAGTCGGTGAGGTTGCGCGTCGGCCCGTGCTCGATCGGGGCCGTGAACACGTCGCCCCGAGCCACGAACAGCGCACGCTCGCCCTTCGGCGAGAGCTCGAAGTCCTCGATGTTCTTGAACGCAGGGTAGCGGGAGGCCCGTGTGTTGAGACCGTCGTCCGGCACCGTGATCGGGATGTAGGTGTCCTTCCGCGAGACAACATCGAACGCGTGCAGCTCACCGTCGAGCTCGTACACGATCCTGCGCGTGTTGTCGGAGGACGGCCACCGCACGTCCCACTTCCTGCTGTGGGTGAGCTGCTCGGTCGCGCCGGACTTCACGTCGAAACCGTAGAGGTTGAGCGTGCCGTCGCGATCGGAGGCGTAGTAGATCGTGTCGCCGATCCACATGGGGTCGCGGTCCGTGCGCGGGTTGTTGGTGATGTTGCGGGCTTTGCCGGTCGCCGGGTCGAAGATGAAGAGATCCTGCGCCCAGCCCCCCTCGTACCGCTTCCAGGTGCGGAAGTCGCGGAACAGCGGGGAGTAGACGATCAGCTTGCCATCTCGCGAGAAATCGCCTGCCCCCGCCGTCGGCATCGGCAGCTTCACCGGCAGGCCGCCGTCCACGGTCACCGTGTAGAGTGCGGTCTCCACGCTGCCGCCGTTTGCGTCGCGCAGCGAGCGGAAAAGCACGCGTGTCCCATCCGGCGTCCAGCCGTAAACTTGGTTGTCGTACCCCCAGCGCGGAGGCAACGGCCCGTGCGCTGGGTAGTAGGTGAGCTGCTTCGGCACGCCGCCGGTCGAGGGGATGACGTAGACCTGCTCGTCGCCCTCGTACTGACCGGTGAACGCGATCCACTTCCCGTCGGGCGAGAACTTCGGGAACAGCTCGAGCCCTGGATGGGCCGTGAGCCTGGTGGCGGTCCCGCCCCCCACGGGCGCGACCCACAGGTCCCCCGCGTAGCAGAACGCCACCTTGTCCCCCGAGACGTCGGGGAACCGGAGCAGCTTCGTCTGGGCGCCGGCCCGGGTGCCGAAGGCCACGATCGCCGCAGCCGCCGCTGCCGCACAAAGGCCGAAACGGACTCCACGCATTGCTCCTCCCTCAGCGCAGGTGCGCTTCTTGTTGGTACGGCTCATCCCGCTCAAGGTTTCTCACGGGAGCGGAAGCACCGCGCGGACGATCGCCATGAAGTGCGACAACGATCCCAGCATCACGAAGATGTGGAAGATCTCGTGAAAGCCGAAAACACCAGGGACGGGGTCCGGCTTCTTCTCCGCATAGATCACCGCGCCCACGCTGTAGAACACGCCGCCGAGCGCGAGCCAGGCGAGCCCTTCCGGTGAAAGCCGGTGGAAGAGCGGCCAGACCGCGACGACCACCAGCCAGCCGAGGGTGAGGTAGAGCGCGACGCCCAGCCAGCGCGGGCCCTTGATGGCGAAGATCGTCACGAACATCCCGACCAGTGCCAGCCCCCAGACCGCCCCGAACAGCGTCCACCCCAACGGGCCACGCAGCGGCACCAGGCAGACCGGGGTATAGGTCCCGGCGATCAGGAGGAGGATCGCAATGTGGTCGAGTTGCCGCAGCACCTTGCGGGTCGGCTCCGAGACCGGCAGCAGGTGGTAGAGCGAGCTCGCCAGGTAGAGCAGACAGAGCGAGACGCCGTAGACGATGAACGCCGCGAGGTGCCACCACTTGTGCGAGACGGCGGCGAGGGTGATCAGAACCGTGGCACCGATCACCGCGACGACAGCAAAAACCAGGTGCGTTAACCCGGAGACCGGGTCCCGCAGACGCAGCCCTGGACTGTTCGTCGGTGCGGGGCCAGCGCTCACGCTCTTCTGCACGATCACGCATTGTACGACCGTGCCCGGGCGACGTGCGAGAATCCGCCGTCACCTTGCGCGGGCACTTTTGGACCGTCGCGCCCCACATCGTGCAGCGTCTCGGGCCCGACGCCGGCCCCGAAGCCAGGCCGTGGACCACAACGCTCGAGGATCCCACCGTGGGACCGGTGCGCCTCTCGGGCCTCCTCCACGAGCCGGGCGGGGCGCGTGCCCTGCTCGTTGTGGTGCACGGCCTCGGGGGGTCCGTATCCAGCCACTACGCGGTGCGCGTCGCCCGGGCGGCGGAGGCCGCGGGTCTTGCCTGCCTGCGGCTGTCGCTGCGCGGCGCGGACGGCAGCGGCGAGGACTTCTACAACGCCGGCCTCATCGAGGACCTGCGCGCGGCGGTCGAGAGCCCCGAGGCGCGGCGCTACGAAACTCTCCTGATCCTGGGCTACTCGCTGGGCGGCCACCTCGCGTTGCGCTATGCGGTCGAGCAACCGGACCCGAGAGTGCGGGCAGTGGGGGCCGTATGTGCCCCTCTCGACCTCAACCTCTCCCAAAGGGCCATCGACCGGCCCTGGCCTGGTCCTGTATCGGCACTACCTGCTGGCCAACCTGCGGCGGCTGATGGCGGCGGTCGAGGCACGTCGGCCGCTCCCGGTGCCGCTCTCGGTTCTCCGCACCGCGCGCACCCTGCGGGAGTGGGACCGCCAGAGCGTGGTGCCCCGCTTCGGTTTCGCCAGCCCCGAGGACTATTACACCCGGATGAGCGTCGGCCCCCACCTCGCCCGCCTGCGGTTGCGTGCGCTGCTGGTGGCCGCCGAGGCAGACCCCATGGTTCCGCCTGCGACGCTTCGGCCGTCTCTGGCGGTCGACCACACCAACCTGACGGTGCAATGGGTCTCCCGCGGAGGTCACGTGGGTTTCCCCGCAGGGCTCGACCTCGGCTTCGCGGCGGCTCCCGGCCTCGAGCGGCAGGTCCTCGCCTGGCTGCAGGCGCAGCTCTAGCGGCCACCCGCTTGGACCTATACTGCCGCGCGAGGAGGGCGCCATGGCGGTGCGCGCGCTTTCGATCCTTGCTCTTGCTTCTGGTGCGTTGTTCGTAATGCTCGACTCCGTGTTTGCGGCTACAGCCCCCAACTCTGCGATCCCGGCCGAGGTCGTTCAGGCCACCATCGCGAAGTTGACCGCTACGCATGGCGAGCGACAGGCCGAGAGGCTCCGGCGGGGCGCCACGCAGCTGGCCCAGAGGTGGTGGCCGGAGGACGGCGACTCTCAAGTGTTTGCCTCCTTCTGCGAGGCCAACTTCCTCACAAACCCCGCGGCACTCGCCGCCACCGTGTCCCGCCTCGAACGCGTTTTGGAGCAGACGGACGGACACCTCCATGAGGTACGGCGCGAGGTGCTGACCCCACTCGACCTGGACACCGGCCCCGTCAGCTCGATGGACCGGCTGCTGGCGGACCTCGACCTCTCCGTCCACACCACCGAAGACCTCTTCAAGACCAAGGTCGCGTTCCTCGCGCTCCTCAACTTCCCGGTGCACACCCTCTCCGAGCGCCTGGCTCAGGGTGCGAGCTGGGACCGAGACGCGTGGGCGCGCTCCCGCATGATGGACCGCTTCGCTGACCGCGTCCCGGCCTCCGTCCTGCAGGGGATCACGTCCTCGCAAACCGCGGCGGACGCCTACATCGCGGAGTACAACATCCGCATGGACCGGTTGGTCACCCCGGACGGGCAACACCTTTTCCCCGCCAACCTCCGCTTGATCACCCACTGGGGTCTGCGCGACGAGCTCGCCTCCCACTACGGCGAGACCGACGCGCTCGCCAAGCAGCGCATGATCCAGCGCGTGATGGAGCGCATCGTCCGCCAGGAGATCCCGGCGGCGGTGATCGACAACCCGGACCTCCTCTGGTGCCCCGAGACCAACGCGGTCCGCCCCGCACCCGGCGCCAAGGTCCTCGCCGGGGCGAAGGCGGCCGAGCGCGAGCCCGACCGGCGCTACGCCATTTGGCTCGCCAACTTTCACGCCGCCCGCGCGGCGGACCCGTATACGCCCACGGCGCCCACCGTGATCGCGCGCGCCTTTGACGAGCAGAGGGAGATCCCGGAGCAGGAGGTCGAGGCGCTGCTGGTCTCCGTGCTCGCCTCGCACGAGCTCGCCGACCTCGCCGCGCTCATCCGGACCCGCCTGGGGCGGCCGCTCGAGCCGTTCGACATTTGGTACTCCGGGTTCACGCCGCGGGCCGCCTACCCCGAAGCGGAGCTGGACCGGATCGTGGGTGCCCGCTACCCGAACGTCGCCGCGTTCCAAGCCGATCTGCCCCGCATCCTCGTCGGGCTCGGCTTCTCCGCCGAGAGGGCGAAGTGGCTCTCCGACCGCATCGTCGTGGACCCCTCGCGCGGTGCCGGGCACGCCATGGGAGCGGTGCGGCGGGAGGACGTCGCACACCTCCGCACCCGGATCCCCGCAGGAGGCATGAACTACAAAGGGTTCAATATTGCCGTCCACGAGCTGGGCCACAACGTGGAGCAGACGTTCTCCCTGCACGGCATCGACCACTGGTACCTGAACGGCGTGCCCAACACCGCGTTCACCGAGGCGTTCGCATTCCTCTTCCAGGGGCGGGACATGGAGCTGCTGGGCCTGACCACCCCCAACGCGAACGCCACCTCCGAGGCCCTCGGCACGCTGTGGGCGACGGCCGAGATCGCCGCCGTTTCGCTGGTGGACATGAAGGCGTGGCACTGGCTCTACGAACACCCGGGTTCAACACCGGCGGAACTCCGCGAGGCGGTGCTTGCCGCCGCGCGCGAGGTCTGGAACCACTACTACGCGTCCCTTTTCGGGCAGAAGGACATCGATATCCTGGCCATCTACTCCCACACGATCACGAACCCGCTCTACCTGCCCGACTACCCGCTCGGCCACATCATCGCCTTTCAGCTCGCCGAGAAGGTGCGCGGTCCGCAGTTCGGCACGGATCTCGAGCGCATGGCGCGGCAGGGGCGTCTCACCCCCGACGCCTGGATGAAAGGTGCAGTCGCCGGAGCGATCTCGGCACAGGCGCTGCTCGCCGCCGCTCGGTCCGCGCTCGCCGCTGCCAGGCGCTGATACAGCGAGGCGCCTCGTTCGCGCCATCCCGTGCTAGCATCAAATGATGGGACTCCGTCGAGGCAGTGCGGGGGCTCTTCAGGCCACCAGCCGGGTTCCGGAGGGCAACTTGGGGTTTGCGCTGGGAGCCGCATGACCGGCCCGGACCCGCTCTCGCCACGCACGCCCCGGCCGCTAGGGACGGGCCGTTTCCCGCGCTTCCAGCCCGAGGACCGCGGTGCGGCGCTGCGGCGTCCCGAGCCCGCGCCCCGGACCCTTCGGAGCATCGCCATCGGCGGCGGCAAGGGCGGGATCGGAAAGAGCCTGGTCGCGGTCACGCTGGGCATCGAGTTGGTGCGCCGCGGCATGCGAGTCGTGCTGGTCGACTGCGACCTCGGCGGGGCGAACCTCCACAGCTTCCTCGGCATGGAGTACCCGAAAGAAACGCTCTCCGACTTTGTGCTGCGCCGGGTGGAGAACCTCTCGCAGCTCGTCATCACGACGCCGGTCCCCGGGCTCGGCCTCATCTCCGGCGCCCGCAACGCCATTCAGGTTGCCAACCCGATGCACCAGCAGAAGCTCCGCCTGCTGCGCGCGGTGCAGAAACTGGACGCCGACGTGGCGGTGTTGGACCTGGGCGCAGGCACGCACTACAACGTCGTCGACTTTTTTCTGCAGGCCCACCACGGCATCCTTCTCATCGTGCCCGAGCCCACGTCGGTGGAGAACGCCTACCGCTTCCTGAAGGCGGCGTTCCTGCGTCGGATCAGGAGCGTGGATGCGTCGTTCGGCATCCGCGACCTGATCCAGGAGGTCACGCGCGCACGTGGCCAGCGCCCGCTGGTCCCCGCGGAGATCGTGCGGGCGGTCGCCGAGCGTGACCCCGAGGCCGGCGCGGCGCTGGAGCGGGAGATGGCCTCTTTCAAGCCCCTGCTGCTGGTCAACCAGGTGCGGGAGCCCAGGGACCTCGCTCTCGGCGAGGGGATGTGCGCGGCGTCGCGGAGGCTCTTCGGGCTGGAGCTCACCTATCTCGGTCACCTGCGTCACTACGACCAGGTATGGCGGGCGGTGCGTGCACATCAGCCGGTGTTCTTCGAGAAGCTCGGGAAGTCGTTCGCGCTCGACCTCGCGGCTGTAGCCGGCCGTTTGCTGGAGCTGCCGGTGCCCAAAGAGGCGGTGCCGTGAAGCCTCTCGAGGACCAGAGCCCCTGGGAGGTGCTGGGGCTCAAGCCGGGGGCTTCCGAAGACGAGGTGCGACGGGCCTACGAACGGCTCTCGGCCGCACTTGCCCCGGGCTCTCTGGCGCTCTACTCCATCACGGAGATGGAAGAGCAGCGCACGCTGCAGCAACGGCTACGAGACGCCTACCTCACCCTCATGCGCACGTTCGGGTGGGATGTGCCGCCGGTCCCCGAGCTTGGGCTCACCGGGGCGGCCTCTGCTCCCGAGGCTCGCCCGGCGGAGGTCGCGGCGCTGACGCCGCCAGCGGAGCCGCAGGCGGGCCGGCCTGCCGTCGGGGCCGGCACAGAATTCACCGGCGCGCATCTCCGGACGGTGCGCGAGGCGCTCGGCCTCACCCTGGCCGAAGTTGCCCAGCGCACCCGCATCCGGCCCAAGCAACTCGAGAGCATCGAGGCCGAGGCGTTCGAGAAACTCCCCCAGCGCGTGTTCGTGCGCGGCTTCGTCATGACCTACGCGCGCGAGCTGAAGCTCGACCCGGAGCGGGTGTGGGCGAGCTACGGGAAGCGCTGGGAAGCCGCCACATCCCCCCGCACCTAGTCGTTCTCACAACCCACAGGCGTGGCGGGTGTCAGGCGAGGGGGCTTGCAAAGAGACCAGGAGCGGATTAGACTATAACCGAATGGCGATGGAGTAATGTACTCCTCGCCGGCCGGTTGGAAGATGACACAGCACCCACCGGCAGGGAGGACATGTGACAGTCAAAGAACTGACAGCGAACAACTTCAACCAGGTGATCGAGAACAACGACACTGTGCTGGTCGACTTCTGGGCAAGCTGGTGCGGCCCTTGCCGCACCTTCAAACCGATCTTCGAGGCGGCCGCCGAGGCCCACCCCGAGATGACGTTCGCCTCCTGTAACACCGAGGAGCAGCAGGAGTTGGCAGCGGCGTTCAGTATCCGCTCGATCCCGACTCTGATGGTGTTCCGAGAGAAGGTACTGCTGTACGCACAGCCTGGCATGCTGCCGGCCGAGGCACTCGAGGAGTTGATCGGCAAGGTGAAGGCTCTCGACATGGCCGACGTGCACGCCCAGATGGCCAAGCAGCAGGCCGCCGCGGCAGGCGCGTAAGCGCTTCCGGCGTACGGCTTTCGCCGCCGTCGCTTGACGGCATGTTCTGCCAAACTGTAGCGTTGCCGCCGAGGGGAGCGTCGCGCCCGGGAGGGTTTCTGTTGCATGACAGACGTTGAGCGGCGCCGCAGCGTCGCGGTGAGGGTCGGGGACGTCCAGATCGGGGGCGGCGCGCCGGTGGTGGTGCAGTCGATGACCTCCACCGACACCGCCGACGCCGTGACCACGGCCAGGCAGTGCCTGGAGCTGGCGCAGGCCGGGTCGGAGCTCGTGCGGGTCACGGTCAACGTGCCGGAGGCAGCCCGGGCGGTGCCGGAGATCCGCAAGCGACTGGACGACGCCGGCTGCTACGTGCCGCTGATCGGCGACTTCCACTACAACGGGCACACCCTGTTGCGCGAGTTTCCCGAGTGCGCCACCTCTCTCGCCAAGTACCGCATCAACCCTGGTAACGTCGGCCACGGCGCCAAGCGTGACGAGCAGTTCGCGGCGATCTGCAAGGTCGCGGTGGACAACGGCAAGCCGATCCGGATCGGGGTCAACGCAGGCTCGCTGAACCAGGAACTGGTTACGGCCTCGATGGCCGAGAACGCCGCGCGCAACCTGGGCAAGAGTTCCGAGGAGATCATCGGCGAGTGCATGGTCGCCTCGGCCGTGCAGTCCACCGAGCTCGCCCTCGCTTCCGGGTTGGGCAGCGACAGGATCATCATCTCCTGCAAGGCCTCGCAGCCGCGAGAGCTGATCGCTGTGTACCGTGAGCTGGCGGCGAGGACCCAGCAGCCGTTGCACCTCGGCCTCACCGAGGCCGGGATGGGGATCAAGGGGCTGGTGTGGTCAGCCGCCGCCATCGGCATCCTGCTGGCCGAGGGGATCGGCGACACCATTCGGGTCTCGCTCACCCCGCGCCCCGGTGGCGACCGTCGCGACGAGGTCATCGCCGCCTGCGAGCTTCTGCAGGCGCTCGGCCTGCGCTCATTCGCGCCCTCGGTCACCGCGTGCCCGGGGTGCGGTCGCACCACGTCCACGACGTTCCAGGAGCTCGCCGAGCGCATCCAGTCGTACGTGCGGGAGAAGATGGCCGACTGGAAGCGCGACTACGAAGGGGTCGAAACCATGCGTCTGGCGGTGATGGGGTGCGTGGTGAACGGCCCAGGCGAGTCGAAGGCTGCCAACATCGGCATCTCGCTGCCAGGCACCGGTGAGTCCCCCTCCTGTCCGGTCTACATCGACGGGCAGAGGTTCACGACCCTCAAGGGCACCTCCGAGGAGCTCGCCGCCGCGTTCCGTGCCCTCGTGGATGACTACGTCGCAACCAGGTACGCGAGGCGCACCGCCTGAGCCACGCCCCTCGCCGGTCGGGTACCATGCATGCCGGAGGTGCCCATGAAGAGCCTCGCCGCCGTCGTCGCCCTACTGCTCGCCGCGCCGCTTCTCGCCGGCCCGCCACCCGCATTCGAGGAGCACTTCCTCGACGCCACGCTCCGCATCGACACGTTCCACACCGGAAACGCCAGCGAGGAAGTGGTCAGTGTCGACCACGTCTACCAGCAGGGGATCTGGGCCGGAAGCCGAACCCACCTCCTCGACCCGTTCGGGTTCGGTGGCTACCTTGTCAAGGTGGTGGATCCCACCTCCGGCGTTCTCCTCTTCTCCAAGGGCTACGACACCTACTTCGCCGAGTACCGCACCACCCCCGTCGCCGAGAAGGGCGGGCGCAGGACGTACCACGAGTCCGTGCTGATCCCCTGCCCGAAGGCGAAGGTTCGGTTCGCCATCGAGGCGCGCGGGCGCGACGGCTCGTTCAAAGAGATCTTCAGCACCCAGATCGACCCCGCAGCGGTGACCGTCATCCGCAAGCCGCTGGAGGCCGGCGTCAAGATCGTGGAGGCACTCAAGAGCGGGGACTCGCACGACAAGGTGGACGTCGCGATCCTCGCCGAGGGGTACACCGCGAAGGAGGAGGGGAAGTTTCGCGGCGACCTCGCCCGGTTCGTCAAGATCTTCCTCGCCCAGGAGCCGTACGCGAGCCAAAAGGACAGCTTCAACGTCTACGGGGTGTTCAAACCCTCCCAGGAGAGCGGCTGCGACGAGCCGAGTTGGGGCTCCTTCAAGAACACCGCCCTGGACGCGAGCTTCGACTCCCTGGGTTCGGAGCGCTACCTGCTCATCGAGGACAACCGCCGCCTGCGTGACCTTGCCGCCCATGTGCCCTACGACGCGTTGCTGGTCATGGTCAACTCCCCCCGCTACGGCGGCGGGGGAATCTACAACCTCTACTGCACCTTCACCTCCGACAACTTCTGGAGCACCTACGTCTTCCTGCACGAGTTCGGGCACACCTTCGCCGCCCTCGCCGACGAGTACTACACTTCGTCGGTCGCCTACAGCGAGTTCTTCCCTAAGGGCGTCGAGCCTGCCCCCCCGAACGTCACCGCGCTCCTCGACCCCACACACCTCAAGTGGCAAGCGCTCGTGACACCGGGGACGCCGATCCCAACCCCGTGGGAGAAGGCCGACTACGACGCGATGGATCTCGCCTACCAGAAGGTGCGCGAGGAGCTCAACGCGAAAATCGCGACCGCCAAGCGCGCGGGCGCTCCGCGGCCAGAGGTGGAGAAGCTGCAGGAGGAGTCGGATCGCCTCTCGCGCGAGCACGCTTCGAAGGTCGATGCCTATCTTTCCCGATCCGCTTTCGTCGGGCAGGTTGGGGCGTTCGAGGGCGCGGGGTACGCATCGAGTGGCCTGTACCGGCCGATGGTGGACTGCGTCATGTTCACGAAGGGAGCCAAGCCGTTCTGCAAGGTCTGCCAGCAGGCGGTCGCCCGCGTCATCAGCTACTACGGCGAGTAGTGAGGCCCAGCGCACCCTCGTTCTTGCCCGGCGGGGTATCATTGAATAGGGAGTGTTGCGCGCGCTCAGGCGCGCCGACCGGCGGGGAAGGCAGGCACACGTGGACGATCCGTCGCCCCCCTCACCACCCCAGCACGGGGGCAGCGAGGCCGCGACCCCGCCGGGTCAACCCGTATCCGAGCCCGCCGGAGGCGCCGCCCCAAGCGCTGAACCTCCCGAGGCGGCGGTCGGGCAGAGCCCGATCGGCAAGGACGCCAACGCGGCGCTCCTCGCCCTCTCCCACACCGCCCGCTCATTCATCCTCTACGACGCCGCCAACGAGAGGATCCGAGGCTTCCTCGAGAACCTGCGAGCCAAAGTCGAGCACTTTCTCGCGACACACGGTGAGATGCACCTCGAGTTCCGTCCCTGGGACATCGTTCTGGGCACCGAGGTCGTCTACTCGGATAAGGACCGTGAGCGTTCCCTCGCGTTTCGCCTCTACCGCGATGGGGTCCGGCGTCTCGTCATCCGCCCCGGACTCGAATGGAACGAGCTCACCACTCTGATCGGTATCCTCTCCCTGCGCTACAAGGGGGTCCGCACTCAGGAGGACGACGTCGTCACGCTGCTTTGGCGCGCCGACTTCAAGCACATCGAGATTGGTGCGGTGGAGGGCCTGGTCGCGAGTGAGGATGATGACTCCGAGATGAAGGTGCCCCAGGGCACCACGACCGGCCCGCGCACCGCGATGCAGGCGATAATCTTTAACGCCCCCTACCGTTTCGACTACCCCTGGCCGAGCTACACGGAGCGTGCCGTGGTCGAGCACAGGGTCGTTCCGCCTTCGCTGCTGACCCGCATCACCGATGAGGACGGTACCGCGGCGGTGCCGCACGAGTGCCTCCACCTCGTCAAGGAGCTGCTCGCCGGGCTCGTGGACACTCTTGATCCCCTGACGATCGACGACGTTGCCCCCGTGCTCCGCGAGCTCCGGGGGTTCCTCGTAGGGGATAACTACATCGACGCTCTCCTCGACGTCGTGCACACCGTCCAACGCATGGCACCGACCGAAGACAAATCTCGCAAGGAGCTCCTCGCCGCCTGCGCCGACGCAGATGCGGTGCGCCGCTTGATCCTCACTCTCACAACCGAGGAGATGCAAGCCTCACCAGCGTTGCTCGAACTCGTGAGCGTCGCCCCCGGCGACCACCTCGGCACCCTGCTCGACCTTTTCACGGGCTCGCTGCACCACCGAACGTCGCCACTCGTACGCCAGCTCCTCGAGGCGCAGATGCGCGACCAGACCGCGCGCGTCGCCGAGCGCCTGCAATCCCTCGACGGCAACATCGCCATCGAGCTGTTTCGGCTCATGACCAAGGCCGACGCGGCCCGGGCCCTGGACGCAGCGGTCAGGCTTCTCGGCCGCAAGGAAGAGGAGCTCCAGCTGGAGGCGCTCAACGTTCTCGAGCATTCATCGTACGGAGCCAAGATCGGGCGCGCCCTCGTAGGGGCGCTCGGCGCCGAGTCTCCCGCAGTGAGGCTGCGGGCGCTTGCCATCCTGGTTCACCAGCGCGAGAGCCGGGCGTTCGACCCTCTGGTCGAGAAGGTGAGGCGCGGTGCCGGCGGTGACCTCACGTTGGCCGAGGCGAGGGTGGCCGGCGAGGCGCTGGCCCGGCTGGACCCGGAGAAAGCCAGGCCGCTGTTCAAGGAATGGGTCCGCCCGCCCGGCCTGCTGAGCCGCCTCAACCCCGGCCAAACGACCCTGCGGTGGGCTGCGGTCAGCGGGCTCGCGCATCTGCCCGGGCGGGATTCCGAGGAACTCCTGGAGTGGATCTCACACCACGCCGGCGAAGAGCTCAGTCGGCAGGCCGCTGTTGCACTGGCACAGCTCAAGCAGCCAATGGGGAGCAAGCCCGGTGCCTGATGCGATCGCCACCGCCCAGGAGCACCTCGGCAAGACCCTCGAGAGGGCACGGGCCGAAGAGGACCGCGAGCTTGCCACCCGGGTGCGCGAACTGGGCGCCCAACTGGCGCACCTCTTCAACGGTCTGTTCCACATGGCGCGGGCGCATGCCCTCAACAACACTGCCTTCGACGTTCCGGTGCGGGAGTTCGGCCTGGCCCTCCATGAGCTCATCGATCTGCTTGGACCGGTGACGCTGCAGTGCGTCGAGGATCAGATCTTCGTTAACGACCTGCGGATCCGCTTCGACAAGCTCATCGAGCAGTCGATCACCATGGGGGCGGACCTGCAGCGCCACGGCGTTGGCGGGGTGACTCTCAACGCCCCACTGTCTGACTCCGAGATCCGCACCGTGGTGCGGCTGCTCTCCTCCCCACCGAGCCCCCCGGAGCCGCGCCTCGCGCTGCAGTCAGAGTTGGTCGCGGCCGGAACAAGCTCGGTGCAGGTGCACCCGCCGTTCCGATTCCGGATCACCGGCGAGGAGTTTCAACAGGCCACCCGTGAGTTCCGGGAAGTCTACGTCGCGAGCGCCAGCACCGTCGCCAACGTGTTCGCCACCCTCGGCGCCGACCGCCTTCCCAGCCCTCTGCCGGTGCGCCGACTGGTCCACCAGTTGATCGACGCCTCCCACTTCGGCGACAGCGCCGAGGCGGCACGCAACGCCGAGGAGGCCCTGCCCCCCTTCGCCCAGCACACCCTCATGGTGACCAACCTCTCACTCCTGATCGGGCGGGCGGCGGGCCTCTCCGACCCCTCCCTCGCCGACCTCGGGGTGGCAGCGATGTTTCACGACGTGGGCTTCACCATGCGCGAGGACGGCTACTCGGTCCCCTTCGAGCGCCACTCACGGGCAGGGCTGCGGGTGCTGCTACGCCAGCGTGGCTTCCACCGGGCCAAACTGCGGCGCCTGCTCACCGTGCTTCAGCACCACTACGCGTTCGACGACGGGCGCGGCTTGCCCGCGCTGTACGCCCGCATCGTCCACATCGCGGATGATTACGACACCCTTACCCGCTACCGGACGGGCCAGGGGCCCATCCTCTCCACCCCCGACTGCCTGGCCCGCATGGCCGCTCAGGCCGGCAAAGCGTACGACCCTATGCTCATGCAGTTGTTCTGCAACGTCATGGGGCGCTTCCCACCCGGTGCGATCCTGAGCCTGGTAGACGGCCACACGGTGCTGTCGATCTCGACGGTCCGCAGCCCCGAGACGTTCGACAAGCCCCTGTGCAAGGTGATCCGGCGGCCCGACGGCTCAACCCCGGAAAGCGACACGTTTCTCGACCTCGCGCAGGGCAGCAAGGTGGCCAAGGTCCACCACCCGAGGGGGTGACGCCGCTTGGCCCGCGCCGGGGAGCATGCTAGAAAAGCTGCAGCCGCCGCGACGCAGCGGGGAGGCCACATCCATGCAAAGGTTTACCGGCAAAGTCGTGTTCATCACCGGAGCGTCCTCAGGGATCGGCGCCGGGCTTGGCCGCGAGTTCGCTCGGCAGGGCGCTTCCGTCGCCCTGCTGGCCCGTCGTGCCGAGCGCCTGCGGGCGCTCGCCGGGGAGATCCGGGGCGCGGGTGGGCATGCGCTTGCAATCCCCTGCGATGTCACGCACGAAGGAGATCTCGAGCGCGCCGTGGCGCTCACCGTCTCCGGGCTCGGCCCCATCGACGTGGTGGTCGCCAACGCAGGGTTCGGCGTGACCGGCCCGTTCGCCAAGTTGAGGCTCGACGACTACCGCCGACAGTTCGAGACCAACGTGTTTGGAGTGCTGCGCACCGCCTCCGTCACCCTCGACGAGCTCTGCCGCTCCCGGGGCACCCTCGTGATCGTAGGCAGCGTGAGCAGCTATCTCGCGGCCCCGAGCGTTTCGCCGTATGCGATGAGCAAGTTTGCCGTCCGTGCCCTCGCCGAGGCGCTGCGCGGCGAGCTCGCCCCGAGAGGTGTCTCCGTCGTGCTCATCACGCCGGGGTTCGTGGAGAGCGAGATTCGCCTCGTGGACAATCATGGGCGGCTGCACGCCAACGCCCCCGACACGGTCCCGCCCTGGCTGCGGATGCCAACCGAGCGGGCGGCGCGTCAGATCGTGCGTGCCGTGGCCGGCCGCCGCCGCGAGCGCATCATCACCGTCCACGCGAAGCTGGCGGTGTTCCTCGCCCGTCACACGCCGCGTCAGCTGGCCTTTCTGGCCAGGCGCAGCCGTATGGCCCGCCGAGAACCGACCTAGGGGAACGGCTCGCCCCGGCTCAGCGCAGCTCTACGATGAAGATCTTGCTGCCTTCGCGGTTGAGAGCGATATCCGTAGGCCCGCCTTTGCTCTTGGACACGGCCAGCACCATCGGTGCCTCCGCGACGCCGCGGAACGACATGCTGAACGTGGCAAGCGCTCCCTGCCGCCACACAGCGAGCGTGTTGCTGAACCCTCCTGCCTTGGGTGAGAGCGCCGCACCGGCTTGGCTGACAGCCAGGGCCTTCGGCGCGATCCTCTCCAGGGCTGCCTCGTCCTCGGCGCTGCGAACGACCGGGTAGATCACCAGCACGTACGGCTTTGTGTCGGGCGGCTGGTACCGGACGGTGAGCTGGGTCTGCCCCGAGCTGGCCAGCCGCTTTGCGCCGTCCACGATCACGTTTGAGACGCTGTCGGCGTTCTCGGCGCCGCAGGCCGCCAGCAGCGGGATGGCAACTGAAACGAGAGTGAACGCCACGGAGAGACGCGTGTGCCTCATGATTCCCCCAGGACCGCGATGGTCGCCGCAAGTGTAGCCGCAGCACGGCGAGCAAAGTCAAGGGTCAGGGCCCGGGCGGGTCCCGGTCACTCCCCTATGACCTTGATCAGCACCCGCTTGGAGCGGCGGCCGTCGAACTCGCCGTAGAAGATCTGCTCCCAGGGCCCGAAGTCCAACTTCCCGCCTGTCACCGCCACGACCACCTCGCGCCCCATGACCTGCCGCTTGTGGTGCGCGTCCCCGTTGTCCTCGCCAGTCCGGTTGTGTTGGTAGGCCGCCGGTGAGGGGTCGTACGGGGCGAGCCGTTCAAGCCAGCGCTTGTAGTCCTCGTGGAGCCCAGGCTCGTCATCGTTGATGAATACGCTGGCGGTGATGTGCATGGCGTTGACCAGGCATAGCCCCTCCCGCACCCCGCTCTCATGCACCGCCTCCTGGATCTCCTTGGTAATGTTTACGAAGTCCATTCGGGCAGGGACGTTCATCGTCAGGTACCGGGTCAACGACTTCATGGGAGACCTCCCTCGGCCGGTTTCGCGGGCATCACTACCCCACCCGGCTGCAGGACGCAAGCCACCGCTCCGCCCTGCCGCTTGCCAGCAAGCGAGACCCAATCTATATTCGCCCCATTGGGGAGGCAACGATGAAGAAAACACACGTGGTGCTGATGTTGGTGGCGTTCGTGCTGGGGGTCGTGGCCGGGGTCGCGGCATCGGGTGGAAAGAAGGTTGACCCCATGATGTACGTCGACAAGAGCCCCAAGGAGGCTACGCTCGGCCTGTTGACGGCCGCCCTCAAACAGGCCGGCAACGGGTCCTGGGAGAACATCGCGGTCGGTCGCGTCTACTACCTAATGGGGGACAAGACCGAGGGGCAGGGGATCTTCGACCATGTGATCGCCACCAAGGTCAAGAAGGACGACTGGATCCGGATGGGCCGCGTCTACCTCGAGGCCAAGGAGTGGGACAAGGCCAAGGCTGCCTTCGACAAGGCGCTCGCGCTCGACCCCAAGGACGAGGGGAACCTCACCGAGATAGGCGCGTGGTACAACCTCCATGGTGACCGCCAGACGGCTGAGGAGCTGTTCACCCGCGCGTTCAAGAGCAAGCCGGACGAGATCTGGTACACGGTCAACGCCGCCGGATCGTACGTCGGAGTCAAGCCCCAGTAGAAACGCTCAGGCAACAGCCTCGTCGCTCACGACCG
This sequence comes from uncultured Acidobacteriota bacterium, assembly GCA_963739225.1. GTDB lineage: Bacteria > Acidobacteriota > Thermoanaerobaculia > Thermoanaerobaculales > Thermoanaerobaculaceae > RBG-13-68-16. The sequence goes on along the minus strand of CAVTZQ010000006.1, from coordinate 1,070,767 downwards.
CGCCGTCCTGAACGTGCACGATGCGCCGCGTGCGCCGCGCGATCGCCGGGTCGTGCGTGATCAGCACCATGGTGTGACCGTTGTGCCAGAGCTCCTCGAAGATCCCCACGATGTCCCGACCCGAGGTGGTGTCGAGGTTTCCGGTCGGCTCGTCGGCCAGGATGAGGTCCGGCTCGCAGGCGAGCGCCCGGGCGATCGCCACCCGCTGCATCTGGCCGCCAGAGAGCTCGGTCGGCCTGTGTAGCATCCGGTCGCTCATCCCGACCTGCTCGAACAGATGCTCCACGCGCTCCCGCCTCTGCCGCGCCGGCGTCCCCTTGAAAAGCAACGGCATCTCGACGTTGTCGTAGGCGCTCAGCTGAGGCAGCAGGTTGAAGTTCTGGAACACGAAACCTACCCGGCGGTTGCGGATGTCGGCCAGGCGGTCGATCGACAGCCCCGCCACCTCTTCGCCCCGCAGACGGTAGGAACCGTCGGTGGCGGTGTCGAGGCAGCCGATGATGTTCATCAGGGTGGACTTACCCGAGCCGGACGGGCCCACGATCGCGAGGAACTCGTTCTCCTTGACCGCCAGGTCCACGCCGCGCAGCGCCTCGACCTTGACCGCACCGGTGTCGTACACCTTGCGGATCCCCTGCAGATCGATGAGGGCGCCGTTCCCCTCGCCGGGGTTCATGCCGTTCTTCTTCCTCCCGTTGCCGAACATCCGGACCTCCACACGGCCCAAACTTGGGACCCTGATTACGCACCTACTCGTATCTCAGCGCGACGGCCGGCTCCACCGAGACCGCCCGCCTTGCCGGGAAGTACCCTGCCAGAAGCCCGATCAGCCCCAGCAGTGTCACCGTCGTAACCGCTATTGGAATCGAGATGGTGGGTTGACCCAGAAACTCCATCGCCTCGCTCTTGGCCTGTGCCTGCACCGCGGCCAACGCCTGCACGATGGCCACACCCACGCCGATACCGAACACCCCACCCAGGAAGGTCAGCGCCAGCGACTCCAGCACCAGCGCCCCTGTGATGTAGATACGGCGGGCGCCCAGAGCCATCTGCACCCCGATCTCCCGCGTCCTGTGGGTGACCGCGGCGAACATGATGTTGGCCACCCCCACCCCCCCGATGATCAACGTCAGGCCGCCTATCACGCCGAGAAAGATCTCGATCCCGAGCATCATCTTGTCGAACACCTTCGCGTTTTCCACGGTGTCCCAGAAGTAGAGCGCGCGTGTATCGGCGGGGTCGAACCGGTATTTTCCGCCGAGGACCTCCATGAGGCGGCGCTTGGCCACCGGTGTGAGATCGTCGGTGACCGGCTTGTAGATGAAATTGGAGAGGTAACGGCGACCGAACATCGCCTCGAACGTGGAAAGCGGAATCGTGGCCCGGTCGCTGTCGGGACCGCCGTACATCCCCATCTGGCGCTTCTTCTGGAGCACGCCGATGACAGTGAACGGCATGTCGGCCACGAGCAGCGTCTTGCCAACCGGGTTCTCGGGCCCGAACAGGTCTTTGGCCAAGTCGTTGCCCAGGAACACCACCCTGCGCTTGAGCTGCTGGTCGAGCTCGTCGATGTACCGTCCACCCGGCTGAGGGTAGGTGGCCCGCAGCTCGCCATACGCCGGATGCACCCCGACGACCCGCTTGTTGAGGGCGGTGCGCCCGTTGACCAGTTGCACGTTCCAGTTGTGCATCTCGCCAGACGCGGAAGCGATCTCGGTCACGCTCTTGAGCACCAACTCGACATCGTCGGGGACCAGGCGGATCGGCCGTCCCGCCGGGAGGCCGGCGTACGCTTTCTCGGTCTCTCCCATCCAGAGGATGACGAGGCTCTCTCCGAGCCCGTGCTGTCCCTGTTGCAGGCTGCGCTTGAGGCCTTCTCCGAACGACAGCAGCAGAAGGATCGCAATCGTGCCCCACGCGATCGCGGTCACCGTCAAGACCATCCGTTTGCGCTGGATCTTGGCGGCGCTGCGAAACAGCCGGACGATGAGCCTGAAGGTCAGCATAGCTACAGCCTCAGCGCCTCGACGGGGTTCAAACGAGCGGCCGTGCGCGCAGGGAAGTAGCCGGCCAGGAAACCGATCAGCCCCAGGACCACCGTCGTAATGAGCCCGACCTGGAACGAGATCATCGGGGTCCCCACGTATTCGTCGAGGCTTGACGGGAACGCCGCGCACACCCCGAAGGAGATCGCGAAGCCGATTGCACCGCCCAGAAAGGTGAGGAGCCCCGTCTCGAAGAGAAACTGCGTGATGATGCTGCGCTGCCTGGCTCCGAGCGCCATCTTCACCCCGATCTCCTTAATGCGCTCCTCCACCACCACGTTCATGATGTTGGAGACCCCGATCCCGGCCACCACCAGAGTGAGGACCCCCATCACGCCCAGGAAGATGCGGAAGCCGAGCATGAACGAATGCATGAACTTCTCGTTCTCAGTGACGTCCCACATCCGCACAGCTTCGTGGTCGGTGGGGTCGAACCGATGGGTCTTTGCCAGCGTGGCGATCACCTTGTCCTTGGCGGCCTCAACCGTTTCGGCGTCGCCCACCTGGAGCACGAAGTTGCCGTACTCCTCCTGCCCGTACACGGCCCGGAAGGTCGTGGCCGGCATGGAGGCCCGGTCCGTGTCGCGCCCCTGGTAGCTGGAGTCCTGCTCCTTCTTCTGCATCACCCCGACCACCAGGAACGGCATCCCATTGATGTTGACGTACTGTCCCACCGCCTCGGCGTCTCCGAACAGGTCGTGCTTGAGCTCGTCGCCCAGGAACACCACTCGGCGCCGCTCGTCCATGTCCAGGTCGTCGATGTAGCGGCCGCCCGCCTGCGGGATCAGGTTCCGCATCGCGGCGAAGATCGGGTTCGCGCCGGTCACGCCGGGAACAATGACCTTGTGGCCCACCTTGAACTTCTTGTTGCCGGTGCTGTACTCACCCGAGATCGCGGTCAGACCTGGAACCTCGCGCTTGAGCGCGGTGATGTCGTCATCCTTGACCGTAATCTTACGGTTGCGCGGCAGTCCCTCCCACGGCTTGGATGTCCTCGCCGGCCAGCAGATCACGATGTTCTCGCCGAGCCCCCGGATGTTCTTGATGAGCCGAGCCTGCAGCCCCTCCCCGAATGCAAGAAGCAAGGTGACCGCTGTGGTGCCCCAGACAAGACCGAACAGCGTGAGTGCCGCCCGTAGCTTCTGGCTGCGGAGGTCGCGCAGGAACTGGCGGAGGTAGTTCTTCCAGCCCACGTGTCAGCCCCTCGCCTCCGGCGAGCCGGCCGCGTGTATCGCTGCCCTGCGAACGTGATGGGATCCCTCGCTGCGCTCGGGATGACCGTTCGGCGCGCCCGCGCGCAACCAAGCGCTCGCGGTTCCATGGCAGCCCTCGCCCCGCCCGAGGCGGGACTCGGGATGATCTTGCCGCGCACCAGTGCGCGACCACGCCCTCCCAGCGCCACGGGATCCCTCGCTGCGCTCGGGATGACCGTTCGGCGGGTAGACGCGCCGAACGGTCACTTGATCTCCTTCGGGGCACGCTGCACGACCTGATCGCCCTCCGAGAGCCCCGCCAGGAGCTCGAGCTTCAGGCCGTCCGAAAGGCCGGTCTTGACTTCCTTCTTTACTGGCTGAGCCTCCGGGCCCGCCCCGGGGACCTCCACGAACGCCTTCTCCTTGTCGAAACTCACCAGCCGCTCGGGGAGCAGCAGTACGTTCGCCTTCTCCTGGATGACCACATCCGCGTTGGCCGAGTAGCCGGCGCGCAGCGTGACGCCACCAGGGTTCTCGATCGAGGCCTCGACGTCGAACAGCGTCGTGCCCTCCTTTTCGGTGGCCTTCGGCGCGATGCGGGTGAGCCGACCGGTAACGTTCGCGCTGGGCAGGGCGCCGATCTTGATTCGCACCGGCATCCCTTCCTTGAGCTTGCCAACGTCGATCTCGTCCACCGTCCCCTTGAACATGAGGGTCCCCATGTCGGCGAGCGTCATCAGCGGAGTGCCGGCCTGGTAGGAGGTCAGCGGCACGACTGGATCACCGGGGTTGACGTGGCGCTTGAGCACCGTTCCGGACGCGGGGGCGCGGATGACCGAGTCCATTCCGCCCTTCGCGCGTGCGAGCTTTCCCTCCTTGGTGAGCGCAAGCCGTTCGCGCGCCAGTTCGAGCTGGATCCTGGCCTGGTCGAACGCCTGCTTGCTGGCGTCGAAAAGTTCCTTGGAGAGGATCCCCTCCTTCCAGAGGGCGCCGTTGCGCTCGAAATCGGCGCTCGCCCTGGCGTAGGCCACCTCGGCGAGCTGGACTCCACGCTCCACCTCGTTGAGTTCGAGGGGCGTGGGATCTGGGGTGATGGAGAACAGCGGTTGGCCGATCTCCACCCGGTCGCCCACCTCGGCGAAGCACTCCTTAATTGTTCCCGAGATCTGGGACTTCACCTGGATCTCCTGTTCGGGCACGATCTGGCCAGTAGCTAGCGCCTTGTCGGTGATCGTCCCGCGCTCGACCTTCACCAGGGTGAAGCCGTTCTTGGCGGCGGTGCTCTTCTTGCTCGCCTGAACCGCCCCGAAGCCGACGGCTCCGAGCACCAGCACCGGTATCAACACCTTGAGCCACCTCTTCATACGCTCTCCCGCGCCCGACCCTTCGGGGCGTGGCAGTGGGGGTCGGGTTCTGCACACTTAACTACGAGTGCCGGTGGGCCTTGGTTCTCGGCTCCAAAGGCCGACAACGTTAGGCAGGAGATCGTCTTGCCCGGCCGTCGTCGCGCTGCCGGCACGCAGTTCCACACCATTGGATGCCGCAGCCGAGACCAGGGTTTAGTCACCCGTCGTGCCGCGGCGCCCGTGCTGACCTGTGCAAGCGGGGGGCGCTACTTGCGGAGCACCTGCTCGATGCTGATGCCGGTCTTGCGGCGGGCGTCCGTCGCCTTGAGGAGGAGCGAGAACACGAAGCCGACCAACCCTAGCGACGCGAACATCAGCATGGTGGAGGTGTAGTCGACGACGGGTTGGCCGTTGACCATCGTGGTGTGGGCGTCCGCGATCTTCCCGGCGAGGTAGGGGACGAGCATCAAGCCCACGTTCTGCACGTAGCCCACGACGCCGAACGCGGTGCCGAGCCGCGACTCCGGCACCATCATCGGGATCGCGGCCCACAGCGCCGCAGGCACGAGCGAGAGCGCGACGCCGATGAAGAAGATCGGCACCACCGGTGGGAAGTGCGTGTAGCCGAGGAGGAGGTGGCAGGGGACGAGCAACAGCGACCCAAGAACCATCATCGTCGCGCGCTTGCCCCGTCTGTCGACGTACAACCCGAGCAGCGGCGTGAAGATCATCGTCCCCAGGATCAGGAACGAGACGTAGCGGGAGCCTACGGTCATCGAGTAGCCGAATTTTTGGAAAAGGATGTCCGGAGCGTACGACTGGAACGGGAACACCGCCGAGTAGAACGTCACGCACAGCAGGGTGATGAACCAGAACGACGCATCGAACGAGAACGCCTCCCGCAGGACGAACTTCTCCTCCGGCGCGGCGGTGCCACCCTCGGTGGTCCCTGGTGCACCGATGCGGCCCCGCGCTGATCGTTCGAGGGCGAGGTAGACGAAGTACGTCGCGAACCCGACCGCCATCAGAGCGGCTGCGAACCACAGAGCGGCCCGCAGGCCCCACGCGACCGCGACCGGCGCCTGGACCCACATCGCGAGGTAGGTTCCGCCCCGCATGATTGTCAGGTTCATGCCGTAGGCGAATGCCAGCTCTTTGCCCTTGAACCAGCGCGCCAGCACCTTGTTGTTGACAACAAGGATCGCCTCGGCGCCGACGCCGTAGATCATTCGTCCCAGCAGCATGATCTTCAGCTCCGGGCTCCAGGAGGGGAAGAACGCCGTGTGCAGCCACCCGTACCCCCCACCGAGCAGCCCGGGCAGCCCCTTCCACGCCCCGAGCGCCGTGAGCGCCGCACCGAGGAAGCAAAGGAAGCCGTAGAGGATCCCCGACACCTTGAGACCGAGCTTGTCCACCAGCACACCAGCCAGCAACAGCATCAGGAAAAAGACGTTGGCCACGGCGTAGAACGAGAAGAGCAGCCCGTACTCGGCCCCGGAGAAGGCCAGTTGCTCCTTGATCATCGTGCCAAGCGGCGTGATCGAGTCGTAAATGTAGTACTGGGCGAAGCAGATCAGGCTCATGATCGCGAGCACGATCCACCGATACGAGCGCGACAGGGGTTTCAGCGCGGTGCTGGTCTCCATCGGATCTCCTCGCGCTCCGGCGCTCATCGGCCACCGCGCTGGAGTCGTGAAGCGGATGATGCACGCCGCGCCTCCGGCGGTCAAACCGCCCCGCCGGGAGGGCGCGCGACGGTTCTCCGCTCCTGCGCATCTTGAGGGGTGTGGCACGAGAGCTCACTCCTGGCCCCCAGGTGGCCCTAAACCTTCCCGAGCCTGCCGGCGTAATGCATCTCGGGGAATCCACACGAACCATGAGGGAACCTGAACACGTGACGGGGGTGGACGAGCTGCTGCTGGCGCGCGCCAAGGCCGGCAACGAGGCGGCGCTCGAGACCCTCTTTCACCACTTCGAGGCGCCGGTTTACACCCTCGCCCGCCGGCTTACTCGCACCCCCCACGATGCCGAGGACGTGTTGCAGGAGACGTTCCTGGAGGTCGTGCGCAGCATCGGGCGTTTCCGCGGCGAGGGGTCCTTCGCGGGCTGGATCCGCAAGGTCACCGCGAGCAAGGCGCTCATGAGGCTTCGGAAGCACCGCTCGCGCGTGGGCGAGGAGGAGCTCTCCGAGGAGTTGGCCGATGCCGTGGCAGCACACCGGGGCCACGGCGTCGCACCAATCGCCACCGCCCCCGAGAGGCTCGACCTCGAGGCCGCCCTCGCGCGCCTCCCGCACACGGCCCGCGCGGTCACCTGGCTCCACGACGTGGAGGGGTACAGCCACGACGAGATCGCAGCGATGGTCGGAAAGACCGCCAGCTTCTCCAAGTCTCAGCTGGCGCGGGCGCACGCCCGCCTCCGCGAGATGCTCGCGCCCGCCTTGGAGGAACCATGCACCTGAGCCTGGAAGACCTGCTCGCGGTGCGCGACGGCGAAGCGACCACCGAGGCCGGCGCTCACGCTGACTCCTGCCCGGAGTGCACCGCCGAGATCGCGCGTCTGCGCGCCGTGCAGCGAGCGCTCGCGGCGCTTCCCGAGCAGCGCCCGTCACAGGACCTCTGGCCTGCCCTGCGGACGGAGCTGGCCTCCCGGCGCCAGCACCGGCGCTGGGTGCTGGCGGGCTGGGCAGCCGCCGGCCTGGCGGCCGCATTCACGGTGGTCATCGGGGTGCGCGGCGGGCTCGAGGCCTGGCACGAGGCGAAGCTCGCGCGCGAAACCACGGAGTTGGTGGCTGCATCGCAGCAGCTCGAGCAGCAGCTGCGCACAGCCGACAGGGGCGGCCGCGTGGTGAGCGGCCGCACCGCGGGCACCATCGTGCAGCTGGAGGACCGCATCGCGGCTATCGATGCGAAGCTCTCCCGACCGAGGGCCGAGCGGTATCCGTCCCAGGACGTCGTCAGCCTCTGGCAGGAGCGGGTCCGGCTCTTGGACGCGCTCGTAAGTGTCCAGACCACCCGCACCATCTACGTCGGTTTGTGAAGAAGGGAGACGAGACATGAAAACGGGCAAATTCCTCGCAGGGCTCGGCGCACTTCTGCTCCTGGCGGGACCGCTGGCCGCGCAGCAGACCACCAAGGAGGCCGAGAAGGCCCGCCGAGAGGCTGAGGCGCAGATGAGGACCGCCGAGAAGCAGATGCGCGACGCCGAGCGGGCTATGCGGGAGGCCGCCGAGCGCCTGGCCAGATTCCAGAGCGAGAACGACAAGCGGATCCGGAAGATCGACCGGAGGGTCGTGCTCTTCGGGGAGCGTGCCCGCCTCGGCCTGGTCCTCCAGTCGGAGAAAAACCCCAAAACCGATCCGATCGGCGCCTATGTCGAGGCGCTCACCCCGGGCAGCCCGGCGGAGGAGGCCGGTCTGCACCCAGGCGACATCATCGTAAGGTTCAACGGGGAGCCGCTCGCGAATGCCAAGGTCGACGCCGACGAGGACGAGTCGGTTTCCACAGCCAGGCTGATGGAGCTCGCCAAAAACCTCAAGGATGGTGACAAGGTGAGTCTGGAGTACCGACGCGGGAACGAGACGCGCACCGTCACGGTCACCGCCACCCGGGCCATGGGACCCCGCATTAGGATGGTCACCGTGCCCGAGCAGCCCTTGATCGACATCCCTGAGATCGAGGTGCCGGACGTTGGCGACATCGACGTGGACGTATACACAGTCGGCCGACCCTGGCGCGACATGGACCTGGTGGCGCTCAACCCCGAACTGGGCGAGTACTTCGGCACAGCCGAGGGCATTCTCGTAGTGCGCACCGCCAAGGAGGACGCTCTCAAGCTCAAGGCTGGCGATGTGATTCTCAAGATCGGGGACCGTACCCCCACCACGCCGGCCCAGGCAATGCGCATCCTGCGCTCCTACGAGCCGGGGGAAACCATAGCGCTCCAGGTGATGCGGAAGCGGGAGAAGCTCACCGTCTCGGTGCAGGCACCACCTCGCAGGACCGGGGCCATGCAGTGGCACGAGCCCCGCCCCGGAGCCTCCGGAACCACCTGTGCCCCCGCTGCCGCCCGCCCCGCCGGCAACCAAGCTCTAGCCGCCTGGCCGCAGCAAACGCAAGGTGCTCGCGGTGACGCACCCCGCGAGCGCCTTGTCACTAATCACGGCTGACTTGCCGCGCCTCACACCTCGACCGGCAGGTGCTTCTCCTTCGCGTACAGCTCCCACTCCTCCTCAAACATCAGGGACGACATGTCGCTCATCCGGTCAAGGAAGACGATCCCGTCCAGGTGGTCGTGCTCGTGCTGGATCACCCGGGCGTGGAACCCGTCCGCCTCGAACGTCACCGGGTTCCCGTCGGTATCGAATGCGGCAACCTTGACTGCCGGGTGACGAGCGACCATCCCACGCAGGCCGGGGACGGACAGGCACCCCTCCCAACCGAGTTCGGTGGCCTCTCCGAGCAGGGTAAGCACCGGGTTGACGAGCACCTGGGATGGCACCTCGTCGCGGTCCCCCTCGCCGGGCACGTAGTAGGCGAACACGCGCAGCCCGCTACCCACCTGCGGCGCGGCCAGTCCCACCCCGTTGTCCTCGAACATGGTGCGCAGAAGATCGCGCCCGAGGTCCCGCAGGAACCGCGTGCCGAAGCGATCACGGGGCACATCCTGCGCACACTCGCGCAGCACCGGGTCCCCGAGCCGCACGATGCTGCGGTGGCGGCCGTCGAGTGGTCGCGTGTTCACCTGCCCCTCACTCCCCGAAGATTTTCAACCCAAACGCCCGCTCAGTCCACCGAAAATGAGTGCCCGCACCCACAGGAACGCACCGCGTTGGGGTTCTCCACCACGAAGCCCGCGCCGCGCAGGTCCTCGACAAAGTCCACCGTGGCCCCGGTCAGGTACTGCGCCGACATCGGGTCCACCAGCACCCGCACGCCGCTCGACTCCACGACGGTGTCGCCCTCCTGCTGGTCATCGAACGTGAAGCCGTACTGAAAACCGGAGCAGCCGCCGCCCTGCACGAAGATCCGCAGCTCCTTGCCCTTGGCCTCGGGCATCTCGCCGGCGAAGTGCCGGACCTTCTCCACGGCCTTGTCGGTCATCGTGAGCATGTTCACCCTCCAGGGGCAGACCCACCCCTACCTCGAAAAACCTCCACCTTTGGGGCACGTATTCCAGCCATTAGGCCCCGTGCTCGGCGAGCCAGCGCTCAGCCTCCATCGCCGCCATGCAGCCGCTCCCGGCGGCCGTGACGGCCTGGCGGAAGATGTGGTCCTGGACGTCACCGCAGGCGTACACGCCTTCCACCGAGGTGCGGGTGGAGTCGGGATCGGTGAGGATGTAGCCCACGGCGTTGAGCTCGAGTTGCCCCGCAAACAGCTCGGTGTTGGGCTTGTGCCCGATCGCCATGAACACGCCCTGGGCGGGGAAGGTCCGCCGCTCCTTGGTGCGCACGTCCTCCAGCACGACAGCACTGATGCCCTTCTCGCGCGTGCCCTGGATGTCCACGACCACCGAGTGCCACTCGAAGGCGATTTTCGGGTTGGCCCTGGCGCGTTCCTGCATGATCCGCGATGCGCGCAGCTCGCCCCGCCGGTGCACCACGGTCACCTTGGTGGCGAAGCGCGTGAGGAAGGTGGCCTCCTCCATCGCGGTGTCGCCTCCGCCCACCACCACCACCTCGCGCTCCTTGAAGAAGAACCCGTCGCAGGTTGCGCACGCCGAGACGCCGTAGCCCATGAGCTCCCTCTCGGCGGGGATGCCGAGCAGCCTGGCGGAGGCGCCGGTGGCGATGATCAACGCATCGCCGTTCACCACCCCGTGTTCGCCGGTCGTCACCAGGAATGGCCGTCGCGAGACGTCGACAGCCGTGGCGGCGTCGAAGATAGTCGTCGTCCCGAAGCGTTCCGCCTGCGTGCGCATCTTGGCCATCAACTCGGGGCCCAGGATCCCCTCCGGGAAGCCGGGGTAGTTCTCGACCTCCGTGGTGATGGTGAGCTGGCCTCCCGGCTGCATCCCGTCGATGACCAAGGGCGCAAGCTCGGCGCGCGAGGCGTAGAGCGCCGCCGTCAGCCCTGCCGGGCCCGAGCCAAGGATGACCACTCGATAGTGTTGCTTCTCCACCGCACCTTCCCCCTGCCCCCGGACGACAAAATGACCCGCCGGATCGCGGGTTGGTGCAATTTTAGCAACCCTGTCAAAGCGCGACCGGAGCACCCCGCCGTAGCCGGTACACCACGACCTCCGTCACCCCCGCCGCCTGTGCGCCAGCGATGAGGTCCTGGAACGCGAACCCCACCTCTGTGGGAGCGTGGGCATCGGAGGCGAGGACAAACGGGACCCCGGCGGAGGTCAACTCGCGCAACAGGTCCGGGGCAGGGTAGTCCTCCCCCACCGGCCTCCGGCGCCCCGCCGAGGACAGCTCCACCGCGCAGGAAGAAGCGGCCACGGCTTTCACAACATCCTGCTGGCACCCGGCAAATGGTCGCGAGGCTCTGTGGCCGAACTTCTTGGGCAGGTCGAGGTGGGTGAGCACGTCGAAGAGTCCCGATTTGGCCGCCGCGATCAGCAGCTCGGCGTAGCGTACCCAGATCTTGTCCACCTCGTCCTGCCCCTGGCTGAGCCTCGCCAGCGAGGTAGGGGCGTCCACCAGCCACCCGTCCAAGAAGTGCACCGAGCCCAGCACGACGTCGAACGGGTAGGCCTCCAGGAGTCGCACCAGCACCTCCTCCCGGCCCGGGATGTAGTCGGCCTCCACGCCGACCAGCACCTCGATCCGGCCCCGGTACCGCTCCTTGAGGGCGAGTACGTCTTCCACGTAGCGCGGCAGCTCCTCGAACGCCATCGCCAACCCAGGATCGCGCTCCTCACGCGACAGCCAGTAGAACGGCGCGTGATCGGTGAGCGCGATCGCGGCGAGGCCGCGCGCCATTGCCGCCTCGACGAGCTCGTCATCACCTCCAGTCGCGTGCCCGCAGCGCGCGGTGTGGACGTGCGTATCGCAGGGGAAACTCTCCGCCATGCGCCGAGGATACCCCAGCGACCTAGGAGGCCATCTCGGCCAGGATTGCCTCGGCCGCCACCACGGGATCGGCCGCACCTGTGATCGGGCGCCCAACCACGAGCAGGTTGGCGCCGGCGTCGATGGCCTCACGAGGCGTGGCTACCCGACGCTGGTCGCCGATGCTCTCGCCGGCCGGGCGGACCCCGGGCGTCACCAGCAGGAACTCCGGACCCAGGGCGGACCGCAGCATAGCCGCCTCATGCGGTGAACACACGACCCCGGCGCACCCGGAGCGCTGTGCGAGCATGGCCCACGCCGCCACCCGGTCCGCGGCGCCGCCCGGGATCCCGAGCGCCGCGAGTGCCCCATCGTCCAGGCTCGTCAGCACCGTGACCGCCAGCACTGCCGGAGGCCGGTCGGCGCTCGCGGCACCCGCCACCGCCGCGCGCAGCATCGCCTCGCCCCCCGAGGCGTGCACCGTGAGCATTGCGACTCCGAGCCGTGCGGCGTTGCGCGCCGCGCGCTCCACGGTGTTCGGGATGTCGTGCAGCTTGAGGTCCAGGAACACCGGCATGCCGACGGCCTGCACCTCGCCCACCAGGGCCGGTCCGTGGGCGGTGAACGCCTCCAGGCCGACCTTGGCCACGCCCACGCACCGCCGGAGGGCGCGCGCGAGCTGCACGATCTCGTCGCGCTCGGAGGTGTCGAGCGCCACCGCCAGCCGGCGCATGGCCTCTTCGCGCGTCAGGGCCACTTGAGTGCCCCGACAAGCTCACACACCCCGGGGATATCCTGCTCGGCGCAAAAACGCTCGAGCTCCGATAGGATCCGCAGCGGAGCGGCGGGGTCGCGGAAGATTGCGGTCCCAACCTGTACCGCGCTCGCCCCGGCGAGCATGAACTCCGCCACGTCGCGCCCGGACTCCACCCCGCCGATACCCACTACCGGCACCTCGGGGAGGGCCTTGTGCACCTCCCAAACCATCCGGAGGGCGATGGGTTTGATCGCCGGTCCGGACAGCCCGCCACAGGCGTTGGCAAGCACCGGCCGGCGTTTCTCGGCGTCGATGGCCATCGCGCGCAACGTGTTGATCAGCGAGAGGGCGTCGGCCCCGCCGGCCACCGCCGCGCGCGCTGTCCCAACCAAGTCGGGCGCGTTCGGGGAAAGCTTGACCCAGAGGTGCCTGCGCGTGGCCGCTCGGCACATCCTGGTGAGACGCTCCAATTGGGCGGGGTCGTGCCCGAACTCCATCCCCCCCGCGGTTACGTTCGGACAGGACACGTTCAGCTCGTAAGCGGCGATACCCTCCTCCCGCTCACAGCGCTCGATCACCTCGACGTACTCCTCCATGCGCTCGCCGAACACGTTGACCGCAACCACCGCGCCGCGCCCGCGCAGCACCGGCAGTGCTTCCATGCAGAACGCCTCCACCCCGATGTTCTGCAAACCGATCGCGTTGATCATCCCGGCCGCGGTTTCGACGATGCGCGGCGTCGAGCTCCCACGTCGTGGCCTCGGGGACAGGCCCTTCGTGACAAGCGCCCCCAGCCGCTCCGGCGGGCAGAACTCCAGGAGATCGAGGCCGTATCCGAAGGTGCCCGAGGCAGCCATGACTGGGTTGGCGAGCGCCAGATCGCCCACGGACGTGGCCAGCCGGACGTTCACGCCCACCACCTTGCCGCGAGGCGGTCGACGGGAAAGACCGGCCCTTCCTTGCAGGTGGCAACGTAACGCCCGTCCGCCAGCTCCACGACGCAGCCCAAGCACACTCCGACGCCGCAGGCCATCGGCTCCTCGAGCGAGAGCTCCGCCTCCAGCACGTGCTCGCGCACCAACTCGGTGAGCGCCGCCAGCATCGGGGTGGGACCACAGGCAAGGACGCGGCCGTAGGTGTGCCCCGCCGAGAGCCTTCGCGCGAGCGTCGCGGTGATGAAACCATGCTCGCCCCGGCTGCCGTCGTCGGTGGCGAGCACCAGCTCCCCGCCGACCGCTGCCGTGGCTCTTTCGCAGCGCTCCACCTCCAGCAACTCCGCCGCCGCTGCGGCACCGAGGTAGAGGTCGAACGCCGTGCCGCGGAGAGCCAGAACCTCTGCGGCGAAGAGCACCGGAGGCAGTCCGATCCCGCCCGATACCAGCGCCAGGCGGTGCGCCCCGGCGTCGAGAGAAAAACCGTTGCCCAGGGGGGCCAGGAGGCGCAGGTCGGAACCCAAGGCGGTGTGCCGCAGCAGCACGGTGCCCTTGCCGACCTCCTTGATAAGGAGCTCCACGTTTGTCGCCCCGGCTTCTCGCGAAATGCCGGCGAGGGAGAAGGCGCGGCGCAGCAGCGGGTCGAACCCATCGGCGCACGACAGCATCCCGAACTGCCCGGGGATCGCATCGAGCGGCTCTCGGGTGGTGAGCGTGAGTCGAAAGCAGGTGGGGGAGAGGTCGGTGCGTGCTGCCACGCGCACGGCCAGATCGCGACGCGCTATCATGCCGCGGCTATTATGCGTCACCTCCGGAGGCTTGGCCACAGCCTGGCGGCAGGCGCTCTCGCCGGTGCCGCGCTTGCACCGCTGCAGCTCCTGCTGTGGCCGGAGGTTTCGCTCTCCCCGCTCAAGGTGTGCCTCGCCATGCTGGCCTGGATGAGCTGGGTCGGTCTCTGGATCGGCATCGTGCTCTTCCTGCTCGTAGAGCTGGCGGGGATCTTCGCCCCCTACCTCGCCGCGCCGAGGGGCTTCAGCGTCGGCCTGTGGCGCTGGTTGATGATCGTGGTCAGCTTCGTGGTCACCGGCGTCGCCTGGTGGAATCGCGAGGAGACCCGGGACCTGCTGCTCTCCGACAACCGGGAGGCCCTTGCGGTTTCGGGGTCGATTGCAACGATCTACATGGTCACGCTTCTGGTGTTGGTTATCCAGAGGCGGCCGGCCCGGCATGCGCTCGCGACCTCTGTCGGTTTCGCAGGCTTCGTGGTGGCCTCCCTGTGGGTGGTCTGGGTCGCCACCCCGGTCTCCAGGCCGGCCACTACCGCGGCCGAGCCGCCGCGCTTCCAACCCGCGCACCGTCTGCTGTTCGTCTGCTGGGAGGGTACCGACCTGCCCTGGCTGCTCCCGGCGATGGAGCGGGGCGACATGCCGTTCCTCCGCACTCGTTGGGAGAACGGGGCGTGGGGCCAACTGCGGACCGTGCGGCCCTACACTCGCTCAGCCACCCTCGCGACCCTGGTCACGGGCTGCGCACCGGCCGTCCATGGGGTGCTCGGGAGGCACTCGTACCGCGTCCCCTGGTTGACCAAAGACCCGGTGACCTTGCTGCTTGCGGGCCCGTGGCCGGGCCCCCAGCAGATCCCCTGGCGGACCTGGGAACGCACACCAGGCCTCGCGCCTCAGCGCGGCACCCTCTGGCAGATCTTCCTTGCGACAGGGCGCGGGGTCGGCCTCGTCGGGTGGCCTCGCTACGCGCAGGGCACGTGGACGGTTCCAACACCCCTCGTCGCCGAGGTCCCACCTTTCTCCGCGCTGGACGCTGACCTGCGCGCCCCCCTCGAGTCCGCCCTGCGCTCGGAACCCGAGTTGGCCGAGGACGCGCACAACTCCTTCGCTCTCGCGGCCGCTCTCGGGGCAACTGCCTCGCGGTTCGCGACGGCTCAACCCGTGGACGCGCTCGCTATTGACTACGGAATCGCCGCCCACCTGCGCCCGTTGTGGACCGCGGAAAGCCCTGGAAGCCAGGGAGAGGAGGTCTTGCACCAGGCGGCGCGCCTCCTCGACGAGCAACTGCGCACCCTCTGGCTGCCGATGGGAGAGGACACCCTCGTCGTTGTGGTTTCACCCTACGGCCTGGCGCCGCCATCCCCGTGGCAGCGCCTCGCACAGTTCGGCGCGACGCCACCGCGCTGGCGTGTCTCGCCCACCGACTCGCCGGACGGTTTCGTGCTCTTCACCGGTCCCGGCGTGCGTCCGGGGAGACTACGGGCGGCGCGCCTGGCAGACGTCACGGCCACGGTACTCTACCTGCTCGAGCTGCCTGTCGCCCGCGACATGGCGGGACGGGTGCTGCTGGATGCGGTCAACGAATCGCAAGCTTCCGCCGTGCCCCTGCGCATGATCCCGAGCTACCCCCCTTGGCCGGATGCTCGCCGTAACGCCGCCCCGCCGAGGTAGACTCAACGACAGCCGCGCCGCGCCGCCACACGAACGACACCTGGCCCGTCACGACGTCGCGCCGACACCCCCCGCAAGCGCCTCGAACCCGGTGATCACCGCTTCATCCCCCGAGCAGACAAGCTCCATGTTCATCCGTAGCTCCGGCAGCTTGGTGGCCAGAAAGCGTTGCGCGACGGCCAGCTTGCGCTCGCTGACGGCGGCATAGCCGCAGAGCAGCGCCGCGATGACCAGCGTGCAGGCCATGTCCACGATCTTGCGACCGTAGAGCTCCAGGTAGCCCGTGCCCCTCTGCCCTTTGGCGAACGCCACCGCTTCGTCCAGCAGCGCCAGCCCCCCGCGCACTTGGTCCACCTGCTCGACCACGGGCTGCGGCCACTCCCGGTTCAGCAACTCTTCCACAAGCGCGTGCGCGAGCCCCGAGGTCACACCGCCGAGGGCGGCCACGACCTGGAGCTGACTCGTCCCCTCGTAGATCGTGGTGATGCGGCTGTCCCGCAGGAGGCGCTCGACCGGGTAGTCCTTCATGTAGCCGCTCCCGCCCAGCACCGCGATGGCGCTGTTGGCGACCCGCATCGACATCTCCGAGGCGTAGTACTTGCTCATCGGGGTGAGCATGCCGTTGACTCGCTTGAGCCGCCGGGCCTCCTGCTGCAGGCGGCTGCGGTCGCCCTCCGCCTGATGCTCGCCGCCCTCGAGTTTCCGGAGTGCACCGACCTCGAGGTCCACGCAGAAGCTGGTGTAGTAGGTGAGGGCCCGCGCCGCCTGGAGATCGACGCTCATGTCAACGAGCAGCTCACGGACGGCCGGGATCCTGTCGATCTCGAGACCAAACTGCTTCCGCTTGCTTGCGTACTCCCTCGCCACCCGGTAGGCGGCCTCCCCGATGCCGAGCGACTGGGCCGCGATCCCCACCCGGGCGCCGTTCATCAGGCTCATGACGTAGGTGAGGAGGCCGCGCTGACGCTGGCCGATGAGCTGTGCGGGGGCATCGTCGAAGAAGAGCTCGCAGGTTGGGCTTCCGTGGATGCCGAGCTTCTCTTCCAGCCGCCGCACCTTGACGCGCGGCCCCCGCTCGACCAGGAAGAGCGAGAGCCCGCGGGCGTCTGCCATGTCCGGCTCGCTCCGGGCCAGCACCAGCAGCACTTCCCCGCACCCGTTGGTGATGAAGCGCTTGACGCCCTGCACGACCCAGTTGCCCGTGCCGTCCTGAATGGCCCGCACCTTCACGGCCTGGAGGTCGCTCCCCGCGTCCGGCTCCGTCAGGACCATCGCGCCCGTCTTCCGCCCCGCGGCCATCTCGGGCAGGACCGCCTGCTTGATCGCCTCGTCGGCGTAGGCGTTAATGGTCTCGGCGATCCCTTGCAGCCCGTAAAGGTTCATCAGCGACGCGTCGGCCCGGCTGACGACCTCGTTGCTCATCGTGTACACGAGCTGCGGACAATTGAGGCCCCCAAACCGGTACGGAAGTGTGAAGCCCATCAGGTCGGCCTGGCTCAGGCGCGTTATCGCCTCCGTGATGCCCGGGGCGTAGCTCACGCTCCCGTCGTCGTTTAGGACGTTGCCCACGCGATCGGTCTGAGCGGCCGAGGGCGCGATCACGTCGGCGGCGAGCTCGCCCAGCGCCGTCAGGATGCGGCGGTAGTTGTCCACCGCGTCCTCGGCGTTCTCCGGCGCGAAGTCATGCTCCCGGCAGAAGCGAAACCCCTCCTCGTAGAGCGCCGCGAGCTGCCGAAGCTCCATATGCTCGAAGAGGAACTGCACGTCGTCGTTGTCCAGGAAGAAGTTGGCCACCCTCACCCCTCAGTCCCGGGTTCCCCCGGGCGGCGGACCCGGCCTCTCCAGAGGTTCGACCAGTTGCTCGACCTTGGCCCCGCTGCGGATGGCACGGATAAGCCTGGGGATCACGACCCTCAGGTCCCCCACGATCCCATAGTGGGCCACCGAGAAGATCGGAGCCGAGCGGTCCATGTTGATGGCGAGGATCTTCGCGGACTCCTCCATGCCGGCGCGGTGCTGGACGGCCCCGCTGATACCGCAGGCGATGTAAAGAGCGGGGCGAACGGTGGTGCCCGTTTGACCGACCTGGTGGTCCTTGTCCACGAACCCGAGGTCGATCGCCGCCCTGCTGGCACCCACCGCCCCCCCCAGGCAGTTCGCGAGCTCCCAGATGAGCCGGAAGCTCTCCCTCGTCCCCACGCCGGCGCCGCCCGCGACGATCACGCGCGCCGCCTTCAGGTTCACCTTCTTCTCGCGGCGCTCCGACTCGAGAATACGCAGCGGCACCCTGAAGCCGTTGAACGATGCGGGAAGCCGGACCACCGTGGCCCGCCGCCGCCCATCTGGCTGCGGCATGGCCATCACCCCCTCGCGCACGGTGGCCATCTGCGGCCACCGGTCGTAGTTGACGATGGTCGCGATGATGCTGCCCCCGAACGCCGGGCGGATCTGCAGCAGGAGGTTCCTGTGGAGCTCCTTGCTCCCCGGCGGCGTGTGGTCGCCGATCTGCAGGTCCGTGCAGTCCGCGGTCAGCCCGCACTTCAGGGCGCTCGCCACGGTCGGCGCGAGGTCGCGTCCGATCGCCGTCGCGCCGTAGAGGACGACCTGCGGCGCGTGCCCCTGCACCAGCTCGCAGATGACGCGCGCATACGTCGAGCTCTGGTACTGCCGCAGGAGGTCGTGCTCGACGAGGTAGACCTTGTCTGCCCCGTACTGGCCGAGACGTTTCGCCATCTCGCCGCCGTCATCCGCGGTCAGCAGCAAAGCCGCGAGCGGCACGTTCAGCGTGTCCGCCAGCTCACGTCCCTTGCCGAGCAACTCCAGCGGCACCTCGGAAAGCGTGCCCCTTTCCTGTTCCGCGAAGATCCAGACCTCTCCCCGCCTGTTGACCTCGATCATCGCCATCCCCACGCGGGCCGCCTAGCCAATGGTGTGGTCCTCGATCAGTTCCCGAACGAGCCGGGCCACGCCGTCGTCGGTGGGTGCGTACTCACTATAGGCGCCGCCTGCCAGCACGATGGACTGGACCCGGTGGACCTTGGTGGGGCTGCCCTTCAGCCCGCACCAGGCGAGGTCGACGCCGACATCGTCGAGGTTCCACTGCTCGATCAACAACCCCCTGCGCTCGAGTTCCCGGCAGCGGCGCGCCGCCTCCGCAGCCCTCTCGTCCTCGCTGGCCGGCGCAAGCTCGCGGGCTACGGCCTGTTCGACCTCCGCACGGCAGCGTGCCTTCTTGAACTTCATGAGGCGCCTCGCGGCCGGCGGGCGCGGCGTGTTCGCCGTGTCCAGGACAGTGGCCAGCACCGGCAGCTCCGCCTCCACCACCTCCCACCCGTTGCCCAGGTTCCGCCTGGCCCGCAGCGTCTGACCGCGCAACTCAACCAACTCATCCAAGTAGGTGACGAGTGTGAAGCCCAGCTTCTCAGCGATCTGAGGACCCACCTGGGCAGTGTCCCCGTCGATCGCCTGCCGCCCGCACAGCACGATGTCGGGCGAAAGGCGCCGAATGGCGAAGGAGAGGATGTAGCTTGTGGCCAGCGTGTCGGAGCCGGCCGCCCGGCGGTCCGTGATGAGGACGGCCCGGTCCGCGCCGCGGAACAACGCCTCCCGGAGCACGTCCGACGCCTTGGGCAGCCCCATGCTGATGACCGTTACCGTCCCGGCGTGCCGGTCGCGAATCGCCAGTGCCGCCTCGAGGGCGTTGAGGTCCTCGGGGTTGAAGATCGCCGCCAGCGCGGCACGGTTGACCGTGCCGTCCTCCTTCATGGCCTGCCCGGTAAGCCTCTTGGTATCGGGCACCTGCTTGACGCAGACCACGCAGCGGTATCCCACGCAGCGACTCCTTACCTGAGCAGCCGTTTGACTGGCTTGCCCCCCCAAACCTGCGTGAGGTTAACAAATGGGCGACCGCCCAGGACAAGAGCCGAGGCGCTTCGTCCAGCAGAAGGTCGTGTCCTGTCCTGCAGATACACGCGATACGGTCGCGCAGCACCAGGGCTGCGGTGATCGCACGACAGTTCAAAAGGCCAGGTCGGGTTGCCCCTCCTGGCGAGCGGTCCTCAGTCCCTCCACCTCTCGACCGTGACCACGTTCATGGCCTTGTGGTACTTGCAGTAGAAGCCCACCGAGGTGAGCCCGGCGAGGGAGACCATCTTCTTCGTCTTGTCCAGGAACATGTTGTCGGCCAACTGAAGCTTGATCTCATCGTCGTGGTAGCTGAACACGTTCGTCTTGCGGTCGAACTTGGCAGACAGGTACGCGGCAAGGGCGTCGATGTCCACGAACCACTCCCCGGCAGCGTTCTGCTGCGGCGGGTTGCCGAACTGGAGCAACGACCCAAACGCTGCAAAACGGGCGCTGGGGAAGGCTAGGTCCTCAGCCTCAATGTAGGCGCCGACTGGGACGACTGGGGTGCTGTTCTCAGGGTTCGCCTTGTCGATCCTGAACCTGTCCACCACGGTCCCGTCCTCGAGCCTGGTCGTGACTGCCAGCCTGTCGCGATCCACAGCAACCACGAGGTAGCAGGTCTGGCCCTGTGGGTCGTAGAAGAACGGGTGCCAAAACTTGCTGCCCAGGCTGTCCTTGGCGTTGTCGCCCGTCCTCCCGGAGATGAAGTACACCGTTCCCTCCGCGGCTCGCGCCACGAAATCCTCGTTCTTGATGAAGTAGCTCCTGGCCATCGCATGGTCGTGGCCGTTGAACACCACGTCCACATGGTGCTTGTCGATGACAGGCCCGAAGTTGACCCTGGTGAGGACCCCCGCTCGGTCATGGGCCAGGTTGTAGGTGGCTTCGTGGTACACGAGGACCTTCCACGGTTTGGTCGTCGCCGTGAGGTCCGCGTCCAGCCACGCAACCTCGGCGTCAATCATGGCCTTGCGGTGCGCAGCGTCCGCAAACTCGGCGGTGAACTCGCTGTTCAGCACTGCGATGTGCGCGGCGCCATAGTCGAAGGAGTAGACCTCACCCTTGAAGTCCGCCGGGCCGTTCTGGGGAACCCTGAACAGCTTGACGAAGTACTCCGGCCTCTGGAACTCGTCCTTGCTGGTGACGCCCCGCGGCTCGTGATCGCCGATCACCGGCATCTCCGGGATCCGAGCGATGACGTCCTGGGCACCCGCAAACCACGCCTGCCACTGCGTGTAGTCCTTCCCCGAGTAGATCAGGTCTCCGACGTTCATGATGAACTTCGCCTCGGGGTTCTGCTGGTAGGCCTGGGTCACGGTCTTCTTCCAGACCGTGTAGATCGGCTTCTCCTCATGGGAGTCACCCAAGACGATGAACTGGAACCTCTCCGGCTCGGCCTTCTCGGTCTCGAAGGTGTAGTACGGGCTCCAGGTGGAGCCTTCGCCCACGCGGTACACGTACCTGGTCCCCGGCTGCAGGTCGCGCAGCGTCACGGAGAAGAGGTTGATGGCGCCCACGTTGGTGGTGAGCGTCTCGGGCGGTGGCGCCGCAACGGTGCGTGGGCGTACCGCCGATGGCGAAGTACTCGACCTTCCCGACCGCGACCGTCGTGTCCGTACGCCAGCCGATGGTCTGGGTCGTCTTCGGGCTCTCCGACCAGGTCAGCCTGATGTCGTCCGGCACCGCGGATGCGCCCGCTCCGCCGAAGGCAGTGGCAGCAACCGCGATGACCAGCGTTGCAGCAGCGAGATTCAGCCAAGATCGTCTAGACATTTGTCTTCCTTTCTCAGAGCTTCCTCAAGTACGTGATGCTCCGTTCGGCCGCCGTATCTGCATCCGGCAGCGGCTTGAACTCCCCGGAGACGAAACCCTTGTAGCCGGTGGCCGCGAGCGTCTCCAGAATCGCCTTGAAATCGAGGTGCCCTGCACCCGGGTACCACCGGTTGGAGTCGGCCACGTGGAAGTGGAAGATGCGGTCGCCGCACGCCCGGATGCTGTCCTCGATCACCGGCTCTTCGATGTTCATGTGGAAGGTGTCCAGCAGCAGCCCGAGATTGCTCGGCGCCTATCCGCTCGACGAGCTCCAGCCCCTCGGCGACCGTGTGGACGAGATCGCGTCTCGTACCGGTTGATCGGCTCGAGCGCGAACCGCACCCCGGCTCCAGCCGCCGCGGCGGCGCACTCCTTGATCGCCTCGACGAGGTACTCCATCGACCGCCCGTGGGTCTGCCCCGGCGGCGTGATCCCCCGGATCAGACCGAGGATGACCACCGCCTCGAGGCGCGCCGCCAGCGGGACGTGGCTCTTGATCCGCTGGACAGCCGCCTCCCGCACCGAGGCGTTGTCGCTGGTGAACGACAGCTTCTCCTCGCCCCATGCCTGCCCGGTGCCGATGGCGGGCACGGCCAACCCGTGCCCGCCCACGACACGCTTCAACTCACCCGAATCCACGAGGCGTGGATCGCGGATTGCCAGCTCGACCCCGTCGTACCCCCACCCGGCGATCTTGGCCACGTTCGCCTCGAAATCGCCCTTGAGCGCCACCGCGTCGAAGCTGGCGGCGTGGGTCGAGAGGACGACGCTGAGCTTCATCACTGGTCGAAACCCTGGCCGATCGCCGGCAGGTTGTACACCGGCTTCCACCCCGGGCTCATCGGCTCGCGAAGGTACGGCTCCATCTCCTTGGCCGTGCGCAACGTCACCTCCTCGACCGGCGGCACCTTTCCAGGAGGGAACACCTCCAGGATCTGGTCGTTGAGCAGCGTCAGGTAGCGCAGGATCGCCGCCACCGGCCGCTTCGCCTTGGCCGCCGAACCGCGCGTGGACTTTCCGACGACGCCTTCCGGCGTGGCCACGATCTCGATCGCGAAGTGGCCCTCACCCTCCGACCAGCGGCTCGGCCTGTTGAATGGGTCCACCGACTTGTCGAAGTGGCCGTCGGGCAGGTAGCTCTTGCCCTTGGTGTCCACGGCGTACTTCATGTCCACCATGTCCGGATGGAGCAGCAGCCCGAGCGACGTCTCCGACTCATCGGCGTGCACGAAGTTGGTGTCCAGCTTGCCGCCCTTCTCGGTGGTCCGGAAGAACTCCCGCACCGCCCGGTGCCAGTCGATCACCCGGAAGATCCCCGGGAGCTGATACCGCTTCTGGAACTGCTGGATCGCCGACTCGAGCATCCACAGTTGGCCGTGGTTGTTGATGATGATCTGCTTCCGGAAGCCGTCGTTCCACAGGCCGAGCATGACGTCGATCAGAAGCTCGCGCGCCACGTTTTCGCGAACGATCACGGTGCCCGCCATGCCCAGGTGGTGGTAGGGATGGGCGCCATAGTTGAGCGGCGGCAGCGCCAGCGCGCACGGCGCCCCGCGCTTCGCGGTGTAGCGCCGCAGCCCCTCGAGGATCTGGCTCACGTAGAGCGTGTCCGATGCGCTCGGCAGGTGCCTGCCGTGCATCTCGGTGCAGCCGACCGGGATGAACACGATGTCGTTCTTCTTCCGGTTGGCCTCCACCTGGTGGCGGACCGTGGTCTGGATGTACGAGCCGGACTTGCCCCACTCGGGGGGCGAGGGGATGCCGTACTCGGCAAGGATCGCGTCGACTTCCTTGTCACTCGCGTCCCACACCTCCTTCTTGCAGCGGCCGACCGTGTTGTCCTCGAAGAACAGGTCCGGCTCGTTCGTCTTCAGCAAGGTTGGTGTTTCTGGGTTGTCTGCCATTTCCGAATCTCCTTTCCGTCGCACAACTCGAAGCTCACAAGTCGTTCACACCTTCCTGTTTCTCCTCTGACGGCTTTCGTCCGAAGACGAAAGCACGCCCTTCTTTGCCATCGGTTCGGGGCGGCCCAGCTCGACGTCTACGGGTCTGCCGTCGCGGATCGACCGCGTGGCGGCCAGCCTCACGGCCACCGTCGCCCGCGCGTCCAGCGTGCTCACAGGAGGATCCGTGTCATCGCGCACGCAGTCCACAAACGCCTGCACCTCGCTCATCACAGTGCCCTCACACTCCCCCGTACATCCGCCGCTTGAACTCCTCGATCTCAGCCCGTGACTTCCGAAGTGGCCCCTCCGCCTCGAGCTTCAGACTGGTTGCGGCACCCGCCCACAGAGTGGCCTCCGCTGGCGGCGCGCTCAGCCTCGCCGCCACGTACGAGCCAAGGCACGTGTCGCCCCGCCCGCTCCGCCCGACCAGCGAGGCCGAGCGGAACTCCACCTCGTGGAAGCTGCCCTCGGCAAGGACGAGCAGCCCGTTCCTGTGCGTCAGGACCACCTCGCCTGGCCCGATCCGCGCGAGGGCGGCGGCCGCCCGCCTCAGGTCGCTCTCCCCCGTGAGTGACTCCGCCTCCACAGCGTCGGCTTTCAGGACATCCACGAGGCGCAGCACCTGGTTCATCTCGGGCCACTCACGGTGATGGAGCCTACCGGTGCCGTCGCGCACGCGAACGAAACCTTGCGCGTCCGCCCCGATCGTCGCGTCCTTTCCCCCGAGCTCCTGAATCACATCCAGGGGCACCTCACCGCGGATCGAGGGACTGATCACGAACGCGCGCGCGTCGATACCCTGGATCTGGTCGGCCGTGAAAGACCCCGCCGTTGCTGCCACCGTGAGCACCCGCTCGTCCACGTTGGCCGTCGGGTACTCGAGCCGCATCAACGTCGATGAGGGGGTCTTCTCCGCAAAGACGGCGATGCCTGCGCGCTCGAGCGCCTCCACTACGCGGATGTCCTCGGCGGAAAGCCGGGTAATCGCCGCCACCTTGAACCCGAGCGCCGCCGCCGCAAACGCGGCGTAGTTGAAGCCCCCGCCATCGACGTGGCGCGTGCCGGCGGACGTCACGATCGTGTCCTTCGTGTAGTTGCCAACCGTGGCGACGTCGTAGCGCTCTTTCACGTTCCGTGCCTCCCTCAGTCCCTCAACCGCACCCGCCACAGCGTCGTTGCAAGGATCAGCGAGAGCACCGACGAGCCAACCCAGAACCAGATTGCCGTCGTGAAGTCGTAGTGCCGGACGCCATCGACCATGACCATCCCGCGCTGGATCAGATGGCCACTCAGCCACTCCTGGAGCGCCGCGCCCACGTAGGAGAAGACCCCTATGAAGCCCATCGCGGCACCCGCGGCCTTCTTGGGCGCGATGTCGATCGCGAACAGCCCCCCGAGGGACGTCACGAGACCGGTCACGCCGAACCCATACAGCAAGAAGCCCACCGTCATGAACACCGGCTTGCCTGGCGGACCAAAGAAGATCATGAAGAGTCCCGCGAGCTCGAGGATGCCGAAGATCAGGTTGACCGGCGGGCGGCGGGCGGCAAACAGCTTGTCTGACATGAAACCGAATGCGACGGCGCCCGCCATCCCGGTCAGCGTTCTGGCCATCTGCACGCTGCCGGCCAGCATCAGAGAGTAGCCCTTGGCCTCCTGCAGGTAGAGGATCCCCCAGCTGTCGATGGCGTACCGTGTGACGTACATCAGCGCGCTCGCGAACGCCAGCACCCAGATCGCGGGGTGCTTCAAGACCACGCGCTGGCTCGCCCAGATGCTGCCTTTCTGATCCTCGCTGCTCGCCTTGCCGGTCAGGTGGTCGTTCTTCCAGTCCGCGACCGGGGGCAGGCCGAGCGTCTGCGGCCGGTCCTCCATCAGGAGATAGATGGCGAGAGCCACCAGAATGCCGAGCACCCCCGGCCCCCAGTAGCCGGCCCTCCAGCCCCAGGCGGTGACCACCGCAGCAACCCCGATAAACGTCAGTCCCTCGCCGAGGCCATGCGCGGTGCTCCAGACACCGTAGATCCGACCACGCTCCCGGTTGGAAAACCACTGGGCCATCGCCACCGCCCCGGCCGGAGCACCGAACGCCTGAAACCACCCGTTGAGCGCCCAGAGGAGTACGGAGAGCCAGAGCGCCGTCGAAAACCCCATGCCGAGGTTAAGCGCCGCAGAAACAAGCACGCCGGTCGCAAAGAAAACCCGCAGGTTGGCGTGGTCGGCGAGAAAGCCGTTCGTGAGCTTGCCGACCGCGTACGTGTAGAACAGGGCGGCGCCGATGATGCCGAGTTGCTCCGCAGAGAAGATCCCCTCGTCAATCAGCGGCTTCTTGACCATCGAGAGGGCCAGGCGGCACGTGTAAGCCAGGCCGTAGCCCACGGTGATCGCCAGCATGATGCGCAGGCGGTGCCGTTTGTAGAGACGGTCAACCTCCCCGGGGCCCGTGACCGCGGGCCTGTCCGGACCCGTCGCGAAGAAGCTCAGCAGGCTCATCAGCCCTTCTTGGACGCGCCTGATACCGCTTTCTCAACTCGGACCGGCCGGTTCTCGAGCAACGACTGCTTGGCCGCCAGGACAACGAGCAGTGCCATCAGGCCGTCGTTGCCCCCTGCCGGGGGTTCCCTGTCCTCGCGGATGCTGGCGAAGAAAGCTTCGAGCTCGATCACGAAGGAGCGCTGGTAGCGCTCGAGGAAGAAGTAGAGCGGATTCTCGTGGCGCACGCCCGCGCCGCTGCGGAGAACCGTCCGCGCGGGCGTCTCGTTGGCCGCCTCGATCCCGCCCTTCGAGCCGAACACCTCGATGCGCTGGTCGTAGCCGAACACTGCCTGGCGGCTGTTCTCGATGAGGGCGAGCGCGCCGTTCGACAGCCGCATCGAAATCACGGCGGTGTCGATGTCCCCAGCCACCCCGATCGCGGGATCCACGAGAACGGCTCCGTACGCGTGTACCTCCTCCACCTCGCTCCCCGAGAGGAACCGCACCATGTCGAAGTCGTGGATCGTCATGTCGGCGAACATCCCGCCCGAAGACTTCACGTACTCGATCGGCGGTGCGGCCGGGTCGCGCGCCGTGATCCTGACGAGATGGACGTCGCCCACCTCGCCGTTAACCACCGCTTGCCGAACTCTCGCAAATGTTGGATCGAACCGGCGGTTGAAACCCACCTGGAGCTTCACGCCGCTGCGCTTCACCGTCTCGAGCGTGGCGCGCACCCGCTCCGGGTCGACGGCGATGGGCTTCTCGCAGAAGACGTGCTTGCCGGCTCTCGCCGCGGCGTCGGTGAAATCAGCGTGGCTCGGCGTCGGCGAGCAGATCAGCACCACCTCGATCTCGGGGTCCTTCAGCACATCCTCGGGGTTCTTGCTCGTGGCGATCGCGCTCCCCGGCCACTCCTTGAAGTCGACGTACGGATCCGCGATCGCCTTCAACCGGACACCCGGCATTGCCATGAGGTTGTTCGCGTGGATCTTGCCGATCCTTCCGGCGCCCAGAATGCCTGCGGTGATTACTCTCATCGCCGTTGCCCTCCTCTGATTGGCTGGACGTCTTCCGAGAGCCGGACCGGCAGGTGCGTCTCGTGCGAGGCCTTTGCTGCGCCCGCCGCCCTCACCGCGGCCAGCGCGTCGCGCGCGCCGACGCGGACCGGCGACCCCTGGCGCACCGCCGCAACGAAGGCGGAAAGCTCCGCGATGAACGCCTCGCGGTAGCGCTCCACGAAGGTCTCGTGCGGCTTGTCGCCGACGACACCTCCCTTGGAGCTGGAGACCACCGTCGTGGGGGTGCTGTTCTCCACCACGATACTGCCTTTCGAGCCGAACACCTCGACCCTCTGGTCGTAGCCGTAGTTGGTCTGGCGGCTGCAGTCGATGACTCCCAGAGCGCCGCTGGCGAGCCGTACGGTGATCACGGCCGTGTCCACGTCGCCCGCCCTGCCGATCTCCGGGTCCACCAGCACCGCGCCTACCGCGAACAGCTCCACGATCTCGCTGCCGGAGAGGAAGCGCATGGTGTCGAAGTCGTGGATCGCGAAGTCGAAGAAGAGGCCACCGGACTGCTTCACAAAGTCGATCGGAGGTGCTTTCGGGTCGCGGTTCGTGACCCGCAGTTGGTGGATCTCACCCACCTCCCCGGCCTGCACCGCCTGCCACACCTTGAGAATCCCCGGATCGAAGCGGCGGTTGAAACCTACCTGGAGCTTCACGCGGGCGCCGGCCGCCGCGGCTTGGGCCTGTTCGATCGGCCCCGGTTCGAACGCCACCGGTTTCTCGCAGAAGATGTGCTTGCCTGCCGCGGCGGCGCGCCGGATCAACTCGACGTGGAGCCCTGATGGAGCCGTGATGATGACGCCCTCGATCTCCGGGTCTTTGAGGATCTTGTCAACGTTGGTAGATCGTACTGGGATGCCCAGACCGTCGGCCCAGGCCGGATCGACCTGCTTCAGGTCGACAACCGCCTTCACGTAGGCATCGGGGACGGCGTGCACGAGGTTCTCCGTGTGCATCCTTCCGATGCGTCCGATTCCGATCACCGCAACCGTCGTCGGCCTCATGATTCACCCACCTCCCGGTCTCTTTCGAGGGCTGACGCCACGTGACCGACTCAGGCCTTTGGCATACACGCCCCTTCTTCCCAACTCCGTAAGAGAAAGGGTCCACGATCACAACCGATGAGGCTGGGATCGCCTGGAAGCTAGCTCAGATCATCCTCTCCGCGCTTCTGGCTCCTAGAAGTTGAACTTCAACCCTATCGTCCCCCACCACCTGTAGTACTCCTCCTGCAGCGGTCTGTCTGTCGTTCCCTCGTAGATGCGGTACGGCTCGTTCGTGAGGTTGTTCACCTCCAGGAACACGGCGACCTTCTGGCCGATCTGCTGCTGGGCCGAGACGTCGAGCTGGGTGTGGTTGTCCACAAACTGGTCGGCCAAGCCTTCCGTTCCAACGAAGAAAATGGCCTTGCCGTTGTAGTTGACCGAGACCCGCCCGGAAAAGCCGGCCTTCTCGTAGGTCAGCGCGAGGTTTCCGATATTCTGGGCCTGGCCGGGCAGGGGGCTGTCGGGGTGGCCCGGGTAGCTCGACTTCGAGTCGGCGTAGGTGTAATTCAAGTAGAGACCGAGCCCGTCCAAAGGCTTGGGCAGCGAGCTGAAGCGTGCCTGGTACGCGACCTCGAGACCGCGCAGCCAGCCCTCCTCGGCGTTGACCGGCTGGGTGACCTCATACGGTGCGCCGTCGATGATCTCCTGTCCGACGGCGGTGTAGATGTTGTCCGTGATCCGCTTGTAGAACGCCCCCGCGGAGAGGATGCCGACCGACGGCAGGTAGTGCTCGAAGAGGAGGTCCAGGTTCCACGACGTCGTCGGTTTGAGATCGGCGTTGCCCTTGGTGATGGACTGGCTCTCGTGGCTAAGGATGACGTTGGGATTCACCTGGAAGAAGTCGGGACGGGCGAAAGAGCGCGTGATGGCGGCCCGGAAGTTGGTGTGCTCGCCCAGCTTGTACTTGAGGTGAACCATCGGCAGCACCACGGTGTAGTCCTTCTTGCCGGAGATCGGGCTCAGGCCCGACGGGTTTCCCTCCTCGTCGTAGATCAACTCGTGGGACTTGTACGTGTTCTGGGTGTTCTCCGCCCGCACCCCGGCCAGGATGACGAGGTTGGCACCGAGGTCGAACTCGGCCATCCCGTAGGCCGCGATCGTGTTCTCCTTGGCATCGAGGCCATTCAGGGAATCTTCGAGACTGTACTCGCCGCTCAGCGTGCCGTCTTTCTTGCCCTTGGCGAGGAAGTCCCTCATCTTCTTGGGATCCTCGAACAGCGGCAGGGTGTAGCGACCACCGACGAACGGCGTGGCGGGGGTGAAGGAGCCCAGGTAGTCGGTCAAATTCGCCTGGCCGCTGGCGAGGGTGTACGTGGTCAAGTCGTACGTCTGGTCCTTTTCCTTGAAGCGGGCCTTGGCGCCGAACTTCCACAGGCCGCTGAAGCTGGTATCGCGGTAAAACGCCTTCGTGAGGTCCACCGAGCCGACGTAGTCTTTCTCTTCCGCCCACTTCGCAGTCGTCACGAGCTTGTTGAACGCCGCCTTCGTGATGTCCGCGTTGGTGGGGTTGGCCTGGATGTTGTTGGGGTCGATGGAGGTCGGAGTCACGTTGGGAGCGAACTTCACCTTCTTCTGGGTGAACGTCGTGGTGACCTGATCCGGTGTCTCCTCGGTGGACTTGTTCCACGCGACGTGGTAGTTGAGCACCGTCTCGCCGAGCATCGCGCTCCCCCCGGCGGTGACGGAGTTGATGTGGGAGGTCTGGGTGCGGTCGCGCAGCTCCCATCCTTCCTGGCCCTTCGTGACTAGGTTTCGGAGGTTCCTCCGGATCTCGCTGTCCGAGTAATAGTTGAACAGCCCGCGCAGGTAGAACTCAGAGCCGGTCGAGAGCTGCCGGTCGACGGACCCCGTGATGCCGTAGCGCTCTCGCGTGAGCGTGTAGTCACGGAGCGAGAGCTCATCCAGGTTGCCGTCGACATAGGTCGGCTCGAAGTCGTCGGAGCCCCGGTTGGCCTGGCTGCCGGTCAGCGACAGCAGGAGGCCGGTCTTGCCCTCGCTGAAGCGCCGACCCCAGGTGAAGGCCCCGTTCGCGAGCGTGTCCTTCGAAATTGCGTCCCACCCCCCTCCGACGGTTGCCTGGATGCGCTCCTTCAAGGGCGCCCTCTTGGTCACCAGGTCCACCGTGCCCCCGATCGCGTCGCCGTCCATGTCGGGGGTGAGCGCCTTTGACACCTGGATCGCCTCGAGGAGGTCGGCCGGAATGGTGTCCAGAGCGATCGTGCGCACATCGGCCTCGGACGCGGGGATGCGCTCGCCGTTGACGGTCGTGGAGTTCAGACGCTGTTCGGTGCCGCGGATGAGGACGTAGCGCCCCTCGCCCTGGTCGCGCAGCAGCGAGACCCCGGGGAGGCGCTGGGTCGACTCGCTGGCGTTGCGGTCCGGGAACTGGCTCATCTGGTCGGACGCCACCACGTTGGTGATGTTGACCGCGTTCTCCTGGGTGTTGAGCGCCTTCGCCTGCCCCTCGATGATCGGCGAACCGCTGACCTGGATCGCCTCGCTGTACGACAGCTTGGCGTCGTTGGTCACGGTCTGGCCCGCGGTCACCTTCACGACGGCCGTGACCGCCCCCAGGCCGATGTAGCTGTACACGATCGTCTGGTCGCCGGCCGGCACACGTGAGAGCCGGTAGTCACCCGAGGTGTCGGTGGTCGCCGAGAGGTTCATGCCCGCCACGGTGATGCTGACGTTGGAGAGCGCATCGCCCGTCGGGCCGCGCACCGTCCCAACGATCGTCCCGCTGCCGGTCTGCGCCTGGGCGACGCCAGAAAGCAGGGCAAGCCCAGCGATGAGAAACGGAATGATCCAACTTCGGTTCTTGTGCGAGGACGCCATTTCTCTCCTCCCTCAGAGGTGGTTGTGGCCGTCGTCCGGCGGATTCTGTTTGTATCTACTTGTATCTATTGTATCTACCGTCCTTCCGGCCGAACATGGAACGTTCCAACACCGCCGTTGAAAATTTTCCCCCTTTCTCCATACCCAAACCGCATCATGCGGTGGCGGTGGCGTCCGCTCAGAACGTTCCAGCCTGAGCACCCAGTTGAAGCCTGCGAGCCTGCGCAACGATTCGTTGACTTCGACAAGCAATCTAATGCCAGGAAGGAGGGCTGTCAAGCCCTACCCGTCGCAACTCGATCCCACGATCCTGGACGTGGCGCGCAACACCCGCAGTTCCGCCCCCTGGAAGCTGAACTTCACCCCTATAGTCCTCCACCCCCTTTCGCCCACAACATGTCCGCTCCCGATCCTCTCACGTCGCTACCGCGTGAACTTGAAGCCCAGCGAGTATGTGCGATCGTAGTACTCCTGTTGGATGTTCCAATGCGGGTCCCCGCTGTAGAACCCGAACATCGCGTTGTTGAGGTTCTGGGCCTGCAAGATGATTTCGAGGCCGTTCTTGAACGCGTAGCTGAGCTGAGCGTCGAGCTGGGTATGCGGGTAGAGGTACGTGTCACCCAAGGGCCCATGAAGGCCTCCCTCGGCCCCATCGACATACGTGTAGAGGAAGATCGAGGCATCGGTGTACGCAACGGCGACCCGGAGTGAGAAACCACCCTTGTCGTAGGTCAGGCCGAAGTTGGCGAGGTTCGGCGTCGTCCGTTGCAGTGCGGCGGTTCCGCTCCGGCCGGTGGTGGGATCGAACGTGGCCTTCGATTTGGTGTAGGTGTAGTTGGCGTCGATGCCCAGGCCGCTCAGCACTCCCGGCAGGGAGGTGAGGTGCTGTTGATAGGCGACCTCGAAACCGTAGACATTCGCCTTCGGTCCATTGATGGGTTTCACAAGCAGGTAACCGTCGTAGATGCCGCCCTGGATGTGGGTCGCGGAGCCGGGATAGATCGGATCAGTCAGGTCCTTGTAGAAGACGCCGGCCGACACAAGCCCGACGGAACCGAGAAAGTGCTCGAACAGCAGGTCATAGCTCGTCGCCTTCGTCGGCTTCAGGTCCGGATTGCCTGTGTCGATCTCGGGTATGTTGCCGTTCAGGTTGAGGTTGAACGTAGGGACAAGGAGCTGGAAGTCGGGACGGGCGATGCCCAAGGCAACGACGAAGCGCAGGTTCGTGTGCGGACCCATCCCGTACCTGAGCGAGACGCTGGGAAGCACGTCGGTGTAGGTGGTGTCGCCTTTTACCGCGTGGGTCGAAACCCAATTGCCGTCGACGTCCAGGAGAATCCCGAAGCCATCATAGGTCGCGTTGGTGCGCTCGGCACGCACGCCTTCGGAGAGCTCGAGCTGCCCGAACGTGTTCGTGTTCATAACGTAGAGCGCCGAGATCTTCTCGTATGCAATAAAGTTGTTGGAGTCGTTGTTGGTATGCGCCCAGTTCGGATCTTCTTCAAAGTCGCCCGGGTGGTCACTGAAGAATTTGTTTGCCCCATTGATACTCAGGTTGGGACCCTCCGTGTAGTGCCCGTAGTAGTAGTGCGGATCGGTAAAAGAATCCAGGGCCTGGCTGAAGAGGAGGGGTGAATCACCCGTGTAATTCCAGAAAGTGTCGTCGAACAGGCTCGTCTTCTTCTCGTCCCGGTACTTGGCCCCGACCTTGATGGTGCCCCGCTCGTACGGGAACGCCAGGTTGAACCTTGCCACGATATCGCGGGCAGTCGTGACCTCGTGGTCGTACTCGTGGTCCGCGACCTTCCATAGCGACGGATCGAGCGGGTTGGCGATATTCAGGGGGATCAAGTTTGGGAAGTCTTGACTGTCGACGATCTGGAAAGCGATCTTCTTGGGCCCAGTCGAGTCGTACTTCCAGTTGATCGAGTCATCTTTTGCATCGGCGTACGAAACGTTGTAGTCGAGAAATGCCACCTCCCCGAGGGCGTGCGTCCCCCCAGCGGCGAGGTTCCAGTTTGGCTCGTCCGCGGTCTCGTAAACCGATTTGGTCTTGTATTTTCCGTTGGCTTCGGTCAGGGTGGGCGTCAGGAAGTCCCCGGCCGAAATCTTCGTTTCCCATTTGGTCACGTTGTTCTGGAAATCGGAGTAGAACCCCCGCAGGTTCAAGGACCCTGTGGCGCCGAGGCGGTAGTCAAGGCCTCCAACCATGCCCCAGCGAGTGCGATCGAACAGATAGTCGCGGGGGTAAATCGTGTCGAAGGCGGCGATCCTGCTTCCATCCGGCAGATCAACAAATTCGCCAGTGGGCTCCTGGTCCCAGATCCCTTTGGTGTTGTGGTCATACGAGCCGCTGAGGACGAGGCCAAGCGCCTTCTCCTTCCCGAACCGCTGCGAGAACATGGCGCTCGCCTCATAGGGCTTGTTTCGACCGTCCTGGATGGAGTTGTAGCCTCCCATCACTCTGGTCGTGAAGTAGGGGACTTCGCCGGCGGTCTTGGTCACCAGGTCCACGGCGCCGCCAATCATGTCGCCATCCAATTCTGCCGAGGCGGTCTTGTGCAGCGAGATTTGGTCGACGAGATCCGATGGAATAGCGTCGAGCTTGGCCTGGCGACTGATGAAGACCGCGGATGGCATGGTGTTGCCGTTCACCGAAAGGCTCGTGAAGCGGGGTTCGAGCCCGCGCAACTGGACGTACTTGCCCTCGCCCTGGTCCCGCTCAAGCGATACGCTCGGCAGACGGCCTGCGGCGTCCGCCACGTTCGCGTTGGGAAGGCTCGTGATCAGCTCGAGGGGGAGAATATTGAGGACGTCCGGCGCGGTGGCCCGCTCGTTGAGCGCGTCCAGCTCGCCATGGATGCGCGTCGCCGTCACGTTGATCGCCTCGGTGACGTGGGTCGCCCCTTGCAGCTTTGCTTCGATGTTTGTCTCCATGCCCCCCTTGACCTGCACCTCCTGGGTGGCCGTCGTGAAGCCGATGGCGACGAGCTCCACCGTGTAGGTTCCCGGGTCGAGGCCCGTTGCCACGAAGAAGCCCTTGAGGTCCGTGACAAAGGTGAGGTCGCCGGGCCTCATGACCACCACCACGCCTTGGAGGGCGGCGTTCTTGGCATCGGTGACGTGACCCCGGATGATGCCGTCATGTGTCCCGGCGGCCAGGGTCCCTCCCGCCAGGAGCAGAGTGAAGCACATGAGTGCGGCGGCCACCGCCGCACACCAACCCACGTCCTTCCTGTGACCCTTCATTGCTACACCTCCTTCGATACGCCGTTACCCGTCTGTGCCTGGGCGACGCCAGAAAATGGGGCAAACCCAGCGATGAGAAACGCAATGATCGAAGTTCGCTTCTTGGACGAGGACGCCATTCTTCTCCTTCCTGCGAGGTGGTTGCGGCCGTCGGCCGCTAGACCTTCTCTGCCTCCGCCGCTCCTCCGGTCGAACATGGAACGTTCCAACGCGGCCCCTAAATCACCTCCGATCCGATTCTCAAACCGCATCGGGGCGGTTGCGCGCTGTTCCCCCGGAACGTTCCATCTTGCGCGCTAGCGACACAGTTGGTAGGATCCGGATCGTTCCAGGGGGAACTTAATGCCACGAAGAACCGTTGTCAAGCCTCACCCGTCGCAACCTGAGCCCACGATTCTGGACGTGGCCCACAAGGCCCGCGTCTCCAAGTCTCTCGTCTCGATGGTGATACGGCGGGAGGACGGGGTCAGCCTCAAGAACCGCGAGGCGGTACTGAAAGCCATCGAGGAGCTCAACTACCGCCCGAACGTGATCGCCCGCAGCTTGGTGGAACGCCGCACCCGGATGCTCGGGGTGATGATCTCGGACCTCCGCAACCCGTTCTTCGGCGACGTGGTGTCTGGAATCCAGCTCCGGGCCGAGGAGCTGGGCTACCGCGTGCTGTTCAACACCGGTGACTGCGTGCCGAAGCTAGAGGAGGCAGCCATCGAGAGCCTTCTCGAGCTTCGGGTCGACGGTTTGATCCTAGCGGCTCCTCGGGTCGACGACGAGATCATCGAGCGTGCCTGCCGCGTGCTGCCGGTCGTTGTACTTAACCGCGACACGTCCGCCACCTGCAGCGACAGCGTCACGAACGACAACATCGCCGGCGCCAGCCTCGCGGTCGAGCACCTCGCCGGCCTGGGGCATACCCGCATCGCCCACATCGACGGTGGAAGCGGTGCCGGAGCCAGCGTCCGCCGAGAAGGGTATCTGCGCGCCATGCAGCGACTGGGCCTGGGGGACGACATCCTGACCGTGGAGGGTGCCTTCACCGAAAACGGGGGTTATCGCGGCGCCCGCGAGCTCCTCAACCAGTCCCCGCTCCCCACTGCGATCTTCGCCGCCAACGACATTTCCGCAATTGGCGCGCTGAGGGCGCTCGAGGAGGCCGGCCTGCACACCCCCGCCGACGTCTCCGTGGTGGGTTACGACAACACCTCGCTGGCGGCGCTTCATCAGATCTCGCTCACGAGCGTCCAGCAGTTCGGGGCGGACAACGGTCGGCTCGGGGTCGAGTGCCTCATCGAGCGCATCGAGGGGAAGCGGTCCACGCCCAGGCACGAGGTCCACGCGCCGACCCTCGTGGTGCGCTCCTCGACAGGGCCGCCTCCCAACGAACCAAAAACGCTTTCCTGAGGCGTCCTCCAGGATCCCTCGGGCCGTGACTCAAGCTGCGACGTTGTGCGGATCAAGATGGGGACTGGCCAAGGGCGAGCTGCATGACCCGCTCCTGGGTGGCCTCGGCGCGCTGCAAGACGCCCTGGAGCGCGCCCTCGTGCATGACCGCCACGCGATCTGCCAGGCCGAGCAGCTCCGGCATCTCGCTCGTGATCAACACCACAGCGACCCCCTGCCCGACGAGCTCGCCGATCAGCTCGTAGATCTCGGCCTTGGCCGCCACGTCGATCCCACGCGTGGGCTCGTCGAACAGCAGCACCCGGCACCGGGCCGCGAGCCAGCGGGCCAGCACTACCTTCTGCTGGTTCCCGCCCGAGAGGCTTACGGTCTCCTGATCCAGAGACGCGAGGCGGATTTGCAGCCTCTCGACCAGCCCCTCGGCCCGTTCCTGCTCGGCGCGGAGATCGAGCACGCCGAACCGGGCGACGTCGTCGAGGCTCGTCAGGGTGATGTTCTCCCCGACCGAGCGCTGCAGCATCAACCCCTGCCGCTTCCGGTCCTCGGTGATGAACCCCAGGCCCGCGGCGATCGATGCGCAGGGCTCCCCTCCTGAGATCACCCGGCCGGCGATGCGGACCTCTCCGCTGTCAGCGGGATCGGCGCCGAAGATCGCTCGAGCCAGCTCCGTCCGCCCCGAGCCCATCAAACCAGCCACGCCCAGGATCTCCCCCGAGCGCACCGCCAGGCTGACGGGCGAGAGAACGCCCGCACGGGCAAGGCCCTCCACCTCCAGAACCACGTCTCCGATGGGCACGTTGCGCTTGGGTATCTGCTCGGCGATCGTCCGGCCGACCATCAGCTGAATGAGCTCACCCACCTCGGTCCGCTTCACCTCCCTCGTTCCCACGGTGCGGCCGTCGCGCATCACGGTGACACGGTCCCCGATGGCGAAGATGTCCTTCATCCGATGCGAGATGAAGATCACTGGCACGCCGTCGCTGCACAGGGAGCGAATCACGTCGAACAGGGCCTCGATCTCGCTGTCGGAGAGCGCGGCCGTGGGCTCGTCCATCACCAGCAGTCGGGCCTTCTGCCGCAGCGCGCAGGCGATCTCCACGAGCTGCTGCTCGGCCACCGACAGATCCGCCACCGGCGTGTCGGGGTCGACGTCACAGCGGAGCTTGGCGAGCAGCCGTCGCGCGCCCTGGCGCATCGCCTCGCTCCGTATGAGGCCGCCGCGGGTAGGCTCATGGCCCAGGAAGACGTTCTCGGCCACGGTCAGGCCAGGCACGAGGTTGAGCTCCTGGTGGATCATGACGAGACCCTCGAGCTCAGCCTCCAGAGGGCTCGCGGGCCGGATGTCCTGGCCCGCGAAACGTCACGACGCCCGAGTCGGCGGTGTACTGGCCACACAGGACCTTCATGAGGGTGGACTTGCCGGCGCCGTTCTCGCCGAGCAGCACGTGCACCTCACCCGGCAAGACCTCGAGCTCGGCGTCCTGGAGAGCCTGCACGCCGGGGAAGCGTTTGCAGATCCCCCGCATGCGCAGAATAGGCTCCACTGTCGTCACAGGCTCTCCCTCGGCGTCGGCGTGTCGGCCCCTTTTTTCGCGAAGGAGGCGACGTTGAGCCGGTCGATCATCTCCACCCGCGTGAGGATCTCCCTAGGGGGCGTGGTGCCGTCCCGCAGGAGCGCGACGGCGTGGCGCACGCCCAGGCGTCCCATCTCGCCGGGAAACTGCGCAACCGAGCCAAGCAGACGCCCCGAGCCGATGTTGGCCAGGGCATCCGGGATCGCATCGAAGCCGACCACGCCTACGCGCCCCAGCCGCCGCGCAGCAGCCACCGCTTCCAGCGCGCCCAACGCCATCTCGTCGTTGGCGGCGAATATGGCATCGAGGTCCGGATGGGCTTGAAGCAGGTTCTCCGCCACCGTGTAGGCGCGGGCACGCTCCCAGTCGGCGGTCTGGCTCGCCACCACCCTGATGCCCGGGTGACCCTCGACGCCTTTCAGGAACCCGAGGCGTCGTCGATCCGCGGTCTCGTGCCCCGAGATCCCCTCGATGATCGCCACGTTCCCCTTGCCGCCAAGCATGCGCGCAAGGTACCGGCCGGCCACGGCGCCGCCCTCGAAGTTGTCCGAGCCGATGAACGTAAGCACCTTTGCACCCATGGACTGGGCGGCGGCCTCGTCGATCCGCGTGTCCAGAATCAGGATCGGGATCCCTGCGTCGTTGGCCTTGCGGATCGCCGGAACGAGCTCCTTGGAGCCGGCGGGCGCCAGCAGGATGGCGTCCACCTTCTGGTGGATCAGGTTCTCGATGATCTGGTACTGGCGTTCCACGTCCGTCTCGCGGTCCGCGGCGAGTGAGACGAGACGGACCCCCTGGGCGGCAGCTTCGCGTTCGGCCGCCTGTTGCATCTCCGCCCAGAACGGTGAGTTCAGGGCTTTGGGCACGAAGGCGATGGTTAAGGTCTTCGCCTGCGTGGGCGCCTTGAACGTTGACCGAAATCCGATGGCGGCCGCTACCAGAACCACCGCGCTCGCAACTCCGACCGCGAGCTTGCGGTAGCGCGTCCGACCTTTGGGCCGCTCGGCCTCCGCGGCGCGGTGCCGGGCGCGGTCGAACACGACAGCGGCCACGAGCACCCCACCCACCACCATCCCTTCCAGGGCGGATGGGACGTTCAGGGCGTTCAAACCGTTGCGCAGCGTGCCCATGATCAGCGCGCCGACCAGCGTGCCTAAGACACCTCCCTCGCCGCCCATCAGGCTCACCCCGCCGATGACCGCTGCCGCGATCGCGTACAGCTCGTACATCTCACCGGAGAGCGGCGAGGCGGCGTTCAGTCGCGAGGTCATCAGCACCGCCGCCACACCGGCCATCAGCCCGGAGAGCGTGTAGATCGCCACCTTGTAGCGGCCCACCCGAACTCCGGAGAGCCATGCCGCCTGTTCGTTGCCACCAATGGCGTAGCTGTAGCGACCGAGCTTCGTGCGCGTCAGCACGAGGTGGGCAAGCACGTACAGGACAGCCACGACCAGAACCAGGACGGGAATGCCTGCGACGTTGCCGGACAGGGCCCGGAACGACTCCGGCAGGCCGCTGATCGGTTTGGACCCGGAGTAGATCTTGGCCGCGCTGCGTGCGATCAGCATCATGCCCAGCGTGGTGATGAACGGGGGAATGCGGCCAAGGGTGGTGATCAGCCCGTTGACCAGGCCGCACACGACCCCCACCAGAAGCCCGCCACCGACGGCGAGCACGCCGGAGTGCCCGGCCACGAGCAGGTCGGCCACCACCAGACCGCACAACGCCAGGATGGAGCCCACCGAGAGGTCAATGCCCCCCGAGATGATCACGAACGTCAGGCCGATGCCGAGGATCGCGTTGATCGCCGACTGCTGCATGACGTTGAGCAGGTTGTCGGTCGCGAGGAAATGGGGCGAGGCGATGCCGAAAAGGAGCGCCACCCCGATCAGCACGAAGAGCGTCTGAAGGCGGGCGGAGAAATGGCGGATCATGCGTGTTCCCCCTTCTCAGAGCTCGTCGTGCGGATGAACCTGGCTTCCGGACCGTCGTCCGAAAAGAAGCGGTGGTGAGTTGCGAGGATCCCTCAACGCTCGGT
Source organism: uncultured Acidobacteriota bacterium (assembly GCA_963739225.1). Lineage (GTDB taxonomy): Bacteria > Acidobacteriota > Thermoanaerobaculia > Thermoanaerobaculales > Thermoanaerobaculaceae > RBG-13-68-16. The sequence continues at coordinate 1,031,689 of CAVTZQ010000006.1, read as the reverse complement.
GGGCCACTCGCGACGGCGCTGAACGGGCGAGACTTGACATCGTTCCGTTGAGTCATTACATTCCTTTTGGAACGCTCCGAATCATACCGCGCGAGTTGCGAAGGTGCAAGCCGGAACGTTCTCGAGGACGACACACAAGCACCTGTTGCGGCAAGGAAGTGGGTGTGGAGGCTATTTCATTAGGGACGGTGTTGGAACGTTCCAAACCGAACCTCAGGAACAGACGAAAGGGAGAGAGACCATGAAAACGACGATGCGGGGTGTGACGCTTCACGCAGAGTGGCAGCCCAAACCGGGGTTCAAGCTGGGCGCCAAGGACATCGATCGAAAGCAGACCTACCTCGGCAGCAAGGTCTGGAAGAACCCGAAGGTATCGATCGACGAGCACCCGATCCCGGAGCCGAAGGACGACGAGGTGCTTATCGAGATGAAGGCGGTCGGGATCTGCGGCTCCGACGTCCACATGAACCAGGCGACCGAGGACGGCTACATCTTCTACCCGGGCCTCACCGGCTTCCCGGCGATCCTTGGCCACGAGGTGGCCGGTGTCGTCGTCAAGGGCGGGAAGAACGCCTTCGACAAGCGCACGATGAAGCCCTTCAAGGGCGGCGAGCCGGTCTGCGCCGAGGAGATGGTCTGGTGCGGCAAGTGCCGGCCGTGCGCGGACGGGTTGCCCAACCACTGCGAGAAGCTCGACGAGATCGGCTTCAACGTCAACGGGGGCTTTGCCAAGTACGTCGTCCTGCCCTCGCGCCTGATCTGGAGCCTGGAACCGCTGCGCCGCGCCTACAAGGGGGACGACATCTTCCTCGCCGGCTCGCTCGTCGAACCGACCTCTGTCGCCTACACCGCCATGATCCAGTGGGGTGGGGGCGTTCGCCCCGGCGACAACGTGGTGATCTGCGGCGGCGGGCCGATCGGGATGGCGGCGCTCAGGATCATGAAGACCCAGGGGGCGTCCACGGTCATCCTTTCCGAGCCGGAGCCGGCACGCCAGAAGCTCGGCAAGATGATGGGCGCAGACCACACGATCGATCCCACCAAGGAGAACTTCGCCGAGCGCGTCCTGCAGTTGACCGACGGGATGGGGGCGAAGCTCTACCTCGAGGCCACGGGTCTACCGACGCTCGTCTACCCGGCAATCGAGCAGGCGATCTGGGAGGGCAGGACGCTCAACTCCACGGTCGTCGTCGTGGCCCGCGCCGACGCCAAGATGCCGGTGACAGGCGAGGTGCTCCAGGTTCGGCGCGCCCAGATCGTCGGGTCGCAAGGGCACTCGGGCCACGGGACGTTCCCACACGTGATCGAGGCGATGGCGGCGGGGATGGACATGACGCCGATGATCACGAAGAAGATCAAGCTCGACGAAGTCCCGGAGAACCTGGTCCTGCTTCGCAAGAACCGCACCGAGGGCAAGATCACCTGCGTGGACTTCAACTAGCCCCGACGACCGCACCGGGACGCTCGTCCGCGCGCGATGTGCGAGAGGAAAAGGCGGTTTGCCTTCCTCAAGGAGGGGACATGATTAAGAGTCTGTTCCGCCCGGCCCTTCTTGCCATAGGTGTTGCCACTGCGCTCGCGTGTACGGGGACCGTCCCGGTGACGGGGCACTTCCAGGTGGTGCAATCCACGGTGACCACCGGGCCATGTCACTCGGCGGGCGACCAGTGCGACGATAGCGTGATCTGGATCCACCCGACCGACGCCGCACGGAGCGTGATCATCGGTGACGACAAGAACGGCGGGATGGTGGCCTGGAACCTCGCCGGCGGGGAGATCCAGTTCATCGATGCCAGCAAGAACATGAACAACGTCGACCTCCGGTACAACTTCCCGCTCACCGGGACATTCTCCACCGGTCAGGCTCACACGCACGTGGCACTGGTCGGCGTCACCAACGAGACCGACGCGGGCGTGACCCTCTACAAGGTGAACCCGTACTCCTCACCGGCGGGTAGGCTTGAGTATGCCAACGCCACGCTGGCGGCAAGCACGCTTCCGCTGACCAAACCGCTGGTCTACGGCGGCTGCATGTACTACAGCCAGCCGACCGGCAGGTACCACTTCTTCGCGAACTGGAAGGACGGGACGGTCAAGCAGGTGGAGCTGGCCGGCGGCTCGTCGGTCAGCGGGAAGGTGGTGCGGACCTTCGATGTCGGAGGCCAGGTCGAGGGCTGCGTCGCCGACGATGTGCACCAGAGCTTCTACATCGGCGAGGAGGACGTGGGAATCTGGAGGTACGGCGCCGAGCCAACGGCGGGCGACTCTCGCGCCCAAGTCGACCGGGTCGGCTCACAAACCGGCCTTAAGGCGGATGTTGAGGGACTGACGCTCTACTACAGGAGCGACGGCGGGGGCTACTTGATCGCCTCCGGACAGAGCGTCGGCCCCGACGTGCGGAACGTGGTCTACGAGCGTACCGGCAGCAACGCCTGGGTGGGGACGTTCCGCGTCCAGGACGCCGATGAGACGGACGGCATGGATGTGACCAACCTCCCGCTTGGCCCAGCGTTCCCGCACGGCGTCCTCGTGACGCACGACGCCTCACCGACGCCCTCGCGGCATCTGCTGACCCCGTTCGAACGGGTCGCCGCCTCGCTCAAGCTAACGATGGACTCGACGTGGGATCCGCGCTGCTCACCGTACGGGACGTGCGCTGGCAGCACGCCGAAACCCGCCGTCGCACCAACGAGCGCCCGCGACGGTCCGGCCCGGTAGCTCGTCTCAAGAAGGGGGCCGACTCGTGAGCATCGATGACCCAACCCGCCTCAGATCGGGCCGGATGAGGTGGATGATCCTCCTCCTAGGGAGCGTCATCGTCGCCACTGCGGCCCAGGCGGGCCCGCCGTTCGTGACCGACGACCCCGAGACGCCCCCGCTCCACGGCTGGGAGATCAACATTCCGTTCACCCTCGAGCACGAGTCGGGCGAGCAGGTCTTCGAGACTCCGCTCTTCGACATCAACTACGGCTACCGGCGAAACGTGCAGCTCAAGGTGGAGTTCGGGCTCCTGAACGTGCGCCTGGACGAGGGTCAGACCCAGCGCGGCCTGAGCGACACGAGCGTGGGTGTGAAGTGGCGCTTCCTGGAGGAGCGTCGGGTATTGCCGCAGATGGCGTTCTACCCCCAGGTGACGTTGCCCACAGGGGATGACCACCGGGGGCTGGGGGAAGGAAAGCCGTCCTGCAGGCTCCCCCTGGTGGTTCAGAAGAGTTGGGGCCGGTGGGCCGTGTTCGGCAACGTCGGTGCAGTCCTCCAGAGCAGAGCCGGCAGCCGAGATTTCTGGTTTCACGGACTGACGGTGCTCCGCGAGGTCAGCCGCAGCCTGGAACTGGGGCTCGAGGAGTACGGCAACTCGCCCACCGACCGAGACGAGCGCACCTCGCTGGGCTTCAACCTGGGCGGTATCTGGAAGGTGGCCGACGGGACAGGCGTTCTGTTCTCGGCCGGGCGGACCTTTCGTGGCGAGGATGCCACCACGGTCTACCTAGGCATACAGGTGCTGGTGGGAGGTCCCGGGGCCAACCCCGAGTAGGCCAATGACGGCCGCCTCCAGGGACCTTGGCGGGTGGCACCATCCAGCCAAGCTAAGAAAGGAGATTCCAAATGAACTTGAAAAGAATTGAGTCGGTGATACTCGCTGCGATGGCACTCTGCTCGGGCGCCGCGGCCGTCTCTGCCCAAGTAGCTCCGCCGCCCGCCGCGGAACTTAGGTTTGCTGTGATCCTGACCCGTCATGGCGTTCGCTCCCCGACATGGAAGACGGACCGGCTGAACCAGTATTCGACCGAGGCATGGCCGGATTGGGGCGTCCCGCCCGGGTACCTCACGCCGCATGGCAAAACCCTCATGGAGCTTTTCGGCGCGTACGACCGGGCGTACCTGTCGCACTTAGGGTTGCTGAGCGCGAAGGGCTGTGAAGATGCTGGCCGCCTCTTCATCTCGGCAGACAGCGATCAACGGACAGCTGAAACTGGCCGCGCTCTGGCATCAAGCATGTTTCCGGATTGCGGAGTCCAGGTCCGATCGCTGCCGGAAGGTACCGATGATCCGCTCTACAGCCCCGATGCAGTCGGTATCGGACATCCGGACCGTGCCCTGGCGGTCGCATCGGTACTGGGCCGGGTCGGCGGCAACCCGGGACCACTGCTGGAGGCGTATAGACCCGCCTTTGAAACGATGCAGCAGGTGCTCCTCGGCTGCACGCCGGGCGCCAACTGTCCGCCGGAGGGCACCTCTGTCAAACAACCTCTCCTGGAACCAGCCATATCGGTCAAGCAGGGTAAAGGTGACCACCTCGTTGAGTTCACCGGACCCCTCAACATCTTTTCCACGTTTGCGCAGATCTTCCTCTTCGAATACACGAACGGCATGGCAGACAAGACCCTCGGCTGGGGCCGGGTCAACGAGTCCAACGTCCGGCAGATGATGAGTCTCCACGCGCTTTACTCCGAACTCTCGCGGCGAACGCCCTACCTCGCACGCGTGCATGGCTCCAACCTTTTGAGCCACATGCTCAGGTCGATGGAGCAAGCCGTCGCGGGCAAAGCGGTGCCGGGAGCCGTTGGCAAACCAGGCGACAAGGTAGTCGTCTTCGTCGGGCATGACACCAATATTTCCAACCTCGCCGGAATGTTGGGGCTCTCCTGGCTGATCGAGGGCTATCAACCCGACGACACGCCGCCCGGGGGCGCGTTGGTCTTCGAGCTGTGGCGCCACCCCGTCACGGGGGCGTACACGGTCCGCACGTACTACACGGCGCAGACACTCGAACAGATGCGCAAGGCGCTTCCGCTGACACTGGATTCGCCGCCAGGCAAGGCAGCTGTCTTCGTGCCAGGTTGCAGTACCGCAGATGAAGGGTTCGCGTGCGGCTGGAAGGAATTTCGGCGGACGCTCGAAACCGCCATCGATCCCACATTTGTGAGGCCTTAAGAAGATGGGCGCCCCGTCTCTGAGCTCCAGCGACCGTGCCGGCCTTCAATTGGAGGAATTGCCGTCATACCACTCACGAAGATGCTTGGTGGGGACGGTTCAGGTCAGTTGGTGACGTTGTCCGGCGCGACCAAACAAAAAGTCACCGAGGAGATGAGTCGGTCAGCAGAGAACGCCAGACCCAAGAAAGGGGAGGACAGAATGACGCACCATCGAGGTTTCGGACTTGCACTGCTTTCGCTCGTGACGGCGCTTGCGGCAGCCGCACAGCCTGCGCCCGGGGGGTATCGCTTGACCCGTACGATCCCTGTCGGGGGCGAAGGAAAATGGGACTACCTGACCTTCGAGGCAGCGACACACCGCCTCTACGTCAGCCACGCGACGCGCGTGGAGGTGGTCGATACGGAGAAGAACGCGGTCGTGGGTGCGATCCCCGACACACCCGGGGTTCACGGCATTGCGCTCGCACCGGAGTTCGGTCGCGGCTTCACCAGCAACGGCAAGGCCGGGACGGTGACCGTGTTTGACCTCAAGAGCCTGGCGGTCATCACCACGGTCAAGGTGACCGGCGACAAGCCCGACGCGATCGTCTACGAGCCAACCTCGCGCCAGATCTTCACGTTCAACGGTGATAGCGCCAACGCCACGGCGATCGAAGCGGCGACCGCCAAGGTCGTGGGCACCCTCGCCCTCGACGGGGGGCCGGAGTTTGCGGTCGCCGACGGCAAAGGGCGGATGTATGTGAACATCGAGGACAAGGCCTTGCTCGTGGCGTTCGACGCACGCACCCTCGAGATCAAGGGACGTTGGCCGCTCGCCCCGTGCCAGACGCCGACCGGGCTGGGCATCGACCGCGAGCACCGGCGCCTGTTTGTGGGCTGCAGGAGCAAGGTGATGGCGGTGGTGGACGCCGACAGCGGGCGTGTCATTACGACCCTGCCGATCGGCGGCGGTGTGGACGCCGTCGCGTTCGATCCGGCAACCGCGCTCATCTTCGCCTCAAACGGCGAGGGGATGGTGACGGTCGTCCACGAGGACTCGCCCGAGAAGTTCACCTTGGTGGGCAACGTCCCGACCAAACCAGGGGCGAAGACCCTCGCCTTGGACGGCACCACCCACCGGATCTACCTCTCCGTGGCAGAGGCGGGAGCGTTCGAGATCCTGGTCCTCGAGCGCTGAGGGGAGGCGCCCGGCTGGCCTCCGGGCTGCTCTCGCAGGCCGCAGCCCGCTGAAGAAGCGGGGTAGAGAAGGAGGCATGTGGCCTCGCAGCATGTTTGCTCCTTCTCCTTCGAGGAGAATGGGTTCAGCTTCGTACCGGTTTTCGCTGAACGGTGAACGAGGAACGGAGTAGCCAATGAAGCCAAGCCTTCGGATCATCCAGGTACTCGGTGTCCTGTTCTTCTCCGCGAACGCCGCCGTCTGGGCGGCCGAGGCACCCCTGCCGCGGCCCGACCACGTGGTCGTCGTGATCGAGGAGAACCACAGCTACTCCAGCATCATTGGGAATGCCGAGGCCCCGTACATCAACGACCTCGCAAGCCGGGGAGCGCTCTTCACGCAGTCGTTCGGCTTGGTCCATCCCAGCCAACCCAACTACATCATGCTGTTCGCCGGCTCCAATCTCGGCGTCACCGACAACGGTGTCCCGAAGCACCTTCCGTTCTCGGCCCCCAACCTGGGAGCGGCGCTGATCGCCAAAGGGCTCAGCTTCCGCGGCTACTCGGAAGACCTGCCGGAGATCGGCTTCGATGGGCGGAAGGCCGGCCACTACGCCCGCAAGCACAACCCCTGGGTGAACTGGCAGGATGCTCCCGCCAACGCAATCCCGCGCGTGAGCAACCTGCCTCTTTCCGCCTGGCCGGCCGACCTCACACGACTACCCGCCGTGGCCTTCGTGATGCCCAACTTGCAGCACGACATGCACGACGGATCGATCGCCGAGGGCGACCGGTGGCTCAAGGCCAACCTCGACGGATACGTGCAGTGGGCGGCGAGCCACAACAGCCTGCTCGTCTTCACCTTCGATGAGGACGATGGTCACGGGGGCCAACGGATCCCGACCATTTTCATCGGCCCGATGGTGCGTGCGGGCAGGTACGACCGCGTCATCACCCACTACAACGTGCTCCGCACCATTGAAGAGTTCTACGGCCTGACGCCCACCGCGTCCGCAGCCGAGGCCAAGCCCATCAACTTCTGCTGGCAGCCCAGGACGCAAAACTGACTGGGTCGTCACCCTCGTCGCGCCGGCTAGTTCTGACTCCCCACGATGAGCCAGACCGCGCCCGGCTCGATGGTCCTGGCCTGCCGCACGAGCAAGTGGACCACTTCCTCGAAATTCATCGGGTGATGGTAGTCCGCCAGCAGGCTCGAGAACAGGCAAGATCAGCGACTTGTGGAGAGGGCTTTTTGCTCGGGTGCGACAGTAGCGCAACAACGAGGGAAAGCGCCCTGGTGGGCGCTCGCGCCGGCCTCGCCCCCTGGCTGCTGACCTGACGCAAGACAGGTATAGACAACCGATGCGCCTGAGCCTAGATTGCGAGCTGGGAGGACCTGAAGACTGCGCCCGGCCTTGTTGGAGACGCCGCTGCGCGTCGTCTCCCCCCACGTGGCCTTCACAACCTGTCAGAGAAGTGCGCATATGAAGGGCGGCAGGTCATGTTGAGACATTCAAGCTGCAAGGAGGAGACAATGTCGTCCTTCCACAAACAGAGAGGTTGGATCATTTTGTTTCTCATCACTGGGCTTGCCTTCCTTTCTGGCGTCGCACAGGCGCAGACCGGCAGCGGCGTATTGGTATCGGAGGAGGTCCAGCGATGAAGGGTCGCAGGAACAACGTGGGTTGGTGTGCGGCGGTGGTCGCCACCCTCACCGCACGTCACATCGACCGGGTTCGCATCGTGCTCTCCGGCGCGGCTCCGACTCCGTGGCACATGCCCGAGGCGGAGCGCGTCGTCGTGGGCCAGCGGCCCAGCGCCGGGGTGGCGTGCAAAGCAGGAGCGGTTGCCGTCAAAGGGGCGGAGCCCCTGGCCAACAACGCCTACAAAGTCGAGTTGCTGCGCGGCACCGTCGAGGAGGCACTGCTGGCGATCGCCTGACGGCGATCTCCGCGGGCGAGAACTGATGCGGATTCTGCTGGTCGAGGACGACGTCCGGATCGCCGAGTTCCTCCGCCGGGGGTTGCTCGAACGCGGCTACGCCGTCGATCACGCGCCCTCCGCCGAGGACGCGCTCGATCTCGTTTCCGAAGGGATCCACGACGCCTTGATCGTCGACGTCGTGCTGCCGGGAATGGACGGACTCAACTTCATCGAGCAGTGCCGCGCGCGGGGTGTGAGCGCGCCGATGCTCATTCTCTCGGCCCGCCGCACCGTCGACGATCGCGTGCGCGGCCTGCAGCGCGGCGGCGACGACTACCTCACCAAGCCGTTCGCCTTCGCCGAGCTGCTGGCCCGGCTCGAGGCGCTGCTCCGGCGCGCGGTGCCGCAGGGGTCCAAGGCGAGCCGCCTGGGGGTCGGCGACCTCGAAATCGACCTGCTCCGCCATGAGGCGCGGCGGGGCGGGCGCACGCTTGCCCTGTCGCAGCGCGAGTTCACCCTGCTCGAGTACCTTTGCACGAACGCGGGCCGCGTGGTCACCCGGACCATGATCCTCGACCACGTCTGGCAGATGCGCTTCGAACCGGCCACCAACGTCGTGGACGTTCACATCCACCGGCTGCGCGACAAGGTCGACCGCGACGCCGACCACAAGCTCATTCACACGATCCGAGGGGTCGGCTATGTTCTCAAGGCTTAGCACCGTCCGCCACACTGCGGCGTGGCGGCTCTCGGCCATGGCCACGACCGTGTTCGCCCTTGGGACCGCCGCCGTGTTCACCGCAGCGTTCCTGATGCTCGCCGCCAACATCCAGCGGCGCGGCGACAGCTGGCTTGACGGAGAAAGCGCATCGCTCGCAGAGATGGCGGCCGCCGCGCCGCCGGAGGCTCTCAAGCAGGAGTTCGCCCGCGAGGCGCAGGAGCTGACGAACGACCGGCTCTCGGCCCGGTCGAAACCGGAAGACGCCGAGGAGAGCGTGGTCTTCTTCGCACTCCTCGACCGCCGTGGAACTCCCCTGCTCGTGCACGCCCCGCCCACCTGGCGCGAGATTCTGCCGGCGCTCGACGCGCCGCACATCCGCCCGGGCCCGCCCCGGTCGGTGGCTGTGGCCGGGTATGAGTACCCGATGCGCGTCGCCTCCCGCGCCCTCAAGGACGGAAGGATCCTGCTCGTCGGCGAGTCGACGAGCGGGGATCAGCAGCTGCTCGACGAAATAGCGCAGAGCCTCGCGTGGATGTGGACGGGGGTGACGGTCTGCGGCTTTGCAGTGTCGTGGTTCGGCACCCACCGCGTGCTTGCGCGCGTCAACACGATCACCGAGGTGGTCGCCGCGATCGAGGCGGATCAGCTCGGCCGCCGTGTCCCCACGGAGCGGCACCGCGACGAGATTGCCCGCCTGGTGGCGACGTTCAACGTCATGCTCGACCGAATCGAGGCGTCGATCACCCAGACGCGGGCGATCGGCGACTCCGTCGCGCACGATCTCCGGAGCCCCGTGACCGCGATCCGAGGCTCGCTCGAGATCGCCCTTACCACCCCCGACGACAGCCAGGTCCGCGACCGCGTGGCGTCCGCTCTCGAAGGGCTCGATCAGCTTTCGGCTCTGCTCGACGCCACGCTCGACACCGCCGAGGCGAAAGCCGGCGCGTTGCGGCTCCGGCGCGGCTGGGTCGATGTGCGTGCGCTCGCCGAGAACGTCGTTGAGCTCTACCTCCCCGCCGCGCAGGACCGCGGACTCGCCCTGACCTTAGTGGCACCCGCGCCGGTCGAGGTGTGGGCGGACGAAAGCTTGCTCCGTCGCGCTCTCACGAACCTCCTCGACAACGCCCTCATACACCTACCGCCGGGGTGCCACGTCGAGGTTGCGATCGTCGGCGGCGCCGGACGCGCGACCCTCTCGGTGACGGACAACGGCCCCGGCTTCCCGGCCGAGATCCGCGACCGCGCGTTCGACCGGTTCGCGCGCGGGCGCAAGTCGGCGGGCACCGGCCTCGGGCTGGCGCTGGTGCGGGCCGCTGCGCTTGTGCACGGCGGCACCATCCGCCTCAGCCAGCCTCCCAGCGGCGGCAGCGTGATCGAGATCGAGATCCCTGCCGCGGCGCCGGACCCGCCAACGGACGCCTGAACGCCTCCGGCGGGCGCTTGCCACAGCCGGCGAGTGACAGGATGGTCATCCGAGCGACAGATGCCCTTCAGGTCGGGGTGCCATCAGAAATATGTGGGCACGAGCATGAACACTGCATGTCACCTTTTCCCCTGCGAATTAGTCATTTGCAGGGGGGGTTGACTCGACGATGTCCGTGCCTCACACCCTGACGGCTTGATACCTTCCGCCGCCAAGACCCACGCCCTGGACGGCGGCGGGCCGCTGGCACCGGCGCCGGGTCGTGAGCCTGGTGGCGCACGATCCGACCGTGCCGTCGTTCCGTCTGCGGATGGCCGCGCTCCGACCGCATCTCGAGGCGGGCGGCCTCGACGTCCGGGTGGTCGCCCTCGGGCGCGGGCAGGAGCGGCTCCGAATGCTGCGCCACGCCGGCACGTGGCGCGCCAGCGACGTGCTGGTGTTCCAGCAGGTCAAGCTGCTCACCGGCGAGCGGGCGTTCGTCGCGCGGCTCTGCGGCTCGTGGGTTCTCGATGTCGGCGACACAGCCGGGCGCCTCGCGGTGCTCCCCACCCCGGTGGATCTGGACACCTATCCGGCGGCGCCGCTGCCGGACCGCGGCCCGGTCCGCCTGGTGTGGATCGGGCTCGCGAGCAACCTCCGTTACCTCGAGGAGCTCGTCCCTGTCCTCCTGCAGCTGGCGACCGCCGGTGTGGAGTTCGAGCCCCGCGTGATCTCGGACCGCCTCCCCAACCTGCGCCGTGTGCCGTGCACCCTCGTGCCGTGGTCCAGCACTGGAGAGAGCAGGGCGCTGGTCGACTGTAACGTGGGGCTCGCGCCACTGCCCGACGATGCATGGAGGGCGCAAAGCCGGCTACCGGTGCATCCAGTATGCGGCCGCAGGGCTACCCACCGTGGCCTTCGTGGTGCCCAACTTGCAGCACGACATGCACGACGGATCGATCGCCGAGAGTGACCGGTGGCCCAAGGCGAACCTCGACGGATACGTGCAGTGGGCGGCAAGCCACAACAGCCTGCTCGTCTTCACCTTCGACGAGGACGACGGTCATGAAAACCAACGGATCCCGACCATTTTCATCGGCCCGATGGTGCGTGCGGGCAGGTACGATCGCGGCATCAGCCACTACAACGTGCTGCGCACCATTGAAGAGCTCTATGGCCTGGCGCCCACCGGGCCCGCAGCCGAGGCCAAGCCCATCGACTTTTGCTGGCAACCCGTGGCCCGTCACTGACTGGGTCGTCACCCTCGTCGCGCCGGCTAGTTCTGACTCCCCACGATGAGCCAGGGCGCGTCCGGCGGTCCGACGAGTCCGTCGCTCCCGGCCCGCGAGGCCCTGCTCGTAGCCTTCGAGCTTCGCTCGCTCTACCGCCGACCCAACCAGGTTGCGGATTGCTGCCTGCGAACGCGCCAGGGCCTTTTGCTTGTTTGAGAGTCCCGCTAGGGGGCAACGGCCCTTAGGCGGGGCAGTACTCCCCGGTAGTGAGAGCTAATCATTGTCTCGCTTCTTGGGCCGCAGTTACTCCCCCGATGCGGAGTCCCGCCCTGCCCAACTGCCGCATGCCTTCCCCGGCTTCCAATGGGCCCCAGTCGACGGCTTTTCGACCACCTGGGACTCATCTATCGCCTTCATTTGTAGCCGAGCGAGCCAACCTCGTTTCGACTACTCATGACCTCCCGGGCCAGGCGGCGCTCGCCCGGGCCGCGCCCCCATGACAGATTCGTCATCGAAGATTCATGTTCGCTTCACCCCCGCTCGCTAAAAGGCCCGGGGAACGAAGATGCACAAACGAGACATGTGAACCTCGATTATACGAATGCAACCCAAAGACTGCGCCCGGCCTTATTGGAGACGCCACCGCACGTCGTCCCCCCACGTGGCCTTCACAACCTGTGAGAGAAGTGGGCCTATGCAAAGGGGGGCAGGTCACGTTGAAACATTCAAGCTGCGAGGAAGAGATAGAGGTGTTCGGGTTCTACTTCGGCAGCCCGCACTGGAACAACCAGCGGGAGTTCTACGACCGGACGTTCTCCCTCGGCTTCAGGGTGAGCCGGTGATCGGAGGCACGTCGGGGGTGTGGGGGACTATAGGGTTGAAGTTCAACTTCTAGGAGCCCACGGCGCGGGCGTGGCCATCTGAACTGCGATTAGGGAGGCAATGATTGCTGGAACAAGAACCTATCGGGTTTCTGGCCGCGGTGGTGAGACGGCGGATCAGGCAGGTCACGACCGCGCTCATGAGGGAACACGGGCTGTCGCCGCAGCAGTTCTGGACGGTGGTGGCGATCGCACGCGGCGGGGAGATGTCGCTTCGGGAGCTGGCGGGGAGACGGCGGCTGGACGAACCGACCGCGTGCCGGGTGGTCGACACGCTTGTCCGGCGGCGTCTCCTGCGCAGCGGCACGGACCCCGGCGACCGGCGACGTTGTCGCCTCGCGCTGACGCCTCCGGGAAGAGCGATGGCGGAGGAACTGCTGCCCATCGCGGACACGATCGCGGCGACGGTCGAGCGCGGATTGAGCGAGACGGAGCGTGCCGATGTCGTGAGGGGGCTCAAGAAGGTGATCGCGAACCTGGATCTCTTTGAGGCCACGAGGTCGCAAAGCCAGGCGCCGGCTGCGAAGGGAGGACCGTGAGCACCACCCGAAGCCGCACCATCGTCCAGGCGGCTGCTGCCTGGGTGGCCGTACCGTCAGTCCTTTCTTGACATCGTGAAGGGGCGGTGGCGGGTGGGGTCTTGCTCGCATTTGGCCGGACAGCCGGCCTCGGGCGTCATGAACCTCGCGAGCCTGTTCTTCCGTGAGGCGGTACGCGCGCTCGTCCGCCACAAGCTGCGCAGCGGCCTCACCACGCTCGGGATCTGCATCGGCATCGCCGCCGTCGTCCTCGTCGTCGCTATCGGCAAGGCCGGCTCGCAGCGCGCCCAGCAGGCGTTGGCGGACCTGGGCGAGAACTTCGTCTGGATCGAGGCCGGCTCCCGCACCGTCAGCGGCGTGCGCACCGGCACCCACGGCATGAGCACCCTCACCGTCGAGGACGCGGAGGCGATCCGCCGCGAGGTGCCGCTCATCTCCCGCGTGTCGCCCCAGGTGGACGGGAACATCCAGATCATCTGGGCGAACCGAAACTGGGGCACGCATTACCGAGCCGAGACCCCGGAGTACCTGGCCATCAAGCGCTGGCCGGTGGTGACCGGGATTGCGTTCTCGCAGGACGACGTGGACCACGCGGCGACCAAGGTCCTGCTCGGCGAGACCGTCCGCCAGCAGCTCTTCGGCGACGCCAACCCGGTGGGCGAGATCGTCCGCATCCAGGGGCAGCTCTTCGAGGTGACCGGGGTGCTGGCGGCGAGGGGGCAATCGGGCGACGGACGCGACCAGGACGACTGGGTCCTCCTCCCCTACACGACTGCACAAAAGCGGTTGAAGTCCCACTTTGTGACCTGGCTGGACGACATCCTGTGCTCGGCGGTGTCGCCGCAGGCGGTGGAGCCCGCGATCCGGCAGGTGCAGTCGCTGCTCCGGCAGCGGCACCACATCCGCCAGGGCGAGGACGACGACTTCAACATCCGCCGCCCCGACGAGCTGCTCAAGGCGCAATTGGAGGCGAGCGACACGCTCGCGAACCTCCTCCTGTCGGTGGCGGCGGTCTCGCTGCTGGTGGGCGGCATCGGCATCATGAACGTGATGCTCGCCTCGGTGGCGCAGCGAACCGCCGAGATCGGCCTGCGCATGGCCGTGGGCGCGCGCGAGTCGGCGATCCGCGTCCAGTTCCTTGGCGAGGCCGTTGTCCTCAGCCTGATCGGCGGGGTGTTCGGCGTCGCCCTCAGCTTCGTCGGCTCGGCCGGCTTCGAGCGCACCCTGGGCTGGCCGATCACGATCCCCCCGTCGTCGCTGCTCGTGGCCGTCGCCTCCGCCGTGACGGTCGGCGTCGTGTTCGGCTTCTACCCGGCGTGGCGCGCCTCGCGGCTCGACCCCATCGAAGCCCTCCACCACGAGTAGCGCGTGGCGGTGCCCGGAATCTGTCTCTGTGGAGCACGCGCTCGGGGCAGATGCTGCGGTCCCGGTGTACGACAGGTTCAAGCGGGTCGGGACCGTCTACCAGAGGCCGCTGATACGCCGCTGGCGCGGGACTAGTCCTTCACCAGTGAGCCGGCAAGCGTGACCTTGTAGTTGAGGCCATTTGCGTCGGCGCGGTAGTACTCGTACCGGCAGTCGCCGTCCCCCACGGTGATCTTGATGAAGGTACTCGGCGCGCCCGTGTCGCCCTTCCCGCGGGCGACGCCCGAGTCGAGCTGCCAGACCCCTTCGACCTTCTTGGCCGAGGCGTTGTGAGTGTGTCCGCAGAAATACGCGGTCACGTGCCTGTCCTTGAGCAACTTCCAGAAGCGGTCGCGATGAGCGGGGTTGGCCTCGAGACCCCCGCCTTCGTGCCGCATCCTCCCCGAGGTCATGTCGGGGAAAACGTACGCCGGGACGTGCCCGACCACAAAGATGAAAGGCTTGGTCGTGCTGGAGAGGTCCTCGCCCAACCAGGCGAAGGTTGCGTCGCTTACGTCGCCGTCCGCCCCAGTGTCGGATTTCCCGTCGAAGTACTCGTTAAGGATAACGACGTGGGCGTCGCTCCAGTCGAATGCGTACATCGTCTCCTCGCACCGCGGCGGGCCCTTGCGGACGACGTTTGGGAGCTTCGTCCCGCCGGCGTTGAGCCCGCGGATGTAGGTCATGGTTTCCGTCATTGCGGCGTCGTGGTTGCCGATGACCGGGTAGACGGGGTAAACAGCACCAAGCGTGGTCGTAACAGCCTCACGGGCGAAACGGGTCGCCGGGTCAAGATCGCCTGGCAGGATGATGAACGCCCCAGGGCCGACGCTGCGCATCGCCTCAACCGCACTGAGGAAGTAACCCGGATCGCGGTAGTCCGGGCCGGCGTACTTTCGCATGTCCCCGGCGACAAAGAACGAGAACGAGGTCGCCCGCTCCGGGGGTGCGGCGATGGCAAGCCCGGCCAGCAGCAGTGCGAACCCCACCAGGACGACCCAGACGCGGCGTTTCGCCATGTGACCCCCCGCGCGCCGAATAGTAACACGCCTTTGGCCCCTTGGCCGGCCAAGGGCGCGCGCTATTCTGGCGACGGTGCAATGGCGGAGCAGAGTGAAACCTTGACGGTGCGCCGCGTGTTCCGGTTCTGAGCGCCCCTCGCGGCTCCCTGGGTGATGATGTCGGTGGAGGGAGCGTTCCTCGCCGCTATGATCGCATGTCCTGGGCCAACGAAACGTTCTCTTTCCTGCGTGGTCCCCAGGTGGGACCGGTCAGGTAGCGCCGAACTATCGCCCCGCAGGTCTGCCTTGTAACCATTTTGCTATGAGTTTGAAAGATGGTGCGCCCGGCGCGATTCGAACGCGCGACCTTCAGATCCGGAGTTTTAAGCTTCGATTCCTCTTTCAGCCGATCTACCAAGCCCTACCTTGACAAAGTCCAGTTGCAGTATCACCTTATCCTCGACGTACAACGCCGTCATTTGCCCAAACTCGCGCAAAAAGGTTGAACGGGGGTTGAACCGGGCACGGCGGCCGAAAGGGGGACATAGCCATGCCAGCTCATGAATACGCCTTCACCAACGCGGTCCTGAAGGCGATCCGCCCACCCAGGAAGGGGCGCAAGGACTACCACGACCCGAGGACGCGTGGCCTGGTCCTCCAGGTCACGACCCGCGGCTCCAAGGTCTTCTACCTCGCGCGAAAGGTGCGGGGCCGCACCGAGCGCATCCGCATCGGCCCCTTCCCCGACCTCTCCGTCGAACAGGCCCGCCAGGCCGCCATGCGCCTCCACGTCGAACAGGCCTTCACCAAGGCCAGTCTGAAGGCGATCCAACCACCCGAGAAGGGGCGCAAGGACTACCACGACCCGAAGACGCGCGGGCTGGTGCTCCACGTCACGGACCGGGGCTCCAAGGTCTTCTACCTGGTGCGGAAGGTGGAGCGTCGTACCGAGCGCATCCGCATCGGCCCGTTCCCTGACCTCACGGTCGAGCAGGCCCGCGGGTCCGCCGCCCACCTCAACTCCGAGATCGCCCAGGGACGCAACCCAGCACAGGCCAAGCGGGCCATTCGTGCCGAGACCACCCTGCAGCAGCTCTTCGACACCTTCCTCACCCGGCACGCGAAACCGTACAAGAAGGCCTCGAGTGTCACGACCGACGAGTGGCTCTTCGGCCACTACCTCGCGTGCTGGGGCGCCCGGCAGCTTTCGACCGTGCGCGTGTCGGACGTACAGACCCTCCACGCCAAGATCGGCGAGGACCACGGACACTACGCCGCCAACGCGGCCATGAGGCTGCTGCGCACGCTCTTCTCGAAGGCGAGGGCATGGGGTTGGCTGGGCGACAACCCGGTGCGGGGTATCGAGTGGTTCCACGAGAAGTCCCGGGAGCGGTTCCTTGCCGCCGATGAGCTGCCACGGTTCTTCGGCGCGCTTGCCAAGGAGCCAAACACCACCTTCCGCGACTTCGTCCTGGTGAGCCTCCTCACCGGTGCCCGGCGCTCCAACGTCCAGGCGATGCAGTGGTCGCAGGTCAACCTTGACCCAGCCACGTGGACCATCACCGACACCAAAGGTGGTAAACCCCAAACTGTGACCCTCCCGCCGGCTGCAGTCACCATCCTCAAGGAGCGGAAGGAAAGCGCCAAGAGACTCAAGGAGCGGGCGGCCGGCTACGCGGAGCTCGAGGTGGTCCGTAGCCAGCGCGAGAGGCGCCGCCGCGAACTCGACAGGGTCCGCTCGGGCCACAGCGAAGTGTGGGTGTTTCCCGGCCTGGGGAGAACCGGCCACCTGGTGGAGCCCAAGACCGCGTGGAAGAACCTCCTCAACCGCGCAAAGCTCACCGACCTCCGCCTCCACGACCTCCGTCGCACGCTGGGCAGCTGGCAGGCGTCCCTCGGGACCAACCTGGCGGTGATCCAGAAGAGCCTCGGCCACGCCGACGTCTCCACCACGATGATCTACGCTCGGCTGAACCTCGACCCGGTTCGCCAGGCCGTCGATGCGGCCGCAGCAGCAATGCTTACGGCCGGCGGCGTGACGCCCCAGGCGGAGGTGGTCCCATTGAAGAAGTGAACCGGTGCGCGATGAGACATCCCGCCGTCGAGCCGGCCACCGCCGGCGCCACCCGGAGGTGGGGTGTGGTGACGGCGGGAACTGTCGCCGTGCAACTCGGTTGGCCTGGCTGCGCGTATACTCCTCGACAAAAGGCAAGCACAAAGGACGGGAGGAGGCCCGCGCTATGACTCGGTGGCTAGTAGCTACAGTCGATGAGGCGGCGACGAGGTGGCTGCTGGCAGTATTGCTCCTGTTGGCACTCACAGTAGCGGCGACAACCGAGGCA
This sequence comes from uncultured Acidobacteriota bacterium, assembly GCA_963739225.1. Taxonomy (GTDB): domain Bacteria; phylum Acidobacteriota; class Thermoanaerobaculia; order Thermoanaerobaculales; family Thermoanaerobaculaceae; genus RBG-13-68-16. The sequence continues at coordinate 1,014,152 of CAVTZQ010000006.1, read as the reverse complement.
GCAATTCCCGGCTCAGAGCGCCAAGCTCTTATTGACCTCTACAACGCGACGAATGGCGCCGGGTGGACCAACCACACCAACTGGAACGGGGCGGTCGGTACCGAATGCACATGGGCCGGGGTGGGCTGCGATGCCGACCAGACCAACGTGCTGGCACTGGACCTCCACAGCAACCACCTCACAGGCTCAATCCCAGCCACCCTCGGTAACCTCACAAATCTGCAGGCACTCCGTCTGTTCTCCAACCAGCTGACGGGCTCGATCCCCACGCAGCTCGGCAACCTCACAAAACTTCAAATTCTTCACGTGTACTCCAACCGGCTCTCGGGCTCAATCCCAGCCATCCTCGGTAACCTCACAAACCTGCAAATCCTCTATCTGAGCTACAACCAGCTCTCGGGTCCGATCCCGACCTCACTTGGCAACCTCACAAACCTGGAGTGGCTGATACTGGATAACAACCAGCTCTCGGGTCCGATCCCGACCTCACTTGGCAACCTCACAAACCTGACGTACCTCTCACTGCTCTCCAACCAGCTGACGGGCTCGATCCCCACGCAGCTCGGCAACCTCACAAAACTGACGTTCCTTAGCCTGTACCTCAACCAGCTGACGGGCTCGATCCCCACGCAGCTCGGCAACCTCACAAGACTCCAGGGCCTCGACCTAAGTTTCAACCAGCTCTCGCAATCAATCCCCACCCAGCTCGGCAAGCTCACAAACCTGCAGGACCTCCGCCTGTCCTCCAACCAGCTGACGGGCTCGATCCCCACGCAGCTCGGCAACCTCACAGGACTGCACGCCCTTTACCTAGGCGTCAACCGGCTCTCGGGCTCAATCCCAACCACCCTCGGTAACCTCACAAACCTGCTGTACCTTTACCTGAACTCCAACCAACTCGTCGGCACCGTCCCGACGTCCCTGACAAATCTCACGAACCTCGTTGCAGTTTCCGACTTCCGCTGGAACGGGCTCTACAGCTCGAACCCAACCGTCGTGGCGTTCCTCAACGGCAAGCAGACTAGCGGCGACTGGCAGAGCACCCAGACCGTGCCCGTCTCCAATCTCACCGCGGGCGGAGTGACGGCATCGTCCGTAACGCTCACCTGGACGCCAATCGCTTACACCGGCGACACCGGTGGCTATCAGGTCTCGTACGCCACGACCTCGGGTGGCCCCTATCTCTCCGGCACCACAAGCAGCAAATCGGAGAACTCCTGGACCGTAAGCAGCCTCTCACCAGGCACAATCTATTACTTCAGCTTGACGAGCGTTACCAACCCGAACGCCAACAACCAGAACATCGTTGTGAGCGACCCCAGCGCCAAGGTGCCAGCACAGACGACACAGGTCCTTGTGGACCACTTCGTCTTCTCGGCCATCGCAAATCAGCACGCGAATGCTCCCTTCGCGGTGACGGTCACGGCAAAGGATGGCGCCGGGCAGACGGTCGCCTTCAACGGCCAGGCCAACCTGTCGTCGACGGCCGGCAGGGTCAGTCCGACGGTCATAACCTTCAATAACGGCGTGGCGACTCCGAACGTGACGGTCTTTGTCGCGAGCATCAATGTTCAATTGACCGCGAGCTTTGCTGGTGCCTCGGGGGTGAGCGGCGCCTTCAATGTGGTCGGAGCCGGCGCAACTGGCACGCTGGTGGGAACCGTGTGGGACTACAACTCGGGGACCCAACAGACGCTGCAGGGTGCCCAGGTCTTCCTCTCCGCTGGTGGGACGACCCTCCAGTCAGCGACAACCGGCGCTGACGGGAGGTACTCTTTCGCGAACGTCGCTGCGGGCAACTGGGATGCGTGGGCGACCTTTGACAGTCGCTCGACGGCTCAAATGACGGTGAATGTTCCATCAAACGGCCGCACGGGCACGCAGGACTTCCTCATCCCGTCACCCTGCAACCCCCACAGCCTGACTCCCGTGCTTCTCATTCCAGGCATCCTGGGCTCTACCGTTGACGGCACAGCTGTGCTGCCGACCCTCCCCAAAGATCCCCCTCCTTGGAATCCCGGCTACTGGCCTTCGATCTGGGACATCCATCCAGGGGGACTTTTTGACAGAGTCCTCCTGGATGGGTATGTCGGGTGGACGAAACTCATTAGTGGCTTGCAACAACAGGGCTATCAGGTCGGCTGCACCCTCTTCACCGTCCCGTACGACTGGCGGCTGCGTTTGTACACGATCGCTCAAAACTACCTCGTACCGGCGATCGCGGACGCGAAGCAGAAGGCGGGGTCACTGCAGGTCGACATCATCGCGCACAGCATGGGCGGCCTCGTGGCGCGGGCCTATGTCCAAGGCCTTTGGCCGCCGGGGTCTCCGGGCTCACCCGGACTGACCTACGGTCAGGACGTCCGCAAGCTGGCCATGGTTGGCACGCCGAACCGGGGTTCCGACGACGCCTACTTCCTAGCATCGGGAGGCGACCCGGACACTGCAGACCACACTTTGGATGCAAGCCCCGCAAAAAAGTTGGTGTCGCTCGCTCAGTACTATGAACTGAATGGTTATCCATTCCCACTGGCGTTGCAGATTTCATCTGCTCTTTACCAGCCAGCATGGCGAGAGTTCTATCGTCAGCACATCCCGTCGGTATGGGAGCTTCTGCCGACCGCGCCTTTTCTCAACGGGAGCTCGGGGCTCAGGGGCCTGGTGTATGACTACAATCCCGATCTCCCCTGGCTGAACTCCGATCCGAGCAACACCATCATGGCTTCGAGCAACCAAGGTGGCAAGGTTTGGACCAAGGTGTTCGCAGGGGAGGCTCAGGAAACATTGACATGCCTCACAGTGGGCCCCCAGGCGCCGACGCGCAGTTACTACCAGGATGGTCTTTATGAGGAGGGCTACTGTTCGGGTTTTGCAGGCGACGGCACTGTAGAAGTGTCGAGCGCAGAGTGGAGCTCGTCGGTGGAGAAAGCAAGCCCACGCAAGACGGCCAAGCATCTAGAGCTCATCGGCGCATACAGCGATGATTTGATCTCGTTCGTCTCCGGAGGAGCCACGACCGCGTCGGTTAACGGGAGTGCGGCTCAACCACTGGCTGAAGCCACCGCGGGGCCGACCGGGATCCTCTCGATCCGGGTGATGGGGCAGAGCCAGCCGTATCTGGTCGGTCCTCAGGGCCGGGGCTCCGGGTTGAACCCCTCGACCGGGAAAGTCGAGCAGGCAATCCCCGGGGCGTCGGTTCACCTTAATGTCGATGGAGGCGCCGTTGGCCTGGCCGACCCGCCCGATGGTCGGTACACCATCCAACTCTCAGGCTCATCCGCATCGGAGGCCGCCCTGACCATCCAGTACAGTGACTCGACCGCCACAACGAGCGAGACCTATTGGCTCTTCAACCACGGCGCGACCTTATCGGTCACATTCGTGCTCGACTCGAATGCGATCACCAAGGTCTCCGTGGATCACACCCCTGCGCCGCCATCGGCCCTCGTCGCCGATTTTATGGGCTCTGGCACCCTCATGACCGCGCTCTCGTGGCATGCCAGCGCAGATTCAAGCGTGACGGGCTACAACGTCTACTCCAAACGCACCGACGAGCCGTATCTCTCGCAGATCGGGACCACGACGGGGACGAACTTCTCCACCACGGATGCCTGGGTCGTCGATGCCACGATCCCGACGCGGATGTACGCCGTCTCCGCCGTCACGGCCGACCGAAGTGAGAGCTTCCTCTCGGAGTACGCGAGGAACGAAGACCGCGACTACTCCTCGACGCCGCCTCGCATGCGACGCCACCTGCCCCGCGCCGCAACAACAGGGGCGCCCGCCCGGGCGCCCGGCAACGACCCCAACGGCGCAGTCGGGAGGATCACCGTCGAGTATCTGAAGAAGCTCCAGTAGTTGACGTGACAGCTGCGCCTCTTACTAGCCGCCCGTAATTCGTGATGGCGTGAATCTTCAGGGGGCACCACGTCCGGTACTGCGGCGTGTACTCGAACGCCGCCAGGGCTCGTCGCCGGCCCGCGGTAGTGCCACCCGGCCCTGGCCTGGCGCCTCGGGCCCTCCACTTCCCGGACCCACGCGCCACAGCGAAGGGCTGCCGGGCAGGAGTGCCGGTGGGGCTGCTTGCGTTCCGCGCCGGCGGACGGCCTCGCATTCACCAGCGGCAACAGCCTCCCGGTACCGTCACACCCTGTCCGGAACCCTCCAGGAGACCTCGCGGGACTTACCGAGAACGCTTCGTACCGCTGCAACATCGGCGTGGTAAACGTGGGGTCGGGCGCAGCGACGGCGCTGGTCGAACTCTACGACGGAGGCGGGACGAAGCTCACGGACTACATGGTGAGTTTGGCCGCGGGGCAGTGGGCGCAGGAGACGCAGCCGTTCAAGAACAAGGCGGGGCAGACGAGCATGGACCGTGGCTACGCCAGGATCACGGTGCAGTCGGGATCGGGGGTTTTCGGGTTCGCCTCGGTGGTCGACAACCTCACCAACGACCCGACCACGGTCGCCATGCAGCGATAGGGGAACCTGACTTCCCAGCGCGGCCCCAGCCCCTTGAGGCAGCGACCGGCCTCTTTCTCCGCAAGGTCCCCGTCGTCCGTGGGGCCCAAGACAGCCGACGTCCTCGGCGTACCCGACAACCATGTACCTACCGCACGGTGACCGACGCCAAGCGGGTCGCGCGGCGCCGGAAAAGGTCCCGTCCAACGGGTGATTGCCAGCTCCGCCTCCAAGACCTACGTTGGACGGGGAGGCTCCCGGTGGAGGACGAGGACCCGAAGCTGCGCTTGGTGAACCCGGCGCCGGAGCCGGAGGACCCGGAGGAGCGGTTCTTCCTGGCGCTGGAGCGTCTGGGGGACAAGGCGCCAGAGGCGGGGAGCTTGGAGTGGCTCCAACTGGCGGCGGTGTATTTCCCGCCAGCGGCCCCGGATGACCCGCGGCTGGACCCGGACAAGGGGCTGCACATCAGCGGGCCATGGGGCGCCTTCGACCGGTGGCCCCGGGACAGGCGGTCCCCGGAGAAGAAGGCTAGGGACAACGCCCACTTCCAGGCGGGGATGAGGAAGGTCGCAGCTTCGCTGCGGGAATCGCTCACGGCCTTACTCGCAAAACGGGTCTTACCGTTTCGACCCAAGCGAACGAAGTCCTAGACCCCAACAACCTTCCCGAGCCTGTCTCGGGGGCCCTCGAGCTCGCCGGACGCCTCGTCCCTGCGATCGCGGCCGTGGGATAATGATCAAGACTTGATGTTCATGGTTGGATCGGACTCCTACACGTGTTTCGATCTGTTCGCCGGCGCCGGTGGTTTCAGCCTCGGTGCCGAAGCGGCCGGCTTTATCCCACTGGGAGCGGTCGAGCTTGATGATGTCGCGGCCAAGACCCTGTCCGCAAATTTCCCGGGTCTTGCTCTCTCCTGCCTGGGGAGAGACAGAGGAGATATCACAAAGCTTGATCTTGACCGGCTCCGCCGGGCGCTCGATGGACTTGGGGTCCGCGACCTTGATCTACTCGTCGCGTGTCCGCCATGTCAGGGATTTTCGCGAATCGGTCGAGGAAAGCTGAACTCCCTGGCCGACACCTTCTCTGCGTTCGCCTCTGACCCCCGGAACCTGCTCTATCACCATGCAATCGAGGCTCTCAACCATCTTCGGCCAAGAGCGTTCGTCTTCGAGAACGTGGCCGGCATGCTCCACCTCGGACGACGTAATGTCGCCGAGGCCGTTTGCGAAGCGGTAGTGAGGTCTGGCTACCGCGCCCGCTGCGCCATTCTCAACAGCGCGTGGTACGGTGTCCCCCAAAGTCGCGAACGTGTCGTGGTGGTCGGCTTCAGGTCTGATTCTGGGATCGAGCCTTGCTTCCCTGCGAGAACGCACGAAGCGCCGACCTTCCGGGGCCAAATCTCGTTGGCTGAGCTCGATTCCGCACTCTGGCGGGATCCGTCGCACTTCCTGCACGCGCGCGAGCTCCTCACCGACCTGGCCCCTGTGCCGGCGATCACGGTTGCTGAGGCTTTCGACGACCTTCCACCCTTCACGGGTCACCTCGAAGCACTCCGGCGAGGGCTCCGCTACCGGAGCCAGCGTGCGTGTCACGACCCCGTTCCCTACGCTCATCGTCCTGCCAATCCCTTCTGCGACCAGATGCGCTGCTGGGGTACCAGATTCAGGAGCACTTTCGTGTCCGACCATTTCTGTCGGTGGACACCCAGGGACTTTGAAACGTTCCGACTCCTACGCCACGGCGCCAGGTACGCTGAGGCTCACGCGATAGCGGTTGAACGCTACCGCAAAGCTGTCAGGGTTCATGGCAAGAGGGGTGGCCCCAGGCCCAGGAGAGCAGACTTCATTCCCCCATACAACCTGCAGACCTTCGAGGACAAGTGGCGCAAGCTTGTCCCGGACCAGCCCTCGTGGACAATCACGGCTCACCTGGCGAAGGATACCTACTCTCACATCCACTTCGACCCCAGTCAGGCCAGAGGCATCACGCCGCGCGAGGCGGCCCGTCTTCAGTCCTTCCCGGATGCCTTTGTCTTCTACGGCAACACGGGGGATATGTTCCGTCAGATCGGCAACGCCGTGCCGCCATTGCTGGCGCGCGCCGTCTGCGTTTCCGTAGCAAACGCCCTTCGGTCCCTCGACAGGACGGGGCAGAGCGCTCAGGACAGGCGACACAGGTCGAAAGGTAAGATCCAGGATGGATCAGCATTCGTGCGCGCCGGTCGTGACCGTCACGCAGACTCGCGCGTGGCGTAGCGCGTTTCGTGGTCGACTCGTAGGCGACGGGTTTACCCCAGAGACGGCCAGGAACATCGCCCGAAAAGTCGAGAACCGACTTTCCTCGCTGCACGAGCTGCTTGACCGCCAGTATGGCTCCCCCCACCTTGGCAACTGGCGCGACCCGACGGACGAGTTCGTTTTCATCGTCCTCTCCCGGAAGACTCGAGAAGCGGCGTATACGTTAGCGTTTTCCAGATTGAAGGCACTGGGTCAGTGGGACCAAGTGGCCGAGGCGCGCGAGGATGCCATTGCCACCCACGTGGAGTCGTCGGGCCTTGCACGGAAGAAGGCCCGTGCTCTGAAGTTGGGTCTGGCAACGATCAGGGAACGCTTTGGCAGCTGTGACCTCTCCCGTGCTCACACTCTCACCGACGATGACCTGTTCTCCTTCCTCTCGTCACTCCCGGAGATGGGCCCCAAGAGCGCACGCTGTGTGATGCTCTACAGCTTTGGCCGTGCCACCTTCCCTGTCGATGCCCACGTTGGCAGGGTCCTGGCACGGACAGGCGTGCTCGAGGATTTCGGCCTGAACCTCCTGGCCATGAACCACAAGCGCCGCCAGGCAACTCTTTCGGATCTGGCGCCGCCACGGCTCCGTTTCGGCCTCCACGTCAACCTGATCATGCACGGCCGCCTGGTCTGCCTCGCCACCAACCCTCGCTGCGGTGAATGCAGCCTCCGATCCCGATGCGCCCACCGCCAGAACGATCTCCGAGTTCCAAGGAACACTCGAAGATGACTGACGACCAAGGGATCCTCACGTTGATGAGCGACCTCCGGATAGGTTCTGGGTCGGAGCCTCCTTTGCCGCCCTGGGCGTCGTTCATGGTATTGCTTGGTTGGTGGCTTGCCGATCTACCCGTGGTCAACGGAACACTTCATTTCGTCGCCCTCCTTCCCACACGCAAGACCTGCTCCTCGCTCGCTGCGCTGGGTGCTCTCCTTCACTCAGCCCAAAGACCTGGACGCGACCTTTCCTGGCGCGAATTTGCCAGCGTCCCGATCGGCACGAGGGTCTACTTTCAGAACCCACGCCCGGGCAGGAAGTTCGAACTCTGCACCGGGGTGCTCGCCCGATCGGACTACGCCAACCTCAGATGTGTTGTTATGGACGATGCGCCCAATAAGTATAGGCAGTTCATCGGCGCCACTACCTTCGAGAAGTACCGTCTGCGCCTGACCCCCTACCCCACAAGGCGAAAGATGGGTCGTCTTGATGAGGTCGGGTCGGTTCTTGCCAAACTCATCCCGGGGTTCGACAGGCGATGGCTCCTGTCCACCGGGGCGTGCTGCACGCTTGTTACCAACATCGCCGCGTGGCAGCGCGACCTTGAAGGGGTCACCCTTGCCGGTTCCGGAGCGGTGGCGATCCAGCTCCTTCAACTCCTTTCGATCAAGCAGAGCGACACCGATGACCCAAGAAATCAGCCTCCTAACGGCTGGCGACCTGCACAGCTGGTCCGAGCGGGATCACCTGGTGATTCTCGATGGCCCCCACGCCTTCCGGTCCTTGCCCTCGCTCTCGGCCATGAAGGTCCTTACGCTCCTTCAGCACAACGAATACGATCGTTCGCTCGCCGGTTACCTTGCCTCCCTGACCAGCCGGAGGGACGACGCTGTCCTAGGGGATCTCGACGGTCTCCCTGCCACTTCTCCGGACAGTATCGATGTCATGATGTTTGCCGTGCTTGAACCTCCAACGCTATGAAAACCACCTTTGACCACTCGAATGAGATCTTCGACAACGCAGAATGTTTCGAGGTTGACTGGTGCCGTCTGCAACCCCACTCCTATGTGGACGAACTCTCGCGAATCGCACTTCACACCATCCGTCTCCTGTCCGATCTCCGAGATGACCACGCTGCAAACGACTTTTGCAAGCGTCTCTCCAGATTCAGAACCACCATCGTCACCAGCCTGCTGCCATTTGACCACCCAGACCTTCAGCTGGACCAGCAACTGAAGGTTCTCACGTCGCTGGCGGCCAAGTTCCCGGAGACGAGGAAGGCGATCCATGACCTCGAGGAGCAGACTCGCTCTCTCTCGAACGTCGGTCAGAATCCGAAGCGGGAGATGGTTTTCAACCTCCTCGCCGGTGGTGGAGGCACACCAGACAGGCCGACCGGTCTGGTGTTCAATCTCGGCGCGGTGGGGTGGGGAGACACCCTTATCAAGCAGGTCCAGAATGCTGGACCGAGCGTGCTGTCGTTGCTGTCTGCCAAGTCGCTTGCCTCTCGAATCTTCTCCCGGATCATCCTGCCGTGGGGCGGACGAGGCTGTCCCTTCCACAACGATCTCTATTACGGGTTCTTCAGCCCGACCCTGCACGTCGTGACGTACAGCTGCGAGCGGCCGTATGTCCCGGATCACCCAGACCTCCCGAAGGCCACGGTGCTCCGTCAAAGACCCCGCCCGGAACTCTCGCCCGACGAGAGCGCAAGCTGCGAGGCTGACGACGACAGGATTTTGAACGATCTGACCTACTTGCCCGGAACGGGACGTCCCGGTTCAGAGGAGTCGAATGGAGGTAGCGGCCACGACTTTCTCGTGTTGGCCCGTCAGATCCTCCTCGCAACCGGAGAGCGTGTCTTTCTCGGGGAGGATAGCAAGGTGATCGAGGTGTCGGAGGTGATGGATGGCCAGTTCAATGATCCCACCTCCAAACACCACTTCACTCGGGTCCACGTGCAGGAACTCCAAGCCGGCGATCTGATCGTTCTCAGGAGGGCGCGAGCTGGCGACTACCTGATCGATGTGGCAGATGGGTTGATGTGGCGCGCCGGTCGCGGCGAGCTGCGCAGGACAGCTCTCGACTGGAAGCTCGCCCTGAAAGAGGCGCTGGAAAAGCATGGGTCGGAGAAGCTGGTAAGAATGCTTGCCTCACGGGGTCACGGCATCGCCAGTCATCACCGGTACATCTGGGTCTGGACAACCGACGAAGTGATCCGCCCCAGGTCCGAGGCACTTTTCTATGAACTCCTCGCGATACTTCAGGATCTCGGGTTCCTCAAGGAGGAGGCCGTTGAGGCGGCACAGAGCCGGTGGGAACAGATGAGCGAGATCATTGACTTTCACCGTCAGGCTGGAACCAGGATCCGACAGGCTCTTCTCTTCAGGCTCCAGGAGCTTGTCTCGCAAAAGGTTGTAATCACTAGTGGCCTTGATCTGACGCTTCACGGTGTGGACGCCGGCGAGCTTTCAGTCCTCCGGGTCGCTGGGATCACTCCTGAAGCCACGCTGGTGCCGTACGCTCACCTCGGAGACCTGCGGCCTGGAGAACTCTAGCTTGGCGAGAATGATCCCACCTTACGTCCTGAGTGCGTGTGCCTCGCCGGCAGAGCGGGCACTCTTCTCGAAATTCCGCGAGGACCCGGCCTCCGGGGACTGGGTGGTCATTCACTCGCTTGGCATTTCGCGTCACCCTTCTCGGCTGGCCGGCGAGCTCGACTTCCTCGTCATCATCCCCGGACACGGCGTTCTGTGCATCGAGGCCAAGGGAGGCCACGTCTCTCGCAACGAGGGTGTGTGGACCTACGGGACCGGTGTGAGCGCGCAGACCTCACTCGTGGGGCCATTTCGGCAAGCGGCTGATGGTATGCACGCCATCCGTCGGCACGTGGCGAGACGCGACGCCTCTCTCCGTGGTCTGCTGTTCTTCTCGGCCGTTTTCTTTACCGGTATCGACTTTGACGAGCTTTCCGCGGAGTGGTTTCCATGGCAGGTTGTGGACCGCACGGCACTCTCTCACCGCTCGCTGGGAGAGTGCTGCCTTGCAGTCCTGACCAAAGCGCACCAGCACATGGCATCGGTTCCCTCCGCCAAGTGGTATGACCCCACCCGAAGCCGCCCGCGTCAATGCGAGGTTGACCGACTCGTGGAGATACTTCGCGGTGACTTCGAGTGTCCCTTGCGAGCCCATGCAGCCCTGGAGGACACCGAGCACGCGATTGCCCTGTTCACAGAGGAACAGTTCAGCGCGCTCGACGTCCTCGCAGAGAACAGGCAGGTGCTCTTCAAGGGTCCCGCCGGTACTGGCAAGACGTTCCTTGCCGTCGAGGCAGCGCAACGGGCCGTCGTCGCGGGGCAGAGGACCATTCTCTGCTGCTTCAACCGCCTTCTCGGTCTCTGGCTCGATGACAACTCGCACGTCCCTGCCCACCAGACGCGGCTGCTCACCGCCGGCACCCTGCACAGGATCATGCTCGAGCTTGCGGCGCTGCCCGCTCCGGCCTCGCCCGACCCAGGCTTCTGGGCCACCGGTCTGCCGGAGCGCCTTCTCGAGATGGCGGCGGACGGTCGTCTCGAAGTCCCACTCTTCGACGTCCTGATATTGGACGAGGCGCAGGATCTGCTTTTCGACCAGTACCTCGATGTTCTGGACGCGCTCCTAGCCGGTGGCCTTAAGGAGGGAAGATGGATCATGTTCGGTGATCTCGAACGACAGGCCATCTACCGCCAGGAGGGGCCGGTGGATGCAGCTCAACTCCAGGACAGGCTCCGTTCGCGTGCGCCGCATCACTTCATCTTCCCTCTCCGTGTCAACTGTCGTAACACGGCGCAGATTGCCGCCGGGGTCGAGATCGTGTGCAGGCTGGTACCTGGTTACTCCCGTGTTCTCCGGCCGGACGGTGGGCCGGACTTGGATGTCCGGTTCATGTCAGGTTCGGAGAACCCGAGGGCCTTCCTCCACGCAACGTTGAGGGAACTCTGCTCAACCTACAAAGCAAACGAGATAGTTGTCCTTTCGAGCAAGGAAGACCGCAGTTCGTGCGCAGGCCTGACCCGTTCGGACCACCCCGACCTTCGCCTCACCCCGCTGCGCCACATGAGGCCAGATCACCCCGGAATCGCTTTCACCACCGTTTACGCGTTCAAGGGGCTTGAGGCACCGATCGTGATCCTCACAGACCTCGACAGACTCGACAGCGAGCAAGCTGTCGCTCTTCTCTACGTAGGCATGTCCAGGGCGCGACACCGGCTCGTTCTCATCCTTCCAGATCGCCTCAGAGACCACTGGCTATCCAGAACGCACGCGGGCTTCATCAGCCAGGCCCACAAAAGGGGTCCTTGATGGCATCGCTGGAAAGAAATCTCGCCAATCGAGGCTGGTTGCTCGAACGCCTGCACGCCGAGGTTGTCGGTCCCGACCCACCCATCGGGCAGAACACGGTGATCTCCGGGCCAGTGGAATGCCGCTTCCAGTCCTGGGAGGAATTCAGGAAGCCCAAGGTTCAGCCAGACGGCCAAGAGATCCTCTGGCAGGATGCACCTGTCAAGCGCTACGGGGCGGGCATCTTGTTTCCCGCGGAAATAACCGAAGCGGCGCACCTCGCCGCCGCGGCCGGGACACAACCCCTGGAGGAGGCAGAGGCAGACACTGCGAACGAAAGCGAGTTGCCCTTCGAGGAATCCGGTGGTGGTGAAAAGCGAGGCCAGCCAGGCGCTGTGGACGACACCGAGGACCTCGATGTCACCCTTGCCAACGCGTACCGCCCTTCCGCCATGGGCCTCAGCTTCCTCGTCGACCTGTCGACAGAACGGCAAGGTCTCATCGTCGAGGTCAGCGCGGCCAGGTACAGAAGGGTGGTCGCCAGAATCGCGAACAGCGGCGGGAAGTCAGATTCCGAGCGAGACCTCTGGTTCAGGACACCCACTGTCACAGCGCGGGGCGGGACACCGACCATTGTTATACCCACGGAGCAGCTTGCCGGAGACCGGCGCAGGCTCGAATTCGAGGTCCCGTCCGACGGCCAGCATCGACTTCGCCTGGTGGTTGTGAGTCGCCCCGACCCTGCGGGCAACGACACTCTTCGCCTCGTCACCGCATGTCTCGTCAATCGCCAAGGGAGAGGGATTGGCCGGCTGGACGAGCTCTGCTACTTCCAGTGCGGGCTGCGTGTTGCCGGGGGGTCATCGGGCGGGGCCATCGTCGCCTATCCCGAAAACGATCTCCAATCACGAGATCCCGCGGACGAGCGCCAAGTGGCCAGGCTGCTCTATCGGGACAGACAGACCTTCGCTATCGGGCATGGATGCGCGGCACGGTGGGAGCTGGTCAAACCCGAAGGAACATGGCCTCAGCGCGCCTCCGCCATCTGGACCGAATCCCTCCCCGTGTTTGAGACGCGGGCGACCAGCGCTGATCTTCGCGACTCGTCAGGTGCCTCCCTGGCTGTCAGCATGAGGAAGCTTGCAGGCCTCGACCCGACCGACGATGGGTTCTCGGAGGTGCGACGCCTGCTGGCCGCTTACCAGGAGTGGATCAGCCAACTCGAGGAACTGGAATATGTCCGACCGGTCATCCCTAACATTCCGCGTCCACCGATCGCCGCCGACCTGAGGCCGACTGCACAACTCCTCCTCTCTCGCTGCCGCCTGTGTCAGTCGAGGATCGCCGCTGGACTCGGATTCCTGATTGGTGAGGATCGACGTTCGACGCTGGCGCGCAGAGCTTTCCAGCTTGCCAACGAGGCGATGCTCATCGCACAGCTCCGGTCCAGCCGCGATGTTCGCACGCCGGCCTGGGACGCCGCGTCAGGGCGCATCACGTGGGACAGACCTGTTCCTACGCACGACGCATCCATCCCTGACCCCTCACGCGGCTACTGGCGACCGTTCCAGATCGCCTTCCTCCTCATGTCGATCCCTGGAATCTGTGATCCCGAACATGCCGACCGCCAGCTCGTTGATCTGATCTGGTTCCCCACCGGCGGCGGAAAGACCGAAGCCTACCTTGGCCTGACAGCCTTCACTCTTCTCTACAACCGCCTCTTGGGTCGAGACCCTGGGGGAGTGGACGTCATCATGAGGTACACGCTGCGCCTCCTGACGGCACAGCAGTTCCAGCGAGCGGCTCTGCTCTTCTGTGCCATCGAGGACACCCGCCGAAGGCATCGAGAGGAACTCGGCGAGAAGGAATTTCGCCTTGGCCTGTGGGTCGGCGGCGATGCCACTCCCAACGACCGCGCCGGAGCGCTCAGAAGTCTCAGGCGACTCGAGGGCGACCCGCAGCATGCCGAAAACCCGTTTGTCCTGCTCAAGTGCCCCTGGTGCAACGCCAGGTTCGGTCCAGTCAGCGACCAAAGGGACGATCTGCGACGACGCCGACCAGGGAGGGGACGGCCCCCAGGGGGCAGCTCGCCGAAGTCCGTCTATGGCTACATGGCTAGGCCCCTTCCGGGACGGCGCGCCGAGACCGTTGTGTTCCAGTGCGAGGACCCGGATTGTCCGTTCAGTCGCCATCCTCTCCCCATCTCGGTGATCGACGAGGAACTCTACGACTCGCCACCAAGCCTTCTCATCGCGACCGTGGACAAGTTCGCAATGCTTGCATGGAAACTCGGCATCCGCCGCCTGTTCGGCATTGCCGAGGATGCCACGCGCACCGGCTTCCCCCCAACCCTCATCATTCAGGACGAGCTTCACCTGATCTCCGGGCCCCTTGGCTCCATGGTCGGCGCCTACGAGACCGTGATCGACGACCTCTGCACGGGTCCCTCCCCTGCTCACGGCTTCGAGCGCCCGAAGATCGTTGCATCAACCGCTACCATCAGTCATGCTGCGGAACAGATCCGCGCTCTCTTCGCACGTCCCCACGTGGCCCTCTTCCCACCGTCTGGTCTCGAGGCTGGCGATTCCTTCTTCGCCCGCGACGCGCGTGACGAGTCTGGCGCCCTGAGCCCTGGGCGGCTCTACGCAGGCGTGATGGCTCCCGGCCACGGCTCGCAGCAGACCACCCAGGCTCGGGTGTTTGCCACCCTCCTCCAGTTCCCTGCCGTGATGGAAGTCGAGGCCGGAGACGAGAGCGAGCGCGATCCCTGGTGGACTCTCGTCTGCTTCTTCAACTCCCTGCGCGAGCTGGGCGGAGCAGCTACCCTTCTTGTTGCAGACGCCCGCGACTATCTGCGCGTCCTGCTCGACAGGCACGGTTTCGGCTATGGAAGGATCAGACAGCTCCTTAACTGGGAGGAGCTCACGAGTCGTGTCAGAAGTGACCAGGTCCCAGCCGCTATACAGAGGCTGGAGATACCCTTCAGACGAGATGCTCGCGGAGGGGTCAGGGACACGGTCGAGGCCTGTCTCGCCTCCACCATCATCGAGGTCGGCGTTGACATCGACCGCCTCAGCCTCATGGTCATTGCCGGGCAACCGAAGACCACGGCTCAGTACATCCAGGTGTCCAGCCGGATCGGCAGGCGACAGGAGTCGCCGGGGCTTGTCGTGGTCGTCTACAGTCAGACCAAACCTCGAGACCGGAGTCATTACGAACGCTTCCGAAGCTACCACCAACGTCTGTACGCGCAGGTCGAACCGACGAGTGTGACGCCGTTCAGCCCTCCGGCGGTTGAACGCTCGCTTCACGGTCTCCTCGTGGCGAGGGTCAGGCAGGCGGAACCGGTCGCGACTGCCACTTCACCGCGTCCATGCCCGGTGGTGCCTGGCTCCCCGACCAGAACAGCGCTCCAGAGATTGGTCTCCGAGAGGGTCAGGATCGTCGATCCGACCGAACTCGAACACGTCCTCGGACAGTTGGATCGCCGGCTGGCCGAGTGGCAGTCCTGGGACCCGGAAACCTACGGTGGGTTCGGTGCTCAGCCGTCTGGCGCGCCATTGATCTACCCCGCCGGGACACCGGCTAGGATCGAATGGAAGGGCCGGGGCTGGCCGACCCTGACCTCCCTGCGGGATGTCGATGCCACCTGTGAGGCCGAGATAACCTTGTACTTCAACACCCTGCAGACCGCGGACCAGGAACCATGAGCCCCCGGCCCATCCGCCGCACGCAGGCGATCGTCCCCTTCGGCGTCGGTGCCATGATCGACTTTCCGGGTCCCCTCTCGCTCATCCACTGCGGCCTCGACGCCTGGCCCTTTCGAGAGGACGATCCTGAACACCGCGAGTTCCGGATCGACGACGAGAAGAGGCTGGCGGAGCAGCTAGGTGTGAAGTACTTCGTTATCCCGCCGGACTTCCGCTACCCGCGACATGGTGACGACACGCAACAGCCGAACCTCGGGCTGCGGCTCCCGTTTCTCAGGTTCCCTCTCTGGCACGTATGTCCTCGCTGCGGCCTGATGTACGAGAGTGCTCTGCACGATGTCCCGGCACCCGTCTGTACCGGACCTGTCGCCACCGGGATCGGAAGGGGAGGCCCGCATTCGCGACGCCGCACCTATCAGGTCCGCTTCGTCGCCGCCTGTGCCCGGGGTCATCTCCAAGACTTTCCTTGGTGGGAATGGATCTCCAGGTGCGCGACGCCGGACAGACAGGGGCGCCTGCGGATGAAAACAACCGGAAGCGCGTCACTTGGCGGCGTGACGATCGTCTGCGAGGAAAGCCTGCCGAACGACATCGTCGAGGTCGGGCGGCGCACCCTGGCCGGTGCCTTTGACCTCGAACCCGACGAAACGTCCGCCCTCTCGAAGATCGGGGTCCTGTGCACCGGTCACAACCCTGCACTCGGCATCCCCTCCGCCACCACCCCCGCCCCCGGCTGTGGAAACCACCTCCACCCACTCCTCCGGGGCGCCTCGAACATCTACTTCCCCCGCGTTGCGAGCGCCATTTTCCTTCCCCCTGTAGATGAGCACGCCAGCAACGACATCCTGGAAGTGCTTGAAGATCCCCTTGTCTGGCAGTTCATCAACCTGATCGCTTCCGCGAGCGGAGGGGTGTTTCCGCTAAAGAGTGCAGAAGTGGTCCTCGCCGAGTACTACCCCGGGCGCGGGCTGGATCCCCAGGGCCTCGCCGACGCAGCCAACCGAAAGCTTGAATCTCTGAAAAGCCCCAAGACTCGCCCAGGGCAAATCCCCGGTGACACGCGAGAGCAGGCATTCAGAAGGGACGAGTACAACCTCTTCAGCAGGGATGTGCAGGAAGGCTATCCCAGGACCAACCTCCTTGTCCGGACGCAGGACCTCACAGACTTCGCTCCGTTCGTCTCTCGCCATTTCGAGAGGGTCGCCCTCATCCACAAGCTCAGGGAAACCAGGGCTTTCGTGGGCTTCTCCCGCATCTATCCAGGGAACGACCTGACCGAGGCCGATGCACGAGCGCTGATCTCCAGAACCCCCAGGGACTGGCTGCCGGGAATCGTGGTCCGAGGAGAAGGGATCTTCCTGCAGCTGCGCGAGTCAGCGATCAGGTCATGGCTTGCGACGCACCACGAAGCGGTGGACCGCCGAACAACTCTCATGCAGAGGACGATCGACCAGTTCCACGAGAAGCGACACCAAGAGCAGCTCATCATCTCACCACGGTTCGTCCTGCTCCACACGTTGGCTCACGTGGTCATCAACGAACTGGTCCTCAAGTCCGGCTACGGTTCCGCCTCTCTGCGTGAGCGCCTCTATTGCTCCGACGACGACGAGAGACCGATGGCCGGAGTCCTCATCTACACAGCGGCAGGCGACTCCGAAGGCACGATGGGGGGACTTGTCAGGATGGGACGCCCAGGCCGCCTCGAAAACGTACTGCTCCAAGCCATCGAGAAGGCGCGCTGGTGTTCAACCGATCCGGTTTGCATCGAGAGTGCCGGCCAAGGACCGGACAGCTGCAATCTTGCCGCTTGTCACTCGTGCGCTCTCCTTCCCGAGACCGCCTGTGAAGTGCAGAACCGGCTCCTCGACCGGGGTCTTGTCGTTGGTACTCTCACTGAGCACAAGATTGGCTTCTTTGCAGCTGTGTCCAGTGTGCCGTAAGGGCGTGGAAATCCGGGTCCGAGGCAACCAGCTCCATGAAACCCTCTTGGCGCTCCGCCTCGGGCAGGGCCTGAAACTTCGGGTCGTCGAAGAATGACAGGTCACCAGGCCGCATCATCGTACCCTCCTCGAATTGACTCCGCGCGGTACACCTGGCGCCTCGCCACGATCTCCGACAGCCCAGCGAAGCTCCGCCGTGAACCCCAGTTCCGACGACAGCCTCACGACCGCTGGTCCTCCGGCCCCTCGGCCCGCGCGTCGGCGAGCGCCACCGCAAGCGCCAAGCGGGCCTCTGGGTAGGCCTCCAGGGCCGCGAGGATCTTGGTGCGCAGCGCCCGCCACTCCTCGCTGCGCACGAAGTTCGAGCCGTCGCCCTCCGCCTTCACCAGAGCCTCGCCGAGCCACCTCTGCAGTCCCTCGATGCGGTGCACCGAGTCGAGCACCAGCCGGCGCGGGTCCGCCATCTTCCACTTCACGGTCAGGAGGCCGCGCGCGTCCGGGACCTTCTCGTCGAAGTGCCCCATCAGCTCGGAGAGCAGCGCCTTGCGCGTTGCCACCACCTCGCTGCCATCCTCGCGCAGCGCCACGCACACCAGGTACGTGACCTCGAGCTCGTGGGCGCGGGGGTTGAGGTCGTAGCGGCTGGGGTCGTTGGGGTCGCTCAGGAACCGATCGCACGCGTCAAGCATCTTGGTGAGGACGGAGAAGAGCCGGCCCAGCCCCGCGAAGACATTCACCTGCCGTGCGTCCTCGATCTCTCGCTGCTCGGCCATCCGCGCCGCAATCCGGCCGACCAGACGCTCGTGGGCTTCCACCGCCAGCTCCTTGCCTCTCGCCACCGCAACCGCCAGATGCTTCGCCTTGTGTCGGCGAAGGCTCCGCTCGCTCACTCCATACTGCGGCGCTATGCGGCGGATTGCGGCGCTTTGAGCAACCAAAGCCTTGTCGATCGCCTCACGGTCGGGATGCGTGCAGACCGTGCACTTGCGGCCAGCAAGGCTAGGCATCACCCCTCCCGGGCACCGGCACACGAACGAGTTCGGCCGCGCGCTGCTCGGCTTCGCGGCCGCGGCGGTCGTACCGGACTGTCGTCTCGAGCCGGCGATGGCCAAGCACGCGTTGCACCACGGCGAGGTCGGCACCACCCTCGAGCATGGCCGTCGCGCTCGAGCGCCGGAGGTCGTGCGGCGTCGCCGGTTTCGCGAGGCCCGCCTTTTGGGCTCGCATCCGCACGACACGCCACAGCGCCGCCGCACCCACTCGCCCGGCGCGGATCTTGTGGCGACGGACCGGCGGGAAGAGGGGCCCGGCCTGGATCCCTCGCACGTCGAGCCATGCGTCGATCCACGCGCTCACGCCGGCGGTCAGCGGCGCGAGCCGGTCGATGTCCCCCTTCCCACGACGCACCCGGATGGCGGACGCCTCGAGGTCCTCGACGTCGAGGCGCGCGGCCTCCTCGCGGCGCAGCCCAGCGCCGAGCAGGACGGCCACGACCGCTGCATCCCGCCGGCCCTCGGGGTGGGCGTCTGCGCTGCACACCGTGAAGATCGCCTGCAGCTCCGCTTGGGATAGCACCCTTCCGGCCTGCAGGCGGCCGACCCTCGCGTTGCGGAAGCCGTGGAGAAGCCGATCGCGCGTGTCGCCGTCGAAGAGGCCCAGCGCCCACACCTCCCTGAGCACGCCACGAAGGGCTGCCCCATACCGGTTAATGGTCGCCGGCGCGATCTCCCCAACGAGCTGCTCGCGGAGCCGAGCGACGTCCGCGTAGGCGATCCGCTCCCAGGCGAAGGTCTCGGGGTCGACGTCCTCCCCGGCGAGAATCCGCACCATGCGGCGAAGCGCACCACGCTGCGCCGTCCTCGCACTCGGTTTCTGGCGGGCGAGGTAGAGCTCAGCGGGCCCGGCCGCGGCTGCCCCTGGCGATGCGCCGCTGGTCTTCCCTTCGGCGATCGCCGCGTTCCCCGGGTCGTCATAGCCCCCCGGTAGCTCCCTGCCCCTACCACGAGAAGTTACGGGAATCCCCATTCGATCACCTATGGTGTGGTGGCCAGGAGCACCGTGTCGTCGCGAGTGAGGGCCGGGCGTTCTCATCAGTTGACTCCCACGCCGGTGTGTCGCGAGCCGGTCCGCCGGTGGGCGGAAGCAGCCACGCGCAGCACCGCGTCGGTGGCGTTGAGACAGACCATGGTCAGCACGGCCACCTCCCCCTCGCCGAGCCGACCTGAGAGCTTCAAGGCCTCGACGCCGTGCTCGAGACCAACCAGCAGATCGCGTACCTCGGTGACTCCCTCGGACGGGAACGGAAGACCACGATCCAGTGCCGTTCGTAGTGCCCTCAGGTGGGCCAGCAGATCGTCTAGGAGCCTGCTCGCGGATGGGTGACCCGCCGGCGCCGTGCGCGATCGTCGCACGGCGAGCCGACGGCCCGGCGACTTGGCCCGGCCGGCGGTCACGGCGACTCCTCGGGCCCGGATGGTGCATAGCCCGCGGCGTGGATGGCTTCAAACGACACACCGAGCGCCTCGCGCTTAACGCCGGCTCGCTTCGCGAGCGAGCCGAGGCACGACCACGCCGTAGTCGCGGAGCGCTCGGACAGGAACCGGTCCGCGATGTTGCGGCCTTCCCGGGCGAGGTCGCCGCCCAGCCGTGCCGTTGCGGCGGCGATCGTGTTGGCGATCCCCTCGGGGGTTTTTGCGGGTGAGAATGCGTGTGGCGCGTCGCGGGCGCCGTCGCGCCCGCCCTCTACATGGGGTACTACTGAGGGTACTACGTGTGGCACAGGAGCACCTTTTGCGGTGCTGGGTGCACCTTTTCCTGCGCCGCCTGCACCTTTTCCAGAAAAGGGTGACGCTCCCGCACCTTTTTCGTCGTCAAAGGGTGCGCCTCTGTCACCGTTTAGTTCCACTTCGCCAGCGGGAGCAGTTTCGTTTTCGTCGAGATCAAAGGGTGACTGGCTGTCACCGTTTCGGTGGAGCGTCGCCACTACCCACTCAGGCAACACCCGGTAGAGGTTCGCACGACTGCGGCCGCCGCCGCGGGCAACGTTCACGGCACCGGCCGCTTCCAACCGCGGCACCACGCGCAGGACCGTCCAGCGTGTAAGCCCCGTCTCCGCCGCGATCCTCGCTGCGGAGAGGAACGTCTCCCGGTCGAAGTTCGTGTGGCGCCAGACGCAGAGCAGCACGAGGCGCTCGTGGGCTCCGAGCGTGGCCGCGGGTGAAAGGACCGCACGCAACGCGGCCCAGAGGGTCACGCCGCCCACGTCCCCGCGGGTGCGGGCCGCGCCCCGCGGTTGCTGTCGACTCATGAGGACCCCTCGCGCCGACGAACCGGCACCGGCGGGAAGATCTCCCGCGGCGTCATTCCGTGGCACGGTCCACCTCCCGCAGGATCAGGTCGACGAGGCAGCTGGCCTGAGCGGCAACCCACTCGTGGTCCTGGGCGCGATCGGGTCGTTCGCCGACCACAATCAGTGCGGCCGACCGGAGCACAGCCACGAGGACCGGGTCGCCAGCCGCCTGCACCTTCGTCAACTCGGCGGTGATGATCGGATCCCCAAACAACGACAAGAAGCAGAGGACCCCAACATGGCGCTCGAGCGCTCCAGCCTGGGGGCGGTTCCTAGGTGTGTGGGGTGTGGCACGCTTGCGGCGTCGGTTGATGTCCCGCTCGCGCCCGGTGCCCGCCGGGCAAATCTGTTTTCGGGAGATCATGCCGAGCTCACGCAGCCGGTGGCTGCGTATCGCGCACGCAGCTTTCAAGATAGGCCAGGACGGCGCGCCTCTCGTATCTGATTAACCTGCCTATCTTTAGCCATCGAGGCCCGGCACGCCCCGTACTTCTGCGGGCCTGCAAAGTTGAGGGCTTCAAGCCGAGCGCCGCAGCCGCCTCTCGCTCGTCCATGAGTTCGGGAAGCTCGATGCACCCGCCGAGGACACCGAGCACGCTGAGGAGCACCATCGAAGTTGCGATTGCCACGTCAGCCTCCGCCAGCCAGCGACTGGTTTCGCCAGCCTTAGGGAGGGTTATAAATCCAGCGCGCCCAGCACAAAGAAACGTTTTACTTGGTCAACCCTCAAGTAAAACGCGAGCGGCGCCGTCACATCTCCCGCAGCAGAGGCCCCCAGCGCGCCGCATGGCGGCACTGCTTTCGAAGTTGCCTGAGGAAGGGAAGGCTGTAGTCATACCAGAGCCGGTCGCTATAGGGGTCGAACTCCGCCTTCTTGTTGCCGGTGCGCTTCACACCAGCAGCAGGCATGCACGTCGCAAACACGTCCTCAAGGAGGTGGCGGAGATTGCCCCTGCCACCTCGGCCATTCTTCCATAGGAGGTCCTCCAACAACGGGTGGAGATGCTCACGCAACGGGTCTTTCCCTGTATAGCCGGATCCAAATTTGAGAAGGATTATAACGACGAGATTCACCAGGAGTTGTACGTCATACCGGTGAGCGCGCGGGGTACGCTTCACAACCTTGTTCGAGAAGTGGTTGCACGCGGCCCTCACGGCCTCCAAGTCTTTCACCACATTTGCGGCCTTGAGCTGGCCCGAAGACTCAACCTCCAGCCGGTTGCTAAAGACCAGCTCGACGTCGGGTGAAAGACCCCGGAGTTGGTTCGCCAGTTGGCTCGACAGGCGCCCGATTTTGGTAAAGGTCCTATGCTCCGCCCGCGCGACCGCCGAGTAACAGATCAGCCCCACACGCTCAAGGTTCATAGATCCTGGTCTAGTGCCAGCATCATCGAGCGCTTTGAAGGCGATCCGCACCTCGTCGGCAGCGCGAGGTTGGCCGTCAGGGAAGAGCTCCCGATAGAGTTCGATGGCCCACCAGAGGTCACTGAGAAACAACTCCGCTTCGGCTGTGCCCGCGTGGATACCCACCGCCCCGAGCAAAGCCTCGACGCTCTCCGAATCGAACCCATCCGTGTGCGGGGCCCGGGTCATAACGTTTGCGCCGCGGAAAGGACCGCTAACGAGACTGCCTGGGGTTGCCGAAGACCACGAAGCGCACCACCTTGCGGCCCCTTACACACAGAAGAGCGGGGTTTCGCCCAGCGGTCGACGATCATGGGATCCCCATCGTTCAGCGCCTACCTCGGAGACCCTCGCCTCGAACCAAACGCTCTTTCCCGTCGGCCAACCATTGCCTGAATGCTGACTCGCTGAACCTCCAGTCGAGTGTGCGGCCGAGACCGAGCTGAGCGAGCAAGCTCTCGAGCGATATCCCAAGGTGGGACATGCTCAAGAGGCATAGGATCACCGTCGCCAGGTGGTCGGCCGTGCAGAAGATTGGTGCACCTTCCCCGTATTGGCGAAGCAGTGTGAGTGCTTCTAGCTCGCCTGGGTCCGCTCTTGTCGCCAGGTCGAGCAGCGCACTTGTCTCGGCCATGGCTGCGGCAGTCGCATGTTTCACATGGACTCTGCCAGCGTCAACGTCATGCTTGAGGTTGATGGGGCGTTGGACGCCAGCCCCGGTGTCCCAGTACCGCACTTCTTTGTCGCACACTGTACCCGGGATCAGGATCTCCGCCTCTTCAAGCACCTTCTTCCAAATGCTTAGGCGGTGCAACTCGATGACCGGCCCAGCGTCAAGCAGAAAGAACTTGGGCTTGGTAGGCATCCGCGTCGAGGTCGAATCCGTGGTCGGCCAGCACCTTCGGTAGCATGCCCACCGTGGTCTCGAGGAGTTCTGCAAGCTTACCAATCGAGATTTGCCCGTCTACATATGCTTGGAAGGCCAGGGTGACAAATCGGCCCGGGAGTTCACTCTCGCCGGCCGTCGGAGGTGGAAGAGCCGCCTTTTCTCGTCTTGGGTTTTCGATCACCTGCTCCGCCGATTCACGGGACAAGCGGCCCAGATTCACGAGGCGGTACAGGAGCGCCGGGAGGCTCACCCCGAATTCCCGAGCGATACGTTCCACCTCCATCACCTGGCGGCCCTCGAGAGGTTCAGGTCCGAGACGTTGGAGCAGTGGGTCCGCCGGGAGGAGCAAACTGCTTGCAAACGCATTGGCGAGCTGCTCGTTGTACCTGTCCTTGTCAGCATCGAGCGCTTCGCCCTTGGCAGGCAACACTTCCCAAGTCAGCAGATGAAAGAGTTCGTGCGCGAGGCTGAAGGCCTGGCGTTCAACCGGTTCAGCCCTGTTTGCCAGAATGGCCGGGCCGAACTCGCCCTTCGTCGCAGCGCCAGAACCACCAACAAGCGAACTCAAGAAAATCTTGACGCCGGCCAGATTTTCAAGAGTTTCACGCAGTGCCGGAGCCGATATCTCGCCAAGCCCTAGCTCCTTGCGGAGCTCGATTGCCCAGCGCCCTGCATCCTTGAAGGATGTCGTGGAAAGGTCAAGCGGAAGGTCCTGCAGCTTTTTCTGAACCCCAATGTTCAGGATCGACTCGACAAAGCCATAGCGCTCGCATCGACTGAGAAATACTGCCTCCTCGCGGGCCCTGGCCTTCTCGTCCCGGACCTCTCGCCACCGGACAACGGGTGGTGTGGGGACTGGTGAATCCCCGATCAGCATCAGTGGTGAGACATTCAGGACTCTCGCGATGCGGACGAGCTCGGCCGCCTTCAACGCCCGCTGGCCTGACTCGATCGTGTGAACCGTTTGAGCGTGGCCAACCCCGATGAGTTCTGCCAAGTGCTGCTGGGTGAGACCGCGGGCATTTCGGACTTCGGCGACGCGGGCGCCGATTGAAACGTTCGCCTTGTCTGGCATTTCGCCCCCTCTGCCGACGATGGTGCTAGGCAGTCCCCAGATACAATATGGTCCCGGGCACCATAGAAATCAAGAATACCTTGAAACGCCGGGCCCAAGTCAAGGTCTCGTGCTCCTAGTGTTGCCCTCCCTGCATCAGGCGCGACCGAGTACCTCTCACTGGTATGCATTTTGCTAGTTATCAACCTTTTACCTATGTGCTCTCACCCCGCGCCAAGGCATCGCCGTCCGCCTCACATGGCACTCATTATCACTTAGAATCACGGCATGATTGCCGAACGCCTCTTAACGCCGGAAGAAGTAGCCAACGCCCTGCGACTCCGGATCCGGACGGTATGGCTCTATCTCCGGAGCGGAGAGCTCCGGGGCGTCAAGCTTGGCCGAGTTTGGCGTGTGCGTGAGGAGGACCTGCGCGCCTTTCTGCGAGCCAGAACGACACGAGGACCACAAACTAGGTAACAACAACGAGAGCGCCCGTCTCGCCGACCTTACGGGAGACTGGGGCGAGCAGGCCCGTGACACCCGGAGGTTCAACATGAAGGCGATACTCGATTTCCTCGCAACCCTCAACCCGGCGATTCAGGCGTTCACCTTGCTTGCGCTTGTCATCTACGTCTGGAAAACATGGCAGATGGCGAAGGCGACCTCTGCTGCCGCGGCCGCCTCGGAATCGTCCTTGCGAGAGATGCGCCTGTCAAGGGAACAGCAGCTTCAGCCCCATGTCATCTGCTACTTTCAGGACATTCCAAACCGGAAGTTCTTCGAACTCGTCATAGCGAACAGAGGTAACACCATGGCGTTTGACGTCGACCTTGCCTTCGAGCCGCAGTTGCGGAACTACAATCCGGGCCATCCCGACCGCAGCCTTGCGAGGAAGACATTTAGGGCGCTTGCCCCAGGCTATGAGTGGCGGACCCTTTGGGGCTCCTTCGTTGGCATGGATGAGAACTCTGTGCCAGACGAATTCATCGTTCACGTCGCCTATCGGTGGGGTCGGGACCGGCGGCGCGAGGAGTATGACCTTTCATTCGACCTCAAATCACTGATGGGCAAACGCTATATCCGGCAGACACTGCCGGGGGACTCTCTGGAACTCATCGCAACAAAGCTCACGGAACTGGTCTCCGTCCTTTCCCACGACACCGGTGACAGTGACACCTAATGCGTGAGGGGCGACCAGCCTCGAGGGCCCACCGCACCACGCCCGCGGCCGCTACTGCACGAACGTAAAACGAGCGCGGCGCCCTTACGTCTCCCTGGAAGCCTCTCTGTTGTTCAGATCAGACGGTTAGAGGCGGCCGACTGACCCCCAGGTCAAGAGGTCGGGGCAGTGGCCGTCCCTGTGCTTTGCGCTGCTCGGGCTGTTCCGACCTGAGGCCGAAGTTGAGCCGATTCTGAAGTCCGCGGGTGCGACGCCGCCGCGACCTTTGTGGCCATGAGGCTGAGCTGCGATTAGAAGGCCGCGAAGGTAAGCATCGGCGGCGACTTGCGGCTAGCGACTGGGTCGCCGAAGATTGATGCAAGGTCCCCGTGCAGCAGACCGGGTACGGGCCGGCGCATGGGCTAGATGGTTGGGGTGCCACCCGTGAGCAAGAAGAAGCACAGAAAAATCGCCCCAGGTGCCAAAAGCACTCCCCTGCGTGAGCACAAGAGGGAAGGCAGTCGCCTCCGCACGCCACTTTCCCAGCTCGGCATGGTCAAGACTATCAGCTGGGAACGCGATCTGCTTCCGGAGCATTTGTGGCTGGGCGCACTGGCGGAGGATTTCGGTGTGGATTCTCTCCCTGGCCCGTACAACGCAATGCTCGACGCAGTCGATGAGTTTTGGACTGCCGACAGCGTCTGCTTGGGCTTGCTCTCCGATTTCGCACTTATCAACCCAGATAACCGCACAAACCTCCTAAAGAAACATGGTGAGCTCGTCCGCCAAGCTTTCTGCGAGCCGTTCGGTCGAATCCTTGCATTCTATCCAGAATGCCCTGCTGCCTGGCTCGTTGGCCCGCGTTGGGTAGAGCAGGGAGGCCACCTGGATCCGGAGGTGGAGTTAGGCAGGTTGAGGCACATTGTGTCACGGCTTCTGCCCGGAAAAGATGAATACGTCGCGCGCATTCGAGCGATCCCGCTCAATCGCCTCTTCAAGCATAATAAGATCAAGCTCGCAGCCGATTTGCCTGTGGTGGATCTGTTGCCGCGCTACCCGGTCGGGCTTTCCCCCGAGGAACTCTACCGTGTGGAGAGCTTGGCGCGATCAGCCATTACCATGGTCGTGGACCAGCGATCGGACCTCATGGATCGCGCTTGGCCCAAACACTTTTGGCGGCACAACTACGATCTTGTGCCTTGCCGGCCAATACCGGTGCAGCCTGGGGGCGAGGCCGTTCTCGACCCAACGGTAATAGAGCGAATCACAAGGTGTTTGCGAAACAACTCCAACCTGGCAAAGGCTCATCTCGATCTTGCTGCTCGTTCGGTGACTCCTGATCTCTATGAGCCAACCCGCAACGAGGTCTTCTCTGGGTTGTTTTCGCGCCTTACACGGCTTTATTGCCTCCTTTGCGAAGATCCCTCCCTCTGGGCGCGCGACACTGCGGGGATCATGCTCCGTTGCCTGGCCGACAGCGCGATCGTGTTCTCATATCTTGTCAAGAGGGCCACAGACGAAGAAATCCGCCGCTTTGTCGAATACGGCGAAGGGCAGCAGAAACTCTTAATGCTACACCTGCAGGATAACTACCCGCAGGAACGTTCGCTCGAAGGTCAAACTTCCGAAGAACTCTTAGAGCAGTCGGGGCGTTTCGCCCCGGAGCTCCTCGATATCGAGCTCAGTGACTGGACCCCCAAAGACCGGCGCCGCTTGGCGCGAGAGGCAGGGCTTGAGCATCACTACCGCCTCATCTTTGGCCCTGCATCTGGTGAAGTCCATGGTTCATGGTTATCCGTCAAGAGAATCAACCTCGTTCATTGCGCTGAAGTCCTGCATCGCTTCCATCGGCTCCCAAGTTATGTTGAGCCACCCCTGTTCGTAGACGTCGTTGACACGGCGACTCAGCTCTTTCTCGAGTGCGTCGAGTTGGCCGAGAACGAGTTGGGCTTCCCTTCAATGGGGCAAAGGTTGGACCTCTTGCGCTCTGTCTTGCCCGCTTCTGCTCAGGAGGGGCAAGGCGGTCCGCCCGCCTCGGACCCGGTTGGCTGATGACCAATGATGCACCACGGCGCTCGCGGGCCTCCCTGCGAGGGTCGCCGCCTGCCACGTCGGGCGAGACGGCTGCGGCGCGGAAGGTTGAACATGGGTTGAACCGGAGCCGAGCTGTCAGCGATTGTCACCGTAAGTTATTGAGGGATGGTGCGCCCGGCGCGATTCGAACGCGCGACCTTCAGATCCGGAGTCTGACGCTCTATCCAGGCTGAGCTACGGGCGCACTGGGTGGGGTGAGCGAGGGGATTTGAACCCCCGACCACCGGAGCCACAGTCCGGTGCTCTGACCAACTGAGCTACGCTCACCGCAAAGGCTGGCCTGCCTGAGAGGATTCGAACCTCCGACCCGCGGATTAGAAGTCCGCTGCTCTATCCAACTGAGCTACAGGCAGCTAGGTCCAGGGACGGGTGATGGTCGGGGCGAGAGGATTTGAACCTCCGACCACCTGCGCCCAAGGCAGGTGCGCTACCAGGCTGCGCCACGCCCCGTCCCGATTGCGTGAAGCTCCATGCTCCCAAAGAGCTTTCCCCATTCCCGGGGGAGCCTAACACTAGCAATCGGTGCCAGGCGCGTCAAGCTAACGCCCCGTCGCCACGAGGTTTGCCACGCCCGCCTGGGCGAGGCGATGCTCCAGCACCGAGCGCTGGGTGGCGAACGCCTTCTGCAGGCCGGCCTCCGCCAAGTCAAGCAGGCGGGTCAGTTCGCTGCGCGAGAACGGCTCGCGCTCCGCTGTGCCCTGCACCTCGACGATGCCCATGCGCGCGGTGCCCACCAGGTTGAGGTCGGTGGCCGCCCGCGAGTCTTCCTCGTAGTTGAGATCCAGCAGAGCGCGCCCGGCCACGATCCCCGCCGACACCGCCGCTACCTGGTCGCGGACCGGCCAACCGGTGAGCGCCCTCTGCTCCTTCAGGCGAAGCAGCGCCAGCACAACCGCCACGAAAGCCCCGGTGATCGCGGTGGTCCTGGTCCCCCCGTCGGCCTGGAGAACGTCGCAGTCCACCACCAGCGTGCGCTCACCCAACAGGCCCATGTCGAGCGAGGCACGCAGGGAGCGCCCGATCAAACGCTGGATCTCCGCCGAGCGTCCGGAGACCGAGCCGCGTGAGACGTCGCGGGGTGTCCGCTCTTCGGTGGCCCGCGGGAGCATGGCGTACTCGCTGGTGAGCCATCCCTCGCCGGTGTCGCGGAGGAACGGCGGGACGCGCCCCTCCACGGTCACGTTGCACACCACCACGGTATCGCCGGCGCGCGCAAGCGCGCTCCCCTCCGGGTACTTGACGAAGTCCAGGGTGAGCTCCAAGGGGCGGGGTTCGTCGTCTCGCCGCTGGTCGCGGCGCTCAAAAGTCGGGGCCTGCACCACGGTTCCTCCCGTTCCCGCCAGGGTAGCGGCCCGGCCGCGTTTCGACAACCTTAGTCCGGGAGATCCACGAGTTCGAGGTTCACGGCGACCTCGGGGAGGATGAGCCGCGCGATTCGGGTGATGCGCGCGGCGGCATCTGTGACGAGCAGCCGAAGGCCACCGGCCGCGGGGCCTGCCATGCCGCTCCTCGCCACCACCTCAGCCACCTCGCCCGTGATCGCTTCGGCGGAGTCCACCAACCGCACCCGATCCCCGACCGTCGCGGCGATGGCGCCGCGCAGAAGTGGGTAGTGGGTGCAGCCGAGGATCAGGGTGTCGACCCGCCCACCGGTGAAAGGTTCCAGATAGAGTCGGGCCACCTCGCGGGTCACCGGGTGGTCCCACCACCCCTCCTCCGCCAACGGGACGAACAGCGGGCAGGCGCGTGCCACCACCTCGACCTCCGGGCGGAGCGCGTGCACCGCCCGAAGGTATGCGCCAGAGGCCACCGTGGATTCGGTGCCGATGATTCCGACGCTGCCGGAGGTCAGCGCCACCGCGACGCGCGCGCCCGGGTTGACAACCCCGACCACCGGGACCGTCATTGCCTGCTCGAGGGCCGGCAGCGCAGCGGCTGAGGCGGTGTTGCACGCCACCACCAGCATCTTGATCCCGTGCCCGCCAAGGAAGTCCGCGGCGCGCAGGGCGTAGCGCACCACGGTCTCGGCTGACTTGGTGCCGTAGGGCAGGCGAGCGGTGTCCCCGAGATAGATGTAGCGCTCGCCGGGCAAGCGCCGCTGCAGCGCGGCGAGGACGGTCAGGCCTCCGATGCCGGAGTCGAAAATCCCGATGGGGCGGGGGTCGGTCACGGCGCCACCAGCTTGAGGTTCGGCGACAGCGGGCGAGAGAGGTCGAGGTGCCCGAGGGTGGCCACCTGGCGGCCACCCAGCAGCACTTGCACCCGCCGGACCCCGGGGCAGTTCGCGATCACGCTGTTGACGGTGGAGTAGGCAAGGGCCAGCTCACCATCGGTGCCGGCGCTGGCGTCCGCCGGCGGGGCCGAGAGGTCGACGTACGCATTGCCCTGCCGGTCTACGAACACCGCCTGCACGACGGCCGCCCAGGAAAATGCGGGTGCGTACCCGTCGCGCGAGCCCGCCACGAGCTCTTCGACCACCAGTCGGATGCGCAACGGATTTCCCTCCGGCAGCTCCGGCACCTCGCGGAGTTCCCGGTGCAGCATCGCGTCGTCCCCCGGGAAAAACAGCACAAGCTTCCCGGGCACCGGAGTGGGGGCGGGGGTCGCCCCGGCGGCGGGCGCAGGCGGAGGAGCCGACCGACGCCGCGAGAGCGCCACCACCGTCACGAGTAGCGCAAGGACGGCGAGGGTCGCCACGATCGGGCGCAGCGCTTTCATGGCTGGGATGCAGCGGTGGGAGCCGGGGCAGGCGTGGGGGAGTGCAGGTACTCCGCAATCGCGTCCGCCAGCGCCGCGGCGATCTCCTCCTGGGTGTCACGGGCCAGCAGACGTCCCGCTTCCTGCGCGTTGGAGAGGAACCCCACCTCGACCAGGGTCGATGGCATCGTGGCGCCGGTGAGCACCACGAACGGGGCTTGCCGGATGCCGCGGTCGCGGATGCCCTGGAGGGCGTTGAGCCGCTCCTGCACGACACGCGCGAGGCGCGCCGAGTTGTTGAGGTTCGCCACGTGGGCGAGGTCCCAGAGGATGAGCTGCAATGTGTCGGGCGGGGCGCTCGCGTTTTCACGCGCCGCAGCCTGGGCTGCCTGCGGGTCGCTGGCATCCACGCTCATGTAGTAGGTCTCGGCGCCGTGCGCCCCCCGGGCGGGGGAGGCGTTGACGTGGATGGAGAGGAACACCGTCGCCTGCAGCCGGTTGGCGAGAGCGGTGCGGTCCGTAAGGGAGACCGTCTCGTCCCCCTCGCGGGTGAGGCGCGCCGTCACCCCTGCGGCCTGCAGCCGCGCCGCGGTGGCTCGCGCCACGGCCAAGGTGATCTCCTTTTCGGACTCGCCCCCCGGTCCCCTGGCGCCGAGGTCCTCCCCGCCGTGCCCGGGGTCCAGGACTACCAGAGGGCCTGCCCTGGGGGTCACCACCGGCGCAACTGGCTCGGCCTTGGCGAGGCGCAGAACGAACCGGGGCGGATCCTCCAGGGGGTAGCTGGAGGCTACCTCGGTGCCGGGGGCGAGACGCAGCGTGAGCGTGTCGTCGTGCAGCTCGGCCTCCAGCAGCTCTGCTTCAGGCGCCACGGGGCGCGCCAGCGCCACCGGCGCCGGGAAGAGCAGCGTCACCGAACCCGGCAGCGTGGTCACGCGCGGGCGTTGCTTGGTGCCGCGCAGAACCAGCGTGGTCCCGGTCGGCGCCCGCACCACCGAAAGCTCCAGTTGCTCGGTGCCACCCACCTTTGCCAACTCGGGGGCGGCGGCGGTCCCGCGCAACGACCAGCCGAACGGCCCGAGCAGCGCCGCGGCGGTTGGAAGCGCTCCCACCACGTGCCCATCTACCAGCCGAAGCGGGCCCGGGAGCGGCGTGAGCCTCCCGTCCACGACGGCCAGCGATCCTCCCGGCGTGAACTGGACCTCGTGCCCAGCCGCGGCGGCGTTGTAGCTCCCCGCCGCGGGTGCAAACTGCACCTCCGCCCCCGCCAGGCGCAGCAGCGCGACGACATCCAGGAGTTCGCCGCGGGCAAAGACCTCGCTGGGCCCCTGGGGGCTCGTGACCGTCACACCGACGGCCGTCAGCGGCACCAGCAGCAACGCGAGCGCAAGAAAGGGCCTTAGGCGCATAGGGGTACGCGGGAGCACCACAGCCGGTGCCCCCAAACGCCGCGAGGGTACACGCTCGCACGCAGGAGGCGCAAGCGTCGGCACCGTATCAGGCGCATCACACCTCGACCGCCAGCGCCCCGTGCAGCGCCTCGACCACCTCCGCACAGGTCACGTCAAAACCAGCAGCCTGGAGCGTGACGACGAACTCGCGGTGGGGGCGGCCCTGCCGGTACGCCGGCTCCCGCGAAGGCGCCCGCAGGTAGCGCTCCAGCATGCCCACGTCCACATCCACAAGAACCGAGAGCTGGAACAGCACCCACCCCTGCCAGAGGCGCAGGGAGCTCCCGGCCACCTTGCGTTCCCCGAGGGCGAGGTCGGAGATCCCCCGAACTTCCAGTCCGGCCACCCCGCACGCTGCGAGGGCGCCCGCAACCGCGCCGCAGAAGCTGCGAAAGTACGGTTCGGGGAAGCGCACTCGAGGGTTGGCCACCCGCACCGCCGAGGCCGCCACCACGCCGGGTGCGAGCACCACCGCCCCGCCGCCTGAGGGCCGCACAACCACCGCAACGCCGTCCGCCCGGCAGCGATCCAGGAACACCTCCCGCTCAGGGTCACGCGATCGGCTCAGCACGACCACGATCTCCCGCGCCTCCTCGACCCGCACCACCGGGGCCGCCGCCGGGATGAGATCCACCCCAGCCAGGGCGAGGGCGTGGGGCGATGGAGGCGCCGAGAGGATGGTGAGGCCGAACACGGTCCTCGATTGTAGCGAGGTCGGCGGGTTCCCCTTCCGGCCTCTTGCGGGCGTTTTGGCCCTATACTTTGAGCAATGGAATGGCACGTCCTGGGTAGTTTCGGCGGTTCCAGTCCCACCTGCCGCATGACCTCCTTCCTCATCAATGGGGAGCTCGCGCTGGATGCCGGGTCGATCACGCAGGCGCTGCCGCTGGAGGCGCAGCGGCGGATCCGACGCATCGTGCTCACCCACTCCCACCTTGACCACACCGCCTCGATCCCGTTCCTGGTCGAGAACATTTTTGGCGAGCAGCGTGAGGCGCTCGAGATCCTGGTCACTCCGCAGGTGCTGCACACCGTCAAGCTCCACCTCTTCAACAACGACACGTGGCCCGACTTCACACGCATCCCGAACGATATGCTGCCAGCCATCCGACTGGTGCAGGTCGAGCCGCGAGCTCCGTTCTCCGCTAATAGCCTGCGGCTAACCCCGGTCCCGGTGCGGCACACCGTTCCGACCCACGGCTACCTGGTGGAAGACGAGGGCGGCGCCGTGCTCTTCACCTCCGACACCGGGCCCACCCATGAGGTCTGGGAGGTGGCCAACCGCACGGCGCGCCTGCGCGCGGTCATCGTCGAGGTGTCGTTCCCGAGCCGGATGCAGTCCGTCGCGGACGTCTCGCTGCATCTGACCCCCACCACGCTCGCGGCGGAGCTGGCCAAGCTCAAGCGCGACGTGGCGGTCTACCTCTACCACCTCAAGCCCGCCTATGTGGACGAGCTCCGCCAGGAGTTGGCAGCCACGCGCTTCCCACACCCGGTCGAGGAGCTCCGACAGGGGGACATCTACACGTTCTAGGCTCGTGGCCCGGGGGCCTGAGGTTCGAAGTAATCGAACGGCTGCCGGTCAAGCCTCGAGCCTGTCGGTCAGCGCTGGTTCATGCTGGCGATCACCGCGCCGATTCGGTCCTGCGTTGCGGGGTCGTACCAGAGGTCCAGGAAGCGCTCACCCTCAGCGCCGTCCCTCTCCTCCATTGCGACCGCCAGGCCGTGGCGGAGGAACGCCTTGGCCGCTGCGAACGCCGTCGGCGGCCGCGACGCCAGGTGGCCGGCGAGCTGCACGCCCTCGCTGAGCACCGCCTCGGGCTCGGCCAGCCGCTCCACCAGTCCCAACTCCAGCGCACGCTCCCCGGAGAAGCCATCCCCCTCCAGCACCAACTGCTCCACCGTACGGGTCGGGTAGAGGCTGACCAGCATGTGGACCGCGCCCGCCGGGACGGGAATGCCGAGATTGATCTCCGAGAGCCCGAGACGGGCACCCCACGCGGCCATCACCCGCCGGTCGCACGCGAGCGCCAGGAGGCACCCGCCCGCAATGGCGTGGCCAGCAAGCGCAGCGACCGTCGGCCCCGGGTAGCTGACGAGCCGCCGCAGGAGGGCGTTGAAGCGCACCATGAAGACGCGCATCTCCTCCCGCGGAAGGCCGTCCACCTTCCGGAGGTCGAGCCCGGGGCAGAAAATGTTCGGGTGCGCGCTGGCGAGGACCAGCGGCGGGGCTCCCGCCGCTTCGAGCCTGGCGAGCTCGCCGTCGACCGCGCCCAGGAGCGTGTCGTCCAGGGCGTTGGGGCCGTGGGCGAGGTGGACAACGAACACGCGCTCCCGCGTCTCGAGCCGCACCGCCGGCGCGTCGCTCATGGCTCACTCCTCACGCTGCGCACGAACATGTCGATCACCGGCGAGCCGGGTGAAAGCTCCGGATGAAAGGTGGCGGCCAGCAGTGATCCTTGACGCAGCAGTACCGGGTCGTCGCCGCGCCGCGCCAGCACCCGCACCTCACCACCCAACTCGCTCACCCTGGGCGCCCGGATGAACACGCCCTCCAGTTGCTCCGCACCCAGCTCCTTCGGCTCGCACACCTCGAGAGCGACCACCGCCGACTCGATCTGGCGACCATAGGCGTTGCGCTCCACCGCCGCGTCCAGGAGGCCGAGCGAGCGCTGGGCAGGGTGCCGCACCTCGCGGGCCAGTAGGATGACCCCCGCACAAGTCGCAAGCGCAGGTAGTCCGCCCCGCAGCAACTCCGAGAGGCGCCGACCGAGGCCACTCCCCTCCATGAGCGTAAGCATGGTGGTTGATTCGCCACCCGGCAGGACCAGACCGTGCACCCCGTCGAGGTCCCCCGGGGCACGCACCTCCACCGCCGTCACCCCTCGTGCCGCGAGCGCTCGTGCGTGGGCCTCGAAGTCGCCCTGCAGGGCGAGCACGCCGACCCGATGCCCGTTGGAGCCCACTCACCACCCCCGGCGGGACAACATCTCCTCCGGGGTGAGCTTGGAGAGATCGAGGCCCCGCATTGCACCCTCGAGGCCGCGCGAAACCTCCAGGACCACTTGTGGCTCCTGCCAGTGGGTGACCGCTTTTACGACTGCCTTGGCCCGCCGCGCCGGGTCATCCGACTTGAAGATCCCGGAGCCGACGAACACCGACTCTGCCCCCAACATCATGCAGAGGGCGGCGTCGGCGGGGGTCGCCACCCCGCCTGCGGCGAAGTTCGGAACCGGCAGCTTCCCCTCCTTGGAGACGAACTGCACCAGCTCGAACGGGGCCTCCAGTTCCTTGGCCGCCGGGATCAGCTCCTCTCCGTCCAGGGTGCCAAGGCGCCGGATCTCGCGCCGCACCGCACGCAGGTGGCGCACCGCTTCGACGATGTTGCCGGAGCCAGCCTCGCCCTTGGTGCGGATCATCGCCGCCCCCTCCGCGATCCGGCGCAACGCCTCGCCCAGGTTGCGGCAACCGCACACAAACGGCACCTTGAAGTCGTGCTTCCAGACGTGGTTCTCCTCATCGGCCGGGGTGAGCACCTCGGACTCGTCCACGAAGTCGACGCCGAGCGTCTCCAGCACCCTGGCCTCGGCGATGTGGCCGATGCGGCACTTGGCCATCACCGGGATCGAGACCTTCTGCATGATCTCCTCGATCTTGTCGATCGCCGCCATGCGGGCGACTCCGCCCTCGGCCCGGATGTCGGCCGGCACGCGCTCGAGCGCCATCACCGCCGCGGCGCCCGCGTCCTCCGCGATCTTCGCCTGAGAGGCATCGGTCACGTCCATGATCACCCCGCCCTTGAGCATCTCGGCGAGACCGACCTTCACGCGAAATTCTGAAGACTGAACATCCATGTCTTTCCTCCTCGTTCCCACCCAACCCATCCACGGATGGTCGGCTGAAACCCACCCGGCCGCTCGGAGGCCGGCTGGAAATCTCGAACCTCACACCAGCGGCAGCCCACTGTGGGTTGGTGCGAGCGCCTTCACGAGCCGCCGCATCCCTGCCTCGAGCTTCTCGCCTCCCGCGGCGGCGTACGCCACCCGCACCACGTCGTCGCGCCCGCTCACCGACATCGCCGGGCCGGGGAGCACCCAGACCCCCAGCTCACCGGCCCGGGCGGCCACCGCTCTTGAGCTCCACCCGGCGGGCAGCGTCACCAGTAGTGAGAACCCTCCGCGCGGCTCGCTCCATCCCACCCCAGCAGGGGCTCGGAGAGAGCTTGCTGCACAACCTGCAGGCGCACGCGAGCTGCGTGCCGCAGGCGCGCGAGTTGAGCGTCCAGCACACCCCGACGGCAGAGCGCCCACGCTGCCGCTTCCAGGAATGGGCTGCCGCCCAGGTCCGCCGCGCTTTTCACTGCACCCACCCTCTCCACCACATCGCCTGGGCCGACGACCCACCCGACACGCAGCCCCGGGAAGAGCGCCTTGGAAAACGAGCCGACCGCAACTACCCCTGGATCCAGCGCCGCAAGCGGGGGCGGTACCGGACCGTCGCTCACGAGGGCAGGGTCGAAGAACTCCTCCACCACCAGCGTCCCTCGCGAGGCCAGCAGCGCCAGCAGCTGCCGTCTCCGGCCCTCGGCAAGCACGACACCCGACGGGTTGTGAAGGGTGGGTGTCAGGATGGCCAGGCGCGGATGTGTCTGGCGCAGCAGCCGCTCCACGTCTTCGGGATGAAGCCCATCGCGGTGCACCGGAACCCCCAACGCCCGTGTCTGGTGCAGCGCCAGCAGAGGGGGGAGCCCGGGGTAGGTGGGGTCCTCCACCAGTACGACGTCCCCCGGCCTCGCTAGCGCGCGCAGCAGCAGGTCGAGCGCGTGCTGCACGCCACCGGTGAGGAGCACGCCCTCGGCGCTGGCCGCGATCCCGAGCCCGCGCAGGCGAGCGGCCACCCACCCGCGCAGCGGCTCGTACCCCCAGGCGCTGCCGTACTGCGCCACCCCCTCCCCCTCGCCCTCGCCGAGCCCAAGCCAACGGAAGATCTCCCCCGCGGGCAGGAGCTCCTGGTCGGGCGCGTAGCGCGCCAGGTCCACTCCCCCAGCAGGCAGCTCCCCGGCCGTGGCCGCCGGCACCATGCGGGCCGGCCGACCCCGGCGCGGCCGTCCCGGCCGCAGCACGAGAAGGCCGCGGCGGGCCAGCTCGTGGTAGGCGGCGGTCACCGTGGCGCGGTTGACGCCAAGCTCGGCGGCGAGCGCCCGGGCCGACGGCGGCTCGGCAGTTGCCTCGCCTGCGAGGGTGGGGGCCAGCGCCTCGGCCAGCCGCCAGTAGAGCGGCCGGCCACGGTCCCCATGCCGGGCGGCGCGCGCCACCTTGGCGATATTCGCGTCCACGCCAGCACAATAAGGTCGGTCTATGCCATTGTCAATAATGGCTCAGCCATTACGTCTACCAGAAAGACACGCGTGCTGGCCGAGCATGGGTTCTTCAACCCTCGCGCCTCACGCCGGTCGGAGGGTTGGGGAAGCCTGGACTCAGTGGACATCCTTGGCGGAGCGGAAGTCACTGATGAAGCGCTGCAGGCCGACGTCGGTGAGCGGGTGGCGGAAGAGCTGCTGCAGCACCTTGAACGGCACGGTCGCGACGTCGGCGCCCGCCAGGGCGCTTTCCACCACGTGTTGCGGGTGGCGCACCGAGGCCACCAGCACCTGGGTCGGGAACTCGTACGCGTCGTAGATCTGCACGATCTCCCGCACCAACTGCATTCCGTCCTGCCCGACGTCGTCGATCCGCCCCACGAACGGGCTCACGTAGGTGGCGCCGGCCTTGGCGACCAGCAGCGCCTGCGCCGGTGAAAAACACAGGGTGAGGTTGGTGGCGATCCCCTCCTCGGAGAAACGCGCGCACACCTTGATCCCGTCCTGAGTGACCGGCAACTTGACCACAACGTTCTCGGCGATCCCGGCGAGCTCGCGCCCTTCCTTTTCCATCCCCTCGGCGTCGGTGGCGAGCACCTCCGCCGAGACCGGGCCCGGCACCAGCCGGCAGATCTCCGCCACCAGATCATGGTAGGAGCGTCCCTCCCGAGCGACCAGGGACGGGTTGGTGGTGACGCCGTCCAGGATGCCCCACGAGGCGGCCTCGCTGATCTCGGCGACGTTTGCGGTATCGATGAAGAGCTTCACGGTCGTTCTCCCGAGTCTCTAGAACAAGCCTTCCTGGTCCGCTTCATCTTCCTCGCGCTCGGCGAGCTTGGCAACCGCCACCACCTGGTCGCCCTCCCCCAGTTCGATGAGCTTGACCCCCTGCGTGGCGCGGCCGATCCGCCGCACGCCCGAGGCCGAGGTCCGGATCATCATCCCCTGCGCCGTCACCAGCATGATGTCCTCGTCCCCCTGCACGTGGCGCATTCCTGCCACGCTGCCGGTACGTGGTGTGACCCTCATCAGCGTGATGCCCTTGCCGCCGCGCCCCTGCTCGCGGAAATCGGCGACCGGCGTGCGCTTGCCGAAACCCCGCTCCGCCACCACAAGGATGTCGCCTTGATCGTCCGCGGGAAACGCGGCCATCACCTCGACGAAATCATCGGCGCGCAACGTGATGCCACGGACACCCGCCGCCACCCGCCCCATCGACCGCACCCCGCTCTCCGGGAAGCGGATCCCCATCCCCCTGTGGGTCCCCAGGAAAACGTGGCTCTTTCCATCCGTCAGACGCACGTCGAGCAGGTCGTCCCCTTCCTCGAGATCCAGCGCGATGATGCCGGTGGAGCGCGGGTTGGCGAAGGCCGACAGCTCCGTTTTCTTGACCTTGCCGCGGCGCGTCGCGAACAGGAGAAAGTGCTCGGGGTCGAACTCCTTGACCGCCACCAGCGCAGCGACCTTCTCCTCCTGGCTCACCTGGAGCAGGTTCACGATCGCCTTGCCGCGCGCGGCCGGGCTTGCCTCCGGCACCTCGTGCACCTTCAACCGGTACACCTTGCCCACCGAGGTGAAGACCAGGAGGACGTGGTGCGTGGAGGCCACGAACAGGTGCTCGACCGGGTCCTCGTCGCGCACCGCCGCGCCCCGCCTCCCCCGCCCGCCACGGCGCTGGGCGCGGTAGATCGACACCGCAGCCCGCTTGATGTACCCGGCGCCGGTCACCGTCACCACCACATCCTCTTCCGCGATCAGATCCTCGACCGAGAACTCGGCCTCTTCGGGGAGGATCTCGGTGCGCCGCGCGTCGGCGAAACGCCGCTTGGTCTCCTCGAGCTCCCCGATGATGATGTCCAGTACCAGCTGCTCCGACGCGAGGATCGCCTTAAGGCGCGCGATCAACGCCAGCACCTCCTTGTGCTCCGTGATGATCTTGTCGCGCTCGAGTGCCGTCAGGCGCTGCAGCCGCATCTCCAGGATCGCCTGCGTCTGCGGGTCCGACAAGCCGAACTTTCCCATCAGCGCCGCCTTCGCCGCCGGCGGGTCGGCCGCTGCGCGAATGGTCTTGATCACCTCGTCCAGGTTGTCGAGCGCGATTACCAGGCCCTCGAGGATGTGGGCGCGCTCCTCGGCGCGCGCAAGGTCGAAGCGGGTCCGCCGCGTGACCACTTCCTTGCGGTGCTCGAGGAAATGGCCGAGCATCTCCGAGAGCGTCAGTACCCGCGGCTGGTTGTCCACGATTGCCAGGAACGTGATCCCGAAGCTGGTCTGCATCGGGGTAAGCTTGAAGAGCTGGTTCAGCACCACCTGCGGAACCGCGTCGCGCTTCAGCTCGACCACGACCCGAATGCCGTCGCGGTCCGACTCGTCGCGCAGGTCCGAGACCCCTTCGATGTCCTTGCCCTGCACGAGCTCGGCGATGCGCTCCACAAGGCGGGCCTTGTTAATCTGATACGGCAACTCGCTGACGATGATCGCAACGCGGTCACCTTTCTTCTGGTGCTCGATGCGCGCGCGCGCTTGCATCTGAACCGAGCCGTGCCCGGTCGTGTAGGCCTCGCGGATCCCGGCGGTACCCCGAATGATCCCGGCCGTTGGGAAGTCAGGGCCGGGGATCAGCTTGATGAGTTCCTCGATTCCGATCCCGGGTCTACGGGCGAACGCGACGCAGGCGTCGATCACCTCACCCAAGTTGTGCGGCGGAATGTTGGTCGCCATCCCGACCGCGATCCCAGAGGATCCATTCACCAGTAGGTTGGGGAACTTCGAGGGGAGAACCGCCGGCTCCTTGAGCGAGCCGTCGTAGTTGGGCAGCCACTCGACGGTTTCCTTCTCGAGGTCGTCCCCGAGCATCTCCTCGGCCAGCCGCGCGAGGCGGACCTCCGTGTACCGCATCGCTGCCGCGTTGTCTCCGTCCACCGAGCCGAAGTTCCCCTGCCCGTCCACGAGCACGTGCCGCATCGAGAACTGCTGCGCCATGCGGACCAGGGCGTCGTAGATCGCCGCGTCGCCGTGGGGGTGGTACTTGCCCATGACGTCGCCGACGATGCGCGCCGACTTCCTGTACGGCTTGCCAGCCGCGCTTCCCTGTTCCGACATCCCAAAGAGGATGCGGCGGTGAACGGGCTTCAGGCCGTCGCGCACGTCGGGGAGTGCGCGGCCGATGATGACGCTCATCGCGTAATCGAGGTACGAGCGCTTCAGCTCCTTCTCGATGGCGACCGGGATACGATCCTCCCGGGCAAAGAGAGTGTCAGTCATAGAGGCAGTCCACAGTTGACAGTTCACGGCTCAGAGATAGGCCACTGCGGGGCAGAATGACGCGGCGGGTGGCGGGACCGTCGACTCTCAACTGTCGGCTGTGCAGCCTGACCGCCGTCCGTTCGGACCGCGCAGCGTGACCCGTGAGCGGGCCTTTCAGGAACACCTCTCTACACATCGAGGTTGACGACCTCGAGGGCGTTGCGCTCGATGAAAGCCCGCCGCGGCTCCACGGCGTCGCCCATCAGCACGGTGAAGAGCTCGTCCGCCTCGGCGGCATCCTCGACCCGCACCTGCAGAAGGCGCCGCGTCTCCGGGTTCATGGTGGTGGACCACAGCTGGTCGGGGTTCATCTCGCCCAGCCCCTTGTAGCGCTGGATGGAGAGGCCATGGCGGGCGCTCTCGTACACCCGTCCGACCAGATCCTGGGCCGACTCGTAGGTTTCCTTGACACCCTCCAGTTCGAGGTGGAACGGCGGCACGTCGAAGTCCTTGAGGTGCCTGTGGAGGTCGAGGAGTTGAGTGTACTCGTAGGTGCGGATCAGCTCGTACCCGAGCTCGATCGCCCGCTTGCGGCCGTTCTTGTTGTAGGTGACCCGCACGAGCTTAACCCCATGCTCCTCGTCCTCGGCGATCTCTGCGTCCTCGTACTCCTCCTTCAGCTCCGCCACGAAACCTTCCATGAGCTTGTGGTCGGCCAGGTTTTCGCGCTTGCCGACCCCCTGCCGCAGCATCGCCATCACCAGGTCGCGCGGCCAGCCCCGCTGATCCAGCCGTTCGAGGTGCTCGAGCGTGCGCTCCAGCCGGCGGATGGCGTCCTTGAGCTCCTTGCCTTTGAGCGTGCGTCCGCTTCCGGCGAGCGTGAGCGTCGCGCGGTCGGAGAGGCGGTCGAGGAGGAACGAGGAAAGCTCGGCGTCGTCCTTCAGGTAGCGCTCCTCCTTCTTGTGCGCCACCTTGTAGAGCGGCGGCTGCGCGATGTAGAGGAACCCGCGCTCGATCACCGGCCGGAAGTGGCGGAAGAAGAAGGTTAGCAGGAGGGTGCGGATGTGGGCCCCGTCCACGTCCGCGTCCGTCATGATGATGATCTTGTGGTAGCGAACCTTGGACACATCGAAGTCGTCGGCCCCAATGCCTGTCCCGAGGCATTGGATGATCGTTCGGATCTCCTGGTTCGACAGCATCTTGTCGAAGCGCGCCTTCTCGACGTTGAGGATCTTGCCTCGCAGCGGCAGGATCGCCTGAAAACCCCGGTCGCGCCCCTGCTTGGCCGAGCCCCCCGCGGAATCGCCCTCGACCACGAAAAGCTCGGCGCCGGCCGGGTCCTTCTCCTGGCAGTCGGCGAGTTTGCCTGGCAACGATGAGCTGTCCAGGGCGCCTTTGCGGCGCGTGAGCTCGCGGGCTTTGCGGGCCGCCTCACGCGCCCGCGCCGCCTCCACGCACTTGCCGACGATCCGGCGCGCGATCGGCGGATTCTCCTCGAAGAACTCCGCCAGGCGCGTGTTCACCACCGACTCCACCCAGCCCTTGACGTGGGATGAGACGAGCTTGTCCTTGGTCTGCGAGGAGAACTTCGGATCGCGGACCTTCACCGCCAGTACGGCGGTCAGCCCCTCGCGCACGTCCTCCCCGGTGAGACCCTCCGGGAGGTTCTTGAGTAGGTTATTGGCCTGACCATAGGCGTTGACGGTCCGCGTGAGGGCGGAGCGGAACCCGGACAGGTGCGCGCCCCCATCCGCGTTGTACACCGTGTTGGTGAAGGGGAGGACGTTCTCGGTGTAGCCGTCGTGCCACTGCAGCGCGATCGCGATCTCCTCGCCCTCGGATTTGGTCTCGAGGAGCTGAATCGGCTTGGAGTGGAGGGTGTTCTTGGCGCGGTTCAGATACTCGACGAATGCCGCGATGCCCCCTTTGAACTGAAACTCCTGCTCCCCGCCGTTGCGCTCGTCGTAGAAGCGGATCAGGAGCCCCGGGTTGAGGAACGCCAGCTCACGCAGTCGCTGCACCAGCAGGTCGTGGTGGAACTCCAGGATCGAGAAGATCTCAGGGTCGGGCTTGAAGTTGACGGTCGTTCCCGTCTTGGTGGAGTTGCCGACCCGCTTGAGCGGCGCCGCAGGCACCCCACGCCTGTACTCCTGCTCAAACACCCCGCCGTCGCGGCGGATCTCAAGGCGCAGCCACTCGGAGAGGAAGTTCACCACCGAGACGCCGACCCCGTGCAGCCCGCCCGAGACCTTGTAGGCGTTGTTGTCGAACTTGCCGCCGGAGTGCAGCTCGCACATGATGACCTCGGTGACGGGCCGGCCGGTCTCCTTGTGGATGTCAACCGGGATGCCGCGCCCGTTGTCCTCGACGGTGGCCGAGTTGTCGGTGTGGATTCGCACGGATATGCGCGTCGCGAATCCCACCTGCGCCTCGTCCACCGCGTTGTCCACGACCTCCCAGACCATGTGGTGCAGCCCGGAGAGGTCGTCCGTGTCGCCGATGTACATACCCGGACGCTTGCGAACCGCATCCGGCCCTTTGAGCAGCTTGATGCTTTCGGCGTCGTAGATCTTCCCGGTCAAGCTTCGCTCCCTCCCGCAGATGCCAGCTCCACGGTCCCGGCGCGCATGCGCCACACCGTGCCACCCGCCAGGCGCGGCAACACCATCTCCTCGTGCGCCGAGGAGAGCAACGCCTGGCCCCCTCCCTTCAGACGCTCGAGCACCCGCCGCAAGACCGCGGCGTCGAGCTCCGTATCCACATCATCAAAGACCACACCGGGGACTCGGCCCCGAGCTTCAGAAAGCAACGCCATCGCCGTGAGCTTCAGCGCCGTTGCCAGCAGCTTACCCTGACCCGCGGAGAGCACCTCCCTCGCCGGGGCGCCTTGTACGGTGAACACGAGGTCGTGGCGGTGAGGACCCACGGCGGTGTGGCCGCGTGCGCGTTCCCGGCGGCGCGAGGCCGCCAGCGCGGCGCGCAGGCGGACCGCTAGGGTCGCGGGCTCCGCGACCGCGACGCCATCCGGCGAATTATAGCGCAACACCGGTCTCGGAAGGGACCATCCGAGCGCTTCGAGCTCGCCCCCAAAGTGCCGCTCGAGGCCGGCGATCGCGACCTGTCTGAAACCCACGATTCGGGCACCGAGGAACGCTAGGTCGTGCTCGAAAGCGTCGAACTCCTCGTCCCGGCCGCCGCCCGTCAGCAGGGCGTTGCGCTGCCGCAGCGCCCGCCGGTACCGCTGCAGCACCGGGAGCGCCTCACCGTGGAGGTGGAAGCACAGGCGGTCCAGGAACCGGCG
Source organism: uncultured Acidobacteriota bacterium (assembly GCA_963739225.1). Taxonomy (GTDB): domain Bacteria; phylum Acidobacteriota; class Thermoanaerobaculia; order Thermoanaerobaculales; family Thermoanaerobaculaceae; genus RBG-13-68-16. The sequence goes on along the minus strand of CAVTZQ010000006.1, from coordinate 970,709 downwards.
CCGGTCCTCTGGCGCCCCCCACACGAGCTGGCGGTCGTGACCGGAGAGAGCGGTCACGGGGAACAACTCGAGGTACTCGGCGGCACCGAGCTTGCGCCCCCCGCGGAACAGCGCCCGGGCCAGGGTGCGCGTTGCCCGCGCCTCCTGTCGCAGCTCCGCCACAGCACCGGCACGCCCCACGGTCCCACCTAGTGTGAACCCTGGCGCACCCCGCTGCACCCAGGCCAGCGACGGGCCTGGACGGAACGACGCCAGGTTTCCGAACACCGCGACCGCCTCCAAGAGGTTGGTCTTGCCGGAGCCGTTGGGCCCGACCACAAGGGTGACCCCGGGGCAAAACTGAAGCTCCTGCGTCGCCAGGTTGCGGAAGCCGGTCAAGGAGAAACGATGGAGATCCACGCCGTCACAGACGGATTGGCATGATGACGTACAGGCACTCCCCCGCCGCCTCCTCCTCCCCCACGGGCGTCATCACGATGGGCCCGTCGGCGTCGCGGAGTTGCAGCTCGACCTCCTTGACATCCACGGCGCCGAGGAAATCGAGAAGGTAGTTCGCGTTCACGAACACCTTCAGCGGCTGACCCGCATAGCTGCAGGCCACCTCCTCCGCCGCCTGACCGAGGTCGAAGCCCACCGAGGCCAGCGCGATCGAATCCTTCTCGAACTGCATCTGGATGCCGTGGGTCCGCTCACTGGCGAGCAGGGACACGCGCCGCAGCGCCGCTGCGAGTTCCTGCCGCTGCACGCACGCGCGGTGCGGATTATCGCGCACGAGCACGCGCTCGTACTGTGGGAACCGCGCCTCCAAGAACCCGAGAGAGCAGCACGCGGTCGCCAAGCCGAAACGCCAGGTGGTTCTCGCCGCGTGCGATGTACAGTGGGGTGTCGGCCTCAGCCGTTAGATGGCGCAGTTGGTTGAGAACCTTGCGGGGAAGTAGCTGATGCTCGAACGGCGGAGCTCCCGAACCGTGCGCTGCCTTCACCCAGGCGAGCCGATGGCCGTCCGTGGCCACCATCTCGAGGAACTTGGCGGAGACCAGCAGCAGGGCGGCGTTGTACTGGAAGTGACCCTCCTCGGACGAGACCGCAAAAACCGATCGGTCGATGAGTCGGCGCAGGGTCGTGAGGTCCACCGCGAAGCCCTGCCCATCGGGAACCTCGGGGAGGGTCGGGAAGTCGGCCGGGTCCAGGCTCGCGAGCTGGGAGTTGAACGCGCCCGAGCGGACTTCGATGCGCGCCTCTTTCCACGAGAGTTCCAGCGTCTCGGCAGGAAGCGAACGCACCAGGTCAAAGAACACCTTGCCGTGAATGGTGGTGCGTCCCTCACGCCGCACCACTGCGGAGCACTGGGTGTAGACCGTGACGTCGAGATCAGTCGCGGCCAGGTGCAGCCGATCCCCCTCGGCGGTCAGTAAGATGTTGGAAAGAATGGGGATCGTTGTTCTGCGCTCGACAACCCCCTGGATGAGCTGGAGTTCCTCGAGCACGGTCGCGCGGTTGAGGGTGACGTCCATGTGCTGGTCTCCCGGCTACTCCTACGAAGCAGAAGGATTGTACAGACTTTCGTCGTAGTCGTCGAGGGTGTGGAGAACCGAGGGGGGTGAAGGAGGCGGCTGCGCCAACACGGTTTGAGAACACCGGGAGTGTGGATAAGCGGATGTGGAAAGGTGCGAAAACATCGAGGCGGTCTTCTGGGGTGGGCTGGTTTTCCGCAGCCTAGCGGAAATGTTCCACAAAGGTGGTCAGGGTTGCGTCGAGGGAGGGGTTCGAACGGCGCTCTTCGGTGATCATCTCGACCGAGTACATCACGGTGGAATGGTGTTTGGCGAAGAGCTTGCCTATCTCCGGGTAGGAGAGGCACAGGATCTCGCGGACAAGGTAGATCGCGACCTGGCGCGGGAACGCGACGGACCGGCGGTTGTCGCGACCCTTGAGGTCGGCAACCTTGACGCCGTAATGGTGGGCCACGAACCGGATGATGTCGGCAGGGGTAGCGTGCCGCTCCTCGGGGAGCAACGGCGTGAGGGCGCTGCGGACCGTTTCCAGAGTTGGGGTCTGGCCGGTGAGGGTGCAGTAGACGATCACCCGGTTGAGGTACCCCTCCAGCTCCCGGACGTTCTCCCGCACGCGGCGCGCGATGAAGAGGACAACGTCATCGGGAAGGTCGACGCCTTCCGTGTGGGCCTTCTCGCGGATGATCGCGCACTTGGTCTCGAGGTCGGGCGGTTGAATGTCGGCGACCAGTCCCCAGACGAAGCGGGTGCGCAGTCGCTCCTCCAGCCCTTGGATCGTCGCCGGCGAGGTGTCGGAAGTGAGAACGATCTGGTGGCCAGCCTCGTGGAGGGCGTTGAAGGTGTGGAAGAACTCCTCCTGGGTGCGCTCCTTGCCGGCCAGGATGTGGACGTCGTCGAGGAGCAGGATGTTGATTGAGCGGTACGCCTCTCGGAACGCCGCCATGCGCTGCAGGCGGATCGAGTTGATGAGCTCGTTGACGAAGTTCTCGGTGGGGACATAGCGGACGCGGCTGCGCGGGTTGCGCGCCAAGATCTCGTGGCCGATGGCGTGCAAGAGGTGGGTCTTGCCGAGACCAGATCCGCCGTAGAGGAAGAGTGGGTTGTAGGCACGACCGGGGTTCTCGGCGACCGACTGAGCTGCCGCGCGGGCGAACTGGTTGGAGGGGCCAGGCACGAAAGCGGCAAATGTGTAGCGGGGGTTGAGCGGAGCCCCGCGGTGCGATGGCGGGGCGACCTGTGCGCTGTCGCCCGCGATGTCCAGAATCACCGTCACTGCATGGCCCGCCGCCTGGGCTGCGCACTCCTGAAGCACGGGCAGGTAGTGGTCGCGGATGTAGTCGGCGTAGACGCGGGACGGCGCCACGAGGGTGAGCCGGTCGGCGGCGGAGCGCGCACCGAGCGGGGCGAACCAGACCTCGAAATCATCGGACGAGATCCGAGCTCGCAGGAGGCTCTTGACGCCAGACCAGAGGTCAGCTGAAGGCATGTTTCGCGGTGCCTGACAGGCGCGGGGAGCTTAGCACACGGTGCGGTTGACCGGGAGCACCCGGCGACGTACACTCTCCTTTCCCCGTTACGTGAAGGTCGGGGGTGGCAAGGGGTGAGAGGATGAAGCGGACATTCCAGCCGAACAACCGGCGGCGGAAGAAGACCCACGGCTTCCGGGCGAGGATGAGCACGCCTGCGGGCCGGCGGGTGCTGGCTGCGCGCCGGCGCAAGGGGCGCAAGCGCCTCACCGTTTGAGCCGCGCGGGGGCGATCTGGACAGGCTGCTGCGACGCGCGGAGTTTCAGCGTGTCTACGCCGATGGCATCAAGGTGGTGGGCCGGTACCTGGTGGTTTTCGCGCTTGCCGGGGAAGGCGACGTGTGCCGGCTCGGCATCACCGCGACGAGGAAGTTCGGCGGCGCAGTGGTGCGCAACCGCGCGCGCCGGCGCATTCGGGAGCTCTTCCGCGCCCACCGGGAGCTGCTGGCGGGGTGGGGTGGAGACCTGGTCGTCAACGTGCGGCAGGGGTGCGCCGTGGTGGGGTGGGGTGAGCTGGCGGAGGACTTCACGCGGTGCCTGAGCAAGCTCCAAAAAGGGGCCCGTTCACCCGCCTCGTGATGGCTACGCTCGTGGCCTACAAGCGCTGGGTCTCTCCGTTGCTCCCACCCGCGTGCCGCTTTCAGCCGACGTGCTCGGAGTACATGCAAGAGGCGATCGGAGAGCACGGGCTGCCGCGCGGGTTGTGGCTGGGGGCGCGCCGTCTTGCGCGCTGTCACCCGTGGAACCCCGGAGGGTACGACCCGGTGCCGCTGCGCAGAGGAGGGCGGTAGATGGAACGACGAGTGTTGCTGGCGGCGGTGCTGTCGGGGCTGGTGATCATCATCTGGTTCTCGTTGTTTGCGCCGCAACGGCCCCCGACGGGGCCGGTTCCAACCCCGCCCTCTGCAGCGGGAACCCCGGTGACCTCACCGGGCGTGACGCCTGCACCTGCGCCGCAGCCGCAAGTGGCCTCGGCGCCGGCGCCGCCGGCGGTGATCGGCCAGGACGGCGCCGAGGTCGCCCTGGAGGGTGAAGGCTGGCATGCACGGGTGAGCCCCAAAGGCGGGGTGCTCGCTTCCCTGGTTCTCTCGGAGTACCGGGATGACGTGAGGGCTCCGCTGGAGCTCGTGCGGCCCGGCGGCGCGCCGCCGCTCTCGGTGGGGGTGCCGGGTCCGTGGAACGATCGAGCTCTATCAGGTCGAGCGTGGGAGCGGGTGGGTCGGTCTGCGGTGGAGCGACGGCAAGGGGAGCTGGGTCGAGAAGAGGGTGAGCGCAGGGAAGGGGAAGTACGCGCTCGAGGTGGAGGTGCGCGCGGGGGGCGAGCCGGCGCGCGCAGGGGTGGTGGTGGGCACGGGGCTCGAGAAGACCCTCAAGGCTGACCAGCAGGGCCGGTTCGGGGGGGCGGCCGCGGTGGTGCGGCTTGGCGGGAAGCTGCAACGCGTTGCGGCCGGGAAGATCGTCGAGGGCACCCCGATCCGCGGGCCGGTGGAGTTCGCGGGGGTCGAGGATCAGTACTTCCTGCTCGTCCTCCTGCCCTCGGACCCAATCGACGAGGTGCGTCTGTCGAGCGTCGGGGCCGGGCCAGCGGCGGAGCCGAGGGTGGTTGTGACGGGCGCGGGTGGGGTGGTGCGTGGGACGCTGTACGCCGGGGCCAAGGAGCGCGGCACCCTGGTGGGGTACGGGCGGGGGCTGGAGGAGACGCTCTCGTTCGGGCTCTTCGGTTTCCTCTCGGTGGGGTTCCTGGCCGCGCTGCGCTGGATCCACTGCTGGGTGGGGAACTGGGGCGTGGCGATCATCGTGCTCACCGCTGGGATCCGATCCTGCTCTTCCCCCTGAACCACAAGAGCGCGGTGCGATGAAGCGGATGCAGGCGCTGCAGCCGAAGATGAAGGCGATCCAGGACCGCTACAAGGAGCGGGCCAAGAAGGACCCCAACGTGCGGGCGCGCATGAACCAGGAGGTGATGGCCCTCTACAAGCAGGAGGGGGTCAACCCGATGGGTGGGTGCCTGCCGATGCTGGTGCAGTTGCCGATCCTGTGGGCGCTCTACTCGCTGTTCGCGTACGCGATCGAGCTGCGCCAGGCCCCGTTCGTGTTCTGGATCAAAGACCTGGCCGCCAAGGACCCGACCTACATCACGCCGATCCTCATGACCGCCAGCATGGTGCTGCAGCAGCGCATAGCGCCCCAGGTGGGGGACCCGGCGCAGCGGCGGATGTTCATGCTGATGCCGTTCATCTTCGGCCTGATGTTCATGAGCTTCCCGTCAGGCCTGGTGCTCTACTGGCTGGTCAACAACATCTTCACGATCGGCCAGCAGGTCCTGACCGAGCGGATGATGACGGGGGCCGAGCCGGCGAAGTGACGGCCTGGCGACACCGCCAACGGGAGGCCTGGGCCGAGCGGCTACGCGCGGCCGGCGTGGGGGCCGAACTGGCGGGCGCGCTTGCCGCCTACCTCGAGCTGCTCGGCCGTTGGGGCTCCGCGGTCGACCTCTTCGGCGAGATCGACGAGGAGGAGCTGCTTAGCGGGGCACGTCCTCGAGTCGCTTGCCGCGCTCCCGTGGGTGGGTAGCACCGGAACCCTTCTCGACGTGGGGAGCGGGAACGGCTTCCCGGCGGTGCCGCTGCTGCTGGGGCGCCCCGGCCTTCGTGGAGTGCTGCTGGAGCCGCGTGAGCGGCGCTGGGCGTTCCTTCGCGAGGTGGTGCGCGAGCTCGAACTGCCGGCCGAGGTGGTGCGGGAGCGTGTGGGCGAGCACGGCGGCGCCGACTACCCGGTGGTGACGGTGCGCGGCGTAGAGATCGGAGCCTGGCTGCCCCACGCCGACCGGCTGTTGCATCCGGAGGGCACCTTGCTGTGGTGGACCAGCGCAGCCAACGCCGCGGAGTTGGGCCGGAAGGTGCCGGAGGGGCTTGTGTTAACCTTCCCGCTGCCGGATCCAGCGCGGGGAAACCTCGCGGTGTGGCGTCGATGTTCCACGTGAAACATTGGGAGAAGTAGTGAAGCGTCAGCGAGTTGTGGCGGTAGCCAACCAGAAGGGCGGGGTCGGCAAGACCACCACCGTGATGAACCTGGGCGCCGCGTTGGCGGCCTACGAGCAGACCGTGCTCGCCCTCGACCTCGACCCGCAGTCCAACTGCACCTCCGGCCTGGGGTGGGAGGGGAACGGTGTCACCTCGTATGAGGTGCTGGAGGGGTTGGTGCCACTGCGCGACGCCACGGTGAGCACGCGGTTTCCCGGCCTCGATCTGCTCCCCTCCCGGCGCGACCTGGTGGGGGCCGAGGTGGAGCTGCTCGCCGATCCCAAACGGGGGGAGCGGCTTCGCCAGGCGCTGGCGACCGCGCCGACCGACCACCAGTGGGTGCTGATCGACTGCCCGCCGTCGCTCGGGATCCTCACCGTCAACGCGCTGGCCGCTGCCGATGCGGTGCTGATCCCGATCCAGTGCGAGTACTTCGCCCTCGAGGGCGTGAGCGAGCTCATGCGCACGCTGGAGCGCGTGCGCGCCGCCTTGAACCCGACGCTCGCGGTGGATGGGGCGGTACTGACGCTCTACGACGAGCGGGTGACCCTGTCGCACCAGGTGGTGGCCGAGGTGCGGCGGTTCTTCGGTGATCTGGCGTTCGAGACGGTGATCCCGCGCAACGTACGGGTGGCCGAGGCGCCCTCGTTCGGGCGCACGATCCTGGAGTACGACATCCGTTGCAGGGGTGCCCAGGCGTACCTGGACTTGGCAAAGGAGCTGCTGCAGCGGCGGAGGGCGAATGAAGCGGTCCGCGTTGGGTAAAGGCATTGCCGCGCTCATCCCTGATGCGCCAGCGCTGCGCATGGCCGGGGTGGCGGAGCTGCCGGTGGGCGAGATCCACCCCAACCCGCTACAGCCGCGGCGCCAGTTCTCCGCTGCAAGCCTGGAGGAGCTGGCCGAATCGCTTAAGCAAAACGGCCTCCTCCAGCCGATCGTGGTGAACCGCGCCTCCGGCGGGGGCTACGAGCTGATCGCCGGGGAACGCCGGTGGCGGGCGGCGCGCCTCGCTGGTCTGGAGCGGATCCCGGCGGTGCTGCGGGAGACCGCGGGGGACGCCGACCAACTGGCGCTGGCGCTGATCGAGAACCTTCAGCGGGAGGACCTCACGCCGATCGAGGAGGCTCGCGCCTACCACCACTTGCGCGCGGAGCTTGGACTCTCCCAAGAGGAGATCGCCCGGCGGGTCGGGAAGGAGCGCTCCACGGTTGCCAACGCCCTGCGCCTGCTGCAGCTGCCGATGGCGGTCCAGGAGCTGGTGGACACCGGGGAACTCTCGGCCGGGCATGCGCGGGCGCTCGTCGGGATCGGCGAGGCCGAGCGCCAGGTGGGGTTGGCCCGGCGCTGCGTCCGCGAGGGCTGGAGCGTGCGGGACCTGGAACGGCACCTCCAACCGCGCGCCGCCCGAGCCCGCCGCGCCGTGGACCCGGAGACTCAAGAGGCGGCCGACCGGCTGTCGCTGGCGCTCGGGGTGCGGGTGGAGATCCACCGCCGGCGGCGCGGCGGCGAGATCCGCCTGCGCTTCGCAACCGAGGAGGATCTCATTCGCCTGTTTCGGCAGCTCACCCGGGAGAAGAGATGAAGAAGAGCCAAGGAACGCTCAACGGCTTTCTGGACCAGGGCTGCGCGATCAAGGGCGATGTGATCTTCTCCGACCTGCTTCGAGTCCACGGACAGGTGAGCGGGACGATCTCGAGTGAGCACGAGCTTCTGGTGGGGGAGGGCGGCGTGGTGGAGGGCGAGGTGACGGTGGGCCGCCTGGTGGTGGCTGGCACGGTGCGCGGGACGGTGCGGGTCAAGGAGCGCGTGGTGATTCACGGGACCGGCAAGGTCCTGGCCGAGGTTTTCGCGCCAACGCTGGTGGTCGATGAGGGAGGCGTGCTGGAAGGACCGGTGCACATGACGCGACCAGCCAAGGTCACAGAGGCACCCTCTTGACACCGGACTCAGAACCGTTTAGCGTGACCTCCTGGTGATATTGAGACGCGCATCCGGAGGCGATGATGAAGCGTGCGGAGAAGTTCTTCGTCCAGTACCTGCGTGACAACAACCTCAAGGTGACCAAAGAGCGCCTCATGCTCCTCGAGGAGCTCTTCAACTCCAGCGGCCACCTGGACGCGGACTCTCTGCTGTTTCAGCTCCGCAACCAGGGCAAGAGGGTGTCACGCGCCACGATCTACCGCACGCTGGACCTGCTGGTGCAGTGCGGGCTCGCCCGCAAGTCCCGTCTCGGGCGTGAGCACTACGTCTACGAGCGGGTCACCCCCGGCAAGCGCCACGACCACATGGTGTGCACCGGGTGCGGGAGGATCATCGAGTTCTACGATGCCGACCTCGACGAACGGCAGCGCCAGGTGTGCCTGGAGCACAGCTTCCGGCCGAGCTTCTACAGCCTCCAGATCCAGGGGCTGTGCGCCGAGTGCCAGCGCAGCGAGTGAACTCCCGCCCCCGCCGTTGATTCAAGCGCGTTCCCGAGACTGTTAAGCATACTTGACAAAGCTCGTCCGCGGGCCGACACTGGCCTTTGGGGCCAGCCCTCCGCCCGGGCTCCCGTCCACCGAGATGAGCCGCGCACTGGACACTGCCGCCAACCCCGCCCCGCCGCCGGTGCTGCTGATCGGCAACCCCAACGTTGGGAAGAGCGTGATCTTCGGTGCGCTCACGCGAACCTACGTGACGGTCGCCAACTACCCGGGCACCACGGTGGAGATCACCCGTGGCCGGGGGCGGCTCCTGCCGGGCGCGCCGGAGGTCGTCGACGCCCCGGGAACGAACTCGCTCACCCCTCAGTCTGACGATGAGCGAGTGGCGCGCGACCTGCTGCTCGCCGAGCCCGGCGCGGTGGTGCTTCAGGTCGGCGACACCAAGAACCTGCGGCGCGTGCTCTACCTCACCGTGCAGCTCGCCGAGCTCGGACGCCGCCAGCTCATCGTTTTGAACCTGCAGGACGAGGCCCACGACGTCGGCGTGCGGGTGGAGGCGAGTGAGCTGGAGCACCGGCTCGGGGTTCCGGTGATCCCGACCACGGCCACCCGGAGCGAGGGGTTGGACGCCATCTCCCGCCGCCTCCCCCAGGCCGCCGTGGCTCGCCTCGGGTGCACCTACTCGGCAGTGGTGGAGCGGGCGCTCCTGGAGATTGCCGCGCTGCTCCCGGAGGAGCTTGGCGACGCCCGCCGCGGAGTGGCGCTGATGCTGCTCTCGGGCGATCGCACCCTCACGGAACGGGCGCTGCGCAATGGTGGGCTCGAGCTCGTCGAGCGGCGGCGGCTGGAGCTCGAGCGGGCGCTCGGCATCAGCGCCACAACCGCGATCTCGCGCGCCCGACACCGGGCCGTGGCCGAGCTTCTCCGGCAGGTTTTTCACGTCCAGCGCACGCGTGGCGTTTCCCTGCGCGACTCCCTTGGGGTGCTCTCGATGCACCCGGTCTGGGGGGTGCCGGTGTTGGCGGTGGTGCTCTTCCTCGCGTACGAGTTCGTGGGCGTGTTCGGCGCCGGCACCCTGGTGAAGCTGGTCGAGGACGGGCTCTTCGGCAAGATGATCAACCCCGCGGCCAGCGCTCTCGCGGGGAGGTTCCTGCCCTGGGCTTGGCTGCGCGACCTGTTCGTCGGGCAATACGGCATCGTCACGATGGCGCTGACGTACGCGATCGCGATCGTGCTCCCGGTGGTGGGGACGTTCTTCGTTTTCTTCGGGGTGCTGGAGGATTCCGGTTACCTGCCGCGCCTGGCGGTGATGGTCAACCGGATCTTCCGCGGCATGGGCCTGAACGGCAAGGCGGTGCTCCCGATGATCCTGGGGCTCGGCTGCGACACGATGGCCACGCTGACGACTCGCATCCTCCCCACCCGCAAGGAGCGGGCCCTCGTCACGCTTTTGCTCGCGCTGGGGGTCCCGTGCTCGGCGCAGTTGGGCGTGATCCTTGCGATGTTGGGCTCGATGGCGCCGGCCGGGACGGTGATCTGGGCCGGAGTGGTGGCGGGGACGCTTTTCGGCGTCGGCTGGGCCGCCGCGCGGCTGATGCCGGGGCGGAGCTCGGACTTCCTCCTCGAGGTCCCGCCGATGCGCGTACCGTCGCTCTCCAACATCCTCGTCAAGACCGCTGCGCGCACCGAGTGGTACCTCAAGGAAGCGCTTCCGCTGTTCGTGCTCGGGACGCTGCTGCTCTTTGTGCTTGACGTCTCGGGGGCACTGCCGCGCCTGGAGGCGCTGTCGCGCCCCCTGGTCGTGGGACTGCTGGGCCTCCCCGCGCAGGCGACGGACGCCTTCCTGGTCGGGTTCCTTCGCCGCGACTACGGGGCGGCGGGGTTCTTCGTGCTGCGCCGCGGCGGGCAACTCGACGGCGTGCAGGCGGTGGTCGCGCTGTCGGTGATCACGCTGTTCGTGCCCTGCATCGCGAACCTCTTCGTGATGATCAAGGAGCGCGGCATCAAAACCGCGCTCGCGATGGTGGCTTTCATCGTGCCGTTCGCCTTCGCAGTCGGCGCGGTGCTGAACTGGGCGCTGCGTGCGCTGGGGGTGCACCTGTGAGCGCTTCAGGCCGGGCCGACGCCCTGCGGGAGGTCCAGTGCCCGCTCTGCGGCGGGCGGTTTCCCGGTCGGGATTCCTGCGTCGCCGGCTGCCCGCTCGCCGGGTCGTGCCACACACTGTGCTGCCCGCACTGCAGCTACCGCTTCGTGGAAGAGTCCACCTTCACGCGCTGGGTGGGCAGGCTCCTGCACGGGGAGCGAGCGTGAGCGAGGCGCGGCTCCTCGGGTCGAGGTTTCCCGCGCCTGCGCGCGACGAGGTGCTGGAGGAGCTGTGGACCGCCCGCGAGGGGAGCAGGCCACTCACCCTCGCGTCGCTTGCCGAAACGATCCACGCCGGGCCCGGAGAGGACTGGGGCGAGGTGGCCAATGAGCTGGTCGAGCAGGGGCTCGTTCGGCTCACCGTGGGCGACCTCGTTCTGACCGAAGCCGGCGAGCGGGAGGCGCGGCAGTTGGTGCGCTGTCACAGGCTGGCGGAGGTGCTCTTCCACCAGGTTCTCGAGCTGCCCATGGAGGTGAGCGAGGCGGAGGCCTGTCGGCTGGAGCACGTGCTCACCCCGCAGGTTGCCGCGGCGGTCTGCTCGTTCCTCGGTCACCCGCCGCTTTGCCCGCACGGGCGGCCCATCCCGCCCGGCGACTGCTGCTCGGCGCTTTCCCGGAGTGTGTCCTCGTTGATCTGCCGCCTGGTGGATCTCGTGCCAGGTGAGAAGGGGCGGGTGGTGCTGGTGGCGCCGCGTTACCGGGAGCGCTTGGAGCAGCTCACCGACCTCGGGATCACACCCGGAGCGGTGCTCACGCTGCGCCAGCGCAAGCCGTCCATGGTAGTCGAGGTTGACCACACCGTTCTCGCCCTCGAGGATGAGATCGCCAAGGGGATCTACCTGCGGCCCCTGGTGGAGCCGTGAGCCGTGGCCGCTGGCCGACACCCACGATGGGGAGGGATCCAATGAGCGCCGAACCGCCGCTCTGGCGTGCCTTCGAGGACAACGAGATCACGCACTCCGGGGCGCACTACCTGCTCGCGATCGCGTCGCTCGCCAGACTCGGGCAGGCACCGCGCGCGGCGGACGTCGCCCGCCGGCTGGGGGTGACGCGCGCCGCCGCTTCGCTGCAGCTGCGTACCCTCCAGGAGCACGGCCTTGTCCAGCTCGACGACCAGCAACGCCTGGGTCTCTCGCCGGCGGGTGCGAACCTGGTCGCCCGGGTCGCGAGCAAGCACGAGGTGCTGCTCGTGTTCCTGCGGGAGCTTCTTGGGGTGCGCCCTGGCACCGCGGAGCTCGACGCCTGCAAGGTCGAGCACCTGCTCTCGGAGGAGACCGGTGCAGCACTTGTCCGCCTGATCCGGTTCGCCCGTTCGCAGCAGCCCGAAGCGCTGGCGTTCCTTTCGGAGTTCCGGCGAACGATTGCCCACTGCCCCCCGGGCGCGCGCTGCGAGTTATGCACCGAGGCCTGCCTGCTCGCGGCAGGAGGGTTGGCGTGAGGGTGCGACCTAGGAGAACGTGATGCGCGCGAAGCGCCGCTTGCCCACTTGCACGAGGTAGCTTCTTCCTGCGGTGGGCGTCACCGTGGCGAACGGGTCGCTCACCGTTTCGCCATCCAGCTTCACGCCGCCCTGCTGGAGCAGGCGGCGAGCGTCGGAGTTGCTGGGTGAGAGTCCGGCGGTGACCAGCACCTTGACGAGCTGGAGCGGCTCTCCGCCGGCCGGCAGGCGAGCCTCGGCGACCTCCTCCGGGGTCTCGCGCCGCTGGTGGACGGTGCGGAAGTGTGCGTCGGCGGCCGCCGCGGCCTCGGCCCCGTGGAAGTCGGTGGTGATGGCGCGCGCCAGCGAGAACTTCACGTCCATCGGGTGGCGAGCCCGGAGATGACTTCCTTCTGAAGCGCCGCGACCTCGCCGGGGTCGAGGTCGGTGAGCAGTGTCCAGTACCGCCACATCAGGGCGTCGGAGATCGACATGAGCTTACCGAACATCTCGTCGGGAGGGTCCTCCACCGCGACGTAGTTGCCGAGCGACTTGGACATCTTCTCCACGCCGTCGAGGCCCTCGAGCAGCGGCAGCGTCATCACGATCTGCGCCTGCAGTCCGAGCTTGCCCATGAGATCTCGCCCCACCAGAAGGTTGAAGAGCTGGTCGGTGCCGCCCAACTCCACGTCGGCCTTGAGAGCGACGGAGTCGTACGCCTGGGCCACCGGGTAGAGGAGTTCGTGCAGCGAGATCGGCTCGCCGGCCTCGAGACGGTTGCGAAAGTCGTCGCGTTCCAGCATCTGTGCGAGCGTGACCCTGGCGGCGAGCCGGATCCACTCCTCGCTCGAGAGGGCACCGAGCCAGCGGGCGTTGAAGTCGATGACCGTGGACTCCGGGTCGAGAAGCTTGAAGATCTGCCGCTTGTAGGTCTCGGCGTTCGCTGCGATCTGCTCGCGGGTGAGTTGGGGCCGGGTCGACTTCTTGCCGGTTGGGTCCCCGATCATGCCGGTGAAGTCGCCGATCAAGAACACCACGCGGTGGCCCAGCTGCTGGAAATGGCGCATCTTTCGAATTACCACCGTGTGGCCGAGGTGAAGGTCGGGGGCGGAGGGGTCAAACCCAACCTTGACGGTCAGCGGTCGCCCCTCGCGCCGGGCGCTGGCAAGACGTTCCTCGAGGTCCTCGGGGCGGACCACATCCACGCACCCCTTGAGCAGGAGCTCCATCTGCTGCGCCAGCGTTCGCCTTACCACGACTATGGCTCCTCCAGCCGGTCCCCCGGGTTCAGCCCTGGGAAGCGGATTTTCGCACACCGCCTTTGCGTGGTGGCACCACCACCTGGGGCGCCCTCCCGCGGGCGAAGCGGGCCAGCTTCTCCCACCCTGGGAGGCCGGCGAGGACAGCGGTCGCCTCGCGAGCCTCCGTCCCGAGCAGCGCGGCCTCCGCCGGCACTACCGGGAGGAAGACCGCTGCTGCCGCACGTGCGGTGGCCTGAGCGGCGTCGCCGTAGAGGAGCGCGAGCAAACGGCGCGCCGCAGCCGTCGCCTCGCCGGCTGTGGCGGGGCGGCAGGCCCCCTTCCAGAGTGCCGCCAGGCGGACGTCAAGCGCCGGCACGTGTGCACCTCCATCCCCCGCGAGGGCGAGCACCAGGCGCCCGGCGGGCACCAGCATGAACGTGCGCAGACCCGCCTCGTGGGAGAGGCGATTCTGGAGGAGCTGGCCGGCCACGAGACCAGCGGTCGTGGCTGGCAGCTCCGCCACCCCGATCTCCTGGGGCGGGCCATCACTCGCCTTCCAGGCCAGGCCCGAGGTAGCCAGGGTGGCGCTGGTGCGCACACCGCCTCCCGACAGGCTGCCGAAGAACTTCCCGGCGGCCTCGGCCCCTTCCTCCACCTCTGGTGGGAGCGCCAGTGCCACCGAGAGTGTCTCCGCGGTGACGCGGTCTGCGAGGCCCAGTGCACGGGCAACCTCCGCGTCGAGGTCGTCGCTGCCGGCAGACCCTGCGGCCGCCAGGCTCTCGCTCACATGCTCCATCACGGCGGTGACCCCGGCCGCGGGGGACGCCACCGCCAGGGTGGGCACCCCGAGCGTCTCGGCAACGCTCGTCGCCCACCCCTCGGTAGCCGCTGCCTCGGCGGCTGCGGTCAAGACTCTCCGCCCGGCGCGCGGGTCCACACCTCCAAGCGCGACGGCCACGACTCCGGTCTCCCCGGGGATCCAGCGCACCGTGAGCACGACGCCGTTCTCCAGGGTGCGCGGCGGCTCATTCTGGGGCCGCCGCTCCTGCTCCACTACAGTGGCGAAGCCGGCGTGACCGTCCAGCACGTGATGTGCGAGCTGGGCGAGGGTGGCGGGGTCGATCTCGGGCGTGGCGAGCGCCCCCGCCACTCCGCCGCCAAGGGCGAGACGCTCCGCCAGCTCCTGCGCCGCCGCGTTGCCAGCCACCGCCGCCCTGGCTGCCCCCGACTGGCAGGACGCCGTCACGCGGCGTGACTCATCGCCGGTGGGGGGCGTCGCTGGGAGAGCGGCCAGGGCCTTACGCAGGCGGCGGAGGACGAGGCGCGGGTGCTCCTCTTCAGCGGGAAGACGCACGACAAGGCGCGCACACGCACCGTCGAGCTCGTTCTGGACCCTCACGTCTGGGAACGCGGCAGCAAGCCGTGCCCGAAGGAACGCCGCCAGCGCGGGGAGCAGGTCATAGCGGGGGTCTGCGGGGGCCGGAAGCGCGAGCGAGAGCTCCACGCGCTCGGGGGTGCCGCGACGCACCTCCACGCCGCCGTCGGCAAGCACGCACGGCACGCGCGGCAGCGGCCGGACAGGCACCCCCTCCAGGGCGGCCAGGGAGCCCTCCAACTCGCGGGCTGGCACCGGCCCCAGTGCCACCACGGCCGCGGTGCCCATGGCCGCAAGCGCGCGCACAAACTCGGCGAGCGCCGGCTCAACGAGCAGCGCCGGCACACGCACGCTCCACAGCAGCGCGCCCCGGCGCGGGGTGAGCTGGGTTGGGAAGCCGGCGACGGTGTCGGGTGGTGAGGCCTCGGCGGGAAGAACCGCGGTGAGAACCTCCACGTCACCGCCCGCCACCTCTGCGACCGCCACCGGCAGGTCGTGGGTCGTGCGCCACTCGCTTGTCGCCTGACCGAGCGCAGGGCCCGAGACAACCAGGCAAAGCGCAGCGCTCGCCGGGATCATTCGCATGCCGCTATGATAGCTTCCGTGCGACTGAATCCCCTTTCGCCCCGGGTGGTGGTGCTGTCCTGGGCGGTGGCGCTGCTTGCCTGGCCGTTTGCCTGGCTGCTCTTGGCGGTGGCTCAGGGGCTCGGGACCGTGATCGCTGGCGGCGGGTGGATCGGTGTCGCGATCCCGCTGGGCCTCCACCCTTGGGGGCTGGTGAACGAGCCCAGCATCGCGTTCGCGGCGACACGCGCCGCGCTCTTCCTCTACTGGCTGGCGCCCCCTGTCGCCGCACTGGCACTGGCAGCGCTGCTGCCGACGGTGGTGCCGGTGCCGCCCTCGTGGCTCTCGGAGGTGGGCATATTCCAGCTCGCCCTGGGCTGCGCCGTCCTCGGCCTCGGGTGGGCCCCGCCCCTGGGCGTTCCCGACGGGCCGGCAGCGGGTCTGACGCGCTTTTGGAACGTCTCCCCTGGCGTCTCGCTCGCCGTCGCCGCAGCACTCGGTGCCGGCGTGGTGCAGCTCGCGGTCGCGCGCCTGGCCAGCCACCTGTGGGCGGAGCCGGGCGGGCCGCTGCGGCGGCGCCGGCTCCTGGTGGTGCTTGTCCACGGCTTCGTTCCGGCGGCGTGGTGGGGTGTGGCGATCATCGCCCAGGGGTGGGCGGTCCCGCCGCTTGCGGTGGTGACCACCGGTGCGGTGCTGGTTGGCGCGCTGCTTGGGGCTTGGTTGTGGGTGCCGCGCTCGCCGCTCCACCCACGTCCGCATCTCCGGTGGAGCACGGTGGTCGTGATGGCCGCACTGGGCGTGGTCGTGTTCGGCGCGGCGGTGTGGGCGGGGGCCCCACGCCGCGGCCACGGTACCGCGTTCGTCTGGGGGCTTCCGGGCGAGACCAACAACGTGCGCCCGGGGATGGCGGTGGTCCGGCTTACGCCGCTCCCCGCCCCGAGAAAACCGCCGGCACGGTGAGCGCCAGGATCTTGAGGTCGAGCCAGAGCGACCAGGTGTCGATGTAGGCGAGATCGAGATCCATCCAGGTGGCAAAGTCGAGCTCGGAGCGGCCCGAGATCTGCCAGAGACAGGTGACCCCTGGCTTCATGGCGAGGCGCCGCCGCTGCCACGGCAGGTACCTCTCCACTTCTTCGGGGATCGGAGGCCGCGGCCCCACCAGAGACATGTCCCCCTTCAGGACGTTGAGCAGCTGCGGCAACTCATCGAGGGAGGAGCGCCGCAGCAGGCGACCCACCGGCGTGACCCGCGGGTCGGCTGGTGCCTTGAATGCCGGCCCATCCATCACGTTGAGGTGGGCGACCTCGCTCTGGAGCTTCTCCGCATCTGCAACCATAGTGCGAAACTTGATCAGCACGAAGAGCCGGCCGTGCAGCCCGCAGCGCACCTGCCGGTAGAGCACGGGGCCTCGGGAAGAGAGGCGGATCGCGAGGGCGGCCGCCAGGCAGAGCGGCGTCGACGCCACGAGCGTGACGAGGGAGAGCACCACATCGAGCACGCGCTTGACGAAGAGCGCCAGCGGCGCGGTAGGCATGGTGGCGAACGTCAGCAGCGGCGTGCCGTTGAGGGCCTCGACCTCGACGTGCGGCTGCAGGTGGGGAAACGGCTGCAGCGCCACCCGCACACGCACCCCCAGCTCCTGGCAGTGCAGCAACACCGACTCGAACTCGCCGAGCTGGCGCGTGGGGACCGCGAGCACCACCTCGTCCACCACCTCGCGGGAGAGCAGCTCCGGCAGATCCGTCACGGCCCCCAGCACCGGGAAGCCCTCGACCTCGGTGCGGCCGCAGCCATCGGCGTCAACGAGGCCGCGCAGCGAGAGCCCCCAGGCCCGGTGTGAGAGCACCTGGCGCGCGAACGCCGTCGCCCCTTCGCCGCACCCCACCACCACCACCATGCGCTCGGGGACCTCCGCAAGCCTTCGGCCCCAGGGGGTGCGGCGCTCGGCCACCCGGGCCGCCGCCAGCACGGCGCCGTTGATGACACCGAAGAGCAGCAGGAATGGGCGTGAGACGAAGTGGAGGCGCAGAAGGTAGCCCGTCGCCGCCAGCAGCACGACTCCGAGCGCGGCCACCTGGAGCTCCTTGAACGCCTCCCGGCGCAGCGAGAGCACCTGTCCGGGAGAGGTGAGCCGCTGGGCGGCCAGCAACACCATCCAGAGTGGGAGCACAACCGCCAGCAGCGGGAGGTAGTCTCGCAGCGGGTAGAGGCCGCCGGGGAAGAGCGACGGCAGCACCCTGGGCCCAAGGCTGGAGCGAAGCTGGTGGGCGAACAAGAAGCTGCCGGCGGTCAGCAGCACGTCGAGGAGAAGGCGCCGGTAGGCGATCAGGCGCGCGGGTTCCCTGAGCACAGCCCCTCCAGCAAACGTTCGTAGGCAGCGGCCACGTCGTCCCAGCGGTAGTGTGCCAGCACCCGCACGCGCGCCGCCACACCCAGGGGAGAGACCCGCTCGGGTTCCGCCAGGTAAGCGGTGAGCACGTCGACAAGCGTGCGGTCGCCGGTGAAGGCGAACGGCACCCCGGCCTGCCCCACCACCTCCCGGTTCGGTAGGTTGTCGAGAAAGAAGACCACGCGCCCGGCTCCCATCGCTTCTACGAGCGCCGGGTGGGTTCCGCCTACCTCGGTGGCGTGAATGTACGCACCGGCGTGGAAAAGAAGCTCGCGGTAACTCTCGCCGTACACCGGCCCGGTCAGCACCACGCGCGAATCTGCGGCAGCGAGTGTGCGCAAACGCCGCGCCAGTGCACCGGCGTAGGGCGCCCCTCCGACCATCACCAGCGCCGCGTTTCCGGGTACCTCACGGTACGCCGCGATCACGCGGTCCGGGTTGTTCTCCGGCTCGAAGCGCGACACGTAGAGCAGGTACCCGCCATCGGAGAGGCCGAACCGGCGCAACGCCTCGTCCCCCTGCGGCGAGGGCAGGTCGCCGCCGTAGGGGATCATCACAGATTGCCGGTGCCAGGCGCGGCGGTAGTAAACCTGGATCACCCTGGCGTCGGTGACGAGGGCGTCGGCCCAGTGGACCGAGAGCGACTCGCAGAGGCGGTAGTAGGAGCGGCCCAGGGCGCCCCACTTGCGACGTTTACGTTCGAGGCCGTCCACGTTGAGGGCGACGGGCAACCCGCGCGCGTGCAGCAGTGGAACGAGTGGGGCGTTGGCGGCGTTGCACAGCAGCACCGCGTCGAAGGAGCGGCGGCTGGCGTTCAAGCAGGAGAGGAGCGTGTGTGAGAGCGTCTCGAGCGTCTTGGAGCGCAGCGCCGGCAGCCTCCGCACCGCCACGCCCCTGTGGAGCATCACGCCAGGCACCGAGGTGTGCGAGCGCGTGTAGACCGTGACGGCGTGGCCGGCGGCCGCCAGGCGAGCCGAGAGCTCCTCGGCCAGAGTCTCGAAGCCGCCGTAGCGGGCGGGAATGCCGCGGGTTCCAAGGATCGCCAGGCGCATCACGCCCCCACCCTGCGGACACGCCCACCGGGCAAGAACCAACGTGCCACCTGCCAGCCGGAGACGAGCGCCCGCGAGGCGTTGGCCCGTCCCCGCGCCCGCTGCTGCGGGCGCATCGCCCACGCCTCCTTAAGACCCGGCATCGAGGCGCGCTCCACGGTGAGACACGCCAGGGTCACCACGAGGTCGCGCGCGAGCCACCACGGGAAGCAGCTCACTCGCCACCGCCAGTCGGCGTTCGACCACCGCAGCAGGAAGCGGTTGCGCACCGAGTTGCGGTTGATATCGGGAGTCCCCCGGCGCCCGTGCTCGGGCTTGAGGCCGCGCTCGTGCCAGGCCCGAGCTGCCGGCCAGTAGAGGCAGCGCCACCCACGCCGCTGCAGGCGCCACGCGAGGTCCGCATCCTCACGGTAGGCGAAGAAGCTCTCGTCGAACACTTCCCCGGCAGGGTACGCCAGGTCGTCGATCGCCTCGCGTCGGTAGAGAGCGGCCGCGCCCGAGGCGCCAAAGACGCACGCGGGCCGTAGGAAGCGAGCACGCAGGCGGCCTCCGGCACCGCGGTCCAAGTGTCTGCCGGACGCCGTCACCACAATGCCCGCCGAGTCCACGCGTTCGGTGGCCGACAGCCCCTCCCCCTCTCCGCGCAGCAGCAACCCGGTGACCGCGCCCACCCGCTCGCGTCCCGTGGCCGCAGCCAGGAGCTGAGAGAGGTAGTCGGGGGCGAGTCGGCAGTCCGGGTTGAGTGCGAGGACCCACTCGGCGCGGGTGCGCCGTATTGCTTCGTTGGCGGCGGCCGCGAAGCCGCGGTTCTCGAAGAACCTCACGCGCTCGAGCGGGAGTGTGCGGGCGAGCTCCTCGATCACGCCCACGGAGGAATCGCTTGAGGCGTTGTCCACCACCACGATCCTTCCCGGGCGCTTGGTCTGCCCGGCGATGGAGCTCAGGGTCGAGCGCAGGGTGCGGCCGTGGTTGCACACCACGACGAAGGCGTCCACCCCGCTCATCGCTCCACCACCAGCCGATCGAGCACCGCCTCGCCACCCGGCGGCGCCGCGAGCTCGATGCGCAGCGTGTGCCTGCCTGCCCCCGGGGCATCCGGAAGAGTGACCGACCCGGGTACCGGGCTGCTCACCAGAAGGCGCTTGGGCGTGCCGCCATCCCAGCTCACCAGCAGGGTTGCCCCCTCCCGTGCAGCTCCGTCCAGCCACCCGTCGAGGCGGAGGCGGGCGCGCGCCGGCAGGTTGAGCGGGACAACAATCCCCTCACCATCGGCGACCCGCCACCCGTTTGGGTACGAGAACCGGGAGAACGTCCCAGGGGGAGGCTCGAGCCTGCCACCAATCCGCTCCACCTGAGGGTCCTCCAACTCCACGATGTGATCGGTGCGCTGCGTTACGGCGAGCACGACCGTGGCCGCGCCCAGGAGCCACACCACCGTGGTCGCTCGGGCCAGCTCGCGGGCGAATTGGGGGTGCGTGCGCATCGCAAGCACCACCAGCACAACCAGCAGGAGCAGCCCAGCCGGCACGAGCAGGGTCGCGGGGGAGACGCGAAGGAACGACGGGATCAGGTGGCGCGCGTCGGCGGCGAAGCGACGCGCGATGGCGTCGGCAAGCCACCAGCCGCCATCGCCGGGGTTGATGGAGAGGTGTGGGCGCGTCATGAAGACCCACCAGACGAGGAGGCTCCATGGCACGAGCATCCACGCCAGGCCGCGCCAGCGCGGCGCTGTGCGAAGCAGCATGGCGCCCGCCAGCGCGAAGACCGGCAGCAGCGGAACCAGGTAGCGCGCGGGCGGCGAGCCGCCCCCGTACCACTCCCGCGAGTGCAGGAGGGCGGCAAAGGTGAGGGCCCCGCCCACCACCAGCGCCCGCTCGCCCCACCCGCCGCGCCGCCACAACACTGGCAGGCCTGCGAGCGCCAACAGTGCAAGGGGAGCGGCAAACGCCAAGCCGCCGGCTGGGTCGAAGGCGAGGCCCCCGAGCCCGATCAGCGGCTGCCGAAGGTCGCGGGGGATCATGTCCGGCAGCCGCCTCATGCCGAGCGGGTGCCCGAGGAAGAGCGCCTCCACGGCGAGCGCTGCCACCATAGCCGCCCCCAAACCGGCTGTTCCCAGGATGAGCTCGCGGGTGCGGCGTCGCTTTGGAAACCACGCCACCACGGCGAGGGGCACGAGGGCCAGCGCAAGGCGTGTCTTCACGGCGACGCCCAGCGCTGCGAGCGCGGTGACCAGAGCACGAGATGACTGGTACCGCGCCACCAGCACGAGGCAGGCCGCGACGGCGAGCGCGGCGACGGCCTCCACCCAGATCTGGGTGGAGAAAGTGGCGAGCGGATAGGTCAGCATGAGGGTGAGTGCCAGGAGTGTGATCCCCGGTCGCGCTGCACCCAGATCCCCGGCGCGGCGGGCGAGCAGCGCCACGACGGCGGCTCCCGCAAGCGAGAGCAGGGCCAGCGCGCCGCTTCTGCCACCGATCAGGTAGCCGGGCAGCAAAAGCATCGCAAGCACCGGCGAGTGGAGGAAGATCTTGCCGGTGACGTAGATCCGGTTGTACGGGTGGTGCGCGAGGTCGTAGTTGTTGGCGAGGTCGAAATCTCGGTCGGAGGCCAGCGACTCCATGACGATCAGGTGGAACGGCTCGTCGCCGTACAGCGGTGGGGTCAGGTGTGGGGTCGCCAGCGCCATGGGGACGAGAAGTGCGACGGCCGTGATGAACACTCGCTGCCGTCGCAGCCACGCCGCCGCGGCCGGCAGCCACGCCGACAACACCGCGGCCAGCGCGATGTCCACCCCGTGGCGCTCGCCGACGAGGCGCAGCGGCTCGACCGGGAGCCGGGCGAGCACCGAAGCGGCGGTCAGCAGCGTCCAGGGGATCGCTGCGGCCGGGTGGCTCCACGTTCGGCTCGTGAGCTGCAGGCCCGCGACGACGGCGGCGGCCGCGAGGATCCACGCTGGCAGCGGCCAGTCCCGCGGCGGGGTCGGCTGCTCGGTGCCGGCGGCTGCCGCCACCAGCACCACCTGGGGTGGAAGTGTTGCCTCCCGCACGAGACGGGGGCGCACGCCTGCGGGCAGCCACGCCTCGCTGCGGCCGGCCACCCCCCAGACCGCAGTACGGCCCACTCCGCCCGGGCGCCACACCGGCCGCTTCGGGAGCGCGTGTGCGACGCGGGGGCGTACATCGAGCCGTTCGTGCGACCACTCTGCGGCATCCACGCCGGCGCGCAGGGCGAGCCGTGCACCGGCATCCTGCACCGTCGCAACCGTCAAGCCTGTCGGAAGCTCCGCGGCGTTCGCCAGCGTCAGGTCCAGCATGTAGATGCCGTCTGCCGAGACGGGCAGCGCTACCTCCGGGCTCGTGGCGGTGACCTCGACCGCCGGCCGGTCGGAGGGTGACGGTTGCACGGGCGCGAGAGCGAGGGTCGCGGCGAGCCAGGCCGCGCCGGCAAGCGCCCCGGGGAGGAACGGCGTGATGGCGAGGGCGGCAAGCGGCGCCGCCGTGCCTGCCCACCCCGCGCGCGGGAACGCCCGATCCGGTCCGATCCCGCCCCACGGAGCGAGCGATGCCGCAACCAGCGCGAGCGCTGCCGCGCCTGGCAGCCATCCGCCCAGACGCAGCGGCTCGCCGCGTGCTGGGCTCGGGAGGGCCAAACCTGCGGCCGCCACGGCGAGGAGTGCCGGCGGCAGCCAGGGCGGCGCGGTCTCGAGCGGGAGCGTTCCCGCCAGCAGCGCGCAGGCCGTGCCTGCGAACTCACCCGCGAGGTGCGTCGTGACCCATGTCAGCGCCGCCACGGCGGCGAGTACCAGGATGACGTGCCACCACTGGAAGCCCACGAGCCCAAGACCGCAGGCACAGCGGGCGGCGAGGGCAAGCGTGACGAGGAGTAACGGCCTGGCACGCCCGCTCACGCGCGGGAACGCCGCGGCTGCTGCCGCCGCGGCGGGGAGCAGCAGCAGCGGCGGCAACATCATGCGCCGCATGGTGGGATCGTCCACCATCACGAGGGCGAACGCGGCCGGAAGCAGCAGTGCCTCCGCCACACGCCGACGCCAGCCGGAGGGGGCGAGGAACCCGGAAGGGAGCAGCGCCATCGCCGCGCCTGCGGTTGCCCAGACGACCTCGGAGAGAGGAACCCCCCCCGCCCAGACCATGCAGGCCCCGAGCAGCGCGAATGCCGCGCACGGCAAGGCCGCCTGCACCCTTGCACCGGTCATCTCGCGGAGTATACGTTCTCGGGCTTTGCGACACTGGCCGCAGCTCGTCCCGAGAGGGGTCGGGCGAGGCGGCCGCGGTTGACTCGCGCGCCACGAAGGCCAACAATCGCGCTTCTGGAGGTCGTTCATGCTGGCGCGAGAGTTGCTGCGCACCTCACCCGATCGCATTCGGGCCGCGCTCGCGGCGCGAGGGAGCGACGCCCCGCTTGGGGAGCTGCTGACTGCCGACACCCGCTGGCGGGAGGCCCAGGCCGAGTTGGAGGCGCTGAAGGGCGAGCGCAACCGCGGCTCGAAGGAGGTGGGTGCGCTGTTCGCGAAGGGCCGCAAGGAGGAGGCGGAGGCTCTCCGCACCCGCATGGCCGAGCTGGGGACCCGCATCGCCACGGCCGAGCGGGAAGCCGCCGCGCTGGCGGAAGTGGTGGCGGGGCTCGAGCTGGCGATCCCCAACCTCCCGCACGAGACGGTCCCGGTGGGGCCGGACGAGACAGCGAACCGGGTCGAGCACAGCTGGGGTGGGCCACCGGCCTTCGACTTCGAGCCGCGGGCCCACTGGGATTTGGGCCCGGCGCTCGGGATCCTCGACTTCGAGCGCGCCGCGAAGGTGGCCGGGGCGCGCTTCGCGGTGTTGTGGGGGATGGGCGCAGCGCTCGAGCGCGCGCTGATCACGTTCATGCTGGACCTTCATCGGGGAACCGGCTACCACGAGGTGTACGTGCCGTTCCTGGTGAACGGGGAGGCGCTGATCGGCACCGGTCAGCTCCCAAAGTTCGGGGCGGAACTCTTCCGCGTCGAGGGGACCGATCTCTACCTCGTGCCGACCGCGGAGGTGCCGGTGACGAACCTCCACCGTGGGGAGATCCTGGAAGAGGCCTCGCTGCCGCGCCGTTACTGCGCCTACACTCCCTGCTTCCGCGCCGAGGCCGGCTCGTACGGCCGCGATGTGCGTGGCTTGATTCGGAACCACCAGTTCGACAAGGTCGAGTTGGTGCACTTTGCCACTCCGGAGACGAGCTACGCCGAGCTCGAGGTGCTCACCAAGGCCGCCGAGTCGGTGCTGCGGAAGCTCGGGCTTCCCTATCGGGTGGTCACGCTCTCGACCGGGGACTTGGGGTTTGCCGCCTCCAAGACCCACGACCTCGAGGTGTGGCTGCCGGCACAGCAGTGCTACCGGGAGATCTCCTCGTGCTCCAACTGCGAGGACTTCCAGTCGCGGCGGGCGGAGATCAAGTACCGGCCCGCGGCAGGTGGCAGGGCTCGCTTCCTCCACACTCTCAACGGCTCCGGCCTCGCGGTGGGGCGCACCCTCATCGCGATCCTGGAGAACTACCAGCTGGCCGACGGTACCGTGACGGTGCCCGAGGCGTTGCGGCCGTACCTGGGCGGGCTGGAGCGGCTCGTCCCGGAGCGGTGAGGAAGGGGGTCCCGTGATCGCCGCCACCCTGCTTGCTGTGGCCGCCGCATTACCTCTCGGGGTGTGGCCCTCAGAGACGGGTCCGGCGGCGACGACGGTGCACGACGTGGAGTTCTACCTGCTGGATCCGGAGGACGGCTACACGATCCTCGCGGTCCAGGCCCTCGCCGTTCCGCTCCAGAAGGCGGAGCCGGCGGAGCTCAGGCGCCTCGCCGCCGTGGCCGAGAGGCTCGGGGCCGACGGCGTGCTGCTGCTCGGCGAGATGCCCGAGAGGTCGATCCCCGAGGACTTCGACGCGCCCCTGCCCACGACCGGGCGCTACTCGGTGGCGGTGTTCCTGAGCTTCGACCGGGGTGAGGAGTCGGAGGGCAGGCCCGCCGTCCCGAGTGCCGCCCATCGGCCCAGAGGTCGGCCGCACCTGGCCACGATCACGACCCGAGGAACGCGTGCTCTCTTGAGTGATCGTGACGGCCGATCGCGGTGAAGCCGAAGGACGAGCGCAGAGAGGAGCACCCGAGACCCGGTGCGGTGGGGGAACGGACCGTCACCGCCAGGCTCGCGCTCGTGCTGGTGGTGCTGGCGCTCGGGGTGCGCATCGCCTTCGTACCCTGCCACAGGTTTGCCCCCGAAAGGACTCTCACCCCTGATTCCGTTGCGTACCTCGAACTTGCACGGAGTCTGGCAGGCCGCGGGGTTTTTGCCAGGGGCGCCGATGCGGCACGGCTCTCACCCGAGAACCCGGGCACCATAGAGGTGTTCCGGACGCCCGGCTACCCCGCTCTGCTGGCGGCGTTCACGCGGCTGAACGTCGCTCCCGTTCCCGCGGTTGTGAGCCTCCAGATCTTGCTGGATGTGGTGGCGGTGGTGTTTGCGTTCCTTCTCGCGCTCACGATGATGCCACCGCGGTGGGCCTTCGTCGTCGGCCTCGTCCTGGTCATCGACATGGCGCGGGTGGTGTACGCGAACATGGTGATGTCGGATGTGGTCTTCACCTTCCTCATCTCGGCCGCCCTGTACCTTGTCGCCGGCGTCGTCGGGCGGCCGGGCGATCTTCGTATCCTCCTGGCCGGTGTCGCCCTTACCCTTGCCACCGCGCTGCGGCCGGTGGGACTGCTGGCGGTGGTGCCCTTTGGGGTGTTCCTCGGCATGCGGAAGGCGAGCATCCGGATTGTGGCGCTCTTCGCGCTGACGGCCATGGCCTTTCCGCTCGCGTGGACCGTCCGCAACGGCAGGTCCACTGGGCAGTGGGTCGTAAGCAACGCGTTTGACTACAACCTGTGCCTCGTCGCGGGGGCGAAAGTCAAGGCACGGGCGGAAGGGATTCCGCGCGTCGAGGCAGAGCGGGTCCTGATCGACTCAGCGGTCGCATTGAGCCCGGGCAGCGACCTTGCGGCTCGCAGTGCCGCGTTTCGCCGGGTCGGGTGGCAGACGCTCTGCCGGTATCCGGGTGCGACGGTGCGTGAGGCGGTCTGGTCCTGCCTCGAGATCACGCTCGCGGGCGAGCGACGGAACCCGCTCCGCCTGGTCGGCGATCCGGGGGGCAGCGACAGCGTGGCGGCCGTCGGCGAGACCGCCCGGGGTCCGGTTGCAAGCGCGGCGGCTCTCGCGCGGAGGGATTCGCTGGAGACTGCCCTCGTGACCACCCAGCTGGTTTGGAACGGTCTCTTGTCGGCTTTTGCGCTGGTCGGGGCGGTGAAGCTCGCGCGCCACGGTCGCTGGGCCGAACTCCTCCTCTTTGGCCTGACCGTCGTGGTCGTCCTGGGGCCGTCACTTGTGGTGGCTAACGGGCGCATGCGGATGCCGGTATCCCCGGTTGTGGCGCTGCTCGCGATTCACGGTCTCTGGACAACGGTCGGGCACGACCGGCGGCCGAGATTGGCGTTGTCCTGAGGGGCACGCGAGCAGGAGTGGATGACCTGGCAGCACCGCGGTCGAGGCACCTCGGGATACCCTCCGTGGCTGCGCCCTCGAGCGCAATGGCAAAAGGAGAGCCAGGGTTGTCGACCAACCGCTTATAGGGGTCGGTGATTCGTGAACTACGCTTTCGCGGCGCGGTTGATCGCGAGGCCACCCCCACCTAGGAGCAGGAAGATCCCGGCCTGGACTGCGGTCTTGTACTGGACGGCCGACGCCGTGACCGCGAAGATCAGGAACGCCACGCCCAGCAGCGCGATCAGCGCGTAGACGCCCGCCATCACGCGCGCCGCTTTGCGCCTGGTTTCGGCGGTGTCGTCGCCGAAGCGGCGGGCGAACACGATCAGGCCGGCCGCCGCCACCACGTCCAGGGCCGCGAACAGCGCCCAGAAGAGCCGCGCCTGCGGCCCCGCGCGTGGCGTGCCGAGGGCCGGTTTGAGCATGCGCTCGTAGAGGAACGCCCCCAGGTTGGAGCCGAGGAGCGAGCCGAACACCCCGTAGAGGAACGCGTACCCCATGTAGACCGCCTTGCGGTCGGCAGGGGCGACCAAGCCAACGAAGCTGTAGTACTTCGGGTGTGCGGTCATCTCGCCGACCGAGAACACCGCGATCCCGAGCACGAACACCCAGGGGTTGCGGGAGGCTGCAAGACAGGCGAAGCCAACCGCCCCGAGCGCCATCCCGGTCACCATCACGGGAAGGGCGGGGCGTTCCTTGACGGCGCGCGAGACCCAGACCTGCAGCAGGATGATAATGCCGGCGTTGATCACGGTGACGTGCTCGGCGTCGAAGACAAACGTCCACGGCAGGCCGACGGACGCGAGCAGCGAGGTGATCGCTGCGCTCACCGGTGCGCGGTCGACAAAGTCGCGGAGGTACCAGAGCACCGAGCCGAAGTTCTGGAAGTACAGGATCCAGAACCCCGAGTACACCACGATCATGAGCATGAAACGCGCGTCGCCCAGCACCTCTGCGGCGCCGAGCAGGACGTCCTTGAGCTTCTTGGTGCTCTCCGGACGGGGCGGGTCGCGGTAGAGAAACGCCGCTGGCAGCAGCATGAGCCCCGTGTAGGCTGCCGAGGCGGTGAACACGTACTGCCAGGAGAACCCCTTCAAAACGCTCACTACCAGCGGCGCCAGGAACGCGCCCAGGTTGATCATCCAGTAGTAGATGCCGAAGCCGACCGAGGACGTACGCTCGTCCGTGCTGCGCGCGATGGTTCCTGAGATGATGGGTTTGAAGAGTCCCGAGCCGGTCGCCATTACCAGAAGCGCCAGGAACACCAGCGCGTAGGCCGACATGTGGCCGGCCGCAAAGTACCCGGTGGCGAGCAGGGAGAACGCCACCAGCAGCATGCGCCTGTAGCCGTAGCGGTCGGCGAGCGCGCCGCCCAGGATCGGCAGCACGTACGTCGCCGCGTAGACGATCCCCTGGAGGAACCCGACCGCCTGCTCGGAAGCGCCGAGGCCGCCCGTCGCGAGGCTGTTGGTCAGGTACACCGCAAGCACCGAGTTGAGCCCGTAGTAGGCCGCGCGCTCGAACAGCTCCATGACGTTGGCGACCCAGAACGTCCGCGAAAAGTCACGCAATAGACTGACCGTGCCCATCACGCCTCGTGTTCACCGCGATGGGTCGTGGCTCCGAGCACGAGCCGCTCTCGTATCTGCCCGACGTGGTCGGTGTCGTGGGCGAGCATGACCGCGACCAGGTCGGCCACGCTCATCTCGCCTCGGACCGGGTGGACGCCGACGCGCGCCAGCTCCACCGCCGAGCAGCTCGACAGCAGATCCAGCGTTTCCGCCCGTCGGGTACGAAAGCGCTCGAAGGCGACGGAGGGAGGCCACGAAATGTAGCCCGCGCGCTCGGCGAGGATCGCCCCCTCGAACGGCTGGAGGAACGGGCGGTCACCGGTGACGACGAGGCGCACCCTGGTGCCGTAGAACAGCTCGGTGTCGGCAAGGTGGGCCAACACCTCCACGGGTGCCCACACCCCCGGGCGGGGCCGGAGCGCCCAGGCCTCGGGGGCGGCCCTGCGCAGCAGCGCGGCCAGGCGCGGAGCGGTCTCCGCAAGCGCCTTGATCTGCACGAGGGCTTCCAGGACGTCGGCCATGAAGCTCTGGGGGATTCTACGTCAGCGCCGCCCGGCGGGGCTGTAGAATCCACGGTCATGGACGAGACACCCTCCGCGCAGCCGATCCCAGGTTTGCCCGACAACGCGTACCGGCCGCTGGCCCCCGGCGAGAGCTACCAGCCGCTGATCGCGGCGGAGCAGGTCGTGCCCGAGCTCACCTGGCGCGCGTTCATCCTCGGCCTCGCGATGACCGTGCTGTTCTCCGCCGCTGCGACCTACATCGCGCTCAAGCTCGGCCAGGGGATCGAGACCGCGATCCCGATCGCGATCCTGGCAGTCGGGTTTTCCGCGCTGGTTTCGGCGGGCGGCCGGCGGCCGAGCACGCTGCTGGAGAACCTCCAGGTGGCGACGCTCGGCGCCACCGCCGGGATCGTGGTCGGGGGCTCGGTGTTCGTGATGCCCGCGATCTTCGTGCTGGGTCTCGAGGGCCGCTCGGGGTTTTCCCAGATCTTCCTGGTCCCCTTCCTGGGTGCGGTGCTGGGGGTGCTGTTCCTGATCCCGTTTCGCCGCTACTTCGTTGCCGAGATGCACGGCAAGCTGCCGTTCCCCGAAGCCACCGCCACCACCGAGATCCTCGTCACCGGGGAGAAGGGCGGGCGCGCGGCTGGCGTCCTACTCGGCTCCATGGGCCTCGGTTTCGTGCTCGACTACCTGGCGGCGGGTTTCGAGGCCTGGCGAGACACCTTCACCACTGCCCTGGTGCCGGCGTTTGACGGTTTCACCAACCGGCTCAAGGCGATCTTCACGCTCAACACGTCGGCGGCGGTGATGGGTCTGGGCTACATCATCGGCGTGCGCTACGCGGCGATCATCTGCGCCGGTTCCCTGCTGTCGTACTGGGTGCTGGTGCCGCTGGTGGCGCGGCTCGGGGCCCAGGTGCCGGGGGGGCTTTTCCCGGGACTGCCACCGGTGGCGGGGCTCGATGCGGAGGGGGTGTTCGGCAACTACGTGCGCCTCATCGGCATCGGCGGCATCTTCGCCGCGGGGATCATCTCGATCGCGAAGATGAGCCCGGTGATCGTGCAGGCGCTGCGCACGGTCCTCAAGGAACTGACCCGGCTGAGGGCGGGAGGGAGTTCGGAGGTCGTGCGGCGGACCGACCGCGACATCCCCATGGGCCGCGTCGCCCTGCTCACGGCTCTGACCGCGGTCGCCATCGGCGTCTACTTCCGCTTTGTGGTTCTGGGCGGGATGCCCGGCGCGACAGGAAAGGCGCTCGTCGCCCTCGCCATCACTCTTCTCATCTCGTTCCTGTTCGCAGCGGTCTCCGCATGGGCGGTGGCGATGATCTCGATCACGCCGGTCTCGGGGATGACGCTGACCACCCTGATTGTTTCCGCCGTCATCCTCGCCCGTCTGGGCCTCGCGGGCGGGGACGGGATGCTGGCCACGCTGCTCATCGGCGGGGTGGTGTGCACCGCGCTCTCGATGACCGGCTCGATGGTGACCCTGATGAAGATCGGCTACTGGCTCGGCGGGACGCCGAAGCGCATCCAGTGGTCGTTGCTGGGCGGGGCGGCGCTCGCGTCGCTGACGGTCACGGGCGTGATGCTGCTGTTTGCCCACACCGATGGTTACGTGCTCTCCGCCGCTCACCCCAGGCCGTTGCCGGCCCCTCAGGCCAACGCGATGGCTGCGGTCGCGCGCTCGATGATGGCCTCGGGGGAGGCGCCGTGGTTCCTCTATGGGCTCGGCGCGGTGATCGCCATGCTCGTGGAGATGACCGGTGTGTCTGGCCTCGCGTTCGCCCTCGGCATGTACCTGCCCATGGACCTCAACTCCCCGCTCCTGGCGGGGGCGGTCGTCGCGTGGCTGGTCAAGTGGTCCGGGCGGGGAACGGCTGGGTTGGAGAAGGCGCGCAACGACCGCGGCACACTGGTCGCATCCGGGCTCATAGCCGGCG
Source organism: uncultured Acidobacteriota bacterium (assembly GCA_963739225.1). Taxonomy (GTDB): domain Bacteria; phylum Acidobacteriota; class Thermoanaerobaculia; order Thermoanaerobaculales; family Thermoanaerobaculaceae; genus RBG-13-68-16. The sequence continues at coordinate 940,472 of CAVTZQ010000006.1, read as the reverse complement.
GGGCGCTGGCCGGTGTGTTCAAGGGGGTCATGGACGCGGTGCAGGACCGCTTCCACGTCGCCTTGGTGCCGCAACTCGGCAACACCGGGTGGGGCGGAAACTGGCTCGGGCTCGCGGTGTTCGTCGCGCTCGGAGTAGGCATCTTCCTCGACGCCCGCCGCAGCCGATCCACGCCGAGGTGACGGCTGATGGGCCTCGCTAGAACTGGAAGCCGACCCAGAACGAGGTCTGGGAACCTCTGCTCAGCGTCTGCTTGAAATCCCACTGCTTCGAGAAATCCCAGTTCACGGGCAGACCGAATAGGTAGAGTGACATTCCGAACCCGTACGAGGACAGGCAGTCCTGGAGTTTGCCGCCCGACATGCAGGTGAAGTCCTGCTTGAAGCCGGGAACGTCGAAGTAGGCGCCGCCCACGTCGAGGAAGAAACGGCCGCGAACCTCCGAAAGGCGCAGCCACGGGAGCGCGAGTTGGTCGATAAGCGGGAAGCGCCACTCGGCGTTCAGGTAAGCCGCGCGGTTGCCGACCAGGGTGTTGTAGTCGAAACCGCGCAGAGTGTCGAGGCCCCCGAAGTAAGAGATGTTGGGCCGGGTTCCGCTCGCGGTCGAAACGTGCAGGCGCAGGGCCAACTCGTTGCGGCGGGACAACGGAAGGTACTGCCTTGCGTCGAACGTGAGGTCACGGGAGAGTGTCCCGCCGCCGCTGCCGTTGAATGCGTTGCTCAGAGTCAACTGGTAGCGGCGGCCACCGTGTGGGCCGTAGCTCTGCCAGAACACGGTGTCCCCGGTGAACGAGGCCTGCACGAACGGGACCTTGTCCTGGAGGTCGACAAAGGCCAGCCCGAAGTCTGTCATGACGGGGTAGGTCGCAGTGCGGTCGATGTAACCGACGGCGCCCTCCACGCGATGGTAGAGCGAAAGCGGATACTGCACGAAGGCTGCGCCGCCGGTCTCCCGGTAGACGCGCTGTCGCAAGACGTTGCCTTCAAGCGAGGTCCCGTAGACGTAGTACTGTCGGCTGTCGAAGACTGTTCCCCCCCACTGCAGGCGCTTCGAGAGGTTGACGTAGGTGAACTGGAAGTTCGAGAACCCGCTCACCGACTCCAGCAGCAGGTCGAAGCGGCGGTCACCGTACTGGTCGGCAAACGAAAGGTAGGTCTGGGAGATCAGCGTGTTGTCGCTGCTGACGCCGACCAACACCTGGGCACCGTCGATGAACAGCTTGCGCTTCTTGACCGGTTCGATCTTGTCCTTGCTCACGGTCACCGTCACCGCCGGCACATAGGCCTCGCGCTCCTTGACTTCCTGAGGGGCCTCTTCCTTTCCCGCGGGCTTCCCCTGAGCGGGATCGGTCTCGTAGAGCCAGTAGTGTCCCTTGGTGTACGCCTGATAGACAACCCGCTCACCGTCACGGGTTGGCACCGCGATAGGATTTGTGGCCGCGCCGACCACCTTGGTGAGACGGGTCAGTCCATGAGTGTCCAGATCGAGCATGTAGACGTCGAAGATGCCGCCGTCACGGTCGGAGGTGAAGAAGAGGCGCTTGCCGTCGTGGGAGAACGAGCTTCCCTCGTCGTTGCCGGCACCGAAGGTGAGCTGCTGGCGCTCCTTGGGGTCGGCCAGGGAGATCTTGAAGAGCTTGGCGTTTTCCGCGCTCTGCGAGCTGTACACGATGCTCTTGCCATCGGGTGTGATCACCGGGGCGGAGTCGTACGCGTCATCGTTAGTGAGGTTGGTGATCTTCTCGGTCGCGAGGTCGAGCAGGTAGATGTCGGCGCGACCCCCGGCGTAGGCGTGGAAGGCAATGCTCCCGCCGTCGGGCGAGTACACGGGCTGCATCGCCTGGTCCACCGGGATCGGGATGGTGCGCTCGATGCCGCCGCTGAGTGCGTTGAAGAACACGAGCATGCGACCACGCTCGTGGCGGGCGAAAGCCGCCACACGGTCGCCGGTGGGTGAAAACGCGAGGTCCCGGCCGCGGTCGGGGCCGACCGTGAGCATCTGGGCGACCAGGTACTGATAGCTGGTGGTGTCGCGTGGGGTGAGGGTGCGGAACAGCTTGCGGTCGGGGACGCCGAGCAGGACGATGTCAACGTCGTCCCTGTAGGTGGAAAAGGCGGCGATCAAGTCGCCCGGAGGGTGACGCGATCGGCGAGGTTTCGTAGGAGCGCGTCCCCTCGGGACCGGAGATCCGGAACTCACGGCCGAACTCTCGCGGGTCCGCGCGGTCAGCGATTGCGGGCTGGTAGTGCTTGCGCAGCCAGGCGCGGAAGCGGGCATCAAACTCCTCGGGTTCGATGTCGAAAGCCCTCTTGAGCGCCTTCTCGACCCCGCTGCCAAGGGTGTTGCGGAACTCGTAGATGAAGTCGCGCAGCCCCTCCGGGCCCCACTCCGACTCCACGAACTGGAAGACCATGTGCCCGAAGCGGTAGGCGCCATACCCCTGGACGTCGTTCATGACGGAGGGCACGCGGTCGGAGGCAACCGCGTCGCGCATCACCGCGCGCGCCATCGCGTCCTCGTCGTTGCCGAAGTACGACGCCATCCCCTCCATGAACCACTGCGGCGGGCTCATGGCGAGGGCCTTGCCAAGCCTGCCCTGGTACATGATCTCGAACTGGAATACGTGCGTGAGCTCGTGCTGGATGATCTGCTGGAGTCGCTCGTCGGGCATGTCGACCGGCAGCACCATCCGGTTCCGGGCCGGCACGGCAAAGGCCCCAACACCCTCCGGGATGAACTCGACGATCACGTTGTTCTGCTCGAACTCCGCGTGGGTGGCGAAGGCGATCAGCGGGATCGGCTCCGCGACCTGGAAGTTGAGCTTGCGGGCAAGCTCGTCGTAGGCGCTCTCGGCGAACGAGGCCAGCTTCGGCAGCGAGGGCTCGACGCGGTCGTAGAAGGAGATGCGGAAGTGCGGCGTCGGGTACACCTTCCAGGCAAAGCTGTCGTAGCGGACCTTGTTCTTGCCGAAGTACTGGGCGCCCGCTGACGACGCGAGCGAAAGCGCCAGCACGGGGACGATCAGACGGAACTTCATCGCGCCCTCCCTAGGGTATGAACAGCATCCGCTTGGTCTTGACGCTGCGGGGGACGAAGACGCCGATAATCTGGTTCTCCAGCGCGAAGAGGTTTGAGAACATGCCGGTGAACTCGTCGAAGTTGCGCTCCGGCTTCTCCTGAAAGTCCTTGAGCGGCTGTTCGAAGACCAGGGCGCCGGTGCGAGCGTCGTAGACGTTGAGCATGATGTCGTAGGTGAAGCCGGTCTGCTCGACGAGCACCTGGCGGTAGAAGGTCTGCCCCGTGACGGGAGACTCGTACGGCTCCATCTTGTAGGCCGTTCGGTCCTGCACCTCGAAGTCGATGGAGCCGGCAACGAGATAATCGGCAGCACTCCGCGTGCCGAGCTCGCGCCAGAAGTCGGAGCTCTTTGTCAGACGGAGGGGGTCCGCGGTCGGCGGGCGGAGGCCCTCGAGAGTGGGAATTAGCACGAACTTGCTTTCCTTGCGCAGCAGCTTGCGAAGGTAGCGCTCGAACTCCGCAGACACATCGAAGGCGAGGTTCGGCCCTTTCTCGTCGCCCTTGCGCTCGCGCACAAAGGGACCGATGTACAGCTTCTCGTGTCCGGTGAAGGCGAGCTTGGAGCGCACCGGCAGGGAGAGTTGGACTTCGCGTAACACCCCCCCGCACCCCGCAGCAACGAGACAGATGGCGATTCCCAGCCTAGCGAGGCGCATCGGACCCCTCCTTCGGCTTCACGCCCTTGGCGTAGCTGGTGTAGAACTCCGCGAAGCGGGCGTAGTTCTTGCGGATGGTGCTGTTCTTGGGGGTGTCCTGAAGTGCCTGCTTGTAGGTGGCCAGGGCCTCGCCGTAGCGCCCCAACGCCTCGAAAGCCACCGCGAGGTTGTTGAGGATCTCTCCATCGGTTGGATTCACGTTGCGCGCCCGCTCGAAGCGGAAGAGCGCCTCCTGCCAGTAGCCGCGCTGCGCGGCCTTCACACCCTCGCGCATCTCGGCGTGTGCCACCGTCTGCGGTTTACCGCTGCTGGCGCAGGCGCCGGAGATGACCGCGAGTCCCAGAACCGCCACCCAAAGCCGCATAACACCCCCCCAAAAACTTCCAGTTATTATAGGCTCACACGGAGGAACGCATTCCCACGTCTCGTCTCGCCTTGGCCTGTGTTGTTGCGCATCCGGAGGGTAGCCGCAAGGCCCGGGACCTGGGGCGTGCCTTGCTCGCGGACCCCGATCTGCCGGGCCGTGAGGCCGACGAGGTCAGGATCGCGCTGGAGGCCCGTACCCCGGCCGTGGAGGATCAGATCAAGAAACTCGGCTGGCGCTTCGTGGCGGCCTGGGATCCCGACTTTCCCGCCCGTCTCGCCGCGATCGTGGACCCTCCCCTCGGTCTGTTCGTGCGCGGCTCTCTTCCCGGCGGGCACGCGGTGGCGGTGGTCGGGGCGCGGCACGCCAGCGCCTACGGCCGGGAGGTGGCGGAGTACCTGGGCCGGGAGCTCGCCGGTGCTGGCGTAGCGATCGTCTCCGGCATGGCGCGGGGTGTGGACGCTGCGGCCCACCGCGGCGCGCTCGCCGCGGGCGGACCGACCGTCGCCGTCTGGGGTGCGGGCCCGGACCGGGTCTACCCTCCGGAACACAAGTCTCTGGCCGAGGAGGTGGCAGCCGCCGGCTGCCTCGCCACCGAGTACCCGCCGGGATGTGCCCCGCTCGCCCACCACTTCCCCGAGCGCAACCGAATCATCGCGGGCCTCTCGGAGGCGGTGGTGGTGGTCGAGGCGGACGAGCGCTCGGGGGCGCTCATCACCGCGCGCCTGGCGCTTGAGGAGGGGCGCGAGGTCATGGCGGTACCCGGTTCCGTGTTCTCGCGCCTCTCGGCTGGTCCTAACGGCCTGCTGCGCGCCGGCGCCGCGCCGGTGCTCACCGGCGACGACGTGCTGGCCGCTCTCGGTTTGCCCCCACGGCTCACGGCGGCGGGAGCCGAGGAGGAGCCGCCCCTGCTCGCGTTGATCACGCCCGGGGAGTCGGTCACAGTGGACAGGCTCGCCGCCAAGAGCCGACTGCCCGTGGCGCAGGTGCTCGAGGTGCTCGTTGCGCTCGAGTTGGGAGGCCGCATAGTACGCGAGGCGGATGGGAGCTACCGCAGGTCTCACGTCGGTTCAGACCCCTAGCTCTCCGGCCCCAGCCGGAAGGGGATCCGGATCTTGGTCTCTTGCAGGTCGATGCGCAGCTCGTACGGCCCTGGTTGCACCCCCGCCGGGATGTCGAAGTAGAGGCGGCCGATCGCTACCTCCTGGTCGTTGACCCAGACGGACTCGAGGGCAAGAGCCGACCCGGGGGGCACGAGCAAGTCGAGCCCCTTGGGGCGGCGGCTCGGGTAGTAGTCGAGGGGCTCGGAGGCGATGTCGGCCCGCGCCAGGACCGGGGCGAGCTTCGGGTACGCGGCCCCGAACTCTTGTTGGGTCGCCAGCGGGATGATCTCGCCGGCTGGGGTGCGAATCGCGATCTTCTCCCGCTTGATCTCCACGGAGTTCCGCGTCTCGGCAGTGATGCCAACATCAAGGAAGAGCCAGTCTTCACCGGGGTTGAAACTCGCGAAGCGGTAGCTGAGCAGGACGTCGAGCTCCGGGCCACGGTAGTGGAGGATCGTGTTGCCGAGGCGCTCCACCCCGGGGGTGCCGGTGGGCGTGGCGGTCGAGCAGGCCGTGACCGTGAGAAGGGCGAGTGCCCCAAGCGCGAGGACGACTCCCTCCAGAGGTCTGGTCGTGTTCATTCTTCCTCCTGACCGCCGCGCCTGGCGGCTGCCGATACCAAGCTCCGCAGCAAACCACGTGCCAGCCTTTGGTGAATCGAGACGCTCTCGCACGAGACTCCCGCCGGGCATGCACTGCGTGCCGGGGGACACCTTGTCCTCGGCGTTGGACATTCGCCCCGCCGGTGCGGGTCCGCCCTCCCTCTTGACATCGCTGCTAGAGTGCAGCCCCGGAGGAGCCGTGGACGAGTCGCTGGTGATCGTGGAGTCCCCCGCCAAGGCGCGGACGCTGGGCCGCTACCTGGGAAAGGGCTTTGCCGTGGTGGCCTCGGTCGGGCACGTGCGCGACCTGCCGAAGAACGAGCTCGGCATCGACGTTGAGCACGGCTTTGAGCCGATCTACCAGCCCCTCCCAGCCAAGCGCAAGGTGATCGCCGAGATCCAGCAGGCGGCGCGGCACGCCGCGCGGGTGCTGATCGCCACCGACCCCGATCGCGAGGGGGAGGCAATCGGCTGGCACCTGGCCGAGCTGCTGGGCGGGATCGGCAAACCGGTGGAGCGGGTGCTCTTCCACGAGATCACCAAGCGCGCGGTGCAGGAGGCGATCGCACATCCGCGCCCCCTGGACCACCACCTCATCGACTCCCAGCAGGCTCGGCGGGTGCTGGACCGCCTGGTCGGGTACAAGCTCTCTCCGCTCCTGTGGGACAAGGTCAAACGCGGCCTCTCCGCGGGTCGCGTCCAGTCGGTGGCGCTGAAGATGATCTGCGACCGCGAGGCGGAGATCGAGGCGTTTGTCCCCGAGGAGTACTGGCACCTGGACGCACGCCTGGCGGCGGGGCGGCCCCCCGCCTTCGTGGCCCGTCTTGCCCAGCGCGACGGCAAGAAGTTCGTCGTGCACGACGGCGAGACCGCGGCGGCGGTGAAGGGCGAGGTGGAGCACGAGCGCTTCGTCGTCGCCAAGGTCAGCAAGCGGCGCCGCCAGCAGAAGGCCGCACCGCCGTTCGTGACCGCCAAGCTGCAGCAGGCCGCTTACAAGCGCCACCACTTCCCGGTGCGCAAGACCATGCAGGTGGCGCAGAAGCTCTACGAAGGCGTGGACCTGGGCGGCGGGGAGCGGGTGGGTCTCATCACCTACATGCGCACCGACTCGGTGCGTGTGGCGGCGGAGGCTCTTGCCGCCGCCCGGCAGCTGATCGCCGAGGCGTACGGCAGCGAGTTCCTCCCTGACAAGCCCAACTTCTTCAAGAACCGCTCGGAGGCGCAGGACGCACATGAGGCGATCCGCCCCACCGATCCGGCCCGCACGCCGGAGGAGATGGCGCGCGTCCTCTCTGCCGACGAACTGAAGCTCTACACCCTTATATGGCAGCGGTTTGTGGCCTCCCAGATGACCCCCGCCCTCTTCGACGTCACCGACGTGCTGGTCGAGGCGGGGCGCCACGGCTTCAAGGCGCGGGGCGAGGTCGAGGTGGATGCCGGCTACCTCCGCGTCTACCGCGAGGAGGAGACGCCCGACGAGAAGCCACCCCAGGAGCAGGAGGAGGAAGAGCCCACCGCCAAGAGGCTGCCAACGCTCGTCGAGGGGGAGACGCTCACGCTCGAGGAGCTCACCTCGATGCAGAAATTCACGCAGCCGCCACCGCGGTTCACCGAGTCGACGCTGGTCAAGGCCCTGGAGGAGAACGGGATCGGCCGCCCCTCGACGTACGCCCAGATCATCGCCACCCTCGCCGACCGCTCGTACGCGGAGCGCCAGAAGGGGACGTTCTTCCCCACGGAGCTGGGCAAGCTGGTCAACCGTCTGCTCACCGCTTCTTTCGGGGACCTCATCAACGAGTCCTACACGGCGCGCATGGAGGAGCAACTGGACGAGATCGCGGAGGGCAAGCTCGACTGGCGGGCAGCGCTCGACAAGTTCTGGGCGACGTTCACCGAGGACCTCGAGCGCGCCAAGGTTCAGATGACGTCCGTGAAGGGCCAGGGCGTGGAGACCAAGGAGACGTGCCCGACCTGCGGCGCACCGATGGTCCTTCGTTTCGGACGCTACGGCGAGTACCTTGCGTGCTCCAACTACCCGACCTGCAAGACCACCCGGGAGCCAGGCGCGCCGGGGGTCACCGGGGAAGCCCCGGCGTGCCCGGAGTGCGGCGCCCCCATGGTGCTCAAGCGGTCACGGTTCGGGCAGTTCTGGGCCTGCTCCCGCTACCCCGAGTGCAAGGGCATCCGCAAGCTGGTTACCGGCAAGACGAGCCCCAACACCCCCTCTGGCGTGGCGTGCCCGTCCTGCGGCGAGGGGGAGCTCGTCGAGAAGCGCTCACGGCGCGGGCGCAGCTTCTGGGGGTGCAACCGCTACCCGAAGTGCAGCTTCACCCTCCCCTCAAAACCGGTGCTCCACCCCTGCCCGTCCTGCGGTGCGCCTTTCATAATGGAAAAGAAGACGGCGCGGCGCGGCATCGAGTGGGTGTGCGCCCGCGAGGGCTGCGGGTGGCGGGGACCCGCGGAGAACGCCGAAAAGGCATGACGCGTACGGTCACGGTGGTGGGCGGCGGTCTGGCCGGGTGTGAGGCCGCCTGGCAGCTGGCCTGCGCCGGGGTTCCCGTGCGCGTGTTTGAGATGAGGCCCGCGACCCAGACCCCCGCCCACAGCACCGGCAACCTAGCGGAGCTGGTGTGCTCCAACTCCCTGCGCTCCGACAACCCCGAGAACGCGGTGGGGCTCCTCAAGCGTGAGATGGAAACAATGGGCTCGCTGATCAGTGGCCGCGGCGCGCGCTGCGGCGCTACCGGCCGGAGATGCACTCGCGGTTGACCGAGAGAGCTTCGCCGCCGCTGTGCAGAGCGCTGTCACCGCGCACCCTCTCGTGACCGTGGTGCGGGAGGAGGTGAGGGAGCTGCCCGCGGGGCCCGCGGTCATCGCCACCGGACCGCTCACCTCCGAGGCCCTGCACGCATCGCTCACCGCGCTGCTGGGCGAGGGCTCGCTCTCGTTCTTCGACGCGATCGCCCCGGTGGTCGCGGCCGACTCGCTCGACATGGACCGCCTCTACCGCGCCTCGCGCTACGGCAAGGGGGGTGGCGAGGACTACCTCAACGCCCCTCTGGACCAGGAGCAGTACCTCGCGTTCGTGCGAGCGCTGCTTTCGGCGGAGAACGTACCCACGAAGCAGTTCGAGCGTGAGATCCCGTACTTCGAGGGGTGCCTTCCGATCGAGGTGATGGCGGAGCGGGGCGTGGACACGTTGCGCTACGGTCCGATGAAGCCGGTGGGCCTGCCCGACCCGCGAACCGGCCGCATCCCATACGCAGTGGTCCAACTACGCAGGGACGATTTGGCGGCGGCGCACTGGAACCTGGTCGGCTTCCAGACCCGCATGAGTTTTGGGGCGCAGCAACAGGTGTTCCGTCTCATTCCGGGCCTCGAGCACGCGCGATTCGCCCGGCTCGGGATGATCCACCGCAACACCTTCATCTGCGCCCCCAGGCACCTCGACGCGCAGCTGAGAACGAGAGTCCGACCATCACTGCGGCTGGCGGGCCAGCTTACGGGCGTGGAGGGGTATGTGGAGTCTGCCGCCATCGGTCTCCTCGCCGCGCTCTATCTGGCGGCAGAATTGCGAGGCCTCGAGGTTTCTACCCTCGCCGCGTGGACCGCCCACGGCGGCTTGGTGCGTCACCTCACCGAACGCCCACCGCACCGCTTCCAGCCTGCGAACGCCTCGTGGGGGCTGATGGTGGACCCGCCGACGGAGCTGCCGCGGGAGAAGGGTCCCAGGCGCCGCGCAGCGGTTGCTATCGCGCTCGAGGCCATCCAGGAATGGCGGGAAGCGTTCCCGTGGCCGGTACCCAGTCCACCCTGCCGGGCGGCGGCCCGGGTCGAGGGGTCTACCGTCAGTGCCCCCACCCACGGCTCGGCTTGAACGGGCGGACAGCGTGATCAGTGGTTCAAAAGCTCAAGGAGGGCGGCGACCTCTTCCGGCGTGAGCTCCCGCCCGTCACCCTTTGGCAGATCAGCGAGCTCCACCAGACCGACCGCGAGGCGGACCAGGCGGCGAACCTTGAAGCCCGAGGCCGCGAACAGGCGCCGGATCTCTCTGTTGCGCCCCTCGTGCAGAACGACCCGCAGGCGCGTGCCGCCGCGGGGCGCCTTGCCGAGACGTGCGACCTGGACAGGCAGCGTTGCGCGGCCCTCGATCACAACTCCACCCCGCCGCACCTTCTCGAGCTCATTTTCCCGCGGAAAGCCCTGCACGGTCACCAGGTAGCTCTTTGCGACCCTGCCGGGGTCCATGAGCCGCTGGGCGAGGCGCGGATCGTCGCAGAACAGCAGAAGCCCCTCCGTGTCCTTGTCCAGGCGTCCAACGGCAAACCACTCCCGGTAGCCCTCGGGCAAGAGCTCGAACACCGTCGCTGCGCCCTCTCGGACGCGCGAAACCACTACCTTGCGCGGCTTGTGGAGCGCGAAGATGCGCGGGAGCGCAGCGGAGGGCCGTGTCCGGTCAGGCACTCCCGCCGCGCCTCCTCTCGGCGTGGGCCTGGCGCGCCAGCTTGACCAGCTCCCAGTACGGCGGGGTATAGCCGTGGCTGCGTTCGAATTCCTGGGCCAGGTGCAGCACCCGGTCCTTGATCGCCGCGTGCGTCCGCATGAAGCCCCTAGTGCGCAGAGCCCCTGCGGCGGAGAGCCCCTCGGGCACCGGACCCACGAAGCCGAAGGTGTTCAGGGCGGAGCTGTACAGTTTCCCAAGGCGGGCCAGCGGCAGCAGGAGCCTGCTGAAGTCCAGCGAGTCCCCGCGCTCGGCACCCTCGAGCATGACGTCCACGACCGCGTTGTCCACGTGGTCCGCGAACAGCGTCCGCCCGTCGCGCCACTCGGCCACCACGGAGAGCTGCGGGTCGTACTCCAGGTCGGAGGGCTCCTGCGTCTCGAAGTGGGTCACCCCGAACCCCGAAAGCCACGAGGCGGGCCCTGGTGAGGAGATGCTCGAGAGGCCCATCCAGAGCGTGATGCCGAAACGCTCGAACGCCGCAGAGGCCACCTCGGAGCAGAACAGCTTGGCATGGTCGGAGAAGTCCATCTCGAAGTCGTACGGGAGGTGGCGGCCGCGCGCCTCGTGGATCGCCGCCGTGGCGGCCTGGTGGGGCAGTGTGGGATCGGCGACGAGTGGCGGGAGGTCGGCGCGGAGACGGAGAACCATGACGCGCAGCTTCACGTCCCTCAGGTAGTCGGGCAGGGTGGCGACCGCCACCCCTCTCTCGATGTGAGCCTCGACCGCAGAGGCGGTCCCCGACCGCCCGTCCACGTGGATCAGCGCGACGTGAGAGAAGTTGCCGGGGTAGTCGTTGCCCCGTGCGATGAGCGCGGAGGTCGGAGCGCCGCCGCGGGAGACCAGGATGTCGCCGCTGTGTATCCGCACGCCCAGGATCTCGGCGGAGGGGGTGGACGAGGACTCGTCGTCGCCGCGCACGAGAGCGGGCACCGTCCCATGCGGCGCCTGGAGCATAGCCTCCTCCACCGCCGCCCGGCCGCCGTAGAGCAGGCGGTAGAGCCTGTCGCGGGTGGCGGGCCGACCCATGTGCCAGCGCCGCGACTGCTCCTTGACCACCGACCGCGCCCTGGTGACGAGGGCGAGGTACTCGGGAATCGTGTCCGGGCAGGCGGCCACCATCGGGCCGAGCTCGAACGTAGCCTGCTCGATCTCGTCGAAGACCGCGCTTTGCGGCTCGAGGCGGCGGGAGGCCGCGGTGGCGAGCAACTGCCGGCCGTCGCGGAGCATGCCTTCGATGCGTGGCGCGAGACTCTCACAGCCCGCGTCTCGGGCCCGCAGGAAGCTGGCCTCGAGGGCCTCCCAGCGCTCGTCCTGGTGCCAGGTGAAGGGCTTCCCGGCCGCAGCGTGTGGTGGGGCGGAGTCTCTCGGTGGGACGGATAGGAGCAGAGCGATCGCCGGCACGGCCAGCGCCGTGAGCGACGCCGCGCGGCGCCACGGCGAGCGGCCGGAGTTCCTTCTTTTCCAGGGCACCCTGGGGTTGAGGGTATCACCGAGCGGCCCGCCGGGTTCGGGCGCGTAGAATGTGGCCGTGCCCTGGCGTCTGGAGGAGTTCACCTCCCACCTGCGGGACGAGCGCAACCTCTCCCCACACACGCTGCGGGCGTACGAGCGCGAAGTCGCCCAGTTCGTCGAGTTTGCCCGTACCGAGATGGGCTGCCGCGACCCTCGCGGCGTGAGCGCCAACGTGGTACGCGCGTACCTCGCCCAGCTGCACTCGCGGCGGCTGGCCAGGGTCTCGGCGCAACGGGCACTGGCCGCCGTGCGCACGTACTTCCGCTTCCTGGCGCGGGAGAAGGCTGTAGACTCCAACCCGGCCAAGGTTGTGGCCACCCCGCGGGCCCCAAAGAAACTGCCCGAGATGGTGACCGCCCCCCAGTTAGCCGAGCTGCTCGAGGCGCTCCCCGCCACGCCGGCAGGGCGCCGCGACCGCGCGGCGCTCGAACTTCTGTACGGGGCGGGGCTTCGGGCCGGCGAGCTGGTGGGGCTCGACCTCGACGACGTGGACCTCGCCCGCCGCCTGGCGCGGGTGCGCGGCAAGGGTGGGAAGGAGCGCCTGGTTCCGTTCGGCCGCGAGGCGGAGAAGGCCCTGCAGCGCTACCTGCCGGACCGCGCGGCGTGGCGCGCGCAGGCCACCGGGCTGGCGTCCGGGGAGCCGCTCTTCGTCAACCAACGCGGCGGCCGGCTCTCCGACCGCTCGCTGCGCCGGATCCTGGACGCGGCGGTGCGCCAGGTGGCGCTCGTGCACCACCTGCACCCCCACACGTTGCGCCACGCCTTCGCCACCCACCTGCTGGAGGCCGGCATGGACCTGCGGGCGATCCAGGAGCTGCTGGGCCACGCGTCGCTGTCCACCACCCAGCGCTACACCCACGTCGACCTCGCTCACCTGATGGAGACGTACAGCAAGGCGCATCCAAGGGCGTGAGGGGCCGGGAGCCCTGTCTCAGTTGGCGAAGAGCAGCGCCACGCCAGCCACCGTAACGGCCGTGCCGACGAGCGCCCGTGCCGTTGGCCGGTAGTGCTCGAGCACCATCAGGATCGGGATCACCAGCACCGGGGTGGTCGCCATGATGGTGGCGGCGATCCCGACGTCGGTGAGGCGCGCCGCAACCAGCGAGAGCCAGACCCCAAGGAACGGCCCGAAGAAGGCGCCGCCGATGATCGCCACCCCGGCACGCCGCGTCGCATTCGCAACACCCAGCTCGCGAGTCCGGCCCGCGAGCGCGGTGAGCGCCCAGATCACCACGGTGGCGGTGGCCATGCGCACCCAGGTTGCGGCAAGAGGCGGCACCTCGCCGGCCATCCCCACCTTGGCCAGCACCAGACCGACCCCCTGGCAGACCGCGCCCACCACTGCCAGCACGACCCCGTTCGCCTCGTGCGAGCCACGTGGCTCCCCCGCGTGCGGCTCACCAACGACCCAGACCACGCCTCCCAGGGTCACTGCGATCCCGAGCAGGGCGAGCCGCCCCGGGCGCTCGCCGAGCAGCACCAGTGCCGCCACGGACGCGGAGATCGGGGCGAGCGACATGATCAGGAAGGAGAGGCGCGGGCCGATGCGCCGCATCGCCTCGAACAGCGCGAGGTCGCCGATCACCAAGCCCACGACACCACTGGCGGCGAGGTAGGCGGCGCGCGTCCCGTTAATCGGCGCAAACGTCGTGCCGGTGGCCGCCAGGGCCAAAGTGAGCAGGGTGAGTGCCAGCGGCAGCCGCAGCAGGTTGACGCGCAAAGCGCCGATGCGCCTCGCAGCCTCGGCGAAGAACAAGCCAGTGGCTGACCAGCACATCGCGGTTCCGAGGGCGGCGAGCTCTCCTGTAGGCATACCTGTCGGCGTCTGCCGGCCGGCCAAGGATACAGGGAAGGCCGCATCTCAGGTTGGGTTTCTTTGCTACCCTCCGCGAGGAGGTGTCCGATGCGGCAGGAGTGGCACCACACCACGATCTGCGCCGTCCGCCGCGAGGGGATCACCGCAATGGCGTGCGACGGGCAGGTCACGCTTGGGAACACGATTTTGAAGCACGGGGCGACCAAGCTGCGCCGCCTGGGCGGGGGGAAGGTCCTGGCGGGTTTCGCTGGATCGGTCGCCGATGCCCTCGCGCTTTTCACCCGCTTCGAGGTGAAGTTCGAGGAGTTCTCCGGGAACCTGGAACGGGCTGCCGTGGAGCTGGCGCGCGAGTGGCGCACGGACCGCGCGCTGCGGCACCTCGAGGCGATGATGATCGTCGCCGACCGCGAGCACCTCCTGCTGCTCTCCGGCTCCGGCGAGGTGGTGGTGCCCGACGACGGGGTTCTGGGGATCGGATCGGGCGGACCGGTGGCGCTGGCCGCCGCGCGCGCGCTGATCGCTCACTCGCACCTCGAGGCCGCAGAGGTGGCCCGCGAGGCGCTGCGCATCGCCTCCGAGATCGACCTCTACACCAACGACCACATCACGGTCGAGGTGGCACCGTGACTGCGCCGGTCTACACGCCGCGGGAGATCGTCGCCGAACTGGACCGCTACATCGTGGGGCAGGGGGCCGCGAAGCGCGCGGTGGCGGTCGCGCTGCGCAACCGCTGGCGGCGGCGGCAGCTGCCGGAGGAGTTGCGGCGCGAGGTGATGCCGGCCAACATCATCCTTATCGGGCCCACCGGCGTGGGCAAGACGGAGATTGCGCGCCGCCTCGCCCGCCTCGCCAACGCCCCTTTCGTGAAGGTGGAGGCCTCCAAGTTCACCGAGGTCGGCTACGTGGGCCGGGACGTGGACTCGATCGTGCGTGACCTGGTGGAAGCCGCGGTGGCCACCGTGCGGGAGGAGCGCGCGGCGTCGGTGCAGGTGGCCGCGCAGCGGGCCGCCGAGGAACGCCTGGTCGATCTGCTGCTCCCTCCCGATCCGACCGGAGAGCGCGAGGAATCCCGGCGTGCGCTGCGAAGACTCCTGCGCGAGGGGTCTCTGGAGGAGCGGGAAGTCGAGCTGGAGGTGGCGCAGACCCGCATGCCGGTGCTCAACCTGTTCGGCGGCCAGGGCATGGAGAGCTTGGAGATGAACCTCCGCGACGCCCTCGGTGGGATGTTCACGCGGCGCGAGCGGCGCAAGGTGACGGTGAAGGAGGCGCGGAGGTTCCTTGAGGCCGAAGAGGTGGAGCGCCTGGTGGAGCGGGAGGCGGTGGAGCGGGAGGCGGTGGAGCGCGCCCAGGAGAGCGGCATCGTCTTCCTGGACGAGATCGACAAGATCGCGTCGCGGGGCGGCACGACCGGCGCGGGACCCGACGTCTCCCGGGAGGGGGTCCAGCGCGACCTCCTGCCCCTCGTCGAGGGGACGACGGTCAACACGCGCTACGGCCCGGTCACCACCGACCACGTGCTGTTCATAGCCGCCGGCGCTTTCCACGTCGCCAAGCCCTCCGACCTCATCCCGGAGATGCAAGGACGCTTCCCGGTGCGGGTGCAGCTCGAGGCGCTGTCGGAGGCCGACTTGGTCCGGATCCTGACCGAGCCCGAGCACGCGCTCGTCAAGCAGCACCAGGCGCTGCTTGCGGCCGAGGGCGTGGAGCTGGAAGTCACGCCGGACGGGGTAAGCGAGCTCGCCAGGATCGCCGCGGAACTGAACCGCAGCGGGGAAAACATCGGGGCACGCCGGCTCACCACGGTACTGGAGCGGGTCCTCGAGGAGATCTCGTTCACCGCCCCCGAGCGTAGGAACACCCACGTGGTGCTGAACGGGGGAAGCGTGCGGGAGGCGCTCGCCCCGCTTCTTGACCGTGAGGACCTCGCCCGCTACGTCCTCTAGAGGACAGCTCAGAGCTGACAGGAATCACTGCCAAGTCAGCCGTGTCCTGCCGTGAGCTGCTGGCTGTCAGCTGCCTTTCTGTTTGCTACAGTGGGCGCCAATGCACGCTCCCCGGATGGTCCCGGTCACCTTGGCCGTCGCGCTCCTGGTGCAAGCGGGGTGCGGGCGCAAGGCCCCGCCGCTGCCGCCGATCGTCGAAGTCCCCGAGACCACCGCTGACCTGGGTGCCTATCAGGACGGAGCGGAGGTGGTGCTGACCTGGTCCTACCCGCAACTCACCCGCGGCGGACAGCAACTGACCGACCTTGCCCGCGTCGAGGTGTGGCGCCTGGAGGTACCATCCGGCCAGGAGCAGGTTGGTTCCGGGCCGCAGGGGGAGGATCTGCGGCGCCAACTCATGCTGGGGCGCGGCCAGCTTTTGGCGCGCCTGGAGGGCTCGTCGCTGCAGGATGCCACCCGCGGCACCTCCCTCACCTACCGCGAGAAGCTGCCAGAAATGCCTGCCGGCACCTCGCTCCCCTCGCTCTGGTATGCGGTGCGCTCGCGCCGCAAGGACGGCACGCCCTCTGCGCTCTCCAACATCGTGAGTTGGCAGCCGCGGCCGGTGCCCCCCACCCCCAGCGGGGTTCTTGCCAACCCACAGGTGGACGGAATCGCGCTCTGCTGGGACGAGCTCCCGGGCTTCGGCTACGTGGTGGAGCGGCGGGCCTCACCGACCGCGGCGTGGGAGGTCGTCTCGGCGATCGGGATCGAGAAGCCGTCGTACCTTGACACCACGGCCAAGCAGGGCCAGAGCTGGACCTACCGCATTCGCTCCTACCTCAAGTTTGCCGCGAGCCCCCCCAGCCAAGAGGTAGAGGTACCGTACCCGGATACCTATCCGCCGCCGCCGGTGACCTCATTCATCTGCCTTCCCGAGCCTGGCCAGGTGCAGCTGCGCTGGGAGCCCTCCCCCGAGCGCAACGTGACGTACAAGATCTTCCGCCGTCAGGGCGACGGCGCCTGGGATCACCTGGAGGAAGCGTTCAAGGGCACCGAGTACACCGACAGCACGCCCCCGTCGGGTGAGGTCGAGTACGCGGTGAAGGCGGTGGATGCCGCCGGCAACCAGTCGGACGCGGTGTACTGCAAGGTGCGGGCGGGCACGTGAACTACGCCAAGCTTCACGGAGCCGGCAACGACTTCCTGCTGTTCGACGGGCGCTCCGACGCATCTCTCGCGGGCACCCTGCCGCCGCTGGTGTCGCGCCTGTGCCACCGCCGCCTCGGCCTGGGCGCCGATGGTGTGCTGCTGCTGCAGCCCGAGGGCGAAAGGGAGGCGCGGGTGGCGTACTGGAACGCCGATGGCTCCGAGGCGGCGTTCTGCGCCAACGCCACCCGGTGCGCCGCCCGCTTCGCCGCCGAGCGCTGGGGGTGGCGGGAGATGGTACTGACGACCGGCTACGCGGCGATCCCGGCCGCCGTGGAGGGCGAGCGGGTAACGCTCCGTCTACCTGCCCCGACCGGGCTGCAGCCCTGGCAGCAGCTGAGCGTGGCAGGCTCGGTGGTCACCGCCCGGTACCTGGTCGTCGGGGTGCCGCAGCTGGTGCTGCGGGTGGCGTGGCCCGACTTCTGGCGGCACGGCCTGGAGCCGATCGCCCCCGCCCTGCGCAGCCACCCCGAGCTCGGCGAGGGCGGCGTGAACGTCAACTTCGTGCAGGTCGAGGACGGCGAGCTGGCGGTGCGCTCGTGGGAGCGTGGCGTGGAGGGAGAGACGCTCTCGTGCGGGTCCGGCGACGTGGCTGCCGCTCTGGTGGCGATCGCCGAACGGTGGGTCGCAGCGCCGGCGGCCGTGCGCACGGCATCGGGACGGGTCCTGCTGGTCGAGCCCGAGGGCTCCCCGCCCGCCTGCCCCGTGCGCCTCTCGGGCCCGGCCGAGTGGGTTGCCGACGGGACGGTCCACCCCCAACTGCTGCGCTGACTCTGCTGGTGAGGGACATCAGAGCGGTCCGCTCGGAGCCGATGGGGCTGACGCAGGCGGCGATGGACGCGGTGAAGCAGTGGCGCTACGAACCCGCACGCACCGCAAGCGGCAAGCCGGTGGAGGTGTACACGACGGTCACGATCTCGTTCCTGTTCGACCGCGCAGCGCAAGAGAAGCTCAAGAAGTAACCCGTGCGGCGACGTAAAGCAGGGCCCCGGCGGTTGGAGCCGGGGCCCGTGCCGTTTGCGCGCGGCGAGGGCGGGCAGCTGCGGATTGACCCTCGTGAGCCCGCGTCGTAGCATCGCCGCGTCGATCACGGTCCCGAGCACCACCGTTGGCCAGCGATCACAGGGAGAGGCAAGACCGCCATGAAGCTCCACACCAAGATCCTGCTCGGTCTCCTCGCGGGCGCCATCACGGGCGTCACGGTCAACCTGCTGACGGGGGGTGGGCCGGTGACCCAGCGTGTGGTGTCCCTGGTCACGGAGCCGATCGGCAAGATGTGGCTCTCCGCCCTGATCATGATCGTGATTCCGCTGATCATCTCGACGCTCTCGCTCGGAGTGGCCGGGTTGGGAAGTCTGAAACGTCTCGGCCGCATCGGCATCATCACGATCGTGAGCTTTCTCTGTCTGACCGCAGCCTCGGCTATCCTCGGCCTCGCCCTCATGAACTTCTTCCAGCCGGGGCGCGGGCTCGACGCTGCGGTGAAAGCACGTCTGCTGGAGACCTACAAGGGGCAGACCACAGGCGCGATGGGGCTCTCGGAGGGGACCCTCGGCATCGATCTGCTGGTCAAGATCGTGCCGCGCAACCCGGTGCAGGCCGCCGCCAACGGCGACATGCTGGCGATCATATTTTTCGCCCTAATGATCGGGGTGGCGATCACCACCATCTCGGCGGAACGCGCGGAGCCGATGGTCAGGTTTCTCGACAGCCTGGGGCATATCACCGTGGCGATCATCCACCTGGTGATGAAGGTGGCGCCGATCGGCGTCTTCTGCCTGATCTTCAGCGTCACGGCACGATTTGGGTTCCACCTCCTCATTAACCTGCTGCAGTACGTCCTCACGGTCGTCGGTGGCCTAGTGATCTTCCAGTTCCTCGGCTACTCGCTGATCCTCACGCTCGTCTCCAAGTATCCTCCGCTGGAGTTCTTCCGCAAGATTCGGATCGTGATGATCACCGCGTTCTCCACCTCATCGAGCAACGCCACACTACCCACGACGCTTCAGACCAGTGAGGAAAACCTTGGCATTCCCCCCGAGATCGGGGGGTTCGTGCTGCCGCTGGGCGCGACCATGAACATGAACGGAACCTCGCTGTACGAGGGCGCCACCGTGCTGTTCCTGGCGCAGGTATTCGGGGTCCATCTCTCGCTCGGCACGCAAGTGGTCGTGGTGCTCCTGGCGGTGTTGACCGCCATCGGAACCGCAGGGGTCCCAGGGGGCTCGATTCCCCTGATGATGATGGTGCTGGGCATGGTTGGGGTGCCGATGGAGGGGATCGCGATCATCCTGGGCGTGGACCGGATCCTCGACATGTGTCGGACGACGTTGAACGTCACCGGCGACCTGGTGACCGCGACGATCGTGTCCCGCTTCGAGGGCGTGACGCTGCGCCCGTCGCCCACGGCAGAGGACTAGGCGCGTCCAGTCGGCGGGGGTTCGGACTACCCGAGGCCGAGGCGCCGGCGAACCAGGTTCTCGGTTCCGCCAGCGATGACGAGCGACTGCGGCACCGAGCCGAGCGCCGGGAAGACGAAACTCTGGCCCCGGAAGGTGAGCGTCGAAGAGGTGAAGTCGATCGCCACCTCCCCGCCCGCGATGACGGTGCGCCGCTTTTCGGCGATCTCTTTGGCGAATAGCTCCCGTCAGGCGCCGCACGAACTCCGGGGTCTCGATGCACAGGAAACCGTTGTTGAAGGCGTTCCGCAAGTACGTCTGGGAGAACGAACCTGCGATCACGAGCGGGATCCCTTTGGCCTGCAGCGCGGTCACCGCCTGCTCGCGCGAGGAGCCGGTGCCGAAATTGAAACCTCCGACCACGACGTCGCCGGCCTGGGTGCGGGCGGCAAAGGAGGGGTCGTAGTTCTCCATCACCACGCGCGCCATCTCCTCGCGCGAGAGCTCCTTGTAGGTGTAATCCTTGCCGTAGATCCCGTCGGTGTTGAGGTTGTCCTGGGGAAGGAACACGAGGCGGCCTGTCAGGCTCGCCGGAAAACCTTCGAGAATCTGCACCTTCTCGGGGCTGGCCGGCGGCCCCGCCAACTCTGTCCAACGACGTTCCGGCCCGCCTCTCTCCCACGTCTGCGGAGCGGTGATAAACCCCGCGACCGCGGAGGCGGCCACGACTGCAGGGCTCGCCAGATAGCAGGCGGCGTCGCGGGAGCCCATGCGCCCCTTGAAGTTGCGGTTGGTCGCCGAGATTCCCACCTCGCCGGGTTCGAGCAACCCCTTCCCGAGGCCGATGCATGCCCCGCAACCCGGGGGCAGCGCAATGGCGCCCGCCTCGAGCAGGGTGTTCCAAGTCCCCTGACGCTCCGCCTCCGCTTGGACCTCGGCGCTGGCGGCGGCGAGGTAGAGCTTCACGGAGGACGCCACCTTCTTCCCCTTGAGGACTCCGGCGGCCTCGGTGAGGTCTTCGAGGCGCGAGTTGACGCACGACAGCAGGTACGCCTTGTGGACCGGGACTCTTCTTCCCGCGATCTCGGCGAGCGTCTCCATCACGAATACCGTGTCCGGCCCCGAGACGCCGGGCGTGACCTCCCCGAGGTGCAGCTCGATGCGGGCGGCGTAGGCGGCGTCGGGGTCGGGCGCCGGCGGGCTGGAAGCCCAGCGCTTGAGCTCCTCGGGTGAGATGCGGTCGATGCCCCGCGAGGCCAGGTGCTGGCGGCGGGCGTTCAGGTACGCAAGGGTGACCTCGTCCACCGGGAACCAGGCGACGAGGGCCCCCCACTCGGTTGACATGTTGGCGATCGAAAGGCGCGCGTCCATCGAGAGCCCCGCCACCCCCGGGCCGGTGAACTCCACTGCCGCGTTGAGGACCTCCTCGTTGTTGTAGATCCCGCACAGCGCGATGATGACGTCCTTGCCGGTGACCCCGGACTGCAGCTTCCCCTTCAGGACCACCTGCACCGTGCGGGGGATCTGCCACCAGAACTCCCCTGTCGCCCAGATCGCCGCCGCGTCGGTGCGGACCACCGGCGTGCCCACCGCGCCGAGGGCACCGTACATGTTGGAGTGGGAGTCGGAGGCCACCACGAACGAGCCCGGCACGACGTAGCCCTGCTCCACCATGATCTGGTGGCCGATGCCGGTGCCGGCGGGGTAGAACTCCACCCCGTGCTCCCGGGCGAACGCCTCGATCTTGCGGTACTTGCCGAGGTTCTCCTCGGAGGTGTTCTGGATGTCGTGGTCGAGGGCGAACACCGGCTGGCGGGGGTCGGACAGGGTGGCCGCGCCGATCGCCTTGAACTTGGAGATCACTGCCGAGGTGTTGTCATGGGTCATGACGTGCCGTGGCCGGATCGAAAGGAAGTCCCCCGCCCGCAGGGGCCGGTCCGGCCCCTCGGCCATGTGGGCCTGCGCGACCTTCTCCACGACCGTCTGACCCATACCTACCTCCCACCGGTCCGGGCGCGAGGGTCGAACCCCCGGCCGCCTAGGACTGGGGCTTCCGCTTTGCCCTCAACATCCTCATGAGCTCGGTCACGGTGCCCAGCTTCTCGAGCTTCCACACCGCGTCCTTGACCTTTGCTCGCGCCGACGCCGAGAGCACCGGCGCGGCGAGGGCGTCGAACTTCTCCTCGATCTCGCGGTCCGAAAGCGGGTTGCGGGGATCACCCTTTGGGTAGTCGAGCTGCCGGGTGAGCTGCCGGCCGTCGCTTGTAAATATCGTCACAATTACCCTCTGCAGCGCCGGGAACACCTTCTCGATCTCGGGGTCGGCGACCACCTCGACCTTGCGGAGCTGCGCACGGATCGCGGGGTCGTTGATCTTCGCGTCGGTGAACTGCTGCGGCGTCACCTGCCTGTCCACGATCGCGGCCGCGATCACGTAGGGGAGCGAGTGGTCGGCGGTCTCTTTGCTGCGCGGGTCGTACTTGGAGGGGTCGGCGAGGATGTCAGCCGCCCGGGCGAGAGACCTAATGTGGACCTTGGTGATCTGCGCGGGCTTCAGGTCGTGCTCATGCACGAGGTCGAGGACCGCAGAGATCGGCGTGTGGGTGAGCGCCTCGGTTGGGAACGCCTTCATGCCGCACCGGGTGATGCGCCACGACGCGCCGAGGCCATCGGTCAAAATGTCGAGCTTCCACTCGGGACCGAGGCAGCGGACGAGCCCTTCCTTGCCGTCGATGACGTGCTCCGGTCCCGTGTAGCCGCGCTCTGCGAGCAGAGCCGCGAGCACACCGGCCTGCGTCGCCATCGGGTCCACCGTGTTCTTCATCATCGTGAGCTTGCCGGCGGTGACCGCTCCCAGGGTGGCGTGGTGGCTCGCGGAGATCCCTATGGCGTGCTGGATCTGCTCCCAGGGGAGGTGTAGCGCGCGCCCGGCGACGATCGGCGAGACGAACGCGGTGAGGGTGGCGTGATGCCAGCCGCGCTCGCGGATCCCCGGGAAGGCGGCCTCGCAGAGGCGCTGCTCGAACTCGTGGCCGAGCGCGATGCCCACGACAAGCTCCCGACCGTCGCTGCCGGCCCGCTCGCAGCAGGCGATCGCCGCGGGGATGATGTCGGAGGGGTGTGAGGGGTCCTGCTTCCAGTAGATGTCGTTGTAGTCCATCACCCGGACCATGAGTGCGTTGGCCAGGGAGGCGGAGACCGGGTCGAACCTCGCGCCGGTGCCGATCACGGTTGCCGGGCCGCGACCGGCTGTCTCGGCGAGCACCGCCAGCGCGATCTTCACGTCGTGCTGGAGGTAGCCCCCGAGGGCGCAGCCCAGCGAATCGAGCAGGAACCTCTTGGCCTCGCGGACCGCCTCCGGAGACAGGTCCTCGAACCTCAGGCGTGCCGCCCAGCGCGAAATCGTTGCAGTGACGTGTTCGTTTGCAGTCATGATCTTCACCGTTGGATGGGTTGGGGCAGGTCGTGCGGGTGGCTGGAGTTGCACCCTGACCACTGGCCCCGGGCGCCTGTCATTTCGCCATCTCCTTGAACGGCAGGAAGCTCATGAAGTCCGCGTGGTGCACGATGAGCGCCTCGGTGGAGCGCTTGACCAGGTTCCCCTCGTCGGCGTGGGCGGCGATGATGTGGCACACGCGGTCCGGGACCCCGGCCTCCATGGCGAGCGCCACCCCGGTGAACGGGTGGCGCAGGAGCTTCCCCCGCTCCGACTGCACGGTCTTTCCGCCGACCTTCTCGTACTCGAGGAGCTTGCCGACGTCGGCGAGGATCGCGCCGGCGATGACGGTGTCCAAATCCACCGGCAGCGCGCGCCCCATGAACTCCCGCATGGCTTCGGCGGCCCGGCGCGCGATGTGCACCACGCAGCGCTTGTGCTCCATGAACGTGACCGGGCAGTCTGGGACCAGCAACGTGAACGGGATCTCCCGCAGGTCCTCAGGCCGGAGAGAGGAGCGCTCGAGCGCCTTCACCCAGGTGTCGGTGACCTTTTCCCGCAGATCGGCGCTTGCGATCCACTCCAGTTCAGGCCACAGCTTCCTTACGGCGTCGCGCATCGCCCCTCCGAGGATGTGAAAAATACCACACGTCACCTGGGTTCGCAGCCGATGGTGGCGATGGTGGCCTCGGGGAGCGCGGGCGGGCAGGTCCTTGTGCTCGCCGATCTCGGCATTCTCGGCAGCGCCGCTGCGCAGCCCGCCAACCTCCAGTTCTGGCGGAACCTGGCCCGCTACGCTCGCTCGCACTGACGCGCGGCCGCCGGGGCGGCCTGCTCAGCCGATGCCCATCGCCTCGCTTTGCTCGCGGTTCGGACCGTAGATGGTGGGGACGACGAGCCCCGCCTGCCGCATCAGCACAGTCATGGCCCCACGGTGATGGATCTGGTGGACGAGAAGGGCGAGCAAGGTCACGCCCCGCGGCCAGCGTTCCCCGTACATGTCGTCCTCGACCGTGAGCGTCTCGTCGGTCCAAGTGCGTCGCACCTGCTCCAGCAGTGAGCCCGCCGCCTGCACGTAGGCGTCGTGGATCGCCTTCGCCGAGGCGGGACAGGCAACGTCATGGTCCGCACCCGCGACCACGAGCCCAGTGCGTCCCATCATCTCTGGGATTGCGGTGGCAATGTGCCAGGCCATGTCGCCAAGCGAGCGGTCCTTTGGGGTCACGCGCTGGGCCAACGACGGGTCCGTGAGCACCGCCAGGACCCCTGCGGTGATCGCGCTCTCGTTCTTCCAGATCGTCTCGAAGTCGGCAACGGTACGGATCATGAGCACCCTCCCCGGGCGGCGACTCTAGCGCCGGGGGTCTCTGGAGAAAAGCAGGTGCGGACGGGGGCGCTAGAGGTGATCGGCTAGGATGGGGTGGGAACGCGCCATGCTGCCGTCACCTCCCCCCCGCCTTGCCGCGCTGGCCGTGTTGCTGGCGGCGGTGCTGGCGACTGCGGGCCACGCGCAGACGTTTTCCACCACCGTCCCCGCCCCGGACGGCACCCCCCTCGACACCGACGTTTACCTCCCTGTAGGCGCAGGCTGGGGGCCGTGGCCGGTGATCCTCCAGCGCACTCCGTACGGGAAGGGTGCAAACACCGTCAAGGACAGCTGCGTCCTCTTCAACCTCTGGGGGTACGCCTGTGTTGGCCAGGACGAGCGTGGGAAGGGAGCCTCCGGCGGGCACTACAGCGGCTACGCCGACGAGGGCGCCGACGGGCGCGCCACCCTGGAGTGGGTCGCCTCGCAGTGGTGGTGCGATGGCAACCTGGGCACCTTCGGCGCCTCCGCTCTCGGGATGGCCCAGTACGCCCTCTCCCCCGGCGCGCCGCGGGTGCTCAAGTGCATGGTCCCGATCGTCGGCACGCCTGACTTCTACCACCACGCCGTCTACCAGGGCGGGGCGCTGCGGTACGCCCTCACTCACGGCTGGCTCGAAGGGCACGACGCGGTGAACGTCTTCGAGCAACTGAAGCTCCACCGCCTGTGGGATGCGTGGTGGGAGGGCTTCGCGGTGCTCCCGAAGGTGACCACGGTCACCGTGCCCGCGCTCCACATCGGCGGGTGGTACGACATCTTCCTGCAGGGGACCCTGGACGCGTTTACCAGCTTCCAGCACCTGGGGGGCCCCGGGGCGCTCGGGACGCAGAAGGTCGTTATCGGCCCCTGGACGCACTACGGCACCTTCCAGAACACCGCAGGCCAGCTCACCTACCCGGCGAATGCGGTGTTCGTCGCCGACATCTTTCCGGTCGTCCGCGACTGGTTCGACTTCTGGCTCAAGGGTGGCAGCCCCGGGGTGGCGCGCTGGCCGAACGTCAGGGCCTACCTGATGGGGGCCGTAGGGGAGCCGGGTGCGCCGGGGAACACCTGGCTGGAGTTGCCGGACTGGCCGCCACCGGCCTCGACGCTGCCGTTCTACCTGGATGCCGGCCACGGCCTTTCAGAGGCGCAGGCACCTGCGGGCGAGCTGGAGCTGGTTGCGGACCCCGGAAACCCCGTGCCCACCGTCGGCGGGCAGGAGCTCAGCAACGAGTCCGGTCCGTACGACCAGCGACCGATCGAGGCACGGCGCGACGTCGCGAGCTTCACGTCGGCGCCCCTGACGTCGCCGCTGACCGTGGCCGGGAGGGTGCGCTGCCGGCTGTGGGTCCGCCCCGACACCCCGGACCTTGACCTCACCGTCCGCCTCACCGACGTCTACCCGGACGGGCGCTCGATGCTGGTGACCGATGGCATCCAGCGCGCCCGAATGCGCTGCGGCGATGACCGGGAGTGCTTCCTCACGCCAGGCGTGCCCACGGAGCTCGAGGTGGATCTGTGGTCAACCGCTTTGGTGTTTGCGCGCGGTCACCGCATCCGCATCGCCGTCTCCGGATCGAACGCACCACGGTTCGAGGTCAACCCCAACGACGGTGGCGATCTCAACCGTCCCGGCCCGGGTGCGGTGGCGCACCCCGTGCTCCTGATCGGCCCGGCATACCCGTCACGGTTGGAGCTGCCCGTCCTCCGCCAGTCGCCGTTCCCGCGCCGACGCCTGGCTGGGACGCTCCGGTGAGCGCCGTTGAAACCCGCGCCGCGATCCTGCGTACCAGGGGCGAGGGGATCGTGTGCCCGGCGCGACCCAATAGGGGCGGGCGGGGAGCCGCAACCCGGGAGGCCGCGTGAAGGCCAAGTTGCTCGTTGCGTTCGGTTTGCTGGTGCTGGTGGGGGCCGCAGCCGCGGTCCTGATGTTCTCGGGTCGAAGACCCGAGTGGACGACGGCTTCCCCGCAGGCGCTTGCGGAGTTCCAGCAGGGCCTCGATTCCCTCCAGAAGATCTACTACAACGAGGCGTCCAAGCACTTCGAGAAAGCGGTCGAGCTGGACCCCGGTTTCGTGGCCGCCAGGCGGTTTGTGCTCGCGACCATGCAGCGTCCCTCCAGCGACCCGGAAGTCAAGAAGCTCGTCGCGGAGCTGCAGAAGGCCGACCTATCGAAGCTGACGAACCGCGAGCGTTTCCTGGTCACATTCACCGTCGCCGACCACACCAAGGACCCTGCCAAAGCCCAGAAGGCTCTGCAGGACTACGCGACCGAGAGCCCGAACGACCCGTTTGTACTCGAAGCCCTGGCCAACATCGCCGCGGCTCGGCAGGATTGGCCGGAGTCCCGGCGTGTCCTGACGCGTCTCATCGAGGTCGCCCCCAACCGCGTGATGGCCTACAACCAACTCGGGTACCTGGAGATGGGGCAGGGGCGCTTCGCAGAGTCGGAGAAGATGTTCGAGACCTACAGGTACATCGCACCGGACCAGGCCAACCCGCACGACTCTCTCGGTGAGTTGTTCATCCTGATTGGGCGTTACGACGACGCCAAGCGCGAGCTTGAGGAGGCGCTCCGCATACGGCCGGACTTCTGCGCCTCCTATCAGCACCTGGCAAACATCGCGCTGATGGATGGCAGGCCGGAGGATGCCCAGCAGGCCCTCGCCCGGGCCGAGAAGGCCGGCGCCTGCCCCGCTTACGCGCTCAAGGTGATGCGCTGCCAGCTCGCGATCTGGCCACCGTTCCTGGCCAGCGACTGGCAGAGAGTCTGGAAGGCCGACCAGACCGCCTGTGCCTCGGACGACGTGGGCGACAACGTACTCAAGCTGTGGGCGGCGCTGGCGACCGGACGGCGGACCGAGACCGAGGCCATCGTTGCCAAGACGCGCGAGGATGTCGCGAAGTTGCCGGCAGCCGCACCCTCGAAGCGGAACGCGGAGGCTGTGCTCGCGCACATGGAGGGGAGTCTTCTCCTCGCGCAGGGCAAGGCGGCCGAGGCCGCCGAACGCTTCCGGTTCGCCGACGAGCGCATGTCCTATCGCGAGCTCGGCCCCGGGGTCTTCAAGCTCATCAACCGCCAGGTCCTGGCTCGGGCGCTCCAAGCCGCGGGATCGCGGGACGAGGCGGAGGCGGTGCTGGGCGAGGCGCGCGCGGTCAACGCAAGGTTCGTCGACCGCCTCGAAGCCCTGTCAGTTCCTCTCGCCCCCAGTTGAGCCACTACTCGGGGATCACCGCGTCCACGTAGGTGGGATCGCCGGTGAGGTTGTCCGTCACCACGGCGTACGCGAAGAACTTGGCTCCCACAGTCGTTGTGCGAACGATGATGTAGCCATCGCTCACGAGATCGCTGGTGACCTCCTCGAACGCCTTGTCCTTCTGGAAAAAATCATATGGGAGAAGGTCGTAGCTCGTCTTGCCCAGGAAAACGCCGGTAGAGAGGTAGAACTCGGCCTCGACACGGATCGGGGCAGGGCTTGCGTTGACGAAGCCCAGGTTGGTCCGGTACCCGGCGGCCAGCGAAGGATCGTGGGAGAGCCCGATCAGTCGGGCGTCCTGGCCGAACCCGATTGCACGGGCGCGGGGAGTGGCGGGCACCGACTGGCCGTACGTGCCGGAGGGGAGCTGGTTGTAGGTCCGGCTGGTCAGGATGACGGTGCCCTCGATCGGGGTGATGCGGATCGCCGCCGCGCCGGAGAAGCCGAAGGTATCGAACAGGATGTCGTTGTAGCGGGCGCTTACACCGGGGGTAAGCGTAAGGGTCGACTTGAACGGCGAACTGCTGTTGTTCTGGTCACGGAGGAGTAGGGTGATCGCCAAGGTTGCCCGTTTCGTACCGGGGTTGTGGACCTCGAGGTCGGTCCGCCAGTTGACATTGTTGAAACCTTTGAGGTGCGCACCGGTCGGCACGTAGATCTCCTGTTCAGCGGTACTGGAGGTGACCGCGAGCTGGACGCTGCCGCTGACGCCCTGCCCTCCAATGCTCCCGCTCACGTTGACGGTGAAGACCCCGGGCCCTGCGTAGGCGTGCTGGATGGAGTCGCACCCGCCCAGGATGGAGCAACCCGTGGTGTACTCGATCTTCCCGCTCCCCCCGTCCCCGAAGTCGAAGGTCACGCTGTCGCCCGCGGCCCGCACTTTTGGATCGATGCGAAAGGTCACCGCGGTCCCGGCGGCCGCCGGGTTCATGTCAACAGTGACCGTGAGGGTGGCGGCGGCGGCCGATGCGGCGACTGTCATTGCCAGAGTAAGACCCACGGCGCAGCAGCGCCGGACTCCCTTCAGCGTGAGCATGCTGTCCTCCTTCCGGTGCCCGGGTGGGGCGCCGCCGCCCGCTCGCAGGCCGGTGCGTTGAGCAGGCTGCGTGACGGGCTCACGTCCAAGTATACGGGCCGCGGGCGGTGCACGCGACGACAAGACCCGCGCAGTAACGAGAGCGGTGACGCAGCTTACATCCTGGCTCAAGTCCCGGCAAACGAGTGCGCGACGTTGCGGGTGCCGACTCGGGTATCCTGTGCAGGCAAGGGGAGCCTGCGGGAGGAGCCTGTGCGGGGAAGCCTCCGGTAGTTGCCTCGCCTGGCCGCGATCGCGATGGACACCGTCCGCACGTCCGCTGTCTTTGACCGGAGCCAGGCCGCCCCCATGACGGTCCGCTGCACCGACCTCGTCAAACACTACGAGGACGTCGTGGCGGTCGCGGGGATCGACCTGGCGGTCTTTCAGGGAGAGTGCTTCGGCCTGCTGGGGCCCAACGGCGCCGGCAAGACCACGACGGTCGAAATCCTCGAGGGGCTCACCCTGCCCGACGGCGGGTCTGTCGAGGTGCTGGGCTGTCGCTGGGGCACCGGTCGCGATCACGAGCTGCGCGAGAGGCTCGGCGTGCAGCTTCAGGAGACGCAGCTTGCCGAGAAGCTCACAGTCGGGGAGACGCTGCGCCTGTTCGCGAGCTTCTTCGCCCGTCCTCGAGCGGTTTCCGAGGTGATCGGCATGGTGGGGCTCGAGGACAAGCGTCATGCGCGGGTTGGCAAGCTGTCGGGCGGGCAGAAGCAGCGCCTCGCTCTCGCCTGTGCGCTGGTGAGCAACCCGGAGCTTCTCTTCCTCGATGAGCCCACCACCGGGCTCGACCCCCAGGCCCGCCTCAATGTGTGGGAGGTGGTGGAAACGTTCCGGGGCCGCGGTGGCACGGTGCTGCTCACAACGCACTACATGGAGGAAGCGGCGCAGCTGTGCGACCGGGTTGCGATCATGGACCACGGCACGATCCTGTCCTTGGACCGGCCCGCCGCCCTCGTGGCGTCGCTTGGGGCCGAGCAGATCGTGGAGTTCCGGGTGCGCGGAGATCTCGCGGCTCCGGCGCTCGTCGGCCTCCCCGGCATCAGCCGTGTGACGGAGAAGGATGGCGGCTTTCGGCTCAGTGTGAGCCGGATCGGCGAGGCGATGCCCGCTCTCCTCTCGGAGCTGGAGCGCCGAGGTCTCACGATCGAAAGCCTCACGACCCATCAGGCGACGCTTGAGGACGTGTTCGTTCACCTGACCGGAAGGGCTCTGCGGGATGAGTGAGGGTGGCGGGACCCCGATCGCTGCACGAGTGGCGGGACGCCCGCACCCGCTTGTCGAGCTCACACGCGCCCGCCTGCTCGAGTTCTTGCGCGAGCCGGAGGCGGTATTCTGGGTGTTCGTGTTCCCGGTGCTGCTGGCCCTGGCGCTGGGCATCGCGTTCCGGTCAAAACCCGCCGACACCCTACGGGCAGCGGTGGAACGGGACACACCGGCGGGGGCGCGCATCGTCGCGATGCTGCGAGCCTCGCCCGACCTGACGGTGGTCGAGCTCTCGGCCGTGGAAGGCGACCAGGCCCTCCGCACGGGCAAGGTAGACGTGATCGTCGTGGGCACGAGAAGTGCCGTCGGTGCCGGGGGTGAGCCGCTGTCTGTGACCTACCGCTACGACACGACCAGGGCGGAGGGTCGGGCGGCGCGGCTGGCGGTGGACGATGCGCTTCAGCGCGCGCTGGGACGGCCGGACCTGCTCGCAGTCCGGGAGGAGCGGGTGGCGCAGCCGGGGAACCGCTACATCGACTTCCTGATCCCGGGCCTGGTGGGCCTCAATCTGATGGGCAGCGGCATGTGGGGGCTCGGTTTTGCGGTGGTGCAAGCGCGCGTGC
The DNA here is from genome assembly GCA_963739225.1 of uncultured Acidobacteriota bacterium. GTDB lineage: Bacteria > Acidobacteriota > Thermoanaerobaculia > Thermoanaerobaculales > Thermoanaerobaculaceae > RBG-13-68-16. The sequence goes on along the minus strand of CAVTZQ010000006.1, from coordinate 910,362 downwards.
GGAAGCTTCTGAAGCGGTTCGCCGCGACCCCGATGCGGCGCTCGCACTACCTGCTCTCGTTCATGCTCTCCCGCCTGGTTGGGCTGGTGCTCGAGGTGGTGGTGGTGGTCGGGTTCGGATGGCTGCTGTTCGGCGTGGCCGTGCGCGGATCCCTGCTGGACCTCGCGGTGGTTTCGTTTCTCGGCGCGCTGACCTTTGCCGGGCTTGGCCTGCTGGTGGCGGCCCGGCCGCGCACGATCGAAGGGGTCTCGGGGTGGATGAACCTGGTCCAGTTGCCGATGTGGCTGTTCTCCGGGACGTTCTTCTCGTACGAGCGTTTCCCCGCGGTCGTGCAGCCCGCCATCCGCGTCCTGCCGTTGACCGCCCTGAACGACACCCTGCGTGCGGTCATCAACGAGGGCGCCCCCCTGGCGGCGAGCTGGCCCGCCGTGGTGGTGATGACGCTCTGGGGGGCGGTGAGCTTCGTGGTGGCGCTGCGCCTCTTCCGGTGGCAGTAGGCCGCCGCCCCCAGCCAGGCCCGAGGCTTGCCGACCGTCCCACCACACGGCTTGACGCTTGAGCAAAGAAGGGTAGACCAGCGCCGCTGTTCCCCAGCCTCAGGCCACAAGCCTCGAGCCGTGGCGACGTGACGCGCTGCGGCTAGGCGCCTGCGCCGTCAGCGTGGCCCAGGCAGTCCTCTTCCCGTGATCAGGTAGACGGCGAAGCTGCCGAGCCAGTGGCCGCCCTCGTAGTGCTCGCCGGTGACAGCGCGCAAGCCGGAGGAGCGGTGGGCCGCAGCGGCGCCACGCAGCGACGGGATCCTGGGGTCATCATTTGGCAGGCCGGCGGCGATCCCCTCCAGCATCCAGGCTCGGGAGAGGTTGAGGCCGTCCAGGTGGGCGAGCTTGCCGTCGGCGGGGTCGGTGACGACCGCGAGCGGCAGCCACGCACCGGAGCCATCGAGGGGGAGGCGGGGCAGGAAGCCACCCAGCCACGCGGCAAAAGCCGCCGGCGGCAGCACGCGGCGCACGAGGTCAGCCTCGGCCAAGCACGGGGAGAGGAAATCCTGCCCCGAGGGTTCGTAGGCCATCGGGCAGTCGCGGTCGGCCAGGTAGTAGTCGCGGGTGCGCGCCTCAAGGAGCGCTGACATCTCCCTGTCACCGGTCGCCCGCGCCCAGTCCAGCACGAGCCCGAAGGCGAACGCGGTCTGACTGTGTTCCCCGATGCGGATCGGGTAGGAGAGCTTGGGAAGCCAAGCCTTCAGCCGGCCGGCGGCCGCCCGCGTGAGTGGCGCGAGAGTGCGTGCCCACTCCCGGGCCTGCGGGTCGCTCCACTCCTGCAGTTCGGCGTCGAGCTGCAACAGCCACGCGAGGCCGTAGGGACGCTCGAAGTCCGAGCGGCCGGGGCCCTCCAGGTAGCGCACCTCGGATGCGATGTGCGCTGGCGTCAGGCTCGCCGCCAGCGCGGAGCGCGCCGCGGGCACAAACGACGCGGCGGGGAAGGTACGCACCAGGCGCACAAGCAGCCAGTGTCCGTGCACCGCCGAGTGCCAGTCGAAGCAGCCGCAGAACGCGGGCGTCAGCTCACGCGGCGGCTTGAGGTCGGCATCGCTTGCCAGCACGTGCGAGATCTTGTTGGGGTACTCCTTGTGCACACAGGCGAGTGCCAGGTTGGCGAGGCGCTGCGCGGCCGCGGCGTCGAAGTCGCTTGGCGTTTCGGCGGCGGAAAGCGGCAGCACCCCTGCAAGGAGAACGCAGAGTGCAGCAGTGAGCTTGGGCATGCCCGGATGGTAGCACCGGGGGTTTCGCCCGGGCGAGTCGATCTCCCGTTGTTTGGAGGTGGTACTGGGTTGAGGCGTTCTCGGCAGCCGTCAGGATCGGGATCAGGGCAGCAATGCAGGCGAGCTGAGCCAGAACAGCTGGCAGTTGCCGAGCAGCGCACCGCTCTGGGGCACTTCCAGGGCGATGACGCCGCCGGCCTTGAGGACCAGCCTTCCCCTCGCCTCGCCGTACGCAAGAGACTCGGCCCAATGGGCGAGGTTCGGAAAATGGCCCACAGCCGCTAGGTCCCCGCGCTTCGCGTCCCGCCACGTGGTGAGCAAGGGCAGCCAGTCGGTAAGCTCGCCGGCAGGCGAGAGTTCGGCAACCGCCTCCGCTGTCGGGGCCAGGCCAGCCTCGCGCAGAATCGCGGCGGTCTCACGGGCCCGGACAAACGGGCTCGTCTGGATCAGTGCCCAGCGGATGCTGAGACTGTGCAAGCGCTGCGCGAGGCGCATCACCTGCTTCCGGCCCTCCGCGACGAGTGGCCGTTCGCTGTCCGTCATGACAACCTCGGCGCTGACGGTCTTGCCGTGGCGGATGAGGTACAGGCGCATGGGCACGTCCCTCCCCGGGCCGGGTCGCAGGCCCGATCTCACGCGTCAGTGTAGCGGCTGCAGGCTATAGTTGGCGCGCCGACAGGGGAGGTGCGTATGCGGGTTGTGGTGCTGGGCGCGGGACTGGTGGGCGGGGCGATCGCCAGGGACCTGGCGCGGGGCGGCGAGTTCGAGGTCACGGTTGTGGATTCCTCCGAGGCGGCACTGGCGCGGCTGGCCGGCCAGGGCGGGGTAGTCGGCGTGTGTGCCGACCTGGCCGCTGCGGGGGCGGTGCGGAGGGCCGTGGACGAGCAGGACCTCGTGGTGGGCGCGGTGCCCGGGCGCATGGGGTTTGCCACGCTCCGTAGCGCCCTGGAGTGCGCCAAGCCGGTGGTGGACATCTCGTTTTTCCCGGAGGACCCCTTTGACCTCGATGCCCTGGCGCGGGAGAAGGGCGTGCCGGCGCTGGTGGACTTCGGCATCGCGCCGGGCTGCTCCAACCTCATCCTCGGCCGGCTGGAAAAGGAGCTCGAGGCGGTCGAGCGCTTCGTCTGCCACGTCGGCGGGCTACCGGTGGTGCGAAGCTGGCCGTGGGAGTACAAGGCCGGCTTCTCGCCGGCAGACGTCCTCGAGGAGTACACCCGCCCGGCCCGCTACGTTGCGGGTGGCCGGGTGGTCACGATGCCCGCCCTCTCCGAGCCGGAGCTGGTGGACCTCCCCGGTGTCGGCACCCTTGAGGCTTTCAACACCGACGGTCTGCGCACGCTGCTTTCGACCGTGAAGGCACCTTTCATGCAGGAGAAAACCCTGCGCTACCCCGGCCACATCGAGAAGATTCGCGTACTGCGGGAAAGCGGCTTCTTCGCCACTGAGCCGATCGAGGCTGGAAGCGTCAAGGTGCGGCCGCTCGATCTGACCTCCCGGCTGCTCTTCCCGCTCTGGCATCTGGCCGAGGGCGAGGAGGACCTCACCGTGATGCGGGTGAGTGTCGAGGGCAGGCGGGGTGTGCGGCGGGTGCGTCGGACCTTCGACCTGCTGGACCGATACGATCCCGCCACCCGCACCACGTCGATGGCTCGCACAACCGGTTACACGTGCACCGCAGGCGTGCGCCTGCTGGCCCAGGGGCTGTACCGCCGAGGAGGGATCTCGCCGCCGGAGTTTCTGGGCCGGGAGCCGAATTGCTACGAGTTCGTGATCGCCGAGCTCGCAAAGCGGGGCGTGGTCTTCCGGGAGAGCACCTCGGAGTTTGAATAGGCAACATCGGGGCGCTCGGACCGTATAATCTGAGGCAAGCCCGCGGGGCAGAACGCGGCAGGAGCGCGTTTGCGCCTTCGACGGGCGCCGGGGACGAGCGTGGACTGTCCAATCTGCCGCGAGCCGCTCATCGTCGCAGAGCGAGAGGGTATCGAGCTTGACGTCTGCCCGTGGTGCCACGGGCTGTGGTTCGACGCCGGCGAGCTCGCGCTGCTGTCCGAGAAGCTCGGACGGACGCTGCGCGTGGCCGAGAGGTCACCGGAGCCGGCGGAGACGAGCGAGAAGCCTCGAGAGTGCCCACGCTGCGATCGGGCGATGGACAAGATCATGCTGGGGACGTCCCCAAGGGTGTTGCTGGACCGCTGCGCGGCGCATGGGCTCTGGTTCGACCAGGGGGAATTGGGTGCGCTGGTACGCCAGATGGCCCCGACGCCGGGTTCGCCCGCCGAGGCGGTGCTGGCTTTCATGGGTGAGAGCTTTGGGGCACCGGTGCCGGACGCCCCGGCGCCGGCTACAACGGAACGTGGTTCAGGGGAGGTGGAGCGATGATCTTCCTGGTCTTCCTGATCGTTGTGGTGCTGGTGGCACTGTGGGTGATGGGGATGTACAACGGCTTGGTCGGGTCGCGCAACGAGGTGCGGAACTCGTGGGGCCAGATCGACGTGCAGCTGAAGCGCCGGCACGACCTGATCCCCAACCTGGTGGAGACCGTGAAGGGTTACATGGCACACGAGCGCAACACGCTCGAGGCGGTGACCAAGGCGCGCCAGCAGGCGATCGAGGTCACCGGGGGCGTGGAGGAGCGCGCGAAGGCGGAAAACGTCCTCTCTCAGACGCTGCGCTCGCTGTTCGCGGTGGCCGAGGCCTACCCCGACCTCAAGGCTAACCAGAACTTCCTGGCGCTCCAAGAAGAGCTGACCTCGACCGAGAACAAGATCTCGTTCGCACGTCAGTACTACAACGACGCCGTCATGCGCCTCAACAACAAGATCCAGATGTTCCCCTCCAACGTCATCGCGAGCTCGTTCAACTTCCAGATGGAGAAGTTCTTCGAGGTCGAGGCGGCGGCGGAGCGCCAGGCCCCCCAGGTGAAGTTCTAGGGCGAGGCCGCAGCCGTGTGGGAGCTGGTCCGCGCCAACCAACGCCGAGCCGCCACCCTGGTGGTGCTCATGGCGGCGCTGCTGTTCCTGCTCGGCTACGCGCTGGGCGAGGCCCTCGCCCCCGGCGCTGGTGCCGGCGGGCTGTTCATCGCGTTCCTCGTCTGGCTCGGGCTCACCCTGGTGAGCTACTACCAGGGTGACCAGATCTTCCTCGCGCTGGCCCGCGCGCGCCGGATCGAGAAGAAGGACAACCCGGTGCTCTTCAACGTTGTGGAGGAGATGTCGATCGCGGCGGGCCTGCCGAAGCCGCCCGATGTCTACATCATCGACGAGGCCGCCCCGAACGCGTTCGCCACCGGACGAGACCCGCAGCACGCAGTGGTCGCGGTCACCGCCGGCCTGCTCGAGACGCTGAACCGCGACGAGCTTCAGGGTGTCATCGCGCACGAACTCGGCCACGTCGCGAACCGCGACGTGCTGTACATGATGATGGTGGGGGTCATGATGGGCGCGATCGTGCTCCTCGCCGATGTCGGCGGCCGGACGTTCTTCTGGGGCGGGGGCCGCCGGCGAACCTCCTCGCGCAGCGGAGGCCAGGCGCAGCTCATCATCCTGGTCGTCGCGATCGCGCTCATGATCCTGGCACCGCTGATCGCCCAACTCATCTACCTGGCGATCTCGCGTCGCCGAGAGTACCTCGCCGACGCGTCCTCTGCGCTCTACACGCGCTACCCGGAGGGGCTGGCCAGTGCCCTCGAGAAGATCTCCCACTCGAGTGCCAAGCTCGCGGTTGCAACGCGGGCCACGGCGCCGATGTACATCGTCAACCCCCTCGGGGTGAGCGCCCGGGGTCTTGCCGACCTGACCAGCACGCATCCACCGCTCTCCGAGCGGATCCGAATCCTGCGCTCGATGGGCGACGGCGCGGGGTTGAGGCACTACGAGGAGGCGTTCAAGAAGGTAACCGGAAGGGCAGTGGGCGTGGTCCCGTTCGGAGCGCTGGCGTCCGCGGAGCACCCGCCCGCAGCCCCCTTGGCTGCCGCGGACGCCGGGAGCCGGCTCGAGCGGGTGCGGGGGACCACCGACATGCTCTGGCGCCTCAACGGCTACGCGTTCGTCCCCTGTGGCTGCGGGACGACGCTCAAGTTCCCCCCCGCATACGTGGGCCGGGAGATGGCGTGCCCGCACTGCGGCACCATTCACAAGGTCCAGCCCACTGCCGCTTAGCGGGAACCCTATTTGCCGCGCTTGCCAAGCTCGTGGTCGAGGTAGTAGAGAGCGCCGGGGCTGTCGCCGACCGCCTCCAGGCGCTTCACGATCGTCTCGACCGTCGCCTCCTCCTCCACCTGCTCCTTCACGAACCACTGGAGGAAGTTGGCGGTGGCGTGGTCTTTCTCGGTGCCGGTCTTGTCCACCAGGGCGTGGATCTTCTTGGTGATCGAACGTTCGTGGCCGTGCGCGGCCTTGAACGCCGCCAGGACCGAGGCCCACTCGGCCTGTGGCTGTTCCAGGGCGAGAAGGGTGACGGTGCCGCCTCGCTCGTGCAGGAAATCGAAGAACTTCATCGCGTGGGCGTACTCCTCCTGCGCCTGCGCGCGCATCCAGGCGGCCATCCCCTTGAAGTTGAGCCCTTCCAGGTAGGCAGACATCGCAAGGTACAGGTAGAACGAGTACATCTCCTCCTTGAGGTGCTTGTTGAGCGCCTGCTCCATGGCTTTCCCGATCATTCCCATCTCTCCTTTCACTGGCAGCCGGGCCGCCGGTCGTGCACACCGGACCGCAGACTGGTGCGGCAGGTGGCCCAGATACAGCGACTCCCTTTCGATGGGAAGCCTAGCATCGCGGCGCGGGGCTGTCCACACACCGGGAAGAAACTACCCTCGGGATTGTTGTACCGGCTGATGCGAGAAGAGCACCTCTTTGGCGGTGGGATAGGCGGTGAGAGATGAGCGCCGGCAAACCTTCCACGTTGGGGGCGTTGAAGGCCGCCCGCGTCGTCACGCGCCCGGTCAAGCAGGAGGTGCGGGAGAACCTCATCGGCAGCATCTCTTCGGGGAGTTCGCTGTTCCCGGGGATCGTGGGGTACGAGCGCACGGTGGTGCCCGGGATCGTCAACGCGCTTTTGGCCCAGCACGACTTTATCCTGCTCGGTCTGCGCGGGCAGGCCAAGACGCGGATCCTGCGTGCCCTGGTCACGCTGCTCGACGACGAGATCCCGATCGTGGCGGGGAGCGAGCTAAACGATGACCCGTTCCGCCCCACCTCCACGCGCGCCCGCCGACTCGTGGAAGAGGCGGGGGACGATACCCCGATCGAGTGGCTGCCCCGCGAGAGCCGCTACAACGAAAAGCTCGCCACCCCGGACGTGACGATTGCGGACCTGATCGGCGACATCGATCCCATCAAGGCGGCGACGCGGCGCCTCACCTACGCGGACCCCGAGGTGATTCACTTCGGCATCGTGCCGCGCACTAACCGCGGAATCTTCGCGATCAACGAACTGCCCGACCTTGCCCCCCGCATCCAGGTGGGCTTGCTCAACATCCTCGAGGAGCGCGACATCCAGATTCGCGGCTTCCCCATCCGGATCCCCCTCGACATCATGATGGTCTTCTCCGCCAACCCCGAGGACTACACCAGCCGCGGGAACATCATCACCCCGCTGAAGGACCGCATCTCCTCACAGATCCTCACCCACTACCCCAGGGACGCGGCCACCGCGGTAACGATCACCCGCCAGGAAGCTTGGCGGGAACGCCGCGGGCCCCGGATCGAGATACCGGAGGAGGTCGAGCTCTTGATCGAGGAGATCGCCTTCGCGGCGCGTGAAAGCGAGCTCGTTGACCAGAGCTCGGGGGTGAGCGCGCGGGTGCCGATCGCGGCGCTCGAGCTGCTGGTCTCCAACCTGGAGCGGCGGGCACTGACCACCGGTGAGCAGCAGGTCTACCCGAGGCTCGTGGACATCCACATGCTCCTGCCGGCGATCACCGGGAAGGTCGAGATGGTCTACGAGGGCGAGCAGAAGGGGGCCGAGGTCGTGGCTCGGGCGCTGATCGGTGCGGCGGTGAAGAAGCGTTTTGCTGTGGCGTTTCCTGCGGTCGGGCGCGAAGTTGGCTCACCCGAGGACAAGGGGCCGTTCGCACCGATCGTCGCCTGGTTTGCGGCGGGCAACGGGGTAACGCTCTCGGACGAGCAGCCTTTTGCGGACTACGAAACCGAGTTGGCTCGCGTGCCTGGCCTCATGAAGCTCGTCGAAAAGCACGGCACGACGAAGCAGGAGCGTGCGTTCGCCGCCGAGATGGTGCTCGAGGGCCTGCACCAGCACCTCAAGCTCGCCCGAGAGGACCTCGACAGCACGGTGAGCTACAAGGAGATGGTGAAGTTCCAGTTGATGCGCCGGGTCGCGCGCGGCGAGGGCCACGGCGATGCCAACTGACGCGAAGCGTCATCCCGAGTGGTGTCCCGGCTCGACGGGACACCGCGAGAGGATCCCGTCGCGTCCCGAGGTGACGGCCCGGCAGCAATGCGCCACCGGTATCTCTACCTCGACCCCGAGCTGATCAAGGGGCTGCTGGCAGGGCTCGACCTGCTGCGGCTGTTCAACCAACTGCTGCTCGCCGCGGGCGGGGACGCGGAGCGGGCGCGCGAGTGGATGCGCGAGCTGCAGGAGCGCGGCTACATCGACGAGGGCGTGGACCTGGAGGCCTTTTTCGCGCAGCTCGAGGAGCAAGGGATGCTGGGGAGGGACAGCGAGGGAGCGCTGCAACTCACGACCTCAGGTACCCGGCAGCTGCGGCGCAGCGCCTTCGAGGAGGTCTTCTCGAGCCTCAGGAAGGCCGGGCCCGGCTACCACGTGATCCCCGCGACCGGCGAGGGGGCGGAGCGCCTGCCGGAGACCAGGCCCTACGAGTTCGGCGACGAGCTGCACGCGATCGATGGTATTCGCTCCACCACCAACGCCCTCAGGCGCACGCAGGGCGAGCTGGAGCTGGCCGAGGAGGACCTCGAGGTGTCCGAGACCGAGCACCTCACCTCATGCGCAACCGTGGTGGCGATCGACATCTCCCACTCCATGGTGCTCTACGGCGAGGACCGCATCACGCCGGCCAAGACCGTGGCGCTGGCACTCACCGAGCTGATCACGTCCAAGTACCCCAAGGACTACCTGGGCGTGCTGGTGTTCGGCGACCGGGCTTCCCGCATCGAGCTGTCCGGCATCCCGCGCATCCAGGCAGGCCCCTTTCACACCAACACCTGCGAGGCTCTTGAGGTGGCGCGCGGGATGCTGGCCAGCCGAAAACACCCCAACAAGCAGATCTTCCTGATCACAGACGGCAAGCCCTCGGCCATCACCGAGGGCAGCAGGATCTACAAGAACCCATTTGGCCTCGACCTGAAGATCGTCAACCGCACCCTGGAGGAGGCCGACCAGTGCCGGCGGCAGAAGGTGGTCATCACCACGTTCATGATCGCCACCGATCCGCAGCTGCAGGACTTCGTGGAGAAGCTCACCCGTATCAACCGGGGCCGGGCCTACTTCGCCAACCCGTACAACCTGGGCGATTTCATCCTGGCCGACTACGTCAAGAACCGTCGCAGGCGCATTCACTAGGCGGAGAACCTTTCCGGTATCTTCCCCGTAGGAGGCGTGGGATGACCACACCCGCACCCCCGAAAGTAGCGAGCAGATCGCGCTGGCTGCGCACGGGTTACCTCTCCGTTGCCGCGGGACTGGTGGTGCTCGCCGTTCTCGTACGTCGGCTTCGGCCCGATTCCGACCTCGCGGTGCTCGTGTTGGTACTGGCGATTCTTTGCGCGCTCCCGCTCGTTGCCTGGGCAGTGCGCTGGATCTGGCGCAAGCTGACCTACCGGGTCGGTGTTCGGCTGTTCGTCTCCTACGTACTCATCGGCTTGACGCCGTTCGCGGTCTTCGCCTGCGTCGCCCTCATCGCAGGGTACGCCCTGGTTGGGCAGTACACGGCGACTCGTGTCCGAGGCGAGATGGAACGCCTGGGCGGCGCGATGGCGGCGAAGGCTTCGAGCGCCATGCACGAGCTGACGCTGGGGAAAGCCGAGCGCGCCCGGGAGCTCCTGCAGAGCAGTGACGGCCAGGAAGGCAAGGAGTTGCGCCCCGAGTGGGTGCTCGCCGATGACTCACACGAGTGGCGCAGCCCGGGTGCCGCACCACTCCCGGTGCCCCGCTGGGTCGGGGAGGGTACCTGGCACGGAGAGGTGATTCACGGCGGGTCGGCGTTCCTGGCCGGCGTGGATCGCCGCGACGGGAGGGTTGCGATGGTGGTCCTGCCGCTCGACCTCGCCACCGCGCGCATCTTCGCCCCCGGGTACTGGTACGAGGTGCGCTTCGTGATGGACGTGAAGACTACGGTCGTGGAGGGCACCACAGGCCGAAACGTCACGGTCAGCACCTCCGCCAAGCCCGGTAAGGCCTCCGCTTTCCGCATCGACGGCCGGCCGGTCCCCGAGACGCAGGTGGAGAGCGGCTGGCTGGCCGCCAGGCCGCGGGAGGGCACCCTGTGGCAACGCGCCCGCCTGCTTTGGATGTGGTTTGGGGCCACGCCCCGGGTTCTTGAAACCGGCAAGGAGGCCACGGGAACGCTGGTGCTGACGATGATCAAGCTGGCACCGAAGGGCGCGATCGAGAACCTCTTGGGTCCGCTAGAGAAGGTCCGGACCGAGGCCACCACCATGCTCAGGATCATGGGGTGGTTCTTCGGCACGATCTACCTGATCGCGGTTGGGTTCGCGGCGGTCATGATCCTCCGCGTCACGCGGGCGACCGCCCGCCTCACGCGCGGCGCTCGCGCGGTCGCACGGGGGGACTTCGGCCACCGGATCCCGGTCAAGCGTCGCGACCAACTCGGGGATCTCGCGGTGTCGTTCAACACCATGGCCGAGTCGGTGCGCACGATGCTCACGCACGTCGCCGAAAAGGAGCGGATGGCGCGCGAGATGGAGCTGGCGCGGGAGATCCAGGAGAGCCTTCTGCCACCCTCGGAGCTCTCGAGTGGGCCGCTCTCGGTATGGGCGCATTTTCGCCCGGCGGCGGAGGTCGGAGGGGACTACTTCGACCTCTTCCCGCTGGCACCCGGGCGCGCTGGTGGTGTCGATCGGGGACGTGGCGGGCCACGGCCTGCCCACCGGCCTGCTCATGGCGATGGTCAAGTCGGCGGCCGCGGCGCTCATCGAGGAGGGGTACCGGGGCGGTGAGCTGCTGTCGAGGCTCAACCATCTGTTGCTCGGCCAGAGCCTGAAGCAGCGCATGGTCTCCTTCGCCCTCGCCGAGGTGGACACCGAGCGCCGAGAGGTGAAGATCTCCAGCGCGGGCCACCAGCCCGGCGTGCTGCTCGCGGCCGATGGGGGAGTGGAAGAGGTCCTGCTCTCCTCGCTGCCGCTGGGCCACCGCTGGCCGGACCCGGCGCCCGAGCGCAGGCTGCCGTTCGCCCCCGGCAGCCGCCTCCTCCTCTACTCCGACGGGCTCGTGGAGGCGCACGACGCCGCAGGGAACCCGTTTGGCTACGAGAGGCTGCAGGAGGTACTGCTCCGGCACCGTGAGGTTGGCGGCCCCGAGGTGCTCGCTGCCCTGCTTGCCGAGCTGGATCGGCACGTCGGCGGGCATCCCCTCGGCGACGACCTCACGGTCGTGCTGGTCGAGCACAGGCGGACATCGCGTTAGAGAAGGGCGAGGACCCCGAGGACGAGCAGGCCCGCGGCGAACGCAGCGGCCAGGTCATCGGCCACGATCCCCCAGCCGCCGGGAAGCCGCTCGAGCTTGCGGATCGGCCAGGGCTTGACCACGTCGAGGAGACGGAAGAGCAGGAACGCCGCCACCAGGTCGCGTTGGTCGGGTGGCCGCGACCGGAGGAGCGCCACGACCGCGAGAGCCAACCACTGCCCGGCAACCTCGTCGAGCACCACCGGGCCAGGATCGGGGTGACCCCGCCGCGCAGCCTCGATCCCACAGGCCCACACGGAAAGCGGCACCAGGAAGGCAACTCCGCCGATTGCCACCGCCCACGTTGCGTGCGGCCACAGGCGGGAGGCACCCCAGTACAGCACAGCTCCCGTGAGCGAGCCGACGGTGGTCCCGGGGGCGGGCAGGCGGTCCCCCAACCCGCCGACCGTGGCCAGGGCACGGGCGAGAGCCGCCCTCATCCCTCGCCCCGCAGCATCGTGAGCAATCTTTTCGGCAGGCCACCGAATTCCCCGGAGGACATGCAAAGCACCGCATCGCCGGGCCGGAGGTGGCGGCGCACCGCGCCCGCGAGGTCGCCGTCCTCAGGCAACGCCTCGGCCTCGACTCCACGGGCGGAGAGCGCCGCAACCAGGGCCTCGCGATCGAGCGCCAACTCCGGCCCCAGGCGCACCCGGTGGAAGACCGGTGCGAGCAGCGCGACGTCCGCAGTGGAAAGCGCGTTCTCGTAGGCGGCAGCGAACGTCTTGCGCCCGGCGGTGAGGGAGCGGGGCTCGAAGACGGCCACCAGGCGTCGCCCCGGGAAGCGATGGCGCGCTCCCTCGAGGGTGAGGGCTACCGCGGTGGGGTGGTGGGCGAAGTCATCCACCACCGCGATCCCCGCCGCCTCGCCCACCAGCTCCAGCCGTCGCCGCACGCCGGGGAACGTGGCGACGGCTGCTGCGATGACCTGGGGGGTCATCCCGGCGAGGAGGGCGCACGTGCACGCAGCGAGGAGGTTGTCCAGGTTGTGCCGCCCGACCAACGGCGCCTCGACGTCGAAGACCCGACCCTGCCAGCGCAAGGTGGCGTGCAGGCGCCCCGCGGCGTGGCCCCAGTCCGGACAGGCAAGGTGGGCGTCCGAACCCAGCCCGTACCAGACCGTACCGGGGTGCTTCGCGGCCACGCTCCGGGCGCCAGCATCCCCCGCGTTTGCGACCACATGCCCATCGCCGCCCACCAGCGCCACTCCGGCACGGAAAGCTGCCAGGATGGCATCCAGGTCGGGGTAGATGTCGCCGTGATCGAACTCGACGTTGCCGACCACGAAGACGTGCGGGTTGTAGTGGAGGAACTTGGGGCCGCGGTCGAAGAAGGCGGTGTTGTACTCGTCCCCCTCGACCACCGTCCAGCCGCCGTGCCCCAGGCGCCAGGGCCTGCCGCCCCGGGGCACGCCGCCGATCAGGGCGGTGGGGTCCAACCCGCCGATGGTGAGGATGTGAGCCACCAGCGCCGTCGTGGTGGTCTTGCCGTGGGTGCCGGCCACGACGACCGTGCGGGCCGAACGGCAGAAGCGCTCGCCAAAAGCCTCAGCCTGCGACGTATAGGGGAGCGCTCGCTCCAGCACCGCCTGCACCTCGACGTTGCTCCGCGGAAGGGCGTTGCCGATGATCACCTGGTCGAGATCGGTAGGAATGCCGGCGGGGTCGAAACCGAGCCGCACCGGCACCCCGAGCTCGGCCAGCAGCTCGGAGGTCGGGGGGTAGAGCGTGGCGTCCACACCCGACACCCTCTCCCCCGCCTCGTGGAGCAGCCCGGCCAGCGCAGCCGTGGCCGTGCCACCGATCGGGAGGAAGTAAAAGTGGCAAGGTTTCTGCATGTACCCTGGCGCGCCCCCGCGCGGCGGTGTACTCTACCACCTCCGGCGGAGCCGGACGCTGACGAAGGCGAGAGGAGGTTTCACGAATGACGCGCACAATCGTTTGCTCACTCGCGGCTGTGTTGATGGTAGTAGGCGCAGCGGCGCAGCAGCCTGCACCGGCGGCCACCCAGAAGGCGCCGGAAGCGCCCCAGCCCGCGATCGACATTGTCGAGAAGATCAAGGACTTCGGCACCGTGGCGAAGGGTGAGAAGGTCCACGCCACCTTCGAGGTGCGGAACCTTGGCAAGGCCCCGCTCGAGATTAGCCAGGTTCGCCCCACCTGCGGCTGCACGGTGGCCAACTTCGACCGCACGATCGCTCCCGGAGGCACGGGCAAGATCGCGGCCGAGGTGGACACCACCGGGTTCTCCGGCCCGATCTCCAAGGCGGTGCTGGTTTTCTCCAACGACCCGGCGACTCCCCAGGTCAATCTGGTGATCAAGGCCGACGTGCGGGCGTTCATCGAGGTGCTGCCCAGGCCACTGGTCATCTTCCGCAACGTGCTGCAGGGCGAACCGGCCAGCGAAAAGCTGGTGCTGGCCTCGGCAGACGGCTCCGACTTCAAGGTCCAAAGCGCGGAAGCCAGTGGGGGACCGTACCAGCTGACGTACAGGGAGCTTCCTGAAAAGGAGCGCATTCAGGACCGGAAGGGCTCGCAGTGGGAGCTGACAGTGACCATTCCCGCGAACGCTCCCGAAGGGATGCTCAACCAGAAGATCGTGGTGAAGACCACGGCAGCAAAGGCGCCCGAGGTGGCGATCAACGTGACCGGGGCCGTGCGCGCGGTGGTGCAGGTGATCCCGGCGCAGGTCAACTTCGGCACCGTGGCCGGCGACGCCCTGGTGGGTCAGAACTTCCTCATCGTGAACAACCGGCAGGGGGCGGAGCTGCAGCTCTCCGAGGTCAAGGTGGACAACTCCAACTTCGCCACCGAGGTGATCCCCCTGCAGGCCGGCCAACGCTACCAGGTGGCGGTGAGCCTGAAGGCCGGTGTGCCCAAGGGAACCCAGAAGGCGACCGTGAAGATCACCACCAGCGACCCACTTCGCAAGCTCATCGAGGTGCCGGTGCAGGCGGTCGTTCAGTAAAAGGCGATGCGTGACGTACCCGCGGCCCGGGCTTCCCGGGCCGCTTGCTTTTCTTCTGGCGACGGCTAGAGTGTCGACAGAAGTTGACCGGGGTGGTGTCGAGGGAAGCCGGTGCGAGTCCGGCGCGGCCCCCGCCACTGTGACCGGGGACGGACCGCTCACACTGCCACTGGGCGCACGGGTCTCGAGGCCTGACGCCTGGGAAGGCGAGCGAATCCGGTTGATCCGGGAGCCAGGAGACCTGCCATCCCGCTTGGGAAACGGGAGGTTTCCATGGTCCGTCATGCCGTTCTTTCCCTTGTATCCCTCGTAGTGGTTTTGCCTTGCGGACATGCTCAGCAGCTCCCGGCGTTCCGGGATGCGGTGGTGGTCACCGCCACCGGCGAGCAGCAGCCGGCGGACGAAGTAGCCGCCGCCTCGACGGTGATCTCCGCGGCGCTGCTGAGGGCGGAGGGCGTGACCGCGGTGGCGGACGCCCTGCGCTGGATCCCGGGTGTGACGGTGCTCCGCTCGGGGCTGGACGCCGGCGTTACCTCGATGTTCGTGCGCGGCACCTCCTCCACCCACACGCTGGTGATGTTCGACGGGGTCCGGCTCAATTCCCCGTTCTTTGGTGGCTACGATTGGAGCCTCCCCCTCACGGTTGGCCTCGACCGGATCGAGGTGGTGCGCGGCGCCTTCTCCGCCCTGTACGGTGCGGACGCCGTCGGCGGCGTTGTGCAGCTCATCCCGGCGAACGCGGAAAAGAGCACGCTGCGGGTCCTTGTCGAGGGTGGCAGCAGCGGCTGGCAGCGCGGAGAGCTGGAGGCCTCGCTGGTCGCCGGGTCCTGGGACGGTTTCGTGAGCGCGGCCAGCCGGGCGGGGGACGGCGCCCTCCCCAACGACGAGTTTTGGTCGAGGGCCGGCATGATCAGCCTGGGGACCACCCTCGGTTCGGCCGGACGCATCGGAGTCCTCTTCCGGCGCACCACCGGCCACACCGACATCCCGTTCTCGGGTGCGCTCCTCACGCCACGTCGCTTCACCGCCACCGAGGAGAACCTCGCCGCGTTGCCGCTGCACTGGAATCTCGGGACGACCAGCTACCTGGAGGTTACCGTCTCGCGGGTGGAGCGGAGCCTGCAGTTCCGAGACCCCGACGACCCCTCCGGCTTCGTGAGCGGCGACACCAAGGCCGACTCGGACGGTGCGAACCTCGTATTTCGCCAGCGCTGGGGGAAGCACCACCTGATGGTGGGTGGTGAGTGGCGCGAAGACAGCGTCACAGACGCCTCCACCTTCGGAATCGCCGTGGATGCCCGCCGGCTGCGCACCCGCTCGCTCTTCGCCCAGGACAACTGGGCGGCGGGCGGCGGGATACGAGTGCTTGCCGGGTTGCGCTGGGACGAGGCCACCCCCTGGGGGAGCGAGCTCTCGCCCAGGGTCACGGTGAGCCGGGAGGGGCGGTCGCTCCGGGTCTGGGCCTCCTTCGGAGAGGCGTTCCGAGCGCCGGGCCTCGGCGAGCTGTACTACCCGTTCTCGGGAAACCCCGCTCTCCGGCCGGAGCGCTCCCGCACCTCCGAGGTGGGGCTTTCGCTGCCCCTCTCGGGAGGGCGGTCGGTGCTCCAAGTGGTGGGGTTTGCGAACCGGGAGCGCGATCTGATCGACTTCGACCTGGCGAGCTTCCGCTTCGAAAACATCGCGCAGGCAATCCAGGATGGCGTGGAGGCCTCGTGGATCGCGATGCTCGGCGAGGGTGGCCACCTGCAGGCGGCACTCACGTGGCTTTCCGCCCGCGACGGCGACGGGCAGCCGCTGCTGCGGCGAGCCACCTGGTCGGGAGCGTTGACGCTCGACGGGCCGCTCGCTGGCCCTCTCGAGGGTGCCGCCTCGCTCGTCTGGGTCGGGAGCCGCCCGGACGTGGACCCGGTGAGCTTCGTGCGGGTGGACCAGGGCGGTTTCATCACCGCCAACCTCGCTGTCACGGTTCCACTTGCAGCTTGGCTGTCCGCACGCGTGCGAATCGAGAATGTGGCCGACCGCAGCTACGAGGAGGTGCGCGGCTACCCGGCGCCGGGGCGTCGCGTGATGGTTGGGATGGAGACGTTGCTACACTGACCGCGCGGTCGTTGTGGGAGGCTGCGATGCGCGTTCTCCCGGCTCTCGTGGTGCTGCTCTTGGTCACCCCTGCCCCGGCGCAGGAGCTGACGGTTGGGGAGGTGGTGGCCGCGCACCGCGCCGGCGCCCCCGAGGAGGGGATCCTCAGGCTGATTCGCGAGGCCCCCGTGGTGGCGTCGCTTGGCCCTGCCGACCTCGCGAGGCTGCGCGCTGCCGGGGTCCCCGAGCCGGTGATCCAGGCGCTTGTCGCCCGGACCACGCCCACACCGACAGCGGCGCCCGTTCGCCCTGACGACGCGCGCCTTGCGGAAGTGATCCGCGCGGTGAGCTCGGGGCTTTCCGCGGAGCTTGTCGCCGAACAGGTGCGTCGCTCGGGGCACCGCTACACGCTTACGGTCAACGACCTCATCTACCTCAAGGAGAACCGCGTGGCGGACGCGGTCATCTTTGCGCTGCTGGCGACCGGTGCTACCCCCACGCCGGTGCGTCCCACTCTGCCGCCCGCGACCACCCCGGCGCCAACCCCCATGGCCAAGTCGGCGGCAGCGCCGCCCCTACCCACAGCGATGGAGACGGTGACCTTTGGCCCCCTGCTGCGCATGACCGGGGCGTTCCGGCGGGAGAGCACGGGCACGCTGATGGTGACCGCGGACCGGCTGGAGTGGCGGGACGCCCGCGGGCCAGAGGAGAGCGCGGCACTCTCGGTGGCGTCGCTCCGGGCCGTGTGGCTGGCGAGCCGGGCGCAGGGAACGAGCGGCACGGTATCCGAGTTGCGGATCCGCACGACCGCCGGGGACGACCTCACATTTCGCGACGCAAACTGGGCCAACGGCGGCAGCGATCAGGTTGCAGCGCTCTACCGGACGCTCGAGACACGCTTCCCTCAGGCAATCCTCCGCGAGAAGAGCGCGCGCTGAGCTTGCCCGCGACCCGGGCACACCACCGCTCCCGTTGACCGGAAGAGTCTCCTTTGCTAATTTAAGCCCTCGCCGTTGGAGGCTTTACGCCTCCTCATCGGTAGCCAGCGGCGGGGGGATCGGATAGATGGCGCCGCCCAACTACTCGCTGTTTCTCATCATGGCCTGCTTCTGGCTCGTGTACCTGCTCGTGTACACCCAGCTCGTGAAGCCGCTGGGGCGGGTGCTGGATGAACGGGAAGCGCGGGTCAAGACGGCACGGGAGGGTTTTGAGCAGGCGCGACAGGCGCTGACGGAGGCTGTTGCGCGCTGTGAACGGGAGGTGGCGGTAGCGGCGTCGGAGGGGCAGCGGGAGCGGGCCTCGCTGCGGGCCTCCGGTGAGGCGATACGGCGGGAGAAGCTGGAGGCGGCGCGCGGTGAGGTGCAGCAACACCTGGCCCGGCTGTCCGGCGAGCTCGACGAGGCCTCGCGAGCAGCACGCGCGGTCCTGCGCGATCGCGGCGGCCAACTGGCCCGGGAGCTCGCGAGCCACCTGATGGGTCGGAGCGTGGCATGAACAGGCTCCTCGCCGTGCTGATCGTCTGGTGCGCCGCGCTCCCCGCCTGGGCCGCGGAGGAAGTCGGCGAGGGCTTTCTCGGCGTGCCCCCGCTTTTCTGGAAGATCGCCAACCTGATCCTCTTCTTCGGCTTGCTCTTCTACCTGCTGGTGCGCCCGCTCTCCAGGTTCTTCCGCATCCGTCGCGAGCAGATCGCGTCGCAGATGAAGGAAGCGGTCCACCAGCGGCAGGAGGCCGAGGCTCTGCGCTCGGAGATGGAGCAGCGGGTCGCGGCGCTTTCCGGGGAGATCGCGGCGCTCAAGGAGCGGCTGCGCCGCGACGGGGAGCGCGAACGTGCGGCGCTCGAGCACCAGGGCGAGGAGGAGGCGGCCCGCCTGGTGGCGCAGATTGGGCAGGAGGCGGCGCGACGCGTCGAAGAGGCACGCCGGGCGCTTGCCTCCGAGGCCGCCGCCGTGGCGGCCGACCTGGCGCTCGATCTGCTGCAGCGCGAGCTGACCCCCGAGGATCGCGAGCGCATCTTCCGCGCGACGCTGGAGCGCTTGACCGCGCGAGCTGCCGGCGGTGCGCGGTGAGCCGGCGAGTGGCACGCCCGTACGCCGTCGCGCTGTTCGGGGTCACCCAGAAGGAGGGAATCCCGGCGCTGCGCCGTATCGAGGGGCAGCTCGCTTCGGTGGCTGAGTTGTTCCGGCACGCACCCGACCTGCTTCGGGTTTTCGAGGTCCCGTCGGTGCCACCGGCCGCCAAGCGTGAGCTGGTCGGGGCGATCGGGAAGGCGCTCTCGCTGCGGCCGGAGGCGCAGCGCGTGCTGATGGCTCTCGAGCACCACGTGCGCCTGCGCTACCTCGACGAAGTGGTGGCGTTCTTCCGGGACCTGGTGGACCGCAAGGAGGGCATCGTCCGCGGGCGCGTCGAGCTGCCGTCCGGACCCAGTGAGCAGCAAGTGGCCGCACTGGAGCGGGCGCTCGCCCAGACGCTCGGGACGCGAGTGGAGCTGGACGTCAAGGTCCGCGAGGAGTTGCTCGCGGGCTTCGTGGTGCGCCTGGGCAGCCGTGTCTTCGACGGCTCGCTGCTGGCGCAGGTGCGCCGATTCGCCTCATCGGCAGCGCGTGAGTAGGGGGAGATCGATGCAGATCAAGGTGGACGAGATCACGGACATCCTGCGGCGGCAGATTCAGGGTCTGGAGACTTCCGTGGAGATGGCCGAGGTGGGCACGGTCGTGTCTGTCGGCGACGGCATCGCCCGGGTGTTCGGCCTGGACAGCGTCATGGCGGGGGAGATGGTGGCCTTTCCCCACGACGTCTTCGGCCTCGCCCTCAACCTGGAGGAGGACAGCGTCGGCTGCGTGTTGATGGGCGAGTCGCAGGCCATTCGCGAAGGGGATGAGGTCAGGCGCACCGGCCGCATCCTTCAAGTGCCGGTCGGTCCCGGCCTGGTCGGGCGCGTGGTGAACTCACTCGGGCAGCCGATCGACGGCAAGGGCCCGATCGCCGCCGCGGACAGCTACCCGCTGGAACGGACCGCGCCCGGTGTCGTGCGCAGGCAGCCGGTCAAGGAGCCCGTGCAGACCGGCATCAAGGCGATCGACTCGATGATCCCGATCGGGCGAGGCCAGCGCGAGCTGATCATCTCGGACCGGCAGACCGGCAAGACCGCGATCATCGCGGACACCATCATCAACCAGAAGGGGAAGGACACCGTCTGCATCTACGTGGCGATCGGCCAGCGGCGCTCCACCGTGGCCCAGGTGGTCAAGATCCTGGAGGACCACGGCGCGATGGGCCACACGATCGTAGTGGCCGCCACCGCCTCCGAGCCGGCCCCGCTTCAGTACCTGGCACCGTACGCAGGGTGTGCCATGGGTGAGTACTACCTCTACAACAGCGGCCACGCGGTGGTGTTTTACGACGACCTCTCCAAGCACGCCGCCGCCTATCGCGAGATCTCGCTGCTGCTGCGCCGGCCACCGGGCCGCGAGGCCTACCCTGGCGATGTGTTCTACCTCCACTCGCGTCTGCTGGAGCGCGCCGCCAAGCTGCGCGACGACCTCGGCGGCGGCTCGCTCACCGCGATCCCCGTCATCGAAACACAGGCCGGGGACGTGTCGGGGTACATCCCAACCAACGTCATCTCGATCACCGACGGGCAGATCTTCCTGGAGTCCGACCTCTTCTACGCGGGCGTGCGCCCGGCGGTGAACGTGGGCATCTCGGTGTCTCGCGTTGGCGGAAACGCCCAGATCAAGGCGATGAAGAAGGTCGCCGGAACGTTGCGGATCGACCTGGCCCAATTCCGGGAGCTGGCGGCGTTCGCCCAGTTTGGCTCGGACCTAGACAAGGCCACCCAGCGGCAACTCGCGCGGGGCGAGCGGCTGGTGGAGATCCTCAAACAGGGCCAGTACCGGCCGATGCCGGTGGAGTTGCAGGTGGCATCGGTGTTCGCCGGCACCCGCGGCTTTCTCGACAAGCTGAAGGTAGAGGCGGTGCTGCCGTTCGAAGCGTTCCTCCACGATCACCTGGAGCTCCACCATCGAAACGTGCTCGAGGCCATAACCGGCACCGGGAAGCTGGAGGGCGCGGTCGAGCAGGAGCTGTCCGCGGGCTGCCAGGCCGCCCTGGACGCCTTCGTGCGCGAAACCCCTGGGGTCGCGGTTGCCTAGCAAGCAGGACCTGCGGCGCCGCATCCGCTCGGTGCGCTCCACGCAGCAGCTCACCAAGGCGATGCAGATGGTGTCCGCGTCCAAGCTGCGCCGGGCCCAGACACGCATCCTGGAGGCGCGGCCGTACGCCGCGGCCCTCGAGGCGGTGCTACGGTCCCTCGCTTCGCGGGTCGCCTCTCACAGCCACGAGCTCCTGGTGGAGCGTGCCGAGCACGCGGTCACCCTGGTGGTGGTGACCGCAGACAAGGGGCTGTGCGGGGCGTTCAACGCCAACGTGCTGCGCGAGGCGACATCGCTGCTCGAGGGTGGGCGCTGGGAGAATGTGGAGCTCGTGCTGGTTGGACGGCGGGGGATCGACTACTTCCGCCGCCGCAGCTACGTGACCGTTGCGACATATCCCGAGCTGATGCACACGGTCACCCCGGAGGTGGCGTTCGAGCTGGCGAGCTGGCTGGCGGCACGTTTCGCGGCCGGGGAGACAGATGCAATCTACCTCCTGAACAATCACTTCCGCTCGATCATGAGGCAGGAGGTGACCCTCGAGAGGCTGCTGCCGATTGAACGGGCCAGGATCGTTGGGGGTGAGCGCCCTGGGGCCTATATCTTTGAGCCCAGCCCCCAAGCGCTGCTGTCGCAGATCCTGCCGCGCCACGTGCAGTTCCAGGTTCTGCGCGCGCTGCTGGACTCGCAGGCCGCGGAGCAGGCCGCCCGGATGACCGCGATGGATGCGGCCTCCAAGAACGCCGGGGACATGATCGACAGGCTGACGCTCACCTACAACCGGGCGCGACAGGCCTCGATCACCAAGGAACTCATCGAGATCGTCTCCGGCGCCCAGGCGCTGGCAGAGAGGTAGGAGTCGGAAATGGCAACCAGTTCGCATCGGGTCGAAGGGCGCGTCGTACAGATCATCGGTCCGGCGGTGGACGTGGAGTTCGCCGAGGGACATCTCCCCGCCATCTACAACGCCGTCGAGGTGCGCGACAGGAGCGAGAAGGGCGACCTCGAAGTCGTGCTGGAGGTGGCGCAGCACCTGGGTGAGAACCGTGTGCGCTGCATCTCGATGGAGCCGACCGACGGCATGGTGCGCGGGATGAAGGCCTTCGACACCGGCGGCCCGATCACGATGCCGGTGGGGCGCGAGACGCTGGGGCGGGTGCTCTCGGTGATCGGCCGGCCGATTGACGAGAAGGGACCCTGCGAGACCAAGGAGCGCTGGCCGATCCACCGCGAGCCGCCGTCGTTTGAGGAGCAATCCACCAATGTCGAGATGTTCGAGACCGGCATCAAGGTGGTCGACCTGCTGGAGCCTTACACCAAGGGTGGCAAGACGGGCCTGTTCGGCGGCGCCGGCGTGGGCAAGACCGTGATCATCATGGAGCTGATCAACAACGTGGCTCTGCAGCACGGCGGCTACTCGGTGTTCTCCGGCGTTGGCGAGCGCACACGCGAGGGGAACGACCTCTGGCTCGAGATGCAGGAGTCCGGCGTCATCGACCCGGGCGACTGGACGAAATCCAAGGCCGCTCTCATCTACGGCCAGATGACCGAGCCGCCCGGCGCACGTCTGCGGGTGGCGCTTTCCGGCCTCACGGTGGCCGAGTACTTCCGCGACGTCGAAGAGCAGGACGTGCTGCTCTTCATCGACAACATCTTCCGATTCACCCAGGCCGGTTCAGAGGTGTCGGCACTGCTGGGCCGGATGCCTTCCGCGGTGGGCTACCAGCCCAACCTGGCGACCGAGATGGGCGAGCTGCAAGAGCGCATCACCTCCACCAAGCGTGGGTCCATCACTTCGGTGCAGGCGATCTACGTGCCGGCCGACGACCTCACCGACCCGGCGCCCGCCACCACGTTTGCGCACCTCGACGCCACCACAGTGTTGTCGCGGCAGATCGTGGACATGGGTATCTACCCGGCCGTGGACCCGCTCGCTTCGACCTCCCGCATCCTGGACCCCAAGATCGTCGGCGAGGAGCACTACCGGGTGGCCCGCGAGGTCCAGCGCATCCTTCAGAAGTACAAGGATCTGCAGGACATCATCGCGATCCTGGGTATCGACGAGCTCTCCGAGGACGACAAGCTCACCGTGGCGCGGGCGCGCAAGATCCAGAAGTTCCTCTCGCAACCGTTCCACGTGGCCGAGCAGTTCACGGGCCTGAAGGGCCGGTACGTGCAGGTCGGCGAGACGATTCGTGGCTTCCGGATGATCGCGCAGGGTGAGCTCGACCAGCTGCCTGAGCAGGCGTTCTACATGGTCGGCGGGATCGACGAGGCGGTCGAAAAGGCGGAGAAGCTCAAGGCCGAGGGGACAGCGTGATGGAGGGACGGCTTCACCTGAGGGTCGTCACCCCGGTGCGTGTGGTGGTGGACACCGAGGCGGACGAGGTAACGCTGCCCGGTGCGCTGGGCGCCCTCGGCATCCTCCCCGGCCACGCCCCACTGCTGGCCAGCCTCTCCATCGGAGAGCTCTCCTACCGCACCGGTTCGCGGGAGCACTACCTCGCGGTCCAGCGCGGCTTCGCGGAGGTCGCCGGCGACCTCGTAACGGTGCTAGCGGACGTGGCGGAGCTGCCTGCCGAGATCGACGTGGAGGCGGCTCGCGAGGAGAAGCGAGCAGCGGAGAGTGCGCTGCGCGCCGCGGCTGGCAAGGAGTTCGAGCACCAGCGCGCCCACCTCGAGGCGGCGGTGACCAGAATCACGGTGGCAGCGCGCCGGTAGGCTGCGATGAGATTTCTCGCCCCGGTCGTGCTCGCGGCGGCGGCCCTGAGCGGTCTCATTTTTCCGGCGACGTTCGCCGGGGCGGCGGGCGGCGCCGAGCGAGCGGTGATGTTTGCGAGCGCGGGGGCGCCGGGCGTCGCGCTGGAGGGCATCCTTGCGGTCCCCGGGGGCAACGACGCGGCTCCCGGGGTGGTCATCTGCCATCCGAACCCATTGGCCGGCGGCACCATGGACAACGAGATCGTCAAGGACATGCGGGGGGCGTTCAGCGGCGCCGGCTTTGCGACGCTGCGCTTCAACTTTCGCGGCGTCGGCAGATCCACGGGCAAGTTCGCTGCGGGCACGGGCGAGGTGAACGACGTGCTTGGTGCGCTCGAGTTCCTGCGCCGGCAGCCAGGCCTTGATCCGGCGCGCGTGTCCGTGGTGGGCTACTCCTTCGGCGCCAGGGTGGGGCTCGAAGCTGCCGTGCGCGACGGCAAGGTGCCGGCGTGCGCCTGTCTCGGCTTTCCCGCTCGTGGCGAAGATGATGTTTCCAGGAACGCCTACTTCAAGGGGATCACGTTTCCGACGGTCTTCGTTGCCGGAACCGAGGACGCCGTCTGCAAGCTGGGCGTGCTCGAGAGCATCGTGCGGGCGTACGGCGTGGAGAGGGTGTGCCGGCTTGAGCCGATCCAGGGTGCGGACCACTTCTTCACGGGTGTCGGCCAGCGGGGGATCGCCGTGAGGCGGATCGTGCAATTCGTGAGCAGGGTGGGCGCTCGCTGATCGGTCGAAAGGGTGGGGACCGCAGAGCGTCCCGGCCGGGGAACCGGCCCTACGTGCGGTACCGGGTCACGATCGTCGCGGGCTGGTAGACGTCCCGCCCGGCCGCGACGCGGCGCGCTTCCCTGGCAGCGTGGGCCCGGACCACCTGGGACTGTATCCGCTGCTTGAGGGTCATGGGGCCGAACGCCTCTTCGTACCGGGCGGTGACCCTCTCGATGAGGGCACGCGCGTTCTCGTTGTGGGCGTGGTGGTGCGCCGCCGCCAGGAACGGGCGGAACTTGGCGGCTCGCCGCCGCAACGACTCGCGGCGCCTGGCGATGAAACCGTTGGCCGAACCGTTCAGGTTCTGATACCCACGGACCATCGTGTCGCACATGCGGATGAGCGACGGCCCGAAGGTGTCGTAGTCGTAGCGGAACGCCTCGGTCAGGAGCCGCTCCGACTCCTCGGGGGAGAACTCCGGGTGCCGGAACCAGATCTGCCCCTGGCCGTGCCAACCCGCGTAGGGAGCGTTTTCCATAATCCGGCCGCTGGCCTTATAGCGCCGATAGATGGGCGTGAATGGTGCAGGGCCGAGCTGCATGAACTGCATCAGGTCGGGCTCGAGGCCCACCATGAAGCGGATGTCATCCCAGATGTTCTGCCGGTCGTGCTGGTCCAGGAACAGGATCCCGGACGTGAGGACCAGGATCCCGTGGCTGCGGAGCTCCCGGACGAGGCTCGCGAAGTCGACCCCGCGGTTTTTCGTGAAGGTCTCGATCTTGGACTCCACGCCAAGCCAGAGGCTGATGACGCCGAGCCGCACCAGGAAGTCGACGCCGACCCTCGTGATGTTTTCTGCCGAGCTGAAGAGGCTGAAGCGGTAGGTCTTCCCGTGCTTCTCCATCAGATCGGCGAGTTCGTAGGCGCGTTCCGGGTGTGCAAGGAAGTTCTCGTCCATGACGTAGAACTTGCGAAAGCCGAGGGCGTTCTCGATGGCCTCGCAGACGTCGAACATCTCCTTGCCCGTTTCGAGGTACGGAATGTACGTGTGGTTGAAGAAGCTGCTCGTCAGGCAGAAGAAGCAGGCGTTCGGGCAGCCGAGCCCCGGCGTGATGTGACCGGCGCGGTCGACCACCGGGACACCGAGGATCCGTCCCCCGAACGAATCGCTGAGGATCGGGTGCCTGATCGGCCGCTCCGGGTCCTCGCCGAGGAATGCCCGGAGCCACCGCACCCCTTCCCCCTTGCACACACCGTCGTTGGGGATCTCGTCCACTTCGGGCACCGGCGTCCCGTGGCCGCCGAGCACGATCTTCGCGTGCGGGGCGTGGCGCCGGACCAGCTCAGCCATCCGCTTGGCCCTTAAGAAGTTCGGAACGATGAACGAGATGCCGACGACATCGTAGCCGTTGCGCAGCTCCTCGACGAAGCGCGCCTCGCTGGGGAAGTCGAGCACCGTGGTCGGGGGCGAGATGTTCTCGGCGAGGAAGTGGAGCCCGAAGGTGGGGTGGAACATGCGGATGGAGAAGACGCCCTGCTCGCGGGTCACCTGATTGTGGAAAAGCTCCATCCGACAGCTCGCCTGGCCGTACTCGTCATCCACGCCGTACGGACCAAACACGGAGGCGAGAAGGACCTTCACACCGCGCCTCCCGGGGCGCAGGGAATGGAAACCCCGACTGCCCTCCCGAGCGGAGGCGAAGGTTCAACGTTGCGCATCAATACCCTACCGGCTTGTAACATTAGCAGATTCTTGCGGCTGGGCCAAAACGGTCGACTGCTATCTGAGTCACCAGCGTGCTCGGCGCGGACACACATCATGTGAGCACCTGTCCATGCATGCGTGGTGGCGTTACCATCGCGGCCGCGTTACTCTCCCCCGGATGACGGCGGAACGAGTCGCGGGCGCGAACGTCGCGCCGCTGGAAAGCTGGACAGGCGTGCACCCCGCCGCCGCCGCAGCGGCCCGGGGCGAGATCGATCTCCCCACGGTCTCCTCGCAGGCCATGCCCCGCTCGCCCGCGCTCGGCGAGGCGCTCAGCGGGGCCAACCGTTCGTGGGGGAACCCCGTGGATGCGGAGCTCTCGCGATGGCTTGCCGGTGCCGATGTGGTCGTCACCGGCCAGCAGCCCGGCCTCCTGGGCGGCCCCCTGCTCACCCTGATCAAGGGCGCGGCCGTGGCGGCCGAAGTTCGCAGGCTGCGGTCGGCAGGACGGGAAGCAGTGGGGTTCCTGTGGCTGGCGACCGGCGACGACGACCTCCCCGAGATGGGCTGGGGGCGGGTGGTAGCGGGCGAGGAGCTCCTGGAACTCCGGGAACCGGGGTGGGAGCGGGGAGGCCAACTCGGCGGCTGTGCACCGCTGAGCGGGGCCAGCGCGGTGTTCCTCGAGGAGCTGCGGGGGCGCCTGCCGGGTGGCAACGCCGCTGCAGCCATCGAACTGGCTGCCTCGTGCTACACACCCGGGGCAACCCTCGGCGAGGCCACCGCGCGCTTCCTGGCACGCCTGCTCGCGGGCAGCGGAGTGATCGTCGTGGACGCGCTCGAGCCCGAAGTTGCCCGCGCCGCGGCACCGGTGGTTCAACGGGTTCTTTCCGAGCTGCCTGCGTGCTGGGAAGCGCTGGAGGAGGGCGTGGAGGGCTTCCGGGCCCGCGGATGGTCGGTGCCGCTGCGGATCGCCTCGCACAAGCTGCCGGTCTTCCGTCGGCAGAACGACCGCCGCACATCGGTGCCGACGAGCGGGAAGGGCTGCCCGCCCGCAATCCTCGAGGAGCTGGCGTCCCACCCGGAGCGGTTCCTCCCCAACGCGTGGCTGCGGCCGCTGGTGCAGGACGCCGCCCTGGGGGCCTCGGTGGCGATCCTCGGGGCTGCCGAGCTCGCCTACCACGTGCAGACGGTCGGTGCGCGGACGGTGGCGGGGATCGGGCGCCCGAGGTGGGCCCTTCGCCCCCACGTCACGGTGGTGACCTCGGCGGAGCGGAGGCTTGCCCGACAGATGGGTGTCGGGCCAGACCAATTGCTGCGCCCGCAGCCCCCGCTGGCAGCGCTTCCCGGGAAGGCGACGCGCCGACGTCTGGAGCGCCTGCGCACCGTGGTAGCGGCGCGGCTCGAGGAGCTCTCGGGCGCGGCGCGGCAGGAGCTGCCGGCGCTGGCCGGCGATGTTGAAGCCACCGGCAGGAAGCTCGACGCGGCGCTCGCGTGGCTGGACGGAAGGATGACGGCCGCGGCCACCCGCGACGCCGAGGTGGAGCTCGGCCGCTGGCGCCGGCTGCGGGCGTTCCTGCGCCCAGAGGGAGCACCGCAGGAGCGGCACCTCTCGGTCCTGGCGCCGCTGCTCCGCCTGGGGCTCGAGTGGCCGCAGCAGCTCGTAGCGGGGTTGGACCCCCCGCACCCCGGGATGCAGCTTCTGTTCTGGGAGGAAGGCGGGCAGTGGTAGACCGGTGCGACGTGCTTGCCGTCGGGGCACACCCCGACGACGTGGAGCTGGCCTGCGGCGGGACGCTGGCGCTCCTCGCCGCCCGTGGCCTTCGGGTGGGGATCCTCGACCTCAGCGCGGGGGAGCTAGGCACCCGCGGGGACGTAGCGCTGCGAGCGAGGGAGGGCGAGACTGCGGCCCGTGCCCTGAAGGTGTCGTGGCGGTCCTCCCTGGCGCTCCCCGATGGGGGGCTCAAGGCGGACGACCCCACTCAGCTCGCGGCGGTGCTCGGGGCTTTGCGGAACGCGACGCCACGGGCCCTGCTCCTGCCGCATTCCGAGGACCCCCACCCGG
Organism: uncultured Acidobacteriota bacterium; assembly: GCA_963739225.1. Classification (GTDB taxonomy): domain Bacteria; phylum Acidobacteriota; class Thermoanaerobaculia; order Thermoanaerobaculales; family Thermoanaerobaculaceae; genus RBG-13-68-16. The sequence goes on along the minus strand of CAVTZQ010000006.1, from coordinate 882,511 downwards.
ACCACGGCGAGGCGGCGGCGCTCCTGCTGCGGGCGAGCTTTCTCGCGGGCCTGGCCCGTTTTCGGCCCGAGCTCGGGCCTCCCCACCGGCCGCGCCTGCTGCTCGCCTACCCCGGGGCGCGGCAACTGCTGCCCCCGACGCTCGTGGTGGACATCTCGGCGCACGTCGGCGCCAAGCGCGAGGCGCTCGCGGCGTATGCCTCCCAGTTCGACCCGGGTGCGGGCGCGGCCACGCACCTGGCCAGCGGCCATTTCCTGGCCGCCGTCGAGGGGCGTGATCGGGCCTGTGGGAACGTGATCGGCTGCGAGTTCGGCGAGGGGTTCGTCGCGAACGGTGCGCTTGCGGCCGACGAGGTCGCCTGGCTTTTCGAAGGTGCACCGTGACCGCACCAAAAGGAGACCTCAAACCTCAAGCCCCAAGCCTCAAGCCTGGGTGGGTGGGAGGGCGGATATGAAGATCGGCGTGACCTGCTATCCGACCGTCGGCGGGTCGGGAACCGTGGCCACGGAGCTTGGGCTGGCCATCGCGCGACGCGGCCATGAAGTGCACTTCATCTGTTACGCGATGCCCTACCGGTTGGGTCGGGTGCCGCCCGGGGTCACGTTTCACGAGGTTACCGTCCCGGCGTACCCGCTCTTCCAGTACCCGCCGTACTCGCTGGCCCTCGCCTCGCAGATGGCGGAGGCCGTGCGCGCCCACGGGATCGAGCTGTTGCACGTGCACTACGCGATCCCCCATGCAATCTCCGCTCACCTGGCGCGGGAGATTCTGGGGGACGGGCCGAAGCTGATAGTGACGCTCCACGGCACCGACATCACGGTGGTGGGGGCGGACCCCTCGTTCCTTCCGATCGTGCGGCTGGGGATCGAGCGCGCGGACGCCGTTACCGCGGTCTCGCGCTCGCTGGCCGACGAAACCCATGAGCGGCTAGGCGTGAAGCGTGAGATCGAGGTAATCCCCAACTTCGTGGACCCCGATCGGTGCGACCGTGACTTCGCCGCCGCCCATCGCCGGAGACTCTCGCCGGACGGGGCCCCGCTCCTTGTGCACGCGTCCAACTTTCGCCCGGTCAAACGGGTTATCGATGTGCTGGAGATCTTCCGGCAGGTCCACGCACGAATCCCCGCGCACCTCGCAATGGTGGGGGACGGCCCGGACCGCTCGGCGGCGGAGCGTTTCGCACGCGACGCCGGCATCGCCCATCGGGTGGAGTTTCTGGGCAACGTCTCGCCCATCGAAGGGGTGACCGGGGCAGGAGACGTGTTCCTGCTGCCGTCGTCCGAGGAGTCGTTCGGCCTGGCCGCGCTGGAAGCGATGGCGTGCGGAGTCCCCGTGGTGGCCTCGAACGCGGGTGGCATCCCGGAGCTCGTGGTGGACGGGGAGGGTGGCTTCACCTTCCCGGTGGGGGACACCTTGGCGATGGCCGAGCGGGTCGTGGCGCTGCTTTCGGACCCGCAGGAGCTGGCCCGGCAGCGCGAGCGAGCTCGGTTGCGGGCAACCGAGACCTTTTCCACCGCCAAGGTCGTGGACCGCTACGAGGCGCTCTACCGCCGTCTGCTCGACGGCTGACCAAGAGTCTCGCGAACGGGTATTGGCGCTTGCAAAGCTTCCCGCGGTCGTCTAGGCTTTCGGCAATAAAGACGAGACTGTTCTCTGTTGGGGGAGCAGAAGAAGGAGGAGACGATGGCAACTCCAGGCAGTGCAGTGCCGGCCCATGCGCCGACGGCGGCCAAGGCGGACCTCGCCAAGCGGTTCGTAGCGTTGTTGATCGACGCGATCCCGGCGATCCTCATCGGGGTCATCTTCGGCCTGATCCCGTTCATCGGCGGGCCGATCGCCGGCATCGTGGTCGGTGGGTACTGGCTCGTGCGCGACGGGCTCGACCTCGACTTCGCGGACAAGCGGTCGATCGGCAAGAAGGTCATGAAGCTGCGTCCGGTCCGCCTCGACGGTCAGCCGATGGACATCAACGTCTCGGTCAAGCGCAACCTGCCGCTCGCGATCTACTGCGTCGGCTACCTGCTGTGGATCGTCCCGATCCTTGGGCACCTGGTGTCGATCCCGATCTTCCTTATCGGTGGACTGATCAACTTCATCGAGGCCATCCTTGTTGTGACCGACGCCGAGGGCCGGCGCTGGGGTGACAAGATGGCGGGCACCAAGGTCATCGAGGTGGCCGGGTAGTACTGCCAGTCGTTCGGAATGTGGCGTAGGGGCGGTGTTCTGCCGCCCCTACTGCGTTTTCGCGCCCACAAGCGGCCAGGTCTTCGAGCCGCTGCAGGCTCCGGCACCCGCGAGGGTGGTCGTCACCGTGCCGCTCACCTGGCCTGTCACGCTGATCGCGCCGTTCACCTGCAGGCTGACCGCGACCCCTCCGACGTTCGGGTTGCTCACCACGAACGAGAAGGCTCCGGTCTCGTCGTAGAACACCGGCTGCGGCAAAGGGCCGGCGAGCTGCAGCAGCTCTCCCCCGCTGCAGGAAGCGACATCCTCGTCGGTGAACACGATCGTCGCATTGAGCGTCGTCACCGCACCGGCGGCCACCGTCAAGGTGATCGGAGTGTCATAGTTGCCCTTGTCGACCTTGCACACGTAGCTGCCCTCGCGGCCGCCGCCCACCATCTCGATGGTTGCGGGATCTCCCGTGCGGTTGTCCATCCGAGAGGCGTTGGTGATGACGCGGCCGGTGCCGCCGGTGACGGCGACGCGGATGCGCTGGTTGGTGCCGGTCGTGTTGACGATCGAGGTGATCACGTAGTTGATCTGGGAGACCTGGCGGCCCTCGAGGTGGGTGGTGATGGTGCCGAGCACGGTGCCGTTGGCGGTCACGCGCTGGATGCTGAGGTCGACGGGGTTGCCGGTGGTCTCGACGAAGGCGAGGTTGGAGCGCCACAGGCCGGAGGTCTCGAAACCATCCTGGTCGAGGCCGATGACGTCGGTGACATCCCCGACGCCGATGGCGAGGTCGGCAGGGACTCCGGAGAAGAACTGGCCGGCGCTGCCCTGGCCCTTGCCCACGACGGTGACATTGGCGTCGTAGCTGCGCCCGGAGACCACCACCGGGATGGAAGACACGATGCGCAGGCCACCGAAGGTGTTGTCGAGGTTGAAGGTGTTGCCGACGACGTCGGGCAGGTAGCGGGTCTCACCGGCGTTGACGATGATGCGCCGCACGGCAGGGTTGGGGTTGCCCTGGTTGCGCAGCAGCAGGTAGATGTCGACCGAGGCGTTCTCGCCGGCGGACGGGTTGAAGATCCACACGTCGCCGCGCCACCACGCCTGCACTCCACCGGAGACAGCCCCAAGCCCGTGCCCCACCGCCGGCACGTACAGGTCCATGCCGGGGACCGTCGCCAGCGCAGTCCCCGCCACCATCACCATGAACAACGTTGCGATCGCTTTCGTCATCGCGAGATCCTCCAGAGCGTCGGACCCGGCGGGTCCTCTGCCGGAGCAAAGACGCCCGCCGGGTTACCCACCCGCGCGGGCGTCCCATGCCGGTCGTGCGACCGCCCTACGAGTTGCCGGTCCAGGTCGCGCGCCACGGGCGGGTGACGTTGAGAACGTTGCACGACGCCCACGACCCGGTGCCTCCCGAGGTGTCGCTCTCGAGCGTCCCACTCCAGCGACCGTCGGCGTCACGCGCCCCTGTGAGCGTCCAGTTGGTGGTGAAGAGCGTATTGGTGCCGTCGGTATATGGGATGCTCACCGAGGTCGCGAACGTCCCATCCGCGTTGAGTGTCACGCTGCCGCCGGTGGGCGAGAAATCCAATGTGTAGCTGTCGCTGCCGCACGGAATCCCGGCGACGCCGGAGTACGTGGTCAGCGCACCAGCGCTGATCTGCAGCTGCAGGCCGCCGTCCACCTTCGTCCCGGCTGACGCGTCGAGCACGACCCCCTCGAACCGGCCGACCGTGTGAATCATCACGGACTCGATGGTTGCGGGGTCACCGGTGCGGTTGTCGAGTCTGGAGGCGTTGGTGATGACGCGGCCGGTGCCGCCGGTGACGGCAACGCGGATGCGCTGGTTGGTGCCGGTGGTGTTGACGATCGAGGTGATCACGTAGTTGATCTGGGAGACCTGGAAGCCCTCGAGATGCTGGGGGATGCTGCCGAGCACGGTGCCGTTGGAGTCGATGCGGGAGATTGTGAGGTCGACGGGGTTGCCGGTGGTCTCGACGAAGGCGAGGTTGGAGCGCCAGAGGCCGGCGGTCTGGAGGCCGTCCTGGTCGAGGCCGATGACGTCGGTGACATCCCCGAGGCCGATGGCGAGGCTGGCCGGGACGCCGGAGAAGAACTGGCCGGCGCTGCCCTGGCCCTTGCCCACGACGGTGACGTTGGCGTCGTAGCTGCGCCCGGAGACCACGACCGGGATGGTCGAGACGATGCGCAGGCCGCCGAAGGTATTGTCGAGGCCGAAGGTGTTGAACACGACATCCGGCAGGTAGCGGGTCTCACGGGCGTTGACGGTGATGCGCCGCACCGCAGGGTTGGGGTTGCCCTGATTGCGCAGCAGCAGGAAGATGTCGACGGTGGCGGGCTGGGTGGTCGAGGGGTTGAAGATCCACACGTCGCCGCGCCACCACGCCTGCACTCCACCGGAGACAGCCCCAAGCCCGTGCCCCACCGCCGGCACGTACAGGTCCAGGCCCGGGACCGTCGCCAGCGCAGTCCCGGCCACCATCACCATGAACAACATTGCGAGCGCTTTCCTCATGGTTTCCCCCTGACGTTGCATATTTTAGCAGATGGGACGAGGTCCCATCTGCCCACTGCAACTGCAATTCTAACGACTTTGGCCCGGCGAAAAGTTGACCTGCGTCACACTTGTTTCTCTGACCCGAATAGCCCAGCCGCCTGTTGTGGGCACTTTCGCGGCGGGGGAAAAGGTCTGGGGGCCGCTGAGTAAGCCGGCGGCAGAAGAGAAAGCGGAGGCCGATTCACTCGGCCGGAGCGCGGGGGGTTCCGGGGGGGCATCAGCGGCGGGGGAAAAGGTCTGGGGGCCGCTGGGCCCCCCCGCAATAGATAGATAGATGGTGCCGAAGGCCGGACTCGAACCGGCATGGCTTGCGCCACACGCCCCTCAAACGTGCGCGTCTACCAGTTCCGCCACTTCGGCGCCGGCTGTCCTCTCCACTCGTGCCGCCTCACTTCTGCTGCGGTGCCGGCGCCTGAGGGGCGTTCTGCGGCGCTCCCTGCACCGGCGTCTTCCCTGTGGGTTTGGCCGGGGTCGGCTGCGCTGGCGCCGACGCGGGTGTTCGACCCTTGACACCGGCAGTGACCGAGCGCCCACGGCGCGCCGTCAGCACCGAGAGCCCGATGCACAGTGCCACGAACAGCACGAACGAGGCGGTGGTGAGCTTGTGCATCAGCGTGGTTGTGCCGCGCGGGCCGAACGAAGCCTGCGAGCTGGCGCCGCCGAATGCGGCCGCGACGTCGGCTCCCTTCCCCTGTTGCAGGAGCACCACCAGGATAAGGAAGAGGCAGACGACGATGAAAAGAATCACCAACAGGGTATACACGGGATGATCGCTCCTCACGCCCCCGGGCGCATGCCCGGAGCAGCGTGGATAATAGCGCAAAACCCTTCCACGTCAAGGCTTGCCCCGCCGACGAGGGCACCGTCCACGTCGGGCTCGGCGAGCAGCGAGGCGGCGTTCTCCGGCTTGACGCTGCCCCCGTAGAGGATGCGCAGGGTGGCGGCGGCTTCCGCGCCGAGGAGTTCGCTCGCGCGGCGGCGGAGCGTCGCGTGCGCCTCCTGGGCCTGCGCCGGGGTGGCGTTCCTTCCGGTGCCTATCGCCCACACCGGCTCGTACGCCACCGCCAGGAGGGCAGGGTCCAGGCCGGCGAGCGCCGCGCTCTGGCGCTCCAGCACGGCGAGCGTCTCGCCGGAGTCCCTCTGCTCCAGGGTTTCGCCGAGGCAGAAGATCACCGAGAGGCCGGCGCGCTGGGCGGCCTTGGCCCTCGCCGCGGCGCTCGCGTCGGTCTCACCGAAATGCTGGCGGCGCTCCGAGTGGCCGACGATCACCCAGCGCGCGCCGAGCTCCACCAGCATCGCGGCGGACACCTCCCCGGTGAATGCCCCTTTGTCCTCCCAGTGGCAGTTCTGGGCGCCGATTGCGATCTCGGAGCCGCTGGCGATGAGGAGCGCGACGGGAAGCAGGGTAAACGGAGGACAAACCACGACTTCGGGACCGCCCTTGCGGATCCCCTCGATGAGCGCCTCCAGGTAGGCCTGCACGGAGGCGGTTGTGCCGTGCATCTTCCAGTTCGCAGAAATGAGACAACGTCTCATTTGTTCCGCTCTTCGAGGACCGCGACGCCGGGGAGCGTGTCGCCGGCCAGGAACTCCAGCGAAGCCCCACCCCCAGTCGAGACGTGCGACAGCTTGGCTGTCACGCCCGCCTGCTGCACGGCCGCGACACTCTCCCCGCCGCCCACCACCGTGAAGGCACTGCTCGCGGCAAGCGCCTCGGCGATCGCGAGCGTTCCCGCTGCGAACGCCGGCTTCTCGAACACGCCGGCGGGCCCGTTCCAGAACACCGTGTGCGCCTTGGCCACGATCTCGCCGATACGCTGCCGCGTCTGCGGGCCGATGTCCAGGATCATCTCCCCTGCGTTTACCGCGCCAACCGCGGCGGTGCGCCCCGGGGCGTCAGTCGAGGCCGCGACCACGACGTCGGTGGGCAGGACCACCGCGATCCCGCTGCTGGAGGCCGCAGCGAGGATCTCCTTCGCGGTGTCCACGAGATCCGCCTCCACCAGGGACGTGCCGACCGGCACCCCCTGGGCGAGCAGGAACGTGTTGGCCATGCCGCCGACCAGGACGACCGTGTTGGCGCGTTTGGAAAGGGACTGCAGCGTCTTGAGCTTGCCGGAGATCTTGGCGCCGCCGACCACCACCACGAACGGTCGCTCGGGGTTGTCGCGGAGCTTCGTGAGCGCCGCGATCTCCCTCGCCATCAGCGGGCCCGCCGCCCGCTCCGGGAAGTGCGCCGCCACGCCCGCGGTGGAGGCATGGGCGCGGTGGGCGGTGCCGAACGCGTCGTTGACGTAGACGTCGGCGAGCGCCGCCAGCTTCGCGCAGAACGCCGGGTCGTTCTTCTCCTCGCCGGCCTCGAAGCGCAGGTTCTCCAGCAGCAGCACGTCGCCGGGCCTGGCCTGCGCCACCGCCTGCTGCGCCGCGTCGCCGACCACGTCCGGCACGAACCGCACGGTTCGGCCGGCGTGCTTCTCCAGAACCGGCGCCACCGGCGCGAGGGAGAGCGCCGGATCGGGCTTTCCCTTGGCGCGCCCGAGGTGCGAGCAGGCGACGACGATCGCGCCGCGCTCGGCGAGGGTGCGGACCGTGGGGGCAGCCTCCCGCACCCGGGTGTCGTCCAGCACACGTCCTTCCTTGAGGGGAACGTTGAGGTCCAGGCGCAGTAGCACCCGGCGCCCCTCGACCTTCAGCGTGTCCATCAAGCGCAACGCCATGGTGGCCCCTACTTCGCGTACAGCCTGGCGACGTCCACGCAGCGCGCCGCGTAGCCGTACTCGTTGTCGTACCACGAGAAGATCTTGGCCGTCTTCTCGCCGATCACGATGGTGGAAAGCGCATCCACGATCGAGGAGGCGGTGGTGCCGCGGAAGTCGATCGAGACGAGCGGCTCCTCGCACACCTCGAGGATCCCCTTGAGCGAACCGGCTGCGGCTGCGCGGAAGGCGCCGTTCAGGGCCTCCACGGTAACCGGCTTCTCGGCGGTGAAGGTGAAGTCCACCAGCGAGACGTCTGTGGTCGGGACGCGCACCGCCAGGCCGTCAAGCTTGCCCTTGAGCTGCGGGAAGACCTCGGCCATCGCCTTGGCCGCACCGGTGGACGTAGGGATCATCGAAACACCTGCGGCGCGCGCCCGGCGCAGGTCCTTGTGCGGGAGGTCGAGGATGCGCTGGTCGTTGGTGTAAGCGTGGATGGTCGTGAGCAGTCCGTGCGCGATGCCGAACTGCTCGAGCAGCACCTTCACCACCGGGGCCAGGCAGTTGGTAGTGCAGGAGCCGTTGGAGACGATGCGGTGCTTCGCGGGGTCGAGAGTCTTCTCGTTGACGCCGTACACCACGGTGAGGTCAACTGCCTTGGCCGGCGCGGTGATGAGAACCCACTTGGCGCCCGCGTCCAGGTGGGCCTTCGCCTGCTCACCCTTGGTGAATTTGCCGGTTCCCTCGATGACGAGGTCGATGGCGAGCTCTTTCCAAGGCAGCTTGGCGGGTTCCTTCTCCGCCAGCACCTTGACCACCTTTCCGTTGACGGTGAAGCCGTCGGCTGTCGCCTCGACCTTGGCGTCGAACTTGCCATGAATCGAGTCGTACTTGAGGAGGTGGGCGAGGGTGGGAGCGTCGGTGATGTCGTTGACGGCAACGAACTCGAACCCCTTGTCCTTGAACGCCTGCCGGTAGATCAGGCGGCCGATGCGGCCGAACCCGTTGATCGCAATCCGCAGAGCCATACACCCTCCCTTTGGGACCGGCAGTATAGCGATGCGGGCACTTCCGCGCTAACGCCGTGAGGTACCATCGCCGACGATGGAGGACGTGCGAACCCGAGTTGCCGCGCTGCGCTGGCGCGACGCTCTCGAACTCCTCGACCAGCGGCTGCTGCCGGGCCAGGAGCGCTGGATCTCCGTGCCCGGAGCCACGGCTGCCGTGCGTGCCATCCGCACCCTCACGGTCCGGGGGGCGCCGGCTATTGGCCTGGCCGCCGCGTACGCTCTCGCGTCTGAGGCACGGGCCAACCCCGAACTCGCCCACCTCCGGCGCGCCGCGCGGCGGCTCACGTCGGCCCGGCCGACCGGCGCCGACCTCGCGCACGCCGTCCGAAACGTGCTCCGGGTGATCGAGGAGGCCCCGCAGGAGCGGCGCTTCGAGCGTGCGCTTGCGGCGGCAAAGGCGCTCCACCAGGCCGACGCGGCCGCCTGCCTTGCGATGGGCGAGCACGGTGCAACGCTGTTCCCTGGTGGCCCGGTGTCGCTGCTCACGCACTGCAACGCCGGAGCGCTTGCCACCGGCGGGATCGGGAGCGCGCTCGGGGTCGTACGGACGCTCCACGCTCAGGGGCGGCTGACCCGTCTGTACGCGTGCGAGGCGCGACCGGTGCTCCAAGGGGCGCGCCTGACCGCCTGGGAGGCGGTGCAGGACGGAATCCCGTGCACTCTGCTCGCGGACGGTGCCGCGGCCTCGCTGCTCGCCAGCGGCTCCGTGCAGGGGGTGGTGGTTGGGGCCGACCGCGTCGCTGCCGACGGCGCGGTGGCCAACAAGGTGGGAACGTACGCCCTGGCGCTGGCGGCGGCGCGGCACGCGGTCCCCCTGGTAGCGGTCGCTCCCACCACCACCTTCGACCTGGCCTGCCCGACGGGTACCTCGATCCCCATCGAGCAACGGAGCGGCGAAGAAGTGCGCCGCGTGGGGTGTGCCAGGGTCGCCCCCGAGGAGGTTGAGGTCTACAACCCGGCGTTCGACGTCACACCGCCGGAACTGGTGACCGCCATCGTCAGTGAGCGCGGGGTGGCGCGCCCGGTCAACGCGGCCACCGTGCGGGGGATCGCCACGTGAGGACGCTGGGCCTCGAGACCTCCTGCGACGAGACCGCGGTGGCAGTGCTTGAGGGCGACGGCCGCGTGCTCTTCAACATCATCTCCTCGCAGGCCGCCGCCCACGCGCCCTACCTTGGGGTGGTGCCGGAGCTGGCGGCCCGGCACCACCTTGAGGCGCTGCCGAGGCTGTTGGCCGAGGCGGAACGCCAGGTCGGGCTCGAGGGTGTGGAGCTGGTGGCAGTCACCCGCGGCCCCGGACTGATCGGCTCCCTGCTCGTCGGAACGTGCTTCGCGTCCGCCTACGCCTGGGGGCGTGGGCTGCCGCTGGTGGGGGTCGACCACCTGGAAGGCCACCTGGTGTCTCCGTTCCTCACCCTCGACGGCTCGCCGGCGCGGGAAACCGCCGAACCCGCGCTCACGTTGGTGGTGTCGGGGGGGCACTCCTCGTGCTTCCTGCTCGCCGACGGGCGGGCTCGGCCGCTCAACCGCACCCGCGACGACGCGGCCGGGGAGGTGTTCGACAAGGTTGCCGCGGCGCTCGGCCTCGGCTACCCCGGCGGGCCGGCGGTGGACCGGCTGGCCGAGCACGGCGACCCGGCGCGCTTCGCCTTCACACCGCCGCGCATCAAGGACCCCGAGGGGGCGCTCGACTACTCGTTCTCAGGGCTCAAGACCACGGTGATCCGCACCGCCCAAGGGCTCACCCGGTTGCCGCTGCCAGACCCCACGAGCCTGCCGCAGCAGATCCTCGACCTGCTGGCCTCCTTCCAGCGCACGATCGTGGAGTGGCTGCTGGCACCGCTGGAGGAGTTGATGTCGTGCCACCGTCCCAGGGTCGTGGCTGCCTCGGGGGGTGTGGCGGGGAACCGTGAGTTGCGCTCGCGCCTCGCCTCCTGGGGGCAGCGACACGGGATCGAGGTGCTGGTACCGCCGGTGGCGCTGACCACCGACAACGCCGCGATGATCGCCCGGGCCGGGCAGCTGAGGGCCGCGCGCGGCGATCTGGACGATCCTCGGTCCCTGGTCGCCTACCCGCGGGCGCCGTGGAAGACCACTGGCGGCCCGGGCGGCAAACCGGTCTTCCCAGGCCTGTAAATCTTCCCTGCCTGGCGCACCGGACCGGCGGGAGTGCGGCCCCTTCGCCGTTTGGGGCTGAGAGGCCAGGGCCGTGGCGGCGGGCACGATGGTCCCGCCGTGCGGACACCCTTTCTCCGAGCCTACCGCACGATGAGAACGTCCTGCCCAGTCGGCGTTGCAGCGCGTCCCGGCCAGAAGCCCGTCAGGAGGTGATCGACACGCAGGCCGGCCCCGGTGACCATTGCCTCGAACGCCGGCCGCGAGTACGCGATGGCCGCATAGGGCCGCGCGCGGACCCGCCAACGCGTGTCGCCCGGCGGCCGGGAGAAGAGGAATCCGGGTGTCGGTTCGGTAGGGTCGAACAGAAAAGCAGTGAGCAGCGCCGACCGCCCGGGTCGCAGCACGCGCCGCATCTCTCCCAGGTACGCCTGCGCTTCGGTGCGCACCAGATGTGTGAACAGCGACTTTGCCAGGACGAAGTCCGCCGCGGCGTCGGGAACTGGGGACCGGAACTCCTCGGCCGGCTGCCCCGCTCTGCTACCAAACGGTGAGGCGACGCGTGCCTCCACGAACTCGAGCCTGCGGTCAAAGGCAAAATGCCTCCGGGCCCACGCGATCGAGGGGGCATGCACGTCGAGGCCCAGATAGCGACCGCTGTCTCCGAGCGCATCGCTGAGTTCTTTCGCCATCGAACCCCAGCCACAGCCGATGTCGAGCATCAGGTCACCGGCTCGCAGCAGCCCAAACTCGCGGATGATCTCCCGCACGTGCCGAGCCGCACCCAAGGAGGCGCGCACCGGCCCGGCATGCCGGCGCAGCCAGAGCGGGGGCTGGGGCGGGTGGTGGGCCAGTCGGTCGAGCACCGCCGCGGCCGGCGAGAGGGCTCGGTACACCGCCGTTCGCAGCACCCGAAGCGTCTCGATTCCTGGCGCGGGTAGACGAGTGAGTAGGTCGAGGGCAAGCGGTCTCATGGCAGGGGTGCGCGGTCATGGTGGGCCTGCCACGGGGAAGGGTCAAGATCCCCGGGGGTCGGCGCGCCTCCAGCGGCCGGATGGCTCTCTCCGAGGGGAACCATCGTCGAGCTGGAGCGTGTGCCCCGGAATGGCGGGCTTCGTGTAGAATTTCCAGTTCTCGCGACAACGCGGGACTCAGGGAGCCAGGTGGACCAGCGGCACATCCGCAACTTCTGCATCATCGCGCACATCGACCACGGCAAGTCGACGCTCGCGGACCGCCTGCTCGAGTTGACCGGGGCGCTCTCGAGCCGGGAGATGATCGCCCAGGTGCTGGACTCCATGGACCTGGAGCGGGAGCGCGGCATCACCATCAAGGCCCACACGGTGACGCTGCGCTACCGCGCCCGCGACGGAGAGGAGTACGTCCTCAACCTCATCGACACGCCAGGCCACGTGGATTTTTCGTACGAGGTCTCGCGCTCGCTCGCGGCGTGTGAGGGTGCGCTGCTCGTGGTGGACGCCTCACAGGGGGTGGAGGCGCAGACGCTGGCCAACGCCTACCTCGCTTCCGAGCAGGGGCTCGAACTGGTGCCGGTGCTCAACAAGGTGGACCTGCCGGCAGCCGAGCCCGAGCGGGTGCGGGAGCAGATCGAGCACGTCATCGGGCTCGATGCCGCGGACAGCCTGGCGATCTCGGCCAAGACCGGCCAGGGGGTGCCGGAGGTGCTGGAGGCCCTGGTGGAGCGCGTTCCGCCGCCGCGCGGCAACCCGGAGGCACCGGTGCGCGCGCTGGTGTTCGACGCGTCCTACAACCCGTACAAGGGCGTGCGCTGCCTCGTGCGCGTGGTGGACGGAAGCCTCGCCATCGGACAGACGATCCGTCTGATGGGGGTCGGCAGCGAGACCACCGTCGAGGAGCTGGGGGTGTTCACCCCCCGAGCCGAGCAGGTGGAGCGACTGGACGCGGGTGAGGTCGGGTACCTGTTCGCGGCTCTGAAGGAGCTCCGCCTGGTGCGTGTCGGCGACACCGTCACCGAGAGCCGGCGGCCGGCCTCCGAGCCGCTGCCGGGCTTTGCCGAGGCCAAACCGATGGTGTTCGCCGGGCTCTACCCGCTGGACTCCTCGGTGTTTGGCGAGTTGCGCGAGGCGCTGGAGAGGCTCTCCCTCAACGACTCCGCGTTCACCTTCCAGCCCGACACCTCGCAGGCCCTCGGTTTCGGTTTCCGGTGCGGCTTCCTCGGTCTTCTGCACATGGAGATCGTTCAGGAGCGCCTTGAACGCGAGTTCAACCTCGAGCTGATCACCACCGCGCCCGGCGTGGCGTACCGCGTCCTGACCACCGCCGGTGAGGTTGTCGAGGTGGAGAACCCGGCGCAGCTCCCCGACCCGGCCACCATCGAGGCGGTCGAGGAGCCGATCATCCACGCCACGATCCTGACCCCGGACGGCTACCTTGGCGGCATCCTCAGGCTCGTGCAGGAGCGACGCGGCGAGCAGGTCAAGCTGGAGTACCTGAGCCGCGACCGGGTGCTCCTGGAGTACCGCCTGCCGCTCGCGGAAGTGGTTCTGGACTTTTATGATAAGTTAAAGTCCGTGTCGCGCGGCTACGCCTCGCTTGACTACCACTTCGCGGGCTACCGCGAGGGCGACCTGGTCAAGCTGGACCTGCTGGTGAACGGCGACCCGATCGACGCGCTGGCGCTGATCGTTCACCGCTCCAGCGCCTACGCCAAGGCGCGCTCCCTCGCCGCCAGGCTCCGGGAGATGATCCCCCGCCAGCTCTTCGAGGTCGTGATCCAGGCTGCGATAGGCAGCCGGGTGATCGCCCGCGAGGTCGTCAGACCGCTGCGCAAGAACGTAATCGCGAAGTGCTACGGGGGCGACATCACGCGCAAGCGCAAGCTGCTCGAGAGGCAGAAGGAAGGGAAGAAGCGCCTCAAGCGGGTCGGCCGGGTCGAGATCCCGCAGGAGGCGTTCCTGGCGGTCCTGAAGGTGGAGACATGAGCAAGCACCACGTGTTTCGCGAGTACTACGAGGCCATCCTGGTGGCCGTGATCTTCACGCTGTTCGCGCGCACGTTCGCGGCGCAGGCGTTCAAGATCCCGACCGGCTCCATGGAGGACAACCTCCTGGTCGGCGATCACCTCTTTGTCAACAAGTTCATCTACGCCCCGCACTGGGACACTCCGCTGCACCGGCTGCTGCCGTACCGCGACATCCGGCGGGGGGACGTGGTGGTGTTCAAGTACCCACAGGACCCGGAGCGCGACTTCATCAAACGGGCGGTGGCGCTGGGAGGGGACAGTGTCGAGGTCCGCGTGAAGGATCTGTCCGTGAATGGCACGCGCGAGGTCAACCCCCACGTCATTCACAGGGACCCACAGGTCATCCCGGACAGTCCGGCGCTGCCCGCATCGATCCGCAACCGCGACAACTTCGGGCCGTTCACGGTGCCCAGGGACTTTGTCTTCTGCATGGGGGATAACCGTGACAACTCCTACGACTCCCGCTTCTGGGGGCCGGTGCCTCGCACCTACTTCAAGGGGCGCGCCCTGTTCATCTACTGGTCGTACGAGGCCCAGCCCAACTCCCATGAGTGGCGGGGCTGGTGGGACCGGCTACAGCAACTGGCCTCGGTCGGGGTCCACTTCTTCTCCCGCACCCGCTGGCAACGCTCGTTCTCGCTGGTGCGCTAGGCCCGTCGCCGCGGTAACCGGAACCCGGACCCGGGCTACAATAATGAGACAGAGCTCCTCGGGAGGCGCGGATGGCGAAGAGGCGTGAAAAAGGGGCGGGCAACGTCGGCTGCATGATCAGCCTGGCGGTGCTGGCGGTGGCGGTCATCATCGCGATAAGGGTGATCCCGACGAGGATCGCCGTGGCCGAGCTGCAGGACTACTGCGAGCGGGCGATAGAGCAAGCTTCGTTGCCCCGCCACACGGATCAGACGATCACCGACGAGATCCTCATCAAGGCGCAGCAGGAGAATCTGCCGGTGCGCAAGGAGGACATCAAGGTGTGGCGCGACGGCAGCATGGCGCACTGCGAGGTCAAGTACAGGGTTGTGCTGGACCTGCTGGTCTACAAGTACGATTGGGACGTTGAGCACAAAGTAGACAGGACGCTGTTCTAACCGTCTCTTTCGCGGGGCTCTGCGGCCCCCCAAGCCGGCGGCCGCCGCAGAAGTGCCCCGCGAGCCCCCCACGCGCGGGCGAGGCGCCCCCCCACTCGTTTGCAGGAGTGGGTTGCGTGGTTTTGCAGCAGCCCGGGTTAGTATGGCGCCTGCACGATTGCGTCACCTCAGCACTCCTGGGGAGGGCTCTCGCATGAGGCGTCAACTGCTGGCGACGAAACCGTTGGCTCTGCTGCTGGAGGAGATGAGGGGCGAGAACCGCCTTCGCCGAATCCTCGGGCCGATCCAGCTTACGAGCCTGGGCGTGGGCGCGATCATCGGAACCGGGATCTTCGTGCTGACCGGCAAGGCGGCGCACGACAACGCCGGCCCTGCGCTGATCCTCTCGTTCGTGGTCTCGGGGATCGCCTGCGTCTTCGCCGCACTGTGCTACGCGGAGTTCGCCTCGATGGTGCCGGTGGCCGGCTCGGCGTACACCTACGCCTACGCCACGATGGGTGAGCTGTTCGCCTGGATCATCGGCTGGGACCTGGTGCTGGAGTACACCGTGGTTTCGGCCACCGTGGCACACGGGTGGTCGGCCTACTTCCAGGACTTCATAGGCATCTTCGGGTGGCACGTCTCCCACGCCATGACCAGGGCACCGTTCGACTACGACCCGACCCTGGGGAGGATCGTGAGCACCGGCACGGTGCTTGACGTGCCCGCCATCGTCATCACAGTCCTTCTCACCGCCGTTCTGGTGAAGGGCATCCGGGAGAGCGCGAGCTTCAACGCCACCATGGTGGGGATCAAGCTCGTCATCGTTCTGTTCGTCATCGCGGTCGGCACCTTCTACGTCAACCCCGCCAACTGGCACCCGTTCGCCCCATTCGGCTTCACTGGCGTGAGCTTTTTCGGGAAGACGATTCTGGGGCAGACCGACGCCGGCGGGCAGCCCCTCGGGATGCTCGCCGGGGCTGCGATCATCTTTTTCGCGTACATCGGCTTCGACTCGGTTTCGACACACGCCGAGGAGGCTCGACGTCCGCACCGCGACGTGCCGATAGGCATCGTCGCGTCGCTGATCGTGTGCACGGTCCTCTACATCGCGGTGGCGGCCGTTCTCACCGGCATGGTCCGGTACGACAGGATCGACATCAACGCACCGGTTTCGGACGCGTTCAAGCAGGTGGGGCTGCCGTGGGCGCAGGGCATCGTGTCCCTCGGTGCGCTGACCGGCATCACCTCCGTTTTGCTTGTGATGATGCTGTCGCAGCCGCGCGTGTTGCTCGCCATCGCTCGCGATGGCCTGCTGCCCACCAGCTTCTTCGGGGCCGTCCATGAGAAGTTCCGGACTCCGTGGAAGTCGACGATTCTCACGGGAATCGTTGTGGCGATCTTGGGGGCGTTCCTGCCCTTACGTATCCTGGCTGAACTCACCAACATCGGCACCCTTCTGGCCTTCGTCATGGTGTGCATCTCCGTGCTGATCATGCGCTACACAAATCCGAAGGCTGAGCGGCCTTTCCGGGCGCCGTTCGGCATGGCCGTGCCGATACTGGGCGTTGTGTTCTGCCTGCTGCTTATGTTCTCGCTGCCGGCGCAAAACTGGTTGAGACTGTTCGTCTGGCTCCTCATGGGTTTCGTGATCTACTTCGCGTACGGGCGCTTCCACAGCGTGCTGGCGCTCAGGCACGCCGCAGGGCTCGCGGGCACGGGCGGGGTTGCACCCGGGGCGGTGGCCGCGGTGGATGACCCTCCGGCCGGGGCGTCCAAGGAGTGACGGTTCCCATTGTGACGGGCGGAAAGCGAAGCCCGCTTGCGGATCGTTCGCTCCCCGGCTAGCCTGCCCGGCATGATCGGGGCCCTGAAGGCGCTGTTCCGGACCAAGAGCCTGGAGCAGCTGCGCGCGAGCGCGGAGACCCCCGAGCACCGCCTGCGCCGGGAGCTCGGGACCTTTGACCTCACGATGTTCGGGATCGGCGCGATCATCGGCGCCGGGATCTTTTCGAGCATCGGCACGGCCGCAGCCGGCAACCTCGCGGACGGCCGCTGGCCGGCCGGCCCGGCGTTGGTGGTCAGCATTCTGCTTGTGGCTGTCGCCTGCGGCTTCACCGGTCTCGCCTACGCGGAGTTCGCCTCGATGATCCCGGTGGCCGGCTCCGCATACACGTACGCGTATGCGACCCTTGGCGAGCTGCTCGCCTGGATCATCGGCTGGGACCTGCTGCTCGAGTACGCGATCAGCAACGTCGCGGTGGCGATCTCGTGGGGAGACTACGCGCGCAGCTTCCTGGCCAACGTGCTGCACATCCACATCCCCGGTTGGCTGGCGATGGACCCCCGCTCCGCCCTTCGCCTGCTTGAAGGTGCCCCGGCGATGGGGCTCGGCGAGAAGCTCCACGCGATTGCCCAGGCGAAGGCGGGAGGACTCGACGGTGCGGCGAGCTTTGTCAACTGGAGCGTGCTGAAGGACGCGCCGATGCTGCTGGGCTTCCCGGTCACGGTGAACCTGCTGGCCGTGGTCATCACGGTGCTCGTCACCTGGCTCGTCTACGTCGGGATCAGGGAGAGCTCTCGCGTCAACGCGATCATGGTGGTGGTGAAGGTCGGCATCCTCCTGGCCGTCGTGGTGCTGGGCCTGCGCTTCATCTCAGCCGAGAACTGGGTTCCGTTCGCCCCGGCCGGGTGGCGTGGCATCCAGTCCGGAGCCGCCATCATCTTCTTCGCCTTCATAGGATTCGACGCGGTGAGCACGACCGCGGAGGAGTGCCGCGACCCGGGGAAGAACCTGCCGCGCGGCATCCTGCTGTCGCTCGCCATCTGCACCGTGATCTACGTGGCCGTGGCGCTCGTGGTGACGGGCATGCTGCGATACACCGAGTTGGCGGGGAAGGCCGATCCCCTGGCGTACATCTTCGAGCAGCACGGCATGAGTGGACTCGCGGGCCTGATCAGCTTCGGTGCGGTCATCGCCACCACGGCTGCCCTTCTCGTCTACCAGGTCGGGCAGCCGCGCATTTTCATGAGCATGAGCCGCGACGGGCTCCTGGGCCCGTGGTTCGGCAGGGTCCATCCCCGCCACAAGACGCCCGGCAACGCCACCATCCTCACCGGGGTGCTGGTGGCGGTCCCTGCCGCGCTCGGCAACATCGACGAGGTCGTGGAGCTGACCAACATCGGCACACTGTTCGCCTTCGCGATCGTCTGCGCCGGGGTCATGGTGCTGCGGGTGCGGCGCCCCGAGGTGCAGCGCAGGTTTCGCATGCCGCTCATGTGGGCGCTCGCTCCTGCCGCGATCCTTGCATGCTTCTGGCTCGCCCGGGGTCTGCCCACGGTGACGTGGTGGCGCTTCGTTGTCTGGATGGCGATCGGCCTGTGCCTCTACTTCTTCTATGGCCGACGGCGCTCGGCGCTCAGCCGGGCCTCCGGAGCCTGACGGCCGCACGGTCCGGGATCGGCCGGTCGTGGGTCAGAACACCGCGTACTCGCCGTTGCGGATGATGCGCGTCTTGCTCCCGTCGGGCCGGGTCGCGGTGGCCTCCGCGACCTGGATCGGGTTCCCCTTGGCGTACACAACGTCCTGGTGGACGACGGTCTCACGGTGGATGAACTTGGTCACACCGAACGTGCCGCCGAGGTGATCCGAGCGGCCGTAGGCCCAGTGGAACCCGGCCTTCTCGTCCTCCAGGACGTTGCCGGTGACCTGCGCCCACCGGTTGCAGCCGAACGCCACCTCCGCGATGTTGGTGCGAGCTGGGTCGGCGGCGAAGAAGGAGCGCAGGTTGCGGGCCATGGTGCCGTTCCCCTCGACCTGCGCGATCCGGTTGTGCTCCACGTGCATGACCACCAACTCGGCGGCATCCCGCAGCGGAAGCGTGCCGCTGGTTTCGGACTGGCTGCCGGCCTGCTCCCCCTCGTATGGCACGATGTACGTTTCGCCCGAGGGGAGGTTGATGACCCGGTCGCCGGGCTTGTGGCGAGGCAGGAACCCGTCATCCACCTCGGGCTCGCGGAACCGCAGGTCGAAGAAGCAGCGGTTTCCCGTGGAGAATGTCACCTCCAGCGACTCGGCGCCGCGCAAGATCTTCTCGAGGATCCGGCAGCGCTGGGCGACCTCCCGGTAGTCGGCGGCCAGCGCGGTGCGCTCCATGCGCTTCTCGACGCCCGGCATCGACGCGGCGCGAAAGTCCTCCTTCAGGTGTGAGAGAGCGTCGAGGGGCGCGGTCGCCGAGTATTCGGTGAGGAAGGCCGCCAAAGTGCTGTCGAGGAGCGTGTCGACGAGGACCACCTGGTTGCCGCCCATCTCGCCCTCGATCGGCAGCTCGGCGTTGTTGGCCCCGGTGGCCGGGTAGGTGAGCACGGGGTTGGTCGAGAAGCCCCGACCGTGACCGAGCGCGGTGAACGCCCGGTGCCACTCCAGCGCCATCGTGCGCCGCTCTTTCCACGCCGGGGTGTCGTCTTTGGGGGTGCGCGGCACGTCGCAGGCGACGGTCACCACCTCGTCGGGCTTGGGGTCGAAGACGTCCGTGAGCAGCTTGATGAGATCGAACGCCATACCGCCTCCGCGCTGCCGTAGCCTAGCACTTTGCGGGACGCCCGCGCATCCAGGGCACGCCGACAGGGTCGAGTGCCGGCAGCGCCCACGGCTGGTCCGGGTAGCGCACCGCCTCCAGGAACAGTCCCGCGGCGGGCGCGGCCAGCAGCGGAGGCTGGGCTGTGCCGGAGAACCACCCCGGAACGTCATCCGGGGCAGCCTCTCCGCGCCCGATCGCCACCAGCGTGCCGACCATCCGCCGCACCTGATTCCACAGGAAGTGGCTGGCGACCAGCCGCAGCAGCACGAAGTCGCCCACCACCGCCACCTCGCAGGCCTCAACCTCGACGAGCGTGCTCTCGGCCCCCTTGGCCCGTTTGGCGAAGGCGCGGAAGTCGTGCCGCCCCACGAACGCGACGGCGCCGCGTGCCATAGGTGCCACGTCCAACCCCCCCGCGACCCACCACGTCGTGCGCTTGCCGAACGCCGAGCGCCGGCGGGCGATCTGGTAGCGGTAGGCACGGGCGAGCGCGTCGTGGCGCGCGTGGAAGCCCTTTGGTGCCTGGCGTACCTCGAGCACCGCGAGGTCGGGGGGAAGCTCCCGCTCCAGCTCGCGCGCGAGCCGGGCCGGATCGAACGGCCGGCGGCAGCGTAGCGAGGCTACCTGGCCGAGGGCGTGGACGCCGGCGTCGGTACGACCCGCACCCTGCAGATCCAGCTCGCGCTCCCCTGTCAGCTTGCGGAGCGTCTCGAGCAGCACGCCTTGGACCGTCCGGCCGTGGGCCTGCACCTGCCAGCCTGCGAAGCGCGAGCCGTCGTACTCGATCAGCAGCCGATAGGTCGGCATGTGGAAAGTCTACGGTACGGTGCGGGCTCGGCGGGTCGAGCGCCGGGTGGAGGGTGGAACGGCGCGGGACCCCCCGCAACGTGGAGTGGCGGCCCGTGGGGGAATCGAACCCCCGCTTCCGGCGTGAGAGGCCAGCGTCCTAACCACTAGACGAACGGGCCACCGTGGGCGCGGAGCCTATCACGAAGGCAGAATCTGTGTAAACCCCTCATCAGATTGAAGGCGGAGATCTTGCAACACTTTCGCGTGCAGCGCGCGAACGCTCGCACGTCCGCTTTGCGTCGGGGCCCAAACCCGCTATACTTCGCGCGGCGCAGGGCGCGCTGATAGCTCAATTGGATAGAGCATCTGACTACGGATCAGAAGGTTGGGGGTTCGAGTCCCTCTCGGCGCGCCAGTCGAGCTTTTCTCCTCCCACATCAATCGGCAGAAGGCCTTCCCGCTGGAGGTGGTAGCCCGCGCACCCCGGCCGTACCCGGACGTATGCCGTAACGTTCTCATATCGCCTTCCGTGATGGCTTCCGTCACGAGGCGGCACCCGGCGACGCGTCTGGCCTGGCCGACTTGGCGACCGAACCGCAGCCAGGTGAACCCTGGTGCCGCCCCTCAGTGAAAAACCTGAGCGCCGAGAGCACGTAGACTTGGCGGGCCGCCGACGCCCGGCGGCCGACCTTTGCGTGAGGAGGCAGAATGATCGAGACCGGACGTGGCCGGAAAACAGCGGTGCTGGGGATCTTCCTGGCGGTGTGCTTGGTGTTGGCGGTATCGGCGGCAGCAGAGCGCGCTCTGTGGCTGCGCTACCCCGCAATCTCGCCTGACGGCAAAGCCGTGGTGTTCAGCTACCACGGCAACCTCTGGAAAGTGGCTGCCACCGGAGGCAGGGCGGAGCCGTTGACGTTGAGCGACGCCTTCAACACGATGCCGGTCTGGTCGCCGGACGGGACGAGGATCGCGTTCGCGTCGGACCGGTACGGGAACTTCGACGTCTTCGTGATGCCCGCCGAGGGCGGCGAGGCGAAAAGACTAACGTTCCACTCGGCCGACGAGACCCCCACCAGCTTCACGCCCGACGGCAAGGCCGTGCTATTCACGGCCGCCATCCTGGACGCGGCGTCGAACGTTCTATTTCCGACCTCGGCGCAGCCCGAGCTCTACGAGGTCGGCCTGGATGGCGGCATGCCCAGGCAGGTGCTGACCACTCCGGCTATCTACGCCGTCTTCGACCGGGAGGGCAAGCGCCTTGCGTACTCCGACCAGAAGGGCTACGAGCACGAGTGGCGCAAGCACGACAACTCGTCGTTCGCCCGCGACCTATGGCTCTTCGACGTGGCCAACGGCACGCACACGCAGCTCACGCCCCCCGGCGCGGACAACCGCCAGCCGGTGTGGGCCACCGACCAGAAATCACTGTTTTTCCTTTCCGAGCGGAGCGGATCGTTCAACGTGTGGCGGCTCGAGCTCGCCGATCCGCAACATCCGGTGCAGGTGACCAGGCACACGACCCACCCGGTGCGGTTCCTGAGCGTCTCCGCCAACGGCGACCTCTGCTACGCGTACGAGGGCGAGATCTGGGTGCGTCCAGCCGGAAGCGCCGAGAGCGCACGGCTCGAGGTGTCGGTGGCCGCCGATGAGCGAACTGTCGAGGTGAAGCCGGTCGACGTGACGGAGGAGGTGACGGAGTTCGACGTCTCCCCGGACGGGAGCGAGATCGCGTTCGTTGCCCGTGGCGAGGTGTTCGTGGCGTCGACCGAGCACGGCACCACGCGGCGGATCACCAACACGCCCGAGCAGGAGCGGTCGGTGAGCTTCTCACCCGACGGCCGCACCCTGCTGTACGCCTCGGAGCGCGGCGGGAGCTGGAAGATCTACCGCACCGAGCTGACCGACAAGGACGAGCCGAACTTCTTCAATGCCACCGCGCTCAAGGAGACGCCGGTGGTGGCAACGGACGCGGAGACGTTCCAGCCGCATTTTTCCCCGGACGGCACGGAGGTGGCCTACCTCGAGGAACGGACCACCCTAAAGGTGATGAACCTGAAGACCGGCAAGATCCGCACGATCGTGCCGGGCGACCTCAACTACTCCTACTCTGACGGTGACCAGTGGTACGAGTGGTCGCCCGATGGCCGCTGGTTCGCGGTGCAGTTCCTGAGCCACACCCGGTGGTCGTCGGAGGTGGGGCTGATCCCGGCGTCAGGGGAGGGGCAGCTGGTCAACGTGACGAAGAGCGGCTACGAGGATGTGACACCGAAGTGGGCGATGAAGGGCGAGGTGATGTTCTGGCTCACCGACCGGTACGGCCTGCGCGCGCAGTCCGGCGACCCCCGCGAGCAGGACGTGTACGCGGCGTTCCTCAGCCAAAAGGCGTGGGATCGCTACCGCCTGGACGAAGCGGCGTTTGACCAGCTCAAAGCCAAGGAGAAAGAAAAGGAGAAAGAAAAGGAAAAGGACAAGGACAAGGGGAAGGACAAGGGGAAGGAGAAGGGTGCCGAGGAGGCGAAGGGCCCGAAGCTTCCCGAGCCCGTCGCGATCGAGTTCGCCGGCCTCGACGACCGGATCGTCCGCCTCTCCCTCCACTCCGCGGATCTGGCAGGGGCCGCGCTTGCCCCCGACGGTGAGACTCTCTACTACCTCGCGAAGTTCGAGAAGGGGTTCGACCTCTGGAAGTTCATCCCGCGCAAGAAGGAGGTCAAGCTCCTGGCCAAGCTCGATGCCAAGGAGGCCGACTTCAGGCTCGACCCGGAGGGCAAGAAAGCGTTCGTCCTCGCGGACAACCGACTGACCACGGTGGACCTCGAGTCGGGTAAGAGCACGCCGGTGAAGGCGTCGGCGAGGATGGACCTCAATGCGGCGGCCGAGCGGGCGTACATGTTCGAGCACGCCTGGCGCCAGACGCTCAAGAAGTTCCTGGATGTGCAGATGCACGGCGTCGACTGGCAGGCGATGAAGGTCGCGTACGCGCGCTACCTCCCGTACATCGACAACGACCGCGACTTCGCCGAGCTGATCTCGGAGATGCAGGGCGAGCTCAACGCCTCACACACTGGGGGCCGCTACCGGCCGTTGAAGCAGGAAGGCGACGCCACGGCTGCCCTGGGCTTCTTCCCCGATCCCAAGTACGCGGGCGACGGGGTGGCAATCCTCGAGGTCATCGAGGGCGGGCCGCTCCAGAAGCAGGGGACCAGAGTCAAGGCCGGCGTCGTCATCGAGGCGATCGACGGGACGAAGATCGCTGCAGGTGCGAACTGGTACACGTTGCTCAACCGCAAGGCGGACACACCGGTGCGGCTCGCCCTCTTCGAACCGAAGAGAGGGACGCGCTGGGAGGAGAGCGTCAAGCCGATCTCCTGGATGGTGCAGTCGCGCCTCCTGTACCAGCGCTGGGTTCGCTCGCGCCGCGACGACGTCGACCGGCTCTCCGGCGGGCGTCTGGGCTACGCCCACATCCGCGGAATGAACGACGGCGCCTACCGCGAGATTTTCGAGGAGATCTTCGGGCGTGCGGTTGACAAGGACGCGATCATCCTCGACACGCGCTTCAACGGGGGCGGTAACCTGGTGGAGGCGTTGACTGTGTTCCTCAGCGGGAAGGTGTACGCACGCGACGTGCCGCGGGGCCAGGAGGTCGGCGTGGAGCCCTACCAGCGGTGGACCAAGCCGTCGATCGTCATCATGGGGGAGGGGAACTACTCCGACGCCCACTGCTTCCCGATGGCGTACACACAACTTGGCCTCGGCGAGACCGTGGGCATGCCGGTTCCCGGCACGTGCACCTCGGTGTGGTGGGAGCGCCTGCAGGACCGCAACCTCGTGTTCGGGATCCCGGAGGTCGCGCTCGTGGACATGCAGGGCGACATCATGGAGAACAAGCACCTCGCCCCGACCTACCCGGTGGCCAACGACCCGCTGCTGGTGGCGAATGGGCGTGACCAGCAGCTCGAGAAGGCGGTGGAGGTGCTCCTGGCGGAGCTCCCCAAGCGGTGAGGCCGGCCCGAAGGAGCGACCCGTGCAGACCTTGAAGCGGGCGGCCCGACGGGGCCGCCTGCACGGACCTCGGTCCGGCACTATCGGTCTGGTGCGTGGTGCGTACTCGGAGCGCCGTGAAGGTCGGCCTGCAACCGCCTGTCGAGTTCCGCCCTCTGCTCCTCGGTGGGCTGTGGGCAGCGAGGCTGGCAGTTGCACGGGAAGATCGTCTGCGAGCCAAACTCGATGGTGTGGCGCATGGCCTGGAGGACTTTTTGGTAGCTGCCCTCATCGCCGCGAGCGGCGGCCAGGATCCAGCAGCCCGCGATCGGCTCACTCATCAAACCCCCTGAACGGGGACCGGTGCAACGAGTGGCAATAGTACCTCCCGGGGGGTTCTTCATCTGGCAGGCCAAGGAGGGCCTCAACCCGCGAGCGCGAGAATGCGGCCGATGTCGAGGGTGCCCTTGGCTCCCCATCCCTTCACCCCGGCCGGCACCTCCGGCCTGAACTCCTCGTAGAGGTGGAACGCCTCGACCGTCAGGCGCTCGGGGGGCCGCGATTTGGCGAGACGCTCCATGGCATCGCGCACTTCAGAGAGCGCCTCGCCGAACTTACTATCGAGATACCGAGCGACGCTCTCCGGCGAGATTGGCTGTTCCTTGCTCAGCGCACGGAGCCCGTCCGGCGTCGCGGTCATCGGGACCGCCCGGCCGAGAAGGTCGACCTGGAGCGTCTCACCGTGTCGCAAGACTTTCTTGTGCTCCTTGACTTTCCTGGGTGCCGACGGTGCGAACAGGCCGAGGCGCACGCCCTTCGCATAGGCGTTCAGGCCAGCAACCGCGCGTCCGAGCTCAGAGCCTCGTCGCCGTCGAAGCCCAGGCGTTCGGCCACGATCGATGCCCAGAGGGTAAGCACCGGCGCGCGGTTTACCTGGATCGTCCTGGCCTTCCCAGACATCGCTCCCCCTGCCTCACTCCAAGCCTATCAGACGGCTGATGGTGTCCGAAGGCTAGGGAGACGGCTGGCGCGTGGGCAGCGCGGTTTCGTTCGCCAACTGCTCCACGGCGTCGCGGAAGCGCGCGTGGCGCGAGGCAAGGAGCGCGTAATCGCGCTCACGGCGGGACCCTTTCGCCCGTACGATCCGTGCCAGGAGGTTCCTGTCGCGCGCGCTCCAATGTTCGACGCCGGGGAGACAGGCGAGCAGGGGCGCCATGCGGTGGAATCCGGTGATCTCATCGGCGGACCACTGCCTCCAGTTGGAGATGCCGAGCGATCGCGCCACGCGCCGTACCGACTCCCGCTCGGCCTTCCGGCGGTCGCCGCCGAACTCCCGCGCGATGAACGCCGTGACGGCGTAGCCGACCCGCGCCGCCGACAGCTCGCTGTAACCGTCCATGCGCTCCGCTTTGAGGTGGAAAAAGATGTCGCTCTTCGCGAGCTTCTTCAAGGTCTTCATTGGCGACCTATAGGCCCGGTCCTGGGCGATCCGCCTCCATTCCTCCTCGGCGAGCGCACGGACCCGCGGCCGCACCGGGCGGAAACCAAACTTGAAGTAGAACCAGAACGCGCCGGACTCAAGCGCCTCCTCGTTGTCCTCACCGACCTGGTACGGTCGGATCACCAGGACCCGCGCGCCGAAGTGCGCGACGAAGAGGTGGGCCACCCGCTCGAAGATGAACGCCGATTCTCCGGAGCGGTATTCGGGGAAGATGTTGATTGCGATCTCGCAGCGGTCGAACAGCATCGCCCCAAGGCCGTAGCCGATAGGGACACCGTTCTTGACCAGCATGAGGCCGTGGTTGGCTTCGAGAGGCAGGCGTATCTCCGGGAGGCTGCCGTACACGACGATCCGGACGCCGCGCCCCGGGGTGTGGAGATACACCTCGTCCGGGCTCGAACCGATGAGGGGGAACAGCTCGCGGCAGCGCGACCCCAGGACCTCGGTGATTGCGCGGACGTACTCGCGGCCTCGGGCCCCGGGGAGCAGCGTGAGCGAGGCGGCGGGACGGGTGAGTTCGGCGCGCAGGTCGGACGCGCGACCCACCGTTGGTCCCTCCTGGAAGAAGACCCCGTCGAACGGCAACCGCCGGCCGGTCCGAGAGGCCCCGAGCTCCGACAGCGTCCAGCGCACGGGGATCTCCGCGTCCTCGTACAGCGTACGCTGAAGCTCCCACGAGAGGCCGGACGTGGAGAGGAGCCGGAGCAGCGCGTCGAACGAGCTTGAGTCGTCCCCACCCCGGCTGAGGCGCAGCCAGGCTTGAGGATCGAAATCGTCGTCGTTCTCGATCGCGTCTTTCTCCTGCCACGAGACCACAGGGGAGATCACCCCCAGCAGGTCCGCGTCCTCGCTCTCGTTGTAGGCGTCCCAGTCGATCTCGATGCGGCCGGGGTAGAGGTGGGCGATCGTGTTGACGAAGCGGTAGGTAAAGACGTTGCTGACCGGCGTTCCGACGATGCCGCGGTCGAGGAACGCCGATGCGTCGGCATCGCGGGACGCGACCTTATACCTTTCGATCCGGGCGCCGAACGTTGCGAGCTGGCGCTCGGCCCCCTCGAGGATCTCCGCGCTGTCCGGGTAGGCGCGCAGAAACAGCAACAGGTCGTGGTACGAGCAGAGCAGGTCGCACCTGGTCATTTCGGCGTCACGCAGGCGGGAGAGCAGTGCCAGCTTCTTGGAAGCGGCCTCGCCGGCCCGGCCGAACTGACCCCGGAGACGGCCGAGTTCGCCGACGAGGGCGCGCAGCACGGCTTCGGGCAGGCGCGGGCGGTCCGCACTCGAAGGCGGTTTCGGCATAGTGGTCGACCTTTCGGTGCGCCGCGTCTCCGCTGGTGCGGCGCGTCGGGACGATACCCTGCGGCCTCGAGGAACTCAACGGCCGGCCGACGCGATGGTCGCCTCACGGCCGAGGCGCAGACGGGGGCGTTCGCGGGATCGACGGCGAGAACGCTGAAGGAGGCCCTTCCTGTCTGACCCGTGCCGTGGTAGAAAGTCAGCACGGAGCGAGCTTCTCAGTGCCAGCTAGCTCCCCTGACGCGGACGGCAGATGCACGCAGAGGACGAATCCGACAGGGTTTCCACCCCCGATGTCACCTTGCGAGACGTGCTACGGGCGCGAGAGCGCATAGCCCCGATCGCGCGCCGGACGCCACTCATCCGTTCGGCGGCGCTCGGCGAGCGTGCCGGCACGTCGGTCTACTTGAAGCTGGAGAACATCCAGGAGACCGGCTCGTTCAAGATCCGCGGCGCGGCCAACCGGATGCTTCAGCTCACCGCGGACGAGAAGGCCCGTGGCGTGATCACGGTGTCCACGGGGAACCACGGCCGTGCGGTGGCCTACGTGGCCGGCCGTCTGGGCGTCCCTGCCGTCATCTGCATGTCGAAGAGGGTTCCCAAAAGTAAGGAGGAGGCCATCCGTGCCCTGGGTGCAGAGGTCATCCTCCATGGGCAAGGTTACGACGAGGCGGAGCGGCACTCATTTCAACTGGAGCAGGAGCGTGGCCTGGTCCGTATCGGCGGCTTCGATGACCCCTCGATCATCGCCGGCCACGGGACGATCGGTCTGGAGTTGCTCGAGGATCTCCGCGAGATAGACACCGCAATCGTGCCGCTCTCGGGAGGCGGCCTCATCTCCGGGATCGCGTTGGCCCTCAAGTCGGCGGACCACACGGTCCGGGTGGTCGGGGTCTCCCAGGATCGTGCACCCGTCATGTTTCACAGCCTGCGTGCCGGGCGGCCGATCGAGCTGCCGGAGGAGGAGACGCTCGCCGATGCTCTGGCTGGCGGCATAGGCCTTGACAACCGTTACACGTTCCGCATGGTTCGCCAACTCGTCGACGAAACGGTGCTGGTCACGGAGGAGGAGATCGCCGCCGGAATCGTCTTCGCCCAGGAGCAGCACCGGCTGGTCGTGGAGGGGGGCGGTGCGGTGGGCATTGCGGCGCTGCTGCACGGCCGCGTGAGCGCGTTGGGGCGCAACGTCGCGGTCATCGTCAGCGGGGGGAACATCGCCCTCCCGGTGTTGCGCAGGCTGCTGGAAGGGAAATCAGCCGGGTAGAGATGGCATTCAGGAAGGTCGTCTCGGTGACCGAGGCCGAGCCTCGCCTGGCCTCGACCTGAACTTTGGGAGCACCGTGGTGAGAAGAGCTGCTCCCTGAGACCGAGTTAAAGTCCGGACTTGGACGCCCCCGGCGTACCGTTCCTCTTCAATCCTCCTGTAGAAGTAGGTAGTTAGCCTTCAGCCCACCAGGCACGGTTTTGGACGGCTGCCGTCGACCCGCCGCTTGCACGCCGGTGCCACGAAGAAGGTCTCGGCTCTGCCTGGCATCCTGCGAGCCCATGCTAAAATCACCGCGTTTTACGGGGAGCGGAGGAGAGCGATGATGCGGCGCGGCAGCGCTCCCGGGTGCCGCCGGTGCACCCGGGGCCATCTCTTTCTGGTCTTGCTTCGGTCCCACTCACACCCGCCGCTCAATCCATGAACGACCGGCTCCGCGTCCTGCTGGTCGACAGCGACCCCAACGATCGTGCCCTTGCCGCTCTCGTGCTCAGGCGGGAGCTTGCCGAGCTGGAGATCGAGGAGGCGGGCGACGCCATGGTGCTTGCGGACCGGCTGCCCCGAGGGGGCTACGCGGCGGTGGTCACCGAGTACCGCCTTGCCTGGGGGGACGGCCTGCAGATTCTGGAGTCGGTCAAGTCCCTCGACCCGGACTGCCCGGTGGTGTTGTTCGCCTCGGCGGGCAGCGAGGCGGTGGCGGCGGAGGGCGTGCGCAGGGGGCTGGCGGCGTACCTGGTCAAGGGCAGCGCCGGCTACCTCGAGCTGCCCTCCACGGTGCTCCGGGTGGTCGAGCGCTCCGCCGCGCTGCGCGCCTGCCGCGAGGCCTCAGCCTCCTACCAGCGACTGACCGAGGAGCTCGCGCTCGGTACGTTCGTCGCAGGGAGCGACGGCCGCCTCTTGCGGGCAAGCCCCGCGATGGCACGCATCCTTGGCTACGAGAAGCCCGAGCTGGTACTCGGCCAGAGCCTGGCCGACTTCCTGTCCGACGAGACGCTTCAGGCCCAACTGCTGGCGAGCATGGCGCGGGGGCGGCAGCTCCGCGACCTGGAGGCGGGGCTGCGCCGTCCCGCTGGGGACCTCGCCTGGGTGAGCCTCACGGCCTGGCCGGTGGTGGACACGGCTGCGGGGGCGATCCGCTACGAGGGCGCAGTTCAGGACATCTCGGGCCGCCGCCAGACGGAGCGCGAGCTCTCCGAGCGAGCGGCGGTGCTGGGGCGGTCCAACGAGGAGCTCCAGCAGTTCGCCTACGTGATCTCGCACGATCTCCAGGAGCCCCTCCAGCTCATCGCCCGCTACGCGCGCCTCCTGGCAAACCACGGGACGATCGCGGCCGACGAAGACGCCAATCGCTACCTCGCTCATCTGCTCCAGTGCACCGACCTGATGCAGGCGATGATCAATGACGTCCTCGCCTACGCGCGCGTGGACACCCAGGCCAAGCCGTTCGCGCCGGTGGACTTCGCGGAGGTGGTCACCAAGGCGATGGCCAACCTGAGGGCGGCGGTGGACGAGAGCGACGGGCAGTTGAGCTGGGAACGGCTGCCGGTCCTGGCCGCCGACGGGGCGCAGATGGTCCAGCTCTTCCAGAACCTGATCGGCAACGCCATCAAGTTTCGCCGCGGCAAGCCGCAGGTCCGCATCTTCGCCGTGGAGGAGGCAAAGCGCTGCACCTTTGCGGTGGCCGACAACGGTATCGGCATCGCCCAGGAGCACCTCGAGCGCATCTTCGGAATGTTCCAGAGACTGCACACGGCCGCCGAGTACCCGGGCACCGGGATCGGGCTCGCCATTTGCAAGCGGATCGTGGAGCGCCACGGTGGGCGGATCTGGGCGGTCTCGGAACCGGGACAAGGGTCCACGTTCTGCTTCACAATCCCCAAGACCCTGGGGCCGGCCACGTGGGCCGCGGCTCCGGAGCCGAGGGGCTGAGCCCATGGACAGCGCAGCGAACCCCATGACGGTGCTCCTGGTCGAGGACAACCTCGAGGAGGCGGAGCTCATCCGCACAATGCTCGGCAAGTCGCGCCGGGAGACGCTCCGGGTGGAGCACGTCACGCGGCTTCAGGAGGGGCTCAGGCGCCTGCAGGCCGGCCCGGTCGACGTCGTGCTCCTGGACTTCTCGCTGCCGGACAGCAGCGGGCTTGCCTCCTTCGAAAGGGTCCGCGAGGTCGCGCCCCACGCTCCGATCGTGATCCTCACCAACCTGGACGACGAGGAGATAGCGACCAAAGCGGTGCGCGAGGGGGCCCAGGACTACCTCGTGAAGCGCCAGGTGGACAACGAGCTTCTCCTGCGCTCGATCAGGTACGCGGTCGAGCGGATGCACGCCGAGAAGGCGCTCCGGGAGAGCGAGGAGCGGTACGCGCTGGCCATGAGCGGTGCCAATGACGGGCTCTGGGACTGGAACCTGAAGAGCGGCACCGCCTACTTCTCCCCGCGTTGGAAATCGATGCTGGGCTACCGCGAGGAGGAGATCGGCAACGACGTCAACGAGTGGTTCTCGCGTGTCCACGCCGACGACAGCGTGGCCCTTCAGAAGGCCCTCGGGGCCCACCTTAACGGCGAGGAGCCGCACTTCGAGCACGAGCACCGGATTCACTGCAACGACAGGAGCTCCATCTGGGTGCTCTCCAGGGGGCTTGCGGTGCGCGACCCGGCGGGTAAGCCGACGCGCCTCGCGGGCTCACTCACCGACATCTCTGCCCGCAAGCGGGCGCAGGACCAATTGCTCCACGACGCCCTCTACGACGCCCTTACGCAGCTGCCCAACCGGACGCTCTTCCTTGACCACCTGGGCCTCTCCATGGACCAGGCTCGGCGGCGCAAGAATTCGACGATTGCGGTGCTGTTCATGGACCTGGACCGCTTCAAGACCATCAACGACAGTCTCGGGCACAGCGTCGGGGACGAACTGCTCGTCGAACTGGCGCGTCGCCTCACCCACTTCCTGCGCCCAGGTGACACGGTGGCCCGGCTAGGCGGGGACGAGTTCGCCGTGCTCCTCAACGACGTCCACGGGGCAGGCGACGCCACGCGGGTGGCCGAGCGGATCCAGGAACTGATCCGGGAGAAGATCGTGATCGGGGGACGCGAGGTGTTCACGTGCGCCAGCATCGGTGTCGCGCTCTCCTCCCCCGGCTACAAACGCCCGGAGGAGATCCTGCGCGACGCGGATACCGCGATGTACCGCGCGAAGGCGGCGGGACGGGGGTGCTACCAGGTCTTCGATCAAACCATGCACCGCAACGCGGTGGCACTGCTCAAGCTCGAGACGGAGCTGCGCCGCGCGGTGGAGCTCAAACAGTTCGTCATGCACTACCAGCCCATCATCTCCCTTGAAAAGGGGCGGATCGTGGGCTTCGAGGGGCTTGTCCGGTGGAGACACCCGGAGCGAGGCCTCGTCAACCCGGAGCGCTTCATCGCGGTTGCCGAGGAGACCGGGCTGATCGTTCCGCTCGGGTGGTGGGTGCTGCGCCAGGCGTGCCGGCACGCGCGCGAATGGCAGCAACTCCTGCCCTCGCAGCCCCCCCTGTATGTGAGCGTCAACGTCTCCGGCAAGGTCATCATGCAGCCCGACATGTTCGACCGGGTCACGGCGATCCTGGAAGAGACGGGCCTGCCGCCCACCAGCCTGCGGCTCGAGATCACGGAGAACGTGATCATGGACCACGGCGACATCGCGCTCGGGAAGCTCGCGCAGTTCCACGACGTGGGGGTTCAGTTCTCGGTGGACGACTTTGGCACCGGCTATTCGTCGCTCTCCTACCTGCAGCGTTTCTCGTACGACACGCTTAAGATCGACCGCTCGTTCATCTCGGGGATGGAAGGCAAGGGCGAGGCCGCGGCCATCGTGCAGACCATCGTCGCGCTGGCCAACATGCTCAAGATCAGCGTGGTCGCGGAGGGGGTGGAGACCTCGGAGCAGTTGCAACGGCTGCGCCAGATCGGCTGTTCCCACGCCCAGGGGTTCTGGTTCTGCAAACCTGTGGACCGTGCGGCGACCCAGGCCCTGGTCCTGCATGCCCCGGTGTGGTAGGCCGGCGTCTCCGGCGACCGCTTGCTATACTCCGCGCGTCGGGGCCAAGTGGCGCTGGAGCGGCAGAAAGGAGCCCGTCATGCGCAAGATTGCCCTCACCCTCGTGGCGGTGGCCGGTGTGTGCCTGGCGCTGGCGTCGTGCAGCAGGGAGATCAAGCCGAGTACAAAGGGCTGCTTCCTCGTCAAGAGCAAGAAACTCATCGAGCTTCCGGCCGTCACCCTGGAGACGGTGTTCACTCCCGAGGGGTTCGCCCTGAACTACTTCAACGGGGAGCCAGCCGCGACGGCGCGGATGGACGATTACCTCATCCTTTACGGCGCCTACAAGCCAACTTCCCTCAAGGCGTACAGAAACCAAAGCGGCTACTACCAGGAGGACAGCTCGAAGCCGGCGGCCAGTGACGCCATCGCCGTGGGGCCGATGAAGGGTGAGAAGGAGATGTTCAAGTGCCGGTTCACCAAGCCGCTGCCGCCCGGGGTCTACCTCCTCGAGTGCCAGAGCGGAAAAGGCACCGTCGGTTTCCCTTTCGCGGTCGACTAGCGGTCTGTCCGGCCCCCCCGTGGCCAGAAACTTGTCAGGTTCCAGCCCCGGCCTGTGGGCTATGATGCGGTGCACGACATGGTGGGTACAGGCCTTTCCCTGCGCGAGGCGCGGGCCGTTGGAAGTGCATGGTTTGCCGTTGCGATCGGCCTGTACTGGCTGACCGGCGCGCGTGGCCTGATCTGGGCCGACCCCTCCAAGCTGACGCTCTACGCACTCAAGGGGTACTTCCCCAGCCTCAACCCCGGCGACCACGCGGGGTGGACCGTGCTGGCGTGGGCCTGGCTGCACCTCGTGGGCGGTGACCCGGTGGTGGCGGCGCACCGTCTCTCGGCTCTGTGTGGGGCTCTGGTCGTGGCCCTGGCGGCGCTCGTGGTGCTGGCGCGAACCGGGGACCGGGCACGCGCGCACACAGCCGCCGCCCTGCTGCTGGTCGCGCTGCCGCTCTGGTGGGCGGCAACGGTCGCCGAGACCTACGCGCCTGCGCTCGCAGCGACTCTCGCGGGCGCACTGGTGGCCAGCGCCGGCCGGCGCGGTTGGAGGTGGTGGGCCGCCGGCGGTCTGTGGGGTTTGGCGCTCGCGATGCACGCGATGAGCCTGTTCCTGATCGTCCCCCTGGCCTGGGAGGGGGCCCGCCTCCGAGTGTGGCGGCTCCTGCCAGGCCTTGTCGTCGGCTCCGCTCCCGTCTGGCTGGCGCTCTTCGGCGGTCCGCGGGACCCGCTCACCGGGTTCGCCGCAAGCGGCGCCTCCACCTGGCGGTGGCACTGGGAAGCGTTCCTCGCGCTCGCCCGCACTCCGCGCAACGCTGCCGTGCTTGCCGCGCTCCTGCTGTACGCCCTCGGTGTCCTCGGGGTGGTGGCGCTGTGGCGGGGACGCCGGGAGCCCCGCGGAGCCGCGGTCTGGGCGTGGAGCCTGGGGGCGCTCTCTCTGTTGCTGTTGGGGTACGCACCGTACCGGCTACACCTGATGGTCGCGTTCCTGCTGGTGGGGCTGCTGCTGGCGCTGCCGGTGCGCCTGCCCGGGTGGGCCAGGGTTGGTCACGTCGTGCTGCAGGCTCTCGTGTTCCTCGCAGTCCCGGCCGTGGTGACGGCCGCCGGACGGGAGAGCTTGGGCGTGAGGGTACTTCCGTATCGCAACAACGCTTTCTATTTCCTGTGCCCGGTGAAGAGCGTTCTTTTCGAGCCGCCGGTCCCGGTGGAGCCGCGGCTGGACACCCATCCCGCCTGGAACGCGCGGGAGCGTTGGATGAAAGCGCTCGACCCTGGGACCAGGCTGTACCTCGCGGCGTTTGCCCCCTGCGCGCCGACGGGCGCCGTGGTGCTCGCCGACTTCAACCCCGGTGCCGTCTTGCAGCTGGCTCGGGTGGCGCGAGGGTGGCGCCCCGACCTCGAGATCCGGCCGGTCGCGGTGGACGTGGCACTGGGCACCACAGACCCCGTGGCGGCGCTGGCAGCCGAGGTGCATCGCGAGTTGGCCGCGCGCCCGGTCGTGTTGGCCGACAGCTACGAGCCGTACTACCACCCACGCCAGCTGTCAATCCGGGTTGACCTTCACGAATGCGGGAGCGTCGTGCAGGCGGGACCGCTTCGCTCCGGGAGCTCACCCTGGCCATGGCCGAGCTGACACCCGACTGGGTGTTCTCCGACGCGGACCGCGCCGCGATGAGCATGGCCTTGGAGGAAGCCCGCGCGGCCACCGAGGCCGGCGAGGTACCGGTTGGGGCGGTGGTGGCGGCGCCCGACGGGCGTGTACTGGCGCGTGCGCACAACCGGCGCGAGTCGAGCCATGACCCCACCGCCCACGCCGAGATCCTCGCCCTTCGGGCGGCGGCCGCGGCGCTCGGGAGCTGGCGACTCGAGGGGTGCACCCTCTACGTCACACTCGAGCCGTGCGCGATGTGCGCCGCCGCGGCCGTACTGGGGCGTCTGGCGTGTGTGGTCTGGGGGGCCCCCGACGCCAAGGCGGGTTTTGCCGGATCGCTCGCAAACCTACTCGACGATCCGCGGCTCAACCACAGGGTGGCGGTGCGGGGAGGGCTGCGTGCCGAGGAGGCGGTGGCCCTTTTGGAGACGTTCTTTGCAAAGTTGCGAAACGGCGGGTAGACTCACACGCCCGGCGCGGAGAGGTGCCGGAGTGGTCGAACGGGACGGTCTCGAAAACCGTTGACCCCCTTCCGGGGGTCCGTGGGTTCGAATCCCACCCTCTCCGCCACGTCACACGAAGGGGCTGGCCGGGCGAGAATGGTCGGTGGACTTTTGTGCACCACGCGGAGAGGTGTCTGAGTGGCTGAAAGAGCACGCTTGGAAAGCGTGTGTACGGGTAACCGTACCGCGGGTTCGAATCCCGCCCTCTCCGCCACGCCGTTCGGCGATGCGGGTGACCCCGCCCACCGTGGGAAGCAAGGAGCCCGGGTACCGCGCGACGGAGCCCCCCGAACCTCGTCAGGCCCGGAAGGGAGCAGCGATAAGGGGGACGCAACGGGCGCCGCGGCTCACCCGGGCTCCTTGGTTCGCCACGGTGGCGAGAGAGGGATGAGCTCTCGATGACCTCGTACCAGGTGCTGGCGCGGCGCTGGCGCCCTCAGAGGTTCGAGGATCTGGTCGGTCAGGAGGTGGTTGTGCGCACACTGCGCAACGCCCTGGCCTCTCGCCAGATCGCCCACGCCTACTTGTTCTCCGGTCTGCGCGGTGTGGGCAAAACCACCGTGGCCCGGCTGCTGGCCAAGGCCCTCAACTGCGACAAGGGGCCAACGCCGGAGCCCTGCGGCGAGTGTATCCCCTGCCAGGAGATCGCTCTCGGGTCCTCCCTGGACGTGCTGGAGATGGACGCTGCCTCCAATCGAGGCATCGACGACGTGCGGGAGCTGCGCGAGGTGGCCCGGGTGCTCCCGGTGCGTGACCGCTACCGCGTGTTCATCGTGGACGAGGCGCACCAGCTCACCAAGGACGCCTTCGGTGCGCTCCTCAAGATTCTGGAGGAGCCCCCGGCCCACGTGGTGTTCATCCTGGCCTCTACCGAGAAGGACAAGTTTCCCGCTACGATCCTGTCCCGCTGCCTGCAGGTGGACTTCCGTCCGATCCCGAGCGAGCTGGTAGTGGCACGCCTCGTCCAGGTCGCAGAGAAGGAGGGTTTCCAGCTCACGCGGGGTGCGGCGCAGCTGGTCGCTCGCGCCACCGAGGGGAGCCTGCGCGACGCCCTCTCGCTGCTGGACCGGGTACGCGCTTTCGCCGAGGGGGCGGTGGACGAGAACGCGGTGGCCGAGGTGGTGGGCCTGCCGCCGTTCGAAACGGTCCTTGCGCTCTGGAAGGCGCTCGAGGCCGGCGACGTGGCGGCCGCGCTTCAGGTCGTCCGTACCGAGGAGCAGGCAGGGCGGGAGCCGGCGGCGCTCTACGAGCAGCTCGTTCAGATGCTGCACGCCCTCCTGTTGCTGGCCAATGACCCCGAGGCCCTGGTGCCCTTCCCGGCCGCGCACCGCACCGCCCTGCAGGCGAGCGCAGCGAAGCTGGGGTCGCCTCTGCTGGTGCGGCTGCTCGCTCTCGCGCTGGATGGGAAGGGGCTGGTCGCGAGCGCCGACAGACCGGGTGTGGCCGTAGCTGTGGCGGTGGGGCGGCTGACGCTCTGGCCGCGGTTGCGGCGGGTCGAGGCGCTGCTGGGCGGGGAGTCTACGTCGCCCGCATCGTCTTCCTCGGCTCCCACGGACGTGACAACCCCCGAACCCGGCGGCGGCCCTGCCTCGCCGATGTCGCGGCTCGTCACGGCGCTCGAGGCGATGGGCGCGCACCTGCTGGCGGGCCGCGTCGGGTCGGTCCGCGAGGTGAGCATCGTGGGCGACACCCTTGTGCTGCACTGTGGCGGGCTGCCGCCGGCCACCAGAAAGTCGCTGCGGGAAGCGGTGGAGCAACTGGGAGCCGCGGCGCGCCAGGCCGGCCTGCCGGGCGACGTACGGGTGGACGATGACGGCCCTGCCGCCGAGACGCAGGAGCAGGGGCTGCGGGCGCGCGTGGAGGCGGACGAGGGGGTTCGGCGCGTCCTCGAGGTGTTCGGCGGTCGCCTGGACAGCGTCGAGGAGAAGCCATGAACGTCGCGAAGCTGCTTCAACAGGCGCAAAAAGCGCAGGAGCAGATGCAGCGGGCGCTTTCCGACCTGGAGGTTGAAGGCTCTGCGGGCGGGGGGTTGGTGCGGGTTCGCCTCAACGGGCTCAAGGAGCTCAGAGCTGTCGCAATAGACACCAAGGCGCTGGCGGGCGAAGAGGCAACCCTGGTAGGGGACCTCGTGGTGGCAGCCTGGCAGGAGGCTGCGCGCCTCCTGGAGGAGCGCTCCCGCGAGCTGTTGGCGCGCATGGGCTTGCCAGCCGGGATGCCGGGCCTGTTCTGATGGAGCTGAGGCCGCCGTCGGTTCGCGAGCTTCTGGATCAGCTCGAGCAGCTCCCCGGAGTGGGTCCCCGCACCGCGACGCGCCTCGTGCAGTACCTGGTCCGCCACCCAGACGGGGCGCGGCTGCTGGCGCAAGCGCTCTCGAAAGGGGCGGAGGCGGTACGCCACTGCAGCGTCTGCTTCCTGCTCACCGAGGACGATCCCTGCCCGCTGTGCCGCGACGAGAGCCGAGACCGCGGCGTCATCTGCGTCGTGGAGGACCCTCTCAATGCCTGGGCCGTCGAGGCCACCGGCGAGTACCGCGGCGCCTTCCACGTCCTCGGCGGCACCCTCGACCCGCTCCACGGCGTCGGGCCGGAGGAGCTCACGGTTGCGGCGCTGCTGACCCGCGTGCGGGGAGGAGGGGTGCGCGAGGTGATCCTGGCGACCAACCCCACGGTCGAGGGAGAGGCAACCGCCTACTACCTCGCGCGAGTGCTGCGGGCGACCGGCCCGGCCGTGACCCGCATCGCCTTCGGGCTCCCCGCCGGGGGCGAGATCTCCTACGCCGACCAAGTGACGCTCACAAGGGCGCTTGCAGGCCGGCGGGGGATGGATTGACGCGTAATGGCAGGATATACTCGCACCTTGATGAGCGGAGGCCCGCGGTCATGACGATGCTTGGGTCCAACCTGGTGATGTACGAGGAGGAGTTCGACCGGATCAACTCCATCCTCGGCCGGTTGTGGATGGACGCCAACGCCAAGATCGTCTTCCTGGTGGACAAAAACGGCCAGCAGATCGCCGCGAAGGGAGACCTCGAGAAGGTGGACGCGACCTCCCTCGCGTCCCTCACGGCCGGCAACGTGGCCGCGACCGACGGGCTCGCCCGCCTGATCGGGGAGAAGGAGTTCTCGATCCTCTTTCACGAAGGGGAGCGGGACAACATCCACATCTCGATCGTCGCCCAACGCCTGATCCTCGTGGTCATCTTCGATGAGCGTTCGTCGTTGGGGCTGGTGCGGCTGCGGGTCCGCAAGGCGGCCGCCGAGGTCGAGGAGGTGCTCACCCAGATGGCGTCCAAGGCGGCCGAGCAGGGCGAGGCTCCCGTCTCGCCGTTTGCCGAGATAACCGACGAAGACATCGACGCCCTGTTCACCGAATGAGCTTCATAAACTACGCCTCCCGCGAGATCAACTGCAAGATTGTCTACTACGGGCCTGGTTTGGGCGGCAAGACGACCAACCTGCAGTACATCTACGAGCGAACCAACCCCCAGAACAAGGGCCAGTTGATCTCGCTGGCGACCGAGACCGACCGCACGCTGTTCTTCGACTTCCTCCCGCTCGACCTGGGGAGCGTTCGCGGGTTCCGCACGCGCTTTCACCTCTACACCGTGCCCGGCCAGGTCTTCTACGACGCTTCGCGGAAGCTGATACTCAAAGGCGTGGACGGGGTCATCTTCGTCGCGGACTCGCAGGAGGCGCGCATGGATGCCAACCTCGAGTCGCTCGAGAACCTCAAGCATAACTTGCACGAGAACGGGTTCGATCTCGCGGCGCTTCCGTACGCCCTCCAGTTCAACAAGCGCGATCTCCCGGGTGCGGTCGCCTACGACGTCATGTTGCGTGGGCTCAACTTCAAGGGCGAGCCGACGTTCGAGGCGGTGGCCCCCAAGGGCGTTGGTGTGTTCGAGACGCTGAAGGCAGTCGCGAAGCAGGTCCTCCACGAGCTTGCGCGAAAGTGACCTCATCGCGTGGGCGATGAGGTCATCCTGACAATGACCCCGAACAGCGCGAGGGGGAAGGGGAAGGATCTCACGGCAAGATTCGTCCCCTTTGCGTCTGCTTAGGTCTGCCGCGTACCATGTCGAGTGTGAGCACGCGGCATCGTCCCGGGGACCTCTCGGCGGTCGTGCTGGCTGCCGGCGAGGGCAAGCGGATGCGTACCGGGCGGGCCAAGGTGCTGCATGAGGCGGGGGGCAGAGCGCTCGTCGACCACGTGCTGGCGGCGCTTGAGCCACTCGCTCCCTCGCCCATCGTTGTTGTCGTGGGGCACCTGCGCGCTCAGGTCGAGGCACACTTAGCCGGCCGCAACGTGGCGCTCGCGGTGCAGGACCCTCCGCACGGCACGGGTGACGCTGTCGCCCGCGCACTCTCTGACGTGCCGGCGGAAGGCGATGTGCTCGTGCTCTCTGGCGACGTGCCGCTGATCACCTCCGCGACCCTTGAGGCGCTGGTGGAGCTGCGGCGCTCGCGGAGTGCGGTCGCGGCGTTGGCGACTGCGGTGCTCGCCGAGCCGGGGAACTACGGTCGCATCGTTCGGAATCAGTCGGGGGATGTGGCTGCCATCGTGGAGGCACGTGACGCCACGGTCGAGCAGCGCGGCATTTGCGAGGTCAACGCCGGTACGTACGTCTTCAACCTGGCCGCGCTGCGCGGGGCGATCCCTGGGCTGCGGCCCGACAACGAC
This sequence comes from uncultured Acidobacteriota bacterium, assembly GCA_963739225.1. Classification (GTDB taxonomy): domain Bacteria; phylum Acidobacteriota; class Thermoanaerobaculia; order Thermoanaerobaculales; family Thermoanaerobaculaceae; genus RBG-13-68-16. The sequence goes on along the minus strand of CAVTZQ010000006.1, from coordinate 842,991 downwards.
CAGGGCGAGTACTACCTGACCGACGTGGTGGGGATCCTGGCCGCACAGGGTCATCGGGTTGCGGGGCTGCAGCTCGAGGACCCGGCGGAGATGGTCGGCGTGAACTCGCGCGCCGACCTCGCCGAGGTACACCGCCTGCTCAACGCCCGGATCGTTCGCCGACTCCAGGAAGCGGGTGTGACTGTGCTGGACCCGGCCACCACCTGGGTGGATGCCGATTGCACGGTAGGCCGCGACAGTGTGGTGGAGGCGGGCGTCCACTTGCGGCGCCGCTGCGTCATCGGGGAGCGTTGCCGCATCGGTGCCCATTCCGTCTTGGATGGCGCCACCGTTCCGGATGGGGCGACGGTGCCTCCGCTGACCCAACGCTGCGGGGAGTAGCGTTGTGTCGAGGCCGGCTGCGGTGCGCAATCGCCACAGCGCGTGGCACCCCCACCACACGCTGAGGCCGCACCGCGGACTGCCGACCGGCTAGAATCGGGCACGGATCTCGCTTGGGGTGTTTTCTCGGGCGGGTGGGGCAGCTGTCAACCGTCGACTGTGAGTTGGGTGTGGGCCGGGGGAGGGCTGATCTCCTATGTGCGGCATCGTCGGCTACGTGGGCCCGCGGGAGGGCGTGCCGGTGGTGCTCGAGGCGCTGCGCCACCTCGAGTACCGCGGCTACGACTCTGCCGGTGTCGCCGTACACTGCGGCGACCGGCTGGCAGTGCTGCGCGCGCCGGGCAAGCTCATGAACCTGGCGGAGAAGGCCTACGCGGCTGGACTTCGCGGCCACCTCACGCTCGGCCACACCCGCTGGGCCACGCACGGCGCGCCGATCGAGCGCAACGCCCACCCCCACACGGACGAGGATGGCCGCGTGGCCGTGGTCCACAACGGAATCATCGAGAACTTCCGCGAGCTCAAGGCCGAACTTGAGGCCCAGGGGGCCCGCTTCTCCTCGGACACCGACTCCGAGGTGATCGCCCACCTGCTCGCGCGCGGCGGCAAGAACCTGGTAACCGCGGCGCTGTCGGTGCGCGGGAAGCTTCGTGGCCAGTATGCGGTGGCCGCAATTGCGCGCAACGACCCGGACACGGTGGTCGCCTTCCGCAATGGGCCGCCGCTGGTGGTGGGGCTCGGCGAGGGGGAGAACCTGGTGGCCTCCGACCCTGCGGCGGTGATCGCGATGACCCGCAAGTGCGTGCATCTGGAGGACGGCGACGTGGTGGCGGTGCGGGCAAACGAGGTGAGGATGTTCGACAGTGCCGGCCGGCGGGTCGAGCGGCCGGTGATCACCCTCGACTGGGAGCCCGGCGAAGTCGAGCGCGGCGGCTTCCGTCACTTCATGCTCAAGGAGATCAACGAGCAGCCGGGGGCGGTGTCCGAAACGCTGCACGCGCTCTTCCCCGACACCACGCGGCCGTCGCTCGCTCACCTCGGTCTCGACGCGGCCGCCCTGCGCCGCTTCACCAGCGTGCGGCTCGTGGCGTGTGGGACCTCCTGGCACGCGGCGCTGGTCGGGAAGTTCTACCTGGAGCGGCTCGCGAAGGTGCACTGCGACGTGGAGTACGGCTCCGAGTTCCGCTACCGCGAGCCGCTGCTCGACAAGGACACGCTGGTTGTCGGGATCACTCAGTCCGGCGAGACCGCCGACACCGTCGCGGCGATGCGCCTCGCGGCCGAGGCCGGTGCTGGCCTCGCCACCGTGTGCAACGTGCGCGGCGCCCTCGCCGAGCGCCTCGCCACCTGGTGCCTTTCGACTCACGCGGGGCCGGAGATCGGCGTGGCCTCCACCAAGGCGTTCACCACCCAGTTGGTGGCGCTGCTCGCCCTGGCGCTCGCCTGGCGCGACGCCAGGGGCCTGCCTTCCGGTGAGACGGGTGCGCTCCTGGAGCGCGCCTGGGCGCTGCCCTACGACCTGGACGGCATGCTGGCTCGCGCCCCTGAGGTGGCGGCCATCGCCGCCGAGCTCGAGCACGCCTCGAACGCCCTCTACCTCGGGCGTGGCGTGCTCTACCCGCTCGCCCTCGAGGGCGCGCTCAAGCTCAAGGAGATCTCCTACCTCCACGCGGAGGGGTACCCGGCGGGGGAGATGAAGCACGGCCCGATCGCGCTCCTCGACGAGAGCTTCCCGGTCATCGCGCTCTGCCCCTCGGGGGAGCTCGCCGAGAAGGTGCGCTCCAACATCGAGGAGGTGCGTGCCCGCAAGGCTCCTGTCTACGCTTTCGGGGACGCCTCCGATGCGCGCCTCGCCGAGCTCGCCCGGGTGGTGGTCCCGCTCCCCGAACTGCCGTGGCCGCTGCTGCCGGTGGCGACGGCGGTGCCGCTGCAGCTGCTGGCCTACGAGGTGGCGGTGCGCCGCGGCTGCGACGTGGACCAGCCGAGGAACCTCGCCAAGTCCGTCACGGTCGAGTAGCAGGCGCCGCCGGTCTCCGACCATCCGCGTTGTTGCGCTCGCCGGCTCGAATCCTCGTGTAGCCTCCGGCTACAGTCCGGTTCGGCCGGCTCGCGCGCCTAGCGGCTGGCCAAACCCCGGCAGCGAGGCCTAGCGGCGGACGCGATCTTGCCTCAGCAAAGGCCGGCTCCGACACCCTCGCCGGCGCCGCTCCCGCATGCCGTAGCGAGCCATGGGGCGCCGTGCTTCTGCCTAGCTGGCCGTGTGTGGCGATTGTGTTGACTAAAGGTAGATTCTTGGTCGGGCAGCGACAAAGCTACTCGGGGATTTGCTCTGTCGACGCCGGAGTCGTGGCAGTTGGAGCTAGCCCTGGCGCCCAGTCACATGATCAGCCCTATAATCCGAGCCATAGGAGTCTTACTCGCATGAACGATCCGGGTCCAACAGGCGTTGATACGGAGAAGGCCTATCCTTCGGTGCACCTGGCGTACGACCTGGCCCTTGCTTCGTATGAATGGGCCGAGAAGCGACTTGAGGCCGCCGACAGCCGCGCTCAGACTCTCTTAGCCCTTGCGACGACCGTGACGCTCGCTTTCGTACCGTTGGCCTTGCAGCGAGGGTTATCGGCCAGGTCAGCCTGGTTTATTCTGGCAATCATTGCGTTTGCATCCGGCATTGTGCTGGGCATGACTGCACGACTTCAAGGGAGTCTTCGCCTCATTGCTCCAAAGGCCCTCTACGAGGCTTGGCTTCACTATTCTCACTGGGAGTTCAAGAAAAACTTGATCTATTGGGCCGGCGAACACTTTGAACTCAACCGTGCCCTGATCAACCGAAAAGGCCGTTTGCTAACGGCTGCCTCACTCAGTTTTCTCGTGGAGGCCGCTCTTCTGCTTTCGTGGGGGGCCTGTCGGACTTGATAAACGTGCCGGGGTCGCTGTCCTTCGGGGGTGGAGGCGGGGGTGCTGGTCTTTTCTCTTCATCTGCCATGGGTTTGTTCCTCCGCTAGATTTGTCGCCCGTCTAGCGTCCAATTGTCAGCTGGAGTCCCCTCCTAGCTTGATTAACATTGTAGCCCTATCCTGCACCGCTGACGATGTGCGCCACCGATATGATACCGGCGAAGATGATGGTGTGAGCTCGCCGTTGAGGGCGTGTGCGAGAGGCCTGTCCTTGCGAGGGTCTGTACCACCCGCATCAGGTCGCGAAGGTTGCGTACGGGTAGCTTAGAAAACAGGCACTCGTCGCCAGTTGGATGGTTGCTTATACGGAGGAGGCAGGCCATGCCCACGGTTGTTCTACTTGGCGCAGGCGCTTCTTATGGCAGTTTACACAACCTTCCCCTCATGAAGGGTTTCTTCTCCGGAGCCGAATTCCCAGAGGAGGAATATCCGAATCTCTCAACATTCGTCCGCGATCATTTTGGTGGGAGCAAAATCTGGCAGGATCTGAACCTTGAGGAAGTGACCACCCACCTCTTCCTCGTGGCACAGGCTTTTCTACCCCTGAATCTGCAAGACGTCGGTGCCGTTGCTCTGGCTCGCGAAGAACTGGACCACTTTGTGTACAGGCGTCTTGTGAAAAGAAACCCGCCCCCCCAGGGCCCGTCAGACCTGCTAGCGCACTTCGCATGTTCCGACCATCGGACACTCTTTAAGATGCTGGCCGAGGAAGATTCCATCATCACACTTAACTATGACCTCGTGGCCGACGCGACGCTGTACGACCTCGGCAAGGACACGAAGGGTGAGCTCGATCCCAGATCCAGGCTCGGTCGGAGCTATGCGCTCCTTGGTGGTGTCAAGTTGGTTGGTGGCGAAAGGCCAACGTTGCTCAGGGAGGATTCAAACAAAGGCTTCTTCATCAAGCTGCACGGTTCGGTAGATTGGTTGTACTGCCCCAACCGCGACTGTGCCTACCACCGAGAGTTCTTTCACAATTGGCCTGGCACCCCTGGGGTGCATGCGTTCATTACGGACCCATGCATCCTGTGTGGGCGGCCTTTGGCTCTTGTGATGATACCTCCAGCGCTCGGCAAGTCGCTGGAAGGATTCCCGAAGATGGGTGCCTTGTGGAGCCTCGCCTACCGCAAACTGGCCGAAGCTGGCCGATGGCTGGCAATAGGTGTGTCGTTGGCGGAATCCGACTATTACCTGCGGACGATGCTGAGGGAAGCTCGCGCGCGGCACAAGAACCTGGAACTCGCTGTTGTCAACCCAAACTCAGAACACCGTGACCGTCTCGCTGAGTTGATACGCCCAACGACGATTGAGGCCGCCGAAAGCCTTTCGGAGTACCTTGCCAGGGTTCAACACAGGTCCCGGGCCGAGGAGAGTTGACGTTGTGGACACCCCGAGCGGAGGTTACCGCACGATTGTGGCCATGCGCCTGATTGAACCCTCGGTCCTTCAGGGAGATCCGGTCGAAGGTTGCGACCCTGGCACAACTGGTGCCGCGGCGTGCTCGTGGGTCGGGTAATTGGCCAGGTGATCTGGTGGGTGGGGGTGAACTCGGTGTGTTGCGCGAAGGGGAGCTTTCTGGGAAGGACGTAACCGTGCGCCGCGGCTGCGACGTCGATCAGCCAAAAACTTGGCTAAATCCGTCACCGTTGAATAGCTTGGCGCCGCCGGTCTCCGACCATCCGTGTTGTTGCGCTCGCCGGTGCTTTCCTGTCGGGGGGTCGCGCGTCCGATCCGCCGACGCTCCCGGACGCTCTTGACCCCCCGGGCCCCCGCCCGCCGGGAGTGAATCCCGGCTCGCCCGTCCTCACATAGCCTCCGGCTACAGTCCGGTTGGGCCGGCTCGCTTTCCTTGCCCGGTGCCGGGTTTCACACTTTGCTTTTGGTGCGACTACGCAGCGCTGGCCTGCGACCCAGCGCGAAGCGGTATGCGCGGGCGCTACCGATCCAAAGTGTGACTACCCGGAACCGACGGGCGCCGCCGCTGGCGTAGGGGAGCTTGCCGCCGCCTGTGGTTCACGGGCGCGTTTTCTGGACGGCTGCCGTGGGGCATTGCGGGGGGGCCGGGGAAGGCCTAGCTTGTGAGTGGAGGCGGCAATGGCTAACCAACGTCCACGAGAAGAGCGGCGCAGGGGCAAGGATCGCAGGAGCGGCGTCGATCGGCGGGAGGTGACCGGTGGGGGCCGGCGGACCCCAGGCCAGAACGATCGGCGTTCCGGTCTCGAGCGGCGCATGCACGACCGTCGTCGTGCGAGCGAAACGCCCGCTCCCAAGTCGCCGATGCAAGACGCCGGCAGCGCGACGTAGATGCCCCTGCTCTGAGCCCAAGCCCCGAACCGCCCTGGAACCCGTTCCCCGCTACAATCCTCCGTTCGGGCTCTGGCCCTCGCGGGCCGCGCACGTGCAGGAGGGCTGTTGAAACACGCCGAAACGCTGCTTGCCGATCTCGACGACGACCAGAAGCAGGCCGTGACGCACGGCGAGGGACCGCTGCTTGTGGTCGCGGGGGCGGGCTCGGGGAAGACCCGAGTGCTGACGTATCGGATCGCCTGGCTGCTGGCAGAGGGGCTCGCCCAGCCGCACGAGGTCCTCGCGGTGACGTTCACCAACAAGGCGGCGCGCGAGATGGGCGAGCGCGTCGAAGCTCTCGTCGGCGGCTCGCTGCGCGGCGGGTTCGTCGGCACCTTCCACCGGTTCGCGCTCCAGCTCCTGCGCAACCATCCTGCTGAAGCAGGGTTGCCCCCGCGTTTCGCCATCGCCGACGAGGATGAGCAGCGCACGCTCATCGAGCGGGTGCTCAAGAGGCTGGACGTTCCCTCGTCGCGCCTGTCCCCACGTGCCGCCCGCTCGCGCATCTCGGCCGCCAAGAACGCAATGACGACACCCGAGCAGCTGGCCGCGCGGGCGAGTGGCGGCGACGAGCGCATGCTCGCCGAGCTGTACGAGGCGTACCAGACCGAGCTGCGAACGGCTGCAGCCGTGGACTTCGACGACATGCTGCTGGGGGCGGTCTCACTGCTCGAACGCGAGGGGGCACTGCGCAAGGGGCTGGCGAACCGCTTTCGCTGGATCCTCGTGGACGAGTACCAGGACACCAACCTCGCGCAGGCGCAGCTGGTGTGGCTGCTCGGCGGCAGGAAACCCAACCTCACCGCTGTGGGGGACGAGGACCAGTCGATCTACCGCTGGCGGGGAGCCGAGATCGAGAACATCCTCAACTTTGAGGCGACCTACCCTGGCAGCCGGGTGGTGACGCTTGGCCGCAACTACCGGTCGGCCGAGCCGATCCTGCAGGCGGCGGCTGCGGTGATCGCCCACAACGCACGCCGGCGGCCCAAGCGGCTCTCATCCGAAGTCGGGGAGGGCGCACCGGTGACCGTGTACCTGGCCGCGGACGAGACCGACGAGGCGCGCTTCGTCGCCGACGAGATCGAGCGCCTACGCGGCACGGTGACGCTAGGCGAGATCGCCGTGCTGTTCCGGGTGAACGCGCAGTCGCGCAGCTTCGAGGCGGAGCTGGTGAGGCGCGCGGTCCCCTACGCGGTTGTGGCCGGTACACGGTTCTGGGAGCGCAAGGAGGTGCGCGACGCCCTATCGTACCTGCGGCTGCTTCTCGTGCCGGACGACGTGCTGGCATTCCGCCGCGCGGTTCACGTGCCTGCGCGCGGGATCGGGCAGGTGGCGATGGAGCACCTGGAGAGCGCGGCGGCGGCGTGGGAGGTCTCGCTGCCCGAGGCGGCGCGCCGACTCCCCGAGCGGCTGACGCCGCGGGCGCGACTGGCACTGGAGCAGTTCTTCCGCCTCCTGGAGGGGTTGCGGAACCTGGCGGGGTCCGCGCCGGCCGTCGAGGTGGTGCGCCAGCTGCTGGAGCGTTCAGGTTTGGCGGCCCAGTACTCCACGGAGGACGAGGAGGACCGGGCACGCACTGCCAACCTCGACCAGCTCGTGGCCGCGGCGGCGGAAGCGGGGGAGCGCGGCCTCGACCTTTCTGGCTTCCTGGACGAGGTGGCGCTGCTCACCGACGCGGACGCCCGGCGCGAGGGCGAGGCGGTGCAGCTATCCACGCTGCACGCCGCAAAGGGGCTGGAGTTCGATGTGGTGTTCCTGGTGGGGATGGAGGACGGCCTGCTGCCGTTGCGCCGCGAGGGGAACGGTGAGGCCGACGAGGAGGAGGAGCGGCGCCTGGCCTACGTAGGTATGACGAGGGCGCGCCGGCGCCTGGTCCTGACGGCAGCGCGGGTGCGCCGGGTCAACGGGCAACTTCTCTCGGGCCGCCCCTCGCCGTTTCTCCTCGAGGTGCCGCGGGACGTCGTGGAGGAGCGGACGACGCGGGCGGGCCGCGATCCGTTTCGCACCCACCTGCCGCGCCCATCGAGGCAAGCGGTTGCCCCTCCGGTCGAGGCGCGCATCGGGCGGCAGCAGCGCACGCCTCACCCCGACGGTTGGCGGCCCGGCCTCAAGGTGCGCCACCCCACCTTCGGCTCGGGGGTGATCCTGCAGGTGCAGGGGACGGACGCCCAGACCCGCCTCGTGGTGTTCTTCGACCGCGCCGGGCGCAAGACACTTATCCCTTCGCTGGCCAAACTGGAGCGGGCCTGAGCACGTCAGGTGCGAGCAGTACCACGTCCTCGTTGGCCGAGGACCACGTCTGTGCAGAGTTCTTTCCTGGGTCGCAACCTCACTCTGCCTTGCAGACAGAGGGTTTGCGCGCTAGATTACCAGTGCGGCCCATCGCTCCGGGTGGAGACGGATCGGAGCGTGGGCCTCGAAAAGGGTCCGACGGCATTGTGCCGTCGGAGGCTGGCCGCGGATGGTCGGGCCGCCATCCGGAACGTCGTACGACACGGCGCGTCCGTGTCGCAGGAACCCGTGGGGGGCCACGAGCTGCACTTCGGCGGCGTCCCAGCGGCGATTGTCCGGAGGGTCGATATGTTCGAAAGCCTTGAAGACGTGGATAAGAAGAGCACCGGCCGCACCATGAAGATCATCTGGATTGTCATTGCAGTCGCGGCGGTGGTTCTGACTGTGGTTTCCTTCATGTAAACGGCCCCGCCACCGCGGGAGACCCACGCCGACTCACATTTTATCGAGGGGACCGGTTTCAAGAGGGTCGCCGGCCTCACCGTGACTGAAGCACGCCGTCCCGCACCACTACCTTGCCGGCCTTGACCACGTGACGAACCAGGTTGACGCCGAAGTGGTAGGCGAGGTGTTTGGGGGATGGGGCGGCGAGCACGACCAGGTCGGCCTGCTTGCCCCGCTCGAGAGTTCCGATGCGGTCGGCCCGTCCGAGGGCGGCGGCGGCGTTGATCGTGGCCGCCACCAGCGCCTCGTCGGTGGTGAGCCCGGCTCCCAGGCAGGCGAGGGCGAAGATCGCCGGCATCGACTCGGTGTGGGAGGAGCCGGGGTTGCAGTCGGTGGCGAGGGCTACCGGGACCTCGGCGTTGATCAGGAGGCGCACGGGCGCGTAGCGCTCACGGAGGAAAAACGAGACCCCAGGCAGCACGACGCCGACCACGCCCCGCCTGGCGAGAGCCTGGATCCCCTCGTCGTTGACGTGCAGGAGGTGCGAGGCCGAAGCCGCGCCAAGATCGGCGGCCAGCTTCGCACCGCCGAGGTCGAACAGCTCGTCGGCGTGGAGGTGAACGCGCCACCCGTAGCGGCGCGCGTCGGCGAGGAGTCTGCGGGTCTGGTGCGGCGAGAAGACACCCCGCTCGCAGAACACGTCCACGCCCTCGGCGAGCTTCTGAGCCGCGATGGCGGGGTGGATCTGGCCCACAACCAGCTCCACGTACCCGTCGGGGTCGTGCCGCCACTCGGGCGGAACCTCGTGGGCGGGCATGGCGGTGGGGATGATCTCTACGGGGTGCCGTCGGGCAGCCTCCCGGAGCACCCGCAGCTGCTTGAGCTCGGTCTCGAGCTCGAGTCCGTAGCCGGACTTGGCCTCCGTTGTGGTGGTCCCGTTCAGGAGCTGACGGTCGAGGCGCTGGAGGGTGAGCCCCAGCAGCTCGTCGAACGGCGCCTTCCGGGTGGCCTCGACGGTGGCGACGATGCCGCCGCCCGACGCTGCGATCTGGGCGTATGTCTCACCCTTGAGGCGACGGTCGAACTCGTCGTCACGGGTGCCCGCGAACGGCAGGTGGGTGTGCGGGTCCACAAAGCCGGGGATGACGGTGCCGCCGCCCGCGTCCAGCACCTCGTCGGGGCGAGGGAAGCGGCGGTCGTGGTCGCGTGTGTCGCCCACGAAGACGATTTCGTTGCCCTCGCAGCGCACCACCGCGCCGGGAAGCAGGTCGACCGCTCGTTGCAAGTCCCCTGCGAGGGCGGCCCTGCCACGCGGGGTGGCCACGGCGGTGGCCCCGGACACGACAAGGCTCATCGCTCGCCCTTGGCGTCCGACTGCCGGCGGCGCAAGAAGCTCACCGAGGGCGCCTCGTTGTCGCGCTGTTCGGCGGCTTCATCGTCGCGCACCGCACCCTGGAGCAGTTCCACCAGCCGTTTGAGATCGGAGCGGGCGGCCCGCCTACGGCCGCGGAGCTGCCCGATCACGAGCTCGATGTTCTCCGCACGCCGCGCGGCGTCGTCCACCACGCGGTCTGCGAGTGCCTCGGCCTCGCTCACGATGCGCTGCGCATCGGCCTCCGCTTTGCTGACGATGGCCTCGGCGGTGCGCTGCGCCGCCACCATGGTCTCGTTGAGGGCGTCGGCGCGCTGGCGGTACTCGTCGACCTCCTGGGTGAGACGGGCCACCTGGGCGCGCAGTTCGCCGCGCGAGCGCGCCTCGTCCTCGAGTTGCTCGGCGATCTGGCCGAGGAAGTCACGCACGGCATCGGGGTCGAGCCCGCGCATCCGGCGGGAAAACGTCGAGCGCTGAATCTCGAGTGGCGTCAGCCGATTCATGGCGAGAGCCTCCTCCTACTGCGAGATTAACTTACCTCCTCGTGAGGGCGGTGACAAGGCTCACGCCACGACGCGGCGCTCGCCGAACAGCACGCGCCCGAGGCGCACCCAGGTTGCGCCCTCCTCGACGGCGACCTCGAAGTCCTCGCTCATCCCCATCGAGAGCTCGAGGGCGGGAAGCGAGAAGCGGAGCGCCAGTTCCGCGGCGAGGCCGCGGAGCGCCGCGAAGTAGGGGCGCGAGCGCTCCGGGTCCGGGTGGTACGGCGGCACGCTCATGAGCCCCGCAAAGCGCAGGTGAGAGCAGCGAGTCAGCATGTGCTCGATGAGCGAGGGAGACGCAGCCGGCTCGATGCCGCTCTTTTGTGCCTCACCGCCGACGTTGACCTCGACAAAAACTGGCAGGATCCGATCTGCGGCCGCAAGCAGCATCTCGAGGCGGTCGGCGAGCTGGGGTCGGTCCACGGTCTCGACCAGGTCGAAGACGTCGAGCGCCAGCTTGGCTTTGTTGCGCTGGAGCGGGCCGACGAGGTGCCAGGGGATCGTCCCAGCCACCAGAGGCCGCTTTTCGGCCGCTTCCTGGACGCGGTTCTCGCCAATGGCGTCCGCGCCGGCCGCGATTGCCGCCGCCACGAGCTCAGCGGGATGGGTCTTGGTCACCGCCACGATGCGCACGGAGGCCGGATCCCGTCGTGCCCGCCCACAGGCGTGGGCGATGCACTCGCGGGTGCGGCGAAGGCTTTCGGCGACGCTCACGCGATCCTCTCTCGGATCTCGGCGAAGTGACCACTGTCCACGGTCATCAGACTCCCTCGGGACGCGGAAGAGTCGAGGCGCGGTGATCGATGGCGTGGTTGGCAAGCGCGTCGGCGGCGCGGTTGCGCTCGCGCGGCACGTGCACGATGGAAAAGCGGCGGAAGGCTGCGCCGAGGGTACGGGCCCGTAACCAGAGAGGCTTCAGATGGGGTGCCTTGACGCGGTAGCCGCCGTTCATCTGCTCGACCAGGAGCTGGGAGTCAGAGCGGATGGCGAGCTCCTCGAGGCCGAGGGCGTGCGAACGCTCCAGCGCCGCCAGCAGCGCCGCGTACTCGGCGACGTTGTTGGTGGTGATGCCGAGGTAGAGAGTGTGCTCCTCGCGGCGCCCGCCGGCCTCCAGCACGATGCCGCACCCCGCCTCGCCGGGATTGCCGCGGGCGCCCCCGTCAATGGCGGCGCGGCCTGCCCGGGCGGCGGTCATGCCGAGGCTTGAAACTGCCCGGGGTCGTAGAGGAGCCTCCGGCAGTGGTCGCAGAACTGGAGTTCCTCGTTGGTGCGCACCAACTGCACCAGTGAGGGGCGCAGGTCGGCGTGGCAAGCGGAGCAGGCGGTGCCGTCTATCGGCACCACCGCGTGGGGCCTGCGGGATTCCCACAACTTCTTGAAACCGGCCATGGCGGCTTCTCCCAGTTCGCGTTGGACCGTTCGGAGCTCGCGCTCAACCTCGGAGAGCTCCGCCTCGGCGGCTTTGCGGGCCTCCTCCCAAGCGGCCTCGGCCTGCTCGCGCAGCGTTCTCTCCTCCTGGCTCTCCTCGCCGAGGGTCGCGACCTCGCTGTCGATCGGCTCGAGCTCCTGCCAGATCTCGAGCAACCGGTCCTCCTTGGTCTTGAGCTGCGTCTCGACGTGGTCGAGCTCGGAGACCACCGCGGAGAGCTGTTTCATGTTCGTGACCTGGCTCTTCTGCTTGCGGAAGTGCTCACGCTCCTCGCGCAGAGCCTCGGCCTCCTTCTGAAGCGAGGCCTGCTCGGCCTGCAGCGTGGCGCGGCGCTTGCGTGCTTGATCCAGCTTGTCGTGGCGCTCGGCGAACTGGCTCCGCAGGGCGGTGAGCGCCTCCGGCGGGGTGTCCCGCTCTCGCTTCAGCGCGGTGCGGCGGTCCAGCAGGCGCTGCAGCGCTATGTACCCGGCAAGTTGTTCCCGCACCCTCAACGCACCTCCCGCAGCCACGGGGACCGCCAAACCGGCCTGACCATCCCGCTCAGGCCGTGAACGCCTCCTGGTCGAAGTGGGTCCACCAGGATTCGAACCTGGGACCAACCGGTTATGAGCCGGCAGCTCTGACCGCTGAGCTATGGACCCAGCAGCGGGGAATTGTAGGGCCTTGGGCCGTTTGAGACAAGCTCACAGCAGAAAGCCGACAACTTCCCCACACCCGCAGGATGAAGCGCCGGTGCGGGCGGCCGTGAGCTGCCGCCAGCCGTCAGCCGATCATGTCGAGGTAAGGCTTCAGGAGCTTGGCGCGGGTGGGGTGGCGCAGCTTGCGAAGCGCCTTTGACTCGATCTGGCGGATGCGCTCGCGCGTCACGTTGAACGCCTTGCCCACCTCTTCGAGGGTGTGCTCGGTGCCGTCCCCGATCCCGAAGCGGCGGCGCAGCACCTCGGCCTCGCGCGGGGTGAGGGTGCGCAGAACGCCCTCCGCCTGCGTCTTGAGACTGGCCGCAATCACCGCGTCGATCGGGGAGACGGCCGACCGGTCCTCGACGAAGTCGCCGAGGTGGGAGTCCTCCTCCTCACCGATGGGGGTTTCGAGGGAGATCGGCTCCTGGGCTATCTTCATAATTTTGCGGACTTTGGTCACCGGGATCTCCATCTTCTCGGCGACCTCCTCGGCCGTGGCCTCACGCCCAAGTTCCTGCACGAGCTGACGTTGCGTGCGGGTCAGCTTGTTGATCGTCTCGATCATGTGCACCGGGATGCGGATCGTGCGGGCCTGGTCGGCGATGGCGCGCGTGATGGCCTGCCTGATCCACCACGTCGCATAGGTCGAGAACTTGTAGCCGCGGCGGTACTCGAACTTGTCAACCGCCTTCATCAGCCCGATGTTCCCCTCCTGGATGAGATCCAGGAACTGGAGCCCGCGGTTGGTGTACTTCTTCGCAATCGAGACCACCAGGCGCAGGTTGGCGACGATGAGTTGCTGCTTGGCGCTGTCGGTCTCTTCCTCACCCTGCCGCACCTCGGCCACCACCCGCCTCAGCTCGCCGTGGGGCACACCGAAACGCTGCTCGAGAGAGCGCAGCTCTGCCCTGTAGCGCTTCACCCGGTCCTTGTAGTAGCTGTAGCGCTCGGCGTTTCGCTCGGTCTTGAGGCGCGTCTCGTCCTTGCGGATGGTGTTCAGCGGGATGGAGAACTGGCGCTCCACCTCACCCAGGAAGCGCACCAGGCGGTTGCGCGTGGTGGTGGTGAAATCCGTGGAGCGCACCGACACCGAAATGTCCCCGGCCAGCGTGTCGATCTTGCGCAACAGTTCGTCGGCCCGGCGGGTGCCCCGGTTGCACCGGCGCAGCCTCTCCTTGAGCTGCTTGGACTGTTTGTCGAGCTCGAGGATGCGGTCGAACAGCTTCATGGTCTCCGCGACCCGCAGGAGTCCGCGCTCGTCCAGGTCCCCGTTGAGGCCGGAGAGGATGTCCCGGATCATGCGGCGGTCGCGCCGCGCCATCTCGTTGGCGCGCAGGAAAAGCTCCCGGACCTTGGGGCTGGAGGCGAGGGCGGCGAAGACCTTCGCCTCGCCCGACTCGATGCGCATCGCGATGGACACCTCACCGTCGCGATCCAGCAGCTTGACGGTGCCCATCTCCCGAAGGTACATCCGCACCGGGTCGTTGGTCTTCTCGAGCATCGCGGGGTCGACAGCGGTGGCGCCAGGCAGCGGCTCGGGGGTCTCCGGCCTCTCGCCGGGGGGCGCCTCCTCCTCCAGGATGGCGAGCTTCTCGAGGCTCTCCACGATCTCGATGTCGTTTTCGGTGAAACGGAGGTAGATCTCGTCCAGCTCCTCGGCCGTGGAGGCCACCTCCTCCGGCAAAACCTCGAGGATCTCATCCACCAGGACGTAGCCGCGCTCCCGCCCAAGCCCCAGGAGCCTCCCGAGCTCGACGTACTTCTCCTCGACGGTCAATGCCAGAGCGTCCCGCTCCCGCACCCCGGACCCGGCAGATGTCTCGCTCAGGTGGTGCTCTTTGGCCTTCTTATGAGGGCGTTTTTCTCGCGTTGGAGTTGCGCGAGCTTTTCTTTGTTCCCCTGCTTTTCGGCGCGCGCGATCTCGAGGCTGAGGTCGGCGAGCCTTGTTTTTCGGTTTTTGTCGCAAAGTTCCCTCAATATGACAAGCGTGAGGCGCTCTTCGTCCGTCTCTGGCACCTCATGCTCAAGGGCGGCAACCACCCGCCGCACATCACCATCCTCAATGTCGGCCGTCAGCGCCGAAATTTCAAGGGTCTCACCCCGGGCCGCCCTTTTCAACATGGCCTCGAGGATCGCTCGGGTGGCCGGGTGGTCCACCGCTTCCACCGGGACCAGCGCCAGAAGCTCGCCCCGCCGCTCCGCCTGAACGTCAATCAGCAGCGAGCGAAGCAGCGCCAGCTCCCCCGGGGGTGGGAGCGTTACCCCCTCGACCTGGGTGGCCACCACGCGGGGGGCGCCGACCCCCCCGAGCTGGTCGAGCGGGACCCCCGCCCCCCGCGCGAGCGCCTCGCGCATGGCGAAACGCCGCACCGGGTCCGGGCAGGCATCAACGATCTCGAGTGTTTGCAGGAGGTTGCGTCTGCGCTCCTCGCGGGTCGGCCCCATCAGCTCGAGCAGGAAGTCGGTGGTGGGGAGCGCCCCGGCAAGCCGGCCCCGGAACGCCTCGGTTCCCTCGCGCCGCACTACCTCGTCGGGGTCCTGACCCTGCGGGAGGAGCAGCACGCTGACCTCGAGGGCGGCGGCCAGCAGGGTGCGCACGGCGGCCACGGCGGCTTGCCGGCCAGCGGCATCACCGTCGAAGCACACCACAACCTTCGGCACCCGGCGCGCAAGCTCCTTGGCGTGGTGCTCGGAGAGGGCGGTGCCGAGGGTGGCGACGGTCTCCGCAAACCCGTTGTGATGCATGGCGATGCAGTCGAAATACCCCTCCACGACGATGGCGCGGTTGGCCTGGGCGAACGCGCGGGCGGCGCGGTCGAGGGCGAACAGCACGTGGCTCTTGGAGAACAGGCTGCTCTCGGGCGAGTTGAGGTACTTCGGCGTCTCGTCACCGAGACTCCGCCCGCCGAACGCCACCAGCTGACCGCGTGCGAGGCGGATGGGAATGGTGACCCGGTCCCGAAAGCGGTCCCAGACCCGCCCGGCCTCCCCCTCCACCACCACGCCGGCGGCGATCAGCACGCGCTCGGGGAAGCGCCGCCGGAGTTCATCGTAGAGCGCCCGCCACTCCCCCTTGGCGTAGCCGAGGCCGAACTCCGCGGCAAGCTCGAGGGTGACGCCCCTGCGCTCGAGGAAGGCTCGGGGCCGGTCCTCCCCGACCTGGCGCGCGAAGACAGCCTGGGCCGCCTCCGTCACCTCCACGAGCTGGTCGTGCTCATCCTTGCGCCGGCGCGCCTCCGGGGAGGCGGGGGGGAGGCAGACACCGAACCGCTCGGCGAGCCGTTCCACCGCTTCTGCGAAGCTCACCCGCTCGAGCTCCATGACGAAGTCGATGACGTCGCCGCCACGCTTGCAACCGAAGCAGTAGTAGGTACCCTTCTCGCGGGAGACGTTGAAGGAGGGGGTCTTCTCGCCGTGAAACGGGCAGAGCCCGACGTGGTTGCGGCCGGTCTTGCGCAGCGTCAGATGCTCGCCAACCACCGCGACGATGTCGGCGGCCTCGCGGACCTGGTCGAGGACGCGGCGGGAGAGGTCATAGTCGCTCATCTGCTTTCCAGCTCCGCCTCGGTGACACCGGTGCCGCCACGGTACTGCGGCGGGTGGGCAAAGTGTGCCACGGCCGGGTGCTCCGCCAACACCTCGCGCACCACCTTGCGCAAGGTGCCCGTGCCGTGCCCATGCACCACCCGAACGTGAGTGATCCCTGAGAGCAGGGCGCGGTCCAGGAAGCGCTCCAGCTCCTCGCGCGCTTCCTCCTGCGTCATGCCGATGAGTTTCAGCTCGGTCGGGGGTGCCTCGGTTCCGGTGATCTCGACCTCGCCGCCGGCGCGGGTGGGTAGCGGGGCGACCGGCTCGCAGGCGGACTGCTCCACCCAAACCCGTTTGTCCCCGACCTGGACCTCGACCCGGTCCCCGACCACCCGGCTGACGTGGCCGACTGCCGCGGTACCCCGCACGCGGACGGTCGCCCCGACAGCGACCGGCTGCGCCGGCGCGGGTTCGGCGTTCTCCTCGGTGAGATCGAGAGCGGCGCGGCGCACCGCGGCGACGCGCTTCTTGCCGGGGAACTCCCCGCGCGAGCGCGCCTGTTCCAGCTCGGAAAGCGCCGCGGCGAGCTGGTCCTTCGCCCGCCGGCGCAGAGCATCACGCTCCTCGGCGAGACGCTGACGGGCATTCTCCTGCTCGCGGGCCAGCTGCTCGCGTTCGCCCTCGGCCTGCCGTCGGGCCTCCTCGGCCTCGCGCTGGCGCCCCGCAAGCGCGTCGCGCTGCTGCTGCAGACGCTCGCGTTCCTCCTGCAGCGCACCGAGGTAGCCGTCGATGGCCAGGAACGCCTTGGAGAGGAGCTCGCGAGCGCGCGCCAGCAGCCCCAGCGGAACCCCGCAGGAGCTGGCGATCGCGAGGCCCCGGGAACGGCCTGGCACGCCGAGGTGGAGACGGTAGGTGGGGCGGCCGGTGGCCTCGTCGTAGCCCATCGCCGCGTTGACCGCGCCCGCCACGCTCTCAAGGTGAGCCGCAACCGTGATCAGGTGGGCTGTGGCCACCGTCCAACACCCGCGTCGCGCCAGCTCCTCGATCAGGGCCGCCGCCAGCGCCGCCCCCTCCTCGGGGTCGGTGCCGGAGCCCAGCTCGTCGTAGAGCACCAGCGTGTCTCCGTCGGACTCGGCGAGCAGCGAGGCGGTGGCGCGCATCGCCCCCGTGAACGTGGACAGGTCTGAGAACAGGTTCTGCTCGTCCCCGAGGTGGCACCACAACCTGTTGAAAGGGGGCAGCGCGCTGCCCTCCTCGGCGAGCACCGGGATCCCCGCCTGTGCCATCAGGGCAGAAAGACCGATCGTCTTGAGCGCGACGGTCTTGCCGCCGGCGTTGGGCCCGGAGAGCAGCACCAGCTTTGAGCCCTCGGGGAAGGAGAGATCCAGTGGAACTACCGGGCGGGTGCTGCCTGCCTCCCCGAGCGCCTGCGCTCGCAGCGAGGCGAGGCCGGGATCGAGGAGCGGGTGGCGGGCGCCGACCATGTGCAGAGTTCTCCCGACGCCGGGCTCCAGGAGCGTGCCGGCACAGGCCTGACCGAAGAGTACGCGCGCCTGGGAGGCGTCGAGCCGGGCGAGCGCCGCGGCGGCCCCCAGCAGTTCGTCACGGTGCCGGTGAAATGCAGATGCCAGCTCGGCCAGCACCCGTTCCTCCTCTGAGCGCGCGAGGGCAGTGGCCTCGGCGAGGGCGTTGTTGAGCTCCACCACCGCGAACGGCTCGAGGAACACCGTGGCGCCCGAGGAGGAGACGTCCAGGACCAGACCGGGCACCGTCGCACGGTCGTTTGCGGGGACCGGGATGCAGTAGCGATCGCGGCGCACAGTAAACGGCGCCGACAGGTTCTTGTGCTGGCGGCGGAGCTGCTCCATGGCGCCCACGATCGCGCCCCGGTGGCGCTCGCGGGCCGCGCGCGCCTGGGCGAGCGCCGGGGAGGCGCTGTCCAGGATCTCGCCCGCGGGGCCCAGGCGGAGCTCGCAAAACGCCAGCAGCGCATCAAGCTGGGGGAGCTCGGAGAGCACGCGGCCGAGCTCGAGCCCTGGCCCGAACGCGGCCAGCACCGCCCGCACCTCCACGATGCGACGCACCAGCACGACCAGCCGGGCGAGGTCTGCCCCGTCCGCTGGGGTCGCGATCCCGTCCTCGAGCAGGCCTACGGCGTCGAGGCCGGCGAAGGAGAGCGAGCCGTGGACGGAGAGCATGGCCTGCAGCTCACGGGTGAGGTGAAAAGCCGTCGACCCTTCCCCAGGTGAGAAACGGGGAAGGGTCGCGGTGACCGCCTGCCGCCCACGCTCGCTGCGGGCAAACGTGGCGACCAACTCGAGGACCCGGTCGAACTCCAGCGAAGCGAGGTTCAAAGTCTTTCCGAGGGTGCTAGAGCAACCCCGCCTTCCGCTGTTGGGCCAGCTTGCGGAGGAGCTTCTTGCGCGCCTGGATCAGCTTACGCTTGCGCCTCACGCTCGGCTTCTCGTAGTGCTGACGCTTCTTGATCTCCGACAGGATACCTGCCTTCTCACACTTCCTCTTGAAGCGACGCAGAGCCTGCTCGAACGACTCGTTGTCACGAACGTGCACCATCGTGGGCATCGCGCGGTCTCACCCCCCCTCTACGCCGGTCTTGCCGCGCCGCGAAATGAGGGCGCGAGCACGCGAAAGGGAGGGAAGTGTAGCAAATGGGGTGTGAACCGGTCAATCCGCGACGGCAGTTTACCGGCGCGAGCGGGCGGTCCGGCGGTGCGGGCGGGCCAGGGACGCTGATTCGCGGGGTGGCGTCGGCGTGGCGGTGGGGGGGCTTGCCTGGGCCCGGCGGGCCTCCACGAGCGCCGCGGCGAGGTCGTTCGGGACCGGCAGATTCAGGGCCCGGAAGAGGCGGTCGGCATCCTCCAGCACCTCGGCGGCGCGGCGGGCATCGCCGCCCCTGTCGAGGAGGATCCGGGCGTTCGCCACCGCGGCGTCGGCGTACAGCCCCAGTGCCTCACGTGTCTCCGGCGTTCCGGGCCTCTCGTTCAGCGCCACGGTCAGGAATGCCGCCAGCACCTTCTGGTCCCTGGTGTAGGCCGCGTTGAACGCCGACTGGGCCCGCCGAACGGCCTCGGCGTCGGCGCTGCCTCCCCGCGCCTCGGCCTGAACGCGGTCCAGCGCCTCACGGGCGGCGACGACCTCGGCGCGAGCCGCCCTGACCCTGGCAAACTCGGCAATCGCCTGCGAACCGTGCCCGGTGCCGGGCGTCTGTCCTCCGCACCCGAGGGCGAGCACCAACACGCTGGCGACGGCCAGGTGGCGGCCGGTAGCTCCCGTCACTTCCACGGCCGCCAAAGCTAGCAGAGGCTTCAGGCCACGGCAACACGGCCCTTTTCTTGACACGCTTTGCGCGCCACGCCGATAATGATTGCTTGATCGGGCAGCAGGGAGGCTCCATGGAGAAGCACGAAGCGATCCTCGCCGAGCTGGAGCAACTGCGGGAGACCGCCGCGGCGCGGATCCGCGCGAAGCTGGAGGCGGTGGTGGGCCAGATCCGCGAGTTCTCGGCCCGGACCGCTGGGGAGTTGGGCGCGGTGGTCCCCCCCGATCTCGAGGCGCTCTTCCCCGTCGCGGCGCTTTCTGAGCACCTGCAGGAGCTGGCAAAGGCGCCTGCGCCTGCGGGTGTGACCCTGGAGGTGATGCGACACCTCGATGCCGGGCGTGCCCAGTCCGAGGTGCTCCAGGAGCTGCTGCGGCAGCTCGGGGCATGGTGCGGTCCGCGGGCGATCGTCGTCCTGCGCGAGGGCAACACGGTGCAGGGGTGGGCCGGTGAGGGTTTTGCGGGTGGGACGCCGGCGAAGACCTGGCATGGAGCACTGGCAAACTCGCCGGCGCTCCGCCGCGCGGCGGAGGGCGTTCCGGTCCTCGTTGACCTCGCCCAGGAGGGGATGCTCTCCCGCTGGTTCGATGCACCACGCGGGCGGCTCCTGCTGGTGCCGATGTCGCTGCGGGGCAAGGTCGTCGGGATGCTGCTCGCCCTCGAAGGCGAGCCGGGCTTGAACACCGCGATCGTACAGCAGCTCACCTACACGGTTGGGCTGATGCTCGAGACGCTG
Organism: uncultured Acidobacteriota bacterium; assembly: GCA_963739225.1. Taxonomy (GTDB): domain Bacteria; phylum Acidobacteriota; class Thermoanaerobaculia; order Thermoanaerobaculales; family Thermoanaerobaculaceae; genus RBG-13-68-16. The sequence goes on along the minus strand of CAVTZQ010000006.1, from coordinate 823,007 downwards.
AGCGGGCGCACCGTGGTTCCAACGGCCGCCCTGCTGGAGCCCTGGAGACATGACCACTGGGGCGGAAGTCGCGGCGCCGCGGGCGCCCACAGCGGATCTCTTCGAGCTTGAGGAAGGTGCCCCGACGCCAGCGATGGTGCGCCCGATCCCGCCCGAGATCACCCCGCTCGTTGCCGACGCCTCGGCGACTGTCCACCTCAAAGTTCCGGTTGCGCCCAAGGTGCCACCGCCGCCGCCAGCGGCGGCTGCCCCACCAGCGCCCGTGGTGGTTCCACCGCCGCCAGTGGTGGCACCCCCGACACCGGCCGCGCCTGGACGCTTGCCGGAGGAAGAGCGCAAGCACGAGGAGGCGCGGCGTTTTGCGCGCCTGCTGGTCTCCGAGATCAGGCTGTACAACGAGCAGGCGGTGCAGGCGGGCAAGATCGCGCGCGACATCTACCAGCGTCTCAAGGACGACATCGACCGGTCGCGCGAGATGTACGATCAGCGTGTGTCCGCCGACGTGCGGGGGAGCAGCAACTACTTCCACGACGAGTTGGTGCGCATCCTTGCGGATGGAGAGGCGGACGCCCTCGGCATGTAGACGACCCTGGCTGCGGGCGGCAATCTCCGTCTTCCTGCCGGTCCTTCTCTCCTGTCGGGCAACCCCTGTCCCTACGCTCGCCCAAGCGTTCCTTGCGAGGGGAAGCGCTGCCGCGCGCGCCAAGGCGTTCATGCGTGTTGCCGTTGGAGGCCGGGAGGCGGAGCACCCACGCGCCGCGATGCTGTGGGGGCTGTACGCCTGCGATGCGCGCTCGCCGGTGGGGGCTCTGGCCGGTTTCAACGTGGCTCGGCCGCAGGGGGGGCTGGCGCGCTTGGCGGCGCACCGGCTAGAGGAGGCACTCGAGGCCTCGCGGTCCCCCATCGGCCCGTGGCGGGCCACGGTGGCTGCACCGTGGCTCGCCGCCGAGGACCGTGTCCACCTGAAGCTTCGGGGCGCGGAGCTGCTCGCGGCGCGAGGCGAAGCCACGACTGGGTGCGGCCTGCTTCCCGACCTCGCCGTGCTGCGCAACGAGGAGCTCGGCCGTGCGCTGGCCGTGACCACGCTCACCGGCGGCCCCACGGGACCCGCGACCGAACACCGCCTGGCCGTCGAGTATCCCCAGCTGTTCGAGGCGACGCTCCCAGGGCGCAGCCTCGATCGGATTGCAGCAACGTTTTCCCCCGCCGAGTGGTCCCGCCACGCGCAAGCCTGGCTGGACGCGGGTCAGCCCCAGGCCGCACTGCGGGCCGCAACCCGCGCGGGCAGCATCGGCTCCGTGATTGCGGCACGGGCCGCGCTGCGGCTGCACCGCCCGAGCACAGCCCTGGCCTGGGCGACGCGCGGCGGCGAGCGCTGTGCCGAGTGCTTGCTCGAGCGGGCGGAAGGCTACCGTCAAATAGCGTGGGGGAGCCCCCCCGGCCAGCGACAGCGCAGCTTCAGCGAAATGCTCCGGACGGCGCAGCGGGCGCGCCAGCTATCATCCTCCGATGGGCCGCTTGTGGGTCGGGGTGAACTCTTGGTGGGCGAGGCGCTCGTCGAGTTGGGTCGCTTCGCCGAGGCCCTGCCGCACCTCGAGGGGCCCGTCGCGCAGGCGCAGCCGCGCTGGGAGTGGGTGGTCCGACGCCTGGTGATGCTGCAGGCCCGCAAGAAGAAAGCGGCGGATCTGCCCATCAACTTGGCGAGAACCACACGGGGACGGCGCCTGGCGGAGTACTGGCGGGCCTGGGTGTTGGCGCACCGGGGCGACCGCTCGGGCTTCACGCCGCTCGCCGGCAGCGGCTTTCCGGATCTTCCTGCTCAGTGGGCCGCCGCGGACCTTCGCACGCGCGGTGTGGCCGTGGTGCCCTCCGGTCAGCCGCCGGCGAGCCCTCCGCCGCCAGGCTGGGCTGCGGACCTCCTGACCGCCGGGCGCGTCGCCGACGTGGTGTTCACCTGGCGATGGGAGCTCGAGGCTGCAGGCGGCAACGGTCCCGGGTGGCTGGGCCTCCTGGCGCTGGCAGAGATGCCGCCCCTCGAGGCAGTGTCCCTGCTGGTGCGAGGGGAGCCGAGGCTGCTCTCCGGCCCCTGGCAGGGGTTGCCCCGCCAACTCCTGGAACGCTACCTGCCGCTGCCGTGGCGGCCCGAGGTGGAGGCGGCGGCGCGACGGACTGGGGTGCCGCCCTGGGTGCTGGCAGGCCTGGTGCGCCAGGAGTCGGCCTGGAACCCACGGGCGCGCTCGGCCGCCGGGGCGCTCGGCCTCGTCCAGGTGGTTCCCGAGTCGGGCGCCGAGGTGGCACGGGAACTGCCGGGCTTCTCACGTTCCGGCGACATCCTCGAGCCGGGGCGCAACCTCACCCTGGGGGCAGCGCTCCTCGCCAGGTGGCGGCGCACCTTCGGTGGCTCCTGGACCGTCGCGCTGGCGAGCTACAACGCGGGCGAGAAGCGTGTACGGGAGGTATGGGAGGCAAACGGCAGGCACGACGGTCCCGAGTTCGTGGAGTCCCTGGAGATCCCCGAAACCTGGGATTACGTGCACCGGGTTGTGCTCCTGGCGGAGGGCTATCGGATCCTGTACTGGCCAGAGGGGAGGGCGTACCCATGGACGTGATCGAGGTCTCCTCACAGCGTCGCCGCCAACTGGTGGACGTAACGACGTTCGTCCAGGAGTCCGTTGCGGCCTCGGGCGTGACGGAGGGTATCTGCCATGTGGCGGTTCCCCACACCACGGCCGCGGTTCTCCTCAACGAGAACGCCGACCCCTCGGTGGGGGAGGACATCCTGAGCGCCCTCGCCGCCAGCCTCCCCGCGATCAGCTGGCGTCACAGCGAGGGGAACTCGGACGCCCACTTCCTGAGCACGCTGGTGGGGCACTCGGTGACGGTCCCGATCAACGCGGGTGAGCTGGCGCTCGGGCGCTGGCAAGCCGTCTACCTCTTGGACCTGGATGGCCCGCGGCGCCGCGAGCTGTGGATCACCTGCCTCGGCGGGTGAGGCGCGAGCGCCGATTCACTCGGCGCGAGCGGGGGGCTCGGGGGGTCTAGAGTCCCGCCGGAGGCGGGGCGGGACCCCCCGCTCGGGAGCCGGCCCGCGGCGCCGCGAGATCTGGGTCACCTGCCTGCGGGCGTGAGGTCGGGGCGAGCGCCAGCGCCGCGACCGGGGCCCGTGCTCACCAGTGCTTCCGAGGCGTGACCTGTCGGGTCTCGTGGGCGATGCGGAGGTAGAGCGCTTCCAGGCGGGCGATTCGCGCAGCGGTCGAGAAGTTCTGGCGGACGCGCTCCTGACCCGCCGCGCCGAGGCGTGCGGCGAGCTCCGAATCGCGCAGGAGCCGGGAGACCGCTGCCGCGAGCATTGGCACGTCGCGGGGGGGAACCAGGATCCCCGACACGCCGTCCTCGACGAGCTCCGGGTTGCCGGAGACCGCCGTCGCGACCACCGGTTTCCCGAGCGCCATCGCCTCGCGGACGGTGCCGGTGATCCCCGTCCCCGCCCACGAGGGGTCCACGACGACGTCGCAGGCGGCGAGCACATCAGGCATGTCGCCGCGCTCGAGGGTGGCGGTCACCGCCCCACCCAGGCCCATCTCCCGCGCGAGCTCGAGAACTCCCTCGCGCTGCGTCTCGCTCCGACACGCCACCAGCAGCAGGTGAGCCTGGGGGTGATCGGCGCGCACGGAGGGAAAGGCCTTAACCAGCTCCTTCCACCCCTTCCAGTCGCGCATCCCGATGTGCCCCACCACGCGCGCCTCGAGCGCGATGCCGAACTCCTCCCGCACCGCCTCGCGGCGCGTCTTGGCGGGATCGAAACGCTCCAGATCGACCCCCGCATAGATCACCCCGACCTTGTGCGTGGGGACCCGGCCGGTGGTAATCACCACCCGGCGAATGCTCTCCGCGACGCACACGATGCGGTGGACCCTGCGCGAGCGGTACTTGAAACCGGAGACGAAGTCGATGGGGAACGAGACGCCGCGGTTCACCACCAGGCCATAGTGGGCGCCCAGGAAGGTCGCACCCCAGGCCACCGCGTGGGCGACCCCCTTGTGAACGTGGACCACGTCCACCTTGCGGTCGCGGGCCAGGCGTGCGAACCGTCGCGCCGACACGAAGTCGAACTCGTGCCGGAGCGGGAGCGCCACGTGCTCGATGCCGGACTCGGCGCAGTGTTTGGCCATCTCGGCGCTCGGCCGCGTGACCGCCAGCACCGTGTGCCCGCGCGCCGCGAGCCCCTTCGCCGCGTCGAACATCTGCACGACCGAGCCGGTGGCGAAAGCCGTCTTCTCCAGCATCTGGACGATGGTGAGGGGTTCCATCGCGCTGACCTCTAGGCATCCTCTATCTCAGCCGGGGAGCGCACGCGGCAAGACCTTTCGCTGCCCACAGGGCGACCGCCATGCGCTGCGCCGCGCATCGCGGTCACATCACCGCAGTGGGGGGCGCGGGCTCGTCGGGGGCCCCGGCCTTGGCGAGCGGCACCCAGATGAGATAAGCGACGAGCACCACGGCGATGGGGATTGCCAAAGGCCTGGCAAACACCCAGGTGATCGACGGGAAACCTTCTGTGCGGAAGAAGACCACCGCAGCCACCAGCAAGCCCATCAGCGCCTCACCGGCGATCAGGCCGGAGGCCGCCAGCACGCCGGCGTTCTCCACGCGCGCCTTCTGGGCCGCGTTGTAGCCGCGCTTGTTGCGCATCCGGTCCACGATGCCGCGGATCACGCCACCGACGAAGATCGCGAACGTGGTCTCCAGGGGGAGATACATGCCGACCGAGAAGAGCATCGGCGAGCGGACCTTGATGAGGATGAGGGAAACCCCCATCGCGATGCCGACCATGACGAGCGGCCAGGCCATCTCTCCGCCGACGATCCCCTGTGAGAGCGCCGCCATCAGACCGGCCTGGGGCGCCGGCAGGCGCGGGCTGCCGAAGCCGGCGCCGGCGCCGTACTGCTTGATGTCGGCGAAGTGCAGGACGTAGAGGGGGAAGAACATCACGGCCCCCGCCAGCACGACGCCGATCAGGTCACCGGCCTGCATCTTCCACGGCGTGCCGCCGAGGATGTGCCCGACCTTCAGGTCCTGCAGCATCTCGCCGGCCACCGCGGCTGAGACGCAGCCGATCGCGGCCACGCCGAGGGCGGCCGCCACGCCGCCCGGGCCCTTCGCGCCGACCACGACGAGCGTGAGGGCGGCGACGATCGTGGTCGCCAGCGTCAACCCCGAGATCGGGTTGTTGGAGGAGCCGATCATCCCCACTAGGTTGCCGGAGACGGCGGCGAAGAAGAAGCCGGTGATCAACATGACCACCGCCGCCACGATCGCCGGTCCGATCGCCTTGGTGAAGACCGAGTAGACCGCGACCATCATCGCCAGCACGAAGAGGATCCCCACCACGACGGTCTTGAAGTCGATGTCACGGTCGGTGCGGCTTGTCGCCTCGTGGGCCTCTGCCGACTTCTTGAGGTCGCTCACCGCCCGCCCGAAGCCTGCGATCAGGTTCCTGCGCATCCTCCAGAGGGTGTAGCAGGCGCCCACGAGCATGCCGCCCACGGCAATCGGCCGCACGATGAAGAAATAAATATCGCTTACGACGCGTGCCCACGCCGCCGCCTGCGCGCCGCCGGTCGCCGGGAGGTACTGCCCGATCATGCCGGGGCCGAGGAAGAAGACGAGCAACGGGACGAACAGCCCCCACGCCAACAGACCACCGGCAAAATTGAGCGCCCCCAACTCCGGTCCGATGATGTAGCCGACGCCGATGTACGCGGGGCTGATCGCAGGGGCGGAGAAGCTGGAGATCCCGCCGGCGGCGATGGTCTTCGCGTCCTTGGTGAGACCGAGACGGACCAGGCTCTCCTTGAGCCTGCCCACCGCGACCGTGAACGTGTTGGAGGAGGAGAAGATCCCGAAGGCGTCCAGGAGCCGCACGGTTGCCCCCACGCCCATGCCCAGGAAGAGCTGCAGGGCAGCGTCGGCGCCGCGCTGGCCGGCCTTGTGGATCTCCGAGGCCGCCACCGATTCGGGGAACGGCAGCTCCGGGTCCTCGACCATCACCCGACGCAGCATCGTGACGAACATGATGCCCAGGATCCCGCCGAGGATCATCAGCGCGGTGGCCGTGAGGTAGTCGGTGAAGGTCTTGAACGTCCAAAGGTTGAGGATCACGAACGCGGGGATTGTGAAGATCGCGCCCGCCGCCACCGACTCGCCGATGGAGCCGACGGTACGGGCGAAGTTCTCCTCGAGGAGCGAGCCCTTCATGATGCGCAGCACCGCCATGCCGATGACGGCGGCCGGGTAGGTGGCCGCGATGGTCATTCCGGCCCGCAGACCGAGGTAGGCGTTCGCGGCCCCCAGGATCACGCACATGAACAGTCCGATGATCAGCGCCCGGAGGGTGAACTCGCGCATCTCCGAGTCGGCGGGCACATACGGGGTGTGACGCTGGTCGCTCATGAGGTGGTCTCCTCCGTCCGTGTGCCGCTCCTCGCCGGTGGCGGTGGAGCGGGGGTGGTTGGCGCATTCTACACGGCCCCTTGAACCCGATCCTCGGGTGAGGTGGGAGCTTTGGGCGAGGGGGGGACGCACCCCGGTCCGGATCAGTCGGATGTTCTCGAGTTTATAATAAGTGGCTCAGATGTGGGGTAGAGTACCTTGACAAAAGAGCGCTAAGATCTTATCTTGAAGAGGTCTGGTGGCGAAAATTCAAGCCAGCTGCGAGGTGGTAACATGGCTTCCAACAGTAACTTCACCATCAAGGCCGGGGAGGCGCTCCAGAAGTGCGCTCCGGCTGGCCACGCGACCGCGGCAACCCAGAGGCGACCCCGACACACCTCCTCCAGGCGCTGCTCCAGCAGCAGGAGGGGCTTGCCCCGCGGTTGCTGGAGAAGATCGGTGTGCCGCTGGCCCGTCTTCAGGATGACCTGGCCGAGGCGTTGGGCCGCCTCCCCGCCGCTCGGGGGGGCGCCGAGGCGCAGCCTGCCCGCGACCTCCGCAAGGTCCTGGAGGCGGCAGGAAAGCTCACTCCTCAGTTCCAGGACGAGTACGTGTCGGTTGAGCATCTGCTGCTCGCCATCGTATCTGTGCCGGGGAACTCCGCGGCACAGATTCTCGCGCGGTACGGGGTCAATCGCGACGCACTCCTGCGTTCCATCCAGGAGCTGCGAGGGTCGCACCGCGTGACCGACGAGAACCCCGAGGGCAAGTTCGAGGCACTCAAGAAGTACGGCCGCGACCTCACGGAGCTGGCCCGCGCCGGCAAGCTCGACCCGGTGATCGGGCGCGACGACGAGATCCGACGCGTCATGCAGGTCCTCAACCGCCGGACCAAGAACAACCCGGTGCTCATCGGCGAGCCCGGCGTCGGCAAGACCGCCGTGGCCGAGGGGCTGGCTGGGCGCATCGCGAGCGGGGACGTGCCGGAGCTGCTCAAGAAGCGCCGGATCGTGGCGCTCGACCTAGGGGCGCTGATCGCCGGCACCAAGTACCGCGGCGAGTTCGAGGACCGCCTGAAGGCGGTGATCAAGGAGGTTGTGGACTCCGAGGGCGAGGTGATTCTCTTCATCGACGAGATCCACACCCTGGTCGGGGCCGGTGCTGCGGAGGGCGCCATCGACGCCGCCAACCTCCTCAAGCCCGCCCTCGCCCGCGGCGAGCTGCGCGCCATCGGTGCAACAACGCTCTCCGAGTACCGGAAGCACATCGAGAAGGACGCTGCCCTGGAGCGGCGTTTCCAGCCGGTGCTGGTGGGGGAGCCCTCGGTCGAGGAGACGGTCGCGATCCTGCGCGGTCTAAAGGAGCGCTACGAGGTGCATCACGGCGTGCGCATTACCGACGCCGCCATCGTCGCCGCGGCAGCGCTTTCCAACAGGTACATCACCGACCGCTTCCTGCCCGACAAGGCGATCGACCTGGTGGACGAGGCAGCCTCGCGCCTGCGCATCGAGATCGATTCGCTCCCCACCGAGATCGACGAGCTCGAGCGCAGCGCCGTCAGGCTGGAGATCGAAAAGCATGCCCTCGCCAAGGAGAAGGACCACGCGTCGAAGGAGCGCCTGGCCGAGATCGAGAAGGAGCTTTCCGAACTCAAGGAGCGCATCGCCACGATGAAAGCCCAGTGGCAGCGCGAGAAGGAGCTTATCGCGCGCATCCGCAAGGCGAAGGAGGAGGTGGAGGCGACCAGGGAGGCCGCCGAGCGCGCCGAGCGCGCCGGCGAACTGGAGCGTGCGGCAGAGTTGCGCTATGGAGAGCAGGTGCGGCTCAACCGCGAGCTGGAGGAGGCGACGACCGTCCTCAAAGAGCACCAGGCGGCCCACGGCTCGCTGCTGGCCGAGGAGGTCACCGAGGAGGCGATCGCCGAGATCGTGGCGCGCTGGACCGGCATTCCGGTCTCGAAGCTCCTGGAGGGCGAGAAGGCCAAGCTGCTGCAGATGGAGGAGCGGCTGACGGCGCGGGTGGTGGGCCAGGACGAGGCGGTGGACGCGGTCGCCACCGCGGTGCGCCGGGCCCGCGCGGGTTTGAAGGACCCCAATCGCCCGGTCGGCTCGTTCCTGTTCCTCGGCCCCACCGGCGTGGGGAAGACTGAGCTGGCGCGGGCGCTTGCCGAGTTTCTGTTCGACGATGAACGGGCGGTGATCCGCCTCGACATGTCCGAGTACATGGAGAAGCACTCGGTGGCCCGGATGATCGGCGCCCCGCCGGGGTACGTCGGCTATGAGGAGGGCGGCCAGCTCACCGAGGCGGTCCGGCGCCGCCCCTACTCGGTAGTGCTCCTCGACGAGATCGAGAAGGCCCACCCCGACGTCTTCAACGTGCTGCTGCAGATTCTGGACGACGGCCGCCTCACCGACGGCAAAGGGCGCACGGTGGACTTCCGCAACACCGTCGTGATCATGACCTCCAACATCGCCTCGGACGTGATCGCGGGCTTCACCGAGGCGCAGCGCGACCGCATGCTGGAGCAGGTCCACCGCGAGCTCAAGGCGCACTTTCGCCCGGAGTTCCTCAACCGCGTGGATGAGATCCTCGTTTTCCACCGGTTGCAGCCCGAGCACATCAGGGCCATCGTGAAGATCCAGCTCGACCGCCTGAACCGGCTACTTGCCGACCGTCGGATCCGGGTGGAGGCCGACGAGGAGGCGCTCGACCTCCTGGCTCGCGAGGGGTACGACCCGGAGTTCGGCGCACGGCCGCTCAAGCGCACGATCCAGCGCTTGGTGCAGGACCCGCTCGCCAGCATGTCGCTCGCCGGGGAGGTCTCGGAGGGTGATGTGGTCCGCCTCGAAGTGAGGGACGGCGCGCTGGGGCTCCTCCCCAAGCGGGAGGCGGCAACCGTCGCGTGAGGTCCCGCCGCGCCTGACCGTGGGGCTCCGGGGTGGTGCCCCGCCGTTCTTCTCTTGGGACGCGAGGCTATGATCGTCCGGCAATGAGCGCTGGCAGCGGCGCCGCCGTACGTGCGGAGGGGCTCGTGGTCCGGTTGCCCGGGCAGGCTCTGCCCGTGCTGTCGGGTTTGAGGTTGGAGCTGCGCCCGGGCGAGGTGGTGGGCGTGTGCGGCCGCTCGGGGTGTGGGAAGTCAACGCTCCTGCACGCGATCGCTGGCCTCGTTCCATGGGCGCGGGCCGCCGAGGTGCGGGGGCGCATCGTCGTCGCCGATGAGGACGTCACCGACCTCGATCCCGGGCAGCGTGCCCACCTTCTCGCCACATGCCTGGATCGGCCCGACGCCCAGCTCTTCCTTGGGACGGTCCGCCAGGAGCTGGAGGCGGCGCGGCATCTCCACGGAGAGGCTCCGTTGGGAACCAGAGTGGCGCAGGCCTTGGGCCTTGTGCCGCTCCTCGATCGCCGCGTCACCGAGCTCTCGTCGGGTGAGCGCCAGCGGGTGGCGCTGGCGGTGGCGCTCGCGGCGGCACCTCGTCCGGTGCTGCTGGACGAGCCCACGGTACACCTCGATGAGGCGGGTGCGGCGGCGCTGGTGCAGGTGCTGGGCGAGGTCCGCGAGCTGGGCGGCTCGGTGCTGCTCGCCGAGCAGGCGGGGTTCCGGCTTGGCGAAGTGGTGAGCCGCTGGCTGCAGCTCGAAGGCGGGAACCTGCGCCCCTGCTCAACACCGGCCCCGCCCACCCTGGTCCGACCCGCGAGCACACCGCGCGACGCGGTGCTGGAGGCGAGCGACATCCGGCTCGTACGAGGCGAGCGAACGCTGCTCGAGCACGCGAGTCTCACGGTGTCCACCGGGGAGGTTGTACTGCTCTCCGGACCAAACGGCTCGGGGAAGTCGTCCCTGGCGCGGGCGCTGGCCGGACATGCGGCAGCGGCGAGTGGCGGGCTTGCCGTCACGGCCGGCCGCATCCGTCGTCCGCGCAGCGCCGCGCTGATTCTCCCTGAGGCGGGCGTGCAGCTTTTCGCGGAGTCCGTGGCCGGCGAGCTGGCGCTTGCTGGGGTGGACCCACCCACGGCGGCCGGCGTCTTGCGCCGCCACCGCCTGGACCACCTGGGCGGGCAGGCACCCTGGACGCTCTCGCGGGGCGAACGCCAGCGCCTCGTGCACGCCGCCATCGATGCCGTCCGGCCCGCCGTGATGATCATCGACGAGCCCGGTCAGGGGCTCGACCCGGAGAGCCTCGGGGAGCTGGCGGAGCTTCTGGCCCGGCGGGCGGAGGGGGGGCGGGGCTACCTGATCGTCTCCCAGCGGATGGAGATCGCGGCGCTCGCCCATCGCCACCTGGTGATCGCCGACGGCGCCGTGGTCGAGGCCGGAGGAAGTCGGTGAGGGACGCCCGCGCCTGGACCCATGCCGCGCTGTTTGGCAGCCTCTGGGGGGCGGCGGAGGCCTCGCTCGGGACCGTGCTGAAGGCCGCCCACGTTCCGCTCGCGGGACTGCTGATGGCCAGCGTCGGCGTGCTCTGCCTCCTCACCGTCCGCCGCCTCCAGCCCACCGTGGGCATCAGCGTGGTGACGGGGGCGGTGGCGGCGTTCCTCAAGGTGTTCTCCCTGGGGGGCCTGGTGCTCGGCCCGGCCGCAGGGATCCTGGCGGAGGCGGCCCTGGTCGAGCTCGCGATGACCGCCACCGCAAGCTCGGTGATCGGCGCGGTTGTGGGCGGGGCGCTCGCCCTGGCGGAGGCACCGCTCCAGATGGTGTTCACCGCGGTGGTGATCACGGGACCGGAAGCGGCCGCCGCCCTCGGCAAGGCCGCGCAGACGCTGGCCGCCGGGCTGTCGTTCCCGGAGGCGTCACCGCTGACGGTGCTCGCCGGCATCGCAGCCGTCTCCGCGCTGGTGGGCGCGGCGGTGGGCGGGCTCTCCTGGCGTGTCGCCGGTCGCGTGGCGCGCCGATTGCGGGGCGGTACATGAGACGCCTCGGCACGATGCTGGCGCTCGTGGCGGTTGCGCTTGCCTTCGTCCCGCACCCCCTGGCGCCGCCGCTGACCCTGCTTGCGGCGTTCCTGGCGAGTCTGCTCCTCGAGCCGGCTGCCGTGAAGCGGGCCTGGAGGCTGCCGGCGCTCCTGCTGGTGCTGGCGGCTGCCGCACTCACCGCCCTCCTCGTGGGATGGGCCGCGGCACCGGGTCGCGGTCTGGCGGCGGGCGGCGCGGTGCTGCTGCGCTTTCTGGCTTTGCTGCTGCTGACAGCGCTCGCGTCCCGGCACGTGGACGCCGAGGCGGTGCAGCGGGGGGCGCAGCGCCTGGGGATGAGAAGGCTGGGGCTCGTGGGGGGTCTCGCCCTCAACGCTCTCCCACACCTCGGGGAGGTGGCACGCGACGCGTGGACCGCACTCGCGGTGCGGCGCAGCGCCGCGCGGCCTCGCCTCGACGACCTCCCGCGCCTGGCCGAAGTGCTCCTTGCACACACCGCGCGGGTGGCGGAGGAGGCCGCCGCGGCTGCCGCGCTGCGCGGCCATCACGCGCTCGCGAGGCCCGGGGGGCCCCTGCCGCACGTCCCGCTGGTCGTGGTGGTGACGGGGAGGCCCGGGGTCGGCAAGACCCCCGCGATGCGGGGGACGGCAGCGGCTCTGCGGGAGCGGGGGGTGCCGGTGGCCGGGTTCGTGCAGATCCCGGTCTGGGCCGAGGGCGGCAAGGGCGGCTACCTGGTGCGCGACGCAGCGTCGGGGGAAGAGCGCACGCTGGCGGTGAAGGTCGGTGAAGACCGCGGCGAGCACGGGACACCTTTTCGGTTCGAGCCAGCCGGCTTCGCCTTCGCCCGTGGCGCGCTCGAGCGGGCGAGAGCCGGCTCCGTGCTGATCCTCGACGAGTTGGGCCCGGTGGAGCTGCGTGGCGGCGGGCACATGCCGGCGGTGCGGCGCGCCCTGGCGCGTCCCGGTCTCGCCGCGATCCTCGCCACGGTGCGTCCCGCGCTCGTCCCGTCGTTCCTGTCGCAACTCGCGGCTCCCTCGGCCGTGATCGTTGACGTCGAGGGCGTTGCGGAGCCTGTGGTGGCGTTGCTCGCCGCACTGGCGCCGGTGCTGCCCCCGGCGGACTAGAATGGTCGCGGGTCCGTCCTTCGTCGCAGAAGCGTGGCGTCGGCGGGACCCGAGAGACGCCGGATGCCAACTGTCACCTTCAGGCTCAACGGCCGGGAAACCACTGCACGCTACGAGGAGGGGATGCACTTCCTCGAGGTGCTTCGCGAGGAGTGCGGTGTTGCCTCCCCAAAGGACGGCTGCGCGCCGCAGGGGACGTGTGGGTGTTGCACGGTGCTGGTGGATGGCCGCCCCGCCCTCGCCTGCCTGAAAAGACCCCACGAGATGGCCGGCCACGAGGTCGTGACGCTCGAGGGGATTCCGAAAGCGCAGCGGGACGTGCTCGCGCGTGCCTTCGTGCAGGAAGGCGCAGTCCAGTGTGGGTACTGCACCCCCGGCATCATGGTGCGGGCGTTCTCTCTTCTAGAGCGGGACAAGGCCGCCGATCGCGATGCGGTGGCCAAGGCGCTTTCGGGCCACCTCTGCCGGTGCACCGGCTACCAGCGCATCTTTGACGCGATCCGCACCGCGGCCGAGGTCTGGGCAAGCGGCGGCGTCTTCGCAGGCGAGACGCCACGCCGTTCCGACTTTTTCGGCACGCGGTTCGGCCTCGCACGAGCGTCTGTCGACAGCAGTCGGGGTGTGGGAGCGTCCGAGCCGCGCTACCGTGGCCTGGATCAGGCGCTGGGCAAGAAACCGTATGTGGCGGACCTGCGGGAGCCGGGGATGCTCCACGGCGCCGTCGTGCTCGCGGCACACCCGCGTGCGCGCGTGCTGGCGATCGACCCCGCTCCGGCGCTGGCGATGCCGGGTGTAGCGCGTGTTCTCACCGCAATCGAGGTGCCCGGCGATCGTTTCGTGGGCCTGGTCGTGAGGGACTGGCCCGTGTTCGTCGCGGTTGGGGAGACCACACGCTGCGTCGGGGATGTGCTTGCCCTCGTGGTCGCCGACACCCAGTTTCACGCGCGGCAGGCGGCGAGAAGGGTGAACGTCGAGTACGAGGTGCTGCAGCCGGTGACTTCACCAGGGGCCGCACTCGACCCCGACGCGCCGGCGATTCACCCGTCCGGCAACCTCCTCGAGGTGACCGCGTTTGCCCGGGGCGATGTTGACGCGGCGCTTGCGGCCTCCGCCCACATTGTGCGGCGGACGTTTACCACCCAGCGTGTCGAGCATGCGTTTGTGGAGCCGGAAGCCTGCCTCGTCGTGCCGGCCGGGGACTCGCTGGAGGTGTGCTCGCAGGGCCAGGGTGTGCACGACGACCAGCTCCAGATTGCGGCGGTGCTTGGCGTGCCACGCGAGCGGGTCGACGTGGAGCTCGTCTCCAACGGTGGGGCGTTCGGGGGCAAGGAGGACCTCTCGATCCAGGCGCAGACCGCGCTTGCCGCCTACCTCCTCGGAAAGCCGGTTCGCACCGTGCTCACCCGGGAGCAGTCGATCCTGCTGCACCCCAAGCGACACCCGCTCACGATGGAGTACACCGTGGGCTGCGACGACCGGGGCCGCCTGACCGCGGTTCGCGCCCGCATCGTGGGGGATACCGGAGCGTACGCCTCGGTCGGAACCAAGGTGCTCGAGCGCGCGGCCGGGCACTCCTGCGGGCCGTACCGCGTGCCTACGGTGGACGTGGAGGCGAGAACCGTCTACACCAACAACCCTCCCTCCGGCGCGATGCGCGGCTTCGGCGTGCCGCAGGCCGCTTTCGCGATCGAGAGCTGCCTGAACATGCTCGCGGAGAAGGTGGGCCTCGACGGCTACGAGATCCGCGAGCGCAACGTGCTCGCGCCCGGCGACCGCTTCGCCACCGGTCAACGCATGGACGCGTCCTGCGGCATCCGGCAGACGCTTGAGGCGGTACGGGGGGTCTACAAGCAAAACGTGGCGCGCGCCGGGATCGCCTGCGGGATCAAGAACACAGGGATCGGCAACGGCGCGGCCGACATCGGGCGGGTGCTGATCCGTGTGCTCGCCAACGGTCGCCTCGACGTGCTCACGGGGTACACCGAGATGGGGCAGGGGCTGTTCACGGTCCTGCGACAGGTGGTTTCGCAGGAGACCGGGATCGAGCCCTCGGTGATGCGGGTCAGGGCTCGCTCCGACCTCGCCGTGCTGTCGGGGATGACGACGGCCTCGCGCGCAACCGCGCTGGCCACCATGGCGGGGAAGCGCGCTGCGGAGAAGCTCGCGGCCGACCTTGCGACGGCGGATCTCGAGTCGCTCGAGGGGCGCGAGTACGACGGTGAGTACGTCTGCGACTTCACGGTCGCGCCCGGCACGCCGGTGGACAACCCCGTCACGCACATGACGTTCGGGTACGCCACCCAGGTCGTGATCCTGGACAACGACGGTCGAATTGCGAGGGTCGTGGCGGCCCACGACGTCGGCCGCGCAATCAACCCTCTCGCTTGCACCCAGCAGATCGAGGGGGCGGTGCACATGGGGCTCGGCTACGCGCTCTCGGAGGAGCTGCCCTGCACCGAGGGGCACCCCGACTCCACGCTGTTGCGGGACCTCGGTATCCTCAAGGCCGGCGAGATGCCAGAGGTGGACGTGATCCTCATCGAGGTGCCCGACCCAGTTGGGGGCTACGGCTCCAAGGGCGTCGGCGAGATCGGCCTCGTACCGACGGCTGCAGCCGTGGCCGGGGCGCTCGCCGCCTTCGACGGCGTGCACCGCACGGTGCTGCCCATGAGCGACGCCCCTGCCGCACCCCCCCGGTACCTCCCGACCCCGTCGCGCTAGAAAACCGTCTCCGTGCCCGGGTGAACTCGGCGTTCACCGGCACGTACTAAACTCTGTGACGAGACCGGGCCCGCTTCGGCGGACCCCGTTTCGATATCGGGGGAGGCGGTATGCGCGGACGGGACGAAGGGCTGACCAGGCGGGGGCTGTTCACCGGGATCATCGGCGGAGCGGCCGCGGCGGCTTTCGGGAAGCGATTCGCGTTTGCGGCGACCGAGAGGGCCCGCATCGTCCGGGTCGAGTCCGACAAGGTCTGGAACGGAGACGCGCGCGACCCCCACGTCGTGGCGCAGATGGTCACGAAGGGCGTGATGACGTTTACCGGGGAGGCGACGCCGGAGGCGGCGTGGCGGCGATTCTTCAATCCTGCGAACCGGGTCGGCCTGAAGATCAACTTGCTGGGCCGGCCGCTCGTCTACACCGCCCCCGAGGTCACGGACGCGGTGGCCGCCGGTGTGCTCCTGGCCGGCGTCAGGCCCGAGAACGTGATCGTCTGGGACCGGTGGAAGGACCACTTCGGGCCCACCAGGTACAGGTTCGGGCGCGGCAAGCGTGGTGAGAGCATCGAGCCGGGCGGTCGCTACGACAAAGCGCGAGCGCTGCGGGCCTCCGGCGGGCTCTGCCCGATCGACACGATCGCAGTGGACCGCACCGACGTCACGGTGAACCTCCCGGTGCTCAAGGATCACGGGGTCTCCGGGGTCACGCTGGCGCTCAAGAACATTGCTTTCGGCTGCTACGACCACCACGACAGAGCCCACGACAACGGCTGCGACCCGTTCATCGCCGAGGCGTGCGAGCACTACGTCGCCAACACCAGGGTGCCGCTCATCGTCATGGACGCCACCGAGGCTTGCTTCGACGATGGGCCCCGCCCCGCGGACCGCTCCCGCCTCTGGCGCGAGAACGCAATCTACGTGGCCGCCGACCCGGTGGCGCTGGATGTGGTCTGTCGCAAGGTCATCATGGCCAAGCGCGCCGAGAAGGGCCTCCCCGACAAGACACGCCAGAGTCGTCACATCGAGACCGCCACCCGCAAGGGGCTCGGAGTCGGTGATCCCGCACGCATCGATGTGACCACCGTGCGCGTCTGACGCACGGCCGACGTAAGGACAATTCCGCGCCCTACGGCGCCCGCCGCAGGTCGATGCGCTTGAGCTGCTCGAGCTCCTCTCGAACCCGTTTGAGCTGGGCCTGGACGTCCGCGAGCGAGGCCCGCAGACGGTTTGTCTGCTCGTCCTTCGCCCTCGCCGCGGCGTCGAGCGTATGTGCCTCCTCGCGCACCTTCGTCAGCTCACCCTCGAGGTCGGCGATCCTCGCGCGAGCGGCGGCGAGCGCTTCGGTCAGACGCATCTGGTGCTCGATCTGGGGAACGAGCACCGTTGCCTGGGCCCCCGCGCTTGTCGCGGGAAAGCGTCTGGCAACGTCCTTGAGCACCGCGAGCGCCTTGGCCGGTTCGTGCACCGGGCTCCCGGGCATGGCGTATGCGAGCCCAAGGCGGAGCAGCAGCCGCGCGTCGCCACGGGTCCGCGGGTCACGGCGCAGGATGTCCTCGTAGGCCGCGGCCGCGCCCGCATAGTTGCCCGCCTCGAACGCGCGGTCGGCCGGTCCGCTCACCGATGCGCACCCCGCGAGGGCGAGCGTGAGCACCAGTGCGGGCAGCGTTCGGAGATCACGCGTCATGGGTCGTCCCCTCCGAGATCGTAATGCGTTCGCCCTCGATAGGCTCGTCGCCCGGTGTTTGCAGCGGCAGCACGAACGTGAACACGCAGCCCGTCGGGCGGTTGTCCGCGACCCAGATCTCGCCTGCGTGAGCGTGCAGGATCTCGCGACATATCGCGAGACCGAGCCCGACACCGGCGCTCGCTTGCTTGGAGCCCTTCTCGGTCTGGTGGAACTTCTCGAACACCAGTCGCTTGTTGCGGTCAGGGATGCCGGGGCCGTGATCGGCGATCTCGAGCGCCGCATACCGCTGGGCGCTGCCGGGGGCGGCAAGTGTGCGGGCGAGATCGGGAGGCACGGAAGGGGGCAGCGAGGCCTCCGCTCGCGCCTTGACGGTGACCACGCCTTCCCTCGGGGAGAACTTGGCCGCGTTGTCGAGAAGGTTTACGAGAACCTGCGAGAGGCGGTCCGCATCACAGTGGACCGGGAGCGTGGTGTAGGGCACTTCGAGATCGAAGCGGACGCCCTTTTCCTGCGCCCACGCTTCCAGTTCGCTTGCCGAGGTGCGGGTAAGCGCGCCGAGGTCGTGAGGCCGGAAATCGTAGCGCATCACCCCGGCCTCCAGGCGGGCAAGGTCCAGCAGGTTGGAGATCATCGCCGACAGGCGGCGGCTCCCCTGCAGGTTGAGCTCGAGCAGCCGTCGCTGCCTCTCCGTCAGCGGGCCCGGAGGGCCGTCGAGCAGGAGACGGTTGGTCTCCTGCATGGCGACGAGCGGGGTCTTGAGCTCGTGGGAGACGTGGGACACGAACTCCCTCTTCATCTGGTCGAGCTCCTCGAGACGGCGGACCATGGTGTTGAAGTCCTCGGCCAATTCCGCGAACTCGTCGCCGCGCGAGGTGTCGAGCTGGTCGGTGAAGGTGCCACGGGCGACCGTTCGGGTCCCTTCCGTGAGCCGCTGGAGCGGTTCCTTGATGGATCTGACGGTCAAGACGACGATCAGGACGGCGAGCAGCAGGGCGAGCCAGGCAACAACGAGGGAGAGCCGCTGTGCGGCCTGGCCTGCGCCGACCGTGCGCCGCACCTGCGCGGCGATCCCGTCGCGAGAGGCGGTGAGCACCGCCCATGTCTGCAGGTGCAGCCTCTCGAGGGGGCCCGCGAGCACCTCCAGCAGCTCGGCGTCGGAGGTGGCGCCGAGCCGCGACGCCATCTCCTGACGGGAAACCTGGGCAAAGGCGAACCGCCGCCACTGCTCGCCGAGGCGGTTGATGGTGACAGGCTCACCTCTGCGCGGGGTGAGCGCCTCGAGCTCGGCGAGGCCAGTCGCGAAGGCGTCTCGGGCGTCAGTCACCCTGTCTGCATAGCCCGGGTCACGAGTGACGAAGAACTTGCGCGCGTTCTCCTCGAGCTGGTCGAGCTGGTGCAGGAGTTCGAGCGCCACCGTGGTGGTGCGGAAGTGAACAGCGGTGAGCTCCTGGTTCACCCCCACGAGCTGGCGCACGACCAGGACGAAGTAGGTGAGAACACCGATGAGGAGGGCCGCGAGGAGCCCCGAGCCGGTTGCGACCTTGGTAGCGACTCTCATTCGTCGGCCGATCGGTGGCCGTAGGCCTTGAGCTTGTTGCGAACGGTCTTGACGTCCATCCCGAGCTGCCGGGCCGCTTCCGCCTTGTTGTTGCCGACGCGTTTCAGGGTCTCGAGGATCAGTGTGCGCTCGGCCTCCGCGGCCGTAGCACCCGCCGGTATCACGATCGCATCGGCATCCTGCTCGCCCCTGCCCTGGAGGAACGGCGGCAGGTGGTGGGTCTCGATCCACCCGGATCGTGCCAGGATCACCGCCCGCTCGACCATGTTCCGGAGTTCGCGCACGTTGCCAGGCCACGGGTACGACCGCATCAGCTGCTCGGCGCCGGCTCCGACGCCCTGCACCTGCGTGCCGTGCTTGGAGTTGAACTGCCGCACGAAGTGCTGCGCGAGGAGGAGAACATCGCCTTCGCGGTCACGCAACGGGGGCAGCGCCAGCGTGAAGACGTTGAGACGGTAGAAGAGGTCCCGGCGCAGAAGACCATGGTCGACGGCCTGCTGCGGGTCACGGTTGGTGGCCGCAATCACCCTCACATCGAAACGGATCTCGTGGCTGCCGCCGACCCTCCGCACCTGCCCCCCCTCGAGCACGCGCAGGAACTTCATCTGAAGCGCGGCCGGCATCTCGGTCACCTCGTCCAGGAACAGCGTGCCGCCGCTGGCGAGCTCGAAGCACCCCGGCCGGGACGCCACCGCGCCGGTGAACGCCCCCTTCTCGTGACCGAAAAGCTCGCTCTCGGCGAGGCCCTCGGGGATGGCGGCCACGTTGACGGCGACGAATGGTCCGCCCGAGCGCGTGCTCAGCTCGTGAATGGCGCGGGCGACCACCTCCTTCCCGGTGCCGCTTTCGCCGGTGATGATGACCGACGCGTCGCTCGCTGCGACGGCCTTGACGAGCCTGGCAACCGCTCGCGTTCCCTGACTGCGACCGACAAACCCTGGCAGGTCGGCGCCCTTCTCGAGCGTAGATTCGAGCCGGCGGATCTGGCTGCGTCGCTCGATCTCCTTGCCGAGCGCCGACAGGGTGGCCTGGAGCTTGGCGTAATCCAGGGGCTTGGTGAGGAAGTCGTGGGCACCGAGCTTCATCGCCTCCACCGCCTCGTCGATCGTCCCGTACGCCGTGACGAGGATAACGGGGCGCTCGCGGTCGCCGGCCTTCAGAAAGCCCAACAGGTCGAGGCCTGTCAGCCCGGGCAGGACGACGTCGGAGATCACGGCATCGGGGTGTTCGCGCTCGGCGAGGAGTCGTGCCTCGTCGCCGGTCGCCGCGACGATCACGCCGTACCCCCACTCGGACAGGCGCATCTCCAGCACCTCGCGCATCGCGGGCTCGTCGTCCACGACCAGGATTCTCAGAGCGGTCTCGCCCATCGCCCGTCCATCCCTCGCCCGTTAAACCGGGAAAATTTCCCGGCTCGTGCCCCACTGTACTCCAACCTCGGCAAAACCAACGGTTCCCCGTTCCGAACCGGGGCCGCCAGCTCCGGAAAGCGGAGCGAAGAGCTGCCGGTCCTGCCTTCACGGCCGGGAAAATTTCCCTGCTGGCACCCGGTTCCGGCTCGTGCCAAGGGCGTCGGATGAGGCGGTAAGATCTTTGTTTTCAAGCCTTTTGAGCTCTCACCGGTGGGTGGCACGCGAGTTGCTCCGCAAAGGGGCGGACGAGACGGACGAACCGCTCTCGGCCGGGAGGGAACGATGAGGAAGAAGACAGCAGCGGTCGGGATTGCCATGGTGGCGATGGCGCTCGGGTTGTCCGGGTGCGCCACCAAGACGTACGTGCAGGAGCAGGTCGGACAGGCCGCGAAGGTGAGCGACACCAAGATCGGCGAGGTGCAGAAGCAGGTCGAGGCGACCCAGATGGATGTCGCCGGGCTCAAGAAGTCGGACGCCGATCAGAACCAGAAGATCGCTCAGCTCTCCGACACCGCCAAGGACGCGCTGGCCCGCGCCCAGGAGGCCGGCAAGCTCGCCAAGGGGAAGTTCCTGTACGAGGTCACGCTCACCGATGAGTCGGTGAAGTTCGGCTTCGACCGCAGTCAGCTCTCCGCCGAGGCGAAGGCCGCGCTCGACGCGTTTGCCAAGAAGCTGCTCGCGGAGAACAAGAACGTGTACGTGGAGGTCCAGGGCCACACCGACAGCATCGGTTCCGCCGAGTACAACCTCAGCCTCGGCCAGGCCCGCGCCGAAGCGGTGATGCGGTACCTCAACATGCAGCACGGCTTCCCGCTGCACCGCATGAACGCGATCTCCTACGGAAGCGCCAAGCCGATCGCCGACAACAAGAGCTCCAAAGGTCGAGGGCAGAACCGGCGCGTCGCTCTGGTGGTGTTGGCGTAGCGTCAAGCTGCAAGAACCCGTGCGCTCCGGCGCACGATGGCGCGGCCCCCGGGGACTCCCGGGGGCCGTCGCTTTTCCACCGTCTCCGACAGCGACGAAAAGAAAGTGCGGGCGCCGGGGTGTACCCTCTCGCTCAGGGAGGTCAGCCCCATGCCCACGGAGAACGCTCAGACGTTCGAGAACCACACGCGCTACGTGCCGCTCTACCACTTCGTGCTGTTCGGGATCCTGATGATCAACCTAGTTTGGTCGGTCGTCAGGATCATTCGCCACCCCTCAGTGGACGCCGCGGTAGCGCTGCTGATCGCGTTTGGGCTCGTGATTCTGTTCTTCTACGCGAGGCAGTTCGCCCTCACGTTGCAGGACCGCCTGATCCGCTTGGAGATGCGGCTGCGCCTCGCGAAGGTGCTGCCCGCGGACCTCGGGCAGCGAATCGGCGAGCTCACGGTGATCCAGCTGATCGGCCTGCGGTTTGCGAGCGACGAGGAGCTTCCCGAGTTGGTCCGCAAGGTGCTCACTGGGGGCATCGGCGACCGCACCGCGATCAAGAGGATGGTGCGCAGCTGGCAAGGCGACTACCTGCGGGTCTAGCCGGCGGGGGCGTTTGCGGGCGCAAGGCCGCTACGGCTTCTTCTCCTGCTGCGCCAGGTAGCGCTTGGTGAACTCCTCGCGCTGCTTCGCTCGCTGCAATCTCTCCTCTTGGGTCATCTGGCCCAGGAACCAGCGGTGGTCGTCGCTGGCGAGCGTCGCGTCGATGAGCCTCGCGACCTGTTTCGCGGCCTCGGTCCTGGTACCACCCGCCGCAACGCCCCTGGCCACGGCCTCCTGTGCCTCCGGGATGAACTCCGTGTAGAAGACCTTGGCGACCTCGTAGAGCCCGTGCCAGTGCGTGTAGTCGGGGGCCTGCATCGAGGCACCGTGGCGCGCCCGTCGTCCCTGGTGATGCCACAGCTCAAACCAGGTCCAGTCGATCTTCTGTGCGAACGGGGTGTCCCCGGCGAGACCGCCCCTCTTGAGAGCGTCGACGATCGCCTTTCCGGGCTTTCCGAACTTGTCGTTGTAGAGCACCACCAGGCCGTCGTACTGGGTGTAAAAGTTGTCCGCGAACGCGGGGGCATGACAGTTGGCGCACACCTCCTTCATGGCGGCACGGCGCTTCTCCCACGGCATCGGGTTGGCGAGGCCGAGCTTGGCGTCGGCGGCGTCGGTACGGATGGAGATCTCCGGCCGGTTGTTCCAGGAGACGCGGTCGCCGACGTTGTGGGTGACCTGTTGGGCAGGCGTAGCGCTCATGTGGCAGGTCGCGCAGGTGGGGCCGACGCTGTAATCCTCCCCCACCACCCACTTGGGGCGATCGATATTGATGCGGTGGGCGTTGGCCGCGTACGAGATGCCGTGCTTGGACTCCTCGTAGATCTCCTTCTGCGGGTGGTCCGGCCCCAGGTGGCACTTGCCGCAGGTGTCGGGGACGCGCGCCTGCATCGCCGAAAAGGTGTGGCGCTGGTGGCAGGCGGAGCAGGAGCCGCGTGAGCCGTCCACATTGATGCGGCCGATACCCGTGTTGGGCCACGTGTCGGGGGTCGGCCGGCCGTTGACCACCTTCACCGTGGAGCCGTGGCACTGCTGGCAGCCGCTCACCAGGAGCGCCGAGCCACCGAAAAACGCCTTGTTCCCCTCGACGACCTCCGCGAGCGTGTTGTCGAGGGAACCCAGGATCTCCGCCCCCTTGGCGTGGCGGCTGGACTGGAACTCCGCGGCCTCGTGCTCGTGGCAGCGGGCGCAGTCGGCGGGGGTGACGACGGTGTGGATGAGGGTGCCGTTGTGCTCGAAGGCGCCAGGCGCGCCCTCATTTGACCCGTGGCATTCGAAGCAGCCCACGTTGCCGCGGTAATGCTTGCTGTCACCCCACTGCTGGACGATGCCGAGCGACTGTTGTTTGTGGCACTCGTTGCAGGCCGCGCTTTGCTCCGAGAGCTGGGGGTAGAACACCGGCCCTGCAAAAGCCGGCAGCGTGGCCAGCAGCGCGGGGCCCAGAAGCAGTGGGACGTTGCGAGGGGTGAGCCAGCGAGTCCTGCGCATCTCTCCACCTCCTGCGCCTGCCGTGGCTTCCCCGCGAGCCGCGCGGCGGGGGGTGCCCGAGCTGGCGTCGTCGTGTCTTTGCAACGACCAATCTAGCAGGGCTCGGAGCGCCTGGAGCGCTTTGCGCTGACCGCGACCGCGGTCAAGCTCTGAAGAGCGCTAGCGGCCGAGCTGCGCCCACGCCACGGCGAGCGCCTCCGGGGTGTTGCAGTTGGCGGTGACGCCCGGGTCGTCAACGGGCACATCCACCGTGCCCACCGCTCGCAGCACCTCCCGCAGGGTGGGCCCGGCGAATTCGCCCGCGACGATCCTCTCGGCGAGGTGGCGCGAGAGCATCACCGGGTGGCCGTGCTTGCCTTGGTGTGAAGGGAGTGCGGCCTCGGCTTCGGCGGACGCCAGCGCCCGCACGCTGTCGGGGGCGACCAGCGGGTGGTCGACCGGCAGCACCACGACCGCACCCCAGGCCTCGTCGGCAAGCAGGTGCTCCAGACCCAGCTTCAGGGAGTCGAACATCGCGAGCCCCGATGCGGGCAGGGGCAGCCCCTGCAGGTCCGGCGACTGCAGCGAGGGAGTCCCGGCCGGCAGCGTGGCAACGAGCGGCGCGGCGCCGGCGCTGGCGAGCAACTCGGCGCAGGCAGCGAGGAAGGGGCGCCCGTCGGGGATGCGGGCGAACGCCTTGGGGCCTCCGTAGCGCTCGCCGATCCCGCCGGCCAGGATCAGCCCCGCGAAGCGCGCCGCCATCCCTCGGGGACCTCGCCGGTGCGGTCGAGCCGGATCAACTCGGCCACGATGGAGACCGCGATCTCCTCGGGGGTCACCGCGCCGAGGTCGAGCCCCACCGGGCAGCGCAGGGTGTGCACGCGGTCGGGAAGCACGCCCGCCGCGGCCGCGGCGTGGCGGATCGCCGCCGCTTTACTGCGCGAGCCCACAACGCCCACCCCGGCGAACGGTCGCGCGAGAGCGGCGACGGCCCAGGCGCTGTCGGCGTCGGCGTTGCCCGTCGCGACGATCACCTGGGTCACCTCGGGGTGCTGGAAGCTCGCGAGCATGCCGGGCTCCGCCGCAGCGATCGCCTCGATGCCGGGCAGATCCCGGAGGCGCTCCGCGGCGGTGGAGGAGGCCACCGTGACCTGATAGCCGGCGCGCGCGCCCGCAGCGGCCAGCGCGGCGCCCACGTGGCCGGCGCCGACAACGAGCAGCTGGCGGTTGGGTCCGAATTTCTCGAGCATCACGGTCACCGTGCCTCCGCAGTTCGTGGCGATCTCCAGAACGCGCCCGGCCGAGCCGCCCGCAAGCATCGCGCGGGCGGCCTCGAGGACCTCCGCCTCCACCTCACCCCCGCCGACGGTCCCATCCTGGGTGCCGCCGGCCGACAACAGCAGGCGCGCGCCCTGACGGCGCGGCGCCGAGCCGTGCACCTGCACGACCGTGGCGAGGACGCAGGTTGCGCCCCCGTCAACGGTCTCGATCAACCGCCGCAAGACGTTCATGCTCGTCCACCTGTCTCTCGGAAAGAAGCCACGCGAAGCGATGCCGTTCGCCGAGTGCCGCGACGACCGTCGGAGGCGTGAGGGGGAGCCGGTCGATCTCCACCCCGAGCGCCTCGCAGACCGCATTGCGCACCGCGGCGGGTGTGGGGATCAGCGAGGGTTCGCCGACACCCTTGGCGCCGAACGGTCCACCCGCGCCCTCGCTCTCCACCACCGTGATCTTCACCTTCGGGGCGTCGGCGGCGGTCGGGATGATGTAGTCGGTGAAGTTGGGGTTCGCGAGCCTCCCGCGGTCGAGCTTGAGCTCCTCGCTGGTCGCCCAGCCGATCCCCTGAACGATGCCGCCCTGGATCTGGCCCTCGAGGGCGTCGCGGTGGATCACCCTCCCGACGTCGTGCGCGGCCGAGACCTCCTCCACTCGGATGAGGCCAAGCTCCGTGTCCACCGCCACCCGTGCAATCTGGCAGGCGACGGCGTAGAACTCGTACGGCGCCCCGATTCCGGTTTCGGGGTCGAAGCGCCGGGGCCTCGTGCGGTACCAGCCGGTGGCGATTCCCTCGATACGGCGCGTCGCCATCTCGGCGGCCACCCGCGCCACCGACACCGTGCGCTCGGGCTTCCCCCGTACGGAGGCGGATCCAGCGCCGAGCACCACCTCGCCCGGCCGACAGCCGAGCAGCTTGGCCGCCACGGGATCGAGCCTTCTGCGCAGGCGCTTGACGGCGTCCAGGATCGCGAGCCCAGACATGTGAGCGCCGCGGGAGGCCACCGTCGGCCCGGAGTCCCCCACCGTGGTGGTGTCGGGCTGCCAGACCTGTACGACCGTCGGGTCCACCCCGAGCGCCTGCGCGGCGATCGTCTGCGCGGCCGCCAGGTTCCCCTGGCCCATCTCGGTGAGACCCACCCGCACGACCACCGAGCCGTCGGCCTGCAGGATCACCACCGCCGAGGAGCGGTCGAGATGCTGGCCGCCGTGGTGGAGGTTACAGCCGTAGAGCACGAGGCCAATGCCCATCCCTTCCTGCAGCGACCCTGCGGTCGCGCGCGGCCGCGCGTGGAACTCACTCCAACCGGCGAGGGCCGCGGCACGTTCGAGGCACTCGCTCGCCAGCACCGGCTTGTGGAGCAGTTGCCCGGTGCAGATCGTGCGGCGGCGGTCATCGAGGACGTTGCGGCGGCGGAGCTCCAGCGGGTCCATCCCGAGTCGGCGGGCGAGCCTGTCCATCGTGGACTCGGCGGCCCAGGTGACCTGCGGCGCCCCGAAGCCGCGAAACGCCCCGCCGAAGAGGTTGTTGGTGTACGCGATATGGGTGGTGACCCGCACGGCCGGCACGTGGTACGGGCCGATGGAGGAGGCGTTGGCCCGCTCGGCCACCACCGTGGAGAGTCCGATGTAGGCGCCGGCGTCCATCACCGTCTCCACCTCGGCGAAGCGAAGCCTGCCGTCGCGCCCCGCCCCCCAGCGGTGGCGGACCACCACCGCGTGGCGCTTCGTCGATGCCTGCATGTCCAGCTCGCGTGGCAGGATCAGCCGCACCGGCCTGCCGGTTGCAAACGCCAGCACCGCCGCGCAGGCGGCCGGCTCGGAGGGGTAGTCCTCCTTGCCGCCGAACCCGCCGCCGGTCGGTGCCTGCTCCACCCGCACGGCGGCCAGCGGGAGGCCGAGCACTCGAGCGACAGCCTGCTGGACGTAGAACGGGCACTGGCAGGAGGCCACGATGGTGACGCGCTCCCGTCCCTCGGGAATGGCGAGGCACCCCTGGGGCTCGAGGTAGGCGTGCTCCTGGCCGCCGATCTTGTACTCCGCCTCGACCACGACGTCCGCGCGGGCGCTCTCACGGGCGATGTCCCCGCGCACCACCTTGAAGGTGCGGACGAGGTTGCCGCTCTCGTGGACCGAAGCGGCACCCGGCCGCAGTGCTGCCACCGGGTCGTGGACCCCTTCCAAGGGCTCGAGGCGCGGCTGCACGAGCCGCGCCGCCTCCCACGCAGCTTCGGGCGTGCGCGCCGCCACCAGGGCGAGCCGATCGCCCACCATGCGCACGCGGTCCTCGACCAGGAGCGGCTGGTCAGGGAAGATCACGCCGACCAGGTTCTTCCCAGGGATGTCCGCGGCGGTGAGGACCGCCTCCACGCCGTCGAGGGCGCGGGCGGCGGCGAGCTCGAGCCCGGCAACGCGGGCCGAAGGAACCGGCGAGACGGCTAGGGCCGCGTGCAGCATCCCGGGCAGCGCGAGGTCCTCCACGTACCTGGTGCTGCCCGCGACCTTGGCGCGGGCGTCAGGGCGTTCGTGACGCCCGCCGAGAGGACCGTGGTCCGTAGTCCCTGGGCTGGGGTCCGAACCGACACCCGCCGCGCGAGAGCGCTCACGACTTGGCATGGCCGCCTTCCGCGAATGCGTCCCGCAAGGCCTCCATGACCTTGGTGTAGCCGGTGCAGCGGCAGAGGTTTCCGGAGAGCAGGCGCGCCTGCTCGGAGGGGTCGGCCTCGCGGCGGGCGAGGATCGCAGCACCCGTCACCGCGATCCCCGGGGTGCAGAACCCGCACTGCACGCCGCCGTGCTTCACCAGTGCCTCCTGGAACGGGTGCAGGCGGCCTGCAGGCGCCAACCCCTCCACTGTCACCACCTCATGGCCGTCGGCCGAGGCCGCCAGCACTAGGCAGGAGGTCACGGGGGAGCCGTCCAGAAGCACCGTGCACGCCCCGCACTCGCCCGCTCCGCACCCTTCCTTGGTCCCGATCAGGCCGGCGTCCTCGCGCAGCAGGTCGAGGAGGCGCCGGCCAGGCGGCACCTCGAAGCTGCGCCGCTGGCCGTTGAGCGTCAGGGTGACGGTGACCCGCTCAGCCACGGGCGGCCTCCTCGAGGAAGCGGTCGAGCAGCACCGCAGATGCGATGCGCCGGTAGCGCGCCGGCGCGCGCACGTCGTCGATGGGAGCGATGTCGTCCTGCAGCACCCGCGCGGCCTCGCGGCGGAGCTCCGCGTCGAGCCGTCGCCCGGTGAGGAGCCGCTCGGTGCGGCGCGCGCGCACCGGCGTGGGAGCGACCGAGCCAAGCGCGAGGCGGAGCTGGGCGAACGTCCCGTCCCTGGCAACCAGTGCCCGCCCGGCCAGGCTTACCACCGATATGATCTGCTCGCGGCGCGATCCCACCTTGACGAAGCGCTCGACCGCTCGGACCCCGGGGTCCGTCTGCGGAGACGGAAGAACCACCGAGAGGATCAGCTCGCCCGGGGCGAGGGCGCTGCGTCCCGGCGCGAGGAAGAATCCCTCGACTGGCACCTGCCTCGTGCCCGCGCGCGAGGCCAGGACGACGAGTACGCCCTCGACGAGGAGCGCCGGCGCGGTGTCGGCGGCGGGGGAGGCGTTGGCGAGGTTCCCGCCCAGGGTGGCGCGACACTGAATCGGCCAGGCCCCGATCTGCGCCGCAGCCTCGGCAAGAGCCGGGTGAAGCCGCCGGATGCGGGGGTCGGCAGCGATGACATCCATGTGCGTCGCGGCGCCGATCTCGATGCCTGCCTCGGACTCGCGAATGCTTCCGAGCCCGAGCCGGTCCAGGTCCAGGAGCGCCGTGGCGCGTTTTCGCCCGTCGCGCAGCTGTACGAGAAGGTCTGTGCCACCCGCGATCGGGAGAGCGTCGGGGCGCTCGGCCAGTGCCGCCAGCGCCTCTGCGACGCTTCCCGGGCGCATCACCTCTCGAACCGGCACATCCACCCGCGCACCCCCGAGGGGCCGGCCGCTGCCGTTGTTGAGATTCGTCTCAATTACTGGCGGCCGGCGAGCCCCACCCGCAATTCTAGGCCCCGCACCTGCGTATTCCAAGGATGACGCCATCAGCGCTGCACAAGCGCCATTGCGGCAGCTGCGGTGTACCCTTTGCACGGCCTGTTGGCGCAGGCCGGGAGGAATGGGTGAGGCACCGTCTCCTGCTGCCGATGGTGTTCCTGGCGGTTGCCCCTGTCGCTGCCCAGAGCCTGCGCCGCACCCCGGTTGTCCAGGTGGTCGAGCGGGTGCGGCCCGCTGTGGTCAACCTGACCGCGAGACACGTGGTGACGGTGCGCCCCCGCTCCATCTTCGACGACCTCTTTCCCGAGTTCGGACCGCCCGGGGAGCGCGTGATGTCGCAGTCGCTGGGCAGCGGCGTGCTGATCTCGCCCGATGGGCTGATCGTCACCAATGAGCACGTCATCGAAGGCGCCGCCGAGATCAAGGTGCGCTACGCCGACGGCAAGGAGGACGAGGCCGAGGTCATCGGCTCCGACGCCGACGCCGACCTCGCGCTGCTGCGCGTGCCCGCGAGGGGACGGCCGCATCTCCCCGTGGCCGAGCAGGACGACTCGCTGATCGGGGAGACCGTGATCGCCATCGGGAACCCGCTTGGCCTTGAGAGCACCGTCACGGTGGGGGTGCTGTCTGCCCGCGACCGCACCGTGACCTCGCCCAGCACCCGAAGGGTCTACACCGACTTCCTGCAGACCGACGCGTCGATCAACCCCGGCAACTCGGGTGGCGCGCTGGTGGACCTCGACGGGCGTCTGATCGGGATCAACACCGCGATCATCGGGGAGGCGCAAGGGATCGGCTTTGCCATCCCGGCCAAGCGGGTGCGGCGGATTGTCAACGACCTGCTGCGCTACGGGCAGGTGCAGGCCGCGTGGCTGGGGGTTTTCGTACGCAGTCGCGGGGAGGGGCGGCGCCGTGAAGGTGCCGGTGTGGAGGTCGTGGAGGTTTTTCCCGGCTCGCCGGCGGCGGCCGCCGGGCTGAAGCGAGGGGCGGTGCTGCTCGCGGGCGGCGGCAGACCGCTGGCCAGCCGCGACGACTACGCCACGCTCCTTGCACAGCTCGCACCGGGGGAGCGCATCACGCTCCAGGTGTGGGAGGGTGGCCAGACCCGCGAGGTCAGCGTGCGGGCCACCCGCCCTCCGGAGGACCTCGGCACGGAGGTGCTGCTGCGCTTCGTGGGCATCAAGCTCGCGGAGCGCGGAAAGCGGGTGGTCGTGAGCCGGGTCGTGCAGGGCAGCCCCGCCGACGAGGCGGGCCTGGCAACCGGTGACGTCGTACTGCAGGTCAACGGCGAGCGCGTGGCGAGCATCGCGGAGATCGACCGCATCGTGGGGCGCGGGTACACCCGCTCGTCGCTGTTGCTCGTCATCCAGCGCGGGCCGTTCGCCTACCAATTGCCGTTCCCGCTCTCCTCCTAGGCCCCTGGGCTATACTCCGCGACGTGACGGAGCGCGCGGCCGGCGTGGTGACCGCGGTGTTTGGCCCCTTGGTGCGGGTTCAGGTGGGGGACCAGAGGCTGGTCGTGCCCTTCCGTGGGAAGCTCCGCTGGCACGAGGAGATCGAGGATCGGCGCCTGGTGGTGGGTGACCAGGTCGTGCTCGAGGGCAAACTCCCTGACCTGGTGGTGGCTGAGGTCGGAGCGCGGCGCACCACGCTAACCAGGCGCTCGCCGGGGGAGCGGCGCCAGCGCGTCATCGCAGCCAACGTGGATCAGGCCGTGGTGGTGATGGCGACGTCATCGCCCGAGCCCAACCCGCGCCTGCTGGACCGCCTTCTGGTGGCGTGCCACCACGCGGAGATCGAGCCGGTGATCTGCTTCAACAAGATCGACCGCGGAAGTGCTGGGATCGACAGCTGGATTGGCGACTACCAGGATGCCGGGTACGAGATCCTGCTGGCGTCGGCACGCACCGCCCGCGGCGTGGGCTGCCTGACGCGGAAGGTGAGCGGCCGCACGACCCTGTTCTGCGGGCCGTCGGGGGTCGGGAAGTCTGCACTGCTGAACGCCATCCATCCGGGCTATCGGCTGCGAGAGGGCTCGATCTCCGAGGCCACCGGCAAAGGCCGCCACACCACGACCACCGCGCAACTCCTGCCGCTGCCGGGCTCGGGGTTCGTCGTGGACACGCCTGGGCTGAGAGAGTTCGGCCTGTGGGACCTCGCCTCTGCCGAGCTCCAGGGCTGCTTCCCCGAGATTGCGCGCGTTGCGTCGGGCTGCTCGTTCGCCAACTGCGGCCATGTCAGCGAAGCCGCCTGCGCGGTGCGCGCCGCGGTCGAGTCGGGGACACTGTCCGTGCGGCGGTACACCTCCTACCTCAAGCTGCGCGAGGAGCTCGAGTAGGCGCTCGTCGCCTAGCCGGGGCCGGGCGTCATCCCGGCGCCGATGCGTTCCGGCGAGCCCTCACCGCGCCAGGACCACAAACCCTCCGACGTGCCCAGCACCAGGCCACCGCCGGGGAAGGCAACCAGACCAAGGGGACCCTCCGGGAGCCTGAGAAGCGAAGACGTGCTGCGCTCGGTGAGCGCAACCCGTACGAGCCCCGGTTCACAGGGGGCGCTCACACCGGCGGTGATGCCACCCCGCATCACCACCAGAGACCTACAGCAGGGCAGCGGAAGGACTCCCGGCCGCACCTGGCCCTCGAGGGATGCAAGGGACAGCGTGTCGCCGTCGCTCGCCAGCAGAACGTCGCGGTCGAGGAATGCGAGGCCGCCTCGGCCGTTGACGCTCATCTCTCGGGTACCCGAGGACCGGAGCAGCAGCACCTGGCCCGAGGGCCAGCGTGCCGTGGCGACGCTCTTCCCGTCGGGCGAGACCGCGAGGTGGCGGAACGAGCCGCCCGCCACCAACTGGGGGGCGGCGTGGGCGTCGAGCGGCAGGTGCCACACACCGTTCCCATCGATGAACCAGAGCTCGCCCAGCGACGGGATGACCTTGGGGAACATCACCCAGCGTGGCCACGTCAGGAGGAGTGCATCCTCCGCACCGAGCGAGCGCCAGACCACTTCGAACCCTCCGGTGGTCGGGCGGGCAAACACGAAGCCGCCCTCCTCCCCCTCGCTGCGGCAGCCGGTGCGCAGCGCCGGCAGCGGGCTCGCGGTCAGCCATTCGCAGAGCCCCGTCCCGCCACGGGCACGCAGCTCGGCCGCGAGGAGCAGCTTGAGGGCCATAGGTGCTGCGCTGGGGACGTCCGCCAGGGGTACGGCCTCGGCCGAGAGGCGACGGGCGAGCGCGCCCCAGGTCACCTCGTCGCGGTCGGCCTTCTCGTTCTGCTTGGGCATGCCGGCCTCGAGCGGCTTTGCGAGGGCGGTGCGGAGCGTGCGCGGCATCGGCGGGAAGCCCTTCCCCCTGCCCTTCTGCCAGGCTAGCAGCAGGTCGAACGGTTTGCGCCGCGCTAGCGGCGCGTCCCCGAACGCTTCGACGACCAGGGCGGCCGCTGCCGCGAGAGGTGGGCTGGGTCCGCCCACCTGGCCCATCCGCAGCAGCCTGGCACGGCGGCCCTGCCAGCGCGTGTCGGGGTCGAGGCCCTCGCCGACCAGCGTGTCGAGAGCCGGCGAGGCGTCCTTGACCTCGAGCCAGTCGCGGACCGGGCGCAGTCCGGGGGGGAGCGCAGCGAGGGTCAGGGAGCCGGCGGTGGCGATGGCCTGCCCGAGCATCAGCAACGGCTCCCCGCAGCGAGGGTCCGGGACGGCGGGCTTTGCCCCGGCGAGAAGTAGGGCGGGCGCCACGGAACGGGCGATCTCGGGCGGGTCTGCGTTCTCGGCTTTGGGCACCAGGACCAGCACCGTGTCCCCGTGGGCCACCGCGGCCAGGTTTGCGCTCTCGGTGGCTGCAAAGACTACGGCAAGCGGCGGCGGCGTGCCGGGGTCCAGCAGCCCCTGGGTTTGTCCAGCGAGGGCCCTCGAGAGTGCGGTCCCGTCAGGCAGGGAGCTGAACTGGCTCGCAGTCGACCACCAACCCGGGGAGATGAGGAAGCACGCGGCGAGGTCCGGGGTGGTCAGGGCCACCTCCGCGAACGGACGCGGCGTCCAGGCTACGAGGTGGATGGGAATGCCCGTGGGAGCAGGCTCTGCTGCCGGCGTACCCCCTACCGCTACGGTCGCGCCGAGCCAAGCGGCCAGGGCAGGGGCGAAAAGCGCGTGGGGCCCTTGACAAACTCGAAGCACGGTCCGAATAATACAGGACGAACCGACCTATAAAGGAGGACGGGGAATGAACAAGTCAGAACTGGCCGTGAAACTCGCGAAGAAGGTCAGCCTCACGCACGCCAAGGCGGCGGACGTCGTGGACGCGATCTTCAACGCACACAAGGGCATCGTCGCGGTCGAGCTGGACGCCGGGCGCAAAGTCACCGTCCCCGGTTTCGGCACATTCGCGACCCGGAAGCGGTCGGCGCGGCAGGGTCGTAACCCGGCCACCGGCAAGACGATCACGATCAGTGCGCGCAAGTACGCCACGTTCAAGGCCGGGAAGACGCTGAAGGAGAAGCTGGCAAAGTAAGCCAGGGAGCGAGGGAGGAGAGATGAACAAGACCGAGTTGATCACCAAGCTGGCGAAGAAGACGAGCCTCACCCAGGCCAAGGCTGCTGAGGCCGTGGACGCCCTCTTCAACGCCAAGAAGGGCCTGATCGCACAGGAGCTGGGCGCTGGCCGCAAGGTCACGCTGCCGGGATTCGGCGGTTTCGCCGTCCGCAAGCGCGCCGCGCGTCAGGGCCGCAACCCGGCGACCGGGGCCGCGATCAAGATCCCGTCTCGCGCCTACCCTGCGTTCAAGGTAGGCAAGACCCTCAAGGAGAAGGTCGCGAAGTAGACCCTCACCGTTCGGGTTCATCTCGGGGCGCGGGCCACCGCGCCCTGTCTATTTATCGCGGGGGGCTCTGCGGCCCCCCCCCAGTCCACCGCCGCAGAGGTGCCCCCCGAACCCCCCCCGCTCGCGGGGAGTGAATCCCCGCTCGCGATTCCTTTCGGGGGGCTCTGCGGCCCCCCTCCAGTGCCACCGCCGCAGAAGTGCCCCCCGAACCCCCGCGCTCGTCCCACCAGAGGCGGGACTCGCTCGCCGCCGCAGAACTGCTCCGCGGGTCCCCCACGCGCGCAGTGCGTGCATCGCGTGTCGCTTGATCTGCGACTGATCTTCTGTGGCGAGGCCCAGGGTCCGTGGGCGGCTCCCCTGCACCCAACCGGGTGCTCTCGACGCGATCGGTGGCGTGAGGTAGACTCTCGATCCTTCGCTCGGAGGGTCTGTGCGAGGGGTGAGCATCCGGGCTGTTTCGCAACAAGGCAGCGTCAGTTTTGTTTCTTTAAGCAAGTGTCATGCCAACTTTTTGGAAAGGCCTTTAAGCACAAGATGTTGGGGCTGCAGACTAGAGGGGACCCCATATGTTGCGGTGACCCCCTTGACAAGCTTGGTAGGACGCTCTAGATTCGATTCGAAAAGTTCAAGTACCACTTGAACTCTTGTTTTTTGGGGAAGGGGGAGCTGGGATGTCTGCGGAACCTTCGTCGCTAGCCGTTGCCGCCAGTCGCCGCCCCGACGCCCGGGGAGTGTCGGTACGGCGAGTGTTCACCGACGGGGACCACCACCCCTTCGATCTGGTGCGATGGGAACTGCGCACCGCCCGCATCACCGGCAGCGACGGCGCGGTGATTTTCGAACAGACCGACGTCGAGGTTCCGGAATTCTGGTCGCAGACGGCGACCAACATCGTCGCCCAAAAGTACTTTCACGGCCACCTGGGCACCCCCGATCGGGAGAGCTCCGCGCGACAGTTGATCGGCAGGGTGGTGGGCACGATCGTGGAATGGGGGCGCCTGGGAGGCTACTTCGCGGACCCCACCTCGGAGCACGCTTTCGAGCATGAGCTCTGCCACCTGCTTCTGCACCAGGCGATCTCCTTCAACTCGCCGGTCTGGTTCAACGTCGGGATCGAGAGCCGCCCGCAGTGCTCCGCGTGCTTCATCAACTCGGTGTGCGACTCGATGGATTCGATCCTCGACCTCGCGAAGACCGAAGGGATGCTGTTCAAGTACGGCTCCGGCACCGGCTCCAATCTCTCCGTCCTGCGGTCCTCGCGCGAGGCGCTGGCGGGCGGCGGAACCGCCTCCGGACCGGTTTCCTTCATGCGTGGTTTTGACTCCTTTGCCGGCGTGATCAAGTCGGGGGGCAAGACCCGACGCGCCGCCAAGATGGTCATCCTGAACATCGACCACCCAGATGTGGCGCAGTTCATCCGGTGCAAGGCGGAGGAGGAGAAGAAGGCTCACGTGTTGATCACGGCAGGCTACCCGGCCAGCTTCGACCAGGAGGGCGGCGCCTACGACTCCATCCAGTACCAGAACGCGAACCACTCGGTGCGGGTGACCGACGAGTTCATGCGGGCCCTCGAGGACGACGGCTGGTGGGAAACCCGTGCGGTCACCACGGGCGACGTGATGGGGCGCTACCGGGCCCGCGAATTGATGCGCATGATCGCCGAGGCAGCGTGGGTGTGCGGCGACCCTGGACTCCAGTACGACACCACCGTCAACCGCTGGCACACCTGCAAGAACAGTGGCCGGATCAACGCCTCCAACCCGTGCTCGGAGTACATGTTCCTCGACGACTCCGCGTGCAACCTGGCGTCCTTGAACCTGATGCGGTTCGTGGACGAGAAGGGGAGCTTTTTGACCGAGGCGTTCCGTCACGCCGTCGACGTGACGATCCTCGCGCAGGAGATCCTCGTCGACTTCAGCAACTACCCGACCCCAAGGATCGCTGCGAACTCCCACGACTACCGTCCACTCGGGCTTGGCTACGCCAACCTCGGCGCGCTGCTGATGGCCGAGGGCATCCCCTACGACTCGCCGGAGGGGCGGGCGTACGCGGCCGCAATCACCTCGCTGATGTGCGGGGAGGCTTACCTCCAGTCGGCTGGCATCGCGGAAGCGCTCGGGCCCTTCCCCGGGTACGCGGTCAACCGCGAGCCGATGCTCGAGGTTATCGCGATGCACCGGGACGCCGCGCACCGCGTCCCAACGCGCGGGGTACCTCTGGAGCTGCGGCGCGCGGCCACCGACTCGTGGGACGCCGCGCTCGAGCACGGCAGGCAGTTCGGCTACCGCAACGCACAGGTCACGGTGCTGGCGCCAACGGGCACCATTGGCTTCATGATGGACTGCGATACCACCGGCATCGAGCCGGACCTCGCACTGGTCAAGGTTAAGCGCCTGGTGGGCGGCGGGACGATGAGGATCGTGAACCAGACGGTGCCGCGTGCACTCTCCAAGCTGGGGTACGACGAGGAGAGCCGGACCACGATCCTCAAGCACCTTGAATCCACCGGTACCATCGAGGGCGGCCCCGGCCTGAAGGACGAGCACCTCGCGGTCTTCGACTGCGCCTTCAGGGCGATCTCGGGCACGCGCTTCATCTCACCGCTCGGGCACCTGCGAATGATGGGTGCGGTGCAGCCCTTCCTCTCCGGGGCGATTTCCAAGACCGTCAACGTCCCGGAGGAGACAACCCCGGACGAGATCGAAAAGCTCTACGTCGAGGGGTGGAAACTGGGCCTCAAGGCGGTGGCGGTCTACCGCGACAACTGTAAGGGCTCTCAGCCGCTGGCCGCGGCCGGAACACAGGCTGCGCAGTCGGTTTTCCAGCCGGTGCGGCGCAAGCTCCCCGACGAGCGGGTGGCGATGACGCACAAGTTCTCGGTCGAGGGGCAGGAGGGGTACATCACGGTCGGGCTCTACGAGGACAGCAAACCGGGCGAGCTGTTCATCACGATGGCGAAGGAGGGGTCCACGCTGTCGGGCGTGATGGACGCCTTCGCCACGGCCATCTCGCTGACGCTGCAGTACGGCGTGCCGCTGGAGTTCCTCGTCAACAAGTTCTCACACGTGCGCTTCGAGCCGGCCGGGTGGACCAACAACCCCCAGATCCCCTACGCGAAGTCGATCATCGATTACATCTTCCGCTGGCTGGCGGCGAAGTTCCTGGCGCCCGAGGAGCAGGCGGCGGTGGGCGTGCAGCCCCTGCCAAGCGAGGTAGGCAGGACACCGGCACAGCCCGCGCCTCAGCAGCCGTCGCTGCCGGGGCTCGAGCTCTCGGAGACGGCGCAGTTGTTCGTCAACCAGGCCGACGCGCCGCCCTGCCCGACCTGCGGCATGATGATGGTGCGTAGCGGTTCCTGCTACAAGTGCGGCAACTGCGGCACCGTGCAGGGCTGTAGTTAATTCTTCCCCTCGTGCTCGCCGCCCTTCGCGCGCACCGTGCCCCCGCACGCCGGGCGGGCTACGCCAGCATCGCCGCGAAGAACCGCTGCAGGCGGGCGGGCAGGGCAGGCTCGAGGTGGGCGTCGGAGTGCCCTCGGCCCGGCAGCAGCCAGACTTCGGCGTGACCCTGCGCGGCGCGGGCGAGACGGTGGGCGTCACTCGCCGGCACCACGGTGTCCCGCTCGCCGTGGATGAGCAGGACCCGCCCAGCAACGCGGGTGATCTGGCGCTCTGGCGCAAGGTCGTCAAACCTCGCGCCGACCCGCCACTCCATGAAGCGGAACGCGAGGGGCATGGCAGGTGCCAGCCAGAACTTCCCGAAACCCATCTCGAGCATGGCCTCGCGAGGGTGGGCAAAGGCGCCCACGGTCACCACGGCGCGAAGTCGTGCGTCGTGGGCGGCGGCGTGAATGGCGGCGCTGCCGCCGATCGACAGCCCGAGCGCACCCAGACGGTCGGAATCCACCTCGGTCCGGCGCGCGAGGAAGTCGAGCGCCGCGCGGATGTCCTGCGAGAACTTCCTCATCGACGCATGGCCGTCGCGGTCGGAGACGCCGTGGTGGCGTGCATCGAACGCCAGGAGGTGGTAGCCCATGGGGCGCAGGATCGCGATGTACGGCAGCATCCGCTCGGCGTTGCGCCCCCACCCGTGCACCAGGATCAACGCCGGGCGCCGCGTCTCGTCGCAGGGGATCCACCAGCCGTGCAGCGTGCGGTCGTTGGCGGTCGGGAAGCGGACATCGAGGAACGGGATTTCGAGGCTCTCCGGCGTCTGGCCTGGGGGAACCCTCGGGTTGCGCCACAGCAGCACGGTGAGCACCAGGACGAGCAGCTGGTAGAGGATCGCGACGGCGAGGAGAGCGAGGAGCCACACCACCGCCGTAGTGTAACCGTCACCTGCGCGCGCCGGCATCGCGGGGCGTTGCCCTGCCTAAAAGTGGGAGCGGAAACGGTCTGTGGCGGAGCACGCGGCACGCCGTGCCGGCGCAACCCCATACGAGGGTGGCCGAGCACCCCTTTCGGATGACGGGACGACAACGCTCCGGGCTTCGTGCCCCGGCGTTTGCTCCCTCAGGCCCGGCTCACTTCCCCAGCATGCCGGCCTTGAGATCGGCGTCCGCGGGCTTGGCGCCCAGCCAGACGGCGAACATCGCCTCCGCGAAGTCCTTCCCAGGGATCACGCTGGCCTCCTTGCCGTTGAGCTCCAGCCGCGTGCCGGTGCCCGGGAGGTAGGTGATCACGGCCTGCTCGCCGCTGGCCATGTCCGGCCAGAGGGCGCAGAACTCGTCGAGACGCGCCTTGAGCGCCGGCAGGGCGGCCGCCGAGTTCTTCTCGAAGCCCTCCCGCCACGCCTCGGTCAGCTTGTCCTTCTCGACCTTCTTGTAGAGGAAGTGCATCACGACCTGCTTGGGCTTGTCGGCCGCGATGATCGCGGCCGCGTCGTGGCTGGCTGTCGCGAGGTAGAGGCCGGCCACGTAGACCTTCACCTTGAGAAACGTCTTGGTGCGCACCCCCATGCCGTTGAGCTGGAGCGTGCTGCCATTGACGGTCGTCGTGTCCGGCAGCGTCACCCCGGCAAGCTCCATCGCAGCCGCGGGAACCGCCACCAGAGCGAGTACAACGCATGCAATCCATTGACGCATCATCAGACCCCCTCGTCGCCGCGCGACCTGTGTGTTGGCGGCAACTCTACGGGGTCACTGGCCCGTGTGCAAGTGTGGGCGCGACGCACCCCACCCGGTGCCCCGCCGGCTCCGCACTAGCCGAACGTGGTGAGGATCTGCTTCAGCTCGGCCACGGTCGGCACCTTGCCAGAGACGACGACCTTGCCGTCCACCAGCACGGCTGGCGTGAGGACCACACCAAGGGCGGCAAACTGCTTGACGTCCCAGACGTGCGAGATGTGCGCGGCGAGGTTGAGCTCGGCGCAGGCGTTGAAGACGTTGCGCTCGGTGACCTCGCAGCGCGGACAGCCGGGACCGGCGATCTGGATCTTCATTGCCCCCTCCTCAGCGAACGAGTGCTCCGAAAGCAACACCCGTGGCGGTCGCCATCACGATGACAAGGGCGATATACGCGATGGTCTTCTTCGGGCCAAGGTACGAGTTGATCACCAGCATGCTGGGCAGTGACAGCGCCGGGCCGGCGAGGAGCAGCGCGAGCGCCGGCCCCTGGCCCATACCGGAGCCGAGCAGGGTCTGCAGGATCGGCACTTCGGTCAGCGTCGCGAAGTACATGAACGCGCCAACGACCGCCGAGGCGAAGTTGGCCAACAGCGAGTTGCCGCCCACCGAGGAGGCCACCCACGAGGACGGGATGAGCCCGGCGTCGATCCCCGGGCGGCCCATCAGCCAGCCCGACACCAGGATGCCGCCGAGCAAGAGCGGAGTGATCTGCTTGGCGAAGCTCCACGTGGCCTGCATCCAGCCCGACAGCTCCTCGCGGTCGAACCAGCGCATGATCATCCAGGCCAGCACGGCCAGAAGCGCAATTGTCAGCGGCCAGTGGATGCGATAGACCGCCGCGAACACGCCGATCGCCTGGTTCGGCGCCCCCCAGTTGGCGAAGACCAGGATCGCGATCATCGTCCCCAGGAAGGCGGCGTCTTGCCAGCCGGCGCGGCGTGGCGTCTCGCCCTCGGGCGCCAAGGCGAACGGGTCGGGGCCGTTGGCCAGGCGCGCCTCGTCCTCCTTGCGGAACAGCGCCGCCATGATCAGCCCGATCACCACCGCAAATGCGACGGCGCCGACGGCGCGGGCGATGCCGATCCGCAAGCCCAGCACCCGGGCGGTCAGGATCATGGCCAGCACGTTGATCGCCGGCCCGGAGTAGAGAAACGCGATCGCCGGCCCGAGCCCAGCGCCGCGCCGGTAGATCCCTGCGAACAGCGGCAGCACCGTGCACGAGCACACCGCCAGCACCGCCCCGGAGACCGACGAGACGCCGTAGGCCACGGGCCGCGGCGCGGAGGCGCCGAGATAGCGCATCACCGCGCCCTGGCGGACGAAGTGGCTGATCGCGCCGGCGATGAAGAACGCCGGCACGAGGCACAGCAGCACGTGCTGCCGGGCGTAGTCCTTGAGCAGGTACAACCCCTCGAGGAACGCCCCCTGCACGCGCGGGTGCTGGATCGGCAGGAAGTAGGCGCCAAGGAAACACGGCGACGATGATCAGGAGCTTGGTTCGTTCTTTCATGGTTCTCCATTTCTTACCGGGGGAGGCGGGATCAACACGGTCCTCACGGCCAGGCGTCCCAACAGCTTGCGGATCTCCTCGGTCTTGGGGATACGGCCGGAGATCACGACCTTGCCGTCAAACGCGACTCCCGGAGTGGCCATCAGCCCCAACTCGACCATGCGGTCGATCGACTCGTTCTTGATCACCTGGCAGGACAGCCCGGCGCTCTCCACCACGTGTTGCACGACCCGGTACGTTTCCTTGC
This sequence comes from uncultured Acidobacteriota bacterium, assembly GCA_963739225.1. GTDB lineage: Bacteria > Acidobacteriota > Thermoanaerobaculia > Thermoanaerobaculales > Thermoanaerobaculaceae > RBG-13-68-16. The sequence continues at coordinate 783,197 of CAVTZQ010000006.1, read as the reverse complement.
AGCGCGAGCATCCGGGTCCCAGGATTTCGATCGTTTTCGGGGTGTCACTCATCCCATGCTCTCCTTTCAGAGCTCGAATCTTCAGGCCAGGGCGAGGCGCACGAGCCAGACAAGAATCGCCGCGCCGACGCCCGCGAGGACCACCCCAAACACTTGATGGATGCGCTTGGCCCACACCGCCGCCCGGCTGCCAAGGTAAGCAGCGGCGAAGCCGGAGGCGGTGCCCGCCGCAAGGAGCAGCACGACGTGCCCCAGTGAGTAGGCGGCAAGCAGCGTTGTTCCCCACAGTACCTTGCGCTCGAACGCCACGAGTGACAGCACCACGACCAGAATGGGCGTGGCGCATGGAGACGAAAGCGTGCCAGTCAGGGCGCCCAGGCCGAACGCGCCCGCGAGCCCCGCGCCGCGGAAGTGCTTCCCGTCGAGCTGCGGAACGGGAGCTGCATGAGACCGGCAAGGTGCAAACCCATCGCGATCAGGACGACCGCAAGGAGTGCCTTCCACAGCCAGCTCACGTCTCCGATCAGCGTGCCCGTCAGCGCGGCGACCGCCCCTAGCACGGTGAAGCACAGTGCCAGGCCGGCAACAAACGCAAGGAGAGCGTGAAGGCCCGACCTCGCGTCGTCGCGCCGCCGCCCACCGTCGCGATCACGAGCGGCACCGCCGCCAGCACGCACGGGCTCGCCGATGAGACCACGCCGCCCAGGAAGACGAGTAGCAGCATCACGACCGGTGGCGCGGTCGCGGCGCTCTGCGCCAGGGACTGGAGGAGCGACTCCATTAGAGGATGCCAAGCTTTTGCAGCGTGGCTTGGAACTCGTCGGGCGGGAAGTACCCCATGTGACGGAACACCTCCTCACCTTTCGGGTTGAAGATGACCTGGGTGGGCATCACCATGATTCCGCGTTGACGCGCGACCTCGGGGTACTTCTGAATCCAGAAATTGTGGATACGGGCCTTCTTGCCGAGAGTGGCCTGCAAATCCTGAAGGACCGGTTGCATGTGCTTGCACGGGATGCAGTGCTCGCCGCCGAACTCGACGATCAGCCACATGCCGGATGTGAGGGCGGCGTCGAGTTGTTGAGGCTCAAGGGCCACGACCTCGGGACGGGGCGTGGCGCCAAGGGTCACCGGGGCGGCCTGCATCGCGACGGCCAGAGCGAGCATGAGGCTGGAGAAGATAAGGGTTGCGCGCATTGAGCTCTCCCCTGATCAGGGCAAGGCGTTGAGGGGATACCGGCCCACGGAATGCCAGGCCTGCACCCGCCGATGGACGCTGCGATGAAGCGAGCACGGGGGACCTTGCGCAGCGTAGCCGTCTCGGGATTGGTCAGGCCGATGACGGCGGACATGAACGCGAGCGGAGCGGCGCCCACCAACCGGCGCGCCTTCGTTCGCGGTGGCGGCACCGCCGTGACCGCGGCACCGCAGCACGGCTGGCCGAGAGCTCGACTCATGACTCAACCCCGGCCGCAGCTCCGCTAACATCGAGCCAACCCTGGAGCCGGCGTTCGATCTGGTCTCGAACTTCGCGGAACTTGGCGAGCTGTGCAAACTCGTCGCCCTCGAAGGCGGCAGGATCGTCAAACGGCCAATGTAGTCGCTCAAGGGCTCCGGGCCACGTCGTAGGGCACCGCTGGGCGGCCCGGTCGCACACGGTGATGACGACGTGCGCGGTGCGATGCCCCAGGTATTCCTTGGCGCTCTTTGGACGTTGACCGGACAGATCGAGGCCCTTTTCCGCCATCACCTTGAGAGCCAGCGGATGGATCTCGGGTTCCGGGTCGACCCCGCACGCAGGACCTGAAGCGCTCTCCCGCCATGTGGCGAAAGAACACCGCGGCCATCTGCGAACGGCACGTGTTCCCGGTTCAGAGGAACAGCACTGTTCGCCTGCCCCCTCTGTCGGATCACATGCTCATGTCCCACCTCGTTGCTTCCTTGTCGCTTAAGAACCTCCAGTGACCTGCGAGGCGCACGTCACAGCGCTCCCTTTTCTACGGGCGTCGATACCGGGGGCTCGAACCAACCTCGCGTCGCCAGGCACACCCGGCACACCGAGAGCATTACCGGTACCTCGACGAGCACGCCGACAACGGTGGCCAGCGCAGCGCCGGAGCCCGCGCCGTACAGCGCGATCGCCGTCGCGACCGCCAGCTCGAAGAAGTTCGACGCGCCGATCAGCGCGCCCGGTGCCGCCACCGCGTACTCGACCTTAAACACCTTCATCAAGCCGTAGGTCAGCGAAGCGTTGAAGTAGACCTGGATCAGGATCGGCACCGCGATCAGGAGCACGTGGAACCACCGAGTCGTGATGTTCTCCGCCTGGAACGCGAAGATCAGCACGAGCGTGGCGAGCAGGGCCAGCACCGTCACCGGATGGAAGAACGCCATGAACCGTCGATTGAACCACTCCTCCCCCTTGTGTCTCATAAGCAGGTGACGACTCAGCGAGCCGGCCGCGAGCGGGATCACGACGAAGATCAGGACCGAGTACAGCAGCACCTTGAACGGCACCTCGAGGTCGGTGGCCCCGGAGACGAGCAGCTTGACGATTGGTGCGAACGCCACCAGCATGATCAGGTCGTTCACTGAGACCTGCACGAGCGTGTAGGCGGGGTCACCGTCGGAAAGGTACGACCAGACGAACACCATGGCGGTGCACGGCGCGGCGGCGAGGATGATCACGCCGGCGATGTACTGGCTCGCGAGCTCCGGCCCGATCAGTGGCAGGAACAGGTGCCTGAAGAACAGCCAGCCGAAGAACGCCATCGAGAACGGTTTGACCAGCCAGTTGACGACGAGCGTAACGATGAGGCCGCGAGGCCGCTGACCGACGCGCGCGATCGACGCGAAGTCGATCTTCAGCATCATCGGGTAGATCATCAGCCAGATCAGCACCGCTACGGGTGCGTTGATGTGCGAACCGGAGCCGAACTCCATCCCGCGCAGCGCACCCGTCAGGCCAGGCAGCGCCTTGCCGAGCAGAACACCCACCACCATGCACAGGGCGACCCACAGCGTCAGGTAGCGCTCGAAGACGTTCATCGTCTTGGCGGTCTCGCTCATGCGCCCTCCCGCTCGTTCCGTGCCCGCCGCGGTGGGCGGATGCCGAGCCGGGACAGGTCCAGGTCGGCCCGGCACAGCGTCTCGAGCGGCACCCGGCGCAGCCGCGCGAGCAGCGCCGCGTCCGCCCGCGCCTGCGGGTCGGCATCGAGCTTCGGCCACAGGGGGCCCAGGTCGCTGGCGCCCTCGCGGAGGCGGTAGCGCACCCACCGGCCGTCCTTCTGCTCCTCGACGAGGCGCGCGCGCCGCAGCTCGGCGAGGTGGGCGGAGACCGTCGAGGCCGCGAGGCCGAGGACCGCGGTGACCTGGCAGACGCACAACTCGCCGCCGCGCAGCATCGCCAGGATCCGCAGGCGCGCCGGGTGGGCCAGGGCCTTGTAGGTGTCAACGAGCGGGGCGAGGGTCGGCGTGCTCATTTCGTCACATTGCGAAATATCGTATCATTGTCGGGTGTTGTCAAGGGGTGGCGGCGTCGGAGGCGACAATGGAAATGATGGCCAAGAAGCGGGTCCTGATCGTGTGCACCGGCAACTCCTGCCGTTCGCAGATGGCCGAGGGATGGGTGCGCCACGAGCTCGGCGACCGCTGGGAGGTGGCCAGCGCCGGTACGCAACCCGCCGCGGCGGTTCAGCCTCTCGCCGTCAGGGTGATGGCCGAAGTCGGGGTCGACATCTCGGAGGCGCGGCCGAAACACTGGGCATCGTTCCTCGACCAGCGCTGGGACCTCGTAGTCACCGTGTGCGACTCTGCGCGCGAGAGCTGCCCCCTCTTCCCCGGCGCGGCGGAGCAGATTCACGTGTCGTTTCCCGACCCCGTGCTCGCCGTTGGCAGCGAGAGGGAGCGGTTGGTTGTGTATCGGGCCGTCCGCGACGACATCCGAGCCCGGCTGCTGCCAGAGATCGCGAGACGGTTCTGAGGTTTGCGCCGCTCAGAGGGGATCTGTCTTGAGGCCCTTGACAGCGGCCGCCGGACGGATTATATTTGTAATATGCAAATATCTGCACTCGCAAATACGCCAAAGCGGACCACCGAGCAGGCCCGCCGCCTGCACCGGGCGGTGACAGAGCTGGTGCGCAGGTACCAGTTCCGCGACCGCAACGAGATCTGCTGCTTTGGCATCTCGGTCTCCCAGTGCTACGCCCTGGAGGCGCTCGCCCAGGCAGGCACGCTCACGATGGGCGCGCTGGCCTCACACATGCAGCTCTCGGTGAGCACGATGACCCGCGTGGTGGACCAACTCGTCGCCCATGGTTTGGTGCAACGCGCGGTGGATGCGGAGGACCGGCGGGTGTGCTGCGTGGAGCCCACCTCCAAAGGGCGCCAACTCCTGGAAAGGATCTCCGCCGAGCTGCTCAAGGGCGAGCGGGCAATCCTGGACAAGCTCCCGGGCGAGCACCGAGAGTCGGTGATCTTCGCGCTGGAGGAGCTGTCACGGGCCGTGGACGAGTGGCGTGGCGTGGAGCCACGCCAAGGAGGGAGCTGCAATGCCGAAGCAAATGACGGATGAGCAGATCAAGGACGCCGTCAGACAGGGATACACGGAGAGGGTGAGCGGTGGCTCGTGCTGCGGGTCGAGGACGGCCCCGGCGGTGGCTGATTGCGGCTGCGGCGGTCCCACCGCTCTCGGCTACTCAAAGGCAGAGCTTGCGGGTCTGCCGAACGATGCGGTGGCAAGCTCGTTCGGATGCGGCAACCCGGCAGCGTTCAGTGATGTGAGGGAGGGCGAGGTCGTCCTCGACGTCGGGTCGGGCGCCGGCATCGACTGCCTGATCGCCGCGCGCAGGGTGGGCCCGATGGGGCGGGTGATCGGGCTCGACATGACCCCGGCGATGATCGAGAAGGCGCAGGAGAACGCCCGCCAGGCCGGGGTCAGCAACGTCGAGTTCCGCCTCGGCGAGGCGGAGGCGATGCCAGTCGCGGACGGGAGCGCGGACTGGCTAATCTCCAACTGCGTGATCAACCTCGCCCCCGACAAGAAGAAGGTGTTCCGTGAGGTGGCCCGAGTGCTCAAGCCCGGCGGGCGGATCGCGATCTCCGACATCGTCTTTGCCGACGACATGCCCGAACTCCCGGCCTCCCTCAGGAACAACCCGGAGCTCTACGTGGCCTGTGTTGCGGGGGCGATCCCCGAGTCGGAGTACCTGGCAGCGATGCGGGAGGCGGGCCTGGTTGACGTGGCGGTGATCGCGCGCATGATCTACGGCGAGGAGACACTTGGGGCGTTCTTCCGCGAGACCCTCGATCGGTTCGACGGCGGCGAGCGTCTGGGGAGCTTCCTTGGCGACCTTAAGGCGGCGGTGGCCGACAGGGTGTGGAGCGCCAGGATCGTCGGCCGCAAGCCGGGTGGTTCGGAACGGCCGCCCGAGCACCTCTCGGGATCCGTGACGATCGAGGCGGCGCGCGAGGGCGACGCGGCTGCTATCGAGGCGCTCCTCGCCGAGGTGGAGCTGCCCGCGGCGGAGATCCGCACGCGGATCGACCACTTCCTCGTCGCTCGCGCCGGTGGCCGGGTCGTGGGCTGCGTCGGCCTCGAGCTCTACGGGGAGACCGCGCTGCTGCGCTCACTCGCCGTGCTGCCCGAGAACCGCGGGCAGGGGGTAGGGGCGCGCCTGGCGGCCGGGATCCTCGAGCGCGCTCGCAGTCTCGGCGCCAGCGAGGCTGTTCTCCTCACCACGACGGTGCAGGCGATGGCGGCGGCGATGGGCTTCGAAGCGGTCGCGCGGCAGGCGGTTCCTGCCGAGGTGCGGGGATCCTGGGAGTTCAAGGCCGACTGCTGCGGCACCGCGACCTGCATGCGGCTCGCCCTCTCGCCGCAACGGGTGCCACACACCGCGATCCGCTAGGATGGAGCGCGGAACGGAGGAGCGACCGGCATGACCGAGATCCTTACCGACGCGTGGGCCAGAGCGTGGGGAGAGGCCCTCAACGCCAGCGCGAGCTACCGGGCTGTTGCGGCCTCGTGGGAAGGCGCGGTCCTGGCCACGGTGCGCGCCGACCCGGGGCACGGCATCGAGGAGCGCGCGGTGTTCCTCGACCTCTGGCACGGCACCTGCCGGGAGGCGCGGGCGGCGCGTCCGGGCGACCTGGACGCGGCGCGCTACGCGCTCACCGCCGACGCCGGCACGTGGGCCGGACTGCTTGCCGGCACCCTCGACCCGATGATGGCGGTGATGGGGGGCGCACTTGACCTGACCAAGGGCAGCGTCGCGTCGCTGTTCCCACACCTCGCCGCGGCAAAGGAACTGGTCGCGGTGGCCCGCAGCCTCGGGAGCTCGCTTCCTCCCGGGTGGGTCGCGTCGTAGCTCCACTCGTGTCGCCCATTCGACACGCACGCCGGGCTACACTTCCGGAGATGCGAAGAACCCGTCTGCTGTGCCTTGCACTCGGTACGACGCTCGCCGTCGGCCTGCTCGTCCCGGCTGTCGCGGCCGCTCCCGCCCCGCGCGGCGCGGTGGCCTCGGCCGCACCGGCGGCCACCGAGGCCGGACTTGCGATCCTGCGGGAGGGTGGCAACGCTGTGGACGCGGCGGTGGCCACGGCGCTCGCCCTCGCCGTCGTCCACCCTGCCGCCGGGAACCTGGGGGGCGGCGGCTTCGCGGTGGTTCGGTTCGGCGGTCAGGTGAGCGCCCTGGACTTCCGCGAGACGGCCCCGGCGGCCGCCACCGCTGGCATGTTCCTCGGGAACGACGGCAGACCGGTGGCGGAGAAGTCCCTCGTCGGGCCACTGGCATCCGGCGTGCCCGGCTCCCCGGCGGGGCTGTTCGAGCTTCATCGCCGCTTCGGGCGGCTGCCGTGGCCGCAAGTCGTGGCACCGGCGGTCCGCCTGGCGCGCGGGGGCTTCGTTGTCACCCCCCGGCTTCACAGGAGCATCAGCGAGGAACGGGCGCTGCTGGTGCGCTTCCCCGAGACCGCTGCGGTCTGGCTGCCCGCGGGCGAGGCGCCTGTGGCTGGCGGCGTGGTGAAGCTGACGAGCCTGGCGGCTGCGCTCTCGGCCTATGCCGAGCGCGGTCCCGAGGCGCTCACCACCGGCAGTGCGGCGGCGGCGATCGTGACCGCATCGCGCAGGTACGGCGGCATCCTCACGACGGGGGACCTCGCCTCCTACCGGCCACTGTGGCGGGAGCCGGTCGTCTTCACCGCTTTCGGCTGGCAGGTGGCTTCGATGCCTCTCCCGTCCTCGGGCGGGATCATCCTGGGAGAGACGTTTGGCATCCTGGAGCGCCTCGGCTGGGTGAAGCTGCCGCGAGGCTCGGTGGGTCGCATCCATCTCCTGGCCGAAACGTGGCGGAGGGCGTTCGCCGACCGGTTCCTGCTGGGCGACCCGGCCACCACCCTGGCCGGCCCTGCGCAGCTCCTGGACCCGGCGTGGCTCGCGAGGAGGGCCTCGGAGATCGACGGCTCGCGTTCGACCCCGTCGGTGAGGATCCAACCGTGGGCACGGCCGACCCCAACCGAGAAGCTTGAGACGACCCACCTTTCGGTGTTGGACGGCGACGGAAACGCGGTGGGCCTCACCACGACTCTCAACGGCAGCTTCGGCTGCGGGCTTCTGGTCCCCGAGCTCGAGATCCTGCTCAACAACGAGATGGACGACTTCGCGGCGGCACCCGGGAAGGCCAACCTCTACGGCCTGGTGCAGGGCGAAGCCAACGCGGTGGGTCCCGGCAAGCGCATGTTGTCCTCGATGACCCCCACGATTGCCTGGCGCGGTTCCGAAGTGCTGGTGCTGGGCTCGCCGGGAGGCTCCCGCATCCCGACCGCCACCGGCCAGGTGCTGCTCGACCTGGTCGTAGACGGGGACGCCCTCCAGGCTGCGGTGGACCGGCCACGCGTGCACCACCAGTGGCTCCCCGACGAGCTGGCCTTCGAGGATGGGGCGCTGACGCCAGCGACGCTCAAAGAGCTCACGGAACGTGGGCACATGCTCCGCCGCGTCCAGAGCTTGGGCGAGGTGCACGCGGTTCGGCGCAGAGCCGATGGCGCGCTCGAGGCTGCCGCCGACCCGCGCGGCCCCGGTTCGGCCGGCATCACTCCCTGAGCTACAATTAGCGGTTTGACCCCGGTGACCCCCGGCCGGGGTGCCCAGCACCCGAGGAGGATGCGTTTGGCAACGAGCCTCGTGAATCACGCCATTTCCCCGCAGACTTTCCGCGACCGTTTCATTTACTACCTGCGCTACGTTCGAGGGCTCGAGCTCAACCAGGCCACGCCCGCTGACCAGCTTGCGGCGCTCCAGCTCACGATCCGGGAGACGCTCATCGACCGGGCGGTCGCGACCCAGCACGCGCAGACGAAGAGCGATCCAAAGACCGTCTACTACCTCTCGCTGGAGTATCTGCTCGGCCGTCTCGTGGACAACAACCTGATCGCGACCGGCCTGCGCGAGGTCGCGGCCAAGGCGTTGGCCGAGTTGGGCCTGGAGCTGGACCGTATCGTGAACGAGGAGCCGGACCCGGGCCTGGGCAACGGCGGCCTCGGCCGTCTGGCCGCCTGCTTCCTGGAGTCCCTCGCCACCCTCGACTACCCGGCGCTCGGCTACGGGCTGCGGTACGACTTCGGGATCTTTCGGCAGGAGTTCTCCGGGGGGTGGCAGCGGGAGCGCCCCGACACCTGGCTCAAGGACGGATACGGATGGGAGATCGCCCGACCCGACCTGACCGTGGCGGTGCGTGTCGGCGGCACCGTGACCGTCTCGGACGACGACGGGAAGGGGCGAGCCTCCTGGACCGACACCCGCGTGGTCTACGGCGTGCCGTACGACGTGCTGGTCGCGGGCTACGGCACGCCCACCGTATCGATCCTGCGCCTGTGGAAGGCCGAGGCGCCCGACGAGTTCGACTTTGACGTGTTCTCCAAGGGCGACTTCCTGAGTGCGGTCGAAGGGCGTGAGAAGGCCGAGGCGGTCACCAAGGTGCTCTACCCCTCCGACGAGGCGGAGGCGGGGCGCGAGCTGCGCCTCACCCAGGAGTACTTCCTGGTTGCCTGCTCGGTGGCCGACGTCGTGCGGCGCTTTCGGGAGCGGCACGGCGAGCGTTGGGAAACCTTCCCCGAGAAGGTTGCGCTCCAGCTCAACGACACCCACCCCGCCCTCACGATCGCCGAGCTGATGCGGGTGTTCGTGGACGAAGTCGGTGTGCCGTGGGAGAACGCCTGGGCGCTCACCCGTGCCTCATGCGCCTACACCCAGCACACCGTGCTCTCCGAGGCGCTTGAGACCTGGCCGGTCGCCCTGATGCAGCGCCTGATCCCTCGCCACGTGCAGATCATCTACGACCTCAACAAGCGCTTCCTCGAACAGGTTGGGTCCGACCACCCAAAGGACCCGGGCCTCCTGGGCCGCGTCTCCCTGGTGCACGAGGACGGCGAACGGCGCTTCCGAATGGCACACCTCGCCATCATCGGCAGCCACCGCGTCAACGGCGTCGCGCGCCTCCACACTGACCTCCTTCGGGGTGAGGTCTTCAGGGACTTCGCCGAGATGTGGCCGGAGCGGTTCGTCTCCATCACCAACGGCATCACGCCCCGCCGGTGGCTGCTGGCCTGCAACCCCCGCCTCGCGTCGGCGATTAGCAACCGGATCGGCGAGGGCTGGACGCGCGACCTGGAGCGTCTGCGCGACCTTCTGCCCTACGCCGATGAACCGGGGTTCCAGGACGAGTTTCTGGCGATCAAGCGTGCCAACAAGGTTGACCTGGCCAGGCTGGTCGAGGAGCTGTGTGGCGTCTCCATCGACCCCGACTCGCTCTACGACGTCCAGGTCAAGCGAATGCACGAGTACAAGCGGCAGCTGCTCAACGCCATGCACATTATCGCGCTCTATCGGCGCCTGAAAGCAGACCCGCACGCGGATCTCACGCCGCGCACCTTCATCTTCGGAGCCAAGGCGGCGCCCGCCTACCGCATGGCCAAGCTGGTGATTAGGCTCATCAACGGCATCGCCGAGGTCGTCAACGCCGACAAAACGGTAGCCGGCAAACTCAAGGTGGTGTTCCTGCCGGACTACCGGGTCACTACCGCGAGCGTCATCATCCCGGCTGCCGACCTCTCGGAGCAGATCTCGACCGCAGGTATGGAGGCCTCGGGGACCGGCAACATGAAGCTTGCCCTTAACGGGGCGCTCACGATCGGTACCCTGGACGGCGCCAACATCGAGATCAGGGACGCGGTCGGCGAGGAGAACATCTTCATCTTCGGGTACACGGCGGAAGAGGTTGCGCGACTGCGTCAGCCGGGACGCTACAACCCGTGGGAGCGCTACCACGCCGACGCCGAGCTCGCAGCCGTCATCGACGCGATGCGCGACGGGGCGTTCGCGGGCGCGGATGCGGGCGTGCTACGGGAGATCTGGAGCGCCCTGATGCAGCACGGCGACCGCTTCATGCACCTCGCGGACTTCCGCTCCTATGCGGACGCGCAGGCGCAGGCGGGCCGGCTCTTCCGCGACAGGCGCACGTGGGCCGCGAAGGCGATCCGGAACGTCGCCTGCATGGGGTACTTCTCCTCCGACCGGGCGATTCACGAGTACGCCCGCGGGATCTGGAACCTCCATCCGGTGCCGCCGGTCGGTTGAAAAGAGCCTTCCGCTGTCACTCTCGTCGGCGCTTCGCCCCACATCCCTTTTCTCGGTCTTGTTGCCGGCCGGGCGAGCCGTTGCGGTGGTTCATTTCACTCCCTGACGGCTTTGTTTTGCCAAGCCGGTGCGCGGCCAGTCTTTTCTTTGTCACTGGGTGACGGCTTTTCTCTTGCCCCGCGGCCGCGAACCCGCTTGGCAAGAAGAAGCTGGCACGCAGTGACCGACATGAAACCAGCCGCAAGCACGAGGGGGGAAAAGCCGCGCTCGCAGGCCGGAGCGGAGACTAGCTCTGGTAGCGCTGCCGAATGGTGGGGATCAGGTACTCCGAGAAGGCGCGCTTGAAATCGTACTGGGGCGCGAACCCCCAGTCGCGGCGGGCCGCGGTGTCATCCACGTCCGCGGGCCAGGCATCCACGATCCCCTGGCGCTTGACGTCCACGCTGTACGTGATCCCCGAGCCCGGGAATGCCTCAATGACGATCTGGCGGATCTCCTCGGCGGAGGGGCTGAAGGCGCCGACGTTGTACACGGTGTGATTGAGGTTCCCCCGAGGCGCGGCGGCGAGCTTGAGCAGAGCCTCGATCCCGTCCGGCATCGCCATGAACGGGATGCGCGTGTCGGGGCGTACGAAGCAGGCGTAGGGCTTGCCCTGGGCGGCGGCGTGAATCATCTCGGGGGCGTAGTCCGACGTTCCGCCCGAGGGCACGGTGACCGCCGAGATGAGGCCGGGGAAGCGAAGGCAACGGAAGTCCACCTTGCCGGAAAGCATCTCGGCGGCGAGTTGCTTGTAACGCTTGGCGTAGTAGCGGCCCATGTGCTCGCAGTAGAGCTTGTTGCAGCCGTACATCGTGGTCGGCTTGGTCCACTCGTTCTCGGTGACTTTGCCGACGCGCATCTTGGTCTCCACGTCAGGGAGACCATAGGCGGCGATCGAGGACGGGTACATGAACACCACCGGACGTCCGTGGGACTCCCCCTGCTTCTGGGCGAACTCCAGCAGGTTCATGGTCCCCTCGACGTTGACCTGGTGCGCGGTCATCGGGGTGAACTCGGCGCGGGTCGAGAGCAGGGCGGCGAGGTGGAAAACGCGGTCGACCTCGTACTCGGAGAGGATGCGCTCGAGGACATTGGTCTCCAGGATCGAGCCGACGAACTCGCGCTGAACGAGCCTGGCGATGTCCGGCTCCAGCGGTCGTTACGTCGAGGGTGATGACCGAGTGGCTGCCGTCCTCGGCGAGGCGCGTGATCAGGCCGTGGCCGATCTCGCCGCCGGCACCGGTGATGAGCACGACTGGCTTGCGCAACATGAATTACCTCCTCTGCGTCACCGTCGTCGGCGGTCCCTCCTGGTGCCACGGGCCGCGCCCGAGACGTGAAAAGTAACACAGATGCGTGCCACCGAAGGCAGCCGTCACGCTGCGACCATTGGCTATGAATGCGCGGCGCGAGACGGAGAAGCGCCCCTGGCAATCAGGGCACAGGGGCGCGCAGCACATCCCGGTCGGCCGTCACGCGACCGTGACCTCCTTGCAGAGGTAGACGTCCTGGATCGCGTGCAGCAGCTCGACGCCCTGCTCCATCGGCTTCTGGAACGCCTTGCGGCCCGAGATGAGCCCCATGCCGCCCGCGCGCTTGTTGATGACCGCGGTGACCACCGCCTGCGCGAGGTCGTTCTTGCCCGAGGCTCCGCCCGAGTTGATCATCCCCGAGCGGCCCATGTAGCAGTTGGCGACCTGCCAGCGCGTCCACTCGATGGGGTTGTCGGTGGCGAGCTTGTCGTAGACGAGCGGGTTGGTGTGGCCGAACTTGATCGCGTTGTACCCGCTGTTGTTCTCGGGCAGCTTCTGCTTGATGATGTCGGCCTGGATCGTGACGCCGAGGTGGTTGGCCTGACCGGTGAGATCGGCGGCGGTGCTGTAGTCGACGCCGTCCTTCTTGAACGCCGAGTTGCGCAGGTAGCACCAGAGCACGGTGAACATGCCGAGCTCGTGGGCGTGCGGCGAACGCCTCGGAGACCTCCTGGATCTGGCGGCGTGACTCGGCGGAGCCGAAGTAGACCGTGGCGCCGATCCCGGCCGCGCCCATATCGAACGCCTGATCCACGTTGGCGAAGAGCGTCTGGTCGTAGGTGAGCGGGTAGGTGAGCGTCTCGTTGTGGTTGATCTTGACGATGAACGGGATCCTGTGGGCGTACCGCGCGAGCAACAGCGCCGAGCGCCCCCAGCGTTGACGCGACGGCGTTGCAGCCGCCCTCGATGGCGAGCTTGACGATGTTCTCGGGGTCGAAGTAGGCGGGGTTGGGCGCGAACGAGGCAGCGCCGGAGTGCTCGATCCCCTGGTCCACGGGCAGGATCGAGAGATAGCCGGTGCCGGCGAGCCGGCCGGTGCCGAACAGCCACGAAAGACTGCGCAGCACGTTGATCGGGCGGTCCGACGGTGCCAGCACCCGGTCGACGAAGTCGGGCCCGGGCAGGTGGAGCATCGACTTCGGGATGCCCTTGCAGGTGTAGTCGAGCAGCGGTGCCTTGTCGGCTAGATGCTTGCGAATGGCCTCGATCATGACCGTCTCCTCCGGCCCCGGCATTCTAGCTCCGATCCCCACGTCGGGTCGGCCACTCCTCGAAAGGCGGGAGCGGCAAGGCGAGGGCGGCGAGCGCGGCGGTGAAGTCCGCGGGGGGCGGAGCGGTGAGCACCAGTTCGGGCGTGGATGCCGTCGCGGGGAGGTAGAGGCGCCAGGCGTGCAAGAACGGGTGGGCGGGCGCGAGCGCCGAGCGCAGCTTTCGGTCGCGGACGCCGCGGTGGCGAGGGCCCCCGTAGAGATCGTCGCCCACGATCGGGTGGCCGGCGTAGGCGAGGTGCACGCGCAGCTGATGCGTCCGTCCGGTGGCGGGCTCCAGGCGCAGGAGAGAGACGTGGGGGACGTGGGCGATCAGCTCGTAGTCCGTCACGGCGCGGCGGCCGGTGGGCTCGATGCGCATCCGTCGGCGGTCGCGGCGGTCGGGACCGAGAGGCCACTCCCACCGGCCTGCGCGCGGCCTCGGACGGCCCCAGACCAGCGCAAGGTAGAGTTTGGCAACGAGTCGCTCGCCGAAGGCGCGCACGAGGGCGCGATGAGCGTCGGCGTCTCTCGCCAGGAGTACCAACCCCGAGGTGCCAACATCCAGGCGGTGCACGAGGAACAGGTCCTCGGGTGCAAGACCGTGTGCCAGACGCTCGTCGTCCGGCACCGCTTCGAGCAGGCGTGCGACCGCGGCGTGCGGCTCGGCCCTCCTGGTCGCGAGGCTGACGCCGGCAGGCTTGTTGACCGCGACCAGGCGCTCATCGGCGTGCACGATGACGGCCGACACGGGCGCAGCATGCCACACGGCGGGCGACGGCCCGGGAGGCATGGGCGCTCGAGTTGCCCTCCGAAAGGCCCCCCCTTGACAACTATGATTTGTGCCCTATCTTTGATATCGAGATGGATACGGACGTCTCATCCGACCAGCCTCCAAGTAGTACCCTCCGCGTGAGTCTTCTCTCCGCGGCCCCGCCTGAGGCATCGCCGAGCGCGGCCGCGGTTACTTTTCCCTCCACGGAAACACTCGCCACCGGAGCTCGCGGCATACTCGCCGCGCCGCGGCGAGGCTCTGGCGGGATGCCAGCCTAAGGGGACGAGAGCCATGCTCCCGCCGCCCTCGGGGCGATCTTGCCGGGCCCGGACCGGGTGGCCCACAGAGCACCAAGCTAGAGAGAGTCTGGGTCCCTTTCTGCCCGAAAAATCGATCCACGAGCACAAGACCTCCCTTTTCGGAGGTAGGAGACCATGAAGGAAAACACAGTACCTGCCGATCCCCTGATAGGTAGCGCGCGGCGTGAAGAGATTTGCCGAATGTTCGGCGAGTCCTACGACCCCGCGCGCTGGAACGACTGGCGCTGGCAGATGCGCCACCGCTTCATCAAGCCAGAGCAGTTCGAGAAGCTGCTGCGGTTGACTCCCGCCGAGCGGCGGGGCCTCTCCATGTCGCAGGAGAAGTTCGCGGTGGCGGTGACCCCGCACTTCGCGGAGCTCATCGACCCGGAGGATCCCTCCTGCCCGATCCGGCTGCAGGTCGTGCCCCGGGAGGAGGAGCTGCTGGTTGGGCCCGGGGACATGACGGACCCGTGCGGGGAGGACCACGACTCGCCGGTACCCGGCCTCGTGCACCGTTACCCGGACCGCGTACTGCTTCTCGCTCTCGACACCTGCGCGGCGTACTGCCGCTACTGCACGCGCTCCCGCCTTGTGAGTCAGGGCGAACTGGATCCGCTCCCTCGCCGCCTGGATGCGATCATTGCGTACCTCGAGCAGCACACCGAGGTGCGCGACGTGCTGCTCTCGGGCGGCGACCCGCTGCTGATGTCGGAGGACCGCCTCGACGACCTGCTGGGCCGCCTCTCGGCGATCCCGCACATCGAGTTCCTTCGCATCGGCTCGCGGGTGCCCTGCTTCCTGCCGCAGCGCATCACCCCGGAGCTGGTGGCCGTGCTGCGCAAGCACCGGGTGTGGCTGTCCCTGCACTTCTGCCACGCCCGTGAGGTGACCCCCGAGGTGGCGCAGGCCTGCGATCTGCTGGCCGACGGCGGCATCCCGCTCGGCTCGCAGACCGTTCTCCTGAAGGGTGTCAACGACGACGTGCAGACGCTCAAGGACCTCTTCCAGGCGTTGCTTCGAATCCGCGTGCGGCCGTACTACCTGTATCAGTGCGACCCGGTGGTCGGTACCGGCCACCTGCGGACCAGCGTCCACCGAGGCATGGAGCTGATGAGCGGGCTGAGGGGCCACACCTCGGGGTACGCGGTGCCGACCTACGTGATCGACGCCCCGGGCGGCGGTGGCAAGGTGCCGATCCAGGCCGAGACCATCCTCGACTACGAGAACGGCCACGTGAGCCTGCGCAACTGGGCGGGCCAGACCTACTCGTACGTGGACCCCGCGGAGCACGCCTGAGCCGATGGGGCTCTCCATCGGGCTCTGCTACGACCTGAAGGAGGACTATCTCGAAGCGGGCTTTGCGCCCGAGGACGTGCTGGAGTTCGACAGCGAGGACACCATCATCGGGCTCGCGGACGCGCTCGTCGGCCTCGGCCATGCCGTGGAGCGCGTCGGCCGCGGGCAGGAGCTGGCCCGACGCCTGGTAGGCGGCGAGCGCTGGGACCTCGTCTTCAACATCTGCGAGGGCGTCTGGGGGCGCTCGCGTGAAGCGCAGGTGCCCGCGCTGTGCGAGCTTTTCGACCAGCCCTACACCTTCGCCGACCCCCTGACCTGTGCGGTCACCCTCGACAAGGCGGTCGCCAAGCGGATCGTACGTGACCACGGCCTGCCCACCGCACCGTTCGCGGTTGTCGGCACGCCGGAGGAGGCGGACGCGGTCGACTTGGCGGTTCCACTGTTCCTCAAGCCGCTGGCCGAGGGGAGCTCCAAGGGCGTGAGCCCGCACTCGCTGGTGGGCTCGCGCGACGAGCTCGCGGTGGCATGTCGGGCCATGCTCGACCAGTACCATCAGCCGGTGCTGGTGGAGGCGTTCCTTCCCGGCCGCGAGGTGACGGTGGGGATCGTCGGCTACGGCGCCGATGCGAGGGTGATGGGCGTGATGGAGGTCTCGTTCACCGCGCAGGCGGAGGCCGCCGCCTACACCGCGCTCAACAAGGAGGAGTACCTGGAGCGGGTCGCCTACCGCCTGCTCGGCGACGACCCCCTCGCGGAACACGCACGTGGGCTCGCGCTCGCCATCTTCGCCATCCTCGGCTGCCGCGATGCCGCGCGTGTGGACCTGCGCTGTGATGCGGGAGGTCGTCTTCACTTCCTCGAGGTGAACCCCCTGCCGGGAATCAACCACGTGCGCTCGGACCTGCCGATCATGGCCCGCCTCGCGGGCGTCCCGTACCGGGAGCTGATCGGCGCGATCGTCGACTCGGCCCGGGAAAGGTACGGCCTGTGACGGCGGCACGAGGCGTGAGGTGCGAGGCATGAGGGACGACACAACCGTGCGGTGGTGGCGATGAAACCGCAGCGGGCGGTGATCGCACATACCGCGGTGGACCCTGCCGCCGATCCCTCCACCGCGGATGTCCTCGAGCAGGCGCGGTTGTTCGAGGAGGGCCTCGAGGCGCTCGGTATCCCGCACACCACGATCTCGGTGAAGCAGGGGCGCGTGTGGGAGCACGCGGCAGAGCTTGCGGGCGCGGTGGTCTGCAACCTGCTCGAGGCGCCGCCGGGCCGACCCACAGCTCAACGCCGCTGCGACCGCGGCGCTCGAGCTGCTCGGGGTGCCGTTCACCGGCTCCTCGGCGGCCGCGCTCTGGCTGACCACCGACAAGCTGGCAACGCGGGGGTTGCTTTCCGCCTGCGGGCTGCCGGTGGCCGCGGGGGGCCGCCTCGAGCCCGCCGACCCCTCGCTGCTCGAGAGTGTGCCGCCGCCGTGGATTCTCAAACCGGCCTGGGAGGACGCCTCGGTTGGCCTCGAGGGGGAGCCGGTGACCGCGTCGCCGGAGCGGGCGCTCGCCCGTGCCCGGTCGCTCTCGGCGCGCTTTCCCGGACAACCGATCCTGCTGGAGCACTTTCTCCCGGGGCGCGAGTTCAACGTCTCGCTGCTCGAGGGCGGGACGGGGGTCGAGGCGCTCCCGGTGGCCGAGATTGCTTTCGTCGGCTTCCCTGCCGACGTGCCGGCTCTCGTGGGCTACGAGGCGAAGTGGGCCAGCGGCTCGTTCGAGGAGACCCACACCGTGCGGCGTTTCCCCGGTGAGGAGGACGCCGCGCTGCTTGCCTACCTCCGTGAGCTGGCGCTGGCGGCCTGGAAAGCGTGTGGCCTCTCGGGGTACGGTCGGGTGGACCTGCGCCTGGACGAGGCCGGGCACCCAATCATCCTCGAGGTGAACACGAACCCGTGCCTGTCTTCTGATGCCGGCTTCATGGCCGCGGCCCGTCAGGCGGGGCTCACCACTGCCGACGTGGTGCGGCGAATCCTGCTGGCCGCCCGCCGCTGAGTGCGCGGTTTCGGTGCTAGTCTTGGTGCCATCCGCTGGAGGACGCGTGAACATCCGAACCGATCTGCGCCCCGAGGACCGTGCACCGCTCGAACAGCTCCTGCGCTCAACCGGCTTCTTCAACCCCCAGGAGCTTCAGGTCGCCCTCGAGTTGGTGGACGAACGCCTCGCCCATGGGGTGAAGAGCCACTACCGCTTTATGGTGCTGGAGGACGAGGGGAGCGTGGTGGGGTACGCCTGCTGGGGGGTGATCCCGGGCACGGTGGCGTCGGCCGACCTGTACTGGATTGCCGTACACCCGGAGCGGCAGGGGCAGGGGCTCGGCAAGGCGCTCATGGACGCGGCCGAGACGTGGATGGCCCGCGAGGGGCGCATCCGGGTCTACCTCGAGACCTCGACGCGGCCGCAGTACGCGCCAACCCGGGCGTTCTACCTGCGCTGCGGCTACGAAATCGCCGCCGAGCTTCAAGACTTCTACGCACCCGGTGACGGCAAGGCGATCTTCCTCAAGATCCTCCCCCGCCTGCACTGAGCGCACGACGCCCTAGCGTGAAACCGGGTCGGGGCGGTCGGGGTCGAGGCCGAAGCCGATGATCGCCGATGCCACGAGGTCGGATGGCACAGCGCCGCAGCGGGCGAGTGCCGCCAACGTCGCCACCACGATGCTCTCCGCGTCCACTTCGAAGTGGCGGCGCAGCGCGGCGCGAGTGTCCGAGAGCCCATAGCCATCGGTGCCGAGAGGGGTCAGGCCCTGTGGGATGAAGCGCGCCACCATATCCGGCACCAGCTTCATGTACTCGCTCGTCGCGACCACGGGGCCGGGCGAGCCGGCGAGCTGCTGCGTCAGGTAGGGAAGGCGCGGCCGCTCGGTGGGGTGGAGGCGGTTCCACCGTTCGATGGCGAGGGCATCGGCGCGAAGCTGCTGGTAGCTGGTCACGCTCCACACGTCGGCACCCACGCCGAAGCGCTCGGCCAGAATGTCGGACGCGCGCAGCGTCTCGCGCAGGGTGATGCCGCTGCCGAGCAGCTGCGCCCGGTGGGGGAGCTCACCCGCGGCCCGGCGCAGTGGATAAAGACCCCGCACGATCCCCTCCTCGACCCCCTCTGGCATCGCGGGCATCTCGTAGTTCTCGTTGTAGAGCGTGAGGTAGTAGAAGACGTCCTCCTGCCGCTCCACCATTCTCCTGAGGCCGTCCTTGATGATCACGGCAAGCTCGTAGGCGAACGCGGGGTCGTACGCGCACACGTTGGGCATCACCGAGAACAGCACGTGGCTGTGGCCGTCGTCGTGCTGCAAGCCCTCGCCCTGAAGGGTGGTGCGGCCGGCGGTGGCGCCGAGCAGGAACCCGCGCCCGCGCGCATCGCCGAACGCCCACACCAGGTCCCCGACGCGCTGGAATCCGAACATCGAGTAGAAGATGTAGAAGGGCACCATGGTGAGGCCGTGGGTGGCGTGGGCAGTCCCTGCCGCGGTGAACGAG
Source organism: uncultured Acidobacteriota bacterium (assembly GCA_963739225.1). Lineage (GTDB taxonomy): Bacteria > Acidobacteriota > Thermoanaerobaculia > Thermoanaerobaculales > Thermoanaerobaculaceae > RBG-13-68-16. The sequence goes on along the minus strand of CAVTZQ010000006.1, from coordinate 764,072 downwards.
GCCATTGAGCCGGCCTCGGTGATGCCCTCCTCCAAGATCTGGCCGTCCCTGGCCTCCCGGTAGCGCAGGATCAGGTTGTGATCCACCGGCTCGTAGAGCTGGCCCTTGGCGGCGTAGATCCCCAGGTCCTTGAACAGCGACTCCATGCCGAAGGTGCGCGCCTCATCAGGGATGATGGGCACAATCCGCGCCCCCAGCTCTTTGGTTCGCACGAGCTTTCGCAGGAGCTGCACGAAAGCCATGGTCGTGGAGACCTCGCGCCTCTCTGGTGTGCCCTGGTAGAACTCTTCGAAGACGTCTTCCTGCGGGAGCGCCGGGACGCTCACCTGAGTCCTGCGCTGGGGCAGGGTGCCGCCGAGGACGCGGCGACGCTCCAACAGGTACTGGACCTCGGGACTGTCCATCCCTGGATGGTAGTAGGGTGGCTCATCGACCAGTTCGTTGTCCGAGATTGGGAGGTGCACCACGTCGCGGAACGCGCGGAGCTGGGCGCTGTTGAGCTTCTTGAGCTGGTGCGTTGTGTAGCGCCCCTCAAAGTCCTTGCCGAGCGCCCACCCCTTGACGGTCTTGACGAGCAGGGCGGTGGGGCGCCCGGTGGACTCGGTGGCGAGCTCGTAGGCGGCGTACACCTTCCGGTAGTCGTGCCCGCCGAACCTGAGGTTCCAGAGCTCGAAGTCGGAGAGGTGCTCAACCAGCTTCGTCAGGCGCTGGTCGACACCGAAGAAGTGCTGGCGCATGAAGGCGCCGCCATCCACGTGGTAGCGCTGCCACCAGCCGTCCACCACGGTGTTGAGGCGCTCGACCAGCACGCCCGAGGTGTCGCGCGCCAGGAGATCGTCCCACTCCCGGCCAAGAATCACCTTGATCACGTTCCACCCCGAGCCGCGAAACACCGCCTCCAGCTCCTGGATGATCTTGCCGTTGCCACGCACAGGGCCGTCCAGCCTTTGCAGGTTGCAGTTCACGACGAAAATGAGGTTGTCGAGGCCCTCACTCGCAGCTACGTGAAGGGCACCGAGGGCCTCCGGCTCGTCGGTCTCACCGTCACCGACGAACGCCCACACCCGTGAGCCTGAGGTGTCCTTCAGCCCGCGGTTGTGGAGGTAGCGGTTAAAGCGCGCCTGGTAGATCGCGTTCAACGGGCCGAGCCCCATCGACACCGTGGGGAACTCCCAGAAGTCGGGCATCGAGCGCGGGTGCGGGTATGAAGGCAGACCGTGACCCGTGGTCTCGCGGCGAAACGCGTCGAGGTGCTCGTCGGCGAGCCGCCCCTCGAGGAACGCCCGGGCGTAGATTCCAGGGGCCGCGTGCCCCTGGTAGTAGATCTGGTCGCCGCCCCCATCCAGCCTGCCGCGAAAGAAGTGGTTGAACCCCACCTCGTAGAGTGCCGCCGCCGAAGCGTACGTCGAGAGGTGCCCACCGATCCCGGGGTAGCGGTGGTTTGCGCGGGTGACCATGGCCATGGCGTTCCACCGCACGATGCGCCGGATGCGCTTCTCCATCTCTTCATCGCCAGGGAAGGCGGGCTCCTGCTCCGGCGAGATCGTGTTGATGTACGGGGTCTGGATGACGTCGATCCCGAGGTGCTGCATGCGGGCGCGCTTGAGCACCTTGCGCAGGAGGAACTTGGCGCGCTCGGGCCCCGCGGTCTCGAGGACCCGGTCCAGCGCCTCGATCCACTCCGCGGTCTCTTGCGGGTCGACATCGTGCAACTGCTGCTTGAAGGCTGTGTCGCTCATCCTCACATCCCCCGTTCCTCGTCTGCCGCCAGGCGCGGCCCGGCGCCGATGGCCGCTCCCCACCACTCCTCATCGGGGACGGTGAGCGGTGTGGAGGGGGTTGCGGGGCAGCGGTGAACGGCTCCACGAGGGTTGGCTTCAAACCACCACCGCCCTTGAGTGCAACGCCCTCGCCTGCCCCTCTCTTCCCTTTGCCCCGACAGGCAGACGTCCAGCTGTTTCGTGGCATTGTGCGACAGTACGGGGTTGGGAGGCTAGGGGCGAGGCGACCCTCGTGGCATGAGGGCCAGAACAGCCGCGGCGACGAATGCGAGCCCGGCGCCGGTGGCGAACGCAGTCGGCGCGCCGAGGCGCTGCCAGAGCACGCCGAAGAGCAGGCTCGCCGGCAGGGCGGCGAGGCCTATCACACCGTGGTAGAGCCCGAACGCGGTGCCGCGCAGCTGCGGCGGCACGAGGTCGGCCACCCACGCCCGCTCCACCGGCTCGGTGAGACCGTAGTACAGACCGTAGGTCAGAAACGTCGCGATCACCGCGGTCCGCGACCCGACGACCGCAAAGGCGAGGTACACGGCGGCGTAGACGGACCAACCGGCGATCACCATCCGACGCCGCCCGAGCCTGTCGGAGACGCGGCCGAACGCGTAGGTGGAGAACATCTTCACCACGTGAAACGCCGACCACAGGAGTGCCACGCCGGCTGCCGAGACGCCGGAGTTCGACAATCGCAGCAGCAGAAACGCATCGGTGGAGTTCCCGAGGGTGAACAACAGCAACGCCGCGAGCACGACGTGAAACGGTCGACCCAATTCGCGCCACGCCCGCATGATGTTTGTTCGAGAGCCAACGGTTTCGCGCGGGACCTCCCGCACCCAGCCCACCAGCACCGCGACCACCGCCACGGCGGGGACCGCCGCCAGCAGGAACACGGCTCGCAACGAGAGACCGGCAAAGGTGAGCAGCGCCGCAGCCACCAACGGGCCGGCAACCGCGCCGGCGTGATCGAGGGAGCGCTGAAGCCCGAATGCCTCGCCGCGCTGCGCCGCAGGGGTTGCGTCGGCGATCAGCGCATCGCGCGGCGAGGTGCGCAGCCCCTTGCCGACCCGGTCGGCGAAGCGAAGCAGCAGGACGGTCGGCCAGCCGGCCGCGAGGCCGATGAGCGGGCGCATCGCGCCCGCCAGGGAGTAGCCGGCTACCACGAGTGGCTTGCGGCGCCGGGCGCGGTCGGAGCAACGACCGGAGATCACCTTGACCAGTGAGGCGGTGGACTCGGCGACCCCCTCGATGAGTCCCAGCGCCTGAGGTCCGGCCCCCAGGATCGTGGTCAGGAACACCGGAAGGAGCGGGTAGATCATCTCGCTCGAGAGGTCGGTGAGGAGGCTCACCACCCCGAGGGCAAGGACGGTGGCGGGAAGCCCGAGCCCGATCGCTGGCGGCCGGTTCGGGGAGAGGTCGGCAGGCATCGGGCCGCCGCTACTCCTTCTTCGGGGGCCGAGAGGGACGGATCTCGATCCGGCTGGGCAGCGCCCGTCCCGGGAACGCGAGCAGGTCGCTCACGACCTGCGCCACGTCCTCCGCGTGCAGCTTCCAGTCGCCGCCAGCCGCGGCGTCGCCGGAGAAGTCGGTGGCGACGCTCCCCGGCATCACGCAGGAGACGCGGACACCATCGTGGCGCACCTCCAGCATCAGCGCCTCGGAGAAGCCGAGCAGACCGAACTTACTGGCGTTGTAGGCGGCTCCCCCTGCAAAGGCATTCTTCCCCGCCAGGCTGCCGATGTTGATGATCCAGCCCCCCGCCCGCTTGAGGTGGGGAAGCGCGGCGCGGCAGCAGTAGAAGACGCCGTCGAGGTTGGTCTCGATCTGGCGGTGCCAGTCGTCCAGGCTCATCGCCTCGACGGGGGCAAAGACGCCGAGCCCGGCGTTGTTGATCAGAATGTCCAGGCGGCCGAACCGCTCCACTGTGCGCGCCATGAGACGCTCGCATTCGTCAACACGGCGGACATCGCAGGCAACGCCGAGTGCGCGGGGTCCCAACTCATCCGCCACACGCTCGACGTCGCGCCCGCTTCGCGCCGCCACCACGACCGCGGACCCGGCGTGCACCAGCATCCGTGCCGTGGCGAGGCCGATCCCCCGGGTGCCGCCGGTCACCACCGCGACCCTGTCGGCAACGTCCAGCATTGCTCACCTCCCAGAGATCGGCATGGTATCGCGGACCGGCCGGCGTTGGGCTGCGGCCCCGCGCACGCTATCCTTGGCGGCGTGACGGGCACCCCGCACCCGCGAACCGAGAGGCAGCGCCACCGTGCCCCTTGAGCCAGGGGCCCAGTTGGGCGCGTATCGCGTCGAAGGCCTGCTTGCCACCGGCGGTATGGGCGAGGTGTACCGGGGCCACGACGAGCGGCTGGGACGCGACGTGGCGATCAAGATCGTCGCCGAGGGGCTTGCCGCGGAGGACAAGGAGCTGGCGCGCTTCGAGCGCGAGGCGCGCACCCTGGCCTCGCTCTCACACCCGAACATCCTGAACATCTTCGATTTCGGTGAGCACGACGGGGTTCGCTATGCGGTCATGGAGCTGCTCCGGGGTGAGAACTTGCGCCAGCGCATGGCAGGGAGCGCTTTGCCATGGCGGACCGCGACTGCGATCGCGGTCGCGGTGGCCAGGGGCCTGGCGGCCGCGCACGCCGCCGGCATCATCCACCGCGATCTCAAGCCGGAAAACGTCTTTCTGCTGGCGGAAGGCGGTGTGAAGGTTTTGGATTTCGGCCTGGCCCACCGGGAGACACCGTCCGGCGAAGCGAAGCTGCCCGGCACCGATGAAGAGACCCTTGTTGGCACCGCGATCTACATGTCACCGGAGCAGATCTGCGGCGAGTCTCCGGATGCCCGCACCGACATCTTCGGGTTGGGCGTCCTGCTGTACGAAATGCTCACCGGCACCAGACCCTTCGGACGGGTCACGGTAGGCGAGACGATGTCGGCCATTCTGCACGCCGACCCCCCGTCGATGAATGCGCTCGGGGCCAACGTCCCACCGGCGCTCGAGCGGGTGGTGCGACGCTGCTTGCAGAAGGACCGTCGTGAGCGAGTGCAGGCGGCCTACGACCTCGCGTTCGAACTCAGCGAGATCGTCTCGGTCGCCGGGACACAGGCGCCTGGGCCAACTGCGTGGCGGCTTCGGATCGCCTGGTTCCTCGCCGGGTTTGTGGCCGGAGCGGCGGCTGCGGCGCTGATCTTCCTGCTGCGATGAGCGACATCTTCGGGCAGGGGACAGTGGCTCCGCGGGAGGGGCCCGAACGCCCCTGCGGTGGCAGTGGACTCATTGCACCTCACGACCACATTTGCTGCGGCCGATTCCCGGTCGCTCAGCAAAGCGCAAGAACCGGTCTGGCTCACCTGGGCCGAGAAGCAAGAAAGACCCACGACTCCTTTGCCCTGTCGCTGCGGTCGTTCACTTCGAGTAGGACAAGATGCCACCATGACCTGCGTGTAAACTAAAGGAAGGGTGGGTGTTTGAAGGCACGTAGGTGAGATGGTGACACCCACGGGCTCTCACCATCTAGCTTGAGGAGACGCAGGTGAAGCGAAAGAGACGGTTCGTCGAAGCCCTTGAGGTGGCTGAGGCGATCCTTGGCCTACTTTTCACTGCGGTCTTTGTGGCCAAGGTAGTGTCTCGACTGGGGGCTTACTAGGTGAACAGGGACCAATGGGCCACGCTTGCGAGGGTTTTTGAAGACGAGGTATCGGACATCACCGCCAGCGAGACCAATGGAGGACTCGGGGAAGCCGTCACCAGAGCCACACTCGGGTTTCGTAAGGCCACACTGGTCGATCTGGGCTGTGGCATTGGCACTTTCGTCGCCAAGTTTGGCGGAGGTTTTCACCGAGTGATTGCGGTGGACTTCTCGTCTGACATGCTTTCCCGAGCGCAGAGCATCTGTCGGCACCTGCGACGAGTTACCTGGCTGTGCGCGGATATTCCAAAGGCGGCCCTTGAATTCTCGGCAACGGCGGATCTCACGGCCTGTCTCAACGTGATCACCTCACCAAGCGCAGCGCGGCGCCGTGCACTCTGGGACAGTGTTGCCGCCGTGACCAGGCCCGGTGGGACAGCAATCGTTGTCGTGCCCGCTCTTGAGTCAGCGGAATTTGTCGCGCGGCAGACGGGGCAGCGACTCCGTAGACGCCGCACGCGGCCGAGCGATAGTGGACTGTTGGTGCGTGCCGGTTGCGTGCAGAAGTTTTTCCTCGAGAGTGAGGTCGTAGAGGTGATGGGCAACGTTGGTTTTGAGGCGGTCCGCCTGCAGAAAATAGAGTACCCGTGGGCAGACGAAGGTGTCTCGGTCCGTCCCATGCGAGGGAAGCAACTGCCCTGGGACTGGTTGGCGACGGGTGTGCGTAAGAAAGGCTCGGGGAGCGGGCCTTGGAAGCCAATGGCTTTGAAGCAAGAATAGAATCAGAAACGACGCCGAGTACACGATCTCACAGCTGCCTCTTTGAATGCTGGTGGCCTGAGCGAAACAACCAAGTCCTCCGATGCGGCCAAGTTGCTTCTTCGGTTTGTAAACTCTGGTCTGGAAACAGGAAGACTCTCGACCTCGATTCTTGGTGAGACGGATGGTAAGGCGTATCTTCTGAAGATTTCTGATATTGGGACGGTAGGCTGTTTGGGAAACTGGCTCCGCAGGAGGGGCTCGAAACCGTTCACTTCCTCAGCGCGGACCAAACTCGCAATACCATCGCTTAGTCGGACACGGTCTGACACGCCGTTGTCAGGATCGAAGGAAGCTACAGAGCTCCCTCCAGTGTTCGGTCGGCGTGTCGATAGTGCTTTGCGGGAAAAAATCCTTCAGGAACCGCTTGTAGTACCGCGACCCAGGCTGCAACAGTGCACTGCCAATTTCGCTGCCCCGAGGTTGATCCTCGAGGTGGGCGTCAAAAGCCTCCTTAGGCTCAGGCGAAATGATTACTAGGTCGAGACCGGGGTGCCGAATGGCGTCGGCCATGACGTTGTTGACATGTGCATCGCGGAAGCCATAGCCGATCACGACGAGGCGATGGGGACAGTCAGAAAGGACTGCTGAGAACAGTTCGAAATACCACCTCAACAGCGGCTCCCGGGAGATCCTGTCTTCCTTGCCACCACCAATGACCATGATTCCCTTGCCCTGGGAATCGTGCCAGCTTTGCGACCCGTGGAGTTTCACATACGCAAAACGACAGTAGGCCTCTGCGTTGGCCCTAATCCTGGGCAGCTGAGCCTCCTCTGGAAGTGTCCTACATTCTTCTTTTGTCAGTGGCCTCTGGCCCAGATACGGGCCAAAGAATCCAGACCGGCCGGCTATTCCGAGAGGGTGCAGCTCGCTGTTCTCGAGAAGGAGACGTTCGACCAGAAGGTCTTGGTTAAGCGTGAAAAAGTAGCCCCGTTGGCCCTGGGCACGAGGCCTGAACTCCCTGAGAAGATCGGTGGTTCCCTGGAGGGAAGGATAATCTGTCCGTGAACCGGCCCAAATCAACGTGTTGTCTATTCGGTCAAAAGCCCTCTGCACCGCGCCCCCCATGGCTGCTTTGGCTTCGTCCGGGTAGGCGCCCTCAATCACGTCCTGGTAAGCCTTCTCGAAGTCGGGCTTCACTTTTTCCAAGAGCTCGATGAGCAAACCCGAGTTGCGGACCTGGCCATCGTTGTACAGGTCGTACCAGAGCTCACTAGCTAGTGGTCCACCGAAGTTCGCCGTGAACCCGGCCCCTGTCAGCAGCACGTTACGGACCATCTTTGCCATGTTCGCACTGTTTCGCGTTGAAGGCGGAGGCCGAGGAGCGACCCGGGGGGGCAGACCGGGTGTCCCGGCCCGCCTAGCTGTTCACACGTGCCTGGGTCCGCTGCAACAGTCAACCAGCCTCACGCCTTCAGCTAAAGCGATGCGCGGACGTGCTCGACCTCCTCGATGGTGTGGGGACGCCACTTTCCGAGGATTCGGCAGCCCTCGGGTGTCACGAGGACGTTCTCCTCGATGCGGATGCCGCCGAAGCCCAGGTACCCCTCCAGCGTGTCGTAGTCAATGAAGTCCGCGAACTTCCCCTCGGCCTTCCAGCGCCGCACAAGCTCGGGGATGAAGTAGAGCCCGGGTTCGACGGTGAAGACGAACCCAGGTTGAAGAGGTCGAGCCAGGCGCAGCGACTTGAGTCCGAACTGCGTGCTCTTGGGTTGGCCCTCGTAGCCGACCCAGACCTCGCCTAGATCCTCCATGTCGTGGACGTCCAGGCCGAGCATGTGGCCCGTCCCGCACTGGAAGAACATGGCGTGGGCGCCCTGCGCCACGGCCTCGTCTAGGTCGCCCTTCATCAGACCCAGGTCCTTGAGCCCCTCGGCTAGCGCGCGACAGGTCAACCCGTGGACGTCACGGAAGCGCACACCGGGTCGGCAGGCGCCCACGGCCGCCAGGTGGGCGTTCAGCACCACCTGGTAGACCTCCTTTTGGCGTGGCGTGAAGGTCGGGTCGACCGGGAAGGTGCTGGTAAGGTCGCCGGCGTAGTGCGTGGCGGTCTCGGCGCCCGCGTCCAGCAGGAAAAGGTCACCGGGCTTCAAGGTGTTGCCGTGAAAATGGTTGTGCAACGTTTCGCCGTGGACCGTGGCGATCACCGGGAAGGGCAGGTACTCCCCCGCTGCCAAGGCGATCTCGGTGACCCGGGCCGCGACCGCCGACTCCATCATGCCCGGGTGCACCATCCGCATCGCTGCCAGGTGCATGTCCACCGAGGTGTCGACGGCCTTCTCAACCTCGGCGACCTCTTCCGGGCTCTTGATGACGCGCATCTCGACGATGGCGCGCACCAGGTCGACCGAGGCCGCGTCGCTCTGGCGGTCCGGGTGGACTCCCAGCAGATCGAAGAGCTTGAGCTTGTTCTCCGGACGGTAGGGCGGCAGGTAGCGCACGGGGCGGCCTTTGGCCACAGCGTCCTTCACGACGGCGTCCAGGGCCGCGGCGGGCCGGGTCTCGGTCACGCCGCCCTTTGCCGCCAGCTCCGCTACCGTGGGGAGGATGCCGGTCCACACGATGTCGTCGATGGTCAGGTCGTCGGCGAAGATGACCGTCCGGCCCTCGTCGAGGTCGATGATTGCAGCGTAGCCCGGCTGGTCCACCCCGAAGAAGTAGAGGAAAGTGCTGTCCTGGCGGAAGTGGAAGGTGTTGGCCGCGTAGTTCATGGGGCTCTCATCGTTGCCCAGAAGGAGCAGCAGCCCCGAGGAGAGCTGGGCCTGCAGGCGGGTGCGGCGTTCGATGTAGGTTTGCGCAGGGAACATGATGGGGTCTCCTTTGGGATCGTCGATCCGGCTAGCCGATCAGCACCAGGTTCTTCTGTGGGCTGGAGAGCCACTCGCAGCCCTCCTGCGTGACGACGACCATCTCCTCGATGGTGCAAATGCCGCGGCCGGCCACAGTCAGGCGTGGTTCGATGGTGAAGACCATCTGGGGCTCGAGCTTCTTGAAGGGCTTGCCGGCATACTTCTCCCAGGTGGGCCCGAGGAGGGCTGTGCCGTCGTGGGCGAAGCGCCCAACCTGGTGACCCAGCCCGAAAGGGAACTCGTCATAGCCGGCCTCGACGATGAGCCGGCGGGCGACGGCATCGATCTCGCGCCCCTCGACCCCGGGTTTGATGGCCCGTTTGGCCTGCTCGACGGCGGCGACGATGGTGTCGAACCCCCGCTGCACGTCCGGCGGTGCGACCGTCTCGCCTTTCTCGAGGATGTAGAAGGTGCGCTGCATGTCGGAGACGTAGCCGTCCACCTTGACGCCGAAGTCCATGTTGAGGACGTGGCCGCGGGCGACCGGCGTGTCGGTCGGACCGTAGTGCGCTTCGGCCGTCTTCGGGCCCTGTGAACACCGCCGGGCAGGTCGACGCGTCCCAGCCCAACCCTAGTCCACGGCGTGCGACCTCCTCCTGCATGAACGCGGCGATCTCCTTCTCGGTCCGTCCCGGGCGAATGAAGCCGGCGACGAGGTCGAAGATCTCCTGGGTATGGCGGATCGCCTCGCGCATGCTCGCGATCTCGCCCGGGGTCTTGCGCTCCCGGAGAGCCGACACGACCGCTTCGGCAGAGACGATCCGGTCGGCCATCCCGATCTCGGCCAGGTAGCGCTGGAAGGTCAGGAACATGCCGTGGGTGATGCCGTCGCAGATCTCGCTGCCCTCGGAGTAGTTGAGCGCAATCGTCCGTGGATCGAGCTCCTTGAGGTACTCGGTCAGCGGTTCGCGGATACCGGTCACGAAGCCCACGACCTTGTCCCAGGCGCCGCAATCCTCCACGGTCTTGACGTCATAGCGGCCAACGATGGCCCGGGTACCGCCGTCTTTGCTGATGATCAGCGCCGAGTGCCAGGTCAGTTGCGCCGGCCCGATGTACACCAGCGTCGGATCACCGTTGATCTCGGTCTCGCGGACAAACGTGATCCAGCAGTCGATGTCGAACTCGCGGAGCAGAGCTTTCGCCTGATTGACCTTTTCGTTGATGAGCATCAAACACCTCCTGTCTCTGGTTTGCGCCGTCCCATGCCCACGCTCCCGGCGCGGAGCCATCCTCTTGCCAGTAAGAGCGCTAGCGGCGTGACCATTGAAATGCATGCGTAGATGAGCCACATCTGCGACGTGTGCTGCGGGCCGTTGGAGGGACAGTAGTGCTTGAGGAACCACCCGGCATAGAAGCCCGTCAGGACCTTCGTGAGGAACCAAGGAAACTGGCCGATGCCGACGTAGGCTCCGGTCTTTCCCGGCGGCGCCAGCTCGGTGATGTAGTGGAAGAAACGCGGTTGCCACATCGATTCGCCGACGGTCATGAAGACGATGTAGGCGAAGAGCGCCCACGGCGAAGGCCCCAGCACCAGAAGGAACGTCGGGACGGCCATCACCAGCGTGCCCCACTGGATCATGTCGAGCGGGTCCTTCCTCGCGGTCAGTGCGGCCACCAGGGGAGCGAGGAGGAACACCAGGAGCGGGCTGAGGTTGGAGAACAACTCAAAGCGCGAGCTCACCCAAGGGACGAACGCCCGGTTGATGTAAAGGGGCATCGTGAGCCAGGTGTGCGCGAACAGGGTCTGGACCGGGATCAGGATGAAGACGAAGAACGCGAATCGGCCGTCCCGCAAGGGGTGTTCCGCGAACCACTGGGCCGAGAGCACGCGGGCTTTCTTTTCTTCTCGTGCGGCGACCTCCCGCAAGGAATTCTCGGGCCGCCGCGCCAGCGCGGCACGCACCGTCGCCGGCGTCAGGATGAGCCCCGTCACGACAACGGAGAGGAACGTCAGGCCGGTGTACAGAGCGAAGACGCCGTTGATGCCGTTGGGAGGGAAAGCACTCACCGATGCGTGGCGGACGAAGGGAGAGAGGAATCCCGCGATGAAGGCTCCAAGGTTATTGACGCCGTAGATCACGCCGAAGGCGACTGCCGAGCTGCGCGGGTCGGCGAACTGCTTGACCCCCGAGAACAAGGCCGGCTGCAGCATGCCGAACCCGGCTGCGACGATCACGAGGCTCAGGGCAGTGAGCAGGAACGCGGGCGACCCCAGGCTCCCGCCTGAGGCGTAGCCGGCGAGCGTGATGAAGATCCTCCCGACCGCCATGAGCGTGATGGCCAGCAAGAGCACGCGTCGGAGCCCGAAGCGGTCGCCCATCTCGCCGAGGAAGAACATCGCGAACGTGATGCCCCCCGTGAAGAGCGAGACCACGATGCCGGCACGAATATCCCCGAGCGCCACATTCTCGGAGAGGTACTTCATCAGCAGGGTCAACACCCCGAAGTAAGCGATCCCCTCGATCAAGTAGGGGAGGTACAAGCCCCATAGGGCGCGTGGCGCCGAGATGAAGGCGCGCACCGTCGTCCCCAATTCTCCGAGTGCGCTGCCGACTACTTCTCTTCCACTTTCCGTCGTCTGGTCGGTCATCAATGCTCATCCAGTCTCGGGCATCGGGTCATTCATTCCGGCCCAGCACCGCACACCATACACCGGCAAAGACCCTAAGCCCACTGGTTCCGTTGGAGAAGAGAGGCGGAGCCCGCCTTTGGCGGCGGGCTCCAGTCTGGAACGAGGGTGCCTCCCTCGGCTGACCCGTGTAAACCGATTTCATGCGAGTTCGTTGTTGGTTGGGTCGCAGCGCTAGCAACCACTGCGTTCAGTGAGCAGCCCCTTCAGCCACTGTGCGAGTTGAGATCCGTCCTCCCTGGTACCCGGCTGGTACCCCCGACTCCTCGACATCAGGGCGCTGTGTCGAGTTGGGTTGGAAATTCTTGATTTTGAGTGGGATAAGCTGGCTCCGCAGGAGGGGCTCGAACCCCCAGTCCCGCCTCGGCGGGATTAACAGCCGGATGTGGGGACGAGGCTTGCGAGGAAACGACGCACGCCGCGGCGCTTGATCTGAGTTTCACGAGCGACGGCTGTTTGGCGCGGTGGGTTGAGTAGACTAGGTCTAGTGGTGTCCGGGGGTCCAGCAAGCCTCGTTCCGCGACGGGCCGGGAATCCGCATGACCGTCTTCCTCAAGTGGTGCCCGCTCCGCTGTTCCTGGGGCCACAACCCGGAAGGAGTGGCGTTCGAGCGCGAGGCAATGGTCAACTCCACCCGCTTCTCGATCCGGAACCGAAAAAACCCACGTAGGAGGGGTCAATGAGATCGTTCTCGCTGGGCATCGGCGTTCTTGCAGTGGCTGTCATTCTCGCCTCAACCGTTGTGGCGGGAGCCGTCGTCGAAACCGTGCCAATCAGCGCGGGTTGGAGGTTCACCCCGGGTGACAACCTGGACTACGTCAAGCCCTCCTTCGACGACTCCCGCTGGGAGGCGATCAAGGTCGACCGTATCTGGGAGGAGCAGGGACACGCCCAGCTCGACGGCTACGCCTGGTACCGCCTGCGGGTGGTGATCCCGTCGAGCTTGCGGGACAAGGCATACCTCAAGGACGGGCTGCGCATCTTTCTCGGCAAGATAAACAACTTCGACCAGTCGTTCCTGAACGGCCAGATCTTCGGGATCAACGGCGCGCTGGTCGACGCGTCAACGCCGATCGACGACGCCTTCACCAAGGCCGACCCGGGCCTGTGGAATGTAGCGCGAACCTACGTCCTGCCTGTCGGAGACGCCCGCATCCGATGGGATGCCGAGAACGTCATCGCCGTGCGCGTCTTCGACCAGGGCGGCGAGGGCGGCATGTGGTCAGGTGACCAGACGATCCGGATGGTGGTGCTTGCCGACTTTCTCGCCAACGACTGCAACGCGCAGTCATTCGCGGTGTCGCCGAAGGCCATGCGCAAGACATGCACACTGAGCAACAGCTCGGATCAGCACACCCTCGCCGGAACGCTGACCATCGTCGGCCGCAACAAGCTCAGCGGCGCTGAGGTGCTCAGGACCGTCTCCGACCTCCACCTCGCCCCGAAAGCGGCGTACTCCCTGTCCGTCGAGGTTCCTCCCCAGGACCAGTCCACGCTGGTGACCTTCCAGGTCGCCTTCTCTGCCTCCGGCGAGACGACGTCGTGGCGGGAGGAGACGCCGTACGTCCTCACCCCGCCAGCGCCGAAGACGCCGCGCATCAACGGGCCCGCGGTCATCGGCGCCCGACCCGGCCGGCCGTTTCTGTTCGCGGTGCCCGCCAGCGGCGACCGCCCGATGCAGTTCGCCGCGACCGGGCTCCCGCCCGGGCTTACTTTCGACCCGAGCACCGGCATCGTCAGTGGCGCGGCGATCAAGCGAGGCCGCTTCGTTGTGCTGCTGACCGCGATCAACGCGTTGGGACGCGATTCTCGTACGATTCGCATGGTCATCGGCGACAACGTCGCCCTGACCCCGCCGATGGGGTGGAACTCGTGGAACGCCTGGGGCCTGTCGGTCGACGAGCAGAAGGTGCTGGCGAGCGCCCGCGTCTTCAAGGAGAAGGGGCTCGCCGACCACGGCTGGACGTACATCAACATCGACGATGGCTGGGAGATCAAGGGCGACTCCGAGGCGCCCAAGCGCGACGAGCACGGCGCGATCATCACCAACGAGAAGTTCCCCGACATGAAGCGGGTCGGCGACGGCGTCCACGCGCTCGGCCTCAAGCTCGGCATCTACAGCTCGCCCGGCCCGCTCACCTGCGGCGGCTACACCGCCTCCTACCAACACGAGCGCGCCGACGCGCGCTCGTACGCCGCCTGGGGGGTCGACTACCTCAAGTACGACTGGTGCTCCTACGACAAGATCGCCAAAGACAAGTCGCGCAAGGAGCTGATGAAGCCGTACGCGCTGATGCGCGGCATGCTCGACGAGGTGAACCGGGACATCGTTTACAGCCTTTGCCAGTACGGCGACGGCGATGTCTGGGAGTGGGGGAAAAGGTCGGCGGCAACCTGTGGCGGACCACGGGCGACATCACCGACACCTGGAAGAGCATGAGCGAGATCGGCTTCTCCCAGGCGCGCGACGCTCCTTATGCTGGCCCCGGCCACTGGAACGACCCCGACATGCTGGTGGTGGGCTGGGTCGGCTGGGGACCGAGCCTGCACCCGACCCAGCTCACCCCGGACGAGCAGTACACCCACATCTCTCTGTGGGCGCTGCTCTCGGCGCCGCTGCTGATCGGCTGTGACCTCGAGCGGCTCGACACCTTCACCCTCAACCTGCTCACCAACGACGAAGTGATCGCGATCGACCAGGACCCGCTCGGGAGGCAGGCAGTCCCGGCGCTCCGGCGGGCCGGCTATCAGGTGTGGCTGAAAGAGCTGGCGGACGGCAGTCGGGCGCTCGGCGCCTTCAACCTGGGCGAGGCGACCACGCCGATTGATGTCGCCCTGCGCGAGGTTGGCCTCGAGGGGGTGTGGGCGGTGCGCGACGTGTGGCGGCAGAAGGACCTGGGACCGGTCAAGGACTCGCTCAAGATACTGGTGCCGAGCCACGGTGTGGCGTTCTTGCGCTTGGCTCCTGGGAGATGATAGGTTCCGCGGCGGTGCAGTACCGCCAACGCTAAAGGAGAAAATCGGGCCGCAACGCCCGAGGTGAGGTGCCATGGTCACGATCTCACTGACCTTGATCGACTGGCTCATCATCGCCGTCTACTTTGCCTTCGTCATCGGTATTGGTTTCTACCTCAAGCAGTTCACCCGCTCCCAAGAAGACTTCTTCCTCGCCGGCCGCAAGAACAGCGCGTGGGTGGCCGGTCTCGCGTTCCTCTCCGCCAACCTCGGTGCCCTCGAGCTGCTCGGCATGACAGGGAACACCTACAAGTACGGGATGTACGTCGCCCACTTCTACTGGGTGGGCGCGGTCCCGGCCATGCTCTTTCTCGGGATCTACATGATGCCGTTCTACTACTCGGGGCGGATCAAGTCGGTGCCCGGGTATCTGAAGCTGCGCTTCGACGAGAAGACGAGGGTGCTCAACGGCATCGCTTTCGCAGTCATGACGCTCCTGGTGTCGGGTATCAACCTTTACGCAATGGCGCTGGTGCTGCACACCTTCCTGGGCTGGAACTGGGATGTCAGCATGTGGGCGTCGGCGCTCACCGTGGCAGTCTACGTCTCGCTCTCGGGGCTGACCTCGGCGATCTTCACCGAGATCATCCAGTTCTTCCTGATCTGGTTCGGCCTCTTCCTGGTGTCGGTGCTCGGCATCATCGAGATCGGCGGCATTCACGAGATCTTCAAGCGCGTCCCGGCAGGGTTCTCGACGCTGTGGTCGACCTCGGCAGACCCGACCCAGAACGGCATGATGATCACCTGGGGTGGCATCGTGCTCGGGCTCGGTTTCGTGCTCTCGTTCGGCTACTGGACCACCGACTTCCTGGTCGTCCAGCGGGCGTTTTCGGCGAAGGACCTGCGGGCCGCGCGCATGACCCCGATCATCGCGTCATTCTTCAAGATGGCGGTGCCGTTCCTGGTCATCATCTCGGGGTTGATCGCCCTGGTACTCGCCCATGATCCGGGGAGCGGGTTCGCGCTGCTGAAGGATGGCGGCCAGGTCAACTACGACTCGGCACTGCCGCTGCTGGTCGCCCGCTATTACCCTGTCGGCCTGATCGGGCTGGGAGTCACCGCGCTGCTCGCCGGGTTCATGGCCGGCCAAGCGGGCAACATCAGCGCGTTCAACACCGTCTGGACCTACGACATCTACCACGCCGTGTTCAACCGGAAGGCGTCGGACGCACACCTGCTGTGGATGGGACGCGCCGCGACGATCGCTGGCATTCTGATCAGCGTGGTCACCGCCTACTGGGCGAAGAGCTTCCCCAGCATCATGGACTACATGCAGGCGATCTTCTCGTGGGTCAACGCGCCACTGTTCGCCACCATGCTGCTCGGCATGTTCGTTCGCTGGATCACACCGGCGGGGGCGTTCTGGGGCCTGCTCGCCGGGATGGGCTCGTCATTCACGCTGTTCCTCGCCGTCAAGCTCGCTTGGATCAGCCCTACCACGATCACGATGTCGTCGGTGGCCAGCGACATGGCGGCCAACTTCTGGCGGGCGTGGTGGGCGTGGCTGATCTGCTTCGTCGCCACGATTGTCATCAGCCTGTTCACCGCCCGAAAGCCGGACGCGGAGCTCGTCGGTCTGGTCAAGGGGCTGACACCGGCGACGCTCGGCGAGCCGGTGCTGTGGTTCAAGAAGCCGGAGTTCTACGCGCTCGTATCCCTGGCCGTGTTCGTGGTCGTGAACATCTACTTCTGGTGAGGAGGGACTCGTCATGATCGACCAGACATCGAGCATGAAGTCGATCTGGTACCTGGTCGGCCTGCTGCTCATGGCGCTCGGCGCGCTGGTTCTCGCTGGCGGCGTCGGCGATCTCGTCTCACCGCCGGCGCGTGCCACGGTGCTCGCACACCTGCGGCCCAACCTGTGGTGGGGCGCGGTGATGCTCCTCGCCGGAGCGGCGTTCTTCCTCACTCATCGGCACCAGGCGTAGTGCGCGTGGCCGGTCCGCGGGAGCTGTTCCGCACGCAGTTCGGTGGCGATCCGCTGGTCGTGCGGTCGCCCGGCCGCGTCAACTTGATCGGCGAGCACACCGACTACAACGACGGCTTTGTTCTGCCGGCGACGGTAGATCGCGCGATTGTCCTGGCAGTCGCGCCGGCCGTCGGGCGGCGTTGCCGGCTCCTCGCCGCAGACCTTTCGGATAGTACTGACGCCGACCTCGACGACCTGCAACGCTCGCCGCGCGGCTGGCCGAACTACCTGCTGGGCGTCGTCGACCAGCTTCGCCGGAGCGGCACGGAGGTGCCCGGCTTTGACTGTGTCTTCGGTGGCGACATCCCACCTGGCGCCGGCATGTCGTCGTCCGCCGCGATCGAGGCCGGGCTCGCGTTCGCACTCAACGAGCTGTTCTCCTTCGGCCTCGACCGGCGCACTCTCGCCAAGCTGGCCCGGAATGCCGAGCACGATTTCGTGGGCGTCCGCTGCGGCATCATGGACCAGTTCGCGAACCTCTTCGGCAGCCCAGGACACGCCCTCAAGCTCGACTGTCGGTCGCTCGAGTTCGAGCTCGTGCCGTTCGCTGACCCCAAGGTGCACATCGTGCTGTGCGACAGCGGAATCAAGCACGCACTCGCCGGCTCCGAGTACAACGTCAGGCGCCACCAGTGCGAGGAAGGCGTCGCCGCGCTCCAACGCACCTGGCCGGGCGTCCTCTCGTTGCGCGACGTCGATCTCGAAATGCTCGACAGGCAGCGTGCCGAGCTCGACCCGGACGTGTACCGGCGCTGCCGCCACGTCGTTGAGGAGAACAAGCGGCTCTTGGCGGGATGCGACGAGCTACGGCGTGGCGACCTGGCGGGGTTCGGCCAGAGGATGTACGACTCGCATCGCGGCCTGCGCGACGACTACTCCGTGAGTTGCTCGGAGCTCGACATTCTCGTCGAGATTGCGGCGGGGATCGAGGGGGTCTACGGAGCGCGCATGATGGGGGGAGGGTTCGGCGGCTGCACAATCAACCTCGTGCAGGCGGACGCGGTCGTCGAGTTCTCGACGGCGGTCACCGCCCGGTACGGCCAGCGCACTGGGTGGTCGCCCCGGGTCTTCGTCACGCAGATCGCGGGTGGCACTGCGGTTGAGGCATAGGAGGGCGTGTGCGCGACGACGACGCTGCGACGCTGTACACCGGTCCCCACCGACGCTTCAACCCTCTGACCGGCGAGTGGGTTCTGGTTTCGCCACAGCGTGCGGGCAGGCCCTGGCTTGGGCAGGTCGAGCCGGCGATACCTGAGCGGCGGGTGACCCACGACCCCGAGTGCTACCTCTGCCCTGGGAACGCTCGTGCGGGCGGACAGCGCAACCCTCACTACGAGTCCACCTTCGTCTTCGACAACGACTTCCCGGCCCTCACCCCGGGCGACGCTGACGCCGCCGAGGACGGGCTGCTCATCGCCAGGTCGGAGCCGGGTCGCTGCCGGGTGGTCTGCTTCTCGCCCCGCCATGACCTGACGCTGGCCGAGATGGATCCCGTCGGGGTCCGCCGGGTCGTCGAGGTGTGGCGCGACGAGTACTCCGAGCTGGGTAGGCTGCCGTACGTCGGCCACGTCCAGATTTTCGAGAACAAGGGCGAGGCGATGGGGTGCTCGAACCCGCACCCGCACGGGCAGATCTGGGCGCAGCGCTCGATTCCGGCCGGGCCGGCCCGTGAGGGGCTGCGGCAGCAGAAACACCTCCTCGCTCATGGGACGACGCTGCTGGCGGACTACCTTTCGCTCGAGCTGCATCGCCAGGAGCGGATCGTCCTCGCCAACGACTCGTTCGTCGCGCTGGTCCCCTACTGGGCGACCTGGCCGTTCGAGACCATGATCCTCGGCCGACGCCCGCTCCCGAGCCTGGCGGCGATGACGGAGGACGAGATCACTGCATTCGCCGACGCCATCCGGCGCCTGACAGTGCGCTACGATAACCTCTTCGGCGTGTTGTTCCCGTACTCGGCCGGCATCCACCAGGCGCCCACGGACGGCGAGGAGCACCTGGAGTGGCAGCTCCATATGCATTTCTATCCGCCACTATTGAGCTCCGCGACGGTGAAGAAGTTCATGGTCGGCTATGAGATGCTCGCCGAAGCGCAGCGCGACATTACGCCCGAGATCGCGGCGGCGGCGCTGCGCGAGCTGTTCGACGGACACCTCCGTACCGGCCGCTGAGCGTTCCAGTTCCAGGGTCGGAGGGGAGACTAAGGTGTGGGCTCGGCGTGGGTCGGGTACGAGGGGCAGCCCAAGAGCACGCAGTTCGGGCTCAAGTCGTTGCGCCTGGCTCGACCTCTTCAACCAGGATTTGTCTTCACCGTCGAACCCGGACTCTACTTCATCCCCGAGCTTGCGCGGCGCTGGAAAGCCGAGGGGAAGTTCGCGGACTTCATTGACTACGACACGCTGGAGAAGTACCTGGGCTTCGGCGGCATCCGCATCGAGGAGAACGTCCTCGTGACCCCCGAAGGTTGCCGGGTCCTCGGAAAGTGGTGCCCCCGCACCGTAGAGGAGGTCGAGCGTGTTCGCGCCCAGCACCGGTAGCTCCCGTCCGACTACAAGAACTGTCAAGTCCGATTATGACGAGGAGTAACGATGAAGACGAAGAACCTGCTCCAGTATGCGATATGCACTTTTCTTTCCCTGGCGGGCGTCTTCACGGCTTTTCAGAGATCCTCTGCCGAGGTCAACTCCCGCCCCGCAAATGGAGGGTCTGTCCCATTCGCACCGCTCGATCCCCAATGTGTCCGGGATCAGCAGGACATGACCTGGGCCGACTACCACCCCATCCGCGGAACGAATTGGGCCGATCCGGCATTGGCGCCGGGGCGAAAATTGCGCATTGCTCTAGTGGCGGTCGATTTCCCCGATCAACCGTTCGTGATCACCCTGCCGAAAAGGTCGGATCCGTTCGGCAACCCCCAAATTGATCCGATATTGCGCGCCCAGGTTCCACAATTCTATGCCGATTTCTACAACAAGCCCGGTCCCATCAACCATGGACAAACGATCAACGGTTATTGGATGGAACAGTCGCGGGGTCGGGTCGGGATCCCCCCAATGGATGCCTACGGTCCTTATCGGATGCCAAAGAACCTCTTCCAATACGGCTTGAACGAATGGAAACAACAGGAGGGCTGCCCCGGCGGCTTCAAGTGCAACGGGAGGCTCGAAGCCGACGCCGACGCCTTGTGGCGCGCCGATGCCGGAGCTGGCATCAAGAAGAAATACGACATCGTTCTGCGCATCTATGCCGGTTACGACGAGACGAGCATCTGGCAGGAATTCGGCGAAATGAAATTCCAAACTCGGGACGACATCGCTGCGGAGTGGGGCAACCCCGACACCAGCAAACCGCGCTGGGTCGCCACACGCTATGTTCCCTGGACTTCGTGGAACGCGGGACAGATGCAATGGGGGCTCTCGACCATACGCCAGGGGGAAAATTCAGGCACAATCACTCACGAGATTTCCCATTATGCCTTCAAGATCGGGGACAACAACAACAATCCCTACACGACACCATTTCGCCGGGCCGGATCCGGCCCTTGGGACATCATGGACAGGGGTTCGTTCAATGGCCCGGGCGGACCACATCGCCGGTGGGTTATTCCCGCGAGCGAGGGAGCGGCGATGCCGGCTGGATTCATGCTGCGCAGCCGCATGCGATTCGGCTTCATCAGGCCGGAAACGGTCTTGAAACTGAGCCGCAAGAGGCTGGCGCAAACAGGGTTGGTTGTGGCCAATATCACCGCTCGCGCCATTGACCCGGGGCCCGACAGTTTGGCCGGAATGGTGATCAACCTCGACGGACCCGCGCCGCACGACCGCACTTCACCCTGCGACCCGTTGAGCGACCCGCTTTGCGCCGGCGCGCCCGTCTTCGACTACTATTCGGTCGAGGTCGTGCAACGCGTCGGCTACGACTCCTTCACTCCCGATAGTGGGGTGCTCATCGCCAAGAACAGAACAAGAACAAGGAGAGCCCCTCCTGCGGTTACAACTGCTTCACCTGGGTGATTGACGCGCATCCCGAAGATATCAATACGATCGACTTCAAACGCCCCGATGGTACGCCGGTGATGCGCACGATCGCCGACTACCGGCAACTCAATGACGCTCTCTTTCACGCCGGCACCGGTTCGGGCAGCGCTTGCGAGTGGGAGGATGCGGCAAATCGGCTGCATTTCTATGTTATCGACCGCCGACTCGATGACGGCGGTGTTCTCAGCTACAAGGTCGGAGTGCGTTCGCTGGACGGTTCCGGATCGCAGAAACGTGGTGTCGTGATCGTCCCTAGAGCCAGTGTGACCATGACCGGACCCGCCGACTGGGTATCATTCACCTTGAACAATACAGGCAGTACCAGATCCAGCCGAGGGCACCGCAACTCCCACGATGCCTCGGCCTACGTGGTACACGATATCTATCGGCTGAAGGTCGGCATCGAAGGCCGGGGCTGGACCGCCCAACTATTCAATGAATTCAGCGCCATCCCCTTCGGCGAGAGCGGAGCGGTTGTCGTCCATGTCAGCCGCGCCGGCGATGGCGCCGAGACAGCCAAGCTGACATTGACCGCGCGGTCGGAGAGCGACGCCGCACAGCAGGCAACGGTTACGACAGAGCTCGAAGCCGATGGCGGCAGGCCGTGAAAGGGTCGTAAACGAAACGATGGTCACCTCGGGAGGTAGCTCGCCAATGAGAGCTTGTTCGCTCCACTTGTCTCGCTCTTGCGCGGCGCTTGGCTGCGGTCCTGGCCGATTGGCCGGCAGCTCCACACGGCAGGCGCTGCTGCCCCGTGAAGACGGTGTCAGCCGGCGGCCCCTTTGGAGGCGCGTCCGAGTCGGCGGAGGACGGCGCAGCCACGTCGGAAGGAAGGCATGTTCCAGGAGAAACACCGAGTGAGAAAGGGTGTCTTTGCCAGGTTGCGCAGAGGTTGCGCGGGCGTTTCCACCAAAGCCCCGCGCGTGAGCTAAGTCGTCGTGCCGGAGGAGGGAGTCGAACCCTCGCGCCCTTGCGGACACGGGATCTTGAATCCCGTGCCTCGGCTTAACTGTCCGTGTGGCTTTCCGCGTGCTACCCCGGCTGAGCCCGCGACTGCTCAAGTATCACGGAAAGCGTGGTACGCCCGATGCGACGCCGACCAACATAGCTCCGGCGTGCTCGACGGGTTCTCTGGTGGCGGCTGGTTGTTGCTGGGCTGTGCTGCAAGTGGGGCTTCCAGTCACGGGTGAGACGGAGGTGAGACGTGGATTCTCGGGGAGTTTTTCTGTTGAGCGTAAGTTGCTGACTGCGCTGGCTCCGCAGGAGGGGCTCGAACCCCCAACCCTCCGGTTAACAGCCGGATGCTCTACCATTGAGCTACTGCGGAGCGTCAACATCTCCCCCGGCGAAGGGGGGCACCTTTCTACACTGCTGTCAGTGTGCTGTCAATCGGATGGCGCACCTGTCGCGAGCAGTGTCCAGGTCAGACGCACGGTTGCTGCCTCCTGCCAGGCCCTGCCGAAGCTCGCCTCGTCGGGGAACCGCCGGGCGGGCAGCAGGCGCCCTTCGGTGGTAACGGCCAGCCGCCTTCCCACCAGCGGCCAGGGACGGAGACGATAGGTCCGTTCCGCCACCTGCGTGAGAGCAAGGTGGGACGAACCGCCGCGCCGCGGCAGGCCCGGAAAGCGCACGGCACCCTCCCGGCTGGAAGCCAGATGCACCGCGATCGCGTCGGCGAGGCGGACGACGGCGCGGTTGACCTCGTCGGGGCCAGCTGCAAGAGCGCCCGCGTAGCGCGCGTCGGTCACCAACTCGTCTCGAAGGCGAGCCCGCAACCCTTCCTGTTGCGCGAGAAACTCGTGATGGATTCGTTCAGGGCTGAGCCCGGCGAGGGTGGAGACGTGGTGGGAGACGAGGTACGCGACGTAGCGGCCTCGCAGGCTGGCGCGCTCGACTGCGGAGGTCCAGAGTGCTGCGCGTTCACCGCTGGGGAAGGTGTCAAAGGCGAGTGGCCGCCCGTCAACATCGAGGCGGGGCGGCTCCTCACGCCCGTCCCAGCCGGCGTCGTGCAGCAACACGGCGGCCAGCACCTCGGCTCGCGGCGAGGGGCGCGGCGTGAGGCGGTTCCCCCAGTGCTCGGCGACCTGGAAGGCAAGGAAGGCGTGGGCTGACTGGACAATGGCGACGATGCCGTCCGCGTACGGGTGCAGGATCATCGGAGGAAGTGTAGCCAATCCCGCGCGGCGCTACGACGCCTCACCGCGGCGGGGGAGAGCCTTCCCCGGGAAAGTCGGCAGTTGGTGCGCCAGCCGGCGTGCCGCCGGGACGAAGTCCGGGACCGCTCCCGCGGCCAGCACGAAGACGAGGTCGGCGACGTTCGTTCCGGTGGGGCCGGTCACGATCGGGTCGGGGAGACCGTCAAAGAAGCCCCAGGTGTTGTTGTGCTCCAGGGCCGAGGCGGCGTCGCGGCCGAGCGCCGCGCCGCGGGCCAACGTCTCGCCATCCACAACCGCGCCCGCGGCTGGCGAGACGCCATCGGCGCCGTCTGTGCCGGCGGCCAGCAGGCAGCGCTCCGGCACGTCGGCGAGGCCGCATGCAGCCGCCAGCGCCAGCTCCAGGTTGCGCCCGCCGCAGCCTTGACCTCGCACGGTCACAGTTGTCTCGCCGGCCAGAAGCAGCGCGGTGGCCTCCCCGGGTGCGAGGGTTGCCGCGAGGGCAGCGAGGGCGGTCCCGACGCTGCGGGCCTCCCCGCGCAACGTGCGGGTCAGCTCAACGGTGCGGAAGCCGGCCTGCTGTGCAACCGCTGCGGCTGCACTCAGGGCGTCCCGGCTGCACCCCAGCAGGTACGTGGTGGCGTGCCCGAGGCGGGGTTCGCCCGGCTTTGGGGGACTCGGGGAACTCACCTCGGGCGCCTGCGGCGAGGAACGCCGCCACCCCCGCGAACGAGGAGGCGAGCCCTCGGCGCTCGAGGATGGAGACGGACTCCGTAAACGTCGTGGGGTCGGCGACCGTGGGGCCGGAACCGACACTGGCGAGATCGTCTCCAGGTACATCCGAGAGCACCAGAGTCAGGATCGGCGCACGGCAGGTAAGGGCCAGGCGGCCGCCGGCCGCGGCAAGCAGGTGTTTGCGCACCGCGTTGAGCTCCCGGATTGGGGTCCCGGCCGCCAGCAGAGCAGAGGTCAGCGCTGCAAGCTCCTCACCCGTGACTCCGGGCAGCGTCTCGGCGAGCAGCGCGGAGCTGCCACCGGAGAGCAGCAGCACGACACCGTCGTCACGCGCGCAGGCCGCGAGGGCGGCAAGGAGCTCGCGCGTGGCGGCGGCCCCGCGGGCATCGGGAAGCGGATGCCCGGCCCGCCGGGTGAAGGGCGCCACCGAGGCCGGGGTGGGCACGCCCTCGGGGGCGAGCACATGGACCGAGTCGGGTGGCCGCCGACTGCGGTGGAGAAAGGCGGCAGCGAGCCCCGGGGCCGCCTTCCCGAGCGCGACCAGGTGCAACCTGCCGGCGGGGTGGAACCCCGAGCCGGCGAACTCGATGCCGTCGGGCAGGAAGGTTATGCGCCTGGAGAGGGCGTCGGGTGCGACGGCCGCGAGGGCGGCGGCGAACATCGAGCGGGCGAGATCGGTCAGAGGCGTCACTAGCCTTGTGCCGGGGTGAGGTTCAGAAAGGTGCGCATCTGTCCCTCCAGCGCCTTTCGCGCCTCCGGGTCGACGAGGTTGAGGCGATACTCGTTGATCAGCATGACCTGGGCGCGCAACCACTCGCGCCAGCAGGCCTGGCACACCCGTTGCTGGACCTCGGTACCCAACGGCGTCGGCATCGGGGGGTGCGCCATGGCGTCGCTCGCCTGGCCGCATCGGGAACAGGTGATGCGCATGGGTCCTCCACCGGCGGTCGTCGCGCGTAGAATAGCGCGTCGGGCCGACGTGGGAGGCAACCCGGGGTGAGAAGGCACGATTCCCCGCAGGCGGTGCTCCTGGACGTGGGCGGTACCCTTATCGAGGCCCGCCCCACGGTGCCCGAGGTGTATGCCCGGGTGCTCTCGCGTTGGGGGGAGCCGATGACCCCCAGCCAGGTGGCACCGGTGTTTCAGGAGGTATGGACCGAGCTGACCCAGTTGCACCCACGGGGTCTCGACCGCTACCACCAGCTCAAGGGCGGCGAATGGGAGTGGTGGGGCGAGTTCCTGCGGCGCGTCCTCGCCCGTCTCGTGCACCCCGCTCCCTGGGAGCCGGTGCTCAGGGAGCTCTTCGACGCCTTTGCGGACCCTTCGCTCTGGCACGTCTTCCCCGAGGTTGCGGAGGTGCTCGGCAGGCTGCGGTCAGAGGGGCTGCGCCTGGCCGTGGTCTCGAACTGGGACTCCAGGCTGCCGTCGCTGCTCGGCAACCTCGGGCTCGCAGGGTTTTTCGACGAGGTGCTGGTCTCCTCGCTCGAGGGCGTTGAGAAGCCGGGGACCGAGATCTTCCGCCGCGCCGCCGAGCGCCTCGGGGTCACGGCAACAGGCTGCCTGCACGCCGGCGACTCCCCCCTCGACGACTACCGCGGTGCCGAAAGCGCAGGTATGCGCGCGGTGCTTGTGGACCGCGCGGGGATATTTGCAGATGGGTACCTGAGGGTGGCGGATCTGCGGGAGCTCTATGACCTGGTCGCCTGATGGGATGCCGCTCTATGCGTTGGTAATGGCGGGTGGCGCCGGGACGCGGTTCTGGCCGCTCTCACGGCGCTCCCGGCCCAAGCAGTTGCTGCCGTTTGCCCAGGGGCGCTCGCTGCTCGCCGCGACCGTTGAAAGGTTGGCCCCGCTGGTGTCCCCTGAGCGCACCCTCGTGGTGACCTCGGCGGATGTGGTCGAGGCGGTGCGGGCAGAGCTCCCGCAGCTGCCGGCGTCCAACATCTTGGTCGAGCCCGACGGGCGCGACACCGCCGCGTGCGTGGGGTGGACGGCATGGCGCCTGGCGCGCTCCAAGCCGGCGGCAGTGATGGTGGTATTGCCCGCCGACCATCTCATCCCGGACGGTGCCGCGTTGCGATCAGCACTTGCCGGCGCAGCCGCCACGGCCGCGGCGCGGGGTGGGCTGGTGACGCTAGCGTTGCGCCCCACCAGCGCAGAGACCGGCTTCGGTTACCTGGAGCTGGGCGAGGTGGCGGGCGTGGCGGGTGGCCGGCCCGTGCACGCGGTGAAGCGCTTTGTAGAGAAACCGAGCAGGGAGCACGCCGAGGAGTTCGTGGCCGCGGGGCACTACGGCTGGAACTCGGGTATGTTCGCGTGGACGGTGGATTCGATCCAAGGTGCGATCCGTGAGCACCTGCCGGAGTTGGCGGCCGGGCTCGACAACCTGATGGCCTCCGCCGAAACCCTGGGGGAGGAGGAGGCGATCCGCCGTCACTACCCTCTGCTGCCCAAAGTCTCCGTGGATTTCGGGGTGATGGAGAAGGCGAAGATTGTCTGGGCGGTTGCGGTAGATTTCGCCTGGTCCGACGTCGGCTCCTGGGCGGCGCTCTCGGAGGTGCTGTCACGGCATGCCGCCGGGGTCGCACTGGGAGACGTGGTTGCCCTCGACAGCGACGGCTCGGTGCTGGTCTCGGAGGGTCCGCTGGTGGCGGTGGTGGGGGTGCACGACCTCGTGGTCGTAGCGACGCACGATGCGGTCCTCGTGGTCCCGAGGGACCAGGCGCAGCGCGTCAAGGAGCTGGTTGCGAAGTTGCGGGCGGCAGGGCGCGACGAACTTCTCTAGCAGTGATCGAGAGTCCAGTAGAAGTCCTCGCCGGTGGCGAGTTCGATGACGCGGCGCTGCACCAACCTGCCCTGCGGATCCAGCGCCTCGAGCACGTGCCGCCCGGGTCCGACCTCGTCCAGCGTGCGGTCAGAACCCGCACGCACGGCGAAAGCCTCCTGGCCGTCCACGTAGACCGAGAGGTTGCACGCGGCTCTCGTTGAGGACCACCAGGTTGCACTCGGAATCCATCAGGTCCTCCTTGCAGGCGGGCAGGGCGAGTGCGAGCAACAGGGCCAGCAATCGAGAAGCGGAGTCGGCGCACGGCGCATCGCCGGGATGGTAAAGCTCCAGGTTGACGGCGGCAAGGGATCTCTCTACGCTCGGGCCACGCCGTGGCTTGCGGGCGCAGCGCTCGTGGACGTGGCGCAGGGAGGGGTCGATGAAGCGGCTCGCTGCCGCGTTGACGGTGCTTGTCCTCGCCAGCGCCTGCAACCCCAGCATGCGAGTCGCGGTGGTCCTTCCCGAGACCGGCGAGGCCGCGGTCTACGGGGCCTCCGTCAAGAGCGGCGTCAAGCTCGCCTTCGATGTCGCGCAGGCGGCGCGGTGGGCACCGCAGGGTCTCGAGGTGCTTTACCGAGACTCCGGCTCGGACCCCACCCGGGCGGCAACTGCCGCGGAGGCGCTTTTCGAGGACGGGGCGTTGCTTGTGATCGGAGGCGTGACCTCCGCCGAGGCGAAGGCGATGATCCCGGTGGCGGACCGCATGGGCCGCGTGCTGCTCTCCCCCTCGGCTTCGGCGCCCGAACTGGCGGGGCGCTCACCGTACTTCTTCCGCGTCTACCCCTCGGACGACCTCGAGGGTGTCAAGGCCGCCGACTTTCTCGTCCTGGTAAGGAGCACTCGCACCGTGCTGATCCTGCAGGAGGACAACGACTACACTCGCGGTCTCCTGCCGGTGTTCGTGGGTGAGCTCGGCAGCCGCGGGGCGCGGGTCGTGGCCTCGTTGCGGCTCGGCGAGCGGGGCTGGGAAGGGCTGCTTCGGGAGGCGCTGGCACGGCACGTACCGGACAGTGCCTACGTGTGCGGCTACGGCGAGGCGATCCTGGGCGCGTTGCGCGTGCTCCGCAGCCTGGGGTTCAGGGGCACTGTCTGCACTACCTCGGCGTTCAGCGCCGGCTCGGTCCTGCAACGGGCGGGGTCGCTTGCCGAGGGTGTTTTCTTTCCGTTGGCGAGCCTCGATGTGGCCTCGCAGACGGAGCCGGTGCGTACATTCGTCGCGCGCTACCGCAAGATCTACAACCTGCTTCCCGACATCTACGCCGCCCATGGCTACGATGCGGCCCTTACCGTGCTGTACGCCTTTGAGGGCCTTTCCGAGCGCACTGGGGTGGCCGTGCAACGGCGTCTTCTCGCACTGGCGGGAAGGAGTGGGGTCATGGGCCCCCTGGCGTTCGACGACTACGGAAACATCAAGCACACCCTCCGCAACCACTGGATCCATGCCGGCAGGGTCGAGGACTACGACTCCTACCTGCAGCGGGAGAAGGAGCGCCCGGCTCCGGGCGGCGCGACTTGAGCCTTCGGCAGACGCAACCGGTTGGGATGCTCGCCTCGTTCTACCGCCAGCGCGGTCTGGTGGCGGTGCTGGTCGCGCGCGACCTCAAGGCGCGCTACCGCGGCACCTTGCTCGGCTACCTCTGGTCGTTGCTCAACCCCCTGCTCCTGCTCGCGGTCTACACCGCCGTTTTCACATTCGTGATCCCCGCGCGGGTGCCGAGCGCAGTGCCTTACCCGCTCTTTCTGTTTGCCGGTCTGCTGCCGTGGCTGTTCGGGTCAGGGGCCCTGCTCGACGCCGCTGTCGTGCTGCCGGACAACGGGCCACTGCTCAGGAAGGTCGTGTGTGCGCCGGAGGTCTTCCCCGCGGTGACCGTGCTCTCACACCTCGTCCACCATTTGCTGGCGCTTCCGGTGCTGCTGGTCGCGACCGCGGTGGCGGCCGGGTTCGGCGTTGTGCGTTTCCCGTGGACTTTGGTGTTGCTGCCTTTTGCTCTGCTGCTGTGGGTGGTTGCGGTCGCTGGCCTCGGCCTAGCGGTCGCAGCGCTCGCGGTGCACTTCCGCGATCTCAAGGACCTCTTGCACAACGTGCTGAACATCTTCTTCTTTGCAACACCGATTATCTACACCCTGGATATGATCCCGGTTCGCCCGCTGCGGAGGGTGATCCAGGCAAACCCCGTCACACCGCTCATCGAGGTGTACCGGGACGTGGTGCTGCTCGGTCGGGTCCCCTCCCTGCTTACGTGGGCGTGGGCCACCGCTGTCGCACTTGTATTCTGGGTCGTTGGTGCGTGGATCTTCTCGCGCCTGCGCGACACGATCGCGGAGACGGTATGAGCGCACCGAGCGCGATCCGCGTGGCTGGCGTGTCCAAGCGCTACCCTCTGTTGACGCGGCGCGGCCGCCTCCACTCGCTCAAGGGGGCACTGCTGCGGGGCGAACTGTGGCGGCTGCAGCAGGGCCGGGAGGGCTTCCTGGCGCTGTCCGGCGTGGACCTCGATGTGGGGCAGGGCGAGACGGTGGCGGTCATCGGCCCCAACGGTTCTGGCAAGTCCACGCTGCTCAAGCTGGTTGCGGGGATCCTGCGGCCCACCCAGGGGCAGGTCGAGGTGGAAGGGCGTGTGACCGCGCTGATCGAGCTGGGGGCGGGGTTTCATCCCGAGATCTCGGGCCGGGACAATGCCATCGTCAACGGGATGATGCTCGGGCTCTCCCGTGCCGAGATCATGCGCCGACTGCCGGAGATCATCGAGTTCTCCGGCATCGGTGACTTCGTTGACCAACCGGTCAAGACCTACTCCTCCGGCATGTACGTCAGGCTCGGGTTCTCGGTCGCGGTGACGGTGGAGCCTGATGTGCTGGTGGTGGACGAGATCCTCGCGGTGGGGGACGAGGCCTTCGCTCACCGCTGCCTCGACCGGATCGCGAGGCTGCAGCGGCGGGGCACCGCGATCCTGCTGGTGAGCCACGACCTCGGCCTGGTCGAGCAGCTTGCGCAGCGTGCCCTCTACCTCCGCCAAGGACGGCCGATGCTGTCGGGACCGGCGGGCGTGGTGGTGGCGCGCTACCGTTCCGACGTGGCGAGCGAGGAGGCGGGCGCTGAAGTCGCAGGCGGCAGTGCCCGACGTTGGGGGGACGGCGCGGTGACCATCGAAAGCGTCAACCTCTTGGATGCCGTCGGCCGGCCGGTACGCCTGCTGTCGAGCGGCGAGTCGGCGGCGATCCGGATGACGTACACCGCGCGCGTGCCCCAGGAGGACTTCGTCTTCGGCGTGGCCATCCACCGCGAGGACGGCTCCCACGTCTTCGGCACCAACACCGACCTCGACGGCTGGCGACCGGAGCGGCTGGCCGGGAGCGGCGAAATCAACCTCGAGTTTCCCCGCCTGGAGCTTGCCCCGGGGCGCTACCTGGTGGATGCCGCCGTCCACAGTAAGGCTGGCCTAGCCTTCGACTACCTCTGTGAGGCGGCCTCGTTCACCGTCAGCGCGCCGGTGGGTTGGCCGGGGTGCTATGCGCCCCGTCACCAGTGGCGGCCGCACGGCCCCGTGATGTCCCGACCCCCCGGCTGAGCCCCGCCCCCAGGAGCAGCAGGATCGGTCCGAGGAGGCCGACGCGGTACGGGGTCGGATCGAGGAACAGCGCGACGCGGTGGCGGCCGGCCGGCACCCGGACGCCGATGCTTGCACCGTTGGCTACCTCCACCGAGACCGGGCGTCCATCCACGGTCGCGCACCACCCGCGCATGAAGCTCTGCTGGACGACAAGAAGCCCGACGCCTTCGGCTGCAACGTCGAAGAGCCGGCGGTGCGGTCGTCCGCGGAGCTCGACCACCGCCCCACCAAGGGCCTCCTGCACCCTGCCGGTGCCTGTCAGCACAGCGTCCTCCCCTGGCCGGAAGCTCTCTGCCGCCAGCACCGTCGCGGTGGCCAGCATGCCCTGGGTCGTCAAGAGCCGCCGCGCCAGGTAGGCTGGTGGATAAGGCCGATCGGACACGCCCAGCCAGAGGCTGCCGACGGCGGTGCTGGACCAGCCCGGGACCGGGGTCCGGGCGATGACTGCGGTGGCCCCCACCGCCCGCGCCAGGCGGGCACGATCCGAAACCTTCATGGACTCGGAGGCCGCCGCCAGGAGCTCCTGGCGCACCGGCTCCAGGCCATCCGGGCCGCGGGTCAGCACGTAGGCGACACCCCAGCGGGTGCCGTACTCGGGGACGAGGGCAAGGCGCAGCCTCCAGAACCGGTCGAGCGGCGGGCGGGCGCGCCGTGCGGGCGGCTCCTCGGGGAGTTCGAGCACCGCGACTGTGGGCCGGCCAGGCAGCGCGGCCACGGCTGGGGGCGGCTGCGCCCAGACGGCACCTTCGGCGAACTGCAGCACCCCCGAGCCACCAGTGACGTTCGCGGCAAGAATGGCAGCGGTGGCGACCAACGGTGTTGGCCCGGCGAGGGCGAGCGCCACGGGGGGCAGAAGCCACGCCGCCCAGTCCAGGAGCGCGGCGCGGCCGAGCGTACCCACTGGAACGTCGGCGAGGGCCGAGCGCGAGGCGGGGTAGAGCGCGGACAGGACTGGTCGAAGGAGGCGGTCGGGCGCAATCGCTCCGGGAGCGAGCACCAGCGTCACCAGCGCGAACGTCCGCACCCACCGGCGGGCGTTGTGATTCCAGGAGGCGGCGACACCGTCCCAGCCGGCGGCGAGCAGCGGGGGCAGGGCCAGCACCGTGAGGACCAGGAGCTTGATCCCGTAGCGGGCACCACCGAGAAGCGGTAGGCTCCGGGCGACGGCGGCGATGCGGGGGATGGCAAGCAGCATCGAACACGCCACCCCTGCGCTCGCGATCGCCCACCACGGCACCAAACCACGGCGTGCCCGCCGAGCGAAAGGCAAGAAGAGCAGTGGTGCCGTCCCGAAGAAAATCACGGGGTAGTAGCGCTGCCAGGGGAACGAGGGCGCCGCCCAGAAACCGTCAGCCAGATCGGCCAGCGGCGGCCCCAGCAGGTTCGGGGCGAGAAGCTCAATAAAGCGGCGCGGTGCCAGCGCGTCGGCAGCGAGGGCCCCGGCTGCCGGGCCGAGGCTCCCCCGCACCGTCTCGGGGAGGATCGTGAGCAGCGGCACCAGGACCGGCGCTGCCAGGGCCACGGCGGCGCAGGGCATGGCGAGCAGAGAAACGAGCGGGAGCGGCTTCCACGTGCTCAGCACCACCGTCGCCCACGCCAGGGCGGCGAAAGCTGCGGTGACTGGTTCCCCTCCCAGGAATGAGAGACCTACGAGGGAGCCGGCGACAAGGGCGCGGCATACCGACGCCCGCCCGGCGGCGGGCGGGGGAACAGCCGTGGCAAGGACCCAGGGGGCCCAGGCAAGCGACGCCTGGAAGTTGAGGAACGTGACTGCCGACCACGCCACACCGCAGGTTCCGGTGATCGCGGCAGCAACGGCCGCAGCGGCGGGCGTGGCGCCGGTGCGGCGGGCCAACTGGTAGAGCCCCAGGATCAGCAGCAGATGATGGAGAGCGACGTGCCAGGCCGCAGCCGCCTCGGGCGGCGACACGAGAAAGAGCAACGTCCCCGGGTACGCCGCCATGGTGTTTGGGTTGGCCAGGAGCGGGCGGCCACCGTTGGAGTACGGGTCCCAGAGAGGCGGTGACCCCGAGAGCACCTGCTCTCGCCACACCGTGCGCCAGGGGAGTTGGGTGGCCGCGATGTCGCGGGCCGGCAGGGTGTCTCCGGAGAGCAGGTGGGGGAGGTAGAGAGCGGCCCAGAAGGCTGCCAGGAGGCCCAGGGACCACCGCTCGCGGCTCACCATGGGGGAAGTCTAGCCGGTCCAGTTGGGGGACCGAGGACGGGCCAGCGACCTCCGACGGCGCGTTCTGATCTCGGTCGTGCCTTTTCACCGTCTGCGGCACTCCGCTGGCGCGACTCTTGCAAAAGATCCGGACAGCCATGCGACGCGTAACCCGTGGATTCACTCTGGTGGAGCTGCTGATCGTGGTGGCGATCATCGGCATCATTGCGGCGATCGCCATTCCAGGTCTGACTGCGGCGATCCAGCGGGCGCGACAGAAACGCACCATGGTGGAGCTGCGAACCGTGGCGACCGCCGTTTCAAGCTACGGCACCGACTTCGGTTACGTGCCCAGGGTCCCCTCAGGGGTGGTCGAGGACTTAACGCCCTACCTCACCCCGACATACCTGAGAACGCTTCCGTACCTGGATGGCTGGCGACGGGCTATGCTTTACCATTCTGAGGGGTTAGGATACACTGTGCGCAGCACCGGGAGTGACGGGCTTGCGCAGGCAGGCGCGCCGATGGGTGCGACCACGAGTTATGGGGACGACATGATCATGGTGGACGGGGTCTTCGTCCAGTGGCCGGACGGGATGCAGGTGAACTGATGTGCCGTTTCCTGGCATTTTGCGGCTCCGTTGGTGACGCCCAGCGTCATTGTGGAGGGCGGCGAAACGAGGTATTGGTGGCACGGGACTTGCTTTAGGAGTCACTCGACAAGGAGGAGCGTATGAAAAGGCAAAAGGGTTTCACACTGATTGAGTTGCTCATCGTGGTGGCGATCATCGGCATCATCGCCGCGATCGCGATCCCGAACCTGCTGAACGCCATCAACCGGGGCCGGCAGAAGAGGACGATGAGCGACATCCGCAGCATCGCGACCGCGATGGAGGCGTACTCGGTGGACTTCAACTTCTACCCGAAGATCACGGCCACGGTCGTGGCGGACTTCACGACCTACCTCATGCCCACGTTCATCAAGCGGCTGCCCTCAAACGACGGCTGGAACCAGGCGCTGGTCTGCATCAACGACGTCGGTGGCCAGAGCTACACCATCTACTCCAGTGCCAAGGGTGGCACCGGAGTCCCTGGAACCGCTGGCCCGAAGACCGACTTCGCGGACGCCATCGTGTTCTCGAACGGGCAGTTCTACGCCTGGCCGGAAGGCATGCAGACGAACTGAGCCCACCTCACCTTTGCACATACCGGGGGGACGAAAGTCCCCCCTTTTGTTTTGTGTCCTCTTCGGACCAGGGTGGGCATCGCTTTTCGGGCGGATGGCCGACGGGTGATCCGGGCTAGACTCATCTCATGGCATCGCGCCGGTTGCCGTTGGTGGTGGCGGCTGCCGGTGTGGCGGCCGCCTGGGGTGCGGCACGCTACGCCGCCTTCGCTCCCCTGCTGTGGCTCGTGATGCTGGTCGTGCTTGGCCTTCTGGCGCCGGCCAAGCGCCGCCTGCTCGACCGTCGCTGGCTCTTCGCCGGTCTCCTGCTGCTCGGGTGCTCCTGGCTGGCGGCTGCGGACCATGAGGCTGCACTCCGCCACTCCCTCCTGTTCCTCATCGCAGCGTTGCTCTTCGGTCTCGCGCGCCGCGCCCCTCCCGACGACCGCCTGGTGGGTTTGATCGCCCTCGGCCTCGCGCTCACGGCGACGGTGGCGCTCGCCCAGGCTCTTGGGGGGCTGGAGCAGGCACGCGGGTTCGTGACGGACCTCCCGGTCCAGTGGCGCGAGGCGGCCGCCACGCGGCTCGCTGGGGGCAGAGTCTTCGGCACCTCCGCGCTGCCGGGCCACTACGCGGCGCTCCTGTTGCTTGCGGCACCGCTCCTCATCGAGCGTGCCTGGCGCTCCTCAGGCTTGCGGCGGGCCGGGTGGGGGGCAGCGCTGGCCCTGATCGCGGTCGCGATGGTGCTCACGCGCTCGCTCGCGGCGCCAGTGGTAGCGGGCGCTCTTCTGCTCCCGTTGGCGGTGCGCAAACTGCGCAATCGTTACGTGCAGCTCGTGGTGGCGGTGTTGATGGCGGTCGCGATCGCCGTCCTGGTCTCGCGGCACGACCTGGCGGACCTGGAGCCGCTCCGGCTGCGTTGGGTGAACTGGCAGACAGCGGCCTGGGTGTTCGCCCAGCACCCCTGGCTCGGGGTCGGGCTGGGGGGCGTGGGGCAGGCCTCGCTCCTCGCTCCCACCGCCGCGGCCAACATCACGCCGTACGCGCACAACACCTACCTGCAGCTTCTCGCCGAGCTGGGTCTCGCAGGCGCGGGGTTGCTGGCGGTCGGCGTGTGTGCCCTGCAGCGCCTCATCCGCACCGGGTTGTCGGCCCACCCGGGCCTAACGCTGGCCGTCGCCGTGATCCCACTGCACAACGTCGTGGACTTCTCGGCGTACGCACCCGAGGTTCTGCTCCCCTGGGCAGTGCTGGCGGGGACGCTGGCCGGCCGCGGATTCCCGCTACCCGAGCGTCCGCTGCGGGGAGATGTCCTGTTGACGCTGGTCGGGGGCGGCGCCCTCCTCTCCGCCCTGGCGTGGCGCGCCGAAGTCGGGCTGGCTGCGGCCGCGTCCCCCCCGGCGCGGGCCGTGGTGTCAGCAATGGATGCCGCCCGCTGGGCGCCGTGGACGCTCACCCCCGTGGAGCTTGCAGCCAGCCTTGCCCTTGAGAGCGGCGCCCCGGCGCCTGTCGGTGCCGAGGTAGACGCACAGTTGGCCGCTCGGGGCTGGGTGCGACCGCGCTCGGCGAGCTGGGCCGAGAGCCGGTGCCGCCTGCTACTGGCCCAGGGGCGGCGCGGGGAGGCGCTTGTGTGGGTGCGCGAGGCACGACGACGGGCACCGTGGCGAGAGGGTCTGGCGGAGCTGGAGGCCGCGTGCTCACGCGCCCGTTGAAGCACCTTCCCGCGCTGCTTGTCCCTTGTGCGCTGGCCTGGGTTTTGGCCCCGCACGCGGTGCCACCGTTGCCGTGGGTATCGGTGGCGACGATCGCGGTGGTGGCGGGGTTTTGCCTGGGCAGGGCGGGAGGGTGCACGGTCTGGACCGGCCCGCGGGCGTGGCTGGCGTGGCTTCTGGCCTGGGCCGCCCTGGATGCAGCGCTCCGGCCGGTCGCAGTCAGCGACGCGGCGCACCTGCTCGCGGCCGGGGTGGTGGCGCTGGGGCTGCTGGTCGTGACGGGGGCCCCCCGCACGGCGGCCTGGGGGCGACTGGCGGCGGTAGCCGCGGGCACGAGCGCGGCAGTCTGGTTGATCGTCGAGCGCTTTCTGCACGCGGGGCGCCCATCCGGCCCGTTTGAGAACCCCAACCTCTCAGCCACACCGGCTCTGCTGGCCTTGGCGCTCGTGCCTTTGCTGCGGGTTCCTGTGATGGTGCGCGGGATTCTCATGGCGGTCGCGGCGGGCGGGGTCGTCACCTCCGGCTCGCGGGCGGCGCTCGTCGGGATCGTCGCGGTGGCGGTCACGTGGGCGCTCGCGCGCCGGGGCGACCGCCGGATACGCCTGGCGGTTGCCGTCCTTGTGATGCTCGCCGTTGCGGGGTTCTCCGTTCGTCTCGCGACCGACCGCGACCCCCTGCGCTACGAGCGCATTCGCATCTGGGCCGTGGCGCTTCGCGTCGCGGCGGCCGAGTTTCCCCTTGGGTGCGGGCCGAGCGGGTATGCGGACGCAGCAGTGGCGCACAACTTCCCGCGCGAAGGCGAGTTCGCACGCTTCGCTCGGCTGCCCGACCTTGCGGAGAGCGATCTGCTCCAGCTGACCGCCACCCTCGGCTTGCCAGGAGTCCTGTTGTTGCTGGGTCTGGTGTGGAGCGTCGCGCGCCGTCTGGGCCATGGCGATGCGCGGGCCTGGGGCGTGCTGGCGGCCGCAGGAGCCACCTCGGCGTTCAACTCCCAGCTCATGGTGCCTGCGGTCGCGTGGACGCTGGCTCTGGCCGTCGGGAGCGTGCTGCCGAGGGTACGGTCGCGAACAGAAAGAGCGTCGCGCTGGGCGCCAGCCGTCGCTGTGCTCGCCCTCGCGGTTGCAACAGGGGCGGTGCTGTGGCTTCCAGATTTCGGTGCGGGTTATCCACCCGAGCGCCTGGTGGAGCGAGCCGAGGCGGGCCTCCGCACCCGGCCTGACGACAACACCACGCTCGCGGATGCGGAGGCACTGGCCTGGCAGGCGTGCGCCGCGAGGCCGCGTTACGGGCGCGGTTGGCGCGTTCTGGGGAACGTTCGGCTGCGGCGAGCCGCGCTCGGTGGCGAGGCGGATGTGGCGGAGGCGGCGGCCGAGGCGTTCGGCCGGGCCCGCCAGGTCAACCCGGTGGATGCCTGGGCGGCGGTCGGAGAGGGTCAAGCGCTTCGCATGGTTGGTGACACCCGGGGCGCCTGGCAGGCGCTCAACGCGGCGGTTGCCCTCGAGCCCAACTGTGTCCCGGCTTGGATCGATCGCGCAGTGCTCTACCTGGCCCAGGGAGAGCTCGGATCGGCACGCAGCGCGCTGCGCCGTGCCGAGGCGGCGCTCGCTCGCTCGCGCGGGGCTACGTTCGTAAGCGCCTACGAACGTGCGCTGGCGTCTGCCGATGCCGTGACCCTGGGGCGCTTGAGGACGGCGACCGGGGAGGCGCGGTGAAATCGGCGTTGCGCCTGGTGGCTGCCGCGCTTCCGGGCACGGCCCTGGCTCTGGCGGCGTGCCTCGGGTGGGGTCCCACGCTGCGGGACCTGCCGAGTTACTTCGTGCCCCTGCGGCAGCGGACCGCTGCCGTCCTGGTCGGGGCCCGCGGGGGGTTCTGGAACCCGGACGTGGGGTGCGGCGAGCCGTACTTCGCCAACCCGCAGAGCGGGCTGCTCTATCCGCCGGCGTGGCTGGCGACGCTGCTGCCTCCGGCCGCGGCGGTGGGGGCGGAGGCCGGCCTCCACCTTGCGGTCCTTGCGGTCGGTTGCGCGCTGCTGGCGCGCCGCTTGGGTGCCGGGAGGTGGCTCGAGGTGGCCGCTGCGTGGGGGGTGGCGGGTGCGGGGCCGGTGCTGGACGCGGTGGGGGTCCTCAACAACCTGGACACGCTCGCGTGGATGCCGTGGGCCTGGGGGGCAGCGCTCGGCGGTTCGCTGGCCGGCACCGCGATCTTCCTTGCCCTCGCCTTTCTCGCGGCCGAGCCTCAACTCGCGGTCGTCGCGGCCGCCGTAACGGTCGCCCTCGCCCCGCGCCGGCGCACCCTGCTGGCGGTGCTCCTGGCTTGCGGCCTGGTTGCGGTGCAGGCCCTGCCGTTCGCCGCTTGGGTGCGGGGAGGGGATCGGAACCCCTCACGCGAGATCAACGAGATGGTGGCCGGGGCGGTGCGTCCGAGCGAACTGGCGGCGCTGGCGTTTCCCGGTGCGCCGCTACCCCCCCGTTCGGAGCGTTTCGTGACCGACCTGGCGGTGCCGCTGTGGGCGCTGGTGCTTGGTGCCGCGGCGCTTTTCTCCAGGAGGCGCGGGGTGCGAGTGCTGGCTGCTGCCGGCTGGGCGCTGCTGGCCGCGAGCGTGCTCGCCGGGCTGCGCGGGCCTGACGTGGTATGGGCAGTGCTCACGGGAGGGTTGGTGCGCTACCCGGGGAGGCTTGTGTTTCCCGCCGTCGTCGCGCTGGTGGCTGCGGCGGCGGCCTCGGCGGGCGAGCGGCGCCTGCCGCTCTGGAGCGCCGCGGCGGTGGCGGTTCTGGCGCTGGGTGGTGGTGTGCTCTCGGGCGGGAGCGTCGCGGGAACGGCGGTCCAGGGGTTGGCCGCGGGTGCGGCGTGCACGGGACCGGGTGCGGCTGTGGGAGCGGTGCTGGGCAGCGCGGGGCTGCTGCCGGCCCATGCGCGGGTGCTCGCGCTCCGGCCGGTGGGTCGTGAAGCACCTGCCGCGTGCCTGGCGGCGCAGCGGGCTGACGCGGGCCGGGTCTATGCGGTCCAGCCGTCGTGGGACCAGCTTGGCTGGGTGAGCGGGGACCGGGAGCGTGGGACGTCGCTTGGCTGGGGGTACACGGCGCTGCGCGACGGGCGCCGCATGGTGCGCACC
The DNA here is from genome assembly GCA_963739225.1 of uncultured Acidobacteriota bacterium. Lineage (GTDB taxonomy): Bacteria > Acidobacteriota > Thermoanaerobaculia > Thermoanaerobaculales > Thermoanaerobaculaceae > RBG-13-68-16. Next base: position 725,862 of record CAVTZQ010000006.1, on the reverse strand, counting down.
TTCGCACCGCTTCAGTCTGTGCGCCTGACCGCGCACCTGGACGAGGCGGACCGGGGCCCGGCGGGTCGGTGGTGGTTGGATGCCCTGGGCGCCCGCCGGGTCGTGGCGCAGCATCCGGTGCCTGGGTTCCCGGTTCTCTGCGAGGAGCGCGGCCTCACCGTGCACGACAACCCGCAGGCGTGGCCGGAAGTGGCAGTGGTGCGCACCCTGCCGCGGCCCGGCCAACCTCCTGAACCGCACGGGGAGGTGCTCTCCTCCGAAGGTCGTGACGGCTTGCGGCGGTGGCGGGTCCGCGTCGGTTCGGACGGAGGGGTTCTGCTGTGGCTTGAGACGCCCGATGAGGGGTGGCGCCTGCGCGTGGACGACCGGCCCGGGGTGGTCGTGGCCGGGCCAGGAATCCTGCACGGCGTGGCCGTGCCGGCGGGGGAGCACAAGGTCAACGCGCGCTACCGCCCCCCCGGCCTGCTGGCCGGGGCGGCGGTCTCGCTCGTGTGCCTGTCTGTCCTGGGGTTGGCGGCATGGCGAAGGTGGTGACCGCCCTGTTCTTCCTCTCGGGCATGGTGGCGCTTGCCTACGAGGTGGTCTGGGTGCGCGCCCTCGGGCTGGTGGTGGGGAACTCGCTGTGGGCCGCCGTCGCGGTGGTGGCGGCCTACATGGGCGGCATGGCGATCGGCAGCGCGCTTGTGGCGCGCGTCATGCACCGCCTGCGGCGGCACCTGCGCCTGTACGCGGTGGCCGAAGCTGTGGCAGCGCTGGTGGCCCTCGCGACTGCGCCGGCTTTGCAGGTGCTCCAGCACGTGGCGGCTGGCCTCGGCCCCGAGCCGCTCACCGGGTGGGGGCTGCCGCTGCTGGCGAGGTTCGCGCTCGCGTGGACGTTCCTGGCGCTGCCGACCGTGGCCATGGGGGCCACGCTCCCGCTTTTGGTGGCCCGGGTGGGTCAGGAGAAGGCACTGGCGTGGCGGGTCGGGCGCCTGTACGCCGCGACCACCTTTGGAGCGGTGGTCGGTGTGGTGGTTGCCGGTTTCTTCGCCCTGCCCGAGCTGGGGGAGCGGGGCACGCTCGCTGGCTTTGCAGCACTCGGGCTGCTGGTCGCCGGTGTGGCATGGTTCCTCGAGCCTCGCGTCCCGGTGGCCGCCGTCGTCGTCGCGGACGGCGCCCGGGCGGAGCGACGGTGGTGGCTGCTCTTTCCGGCGCTCTTCGGCTTCGTGGCGCTGGCCTGCGAGCTGGTATGGACCCGCATCTTGCTCCTGCACCTGGGCTCGCGGGTGTACGCTTTCGCCCTGATCCTCGCGGTCTACCTGGCGGGGATCGCTATCGGCGCGGCGCTGGCGCGGACGGTGGCGTCCGCGCCCCGTCGTGCGCTGGCGGCTAGCCAGATCCTCGTGGGCGTCCTGCTGGCGCTCCAGATCCCCCTGCTTGCCAGGTTTGGCGACCTCCTCGGCTGGATCGCCTTCCACGGGAGGCTCAGGAACTTTGCCGAGCTGCAGCTGGCCCTGGCGCTCGCGGTCGCGGCGCTCATCCTGCTTCCGACGCTGGCATTCGGCGCCAGCTTCCCGCTCGCGGTTGCGACGTACCCGTCGTCGGCGTCGGAGGCCTCGCGCGCCGGTCGGGTGGCCGCGGCCAACACCGTGGGCGCCATTGCCGGAACGGTTCTGGGGCCGCTCCTCCTGGTGCCGTTGATGGGCAGCCAGAGCCTGATCCCGGCTCTTGGGGCGGTGAGCGCCCTCGCGGGGGTTGTGCTGGCGTCGTCGCGCTCCGTGAGGGCGGCGGGGGCCGTGGTCGCGGCTGCGCTCGTGGTGGAGGCGGCGCTCGTCCCGGGGGGCACCGTGCTGCGTGGGGCGGCCGCCGTGGCCGAGGGGGAGGTCGAGGAGCTGCGCGAGAGCGCGTCGGCCACCGTGGTCGTTCGCCGGCTCGAGGACGTCCGGGGCAGCTGGCGCTCTCTCGAGCTGAACGGCGTCAACGTCGCTGGGACATCGCCGGAGCTGCGGGCGATCCAGCGGCTCCAGGGGCACCTCCCTTTGCTGCTCCACGGGCGCGCCGACAACGTGCTGCACATCGGCTTCGGCTCCGGCGGAACGGCGTGGGCAGTCGCGCAGCACCGGGTCGGGCAGATCGTGGTCGCGGAGATCTCCCCCGAGGTCCTGGCGGTCTCCGACAAAGTGTTCGGCAACGTCAACCACGGGGTGCTCCACGACCCCCGGGTGCGGATCGTCCTCAACGATGGCCGTAACGTGCTGCTCGCCACGCGCGAGAAGTTCGACGTCATCCTCTCCGACTCGATCCACCCTGTCTACGCCGGCAACTCGACGCTCTACACCCGTGAGTACTTCGAGCTCTGCCGCCGCCACCTCCGGCCCGGCGGGGTGATCTCGATGTGGCTGCCGCTCTACTCGCTCACGGAGGAGTCCTACCTGGCGATCGTCCGGGCGTTCTCGGAGCTGTTCCCCTCCACCTGCATCTGGTACGACCCGGTTGTGCTCAACGAGTTCACCGTGGTGACCGGCTCGGTCCAGCCCGGGCCGGTGCGGCTCCGCTGGCAGGAGGTGGACGACCCTGCCCTCGCGGTCACGCTTGCCGAGGCGGGGGTTCGGAGCGCCGAGAACCTGGGGGCGATGCTGCTGCTGGGGCCGCGTGAGGTGGCCGCGCTGGTCAGCGACGTGCCCCCGCACGTGGACGACTTTCCCGAGGTGGAGTACCGCTCGGGGCGTCTCCTCGACCGCAACGGCTCCTGGCTCGCCAACCTCCGCATGCTGTACGCGTCGCGCGCCCGGGGAGACCCCTTCGCCGCCTATCCAGGCGATTTTCGCGCGGCGGCCACAATCCGCGACGAGAGGCTCAAGGCTCAGCTGCGGGAGCTCTCTGCACGGGCCGCCGCCCGGTAGATCGTCAGCAGCTCGCGGGCGGTCCGTTCCCAGGTGAACTCGCGCGCGTGGGCGAGCCCCGCCCGCGTCAGCGCGTCGCGCCGGGCCGGCTCGGCGATGAGGGCGAGCAGCGACTCACGCCAGGCAGCGGGGCGATCGGGGTCGAGGAGCACCGCCGCGTCGCCGCACACCTCGGGCAACGCCCCGGCGCGGGCGGCCAGCACGGGACAGCCGCACGCCATCGCCTCGAGCGCCGGCAGACCGAACCCCTCGTTGCGCGAAGGGACCAGCAGGGCGACCGCCCGCTGGTAGAGCGACACCAGCGCCCGGTCATCCGGCTTCGGCACGCGGCGCACGCGGCCCCCCAGGCTCGGCTCCGCGAGGCGCCGATCGCCAGCGGCTGCTCCCGCAACCACCAACTCCGGCAGCGTGCCCGCATCCTTCGAGGCAAGCACCTCGAGGACGAGATCGAGGTTCTTGTGCGGGTCGGAGCCGCCCACGAACAGCAGGTGCTCCGGCGGCACCGGCGCCTGGGCAGGGAGGAACTGGCTGCCGACACCGAGCGGTGCGACAAGGACACGCTCCTCGGGGAGGTCGACGGTCGCGAGCAACTCGGACCTCGCGTGCTGCGAGATCGCGTGCACTGCGCTGGCGCGCGCAAGAGAACGAATCGCCTGGCGGGCGCGGTGCCGGCGCCAGGGCTCGGACGGCGATGGGAAGCGAAACGGCGTGGCGTCGTAGAAAGTGGCGACAACCGGGACCGGCAGCCGAGTCGGCACGGTCCACGTCGGCAGGTGCAGCACGTCAACAGGCGTCCGGGCCAGTGTCCATCGCCACGCGGGGCCGTCAAACAGGAAAGCTCCCCGCTGTGGCCGGTGCAGCACGACGATCCGCGCTGCGAGCGGGTACCATGGTTGAGGTACATGAGCTCCGTGGGGAACGAAGAGCACGACCTCGCCCGGCAAAAGCCGCAACAGCTCCTCGGCGAGCGAGCACGTGACGCGGCCGAACCCGCGGTTGGGGTCGAGGAACGCCGCTCGGGTGTCGAGGCCGATCCGCACGTATCACATCATGCCACCATCACGGGACGCTGGAGTGTTGTGATCCCCACCCGAGTTGGATGGGAGCACCTGGCCAGCGCTCTGCCACCGCTGCTCGCGACGCTCGGCGCGGACGACGAGGTGATCGTCGTGGCCGACCGGTGCGAGGCGCCGCTACCCGAGGTGCGCGATGCGCGCTTCCGCGTGGTGCCACACGGCGGTCCGCCGGGGTTCGCCCCCGCCTGCAACCGCGGTGCGCGCGAGGCGCGCGGTCGTCTCCTGTTGTTCCTCAACGACGACGTGCTGGTGGCCGGAGGTCTGCTCGCTCGGCTGGAGGAGGAGCTTGAATACCCGGGTGTGGGGGCGGTGGGCCCCGACGTCATCTCCGAGCTTCTGGGCGGCAGTGAGAGCGGGACCACCCTGGTCTGGCACCACGGCGTGCTGGAGTCGCGCCAGGGGCGTTTGGAGGGTGAAGGTCGGGTGCGCGTGCCGTACCTGTGCGGGGCGGCTCTAGCGTTGCGCCGCGAGGACTTCCTGCGCCTCGGCGGTTTCGACGAGCGCCTCGCGCCCTACTTCTGGGAGGACCTCGACCTCTCCCTGCGCGTGCGGGAGCGCGTCGGAGACACCGTGGTGGTGAGCGGCGTGACCGTGGCCCACCGCCACGGCGCGACGATCGGGAAGGACCCGGAGGGGCGGCGGCGTGCGATCTACGAGCGCAACCGCCTGCTCGTGACCTGGCGGCACCTGCCCGCAACACGCTGGCTCTCGCACCTGGCCTGGCTCCCCTTGCGGCTGGCCGCGGGACTGCTGCACGACCGGACGGTGCCGAAGGGGTTCGTGCTCGCGTTGGCTCGCCTGATCTCGCGGAGGAGGGACCGTGCGGGTCGGGGTTGACGGCAAGCCCCTGCTGCCCCCCCGGGCGGGCGTCGCGCGCTACCTGGAAGGGTTGCTCGCAGGCTGCACGGCGGTGGCGCACCCCGATCTGGAGCTCGAGATCGTGACACCGGCCGGTCCCCGGCGGACGATGCCCTGGGTGCTCTGGAACCTGCAGCGCGCGACTGCGAGCGACCGCGCGGTGTTCCACTTCCCCTTCTACTACCCGCCGTTGGCCCCACGCTGCCCTGTAACCGTGGCGATCCACGATGTGCTGGTGCTCGAGCACCCCGAGTGGTTTCCAAGGCCTTTCCTGAACCCCCTTCGCCACCTTGTGCCGCGGGGTGCGCGCGTGGCGGCCGCGGTGGTCACCGGCTCCCGCTGCGTGGCTGATGCGATCGCCGAACGCTGCCGGATCCCCCGCGAGCGTATCCACCTGACCGGCTACGGCGTGGACCGGGCGCGGTTCGCACCGCCCACCCCGGAGCGGCTTGCCGAGGTCCGCCTGCGGCTCGCACTCTCCAGGCCCTACCTGCTCCAGGTCGGGGCCCTGGAGCCGCGGCGCGGGGTGGATCTATCCCTTGCCGCCGTCGCCTCGTTGCGGAAGCGCGACCCGGATCTGGAGCTCGTGCTGGTGGGAGCGCGGCGAGCGCCCGTGTCGGCGCTCGAGCAGCCACCGCCCTGGGTGCGGATCCCCGGGTGGGTCGAGGATGCTGACCTGCCGGCGCTCTACGCGGGGGCGGCCGCGGTGCTCGCGCCGTCGCGCGGGGAAGGCTTCGACCTGCCGCTTCTGGAAGCATTGGCCTGCGGTGCGACGGCGGTGGCCTCCGACATCGCGGTGCACCGAGAGCACTTCGCCTCTGCCGTCGAGCTCTTTGCCAGCGGCGACGCCGAAGCGTTGGCGGAGGCGACCAACACGGTGCTGGCCGACTCCGGGCGAGCCGCCGCCCTGCGCGCGGCGGGCCCAACGCTTGCGGCGGGCTTCGACTGGGCAGAGGTGGCGCGCCGCCACCTCGAGCTCTGGCGAGAGGTGGGGCGCCGATGAGGGTCGGCGCCGTCGTCGTCAACTTCAACGGGGGTGCGGACCTGCCGGCGTGCCTGGCCGCGCTGCAAGCGCAGACGGTACCGGTCGAGGCGGTGCTGGTGGACTGCGCCTCGACCGACGGGACGCGTGCGCTCGCCGAGCAGCCACCACCGGGGGTGCGCGGCCTGTCGCTCCCAACTAACGTGGGGTACGCAGGTGGGTGCGCCGCGGGCCTCTCGCTCCTCGACCCGGCGGTAGAGGTGGTGGGCTTCTTCAACCCCGATTGCTTCCCCGCCCCTTCCTACTTCGCGGCCTGCGGGGAGCTGTTCGCGCGGGAGCCGAAGGTTGGAGGGATCGCCGGAAGGCTGCTGCGACCCGGCGGTTCGACGCTCGACTCCTGCGGCCAGGTGCTCACGCCGTTCCTTCTTCGGGTGCGCGACCGCGGCTACGGCGCACCCGCCTCGGGAACCTTCGAGACCCGCAAACGTGTGCTGTCCGCCTGCGGTGCGGGGATGGTCTACCGGCGCACCGCGCTCACGGCCGCTGCGGTTGAGGGCGAGGTCTTCCCGGGCGATTTCTTCGCTTTCTGGGAGGACCTCGACCTCGGATGGCGGGTGAGCAACGCGGGGTGGCGGGTGATCTACGAGCCGCGGGCGGTGGCCACCCACCGCCGCGGCGCCACCGCTGCGCCCGGCCGCGGAAGGTTGATCTTCCGCCGCACGCCGGAGTTGGCCGCCGGGATTCTCGCAAACCGCTGGGCCACGCTGCTGCGCAACCTGCACCCGGTTGATTTCTTCCTGCGCTTGCCCGTACTTTTGACTGGGGAGGTCGTGATGCTGACCGTGCTCGTGCTGCGCCAGCCGGGTTTCCTGCCGGCCCTGCGGGCGGCGCTGCCCCGGGTGCGAAGGGCAGCGCGGCAGCGACGGCTGCTACCCCGCCGCCGGCTCGTGGAGCTGCTGTGAGCGTGGCACTCATCCCGTTGGCGTTCGTGCTGGCGCTGCTGCTTGGGCTCTACTTCACCCCGCTCGCGCGCCAGGCGGCGCTGCGCTTCGGGATCGTGGACCGCCCCGACGGCCGGCTCAAGCAGCAGGACCTACCGGTGCCGTACCTCGGTGGGCTCGCCGTCTTCATGGCATACCTGGTAGCGCTCGGCATGGTGTTCGCGTTCGACACCCTGCTCCTCGGCCTGCTCCTGGCTGGCACGCTGACGCTCTTGGTCGGCCTGGTCGACGACTTCGGCGTGCTGACCCCGGCGGCGAAGCTCGCCGGGCAGGCGGTGGCGGTGTTCGTGCTGCTGCGCAGCGGTGCGGTCATCGAACTCGCCGAGGTGCCTCAGGGACTGCGCTGGCCGCTCGCCGCCCTTTGGTTGTTCGGGGTGTGCAACGCCTTCAACTTGCTGGATATCATGGATGGGCTCGCGGCCGGCGTCGGGGCCATCGCCGCGCTAGCGCTTGGGGTCGTGGCGCTCTCCACCGGGGAGTACCCGGAGGCCGCGGCCAGCTTCGCGCTGGCCGGAGCGCTGGTGGGCTTTCTGGTGTTCAACTTCCAGCCAGCCCGGATCTACCTCGGGGACGCCGGCTCACTGGCGATCGGGATCACCCTCGGTGCGCTGGCACTCGCGATCCGCTGGAGCGAGAGGAGCGCGGCAGGGTTCCTCGCACCGCTCGCCATCCTGGCGGTGCCGCTGGCCGACACCGCCTATGTGAGTGTGCTGCGCGCACGTGCCGGCAAGCCGTTCTGGTACGGCAGCGCGGACCACTTCCCGCTGCGCCTTCACCGCCTGCTGGACGGCAGCGTGCGCAGAACCGTGACCGCCGTGCTCGGCCTCGCCGCTGTGGGCGCGTTCGTGGGCGTTGGCACCGCGACGGTGTGGCCGTGGGAGGCGGGGCTCTGGACGCTCGGCGGATACGGTCTCGGCTTCGTGGTCCTGCTGATCGTCCTGGCCCGGGTGCGAATGGAGGCCCCGCGGTGAGACGCGTGGTGGTGCTCGGGGCCGGCCTCACCGGTCTTTCGGCCGCCTTCCACCTGAGGGATCGCGGGGTGGCTGCGGAGCTCCTGGAGAGGGAAACACGACCGGGCGGGGCGTGCCGAACGGTCGAGAGGGACGGGTTTTCCTTCGACCTCACCGGGCACCTCCTCCATCTGGCCCGGGCGGAGAGCCGGGAACTGCTGGGGTCGCTGGGCGTGACAGCGGCGCTGCGCGCCCACCGCAGGAGGGCGGGGGTCGCGCTGGCCGGGAGGGTGACGCCGTATCCGATCCAGATCAACACGTTCCGGTTGCCGCGCGAGGTACGGCGGGACTGCCTGCTCGGGTTCGTGGAGGCCCGGATGCGGCCGGAGGATCCCACCGACGAGCCCGCAAGCTTCGCCGACTGGGTCCTGAGCCGCTTCGGTGAGGGGCTCGCCAGACATTTCTTCTTCCCGTACAACCGCAAGCTGTACTGCACCGACCCTGCCGAGCTGACCACCGAGTGGGTTGGCCGCTACGTGCCGCGACCCTCGATCGCCGACGTGATCGAAGGGTCGCTCGGGCTCTACCGCAAGCCGGTTGGCTACAACGCCACCTTCCTCTACCCCCGGCGGGGGGGAATCCAGCTCCTCGCGGATGCCCTCGCCGCGGCGGTTCCGCCGCTGCGTCTGGGGACCCCGGTGCGGGCCGTGCACCTGGGCGAGCGGGAGCTCGTGCTGGACTCCGGCGAGACCGTAGGCTGGGACGCGCTTGTGGCCACCGCGCCGCTGCCACATCTGGCCGCTCTCACCCTCGACCTGCCCGCCGATCTACGGTCCACGGCGGCGTGCCTGCGCGCGGTCGGGGTGGTGAACCTGAACCTTGGCGTGCGCGGGCCCGCGCCTCGGAGGGAGCACTGGCTCTACGTGCCCGAGGAGCGGTTCCCGTTCTACCGCGTCGGCTTCCCCTCCAACCACGGGAGCGTCGCACCGCCAGGCTGCCACACGCTCTCGGTGGAGGTCAGCGTGCCCGCCGGCGCCCCGGTCCCCGTGGACCTTACCGAGCGTTGCCTCGCGGGCCTCTCGGAGCTGGGCCTGCTGCGGGATCGGTCGGACGTCGAGGTCACGGAGCAGATCCGGCTCGATCCCGCCTATGTGATCTTCGACTCGGCCCGACCAGCCTCGGTTGCGGCGCTGCGCGATCACTACCGCACATGCGGCGTGCTGCTCTCGGGTCGCTGGGCGGAGTGGAAGTACTCCACCATGGAGGACGCGCTCTGGGACGGAGCGGCGGTGGCCAGACGGATCGCATCGTGAGGCCGCTACGCGTCATGCACGCGATCACCATGCTCGAGCTGGGCGGGGCCCAGCGCAACACTATCGACACCGTGGCCGCGCTCGACCGCCGCGAGTTTGCGGTCGCCCTCACCTGCGCCGACGGGGGGGAGTTGCTTTCCGAGGCGCGGGCACTCGCCGGGGTCGAGCTCTTCGAGCTCTCCAACCTGCGCCGGGAGGTACGGCCGCTGGCTGACATGCGGGCGTTCTCCGAGTTTCGGCGTGCGATCCGCCGCTTCCGGCCGGAGATCATGCACACACACTCCTCCAAGGCGGGGATCCTGGGCCGCCTGGCCGCCCGGCGCGAGGGCGTGCCGATCGTGATCCACTCGATCCACGGCTTCGGCTTCGGCCCGCATCAGCCCGCGCCGGTGCGCTTCGCGTTCCTGGCTGCGGAGCGGCTGGCCGCGCGCTGGACCACGGCGTTCGTCGCGGTTTCTCGACGCAACCTGGAGGAGGGCGTTCGGCTGCGGATTTTCCCCGCCTCGCGGGCGCGGCTGATTCGTTCCGGGGTCGATCTGGCGTCGTTCGCGGCGCATCGCGGCGGCGACGCTCTCAGGCGCGCCCTCGGCATTCCGACCGCCGCCCCGTTGGTGGTGCAGATCGCGTGTTTCAAGCCGCAGAAAGCGCCGGAGCGCTTCGTAGAGGTCGCGACGCGTCTCGCGCCACGCTTTCCCAAGGCGCACTTCCTGCTGGTGGGAGATGGGGCGCTACGAGGGCGGCTCGAGCGACTCCGTCGTAAGGCTGGCCTGGAGGGCCGCCTCCACCTGCCGGGGTGGCGACGGGACATGCCCGCGGTCCTCGACGCCGCCACCGTGGTGACGCTCACCTCCCGCTTCGAGGGGCTGCCACGGGTGCTTGTGGAGGCTCTGGCAGCCGGCGTTCCGGTGGTGGCGATGTCTGTGGATGGGGTGAGCGAGGTGATCAAGGACGGGGAGAACGGCTTCCTCCTCCCCCGGATGACGTGGATGGCCTGGCTGGGCGCGTCGGGGAGATCCTCGGCGACGGCGCGCTGCGATCACGCCTCTCGGCGAGTGCGGGAGAAAACCTGGAGGAGTTCGGGCGGGACGCGATGGTGAGGAAGCAGGAGGAGCTGTACCGGGAGCTGGCATGCCAGGCTGGTTTGCGATAACGGTTGCGGCCGCCTACGGGCTGGTGTTCGGGAGCTTCCTGAACGTCGTGGTGCACCGCCTGCCGCGTGGGATGTCACTGGTGCGGCCCGGCTCCCATTGCCCGGCGTGTGGGGCGCCGGTGCGCTGGTTCGACAACGTCCCGGTGCTCTCCTACCTGCTGCTCGGCGGGCGCTGTCGCGCCTGCAGGGCAGCCATATCACCGCGCTACCCGCTCATGGAGCTCGCATGCGGGATCCTCGCCGCTGCGGTCGTTGCGCGCTTCGGCTTGACGTTGCAGGGCCTGGAGGCAATGCTGCTGGTGATGTTCCTGCTGCCGCTCGCGTTTATCGACCTGGAGCACCACCTGCTCCCGGACGTGCTGACGCTGCCCGGGATCGCTCTGGGCCTCGCGGGCTCGCTGGGCGGGGGTCTGGTCCCGCTCCTCGACGCGGTGGTCGGGGTGCTGGTCGGGGCTGCGGTTCCCTACGCGGTGATCGTGGTCTACCGCTGGCTCCGCGGCGTCGAGGGAATGGGACTCGGCGATGTCAAGCTGCTGGCGATGGTCGGGGCGTTCCTGGGCTGGCGCGGCGTTCTGCTTACCCTGGGCCTGGCTTCCACTGCCGGTGCGCTCCTCGGGCTGACGCTGATCGCACTCGGAAGGGGGAGGCGAGACACGGAGCTGCCTTTCGGGACGTTCCTGGCCGGTGCTGCCCTGGTAGTTCTCTTCGCCGGGAACGGCCTGCTGATCGTTCTGGGGTGGGTGCGGCAATGAGAAGTCGCCTGCCTTCCCGCCGCTTTCGCGAGGCACAACTACTCATAGGGGCCGCGCTGGTGATGCTGGTCGGAATGGTCGTCGTGGAGATGGTCGGGATGCTGGCGGTGGCACGACTGGTCGAAGACGAGGCACGGCGCGCCTCGGTGGCGGCGGCGCGCATCGTCGCCTCGCGCATTGCGAGCGGCGAGTCGGCCCGCTTCGCCGCGGCGCTCCGCCAGGAGGGATGGGGCCTGGCGGTGCTTTTCGACGGTAGGGTCGTGGAGAGCATTGGGCAGGCCGGCCCCTCGGAGCCGGCGTGGTGGCCTTGGGAGTCGCGGGCGGAGTGGGAGCGAGCCGGGCAGCAGGTTGGAGGCCCACTTCCCGGGGGCGGCGGGAGCGTGCTGGTCGCCTATCAGCCGCTGGCCGACGGCCGCGTTGTGCGGGCGGTGGTGCCGGTCTCGGGCGCGGGCGCAGTTGGGCGTCTGCGCGATGTGGGTGCGGCTCTGGCGCTGGTGGTGGCGGTGGGCGGGGGTTTGCTGGCGTGGGCGCTGATCGCCCGTGTGCTTGCCCCCTACCGGGAGCTGCTCGCCGAGGCGATGCGGGTGACACGGGAACCGGGTGCGGAGGCAGAGGACCACTTCCTCGTCGAAACGTTTCGCGACACGGTCCGCCGTCTCGAGGTCTCGGAGGCGGCGCTGCGGCGCCGGGCGGACGACCTGGAGGTACTGGCGGAGGTACTAACAAGGGGGTCAGCCGCCGGAGTGGCGATCACCGATTTTGGGGGTACGGTGCGGGCCGCCAACGCCGCGGCCGTGGAGCTGGTCCCCGATCTGGCGGTCGGCGGTGCGCTCCCCGCAGCGCTGGCAAGCGGCGAGCAGAGCAGGCGGCTGGGTGATCGCGTGGTCGAGGCACGGCGCCTCCCGCTGCTGGCGGCCAACGGGGAGGCCCAGGGAGAGGTTCTTTTCCTCACCGACCGCACGGCACTGGAGGCGCTCGAGCGCGCTTTTGCCGAGCGTGAGCAGATGGCGGCTCTTGGCGAGCTGGCGGCGGGGATGACCCACGAGCTGCGCAACGCCCTCGCCACCATGCGCGGCTACCTGCGGTTGCTCCCTGACGCCAAGCGCGAGGATCGGACACGTTTCGTGGCCGCGATCAACGATGAGGCGGAGGGACTGGCCGAGCTGCTGGACCGCTTTCTGCGCTTCGCCCAACCGCGCGAGCTGCGGCGCGACCCGGTTGACCTGCAATCACTCGTCGAGGAGGCGGCGCGTAAGGTGCGCGCGGCGTTCCCTGGCATCGCCTTGGGGATCGAGGGTGGGCCGATGACCGCGGTTGGCGACGCGTTGGCGCTCGGCGTCGTGGTGGAGAACCTATTGCGCAACGCGGCCGAGGCCGTCTCGCCGCAGGGTGGCTCGGTGGTGGCGCGGTTGGAGAGCTCCCCCGGACTGGCTCGCGTCGTCGTGGAGGACGACGGGCCCGGGGTCAGCGAGGAACTGCGGGGAAGACTGTTCCTGCCGTTCGCCTCGAGCAAGGCCTCCGGTGGTCTTGGCCTGGCGCTCGCGCGGCGCTTCGCCCGTCTGCACGGCGGGGACGTGGTGCACGAGCCGCGGCCCGGGGGCGGGTCTCGCTTCCTCGTCTGGCTGCCCCGCCAGGGGGTCTCATGAACGCCCCGCTCCTCCTCGTGGAGGACCGCCGCAGTCTGGGGGAGATGCTGGCCGAGACGCTGCGAAAGGAAGGGTACGAGGTCGAACTGGTGGTGCGCGGCGACACCGCCGTGGAGCGCCTCCAGCAGGGCGGGCCATACCTGGCGGTGCTCACGGACCTCAAGCTTCCGGGTGCGGACGGTTTGACGGTCCTGCGGACGGCGCGGACCGTTGACCCCCTGCTGCCGGTCTTTCTGATTACGGGGTACGCCACGGTGGAGACGGCGGTCGCGGCGCTCAAGCAGGGGGCGCGGGACTACTTCCCCAAACCCCTCGACATGGAACGCGTGCTGGAGGGCCTGCGGGCGGCCTCCGAGCCGCGGCGGGCGCTTCTCGCCACCCCTCCCACCGGCGAGGGCCTCCCGGAGTTGGTGGGCGCCGCCCCGGCGTTCGCGGGCGCCGTGACCGCGCTGCGGCGCGTGGCGCCCACCGACGCGGCGGTTCTGCTGCTCGGGCCCTCCGGGAGCGGTAAGGAGCTTTTTGCACGCGCCCTCCACGAACTCTCACGACGGGAGGGAGGGCCGTTTGTTCCGTTCAACTGTGCGGCGGTTCCCGAGAGCCTCGTGGAGTCGGAGCTCTTCGGCCACGAGCGCGGCGCGTTCACCGGCGCGAGCGCCCGCCACGTGGGGCGCTTCGAGCAGGCCCACCGCGGGACGCTCTTCCTGGACGAGATCGGCGAGGTCCCCCTCTCGACCCAGGCCAAGCTCTTGCGTGCCCTCGAGGAGCACCGCATCACCCGCCTGGGCGGCGAGGGTGAGATCGTCGTCGACGTGCGGGTGGTGGCCGCTTCCAACCGCGACCTCGAGGAGGCGGTCACCGGGGGCTCGTTCCGCCGCGACCTCTTCCACCGCCTCAACGTCTTCCCGATCCAACTGCCGGCGCTTGTCGAGCGGCGCGAGGACATCCCCGCGCTGACCCTTCACCTGCTGACACGCGCCGGTGCCCGCCACGGCGTCCCGGTCCCGGCGCTGCGGCCTGCGGCGATGGCGGCGCTGGTGCTCGCACCGTGGCCCGGGAACGTGCGGGAGCTCGCCAACCTCCTGGAGCGGGCGGTGATCTTGGCGGAGGGCCGGCCGGTGGGGGTGATGGAGCTTGGGCTCGACCCGACGGCGTGCCGCGATGGGTTGACGGACGACACGGCCCGCCGCCTGGCCGTCCGCCTCGCAGGCGGGGAATCCGGGGAGCTGGCCGGGTTCCTGGGTGTGACTGCGGGCGACCTGTAGTGGCTAGCCAGCCATCGCGCTGAGCAGCGCGCGCAGCAGCCGCCGGTCCTGCTCGGGCGGGATCGCGCGCAGGTCCACCACCACCCTGTCATCCTCGACGCGCCCGACCACTGCTGGCGTCGCGTCCCGCAGCCTAACCGCGGTCGCGTCCCCGCCCGGGAGCTCAACTCCCCACGACGGCAGCGTCTGGTCGGGGGTCGTTCCGCCCCCTAGCACCGCCCGCGTGGAAACCGCCTCGGTCGAGATGCCAGCCTCGCGCAGGCGACGGGCCAGGCGACGCGCGCGGGTGTGCAGCGTTCCTTCCGGGAACGCAAGCAGCCGGTAGAGCGGCACTTCCTCGGGCCGGTCCGCGAGGTAGGCATCGAGAGTGGCGGCCAGCGTGACGAGGGCGCTCTTGTCGGGGCGCAGCGCGCGTCGCAGCGGGTGGCGGTGCAGGGGGGCGATCGCCGATCGGTTTCCGAGCAGCACCCCGGCCTGCGGACCGGCTAGTAGCTTGTCGCCCGAGAACAGGACGGCATCCGCGCCGACCGCCAGGATCTCCTGCACGGTCGGCTCGCGGCGGAGTCCGTAGCGGGCGAGGTCAAGGTGGCACCCGGAGCCCTCGTCCACCCAGACCGGTACCCCGCGGGCGTGCCCAAGCGCGACGAGATCGCGCAGATCTGGCGTGGCCACGAACCCCTGAAGGTGGAAGTTGGAGCGGTGGACGACCAGGATCCCGCCGGTGCCCTCACCGATGGCGCGCGCGTAGTCCTCGGGGTGGGTCCGGTTGGTGCAGCCAACCTCCACCAGGTGGGCCCCGCCCGCGGCCATGATCTCGGGCAGGCGGAACGAACCGCCGATCTCGATGAGCTCCCCCCGGGAGACGACGACCTCGCGGCCGGCTGCGTGTGCCGCGAGCAGCAGCACCAGCGCTGCGGCGTTGTTCGTGACGACGGTGGCGGCTTCGGCGCCGAAGTAGCGGGTCAGGCGCTCGACCACCGGGGCCAGCCTCTCGCCGCGTCGACCGGCGCCCAGGTCGTACTCCAGCGCCAGGTAGCCGGACGCGTCGGCGGCGAGGCGCGGCGCCCGCCCAAGGTTGGTGTGGATCAGCACACCGGTGGCGTTGAGCACCGCCGGATAGGCGGCCGCCTCGCGGCGGGCCAGCAAAGCCTTTGCCTCGGCCACCAGCGCGGGAGGCGCGGGTGGCGGCTCCCCCTGCACCACCCGCCGCCTGGCAGCGGCCAGGGCCTCGCGCACGGCCGCCCGCACCGCCGCGGCACCGTGGCGATCACACGCGTGCTGCAACTGCTCGTCGGCCAGGAGACGATGAACCGCCGGGAGCCCGGCCAGGGGGTTGACCATCGTCGAATTCTACCCTCACCCGCTGGCGCGAACGCATGGCAGGGGGGCGGTTTGTGTATCCTTGCAGGCGTGAGCAACGGGGATCTCGTCGGCCAGTTGGACCGCCGGCTGGAGGAACTGGCCCGGAGGTGGGAGCGCTTTTTTGCCCGGGACCGCCAGGTGCCGACGCCGCCCGAGCGCGAGCGCACGGAGCTGGAGCGTCGCCTGCGGGAGCTCAGCCGGTACGAGGGCCGCACCTCGGCCGAGCAGTTCCGAATGGAGCAGTTGCTGCACCGCTTTGCCACGTACAACAACCTCTGGCAGCGCATGATGCGGGAGCGCGAGGAGGCCCGCGCGGAGGTTGGGGGTGGCGCGCACCCTCCCAACAAACCTGGCCCCGCCCCCGTAGGAGCTGTGAGCGACGAGTACCAGGGCGTGTTCGCCCGCTACGTCGATGCCCTCAAGAAGTCGGGCAGAGAAGCTGCGGTGGGCTTCGACAGCTTCAAGCAGACGCTGGAGCAGCAGCGGCGCCAACTTGAGTCTCGGGGGTCAGTGGTGGAGGGGTTCGAGGTGGTGGAGGACGGCGCTCAGGTGCGTGTCCGTGCGCGGGTTCGTCGCGGGAGGCAGGAATGAGGCGGTTGAATGTGGGCGTGCTTGTGCTGATGCTGGCAGCATCCGCGCCAGGGATGGTTTTCGAGCGCTTCCTCTCCCCGGACCGGCCGGCGGACCGGGCGATCATGAGCTACATGGCGCTCGAGAAGGCCGGAAAGGCCACTTCCACGGACCTCGCGAACCTGGGCGTGCTGATCCTCGAGAAAGGGTTCCCCAGGGATGCCGAGCATTACCTGCGCGCGGCCCTGAAGCTGGACGGGGACAACTACGAGGCCGCCTACCGCCTGGGTCTGGTGCTTCAGCGTCAGGGGCACGACCTCAAGGCGATGCGCTACTACAAGCGCACGCTGAAGGCTCGTCCGGGGTACGCCCAGGCGCGCTTCATGCTGGCCCTCGCCGAGGAGCGCTGCGGCCGGCGGGACACCGCAATCCACGATTACGTGCGGGCGTACCGGCATGCGCCGGATCTGGCCAACCCGGACCTGAACCCGCTCGTCTACGACTCGCGCCTGCAGACCGAGGCGGCGCTCGAGTCCTACCGGGAGAAGACTGTTGCCTCGACGCTCAAGGTTACCCCGATCGATCCCGCCGCGCTGCGCCAGATGATGCTTGTCCGCGCCGCCCACGAAGGCTCCCGGGCCGCGCAACCGACCCCCGGGGCACCGACGGGACCGCAGGCGCAGCCCACCCCGCAGCCGGCGGCCCCGACTCCCGGCGGTCCGCGGCTGGCGTCGCCACGGCCCACCCCGACCCCTCAACCCTAGACGTTGAAGCGGAACGTGATCACGTCGCCGTCCCGGACGGCGTAGTCCTTGCCCTCCAGGCGCAGCGTGCCGTGCGTGCGGCAGGCGGCAAACGACCCCGCCTCGACCAGCTCCTGCCAGGGCGTCACCTCGGCGCGGATGAACCCCCGCTCCATGTCGGTGTGGACGGCCCCGGCAGCCTTGACGGCATGCGTACCGGCCGGGACCGACCAGGCGCGCACCTCCTGGTCGCCGACTGTGAAGAACGAGATGAGGCCCAGGAGGCCGTAGGCCGCGCGCAGCAGACGGTCGAGCGCCCGGTCGGGCAGGCCGAGGTCGGCCAAGAACGAAGCCTGATCGGCAGGCGCGAGCAGTGAGATCTCCTGCTCGAGCGTCGCGCAAACCGCGCTGGAGGCCACGCCGGGCCTGCCCTGCCAGCGGTCCAGCCCGGCACCGACAAGCGCGTCGGCGAGGTCGGAGGCGCTCGCCTCACCAACGTTGAGCACGATGAGGAGTGGTTTGAGCGAGAGAAAGCCGAAGCCCTTGAGGTGCTGCCGGTCCTCGGCCGACAACCCGGTCTGGCGCAGCGGCGTGCCGGCCTCGAGGGCGGGCCGGCAGCGCTCGAGGGCGGCACGCTCGGCCTCGAGCTCGGGCGGCCTGTGCTTCTTCAGCTCGCTCTCGAGACGGTGCAGACGGTTGTCGACGACGGCCAGGTCGGCGAGCAGCAACTCGGTCTCCAACAGGTCGACATCGCGGGCCGGATCGATGCTCCCCTCGGGGTGGGGCACGGTCGCGGAGGCAAAACCCCGGACGGTCGCGGCGAGCCCGTCCATGGTGCGCAGCTCCGGAAGGTTGAGGCTCGCCGAGCCGCCCCTCACGATGCCTGGCACGTCCACGAAGCGCACCGTGGCCGAAACTGCTTTTCGCGGCGCGAACAGCGTAGCCAACCGCTCGAGCCTCACATCCGGCACGTGCGCGACGCCGACGTGCGCCTCGCGCTTGCCGTGCACGGCAGCCACGTGGTGACCGGTGAGCAGGGAGAAGAGCGTGGTCTTCCCCGACAGCTCCAGGCCAAGGATGCCGAACTCCATGGCTACCTCCTCGGTGATTCTAACGGAGGTAGCCGCTGCCCTCCTGCTAGACTTGCAGCGAGGAGCCCGAAGATGAGAGCAAGCCTATGCGCAGGTGCGGTGGCGGTTTGCGTTCTGGCGGGCGCGGCAGGGCTGGCGCAGCTGACACCTCCGACGAGTGTGGTGGCGGAGGCGCGCGCCGCCTACGAGGCGCGCGCCGAACCCGTGCAGGCCAAGGCCGCGGTCGAGCTCTTCCAGAAGGCGGCGGCCGGGGACCCGGGCTCGTACGAGGCACGCTGGGAGGGGGCCCGGGCCGCCTACTTCTACGGCACCTATACCCGCTCCGAAGCGCCGGACGCCGAGAAGATGGCGATCTTCGACGGCGGGATCACCCTCGCGAAGCAAGCTGTGGCGCTCTCGCCCAAGGGCGTCGAGGGACACTTCTGGCTGGGCGTGCTCTACGGCGTGTACGGGGAGGCGAAGGGGATCTTCAAGTCGCTGAGCCTGGTGCCGGTGATCAAGCAGGAGATGCAGACCTGTCTCGAGCTCGACCCTGCGGTCGAAGGCTGGGGACCGGACCGGGTGCTCGGCCGGATGTACTTCAAGCTGCCGTTCTTCAAGGGCGGGGACAACGACAAGTCCATCGCCTACCTGGAGAAGTCGCTCGCCGGCGCGCCCAGCAACGCCCTCACGCGCCTCTACCTCGCCGAGACGTATCGCTCCAAGGGTAGGAAGGTCAGCGCGATCCAGCAGCTGAAGGAGATCGTCAACATGACCCCGGACCCGCGCTGGACCGCCGAGCACCCCTGGATCAAGGCGCAGGCCGAGAAACTGCTGAAGAAGCTTCAGTAGCGCCGGGCCGTTTTCAGGGCGGCGGCTCGCCCGGTTGGACTGTGAGATCGGCGGGCAGGCCCTCGCGGAGCACCTGGACCGGGAAAGCCCCGGTGGGGTGATCGTCCAAGAAGCGGTGAAGGTCATCCACACTGGCAACGGACCGGTCGCCGATGCCAACGATCACGTCGCGGGGCCTCAGGCCGGCCTGGGCCGCAGGGCCATCGGGGACCACCTCGGCGACCAAGACCGCGGTGCGCTGCTCGTCGCTCGTGTGGTGGCGCAGAGCCGCGGGCAGCTTCCAGGTCTGACCCGCAATCCCGAGCCATCCGCGGACCACCCGGCCCTTGCTGATGAGCTGGCCCACGATGCGGGTCGCAGTGTCGGATGGAATGGCAAAGCACAAACCCTGGGCGTACGCGATCACCGCCGTATTGATGCCGATGACGCGGCCGGAGGCGTCGCACAGCGGTCCGCCAGAGTTACCGGGGTTCAGCGCGGCGTCGGTCTGGATGACGTTCTCGATCAGGTGGCCGGTGCGGGTTCGAAAGGCGCGCCCGAGTGCGCTGATCACCCCGGCGGTCACCGTGCACTGGAACCCGAGCGGGTTGCCGATCGCGACCACCAGTTGCCCAACCCGCAGCGCGCCCGAATCCCCCAGAGGAGCCGCGATCAGGCCGTCATGCGCCACCCGGATCACCGCGAGATCGGTGTGGGGGTCCTCACCCACCGGCTCGGCTGCAAGGTCGTGCCCATCGCCCGTAGTCACCCCGAGACGGCAGGCGCCGGCGACCACATGACTGTTGGTGAGGACGTAGCCGTCAGGGGTGATCACCACCCCCGACCCCGCCCCCGAGCGCTCCCTGGTCTGCCGCTCTCCTGAGCGCGCTCGAACCTTGACCTCGTGGGTGGAGCTCACGTTGACCACCGCGGGGCTGACCCGCTCGGCGACCGAGGTTACGACCTGTGAGTAGGCGTCCAGGGCTTCCAGCTCCGTCGGCATGCCTCTCAGCTCCCGGCAGCGCTGGAACTCAGCGGTGCCAGCCACGCCCTGGCGGCCGCCACTTCGGCTTCGGTGATCGTGTGACCGGCAGGCTGCCAATGGACCGTGACCTCCGCACCCGACTCTCGCAGCAGGGTCGCCAAGCGCTCGGTGTGCTCGGGGGTGGCGATGAGGTCGAGACGTCCGGCGCCGATCAGGACCGGGACTCCGGTGAGGTCGGGGCGCTTCTCGGGCACCAGCGGCACCATCGGCCGGAACAGAACCGCCCCGGCGAGGACCCGGGGACGCAGCAGCAACGTGCTCGCGGCGACGTTCGCACCGTTGGAGAAGCCAACCGCGACGACCCGGCCAGGATGAAAGCCATAGAGCCTGGCTGCGGCGCGCGAGAAAGTCGGCGAGCTCATGGGTGCGCGCGGTGAGGTCCTCCAGGTCGAATACGCCCTCCGCGAGGCGCCGGAAGAACCGGGGCATGCCGTTCTCGAGGACCCTACCCCGCGGTGCCAGCAGTGCCGCTTGTGGAGCCAGCGCTCGTCCGAGTGGCAGCAGGTCGTTCTCGTTGCCCCCCGTCCCGTGAAGCAGGAGCAGGGTGGGCGTGTCGTCGTTGCCGCTCGCCGGGATGAAGCGGTGGATGAACTCCGGTGGGTTCTCGAGGGCGTTCATCGTGTGCGGGCAGGCTCCGGAAGGTGCAGTGGCGGCAAGGCTCCCTCGATGCGGGGGCGCTCGGTCTCCAGCCAGGGCGGCAGCAGAAGATGATGTCCCAGTTGCTCGGGGTTCTCATCCACGGTGAAGCCGGGGGGATCGGTGGCGATCTCGAAGAGGACCCCACCCGGCTCGCGGAAGTAGATCGACCGGAAGTACTGACGATCGACGACCGAGGTGACCTGCAGGCCCTGTCCGGCGAGACGCTCCCGCCAGGCCACCTGCTCCTCGTTGGTGGGCGTGCGCCAGGCGACGTGATGGACCGTCCCCACGGCGACCCGGCCATGGGGCTCGGAGGGCAACGAGAGCACGTCCACGTAACTGCCCGTTCCGTCCGCACCGACAGCAAACCGGGCGCGCGCGTCTGACTCGGCAACCGGGCGGAAACCCAGCGTCTCGGTGAGGAACGACGCCGTCGGGCCTGCGTTTGCTTCGGACAGGGTGACGCCGAAGAACCGTCGCAGCGCGTACGCATCCGGAACCGGACCGTCCTCGCAAGGGGTGCTGTTCTGTGTTCCTTCGTGCGCGACCAACTCGAGCGGCAGGCCATCCGGATCCCGGAAGGCGAGCACTTCCTCGTCGAAGCGTGCCCTGGGTGCATCGAAGGAGACGGAGTGGGCCTTGAGGCGCTCGGTCCAGTAGCCGAGGGAGGCTTCGGGCACCGAGAAGGAGACCGTCGTTGCCTGTCCGGTGCCCCGCCGTCCGCGGGGCGCCCCCGGCCACGGGAAGAAGGTGAGGATCGTCCCAGGCCGCCCCAACTCGTCCCCGAAGTAGAGGTGGTAGGTGCCGGGATCGTCGAAGTTCACGGTGAGCTTCACCAGGCGCAGACCCAGCACCCCGGTGTAGAAGTCCACATTTCGCTGGGGTTCGCCCGCAATCGCGGTCAGGTGGTGGATGCCGAGGATCTCGTGAGTCACGTTGTCCCTGCCTTGAGGGCGGCCCGGCACGCGTCTCCAGTGACGAGATGGGCTCGCCCGCCACCGTGGCAACCGCGGCGTGCCCTAGTCCATTCCCGAGAGCGCGACGTTCCGGATCGTTGCTGTCTCAAGAAGCCGGTGAGCCGCAAGCAACCGAGGGAGCTCAGTCGGCCAGGCGGACGCACCGCATGAGCGCCGCGAAACGCGGGTCGGTGCGCAGCGGGTCGAACACCGGGTCGACCTTGAGCGTTCCGAGCAAGCTGCAACGCTCCTGGCAGGCGCGATCGAGCCACTCGAAGGCGTGATCGTGGTCGCCGAGACCCAGGGGGATGGCGGCTAGGTAGTAGCTGGGAACGTTGTGCGTCCTGGAGGCCGCGAGCAGGCTGTCCGCCAGCGTGCGCGCCTCGGAGGTCCTGCCGGCCAGGGCGCAGGCGAAGCCGAGCGCCGCCATCGTCGGCGGGCTGCCTCCGACGGCCTCGTCCGCTGTGCGCAACACCTCGACCGCCTTCGGCTGCTCGCCCTGCTGAAGGTAGACGAGGCCGAGGGCGAGGCTGGCCTGGTGGAAGTTGGGGTCCATCGCCAGTGCCGCGCGGAGGTAGCCGACCGCCCTTTCGTAGTCACGCTGGTAGTAACTCAGCAACCCGAGGTCCGTCGCGATCGCGAGCGAGAGCGGATCGAGCTCCTGGGCGCGCTGGATCTCACGCCACGCCTCTTCCGCTCGGCCCTGCTCGGCGAGCATCTCGGCCAGCCACTGGTGGGCGGTGGCGTAGCCTGGGCTCAGCTCGATGGCCCGGCGAAGCTCACGCTCCGCTTCGTTGCGTTTCCAGTCGTACCCCCACAGGACGAGGCCGAGCGAGGCGTGCGCCTCCGCGAGCTCGGGATCGATCTCGAGCGCCCTCGTGGCCGCCGCGCGCGCCTTCGGCATCACGTCGTTGGGGGGTGCGATCCCATACTCCATGGAGCCTTCGAGGGCGAAACAGTCCGCGAGACCGGTGTACGCGAGCGCGTAGGAAGGGTCCCGCTCGATTGCCGCGCGGAAGCACGCGATCGCATCGTCGAAACCCTTCTCGTTCCGCTTGTTCCAGAAGTAGCGACCCTTGAGGTAGAGCGTGTAGGCCTCGACACTTTCGGTGGTCCGTCGGGCGAGGCGACCCCTTTCCTCGCCGGTCAACCTGAGGCGCATCCCCTTCGCGATCTCGCGCGAGATCTCGTCCTGGACCGCGAAGATGTCTGCCACCGGGCGCTCGAGGTGCGCTCCCCAGAGGCGGCTGCCATCCTTCACGTCCACGAGCTCGGTGTCGATGGCGACGACCGGGCCCCGCTGGCCAAGTGTCCCGGTGAGAACGGCGCGCACGCCGAGCTGGCGGCCGACCTTCTGCGGGTCGATGGACTTCCCCGTGTACCGGACCATGGTGCTGGCGGCGATAACCCGCAGGTTTGGGACCTGCCCCAACGTGGCGGTGAGGGTGGTGGGGATGCCGCTGCACAGCAGCTCGGTGTCGCTCCCTGAGCCGACGGCGGCGAACGGTGCGATGGCCAGCGAGTCGATGGAATGGTGGCCCTGGCCAATGACCAGATAGAGCCCCCCGCCGATGATGGCGGCCGCGAGTGCGACGGTTGTCCCGAAAAGCCATCGACCCCGGCGACGGGTCGTGGCGATCGCTACCTCGAGCCGCGAGACACGCGAGTCGTCGGGACGCCGCTCAACCGGCACTTGAGGGACTGCTGCCTGGACGGCCACCCTCTCAACAGGGGCCACGAGCCGGTACCCCCAACGCGGCGCGGACGCGATGAAGCGGGGTTCCTTCGCTTCGTCCCCCAAGGCCCGACGCAGCAGCATTACCCGCTGCGTGAGCGCCTCGTCATTCACCAGTTCGTGCGCCCAGACCGTGTCCAGCAGCTCCTGCCTGCGCACGACTCCGGGGGCGCGGCGCACCAACTCGACGAACAGCTCGAACGTCTTCGGCGGGAGGGGCACGACCACTCCCGCCCGGGTGAGCAGGCGTGCGCCCACGTCGAGCGTGAGGTCGCCGACGCGGTACAGCTCGCGTTCGCCGGATTCCACCATGGGTTGCCCCGTATCTTGGGCCGCGCGGGCCTGGGTGGCAAGACCCCGGTATTTGCGATGTCGTCTCAACATCGTGAGCCCGTTACCCCGACGTTTTCGAACCATTACCGCCGCGTTGTCCCTCCATCAGGACACCGCCACGCCCTGGGCCGAGCCTGGGTGGTGAAAGGCCCGGGGAGCGAGCGGGGGCGAAAGGAGATCGGCGATGCGAGGTCGGATCCCAGACAGGTTGGTGAGCGCGGCGCTGCTCGTCGCGCTGGCGCCCTGGTGCGCCGGTTGCGCCACCGAGATCCATCTCCGGCAGTCTCCAGGGGTCGTCGAAGGGGCAGGGGGCGGACGCCTGCTGGTGCGGGTGTTCGACAACCGTTCGGACAGGAAGCGTGACGTCACTACCCACCGGACGATCGTCACCGAGCTGTACCGCGTCGAGGGGAAGGCCGAGAACCTCCTCAGCGAGGAGAGGGAGTCGCGGTGGTCGGTGCCGGACATGCCACCAGGAGAATACGTCCTGCGCGTCGCCAAGTGGGTGGACGAAAAGGGCGTCGTCCAAAAACTCCCACACAGGCAGGACGAAGAGTTCCTCATCCGGACCAACGAGACGACCGTGGCCGACGTGGTGCTGAGCGACCCCGAGAAGGCCTGGGTCAAGGTGGGGATCGGGGTCGTGGTAGGGGTCGGTCTGTCATACCTCTTGGGCCGGGAGATGATGAAGAACTGGCACCCTCTCGGCAACCTTCGCTTCGAGTGATCGAGGCCGGCGTGAACGCACCGACTGATCTTTCCGGGAGCTCTTGGGGGAGAACGCCATGGACGTAGTGGCCGTGCTGCTGCTTGTGAGCCTCACCGTGCTCGTGATCGTACTCGCCGTGGTGCCGCCGAGTTCTCAGATGGCAAAGGTCGCAAGGTTAATGGACGGCCGGGCGTTGGCGTGGGATGCCTGCAGGACAGGCAGGCAGAGAGGAGGCGGGCGATGAACGAGGCAGCGCGAGAGGCGCGCGAGGAGGCGGCCGAGCGCGAGCTGACGGGGCAAAGCGATCACGGTGCACGGAAGCTCGATGAGGCCAGCGCCCTGCTGGCCGGGCTCGAGCGCGCCCTGACTGTGCAGGTACCGCCGCTGCAATTGCGCACCGTTCCGGTTGACGGGCATACGATCGTGTCGCTCATGGAGAAGTTGACGGAAAGGCGCCCGCGGAGCGGGCGTGTCTATTCGGTGGGTTGGACCCTAGCAGTGAACGGTGGGCTCAGACTTCGGCCGAGGAACGGTTGGGGGGAGCCCCGGGAGAGCAGGAAAGGAGGGCAGGAACCATGAACAGCAACGGTGTGTGTTCGCGCAAAGCACGGGTGTTGCAGATCGCAGAATCCGGGCCGGCGATCCGGGAGGCCACGAGGGCAGTGGGGCGCATCGTCAGTCGCCTCCTGCTGGCCGTGGCCGTCGCCGCCTCGCTCGGCCTGTGGTCGGCGGTCCCGACGCAGGCGGCCACGATCACGCTGGTGCACGTCAACGACACGCACTCGCACCTCGACGCCTGGGGGCCGAAAGATCGCAACCTCGAGGGCACGATCGGGGGGATGGCGAAGGCGGCGAGCATCATCGCCGCGGTGCGCGCCCACGAACCCAACGTCCTGCTGCTGCACGCCGGCGACGTGTTCCACGGCGACCTCTTCTTCAACAAGTACTTCGGAGTTCCCGAGTTCCAGCTCATGAAACAGCTCGGCTTCGACGCCATGGCGGTGGGCAACCACGAGTTCGACTTCGGCCCCGATGTGCTCGCATACTCCCTCAACGAAGCGTTCGGGTCCGGCACCCTCCCGCTGCTTTCCGCCAACCTCGACTTCTCCGGATACACCCCCCCCGACACCTATCCCCCGCTGGACACTGGATCAAGCCCAGCATGATCAAGACCGTTGGCGGGGTGCGCATCGGGATCTTCGGGATGACGACCCCGGATGACGTGATGAACATGCCCCACCCGGTCCAGATCCTCGGCGCCGGCGACCCCGGCGTCATCATGGGCATCGCGGGGCAGCAGGTCGGACAGCTGCGCGCGGCGGGTGCCGACGTTGTGATCTGTCTCTCGCACCTGGGGTTTGCCTACGATCAGGCGGTCGCCGCCAACGTCCCCGGCATCGATATCATCGTCGGCGGCCACGACCACTACGTGTTCGAAACGCCGACCGTGGTCAAAAACCCTGACGGCAAGTCAACCCTGATCCTCCAGGCCGGCGCCCACTACCAGTACGTCGGCAAGCTCCAGTTCACGCTGAGACACGGCGCGGTGAAGGTTCTCGACTACACCCTGTTGCCGGTTGACAGGAAGACGCCGCCGCTGCCGGAGGTGCAAAACGTCGTGGATGACCTGAAGCTCGGGATCGTGGCCACCTACGGCGACGTGTACCACATGACGCTGGCCCGGGCGACGCGCGACCTCGAGATGACGACGGACCCCAGGCAGCCGAAGCGCGATTCGGCGATGGGCGACCTGATCACGGACGCGCTGCGCGAGAAGACCGGCACGGACATCGCGATCACCGCGAACGGGCTGATCTCGGAGGGGATCTTCAAGGGGCCGATTGTCGGTATCGACCTCTTCCGGCCGGTGAGCTACGGCTACGACCCGCCGACCGGCCTCGGCCTCAAAATCGCCACCTTCGAGATCACCGGCGCCGAGCTCGTCAAGGCACTTGAGATCGGCCTTGCCTACCTCGGCGTCAACGAGGACTTCTTCCTGCAGGTCTCGGGGATGAGCTTCGCGTACAACGCCAAGGCTGACCCCGGCTCACGGGTGGTGCTGGCGTCGATCCGCGTCCATGGGCGGCCCCTCGACCTCGGCGCCAAGTACACGGCGACGGTAAACGAGGCGATCGCGGCGCTGATCCCCTACATGGGTGTGCAGGTGAGCAACCTGCAACTCCTGCCCGACCTGGAGTACGACGTGCTGAAAGACTTCGTCATGGATCTGGGGCGCGTCAACTATCAATCGGAGGGAAGAATCCTGGACGTCACCCACCGGGGGTGGGTGCGCCCGTAGGCCCTGCCGACCCAGGCGCCGGGCGAGCGTTGGCTCGCCCGGCGCTCCTTTTCGCACGGTGTCTAGAAACAACTCCACTCGCCGCTTCCGACCGACACCCCGTTCCACACCCTTGGCACGAAGAGGCGGACCCCCAGCGGAATCTCCGGTCCTTCGCTTGCCTCTCCGCGGTCAGAGGCACCAGATTGGTGGGGAGAGGTGTCCGACGGGGGGTGTCCGATGCGCACGAGGCTTGCGATTTCAGTCGTCACCCTGTGTCTGGCCGGGGTTGCGGCGGCCGGGGAGCTGGTGCTGCCGGTGTTCGCCCTGCGCTGGCCGGGCAAGGACGGCAACCGCTGGAGCTCCGAAGTGTTCATGACGAACCCGGGCCCGGCGGCGGTCCGAGTCAGCGGCCCGCAGTTTCTGCCCGGTGTCATCAACATCACGGTTCCCTGCCTGCCGCCGGTGCCCGCCTACCGCGACGTGCCGCCGTACAGCACGAGGATGCTGACGGCGAGCGAGCTCTCCCTTGACCTCGGGTGCCCCGACTCGGTGCTCGGCGGGCTCGCCTTCGAGGCGGATGCGCCCGTCCTCTTCTCCAGCCGCGTCGTCAACGACCGAGGGTTCGGGGGCGTTGGCGGCCCGTTATCCGGCCTCGGCCAGGACGTGCCGGCGCTTGCAGCTTCGGAGCTGACGCTGCCGGGCGGTGTGTACCAGTTCCCCGCCCTGCTCTGGGACCCGTTCCGCTGTGCGCGGGCGCCACTGTTCGAGGTCTACATTTACCTCGCCAACCCGGGCAGCGAAGCCGTGGAGGTCTCGCTCCAGCAGTCCCGCACCGGACAACCGGGTGAGTTAGTCATCAACGGCGTGCTCGTCCCGACGCCGCACGTGTTCACGCTCCAGCCGCGGGAGTGGCGCCAACTCAAGGTTGAGCTGGGCGGCGCGCTGCCCGCCGTGTGCCTGGGGCCCCAGGTTGTGGACCTCTTCTTGACGGCGACCGGGGGAGTCGCGGTGGTTGGATCGGTTGTGGATCGCAGCTCCCAGGACCCCCGGACCGTGCTGCCGGTGCGTACCGCCGACTGAGCCCGGTCGCGACCGACCGCGGGTGGGGAGGGACGGCGTGCAGGTTCGCTGGCTCCCGCCCAACTTCGAATCGCTCACCCTGGCCCGAGGCCCGGGCGCTGCAGGAGCGGCTGGCCGGGCGGGTGCGGGAGGAGGCGACGCCCGGGATGGTGAGGCTGGTGGCGGGGGTGGACGCCTCCTACGACCCCGGGGGACGTCACGCGCACGCCGCCGTTGTACTTTGGGAGCGCGAGAGCGGCAAGGTTGTCGAGACCGCCACGGCCACGGTTGCGACGCGCTTTCCCTACGTTCCCGGGTTCCTCGCCTGGCGTGAGTTGCCCGCGATCCTCGCGGCCTTCGCCGGGCTGGATCGCCGACCCGACCTCGTCCTGGTGGATGGCCACGGGCGCGCCCACCCGCGGCACTGCGGCCTCGCGTGCCTCGTTGGGCTCGCCCTCGACATGCCGACCGCAGGCTGTGCCAAGAGCATCTTGGTGGGCAGCTTCTCTGGGCTCGCTGCGGCGCGTGGCTCGCGGGCGCCGCTCATGGACCGCGGTGAGGTGATCGGGATGGCGCTGCGCACCCGGGCCGCCGTGCGGCCGGTCTACGTCTCGGTGGGCCATCGGGTCACCCTCACGGGGGCATGCGCGTGCGTGCTGGCGGCGAGCCGGTTCCGCATCCCCGAGCCGCTGCGCCTCGCGCACGCTGCGGTCACCCATCTGAGGGCAGCCGGCGTCCGTCGATCCGTGAGCGCGGCTGAGAGAGCCGTATCGGTGGCCCGGCTCGCGCGCATCCGGTGTGAGGGTCGAGACGGCCTACACCGCGGCGGCCACCTTCCGCCTTCGACCGCCGAGGAACCACAGCCATCCGCCGAGCTTCTCCTGGAGCACCTCGAAGTACGTAAAGACCACCGGGGTCACGAACAGGGTCAGCAGTTGGGAGAACAACAGGCCCCCGACGACCGCGAGGCCAAGCGGGCGTCGCGCCTCCGCACCGGCCCCGAGGCCGAGCGCGATGGGCAGGGTGCCGAAGAGCGCGGCCATGGTGGTCATCATGATCGGACGGAAACGCACCACACACGCCTCGTAGATCGCGTCGGTCGGGCTCTTCCCCTCGCTGCGCATGGCCTCGAGGGCGAAGTCGATCATGATGATGCCGTTTTTCTTGACGAGGCCGACCAGCATGATGATGCCGACGAAAGCGTAGATGTTGAGCTCGGTCCTGAAGAGCATCAGCGTGGCGATGGCGCCCACGCCGGCGAACGGCAGCGCCGAGAGAATCGTCAGCGGGTGGATGAAGCTCTCGTACAGGACCCCCAACACCATGTAGATCACGAGGATCGTGATGAGCAGCAGTAGCCCCAGACCCTTCATCGACGACTCGAACGCCTGCGCGGTGCCCTGCAGGCTGGTGGAGATAGTGGCGGGCAGCGTCTCCTTGGCCAGCCTGTCGACCCCCCCGAGCGCTTGACCGAGCGACACGCCCGGCCGCAGGTTGAAGGAGAGCGTGACCGCGGGGAGCTGACCGAAATGGTTCACCGCCAGCGGTCCGAGGCCGGGGACGACGCGGGCCAGCGACTGGATGGGCACCAGCTCGCCGTGATCGTTGCGCACGTAGAGGAGCGACAGATCGTCGGGCCCCATCTGAAACTCGGGCAGGAGCTCCATGATGACCTGATACTCGTTCTGGGGCGCGAAGATCGTGGATATCTGGCGGGAGCCATAGGCCGAGTAGAGAGCGTCCTCTATGGCGCCCGCGGTGACGCCGAGCGTGGAGGCCTTGTCGCGGTCGATCTGGAGGTCGAGCTCGGGGTTCCTGATCAGAAGGTCGGTGTTGACATCCACGAGGGACGGCAGCGTCCGCAGCTTGGCCTCGAGTTGGGGGGCGACGCGGTAGAGCTCATCGGTGTCCGGACCCTGCAAGGTGAGCTGGTACTGAGCCTTGGTGAGCTGCCCTCCAATCCTGATCGGGGGTGGGTTCTGGAGGTAGACGCGGATGCCCGGGATCTGGGCGAGCTTGGGCCGCAAGTCGTTGACCACCTCGTCGGCGGACAGTGAGCGCTGGCTGCGGGGCTTGAGGCGGACGAAGATGACACCAGAGTTCGTGCCTCCGATGCCGCCCCGTCCGCCCGCGGACGACATGAACGCCTGGACGTTGGGATCGGCACCGACAACAGCGGCGACCGCCTGCTGGTGCTTGACCATGGCGTCGAAGGAGATGCCCTCGGCAGCCTCGGTGAAACCGAAGATCTGGCTGGTGTCCTGGTTGGGGATGAAACCTTTGGGGATGGCAACGAAGAGGACCACCGTGAGGATTGAGATGATGAACGTCACCACCATCGTGGCCGGACGGTGGCGAAGCACGAACTTAAGGCCGCCCTCGTACGCCCTGAGGCATCCCCGCAAAAAGGCGCTCGAAGAAGTTGTAGAGGGCGTGGTGCTCGACCTCACGGGGGGGCCGGAGGAAACGGCTCGAGAGCATCGGGGTGAGCGTCAGGGAGATGACGCCCGAGATCAGCACCGCGACGCCGATCGTCACCGCGAACTCGCGGAACAGCCTCCCGATGATCCCCCCCATGAAGAGTACCGGAATGAACACGGCCGCCAGCGACAGCGTCATCGAGATGATCGTGAAGCCGATCTCCCGCGAGCCGGCCAGCGCCGCCTCCATAGGCTTCTCGCCCATCTCCATGTGGCGCACGATGTTCTCGAGCATGACGATGGCGTCGTCCACCACGAAGCCCACCGAGAGCGTGAGCGCCATCAGCGAGAGGTTGTCGAGGCTGTAGCCCAGAAGGTACATCACCGCGAAGGTGCCGACGATGGACATCGGCATTGCGAGCGAGGGGATCGCGGTTGCCGAGAGGTTGCGCAGGAAGAGGAAGATCACGAGCACGACGAGGGTCAGCGTGATGAGCAGGGTGACCTTGACGTCGTTGACCGAGTCGCGGATCGACTCCGACCGGTCAAACAGCACGTCCATGCTCACCGAGGCCGGGAGCTGGGCCCGGAAGGTCGGCAGCAGATCGCGCACCGCCCGCGCCACCTGGACCGTGTTGGTGCCGGGCTGGCGCTGGATCGCCAGGATCACGCCGCGCTGGTTGATGAACCAGGCGGCCGTCTTGTTGTTCTCGACGTCGTCGATGACTCTGCCAAGCTCTTCGAGGCGCACCGGCTTGCCGCCGCGGTAGGCAACGATCATTGGCCGATATGCGGCCGCCTGGATAAGCTGCCCGCTGGCCTGAACGGTGTACGCCTTGGTCGGCCCCCACAGCGTGCCGGTGGGGAGGTTGACGTTCTGATTGTTCACGGCTGCCGCCACCTCGTTGATGCCGATCCCGCGGGCAGCGAGTTGGCTGGGGTCGAGCTGGATGCGAACGGCGTACTTCTGCGCCCCGAAGACCTGCACCTGCGCGATTCCGGCGACCATCGAGATGCGCTGCGAGAGCAGGGTCTCGCCGTACTCGTCGAGAGAGTAGAGCGGGAGCGTCGGTGACGTGAGGGCGATGTAGAGGATCGGCTGGTCGGCGGGGTTCACCTTCTGATAGGTAGGTGGGCTCGGCATGTTTTGAGGTAGCTGACGGGCGGCGCGGGCGATGGCGGCCTGGACGTCCTGGGCGGCGGCGTCGAGATCGCGGCTCAGGTTGAACTGCAGCGTGATCTGCGTGTTGCCGAGGGAGCTCGCGGAGTTCATGGAGTCGACGCCCGCGATCGTCGAGAACTGCTTCTCGAGGGGTGTGGCGACCGAGGACGCCATCGTTTCCGGGCTTGCACCCGGCAGCACCGCGGAGACCTGAATCGTCGGGAAATCCACGTTGGGGAGGTCAGAGACCGGCAGCAGGCGGTACGCCATGATGCCGAAGATGAGGATCCCGACCATGACCAACGTGGTCATGATGGGCCGGCGGATGAAGAGTCCAGAAACGCTCATCGGGGTGCTCCTTGACTGCCGACTCGAGGGTCCGGACACGCTGGTGCGGGCCGTCCTCGGACCTTGATTCCAATCGCTGCGGCCGGCCTCCCATTCCCGCGCGCGAGGGGCATGACGCGCGGGCCGCCTACGCGGTCTCGGTCGCCTGCTTTTGACGGCCGCCGAGGAACCACAGCCAGGTGCCGAGCTTGCTCTGGAAGCTCTCCATGTAGGTGTAGACCACCGGCGTGACAAACAGCGTCAGCGACTGCGAGACCACCAGGCCCCCGACGACCGCTAGGCCGAGCGGGCGCCGCGCCTCGGCACCGGCGCCCCAGCCGAGCGCGATGGGCAGGGTGCCGAAGAGGGCGGCCATCGTCGTCATCATGATCGGGCGGAAGCGCACCACGCAGGCCTCGAAGATGGCGTCCATCGGCGACTTGCCGGCTTTCTGCGCCTCGATGGCGAAGTCGATCATGATGATCCCGTTCTTCTTGACGAGGCCCACCAGCATGATGATGCCGACGAAGGCGTAGATGTTCAGGTCCGTTTTGAACAGCGCGAGCGTCGCGAGGGCGCCGGCGCCGGCCAGCGGCAGCGCGGAGAGGATCGTGAGCGGGTGGATGAAGCTCTCGTACAGGATGGCGAGCACCATGTAGATCACGAGGACGGCCAGGACAAGAAGCAGGCCGAGTCCTTTCATCGAGGACTGGAACGCCTGTGCCGTTCCCTGGAAGACGGACGAGATCGTTGACGGCAGCGTCGCCCGGGCGAGCTTCTCCACTTCGGCGGTGGCCTGGCCCAGCGCCACGCCGGGTTTCAGGTTGAACGAGAGCGTGACCGAGGGGAGCTGGCCGGAGTGGTTGACCGTGAGGGGGCCTACGGCTGGTGTCAGCCTGACCAGTGAGTCGAGGGGTACGAGCTGGCCGTTCGCCGAGCGCACGTAGAGGAGCGAGAGATCCATCATGTCGGTCTGGAACTCCGGCTTGGTCTCCATGATCACCTGGTACTCGTTTTGCGGCGCGAAGATCGTCGAGATCTGCCGGGTGCCGTAGGCGGTGTAGAGCGTGTCTTCGATCTGCTGGGGCGTGACGCCCATGGCAGCCGCCTTGTCACGCTGGATCTCCACGTTGATCTGCGGGTTCTTGAGCAACAGGTCGGTGTTCACGTCCACGAGCATGGGATGGGCACGCATCTTCGCCTCGAGCTGAGGCGCATAGCGGTACAGCTCCGTCGTGTCGGGCCCGAAGAGCGTGACCTGGTAGAGGGCCCGGGTCTGGCGGCCACCTACCTGGATGGCGGGGGGGCTCAGGATGTAGGAGCGCACGCCCGGCACGGCCGCAAGCTTGGAGCGCAGCTCCTCGACGATCTGGTCGGCGGTGAGCTTGCGCTCGTTGCGGGGCTTGAGGCGGATGAACAAGAAGCCGGAGTTGGACGCTCCACCACCGCGCCCGCCGGCCGAGGAGCCGAACACCTCGATGTTGGGATCCGCCTTGATGATCTTGGCGACCTCCTGCTGGTGGCGTGCCATCGCGTCGAACGAGATGCCCTCGACGGCCTCGGTTTGGCCGGATAGCATCCCGATGTCCTGCGACGGTATGAACCCCTTCGGGACCACGCCGAAGAGCACGACCATCGCGATCGTTACCGCGAGTGTAATGACCATCATCGTGCGGCGGTGGCCCAGCGACCAGGAGAGCCCCGCCTTGTAGCCGTTCAGCAAGGCGTTGAAGCCATGCTCGAAGGTGTTGTACAGGGCGCGGTGCCGGACCTCCCGGGGCGGCTGGAGGAAGCGGCTCCCCAGCATCGGGGTGAGCGTCAGGGAGATGACGCCCGAGATCAGCACGGCACTGCCGATGGTCACGGCGAACTCGCGGAACAACCGCCCGACGATGCCTCCCATGAACAGCACAGGCAGGAACACGGCGGCGAGCGACAGGGTCATCGAGACGATCGTGAAGCCGATCTCCCGCGAGCCGTCGAGGGCGGCTTGGAAAGGCTTCTTGCCCATCTCCATGTGTCGAAAGATGTTCTCGAGCATGACGATGGCGTCGTCCACCACGAAGCCCACCGAGAGCGTGAGCGCCATCAGCGAGAGGTTATCCACGCTGTAATTGCACACGTACATGATCGCAAAGGTGCCGACGATCGACATCGGCATCGCGAGGGAGGGGATCGCTGTCGCCGAGAGGTTGCGCAGGAACACGAAGATCACCAGCACAACGAGCGTCAGTGTGATGAGCAGGGTGACCTTCACGTCGTTCACGGAGTCGCGGATCGACTCCGAGCGGTCGAACACGATGTGCATGGAAACGCTGGCGGGGAGCTGCTTCTCGAAGGTTGGCAGCAACTCGCGGACCGCGCGTGCGACCTCGACTGTGTTGGTTCCAGGCTGCTTCTGAATCGCCAGCATGATCGAGCGTTGGTCCATGAACCACGCCGCGGTCTTGTTGTTCTCGACGCTGTCGTAGACGTTGCCGAGCTCTGCCAGCCGCACCGGCTTACCGCCGCGGTAGGCGACCACGATCGGCCGGTAGGCGTCGGCGGCGGTGAGTTGGCCGGCAGTCATGATCGTGTACGACTTGTCGGGTCCCCAGAGGATCCCGGTGGGGAGGTTCACGTTGTTGGCTTGAACCGCGAGTGACGCCTCGCCTATGCTGATGTTCCGACTGGCCAATTCGCGCGGGTCAAGCTGGATCCTCACCGCGTACTTCTGCCCGCCGTAGACCCCCACCTGCGCCACGCCCGAGACCATGGAGATCCGTTGGCCGATGATGGTCTCGCCGTACTCGTCCAGGTCGTACAGGGGCAGGCTCGGGGAGGTCAGGGCGATGAACAGGATCGGCTGGTCGGCCGGGTTCACCTTACGGTACGTGGGTGGGAACGGCATGTCCGGAGGAAGCTGGCGGCTGGTGCGGGCGATCGCGGCCTGAACATCCTGTGCGGCCGCGTCGATGTCGCGGTCGAGGGCGAACTGCAGGGTGATGTTCATGCTGCCGAGGCCGCTCGAGGACGTCATCGAGTCGACGCCGGCGATGGTCGAGAACTCCTTCTCCAGCGGGGTCGCCACCGAGGCGGCCATCGTGTCCGGGTTGGCCCCCGGCAGGGAGGCGGACACCGAGATCGTCGGAAAGTCAACGTTGGGCAGGTCGGACACCGGCAGCAGCCGGTACGCCATCGCCCCGAAGATCAGGATGGCACCCATGACGATGGTGGTCATCACGGGGCGACGGATGAAGAGCTCGGAGAAGTTCATGTCCCCTTCTCCGCTCCACCGAGGCCGCTCTTGATCTCCACCTTGGCCCCCGGCACGAGCCGGAGTTGCCCGTCGGTGACGACGGTTTCGCCGGCGGTTAGCCCCTTGTCGATCACCGCCTCAGCCTCGTCCATGCGGTCGACTTTGACGGGGCGCAGCTCGACGGTCTGGTCGTCCTTGACGACGAACACGTACTGGCCCTGCTGGCTGGTTTGTACGGCCGAGGCAGGGGCAACGATGCGGTGCGACTCTTCACCCAGGGTCACAACGATGTCGACGAATTGGCCCGGCCAGAGTCTCTCGTCCTGGTTCGCGAATGTAGCCTTGAGGAGAATCGTGCTGGTGGCCGTGTCCACCGCATTGTCCACGAAGGTGAGGGTGCCTTCCTCCGGCGCGCCCGTGTTCTGGGGAAGTGTTGCCGACACGGTAATCCGGTTCCCGTTGTGCTTTGTAAGCTGCGGCAGGAGCTGAGCCGGAACGGAGAATGCGGCGAAGATCGGCCGAATCTGATTGATGGTGACAAGGGGGGTGGTGTCATCGGCCTTCACGAGGTTGCCCACCTTGACGTTGAGGTTGCCGGTGCGGGCCTCGACCGGGGCGGTGATCGCACAGTACGCGAGCTGCAGCCGGGCGTTGTCGAGGTTAGCCTGATCGGCCGCCACGCCGGCGCGGAGCGAGGCGGCGGTGGCGATGATCTGGTCGTACTGCTCCTTGGTCACGAAATCCTGCTTGACCAGGCCCTCGTAGCGCTTGATGTCGGCCTCCGCCTTTTCGAGAAGTGCCCTGTCCTTCTCGAGCTGTGCCTGGGCCAGGCGGAGGGCAGCCTCGTACTGGCGGGGGTCGATGGTGAACAGCATCGCCCCCTTCGGCACGGTCTGCCCCTCGGTGAACCACACCTTCTGAAGCTCGCCGCCGATGCGGGCCTTGATCGCGACGGTGGCGATCGCCTCCACATGGCCGATGGCGCGGAACGTCACCGGCATGGTCTTCTGCACCACCTTGGCAACGGTGACTGGCACCGCCGGCTGCGCCCTTCGCTGCTGCTGGCCCCCCCCGCACGCCGGGAGGAGGGTGGCTGCGACTGCAAGGGCGAAGAGGGCGGCCGAGCGTAGGCTGTACGGTTTCATGGCGGGCTTGAGGGACATAGTCTTCATCGAAGCGTCTCTCCTGGGCGAGTCGAATGGTCTCATGGCTTGGGGCCTTCCTTGATGACCGCAACCGGCTGGTCGAGCGGCGCGGCGGTGCCGGTGTCGTGGGCGAGCTGCGCGAGGGCGACGAACCAGCCGGAACGCGCCTGAATCTCCTGCGATCGAGCGCTGGCAAGCGCCGCCTGCGCGGTCAGCAGGTCGATGATCGTGCCCACACCCTCCTTGTAGCGTCCGAGCGCAACGCGCTCCGACTGCTCGGCGCTCGCCAGAAGGTCGCGGCTCGTCCTGACGAGCTGCGTGGCGGTCTGGAAGAAGTAGTAGCTCGTCCACACCTGCAGGACCACCTCTTGCTCGAGGGTGTCGGCCTGGGCGCGGGCGACTCCGGCGTCCTCCCTCGCTTT
The DNA here is from genome assembly GCA_963739225.1 of uncultured Acidobacteriota bacterium. GTDB lineage: Bacteria > Acidobacteriota > Thermoanaerobaculia > Thermoanaerobaculales > Thermoanaerobaculaceae > RBG-13-68-16. Next base: position 689,943 of record CAVTZQ010000006.1, on the reverse strand, counting down.
CGCGATGTCGTAGCTGTTGGCGAAGCCGGTGAAGAGCGGAAACGTCAGCAGCAACCTCGCCGACCAGTAGTCCTGGTGGCCGATGACCGGGGCGGGGCGGTAGTAGATCCGGTTGGCGCCGGCCGAGGCCGAAACCGTCGGCAGACCCTCGGAGCGCACCGCCCTGACGTGCGCATCCGCCTTTTCCACCAACGCTCGTGCGGCCGCAAGGTCAGGCCGGCGCGTCCGCGCGGCGGCGATCAGCTGCTCGACCGCGTTTGTGCCGCGATCGAGCGGCACCTCGGCCGGGAGCGTCCCGATATCGTAGGGGGTGTTTGCCGGGAGGCCCATGGCGGTGGCAAGCGAGCCACGCAGCGCGAGCACCTGTCCCTCGAACGTCTGGAACAAGAACTGCGCCTGCGAGAGCGCCGTCTTCGCCTGCAGCACGTCGGCAATCGTACCCACGCCGGCGTCGTGGCGCTTGGTCGCGGCGTCCAGAGCTGCCTCGGTCGTCGTGACATCGGCCCGTGCCGCTTCCAGCTGCGCCTTGGCGTTCACATACTGCACGTACGTCGTCTCCACGCCGAGAATCACGTTCTGGATGGTCGCGTTGTGGCTCCAGTCGGCGGCGATGAGCCCGTAGCGGGCATCCTCGGCGTTGGCGGACCTCCCGCCCATGTCGAGGAGCAGGTAGGTGACCGCCACCGAGGGCCCGTAGACATCCCCCGTCGCAGTGACGTTGGGGTCCTGTGAGAGCTGGTTGGAGCGGGTTGCGCCGACCCCGACGTCCACGTTCGGGTAGTACGGAGCACGCTTGCTGCCGAGTTGAGCCGCAGCGGAGCGGGCCGCCAGGTACGAGCTCCGTGTCACGGGGTTGTTCTGCAGCGCGACGTCCACGACCTGGGCCAGCGTGATGGTGGCGCCCGGTCTGAGGAGGTCCGCGGGGATCGTCGGCGTGGCTGCGCTCTCGGGGACCGGGGGGGCGGGGAGGTCGACGGGAAGGCTGGGGCGTTCGGGCACAGGCGGCGTTTTCCAGGCGGCTGAGGCGCCACCGCCGTACACCGTCAGGGTGAGCGCGGCGGCACACAGAGCTGCACGCCACATCCTCCCTGTGTGGGAAGGTCTGGGTCGGTGGTCTGGCATCGGTCTCTCTCCTCGTGGAAGCTGGGCGGAATCGCGCCCCAAAACCATGTCTACGCGAGTGGCACGGCGCCGGTTTCTCATCTCGCTCCCCTCGCACAGGCGCGCACCCCTGCGGTGGAGAAGCGCACGATCTGGTCCACCATCTCGGGGAGCGGAGGCAGCTCCGCTCCCCACCCGGCCGCCAGCTCGCCGCGCCGCAGCCGGTGCGCGACCTGGAGGAGCTGGCCCACGATCGAGATCACGCAGAGCCGGGCGGGGCCGGGGCCGAGTCCCGGCGTCGCGGCCATGATCGCCTCCGCCAATACCTCCTGGATCGGCCCGACGACCTCGGCCAGGAAGAGCTCGCGCGGCAGCTGCGGGTCGAGCATCTCGCGTGAGATCAGCTCGACGAGGAGGCGCCCGCTCCCCCTGTCCACGAGGGGCCGGAGGAACGCGGTCGCGAAGGCGTGGAGCACCGCCTCCAGTGACCCGCCCTCGGCGCGTGCCTGCCGGATGCTGGCGATGCGCTGCTCACGCATCGCCGCCATGCGGCGGCGGAACACCTCGTTGTAGAGGTTGTACTTCCCTCCGAAGTGGTAGTTGACGGCAGCGATGTTGCTGACCGCCTCGGCGGTGATGTCACGCACCGAGGTTGCGGCGAAGCCGTTCTCGGCGAAGAGCCACTCGGCGGCATCGAGAAGCCGCTCGCGAGTCTGGGCGCCCAGTTCGGTCTGGGAGAGGTGGTGTTGTTGAACGGTTGAGGCGGTCATGTCCGGGACCCCCTGCGGTGAGCGAACGTATCAAACGACTGTATGAGGTGTCAACCTCCTCGTGGGATCGCTTCCGGTCTCGATGCAACTTACGAGGAGAACAAGAGATTCCTTTTGTGCCAAACACATGTTTTAGACGTGCGCTAGGCCGAGGAAATCAGGCGATCTCGAGGCGCCGAAAGAGCAGCGATGGGGTGGTGACCGCGCTTGCGAGCGAGGAGCTCTCTGCGTCGCCGCCGGTAGCGGCGAGGGCGCCCAGGAGGCGGCGGAACGAGCCGCGCAGGTCCACCAGCGGGTGGGTGGCGGCAGGCTTGCCGCGCCTCACCGCCACCGCGGCCGCACGCAGCGCGAAGCGCCCGCTGGCCTGGTCCACCCGGACGGCGCCGGCGGGGAGCGCGAGGTAGAAGCCGCTCTCGAGGAGAGCCAGGAGGTCGGGCTGCGGCAGCGCCGTCCCCGCGAGCACCACGAGGTTGGCGGGGCCGGCAAGCGGCGGGTGCCGGTACGAGGGTCGCACGGCGCCCCCCGGTTGCTCCCCGGTGCGCTGCGCGCGCTCCCACGTTGCGAAGCGCTCGCGCAGGTGCCCCCCGGCAACCAGCACGATCCGCCGCGCCGGCAACCCCTCGCCGTCCCACGGCAGCGGAAGCAGGCCGGCAGGGCCCGGTCGCTCGTCCACCAGCTGCCAGGATCTGGAGACCCGGGCGCGGGGCAGCGCGCCATCCTCCTGGGCCTCGCGGGCGAGGTGCTGCGCCAGGGCGACGATCAGCGGTGCGGCCACCGCGGGCGCGAGCAGCACGTCGGCAAGCTGACGGTCCGGGGCGTCGCCGCGGGTGGCGAGGAGGGCGGCCTCGATCGCCCGGCGTGCCAGCGCTTCCGCCTCGAGGTCGGCGAGCGCCGGCGCGGCAAAGTGGAGGTGGCGCCATGGGCCGGCGGGCGGGGCGAGGAGCAGCTCCACCACCGCGCCGCCGGCGGCCGCCCGCGCCAGGAACCCCTCGCCGGTCGCGAGCGCCGCGCTGGAGGTTCCGCCGAGGAGGCGAACCTGCACCAGGGTGACCCCCGACCCGGCGTCGTCGAAGGCGGCGGCGAGCGCCTGCGCAAACGCCTCCTGCTGAGCGGGTTCGGCCGGGGAGTGTGCCAGCGCGCTGCCGCTTGTGCCGAGCAGCTCCCGGGGCGGGAGGGGGTCGGGCGAGGGCAGCATGGCGTCGAGGGCGGCCAGCGCCGCCTGACGTCCGGCCCGGGCGCTACCCCCCGCGGCAGCGGCGAACCCTGCCCGGCCGCCGCCGCTCACCCGGCACGCCACCCCCAACTCGTGGCTCTCCCGGCGCTCCAACCCCCCGTCCTGGTCGAGGACGAGGTGGGCGTGCTCGCCCAGGCGGGCGAACACCTCGAAGCGAACGCTGCGGCGGGCAAGCTCCTCGGAGGCGCTGTGGAGCGCGGGCAGCAGGGGATCGGCGTCGGCCCTCACCGCACCTCCAGTCCGGAGAGCAGCAGCCAGGGCGCCACCGCCCCGGTGGGAACGATCTCACCGTCCTTGGCGCACCAGCCGGGCTCCGCGACGGGGAGGGTCGGTTCGGCGGCCGCCAGCAGCCCGGAGCGCACGGCGGCGAGCGAACCCACCAAAGTGAACGGCACGAGGGCGCGGTGACGCTCGCCGCGGCGCAGGGCAAAGGCGGTACGAACGTGCAGCAGGATCGCACCGGAAGCCGGCTCCAGGGTGCCCGAGGTCAAGGTCGTGACCTCGATGGCGGCCTCGTGGCGCGGGGGGTGCGGGAGAGGGTCAGCCGCGTGCGCCACCAGGTTCGACATGCGCGGGCGGGGCCGCCCATGCACACTGGCGCGCCGGGCGTTGCCGGTCGGCACACCGAGGGCAGCTGCACTCTCGCGGTCGGCCAGGGCGCCCACCAGGACGCCATCGGCGAGCAACTGCCGCGGCTGCACCGGCTCGCCTTCGTCGTCGGCGGAGAAGGCGCCGGGCAGCTCCGTTCGGGTGGGGTCGTCGCTCACCGAGAGCCGCAGCCGCATCAGGCGCTCCCCCTGCATGCCGCTCCAGGGGGACGCACCGCGCAGAAGCAGGTCGCCCTCCAGCGGGTGGCCGACCAGTTCGTGGAGGAGCACAGCCGCCGCGGCGGGTGCCAGCAGCACGCGGGCCTTCCCAACCCGGGCGTTGCCGTGGGGCTCCGGGGTCTTGGCACTAGGCTCCCGGACGGCCCCTGGAGGCCAGACGGTGAGGGCGCGGTGGCCGTCGTCAAGCGTGACCTCGGCGAGGTCGGGTCTTCGCAGCGAGACCGCGCGGCCGTCGGCGAGGACGGCCGCCCAGCGCCAGCTCCAGCGCACGCTGGCCCACCCAGCGGGGAGACGCGGCAGCGCCTCCTCGAGCCGGGGCGGGTCGGGGAACGCCGGTGCCGAGAACTGCGGCAGGGCGCGGGTCGTGATCGCCAGAAGACGGGCGAGCACCGGGCGGTCGAGGCCGTCCCCCGAGACCAGGGTGCCGTCCCGGCGCACCGCTGCGCCCTCGCGCAGCAACCCCTCGCGCGAGGCGACGTGTCCCCCCGCGAGGCGCCAGCACACTTCGGCGCGCCGCTCGAGGAACACGTCCACGAGGCGCGCGGCGCGGGTGCGCGCGACCGCCGCCGCGAGTTCGGAAAGACCGGATCCCTCGTCCCGTCCCATGATGCCGTCGTGATAGCATAATTCGCTTTCCGGCACGGCCGGACAACCCGGGGGGTATCACCGTGAGCGAGGACGTCCGCAAGCGTCTTGCAGAGTTGGAGGCGGCGAGCCTGGAGGGGGGCGGCAAGGAGCGCCGACAGCGAGCCGGAATTCACTTCCGGCGAGCGTGGGGGGTTCGGGGGGTCATCTGCGCCGGTTGGATGGAGAGAGTGGCGCAGGGACCCCCCGCCGCGCTCCACGCCGCCCGGTCCGGAGGCAAACCGTGAGCGAGGACGTCCGCAAACGTCTTGCAGAGTTGGAGTCGGCGAGCCTGGAGGGGGGCGGCAAGGAGCGCATAGACAAGCAGCACAAGGCGGGGAAGCTCACCGCCCGTGAGCGCCTCGACCTCCTCCTCGATCCCGGGTCGTTCGAGGAGGTGGACCGCCTGGTCATGCACCGCAGCCACGACTTCGGGATGGAGAAGCAGCGCATCCCGGGGGACGGCGTCCTCACCGGGTTCGGCCGCATCGAGGGCCGCGCGATGGCGGTGTTCGCGCAGGACTTCACGGTGTTCGGCGGCTCGCTGTCCGAGGCGCACGCCGAGAAGGTCTGCAAGATCATGGACCTCGCCCTCAAGTTCGGGATCCCGATCGTCGGGCTCAACGACTCGGGTGGGGCTCGCATCCAGGAGGGCGTGGTCTCACTCGCCGGCTACGCCGACATCTTCCTCCGGAACACCATCGCCTCCGGGGTGGTGCCGCAGATCTCGGCGATCCTGGGACCGTGCGCGGGAGGGGCGGTCTACTCCCCAGCGATCACCGACTTCATCTTCATGACCAAGGCGACGAGCTACATGTTCGTCACCGGCCCGGAGGTCATCAAAACCGTCACCCACGAGGACGTGACCATGGAGCGGCTGGGCGGGGCCTCCACCCACAGCCAGCTCTCCGGGGTCGCCCACTTCGCCTGCGAGGACGACACGGACACCCTGGGCGGCATCCGGCGCCTGCTCGGGTTCCTCCCCCTCAACAACGCCGCGGATCCTCCGGTGCGCGCCACCACCGACCCGTCCGACCGCGAGGAGGACGAGCTCGACCGGCTGGTCCCCGAGGACCCCAACAAGCCCTACGACATCAAGGAGTTGGTGCGCGCGGTGGCCGACGAGGGGGAGTTCCTGGAGGTCCACGCCCATTTCGCCCGCAACATCGTGGTGGGGTTCGTGCGCCTGGCTGGCCGGCCGGTGGGGGTGGTGGCCAACCAGCCGATGCACCTGGCCGGGGTGCTGGACATCAACGCCTCGGTCAAGGGGGCGCGCTTCGTTCGCTTCTGCGACGCCTTCAACGTGCCGCTCGTCATTCTCGAGGACGTGCCCGGCTTCCTCCCGGGCGTCGAGCAGGAGCACGGTGGGATCATCAAGCACGGCTCCAAGCTGCTCTACGCCCTGGCCGAGGCCACCGTGCCGAAGGTCACGGTCATCACCCGCAAGGCCTACGGTGGCGCCTACTGCGTGATGGGGTCCAAGCACATCCGCACCGACTTCAACTTCGCCTACCCCACGGCGGAGATCGCGGTGATGGGGCCGCAGGGGGCGGTGAACATCCTCTACAAGCGCGAGATCGAGAGGGCCGCCGACCCCGACGTACGACGAGCGGAGCTCGTGCGGGAGTACACATCCAAGTTCGCCAACCCCCTGGTGGCCGCCGAGCGCGGGTTCGTCGACGCGGTCATCAGGCCCAGGACGACCCGCCGGAGGGTGATCACCGCGCTGCAGCTCTCGGTCAACAAGCGCGACTGGATGCCGCCCAAGAAGCACGGCAACATCCCGCTCTGACCGCATGAGGATCCTGATTGCCAACCGGGGGGAGATTGCGGTGCGCCTGATGCGCGCCTGCCGCGAGCTCGGACACGAGAGCGTGGCGGTGTACTCCGACGTGGACCGCACCCAGCCCCACGTGCTGGCGGCCGACCTGGCGGTGCGCATCGGCCCGGCCCCGGCCCGGGAGTCGTACCTGGACCAGGCGGCGATCATTGAGGCCGCGCGCTCCTCCGGTGCGCGCGCCGTCCACCCCGGGTACGGCTTCCTCGCCGAGAACCCCGGCTTCGCACGCCTGGTCGAGTCCTCCGGCCTGGTCTGGATCGGCCCACCGCCCGCCGTCATCGAGCTGCTGGGCTCCAAGACCGCGGCGCGAGAGGTGGCGCGCCGGGTAGGGGTCCCGGTTGTGCCGGGCAGCGAGCCACTACAGGACGCCGCCGCTGTGCGCGCGTTTGCGAAACGCTCCGGCTACCCGATCCTCTTGAAGGCGGTCGGAGGAGGCGGCGGCAAGGGGATGCGCATCGTGCGCGCCGCCGGCCGAGGTGGAGGAGGCGTTCGCCCGCGCCGCCTCCGAGGGCAAGGCGTTTTTTGCCGACGAGCGGGTGTACGCGGAGAAACTCATCGAGAAGCCGCGCCACGTCGAAGTCCAGATCCTGGGGGACCGTCACGGCACCCTCGTACACCTCGGAGAGCGCGAGTGCTCGCTCCAGCGACGTCACCAGAAGGTGTTCGAGGAGTGCCCCTCGGTCGCGGTGGACGCGACGCTGCGGGCGCGCCTGGGGGAGGCGGCGCTGGCAGTGGCACGCGCCGTGGAGTACAGATCCGCCGGGACCGTGGAGTTCCTGCTCGCCCCCTCGGGCGAGTTCTTCTTCCTCGAGGTCAACACCCGTCTGCAGGTGGAGCACCCTGTCACCGAGGCGGTCTACGGTGTGGACCTGGCGCAGCTCATGATTCGCGAGGCGCTGGGCGAGCCGCTCGACCTGCGACAGGAAACGCTGATCCCCCGCGGCCACGCCGTCGAGTGCCGGGTCTACGCGGAGGACCCGCTGCGCGGCTTCGCGCCCTCGCCCGGGACGATCCACCACCTGGAGCGCCCCGACGGCCCGGGGGTGCGGGTCGACAGCGGCGTGCGCGAGGGCTCGCTGGTACCGCTGGACTACGACCCGATCCTCGCCAAGCTGGTCGTGTGGGGGGAGGACCGCCCGCGCGCTCTCTCGCGGCTGCGCCGCGCCCTGACGGAGTACCGCATCGCGGGGATCGCCACCACACTGCCGCTCTTCCGCCTGCTGCTGGACGTGCCCGAGTTCCAGGCGGGGGAGCTGCACACCGGCCTGCTGGACGAGCTGCTGGCGCAGGGGCCGGTGCAGGCGCTGGAGGCCGTGGTGGACCCCGCCGTCGAGCAGGCGGCGATCGTGGCCGCCGCCTGCCTGGCCGCCGAGGAGGCGGAGCACCTGCCCCACGATGGCTTCGAGGTCGCCGAGCGCGAGGGCCGGGGATGGCGGCTGGCGGGGCGGGCGAGGGCGCAGGGGAGGGACGCGAAGTGATTCGCTGGTGGGTGCTGCGGGACGGGCGCCAGGTCGAGGTCACCGCCCGGCGGCTCGAGAACGCGTGGGAGGTCACCGTCGACGGGTCCCCGCAACGCGTCGAGCTGCTGCCGATTCACCCCGGCCTTGCCGCGCTGTTCTGCCCGGACGGGCGCAACTACGCGGTGGCGAGCCAGCGCCTCTCGCGCAACCGCTGGCGGGTCTCGCTTGCTCAGCGCCACTTCGAGGTGCAGCTGCATGATCCCCTCGAGCGCCCGGCGGCGGAGGGCGCTGCGGCGCAGGCGGGTCCGCACGAGGTGCGGGCCCCGATCCCGGGGCGGGTCGTGAGCGTGGCGGTTGCGGAGGGGGACGAGGTGAGCGCGGGCCAGCCGCTCCTCGTCCTCGAGGCAATGAAGATGGAGAACCAGCTCTGCGCCGAGGGGGCGGGAAAGGTCGAGAGGGTGCTGGTCTCGCCCGGGTCCACGGTGGAGAGCGGGCAGGTCCTCGTGGTTGTGCAGTGACCAGTTAATTGAGACGTAGTATCAAAATAAGCCCGCCACTCTCCCCGCGTAACCGGTGAACTCGGCGTACCCCTCACCGGGCGTCGTGCCGGTGACGGCAACGGGCCCCTCCCAGTACACCGTCCCGGTGGAGGCGCGCGCGTCCAGCTCCGCGTCGGCGACCTCGGGACGCACCTCGAGATCGAGGCCGACCCCTGGCACGCGGACATGCAGTCGGGCGGGATAGCGCGCCCCGTTCCGCGGGCTGGTCCACCAGGAGAGCGGCTCGAGGGTGAACTCCCCCGAGGCGAGATGCCGCACGCTACCGTCGCCCTCCACCACCGTGGCGGCCGACTCCGTCGCGGCGCCGCCCCCGGCGGTCCGTAGGCGGTAGAGCATCAGCTCGCGGCCGTCGGCCAACCGGAGCCCGAGCCACTCCCACCCGACCACGTCGTACCCGAGCCGGCTCGAGCCCCACTCGTGGTCGAACCACGCTTCCCCCTGCACGGAACGCTCACGGCTGTCGAGGGTCAGGCGGCCCCGCGCGGCCAGGCGTGTGAAGCTCACGTACGCCGAGGCGTTGCCCGACTCGGGGCCCTTGCGCGAGACAGCGCCTTCGCCCTGCAGCACCAGCGGCTTCTCCGGTCGCAGCTCGAGGGTGAGCGCCAGACCGCCATCGCGGTCGCCCGCGTCGAGGGTGATGACCCCGCTCGCGAGGCGACGCATCTGCCAGTCGTCGAGAAAAACGTCGAGATCGTCCTCGGAGGCGCCTGCCAGGCCGGCGGCGATGCGGCGCACCCGCTCGGCGAAGCGCATCGTGCGCTCCCCGATCTCGGCCACCGCCAGATGGGCGGCCAGCACCTGACGGGCGCGCAACGCCGACGAGCCCGGGGCGGGTGGCAACGGGTCGAGCCCGCGGCGGAAGAACGTGAGCTGAAAGCCGAGGCGTCGGCCGCTGGGATCGGCGAGCTGGCCCGTGACGTACCACCACTCGGTGCGGAACACGGGGTGGGAGCCGTGGTCCCTGGGGAAGACGAGGGCGAGCGGGGCGGCGATCCGTGCCCACTCCGCCGCCGTCGCCGCCGGCGTGGCGAGCACAAGCACGAGGGCCGCGAGACGGCTACCCCTCCTCACGCAGGTCCTCGCTTGGGTGCATGCGGGCGGCCGCCAGAGCCGGTGCAAGCCCGGCCACCAGGCACGCCACTGTCACGAGCAGCGCGGTCGCCGCAAGGGCGGGCCACGGCGGCAGGAAGCGCAGCGTCCACCCGAACGACTGCAGGTTGACGACCTTGACCAGGACCAGGCCGATGGCGAGGCCGGCGGCCAGGCCCCCGATCGCCCCGGTCAGCCCGAGCAGGGCTGCCTGGCCCGCCACCACGGCCGCGACCTGGGCGCGCGAGCCGCCGACGGCGCGCAGCAGCGCGAGATCGCGGCGGCGCTCACCGAGCAGGGCGAACAGCACGGTCAGCACGGCCAGCACCGCCACCGCGGCCGCCACCGCCTGGAGCGCCCGCGTGATCGCGAAGGTGCGGTCGAAGATCGCCACGACCTCGGCCCGCAGCTCCCTGTTGAGGAGCGCCTCGACCAGGAAGCGGCCGCCGAGAGCCGCCAGCAGCTTGTCGCGGGCCACGGCGGGATCCTCCGAGGGAGGCAGGAAAAGCGCCAGCTCCGAGGGGCCGTCGTCGGGGTAGACGTGCAGGAAATCGTTGCGGTCGATGACCACCATCCCCTGCTGGTGGGAGTAGTCGAAGAACACCGCCTCCACCGGGCGCACCAGCTCGCCGCCGGGTACCCGCAACCGGATGGTGTCGCCCTCCTTGACACCGAAACGGTTGGCGAACGGCTCGTTGATCACCGCCGCGTGGTGCCGCAGGGCGGCGGCGAAGACCTCGCGCGAGTCGCGTCCGCCCCGGAACGGTACCCCCCCGCGCCGCGACACCACCGCGAAGACACCGGCCCCCAGCGTCACCGCCTGCCCCCGCATGGTCGCCTGGGCGGTGTGGAAAGGGTCGATGACCCGGGTGCCGAACAGGCGCTCCGCCGTGCGCACGACCTCCGGGTCGAGCCTCCCCACCTGCACGCCGGTAGTGGCGGCCAGCGGCCGGACCCAGACGTCGGCGCGCATCCCCTGGTTGGCCCAGTCCACCACCGTGGCGCGGAACGAGTGCACCATCGTGCCGATCGCGACCGCCAGCGCCACCGCCACCCCCACGGCGCCGGCCGCCCAGCTCGCCCGTCGGCGCCCCGCGGCGAGCGCTGCCACCGCGAGACGGAGCGGCGTGGCCGTCGTCCCCCGCATTAGCGGCCCCGCGGTCCCGCGGGCGAGGGCGTCCAGCACCGGGGAGGCCGACACGAGCAGCGCCCCGAGCAGGGCCAGGCTGCCGAGGAGCGCGGCCACCGGGAGATCGTGCCAGGCGGGCGTCCGGGAAAGCGCTGCGGCAGCGGCGAGAAACGCGATCGCCAGCAGCGCGGCGCGCCGCCGGGAGGGGCGCCCCAGGAACGCCGGGTGCTCGCTCGCGAGCCCCTGCACTGGCGGGGTCCCGACGGCCTCCACGAGTGGCAGCGCCGCCGCCGCAAGGGAGACCAGAACCGCAACCACGAAGCCGACCGCTGCAAGCGACGGGGAGAGTTCGATGGTGGTGGCGGGAACACCCCGCACCGCCGCAGCCACCGTCGAGCGCACGCTGGCGAGGGCCGCGCGTGCGCCGAAGAGGCCCCCCGCCACCCCGACGGCACCGCCAAGGAAGCCGATCGCCAGCGCCTCGGCGAGCACCGCCAGCGCCAACTGGCCGCGGGATCCGCCGAGGGAGCGCGCGATCGCGAGCACGGTGCGTCGCTGAACCACCGAGGTCGCGAGGGTGGTGGCGACCAGCACTGCGCCCACGAACAGCGACACGCCGGAGAGCGCCGTCAGGTTGAACTGCAGCGCACGCACCATGCGCGAGCTCTCGGCCCCGCGCTCGGCCGGCTCCTCGACCGTGACCTCGCGGGGCACGAGCTTGCGCGCCGAGGCGGCGAGCACGGCCTCGCTCACCCCGGTGCGCGGGACGAGCTCGATCCGGTCGATCCGTCCGAGCCGCCCGAACAGTTCCTGGGCGAGGGCGATGTCCACGATCAGTACGCGGTCCCAGGCGGAGGCGAATCGCTTCGGTGTGAAGATCCCGGTCACGGTCAGCATCTCGCGCCGCGCCCGCACCGAGACCGCCAGCTCATCCCCTGCTCGCAGCGCGAGGCGCCCGGCAAGGCTCGCGGGGACGAGCACCCCGCGCCCCGAAAGCATCTGAGCGGCCACGGCGAGCGGGGTGCCGCCTTCGGCCGACAGCTCGAGCGTGCGCACCTTCGCGTCGAGGAGCAGGTCCACGCCCAGCACCCGCACCGCATCGCCGAGGGCGGGGACCAGAGCGATCTCCTCGATGACCGGCACCACGAGCGCGTCGCCGGAGAGCGGCCGGAGCCTCCCCAGCAGCTCCTCCGGCACGCCGGCGGGGGCGGTGACCTCCAGCCGCGCGCGTCCCGCCACGTCGGCCACCCCTTCGCGCAGCGAGGCGACGGCAGCCTGGCTCGCCGAGATCGTGGCCACCACCGCGGCGATCCCAGCGGCAACACCCAGCACCGTGGTCAGGAAGCGCAGGGGCCGCCGCCAGCACCGGTCGCAGGAAAAAGGTGCGCAACAACATCTCTAGAGCACCGCCTCGACCACGCCGTCGCGCAGGCGGATCACACGGTCGGCCACGGTCGCGAGGCTCTCGTCGTGGGTCGCGAGGAGGAGCGCGCTGCCCTCCTGGCGGCGCAGCTCGTCCATCAGCTGCAGCACCGCCGCACCGGAGGCCGAGTCGAGGCTGCCGGTGGGCTCGTCGGCCAGCACGACCGCGGGGCGGTGCACGAGCGCACGCGCGACCGCAGTGCGCTGCTGCTCACCACCAGAGAGCTCCGCCGGGAAGTGGTTTCGCCGGTGCTCGAGGCCGACGCGCCCGATCAGATCGTCCACGCGGGCCGCGTCGCGGCGGCCGTCGAGCGCAAGCGGCAGCGCGATGTTTTCCGCAACGGTGAGGTGCGGCATGAGGTGGAACGCCTGGAAGACGATGCCGATGTGGCGCCGCCGCGCCCGTACCAATGCCGCCTCGCCGGCGGCCGCGAGGTCGGTGCCGCACACGATGACCTGCCCCTCGTCGGGACGGTCCACACCGGCGACCAGGTTGAGGGTCGTGGACTTCCCGCACCCCGAGGGCCCAACCAGCGACACCATCTCGCCAGCCGCGAGGGCGAAGGAGACACCGTGCAGGGCGTGGACCAATTCATCCCCGCGGTGGTACCGCTTGGTCACCGAGCGCAGCTCCGTGACGATTCTCATGGTGAGAGTGTATGGCCACTCGCGGCCGCCTGCGCGCCCCGCCTGCGGGCGCGTGCGCTAGCATCGCCGCGAGGGGGCGAGCGATGGCTCCAGTGACGCTGCTGCTCGTGGGCTGGCTCGTGATGGCGGCGGTCATGGCCGCGCTCTGGCTGGTCCAGCGCGCGCGCCGCGACGCCGGCGTCGTGGACGTGGGCTGGGCCGCCGGGCTCGGGCTGCTGGCGGTGCTCTACGCGATCCTCGCGCCCGGAGTACCGTTTCGCCGGTTGCTCGTGGGCGCGCTGGCGAGCGCCTGGTCATTGCGGCTCGCTTCGTACATCCTCACCAACCGGGTGCTCGGCAGGCCCGAAGACGGGCGCTACCAGACGCTGCGCTCGAAGTGGGGTGAGCGGGCCCAAAGCCGCTTCTTTCGTCTTCTTCCAGGCGCAAGCGCTGGTAGACGTGGTCTTCTCCATCCCTTTCCTGGTGGCAATGAGCAACCCACGGCCGGGGCTCGGCATCTGGGACGTCACGGGTGTCCTGACCTGGGTGGTTGCGGTAGTGGGTGAGGCGCTGGCGGACCGCCAGCTTGCCGTCTTCCGCGCCGACCCCGCAAACCGCGGCAGGACGTGCCGCGCCGGGCTGTGGCGGCTCTCCCGCCACCCCAACTACTTCTTCGAGTGGCTGCACTGGTGGTCGTACGTGCACCTGGCGGTGGGCTCGCACTGGTGGGCCGTGACCCTGGTCGGGCCTGCGCTGATGCTTTTTTTTCTCTTCAAGGTCACCGGCATCCCGGCCACCGAGGCGCAGGCCCTGGCCTCGCGCGGCGAGGACTACCGCGAGTACCAGCGCACCACTAGTGCCTTCGTCCCGTGGTTCCCCCGAAGACAGGGCACAGGGGACAGGGCGCAGGGCACCGCAACAACGGACTAGCGCTGCTGCGCGTGGTGCCTACCAGGAGCTGCCGACCGCGTCGATCACCTGGGGCGTGGACCGCATCGAGTGAAAGGTGCCAGATACGTAGTCAGCTGATTTGGCACGATTGGGCTGTCATACACTCGTTTCCTGGACTGCCGCGGAAGGCTGCGAGCGCCCTGGAACGGCTCCACTGTTAATAATCCAGCTAGATGCGTCCCTGGCACCCTCGTCGAGCCGAGCGACCCGCTCTCCCTCGTGCGGCTAGCCTCTAGCCAGCGGCTACGAAGAGTTCGTGGTACTCGCGCAGGTCGTTGGCCCAATGGCCGGGCGCCAGCACGTGGTGGTTCCCGAGCGGATGCGTGAGCAGCTCGCGGACGTCCGCGGCAAGGCGCACCTGCACCTGCGTGCGGCAGCGCCGTGGGCTGTCGGCGTTGCCGACGATCTCGGCATCCGAGACGAACAGGGCCCGCAGGTCGGCGCCGCCGACGCGGGCCACCGTGGCGGGCCCCGGTGGGACGTCGCCCGCAATGCCGACGCCGAGCGACGACTCGAAGTGCGAGCGCAGCGAGTAGCGCGACACGAGGCGGCGGGCAATCGTGCAGTGCGCCAGCCACAGCGTGCCGGCCGCCGGGTCGACGTCTTGCGGGTTCGCCATGAACCCCGGCAGGTCGGTCGTCAACTGCATCCAGAGCAGCGTCAGTGTCGCCGGCACGTCGCCCTCGCAGCCTGCCACGACGCCCTCGTCCTGCAGCCACGAGAGTGCCAGACAGCCGGTCGTGCTGGCCTCGGTCACCAGATCGAAGCAGCGCACGGCGCACGCATCCAGGCGGTGGGCGCGGACGACGGCGCGGAGCGCTACGGTGACGCGTGCGGCGGCGTCGACATCGATCGGTGATGGTTCGCGGACCGCCTCGGCGCTGGCCGTGGCGTGGTCCCTGACGCGCTCCGTCTCGCCGGTGTCGGCGTCGCGCAGCGCCTCGAACACCTCCTCCATCGGAACGTCGACGACCGCTGGGCCCCACGTCGCCTGTACAAGCTCCGCCGACGGCATGCTCGCCACGAGCCAGTCGGACGGGGCGCCGATGCGGCCCAGCCGCACGGACTGCAGGCGCCGGCGTACCTCGAGGTGCCGGGCGAGGCGCGAGAGTGATCGGTCGTCGCCATCGTCGAGCAGGTAGATCCGACCGCTTCGTCCGCGCTGGCGCAGGTAGCTCAGGACCTCGAGCGCGGCGGGAAGCGAGTTCAGCTCGGTGTGCGCCAGCAGGAAGACCGGTCCCGGCACCCGGTCGATCGCTGCGAGTGCCAGGCGCTCCGTGCCCCCGGTGACGATGAGCAGAACGTCGGGCAGGTCGCTCTCGCCGGTCACGAAGCGGTAGGCGACCCGGCGTCGGTTCAGGTGCTCCGCGACGCGGGCAACCGCTGCGGCGACCTGTGCCGGGGGGTTGAGAGCGGCGGCGAGCGGGCGGATCGACAGCATGCGCAGAAGAGGATAGCCCCTTCTGGCGAAGAAAAGCGCCGGATAAAGGCTGGGCCGGGAGCGACGGGTCGGAGACCTACCTGGTACCGATCAGCCTCACCAGGAGCTGCTGAGCTCGCCGACCTCGTTCTCGACGGCGTCGAGCACCTCGCAGCGCTCGACGCGCGGCCATCATCGCGTTGTGGTCCGGGAAGAGCGGCCGGTCCTCCTCGAGGTGCGCGACCACCTTGCGCACCGCGGCCGTGGCGGCGCGCGTGCCCTTGCCGGGGGCGAACTCGCGGAAGTCGAGCGCCTGGGCGGCGGCGATCAGCTCGATGCCCAGCACGCCGTAGGCGTTGTCAGGATCTGCTTGGTCTTCAGCGCGCCGTTCATCCCCATCGAGACGAAGTCCTCCTGGTCCGCCGCCGCCGGGATCGACTGCGATGCACGACGGGCGTGGAGAGGATGCGCTGCTCGACGATCAGCATGTCGGCCGTGTACTGGCTAGAGCATGAGCCCGGAGAACATCCCCGCGCCCTTGGTGAGGAAGGCGGGCAGCCCGACGCGACAGCGCCGGGTTCAGCAGGCGGTTGAGGCGGCGCTCGGAGAGCACGCACACCATGGTGACGCCGGCGCCCACCATGTCGAGCGGCATGCGAGACCGGGCGTGCCCTGGAAGTTGGCGCCGGTGAGGACGCGGTTCTCCTCGGCGAGGAAGATCGGGTTGTCGGCCACGCCGTTGAGCTCGATCTCGAGCTGCGTGCGCGCGTACGCCATGCGCGTCGCGCAGCGCGCCGATCACCTGCGGCGTGGAGCGCATCGAGTAGGCGTCCTGCACCTTGACCTTGAGCTTGCCGGTGACCAGGTCCGAGCCGTCCATCACCTTGCGCAGGTTGGCGGCGCAGGTGACCGCGCCCTGGAAGCCGCGCAGCTCGTGGAGGCGGCTGTCGTAGGGCTTCATGTTGGCGAGCAGCGCCTCGAGCGTCATGGCGGCGGCGATCTCGGCCTGCTTGATCCAGCGCTCGGCGTCGTAGAGGATCAGGCAGCCGATGCCGGTGATCAGGTTCGAGCCGTTGATGGCGGCGAGCCCGTCGCGCGCCTGGAGCCCGGGCACCGGGATGCCGGCCTTCTCCATGCGCCGTCGCGGTGGGCATGCGCTCGCCCTGGTAGAAGCACTCGCCCTCGCCCATCAGCGACGAGCGCGATCTGGCTCATCGGCGACGAGGTCGCCGCAGGCGCCGACGCTGCCCTTCTCGCAGACGACCGGGGTCACGCCCTTGTTCAGCATGCGCGACGTAGGTCTGCGGTGATCTCCGGGCGGCAGCCGGAGTAGCCGCGGGCGTGGACGTTGACGCGGCGAGAGCATGGCGGCGCGCACGTGCTCGATCGGGCGCGGGCTCGCCGATGCCGGCGGCGTGGTTGTAGATGAGGTAGCGCTGGAACTGCTTGACCTGCTCGTCGGTGAGCACCACCTCGGAGAACTCGCCGATGCCGGTGTTGACGCCGTACATGATCTCGTGGGCGACGATCTTCTTCTCGAGCATCGCGCGGCACGTCGTGATGCGCTCGATGGCCTCGGGGGCGAGCTCGACCTTCTCGCCGTGCCGCGCCACCCGCACCACGTCCTCGATCGTCAGATGCTGTCCGTCGAGCCTCACAGGCATGGGACTTCCTTCCCGACGCGCCCGCGCAGGGCGGTCTCGTGCGGCAGCGGACATGATACGACCTTTCACAAGCGCCGCGGCCGCGGCTTCGGGCCGGGAATGGGCGGCTGCTCGGCGAGGGTTTGCAGGGGCCGGAAGCAGCCATGCCGAAGCTCGTGCTCTACCTGCCGATCGTCACCACGATGTTCTCGCTGGTCTTCGCGGTCGTGCTGCTGCAGCGCTACCGCGAGAAGGGGCGCGGCACCCACCTGCTGTGGTGGGCTTTCGGGATCCTCATCTACGGCGTGGGGACGTTCACGGAGAGCTTCACGACCGTTTTCGGTTGGAACGAGACGGTCTTCCGTGCCTGGTACACCTCCGGGGCGCTGCTGGGCGGGGCGCCGCTAGCCCAGGGGACGGTCTACCTGCTCCTGCGCCGGAAGACCGCAAACCGACTCACGGCGGCGCTAGTCGCCTTCTTCCTGGTGGCGGCGAGCTTCGTGTTTGTCGCGCCGATCAACGCCGCGCTGGTGGAGCCGCACCGGCTCTCGGGCAAAGTCCTCGCCTGGCCGTGGGTGCGCCTCTTCTCGCCGTTCATCAACACCTACGCGCTCGTGTTCCTGGTCGGTGGGGCGGCGTTGTCGGCCTGGCGTTACAGCAGGCGCCGCGACACCCACCACCGCTTTGTGGGCAACGTGTTGATCGCGGTGGGGGCGCTGCTTCCTGGGATCGGCGGGGCGTTCACCCGCTTCGGCTATACCGAGGTGCTCTACGTCACCGAGCTCATCGGCCTGTGCCTGGTTTACGCCGGCTACCGATTCAACGTCGGCGGGCCGGTGGTCGCGATCGAGGGAGTGCCGGTGGCGGAGCGGCCGGCGGCCTAGAGGTCCGGGCGTACAATCGGGCCGTGACCCGAACCGTCGCCTCTGCCTTCTTCCGCCGCGCCCTCAGAAGGGCCGCCGCCCTGGTCATGAGCAACCAGCGCGTGGGCCGGCTGCTGACCGCCGCGAGCGCGGCGCTGCGCGGTCGCGGGGGCGCACTGGGCGCGGTGCGACGGGACGCCCAGGCGCTGGCGCGCATGGGGCGGGAGGCGGTCGCGGGCCGCTACCGGGCGCTCCCCAAGCGCTCGCTGGTCGCGATCATCGCGGGCCTCCTCTATTTCCTGGATCCCCTTGACATGATTCCGGATTTCCTGCCGTTTTTCGGGTTTGCCGATGACGCCGCGGTGCTTCTCTGGGTGGCGACCCGCGTTCGGAAGGACCTCGACGCGTTCCTTCAGTGGGAGATGGGGCAGGGCCCGGTGATCGACGTGGAACCGGTCGCCACGCCAACCACCTGAGAGTCTTCGCCGACGCGGCGGCCGGGCGCTCAGCACTAGGGCGAGAAGGAAAAGGGGCAGGCGGAGGCGCGTGCCCCTTCTTGCTTGAAGTTCAGGCGGCTACCTCACCTCGACGTTGGCTCCATTGACCTCATTCCAAGGCTCGGAACGGCCCCCCAGGTACTTGGCAAGAAACTCATCGACGCGCCCGTAGAAGTCGAGACGGCTGTTGGGCCTGGCGAAGCCGTGCCCCTCGTCCGTGTACACGATGTACGTGACGGGCAGCTTCTTCGCGCGCATGGCCTCGACCATCTGCGTCGCCTCGCGAATGTTGACGCGCGGGTCGTTGGCGCCCTGGGCGATGATCAGCGGTACGCGGACCTTATCGGCGTGGAAGAGCGGGGAGATCTTTTGGTTGAGAACCTCATCCTTTTCTACATCGCCGACGCGAAGGATGAACTCCTTCTTAAACGGCTCCCAGTACGGCGGGATTGCTTGGAACAGGGTCCGGATGTTGGACGGGCCGACGATGTCCACGCCGCACGTGTAGAGATCCGGCGTGAACGTGAGACCCGCCAGCGTGGCGTATCCGCCGTAGGAGCCACCGAAGATACACACCTTCTTGGGATCAGCGATGCCCTTGGCGATCGCCCACTTGACCGCGTCGGTCAGGTCGTGCTGCATCGTTCCCACGCCCCACTGACCGTTCCCGGCGTTGAGGAACTTCTTGCCAAAGCCGGTGGAGCCGCGGAAGTTGACCTGCAGGCAGGCGTACCCACGGTTGGCGAGCCACTGCGCCTCCGGGTCGTATCCCCAACTGTCGCGTCCCCACGGACCACCGTGCACGTTGAGCACGAGAGGCAGGTTCTTGCCTTCCATGCCGACGGGCAGCGTCAGGTAACTCACCAACTCGAAGCCGTCGCGGGCCTTGATGATCACCGGCTCCATCTTGGCGAGCGTGAACTCGGCCAGCTTGGGCCGGTTCACGAACAGCAGGTCGACCTTCTTCGTCTCTCGGCTGTAGGCGTAGTACGCAACAGGGCCGTCGTCGGTCTCGTAGGTGACGATCCAGTTCCTGTCGGCGCGATCACGGGTGGAGAGGTAGAACTCGCCGCGGCCGAGCTTCGCGAGCACATCGAAGTCGGCCTTGATCGCCGGGTCGAGCACGCGCCACTGGTTCTTCGTGTAGTTGAAGCCGACCGCCTGCACGGTGTGGGTATCCGGTTGAATCAACACACCGCCCACGTCAACTTTGGGATCGACCGCAACGGTCTGGATCTCCTTGCCAGAGGCGATGTCCATCTTGACCAGGCGCGTCGTGTCGGCCCCCATCGAGGTCTCGACCCACAGCGCCTTGCCGTCGGCCGTGAAGTCGTCCGCCCCGCCGTTCTCGCCGAACGGCCAGGTCATGAGGTCTCGCCATGCCGCGTCCTTGCCGTCCCGGACGCGCAAGATTGTCGAGGCGTCCTTTGGGTTCTGGGCCATCGCCGCGCGGATCTCGAAGCTCGGGTCCGGGATCCACTGCAGGACGTCACCGGGGTTTTGCGTGTCCATAGCGATCGCACCGCTCGTGAGGTCGATCCGGTACATGTCGAACACCCGGCGGTCGCGCAGGTTCAACCCCACGAGCATGTCGTTCGGGTGGTTCTTGTCGACCAGGATCCCGGCGGCCTTGATCCCCTGGAACGGGGTGAGGTCGCGAACCACCTTGGTGTCCAGGTCCACCGAATACACGTGGAAGTTCTCGTCGCCGTTCAGGTCCTGCATGTAAAAGAGATGCTTGCCATCCTCCGCCCAGAAGTGGATGCGGATGCCCCGGTGGGTATCGTTGGTGACCTGGGTGTCGTCGGCCTTGCCGATCGTGCGAACCCAAACGTTGAGCACGCCCTTGTCGGAAGGGGCCAGGTACGAAAGGCGCGTGCCGTCGGGTGAGATTCGCGGCGAAGCCTTGACGGGGTTTCCGAGAAGCACCTCGCGCGGGATCAGCGGCGGCAGCTCCGCGAACGCAGCCGCCGCGAAGCATAGCGCCAGCGCCACCGCAACAAACAGCCTCGTGTGACTTCTCCTCATCGTTGCCTCCTTTGGTTTTCTCGTCGCCTGGGGGCGACGGTGGTATCCAACGATCTGCTAAATCTCGTTCTTTCCAGTCTCATTCGTATCTGAGCGCCTCGATCGGATCCAGACGAGCGGCCTTGTAGGCGGGGTAGGTGCCGAAGAAGAACCCCACCAAGCCGGAGACGACAAGCCCGGCCACGATCGCTGCGAGCGAGATGGCGGTTGGGAACGGGCTCACCGCACCGACCAGCTTGGAGATCGCGAGCCCCGCCGCCACGCCGGTTGCCCCGCCCACCACGGAGAGCGTGATCGCCTCGGTCTGGAACTGCTGCCGGATGTCGGTCTGACGCGCCCCGAGTGCGCGGCGCACGCCGATCTCTCGGGTGCGCTGGGTGACGTTCATGAGCATGATGTTCATCACGCCGACCCCGCCGATGATGAGCGAGATGCCGGCGATGACAATCATGGCTGCGCTGACTCCGCCCGTGATCTGCTGAAACGTGCGAATCGTGCGCTCGGGCGTCAGGACCGCGAAGTTGTTGGGCTGGTTGAAGCGCAGCCCGCGCCGCTCGCGCAGGATCTGGGTGCCCTGCTCGATCGCCAGGTTCACCCACTCGGGTTTCTTCGGGGTGGTGGCAATGACGCATCCGTAGGTGCGCTTCAGATCGGGCCAGATGCGGTCGAACACCCCGACCGGTATCACCATCTGCTCGTCAGCGCCCTGGTCGAGGAAGCCGCCCTTCTTCTCGAACACCCCGACCACCCGGAACGGCCTGCCGTTGATGGAGATCTCCCGGCCCAGCGGATCTAGGTTGGGAAAGAGCGCCTCGACGGTCCCGATGCCGATCACCACAACCTGGTCCGAGTGAAGCTCCTCGCCGGCGGTGAAGAAGCGCCCCTGCTGCACGAAGTGGTTGTTGGCGTCGGGGTAGTAGTGGGTGACCCCGCCAACGGTGGCGCTGTTGGTGCGGTTGGCGCGGAAGCGCACCTCGGTGGTCTGGAACTGCCAGCGCTCGGGGGAGACAAAAGCGATGGCGGTCGCGTAGCGGCGGATCGCCTCGGCGTCGTCGAGGGTCAGCACTGGCCGCAAACGCTCCTCCTCGGGTGGTGGGAGGCCGCCGCCCCCGAAGCGGGCCTCCAACTTCTGGAACTGGACGAGCGTGGCGCCGAAGCTCTGGAACTGCGCGATGAAGCTCTGGTTGAACCCCTGGATCAGCGAGACCATCACGATCACGGTGGCCACGCCGATGATGATGCCGAGGCAGGTGAGGAACGAGCGCAGCTTCTGCTCACGGATGGCGCGCAGCGCCGCAAGTACGTTCTCGCGCCGGGCAGCGATGATCTTGTCCCAGCGGCCCATCTCATTCCTCCCGTAGCGCGGCAATGGGGTCCAGGCGTGCGGCCCGCACCGCCGGCAGCCACCCCGCCAGCAGACCGGAGAGGGTGGCGACTGACAGGCCGGTCATCACCAGGAACGGTGTGACTCGCGCCGGGAACGGGCTCCACGCCCCCACCGCCTGGGCCGCCAGCCAGCCGAGCGCGACGCCCAGCACCCCGCCGACGAAGCTCAGAAACACCGCCTCGAAGAGGAACTGCCGGTGCAGATCACGGCGCCGGGCGCCGAGCGCCTTGCGCACCCCGATCTCGTGGGTGCGCTCCACCACCGAAGCGAACATCGTGTTGGCGATCGCGACGCCCCCCACGACCAGCGAGATCGAGGAGATCCAGATCACGAGGGCGAACGCGGAGAAGGTGATGCTCTTCCATAGGATGTTGAGAGCATCCGCATCGATGATTCCGAACGGATCTGGCGCCCCGAACGGCGTACCACGGCGTGCCCGCAGCACCACCCGCACCGCGTCCTCGACGTCCTTGCGTGAGGCCTGACTCTCGGCCTCGACGAACATGTCGACGCTGCGGGCCATCCCGAACGCTCGCCTGAAGGAGGGGAGCGGGACCAGCACGAACCTGTCCTGGTTTTGGCCGAACGAGCTGCCTTGGCGGGCCATGGTCCCGATCACCCGGAACGGCTTCCCCGCCACGTTGATCATGCGGCCGACCGCATCCACGTGGGGGAAGACCTCGTCCTTGATGTCCCAGCCGATCACGGCCACTGGCCGGGCCGCATCGGCCTCGGGCTGGGTGAAGTAACGGCCGTCCTCGAGCTCGAGACCGATCATCCACGGCAGCTCGGGCCCCGAACCGACCACGAAGAGGTCGGCCAGGCGGTGCCCCTCGGCGTACACCGTGTGGGTGGAGAAGACCCTCCCGGTCACGCGCTTCGCCTGTGGCACCAGCCGCCGCACGGCCTCGACGTCGTCGTCGGTGATCTCCTTGCGCTTGAGGGCGTCCAAGAACTCCGCACGGCTGCGTGATGATGCCGAACTTCGTGAAGATCATCGTGTTGGGACCGAGGCCGCTGATCACGTCGGCGGCGTACTTGTTGAGGCCCGAGACCACCGAGATCACCGCGATGATGGTGGTCACCGCGATGATGATGCCCAGCAGGTTCAGGAAGGAGCGCAGCTTGTGAGCCCGAATGGACCTGAGGGCGATGCGGGCGAGGTCGCTGAGGATCATGCGGAAACCCGCCCGGATCCCTCGTCGCGCTGCAGGCGGGACTCGGGATGACGGCCGTTCGCGGGACCGCTCACGGCCGTCACTTCTCCGCTCCGGCCCGTTCGGTGTTGTCCACCACGACCTGTGCACCGGGCTTCAGATCACGGAGCGCCTTGAACGGCCCGACCACGACCTCGTCGCCCTCCTTGAGGCCGCTGGTGACCTCCACGTCCATCTCGCCCTTGATCCCGGTGGTGACGGGCCGGAACTCCGCCTTCTTGGCAACAACCACGTACACACCCTCGATGTCCTTGGGCCGGGAACCGGCAGGCTCTGGCTTGGTGGGCGCGCTCACCGGGGCCGGGGTGCTCGCGGGCTTCGGAGTGCCCTTCGCCGCGCCCGGCGTGCCCTTGGGTTCGGGCTGGCGCAGCACGAGGGCCCCGACTGGCACCGTGAGGACCTTGTCGCGGTTTGCGGTGGTGATGTCGGCGGTGACGGTCAGGCCGGGTCGGATGCGCTCGGGGTGCTTCAGGAGCGTGACCTTCACCTGGTAGTCGGTACCGGTTGCGGCCCCGCCCAGCGCCGACGTGCCGCGGACCGGGCTCGAGCCGATCTCGGAGACCTCGCCAGGAAAGCTCTCATCCGGGAAGGCGTCGATTCGGATCGAGGCCTTCTGGGCGATCCGGAGCTGGGGTACGTCGGTCTGGTCCACCTCCAGCACAGCCTCGACGGTGGACATGTCGGAGATGGTCATCAGTACGGTGCCGGGGTTGTTCATGGTGCCCGTGACCACCACCTCGCCCTGCTCGATGTTGCGCGCGGTCACGATCCCTCCCATCGGGGCGCGGATCTCGGTCTTGTCGAGGGCGTCCTGGGCCGAAGCGAGGTCGGCCCGCGCCTGCTCGACCTGGCGCTCCGCCCGTCGGGCGGACGCTACCGCCTGGTCGTAGGTGCTGCGGGCACGCTCGCGGTCGGCCTCGGGGAGGATGCCGTCTTTGAACTGTTGCTCGGCGCGCTCCTGGTCACGCTTGGCCTGGGCCGCCGCCTCGCGGGAGCGGGCGAGTTCGGCCTCCAACGCCTGCAGGCTCGACCTGGCCCCGTTCACCGCGGCGGCATAGCGTGCCTGATCGATCACGAGCAGGAGGTCACCCTGCTTCACGTGGTCGCCCTCCTCGACGTTCAGCTTGGTGATCTGCCCCATTATGTTGGCCGAGAGTTCAACCTTTGTCTTTGCCTGTACGGTGCCGTTGGCCGTCACGAGCTGGACG
The DNA here is from genome assembly GCA_963739225.1 of uncultured Acidobacteriota bacterium. Classification (GTDB taxonomy): domain Bacteria; phylum Acidobacteriota; class Thermoanaerobaculia; order Thermoanaerobaculales; family Thermoanaerobaculaceae; genus RBG-13-68-16. Next base: position 666,046 of record CAVTZQ010000006.1, on the reverse strand, counting down.
AGGTCCTTGCGATCCACCTTCGTGGTGCGCACCCGGATCCCCTTGCCCTTGGCGCTGCTCGCGATAGCTGCGATCACGATGGCGATCACGACCACCGCTGCAACCCCGATGATGATCATCGTGCGTCGTTTCATTCGTCACCCCTCCAGACACACTACGTGAGGCCCCGACCGCGAGCCGGCCTGTGCTTGCCCCCGATTGTACGCAGCCGGCTCGCCCGGGTTGCCGCCGGCGGTGCGGGCTTGACGGTCAGCGGTTGCTACGGGAGGCGGCCAGGGTCTCCAGACACCTGGTCACCAGGGCCGTCCACCCGGTCTGGTGGGAGGCCCCGCACCCGCGGCCGTTCTCGCCGTGGAAGTACTCGTGGAAGAGCACGAGGTCCCGCCAGTCGGGGTCCTCGGCAAACCGCCTGTCGTCGCCGTGGCAGGGGCGCCGGCCGGAGGCATCGGGCAGAAAGATAGCAGTCAGGCGCCGCGCGACCTCCCCGGCCACCTGCTTCAGGTTCATCATCCTTCCCGAGCCGGTTGGGCACTCCACCTGGAGCGAGTCACCGTAGAAGTGGTGGTAGCGCTCCAGCGCCTCGATCAGCAGGTAGTTCACCGGGAACCACACCGGCCCGCGCCAGTTCGAGTTGCCGCCGAACAGGCCGGTGTTGGACTCGCCCGGCACGTACTCCACGGATCGTGCTCATGCCGGCAAGCGAGAACGTGTAGGGTCGGTCGCGGTAGACGCGCGACAGCGAGCGGATGCCGTACGGCGAGAGGAACTCGTTCTCGTCGAGCAGGTAGCGCAGCACCCGCTCGAGCCGCGTCCCGCGACGGGATCGCGAGCAGCCGGTGCGTGTGGCCCTCGCCCGGGCCGGTCTCCATGCAGGCGATGTGGCGCGCGAGGTCGGGGCGGTGCTCCAGGAACCAGCGCATGCGCTTGGAGAACCCGGGCAGCCGGTCGATGACCTCCTCGTCGAGCACCTCGCACGGCGAACAGCGGGATCAGCCCCACCATCGAGCGCAGGCGGATCGGGACGTGAAGGCCGTCTGACGTGGACCTGGTCGTAGTAGAACCCGTCCTCCTCGTCCCACAGGCCCGTCGCCGCCGAGGCCGTTCATGGCGTCCACGATGGCGACGAAGTGCTCGAAGAACTTGGAGGCCACGTCCTCGTAGGCCGGGTCCTCGGCCGCGAGCTCGAGCGCGATCGAGAGCATGGTGCCGCAGTAGAACGCCATCCACGCGGTGCCGTCGGCCTGCTCCAGCCAGCCCCCGCCGGGCAGCGGTCGCGAGCGGTCGAACACCCCGATGTTGTCGAGGCCGAGGAAGCCGCCCGCCGAAGAGGTTGTTGCCCTCGACGTCCTTGCGGTTCACCCACCAGGTGAAGTTGAGGAGCAGCTTCTGGAAGACCCGCTCGAGGAAGAGGCGGTCGCGCATGCCGCGCAGCACCGGTCATCTTGTACACGCGCCACGCCGCCCACGCGTGCACGGGCGGGTTCACGTCGTCGAAAGACCACTCGTAGGCGGGGATTCTGCCCGTTCGGGTGCATGTACCACTCGCGCAGCAGCAGCACCAGCTGCGCTTTTGCGAACTCGGGGTCGAGCCTGGCGAACGGCAGCATGTGGAACGCGAGGTCCCACGCGGCGAACCAGGGGTACTCCCACTTGTCGGGCATGGAGAGCACGTCGCGGCTGTGGAAGTAGGGCCAGTCGCTGTTCCGCCCGTTCAGGCGCGCCCGGCGGCGACGGCGGCTGCGAAGGGTCGCCCTCGAGCCACTCCTTCACCACGTAGTGGTAGAACTGCTTGGACCACAGCAGCCCCGCGTACGCCTGGCGCGTCGCCAGGCGTTCCTGGGCGTCGAGCCCGGCCGGGATGAGCCCCGCGTAGAACTCGTCCGCCTCTCGGATGCGGGTCGCGAAGGTCGTCTCGAACTCGCCCCCGAAGGGGCTCGCGGGCATCTCGCCCGCCGACGCCAGCCGCAGGCACACGCGCGCTTCACCGCCCGCCGCGGATCTCGAGGCGGTAGTACGCAGCGACCTTGGTGCCGACCCGGCCCGGGTTCACCGCCGCGCTGCGACCGCCGACCAGGTACTCGTGGAATGCGTCCTTCACGGAGAGGGCGGCGTTAACGGAGCCGAAGATGCGCGCCGCGTTGGTCTCGTTCTCGGTGAAGAGCAGTTCCGGCGAACGCCCGGCCAAGTCACGCCCGACCGCGAGTGCGAAGCGGCCGAGGGTCGGGTGCTCGGCGACCACGCCCCCGTGGCCGTCGGGGGTGATCACGGGCTTGGGCGGGTACCCCTCGCCGCTGCGCCCCCAGCTCCAGGTGTTGCGGAACCAGAGCGTCGGCAGCAGGTGGAGAGTCGCCGCCTCCGGGCCGCGGTTCGCCACGGTGATGCGGATCAGAATGTCGTCGGGGGAGGCCTTGGCGTACTCGGCGAACACGTCGAAGTAGCGCCCTCCGTCGAACACGCCGGTCTCGGACAGCTCGTACTCGGGGTCGTTGCGGGTGCGCCGACGGGCCTCGTCGGCCAGCTTCGCGTAGGGGAACTCCGCCTGCGGGTACTTGTAGAGCGCCTTCAGATACGAGCTGGTCGGCGTAGCGTCGAGGAAGAAGTACGCCTCCTTGACGTCCTCGCCGTGGTTCCCTTCGGGTCCGGTGAGGCCGAAGAGGCGCTCTTTGAGAATCGGGTCGCGGCCGTTCCAGAGCGCGAGCGCGAAGCACAGCCTCGCCTCACGGTCGCAGATGCCGAGCAGGCCGTCCTCCCCCCAGCGGTAGGCGCGGCTTCGCGCGTGGTCGTGAGGGAAGTACTCCCAGCTGGTACCGTCCGCCGAGTAGTCCTCCCGCACGGTCCCCCACTGCCGCTCCGAGAGGTACGGCCCCCAACGCTTCCAGTTCCTCTCGCGCCGTGCGTCCTCGGCGAGACGGCCCCGCTCGGCGTCAGGAGATGGTGATGACATTCTTGATCCCGCCCGGCTCCCCGAGCAGCACGTCCGTGGCCTTTTCGATCGGGAAGCGCCCCGTGATCAAGCCGCCCACGGCCTCCGGCCAGCGGGCCGCGAACGTGCCGAGGTCGCGGATCGCGGCCTCGAAAGCGTCGCGGTTGGCGTTGACGGTCCCGAAGACCACCTGGTTGGCGAGCACCAGGTTGCGCATGATGAGGTCGGCGTCGAGCTCGATCGGCCCCTTGCGGCCGGGGACCCCGGTGAAGATGAACACGCCGTTGGTGCCGAGAACCTCCATCATCTCGAACGAGACCCGCGCGGCGCCGGTGGCCTCGTAGACCAGGTCGATGTTCCCGACGCGCTCGGCGAGCTGCTGGAGGGTGGTGGTCTCGGCCGCCGCGTAGCGTGCCCCGAACGACTCCACGAGCGTGGCCTTGTCCTGGAGGCCCGAGGCGCGCGAGTAGACGGTGGTCTCGAACCCCGCGTTGACCAGTGCCATTGCGCCCAGCAGGCCCACCGGGCCGGCTCCCAGCACCACCGCGCGGTGGCAGCTGCCGGGTTCCCCTGAAGGGCCGATGGGGCAGGCCCAGGGCAGGCGCTGCTGCACCTGCCAGACCTGGGTGATCGCCTTCTCGGCAATGGTGAGAGGCTCTGTCAGCACCGCCACCTCGCGCAGCTCGTGGGGAACCACGTTCATGTACTTCTCGTCATCGACCACGAGCTCGGTCGCAAACCCGTGCGCCCCCTTGATCCCGCGCTCGGTGAAGTCCCCCGTGTAGCAGAAGTCCTGCCTGTCGGCCGGGCAGGCGAGGCACTCGGGATGGGGGCACGGACGCCGGACCATCGTCACGACGAGGTCGCCGGGCTTGACCCGCGTGACGGCCGCGCCGACCTCAATCACCTCGCCGAGCGACTCGTGCCCGAGCACCAGGTACCCGGAGCCCGGTGGCGGTGTGCCGTACTGGAAGCCGACGATCTCGCGGTCGGTGCCGCAGATCCCGACCTCCAGCATGCGGAGCTTGACCCCGGTCGGCGACGTAACGGCTGGTTCCGGGTGGTCGATGAGCCGCACCTCGCGGCGCGCGGGGAAGACTGCCAAGGCCTTCATGGCTGTTCCCTGCCCCCTCTCGTGAAACGCGTCCACAGTCTTGCGCGGCGGCAGACGCAAGGCAACCGGGCTCCCGTCCGGCCGGCGCGCTCACCGTTCGACACCGTTGAAACACATTCCAGCACACCTTATGCCGGCCGACCCTCCGAGGCTGTACCTTGGCGGTACGCGAAATGGCCTCTGTTTAGTCGGGTTGCCATCTCTCGTGGAGGGTTTGGTGAAAGTGCCAGCGGTGTGCGTCGCCACGTACATCGCCCGGCACGCGCCGTGGGCAGCGAACCCCTATCGAGGCCGAGGCTATGCTTGTTCGCCTCGGGCCCGGCCGGCCCGCGGGGGACACGATGAGCGACGAGCGCCTGCAGCAACAGATCCGCTTCATCCTCGAGATCGACGCGTTGAAGGGCGTGCTGCGACGGTCGTACCTGCTCCGTGTGGACCGGCCGGAGAACTCCGCCGAGCACAGCTGGCACGTGGCCATCATGGCGGTGCTACTCGCCGAGCACGCGAACGAACCGGTGGACGTGTCCCGAGTGGTGAGGATGCTGCTCGTCCACGACATCGTGGAGGTGGACGCGGGCGACACCTACGTCTACGACGCCGCGGGCGCGGGAGCCAAAGCCGAGCGCGAGGCGCGTGCGGCGGACAGGCTCTTCGGGATGCTGCCCGAGGACCAGAGGCGCGAGTTTCGCGCGCTCTGGGAGGAGCTCGAGGCCGGGCAGACCGCCGAGGCGCGCTTCGCCGCCGCTCTCGACCGCCTGATGCCGGTGCTGCACAACGTTCACACTGCGGGCAGATCCTGGCGAGAGCACGGCATCACCGCCGACCGCGTCATCGCCCGCAACGCAGCCATCTCTCAAGGGTCCGAGACGCTCTGGGAGTACGCCCGCTCCCTGATCGAGGGCGCAGTCGCGAAGGGGCACCTCGCCCCGGCCGGGGCGTGAGTCCGCGCGTCTGACACACCGCCATTGACAGCCGGCCGCGGAGCGTGGTCGCATGCCGCGGGGGGCAGCCGGGTGAGCGCTGTTCAGGGGTCCGGTCGCGCGGCGCCACGCATCATCGTGGGCCGGGGCGCGCGCGTCACCGAGGAGCTTCTCCTCGCTGACCTCGACGGGCTTCTACCCGTCTCCATCGAGGACCTCGCGCTGCTCGCGCGTCCTGTGGTCGTGTTGGTGCCCTCGCGCAGCCTGCGCCTCCACCTGGCCTCGCGCCTCGTGCAGCGCCGGGGACGGGCGGTGACCGGCGTTGAGATCCGTACCCTGCACGGCCTGGCCTCGGGGGTCCTCGAGCGCTGCGGGGAGCGGCGAGCGGCAGGTGCTCCGCTGCTGCCGGTGCTCGTCAGCCGGTTCGCCAGGCGTGAGCCGGCGCTCCGGGAGCTCGCGGCGTCGTTGGAGGACGGCGAGCTTCCGGTCATCGCAACGGTCCGCGACCTGCTCGACGCCGGGTTCACCCCTGCGAGCGCCGAGGCGCTCGGTGAGCACCTCGAAGGGCACCGGAACGAGGCGGAGCGCGAGCGCGCGTTGGCGCTCGTGAGGGTCGCCTCCGCGGTCGCCCTGGTGCTGGAGGCTGGAGATCTGGACCTCGCCTCTGATCTTCTGCGGCGCGCGAGTGCGCTGCTCAGGACCGATCCCGACCGCGCCCTGCCCGCGCGGGCGGTGCTGATCCACGGTTTCGCCGACGCCACCGGCGCGGCGACCGACCTGATCGAGACCCTGCTTCGCCAGTGCGGCGCCTGGATCTACCTTGACGAGCCGCCGGACCCCGTTGACCACGCGAGGCCGGACCTCGGCATCGCCTTCAGCGAGCGGTTCCTTGGGCGATTGAGGGGAGTGACGACTCCAGAGGCGCCGCACGTCGCGCCCCCGCCACCCTGTACCCCCGTGATGTTCCGCGCACCTGGGGCGTACGCCGAGGTACGGGAAGTTGCGCGGCGCATCCGCAGCCTGCTGGACGACGGCGTGCTGCCCGAGCGGATCGGCGTGGTCGCACGTGACCTCGGCGCCTACGCGCTTCCGCTTCAGGTGCACTTCCCACGCTTGGGGATACCCTTCTCCGCCGTCGGCGCGGCTGCGTCGGTCGACGCCACGTCGAGGCGCACGCGTGCGCTCGCGGACCTGCTGCGGCGGGGCGACCAGGCGCCGGCCGATAGCTGGCTCTCCGCGGCCGGGGGTCTGGGGGGTTTCGAGGTGCGCCTGGCCCTGCACGCCTGTGGGGCTGCCCGCGTGCGTGACGTGGCCATGCTCGAGCCCGACGACCTCCTTGACAGAAACGGGGAGTTCGTGCTGCCGGTGCGGCGCGGCCTCACCGAGCTGCCGGGCACGGGCGGCGATGAGGACAACGGGGGCGTGCGGGTCGCGCCCCATCGTCGTCTGGCCGGCGCCCGCCTGCGCCATGTCGCGAGGCGGGCGTCCGCCTTCGTGGCGCTCCTGGATTCGTGGCCGACGGATGCGAGGCCGGCGGAACAGCTGCGCCGCCTCGGACGGCTCCTCGACGAGGGGTTGGATTGGCGGAGCGAACCCCCCGGTGCCGAGACGGTTCGCCATGTGCTCTCGGCCCTTGGAGTGGAGCTTCCGGACGGGCTGGTGCTGACCCGCGACGAGTTCTTCATGCTGGTGCGGCGAGCACTCGAGGGGGCGGGTGCACAAACGCTTGGCGGTGTGGGGGGAGGCGTGCAGGTGCTGTCGGTGATCGAGGCGCGGGCGCGGAGCTTCGACCACCTGTTCCTGCTCGGTCTCAACCGGGACTCGTTTCCCCGCCAGGTGCGGGAGGACCCGCTCCTCCCCGACCGCCTGCGCCAGGCGATCGAACGGGACGTTCTCCCACAGATCCCGATCAAGCACATCGGCTTCGACGAGGAGCGCTACCTTTTTGCCCAACTGCTGTCCTCCGCCGGGCAGGTGACGCTGTCCTGGCAGGCGTGCGACGACGACGGCAAGGCACGCCCGCTCTCTCCGCTTGTCGAGCGGCTGCGGCTCGCGGACGGCGTGGAGGAGCCCCGCCTTGTGGGCACCGTCCTCACACCGGCGCCGGGCGAGCTGAGGCCCGCCGACGAGCACGCGGTGCTCGCGGGGCTGCACGGGCCGCGCAACGCGTTCGGTTGCGCTCTCGAGGCGGCGCTTGGGGAGGCCGCAGGGGAAGAGGGGCGTACGTTGGCGGCGGCGCGGCTCGCGGTGCTCGAGGAGCTCGACCCCGACCGCCGCACCGCCGACGGTTGGCGACGCGCCGCCATGATGGGTCCCTACTTCGGGTTCGTGGGGGCGCCGCGGGAGCGTGCCGACCCGAGGCGTGGCGAGCTGGCCGTTACGACGGCGGAGGGTATTGCGGCTTGTCCGTGGCAGACGTTTCTCCGGCGCATCCTGCGCCTGGAGCCCTCCCCCGACCCGCTCGCGGCGGCCCCCGGGGTGGACGCCCTGCTTCTGGGCCAGGGGGTGCACCGCGCGCTCGAGGTGATCGTCGCCGCGGCCGGGCCCGAGCTTGCGCGCGACGTCGCCAGTGCGCTGGGGGCCAAGCCAATCGCGGTGCCGTGGCCGGCTCCAGCGGATTTCGACCGCATGCTGCGGGAGACCTCCGCGCGGTTGGCGCGCGAAGAGGGTCTCACGCTCCCCGGCCTCGAACGGGTGTTCGAGGAGCGGCTCCGGCCCTTCCTCGAGGTGGCGAGACGACTGGTGTGGCCCGAGGAACGGGCGCGCGCAGCCGTCCTCGGGGTCGAGGCGGTTGGGGCGCTGACGGTCGAGGACGCGGGCGGAACATCGCGGACGCTGGCGTTCCGGGCGGACCTCCTGGAGGAGGTCGGCGGGCGGGTGGTGTTCACGGACTTCAAGACCGGTGCGCCGCTCTCGAAGGCGAAAACGGACGACACGCGGCGGAAGCACCTCCTCGCGGCGTTCCGGAGGGGCGAGGCGCTGCAGGCCGCGGCCTACCCGCTGGGGGCGGGCGGGCGCCCTGCCGATGGCCGCTACGTCTACCTGCGCCCAGACCTGGAGGACGACGCCCGGGTGTTGGAGGTCGCAAGCGAGGACCTTGAGCTGCAGGCAGCTTTCGAGGCCGCCGTGCGGGCGGTCCTGAGCGTCTGGGACACCGGCAGCCTCTTCCCACGCTTGGAGGAGGCAACCAGGCCAAGGGAGCCGGCGCGCTGCTCCCGCTGCGAGGTGCGGGACGCCTGCGTGCGCGGCGACAGCGGGGCGCGCCGCCGCCTGGCCCGGTGGGCGGCTGCCCGCGGAGAAGGGGGAGGCGCGCTCTCGGTCGCGGAGGCCGCGCTTCGCGGACTCTGGAGCCTCGGGGTCGGGGATGCCGAGGACGGCGAGGAGGACGTCGAGTGAACGGCCACCACGCGCCCAGGGAGGCGAAGACCGCCGATCACCAGGCACGCCTCCTGTCCCAGGTCGTCTTCGACCGGCCGCTCGTCCTGGAGGCTGGCGCAGGCACGGGCAAGACCGCCACCCTGGTGGCCCGGATCCTCGCGTGGTGCCTCGGCCCTGGCTGGCGGAGGGCCGCGGAGGAGCTTCGCGCGCACAACGAGCAGTTCGGGAGGCGGGAGCCCGTTCCGGCAGACCGGGTCGCCGCGCGGGTTCTCGACGGCGTCGTGGCGATCACCTTCACGGAGGCGGCGGCCGCCGAGATGGCGAGCCGCGTCGCTCAGACGCTGGCCGAGGTTCAAAAGGGAGCGCTGCCCAAAGGTCTCCTGCCCGAGGCGCTCGCCGAGATGGCCGGCGAGGAGCGTACACGGGCGTCCTCCTTGCTGGTTGCGCTCGACCACCTCCTGGTGGCCACCATCCACGCGTTCTGCCGCCGCTTGCTTGCCCGCGTCCCGCTTGAAGCGGGGCTGCACCCGAACTTTGCGGTGGATGCGGAAGGGTTCGTGCTTGCGGAGGTGGTGCAGGAGACGGTGGAGACGGCGTTTCGGAGGGCGCTCGCGGTGCCGGAGGGGAGCGCGATCTTTTCCCTGGCCGCCAGCGGCGTCAACCCACTTCAGATCGCCGAGGCGCTCGTGAAGCTGGTCGGCGACGGGGTGCCACCCGAGGCTCTGGAGACGGACCCCCTCGGCCCCGGGGCCGTGACCGCGCTCGCGTCGCAGCTTCGCGCGCTCGCGGAGGCTATCTGCCGCATTGTCGGAGCACGCTTTGCGGGCGCGAGCAGGACGAAGAACGCGGGAACGATCGCGGAGCGTTTGGAGGCGCTGGCCCGCGCACTCGGGGGCGAGGGAAGCCCGGAAACGCTCGGCGAGCTGATCGGTGCGGTGGAGGGGGTGCTGCCCGAGAACCTCGTCAAACACCTCGCGAAGTGGGGCAACGACGGCTTCACTCCGAGCGAGGCCGGGGTACTCGGGGAGGCGAGGGACGAACTGGTCGAGCCCGCTCGCCGGCTGGCCGGGCTCGTGCGGAACCTCGAGAAACTCGACGCCGGGCTGCTCGATCTGGCACGGCGTGCCCTCGCGCCGCTGCTCGCCGAGGTGCACCGGGCAATGCGCGTGCGCGGGGCGGAGACGTTCTCGGCCCTGCTGCGCGATGCCCGCGACACGCTCGCGCGCCACCCGGCGGTGCGGGCGCGCTTGCGCACCGAGATCACGCAGTTGATGGTGGACGAGTTTCAGGACACCGACAGGCACCAGTGCGAGATCCTGCGTCTGCTCGCGCTCGATGGTCCGCAGGATGAGCGTCCCGGGCTCCTCCTGATCGGGGATCCCAAGCAGTCGATCTACGGCTGGCGCGACGCGGACCTCGCGGCCTACGACGATTTTCTGGCTCTCGTTCGGGAGGGCGGAGGCGAGGTGATGAGCCTCTCCGTGAACTTCCGTTCCCTCCCCGCGATCCTGGCCGAGGTCGAGCGTGTGGTGCGGCCCGTGATGCGGCACGAGCGCGGGGTGCAGCCGGCGTTCCAGCCACTCCTGGCGTGCGAGGAGCGCTCGGCGGAGTCGGACCCGCTCTCGGGCCGCCGGGCGTCGGTGGAGTACTGGGTCTCGTGGGCACCGACGGGGAGTGACGCGGGCGGTCTCGGGGAACCGTCGACTCAGGCGGCCGCGGAGCTGGAGGCGGGCGCACTGGCCGCGGATATCCGGGATCTGCACGCTGGTGGTGTCCCGTGGCGGGAGTTCGGCGTGCTGTTGCGGAGCACCGGGGACCTCGACGTCTACCTCCAAGCGTTCCGCGACGCCGGTGTGCCGTACCTGGTGGAGCGCGACCGCTCGTACTACCGTCGCCGCGAAGTCATCGAGGCGGCCGCACTGGTGCGGGCGGTGCTCGACCCTGGCGACCACCTCGCGCTGGTCACCGTCCTGCGGTCCAGCGTGGTGGGTGTGCCGGATGCCGCGTTCATCCCGCTCTGGACGCGTTCCTTTCCGGACCGCGTGAGCGAACTCGCGGGTCTCGAGGGTGGCGGGCTGGCCGCGCTGCAGGCGCTCGTGTCCGAGGTGGCGGGCGCGCTACCGGAGGACGTCCCTGGGATCGAGCGCATTCGGGGGTGGGAGCGTAACCTCGTCGCGTTCCTCGGACACCTCGCCCAGCTGCGCGTGTCCTTTGAGGCCGAGTCCGCGGTGGTGTTCGTGGAGAGGCTGCGGACCGTCACGCTTCTCGAGGCGGTCGAGGCGGCGCGCGCCCTCGGGAGGTACCGCGTCGCGAACCTCGACCGTTTCTTCCGCACGCTGCTGGAGACGATGGAGGCCAACAGCGACCCGCACGCGGTGCTGCGCGCGCTTCGCACCGCGGTCAGCGAGGTTCGCGAGGCCGAGGAGGGGCGGCCGCTCGCCGCGACGGAGGACGCGGTGCGAGTGATGACCATCCACAAGGCCAAGGGTCTGGACTTCACCCACGTGTACCTCATGCAGGCGCAGAAACGGTCGCACGGGGAAAGGCAACCGTGGGTTGACGCCGGGGAGATCGGCGGCCGTTTCGAATACGTGCTGTTCGGCGCCGCGACGCCGGGGTGGCACACCGTCGAGGAGCGCCGGCGGCGCGTCGCGGGGGCCGAGATGGTGCGCACGCTCTACGTCGCCATGACGCGGGCCAGGGACCGCCTGGTCGTCGCCGGGATCTTCCCCTCCGGCGCTCCACTCGCGCGTGCGCGGGGGCGCTCGCACATGGACCTTCTGTCGCGCCGGGAGTCACCCGAGGGTGGCCTCGTGACCGTTGCCGCCAGGGTCCGCTCGGGAGGCGGCAGTCACGAGGACGGTGGCGGCGCCCGCTGGGTGTTCCCGGCCCTCAGGCCCGCCACCGCGGAGCCCGGCGCTCCGGGCAAAGTCATTGAGCTCCCCTCGCCGGCAGAGGTGAGCCGGCAGGCGCGGCTTCTCGCGGAGCTGAGGCGCGACGCGGAGGTGCGTAAGGCGAGGGCGTTTTCAGCCCCGGCGTCCGAGGAGGCGCACCGTCACCTGCGCGAGCTCCTCGCCGACGAGCACCTCGCGGGGGAGCGCGAAGCCGCGAGTTCGGCTGCCAGACCGGAGATCTCCCAGGCTCTGGCGGTGGGTAGCGCCGTGCACCGGATCCTCGAGGAGCTGGACCTCGACGGTGACCTAGCGGCCGGGTTGGCCCGGGCGCGCGAGCGGCTGCCACAGGTCCTGGCAACTCTCGTCGAGGGCGACGAGGCGCGCGAGGCGACACGGCGGGCAAGCTCGATCCTGGACCGGCTGGCCGCGGGCCGCACCCTCGCTCGCCTCCGCGAGATCGTGCCTCACATCATTGCCCGTGAGCTCCCGGTTTTGCTGCCGCCGGACGACGCGCCCGCGGGGCCGGTAGGATTCGCCTCGGGGGCCATCGACCTTGTCTACCGCGACCCGGCCACCGGCAAGCTGGTGATCGCCGACTACAAGACCGACGAGGTGGTAACCGACCAGGACGTTGCGGGGAGGGTCGCCGCTTACGCCTCGCAGGGCGCCGCGTATCGGCGCGCTCTCCGGGAAGCGCTCGGGCTCGCGGAGGAGCCTGGCTTCGAACTCTGGTTCCTCCAGGCGGACCGCATCGAAAAGGTGGGGCCGTGAGATGTGCAGCCGTCAGGGATCGTTGGCAACTTGGTCGGCGTCTCAGGCTCAACTTTAGATTGGTTCTGTGGCAAGATGCGCCCCGGGGGAGCGGAGTGTGCTGCGGCGCAAGAACGTAATGGAGATCGTAGCCGCCGATGGTGACGAAGCCGTCGGCCAGGCCCGCGTGCTCTTAAAGGAGTACGCGTCCTCTCTCGGGGTGGACCTCTCGTTCCAGGACTTCGCCCGGGAGATGGCGGAGCTGCCGGGGGAGTATGCCCCCCCTGGTGGTGTGCTGTTGTTAGCTTTCTGCGACTCGCGCCTCGCCGGGTGCGCCGCCCTGCGCCCCTTGGGGGAGGGGACGTGTGAGATGAAGCGGCTCTACGTCCGCCACCAATTTCGCGGCAAGGGCCTGGGCAAGCGGTTGGCGGTCGCCGTTATCGAGCGCGCCCGGGATTGCGGCTACCGCCACATGCGCCTCGACACCCTGCCCTGGATGCACGAGGCGATCGCGCTCTACCGCTCGCTCGGCTTCAGGCCGATCGAGGCGTACCGTCCCAACCCCGTCGAAGGCGCCGTGTTCATGGAGTTGACCCTGGCTAGGAGCCTGTCCGAGTAAGACTCCGGCTGCGAATCCCGATGGCATCCGGCTGGCTGTGTCAGCCATCGCGAAAAGTCCTCGACGTAGCTCTGGCTACGCCTCCGGGCTTTTCGCTCGGCTTCCTTGCCATCCGGCGCCCTCGGAATTCTCGCTTTCGTCGCCTACTCGGACAGGCTCCTAGCTGCGCGTGGGGCGACGGTCGAAGCGCACGGTCTTCACCCAGGTCCTCTTCTCGCGCTTCACGACGTCGAGCCACAGCGCGCGAGCGACCACAACGATCCAGAGCTGACAGTAGGTGAAGTAGGCGAGCACGATGAGGCCGATCTTTCCGAGCGAGTCCTCGCGGTCGTACGACAGCGCGAGGAGGATCTCCATGATGAAGAGCAGGAAAGCCAGCACCCAGACCGCGGTGTAGGGCCCTGGGAGGGGGATGGCGATGATTCTCAGCACGCTAGCCAGGAAGAGCAGGTCCGAGGCCACGATCGCGACGAAGAACACGTAGTAGAGCGAGAGCAGGTACAGGACCTCGACAGCCAACACCTTCCTGCGGAATCGCGGAATCTGCCGGAGGAATTTGGTGGCCACGTAGTTGTTGCCGCGCACCCAGCGGCTGCGCTGAGCAAACCACACCCTCCAGGTTTCGGGTTCTTGCTCGTGGGTGACCGCATAGGGGATCGGCTTGATCCGGAACCCCTCCATGTAGACGCGGATGGAGAGCTCCGAGTCCTCGGTGATGGCAGCCTCGTCCCAGCCGCCCATCGCGTCGATGAGCCCCCGCCGGATCACGAAGTTCGTACCCGGCAGCGTGGACACGCGGAACAGCTTCCAGCGCCCCGCCTGCACGATGGACTGGAATGAGAGCGTCTCCACGTTGATGAAGCGGGTGAGCAGGTTGCGCTCGCGGTTGACGGTGCGGAACTTGCCCAGCACCGCGCCCAGGTCAGGGTGGAGGAGGAGCTGCGCCACCAGGTAGCGCAGCGCCGGGGGCTCTGGGGTGTTGTCGGCATCGTAAACGGCGACCAGCCCGGCCTCGGTGTTCGAAAGGCCGATGTTGAGGGCGCGGGACTTGCCCCTTCCGCCCTCGCCCGGAGGGACGCTCACGAGCTTGATCCGCCGGTCCTTCTCGGCGAACTCGCGCACGATTTCACCGGTATCGTCAGTGGATCCGTCGTTGATGACAACCACCTCGTAGCGGTCGGCCGGGTAGTCGAAGGCGAGCATGGCCTCGAGCGTGTGGCGGATGACCTTGCCTTCGTTGTGGGCGGGAATCAGCACCGCGACCGGGGGGAAGTCGAACGGCGCCGCGTCCACCTCCCGTTTCTCCCTGGCCGAGCGCAGGACGTGGAAGAAGCCCGCAACCGTGAGGACGAGCTGGTAGGCGATCATGAACCAGATCAGGATGACCGCCACGACGAAAACGATGGAGAGATCGAGCTGCAGGGCGGTCTCTGTCATGACGCGCGTCCGGCGGTCTGCGGGCGCAGGCGCACGACGAGGTAGAGGCTCGCCAGCAGCCCCACCGCGACTACGCCGAAGATCACGATCACATAGGAGGACCAGAAGCTCGTGATGTCCACGCGGTAGGAGGCCGCGCTCTGGGTGATCAGGAGGACGGAGTGCTCCCCGGGGGGCAGGAGCAGCGCCTCGCGGCCGTTGCCCTTGAGCGCCTCGAGGGGTGTGTCGTGCCCATCGATGAAGAGTGCATATGGCTCGCGGGTCAAGGTCGCGATGCAGCGATTCTCCGAGCGGTAGCCAAAGCTGACGCTACGCTGAGAGGTCTTCTGGAAGAGGAGGTCACCCGTGATCGACAGGAGGTGCGACTCCGGGACCTCGGGCTGGAGCGCCTGCAGCGCCGGCTGGGCCTGAAGCACGGTGTAGCTCCCCACCGGGAGCAGGAACCTCCCCGCCCCTATCGTCCGCACGCGCTGCTCGTCACGCGTGATCTCCTCCACGTCGGTGGCAAGCTGCAGCACGATCGGCGTCGGGGTGTCGACCTCCCACCCGTCCTCGACCCTTGTGATGCGGGTGCGTGCGGCGTACGCGGAGGGCAGGAAGGCAAGGTCCTGTTGGTTGATGCTGGACTCGGAGTAGATCGCAACGCGCTGCGCGCCATGGGCGGCAGAGTTGACCAGCCATGCGCTTTCGGTGCCGGTCTGGATCCTGGTCGGGAACGGCGTGACCGCCGACGCGGAGCGGAACGACAGAATATTGAGATCGAGGGCCAGGTCCCCGGGACCCACGAGGCCCGCGTATCGGGCGGCGATCTCCTGGTAGCGGCGCGGGTCGCCTGACCACATGCTCTCGGGGTCCTCGATCTGGACACTGAAGTCGTGTGTGGCGCGCAGAGCCGCGATCTGCCTTGCGTCGACCCCCAGGTTTGCCCGCAGCTCCGGTGCGGCGAGGTTGTCGAGGATCGTGACCACCACCTGGAAACCCGGCCTGCCCCTGGCTATCGACTCCGCGAGTGTGAGCATCACGTCGTGAAGCTGCACGATCTTGGCCACTCGGTAGCGGGTGAAGGCCGAGAGCGACGCAGGGTCCCGCCGCCAGTAACGCTCAGAGGAGGGGTTGAACAGCTCCACCGGATCAAACCCCGCTTGCCGACGGAAATCTGCGCGGGCCGACGGGTGCATCGGGGTGAAGAGCTGCGGGTCCCTCATCCCTCGCCCTCCCTCGAAGTAGAGCTCACCGATGTTCACGCCGTCCCAGTCGTATGCGAGGAGGAGCTTGCGGAAGTGTTCGAGGGTCGCTGCCAGGCAGGCGGGGTCGGTGAGGGCGACCGGGTAGCGCCAGGAGGGGCGCACGTCCTCACCCTTGTAGTTCTTCTCCCGCCACTGAGGGTGCTCCTGCCAGAACTTCTGACTCACCTGCGGCGGCTCCAGCCAGGCGTAGACCAGGATCCCGTTGGCGTGGGCGAGTCGAACGAGGCGGCCGTAGTCGTAGGTGTACCTGGGGTACTCGTGCCAGCCCCCGACGTGGATGATGCGGATCCCGGCGGCGGCCCAGCGAGAGACAAGTTGCTCGACACTCACCGTGTGGCGGTAGCCCGGGTCGAAATACATCTCGAGCTGCTCGCGACGCACGAGCGGCACGAGACCAAAGAACTTCTCGACGTAGTGAGCGAGGTAGGGGAAGCGCGAGAAGCCCCCGGTGCTCGCGGGGTCGAAGCGGGTGCCGAACAGGATAAAGGCGCCACGTTCGTAACGCCTGCCCACCACGACCGGGATCTCGGTGACCTCGTCGGCGGCCAGGACCTCGTCGCCGGCCAGGGTTTCGAACTTACTCATCACCTCGCCGGTCTTCCAGTGCAGCGGCTCGTCGGGGAAGAGGCGGTCGCGGACGTGCTCGACGAGCACCGTGGAGTCGAAGAAACGCACCCCGAGTGCGGTGGCAAGGTCGTTGCGGAAGTCGGTGATGAGGTAGCCTCCTCGGCTGACGAACGACCTCAGCGTCTCGACCTGCTTCTCGGTGAGGCTCTCTGTGATGTTGTATGGGACGATCACGAGGTTGTGGTTTTTGAGGTCTATGACGAGGGCCGTTGTGAGGGGCACCCGCTCGACCGGGACGTTGAGCGCCTCGAACGGCGCGGCGAGACTTACCTGGTCGTTGGCGGCACCCCCCGTGGCGTGGGGGTCGTAGAGGAACAGCACGTCGGCCGGCTGGTGAAACTCCTCCGTGCCCTTGATCCTCCTCAGAAGGTTGCTGGCTCGCTGTCGGGTCCTCTCTAACAGCGAGGGCATCCGCTCCCGGTACTCCCTCGGCTCTGCCACGTAGATCCACCGCGGCGGGAGCTTGATCTCTCTTTGCACCGGCCCGCGCAGCCGCTCTGCCGAGAACTCCCGCCGGACCACCTGCCCGTCCGCGTCCACGTACACCTCACGGAGGTATTGATCGGCCAGCGTGAGCGTTACGCTAGCGCTTCCGCTCACGACCGCGCGGTCGTCGAGGGTCACCGTGTTGGACGTGTCGCGAATGTCGACAAACGTGTACCCGAGGGAGCGGATTCCGTCCACGAGCTGGCGGAGATATTCGAGGTTGACGAATGGGTGGAAGAACGCCGAGACGAAGCCGTCGCGCACGGCAAGGTTGACCTTCGCATAGAACAGCAGGCGGTCCACCGCCTCCTGTCCCTTCGCCGGCTCGGCCTCGAAGGGGATGTAGCCGAGGTTCTCGGGGTAGATGCGCTGGCCGTACATGTCGCGGTTGATGAGGTAGGGGAAGAACTGGCTGTAGTCCAAGTTGTCAAGCACCAGCCGCTGCTCGATCGCGGTGGAGAAGTGCTCCGCGATCGCCGCGTAGTCGGTTGCCGAAGCGCTGTAGTGCGGAGTCTCCCACAGCAAGGGGTAGACGCCGTTCTTGAGGCACTCGACGATACCGTCGCGAAGCTTGCGTGCCACATACTCGCGGGAGTCCATGGACAGCACCCGCCCGCGGCTCTCGTCCCAGAATTCGTAGTCGCTGGCGGTTTCCCCCTTGAACTGGTGGGTGGTGCCGTGCAGCACCATGGTGCCGCCGTGCTCGGCCATGTAGCGCAGCGAGTCCACGTAGTCGGGTTTTTCTGACATCGCGACCCTGGTGCCGGTCGCTGGGTTCACGTAGATGGGGATCACCCCCACCAGGAACGGCACCTTGCGCTCGGCCAGCAGGTCCGCAATGGCGCGCAGGCTCGCAGGTTCGGTGAACGGGTTGGTGTCCTCGATGCGGATGAGTGCAGAGTGGGAGCGGGGATGGTCCTCACCGAGGATGTCGTGCAACAGGTCGGCGAAGTAGAGGTAGCGGTCAGCCTCTGTCGCGTACGAGAAAGGCGAGTCCACCACGCACCAGAAGTTGGCGGCGCGCACCACGTACGGCACGGTGAGGCCCCTCTTGCTCGAGGTCGTGGTGGCGAGCACGGCGCAGCGCACGGGGTCCGTGACCCGGAGCACGTTGGCGTTCGGCTCGGTCTTGGTGAAGCGCGCCTCCGCCGCCTGCACCGAGTTGAAGGCCGAAGTCGTGTCGAAGGCAAGCGCTTCGAAGCCGAAGCGCGCGGGGAGGTCGAAGCTCCGGCCGAACTCGACGAGGCCGGTGTTGAGCCACACCAGCGGCCCGGTCCCGGCGTAGGCGTCGTGGAGGAAGGCAAGGGGCGGGGTGTACGCCTTCGTGTACCCGATGAAGAACGTGGTGTCGTACGGCCGCATCTGCCCGACCCGGTAGGTGTCCACGGGCTGGAGCGTGACGGCCGTCCGAAAATGCCCGAGGAGCTGGAGCAGCTGCCGTGCGTCGCCCAAGCCGCTGGCAGGCTGGGTGGGCCCGGGTTCGTAAAGAACGAGGACCCTCTTCGGATCCTCCGCCCCGGCTGCCTGAGCGCTCGCGACCGCCAGCAGCGCCAGCAGCCCGAGGAGAGCCGTCCGGCCCGTGGCGTGACTCCGGGGAGCGTGGATCAGATGCATCCTGCCTTGAGACGCTTTCTCGTACCGGTCACGGCGGCCCGGAGGGCGGTTCCGAAAGCGGCACGCCAGGATGGTAGCATGCCGGTCAGCCCAAGAAGCGTTGTGCTACCGTCCCACGTGCGCATGAGAGCCGGAGCAGGATGCTCCTTGCTGGCGGTAGCCTGTGCGACGGTTGTGGGCGCCTCGCCTCCCCCGACCCGCGTCGGTTTCACAGTGCACTGGGACTTCTTCTCTTCGGCCGCCGAGGCCGAGCAGCTGGTGGCCTTCGCCCTCGACAACGGCGCCGAGATCCTCAACGTGGTCCCGCCGCCGCACATCTGGGAGGACCCGGAAAGTCTCGCCATCCTCAGGCGGATCTTCGCGCTGACGGCGCGGCGCGGCGTCGGGGTGGTGCTCAACCGCATCGACGGCAGCTCTCTGCCTGGCCCCGACGGGAAGCGCTCCAGCTGGCTGTACGCGCGCGTGCTCACCGAACGGGGGCGGCTGCCCTCCGGCCGGCCGACCCCCGAATTCTTCCTGGCCACGGTGGGCAAGGCGAACTACGAGCGCTGGCTGCGGGAGGAGACCGCCTACTACGCCGACAGCTTCTCGGGTGAGCCGAACCTGCTCGCCTTCGGCGTCGGCCTCTTCAACGAGCCGTTCGTGTCGCAGCGCGGCAGCCTGCTGTGCTTCGACCTCACGACGGACTCCTACGAGATCGCGCAGTACACGCCATACGCCGCGGCCGTCTGGCACCGCTACCTGGCGGAGACGTTCTGCGACGTGCCGTCCGTGAACCTTCGCTACCGGACGGCCTTTCCGACGCTCGAGGCGGTCCCGCTGCCGACGAGCGAGCGCGACGGGGCGTTCGGCGACGCGGCCGCCGCCTACTTCGATTTTGTCTCGGCAATCAACGCCTGGGTCGTTGGCCGCCTCGAGGAGTGCCGGTCGCTGTGGCACGCGCGGTCTCATCGCCCGGTCCCCTTCGTGCTGCAGCTTTCCGGCTACGTACCGGAGAAGTTCGAGAAGGGGCGCCCCGCGTTCGTGGCCCTCGACATCTTCGACTGGATGCGACGGGCGGACGCGCTCGGACTGTCGGCTTACACCAACTGCGAGTACCCAGACTGGGGGCATGCCTCGGTTACGGCGATGGTGAGCTTCTTGCGGCTCGGACCGCTGCTCGGCAAGCCGGTGTTCGTGCTGGAGGGCGGTGCGGAGTGCGATGGAGCGGTCCTCGACAACGGCGAGCTGCGCTTCTTCGCCACCGTCGCCCGTTCCCTCGCGCCGTCAAGCATCATCTACGAGTTCCTCAAGACGAGCTACGCGGAGCGTTTCGGCACCTCGGCGGGCAAACTCCTGGGCCCCGACTTCAGGGCGAGGCCGGCTGCCCTGGTCGCTGTCCGCGAGGCTTTGGCCGCGGGCAAGCAGTCCGCTGCACGGCGCGAAACGGTGTTCGTCCTCGACGACCTCGCGGGCCTCCCTGAGAACGCACCCCTCCTCGCGACCCGCAAGGAGCTCACTCGGGTGGCCATGCGGCAGCCACTGACCTTCGTGCCGGAGCAGGCGCTGGCCGGGTTGCCGTCCGGCGCCACTCTGGTAGTGCCCTCGCCGGCGCGGCTCGGTGCGCTGCGCACGCTACTCAACCCGCGCGGGGTGACAGTCGAAGGGGCCGACAGGCTGCTGCGGCCGGATGACGGCCCGACCGCCTTGCCGGCGCGGTAGACTGTCGCAAAGGGGTCACCATGATCCAGGGTCCTGCGCTCGTCTTCCCGCCGGTGCCGGTCACGGGCCCGGCGCGCCGGTGGTTCTTCCTGCTGCTGGCCGTGCTCGGGCTGCCGCTGCTGTGGCTGCTTGTCACGCTGTTGCGGACGCCCGAGATCAGCTACCGGATCCAAAACGGCACGCTGACGATCTCGAACTCCCTCGGATCGTCGCAGCTCGAGAAGACGATCCGGCTGGCGCGGGTGAGCGAGGTGCGCCCCGAATGGCTCCGCGACGGCTCGCTCCGCTTCGGTACCGAAAAGCCCGGGTACTGCGTCGGCTTCTTCAGCTACCCCACGCTGGGTGAGGTGTGGCAAGTGTCCGACTGCTCGGAGATCGCGGTGTTGATCGTCGCGGGGGGCGAGACCGCTCCGGTCGTGGTGACGCCCTCGGATCGCGACGCCTTCCTGAAGGCGCTCGGGACGGGGACGCCGGCAACCTTCACCCCCCCGGGGAGGCGAACCCAGTCGTGGTGGTTCACTCTGATCTTTGTCCTCGCCGTCCTGGTGCTGCTGGTGCTCGCGCTGGTGACGGCGTTCTTCGCGGCACCGGCGCGGCTGCGCTATACGGTGGGCGGCGGGACCCTGGAGGTGGGCACGCTGCTCTCTCGCAGGCAGATTCCCCTGGCTGGCCTGCGCGCCCACAAGCACCGCCCGCTGCTGGGCCAGAGGTTGTCTGGCCTGCCGCTGCCGGGGTACAACGTCGGCTCCTGGATGCTCGACACCATGGCTACCACCGTGCTCGCCTCGGCCCGCGACGAGGGGGTGCTCATGGAGGGCGAGGGCAGGTTTTTCGTGAACCCGCGCGACCCGGATGGGTTCCTGGCAGCGCTGGGAGAGCACGGCGTCACGGTGATCGCCAACCACCAGTTGCAGCGGCGGCGGTAGGCGCCGGGTGACACGCTGTCGGGATGAGGGTCTAGCTCTTCTTCGGTCGGCGGAAGCCGGCGTGCTTCACCATCTCCTGGGACTCGCGCAGCTTGATCACGCCACGCTGAAGAAGGTTGTGGATGATCAGCTGGTTGTGGAGCCTCGCCCCGGGGAGCAGCGCCAGGATCTGGGCGACCGTGTACATGCCGTTGATGCGCGAGAGCGCGAAGCCTTCTTCCGGGGCGCACTTGAGCTGCACGATATCCTTCGGCGCGAGCGCCAACTCGAGCACCGTTGAGGGTGGGAGCTGCAGCTTGTCGGCCTCCCTCGCGATCTCCTGCTCGAGGGCGTCTGCCGCCTCGGTGGCGCCGCTGACGGTCGGGTACCTCTCGCGAACCTCGACGACCTTGCGGTAGGCATCGAGCGTGTCCCCGAGGGCCATGCTGTTCTCCGCCTGCAGGATGCGGTCCCGCCAGGTGGAGCGCTGGAAGCCGGGAATCCTGCGCGCGGGCCTGACCGGCGGCAGTAGTTCGAAGACGCCGTTCTGCATCCCCTGATAAACGAAGGCAAGTACGGGGAACTCTGGCACGTGGCAGCGCAGCGCGATCTCCTCGATGCTCCTGGCGCCATCGACCTCACGCAGCACGGCCAGACCGGTCGGGGTCAGCTGCGTCTCGTCGAGGGCGCGGCAGACCTTGGGGATGTGGTCGGAATCGGGTATTAGCTCGGCGATGCGGCGGCGCTCGTCAGACTGGCGGGCGCCTTCGAAGATGAAGTGGTTCACCGGCAGGTCGAGCTCCTTGAAGTCCCTCCGCGGCTGGACGTCATCCAGGAAGAAGAACTCGCCTTCCTGCCAAAGCATCAGGTCGTAGATGGTCTCTTCGGTTTTGATTCGGACCATTTGGTCGACCTGCACGCGCGTGAGCCTGCTCGTTTTCACCAGGAGCTCGCCGAGCATGACGTGCTGCTCCTTCTGCTGATCCAGGAGCTGTTCGAGCTCCTCCTCGGAGAGGATTTCCCAACCCACCAGGTAGTAGCCCAGGTGTTCCCGGGGATTGTTCGAGGTCACCGCCGACACGGTCCCGTTCTGGAAGAGGATCTTCTTGGTAAAGCGCTGCCCCTTGATGACCAGTGTGCCTGTCTTCCGACCCATGGAGATCCACTCCATGAGATCTGGGAACGGCATCGTGCGGAGGTTGCCGGAGACCGCCATCGGCTCACACTGCGGGCGGACGCCAGCATGAAATCAAACTCGGTGTCACGGCCGAACCCATTCCCCGCCACGTGCCCACTCTTCAACGATACCTCAGTTTGCGGGCCACACCGATGCCGGGACGCCTTTCTACTGGGAGCGGTAGTTGCCGAAGGTGAGTTCGACCCCGAAATCCTCCGCCTTGAGCGCGGCAATGACGGCCTGCAGCTCGTCTCGCGAGGGGGACGAGACGCGCACCTGGTCACCCTGAATGGCAAGCTGCACTTTCCTGGACCCTCGTTCCTTGACGAACTTGACAATGTTGCGGGCAGTCTCGACGGGGATTCCCTGTTGCAGCGTGACCTCGAGGCGGACCGTGCCTCCCGCCGCCGGCTGGATCGCCCCGGCCTTGAGGTTCTTCACCGGCACGGCGCGGCGGGTCATCCTCCCCAAGAGCACCTCCCACATCGCCTTGAGCTTGAACTCGTCGGGCGCCGTGAGCACGAGGAGGTCCTCCTTGCGGCGAAGCTCCACGCCGATCCTGAGCCCCTTGAAGTCGAAGCGCTGGGCGAGCTCCTTGAGCGTCTGGTTGACCGCGTTGTCGACTTCCTGAAGGTCGCAGCCGGTGGTGATATCGAACGATTGGTTGACGGCCATCGCGTCACTCCCCTGAGGCGTTGACCGCAGCGACAACACGCTTGCCGCGGCGGCGGTGGCGGCGCCGCTTCCTCGCCTTCGTGCCGCCGCCCTCGGCGGGTGTCGCTTCCTTGCCCACTTCTGTGCCGTTTTCCGGGGCTTCGGCGGCCGCCGCTACCTCGGTGCTGGGGGGGCGCGCCCAGCCGATTTTTTGTGCCTTCGGCCACCACGACGCCGCTTGCGGCGCTTCTCGCCCGTTCTCCCCGGCTCGCCCTCGGCAGCCGGCTCCGGCGCCACTGCAGCGACATCTGCGGCGGTCACCACCGGGACGGGGCGCCCGGGCGCCTCGCCGGCCTCGCGCGGAATCCACTCCACCTTCTCCTCGGAGCGGTGCAGACCGGTCATCGCGATGATCTCGATGCGCATGTCGAACTCGCGCTCGAGCGCGGCGATCTCGTGACGACGGAAGTTCTGGATGGCATCGGCGAGCTCGGGGTGCAGGCCGACGCGCGCCCCACCGAGGCGGCCGCCCGCGGCGCGCGCCTCGATGCGACGCAAGAGACTCACCCCCACAAACTCGGGGGACGGGATGTTTCCCGTGCCGCCGCAAGTCGGGCAGGGGCGGTGCGTGCGAAGCTGTAGCGCCTGCTTGATGCGCTGGCGGTTGATCTCCAGCAGGCCGTTCGGGCTGATGCGGCCCACCGTCACGCGGGCCTTGTCTGCCTTCATCGCCTCCCGCAGCTTTTTCTCAACCTCGCGCTCGTGCTTTCGCGAGCGCATGTCGATGAAGTCCACGACGATGAGACCCCCGATGTCCCGCAGGCGCAACTGGCGCGCGACCTCGCTGGCGGCCTCGAGGTTGACGGCGTAGATGCTCTCCTCCTGAGAGGGGCCGCGTGAGGCCTTGCCCGAGTTCACGTCGATGGCGGTGAGTGCCTCGGTGGCGTCGATGACGATCGAGCCTCCGCCCTGGAGCGTGGCAGTGCGCGCGTAGATGCTGTCGATCTGAGGTTCCACGGCGAAACGCGAGAACAACGGCATACGCTCGGTGTAGCGCACGAGGCGGGTCTTGCCGCGCGGCATCGAGGCGTGCATGTAGGCCTCGGCCTTCTCGAAAACCTCATCGTCATCGACCAGAACCTCCTCGATCGAGCTGTCGAGGTAGTCGCGGAGCGCCTGCACAACGAGGTCCTGGTCGGAGTACAGCAGGCGCGGTCCCTTGCCCCGACCCGACTCGGCCTTGACCCGCTTCCACAGGCGCATCAGCGCGGCGAGGTCACGGCCGAGGGTGGCCTTGGTCTGGCCGAGCGCGTTGGTCCGCAGGATGAAGCCAAAACCCTCGGGGACGGTGAGCTTGTCGGCCTGCTCGCGCATCGCGGCGCGGGTTTCCTCGTCCTCGACCTTGCGCGAGATGCCGCGGGTCGGGTCGAACGGCATCAGGACCAGGTAGCGGCCGGCGAGGCTCAGGTTGGTGGTGAGCGCCGCACCTTTGGAGCCAACGGGGTCCTTTGTGACCTGAACCAGGATCGGCCGCCCCCGCTCGAGCACCTTCTCGATGCGGTGGAAGCTCTCACCGGCCGGCGGCTGGCGGTGATACGCCTGGGAGACCACGTCGTGCGAGGGCAGCATGCCGTCCCGTTCCACTCCAAAGTCCACGAAGGCGGCATTCAGGGCGGGGTTGATGTTGGCCACCTGGCCGCGGTAGATGTTGCCGCGGGCGAGACCGGCCTCGGCCACCGCAACCTGGTAGCCATCGAGCGTGTCGCCGCTCATGATCGCGACGCGCACCTCCTCGGGGCGCTGCGCGTTGATGAGCATTCTCCTGGTCAAGCGGACTCCAGTCCCGAACTCCGCCGCCAGTCGGTGCACAGGGGTCACGCCCCCTGTCCGGCCCGCGCCGGAGCGCGCGGAGAAAGGGTAACACCACCCCTGGCGAGTTCGTCAGGTGGCGACGCGGTTGCGGCCGGCGTGTTTGGCGCGGTACAGCGCGTCGTCGGCGGCCCGAAGCACGTCCTCCGGCGTGGCGAGGCGGACGCCCCGCTCTGCGACGCCGGCGCTGACCGTGATCGGCAACCGGGTGGTGCCGGCGTAGCGCGGCTCGACCCTCTTTGGTTTCTGTGGTGGGCGGTCGTCACCGCGCAGCGCGAAGCCTGACGCCGCAATGGCTTTGCGCAGCGCATCCACTTCCGTCACCGCCTCGCTGCGCGAGCGGCCGGGAAAGAGAAGGGCGAACTCTTCCCCGCCGAAGCGGAACGCGCGGGCGGCGCCAATCCCGGCGATTCGGGTCGCCACCATCCGCAGGACCTGGTCCCCAACGTCGTGGCCGTACTTGTCGTTGACGGCCTTGAAGTGGTCGATGTCCACCATCGCGATCGCGTAGCGACCCGAGAGCTTGGTAAGGGCCTCGTCGAAGGCCCGCCTCGCGGGGAGCCCGGTGAGCCCGTCCCGGTAGGCCATCGCAAACGTGGCCTCCACGAGGGCGATCACGAGGATCAGGCCAGCCGTGGCGAGGTAGGTGGTCATCGCCTGGCCCCCCGCGGCAAGCGCGAGGAACGAGGACCGCGACTGCCCAGAAGAAGCCGCTCTCAAGGTACGTGCGCCGGCGCACCCACGCCACCGCCGTGGTCAAGAAGGCGCCGGCAAACGCCAGCAGCGCCGAGTGGGGCGGCGACCCGGCCGGAACCAGGGCGGCCGGCAGGAACGGCCGCTGGAGCAGCGCTCCCAGGCCGGGGTGGTAGGAGACCCACAGGAACGCCGCGAGGCCGGGTTGGGCGAGGACCAGGGTCAGGCGCATCAAGCCGCGCGGGGTCAGCGTACCGCGTTCGCGTGCCAGCGAGAACCACGCGAGGTTGAGCGGCAGCAGGAAAGCCGCGGCGGCGAAGGCGAACCCCGCGGCTCCCTCGGAGGCTGCGCCGGCGTGAAACCTCTCCAAAACACGACTGGCAATTGCCAGCGCGAGGAGGGCGAACACGACGCGCCCGCGGCGGAAGCGCAACCCGAGCAGCACGCCAACCACGGACACGACCCAGGGGTAGACGCGCAGGGACGCTGCCAGTTGCTCCGGGAGCGGGCCAGGGAGGCTCACAACCAGCGTGGTGAGCACGAGCAAGCCGGCCGGCAGCAGGAGCGAGGAGACCGTCTTCACGCGGGAGGTCCCGTCTCTGCCACTACATTCAGGATACCTTGACCGCCCGCGCCGAAGGTTTTTCGGGCATGGACGTGTGCGCCGCCGATCCTGGCCTGGTGCGGTTGCGCCGCTGGGCTTGCTAAAGTATCCGAGTTTAAGGGAGGGGATTACATGCTTCGAAACCTCGGGCTTGCGGCGGCTCTCCTGATCACGGCTTTGGGCACGGCGATGGCGGTCTCGCCCACTCTCAACCTGCCCCCGGGTGCGCAGGAAGCGGCAAAGGTCATCGACAGGGGCACCCTGGAGGGGACGGTCCGCTTCCTCGCCGACGACCTGCTGGAGGGGCGAGCCCCCTCGCACAGGGGCGATGTGCTGGCACGAAACTACGTCGCGAGCGTGATGCAGATGCTTGGCCTTCAGCCCGGCGCCTCCGGTGGGGGTTGGGAGCAACGCTTCGAGATCGTCGGCATCACCACGCACGCGCCCGAGACGTGGGCGTTCCGTGCCGGAGGCAAGGAGCTCGCCCTGCGCTTCTGGGACGAGTTCATCGCCGCCTCCGGCGTTCAGGCGCCTGAGGTGTCCATCCCCGAGACCGAGCTCGTGTTCGTGGGCTACGGCATCCAGGCACCGGAGTACGGCTGGGACGACTTCAAGGGTGCCGACCTGAAGGGCAAGATCCTCGTGGTCATGAACAACGACCCCGACTGGGACCCCGCGCTGTTTGCCGGCAAGCGCCGCCTCTACTACGGACGTTGGAGCTACAAGTACGAGAGCGCGGCGCGGGCAGGCGCCGTGGGGGCCATCATCATCCACACCACCCCCTCGGCGGGGTACGGCTGGAAGGTCGTCCAGAACTCCTGGTCTGGCGAGCAGTTCGAGCTTCCCGATGCGGGCGAGGCGCGGGTCAAGGTGCGGGCGTGGACCACCGAGGAGGCCACCCGCAAGCTGCTGGCGCTCGCCGGGTTCGATCTCGACAAACTGGTTGCACAGGCGCACAGCCGCGAGTTCAAGCCGGTCCCGCTCGGGATCCGCGCTTCGCTCGGACTCACCAACACGATCTCACACGGGGAGACCGCCAACGTCCTCGGGATGCTCGCGGGCAGCGACCCGGTGCTCAAGGATCAGGTCGTGGTCTTCTCGGCCCACCACGATCACTTCGGCATCGGCAAGCCAAACGCCAAGGGGGACGTGATCTACAACGGCGCCCGTGACAACGCCACCGGGGTCGCCCAGGTGCTCGCCATCGCCAAGGCGTTCATGGCGCTGCCGCAGCGTCCGCGCCGCACAATCGTGTTCGCGATCGTGAGCTGCGAGGAGTCGGGGTTGCTGGGCTCCGCCTACTACGCCGCCCACCCCACGGCCCCGGTCGGGAAGATCGCCGCAGACGTCAACTTCGACGCCGGGAACATCTTCGGCAGGACCCGGGACGTCGCGCTGGTGGGCAAGGGCAAGTCCACCCTCGATCAGGTGGCCGAAGCGGTCGCGGCCTCGCAGGGGCGGGTGGTCACCGACGAGACGTTCCCCGACCGTGGCATGTACTACCGCTCTGACCATTTTAGCTTCGCCAGGGTCGGTGTGCCCGGGCTGTACTTCGGGGGCGGCCTCGACTACGTCGGCCGCGAGCCGGGGTGGGGGAAGAAGGTCACCGAGGAGTGGAACAGCGCGAACTATCACCAGCCGAGCGACGAGTACAGCCCGGGCTGGAACTTCGACGGCATGATCGAGGACACGCAACTCGGTTTCTTGGCCGGCCTCGCCGTGGCCCAGGCGGACGCGATGCCGACATGGCTCCCTGGCGATGAGTTCGCCAAGCTGCGGGGGGCGGCGCCCGCGACCCAGCCCAAGTAAGCGCCGTACCTGCTGACGGGCGCTGAGGCGCTCCGGCGCCAACTCCTGGCATGTGCCTCGGTGGAGGCAAAGGAAGAGGGGGAGGAACGACCCTCCCCCTCGCTTTCCAGCTGTGCCCTTCTTCGTCTAGAAGGTGACCCTGACGCCCACCTGCGCCTGCCGTGGCTCGCCGAGGCCGCTCTGCACCGTTCCGTCGAAGTTGAAGATCAGGTTGGTCGTCTCCGGGATGCGGAGGTTCTTGCTGTTGAACAGGTTGAACACCTCGATGATCGGCTCGATCGTGATGGGGCCGGCCTGGAACGGCCGCGTGACGCTGAAGTCAAGCGAGGAGAACTTGTTGTCCTTGCGCCCGGTGTTGCGCTGCATGACGCTGCCGTCGGAGCAAAAACGGTCGGACGGCCCGCCGACGAACGGGCTCTGGGACGGCGTCCCGTCGCATTTCAGCGACCGAGGCTGCGGCGAGCGGTACGAGTAACGGACGTTGACGTTGATGTCCCCGGGCGCCTTCCAGAGGAAGATTCCGTTGAAGCGGTCGCGCTGGTCCCGGTCGGAGTAACCGTACTCGGCTTTGAGGTCCGTGACCTTCGCGTAGCGCAGGGTGAACGGGTCGCGCTCGTTATCGTCGTCGGACTTGTCCTGCGAGTAGGTGTAGAACACCTGGAACTGGTAGTTGTCGCTCCACTTCTTCATGAGGCCGATGGTCACGCCCCAGTACTTGCTCTTGGCGGTGGACTGCGCCGTCCAGAGCGTGGCGATGCCGTTCGTTTTCCCGCCCGAGGCGTCGGGGAGGCCGGTGCTCCAGTTGCCGCCCAGCAGCGGGTCGTTGGTGTTGATGTAGCGGGTCAACTGTGTGGTGTCGGCGTAGTTACCCTTGAGCGAGACAGCGAAATCGGGCGTGATCTCGCGGTCAACGCCGATCGCGAACGAGGTTGTTCTGGGGTTCTTGAAGTTCTTGTCGAAGACGTAGACGTCGGGGTGGTCGGGGGTACCAACGGCCGACTGCGGGAGCAGGTTGGGGTAGGTCGGGAGACCGAGGAAGTTCAGGAAGCTGGCCCGGAAAATGGTCTGGCCACGACTGCCGTTGGTCGAACGCGCCGACGCCAGGTAGAGGCCGGGCATACGCGCGTAGTAGACGCCGCCGCTGGCCCTGATCACCATCTTGCCGTCGTTGGCGGGGTCCCAGGTGATACCGAGGCGCGGCTGCCACATTTTCCGGTCGGACGGGATCTTGCCGTTGGAGGGGAACGCCTGTCCGTTGACGGTCTTGCCGATGAACGGGGCGAAGAACACCTTGTCGGGCGGGGTGATCGGGTCGGGCTCGATCTCCTGCTCATACCGCAGGCCGAACTGGATAGTGAGGTTCGGCGCCGGCGTCCACTTGTCCTGGATGAAGGCGGCCGGCTCGAACTGGTGGATCGACTGGGTCCCCGCCTCCTCGGCCGTTATGTTCCCGACGCCCGCCTGCTGCAGAAAGAGCAGGAGCGGACCGGTGATGCTCGTGCCTGCGGGGCAGGTTCCGGTCGCCGACGACGTGCCGTTGGAGCACTCCACGTAGTTGGGGTTGTGCACGTAGTTCAGGAACCCGTCGGTGGAGTCGAAGATGTAGCGGCCGTTCTGGAACCCGCGGAAGATCTGCGACGAGTTGACGTGGTTGTACTCGAACCCCAGCTTGACCTCGTGGGCGCCCTTGATGATCGTGAAGTTCTCGTTGAACTGCACCCTCGTGTCGTAGTAGTCCACCGGGATAAAGAACGGCTCACCGAAGCGGTAGCTCCGGACGAAGTCGAACGCTGTGTCGGGCAGCGGCCGCGTCTGCCCGGCGATCAGCGGGCCGTTGTAGGGCCGCGGCCGGTTTTCCTTGGCGAACTGGAAGCGGAACTCGTTGAGGAGCGTGTTCGAGAACGTCGAGATGAGGGTCCCGGTGACCGCCCTGGAGTCATCGTTCTCGATCGAGTTGGCGCTGCGCCCCCAGGAGTCGACGTCGAACGTGCCGTTCTCCTGCTTCGAGTTGGTGTACGTCGCCCGCAGCGTTGCCAGGTGGTCCGGCGTGACGAGCCAGTCGAGCTTGGCGAGGCCGACCTGGGCGTCGTTGCCGCGCTTGATCGACCCGTTCTCGTTGGGGCTGCCGACGCTGGCGAAGTAGTCGACCACGCGCTGCTCGATCCTGTTGGGGTCCGTCTGCTTGGTCGAGGTGGCGCTCTGGATGTCGCCGGAGATGAAGTAGAAGAGCTTGTCCTTCATGACCGGACCGCCCAGGGTGGCCCCGTACTGGAGCTGGTTGAAGTCGTACTTCTTGCCGGTCGACCCGTCTTTGTTGATCGGCGCCGTGGCGAGGCCCTGGTACTTGTAGTGGGTGTGGAAGCTGCCGTGAACCTCGTTGGTGCCCGACTTGGTGACGACGTTCACGAAGCCGGAGGAGGAGCGGCCGAACTCGGCGTTGGCGCCGTCGGTCACCACCACCACCTCCTTGACCGCGTCGAGGTTGAACGTGAACGCTGGCCGCTGGCCGCCGCGCTGCTCGCCGAAGAACGGGTTGTTGAAGTCGGCACCGTCCACCGAGATGTTGTTGGCGATCCCCTTCTGACCGTTGACGGTCATCTCGTCGCCGTCGGGACCCTGGACGACCGACACGCTCGGCGTCAGCTTCGCGAAGTCGAGGAAGTTGCGGCCGTTGTTGGGAAGGCTGGCGACCTCTCTCTCGCTGATCTGGGTCGAGCCTTCAGCGCGTGTCGTCTCGATCACCGGGTTTGCCGCCGTGACCAGAACCTCCTGGCTGACCGCCGACACCTGCAGTACCAGCCTGAGGTTGACCGACTGGCCGACGGCCAGGGTGAGGCCTTCCCGCACCAGCTTGGTGAAGCCCGAGAGGGTGACCGTGACCCGGTACGGCCCGAGGGGGAGCAGAACGCCCCGGAACCGACCATCCGAGCCCGAGGTCAGCACCTTCTCGAAGTTGGTGTCGGTGTTCTTGATCGAGACCGTCGCGCCGGGAAGCACGCCACCCGTTTCGTCGACGACGGTCCCCTCGATGGCCCCGGTCGTCGCCTGCGACTGGGCAAGGGCGCCGGGCACGAGGCACACGCTGAAACACAGGAGCACCAGACCGACTCGCCAGAGACGCTGCATAGACTTCCTCCTTTCATCCCTCGAGCGTTTCAAAGAAAGATCGAACCTACGACTTTGGCCACTGTGGCGTCAGCCTACCCGCTTCAGGGAGGTTGTCAAGACCACTTCAATTGTTGCGACAACGTATGTTTCAACGGCCCCTATCCGGCGTCGCATGTCTCATAGTTGGCTCGGGTTCCAGTTGCTCCATGGGTGCCGGGCCGGATTTGGCAGGTGGGCGGACAGGCAGTGAAACGACCGAGAAGGCCATGCCGGTCACGAGGATCAAAATCTGCTGCATCGCGAGCGTCGAGGAGGCCTGGACCGCCATTGATTCCGGTGCCTCCGCGGTCGGCCTGGTGTCGGAGATGCCGAGCGGGCCGGGGGTGATTCCGGAGGCGTTGATCGGAGAGATTGCCGCGGCACTCCCCCCGGCCGTGGGGTCGTTTCTGCTCACCAGCCGGCAGGATGCCGGCGCGATCATCGCGCAGCAGAGGAGATGCCGGGTCAACACCGTGCAGCTCTGCGACTGCCTGCAGTCCGGGACCTACGCGGGCTCCCCCCAGCCACCCCACCTGCCCGCAGCGCCCACAGACCCCACGACGACCCAAAATGCGTTACCAATGTCCCCGGCCAAAACTGTCACCTGTGTCCCTGGCCGTTCGGGGGGCGGCCCGCAGCGTCTTCCCCGGCGTGGATCCTGAGACTTGCGCCACCCGTTCTGCTAGAATCTGCAGCCGGCAGCCAACTGACTCGGACCTTGTGCAAATGGAGGAGGGGACCGTCATGGGAAACGGATCGGCGTGGCGGATCTTTGGCATCGTCTTTCTCGCAGTCTATGGGGTGGCCATCGGGGGACTCTGCTTCGCCCAGGAGGGCGGGCAGACGGGAAAGGAGGCGGTGAAGGAGGGGCAGCAAGCCCAGCAGAAGGAAGAGCAGGTCCAACCGAAGAAGGAAGAGCCGGTCGGGAAGGTCGTCGAGGAAGTCACCGTCACGGCGCAAAAGCGCCCTGAGGACATCCAGAAGATCCCGCTCGCGGTCTCGACGCTGTCCGGCTCGGATCTCAGCATCATCATGACGGCCGGTCCGGACATCCGGGCCATCTCGGGCCGCGTGCCGAGCCTGACCCTCGAGTCGTCGTTCGGCCGCGCTTTCCCGCGCTTCTATATCCGCGGCCTGGGTAACACCGACTTCGACCTGAACGCCTCGCAGCCGGTCTCGATGGTGGTCGACGAGGTCGTCATGGAGAACCCCATCGTCAAGGGCATGCCGCTGTTCGACCTCGACCGCATCGAGGTTCTCCGCGGCCCGCAGGGGACGCTGTTCGGGCGCAATACGCCCGCCGGCGTCATCAAGTTCGACACCAAGCGCCCGAGCAAGGACTTCGATGCGAACTTCAAGGTCTCCTACGGAACCTACAACAACATCGACATCAACGGCGGGGTCGGCGGCGCCCTGGGCAAGACGTTGTCGGCGCGCTTCTCGGCACTGTACCAGGGGCAGGACGACTGGGTCGACAACAAGGCGCCGACGTACACCGGCAAGAACCCCGCCCTCGGGGGCTACAGCACCAACGCCTACCGCCTGCAGTTCCTGTGGGAACCGAGCGACAAGTTCAGCGGCCTGTTCAACGTCCACGGCTGGAACGTCGACGGCACCGCGCGGATCTTCCGTGCCAACATCATCAAGAAGGGGAGCAACGATCTCGTCGATGGGTTCAAGCAGGACGTCGTCTACCACGACGGTCTGAACGAGCAGAAGATCCACTCCCTGGGCGGCTTGCTGCGGTTTGATTACAACCTCGGTGGCTCCACTCTCACCTCGATCACGGGCTACGAGAGCCTGAACGACATGTACAGCCGCGGCGACATCGACGGCGGCTACGGCGCAGTCTATGCGCCACCGTCCGGACCCGGGCTCATCCCGTTCCCGTCGGAGAGTGCCGACGGGATCCCCTCGCTCAAGCAGGTCACCGAGGAGCTGCGGATTGCGAGCAACGGCGCGGAGGTGTTCAACTGGCTGGTCGGTGCGTACTACTTCAACGAGAAGGTCGACATCGACTCGTTCAGCTACGACAGCCTCTCGCCCGGCAACCCCCAGAACGGGTACGCGACCCAGAATCAGAAGACCGACAGCTATGCGCTCTTCGCGTCGGTCGACTACAAGATCGCGGAGGACTGGAGCCTCAAGGCGGGCCTGAGGTACACGAACGACAAGAAGGACTTCGAGGCCGACCGGCCGCAGCCGCTCTTCCAGCCGCCGCTGACCCACCCGATCACGAGGCACACCTCGGACAACAACGTCAGCTGGGACCTGAGCGCCACCTACCGGGCCAACCCCAATGTGAACTGGTACGGCCGGCTCGCCACGGGTTACCGTGGGCCCAGCATCCAGGGCCGCATCATGTTCGCGCCCGACTTCGAGGACGGCCAGAACCCGGCCACCAACGGGGTCTCGGTGGCCGACGCGGAGACGATCAAATCGTTCGAGGTCGGGGTGAAGTCGATCTTGGCCGACCAGCGGCTGCGCCTGAACCTTGCAGCCTACATCTTCCAGATGGACGGCCAGCAGCTCACCGCGGTCGGCGGCCAGTACAACGTCGCCACCCTGCTCAACGTTGACAAGACCGACGGCCACGGCTTCGAGGCCGACATCGAGTGGGTTCCCTCGCCCTACGTGTTCGCGAGCGTCGGCCTCTCCTGGAACCCGACCAAGATCAACGACCCGAAACTCACGGTCGCGCAATGTGGCGGCGGGTGCACGACCACCGATCCGATCAACGACGCGGGTCTGGTGAATATCGACGGCAACACCCTGCCGTATGCGCCGGAGTGGATCTTCTCGGGTGTCCTCAACTTCCAGTCCGACCCTTACAACAGGGGGTTCTTCGGCAGCCTGGACTGGGCCTACTCCAGCGACAAGCACTTCCCCCTCTACGAGTCGAAAGAGTTCCACTCCGATAGCCTGGAGTTCGGGCTGCGCGTGGGCTACGGCTGGAACGGCGGCAAGTACGAGGTTGCCCTGTTCGGGCGGAACATCCTGGATAAGAAGATCCTCCAGGGCGGAATCGACTTCGACAACCTGACCGGCATGACCAACGAGCCGAGGATCATCGGCGTGGAGTTCAACGCGAAGTTCTGAAGCTCCAGACTGTATCGAGGTTCGGTGGGCGGGGAGCGATCCCCGCCCACCGGTTTCTTGCCCAGGCATCATGGTAGGTAGAATGGGTCGCGCTATAGACCGCCAAGGAGGTGACAATGTCACACCGTTCCGTCCTGCTGGCTGTTTTGGCATGTGGCATGGTGTCCTGGGCCCTCGCACCGCCGGCTACAGCGGAGGACGTGTGGCTGGTGGACGGGGGTCTGGTCGTCGCGATGGACGAGGCGGGAACGGTCATCCCCGGCGGGGCTGTCGCCGTCCGGGGCAACCGGATCGAGGCGGTGGGTCCGGCATCGGAGCTCGCGAGCCGTTTCCCCGGGGCGCGGCGTCTCGACGCCTCCGGCAGGATCGTCATGCCCGGCCTGATCGACGCCCACACGCACGTGCCGATGACGCTGTTTCGCGGGGTGGCCGACGACCTGGACCTCACGGGCTTCCTGTACGGCCGCATCTTCCCGGCTGAGGCGCGGTTCGTCGACGAGGAGTTCGTGCGCTGGGGAACGCGCCTGGCCTGCCTGGAGCTGCTGCAGGGCGGAGTCACGACCTTCGCCGACATGTACTACTTCGAAGATGCCATCGCGGAGGAGGCGGCCCGCTGCGGGATGCGGGCGGTGGTCGGGGAGTCGCTTATCGATTTTCCCGCCCCCGACAACAAGACCTGGGCGGATGCACTGGCGTACATGGAGAGGTTCCTGGTGCGGTGGCACGGCCATCGCCTGATCACGCCGGCGGTGGCGCCGCACGCCACCTACACCGTGTCACCCGAACACCTGCGGGAAGCGCACGCCCTGGCTGTGAAGCACGAGGTGCCGATGCTCATGCACCTGGCCGAGGCTCGCTACGAGGTCGAGTTCGTTCGGGAGAAGCACGGCAAAGGCCCGGTGGAGTACGCGGCGTCGCTCGGCATCCTCGACGAGCGGGTCGTCGCGGCCCACATGATCTTCCCGACCCCTGCGGAGATCGCGCTGCTGGCCGAGCGTAAGGTCGGGGTGGCGCACTGCCCCCAGTCCAACATGAAGGGCGCGTCGGGAGTGGCCCCGGTACCCGCGCTGCTGGCGGCGGGGGTCGCGGTCGGCCTCGGCACCGACGGCTCGGCCTCCAACAACGACCTGTCGCTGTGGGAGGAGATGGACACCGCGGCCAAGCTCGCCAAGGTGACGACCGGCGACCCGAAGGTGCTGAACGCCCGGACCGCCCTCGCCATGGCAACGCGGCTGGGCGCAAAGGCCGTCGGCCTGCAGAAGGAGATCGGGTCGCTGGAGGTGGGTAAGCGGGCCGACCTGATCCTGGTGCGCACCGACAGCTTCCACCAGATCCCTCACTACGACCCCTACTCGCTGCTGGTCTATTCGACCAAGGCGTGCGACGTGGACACGGTCATCATCGACGGCGAGCTGGTGATGTCGTCGGGTCGCGTCCTCACGATCAGCGAGGCGGCGGTGCGGGACAAGGTGGCGGCGTACCAGGAGCGCATCGCCGCCGCGAACCTCGGGGCCCCGAAGTAGAGCCGACCGACGACCGCAACCCAACCAGCACACTCTGACGCGCCTGGTAGCTCTGGCAGGGGGAAGGAGCCGCGAGGGCGATGACGGTACCGAGAATCAAGATCTGCTGCATCGCGAGCGTCGAGGAGGCCTGGGCCGCCATCGATTCGGGCGCCTCCGCGGTCGGCCTGGTGTCGGAGATGCCGAGCGGGCCGGGGGTGATTCCGGAGCCTTTGATCGCGGAGATCGCCGCGGCCCTCCCCCCGGCGGTCGGCTCGTTTCTGCTCACGCAGCCGGCAGGATGCCGGCGCGATCATCGCGCAGCAGAGGAGGTGCCGGGTCAACACGGTGCAGATCTGCGACCGCCTGAAGTCCGGGACCTACCAGGAGCTCCGGGACGCGCTGCCCGGGATCTCGATCGTCCAGGTGGTCCACGTGCGGGACGAGGGGGCGCCGGACGATGCTTTACGGGTCGCCCCACACGTTGACGGCATTCTGCTGGACTCGGGCACCACCGCGTTGCCGACCAAACAACTCGGGGGCACGGGTCGGACGCACGACTGGGCTGCGAGCCGCGAGATCCGTGACCGGGTTCGCGTGCCGGTCTTTCTCGCCGGCGGGCTCACCTCGGAGAACGTGGCGGACGCCGTTCGACAGGTGCGGCCTTTCGGCGTGGACGTGTGCACCGGCGTGCGCACGGACGGGAGGCT
Organism: uncultured Acidobacteriota bacterium; assembly: GCA_963739225.1. Classification (GTDB taxonomy): domain Bacteria; phylum Acidobacteriota; class Thermoanaerobaculia; order Thermoanaerobaculales; family Thermoanaerobaculaceae; genus RBG-13-68-16. The sequence goes on along the minus strand of CAVTZQ010000006.1, from coordinate 630,167 downwards.
TGACCGCGCAAAACTGCGTGCTTTCGTGCAAGCGGTCCAGGCGACCGGAGGCCGTGAATGATGTAGAAAGGCGGTGGACAGGAGGAGGCTCATGAACCACGCGATGACGACGACGACTTTCGACCTGCCCGGCTACCGGGTGACGAGGAACCTGGGCGTGGTGCGGGGAATCACCGTCCGGTCGCGGTCGATCTTCGGCACGATCGGCGGCGCGCTTCAGACGCTGGCGGGCGGCAACATCTCGCTGTTCACCGAGCTGTGCGAGAAGACGCGCGCCGAGGCGTTCGAGATGATGGCCGGTCACGCCGAGCAACTCGGAGCCAATGCGGTGGTGGGCGTCCGCTACGACGCAACGGAGCTGATGCAGGGGGTGACCGAGATGGTGTGCTACGGGACCGCTGTCGTGGTGCAGCCCGCCTGAGCAAGGGTTCCCTTCCACGGAATGGCGCCACCGAGGTACCCTGGCCGGGCACCGAACGGGAGAGAAGGCATGCGCGCGCTCGTGCGACGAAACGTAGCAGAGATTCAGGGGTTTCTGGTAGCTCTCGCCGTGCTGATCACGATCGTGCCCACGATGATGAACGCGGCTCCACCCCAGGCGGGGCCTGCCGACGAGGCGGCGGTGCAGAAGGTGGTCGACGGCTTTATCGAGTCGTTGAACGCGGCCGATGTGAAGAGTTTTATAGACTTCTTCGCCCCGGACGCCACGCTGTTCTTCCCGCTGTCGAGCCTCCCCCTCCGGCTCGAGGACCGGCAACAGATCGCAACCGCCTTCGGCGCGTTCTTCGAGGCCGTTCGGCGGCAACAGCCCGGGCCGCCGTACATGAACATGGTCCCCGTTGGCACGAAGGTGCAGCTTTTCGGGAGCGTCGCCGTGGTGACCTTCCATCTCAAGGGTGAGGACGTGGTCTCCCGCCGCACCCTGGTGCTCCAGAAACGGTCGGGGGCGTGGCTCATTGTCCACCTCCACGCCTCCAGCCTGCGGCCTCAGAAGGAGTGAGCCCCGCCTCGCGGGAGGCGAAGCTGGCCCCACCGCGGCGTGAAAGGCTCAGGAACGTGGCTGGTTGAGCAGGCGCTCCACGGCCTCGAGGTTGGGAGGCACCGGCTTCGGGATCGACGCACGCCTCATTGCGGCGGGGACGTCCTTGAGCCCGGTGCCGGTGATCAGCAGGACGGCGCGCTCGTCGCGTGCCACCAGCCCCTCCTCGAGGGCGACGAGCAGCCCGGCGAGGGCGGCGGCAGCGGCGGGCTCGGCGAACACGCCGGTGGTGCGTGCGAGGTGACCCATGGCGTCGAGGATCTCGTCATCGCTCACAAGCACCCCTGCGCCGCCGAAGGCGCGTATCTCCTTGAGCGCCATGATCGCGTTGCGCGGTGCGTTCACCACGAGGCTGTCCGCGACGCTCGCGGCGTCTGTCACGGGCGAGAACGCCGACGCCCCCGAGCGCAACGCGCGGGCGATGGCGGGTGAGCCCGTAGGCTGCACCGCGATGAGGCGCGGCCTTCGGTGCAGCAGCCCGCCGTGCACTAGGTCGGCAAACCCCTTGGCGACACCCGAGATGATGACTCCGTCACCGGTGGGTACGAGCACCACGTCGGGCGCCTCCGGTTTGAGGTCCGCCGCGATCTCGAGCGCCACGGTCTTCTTGCCCTCGATGGTGAACGGGTTGAACGCGGTGTTGCGGTTGTACCAGCCGAACTTGTCGCACGCCGCGATCGACAGCTCGAACGCGTCGTCGTAGGAGCCGGCCACGGGCACGACGCACGCCCCGTAGGTCGCGGCCTGCGCGAGCTTGGCGGGGGGGGCCAATGCCGGCACGAACACCACCGAGCGAACGCCAGCAGCCGCCGCCACCGCGGCGAGCGCGCTGGCCGCGTTGCCCGTGGAGGCGGTGGCGACCGTGTCGAATCCATACTCGACCGCCTTCGCCACCACCAGGAGGGAGGCGCGGTCCTTGGTGGAGCCGGAAGGGTTGCGGGTCTCGTCCTTGAGCCAGAGGTGGGGCATGCCCAGCTCGCGCCGCAGCCTCGGCACCGGCAACAGCGGCGTGCCGCCCACCCGGCACGGCGGGAGCGACACCGGCGATGCGACGGGCAGGAACACAACCAGGGCGCCAGGGTCGTGCGCTCGGGCGGCGGGCCAGCGCTCGGGGGCCTCGTCCAGCTCGACTCGCAGCACGCCCCGGGTCACGCCGCCGGGTTCCTGTCGTGAGCTGCAGAGCGGGCAGACGTAGCGCACCGCACCCTCCGCGTAGCGCGCGCCACACTCGCTGCAGACGAAAGTGAAGCTTGCCATCAGTTGTCCCCCGCGCCGTGTGCGCGTCGTTTCGTCGGACACACGGACGCCAACGAATGGAAGAGCAGGCTGCGTCGAGCACGGAGAACGTTCCCCATGACTTCAGTCCCGGGTGATCCGCGTGCCGGTCGTGCCCTCAAGCGCCTTCTCGATGTTCTCGGGATTCGTGATCAGTGCCTGCCTGCCGCCGCGCTCCAGATACCAGATGATGGCCTCGATCTTGGGTCCCATGCTGCCCTTGGCGAAGTGGCTCTCGGCGAGGTACGTCCTGGCCTCTGCGAGGGTGAGATGGTCCAGCCACCGCTGGTCGGGCGTGTTGTAGTTCAGGGCGACCTTCTCGACCGCGGTGGAGATGACGAGCAGGTCGGCGTCGATGCTGTTGGCGAGGAGTGCGGAGGCGTGGTCCTTGTCTATCACCGCTGCTACGCCTACTAGCTCGTGTTTCTCATTCTCGACCACCGGGATCCCGCCGCCCCCCACGGCGATGACGGTGAAGCCCTCGCCGATGAGGCTCTTGATGGCGTCGCGTTCGATGATTTCCTTGGGCAACGGCGAGGCAACCACGCGGCGCCATCCGCGGCCGGCGTCCTCGACCACGTCCCAGCGGTCGCTCTTCTGGCGGTCCCTGGCGGTGTGCTCGTCCATGAAGCTGCCGATCGGCTTGCTAGGGTTCTTGAAGGAGGGGTCGTTCTTGTCCACCAGCACCTGAGTGACGACCGTCACTGCCTGTTTCCTGATGCCACGCAGCCGGAACTCGTTGTAGAGCGACTGCTGAATGTCGTAGCCGATGGCCCCCTGGGTGTCGGCGCCGCAGGAATCGAGCGGCACGTCGTGCAGCTCGTGGCGCGACAGCTCGCTGCGCCGCAGGATGAAGCCGACCTGGGGCCCGTTGCCGTGGGTAACCACCACGTCCCAGCCTTTCTCGATCATGCCGGCGATGTGAACGCAGGTCTTGCGCGCCGCCCGGATCTGATCCGGCACCGACTGGTGCTTGGCGTCGGTGATCAGGCTGTTCCCGCCCACGGCGACGACGGCTACTTTTCTCCTCGGAACGTTTTCTTTCATGGTCGATTGCCTCTAGATCTTGCCCATCGTCAGCGCCATGACCGCCTTCTGCACGTGCAGGCGGTTCTCGGCGACGTCGTAGATTGCGGAGCGCGGGCCGGAGGCGACCTCGTCGGTGACTTCCAGGCCGCGATCCACGGGCATGGGGTGCGTGAAGATGCCGTTGTCGGTGCGCGCCATGCGCGCCGCGTTGGTGGTCCAGCCGCTGTGAGAGGCCGACTTTCGCTGCTCGGCCGCCTTCTGAAACTCACCATCCTGGTAAGCCTGCGGGGTCACCCAGTTGCGGCTGTAGACGACGTGCGACCCTTCATAGCCCTCGTCCGGGTCCGAGATGGTGCGGAAGGCGGCGCCGTTGGCCTCGCAGTTGGCTTGGGTCCAGGCGTACACCTGCGGGTCGAGGTCGTACCCCTCCGGCCGGGCGACGGTGACGTTCATGCCGAAGCGAGACGCGATTAGAAGGGCCTCCTGGACCGAGCACCAGGAGCGGGCCAGCGCGCCCGACGCCCAGGTGAGCAGGAAGTTCTTCCCGCGCAAGCTCTCGTAGGTGGGACGGCCGGGGCCCCCGCCGAGCCACTCGGCCCACCCCATGATGTCGGCCATCCCCTGGCAGGGGTGGTACTTGTCATCGGCCATGTTGACGATCGGAACGCTGGCCCACTTCGCGTACTCGCGCAGCAGCTCGTTGCCGGCACCGTAGGACGGCACCTTGTCCTCGAGGATGCGGATCCCGATACCGGCGGCGTAGCGCGACATCACCTTGGCGGCGTCCTCGATCGTCTCGCCGGCGGTCTTGGCCGTCTTCAGCCGCATCCCTTCGGGCTGCAGGAACTGGGCGTGGCCGCCCAGTTCGGTGGCGGCGCACTCGAAGCTCTGCCGGGTTCGCACCGAGGGGTTGTAGAAGAACATGAAGAACGTTTTGTGCTCCAGGATCTTGGTGAAGCGAGGGTGGAACCGCTCACGCTTCATTTCGGCGGCCAGGTCAAGCGCGGTCTTCAGCTCCTCGAGGCTCCACTCCTGGGTGACGATGAAATCACGCCCGTACAGGTCCATGGGAATCTCTCTCTCGTGCGTTCGTACGGCTAGTGCATCACCAGGCTCATGACCGCCTTCTGCACGTGCAGGCGGTTCTCGGCCTGGTCGAAAACCGCCGACTGCGGGCCGTCGATGACCTCGTTGCTGACCTCGAAGCCTCGGTCGCACGGCAGGCAGTGCAGGTACACGGCGTTCTTGGCGGCACGCTTGAGGTGCCCCTCGTCACAGATCCAACCCTTGTTGGCGTCGAAGATCGCCTGGGTCTTCTTCTCGTCGGCCTTGCCGATCGGCGGCTGGAAGAGAGGAGTCGCGCACCAGGCCTTGGGGTACACGACGTGCTGGCCCTTCAGCGCGTCCTCGAAGTTGTTGGAGACCTTGAACGAGCTGCCGGCCTGCTTGGCGTAGGTCTGGCACTGCTTCAGGATGTCGGGGGCGAGCTCCATCCCCTTCGGGTGGGCCAGGGTCACGTCCATGCCCATCATGGTGGCGTACAGGATCGCGCTCTGCGGCACCGCGCGCGGCTTCTCGATGCTTGGGCTGTACGCCCAGCTCATCAGGAACTTGACGCCCTTGAAGCCGCCGAACTTCTCCTTCACCGTGAAGACGTCCGCCAGCCCCTGGAACGGGTGGTAGATGTCGTCCTCCATGTTGAGCACCGGGATCTCCGCCCAGCGGGCAAACTCGCGCAGCATCCTGTGCGCCCCGCCGTACTCCCAGTTCACCGGGTCGCCGTAGCAACGGATCGCTATGGCGTCGCCCATGCGTGACAGCGTGCGGGCCACGTCGGAGACACGCTCCGTTGAGTAGGCCTTCTCCTGCCCTTCCATTGCCGGGGTGTAGATCTTGCTGGGGTCGAGGTAGTGGGCGTGCCCGCCGAGTTGGGTCATGCCGGCCTCGAAGCTGTTTCGGGTGCGCAGGCTCTGGTTGTAGAAGATCATGAACAGGGTTTTGCCCGGCAGAAGGTCGTTGTGCGCCTGGCCGATCGCGCGCTTGGTCTTGAGCTCCTTGGCGACGTCGAGGATGGTTTCGATGTCCTCGCGGCTCCAGTCCGTCTCTGCCAGGAAGTCCCTGCCCTTGAACGTGTTGGTCTTCATCGTGTCAAGCTCCTTTCGTGCCTCTTTTGACCGTCACCCGGCAGCACCGCGTTGGATCTTGTCGAGCACGCCGGTATCTCGATTGAAGGCGGTGATCGCCGCGTCCCACTCGGGCAGGCGCGCTTGCAGGTCGCGCCAGAACCGCGGGCTCCACAGCGCGTCGAGCTCCTCGACGGTCTTGCCCTGCTGCTCCACCCAGGTGAAGTACTTCAGGTTGTGGACCGCCTTGCGCTCGGGGTAGGTGAGCTCCCTCAGGTGGTCCGTGGTCGTGCCGAGGAGCCGCCTCTCGAGGTCGATCTCCGCCTGGCGCTCGTCGTAGCGGCCGCGCTCGGCGGTCAGCTCAGCCAGGCGTGTGCGGTACAGCTCGACGGAATCGGTGAAGCATGTGAGCACCACATCGTCGCCGCTGAGCTCGTAGTGGCGGGCCGTCTTGATGCTCGCGAGCAGGTTGCAGATCGACGAGATCCCGAGCAGCGGAAGCTGGGCGACGGTGCTCTCGGCCACGCCGCGCCGCGTCAGCAGCGCATGCCCGGCGGGCTCGTTGAACAGGCGAAGCAGGCGCACCGTCGCCTCGTCGTCTATGGCGGTCACGAGGTCGGTGGTGCGGACGTTGTGGATCCAGGGAACGTGCTTGTCGCCGATCCCTTCGATGCGATGGGCGCCGAAGCCGGCCGAGAGCAGCGTGGGGCACTGGAGCGCCTCGGCAGCCGTGACCGTGCAGCCGGGGAAAGCGTCCTTCAGGTAGTCGCCCGCGGCCAGCGTTCCCGCGGAGCCGGTGGCGCCCACCCACGCGGCCAGACGCCCGCGGCTACCGGCGAGGGCGCGCAAGACCTCCTCGGCGGCGGGTCCCGTCACCGCCCAGTGCCAGAGGTAGTTCCCGAACTCGTCGAACTGGTTGAAGATCACCGCATCGGGCTGGGTCTTCCGGATCTCCCAGCAGGCGTCGAAGATCTCCTTGACGTTGGACTCGCTCCCGGGAGTGGCGATGATCTCGGCGCCCACGGACGCCAGCCAATCGAAGCGCTCCCGGCTCATCCCCTCGGGGAGGATCGCCACCGCTTTGCAGCCGAGGAGAGCCGAGTCGAACGCCCCGCCCCTGCAGTAGTTGCCGGTCGACGGCCAGACGGCCCTCTGGGTCGTGGGGTCGAACTCACCGCTCACCAGGCGCGGCACCAGGCAGCCGAACGCCGCCCCCACCTTGTGCGCCCCGGTCGGGAAGTGCTTGCCGACCAGGCCAACGATCCGCGCCGGCACCCCCGAGAGCTCCGGCGGGATCTCGAGAGCGTTCACGCGCCCGAAGCCACCGGTTGTCGGATCGTTGTGCCACGTGATGCGGAAGAGGTTGCGTGGGTCCACGGCCTGCATGTCCACCGCGGGCAACGCCCCCCGGATCGCGGGGTCCACCCGCGAAGGGTCTCGCAGCTCGGCAAAGGTGGGGATCACGATGCCTCGCTGCCGGCATCGCTCTACCGCGTGAACCCGACCCTTCTCCCTCGTATCGTCGCTCACGTCGCCGCTCCGGGGGGCATTGTATCGGTTTTGACAGCGCCCCGCTTGCGGCTTCTCAGGTGGGGTGTCCGTCGCACCATCGCAACAATGCCGGTGGCACTGTGCTACTCTCGCGTTCGGGGGGCGGCATGAGAGCGGCGAGTCCCTTCTTCCTCACCGACGCCCAGCTCGTTTCCGAGATCGCCAGGTGCGAGTACTGCGCCGAGAAGCCGTGCCGGGAGGCGTGCCCGGCGGACTGCTCCCCCGCCGATTTCATCATGGCCGCGAAGGTCGGGGCGCCCTCGGACTTCCGGCGAGCAGCCGCGCTCATCATGGCGGCCAACCCCCTGGGTGGCGTGTGCGGGGTGGTGTGCCCCGACACGCACTGCATGCGCGCCTGCGCTCGGGCCACCTTCGATGTGCCGATCAACATCCCAGCCGTGCAAGCCACGATCATCGCGAAGGCGCGGGAGCTGGGCGTGATGCCGGTGCTCGACAAGCCCGAGGCGAACGGCAAGCGCGTGGCCGTCGTGGGCGCGGGGCCCGCGGGGTGCGGGGCGGCGGCGCTGCTGGCGCAGAGGGGGCACCGCGTTGAAATCCTGGAGGCGGGGCGTGCCGGCGGCATGGCCGCTCTCATCCCCGACTTCCGCCTCGGCAAGGACGTGCTCACCGCCGACCTCGCTTTTGTGGTCTCCTTGGGCGCGGTAACGCTGAAGGCGCAGCGGGTGGACGACCCGGCCACGCTGCTGGCGTCCGGCTACAACGCGGTGGTGGTAACTACCGGGCTCGACCGGCCGGTCGAGCTGGGGGTCCCGGGTGAGGAGTTGGCCGTGCGCTGGGCCGAGTTCCTCCCGGTCCCGGCTGGCGATGCCGTGCATGGGAGGCGGGTGGCGGTGATCGGCGGCGGCGCGGTGGCCGCCGACTGCGCCGAGACGGCGGCCGCAGCCGGCGCGGCCAGCGTCGAGATGTTCGCCCTCGAAACGCTCCCCGAGATGCCGCTGACGGCCAGGGAGCTTGCAGGGCTCGTGCGCGCCGGGGTGGCCGTGAGCGGGCGGGTCCGCGTCACGGCCATCGTGCACGACAAGGACGCGGTGCGGGGCCTCGAGACGGTCAAGGTGGTGCTGCCGCCCGGTGTGGCTTTCCACCCCTCGCGGGTGGCCGACGTGCCGGGCACGATGCAACTCCGCCCGGAGATCGATTTCGTCATCGTGGCGATCGGCGCCCGCAAGGGCTTGGCGCCGGTCGCGGTCCGTGGCGTGTTCTTCGCGGGTGACGTCGAGAACGGGCCCACCACCGTGGTGGAAGCGGTGGCGGCCGGCAAGAACGCCGCCCTCGCTGTTGACGCCTACCTCGCCGGCGCTCCAGCGCCAGTGATCGAGCGCACCGTGAAGTGCCGGGCCCTGCTGCCGGGCCACGGGACGCTGCCGGTGCCGCTGGATGCGGAGTTCTTCGGCCGGCCCATCCTCTCACCGTTCCTCCTCTCCGCTGCACCTCCCACCGACGGCTACGAGCAGATGCGGTTGGCCTACGAGGCGGGGTGGGCGGGCGGGGTGATGAAGACGGCGTTCGACGGCGTGCCGGTCCACATCCCCTCGCGGTACATGGTCGCCTTCGACCGGACAACGTTCGCAAATTGCGACAACGTCTCAGGACATCCGCTGGACCGGGTCTGCCGCGAGGTCGAGCAGCTGCGCCGGGAGTTCCCCGACCGCCTCACCCTCGCTTCGACGGGCGGCCCGGTCACCGGCAACGACGAGGCCGACCGCAGGGTCTGGCAATCCAACACGCGCAAGCTCGAGGGAGCGGGCGCCCGTGGCATCGAGTACAGCCTCTCCTGCCCCCAGGGCGGGGACGGCACGAAGGGGGACATCGTCTCGCAAGACGCGGAGCTGACCGCGAAGATCGTCGGCTGGGTGATGGAGGGAGGAGACCCGCACGTCCCCAAACTGTTCAAGCTCACGGCGGCGGTCACCTCGATCGTCCCGATCATCACCGCCATCAAGGGGGTCTTCGCCCGCCACCCCGGCGCGGCCGCAGGTGTCACCCTCGCCAACACGTTCCCCACCTTGGCGTTCCGACCGGGATCCAAGGAGCGCTGGGAGGAGGGGATCGTGGTCGGGATGAGCGGCGCCGGCGTCACCCCGATCTCCAACCTCACGCTCGCCAACGTCTCGCGCCTCGAGGTCGTGGTCTCGGGCAACGGCGGGCCGATGGACTACCGGGCGGCGGCCAACTTCCTGGCGCTCGGAGCCCGCACCGTGCAGTTCTGCTCGATCGTGATGAAGTACGGCGTCGGGATCGTTGAGGAACTGCATTCCGGACTCTCGCACCTGCTCGCGGACGTCGGCATGCGCTCAGTGGAGGAGTTGATCGGCCGCGCGCTGCCGCAACCGGTCACCCCCTTCGGCGAGCTTCCGGCGCTCAAGCAGATCTCGACCGTGAACGCCGAGTACTGCGTCCATTGCGGCAACTGCACCCGCTGCCCCTACCTGGCGATCACGCTCGACGCCGAGAAGGTACCGGTGACCGATCCGGCACGCTGTGTCGGCTGCTCGTTCTGCACCCTGATGTGCTTCACAGGCGCGCTCTCGATGCGCGAGCGCACCCCGGAGGAAGCCGCCGCGTTGCGCGAGGCGTGAGCCACGAGGGGGTGGGCGTGGGTTCGCTGCTGATCTCCAACGGCACCGTGGTGACGCTGGGCGAGGGAAGCCGGGTCTGGCACGGCCACGACGTGGCCTGCGGGGGCGGCCTGATTACGGCGATCGCTCCGCACGGTCGGCTCGTCGGGCCGCACGACCGGGTGATCGACGCAGGTGGCAAGGTCGTGATGCCCGGGTTCATCAACGCCCACATGCACCTTTACTCCACGCTGGTCCGCGGCCTCGGCAAGGCCAGACCCTCGGCCGACTTCAGAGAGGTGCTGGAGAACCTCTGGTGGCGCCTGGACCGCAAGCTCGACCTCGAGGACTGCTACGTCTCGGCGCTGGTCATGCTCATCGAGGCAGTGAAGCATGGCACCACCACGCTCCTCGACCACCACGCCAGCCCCTCGGCGGTATCGGGATCGCTCGACGCGATCGCCCGCGCGGTTCGGCAAGTCGGGGTGCGCGCCTCGCTCTGCTACGAGCTCTCCGACCGCGACGGGCCCGAGGTCGCGGAAGCGGGGCTCGAGGAGAACATCGCGTTCATCCGGCGCTGCCAGACCGCAGGTGATGATCACCTCACCGCGATGTTCGGGTTGCACGCCAGCTTCACGCTCTCCGACGCCACCCTCGAGCGGGCCGCCGCGACCGGCCACGAGCTCGGCGCGGGCTTCCACGTGCACGTCGCGGAGGCCGCCTCGGACCAGGAGCACTGCCAGCGGGAGTTCGGGCTGCGGGTCGTGGAACGCCTGGGAAACCTCGGGATCCTCGGACCGCAGAGCATCGCCGCCCACTGCGTGCACGTGAGCGGCCGCGAGATGGAGCTTCTGGCGGAGACCGGCACCGCAGTGGCGCACAACCCGCAGTCCAACATGAACAACGCTGTGGGCGTCGCGGATGTGCTGGGGATGCTGCGCAAAGGAGTGCTCGTGGGCCTCGGCACCGACGCCATGACCGTCAACATGCTGGAGGAGGTGCGCGCGGCGCTGTTCGTGCGACACCTCTCGGAGAAGAACCCTTCCGTGGGGTTCGCCGAGATGCTCTCCACGCTCCTGGCCGGCAACGCGAGGATCGCCAACCGGCAGTTCCCGGTGCGCCTGGGCGAGCTACGCGAGGGGTGCGCGGCCGACCTGGTGCTCATCGACTACGAACCCCCGACACCGCTCGACGAGGGCACGTTCCTCGGTCATCTGGCGTTCGGGCTCTCCCAGGCCTCGGTTGACACGACGATCGTCGGTGGGAAGGTCCTGATGGCCGGCAAGCGGCTCGAGCTCGACCTCGACGAGGCGGAGATCGCGGCGAACGCCCGCGAGCGGGCGAGGGCCTTGTGGGAACGGTTCTAGTGAGTAGCACGCGTGATGTGGGGCCGGCGCTCCGCGCCGGCTGCACGCGCGGAGCGCGTGCCCCACGCTTCCCGGGGGCTCGCCATCACCAGGAGCCTCCATGCTGATCGCGGGCGGAACGGTCGTCACCGAGGAGGGGCGGGCGCGCCTCGATGTGCGGGTTGGGGGCGAGAGAGTCACCGCTCTTGGACGGCTCACACCGGAGCTCGACGAGGCAGTGCTCGACGCGACAGGCCTCTTCATCCTGCCCGGCATGATCGACGTCCACGTGCACATTGACGACCGCATCGGCGACTGCGAGCTTGCCGACGGCTTCCCGAGCGCCTCCGAGATCGCCGTCCGCGCCGGGGTCACGACGCTGGCCGGCTTCGTCACCCAGGGGAGCGACGAGGCTCTGAGCGAAGCCGTGGCGCGCTGCGTTGGCAGGGCAAAGGGCCGCAGCCACTGCGACTACACCTTCCACCTCACACCCACCGGCTGGCCCTGGGACTGGCGCGAGATCGAGGAGCTGATCGGGCGTGGATTCTCGACCCTCAAGCTCTACACCACCTACCGAGAGGCCGGCCTCTTCACCGACTACGCGAAGTTGGAACAGATCATGGGGCGGCTCGCGAAGACGGACGCACGTCTTTTGGTGCACTGCGAGGATGATCAGACGCTCGCAGGCGTTGCTGCCTCTCGGATCAATCCGGCTGACGCTCGAGGCCACGCCTTGCTCCGACCCGAGCGGGCGGAGGTCGTCGCGATCCGAAATATCCTCGAGCTCGCGGAGAAGACCGGCTGTCGGGTCCACGTCGTGCACGTCTCCACCGCGGAGGGTGCCGCCGCGATCGGCGGGGCCCGCCGGCGCTGTCCGATCTCCTGCGAGACCGCGCCGCACTACCTTCTGCTGGACGACTCGGCCCTCGCAGGCGAGAGCGGCCACCGCTTCCTCTGCACCCCGGCGTTGCGCCCCGCCGCGACACGGGCTCAGGTCGAGGCCGCCGCGGCAGCGGGCGCGTTCGACCTGTACGCTACCGATCACTGCGCTTTCACGAAAGCGGACAAGGACAGACACCGCGACGACTTCCGCAACGTCCCCAAAGGCCTGCCCGGCCTCGGGGCCCTCGTCACGCTCGTGCACGAGCTGCTCGTGAAGAGGCACGGGCTACCACTTTCCGAGCTGGCGACGAGGCTTGCCGCCAACCCGGCGAGGCTGCTGGGGCTCTTCCCGCGCAAGGGGACGATCGCGGTCGGCTCCGACGCGGACCTCGTGGTGCTCGACCCGGCCGGCCCCGAGCGCCCGGTGGTGTCCAGCCTCGCCGACTGCCACGAGACGTACCCCGGCAGGACCACCACGCTCGACATCCGGCACGTGCTGGTGCGCGGCCGACCGGTCGTCAGCGACAACACGCTCCTCACTGCCGGCCAACCCGGCGGCGTTTGCCTGGCCAGGGCTTGAGGGAGGTGCGGCGGTGACGGAGATCGCTCTTGGCGCAATCATGGCGGCGGCGGTGGCGGTGCTCGTGGCGGCGGAGAGGAAAGGCCGGCGGGACCTCGTTCTCGTCACCAAGCCGGTCGCCTCGCTCGCCTTCCTTTTCCTGGGCGTGAGCCGCTTCGTTCCCGGGCACCCGTACAGCGCCTGGGTGCTGCTGGCGCTTCTGCTCTGCCTTGCGGGCGACCTGCTGCTGATGCTCCGTCGCGGCTTCCTTCCCGGTCTCACGAGCTTCCTCCTCGCGCACGTCGCATACGTCGTCGCGTTCTCCGTGCTGCTGCTGCCCCGGTCGTGGCCGGCCGTCTGGGCGCTGCCGCCGCTGGTGGTCAGCACCCTGGTCGCAGCGTGGCTCTCACCGCACCTGGGGCGGCTGCGCCTCCCGGTACTCGCCTACATCGCGGTCATCACGGTCATGGTCTGGGGCGCCATTGCCGTCACCGCGGCGGGGCAGGGCCCTTGGATCGTGGCTTCGGGTGCGGTGCTGTTCTACCTGTCGGACCTCGCTGTGGCGCGGGACCGCCTCGTCACGAAGACTTTCGGCAGCCGCACCTGGGGGTTGCCCGCCTACTACCTGGGCCAGTTCCTGCTCGCGTTGACCGTGGGTCGCTGAGAAGCCGTCGAGCGCCTAGGAGTCTGCCGCCTGCAGCTCCTCCAGGCGCTGGCGAAGGGCGCGCAGGCTCTTGTGCAGCCCGAACAGCCGCTCCGCCAGGGCGAGGGCGCGCTCGGCCTCGGCGAGATCACCCCGCGCCAGGCTCGCCTCGATAGCCATCTCGGCCGCCCGCCGGCGGGTCTCCTCCAGGAGGCGGATCAGCTTCCGGTTATCCGGATCGGCCGCAGCGGCCTCTTGGAGGAGTGTGATCGCCTGCTCGTGCTTCCCCGCGCCGACCATCGCCTCGGCGTTGCCTCGTAGCTCTGAGAGCGTGTGCTCGCGCCGTTCTTCGGCCAACTCCTCGGTGCGCAGCCGTAGGGTCGCGAAGGTTGGATCCCCGGGGAAGAGCTTCTCCGCCACCGCCAGGGCCCTCTCCGCGTCGTGAAGGTCACCCGCCTCCAGGAAGCCCTCGACCTGCGCGGCGGCCGCCGTGAGCTTCTGAAGGCGCCGTCTCTCCTCCTCCTGGCGCTCGATTGCGGCCTCGGTTTCGGCGATCAGGCGCCCGATCTCGTGGTCCTCGGCGTCGAGTGAGCGGGCCTCGCGCAGCAGCCCGAGCGCCCCGGCAAAATCCTTCCTGGTAGCGAGAGCATTCGCCCGACGCACCAACTCGGCGATTGTGGCGCGCCGCTGCTCGCCCTCCTGGCGCTTGATCGCGCTCTCGGTCTCGGAGACGATCCGCAGCAGGTTCAAATCGGCTACGCCCACGGCGCGCGCCTGTTGCACCAGCTCCAGGGCCGCGGTGAAGTCCCTCTCGGCGGACAGGGCCAGGGCGCGCTCCATGACCTCCGCGACCATCCTGCGGCGCTCCTCCTCCTCGAGGCGCTTGACGGTGCCCTCGGTCTCTTCGATCTGCCGCCCCTGTTCCGGATCGGCGGACCCGATGGCGCGAGCCTGCTGCACCATCTCCAGTGCACCGCTGAAGTCCTTCGCTTCGGCCAGGACGCTTGCGCGCTCGACCAGGTCCGCCACCACCTCGCGGCGGCGGTGCTCCTCGCGCGCATCCTCGACGCGGGCCCGCGCCGCGCGCAGCTCCTCCCGGTCGCCGAGTTGCTTCACCGCGGCGTCGAGCCGCACGAGCGCCTGCTTGAACGCCTGCTTCGCCAGCAACTCGTCCACGGTGGCGAGAGCTGCGGCGAGGGCTCGGGCCGCTCGCTGCTCCTCCTCGTGCTTCTCGCGAGCAGCCTGCGTTTTGGCGAGAACCTGGCGCACCATGAGGTCGTCGGGCCTGATGCGCAGAGCCTCCTGCAGGGATGCGATCCCCTCGTCGAAACGGGACTCCTCCACCGCGGCCCTGGCCTCGTGGAGCAACTCGGTCACGCGAGCGTGTTGCTCGCGCGCCACTGCGCTCTCGACCCGTGCCCGCAGAGCCTCAAACACCGGGCTCTCGCCGAGCTCGGCGACCGCCACGTCGAGTCGCTGGCGCGCTTCGGCAAGACGGCCGGCCGTCAGGCGCGCCTCCACCTCCCGCTCGGCCTCGGCGCATCGTGCCTTCTTCGCCTGGGCCGCGAGAGTCGCCTCGACCTGCGAGAGCAGTTTCTGAGCCTCGTGGTTCTCGGGGTCGAGGCGTATAACCGCCGCGAGTTGCAGCTTTCCCTCCTGGAGAAGCCCCTGTTGGATGAGCCTCGAAGCGCCGGCCAGCAGCACCGCGATCTGCTGCGCTCCCTCGGCGGGGGCCGGCGGCGGGGTCGCAGGTCGCGGGGCGGGGGCGGAGATCTCGCTGGTCTTCCGGCGTGGGCCGGCGTGGCTCACCGTGGGCGCCGTGTCCGAGCGCCCCGGGACGGGCGTGGTGCCCATCTGGAACTGCTTGTCGAGGCGATCCTGGGTGGAACCCGGCTTCACCTGTGGAATCGGGACGGTTGCGTCAGAGGGGAGGGTGAGCGCCTTCGCGAGGTCGTCAGGCTCGAGCGGGTTCTTCTTCTGGAGCTTCGTGAGCTCGGTGCCGAGCTTCTCCGCGCTCTCGAAGCGCTCGTCGGGACGCTTGGCGAGGCACCTCAGTACGATCTTACGAAGCTCCGGGGGGACCCTGCCCTTGGGATCGGCCTTGGAAAAGGGGAGCGGCGGCTCGAAGAGGTGGGACGCGATCATCGAGGGTATCGCCTCGCCCTTGATCGGGCTCTTCCCGGTCAGCAGCTCGTACATCACGACGCCGAGCGAGTAGAGGTCGCTGCGCGCGTCGATGGAGGCGCCTTCGGCGCTGCGGAACTGCTCGGGTGAGGCATAGCGGACCTTGCCGACGAACTCCCCGGCCGTGGTCAGGCTGCTCTTCGACGAAAGTGCCTTGGCGATTCCGAGGTCGATGAGCTTGACGAGCGGGCTGCCCTCCTCGTCGCGGGTGAGCATGAGGTTGTCGGGGGAAACGTCGCGGTGGACGTACTTCTTCCTGTGCAGGTAGCCGAGGGCGTTGAGCGCCTGGCCCGCGATCTCCAGCGTTAGGCCAAGCGGGGGCGGGTTCATGCGGTGGAGCAGTTCGACAAGCGTGATGCCGTCGATGAACTCCTGTACGATGAAGGCCACCCCGTCGTCATCGATGGTGAAGTCGTAGAGCTGCGCGATGTTGGTGTGGCGGAGGCGGATTGCGATGCGGGCCTCGCGGAAGAAGCGCTCCCGAAGCTCCTGCTGCCCTTCCAGCTGAGGGCGCACGACCTTGACGACGCGGATCTCGTCGAGGAGGCGGTGGCGCACCTTGTAAACGGCGCCCATCCCCCCCTCGTTGAGCTTCTGGAGGATCTCGTACTTGCCCTGGAGCCTCTCCAGTGGGGTGGCCACTCGCCCTCCCCGGAGGGGCGCGGCCGGCTCGGCACACTGCTCCCGCCCTGACCCGCCCGCCCCCATCGGGATTTCCGCACCAATTCTAGCTCGGAGTACAAACCAGGGCGCCTATCGGCCTTTGCCGGTACGGTTTGTCCGGCAGTGAGCGGGAGCACAGCCGGTGGGAGGTGCCGGTGCTAGAAATGATAGAGGGAAGCTTGGAACAAATGAGAGCTAGACGCGTTCGCGAAAAGCCGGGGCGGTGGCTGCTCCTGGCGCTGCCGATCGTGGCGGCGGCCTGGGCGCTCGCCACCGTGGCGTCCGACCCGGGGCGTGTCCGCCGGCACCTCCGCCCGGGTACCGGCGGACCGGCCGGGCCGAGCCTCGTGGGCTGCCCGGCGTTCCCCGCGGACAACGTCTGGAACGCCCGTGTGGATCGCCTCCCGGTGGATGCCCGTTCCGCCGACGACATCGCCACCATCGGCCCGGACGCTGGCCTGCACCCGGATTTCGGCTCCGGCACCTGGGACGGGGGCCCCATCGGAATCCCCTTTGCGGTGGTTCCGGGGACGCAACCGCTGGTGGCGGTGTCCTTCGAGTACGCGGACGAGAGCGACCGCGGGCCATATCCGATCCCGTCCGACGCGCCGGTCGAGGGTGGCCCCACAAGCACCGGGGACCGCCATGTGCTTGTCGTGGACCGCGACCGCTGCACGCTCTACGAGCTCTACGCCGCCTACCCGCAGCCCGATGGGAGCTGGCGCGCGGGTTCGGGGGCGGTGTACGACCTGCGCTCCAACGCGCTGCGACCCACCGGCTGGACCTCCGCCGATGCCGCCGGCCTGCCGATCCTCCCCGGTCTTGTGCGCTACGAGGAGGTCGCCGCGGGGGCGATCCGCCACGCAGTGCGCTTCACAGCCAGCCGCACCCAGAGGGCGTACGTCTGGCCAGCGCGCCACTTCGCGTCCTCGAGCACCGACCCGACGCGCCCACCGATGGGGCAACGTTTCCGCCTCAAGTCGGGCTTCGATGTCTCGACCTTCCCGCCGAGGGTGCAGGTGATCCTGAACGCGCTCAAGATCTACGGTTTGATCCTTGCCGACAACGGCAGCAACTGGTTCATCTCCGGTGCCCCGGACGAGCGCTGGGACAACGACGAGCTGCACGTCTTGAGCCAGGTCCACGGCCATGACTTTGAGGCGGTGGATACTTCTTCGTTGATGGTGGATCCAAACTCCGGTCAAGCTCGCTGATCTCGTTGTCGCTTGCGGGACGGCTTTTGTTTTGCCGGGGCCGCGGATGGCGTCAGGTGTGGGCTTGTGCGCCCCCGCGCACTGCGCCCGCCCCCTCCTTCGGCCGCGACCCGCAGGTCCACGGTTCATTACGGTCTCTCGCGAGGGTACGTCGAAGCCTGCCCGATGGTCTCTGACAGACACCTCGGCGGGGAGTACCATCAAGGCGGTGCAAAAGGAATCGCCTGTCCCTAAGTCACGAGGTCTCGCCGGTGGGCTCATCCTCCTCTACTTTGTGATCGCGCTGGAAGTCCTGGTCATGATCAGCCCGTTCGCGGCGTTCTTCTACGCGGCGTTCAACCCCGTACTCCTCTTTTTCGCCCGCTGGCCGGAAACACGCTGGCTCGCCGCGTTCTTCCTGCCGCACATGGTTCTTCCGCCGGGGCTGTTCCTGAAGATCGTGCGGGTCAAGGGCTCGTTGCTGTTCGTGGGCGGCGCGGCGGTGTTCCTCATCTGCGCTGGGCACGTGTACTCGCACAAGCTCCTTCGCCGCGGACCCGCGCTCGGCGGACTCTACACGTGGATCCGGCACCCGCAGTACCTGGCGCTCGCGGTGACCGGGCTCGGTCTGGCGATCCTGTGGCCGCGGTTTCTCACGGTCGTCCTCTGGGCGGTCATGGTCGGGGTTTATTACTTCCTGGCGCGCGACGAGGAGCGCCGGATGGTGAGCCAGTTCGGCGACCAGTACCGCGCGTACATGGGACGGACGGGCATGTTCTTCCCGCGTCGGCTGGAGCTGAATGTGCGCCGGCTGCCGTTCCCGAAGTCACCAGTGCTTCGACCGCTGCTCGGCTTTGCGCTCCTCGTCGTCGCGGTGGTTGGGGGTGCCTTCGCCCTGCGCGCGTATACCGTCGCCCATCTGCCGCTGTGGTCCAACGGGCGGGTCTCTGCCATCAGCATCCTGCCGGGGGACGCGGCCATGCTTGATCACCGGATGGGGAGCGTGCTGGAACTGCCGGGCGTGAGGTCCCGCCTCACGAACGTCCCCGGGGCGATCCTCGTCTACCTCGTCCCGACGCAGTACATCATGCAGGGGATGATCGCGGACACCGGGCGGCAGTGGAGGCTGTACGAGCACCACCAGACTTTGGCGATGATCACGGACTGGATCTTCCACCCGTTCCGGCACCTCCAAGGTGGGCACGTGATGATGCACCACACCCTGGCAGAACCGGCGGCCGCAGGGGCGCCTATCATGGGCGCCGTGCGCCGGCTTATCTTTCTGCGCGTCGACCCGTCCGCGATGACTCCCTCGCGGACATTCCTGTTTTCGATCAACGCGGTGCGCACGCCGCTGTTCTTTGCCGACGTGAACGTTCACGACCTGACGCTGGTGGACGTCAAGGACCTCGGCCCTGGCACCGGCTGGGGCCGGGTCCCCACGCCGGTGTTTTGATGGGGAAGTATCACGTCCGGCGAAGTTCCCCGCCCGCCGAAAAACGCCGACCGACGCCCAACTGTTGTGGGATGGGGTTTCAATCTGCCCCTCGGGTGAAGCTGCTACGGCTCCGGAGGCCGCGGGTACCCAGCGCGCGGATCGGCGCCGGGAGACGCGGGCGGCCGAACGCGCAGCCTGAAGGCCGAACCGCGAGGGTCACGGCGGCGAGACGCGTTGCTGGGTCGCAGCCGGAGGAGCTTTGGACCGCAGCGAGCGGGGGCGAGCAAGGCCCGAAAGCCGCAAACCCGAGGGGCAAGAAGAAAAGCCTCCACGCAGTGGAAGAAGCAAGAACCCGTGCCGGCGAGGCGATCACAACTTGAGCTTGCGCAACCTCAGGGCGTTGGTGATCACCGAAACGGAGGAAAAGCTCATGGCAGCGGCGGCGAGCATCGGGGAGAGCAGCAGGCCGAAGAACGGGTAGAGCACACCGGCCGCAATCGGAACGCCGACCGAGTTGTAGCCGAAGGCCCAGACGAGGTTCTCCCTGATGTTGCGCATGGTGGCGCGGGAGAGCTTGCGCGCACGCGCCAGGCCCATGAGGTCGCCCTTGACGAGCGTGACGCCTGCGCTCTCCATGGCGACGTCGGTGCCGGTGCCCATCGCCACCCCGACGTCGGCCTGGGCGAGGGCGGGGGCATCGTTGATCCCGTCGCCGGCCATCGCCACCTTTCGGCCCTGCGCCTGAAGCCGCTTGACCACCGCGCTTTTCTGGTCGGGGGTCACCTCGGCCTCGACCTCGTCGATCCCGAGCCTCGCCGCCACCGCCTGCGCCGCGGTGCGGTTGTCGCCAGTGAGCATCACGATGCGGATCCCGTCCTTGTGCAACGCGCGGAGGGCAGCCTTGGTGGTGGACTTGACCGGGTCGGAGACCGCCAGCATCCCGGCCACCTGCCCGTCCCGCACCACGAACACCACGGTCATCCCCTCGGCGCGCAGCGCCTCGGCGCGCGCGGACAGCTCGCCCGGCGCGATCCCCAGCTCGGCGAGCAGCCTTTCGTTGCCCAACGCCGCGCTGCGGCCTGCGACCTTGCCGACCACCCCCTTGCCCGGCAGGGTGCGGAACTCGGTGCTGGCGGGCATGGTGACCCCCTGGGCCACGGCGCCTGAGAGGATCGCGGAGGCCAGCGGGTGCTCGCTCCCCTTCTCGAGAGAGGCCGCGACCGAGAGCAGCTCGTCGTCGGTGTGGCCGCTAGAGGGAACGGTCGCGGCGAGCCGCGGCTTCCCCTCGGTGAGGGTGCCGGTCTTGTCCACCACCAGCGTGTCGATCCTCTCGAACGCCTCGAGCGCTTCGGCGTTCCTGATCAGCACGCCTGAGGTGGCGCCACGTCCGACGCCGACCATGACCGACATCGGGGTCGCGAGGCCGAGGGCGCACGGGCAGGCGATGATCAGCACCGCCACCGCGTTGACGAGCGCATGGGCCAGCCGCGGCTCGGGGCCGAGGATCGCCCAGATGATGAAGGTGAGAACCGCGATCGCGACCACGGAGGGGACGAACACCGCCGAAACCCTGTCGGCGAGGTTCTGGATCGGGGCGCGGCTGCGCTGCGCCTCGGAGACCATCCGAACGATGTTGGCGAGCAGCGTGTCGGAGCCCACGCGCTCGGCCTGCATGACGAAGCTTCCGGTGCCGTTCACGGTGGCGCCGGTGACCTTGCTGCCGGGGGTCTTCTCGACGGGTATCGGCTCGCCGGTGAGCATGGACTCGTCCACGGAGCTCGAGCCCTCTACGACCACACCGTCCACCGGCACCTTCTCGCCGGGGCGCACGCGCAGGCGGTCTTCCGGCTTCACCTGGTCCAGCGGGATGTCGTGCTCGCTGCCGCTGGGCAAGATCAGGCGGGCGGTCTTCGGTGCCAGGCCGAGCAGGGCACGGATCGCGTTGCCGGTGCGGGCCCGGGCAGTGAGCTCGAGCACCTGGCCCAGAAGCACCAGGGCCGTGATTGCCGCGGCGGCCTCGAAGTAGACCGCCACGTGGCCGTCGATGCGGAACGATTCGGGGAAAATCCCGGGGACAAGCGTGGCGATGACGCTGTAGAGGTAGGCCGTCCCTGTACCAATCGCGATCAGCGTGAACATGTTCAAGCTGCGGTAGACGATCGAACGCCAGCCGCGCACGAAGAACGGCCACCCGCCCCAGAGCACCACGGGCGTGGCGAGAAC
The DNA here is from genome assembly GCA_963739225.1 of uncultured Acidobacteriota bacterium. Taxonomy (GTDB): domain Bacteria; phylum Acidobacteriota; class Thermoanaerobaculia; order Thermoanaerobaculales; family Thermoanaerobaculaceae; genus RBG-13-68-16. Next base: position 609,443 of record CAVTZQ010000006.1, on the reverse strand, counting down.
AAGCTGCAGCTCGGCCATCCATTGTGCCGACAGGATGCCGCGCAGGGCGGGGATCATGCCAGCCATCGTTATGAGGAGCAACGGCACGGTGAGGGCGACGCTCACCCAGAAGCGCCGCGTCATGTCCACGAGCTCTGGCTTCGGGGCCTCGGTCGCCATCGGCTCGACGGGCTCCAGGGCCATGCCGCAGATTGGGCAGGCGCCTGACCCCTTCTGGCGAACCTCGGGGTCCATCGGGCACGTGTACCAGATGTCGCTGTCGGCGGGCGCCGGCGGGGGAGTGGGCGCGTGCATGGGTTCGCTGCCGGGGGCCTTGATGAAACGCTCGGGTTCGGCCTCGAACTTGGCGGCGCACGACGGGTTGCAGAAGTAGTAGGTGTGTCCCCTGTACTCCCGATGAATGGCATTAGGCTTCTCGAACACCTTCATCCCGCACACCGGGTCGATGCCGAGGAGCCGCTTCTCTCCCGCCTGTCCGTGGGCTGGGTGGCCCATGCTGTGGTGCTCCATCGCACGCTCCCCCGGGGGATGGTACCCCATGGCCAAACCGGAATGGGCCCCCCGCGTCCGGACGGGTTTCCCGGCTGGGGACCGCGAGTCCGGCGCCTTCGGCAACTCCCGTGCTATCGTCCGCGCCCATGGGAATCCATGTGCTGGACCATCCGCTGTTGCAGGAGACGATGGCTCGCCTGCGCGACCGCAGCACCCCGTGCGACGACTTCCGCATGCTGGCGCACCGCATCGGCCTGCTGTTGACCGTGGAGGCTACCCGCGACCTCCCCGCGGTCGACGGCACGGTCGAAACGCCCCTCGAGACCGCTGCGGTGCGCAGGCTCTGGGCACGGGTGGTCGCTGTCCCGGTGCTGCGCGCCGGGCTCGGAATGCTTGGGGCCTTTCTGGACCTCGTCCCGTCGGCGCAAGTCGGGTACTTCGGGCTGGAGCGGGACGAAACAACCGCGGTGGCGCACTGCTACTACGAGAAGGTGTCCGCCGACCTCTCGAATGCCTACGTCTTCCTGCTCGACCCGATGCTTGCCACCGGCGGCTCGGCTGCGATGGCGGCGGAAGGGTTGCACGAGCGCGGCGCTCGGCGGGTGCGGTTCCTCTCGGTTGTGGCCGCCCCAGAGGGGGTGGCGCGGCTGGCCGAGGCTGCCCCCGACGCCGAGATCTTCACCGCGGCCCTCGACCGCGGCCTGGACGAACGCAAGTACATCCTGCCCGGTCTCGGCGATTTCGGCGACCGCCTGTACTGCACCTAGCTACCACCGCTTTCCCCCGGGGCTTCGCCCCGCACCCCTCTTCGTTTGTCTTCCTGCGTTGGCCTCTTTTTCCTCACAGGCTCGGAGTGATCGGCCTGTTCCTTTTCACTGCGTGAAGCCTTCTTCTTGCCCGGAGGGCGCGATCCCCGCTGGGGCCCGTCGGCGTTCGCATGATGTGGCGCTGCCGTCTCCCCAACGCGGCTCGCGCGTCCGGTGCCCGCGGGCTGCGGAGAGATGTGCCACCCGCGGGACCGGCATTTGAAGCCCCCCACCCTTCGGCTTAAGACACCAAGACCGTTGCCAAGATGACCTCGTGTGACGACCTCCCGAGCGTTCTGTTCGAGGGTCGGGGTGGGGGGACAGATCTGCCCGGCGGGTGCCAGCGGCTTTAGCTCCGCAGGCTGCGGGTTACCGAGCGGGCGTCTCGCGGTGGGGTATCGCTGGCGAGGCCTTTCTCGAACAGCGAGGGGCCCCGCTGCGGGACGTCCCTGCTCGGTCGCAGCCGGAGGAATCTCGGCGCGCAGCGAGCGGGGGCGAGCAAGCCCCGAGGGGCCGCGCACCCGTCGGGCAAAACAAGAAACGCTCACGCGGTGAAAAGGAAGAACCCGACTGCTCAAAGCTCGCGGGGCAAGAAAGAGCTCGAAGAAAAAGAGACAGCCGTAGTCGCGAGGGACGGAACACCTGCGTCAGTAGTCGCTGGTCATGATGAAGAGCGGCTTGGCCTCGAAGCGCTCGTAGATAGGGCGTAGGCGCTCCGTGTTGTAGAACTTGCGCACGTCCACGATTTTCTTGTGGCTGGCAATCACGTCGATGGGGACGTTGTCGTAGCGACCGTTGCGCACGTTGACCAGACGACCCGACACCCCGTCCAGCACCAGGTCCATCGCGAGGTTCCCGAAAGCCATCGGCACGATGGAGTCCACCGCGTCGGGGTCGCCGCAGCGCACCAGGTAGCCGAGGCGCTGGTTGATCACATTGATGCGCTGGCCGTTGTTGAACCTTGGAGACATCTCCTTGAGCGCCTTGGAGACGATGTCACCGATGCCGCCCAGCTTCTTGTGGCCGAACGCGTCGGTCTCCTGATCCTCGAACACCATCTCGTCCATGCCCTTGAAGGTTGCGCCCTCGGAGACGAGCACGACGCTGTACCTGCTGGGGTTGGTGTGGCGGTCCGCGGTCAGCAGCTCGCAGAGCTGCTCGATGTCGAAGACGTGCTCGGGGATGACGCAACGGTTGGCCGCGCCCGCCATGGTGGGCAGCAGCGCGGTGAACCCGGCGTAGCGCCCGAACACCTCGATCACGAGGAAGCGCTCGTGGCTGCCGGCCGAGGTTCGCAGGGCGTGGGTCATTTCGATGGTACGGGTCACACAGGTGGAGAAACCGATGCAGTAGTCGGTCCCCGGCACGTCGTTGTCCATCGTCTTGGGGATCGCGATGACCCTCACTCCCTCCTTGTGCAGGCGCACACCGTAGGAGAGCGTGTCGTCGCCACCGATCGGGATGAGGGTGTCGATGCCCAGCCACCCGATGTTGGCGAGCACCTCCGGTGTGAGATCGTTCGAGTCGGCCGTGTGCTTGTCGCGCAGGTGGAGCGGCACACCGCTCTTGGGCACGTGGGAAGGCCGCGTGCGGGAGGTGTGGAGAAACGTGCCGCCGGTGCGACCGATCTTGTTGACGATCTCCTCGGAGAGCTCGATGATCTGATCGCTCTGGAGCTTGTCCTTCTCGCGCTCCAGCTCGACGAGACCTGCCCAGCCGCGCCTGATGCCAAGCACCCGGTAGCCCTCTCGCAGAGCGCGCACAGTCAGCGCCCGGATTGCGGGGTTGAGGCCCGGCACGTCGCCGCCGCCGGTCAGAATCGCAATGGTTCCTTTCTTGGTGTTGACGTTGCTCATGCCTCGCTCCTCGTCCAACCGCCGGATTGTAACGCAGGAAAATGATCGCGGTCTGCCTAACCCGGTGCCGGGATCGGTCCGTTCCCTCAGGATGCTGGCGCGGCGACCACCAGCGTCTTCTCACCGTCCGTCTTGCGGGCGCTGACGGTCAAGGTGCGGACCACCGCGGCTGCGACCCCCGCGGTCGAGGCCGCCTCGAGCAGGAAGGCGCCGAGCGCCCGCACGTGATGGGTCTGGGCCCAAAGGTTGACCATCAAGGAGAACGCCCTCTCGAGGGTTCCATCCTCCTCTGCGGCCCCGGCGACGGCCTCGTGGAGGAGAAGGGCGCCAGAACGGAACCCCCGCCAGGCGGCGGCGGTGGTCTGGTTGGCGACCCTGGCCAGGCCGACGAAGGTGCATGTGGGCGCAAGCTTGAGGTAGTTCTCCTCGAGGAAACCGAGCTGAGGCTCTGCGCTTGCGCCGAGGTGCTGGCGTGCCAGCACAACGAGGGCGCGCGCCGGCGCGTCAGGGTGGTCGAGCACGTGCGCCCAGAGTGACCCGTACAGCTCACGCCGCCGGCCGGGGTCGCCGCGGGCGTGTGTGCCCGAACGGCGCGGCATCGCGGCACCCAGCGCGGCGGCGAAGTCGGCGTCCCGTCCGGCCGCGACGGCTGGGAGTACAGCCCGGAACGGTGCGTCGTCGAGGCGCATCTGCAAGGTGATGTCGGCGGAGCGCCCGATCACCGGCGCCACACGCCGCCTCACGTCAGCGGCATGCTCCGGATCGAGCGCACCCCACAGCACGGCTGCATCCAGAACGTCGTCGAGCCTGTCCTCGCCCAGCGCCTCCTGCCGCCAGTGCCAGGCGAGGTGCAGGCCGAGCGAGAACTCCGACAGGCGAGGGGCGCCACCGGGCGTGAAGCGCGGCATGTCCGCCCTGAGATCCACGGTCCACTCCGCCACGTCAGTGAGCCACCGCCCCTCGTAGGCCCCGAGGCCCAGGCAGCTCACCCTCCGCCTCCCGGTGATGTCCTCCTCGACGACGCGAGTGAGCGCGCGCCGCTGCCTGCCCCGCGCCGCCCACGGGGCGATGCCGAGCGTGAAGCCCCAACTGTGCGTCCGCTCGAGGGTGTGGCGGTGCAGGTAGCTCTCGAGGACGATCGCCGGAGAACTCTCACGGATCGCGGTGAGCACCGGCTCGAGGTCCCCGTTGCAGAGCGAGGCGTGGTGGATGGCGAGGGCGCCCGGTTCCAGCACCGCCTGGAGTAAGGTGGAGCCGCGGGCGAGGCGGCCGTACTCGTAGGCGAAGCCTGCCGTGAGCTTCTCCGTGGCGAGCTCGGCAACCGCCTCGGCGATCACCCCCTCGAGCTGGACCAGCTTCTCCCGGAGAATTGTGAAGTAGTTCACAAGCTCTCCGAGACCGAGCCGCGCTGCCAGCGCCTCGGCTGCCCACCTCTCGAGCTCGGAGAGCTCCGAGAGCGAAGCCTTGTCGATGAGCGCCCGCACCGTGGCGTACTCCTCCCCGAGCAGTCCGGCCACGACGTCGCGGAGCGCCAGCTCGAGCTGGTGGGCGTCGGCGAGTTCGACCGAGAGACCAAGATCGGCGGCTCCGGCGACGGTGCGGGAGGCCACCTTCCTGACGGCGGCGCGGGTGCGCCCGTCCGGCAGGCGGGAGAAGACCACAGTGAACTCGTCGGCCAGCGTGACGGTCCCGCTCACGCTGGCTGCGGCGGGTAGCTCCACCACCAGCGGCGTGGCGGCGCCCACGATACCGGCGAGGGCACCGAGACCGCCCGCCAGCACGTCGGACCAGCTCACCTCCACCACCGCCCGCAGCGTCCCCGAGGCCTGAAAGGCGAGCGCCTCGTCGGGCCGCAGCGCCTCGACATCCCCCAGGAGTTGCGCGAAGCGGGGGTGGAGGAGGTCCCCGATCACCGCGCGTACCGCGTTTTCGGAGCGCTCGTGAAGCCGGTAGTCGCTGAAGATCACGGGGGCTTCGGCGTCGAGGCGAAAACCGGTCTCGGCGAGGCGACCCCCGCCCTCGGCCCCTACGCTGGCCCGGTGCTGGACCTTGAGCCAGCATGACTCGGGGGTGAGCTCCAGTTGGCCGGCACCACCCTCGTGTCCCCCTGCTGCGGGGGGAGCGAGCACGAGGTCCGGGTCGCAATCGGTCGGGGCGTTGAAGACGAAGAACGAAACCTCGCTACCGGCCTGCACGGTGAACACCACACCGGGGCAAGCACTGCTCGCGATCGAAAGCCGCGACTCCAGACGGCAGCGCAGGGGTTTCAGGGAAGCCGACGCGGTACCCACGGTCTCGTCGGGAAGGAGGAGTCCCGGCAGGTCGTCGAGCTTGACCAGTTTGGGCTCACCCGACGCCGAGCTCATAGATCACCCCCGGGAACGGCCTTCGCGGTGCAGCGTGCTCGAACGACCTGGCAAGCTGGACCCGGAAGAATACTGCGGCCGCTCAAGCACCACGTCAAGCGCCGGTGTTGCTCAGTCTGATTGACTTGGTATCGCTGGTGTCGCAACGCCGCGGACGCGGAAGCATCCCACGCCGGGTCGCCGTTATCGTTTACAGAAACGAAGTCCCACTGGTACATTGGAACGAAGGAATCCGATGGCGACGGTGCTCTTGCTCGCGTGCACGGCGGCAAACCTAGAGCGCGTGCCGCGCCGCGCACCTCCGGCCCGGTTCGCGAGGGCCAGCAGCGCTCGGGGGCAGCGGTGAGCGGAGCGCTGGAGTCTCGCCGGGGGCGCGAGGGTACCAGTCGCAAGCCGTCCGGCGCCTTCACCATGGTCGCGGGCGTCGGCGGCGCCCTTGTGGCCGGAGCGCTCTACTTCCTGCTCGTGTACGCGCCGGCCGAGCGGACCCAGGTGGTCGGGGCGTGGGAGGCCCGCCTCGACGCGATGGCGGACGACCGCAAGGCGGCTATCAGCGCCTGGGTGGCGAACGGGATCTCGGGCGCTGCCACAGTGGCGAACTTCCCGACGGTGGTCGCGGTGGCGTCAGCGCACGCCAGCCGTGGGGAGGCGAAACCGGTGGCCCGGGACGTCGAGGCCCACCTGCACGGTGTGATCGACGGCTTCGTGCGGGCAAACCGCCACCGTGCCCTCCACATCCTCGATCCTTCCGGCGCCGTGATCGTCCACAGCTCGGGCGAGACCTGGAGTGGCGAGGAGTACCTGACGGCGGTGCGGCGGCTCGCCACGGGGAGTGAGCCGTTTGCCGATTTTTGTGGTGGGCCTGACGGCCGCCCGCTTGTGGTCTTCGGCGCCCCGATCGTGGAGCCGGCCATCGGGGCAACCGGGCGCCCTGCGACACTCGGGGTCGTGGTGGTGGCGAGTGATCCCGCGGCGTGGCTGTACCCGTTGCTGGCCCGTGAGCCAGTCCCAACTGCATCGGGAGAGGTGCTCCTCGCCCGGAAGGACGGCGACACCATCCTGTTCGTGAGTCCGCTTCGGCACCGGGCCGCGCGACCGCTCACGCACACTGTTCGCACCGATGTGCCGTCGCTGGCTGCCCGTGCCGCTCTCGAGGGGTGGGAGGCGTTTGGCACGTACGTGGACTACCGGGGTGTCCCGGTGTTCGCCGCTACGCGCCGGGTCGACGGCACCCACTGGGGCCTGGTCGCCAAGGTCGACCGGGGAGAGGCGCTCGCCGGCTACCGTGAGAAGGTTCGTAGCAGCGCGCTGACCATGGCGGGGTTCGCTCTGGCGCTCGTGGGCACGGGCTTTGGTCTCTGGCGCGCTCGGCAGGCCAGGTATGAGGCTGCGCTCTCCCGCAGCCGGGCGCGCTTCGCGCTCCTCGTCGACCACGCCAACGACGCGATCCTCTTCGTCGGGATCGACGGGCAGATCCTCGACGCCAACCGGAAGGCCGAGACGCTTTACGGCTACACCCGTGAGGAGCTCCTGCAGCTCTCCATTCGGGAGCTCCGGGCCGAGGAGGCGCGGGGCGTCGGATTGGACCAGATTGCCAAGGCGTCCTCGCCTGGCGGACACGTCTTCCAAACAGTCCACCGGCGCAAGGACGGCAGCACTCTTCCAGTCGAGGTGAGCAGCCGGCTCGCCGAGTTCGACGGGGGCCGGGCGGTGCTCTCGATCGTGCGAGACCTTTCCGAGCGCGAGGCCGCCGAGGAGCGGATCCGGTTCCTCAATAGGCTGCTGCGGGCGATTACCGAGATCAACGAGCTGATGGTGCGTGAGAGGGACACCGACCGGATGCTGGCCCAAGCGTGCCGCATCGCGGTGGAACACGGACGGTTCCGGATGGCGTGGGTCGGCCTCGCCGACTTCGAAACCGGCGAGGTGCGCCCGGTCGCTGCGGCGGGGTTCGAGGAGGGATACCTGGAGGAGGTGCGCATCCGCTGCGACGATTCCCCCGAGGGCCGGGGGCCCACCGGGGCCGCGATCCGTGAGAGGCGGGCCGTCGTCGTCAACGACTGGGATACTGCGGAGATCCTCGACCCCTGGCGGGACGCGGGTCGCAAGCGCTTCTTCCGCTCCAGTGCCGCCTTCCCGATTGCGGTGGATGGGCAGGTCAGGGGGGCCTTCTCGGTGTACTCAGACGAGAGGGACGTTTTTGCGCCGGAGATCGTGAGCCTGCTCGACGAGTTCGCCCAGGACCTCGGGTTCGCGCTGCAGGTCGCGGAGGGCGAGCAGCGGCGCGCCAGCGTCGAGAGCGCCCTGCGTGAGAGCGAGGCGCGCTTCCGCACCCTCATCGAGAAGTCCACCGACTTCCTTGTCGTCCTCGACGTGTACGGGACGATCACATCTGCAGGTCCCTCCTCGATCGAGGTGCTCGGCTTCCCACCCGAGGAGATGGTCGGGGTCGGCGCGTTCGCATTCATCCATCCCGACGATGTCGAGAGGGTCAGGCAGACCTTCATGGGGCTCCGGGGGCAACCGGGCGCGACCGGCCGAGTCGAGCTGCGCGCGCGCCACCGCAACGGATCCTGGCGGGTCTTCGAGGCGGTCATGCGCAGCCTCTTCGACGCTTCGGCTGTTCGCGGGATGGTGGTCAACGCGCGGGACATCACCGAGCGCAAGCAGGTCGAGGCGGCTGTCCGGGAAAGCGAGGAACGCTACCGCACGCTCGTGGACACCATGCAGGACGTGGTTTTCACGCTTTCAATGACCGGAACACTAACGTCCCTCAACGCCGCCTTCGAAAGGATTACCGGGTGGTCGTGCAGCGAGTGGGTCGGGAGGCCGTTCGCGGACCTGGTGCATCCCGATGATCTCAATCGTGCGCTCGACACCTTCGCCCAAGTGCTAGGCGAGAGGTCACCGGGGCTGTTCGAGCTTCGAATCAAGGCCTGCGACGGGTCATGGCTTGACGGCGAATTTTCCGGCGTGCAGCTGCTTGAGAACGGAACAATGGTTGGCGCGATTGGGACCGCCCGCGACGTGACGCAGCGGAGACGGGAGACCGAGGAGCGCAAGCGCCTGGCGGCTGCCGTCGAGCAGGCGGCCGAGATCATCATGGTCACCGACGTCGGGGGGGCGATCGAGTACGTCAACCCCGCGTTCGAGCGCATCACGGGCTACACAACGGGCGAGGTGATCGGCCAGAACCCCAGGATCCTCAAGAGCGGCAAGCACGACGAGGCGTTCTACAGGGAGATGTGGGAGACGCTACGGCGGGGCGAGGTGTGGTCCGGGCGCTTTGTGAATCGGCGCAAGGACGGGTCGCTGGTCGAGGAGGACGCGACCATCTCGCCGGTGCGGGACCCCTCGGGGGAGATCGCGCACTTCGTGGCGGTGAAGCGCGACGTGACCCAGGAGGTGGTGCTCGAGCAGCAGCTCCGCCAGATGCAGAGGCTCGAGGCGATCGGCAGGCTCGCCGGCGGCGTGGCGCACGACTTCAACAACCTGCTCCAGGCGATGCTCAGCCAGACCCAGGTCATCAAGAACTCGTTCGGCGACCCTCGGCGTGTCGGCAGCGTTGTGGACGAGCTGGAGCAACAGGTCCGGCGCGGTGCCGCACTCTCCCGTCAGCTCCTGCTGTTTTCGAGGCGCGAGACCGCCAAGCCCGAGCGGCTCGACATCAGAGAGGTTGTGAGCGGAGCGACGCAGCTGCTGCGACGGCTGGTGCGCGAGAACATCGCCTTCGCCGTGGAGCTTGCCGACGAGCCGCTGCCCGTGATCGCGGATCGTGGTCAGCTCGACCAGGTCCTGATGAACCTCGTGGTCAACGCCTCTGACGCGATGTCCGATGGGGGGCGTCTGGTGATCCGCGCCGGGGTGGGAGCAGAAGAGACCGTGTGGCTTTCAGTGGAGGACACCGGCCACGGGATCCCGGAAGAGATCCGTGACCGCATCTTCGAGCCGTTCTTCACCACCAAGGGCGCGGAGAGGGGTTCCGGGCTCGGGCTGGCCGTGGTGCACGGGATCGTCACCCACCACGGCGGCACGATCCGGGTTTCAGACCGCGAAGGCGGGGGCTCGGTGTTCCGAATTCAGCTCCCGAGGGCGGGGGCCGGTGAGGCCGACGATCGGCCTTCGCCGCCTGTGGACGCGGATGATCTCCCTCACGGCAACGGCGAGCGCATCGTCGTGGTGGAGGACGAGACGGGGGCGCGTGAGGGCCTGGTGGACCTGCTCACGATGCTGGGCTACGAGGTTGCTGCGGTGGGGAGCGCGGAGGAGGCGCACCGCCTTCCCCTGGAGCCCGCGTTCGATGTCCTGCTCTCCGACCTCCTGCTCCCGGACGTCTCGGGCGCCGAGTTGGCGCGCGGTTTCCTGGAGCGCTGGCCTCGGCTCAAGGTGATCCTGATGTCCGGCTACACCGAGGACGAGGCGGTACGGCGCGGTGTTGGGGCCGGCACGTTGCGCTTCCTGCAGAAGCCTTTCGACATGAGGACGCTCGCGCGGGAGATCCGTACCGCCATCGCCGAGGACGCCTCCACCGCGTGACAGTCCCCGGGGGCGCCTGGCCGACTGCGGGTCGTCCGGTTACTCGGGCTTGAGGTGCAACCCAACGGTGAGGGCGAGGGAAAACCGGGGGGCGTCTCCGGACACGACGTGGCCCGTGAGCTCTGGGGTCACCGAGAAGTGTTTCATCCCCAGGGGCAGCTCGACGCCGCCGCCGAAGGTTAGCCCGAGCTGTGTCCCCGACCGATCCCCGGAGAGGCGGTAAATCCCGACCCCAGCGTGACCGTACGGGTGGAACTTCCCCTCCCTGAAGGCGCGGATGAGACCGGCGGACAGGTAGATCGTGTTGAAGTGGTCCTCGAAAGGCCCATTCCCGATCTTGGGGTTTGCAAATCCGAGGGCGAAGCGCAACCCGAGAGGACTCCATGAGTAGACGTCGGCGGTCACCCGGCCGGTGAAGCTGCTGCTCGCCCCGCTCTCGAACGGCGCGAACAGCCCGATGTCGGCGCCGTAGGAGACCGGTGACCCGCCGAGCGACTGTGCGACCGCCGGCGCGGCGGCCAGGACGGAGAGAAGCGCAGCGATCGCGGTCGTTCTCATGGGACCCTCGCTCGGAAGGATGCCAACGTTGAGGACGGCGTTCTGTGAGGCGCGACACATTGGTGGCGCGTTGTGCCGCCGGGTCACCCCTCGGCGGGGAGAAGCTCGAGCAGCTGTGCGGCACCCGCGGCGGGGCCGCGCTCGGCAAGCGGCAGGCGCAACACCTGGGCCGGCGTGAGGGTCGCGCCCGTGACCGCAGCGAGCAGGGCCATCGCGGTGGGGTGCGAGCGGGGGTGGCCCGAGTCGAAGGCGAGCTCGTAGGCGGTGGTGGCGCGCCGGACGCGCACGAGGCCCAGCGCCTCCGCCCGCCGGCGCACACGCTGGTGCAGGAGCAGGTGCTCGAGTTGCTCGGGGGCAGGGCCAAAGCGGTCAACGAGCTCCTGGCGGAGAGTGGTGAGCTCCTCGTGGCGGCGGGTGGCGGCGATCCGGCGGTAGACCGCGAGGCGCAGCGTCTCTTCGCTGATGTAGCGCTCGGGTAGCCGCAGGTCGAGACCGAGGCGCAGCTCCACCGCCGTTGAGGGTGGCGGGGCAGCCTCGCCGCGAAGTTCGTGCACCGCCTCCTCGAGTAGGCGGCAGTACGTCTCGTAGCCCACTGCCCGCAGGTGGCCGTGCTGCTCGGCACCGAGCAGGTTGCCGGCGCCGCGGATCTCGAGGTCGCGGGCGGCGATTCGGAATCCCGCGCCCAGGTCGGCGAACTCCAGGATCGCGGCCAGCCGGGCGCGCGCCTCCTGGGAGAGTGACCGCTCGGGCGGAACCAGCAAGTAGGCAAACGCCAGGCGGTCCGAGCGCCCGACCCGTCCGCGCAGCTGGTAGAGCTGGGCCAGGCCGAAACGGTCGGCACGGTTGACGATGAGCGTATTGGCGTTCGGGATGTCGAGGCCGTTCTCGATGATCGCGGTCGCCACCAGCACGTCGGCGCGGCCTTCGAGGAAGGTGTCCATCGCCCGCTCGAGCGCTCGCTCGTCCATCTGACCGTGCGCGACCACCACCCGCGCCTCCGGCACCATCTCGCCCACCAGGGAGGCGATGGCCGATATTGACGCCACCCGGTTGTGCACGAAGAAGACCTGCCCGGCGCGGGCCAGTTCGGTGAGGACCGCTTCCCGGAGCACCTCCCTGCGGAACGGGAGCACGTGCGTCTGCACGGCGAGGCGGTCGCGCGGTGGGGTCTCGATGATGGAAACGTCACGCAAGCCCAGGAGGCCCAGGTTCAGGGTGCGGGGGATCGGCGTGGCCGACATCGCGAGCACGTCCACGTTGGCCTTGAGCGCCTTGAGCCGCTCCTTCTGCGTCACGCCGAAGCGCTGCTCCTCGTCCACGATCAGCAGGCCGAGGTCGCGGAAGATCACGTCCTTGGCAAGCAGCCGGTGGGTGCCGATGACGACGTCGGCAGTGCCCTCGGCGAGGGCGGCGACGGCCTTCCTCTGCTGGCCGGCCGGGACAAAGCGCGAGAGCCAGCGGATCTCCACCGGGAAGCCCCCGAAGCGCCGGGAGAAGGTGCGGAAGTGCTGCTCGGCCAGGATCGTCGTGGGCGCCAGCAACGCCACCTGCTTGCCGTCCATGACCGCCTTGAAGGCGGCCCGCATCGCGACCTCCGTCTTGCCGTAGCCGACATCCCCAACCAGCAGGCGGTCCATCGCCCGTGGGGACTCCATATCGCGCTTGGTCTCGCTGATCGCCTGAGCCTGGTCGGGCGTCGGCTCGTACTCGAACGCCTCCTCGAACTCCCGCTGCCACGGGGAATCCTTGGAGAACGCAAAACCCGCCGCCAGCTCCCGCTGCGCCTGCACCTTCAGCAGTTCCTCGGCCAGGTCCTTGAGGGCGCGCTTGACCCTAGCCTTTGTCCTCGACCAGGTGCTCCCGCCCAGGCGGTCGAGGCGCGGCGCGGCGCCCTCGGAGGATGCGTACTTCTCCAGCACGTCGGCGCGTTCGAGCGGTACCAGCAGCTTCCCGCCCCCGGCGTACTCCAGCTCCACGCACTCGTGCTCTTCGGCATCGAGGGCGAGCGTCCGGAAGCCGGTGAAGCGGCCGATGCCGTGGTCGATGTGGACGACGAAGTCCCCGGCCTGAAGGTCGCGCATCTCCGCGAGCACGCGGGCGAGCGAGCGGCGCTGACGGGAAGGCGCCGGAAGGGTCGTGAGGTCCGCGCGCCCGAACACCACGATACCGGCCTCGGGGAAGGTGAAGCCACGCTCCAGCCGCCCCGGGACCACGCCGATGATCCCTTCGAGCGGCCAACCCTGGCGCACCGGAAGTTTGGCCTCGGTGACCAGGTGGATCAGGCGCTGCGCCTCACCCCCGGAGGCCGCCACCAGCACCTGCTGGCGTCGCTCCGCCAGGCCGGCCCGCAACTCGTCCACGAGCGCCTGAGGGCGGGTCGCCAGGTTGGGGGTTGGGGCGGTCTTGAGCCGAACCCAACCCGAGCCGTCCTCGATGATCAGCTCCTCGACGCGGTCGGCGCGTTCGAGCGCGCCCTCGCATCGATCGGGGTCTGCGAGCCAGACCTCGGGCTCGGGCAGGGCGACCTGGTCCTTCGCGAGGGTCTCGCGAGCGACGCGGAGCGCCGCGAAAACGCGTTCGACCTCGGCGCGCACCGCGCCGCGCTCGCACACGACCAGGTGCGGAGCGAGCTGCCAGGCGTGCAGGTGTTCCAGTGCCCAACCCAGGAACCCCTCCCAGAGAGCGGGATCGGCGCCCGCAAGTGCGGCCGCAGCGGAAGCACCGCACCTCTCCTGCTCGAGCTTGAGGGAGACCGCCTCGCGCGCATGCGCATCGGTGGGGAACAGGCGCAGCGGCGGCACCGTGACCTCCTCCACCGTCTCACCCGAGCGTTGGGTAGCCGGGTCGAACTCCCGCAGTGTCTCCACCGCGTCGAAGTCGAGGACGAGGCGCACGAAGCGTTCCGGGGTGGCGAGGTCGATGACCTGACCGCGCACCGCGAAGTCCCCTGCCTCTTCCACCATCTCCACGTGCCGGTACCCAGCATCGGCGAGCGTCCGGGCGAACTCATGCGGGTCGAGGGTCTGCCCGATCCGTAGTACGGGGCACCGAGGGAGAAGGGAGTGAGGGGGCGGGAGCGGGTAGGGCAGAACGCGCGCCGGGACGACAAGCACGCGCACCTCACCGGTGGCCAATCCAAGCAGGGCGGTCACCGCGGCTGCGGTCGCGCCCAACGGCGCGGTGCGGCCGAGGTAGGCCTCGACAGCCTCGGCAGGGAGCGCGGCGGCGGTGAGCTCGGGGGCGACCAACTCGAGAGCCGCGATCATCTCCTCGGCGTCTCGTTCGCTCGGGACGATTGCGACGGTCGGTGTCTTCTCGGAGGCGAGCGCCGCGAGCGCCAGGGCACGGGCCGCCGGGCACACCCCTCCCAGCGTGCGCGGCGCGGGGCCGGGGGTCAGCGTGCGCCGGATTCGCGCAATGGCACCTGCGATCACGGGTGGGGCGTTCTCCGCTCTCACCTCCGCACAGGGAGTTTACGATTTCTTTGCCGCTGCGTGACGGCTCTGTTTTGCCAAGCGGGTGCGCGGCCTGGCTTCCGTGCGGGGGGTCCCGTCCCCCCGCCTGTGGTGGGGGACTCTTGACCCCCCGATCCCTTCGCTCGTCCCGCCGGAGGCGGGCTCGCACGCGAAGGTGGGTTGAAGGGCTGCGCTCGATGCGCAGCCCGAGCGACTGCCCAGAGCCCGTGGGGCCATGAGAAACCCGGTATGGAATGGCAGACCCAGAAACGGGGGTCGAGGCGGCGAGGCTCAGGAAACCCGGGGAGGGCGGGCCTGATCGCGCAGGCGGGCCACCTCCCGAACCACCGCATCGGCAACGGTCTCGACGTCTTCGGCGGTGTTTCCCCTGCCGAGGGAGAAGCGGATCGAGGCGTTCGCCAGCTCCTTGGAGCGGCCGAGGGCGAGGAGGACGTGGGAGGGTCTGGGATCCGCAGAGGTGCAGGCCGAGCCGGAGGCGACCGCCACCTCCCTGAGACCGACCAGGAGCGCCGCTCCGTCCACCCCCGCGAAGGACAGGTTCACCGTGTTGGGAAGGCGCTCCGCGGGGTGGCCGTTGAGGGTCACGCCCTCAAGGCGCGACCGGATCGCTCCCTCCAGCCTGTCGCGCAGCTCCGCCAACCGCACGCTCTCGAAAGGCATCTCCGCGAGGGCGAGCTCGAGGGCACGCGCGAACCCCACCGCCCCTGGTACGTTCAAGGTCCCCGAGCGGAGCCCCTGTTCGTGGCCACCGCCGTCGAGCAGCGGCACGAGGTGAAGCCGCGGCTGTCGGCGGCGTACGAACAGGGCGCCCATTCCCTTGGGCCCGTAAATCTTGTGGGCGGAGAAGGAGAGCAGGTCTACCCCCAGGGCTTTTACGTCCACGGGGATCTTGCCGACGGCCTGCGTCGCGTCACAGTGCACCAGGGCACCGCGCTCGTGGCAGGCCGCCGCGATCCGGGGGATCGGCTGCAGCGTGCCGGTCTCGTTGTTGGCTAGCATGACGGAGACCAGCACCGGCTCCGCCTCGAGTGCCGCGGCGAGCCTTTCGGGATCGAGGTGGCCGAAGGAGTCCACCGGGAGGACGGTGACGCGAATTCCCCCTCGTGCCAGCGCCTGGCAGGGGTCGAGCACCGCCTTGTGCTCGGTGACGCAGGTGACGATATGCTTGCCGCGCCGTTCGAGCGCCCACGCCACGCCCTTGATGGCCAGGTTGTTGGACTCGGTGGCACCGGAGGTGAAGATGATCTCCTCGGGTTGGGCGCCGATGCCCGCCGCGAGGCGCTCTCGCGCTCCCTCGGCAAGCTTTGCCGCCACCCAGCCGTAGGGATGGGTGCGGGAGGCGGCGTTGCCGAACTGCTCCGTCATGGTCGGCAGCATCGCCTCGACAACCCGGGGATCCACAGGCGTGGTCGCGTTGTAATCCATGTAGATCGGCTGGTTCACGGGTTCCTCTTCACGGTTGGTCGGGGTTCGGCCCCAGTCCCTGCCAGAGGGCAAGCTCGCGGGGAAGCTTGGCCGTTCCCACCACCACCGTAGCAGAGGCTGCAGCCGGGACCAACTGGCGGGTGCTCCCATGGCGGGCCCAGAGAAGCACGATTTCCACGCCATCGTGCGGACCGGCGGGCCAGCGGAACCGGAAGGATCCGAACCTGTCCTCCGTGAACGCCGGTGTGGCGGCTGGGGCGACCGAGCGGTTCGCGTAGAACATGGCGCGCCGCTCTGGATAACCGTAGCTCTGGATCGCATGCAGCTGAGGGTCCGAAAGCGGGCGCGGCAGCTCCTCCCAGAGCACCTCGACTGCCTCGGGCTGCCACGGCTTGGCCAACCGCCCGGACAGGGTCACCGGGGTTCCTGGTGCAACAACCGTGGGAGGCGGCGCCCAGCTCTGCGTCACTTCCGTGGCGAGCTCGTGGGTCATGCGCACCTCACCGCCCCTGACGCCAAGCCCGACCCCGAGGTGCGTCACCCAGGGGTCGAGGAGTGAGCGGCGGTGGCCGTCGTTGGGGGAAACCTCGGCCAGCATCTCCGCGACGCTGCGGTGGAGGATCTGCGCGAGCGCCGAGTCCGCCACTCTTCCCGTGGTCGAGTAGCTGCCGACGTTCTCCCGGTGGAAGCCGTTCCCGCCCGCAAGCAGATAACGCAGGTACGGTGGCACCCCGCTGCGAGAGAAGTGCCCGTCGCCGCCTTCCTCAACGAGGATCCCGCAGTGGGCGTCGCCGACGCGCTCGAGGGTCGAATCATAGGCGAGCGGCGGGAGCCCCAGCTCAGCGCGCGCCGCGTTGATCTGCGCGACTACCGCCGCACGCTCCGCGCGCCACGGCGCGGCCGGGGAGAAGACCACCGGGGGCGCGGCCGGCGGCGAGACCCGCACCGGGGCGCAGGCATCCAGCAGCACGACACCGAAGGTGCCGACCGCGAGCAGGCTGTGGTAGCCTGCCAGCGAGTGGCGATGATTCACTTCGGAACCTCCGGATGGCGCGGCATCGTTGGCCAGGACTTCACCTTTCGAAACGTGAGGCTGGTGCTCGACGCGACGCTGCAGGTGCTGCGGAGCCGCGGCGACGTCCGGGAGATCATCGTCTCCTACGATACTCGCCTGCTGTCGGAGAAGTTTGCCCGCGAAGCGGTGGCGGTCTTCACCCACTACGGCGTGGTGACCGTGATGTCCGAACGGGACCTGCCGAGCCCATGCCTGGCCTTCGCGGTGCGTGAGCACGGTGCCGCGCTCGGCGTGATGTTCACCGCGTCCCACAACCCTGCCGAGTACAACGGCCTCAAGCTCTTCACCACCCACGGAACGCACGCCCCCCGAGAGTTTACCGATGCGATCGAAGCGGCCGTCGCTGCCAGGTCGGAGGGATTCGAGGACTTCTACGTTCCCCAGGCACGTCTGGCAAGAACGGCGCCGCTTACCGAGGGGTACCTGGCCAGCCTGGAGCGCGACCTCGACTGGGAGGCGATCGGCAAGAGCGGCCTGGTGATCGCCGTGGACCCTCTGTTCGGGACGGCGCGCGAATTTCTCGACCGCGTGTTGCTCGCGCACAACATCGCCACCCACGTTGTCCACACAACCAAGGACCCGTACTTCGGTGGGTACGCCCCCGAGTGCACGCCGCAGAACCTCGCAGGGCTGCGCGAGAAGGTGCGCACAAGCGGTGCCCAGATCGGTCTCGCCACCGACGGCGACGCCGATCGGTTCGGGGTTGTAAACGCGGCGTGCCGGGCGATCTCGCCGAACCTGATCATCGCGCTGCTGGTGGAGTACTTGATCCAGCGCCGCGGTACGGCTGGGGGGATCGGGCGCACCGTAGCGACCACCCGGTTGGTGGACCGCGTCGCCCGCGCGGCGGACCGCGAGCTGGTGGAGACACCGGTCGGCTTCCACAACTTCGGCCCGCTCTTCCTGTCCAAGCGCATCTCGATCGCCACCGAGGAGTCGGCAGGCCTGGGCGTGGCCTCGCATCTGCCAGAGCGGGACGGCATTTACGCCGCGCTGCTCATGGCCGAGCTGGTCGCTGTCGAGGGGCGCTCGCTGGACGAACTCGTGCGCGGGCTCTTCGCCCGCCACGGGGCGCTGGTCTCGCGGCGGGTCCAACTGCCGCTCAAGGAACGGACGCGCGCCGCGATCGAGAAGGTGAGCAAGAAGGTCTTCAAGGAGTTCGCCGGTCAGAAGGTGACGCGTGCGGACCGCCGGGATGGCATCCTGCTCGAGCTCGCGGACGGGAGCTGGGTATTGGCCAGGGTGGCGGGCACCGAGCCGAAGCTGCGCGTCTACGCGGAGGCGACCTCGAGCGGGCAGCTGCGCGCCCTGGTGAGGGAGGTCCGGCTCGTGCTGCATCAGGCAGAGGAAGGAGTCACCAATGTTCGAGATTGAGGAGATCGTCGGGCGCGAGGTGCTCGACTCCCGCGGCAACCCTACCGTCGAAGCCGAGGTCCTGCTGTCGGGCGGCGCCGTGGGGACCGCCATCGTTCCCTCCGGTGCCTCGACCGGGAGCCGTGAGGCGCTGGAGTTGCGGGACGGCGACAAGAGCCGGTTCAGGGGCAAGGGGGTGCTGAAGGCCGTCGGCCACGTCAATGACGAGATCGCCGACGTGCTCGTTGGCCTCGACGCCCGCGACCAGGTGGGCGTCGACCAGACCCTGGTGGAGTTGGACGGCAGCGAGGACAAGAGCCACCTGGGAGCGAACGCAATGCTCTCGGTCTCGCTCGCCACCGCACGCGCGGCGGCCGAGCAGAGCGGCCTCGCCCTCTACCGGTACCTGGGAGGAACGGCCGCGCACGTGCTTCCGGTCCCGTGCATGAACCTGATCAACGGTGGCGCTCACGCAGACAACTCCCTGGACATCCAGGAGTTCATGGCTGTGCCGCTGGGCTTCACCTCGTACGCCGACGCGCTGCGCGCCGGGGTGGAGACGTTCCATGCCCTGCGCGACCGCCTCAAGGCCGCCAAGCACGTCACCGCCGTCGGTGACGAGGGTGGCTTCGCGCCCAACCTCCCCAACAACCAAGCGGCGCTGGAGTTCCTGGTCGCGGCGATCACGGACGCCGGCTACGAGCCCGGCCGGCAGGTGGCGATCGCGCTCGACGCGGCGGGCAGCGAGCTTCGCACCGGTGAGGGTTACTTCCTACCCGGCGAGGGCCGTCACGGTCTCTCGGCCGACGACCTCATCTCGCTGTACGAGGAGTGGATCGGCAAATTCCCGATCGTGTTGATCGAGGACGGGCTTGCGGAGGACGACTGGGACGGCTGGAAGAAGCTGCAGAAGCGCTTGGGGGAACGGGTGCTCCTCGTGGGGGACGACATCTTCGTCACCAACCCCAAGCTCATCGCCCGCGGCATCGCTGAGAACGTCGCCAACGCGGTGCTCATCAAGCTGAACCAGATCGGCACCCTCACCGAGACGCAGAACGCGCTCCGGATGACTCTCCACCACGGCTGGAGGGCGATGGTCTCCCACCGCTCCGGCGAGACGGAAGACACCACCATCTCGGACCTCGTGGTCGCGTGCGGGTGCGGCCTTATCAAGACGGGCTCGGCCTCGCGCGGGGAGCGGATCGCCAAGTACAACCGGCTCCTGCGGATCGAGGAGGAGCTCGGCGACGCGGCCACCTTCGCCGGCAGGGACCCGTTTGAGCGGTGAGACTTCCTGCCCGACGCTGGCTGTGGGCGCTTGTGCCGCTGCTGGTGGTGCTGATCGGCTGGGGCTGGTGGCGGGCGGTGGTCGTGGAGCGCGAGGCCCGGCGGGAGCTGCTCGAGCTGCGGATGCGTCGGCAGCAGCTCGAGGAGGCGAACCGCGCGCTTGCGCGGCAGGTCGAGGCGCTCAAGCGCGAGCGCGAGGCCCGCGCACGGGCGGCCCGCGAGACCCTCGACGTCGCCGCGCCGGACGAGGTGCTGGTGATCATCCCCCAACCCACGCCCACGAAGGGTGCAAAATAGAAATGGAGCATTTCCCACAGAGGGGGTGGAGGGTGGGTTGCACGGTGGGTTATCACGCGAAGGAGGGGCGAGCCGGAATTCACTTGCGGCGAGCGTTGGGGGCTTGGGGGCCCTGTAGCGTCGGAGCTTGGGTGGAGCGACGCGGGATCTCCTGGAATACGTAGAGATCTCATGGAACCGAACAGGCTCGGCCGCTACGTGATCGAGTCGGTCCTCGGGAAGGGGGCTATGGGCGTCGTGTACCTGGCCCGCGACCCCGTGATCGGGCGCCGCGTCGCCCTCAAGACACTCACGATCCCCTCCGACGTCGAGGAAGCCGAGGAGTTTCGCAAGCGCTTCCTGCGCGAGGCGCAGGCGGCGGGGATGCTCAACCATCCTGGCATCGTGACCGTCCACGATGCCGGGGTGGACGACGGGACCGGACTCTCGTTCATCGCGATGGAGTACATCGAGGGCCGCAGCATGCGGGAGTTCCTGCGGTCGGGTCACGGCTTCGCGTACAGCGAGGTCGCGCGCATCGGTGCTGCGCTCGCCGGGGCGCTCGACTACGCCCACTCCAAGGGGGTCGTGCACCGCGACATCAAGCCAGCCAATATCCTCTTCACGACACAGGGAATGGTGAAGATCACGGACTTCGGCGTCGCCCGCCTGGAATCGTCCAACCTCACCGCCACCGGTCAGTTCATCGGCACACCCAACTACATGTCCCCCGAACAGGTAGCAGGCGGCATCGTGGACGGGCGGAGCGACCTCTTCTCGCTCGGTGTCGTGCTGTTCGAGTTGCTGACGGGCCAGCGCCCGTTTCCCGGCCAATCCCTCACCGAGGTCGCGTACAAGATCGTGCACGAACCTGCGCGCATCCCCTCCCAGGCCCGACCAGGCCTACCTTCGGCGTTCAACCCGATCGTCCTCAAGCTTCTGGAGAAGGACCCCACGAGGCGCTACGCGCGCGGCGCCGACGTCGGCCGAGCCCTCGAGGCACTCCGGCGCGTGCTTGCCGGGATGACGGGCGACGTCAGCCAGTTCACCGCGCCGGCCCCCCAACAGGCGAGCGCGGAGCCGGCGGCGGTGGCCGCGTCACCCACCGCAACACGCGCCACGGAGCTCGGAGCCGCCCCGCCCCTTGAGCCACCGGCAGAAGGGAAGGCGTCACGGTCTAGCATCTGGCGCCTGCCCATTGCGGCCCGCTGGGTTGCTCTTCTCCTGGCGGCCGTCGTCGCGCCCCCCGCTCTGCTCCTGGGGCTGGTCGCGTCGAGGATCGACCGTGGTCCCTGGAACGGCCCCTCCAACTCCGAGGCGCAGCGTCGGCACAGGGTGGCGGACGCCCAACGGCGGGCGGCAGTGGCGTTGACGGTCGGCAAGCCGGAGGAGACGCTGGCACTCCTCGCCTCCGTGCTCGACCAGGCGCCGTACGGCTCGCTGGTTCGCACCCTGCGCCAGGGCGCGCTCGGGGAGCAGACCGCACAGCGCGACGCCGCCGGCCGGGAGCAGCAGGCGACCGTACTGCGCGAGGAGGGGAAAACGCTGCTGCGCCAGCGGCGCTGGCGCGAGGCGCAAGGCCGCTTCCAGCACGTGCTGGAGCTGGTTCCCAACGACGCCGTGACGCGAGAGTACCTCGAGCTAGCCCGCGAGCACCAACTCGTCCCGCGGCCGCAACCGGCTCGCACCCCGGTGCTCGCCGCGGCCGCCGCGCCGACCCCGCCGCCCCCGGTGGGCGACGCACGCCTGGAGCTCTACTTCAACTCCCCGCTGAGCATGGGGTCCATCGCCCTGAAGCTCGACGACCAGGAACTCGCCGACAAGCCCTTCGACTTTCGGAGCAAGGGATTCCTCGGCATCAAGCGGAAAGGGTCCGGAGTGATCGAGGACGCCTACCAGGTCAAGGGGGGCGAACACAAGCTCTCCGTCCGTCTCACCGACAGCCAGGGCGCCCTCCTCGGCGAGCAGACGCTGCCCGTGAACTTTGCCGGGGGCGGCCGTTACGTGCTCAAGGTCGAGATGGACGGCGAGCAGTCCGTGCCCAGGTTCAACCTCACGGCGGTGAAGAGCCGCTGAAGACGTGAAGGTCAGGGAAAGGGAGGGAAGAATGACCAGGCTTCTCATGCTGTTCGCGCTGGCCGCCGCGATGGCGGCGCCGGCCGGGGCCGCGAACCCCCGGGTGAGGCTCGAGACCTCCAACGGAACCATCGTGATCGAGCTGGACCAGACAAAAGCGCCGGTCACGGTGGGCAACTTCTTGGATTATGTGAAGGCCGATTTTTACGACGGCACGATCTTTCACCGGGTGATTCCAAACTTCATGATCCAGTGCGGCGGTTTCACCGCCAACATGGAACAGAAGCCAACCCGCGGGCCGATCGTCAACGAGTCTGCGAACGGCCTCGTCAACAAGCGTGGAACGGTCGCGATGGCCCGCACGCCGGACCCGAACTCGGCGACGGCCCAGTTCTTCATCAACGTCGTGGACAACGCCTTTCTCGACAAGGCAAAGGCGCAGGACGGCGTCGGCTATTGCGTGTTCGGCAAAGTCGTCGAGGGAATGAAAGTGGTGGACGCCATCGCGGCCGTGAAGACGGGCACCGTGGGTGGGAACCAGGATGTGCCGGTGCAGCCGGTCGTCATCAAGAAGGCGAGCGTGGTGGGCGCTGCCCCGGCGGCCAAGCCGCCCGCACCTCAAGGGTCCGGCCACTAGTCACCCAGGTGAGGGTTGGGAGCCCGGGCGTCGTCAAGCGGGCCAGCAGCGACCCGAGCTGGCGGTGCATCGCCTCCTCGATGGTCCTGCGCGCCTCGGCGGTGCGAGCGCGCAGACGCCAGGTCAGTGCCCATCTCCCGGGATCGGCCCGGTCGCGGATGAGCCGAATGCGATCCCCGTCCCAACCGGAGGCGGCGGTGGCTGCCTTCCCGGCCTCGAGCCGGCGGCCGAGCAGGTAGGAAAGTCCCCACTCACCCACCGAGTCGGTGAGCACTTCCTCCCACCCCTCCGGCACCGGGGGGAGCGCGCTCGTCGGCACCGTGCCGGGGGTGCCCGCGCGGTCGGGGTGGAGGAGCGCCGCGGTGCTCGTCGGGGGGTCGCTGAGCAGACGGTCGACGGCCGCCCACCCGCCGCTGCGGTACGCGCGTAGGGTGGCCGTGAACCCCGTCGTGTACGGGAAAACGAGGTCGGCCACGAAGAAGTCCGGCACGCCCGCCGGTGCGCCAAGGGAGCGCGCCTGTTGTCGCACCGCGCGTGCGGCGCGTTCCAGTTCGTCGGTGTCGCGCGAGGGCGAATCGAGGAGGAGCATCACCAGCATCGCCTCCCCCTCGGCAACGGCGGAGGCGGCGCGCTGCTCGTCGCTGTCGTTGCGCATCGCGAGGAGTCGACTGGGCAGGCGGAAGCGGTGCTCCTGGACGGCGTGCGCGAGCTCGTGGGCCCATACCGCCGCCCCCTCCGGTCGGCCCGTGGAAGGGGTGTTCACCACCACCATCTCGTCCGCCTGGGGCTCGTAGAATCCGAGCACCTGACTCGTGTAGAACGTTAACAGGTTCTTGTAGATAGCGGACGGCTCCCCGTCGATGAAGCCGAGGCGCACAAGCGCGTCGAGGAACAGCTCGGGGCGTATCGGGAGGTCCCGCCGCAGCTTGCGGTCGAGCTCGGCGCGGAGGCTCGCCGGCTCGATCAGGCGGCACGGCGGGCTGAAGGGGCCGGAGACGGCTCTCAACTCGGCCACCCTCGCCGCAACTGCCGTGAGCGCTGGGGGGCAGGGAGCCGCAAACGCAATGCTGGCGAGGAGGAGACCGGCAAGGCCGATGCTATACTTCGCGCGCATGACCAAGGAGGCCCGACTCCAGCTGCTTTCGGTCTACGAGAACATCGAGGTGGCCCAGCGTGTGCTCGGGGAGTTGTGCGGCTCTGCCCACATCGACGACGAGACCACGTACTGGGTGGGGATGGCACTGCGAGAGGCGCTGGCCAATGCGATCAAGCATGGCAACAAGCTTAACTCCGAAAAGCGGGTCCTGGTTCACATGCTGCTCTTGGACGGCCAGCTCCAGATCGAGGTGGAGGACGAGGGCGAAGGGTTCGACCCCTTGCAACTCGAGGATCCCACCTCTCCCGAAAATTTACTCCGCTCGAGCGGCAGGGGCGTCTTTTACATGCACCAGTTCATGGACGAGGTGTACTTTCGCGCCGGCGAGCTGGGCGGAACGCGCGTTGAGCTGATCAAACACTTGGGTTCAAGGAGGGCGTTATGAAGACCAAGGTTCGTGACGTGGGTGCTGTGCGGGTTCTCGACCTCGAGGGGAAGATCACGATCGGCTCGGGGGACGTCGAACTGCGCAAGAGCGTCGAGGATGCAGTCGCAGCGGGGCACAACAACATACTGCTCAACCTTCAGGGCATCACCCACATCGACTCGTCGGGGATCGGCGAGATGGTGGGCGTCTACACGACCATGACCCGCAAGGGTGGCAAGATGAAGCTTGTCAACCTGACGCCGAAGATCAACGACATCCTTCAGGTTACCCAGCTGATCACGGTTTTCGACGTTTTCGACAGTGAGTCGGAAGCGGTCAGCAGCTTCAAGTCCTAGCGACCATAGGCGCTGCCCGGGCTGTCGCGGCGTGCCGACCTCCCCCTTCGAGCTTGGGCGGCGTGCCCGTACCCGGCGTGCCGAGCCTCGACAGTTCCTGAGCGGGAAGCGCACCCACATGAGTTGGCAGCCGGGGCGGCCGCGACGATGCTACGATTCTAGTTGGATGGAGGGAGACAGTGGCTCTCACGCGGGTACTCGTCGCCGATGATAGCCGTATCTTCCGTTCTCTTATCACCGAGGTCCTGCGGGAGCGCGGACTGGAGGTGATAGAGGCGGCCAACGGACGCGAGGCGCTGGATGCCCTGCTCTCGCAGCGTCCGCAGCTCGCAGTCCTCGACGCCCTGATGCCGCTCCTCTCCGGATTCGACGTGATCAGCACGATGCGAGAGAAGGCCCCCGAGTACCAGCCGGTCATCTTTCTTGTGACTGCGGTGTACAAGAGCCGCCGTTGGGAGGCCGAGGCCCGCCAGCAGTACCGGGTTCACGAGTACCTGGAGAAACCGCTCGAGCCGGCCGAGCTGCTCAAGGCGGTGGGGCGGCACTTTCCCGAGGTCTGGGGTCTCGAAGACCAGCCGGACCCCTCCAAGACCCAGCGCTAGCGCTGGTCCTCTTTCTGCATCTTCTTGAGCGCGGCTTCCATCCCGGCCAGGGCCTGCTCCACGTCCTTGTCGCCATGGGCGTGTGACAGGAACGAGGCGGCCGGTGAGCGCCCCGGCAGCAGCACGCCCGCCTCCCGGCAGGCGCGCACGAAGCGTCCCCAGCTCTCCTGGTCCACCCGCGCGAAGGAGTTTCCGTCGACGACGGGCTGGCGGGAGAAGGCGCAGGCGAAGATGGAGCCGATTCGGGCGCAGCGCAGCGGGCGAGAGAAGCGCTCGGCCAGCGCCTCCACACCGGCGGAGAGCTGGGCGCCACGTTCCTCGAGGCGCTGGTGAACGGTCTCGTTGCGCAGCACCGAGAGGGTGGCGCTCGCCGCCAGGATCGAGATCGGGGGCGGGGGCCCGGGGAGCTCGTCACCGAGCGTTGCGTCGGCGCTGCGTGTCCATGCGACCGCACCAATGCGCGAGACGCCGCCGCCCAGCGCCCCCCCGAACACCGCTACGTCGGCCGTGATCCCGAACGCTTCACCGGCGCCGCCGCGCGCCAGCCTGAACCCAGTCAGGGTTTCGTCGAGCACGAGGCGAGCGCCGGCCGTCCGGGTGCCTTCCGAGACTGCCTGCAGGAACTGCTGGTCCGGCCGGATGACGCCGAACTGTGCGGCGATCGGATCGAGCACGACCGCCGCGGTGTCCCCACCCACCTCGGCAACCACGTTGTTGAAGGCCTCGACATCCCCCCACGGCACCACCCGGACCAGGCGGGCGACCTCGGCCGGGATGCCGGCGACGAGAGGCTGGCTGACGCCTAGTGGCCCGGCCGCCGTGACGTGGAATGCTTCCACGGCGCCTCGCCGGTTGCCGTCGAAAACCACCAGCTGCCGCCGGCCCGTGTCCCGGCGGCACCAGCGCAGGGCAAGCTCCCAGGCTTCCCCTTCGGAGGGCGTGATCACCCAGGGGGAGAAGGCCGGCAGCAGCTCTGCCAGCAGGTCCACGAGCTCGAGTTCGGCAGCGGCGTGGAAGCCGGCGGTCAGGCCCAGGGTCGAGGCGCGCCGCACCGCGTCGAGGAGGTACTGGTTGCCGTAGCCGAGGAGGTTTGTCCCGGCGCCCCCCAGCAGGTCCAGGTAGGCGACGTTGTCGGCGTCGAAGACGCGGCACCCCTGCGCCTTGGCGAGGAGGAGAGAGTCCTCCCCCCGTCGCCCGGCCAACGGTGCGGCCCTGCGCGCCTGCGCCAACAGCTCGTCCGCGCGTTGTCCCATCGTCCGGTTCGGCCTCCGTGAACGCGTAGTCTAGCCGGCCAGCGGCTTGTGCTCAAGTTGTGTCGGCTTCGCCCTCTCCGTCACCCTCGCCGTGGAAGAAGTACTGAGCGCAGCGGCTGGAGCAGAAATACCTGCCGTATGCGAAGGATGCGCAGGTGTGGCAGGTTGTTTTACCACACATGTGACACTTGGTCAGTTCCCAGACGGGCTTCTCAGCTCCGCACGTGTCGCAGACCCCGACGATGCGTCCTGGCACCTTCCGAGTATCACCCGAGGCCAGCTGGTGCGCAACCGTACTGCCGGGGCGGCGGTGAGGCGCCCGCACTGCAAGCCCTCCGTCGGGAGGGGCTTAGGTTCGGCTCGCTTGTCCTGGGTGGGGCGTGAGGATAGAATTCGCAGGCTGGACGTGCCGGCGTAGCTCAGAGGCAGAGCAGGGGTCTCATAAGCCCCGTGTCAGTGGTTCGAGTCCACTCGTCGGCACCACCCCGCGGAGGTCGGTGGGGGGTAGGGCGCGGCATGCACGGCTTTCGCCCGGAGTCGAGAGAGGTGGGCGGGGGCTGTTTCCGACCTTCGACCGCGCGTGCAGTGTTGAGGTCCGCAAGCCGATGACCCCAGCTGAGTTCTCCGCCAGTTTTCGCAGGCACTTCCCGGACCTGGTCGGGAGGCCCGTCCTGGTCGCGCTTTCGGGTGGTGCTGACTCGGTCGCGTTGCTTTGCCTGCTCCACGAGAGCATCCCCGAGATCAACTGCGCGGTGCACGCCGCACACGTGCACCACCACCTGCGCGGTGCGGACGCAGACGCCGACGCAGCGTACTGCCGTGAGCTGTGCGAGCGGCTCGGAGTGCCGCTCGTGGTAGAACACCTGGACCCGGATCGGCCGCGCGGCAGCTCCCCCGAGGCGTGGTGGCGGCACGAACGCTACCGGGTGCTGGAGGGCGTGCGGGAACGCCTCGAGTGCGCCGCCCTGGCCACCGCCCACACCCGAGACGACCAGGCGGAGACCGTGTTGCTGAAGCTCCTGCGCGGGGCGGGCCCCCGCGGGGTGGCGGGGGTTCGGCGGCGCAGCGGCAAGCTGGTGCGCCCTCTCCTCGACGTCCGGCGGGAGGTGCTGCGAAGGTTCCTCTCGATCCGAGCCGTCGGGTGGCGGGAGGACGCCAGCAACGCCGACCCAACATTGCCCCGCGCCTGGGTGAGGAGCCGGCTTGCGCCGCTGCTGTCGGACGCTTTTCCGGGGAGCGTGGAACACCTGGCGGATTTTGCCACGGTGGTGGGCGAGGACGACGCTCTCCTGGGCACGCTCCTGGCCGAACGTGGGGCCTGGCCGGAAGTGGGGGGCACGCTCCCGGTTGGGCGTGTCGCCGCGCTCCCCCCACCGCTCCTTCGGCGATGGGTGCTGGAGCTGGCGTCGCACCTTCCGCTTGGTGAGCCCCCCTCCCGGCGGCAGCTCGAGGCGATCGACGGCATGCTTGCCGATGGCTCGCCGGGGGCGGTCGACCTCGGCCGTCGGTGGGTGCTGCGGCGGCGGGGAGATGTGCTGGTGCTGTGTCCGCCACCGGTTCGCGGTTTTGCTGCGCACCCTGCGGCCGTGCCGTCGCGGGTCGAGCTTCCCGGCGGGTTCGTGGGCAACCTCGGCGTGCCGGGGCGCTCTGCCCTCCACCATGCCCGCCTGCACCTGCGCGTGGCCGCACTTCCCCTGGCGTGGCGGTCGGTCACCCCGGGCGAGCGCTTCGGCGCTGGAGGGGGCAAGTCGGTCGCACGCCTGCTCGCGCACGCGAAGGTGCCGGCAGAGTGGCGGCGGGCATGGCCCGTTCTCAATGCGGGTGGTACGATGGTCTGGCTTCCCGCGGTCGGGGTTGCCGAGGGGTGGGTGGGAGGCGACACCGACGGGGTTGTGGCCGAGTTGGAGGAGCCATGGGAACGCCACGTGAGGTGATCGCACCGGAGGCGGTGGCGGAACGCATCGCCGCGGTGGGACGTCGCATCGGCGCGGACTACGCCAACCGCGAGCTGGTCCTGGTCGGAATGCTCAAGGGGGCGGCGGTCTTTCTGGCCGACCTGATGCGGGCGATTCCCGGTGCGGTCCGCTTCGAGCTGGTGAACGTCATGCACCAGCTTGGCGCACGCGGGGCGATCATCGAGCTGACGTATGCGACTCATGTGCACCTGGAAGGGGCACACGCGCTCATCCTCAAAGACATATGTCACTCGGGGGTGACCGAGAATTACTTGCTGACCCACCTCGCGCAGCAGAGCCCGGCCAGCTTGGAAGTGGCGGCGCTCATCAACCGGCCGCTGCTTCGTCGCGTTGCTCTCGAACCCAAGTACGTGGTGTTCGAGGACGTCCCACCGGGGCGCGTGGTGGGCTACGGGATGGAGTTCGAGGGCAAGTGGGGGAATCTTCCCGGGCTCAACGTCCTTGAGGGGGTGTAACGGGCACCGCGGCAAGGCGCCGGTGCCCCGGAGAAACGCGGCAGCCGGGGCCGCAGGCGCACAGAGGAGTTCGGAGAACTCGTGAACCAAAACGTAAAGAACGTATTGCTGTTCGTTGTCATCATCGTGTCCGTGGTGCTGCTCTGGAACTGGATCACCACCAGCAGAGCCGGCACCAAGGAGATCGCCTTTTCTGATTTCCTGGACAGGGTCGAGAAGAATCAGGTAACTGAGGTTCTCATACGCGGGGACGAGGTCTACGGACGGTCCACGGAAACCCCTGCGGGCCGTGGGTTGGAGACGAGGCCGTTCGACTTCGTGACGTACTCACCGGGCTACGACAAGCTCGTCACGGTGCTGCGCGAACACACGGTGAAGATCAAGGCCGAGCAACCCTCGCAGGGCTCGATCTGGACAGCGCTCCTCTCGTGGCTGCCGTTCGTGCTGCTCGTCGTCATGTGGTACTTCTTCTACCGCCAGATGCAGGTCGGCGGCAACAAGGCGATGGCGTTTGGCAAGTCCCGCGCCCGCCTGTTGAGCCCCCAGCAGAAGAAAGTGACGTTCAAGGACGTCGCGGGTGTGGACGAGGCTAAGGAGGAGCTCCAGGAGATCATCGAGTTCCTCCGCGATCCGCAAAAATTCCAGAAGCTAGGCGGGAAGATCCCCAAGGGTGTGCTGCTCATGGGTCCCCCAGGGACCGGTAAGACGCTGCTCGCACGAGCGGTCGCCGGCGAGGCCGACGTGCCGTTCTTCTCGATCTCGGGCTCCGACTTCGTGGAAATGTTCGTCGGTGTCGGGGCGTCGCGTGTCCGCGACCTGTTCGAGCAGGGTAAGAAGAACGCTCCCTGCATCATCTTCATCGACGAGATCGACGCGGTGGGGCGCCACCGAGGGGCCGGGCTCGGCGGCGGCCACGACGAGCGGGAGCAGACGCTCAATGCGCTGCTCGTTGAGATGGACGGCTTCGAGTCCAACGAGGGTGTGATCCTGATCTCGGCCACCAACCGGCCCGACGTCCTCGACCCTGCGCTGCTGCGCCCGGGCCGCTTCGACCGCCGCGTCGTGGTCACCCGCCCCGACCTCAACGGACGCACCGGGATCCTGAAAGTGCACACCACAAAGATCACCCTGGCGCCCGACGTTGACCTCTCGGTGCTGGCCCGCTCCACGCCGGGATTCTCGGGGGCCGACATCGCCAGCCTGGTCAACGAAGCGGCGCTCCGGGCCGCGCGCTTCGACAAGACCACGGTGGAGATGGTGGACTTCGAGTTCGCCAAGGACAAGGTGATGATGGGCGCGGAGCGGCGTTCGCTTGCGCTCTCCGAGGACGAGAAGCGGGTCGTGGCCTACCACGAGGCCGGTCACGCCCTGATCGCCGCCGTGCTGCCCAACGCCGATCCCCTCCACAAGGTCACGATCATCCCGCGCGGCCTCGCTCTCGGGCTGACCCAGCAGCTCCCGGAGGAAGACCGTTACATGCACGGGAAGTCGTACCTCCAGGACGAGCTGGTGGTCCTTATGGGCGGTCGCCTGGCGGAGCAGATCGTGTTCGGGGACGACCAAATCACCACCGGCGCTGGCAACGACCTCGAGCGGGCCACCGAGTTGTCACGCAAGATGGTGTGCGAGTGGGGCATGTCGCACCTCGGCCCGCTCACCTTTGGCAAGCGCGAGGAGGCGATCTTCCTCGGCAAGGAGTTCGCCCGCCACCAGGACTACTCGGAGGCCACCGCGATGGAGATCGACAGCGAGATCAAGCGCATCGTCGAAACGGCCTACGCGCGCGCCAAAGAGGCGCTGATGAGGCACCGCCCGGTGCTCGACAGGATCGCCGAGGCGCTTCTGGAGCGCGAGGTGCTCGAGGGCGAGGAGGTCTACCGAATGGTCTCGGAGCACACCGGGGTGCCGGTGGACAAGCTCAAGGGACCGGGCCGGCCTTCGCCATCCTCCGAGCCCATATAGACCGCCTTCGGGATCCTCACGACCGGGCCACTGGTCGGGCGGTCGACTCCGCACTATTAGCTCTCGAGGGGCCTAGCCCGGACTATTCACGAGGGTGCCGATTACGAGCGCGGATCTAGCCGCCCTGGCGGGCGTACTCGGGGTTCGGACCGTGCCGCTGTACTCGCCAGTACAGCTCCGGTCCTCGCCCCACAGCGAGCGGGGCTCTGCCGCGCGAGCGGGGGGAGCGGGGGCAGAGGCGCCGGGAGTGGGTGGAGTGGCCCCGAGCCCCTGCATCGCAAGCTCGCCCACCATGGCAGCCACCTCCGAGCTCTCGCTGCGGCCCCCCTATGAATAATCCGGGCTAGAATCCACCCGTGCTACTCGTGCGCATCGTGGCGACGGCTGTCTTTCTCGGGCTTGGGCTGGTGAACACGATCATTGCGGGCCTCTACGGCACGATTGTCGGCTTCATCCCGCCGCGCGGGGACTGGACCCTGCGCGGAGCCCGGGTGTGGGCCCGCCTCGTGCTGGTGGGAGCTTTCGTACGGCTGAGGGTTCAAGGTGCCGAGCGAGTGCCGCGCGACACGCCGGTGGTCTTCATGTCCAACCACGAATCCTGGCTGGACATCCCGGCGTTGCTCGCGACGATCCCGGTCCAGGTGCGCTTCCTGGCCAAGAAGTCGCTGTTCTCGTGGCCGGTATTCGGCTGGGCGATCGCCTCGATGGGCTTCGTCCCGGTGGACCGGGAAAACCGTCGGACGGCGATCAAATCGTTCGAGGAGGCGGCCGCACGCATTCGTGCCGGCCGCTCAGTGCTGATCTTTCCTGAGGAGACCCGAACCATCGACGGAAACCTGCTGCCCTTTCAGCGTGGCGGTTTCCTGATCGCGCTCAAGGCCGGGATCCCGATCGTGCCGCTCGGGCTGGATGGGCCGCGCCGGTGTCTGCCCAAGCACAGCTACCTCGTGCGTCCGGGAACCATCACGGTGCGCTTCGGCGGCGCAATACCCACCGCCGGGCACGGGGTCACGGACAAGGGCGAGTTGATGGCGGAGGTGCGGCGGGCAATGGAGGAGCTGCGGGGCAATACCGCCACGGCCGCCGAGGTTACCGGCGATGGGAGCAGCATCCCAGCGGGGGGTGCACACGATGGTTAGCGAGGAGAGGATCTGGGAAGCGCTGGCAACCGTGATGGACCCGGAGATCCCGTTCTCCGTGGTGGACCTCGGGTTGGTGTACGGGGTAGAGGTCACACCCCCGGGGAGGGTACGGGTGCAGCTCACGCTCACCACCCGGGGCTGCCCGCTGGTGCGCCGGATCTCGGAAGATGCACGGGCCGCCATCGAGCGGGTGACCGGCGCCGTGGACGTGACCGTGGAAATCGTCTGGGACCCACCGTGGAACCCGGAGATGGCCTCCGAGGCCGTGCGCGCGCATTTCCGGTGGTCGTGAGGGGGTGTGATGGCGCTGACGGAAGCGGACGTTCGGAGGGCGCTCACGAAGGTGAAGTTCCCGGGGCTGTCCCGGGACATCGTTTCCTTCGGGTTCGTGCGCTCGGTGGCGGTGGCCAATGGGGATGTCTCGGTCGAGATCGTGATGACCACCGCCAACGCCGCAGCCGGGGAGATCGTGGAGAGCGAGGCTCGGCAAGCGCTCTCGGCTCTGCCCGGGGTTCGCGAGGTCAAGGTCGACTGTCGGGTGCACGCGTTGCAGGCGGCCCCGACGGTGCAGGTGCCCCGCGATCTGCTCCCCGGCGTGCGCGCAAAGATCGCGGTGGCGTCGGGTAAAGGTGGGGTTGGCAAGTCAACGGTTGCCGCCAACCTGGCGCTTGCCCTGAGGCAGATGGGCTCCACCGTCGGCCTTCTCGACGCGGATATCTACGGGCCCTCGCAGCAGCTGATGATGGGCTGCACCGAGAAGCCGATGGTCAACGCCGAGGAGAAGATCCTCCCGGTGGACGCCCACGGCGTTAAGGTGATGTCGCTGGGGTTCCTGATGGACGCCGACACGCCGGTGATCTGGCGCGGCCCGATGGTGATGAAGGCGCTACAGCAGTTCATCGAGGACGTGGAGTGGGGAACGCTCGACTACCTCGTGGTGGATCTGCCACCCGGGACCGGGGATGCCCAGCTCACCATGACCCAGCAGGTCCCCCTGGATGGTGCGGTCATCGTCACCACGCCGCAGGACGTGGCGCTGATCGATGCCCGCAAGGGGCTTGCCATGTTCCGCAAGGTCAACGTGCCGGTGTTGGGGGTGATCGAGAACATGTCGGTCTTCGTCTGCCCTCACTGCGGAAAGGCGAGCGAGATCTTCAAGCACGGGGGTGGCCGCCGTACGGCGGAGCAGCTCGGGGTGCCTTTCCTGGGCGACATTCCGATCGACCCCGCGATCGTGGCCGGAGGGGACGCCGGCACGCCGATCGTGGCCTCGCACCCGGAGTCCGCAGCCGCACGGGCCTTTGTGGCGGTGGCGACCGCGGTCGCGAAGCAGGTCGCGGGGCGCTAATCCGCCTCCCATTGCACTGGTCGGACAGGCAAATTTCCGGAGATTCGGGCGGGCCGCCTCCGGCGCCGGTTCAGTGTTTCCCCGTCTCGGCAGCCTTTTCCGTGGGCTTGGGCGTGACGACGACCTCGGCGGCGTCCTCGGGGCGGCCCTTGGTGGCGACGATTCCCTGCAGGCGCTTTGCGAAGACCTCGGACTCGCCCCACGGCAACTGCTCGCCGTTGGCGAAGTAGGTGGGCGTGCCGAATACGCCCAGGCGGTAGCCGAGCTCCAGCTGCCGCAGCACCCTGTCCACTGAGGGGTCCTTGAGGTAGCAGGCGCGGAAGGTCTTCTCGTCCAAGCTCTGCTGCGCCAGGAAGCCGATCGCGGCAGGATCGACGGTGTCGAGGGTGAGGGAGTCCTGCAGCCGGTAGAACTCCTCCTTGAGGGCGAGCAGGCGGTCGGGCCAGAGAGAGCCCACGCACTCGCCCGCAACTGCGGCCCGGAACGCCCAGGGGTGGGCGTTGTACAGTGGGAAATTGACGAGTCCGTGGCGGACGTTCTCGCCGGCCTCTGCGAGCAACGGCTTGACGCTGGCCCACCCCCGCTTGCAGGCGGGGCACTGAAAGTCGGAGACCTCGACCAGCTTTACGGCTGCCTTCTCGTGACCGGGGTCCCACTGCACGTCGGCGGTCTCCAGGATCTCGCGCCGCACGGCGCGCGGGTCGCGGTCGAGAGGCCAGTTCCCGCCGAGCGCGAGGTACTTGCCGTCGGTGCTGATCGCGAGCGCCATCTGCACTGGGCCGTAACCAGTTTCGACCTTGGCGGTGAGGGGCAGCACGCCACTGGGCCGGAGGGGGCTCATGGGCCAGGGGATCTTCACGCGGCTGCCGAGGTAGCTGCCGAGCGCCTGCGGTAAGACCTCCTGGACGAAGGTGGGCAGCGTCTCGCCGGTCACCGGTGGGTCGGCGGGAGGCAGCGGGAAGAGGAGGCCCACCACCGCCGTCCTGGCCAAGGTGTCCACCAGCATGGCGATCTGGTCCTTGCCCTCCCCCATGGTTGTGGTGCGCTCGGCCCGAACCGTCTGGTAGGGCCCGGCAGGAGCGGTCCGCAAGGCGTTCTCCGTGAGCGTCACCGCGGCGCCCGGCGCGTAGCCTATGTAGGCCTTGGCGAAGCGCTTGAGCTCAAGGTCTCCGATCTGGGCCGCGCAACCTGTCGCCGCTAGCAGTGCCGCCACCGCCATCATCCAACGCCGCATCGGGACCTCCCGTCCAGCATCGGGAGAGCATAACAAACTCGCGCTCACTCCTCGGGGGGTCCCGCACGCTACCCGCCCGCCCGGCCGCGTGCTCTGGACCCCCCGAACCCCCACGCTCGCGCCAAATGAATTGCCGGTCGTTTCATTGCGGGGGGTCCCGCACGCTGCCCGCCCGCCCGGCCGCGTGCTCTGGACCCCCCGAACCCCCACGCTCGCGGCAAATGAATTGCCGGTCGTTTCGTTGCGGGGGGTCCCGCACGCTGTGCGCTCGTCCGGCCGCGTGCTCTGGACCCCCCGAACCCCCACGCTCGCGCCAAATGAATTGCCGGTCGTTTCGTTGCGGGGGGTCCCGCACGCTGTGCGCTCGTCCGGCCGCGTGCTCTGGACCCCCCGAACCCCCACGCTCGCGCCAAATGAATTGCCGCTCGCTCGGCCGTCTGTCCTCACCAGCTCGGCTTGAGTTGAGGATTGTGGAGTGCTTGGAGCCGCTGCAGGCTCTCCTGTACAGTGGTGACGTGCTGGAACAGCGTCTGGCGGAGATCATGGGTCGAGGGCGACCGGCGGTGATGGGCATTCTCAACGTCACCCCGGACTCCTTCTCGGATGGCGGGCGGTTTCCCTCGGCCGAGCAGGCGGTTCAGCACGGCCTCGCGCTCCTCGATGCCGGCGCGGATCTCGTGGACGTGGGTGGCGAGTCGACGAGGCCCGGAGCGGAGCCGGTGGCGGCAGAGGTCGAGCTCGAGCGGGTCGTGCCGGTCATCGCGGATCTGGCGCGGCGCCGACCCGGTGTCCTGCTCTCGGTTGACACCGCGAAGGCGGAGGTCGCCTGGGCGGCACTCGAGGCCGGCGCGGCGCTCGTCAACGACGTGACCGCGGGTGGCGACCCCGCGATGCTGCCGACGGTCGCCAGCCAGACGGCCGGGATTGTGTTGATGCACATGCGGGGCTCACCGCGCACGATGCAGCGCGACACCTCGTACATGGATGTCGTGGCGGAAGTACACGAGTTCCTCTCGGCGCGTGCCGCCGAGGCCCTTGCGGTTGGTATCCCGCGCGAGCGAATCCTGCTCGACCCGGGCATCGGATTCGGCAAGGACGCGGCCGGCAACTTGCGCCTGCTCGCGGCGCTGCCCGACCTGGCCTCGCTCGGCCATACGCTCGTGGTCGGGGCGTCGCGCAAGGCGTTCATCGGGGCGCTGGCTGGGGGCGGCGTCGAGGAGCGACTGATCGGCTCGTTGGCCGCGATCGCCGGCACGGTGGGCCTACCCGCGGTGCTCGTGCGGGTCCACGACGTGGCAGCGACGGTCCAGTTCCTCACCGTGCTGTCGGCGCTGAGGGGGGCGGCGTGAGCACGGTGTTCGCTTTCCTGCGGGAGCTCACGCGCCTGGAGGTGGGGTTCCGCGACCTCGCGGACATCGCCCTGGTGACGGTGGTCTTCTACCTGCTTCTCACCGCGGTGAAGGGCACGCGGGCGGTGTCGATGCTCTGGGGGATCTTCATTCTCACCGGGACCTACCTGGCTGCCCAGGCGCTCGACCTGATTACCCTCGCCGCGGTGCTGAGGGAGATGCTGTACTACCTGCCGTTCGTGATCATCGTCCTCTTTCAGCACGAGATTCGCCGCATCCTCGCGGCGATTGGGCGCACCCCCCTATTGCGCTGGACCTCCGCACTCTCCCCGCGCCAGGTGCTCATCAACGACATCGTGCTTGCCTGCGAGACGCTCGTCTCCCACCGCTACGGTGCGCTCATCGTGATCGAGCGCGACGAGGGGCTGCGGACTTTCGTCGAGACCGGAATCCCGATCGACGCTCGGCTCTCCTACGACCTGCTGGTGAACCTCTTCACCCCCGGAACCCCTCTTCACGACGGCGCCACGGTGGTGCAGGGGAACCGAATCGCGGCAGCCGGCTGCTTCCTGCCGCTGTCGGTGCGCCCCGACCTCTCGACGACCTACGGCTCCCGGCACCGCGCCGCGCTCGGCATCAGCGAGGAGACCGACGCCGTGGCGGTGGTCGTCTCGGAGGAGCGCGGGGCGCTGACGGTGGCGGAGGGGGGGCAGTTGCACGCCGACCTGGACCGCAGGGAGCTGCGGGACCTTCTGCTTGACCTGCTGCTGCTCGGGCGCTCAAGGGGGGCGCGGTGAGATTCCTCCCTCGCAGCCCCGTGAACGTGGTTGTGGCCGTCGTGCTGGCATGTCTGGTCTGGTACGCAAGCGCGCTCGACCGTCGGGAGCGCATCTCGGAGCGGCAGCTCGACACCGCGGTCACGCTGGTGAACGTTCCGGCCGATATGGTGATCACGTCGGAGGTACCCCGCTTCCTGTCGCTCCGGGTGCGAGGCCCGCTCTCCCGCCTGCGTTCCCTCGACCCGGTCCAGACCGGGGTGGTGATCGACCTCCGGGGAGCCGGGGAGGGCCAGCGCGATTTCGCCGTGGAGACGCGCAACGTCGTGGTGCCGGCAGGCGTGGAGGTGCTCGCCGTCTCGCCGTCGCAGGTCCCGCTGCGGCTGGAGCGCCTCGGGCGGCGGAGGGTGCCGGTGCGAGCGAGGGTTGTGGGAGAGCCCGCAGCCGGCCTCGCCGTGGGCAGCGTGCTGGCAGAACCCGCAACCGCCATGCTCACCGGTCCCCGCTTTCAGCTGGAAGCGCTCCAGGCCGTCGCCACCGAGCCCGTGAACGTGGACGGTGCGGACGGGCCGGTGGAGGCGCAGGCGGTGGTGCGCTCGCCCAACCCCCTGATGCGAGTCGTCGAACCGCTCATGGTGCGCGTGACAGTCGAGATCGTTCCCGCGCGCAGCGATACCCGAGGGGGCAAGCGCCGGTGAGCGGTCGGTTGTTCGGAACCGACGGGATCCGGGGGGTGGCGTTCGAACCCCCGCTGGACAGGTCGACGCTCACGCGCCTGGGGGCCGCGCTGGCCTCGCACCTCCGCCAGACCGGGCAGCCGGTCAAGGTGCTGCTGGTCGGCGACACCCGCGCCTCCACGCCCACCCTCACCGAGTGGGTGGGTGGGGCGTTCAGCGGCGCCGGGGGCGAGGTGCACTGGGCGGGTGTGCTGCCGACGCCAGCGGTGTCGCACCTGCTTCGCGACCGCGGCGGCTACGGCGCCGGCGTGGTGGTCTCCGCCTCACACAACCCTGCTGCCGACAACGGTGTCAAGCTCGTGAGCGGCGCCGGCAGCAAGCTCCCGGTCCAGGACGAGGTAAGGCTCGAGGAGAGGCTGGCTTCGATGCCGCCGGAAGTGCCGGTGCTGCCGCTGCCAGAGCCGGAGGGGAGCTGGCGGCTGCGCTACCTCGATCTGCTGCTCGCCTCGCTGCCCCCCCGGCCGCTGGCTGGCATTCACCTGGTGGTGGACGCGGCCAACGGGGCGGCGGCACCGGTGGCGCGGGAGTTCTTCACCGCCCTCGGGACCGAGGTGCTGCTCATCCACGCGGAGCCGGATGGCACCAACATCAACGAGCGCTGTGGCGCTCTCTTCCCCGAGATCCTGGCCCGCGAGGTGCGGAGCGCGCACGCCGACGCGGGTGCCGCCCTTGACGGTGACGCCGACCGCGCCATCCTCGTGACCGGCACCGGCCGGGTTCTCGACGGCGACGACGGGCTCCTGCTGTGGGCTCGAGCACTCGCGGGGGCAGGCAGGCTACCGCACCGGAAAGTGGTCGCGACCGTCATGTCGAACCTAGGTCTGGAGGTCGCACTCAGGCGTGATGAGATCACGCTGGTCCGTTGCCCGGTCGGGGACCGGGAGGTCTGGGAGACCATGCAGCGCGAGGGCGCGGTGCTGGGGGGTGAGCAATCCGGACACCTCATCTGCAGCCACCACGCCGTGACCGGGGACGGGCTGCTGACGGCGGCGCACCTCCTTGCCGTGGCGCGACGGTCCGGACGGACGCTGGAGGCGCTTGCTGACCTGGAACGATTCCCCCAGGTTCTGCTCAACGTCAGGGTGGCTGCCAGGCGGCCAGTGGACGAAGTGCCCCAGTTCGCGGAGGCGGTGCGGGCCGCTGAAGCGCGCCTGGCGGGGAACGGGCGCGTGTTCGTGCGCTACTCGGGCACGGAGCCGCTGCTGCGGATCATGGTCGAGGCCGCCGGCGAGACGCAGGCCCGCGAGACTGCGGAGCAGCTTGCCGCCCTGGCGCATGAGCACCTGGGCGCGGCCTAGGCGAGATCGGAAAGACACCCCACGCTGCGGCCGCCATGGGATCCCTCGCTGCGCTGGGAATGACACGGGCTCGCGGGTGCCGAGAAGAGCTCTCGTGCTGCGACGAGGTCCCTCGGCGCCTCCGCTCCTCGGGATGAGATCCTTCGGCCGCGCTCGGCGGCCTCGGGATGACCGATATTCGCTCCTAGAGCGAACACCGGTCACCCTCCGAACAGGCTCCACTTCTTGCGCTTGAGCTTGAGGGGCTGCTGGGCACTGCCCAGCTGACCCATGTGGTCGGAGTGATCGGAGACCACGACGTAGAACTCCACCGTCTGGTTCTGGTGGAAGCTCGGGGAGAGTTGAGCGACGTAGTCGGAGCCGGAGGCCGGGCGCAGCGGGAGCTCGACGTACTGGACGCTCCCTTCAACGCGTGCCAACAACCGCGCGCTCTTGACGCCGTGGTCATCCTGGATGCGCACGGTGATCGCTGCCGGCTCGCCCTTCTTGTACTCGAGCTTGGCCCCCGGCGTGAGGACCACCGTGGGGGGCGCCGCGTCGAGCTGCTCGAGCTGTTTAGCGAGGCGCTCACGGGCTTGGCGGAAGCGCTCTTCCCAGCGCGGTCCGGGCGTGGTGGCTGCCAGCGCCGCAAGGCCCTTCTCCGGAACTCGGTCCTTCTCGGCCTTTTCGGCGGCCGCGAGGACGGTACCGAGCTGCGAGTCGGCAGCCTGGTCGGCTTTGAGGCGCTCAGCCCGTTCTGCGAGCCCCTTCCGGTCGGGCCAGGACCGGCGGACCGTCTCCAGGCGCGTCAGCGCCACCTCGTAGTTGCCCCTGGCTGCGAGCGAGTCGGCCTCACGCTCGAGACTTCCGGCCGCCTTCTCGCGCAGCTCGGCCGCCTGCCCGAGCTTCGGGACGAGGGAGGCGAGCACCGTGGACTGCTGCAGCACCTCCCCCCAGTCACCCCGGCGCTGGGCTTTCAGCATGAGCGACTGGATGTTCAGGGCGCGTCTGGCCTCCTCCAGGGCAGTTGCGAGATCGGCGTTGCGGGAAAACGTGGTCTCGTCCTGCTTGGAAAGCCCCTTGACCGTATCGGCAAGCGCCTTGAGGTCGCCGGCCTTCAGGGAGGCGTTGATCTCCTTGACGAGAGTCTGCTCGACCTGTGCGTTGTAGGCCGCGCGCAGGCTCGCGTGACGGTCCTTCTCGGCCGCCGACAGGCTCTCGAGCTCCGCCGGCGTGATCGCGTCGAGGGCCTGACGCGCGGCGACCAGATCCCCCAGTGCGATGGCAGCCTCAGCACTCTGCAGCTGGAGGACCGCAATGGGCTGGGCCGCCGGCTGTGGGGCCGCTGTGGGCTTCACAGGGGCGGGCGTCGGCGCCGCGGCAGAGCGGGGCGCGGGCCGGGGCTGGCGCGCCCGCAGGATGAAGACCGCGGCGGCCGCAGCCATCAGCACCGCCACGGCCAACCCCGCCCAGAGCGCAACGCGCCGGCCCAACCTCCGCTTTGCGCGGGCGGCCTGCACCTTGGAAGGTGGCGCCGCGGGCACCTCCTCGGTCTGCGGCTCGGGCGGCATCGCCACCGTGGGACCCGTCGTCTCGGCGGGCGCGACAATGGGGTACGGCTCGGTGGGCGTCGCCTCAGGGCTGGACAATTCCGCCGGGATCTCTGGGAGCCGGTAAATCGGCACCGGCCCGGTCCGTTCCTTTTCCTTCTTGGGCTTGGCTGGTGCGGTCGAAGCCTTGACGGGATACGATTGCGGCGCGGACGTCGCGGGGGGCTGGCTGAGAAGGGGACCGAAAGGCTCCTCGAGCTCCGGCTCCAACAACGCTGCCTGCCGGCTGTTCACGCCGAAGAGGGAGAGTTCCAGCGCCTGGCGGAACTCGTCCAGGGAGCCCGGCCGCGCCGCAGGGTTTCGGCGCAGCGACTGCTCCAGGATTGCCCGCAGGACCACCGGGTCGAGCAGGCGTTGGTGCACTTGCGGGGGGATGGTCACGGAGGGCGTCGCCGCGTCGAGGGGCGCGGCATCCGCGCCCAGCAGCGCACACGTCGTGAGGGCGAGCGAGTAGAGATCGGAGCGCCAGTCGGGCTCCAGGGCCGCGGTGGCGGGTTCGAGTCGCTCCGGGGCGGCGAACTGGGCGGGGCCCTCGGCCAGGCTCAAGCCGGTCCCCGCCAGCGCCCCTACCTGGAACGCGGCGGTGCCGAAGCCCAGGATCTTGACGACCTCACTCTCGCCACGCCGGACGGCGAGCAGGTTGTCGGGGCCAAGGTAGCCGTGGGCAATCCCGTTCTCCGCCAGCTTCTCGAGGCTCTCCACCACTTCCAGAAGCAGGCGCAGGATGCGCGTGGGGGAGGAGCCGGCCGACGCGTCGAGGCGGGTACCGGCAATGAGCTCCATCACCATGAACGCGCTGCCGTCGGGGGTGAACCCGTGGTCGAGCAACAGCGGGAAGCCTGGTGGGTGCAGCGAGGTGAGCGCCCCCATCGCCGCAAGGAAGCGCGACTGGCACACCTTCAACTCGGCGGGGGCCCCGGGTGGTATCAACTTGATCGCGACCACGTCGCCGGAGGCGGGATCCACGGCCTGGAACACGATGGCGGACTTGCTCGACTTGAGGACCCGCTCCAGCCGGAAGTTCTCGGTGATCTCCCGTGGCTGGCTCATGGGCTGACCCCAAAGCTGGCAATGCTGCCCGGGGGGGACGCGCCGAGGCGACTTGGGGAGACCCGACGCTGGCTCGTGCTGCGGTTTCTCATGTAATTAGTCTAACAAACGCGCGCCCGGACCCTTCACCGGAGCGTCGCTCGTGGTGGCTGTGCTCCCGCCACTCGCGACCTCCGGCGTGACGGGGGTCGGCGCAGGCGGCGGCGAACCCCGACCTCACCCCGTCTTCTTAAGCAGATTCTCGAAGCGGGGGCTGCCCTTGAGCGGCGCGAAGTTTGGGT
This sequence comes from uncultured Acidobacteriota bacterium, assembly GCA_963739225.1. Classification (GTDB taxonomy): domain Bacteria; phylum Acidobacteriota; class Thermoanaerobaculia; order Thermoanaerobaculales; family Thermoanaerobaculaceae; genus RBG-13-68-16. Next base: position 568,293 of record CAVTZQ010000006.1, on the reverse strand, counting down.
CTATCGCGAGCCAGCCGGGGGAAAGGAAGTACGGCACCTTGAGCAACGGCTCGAGCCGGTCCAGCGCCTTCTCGTGCTCGCCGAGGACGGGTGCGGGCGCCGGATACCAGGCCATCGCCGGGTTGCACTCACGCCCAGGGGTAGGGCGAATCAAGGCAAATCACTCGTAGCGAAGCGCCTCGATCGGGTCGAGGCGCGAGGCCTTGACCGCCGGCCAGAGGCCGAAGAGGATTCCCACCCCCATCGACACCCCCAACCCGACCAGCGGCGACCACAGAGGCACGTCGGTCGGCAGCGACGGCACCGTCGCCCGCACGGTGGCGGCGGTGGCGAGCCCGAGAGCGACGCCGATCACCCCACCGATCGACGACAGCGTCACCGCTTCGGTCAGGAACTGGCCGACGATGTCGCGGCGCAACGCCCCCACCGCCCTCCTCACCCCGATCTCGCGGGTGCGCTCGGTGACCGAGGCGAGCATGATGTTCATCACCCCGACCCCGCCGATGACCAGCGAGATGAGGGCGATGAACACCATCGCCCCGGTGACCCCGCCGGTGATCGCCTTGAACTGGGCGATGAGCTGGTCGGGGGTGTTGATGGCGAAATCGTTGGGCTTGTTGAACGGCACCTTACGCCGGTGGCGGAGCACCTCGGCGGCCTTGTCGATCACGAGCTGCAGGTCCTCGGGCCTCCGCGGCAGGACGCCGATGATGATGCCGTTGTCGCGAACGAAGCTGGAGAACTGGCGCTCGAAGGTGCCGAAGGGCAGCAGCACCTTGTTGTCGGGCGAGTAGCCGAACTGCTCGCCTTTCTTGTAGAGGACGCCGACCACCCGGTAGCGGGCGCCGTTGACCGTGACGTCCTTGCCGATCGGGTCCTCATCGGGAAAGATGGCTTCTCTGACGTCGGCGCCGAGGACAATGACCGGGGCGCAGTGCGCGACCTCGGTGGGGGTGTAGAACCGGCCGCGCGACACCGGGTACGCCATGCCGACCGGGTAGTTCTCGTCGGTCCCCATCACGTAGGGCAGGTTGGCCTCGAGGTTGAGGTGCTTGACGTGGACCACGCCGCCGTCGTAGCTGATCCGGCTCAACACGGTCCTGGCCTCGGGCACCAGCAGGCGAATCGCCTCGGCGTCGGCCACGGTGAGGTTGCGCCGGCGTTTCTCCTCGTCGAAGACCGGCCCGCCCGCGCCGAACCGGTCCTCGTACTTCTGGAACTCGATACGGCTGGCGCCGAAGGCCTGGAGGGTGCCGATGACGTTATTGTTGAAGCCCGAGATGATGGCCACCATGGCGATGACCGTGGTCACCCCGACGACGATGCCCAGGGTGGTGAGGGCGGCCCGGAGCTTGTGGTCGCGGATGGCGGCGAGGGCGAAGCGCGCGTTCTCGCCGAAGCCGCGGCGGAACAGGTTAATCAACGGGCTCATGGCCTCACCTCACTCATAGCGCAGCGCCTCGATCGGTTCCTTCTTCGCCGCCGCCGCCGCCGGCGCCAGGCCGGCGAGGATGCCGGTGACGGTGGCCACGGCGAGCCCCAGGAGGATGAACTGGAGCTTGACCTCGGCCGGGAAGTAGACGTTGACGGCGACCGCCACCAGCGCTCCGGCCAGCACCCCGACCAGGCCGCCGACCCCGGCCAGCATCGCCGACTCGAGCAGGAACTGGCGGCGGACGTCGCGCGACCGGGCGCCAAGGGCCTTCCTCAGGCCGATCTCCCGGGTGCGCTCGACCACCGACACGAACATGATGTTGGCGATGACGATGGCGCCGACCACCAGCGAGATGCCCGACACCAGGATCATGACGGCGAAGGCCCCCTGACTGATCGAACCCCACAGGCTCTTGATCGCCTCGGAGCCGACGATGCCGAACGGGTCGGGGGCCTTGAATCCGGTCTTGCGCACCGACCGTAGGATGGTCCGCACCTCGTCCTGGGTCGCGTCGACCGCGGCCATGCCGCCGGCCGGGCGGACCATGATGGCAACGCCGTCATCGCTGGTGAGCACCCTCTGGAGGAGGGTGATGGGCACGAAGACGACGCTGTCACGCGCCTGGCCGAGGAACTGGCCGAGCCGTGTCTGCAGGCCGATGACCCGCAACGGATAGCCGCGCACCAGGATGGTCCGGCCGATGGGGTCGAGCGTGGGGAAGAGCTGGTCCTTGACGTCGGCGCCGATCACCGCCACCGACGCGGCGTGGAGCTCCTCGGTCGGATTGAAGAACCGCCCGGCGGCGATGTCCAGGTTGAGCATGGAGTCGACGTTGGCGGTGTAGCCGGTGACCTGGACGCCGGCCAGCTTGCGGTTGCCGGCGTGGACGGTGGCGACCTGCCCGGCCTGGGCCCCGACCGCGGCGCAGCTCTGGCACTCCTCGGCCACCACCCGGACCTCGCGCATGGTCAGGGCCTTGCGGCGATTGGCGAGGATGAACTCGGCGCGGCTGCGGATGATGCCGTACTTGGTGAAGACCAGGACATCGGGGTTGAGGTTGGTCAGCTTGGTCTCAACGTACGTGTTGAGGCCGGCGATGATCGACACGACCGACACCACGGTCATGACGCCGATGATGACGCCGAGGAGCGTGAGGCCCGAGCGCAACTTGTTGCGCCCCAGGGCCACCAGCGCGATGCGGGCCAGCTCGCCAAGACTCATGGCTTACGAGGAGGCCGCCGCCTCGCCCGCCTCCAGAGCCTTGCGCCGTTCCTCGCTCATCGGCTTGACCCGGTCGCCCTCCTTGATCGTCCTGAGCGTCTTGAACGGGCCGGTAACCACGTCGGCCCCAGGCTTGAGGCCGTCCGTGACCTCGATCTGGAGCTCGCCGGAAAGGCCGGTCTTGACCGGGACGAAGCCAACCTTGCCGTCGACCACGGTGTAGACGCCCTGCTCGGTCTTGAGCCGGCCGGTGGCGTCCTTCTCACCCTTGGGCGAGTCGCGGATGACGACCGCCGCCAGGGGGATGGCGGGCACCTTCGACCGTTTCCCGGTGATGATGTCGGCGGTCACCGAGAAGCCCGGGCGGATGCTCGGCGGCGGGTCGAGGAGCTTGACCCGGACCTTGAAGTTGATCGCGTCGGAGGTCGTGGTCAGGCCGGCGAGCTCGACGTCGTCCTTGGCGATGGGCGAGCTGCCGACCTCGGTCACCACCCCGTCGAAACGGCGGTCTGGGTAGGAGTCCAGGGTCAGGACGGCCTTCTGGCCGAGGGCGATGCTCGGGGTGTCGGTCTCGTCGACCATGAGCACTGCCTGCACCGTCGTCATGTCGGAGATGGTCATGAGCTGGGTGCCGGGGTTGTTCATCGTCCCCACCACGGTGACCTCGCCGGCCTTGATCCTGAGGGCGGTGATGATGCCGTCGATCGGCGAGCGGACGGTGGTCTTGGACAGGTCGTCGCGGGAGGCGTTGAGCACGGCCCGACTCTGCTCGATTTGGTGCCCGGCGGTCTGGTAGGCCGCCCGCGCCGTGTCGAGGGCGGCCTGGGCGTGCTGGAAGTCCGCCGCCGCGATGATGCCGGAGCGGTAGTTGTCGTCGGCCCGCTTGAAGTCGCCCTGGGCCTGCTCGAGGGCGGCCCGGGCCGAGTCCAGCTGGCTCCGGCTGGCGCTCAGCGCCGCTGCCGAGCCGGCCTCCTCGGCCGTGGCGTGGGCCTTGTCGATCTGGAGGAGGAAGTCCCCGGTCTTGACCGGGTCGCCCTCGCGCACCGCCAGGTTGACGACCTGGCCCATGACCAGGGCGGCGAGGTCGACCTTCTTCTCCGCCTGGATCTTGCCGTTGGCCGTGACCTTGGCGATGACGTCCTCAAGCGCAACCTTGGCCACCGACACCTCGGTGGGCGCGTGCTTCTTCTGGTAGCAAGAGTAGTAGCCACCCCCGCCAAGGGCCACGGTCAACCCGCCGAGAATCAGCCAGACTCGCCAGCGCCGCATGGTCACTTTCCTCTTCTCGCAGCCGTCACCCGCCGCGCACTGCCCTTGATCCTCTGGACGCTGCCAGGACCGCCAGAGGTTTCCGCCGAGCGCCGCGCCACCCGGCGCGGACGCCAACCGCCCGGACACACGCCGCCTCTTCGCAAGTGAATACGTTGAAGCCGGCGATTTGTTCGCGGCGGGCAGATCGGCGCCGGACCAGGGAGGACCGTCCCCCGCGCAGCGGGCGGCCGGGCCTGGTCAGCGCCGCGGCAGCAGCTCGGCGGCGGAGCGGTGCAGCGCGAGGCTCTCGAGGACGTCGCAGTCGAGCTTGCAGTTGCGGCGCCGGCCGCGGTACGTCTGGGAGTCGGTCCAGAGAGGACAGCTCACGGCGCGCATGGGTTAAGTTATTGAAAAGGAAAGGTGGCGGGGTGGACGAGACTCGAACTCGCGACCTCCGGCGTGACAGGCCGGCGTTCTAACCAACTGAACTACCACCCCGCGTCGTCCCCAGATCGGCTTGGCGGGTGGTGGGAGGTGTGGGATTTGAACCCGCGACCCCCTGCGTGTAAGGCAGGTGCTCTCCCGCTGAGCTAACCTCCCGCGGACGCCTGCGTTCCGGGGACCGGCATCCTAGAGATACCTGGCATTTGTGTCAAGCTGCACCGGCGCCTACATTGTGTTCTGAGAGAACGCGACGCGGAGGTGGAGCATGTTTCGCAAGATCCTGGTCCCGGTTGACTTCACAGATGTGACCACGCGTCCGTTGACGCTCGCCCTGGACCTGGCCAGCACTGGCAGCGGGACGGTAGTGCTCCTCGCTGTCGTGGACGACTCCTTCCCGAACCCCGACATCCTCTCCTTCCAGCTCCCCTGGGCCGACTACCACCGCCACCTGCGCGACGAGGCACAGCGGCGACTGGAGCAGCTCAGGCGGGAGGCGAGCAGCGCCAGCGCCGTGGAGATCTGCGTGGTGCGCGGCCACCCGGCACGCTCCATCGTGCACTTCGCCGTCGAGGAGGGGTGCGATCTGATCGTAATGGCTACCCACGGCACCCGTGGGCTCCAGCACGCCCTCCTGGGTTCGGTCACCGACAAGGTCATCCGCCAGGTGCACTGCCCGGTGCTGGTGGTGCGCCTTCACGATCCGGAGACTTCCGGCCCGCCGGCGCCCCGGTGACCGGCGGCTAGTCCTCCTCGAACCAGTCGGGGAAGGACCTCTTCTCGAGAAAGTGCGCGACACCGCGCCGACACTCGGGGTGAGCGCGTTGACGGGCGTTGGCCTGGGCCGCCTCGGCAAGCTGCTGATCGAGCCGCGGCAGGTCGAGGGCAAGCATCAGCCGCTTGCTCTCCGCGACGGCGCTGGGCGCGGCCTTGTGGCAGACCTCTCGAGCCCACGCCTCGGCCGCTGCGAGCGGTTCGTCCGCCACTCTGTCGACAAGCCCCACGGTCAGGGCAGCCTTGGCGTCGAGGGGGTGCGGATCCAGGACGAGCCGGGCGAGCGTCGCGGGGGAGAGTCGGCGGGGCAGGAACGTGGCGACCAGCGCCGGGACAAAGCCCAGGCGCACTTCGGAGAACTGAAACCGGGCGTTGGGTGACGCGACGACCAGGTCGCAGGCAGCCGCGAGCCCCGCCCCGCCCCCGTAGGCCGCACCCCGCACCGCTGCCACGGTGAGAAGGGGAGAGCGCAGCAGCGCGGCGTAGAGCGCCGCGAGGCGGGCGGCGTCGGCAACGTGCTCCTCGGGGGGCGCCCCGGCTCCGGCCGAGAGCTCACGCAGGTCGGCTCCGGTGCAGAAGTGCTTGCCGCTCCCAGCCAGGACGAGCGCCCGCGCTCCGCCCTCGTGGGCGGTGGCGAGCGCCGAGCTCAGATCGGCCACCAGTTCGGCCGAAAGGGCGTTGCCGGTGTCGGGGTGGGCCAGCTCCAACACCGTGACCGCTCCTCGCCGGTGCACGTTGACGAGAGGCATGGCCCGCATGCTACCACTCGAGCAGGATGCGCCCGCCGAGGGGAAGCAGGTGCCAGCGCGCGAGGCGGAGCGACTCGAGGAGCGGTGCCCCGCGCCGCATGGCGGCGACGTAGCTCACGCTCCCCGGAAAGCCGTCCGCAGCGTCCGCCACCCGCTTGAGAAACCGGGCGAGGTCGGCCCCGTGCACGGCGCCGGTCTCGCCCACGATCCCCTCACGTGGCAGCTTGCCGAGGAGGTCAAGCCGGGAAGCGACGGCGACGCCGGGTCCGGGCAACGCCCAGAGGTCGCCGAGCAACCCTCGCCAGTGCCGGGCGCCGGGCGGCCGCTCGATCGCCGTGTCGCCGCCGAGGGTCAGCAGCCTCCGGAGATCCCGGGAAATGGCCGTGGTGGGAAGAGCCACACCCCAGCCGGCACGGTCGAAGAGGATCAGGGCCGGCGCGCTGGGCAACCAGTCGAGTGGCGCCACCGCAGCCACGAGGGCCGCGAGATCGGAGGTGGCGATGAGGTCGATGGCGGTCGACGCTGGCAGCTCCAGCGGGTCGCCGGCTGCAAGCTCGAGGGTGGAGCGCCCGGCTCGGACCCGCCACCAACGCCCCCCGCAGCGGGCAAGGGCTGTGAGCATTCCGGGTCCGATCCGGGGTTGCGGGCCGGGGTCCCCCTGCTCGAGCAGCGCGGAGCTGGAGGAGGCCGCCACGCTCAGCGCGCCCCCGGCTGTGGGGCGAGCGCGGAAGGCGAGCCCCTCCAGGGCGGCGAGCTGCTGCAGCGCCTTCGCCGGGTCGGGTCCCACCTCGGCCCTGACCGCCAGCTCCGCGCCACGCCACCACACGCAGAACGGGCCCCGTGCCTCGGAGGCCAGCGCGACGAGGAACCCGCGGATGCGGGGCAGCGCCTTGTTGGCGGTCGGGGCTGCAAGCTTTAGCAAAACCAGCGCCTGAGGGTGCGAGGTGAGCCAGCGTGCGGCACGGGCCGGCCTGGCGAGCGCAACGGCCCCGTCGGCGCTGGCGGGCGCGGCGGAGACTGCGGCTGCAAGCTCCTCGGCATCCTCAAGCGGGGGGCTCGTCCACGACCGCCAGACGAGCACGACCGCAACGGCGAGGGCGCCGGCGGTGGCGAGGAGAATGGCGGGCCGCCGCATGATCGGGCGGCGTAGTGTAACCTTTTCCGGCGATGAGGCGACGGATCCACGCAACTCTTCTGTTCTTTGGGCACCTGCTGCGGGACCTCGCAGGGACGTTCGCAGCGCGGCTGCGCCGCAGCTACCGCCGGACGGCGCTGGGGGAAGAGTCGCTGGCGGTCGGGGTGGACATCTTCCCGTTCTTCGAGCGGATGACAGGTGTGGGATGGTACGAGTGGAACCTGCTGGCGCGTCTCCCGGAGGTGGACCCGCAGGTCGAGCTGCGATTCTACGCACATACGTTTGGCGCTCCGGATGAGCCCCCCCCACCGCTGCTGCCAACGGCCCTGAGATCCCGCTTTCGTTTTCACCACATGCCAAAGGGTTTCCTGCTGCCGGTGCGGCCCACCATGTGCCTCCTGCGCCTGATAGTGGAGCCCGTGCTGCTCTTCCTGGACGGCAACGACGTGTTCTTCGCCCCCAACTTCTTCGTGCCTCGGCGACATCTGGCCGCGGTGCGGTCGCTGGTTCCCACCGTGCACGACCTGGCGTTCCTGCGTCTGCCTCACACCGTCCAGCGCGAGACCCTGGACAACCTCCACCGCCACCTCCCCGGCGTGCTGTTCGCCGCCGACGCGCTGATCGCGGTCTCGGCGGCCACCGCCAGTGACCTCGAGGGGGTCGCTGGCGTCAGCCCACGTCGCGTGCACGTCATTCACGAGGGGGTGGACCCCTCGTTCTTCGCCGCCGCGTCGAGCCCACCCTATGGTCTGCCGCCCCGCTATCTGCTCTTCGTGTCCACCCTCGAGCCTCGCAAGAACGTGGTCAACCTCCTGGAGGGATTCGCCCGGGCCGTCGCGGAGGGGTACCCCGGAGAGCTGCTGCTGGTGGGACGCTGGGGGTGGCAGACCGAGGCCGCTCAGGAGGCGCTGGAGCGCTCACCGGTTCGCGGGCGCATCCGCCACCTCGACTACCTGGACCGCGGCGCGCTCTCCGGCGTAATGCGGGGGGCGGAGGCGCTGGTCTTCCCATCGCTGCTGGAGGGGTTCGGGCTCCCGGTTGTAGAGGCGATGGCCTGCGGTGTGCCAGTGATCGTCTCAAGGGCCTCCTCGCTGCCGGAGGTGGCCGGCGAGGCGGGGCTGTACGTGGACCCCGGGAGCCCGGCCGAGATCGCCTCGGCGATCGTGCGGCTCACCACCGATGAGCAGCTGCGGGGTTTGCTGTCGAAGGCCGGGCGGGAGCGCGCCCGCCGTTTCCGCTGGGAGGAGACCGCGCGCGCCACCGCGGCGGTGCTGCGCCGGGCGGGGGGCCTGCCGGAGCGATTCGCCGATGCGTATTGCGTTTGACGCCCGTTCGCTGATCGGGCCCCGCACCGGGGTGGGGGTCTGGCTGGAGGGGCTGTTGCGCGGCCTGGCGTCCACCACGGACTGGCGTTTCCTGCTCTGCCTCCCGCGCCGGGTCGCCCGGCTCGGTCTCGACGACATGGGGGACAGAGCAACGGTACTTGCCCCCGCGGTTCCGCTCCCCGGCACGCTCTGGCTGCATACCGCGGCCGCGGCGATGGTCCGCGGGCGAGCCGACGCGTACGTGGCCACTCTGGGTGTGCTTCCCCGCCGTCTGGCCACCCCGAACGTGTTGGTGGTGCACGACCTGACACCGCGCTCCCACCCTGGGCGGCATACCGTGGCCAACCGCTTCTGCTTCAACGCCTACTTTGAGGAGTCCCTGGGTCGGGCGGGAACGCTGGTGTGCATGTCCGAGGCGACCCGCTCGGCGATAGCCCTCCTCGAGCCGCAGGCGGCGCGCCGGGCACTGGTGATCGGCGCGGGGGTGGACCCGCTTTTCTCCCCACCCCCGGATGACGGCGCGGAGGGAGAGGCCACGCGCCGGCGCTTCGCCGGCGGCAGACCGTACCTGGTCCAGCTCGGGACCCTGGAGCCTCGCAAGGGGATTTCCACCCTGCTCACGGCCCACGGGATGCTGCTGAGGCGGTGCCCGGACGCGCCGGAGCTCGTGCTCGCCGGCGGCCGCGGCTGGGGTGGGGGGTGGCTGGAGCAGGCACTGACCCGACACCCCCACCGCGCCCGCGTCCACCTGCCCGGCTACGTGGAGCGCGCGGAGGCCCGCGACCTGCTGCGCCACGCCGAGCTCGTCGTGCTGGCCTCCGAAGAGGAGGGGTTCGGCCTGCCCCTCGCGGAGGCGCTGACGTGCGGGGCCGCGTGCATTGCCTCGGACGCGCCCGCTCTGGTGGAGTTGGCCGGCGGCGCCGCCCGGCACTTCCCGCGCGGTGATCCCACGGCTCTGGCGGCGCGGCTGGCCGAGGCGCTCAACCCCGAGGCCCGGCGGGAGCTCCGCGAGGCGGCACGCAGGCGAGCCCCGGCGCTCGGCCGCGAAGGACCGCTTTCTGCATGGCGCGAGCTGTTGTCCCGGGTGGCGAGTGGGCAGCCCGGCTTGGGGGAGCTTAGAATGCCGGGCAATGGGTCGGCTCGGGATTGATGCCCGCAAGCTGAACGACTACGGAATCGGGTCGTATCTGCAGGGCCTCCTCGGGGAGCTGGCTCTCCTCGACCCGCCCGGGGGGATCGTGCTGCTGGTCGCGAGCGAGAGCCGCCACCTCCTCCCCGAGATTCCCGAGAGCTGGCGGCTTGTGGAGGTGGACGCCCGTGGCTACTCGTTGCAGGAGCAGGCCGCGGTGCTGACCGCGGCGATCCGGGCCCGCGTCGACCTGCTCCACGTCCCCCACTACGTGCTGCCGTGGCTATTCCCCCACCGGATGGTGGTGACCGTCCACGACATCATCCACGTGCTCTTCCCGGAGTTCCTCCCGAGCTCCCTAGGTTTTGCTTACGCGCGGATGGCGATCCGCACCGCTGTCCGGCGTGCCCGCCGGGTGGTCACGGGCTCGCGCACCACCGCCGACGACCTCAGACGCCTGTTCGGGGCGAGCGAGAGCCGCCTGCGGGTGATTCCCCACGGGGTCCACGCGGAGTTCCTCGCCGCAGGCAGGCCGGCTGCGGACGAGGAGGCACGCGTGCGGCTCGGGGTCGTCGAGCCCTATCTGCTGCACGTGGGCAACCACAAGCCCCACAAGAACGCAGAGGGGTTGCTGAAGGCCTACCAACTGCTGGTGAACGACGGTCGGGGGCCAGTGCCGTCCCTGCTCATGGTGGGTGGCTTTCCTCCCGATGGGGAGCTGGCAGCTCGCGCCCGTGCGATGGGGCTCGCGGAGCGGGTCCGCTGCCTTGGCTACGTGGAGCGGGGGGAGCTGGCCGCGCTCTTCCGTGGCGCCACGGCCTTCGTCTACCCCACACTGTACGAGGGGTTCGGGCTGCCCGTGCTGGAGGCGATGGCGTGCGGCGTGCCGGTGGTTGCCGGGGATATCCCCGCCATCCGGGAGGTGGCGGGAGACGCCGTGATGCGGGTGAACCCCCGTGATGTGGTCGAGTTGGTCGCCACAGTGCGACGTCTCCTCGAGCAACCGGAGCTGCAGGGCCTGTTGCGAGAGCGCGGGCGGGCGCGAGCACTCGACTTCTCGTGGCGGCGAGCGGCGGAGGCCACGCTCGAGGTGTACAGGTCGGTTCGGGAGGAGTCGTGATGAGGGTAGCGCTGGTGCACGACTGGCTCACCGGGATGCGGGGCGGCGAGGCCGTGCTGGGCGAGATCGCGAGCTTCTTCCCCGATGCCCCCGTCTTCACGCTGTTCCACAGGCGTGGGGCGATCGAGGGCGAGGTGACGAGCCACCCCATCCGGACGTCCAACCTCCAGCACCTCTCGCTTGGCGGCAGGTTTTACCGCGCGCTCCTGCCGCTCATGCCCCAGGCTGTCTCGGGCTTCACCCTTTCAGGCTACGACCTCATCATCTCCTCCAGCCACTGCGTGGCTAAGGGCGTGATCCCGCCGCCCGGAGCGGTACACGTCTGCTACTGCCACACGCCGATGCGGTACCTGTGGGATCAGCGTGACGACTACATCCGTCGCGTGCCCAAAATCCTGCGGCCGGTACTGCGGTCGCAGCTGGAGCGCCTGCGCACCTGGGACGTTGTCTCGGCGGCACGCGTGGATCACTTCGTCGCGAACTCCCGGCTGGTGGCCCGCAGGATCGAACGCTACTGGCGCCGGGAGGCGGAGGTGATCCCACCGCCCGTCGACACCGACTTCTTCCGCCCCGGAGGAGAGCGCGGCTCACACCTTTTGATGGTGGCGGCCCTGGTTCCGTACAAGAGGGTGGAAGTCGGAATCGCCGTCGCCAAGGAGCTGGGGTTGCCACTGCACATCGTGGGAGAGGGGCCTCTGCGCCGCACGCTCGCATGGAACGCGTCAGGGTCCGTGCGCTTCCTCGGGCGCGTCAGTCGCGAACGCCTGCGTGACGAGTTCCGTTCGGCGGCGCTCCTGCTGGTCCCCAACGTTGAGGACTTCGGCATGGTGACCGTCGAGGCGCTGGCCTGCGGGACGCCGGTGGTCGGCCTGGAGGAGAGCGGAACGGCCGACATTGTGATCAGTGGCCAGCACGGCGAGCTGGCCCCCGAGGGTTCGGTGACCATACTCACGACGGTGTGCCGCACGGCGATGGGCAGGAGCTACGACCCGGCGACGCTGCGCTTGCGCGCCGAGAGCTTCTCCCGCCAGCGCTTCAGGCGTCGCTTTGCGTACCTCCTGGAGCGCGTGCTGCCTGCACGCGGGGCGCCATGATCGGCGAGAAGCTTCGCATCAACCGGTCTGGTCTCGTGGCTGTCGATCTGGTCGCCACCTACCTGGCGCTTTTTCTTGCCTACCACCTACGCTTCAACGTGGAGGTCTACCCCATCACCAAGGGCATACCTCCTTTTGAGCCCTACATCGCGCTGTTCCCTATCATCACCCTGATCTGGCCGGTGGTCTTCTACTTCCGCGGGCTCCTGCAGGGCCGCCCCCAGCGCTCCCGTGTGGAGGAGGCGTTCGCGGTGACACTGGCAGTCGCGGTGGCGGTGCTGGTGCTCAACGCCGGCCTCGCGTTCTACCGCGAGTTCACCTACTCGCGCCTCGTCCTCGGCATGTTTGCCGTACTCGACGTGCTGTTCGTGGTCGTCGGGCGGATGGTGTTCTGGAGCGTGATGGCGCGCATTTGGGCCTCCTCCCGCCACCGCCGCCGGGCACTCGTGGTAGGGGCCGGCGAGCTCGGCCGGATGGTGGCGGAGAAGCTCGCGGAGCACCGTGAGTTCGGCCTCGACCTCGTCGGATTCCTGGACGACGACCCCGGCAAGTCCAACGCCCGCTTCGCCGGGTTTCCCGTGCTTGGGACCCTCGAGCAGTTGAAGCAGGTGGCGCGTGCGCACGACGTGGACCTGCTGTACGTGGCGCTGCCCACCGGGTCCCAGCACAAGACCGTTCGCGTGCTCAAGAGCGCCGAGCCGCTGCTGCTCGCCGTGCGTGTGGTTCCCGACCTCCTCCAGTACTACGCTCTTCGCGCCGGGATCGAGGACCTGGACGGCATCCCGGTCATCAACCTGAACCAGATCCCGTTGGCGGGCTGGAACACGTTCCTGAAGCGGCTGGTGGACCTGCTCCTCTCCGCGCTCGCGTTGGTGGTGCTCTGGCCAGTAATGGCGGTGATCGCGATTGTGATCTATCTGGAGGACCGCGGGCCGGTCTTCTACCGGCAGCTGCGCATGGGCCTCGATGGCAAGCCTTTCCGGATCGTCAAGTTCCGGACCATGATCCCGAACGCCGAGGAGTCCACGGGGCCGCGCTTCGCGATCCCCAACGACCCTCGTACGACACGGGTCGGAGTCTGGTTGCGGCGCGCCTCGCTCGACGAGCTGCCGCAGCTCCTCAACGTGGTGCGCGGCGACATGTCGCTGGTGGGGCCGCGGCCGGAGCGGCCGGAGTTCGTTGAGCGCTTCCGCGAGCGCTTCCCGGAGTACATGTCGCGCCACCGCGTGCGTGCCGGGATCACGGGGTGGGCGCAGGTTCACGACCTGCGTGGTCAGACCTCGATCCGCAGGCGCATCGCATACGACCTGTACTACATCGACAACTGGTCGCTGGCCCTGGACTTCAAGATCATGTGGCTGACGATGGTCCGTTTCCTGCGCCACCGCCACGCCTACTGAGTGCGCCGCCAGTCTCGGACCGTCTGCGGCGTCAGGCTGCGGCCACTCGCGTCCTCATGTAGCCTCCGGCTACACTCCGGCGCGGGCGCCTCGCCTTCCTTGCCCGGTGCCGGGTTTCACACTTTGCAGTTGGTGCGGCAAGGCATCGGTCGACAATCGCCCGAGCCGGAGCGGTCAACGTAAGTCTTTCCGAACCAAAGTGTGACTACCCGGCACCGACGGGCGGCGCGGGCTACGCGCCGTCCGCCTTGGCCCTAAGGGGGGCGGGTGTGGAGATTTTGGTGCTGAGGGCTTGAAGTCGGCTACCGGAGTTGTCGGAGCCGGGTAAGGCACTTAGCCTTTGGTTCGGCCACGCGCCGGCCACCCGTGGGAGGGAACCAGGCCAACGCTCAGCCGCTTCGGCACCAAAGTGCCATACCCGACGTCCAAAGCGGCTACACGCAATACGCCTCACGCCTGCAGGCGGCCGAGGAACGTTGACAGGCGCGGGGGGCCTGGCTAGTGTCCGATGCAGGGACGGTCGTGTGGCGAAACCTCAACACGTTCGTTGCGGGAGCAGCGCTCCGGAACGGGCGATCAGCCGAGCCGGAAGGCCGACCTTCGTGACGAGCGGCGAGGCGACGTGGAAACCAGCGATGCTGGTGCTCACCGCTCTCCTCGCCGGCGCGGCCCTCGCCGCTGCGCCTGCCCCCACCCCGGACCGCGACAAGGGGCTGATCGACGGACATCCCGCCCTGGCGATGTGGCCCGTGTTCCGGGAGAGCGACACGTTGCCGGCGGATCCCGCGGGATTCACCGTCCACCTTATCCCGCACGCCAACCGGAACGTGGAGGTCACGAAGCCGGCCGGGACGTGGTTCCTCCTCGACGAGCCGGGCCCGTACCGGTGGTTCCTCGAAGGTCCCGGCATGATCTCCCGCAACGAGCGCGTCGTGGTCTGGGGCTTCGGCATCGGCGATCAGGGCCTCAAGACTCTCGACTTGGTTGTGCCGGCGGGCCGAGCCATCGTCAACCCCGACACGCCGGTAAAGCCGAGGCAGTCGGTTCGCCTGTACAGTGCGACGAGTACTTTCTTCAGGCAGGTGCGCGGGGCGGACGCGAGCGGCCCGGTACAGATGCCGCCCGGTCCGGTCCTCGCCCTTCTCCATGACGACGAAAAGGATGCCTGGGTCGCGATGGCCAAGCCAGTCGAGGCGCGCGTTGATGTGCCGGGAATCGTCACGCTGATGCCCCCGGTGGCACCGGCCACCGATCTCTTCGTGAGGGTCGTCCTCGAAGGGGCTTTCCTCGACCGGCCGGAGGGCATCTCGCTGGTCCTCGACACCGGCGCCGCTCGCCGGAGGCCCGACGTGCTCTTTCACGACCCGAGCGCCGTCTACGCGGGCTGGTGGGGATTGGCCGAGCGGAAGGGGACCATTCATTTTGCGGCCCCGGGCGTGCTGCCACTCACCCGCGACGTGGCGCTGCCGGGCGGCGTGCTCCAGACCGTCGAGGCCCCTGCAACGCCCGGTGGGACGCTGACGGTCGCGCTCGCGCTCCCCCCCGGTCTCGAGTCGCCCCAGATGGCGCTGAGGGTCGTGGACGCAGGGCGGACGCTGGACGAACGACCGATCACGGACCCAGCCGCCGAGGTCGCCTTCACGAATGTCCCGGCGCACCTCGTCCACCTGGTCCTCGTCAGCGGAGTATGGAAAGTCACCCAGGCCGTCGACATGTCCGGCGGCGGAGACCGCACAGTCACCCTCGCGCCGAGCCCCATCAGGGTCACCGGGACCATCACCCGGTGCGGGAAACCGGCGGCTGCCACGGTGGGGTTCCTCGCGAACTCGTCAGCCTACACCTGGGCGCTCACCACCACGCGGGACGACGGCAGGTACGACGTGACCGTCTTCCATCCGATCACGTTGCTCAAGTTCAGCGTCCCCGGCACCAGCGACTCGCTTCAGCCCCTGAGCCGCGCGATCACCGAGGACGCCGTCATGGACTTCGAGCTGCCGTGCAACGCGTACAGCGTGCACGTGACCGACGCGAAGAGCGGTACGCCGGTTGCTGGGGCGAAGGTCGGCGTCCTGAACCAGGGCCAGGACGCCGGTGCCAGTGTCGAAACAACCACGGACGAAGCGGGCCGCGCCAAGCTCCACCCCTTGCGCCCCGGTTCGCTCACGATCACCGTGCGCGCCGACGGATACCAGAGGGCCAGCGTCAAGGAGGACGTTCCCAAGGATCCAGTCCAGAAACAGATCGAGGTGGCGTTGGAACCGACTCGGCGGGGCGCGACGCTCCAACTCCGCCTCCCCGACGGGACCCCGGCCGCCGCCGCGCAGGTCGCCGCGGTCGGTGCGGACGGAGCCTCGCTGCTGTGGGACGGCACATGCGACGCACAGGGGAGATTGGACCTGCCCGACCAGCCGGGGGCTACGGTTCTGCTCGCCCGTGATCCCGCGCAGGGCTGTACGTCGGTCCCTGGCCGACGACACCGGGCCAGACGACCACCGCCAACATGCCGGCGATCGCTCCGCTGCGGCGGCTGCTCGCCAGGCTTCCCAGTGGCCGGCCGGCAGCGTGGGCGGGCGTGGCCGTATGGGTGAGCGGCGTCCGTCTGTGGGAGTCGGCCCTTGCGTGGGCCACGCAGGCAAACCCGATGTGCGGCATGGCCGGCGAGTACCTGTGGCCGGGTGGTCCCGCCGCGGGCGTCGAGGTCGTCTGTTGGGCCCGGTCGGCGCGCGACCGGTTCATCGCCGGCTCGCTCGATGGCCTCCGCGTTCCTTGGCAGCCTTCCGGAATCGAAAATGTGACGGCGGTCGAGTAGGGTGCACGCGGTCGCGGATCGGTGACACTGAGACAGCCCAAGTACGTGTGCCGGGCGTACCCTCTGCCACATCACTGTCTGAGCCGAGCGTGGCTGCTAGACTCGCGGGCTGGGCCCGGAGCGACGCGGCGGCCCCGAGCGCGCGGAGGAGCATCATGGAGCCTTTCAAGTACCACGTCTACGTGTGCACACAGGAGAAACCTGATGGCGCGCCGTGCTGCGCGGCGCGCGGCGGTGCAGAGGTGCTCGATGCGCTGCGGGCGGAGATCGGCAGGGCCGGTCTCGACGGCGACGTGCAGGTCACAACCTGCGGGTCGGTTGGGTTGTGCGAGCGCGGTCCGAACATGGTGGTCTACCCGGAGGGCGTGTGGTACTCCGGCGTCAACGTCGAAGATGTGGCGGAGATCGTGCACGAGCACTTTGAGCAGGGCAAGTTCGTCGCCCGTCTGACCAACACCGATACGGCGGCGTTGAAGGCGGAGATCAGCGAGAACAGGCGCAAGGCGATCGAGGCGATGCGCACCCGCGTCGCCGCGCAAACTAGGACGTGAGACTGGCGACCCTCGGAGGGCACGCCTCGTGACGCAGCAACAGGGCGCGGTGTGGTCGGACAAGTTCCGGGTGCGGGCGTACGAGGTCGACGCCTCCGGCCGGGCCTCGGTGCCGGGGGTGTGCAACTGGCTGCAGGAGGCTGCCGGCAACCACGCTACCGCGCTCGGCTGGGGCGTGGACGTCCTGCAGGAGAAGGGGCTCACCTGGGTGCTGTCCCGCTTTCACCTGCGCCTGACGCGGCAGCCATCGTGGCGCGAGGAGGTGACGGTCTCGACGTGGCCGGCTGGCATCCAGCGCTTGTACGCGCTGCGCGAGTTCCGCGTCTCGTCGGGGGCCGGGCGCGAGCTGGGGGTCGCCACGACGGCGTGGCTGCTGGTGAACCTGTCCAGCCTCAGGCCGGTGCGGCTGCCCGCGACCCTGGAGGAGATCGCCCGCGAGATGCCAGGGCGCGTGTTGAACGATCGATTCGAGAAGCTGCCCGAGCTGGCAAACGCCGAGTTCGAGATCGCGCTCGACGTGCGGTTCGCCGATCTCGACATGAACCGCCACGCCAACAACGTGAGCGTGATCGGGTGGGCGCTCGAGGCTCTCCCGGAGGAGGTCGTGCTCGGAGGCTCCCTGACGGAGCTCGAGATCGAGTTTCGCACCGAGGCCCTGCACTACGACCGCATCGTTGCGCAAGTCCAGAGGATCGCGGCTGACCCGCCCGCTTTCTTGCACCGCCTCGTTCGCGAGGGCGACAGTCGTGAAATCGCCCGGGCGCGCACACTCTGGAGGTCTGGCTGACCCGGATGGGAAAAGCTCGCGAAGGTGCGGTCGGCTAGGTGGCCGGTCTGGCGGCCCGGCACGTCTCGCAGGAGCAGCTCGCCCGCAGGTCATTGAGCGTGTAGATCCCGTGGTCGTGGCCGTCGCCCCAGGTGACCTGTAGCCCGTAGTTGCCGACCAGGCGCGCGGCGACTGGCACGAAAGCCTCCGGCTTCAGGGGTCTGAGAGTCGGCAGAGAGGCGCGGCCGAAAAGGTGCTGCTCCCCCTTGCAGGAGGCGCAACCGCACGCCTTGCGCAAGGCCGCACCCGGGTAGTAGGACTCGTGGCCGTCGCCCCAGACCAGGACGAGCTCGTCACCCACTACCAGCGCCTGCCGCGCGCTCGTCCGCTCGCTAGAAGACGTCGCCAGCCTCCAGCTCCGAGAAGTTCTGAAGGAGGCGGTTCAATTCCACGAGCAGCGCCTCGGCGCTGCGGGTAACGCGCGGCGGGGTCCTTCTCGCACAGCCGCTGCACCACCGCCCACACCCTCGCGGGGACAGGGTGTGGGAGCGCCTCCGGTGCAGGGAGTGGTGTCCTCATGTGCATCTCGAGGACGCGGTACGGGGAGTCGGCGGTGAACGGCACGACGCCTTCGAGCATCTCGTAGAGGATGATCCCCAGCGCGTAGAGGTCCACGCGGTGGTCGATGCTCTTGGGCTCCACCATCTCTGGCGCGGCGTAAAGCGGTGTGCCGAGGAATAGGTTGGAGGAGGTCAGCCCGGGCTGGTCGGAGAGACGCGCGATACCGAAGTCCATCACCTTGAGCGTTCCGTCAGGCAGGATCATCACGTTCTCGGGCTTGAGGTCGCGGTGGATCACCCCCTTGGCGTGCGCGTAGTCGAGCGCCTCGGCGATGTCGCGCGTGATCTCGAGGCCGCGGCCGAGGGGCAGCGGGCCGTACTGGCGCAAAACGTCCTTGAGCGTGCGGCCGGTGACAAGCTCCATCGCGAGGAACGGCCGCCCCTTCTCCTCCCCCGCGCCGTAGATGCGCACGATGTTGGGGTGGTGGAGCTGCTCGCCCAGCTTGCCCTCGCGCAGGAAGCGGGCGATAAACCTCTCCTCGGCGAGGCACCCGTCGTGGGGAACCTTGACCGCTACCGTCTGACCGTCGCCGGTGCGGCGGGCACGGTAGGTCGTTGCCATCCCGCCCCGGCCGAGCACGCTCTGCAGCTCGTACACGCCGAGCTTGGCCCCGGTCTCGATCAGAGTGGTGGCCTGCTCCAGGACACGTGTCGGCGCGGTCGGGGCGTGCCCGGGCGGCCGTCGCTTCCGAACACCCCGCAGCCACAGGGCCCCGGTGAGGGCCAGCAACACCAGCGCCACCACCGAGATCAGCATTCTCGGGAACCCTTTGCCCTCCGGGATCTCGATGGTGCGCACCGTGACAGGTGTGTCAGGCGGCGGGGTGGCCGGCTGAACCCGTGGGGCCTTGGGTTCGGCGGCAACCGCCGCGGGCGGGAGCAGTTGCGTGGGCGTGGGTGGAACCGGTGGCGCCGCCTGCCGTGTCGGCAACGGCACCGGGGTCGTAGGTGCTGCGGTCACCGGTGGGTTTGCCACCAGGGTGATCACCAGCGTTGCGGTCCCCGCGGCCGTGACCGTGACGCGTTGCTCGGCCGTCCTGAATCCGGGCGCCTCGGCACGGACCACGTGCAGGCCGGGCGCGAGGGGGAACGGACCGACCGGCGTCGTGCCCCGGGCGGTCCCGTCCACGATGATGCTGGCCCCTGGCGGGTCGCTCTGCACCAGAATGTTGCCGGCCGCCGAGGCCACGGTTGGAGTCGGCGGCGCCAACCTCTCCTCCGCCATGCCCTCGATTCGCCGCCACAGCGCCTCCACTCGCTCGGGCGGCGTCACACGCGCGTTGGCGGACCTCTTGAGCTGCACCGCGGCCGGGCGCGGACGGCCCAACTCAACTAGGCAGCGCGCCATGTGGTAGTGGGGGTCGTAGTCGAAGATGGAGTTTCGGCCGTAGGTGAGGACACGTTTGGCGGGGACCGGCCTGACCTGGGCGGCGGCCCGGAACTCCTCGAGCGCCTCACCCCACGCCCCCCGCGCCTCCAGCTCCAGTCCTTGCTCGTAGCGCTCGTACCACTGCAACGCCGCCGCAGCGTGCGCCGCCACCAGCAGGCCGGCCAGGGAGAAGAGGAGGGCGGCTAGCCGAACCCTAGAGGGCATCCTTTCCCGTGTCCTTCTTGAACCCAGAGGGCGGGAGCCGCGGCAACCCGGACTTCCGGGCGACTACCGCTGCCGAGGAGGGGCGCACCCCGGCGGTGTCTCCTGTCATCGCGCCCTCCGGAAAACCTCAAAAAGTGTAGCATGCGCCTATGCGAGCGACGGTCGTGGTGGCCAACGCGCCGTGGCGCTGGCGCGCGCCGTTCGTCGAGATCGTGCGCGGGGCGGAGTGCGTGCTCGCGGCCGACGGCGGCGCCAACCACCTCGCCAGGATCGGCGTGCGCCCGGAGGCCGTCGTGGGGGACCTCGACTCGATCCGCCCCGGGGTACGGCGCTGGGTCGGCGAGGAGCGCATGGTGCTGCGCCCCGACCAGGAGTTCACCGACCTCCACAAGACCTTCGCCCATGCCTTCGACGAGCGTGGAGCCGGGCACGTGACAGTGCTGGCAGCCACCGGCGGAAGGCTCGACCACGACCTCGAGAATCTCGCGCTGCTCGTGCGCTGGGCATCGCGTGGCGCGCTCGAGCTGCGCGACGAGCGACACCGCATCGTACCGGTGCTCGAACGGACGGAGTTCGCAACCTCATCCGGGCAGGGGATCTCGCTCATGCCGGTCGGGCGGTGCGAGCGGGTGTGGGCGCGAGGGCTGCGCTGGGGGCTGGCCGGCGAACCCCTCGACCTCGTCAGCAGAACCGGGGTTTCCAACGTGGCAGAAGGCGAGCGCGTGGAGATCCGGGTGGAGGGCGGCGCGCTGCTGGTTTTCGTCTCCGAGCCCGTCGCGGGCTGATAGAATCGCCTCCGTGCAGTTCAAGATGGCGGGCTCCCCCCGCATCCTGCAGGCGTTCTACAGACTCTACTTCGGTTTCTGGATCCCAACCCTGGTGTGGGCGTCCATCCGCTGGCCGCTCGGCTTGATGTACTGGATGGCGCGCGATCTTGTCATGCTCCCGTTCAACATGGTGCGCCCCAAGTACCTGCGGGCCATCAAGGGGAACTACAGCCGGATCCTCGGCCTCCCCGTGGACCACCCGGAGGTGCGGCGGCTCGCCTGGGAGATGGGGTACCAGCACGCCTACCACTGGATCGACTTCTTCCGCTGGTCGCAGCTGTCGCACGAGGAGTTCGAGAGGAACATCGCCGCAATCGAAGGCGAGAAGCACTTCCGGGCGGCGCGGGCATGCGGGCGCGGCACGCTCCTTCTGACCGCCCACATGGGCAATCCAGAAGTCGGTGCGGTCGGCTTCGGTACCCACTTCGAGCCGGTGCACGTGCTGTACTGGCGCGACCGCTTCGCCACCGCGGAGGAGTTCCGCACGCGCATGCGGCTGCGCGGCAACGTGCACGGCATCCCGGTAGACGCGTCCCCGTTCTCGGCGGTGCCCGCGCTCCGGGTCCTCGAGAGCGGTGGCATCGTGGCCGCTCACGGCGACCGCGACTTCAGCGGCCAGGGCTGGCCGGTCGGGTTTTTCGGCGCCACCGCGAAGTTCCCCCCCGGACCTTTCATGCTCGCGGCGCGCTCCGGCGCGCTGGTGCTGCCGACGTTCTTCCTGCTCACGCCGGAGCGGCGCTTCCGCGTCATCTACGAGGAGCCGATGTCGCTTTCCGGCGACGGTGAGGTGGAAACCCGTGCCCACGCCGCCATGCGGGAGTGGGCGGCCATCCTGGAGCGCCGCATCCGCGAGTTCCCCGAGCAGTGGTACTGCTTCTACCCGTTCTGGGGCTGAGGCTCGTGGAAGGTTTGAACGCCTGAAGGCCGGGAGCAAGAGCCACACGGTTTCTCAGTTCCTTCCGTCAAGCCTCGTTGGGGGACGGGGAAGAAGAGCGAGGAGGGATTCACTTCCTGCGAGCGTGGGGGCTCGGGGGGTCTAGAGCGCGCGGGTGGGTGGTTGGACCGCGCGCGGGACGTCCCGCAATCAAGCGAGCAGCGATTTACTTGCTGCGAGCGCTGGGGGCTCGGGGGGTCTAGAGCGCGCGGGTGGGTGGTTGGACCGCGCGCGGGACCCCCCGCAATAGATAGATAGATAGTGGCTGGGGAGCAGGGATTCGAACCCCGATACCGCGGTCCAGAGCCGCGTGTCCTGCCGTTGGACGACTCCCCAGAACGGCGAGGAGGATCATTCTAGGCAAAAGGCTCAGGGTGTCAACTTATCGCGGTCCTCTCGGTGCCCGCTGAGGTGCAGAAGCGGCGCACGCGTGCCGTGCCGGAGCTGCCACGAAAGGCCGCACGTCCTCCCGGTTCGCGTCGGCGGCTGCTAGACTTTGCGGACGAGACGAGAGGGAACCGAAGCGACGTAAAGGGGCACGCATGGCAGACACGGTAAGGACACGGATAGCGCCCAGCCCGACCGGCGACCCGCACGTGGGCACGGCCTACGTGGCGCTGTTCAACTACGCGTGGGCGCGCAAGAACGGGGGAAAGTTCATCCTGCGCATCGAGGACACTGACCGCGAGCGCTCCAACCCGGCCTCCGAGCGCATGATCTTCCAGGCGCTCCACTGGCTGGGCCTCTCATGGGACGAGGGCCCCGACGTGGGCGGCCCCTTTGGGCCGTACCGCCAGAGCGAGCGGTTCGAGATCTACCGCGAGCACGCCGAGCGGCTGATCGCCGCGGGCAGTGCCTACCCATGTTTCTGCACCAAGGAGCGCCTCGAGGGGCTGCGGGAGGCGCAGCGGAAGGCGAAGGTCGCCCACGCCCTGGGCTACGATGGCCACTGCCGGGCGATCCCACCCGCAGAAGGGCAGCGGCGCCGGGCCGCCGGCGAGCCCCACGTGATCCGACTCGCGATGCCACGCGAGGGCGAGACGGTGGTCGCCGATCTGCTGCGGGGCGAGCTCTCCTTCGACAACACGCTCGTGGACGACCAGGTGCTTATCAAGAGCGACGGCAACCCGACCTACCATCTCGCCAACGTCGTGGACGACCACCTCATGGGGATCACCCACGTCATCCGCGCAGAGGAGTGGATCTCGAGCCTGCCCAAGCACGCCACGCTTTACCGCGCCTTCGCCTGGGAACTGCCGGTCTTCTGCCACCTGCCGCTCCTGCGCAACACGGACAAGTCCAAGATCTCCAAGCGAAAGAATCCGGTTTCGCTCTACTACTATCGGCGCGCCGGCTACCTCCCCGAGGCGCTGCTCAACTTCCTCGCGCTGCAGGGGTGGGCGATCGCCGAGGACCGGGAGGAGTTCACCCTGGGCGAGTTCATCGCCAACTTCGAGCTCTCCAAGGTCACTTTGGGCGGGCCGGTGTTCGACCTCGAGAAGCTGACCTGGATGAACG
The DNA here is from genome assembly GCA_963739225.1 of uncultured Acidobacteriota bacterium. Classification (GTDB taxonomy): domain Bacteria; phylum Acidobacteriota; class Thermoanaerobaculia; order Thermoanaerobaculales; family Thermoanaerobaculaceae; genus RBG-13-68-16. The sequence continues at coordinate 545,600 of CAVTZQ010000006.1, read as the reverse complement.
GCAAGTACATCCGCAAGCTGACGGTGCCGCAGCTCCTCGAGCGGCTGCGCGGGGAGCTGCTCGGTGACGAGAACCTGCTCAAGGTCCTGACCCTTGTGCACGAGCGCATCGAGAGGCTCGAGGACTTCGTCGAGTACGCCAGGTTCTTCTTCGTCGGAGAGCTCGAGTACGACGCGGAGGCTCGAGCAAAGCTGGTGGCCAAGAAGCACACCGCCGCGCAGACCGCCCAGGCTCTTGACCGCCTCCTCGAGGAGAGCCTCGACCAGCTTCTCGATTGGGAGCCAGCGCGCATCGAGGAGACCCTGCGCAATTTCTGCAACGAGGTCGGGTGGAAGACGTCGGAGTTCTTCATGCCGGTGCGCGTGGCGGTCACCGGTAAGGCCGCCACACCGCCGCTGTTCGAGACCATGGCGGTGCTCGGGAAGGAGATCTGCCTGCGCCGGCTGCGCCGTGCCGCCGAGATGCTGCGCGCCATGAACGCCGAGGGACGCCCCGACGCGTCAGGGGGCGAGGGCGGGAAGCCATGAAAGAGAAGAAAACCGAAGCGGCGGCGGGCTCGCGGCTGGACAGCCGTGAGTCGGGCGCCGCGGAGAGCGCGGCACCACCCGCGATCCACTTCATCCGAGAGATCATCGAGGAGGACAACAGAACGGGGAAGTTCGCCGGTCGGGTTTCGACGCGCTTTCCCCCCGAGCCGAACGGCTACCTGCACATCGGCCACGCCAAGTCCATCTGCCTCAACTTCGGGCTCGCCCAGGAGTACGGCGGCACCTGCAACCTCCGGTTCGACGACACCAACCCCACCAAGGAGGAGCAGGAGTACATCGACTCGATCGAGCAAGATGTGCGCTGGCTCGGTTTCGGCTGGGAGGGCCGGCTCTACTTCGCATCCGACTACTTCGAGCAGATGTACCAGTGGGCCGAGAGGTTGATCACGAAGGGCAAGGCCTTCGTGTGTGACTGCTCTCCCGACGAGGTGCGCGAGCTGCGCGGCACCCTCACGAAGCCGGGACAACCCTGTGTTCACCGCCAGCGCAGCAGGGAGGAGAGCCTCGATCTTTTCCGCCGCATGAGGGCCGGCGAGTTCCCGGACGGCGCGCGGACGCTGAGGGCCGAGATCGACATGGGGTCGGGAAACATCAACATGCGCGACCCGGTGATCTACCGGATCCTCCACGCGCCGCACCCGCACGCCGGGGAGGCGTGGTGCATCTACCCGATGTACGACTACGCCCATCCGCTCGAGGACGCCATCGAGAGGATCACCCACTCCGTCTGCACCCTCGAGTTCGAGGATCACCGGCCGTTCTACGACTGGGTGATCGACGAGCTGGAGCTTCCGGAGCCCCACCCACAGCAGATTGAGTTCGCCCGGTTGAACCTCACCCACACGCTGATGAGCAAGCGCAAGCTGCTGGAGCTCGTGAAGAGCGGCGTGGTCAGGGGCTGGGACGACCCCCGCATGCCCACGATCTCGGGGCTGCGCCGCCGGGGTTACACGCCGGAGGCTATCCGCGACTTCTCGGAGCGGATCGGGGTGGCCAAGCGGGACAGCATGGTGGACATCGCGCTTCTTGAGCACTGCCTGCGCGAGGACCTGAACAGGCGTGCCCAGCGCGTCATGGCCGTGCTGCGCCCGCTCAAGGTCGTGCTGGAGAACTACCGGGAGGGGCAGGTCGAAGAGTTCGACGTCCCCAACAACCCGGAGGACCCCACCGCGGGCACCCGCAAGGTACCGTTCTCGAGGGTGCTGTACGTCGAGCGCGACGATTTCCGCGAGTCGCCGCCGCCGAAGTTCTACCGCCTGTACCCTGGCAACGAGGTCCGCCTCCGCTCGGCGTACTTCATCACCTGCAAGGAGGTGGTGAAGGACCCTGCCGGCAACGTCGTCGAGCTGCGATGCACCTACGATCGCTCGACGCGCGGCGGCTCCGCCGCGGATGGCCGCCGGCCCAAGGCCACGCTGCACTGGGTCTCGGCCGCCCACGCCCTGGAGGCCGAGGCACGCCTGTACGACCACCTCCTCACGGTGCCAGATCCGGACGCTGCCGGGGAGGGGAAGGACTGGAGGGCGTTCCTGGACCCGAACTCCCTCGAGACCCTGACTGGGTGCCGCGTCGAGACGACACTCGTCGGGGCCAAGCCCGGCGACCGTTTCCAGTTCGAGCGTCTCGGCTACTTCTGCGTGGACCCCGACTCGTCCACGGGTAGGCTGGTGTTCAACCGCACCGTCACCCTGCGCGACACCTGGGCCAAGATCGAACAGAAGCAGAAAGGGTAGAGCTCAGGCTCCATTCGACTTGGTCGGACTGGGGCTGGCGGAGAGGGGGGGATTCGAACCCCCGGTCCGGGTTTACCCCGGACAACTGCTTAGCAGGCAGCCCTGTTCGTCCACTCCAGCACCTCTCCGCGCTGGCCGCGAGAGTCTACCCCCCACCGGGGCAAGTCGCAACCAGAGGCTGTCAGCGCAAGCGTGAGCAACCTCACGAGATCTCGAACCGGGACGGGTGAAAGTCGGGCGCCTCCAGCGTGCGGACGTTGATCCCGTAACGCTCCTTCAGCTCGACCAGGATGCCGCGCAGCTCAGCGGAGAGGAGGTGGATGACCTCGGGGTGGGCGCGGAGGGCGAAATCGACGACCTCGCCCTGTGCGGCTTCCCGCAAGAGGGCACGCCGGATCTCCAGGCAGACGGTCTCCGGCGACTTGACGCGACCCAGGCCCTCGCAGGTTGGGCACGGTTGGGTAAGGGCGCGCTCGAGCGAGCGCTCGGTGCGCTTGCGGGTCAGTTGCACCAGCCCGAACGGCCCCACCGGCCCCGCCAGCGAGCGAGCCCGGTCGCGGGCCAGCGCCCGCTTGAGCTCCTCCAGCAAGGCCTCGCGGTGGCCCTCGTCCTCCATGTCGATGAAGTCCACCACCACGATCCCGCCCAGGTTGCGCAGCCGCAGCTGCCGGGCCACCTCGTGGGCGGCCTCGATGTTGATGCGGAAAACCGTGTCCTCGAGGTCGGCCCCGCCAACGTAGCGACCGGTGTTGACGTCGATGGCAACCAGCGCCTCGGTCTGGTCGATCACCAGGGAGCCACCCGACCGCAGCCACACCTTGGGCTGCAGCGCCTGTTCCAGCTCCCCCTCGACGCCAAAAGCCCCGAAGATGTCCAGCTGCCGGCGGTAGAGCTTGACCTTGCCGGTGAGCTCGGGCTGCACGCGGTCGAGGAACTCCACGACCCTCTGGTAGCCCTCCGTGTCGTCGATCCAGAACTCCGCCAGCTGCGGTCCGGCGAGGTCGCGGGCGGCGCGCAGCACCAGGTCCAAGTCCCGGTGGACCAGGCACGGGGCGCTGACCTCCCCGGAGCGCTTTGTGATATGCCTCCACATCGACTCCAGCACCGCCAGGTCGGCCAGGAAGTCGGCCCGCTCCCGCCCCTCGCCCGCGGTGCGAACGATCACCCCTCCGGAGTGAGGGATCTCGGAGAGCAGCGCCCGCAGCCGCTCTCGTTCGGTCTGGTCGGTGATGCGGCGTGAGACACCGACGTGAGAGTTGCCGGGCATCAGCACCAGGTAGCGGCCTGGAATCGTGACGTGCGAGGTCGCCCGCGGGCCCTTGCTCGCACCAAGCTCACGGGTGATCTGCACGAGGATTTCCTGGCCTTCGCGCAGCAGGTCCTGGATCGGCGTGGTGGTGGCAAACTCCCCCGGCTCGACCTCCTCGTCCTCGAGCGTCTCGGCGACGTCGTCCACGTACAGGAAGGCGTCCCGCTCGAGGCCAACATCGACGAAGGCGGCCTGCATGCCCGGGAGGACGCGCGAGATCCTGCCCTTGAACAGACTCCCCACGACGGAGCGCTCGCGGTTGCGCTCGACCATCAGCTCAGCGAGCGAACCGTCCTCGCGCACCGCCACGCGGGTCTCGTAAGGGGTCACATTGGCGTAGATGACGGTGCTCACGGCGCCTCCGGAGCTGAGAGTTTACCTTGCTTTTGCACCCTGCGGATGCGTGTTCGAGGGTTCGCCCTGCGGGCACGGCATCTGGTTCCACTGCGTGGAGGCTTTCTTTCTTGCCCCGCGGGCTCGGAGGGGTCGCTCGGGCTGCGCATCGAGCGCAGCCCTCGGACACGCCTCCGCATGCGACCGAGCTGGCGCAGACCGGCGTACGGACCCTCGCTGTTCCTCTCCTTCGCAAGAAGCGCTCGGTCGGGGCCAGCGTTTCCACCCGCCGGTCTGGCCGCTCGATGCCCGCACGCTCCGGCGAGATCTCTCCTCGGCCCGCGGGGCGGACTTAACCCCCGCCCCGTGAGACCCGGAGTGCGTGCGAAGGCATAACGCGCTGGAAGCCCCTTAGCTCCAGAGGTATTGCGGTTTCAAACGAGGCCTAAGACGAATCTCCCACCGACGATGAAGCTGCCGTCCAAATTCAATGGAGTTGGCTCCCAACCTTCTTGCAACCCGGGAGTGGGAGCAGAGCCTCAACTCACTTGTCGGTTGCCGTCTCGTGAGCTAGTGGGGGGTTTATCACCAGCATTTGCGGAAGTCGCGCCCGGCTATCTGGCGACCTGAGCGGTGCGACGAAACTTACAAAGCAACGAACCGGTTCGCCGCGGTATGTACCGGGCGTGAAACGCCAACGCAAGGCAGAAGCCTTTGCGGCTTCGGTGAAGGCCGTAGCCCTCGCGCTGGCCTGCCTGTATCGAACCGTCCCCCGCTTGGCCGTTGGCCGTAGGGACGACCGGACGTTGAGCTCCAAAATCCGACCAGTCTCATCAATGACCGCTTCAAGGAGAACGGCTCCAGTGAGGTCCGCGGCTGTCATGGACGGCTCTAGCCCTATTGGCGAGACGCTGACTATCTTTGGCGCAGTCACTGGACCCGCCGAATAGTCGCGAAGCGCCGTTGGTGTGGGCAAAGGCTGAATCGAACCGCCTGAAGCAACGGCTATGCAGAATGAGGATCCGAGAATCACCAGGGGGCCGATGCCTCGCAAAGCGGCGCAGAGGTCCGCCGAGCATTTCAATCTGGCTGGTCTCATTCGCTCTGTCGTCACTGTCCCAACCTCAATGCTCGTTGACCCGACGAGCCTCTCGTCTTTTGACGTCATGGCAATCACCGGTTTTCTAATCTCAGCATACGCCAGTTGAGACGGCAATGAATGCGTGTTGTGGCTTTTCCGGGCGGGGGGTATCCGAATCCGTTTCTCGGGGGAAGCAATGATGCCTCCGAGACCGCGGGGTCCTCAGCGCGCCATGCGCCCGGCAGGTCCTCCAAGTCGCGGGGGGGTGGGGGCAAAATCCGGCCCGCGGGCCGAGGAGAGATCTCGCCGGAGCGTGCGGGCACCGAGCGGGCGTCTCGCGGTAGGGTGTCGCTGGCGTGGTCTCATACGAACAGCGAGGGGCCCCGCCGCGGGACGCCCCTGCTCGGTCGCACGCGGAGGCGGGTCGGAGGGCTGCGCTCGAGGCCCAGCCCGAGCGACCGCTCCAGGCCCGCGGGGCAAAACAAAGCTTCACGCAGTCGAGAAAGAGGCAGTTACCGCGAGCCCGAAGGGTTAAACGTTTGCGAAGCGGAGACGCCAGACGGACTGGACGATGCCGAGGGTGATCGAGGTGGCGAACACCGAGGAGCCGCCATAGGAGAGCAGCGGCAGCGTAATGCCGGTGGTTGGCGTGAGCCCGGTCACCATGCCAACGTTGACGAGGATCGCGACGGAGAGCACGAACCCGGCGCAGCCGACGAACACAGCGCCGACGCGGTCACGGGCGGATAGAGCAATCACGAAGAGCCGCATGACAAGCAGGGCGTAGGCGGCGAGCAGGAGGGCGGCTCCCACGAAGCCGGTCTCCTCGGCCCACACCGCGAAGATGAAATCGGTGTACTGCGCAGGGAGGAAGCGCAGCTGCGACTGGGTGCCCGAGTGCAGGCCTTTGCCGGTGATCTCGCCCGAACCCACGGCGATCTTGGACTGACGCTGCTGATACCCCGAGCTGTAGGGCGCGCGCGCGGGGTCGGTGAGCGTCAGAACGCGCTCCCTCTGGTATGGTTTCAGAAACCACAGCCAGGCCCCCGCCGCGAACACCAGGCCAGCAAGAACCAATGCCACCCAGGCCCGCCAGGGGAGACCCCCGAGCCAGAGCGCGGCAAGCAGGATCGGGATGTAGGTGAGCGCCATGCCCAGGTCGGGCTGCAGCAGCACCAGCAGCGCCGGGGCCGCGACCACGGCTGCCATGCGCCACACCGCCGCGAAATTGAGGCGGCTCTGCCGGTACTCACCGGCCAGGGCCGCGACCGCGAGAATGGTCACCACGCGGGCAAACTCAGAGGGTTGCACGGTGTAAGAGCCGATTGCGATCCATGCGCGGGTGCCGCCACGCAGAGGGGCGATCGCGAAGAGGGCGAGCAGGACGGCGATGGAGACGACGTAGAACAGAGGCGAGAAGCGGGCCAGAACCCGGTAATCGGCAAACGCAAACAGGAGCAGCAGCACCGCTCCAACGGCGAGCCAAACCAGCTGACGGTTCGCGAAGCCCGGTGCGGCGAGCGCCTTGGCCGTGGAGCCCTGGGCCAGGTAGGCACACGCAGAGATCGCGAGAACGGACAACAGCAGCCAGGGGTCCAGGCGCTTCATTGGCGGGCGGGCGGCGCCTGCTTCGGATGCCCGGGTTGCGCCAGCGGGCGAGCGGCGGTGCGGTTGGAGGAGTTGACCGGCTCGGGGGCCGTGCCTGCGGGCTCGGCTTCTCCCGGCGCGCCGATCTGACTCTTGGGCGCGGGTGGCGGTGGGAGGGAGGTGTTCTGCAGGATCGGGGGGACCGTTGCCGTGACCTGCCCTTCCTCGGCCTTTGGCCCGAAGGCCCGTTGGATGATTCGCGCCGCGATAGGTGCGGCGACGGAGGCGGCATCACCGCCGTGCTCGACCACGACGCACACCAGCAGTCGGGGATCGGACGGTGGGGCGTAGCCGACGAAGAGCGCGTGGTGGCGCTGCTCCCATGGCAGCTCGTACCACTTCATGCCTTCCTTCTTACGCATCACCTGTGAGGTTCCGGTCTTGCCGGCAAGGCGGACCGGCAACGCGCCGAGGCGGCGTGCGGTGCCCCGCTCGCCGGCGACCACCCTCTCCATGCCGCTCCGGACGTGGGCCAGGGCCTCGGCGGGGAGACCGGTCGGACGCGGTGCGCCTCCTTTGCCCGGCACGAGGTGGGGCTGCACGAGACTGCCACCGTTGACCAGCGCGGCGTAGGCGACGGCAAGCTGAAGCGGTGTGACTAGGATGGGACCCTGGCCTATGCCCACCGAGATCGTCTCCCCGCCGTACCACGGCTGACCGCGGACCTTGCGGCTCCAGGTGTCGTCCGGGACGAGACCGGAGTTCTCTCCGCCGAGTTCGATTCCGCTGGGGCTCCCGAAGCCGAAGGTGCGTGCCCAGGAGGCGAGGCGGTCGATGCCGGCGTCACGCGCCACGTAGTAGAAGTAGGTGTCGCAGGACTGCTCGATTGCCTGCTCGAGCGCCATCCGGCCGTGGCCGCCGGCCTGCCAGCACCGATAGGGGTGGCCGTAGATGGTCACCGCACCGGTGCAGTAAACGGTGTCGGACGGCGTCCGCACGCCATCCCTCAGTGCGCCGGTGGCGAACAGCGGCTTGATGGTCGAGCCGGGTGGGTAGAGAGCTTGCATGGCACGGTCGTGCAGCGGGTTCAAAGGATCGCTGATGAGCTCATGCCAGCGGGCCGGCTCGAGATGCCCGGCGAACAGATCGGGGTCGAACGCCGGCTGGGAGAGCAGGACGCGTACCGCACCGTCACGGGGATCCAGCGCGACCACCGCGCCGACCTGGCCGGCCATCGCCTCCACCGCCTCCCGCTGCAGCGCGAGGTCGATGGTGACCTCAAGCGGCCGCCCCGCCACCGGGGGCTCCTCGTCCAGGGCGGAAACCTGCTTCCCGAGGGCGTCCACAACGACTACGAGGTTGCCCGGGGTGCCTCCGAGCACGTCCTGGTAGGCGCGTTCGAGCCCAGAGCGGCCGACCAGCTGCCCGGGGCGCAGCGCAGGGTTCTCCGCCAGCTGCTCGGGGGAGACCTCGCCGAGCTGGCCAACGAGGTGTGCCACGGTGGCACCCGGCGGTAGCGAGCGGCGGGTCGCGGGGTGGATCTCGAGCTCGCGGTACTCGGCGCGATGCGCCGCGATTGCCGCGACCTGAGACCACGCGAGATTGTCCGCAATCACCGATGGCAGGTGAGAGGTGCGGCGGGCTTTTTCCAGGCGCGCATGGACCTCATCGGCCGGGGCGATCTCGATGCGGGTCAGGAACGCGGCGGTGCGCACGGGGTCGCTCATCTCCTCCGGGAAGAGCAACAACTGGTAGGCGGGGCGGTTGTCGAGGATGACCTCGCCGCGCACGTCCTTGACCCTCCCACGCGGCGCCTCCAAGGGGAGCCGGCGCAGGCGGTTGTTCTCGGCGGCGATGCGCCAGCGTGGCCCCTGCACCACCTGCAGTACCCAGAGGCGCAGCAGGACGGCCACGAGGGCCACCACGACCACGGCGAGCATCGCGGCCAGCCTGCGTTGCAAGGGCCGGAGGTCATCGCGGACAAGAGTCATAGCCGACGCAAGACTCGCCGCCGGTGCCGGGTCGGAGAGCGCCAGGCGCGCAGCGCCCGCTCCCCGGCCGCAACCACCAGGCCGGCGACTCCAGTCATCACCATGGTGGCAAGCACGCCCGAAAAGCCGTGGTCGGGACGCGCGCCGAGAGTCACGAGCACAAGCATCCAGGCCAACTCGCTGCAGGCCGATGCGAGCAGCGAGCCGACGATCCAGTACAGCGGGCCCTCCATCTCGAACCGGCGCACGACCGTCGCGACAACGAACCCGGCGATCGCACCCGCGATGCCCCCCGGCCCGATGATACGCTCGGCGACCGCGTCCGAGGCAAGACCCGCCGCGAGGCCGTACCATGCCACGCCAACGGGATCGAAGCGCCGCGCCGTGGCCACCACCACGAGCAGCAGCGGCTGGCAGGCAGCGAACACCCACCACAGGCGGCCTGCGGTCAGCCCGAGTTGGAGGAGAAGCGCGAGGAGGAAGGCGGTGGCAAGCCTCACGGCGCGCCTCGAGCGGTGGGTGCCAGCACAAGCACTGCCGTCACCTCCGCGGCGTTTGCCGCGAGCCGCACCGACACCACCGTGAAGAGGCCGTCGTTGCGCGCCTCGAGGGTGATTCCGAACAGCAGGCCAGGTGGGTAGATCCCCTCGGACCCGGTGGAGAGGACCCGGGCGTCGAGGGGCACCTGGGTGTACGGCGACAAACCCGTGAGGCGCGGTTGGTCGCCTCCCATAAGAAGAGCTTCCTGCTGTACGCCGACGATCGCGGCAGCCGCCGCGGCTGCCGGGTGGGTGAGGAGTTGAACACGACAGGAGTGCTCCAGTACCCGGTCAACCCGGCCCAGGAGGCCACCCTCGGCGAGGACCGCGCCATCGATGCGGATGCCATCGCGCGAGCCACGGTCGAGCCGCAGCGTGTGGGTGCGGGGGAGGTCGCGAGCGATTACCCGAGCGAGCTGGGCGTGATCGGCAAGCGAAGGGTACGCCGCGAGTAACCGGGAGCTCTGCCGCAGTGCGGTCACCTCTGCGCTGAGCAGTTGGTTGGCGCGGCGTAACTCGGAGCTTTCAAGGCGCAGCCGGCGGAGCTCGTCGAGCGTGCTCCGAAGGTTGCGCTGCCCGCTGCAGAAGGCCTGCCAGGTCGTCCCCACTGCGTTGCCCAGGGCCACCGCCGGGGAGGACAGGGTCGTCACCGCCAGCGAGAGCGCGGTCCCACCGAGCGGAAAGCGCACCTGAGCCGCCGAACCCACGTACAGGCCTATGCATACCAGAACGATGGCGAGGTCGGGGCGGAGCCGTAACTGAACCACGTCAATCGATGGCGATCTTCTTGAGGAGCGCCATGTCGGTGAGCATCTTCCCGGTGCCCCGGACCACCGCCGAGACCGGGTCGTCGCAGTGGGCGACCGGGATGCCCGTCTCCTCGCGGAGACGCTGGTCAAGGTTGTGCAGCAGCGAGCCACCACCGGCAAGGACGATGCCCTTGTCGATGATGTCGGCGGAAAGCTCGGGGGGCGTGCGCTCGAGCGCGGTCCGGATAGCGTCGACGATCGTGTTGACGGTTTCCGCCAGTGCCTCGCGGACCTCCTCGTCGTTGATCATGAGGGTCTTGGGGATCCCCTCGACGAGGTCCCGCCCTTTCACCTCGACGGTACGGGAGTCGTTGCTGGGCCACGCGTTGCCGAGCTCGATCTTGATTGCCTCGGCCGTGCGCTCGCCTATCAGCAGGTTGTACTTGCGCTTGACGTACGAGATGATCGCCTCGTCCATCTCGTTGCCGGCCACGCGCACCGAGCGGGAGTACACGATCCCGGCGAGGGAAATCACCGCCACGTCGGTGGTCCCGCCGCCGATGTCGACGATCATGTTTCCGGTGGGCTCGGTAATTGGGAGTTCCGCGCCGATGGCCGCAGCCATCGCCTGCTCGATGAGGTAGACCTCGCTGGCGCCGGCGCGCAGAGCGGAGTCCTTCACCGCCCGCTTCTCCACCGGTGTGATCTCCGAGGGGACCGAAATCACGATGCGGGGCCGCACGAACAAGTTGCGCCCGTGGGCCTTGCGGATGAAATACTCCAGCATCTTCTCGGTCACCTCGAAGTCGGCGATCACACCGTCCTTCATCGGGCGGATCGCGGCGATGTTTCCGGGAGTCTTGCCGAGCATGTCCTTGGCCGCTTGGCCGACGGCCTCGACCCGGTTCGTGACCCGGTTGACGGCGACGATGGAGGGCTCGAAAACGACGATCCCGCGGTTGCGCGTGTACACGAGCGTCGTGGCGGTTCCGAGGTCAACCGCGAGGTCGGAAGAAAACAGTGATAAAAGCGAAGCGAATCCCATAGTGTCCTACTCGCCCTCCACCAACACCGTCTTGCGATCTTCGGCCGTGTTGCCCGCCGGGTCGGTGGCCCGGATCACTATCGTGTTCCAGCCCTCGCGACTGAGCGCCACGGCTTTCTTGAACGTCCCGTCACCAGTGACGTCCACTGGCTCGCCGTTGACCGTTACAGTGGCGCCGGGCTCGGTCACGCCCTGCACCAGGAAGAAGTTGCCCATCTGGGTCGGCCGCTCCACCTCGAGCTTGGGTGGTGTCGTGTCGGTGAGCGCTTCGACACGGGGCCCGGCGAAGGCTTTGAAGGCGCGCGGTGGGCTCCACTCGGAGCGCAAGCGCTCGACCCCGAGCGAGGCGACCCGCCAGTAGTAGGTGCCGGGCTTCAGGACCTTCACGACCGCCGAGTTCAGATTGCGTCGGTTGGTGAACTCGAGGTTCGAGGTTGTGAACACTCTCGAGCGGCCCATCTGCAGCTCGTAGCCTGTGATCCCGGCCACCGGGCGCCAGGTGAGGTCGACCCGGTCGGACGTGTCGAGGTTGACCAGCGCGTTGGCTGCCGGCTTCTCGGGCACAGGCGGGTCGGGCACCGCGCGCTGCTCTCCGAGCGCGCCGCCCGGTGCGGCGCTCACGGCCTGGCGCGTGCCGAGCTCGACACTCTGGCCCGTCGCGCCGGTCACGCGCGCCTTGCCGGCGTAGGCAGCAACGAGAGTGCCGGTGTCCTCCGCCACCTCGACTCCGACCCGGCTGTCGCGATCGACGTCGGCCCGGGCCGCATCGGTCACGACCGAGGATGGGTTGGTCGCGGTGTAGACGTTGACCTGGCCGACCTTGACCTTCACCTCGCCACCGGATGGCTCGCGCCCCGTACGCGCCTCGCGATGGACCTCGAGCAGCGAGTCCGACCCCACCTTGTACACGGTGCTGTCGGAGAAGATCACCTCAGCCGTGGAGTCCGGCCCGGTCTTGATGAAGTCACCGTTGTAGAGGGGCTGCTTTTCCCGGCCTTTCTCCCACTTGGTCTGATTGGCGCGCTGAACCTCGACCTTGCCGTGCAGGGCGATGATCTGGCCGCTGCCCACGAAATCGCGGTTTGCCAGGCCCCCGAGCGCCTCGAACCGCTGCTGCGCGAGATCGGCTCGTGCAATACACGCGGGGTAGTCCTTTCGGTCCGAATCCGCACGGGCCTCGTCGAGGAGCCTCGAGGCCTGCTCGAACTCCGCGGCGAGGTTCTCGGACAAACCTGCCCGGCGGACCTCCTCCTGGGCGGCCATGGCGCGCCGGAGAGTGCGCTGAGCCCTCTTGTCCACCGGCTCGTGCATGAAGTAGAGGACGCTTGCGAGCACCCCGCCCGCTAAGACCAGGAAGAACACCAACAGGCCCCAGCGCTTGATTCCCGCGACGGAAACCACCACCCAGTCGAGTTCGAAGCGTTGGGGGGGGCGGTGGGACGGCATTGGTCGCATTGTCAGGCCCGATCAACCTTAGCATCCCCCGCGGCGGGAACGCAACCAGAAAGCCTTGTGCGACTTGCTCGTGGGCGGGTGGTGGGCTAAAATCCTCTGCCTTTGCGGCGATGGAGGCCTCGGAATGCTCAAAACTCTCCGCGACCAGTTCAAGCACCTGAAGTGGATCCTGTGGTTTGTCGTGTTCCTGTTCGTCTTTTTCATCTTCGTCGACTGGGGCACGGGTCGCGCCAGCAAGCGCGGACTGGCCGGCGTGGCCGCGCGCATCGGCAGCGTGAGCATATCGGAGGCGCAGTTCCTGAAGGAGATGCGGACCACCGAGCAGCGTTATCGGTCGATGTACGGCGAGCAGTTCGAGACGATCCGCAACCAGATCGACCTGGCGTCCATGACCATCCAGAACATCGTGGATCGCTATCTCCTCCTCGAGGAGGCCCGCAAGATGGGGCTCGGTGTCACGGACAAGGAGGTTCTGGACAAGATCATGTCTTTCCCCGCGTTCAAGCGCAGCGACGGTAGCTTCGTGGGTGAGGACCTGTACGCCCGCATCCTGCGCGCCAACCAGTCGAGCCCTGAGGAGTTCGAGGAGAGTCTGCGCCAGGAGCTGGTGCTGGACAAGCTCCAGCAAGCGCTTGGCGCAGGCGTTGTGATCCCGGGCTCCGACGTCGAGCAGGAGTACCGACGCCGCAACGAGAGCACCTCGTTTGAAGTGCTGTTCATACCGGCGACCCGGGAACCTGCCGGTCTGACCGTCGCCGACACCGAGACCAAGGCGTACTACGACGCGAATCAGGCCCGGTTCTCGCACCAGGCTCAGCGGCAGCTGCGCTACCTGCTGATCGACGACGCCAAACTGCGGCGCACACTCAGCGTGCCCGAGTCGCAAATTTCCGAGTACTACGCCAGCCACCAGCAAGAGTTCCAGCAACCTGAAGAGCTCCACGTACGTCACATTCTGATCAGGCCAAAGTCCCAGGACGGCGCGGGCTGGCAGGACGCGCAGACCCGTGCGCGCGAAGTGTCCGCGAAGGTGATGGCCCCTGGGGCCGACTTCGCGGCTCTTGCCCGGCAGTACTCGGAGGACCCGGGCAGCAAGGACTCCGGCGGCGACCTGGGCTGGTTCCCCCGCGGGCGGATGGTCAAGGAGTTCGAGGACGCCGCGTTCAGGCTTTCCCCCGGGGAGGTCTCGGCGCCGGTCAAGAGCCAGTTCGGCTACCACATCCTCAAGCTGGAAGGGCGGCGGCCGGGCGGTCTTCGGTCGCTGGCTGAGGCACACGATCTCATCAAGGAGAAGTTGCTTGAAGGGCTGGCCGATGCGGAGGGCAACCGGCGCGCCACCGCTCTGCGCGAGAAGATCGATGCGGCCAAGCTCACCACGGACGAGCAGTGGCACGCCCTCGCGGATGACGTGGTGAGCTCAAATGTGACCCCGTTCTTCGCTCAGGAAGAGGTGGTTCCCGGAATCGGACGCGACCCCGAACTGCTCGCCGAGGTGGGAGCCGCCAAGGAGGCGTTCGTGGGTGGCCCGCGGCGCAGCTCGCGCGGCTGGATCGTGTACCGGGTGGCCAGGGTCCGGCCCGCGGGAGTCACCCCGTTCGAAGAGGCCAAGGAAGAGGCACGCGAGGCGGTCAAGCGCACCAAGGCGCTCGAAGCGCTCCGGAAGGAACTCGAAGCCAAGCGCGCCTCCCTAGGCGTGGGCCCGCTCAACGCCCAAGCGGTAGGGCTCGGTGGCACTGTCCAGACCGTGAGCGACCACCGGAGGGGCGCCTCGATCCCCAGCGTGGGGGTCTCGCGCAACTTGGACGACGCGATTTTCGCCACTCCGGTCAACGCGCTGACCCCGGTCGTGACCGTTGGGGACCGCGGTGTCGCCGTCGCCCGTCTCACGGCAGCGAAGCCGTTCGACCCGCAGGCCTTTGCGAAGGAAAGACCGGCGCTGCGCGACAGCATGGCCAAGGAAGAGCTGAACCGCATGCTCAGCGCCCTGCTCGCGGAGGCCAAGCGGGCGAACCCGGTAGTCATCAACCCCGAGGTGGTGGACCGCTTCAAGCCCAAGCGCGGATGATCGGTCACCTGGAAGGGCGCATCCTCGACCTGCAGCCCGGCCTCGTGGTGCTGGAGGCCGGCGGTGTGGGCTACGAGGTGCACGTTCCCGTGTCGGCCCACCCGCTGCTCGTCGGTCGTGAGCGCGCGGCACTTTACCTGCACACCCACGTGCGCGAGGACCAGCTCTCGCTCTACGGGTTCCCGTCGCGACGCGAGCGCGACATCTTCCGGCTGCTCCTCGCGGTGTCGGGAGTCGGGCCCCGCACCGCCCTGGCCCTGCTTTCCGGCCTGACGCCCGACGACCTGGGCGCCGCGGTGGAGGCGGAGCAGTGGCGCCGCCTGGCTGCGGTGCCGGGTATCGGGCGTCGCACCGCCGAGCGCCTGATCGTCGAACTGAAGGGTAAGCTCGAGGCGGGGGCACGCCCCGCCGGCGGCACCCCGCGGGAGGACGCGGTCTCCGCCCTCGTCAACCTCGGGTACCCGGTTCGGGCAGCCGATGAGGCCGTGAGCGACCTTCTGCGCGCCGAACCGCAGATCGTGCTCTCGGACCTGCTCCGCCGCGCACTGCAGGCCCTCGTCCGCTAGGCTTGCCGCCCACACCGCCGCACGGCTCGAGGCTTGGGCTTGAGTGGAAGCCGCGCCTTGCGCTTGACCCTGCCCGACTTTCCTCACGCCTCAAGCCGCGAGCCCAAAGCCCGGGTGGCAAGTCGGGAGCGTAAGATAGACGCGTGCAAGAGCACGTCCTGACGCCGACCCGCGACCCCGCCGAGGCCAGGTTCGAGGAGAGCCTGCGCCCGCGCTCCCTTGCCGAGTACATCGGCCAGGAGAAGGTCACCGCCAACCTGAGCGTCTTCATCACCGCTGCGCGCGCGCGTTCGGAGTCGCTCGACCACGTTCTGCTGTTCGGGCCTCCCGGCCTGGGCAAGACCACGCTGGCGCACATCATCGCGGTGGAGATGGGCGTGAGCCTCCAGGTCACCTCCGGCCCGGTGCTTGAGCGCGCCGGCGACCTGGCGGCAATCCTCACCAACCTGGAGCCCCACGGCGTGCTGTTCGTGGACGAGATCCACCGCCTCGCTCCCACGGTAGCGGAGATCCTCTACCCGGCGATGGAGGAGTTCACCCTCGATCTGGTGGTCGGGCAGGGACCGGCCGCCCGCACCATGCGCTTGCCGCTACCACCGTTCACGCTCGTGGGCGCGACGACCCGCGCCGGGCTTTTGGCACCGCCTCTGCGTGACCGCTTCGGCATCGTGCACCGGCTCGACTTCTACGGCGCCGAAGCGCTCACCGCGATCGTACGGCGATCCGCCGGCCTGTTGGGCATCCTGGTGGAGGACGGGGCGGCCACGGAGATCGCGCAGAGGGCGCGGGGCACGCCCCGGGTGGCCAACCGTCTGCTGCGACGCGTGCGGGACTTCGCCCATGCTCGGGAGGAGGCACGCATCTCGCTGGCCACCGCCCACTACGGCCTGGAGCGGCTCGAGGTGGACAACTTCGGCCTCGACGACCTGGATCGCAGGCTGCTCGTGACCGCCATCGAGCACTACCGCGGCGGGCCGGTTGGGCTGAAGGCGCTCGCCGCGACCCTGGGCGAAGACGAAGGGACGCTTGAGGACATCTACGAGCCGTACCTGCTGCAGCTCGGCTTCCTACAGCGCACACCGCGCGGGCGCGTGGTGACGGCTCGGGCCCGCCGCCATCTGGGTTACCCCGCCGCCGCCGGTGACCAGAAGGGACTCTTCCCGCCGGAGGGCTCGTGACCACCCTCCCGGTGATCGTGAATCCGGTGGCTCGAGGGGGGCGTGCTCGTCTGCCTCGCGAGCGCCTCGAGCAACTGGCCGGTCTGCGCGGCATGCGGGTGGAGTGGTGGGAGACGCGCGAGCCCGGCCACGCCGGCGAGCTCGCTGCGCGCGCCGCGCGGGACCGCCACTCGATACTGGGCGTGTGGGGTGGGGACGGGACCTACAACGAGGCGGCCCGCGGCCTGGTGGGCACCGAGACAGCGCTGCTGGCGCTTCCCGGTGGGACCACATCGGTGTTGGCCTACGAGCTGGGCATCCCCCGCGACCCCGAGAGAGCGCTGGTCCAGCAGCTCGAGGGCGAGCGGTGCTCGATGGCGGTGGGACGCACCGACGCCGGACAGCTTTTCCTCCTCATGCTCTCGGCGGGACCGGACGCGCTCATCCTCACCAACCTGTCGCCGTTTCTCAAGTTGCGGGGGGGCAAGGCGGGGATCACGGCCCAGGCGGTGGTCGAGTTCCTCCGGGGCAACCTCCCGCAGTTCTCGGTGACCGTCGGCGGCGAGACGGTCGAGGCCTCGTGGTGCATCGCGGGGAACGCCCGCTCCTACGGTGGCCCCTACGCCGCGACTCCGGGGGCCGATCCATTCCAACAGGGGCTCGAGGTGGTGACCCTGACCCGGCACGGCCGAGCGGCCGTGGTGCCCTTCTTCCTCTCGATCCCGTTCGGACGGCACCTGCGCATGCGGGGCGTCCAGCGGAGTGCGGCCCATGAGGTGCGCTTGAACGGCGGGGAGAGCGTCCCCTACCAACTGGACGGTGACCCGGCGGGGTTCCTGCCGGTGACCGCGCGCGCCTCGGACGAGCGCGTCTGGGTGCTGGTCCCCCGCCCGAACCCCATGGCTTGAGGCTTGGCGCCCTCGCACCCTCACGACTTGACGCGTGAGGAAGAACAAGAAACCGGAGAAGACGGGAGCCAGAGTCGCGCATAACCTCGGCTTGGGCGGACTGGCCTCTCGGTGAGCCTCAAGCCACAGGCGTGTTTGCTCGCGTGTTAGCATCCCGTGGCAGCGGAGGCACCTGTGCCGGGTTCGCTTGAAGCCATCCTGAGACCGCACTCCCTCGCGGTGGTCGGGGCTTCGTCCCGGGCCGAGTCGCTCTCCGGGAGGCTTCTCGGCAATCTCGTCGCCGCCGGCTATACGGGCGCCGTCTACCCGGTGAACCCACGCGCCGAAACCGTGGGCCCGTTCAGGTGTTACCCAAGTCTACGGGCGATCCCCGAGACGCTCGACCTCGCCGTGGTGATGGTGCCAAGGGATGCGGTGGAGGCCAGTATCGAAGAGTGTCTTGAGGTCGGCGTGAAGGGCGTGGTGGTGATCACTGCCGGCTTTCGCGAAGCCGGAGCGGCGGGCGCAGAGGTCGAGCGCCGCGTCCTGGAGCGCGTGCGCCGCGCCGGGGTGCGGATGATCGGCCCCAACTGCATGGGCCTCATCAACACCGAGAGCGACGTCCGCATGGACGCATCGTTCACCCCGGCGCCGGCACTTCCCGGGGCCGTGGCGTTCGCCTCGCACTCTGGGGCGCTGGGGGTGGCCGTGCTTGAGGCTGCCCGCGAGGTGGGCCTGGGGTTCTCGCAGTTCGTCTCGCTGGGGAACAGTGCGGACGTGGACGTCAACGAACTGCTCGAGCTCTGGGAGCACCACGAGGGGACGCGGGTCATCATGCTGTACCTCGAGTCGGTCCCCGAGCCGCGGCGCTTCCTTGAGCTTGCTTCCCGCATCGCCAGGCGCAAGCCGGTCGTGGCGTTCAAGGGTGGGCGCACCGCCGCGGGTCAGCGTGCGGCCTCCTCACACACCGGCGCCCTGGCAGCCGGCGACACCGCAGTGGACGCGCTGCTCACGCAGGCCGGAGTGGTGCGCGCCAGGACGCTGGAGGAGATGTTCAACCTCGCTCTCGCGTTCTCAACCGCGCCGCTTCCGAAGGGACGGCGGGTGGCCGTGGTCACCAACGCCGGTGGGCCCGCAATTGCCGCCACCGATGCTCTCACCGACCATGGGCTCACCCTGGCCACCTTCTCGCCCGCCACCGAGCGGGCGCTGTGCGGCTTCCTGCCCGCCGAGGCTGCCGTGGGCAACCCGGTGGACATGCTGCCTTCGGCGACCCCCGAGAGCTTCCGGCGAGCGATCGAGCTGGCGCTGGCCGATGCGGGGGTGGACGCGGCGCTCACGATCACCGTCACACCGATCATGGTCACGCCGCTGCAAATCGCCGGCGGCATTGCCTCTGCCAGGCTTCCCGGCGACAAGCCGGTTCTCTCCGTGTTCATGACCAACTCGCGCTTCTTCCCGGAAGCGCAGGGCATCTCGGGACTCCCCGCACTCTACCGGTACCCGGAGGCGGCGGTGGAGGCGCTCGCGGGGCTGGCCGCCCACGCCGAGCGGGCCTCGCGGCCGGTCGCCGCCAGGCCGGTGCCGGCTATCGGCCGCAGCACCGTCATCGATCTCGCCCGCGGCCGCGGCCCCGGCTGCCTCTCGCCTCGGGACGCGTTTGTGCTGCTCGAGGAGGCGGGGATCGTAGTGGCACCGTGGCGCGCCGTGCAGGGCCGTGAGGCGCTCGCGGAGGCAGGTCGAGCGCTCGGCTACCCGGTGGTGCTCAAGGCTTCTGCGGAGAAACTCGTTCACAAGAGCGATGTGGGTGCGGTGGCGGTTGGCCTGGCCGACGAGTCGGCTCTGGCCTTCGCGTTCGATGGGATGACGCATTCTCTCGCTGAGGCGGGCGTCGAGGCGGAAGGGTTCCTGGTGCAGAAGCAGGTCTGCGGCGGCCGCGAGGTGATCATGGGGATCACGCGCGACCCCGCCGTCGGTCCGCTGGTGATGGTTGGAATGGGCGGTGTGGCGGTGGAGGTGTGGAAGGACGTCAGCTTCCGCGTCGCCCCGATCACGGGCGAGGACGCCGAGGCGATGCTCGCGGAGCTGAAGGGAATCCGCCTGCTCGGTGCATTCCGCGGCCGTCCCGCGGGAGATCGGGCCGGACTGATCCAAGCGCTGGTGCGCCTGTCCGTGCTCGCGGCCTTGCACCCGGAGATCGTCGAGTGTGACGTTAACCCGCTGCTCGTGATGGACGAGGGCAAAGGCTGCGTCGCGGTGGACGTCCGGGTACGAGTCGCGGGATGAGGACGGTCTCGCGCCTCGCGTGGCGGCACCTCTCCTCTCGCCCGCGCCAGAGCGCCCTCACGATCGCCGGTGTCGCCCTGGGCGTGGCGGTCTTCATCTTCACGGTCTCGATGATGGACGGGCTGGTGGTGTTCTTCACGCAGCGCCTCATCCGGGTCTCGCCGCTTCTCACCGTGCTGCCCGAGCGCCTCGACGTCAACCTGGCGCGCGAGGAGCTGCAGTGGGCGCACCCCGACGAGGTCACCGAGCTCACGCGGCCCCCGGTGCCAGACGACCGCCCAACGGTGCGGGGAGCCACCGCCCTCGCACAGCGGATTCGGGCGGTCCCGGGTGTAGAGGGCGCCTCTGTGGCGGGTGCCGCGCCGGTGGTGCTTTCCTTCGGGACGATCGCCGAGCCGGCGACGCTGGTGGGGCTTGACCCCCACGAGGAGGCTGCGGTCACCGAGTTGCCGCGCTGCGTGCTGAAGGGAAGCCTGGATGGGTTGGACAGCCGGCGCGACGGGGTGGTGGTGGGTGTGCAGCTCGCGGACCGCCTTGGGGTCCAGCTAGGCGATCGCGTGATCGCTGTGGGCGATACCGGCGTGGGGCGCGAGCTCGAGGTCGTTGGGATCATCGCCACCGGCCTGGGCACCACTGACGAGGGGACTGCGTTCGTCAACCTCTCGGTGGCCCAGGGTGTGGCGGGGTGGGGCTCGGACGAGGGCAGCGAGATTCGGGTGCGCACGGCCACCGTCGCCGGCCTGGACGCCATCCGCCGCCGGCTCCAGGCCGTCACCGGGCACCGCGTCGAGACCTGGGAGGAGTCGGGCCAGGCTTCATTGAAGCTTTTCCGCATGATCGGCATGACCACCTACCTGCTCACCGGGTTCGTGCTGGTGGTGGCCGGGCTCGGCATCGCCAACAAGCTCACCACGATCATCCTGGACAAGGAGCGCGACATCGCGATCCTGCGCTCGTTCGGCTTCTCGCGCTGCGCGCTGCGCGCCGTCTTCCTGCTTGAGGGTGTCCTGCTGGGCAGTGCCGGGGCGGCGCTGGGCTGCGGCGCGGCGGCTGCGGCAATTGCCTACTTCACGGCGTTCCCGATCCGCTTCGCCCCGCGCGAGGGTGCGGTCCTCGCGTACACGGAGCTGTTCCTCGCCAGGGACCCGCGCTACTACCTGATCATCAGCGTGGCGGCCCTGGTCATCTCGGCGCTCGCGGCGCTGGTCGCGGTCCGGCGCGCGGTGCGCGTCGTCCCCGTGGAGGTCCTCCGTGGCAGCGCGTGACCGGGCTCCGGTGCTTCTGGCGCGAGGGCTGGTGCGGCGGCTCGGGCAGGGTGCGGCGGCGAGGGAGGTCCTGCGCGGGATCGACCTCGAGATCGTCGAGGGCGAGTTCGCCGCACTCGTGGGGCCCTCGGGCTCCGGTAAGTCCACGCTGCTCTACCTGCTGGGAGGGCTCGATCACCCGGACGCCGGGAGCGTCGAGATCGACGGGGAGAACCTGGCGCAGGTGGATGACGACGCGCTCGCGAGGCTGCGCAACCGGCTCATCGGGTTCGTCTACCAGTTTCACTTCCTGCTCCCGGAGTTTTCCGCCCTCGAGAACGTCCTGATGCCCCTGTGGGCGCGCGGGGGTGGCCGCTCGCGCTCGGACCGCGCCTGGGGCGCAGATCTGCTCGGGCGCGTTGACCTCGCGGAGGCGGCCGGAAAGCTCCCTCGCGAGCTGTCGGGCGGCGAGCAGCAACGGGTGGCGGTGGCGAGGGCGCTCGTGAACCGCCCCCGTCTGTTGCTCGCGGACGAGCCTACGGGGAACCTGGACAGCGCCAACGCCCGCGGGGTCTACGAACTCTTCCGGGAGCTGAATCGCGGGATGGGTCAGACAATCCTGGTGGTGACCCACGACCAAGAGTGGGCCGCACGAAGCGACCGTGTGCTCCGTTTGCTCGACGGGCTCCTGGTCGGTGACGAGAGGAGAAAGGAAAGCGCATGAGACGTTGGCTGGTGCTGCTCGTGCTCGTGCTGGTGATGGGCGCTGTGCTCGGGAGGGTCCTCTGGAAGTCGTGGAGGGGAAGGGAGGTCTCCCTGGCGACGATTGGCTCGGGCCGGGTGGTCACCGCGGTCTACGCCACCGGGCGGGTGGACTCCGACCAGCGCGCCACCCTGCGCGCCCGTGTGGCGGGTCCGCTAGCGGCGGTGCGGGTGGGGGCGGGGCAGCCCGTGAAGGAAGGCGAAGAGGTCGCGCGCCAGGACGATGCGGCGCTGCGCCTTGCCACTGAGCGCGCGGTGGGTGAACTGGAGGCAGCGCGTGCGAGCCTTGCCCAGGCGCAGGACGAGGCCGCCCGCAGTGAGAACCTGGTGCGGGACGGGCTTCTGGCCGAGGACGCGTGGGTGCGAGCGCGGGAACGGGCCCGGGAGCTGGCGGCACAGACGGCGGCGATGGAGTCCGCTGTGAGAATCACGCGCGAGCAGCAGAGCTGGACAGAACTGCGGTCGCCGCTCAGCGGGGTCGTGACCGCGCTGCTTCACCGTGCGGGCGACCCGCTCCGGGAGGGGGACGAGATCCTCACCGTCGTGGACCTCTCCCGCGCCTACGTCCGGGTGGCCGTGGACGAGCGTGACGTGGGAACGGTCAGGGTCGGACAGGGGGTGCGGTTGGTCTTCGATGCCTACCCCGGCCAGTTGCTGCGCGGCGAAGTGTGGCGCCTCATTCCCGCGGTGGACCGGCTGACCAAGTCGACGGATGTGCTCGTCTCGCTTCCGCAGGAACGGCCTCCGCTCCAGCTCGACCTCACCGTGACCGTCAACATCGTCACCGGGGTTGTGGAGGACGCCCTGGTGGTGCCGCGCGACGCACTGGAGGGTGCAGGCATGAAGCGTGCGGTCTTCCTCGTGGGCGAGGGTGGTCGGGCGGCCCGCCGCGCCGTCGAGATCGGCGTCTGCGACGAGGAGCGCTGCCAGGTGCTCGCGGGCCTCGCGCGCGGCGACGCCGTGATCTCACCGCTTCCGGCTGGGCTCGCGGAAGGGGATCGGGCGCGGGCGCGGTGATAGACCATTTGCGGATCGCCGAGGCCCAGCTTCGGGGTCGGCCGCGTCAGTCGGCGATCGCCCTGCTCTCGGTCGGCGTGGGCTCGGCGATGCTGATCGTGACCCTTTCCCTGACCACCGGCCTCTCCGAGGATTTCCTCAAGAAGACCACGGAGAGCTCGGCACACGTCGAGGTGCTGCCGCGGCGACCCCAGGGGTGGCGGCCGGAGAAGCTGGCCCTGCCGGGGGAAGCCGTGGTCGAGCTGTCGCGGCACCACATTCCGGACGAGAAGCGGGCGGTGCGGGGGGTGGCCGGTGTGCTCTCGGCACTGCGCTCGATCCCCGCGGTTCGTGTCGCAACACCCGCAGTGGAGGCGCAGGTGGTGCTGCTCTACGGCACCGTGCGCAGGCCGGGCGCGCTTTCGGGCGTGGTGCCGGAGCTCGAGCGCGCGGTCACCGCCCTCGACAGCAAGGTCGTGCGCGGATCCTGGGCGGCGCTTTCGGGCGTACCGGACGGCGTGATCATTGGCAGCCAGCTCGCCCGCTCGCTGGGTGTGGACGTGGGCAGCCACCTCCAGGCGGTTGGGGTCGAGGGCGGCGCGGTACCGCTCAAGGTGGTCGGCATCGTGGCATCGGGCCTCGGCCGGATCGACAAGACGCTGGCGCTCGTCAACCTGCCCCTGGCGCAGGCGCTCACCGGCCTCTCCACCGACCAGGCCACCACTGTTCGGATCGCCCTCTCGAGCCCGCTCGATGCTCCGGCGGTAGCACTGCTGGCGCAGCAGCGCACCGGTTACGTGTGCCGGTCGTGGCAGGAGCGCAGCGCGGCCTCGGTGGATGCGTTCAACCGGCAGAACAAGATCACGCTGGTGCTCGTGTTCTTCACCACGCTGGTGGCCGCGTTCGGGGTGGCCAACGTGCTGGTGCAGTTGGTGGCGGACAAGCGGAGGGACATTGCGATCCTGCGCGCCGCAGGCTTCTCCCGCCACGACCTGGGCATGATCTTCCTGCACCAGGGTGCCCTGCTTGGCCTGTTCGGCGCGGCGCTCGGCTGGGTTCTCGGGGCGGGGCTCATCCGTGTCGTGGCGGCGCTGCCGGTGGACTTCGGCGAGCAGGCGGCGCTGCGCAACGAGCATCTGCAGATGGCCGAATACCCGGGCTTCTACCTGGCCGCCCTCGCGGTCTCGGTCGTCGTGTGCGCGCTCGCCGCCGTCCAGCCCGCTCGCCGCGCCGCCTCGGTCGAGCCCACCGCGATTCTCCGTGGCGAACACTAATTGCGGGGGGTCCCGCACGCAAATCGACCACCCGCCCGCGCGGTCTCGACCCCCCGAACCCCCACGCTCGCTGCGAGTGAATTACAGCTCGCTCGTTTGCGGGGGGTCCCGCGCGCAATCCGACCACCCGCCCGCGCGCTCTCGACCCCCGAACCCCCACGCTCGCCCCGCCAACGGCGGGCCTCGCTCGTCGGAAGACATGGCACTCTCACTCAGGAGCTGGGCATCCCTCCGAAGCGCTCGTACCGTTGCGCGACGATCTCGGGTGCCGCAGCGAGCTTCGCGAGGGTGAGGTGAAGACGGGGGTGGAGCCAGTCGGGCGCAAGCTCGGCGGCGGGCGCGAGCGCGAAGCGACGAATGCGGAGGCTCCGAGTATGGCGCGTCGGCCTCTACAGGTTGGCGACGAGGGTTCGCAGTTGTGCGATCAACTGCTCGCGGGTTTGGATCCAAAAGCTCGCCTGGGTCCCACGCCCGTACAGACTGGCGAGGATCTGGGCGCAACTGAGGCGCGCCTGCAAACGTTCGAGCTGGCCATCCTTTCGCCCGCTTTCGGACGTCAAGAAGCTGTATTCGGCCTCGAGCGTGTGCACCAACCATGCAAGCTGCACCCGATGGGCGCGTGCCGTGAAGAGCAGGAACCATGGACCTCCTGCGGTCGGAAGGTTCCGGTTCGCCGTCACGAGGTCCGACAGGGCCTGTGTGCCCACGCCACCCGAGCCAAACGATACCCGCTCGAGCGCGCGGCTCAAGGTGGAAACGGCCTCACTCCGGAAGCGCGCCCGGCCGGCCGCGACGCTCTCGGCCAGGTCTCGTGCCTTTCCGTCGACGAGGTCCGCGAGCACGGCGGTCCGCCCGTCGTAGAAGACCAAGGCCCAGTGGCTGCCGTCGCTGAAGGCAAGCCGGTCGACGACCTGCAGGTACTCCCGTTCCAGCGGCACAACGACGAGGTGGATATCCCATTGCGCCAGCATTGTTGCGGGTCGCGGGGCGTTTCCTAACGCCCGATAGGCGTGCACGGTGTCGAGGCCGTAGATCTGGGTTGCGCGACCCCCGATGAACAGCCGAAGTTGCGGGCGACGCCAGTGGAGGTAGCCCTCCCACGCCCATTCGCTGAAGATACGACCGTCGACGTTGTTGTCTTCGAGGAAATCAGCGGCGCCGCAAGGAAGGAGGTCAGAGGCGGTCATCCTTTGGAATATGGTCGCCGCCGAGAAGCGGGGGTTGTCCGCTGAGTAGGTGGCCCTCACACGGTTGGCGAAGGGCAGCATCACTATCGTAAGGACGCCGGCGGCGACTGTCGTGGGCAACCACGTCGTCGAGTCCCCGAACACCACGCTTGCCTGGCGGGCCGCCAGCGGTGCGAGGACGACGAGCGCGACTGGGAGAAGACGAAAAGCCGAGAAGCCGACGAACGCCATCGCGATGAAGAGCCCGATGTCCATAAACGCGAGGTCGAGTGCTTGGGCCTCGCCGTTTGTTCGCCTCGCGGCTGCCGGCGGCGTCCCGAGCGCCCGCCATCCGGTTACGAGCAGGACAAACGCGAGGAATGCGACGAACTCCCAGGCGCTCGGCTCGCCCGGGGCTGGCGTGAACGAGAGGCTGTGCCACTCGGTGACCTCCCGCCATTCCGGGCTACTGACGAAGGTGAAGGGGAAGGTGAGGTTTCGGATGCCGAAGGGGTTCGCCACCGCGGCCAGCGCCACCGAGGACGCGAGGGCTCCGGCGGGTCCCGCCGACCTCCGGATGGCCTCCTGGAGGCCACCGCGAGCCAGCGCCGAGACGCTGCTCGCCCCGAGCCACAAGCCAAGCACGGCAAGGCCGAGCATGAAACCCCCATGCACGTTGGCCCAGACGGCGATCAGCGGGACGGAGGCCCAGATCAGCCCTGGGCGAGAGCGGCTCCGGTAGATGATCAGCAGGAGCAGGGAAACCAGGATGTAGCTCGTTGTGTTCGCGCGAAGCTCCACGAAGTGGCGCGCGCCTGCCAGCGCCGCAGCCGTGACCAGGAGTGCCGCGGACCACGTTGCTCCCCTCGCGCGGCAGGCCACGACCGTCGCCGCTGCGGTCACAGCGATCAACAACGCCTTGAGGACGAGCAGGCCTGCTTCACCCGCGTGGCTGATGGCGATGTAGGCCAGCGCGTCGAAACCCCAGTTCTGGTTGAGCCAAATGCTCCCCACGGTGGTGAACGCCCAGTCGTCAGGCTTTGCGAGCTTTCCTTCGAACACGTCGCGCCCGCCCGCGAGCGCCATGAAAGTGTCGCCGGCCTCACGCGGGGTGGCCCACACGACTGCGACGACAAACAGCAGGACCACTACGGCCACAACCGCGCCGGCGTTCCGGAACTCGGACTGGATCTTTGCCGGTCCGGTCTTGCCGGAGTTCGGAGGAACCTCGGCATGCTCGGCCGGCGCAGCCCGCTGCCGCGGTGGCCTGATACGCGCCTTGTGACCCAGGTTGACCTCCTCAGCGCCTCTCGAAGTCGGGAACGGTCAGCAAACGCTGGAGTGACCTCCCTGCAATGTTGATCCGAAGCGCGGAGGTGAGAGTACCAGCCGTGGAAATCGCGCGTTTGGGAGGTCGTCCGCCACAAGCCGGACGTTCCGCTCACTCCGCGCAAGCGACCCCAGAAGCGGCCGCTTATAGGAGGGAAGGGATGCTCGACCGGCGAGATTCAACTCGTTTCGTTTCGAGCGGTTGTCCGGCCATCTCCGGGCTTAGGCCTGGGACCGTCGGTCCAGGGTCCGGCCAAGAGCGACCGGAGTTCCGACCCCAACTCCCCGAAGGCGGCAGCCGGCGGCCGTTGTTCTCTGGCGAGTGCGGACCGGGAGAGGCTGGCGCGCTGTGACCGGATGCGTGCCTTGCGGCCCGCCACCCCCTCCTTCACACCCGGGCAGGTCGGCTAGGCGCGAGGTGGCTATCCGGGCGCCTCGTGGCCCCTGTCACCTGACTGCAGCGCCCCACGCGAACGGTGGCCTCACCGCTTCGCACCCCTGCGAGAGAAGCGCAGGCGCCGCGGCGAGCTGGGCGAGGGTGCGGTGAAGGCGTGGGTGGAGCCAGTCGGGTGCAAGCTCGGCTGCGGGCGCGAGGGCGAACGCACGCTCCGCGAGGCGCGGGTGAGGGAGCACCAGTACCGGGCTCTCGATCACGAGCCCCGGCGCGATGAGCAGGTCAAGGTCGAGCGGGCGAGGCCCCCAGCGCTGCACCCTGGCGCGGGCGCGGCCCGCCTGGGCCTCGAGGTCATGACAGAGGGTCAGGAGCGCGATCGGGTGAGCCGGTGTCTCGACGAGCACGGCAGCGTTGAGGTAGTCGGGCTGAGGCGGTCCCTGCGGAGCGCTCTGCCAGACGCTCGACCGAGCCAGCACCGTGAGGCGGGGCTCGAGGCTTGCCAGCGCGCGGGAGAACGCGCCCAGGACGTCACCCTGGTTGCCACCGAGCCCGATCAACAACCGCACAGCTGCCTCCGCTCAAGTGCTGATGATAGAATGATATTTGGTCTCTGGAGGGCAGCGCCATGGGCGACGCGGTGGACAGGGCGCGAGCGGCACGTAACGTGCTGGAACGCCTCGGCAGAAAGGTGCCGGGCTTCGCGGGCTACCTCGACCGCGAGCTGACCCGGGAGATCGACCAGTTGGTGCGCGCCCACCTCGCGAACAGCCTGGACGCTGCGCGAACGAGCGTGGCGGCGTACACACGCACACTCCATCTCGGTGCCGCGGGGAGGCTCGAGCGCCTCGGCAGCCTCGAGAAGGAGCTCGACGCCTTGGCCAACGCGGTCCGCCACGCGGGCTCCGGCTACGCCGGACTCTTCGACGCGGTAAAGGTGGGGCAGGAGCAACTCCAGGCGGTCTACCACCTGGAAATGGCCTTCGTCGAGGACGTGGAGGCGGTGGCCGAGGCGGCGGAGCACCTCTCCGAGGGGGAGGAGGAGCTGAACAAACTCTCGGAGACCATCGCGAAGGTGCGCGTGCGCCTGGAGAGCCGGGACCAGGCGTTCAAGGGAGTCTTCGCCTAGCGGCATTGCAGAGGAGACGGTGCGATGAGTCAGTTTCTCGAAGTGCTTGAGCACTACGACCCGACAGGCCACGAGATCGCATTCCGTTTCCCGCCCGAGGGCAGCGCTGAGGTCAAGTTTGGGGCGCAGCTCGTTGTGCACGAGGCCCAGGAGGCTGTCTTCTACCGTGATGGGCGCGCTCTCGACGTCTTAGCCCCCGGCCGCCACACCCTCACGACCCAGAACATCCCGGTGCTGACCAAGGTGCTCTCGCTGCCGTTCGGCTTCACCTCGCCGTTCCGGGTGCAGGTGGTGTTCGTCTCCAAGCGCACGTTCCTCGACCAGAAGTGGGGGACCCGCGAGCCGGTCGCATTCCGCGACCGCGAGCTCGGCGTGGTCCGCCTGCGCGCCTTCGGGACGTACGCCTACCGGATCCACGACTCCCGCACCTTCGTCAATACCGTCGTGGGCTCTCTGGGCGAGTTCGACACCGACGCGGCTGGAGGACTTCTACCGCGACATGATCGTGGCACGCCTCAACGACCTGCTGGGCGAGAGCCTCACCTCGATCCTGGATCTGCCCGCGCGCTACGACGAGCTCGCGACGCTCGCGAAGGCGCGCCTGACGGAGGACTTCTCCAAGTACGGTGTGGACCTCTCGGACTTCTACATCAACTCGGTCACGCCGCCGGACGAGGTTCTCGCGCGCCTTGACGAGCGCGCGTCCATGGGCGCGGTGGGCGACCTGTCCGCCTACACCCGTTTCAAGGCGGCGGTGGCGCTGGGCGATGCGGCGCGCGCCGACGGTGGGGCCGGCGGGACGGCCGCGGCGGGGATGGGCGTTGGACTGGGGGCAGGGTTTGGCGTGCAGATGGCGGGGGCGCTCTCCGAGGCGATGAAGGGAGGCGCCGCCGGCGGAGGCGCGGCCGCCGCCGACCACCACCTGTGCGCGGTGCGGCAACCCTTTGCCCGCCGGCTCCCGCTTCTGCCCCACCTGCGGGGTGCCGATGGCCGTGAGCCCGTGCCCTCGCTGCCGACAACCGGTGCCCCCGGGGGCCAAGTTCTGCCCGGCCTGTGGGGCGCCGCTGGCGCCCGGTACGAGCCCGACGGCGGGTTGACGCGACGGAACCCTTCCTTCACAGGTTCGAAGGTGTGCGGGTTCGAACGTTGTGAGCCGGTCGGCGGAAGGAACAAGGGCAAGCGGGAGAGGGAAGGCACGGACGGGATGCGCCGTCTCCACTTTCGCTGTCTTTTTCCCCTCTTCCTTCTTCCCTTTGACCCGGTGCGCCAGAACCACGAACCAGGCGGCTAGGAAAGCTCTTAACTCTGGACTCTCAACGCTTGATTCTGTTCCCGAAGCTGCGCACGTTCTGACGCTCTAAGCGTTGTTGTCCTCAGGGAACAGCGTGGGCTGGGGGCGGACCAGCGGCTCCAGCCGTGCCATGACGACATCGCCCCAGCGCTGGCGCTCCTCGAACTCGAGGCGCAGTACGTCGAGCCCGCGCCGCTGCAGCTGCTCGTCGAGCAGGGCGTCGATGTCGCGCTGGAAGGCGAGGTCGGTGTCGCGCACGCCGTCCCACCGCGGAGTCGTCCAGAGTGGCACCTTGACCAGCATGTTGTAGGTCGGCAGCCACGCGGCCAGCAGCGGCTCCCAGCTCGCCTGGGGACCGGCCGCGTGGTAGAGGTAGCAGTAGTTGTCGAGCACGGAGCGGTCGCAGATCACGAGCGGATGGTCGGCCTCCGCCTCGAGCTCCCATGCCATCTGCGTGTGCAGGATCCAGCCCTGGGCCGCCGCGCTGGTTTCCCGGTTGATGGGGAGCGGACAACGGCGTGCGACCTCGCGCACCAGCTCGACGTCCACATCGCGCCGCTTCAGCCTGGCTGCGAGTTCGAAACACAGGGTGGTCTTGCCGACGCCGTGGGTGCCGATGAGAGCGACTTTCACTCTGATGCCCCGTCCTCGAGTGAGGCGAGCGCCGCCAGCAGCGCGGCGCCATCGCGAGGGCGCTGCTCGCGGTCCTTGGCGAGGCAGCGCACGATCATGTGAGAGAGGGCCGGTTCCAGATCGGGTGCGAGTGCCTGCGGGTCGGGTGGGGGCTGTTCCAGGTGGGCCCGCAGGATGTTTCCCGTGGCGAACGGCAGCGTTCCGGTTGCCATCTGGAAGAGCGTGACGCCGAGGGCGTAGATGTCGGTGCGCTCGTCGGGGTCCTCGCCGAGGATCTGCTCGGGGGCCATGTAGTACGGTGTCCCGGTGGCGCCCGAGGCCGAGAGGTCAAGCTCGTCCAGACGACGCGCGATACCGAAGTCCAGGATCTTCACCTGCCGGCGGTCGGCCAGGATCATATTCGCGGGCTTGAGGTCGCGGTGTACCACGTGGCGGGCATGCGCGTAGCCGACGGCGTCCACGATCTGCCTCAGGAGGTTCAGGAGGTTGAGGCGGACGAACGAGGTCTCCTCGCGGATCAGCTGCAGCAGCGTCGGCCCCGACACGAACTCCATCGAGATGTAGAACGATGAGAACCCGCGATCGAAGTCGTAGATGTTCACGATACCCGGGTGAGAGAGGGCAGCCGCGGCACGCGCCTCGCGCTCGAACCGGCGGATGGCGTCGGGGGTGTGCTGGCGGGGGTTGAGGATCTTGATCGCCACCGTGCGCCCAAGCCGCGTGTCGCGCGCCCGGTAGACCACGCCCATGCCGCCACGCCCGAGCTCCTGCTCCAGGACGTATCGGGAGGCCGCATCGGTGATTCCGCTGGCGCGCGATTCTGGCGGAGGAGTGAGGCCTGAACCTGAAGAGGGGCCTCCCTCGTCGGCTATCCGCTGGGCCTCGACGATGTGCAGGCGCTGAATCGCGTCCCGGTAGCCGTAGTCGAACTCGACCACGCGCTGCCAGGCTGCCTCGGCGGCCCTCAGGTCCCCATGCTCCTCCAGCAACTCAGCGAGGGAGTAGAAGGCGGAGAGCAGCTCGCGCCGCACCGGCAGACCGGCAATCGCCCTCTGGACGACGCTGATCGCGGTCGTGACCTCGCCCCCGCTCTGAAGATGGTGGCCAATCTTCACGAGTGGCTCGACCAGATTGGGGAAGGTGCCCCCGTAGGCGGAGAGGAACTCCCACGCTCCGCGAAGATCGCCGTGCTCGAAGAGTATGTTGAAGCCGTCCTCAACTTGCCCGATGCGGCCGAGGAGCTGGGCTCTTTCCTTCACGAGCCCTGCGCGGGCGAGCACCTCGTCGGCGCGGATGACGTCGCCGCCGCGCTCGAAGCAGCGCGCGGACTCCAGGTGCTCGCCGACCGACTCCCAGACCAGCCCTGCCTCAAGCCAATCTCCGATCTCCGCGTAGAGGCGGCCGGCTTCCCGGACATCGAGGTGCTGGCGGGCAATGTCGGCCGCCTCCCGCAGCAAGCCGGCGCGCCGATAACGGTCGAACGCCTCCTGGTACCGGCCGAGCTTCTCGAGGGCAGCGGCGGCTTCCGCGGCCATCCCCGCCGTCTCGTACTCCTGGAGCGCCTGCTCGAGCTTCCCGTCGACGAAGAGGCGCTGCCCGCGGATCCTGGCGGCCTCCTCAGTCTGACCGGCGAGCCGGAGCGCCTCGGCTGCCCGCATCGTCTCGCCGGCCTGCTCGAAGGCACGCGCGGCGTCGAGCGGCTGCCCGGCGGCAAGGTAGAGGTCGCCGGCCTCGCGGTAGCGCGCGCACGCAATAGCCACGGCCGCCGCGAGCGCCGGTCGCTTGCTCTCCCGGGCAGCTCGGATCGCGACGTCGGCGTTGGACGCAGTGAGACGGCGGCCTTCGAGGGCGAGCTCGACCGCGTGGGCGGCGCGGCGCATATCGCCCGCGCGCAGGAATGGGTCGATCGCCTGCTCGCTGTGCCGGCCCTCGACCAGGAACTGGCCGTAGCGCATCCATGTCTGCTGAGCCCTGGCGCTTTGGCCAAGACGGGAGTAGAGCTGGGCCGCGGCGCCGAGAGATTCGCCGCCGACACGCTCCATGAGCTCGGCGGCGCGCGCGAGCTTGCCGCGAGAGCGCGCGACCTCGGCGGCGCGCCCCCAGTCGTGCGCGCGCATGAAGCTGCGCAGCGCCCGGCGCGGCCGCCCGGCCTCCAGCCAATACTCGCCAGCCGCGCGGTAATCGCCCCGGCTGGCCGCTCGCGAGGCGAGCTCCGCAGGGCTTCCCGCACTCGGCGAGAACACCCCAAGGGCACCGAGAACGAGCACGATGACGAGGAGGTGGCCCACGGCCATGATCGCGGCCGAGTGCGCCACCGCGAACAGGGGAGGAAGGGCGTTGTCGATCTCCCTGAGACCGAGTAGCGGCAGCACCCACCAGAGGTTGAGCCACGCCAGCAGGACCGCCGCCGCAAAGGCCGTCAGCCTTCGGCTCGTCCGCGTCAGGAGCAGGCCGATGGCAGGTATGACGACGGCCCCAGGGGCAAACGACATCAGGCCATTCTAGCGCGGGCCGAGCAACCGTCGGAGTGAGCCATGTCAGCGAACTTTCACTCCCGCGTGCCCGCGGCGGGGTTACGGCCTGCCCCGTGTGAGGAGAACCGTCTCGCAGCCTGTGTGTGGCCCTTGAAACTTCACAAGGATTCGCTCATATTTTGTCTGGCAGCTGACGCCGGAAAGCGGGACGGATGCGAGACCTGTACGAAGTTCTGGGAGTTGGGCGCAATGCCAGCGCAGAGGAGATCAAGAAGGCGTACCGCAAGCTCGCCCGCCGCTACCACCCCGACGTGAACCCGGGCAACCCGGACGCCGCCAAACACTTCCGCGAGATCCAGGAGGCGTACGCTGTGCTTTCCGACGGCGAGAAGCGCACGCAGTACGACGAGTTCGGCACCGTGGACGAGGCTGCCGCCGCGGCCCGTCAGGCCCGCGCCCGCTGGACCGCGCGGCCCGCATCGGGAGGATTCGAGTTCCGGGGCGTCGAGGGCTTCGCTGATCTCGGGGAGATCTTCGGTAACCTCTTCGGCGGCTTCGGCAGGGCGGCGAGCCCTTCTCCCGGGGCTCCCGTCGAGGCTGCCGTCGAGCTTGATTTCGCCCAGGCGGTGCGCGGAACCAGCGTGGTGGTGCCGGTGCAGGGCGAGGTGACGTGCAGTGAGTGTGGCGGCAGCGGCAAGGTTCGCTCGCGGGTGTGCCAGCGCTGCCGCGGAGCCGGCATGCTGGTGCAGACCGACCGCCTGCGGGTCAAGCTCCCGGCGGGGGTGGGGGACGGCGACCGGGTGCGGGCGACGCTCAAGGGGGGGTCAAAGCGCGAGGTCGCGGTCGTGGTTCGGGTGCGCCCCCACGCCTACTTCGAGCGCAAGGGCGACGACATCTCCACCGTGGTGCCTGTGACGTTCTCCGAGGCGTACCTTGGCTCGGAGGTGGAGATCGGCACAATCCACGGCCCGGTGCGCGCCAAGATCCCGTCCGGGACCCAGTCGGGACAGCGCTTCCGGCTGCGTGGCAAGGGGGTCCGCAACGTGCGCACCGGGGTTCACGGAGACCACTACTACACCGTGCAGGTCACGGTTCCGCGGGTCGTCTCGCCGGCCGGCCGGGAGGCCGCGCGGCGGGTGAACGAGCTCTACGCCGGCGCCGGCGACCCACGAGCTGGCCTGCCCCGCTCCCTGGACTGAAAACAGACCACCAGAAACGATAAAGGGCGGGGACACGCCCCGCCCTTACCTGTCAGCTTTCGGGTCGGTTCAGCGGGCAAGGCTCTCCACAAGCGGGATCGCCTGGTCCATCGTCATGCCGTCCTTCACGGTCAGCGTGCGGCGCGGGCTCCAGCCTGTGTCGGTGGCGGTGACGTACTCCACCGTGGTGCCGACCACCCGGTAGACCACGGGGTTGAGGTCAGCTCCCAGCACGACCCGCACCCCTTCCATGCTCAGGTCCCGCGTCATTGCGAACGCCTTCCTCACGCCGAAGATCGGCATGTGACGGCGACGCTGCGCGATGACCGTGATCCCCTTGGGATCGGTGGTTGCCCCCGGGTTGAGTGTGAACTGCACCTCGAGAATCTGGAACAGGCAGATCCGCTGGGAGCCGAACAACAGGAGGGCCCGGTCCCGCGGAGCGTGGTCGCCGAACACCGGATGCTCGAGCACGGTGGGAGGAACCGGCACGGTGCACGCGAGTCCGATGGCAGCGAAGCTTTCCAGGTTCTGCGTGACGAGCGCATCAGGGTCATCCGCACCAGCGTTGAGCCAGAGCAACGCGTAGCTGGCGTGGCCCTGGTCGGCCCCTTCCCACCACACCACGTGCAGGAAGCTGTCGCGGATCGCCGTCGCCTTGTTTGGGTCGTCGGGCGCGCTCGGATCGGGGACGGTCGTGGCAACCTCGCTCACCTGGATGGTCGGGTTGCGGGGGTGCGCCGCGAGGTCCTGTGCGAGGCGCTCGACCCTCTGCCAGCTACCGTCGCGCCAGACAGCCAGCATGATCTCGGAGGCGTCCTGCGACCAGTTGCGCTGCCATACAACCACCACGTTGCCGGTGACCTCGTCGGCAGCGACCTGGATCTGGGTGTCGGATGTGCCGTAGACCGCCAGCGGGAACGGAACCACGGAGCGCATGACCACGGCGCCGTCCTGCATCCCCGTGAGCACGAGGCCCTCCGGGGCCGCGCTGGCTTTCCAAAGCACGCCGCTGCGGTCCAGGAAGTACGGGTTCGCCGCCAGGGCCGCGGTGGCGGCCAGGAGGAAAGCGAGGGTCAGGAAGCTCCGGCGCATTTTCCCCTCACGCTTTCAGGTTGATCACCTCGCGCACGTTGAAGGCGCGAAGGAACGACTTCATGCCCCGGAAGTCGGGGTAATAGGCGGAGAGCGACTGGAGGTAGCGGTCGGTCGCCTCCTCGTCCTCGGCATCCATCGCGGCGTCGGCCAGAAGCATCAGCGTGTTGCGCTCCACCGTCGGGTGGCTGAACTCACGGGCGAGGGCCAGGGCCTTCTCACCGAGCTCCCGGGCCTGGGCGAACGCACCCTCCTGGAGCGCGCCGTAGCAGAGGTCCTGGTAAACCTCGGGCAGCAGCTGCCGGGTGCCGAGCGCCTCGAGGGTCGCGGCGGCGTCGCGGCAGAGCGCGACGCCGTTGGCAGGCTCGCCGGTGCACATCAGGCAGTACCCCAGGTTGTCCCGGGCAACCGCGAGGTTGACCGGGTCGTCGCCATCCTCGGCGGCGAGCTCAAGGGCCAGGCGGAAGTTCTCCGCCGCCTCCTGGAAGTGGGAGTCTCTCAGCGCGAGCACGCCGCGCAGGTTGGCGGAGCCCTTGAGGGCCCGCCGTTCGTTGGAAGCGTGGGCCAGCTCGCTCGCCCGTC
The DNA here is from genome assembly GCA_963739225.1 of uncultured Acidobacteriota bacterium. GTDB lineage: Bacteria > Acidobacteriota > Thermoanaerobaculia > Thermoanaerobaculales > Thermoanaerobaculaceae > RBG-13-68-16. The sequence goes on along the minus strand of CAVTZQ010000006.1, from coordinate 510,704 downwards.
GGGCGTACGCCAGCGCCCGCGCGATGTTCCCCTCGGCCTCGTAGACCTGGGCGGTGTAGTAGGCCGCCATCCACGAGGTGAACGGATCACGGGAGCGCATCAGGACGTGTTTGAGCTCGCCGACGGCGCCGTCCAGTCGTTCCAGTTCCAACAGAACCACGCACCGGTTGCAGAACGCACGGTCCGTGAGTTCGCGGTCACCGAGCCGCTTGGCCTCGTCCTCCGCGGCGGAGAACAGACGCAGCGAGCGCTGAAGGCGCCCGCCGGTAAAGGCGCGCTGCGCCAACTGGGTCAGGCGGAGGTACCGTTCCGAAGCACCCGTCACTGGTCGGGCTCCCGGTGCCTGCTGCGCTTGAAATCCACGAAATCCAGCACCTCGTGCTGATCTTCGCGCGGCAATGCCCTGAAAGATTCTAGCAGGTTCGCTTCGCGCAAAGTCAACCCCTGCTGCGCCAGGTCGCCGAAGAACTCCCCCAGGGACATCTCGAAAATCTGGAGCAGGCGGAAGAGTACGTCCAGGGAGACCCGGTACTCGCCCTTCTCCATGCGCGACAGGTCCGATTGCTGGATGCCAATTTGGCGTGCCAGCTCCGTCTGCGTGAGGTTGCGCTCCTGCCGGTGCTGGCGGATGCGTTGCCCCACCGTCGCGGTGGGAAGCGAAGGACGCACTTGGCGAGTCATGAGACCTTGTCGCCCCGGTGGGGTTTTGCTACCGTGCACCGGGGTCCTAGAAGTTATGCTAGGACCCCATACGGGTCTTGTCAAGGAAAAGCGAGATGCTCTCGATCCTCTCTTCGGTCTGGCGTTGGCGACGCCTGGTGTGGGAGTTGGCGCGACGCGACTTCAAGGCGCGGTACGCGGGCTCCGCTCTGGGCGTGGCCTGGGCCGTGCTCGAGCCGCTGGTGCAGTTCGCGCTCTACCTGACCGTGTTCTCGTACTTCCTTGGCATGCGTCTTGAAGGAAGGCCCGGCGTGGGACTCTTTGGAGTGTACCTGATTAGCGGCCTGGTGCCTTTTCTCGCCTTTCAGGAGTCGGTGGTGAGGGCGACGGGCCTCGCCCGCGAGCGGGCGCAGCTCGTCCGTCACGTCAACGTGCCTCTCGAGGTCGTCCTCGCCGGTGCCCTGACGGCCGTCCTCGCACGGCACGGCGTGGCGCTCGTCCTGGTCATGGGTGTGGCTGCCGCCTTCGGGACCTTCGCGCCGGCGGGGGCGCCATGGCTGCTGGCCGGCCTCGTGGTGCTGGTCATCGCCGTGTTCGGTCTCGGCCTCGCACTGATGGTCGGCGGGGCCTTTCTTCCGGATCTGACGCAGGTGGTCGGGACGGTGACCACGATTCTTTTCTTCGCCACCCCGATCGTGTACCCCGTCACCGCTCTCCCCCGGAGGGCGGCGGCGTGGTTGATGCTCAACCCGCTCTGGGGAGGGCTGCACTGCTTTCGCGTAGCGCTCCTCGGCGAGCCGCCGGAGGCCGGTTCCTTTGTTCTTGCCGCCGCGAGCGCATTAGTCGCATTCGCAGTAGGCGCTCTGGTGTTCAAGCTGCGTCGGCACCAGGTGCCCGACCTCTTGTAGACGTGTGAGCTCCGGCTGTCGCGCCGGATTGGAGGCATTCGCTTATGAGATCGAAGATCGTTTCGTTGCTGGCCGCAGGGTTGCTCGCGCCCGTCCTCGGGCTTGCGCAGGGCGCGCAGAAACCGCCCGCTCCGCCCGTACCCCCGCCGCAGGTCGCCGCTCCGATGCAGGCGCCCGCGACGCTGCCCGAGGAAGTCCAGCATCCCATCATTCACCGGGTGCCGTACGACCAGTGGCTGAAGCAGTACTACAAGATCTACAAGATCCCGAAGAAGGACGCGATCCTGCTCGGCCGCAACCGAGTGCGCGCCTCACTCGGTGGTCAAGATCGTGATGGAGATCGTGGGCGAGGAAGGCGACAACTACCTGGTGCGCAACCTTCCGCCTGACGACCCCCAGTCCGCCGCCCACAGCACGTGGTGGCGGAACGAGGCGAACGAGATCTTCGCCGGCATGAAGAAGGACTACTTCACCGACAAGTACCTGATCGTCAACAACCCCGACGTGCCCCCGCCGTTCACCGACCAACTGCGCTTCGTCGCGGCGGACGCCGGGCTGCCCCGCGGCGGCCGCTGGCAGATGTCGTTCGACGTCGCCGACATGAACGGCGATGGGCTTCCCGACCTGGTGTTCGGGCCGCAGCGCACCGGGCCGCCCACGCCGTACATCTTCCTGCAGCAGAAGGACGGGAGCTGGAAGCTCTGGCAGGACGCGAGGTGGCCGACCCAGGGGCTCAAGCTCGACTATGGGACCGTGCGGGTGGCGGACTTCGACCGCGACGGCAACAAGGACATCGCCATCGCCTGCCACTTCTCCAGGACGTACGTCCTCTACGGCGACGGCAAGGGTGACTTCACGCGCTTCGTGACGGTCCCGCAGAGCAACCAGGACATGACATCGCGCGCGCTCGCGGTGGCGGACTTCGACGGCGATGGACGGCCGGACATCGCGACCTTCGCCGAGATGGACCTCAACATGGCCTCGGCGCGGCCGCTCCAGCTACGGGCACGTCAACATTGCTCTCAACACTCCCTCCGGCTGGCAGGCGGTCACGAAGAAGGGGTTCCCCGTGGGGATTCAGGGCGACTGGCTGACCGCAGCCGACATCGAGGGAAACGGCAGCATCGACCTGCTGCTCACATCCCGCGCTCAGAACGTCATGGACCTGGTCTTTCGCAACGCGGCGAAAGGCCAGAGCTGGGAGCCCATCGCGAGCCAGCAGATGCCGACCAACGCCTACGTGTTCGCCAACGTCGCCGCGCCGCTCGACCGCTTCCCGCAGCCCGACCTGCTTGAGTGCTTCGAGCAGTTCAACCCCTGGAAAGGCCGAGCCTCCCACCCAGGCGTGCGTGATCTATCGTTTCCACGACGCCGACGGCAAGCGGCTGGCCACGCCCGTGGCGCAAGTGCTTTTCCAGGAAAAGGTTGAGTACCAGAACTACCAGGCGGCGGCGGTGGGCGACCTCAACGGCGACGGACGCAACGACATCGCGGTTGCCACCAGCGACGGCAGGGTGCGGGTGTTCCTCCAGGGGGCCAACGGCTCGTTCTACGAGCAGCGAAACCCCGGCCTCGATAAGCGCGGGACCGCGTTCTTCGACGTCAAGATCGCCGATCTCGACGGCGACGGCCGGGGGGAACTGATCCTGGCGGGCTCCCCGAACACGGAGCAGCCGGGGGGCGGCGTCTGGGTCTACAAGGCGATGCCGGCCCGGGCGGCTGGCGTGGCCGCGCCGAAGGCCCCTTGACATGCCTTGACAGGGCTGGTACGGTGACGCCGTGACAATGTTCAGCCCGTGGGGGTTGACAAAGGGCGGTTGCGGCGCTAGCTTAATGCTGGTGTAGCATAACGCACAAGAAAGTGGGGTCTGTCATCTCATATCAGGGAGGTGATGCTATTGGGTCGCGGGTCGCAGCGAATCACCCAAGGTCGTGGTTGTTCTCGGATTCTCGTGAAGGAAAAAGGAGGAATAAAGCTATGAAGAAGACCATTATCCTTGCGTTGGCTCTCGCCCTGGTGGGCGGCGTGGCCTACGCCAACTTCTGCGCGCGGGACATCGTCCCGTCGGCATCGATTCTGGTGCCCTACATCATCGTCGACACTAACGCCGACGGCTCGCCCAACGCCAACGGCTACACCACCCTGACCGTGGTGACCAACGTGTCGAGCGCCAAGCAGCTCATCCACGTCACGGTGTGGAGCGCCGATTCGACCCCGGTCGTGGACTTCGACGAAGTGCTCTCGGGCTACGACGTGTGGTCGATCAACTGGCGCGACCTCGTCACCGGCAACTTCAACCTGTTCGACACCGGCAGCCCGACCACCGGGTTCTGGACCGGGACCACGGGCGTTGCTGGCTCCGCGTTCGGCCCGACGAGCAACCCGCTGGGCCCGGCCTACGCCGGCATTCTCAACCCGCAGGACATCGACTTCGCGACGCCCACGAGCACCGGCTGCGGCTTCCCGTGGGGAAACCTCTCCGCGTACGCGGGCATCATCCAGAGCGGGCTGCAGGCACCGCTGGTCGCGTGGACCGGGACGTACCAGGACACCAACTGCGACGCGGTGCCGAGATCGGGTTCACCGGCTGGCTGAGCACGCTGACCGCTTCGCCGCTGTTCTTCTACGCGACGATCGACAGCGTCAAGGCCTGCAACGGCTTCTTCCCGACCCTCGCTAACTACTGGGACGACGTCGTCGGCGGCACGGCCGGCTACAACACGCTCAACAACGTGCTCACCGGCTACGACTTCTACCTGAACTTCACGTCCAACTACTCCGAGTCCACCCCGGCCGTCGGCCTCGAGGCCAACGCCGCCTGGAACGGCGTCGGCTTCTACACCAAGGACCGCCTCGAGTCCGGTGCCACGAACCTTCAGGACAACCGCGAGCCTCTCGGCACGGCGTACGCGTTCAACTACCTCAACGCCGCCGGTGTGACCACCGAGGTGGCGGTGTGGAAGAACTACCACGAGTTCGACACCACGGCCACTTACGACCACGTGCTCGCGTGCCAGCCGTACATCTACTACGCGTGGGACGAGAACGAGCAGTCGAAGGCCCGCACCGTGACCACCTGCCCGTCTGGGTCTGTGCTTCGGCAACCCCGAGCCGAACGTGTTCCCGTTCGAGACCCAGAAGGTGGCGGTCACGAGCACCAACTTCAACGGCCTGATGAGCGGCAACGGCTGGATGCTGATCGTGTTCGACCCCTCGATCCCGCACGTTCCCGCTCGGCATTCGCGCAACCCCGAGACGTACCTCCAGGCCTACGTGTTCGCGAAGTACAACTTCGGCGCCTACTCGACCTCGGTCGAGGCGACGACGATGGCGAACTACTGGTGCTTCGCCACACAACTGCTGCCGACGCTGAACATGGTGGGATTGTTCACGACCCCCAATCCTGGCGCTCCTCGGCAGCCCACGCCGTAGTACGGGTGAGGAGAACTGTCAATGAAGGCGGGCGGGCTTCGGCCCGCCCGCTCTTTTTGTGTCGTGGCGCACACGGTGCGGGTGGACAGTGGGGGATTCGCGCACTATGATGCCCTCGGGTGGAGGTACTGCATGCTGAAGGTCTCATCCTGGAACAAGTTGCACGGACTCGCCGGGGCGGCGGCGCTCGCCGGGATGCTGCTTGCCGCAGGCGCGACACGCCCGGCGAGCTGCACAGCTCGCGTGCTACCAGCAAGGCGGGACCCTGATGAACCCGTGCGGCACCAGCTCCACCGGGCGCGACTACGAGTTCTACTATTCGACCGGCGGCTACGAGGCCTTCGCCGACGGCACCAACTACCTCGTCTTCTGCCTGGCCAACGACCTCACGATCTACAACGTGGCGAACCCCCTCGCGCCCGCCCTTCTCGCGAGCGACCATATCCCCTGGGACTGGGGCACGATCAACACCGGCGGCGACACCCACGGGCCCTACGTGAACCACATCAAGCAGGTGGCGACCGCGGGGGGGTTCCGGTACGCGATCGTGCCGATGGGCAACTACGGGTGGGACTTCCTCCGCATCTCGGGGGGAGCCAGGGGGTTCCTCGGCGCCGGGTACCACCCCGCGAGGCAGCTGACCTCCTACGAGTACCATAAGCGCCGCCGTGTTCAGCGACGGGACCGCGACCTACGCCGCCGCCCAGAAGCTGGACCAGGGGAGCATCACGAGCAGCGACAACTCGATCCAGATCTACAGGATCGGCACCGCCACCGACCTCACCCCCGGGCTGAGCTCAGCCACGATGGTGCCGCTCGCCCGGGTCCCGACCGACGCGTCGTTCAGCACCACACCGAACCTGATGAGGTTCTGGGTCGCGAACGTCAGTGGAAGGCGGCTCCTGTTCGCGCTCCGTCGTGCCGTGCAGCCCGCCGTGCTGATCGTGGACGTCACCGACGCCGCTCACCCGGTGATCCTGAATACCATTTCGAACGACCCCGTCCTGTTCGGGGGTGAGTGGGCTGTGGACGAGGGCCACTCAATGCTGTGGGTGGGTGACAGCACCCATCCAGTGGTGCACGCCTACGCGATCGTGCAGACGCTCGGTATCCCGGGGCTCGCCTACCAGTACTCGGTGACCTGGTGGGGCACGGGAACGGAGACCGTCCCGGCCACTGTGCTGGGCGTGGGTGGGAACCTGCTGGTGGCGGGCACCGGCGACAAGATCGGCTACCTGAGCCTTGCCGGCGGCCAGGCCACCCGCCTGCCCGACGCGGTGCCGTTCACGGACCTCGGTGGGCGCGTGTGTCTGAATCCGGCAGTTCAGCGAAAGCCTGAACCGAGCCGAGGTCTTCCAGGTTGGTGGGATCCACTACGTCTGTCGCTCGCTGACGTACTCCGCCGACATCGTGGGGGTGAACAGCTCGTGCATCTCCACCATCCCGCTCCCGGACTTCGTTGTCACCGGCGGCAGCGCGGGCGCGACCTGCCCCAACGGCAGCGGGTACCCGCGGGCCGGCGCCGGCTTCCCCGGCGATACGTTCACGATCAAGGACGCCTCGGCGGGCGTCTGGACCACCGCGACCCTCGACATCCAGAAGCCCCTGGGGGCTTCGATCGGCGCCATGGGTGGCCAGACGTTCCCTGTGACGATCACCAACTACGGTCAGTCGGTGGCATGGACCCCGCCGGCGAACACCGCGCCCGGCGACTACTACGTGGTGCTCTCCATCGCGGGCGGCACGCCCCCGTCCACGACCAAGGTGATCTCGCTGTGCAGCAACCCGCAGGCGGCGCTCACGGTCGCGGTCAACGGCCAGGCGTGCCCTAACCCGGCCGCTGGCTGCAGCGGGCTTGTCAACGACCCGGTCGCGCTGGGCAACACCGGCACCGCCGGGCACCCCTCCGCCACCGGTCCGACGTACCTCTACAGGTACAAGGCGCATCGTCACAGTGCCGGGTCCACGTTTTCCCTCAACCAGGGCAACGGCATCTACACCGTGGGAGTGGTGGTCCCCTACGACTTCGCAGCGCCGGACGACTCCAGGTGCACGGACGCGATCTTCACGCGGTCTCAACGCTTCCCCTCAACTCCCATTACGACTCGTGCATGATCGGGATGGTTGACGCAGGGTACGGTACCGCGAGCTTCCAGGTGGAGCAGCCCTCCGGCACCTTTGTCGCGGACGCGCTGCGGCCGGGAAACGTTCAGGTGAGCCAGCCGGTGACGCTCAGGTTCACCGGGCGCGTCGCCAGCGGCTTCAACCCGACGCTGCACTGGAGCATCCCGCCATTGGGGGCCCAGCAGCCGTCGTGTAGCTATCTCTTTTGGCCTTCCGCCCCGCCGGTGTGCACGATTGCGGCGAGCACTCTGCCCGTAGGCCCTGCCGACACAGTGGGGACTCCAGATGGACGTGTGCTCGCAGGGCGGTCTGGGCCAGCGCGTGCACGGGACCGGGCGATCCGCAGACGCAGCTCCACCGCCTCCCCTGTCACCGTGACGCCGACCCAGAATTCGATCTCGTTCAGCGCGAACCCGACCTCGGCGAACATCGGCACGCCGATCACCATCACCCTTGGCCCGATGAACCCCGCCAGCGGGTACTCCAGCCTCCTGATCGATTTCGGCGGCATGAGCTGTGATGGGGTCAGCCAGGCCAGCGTTTCGTGCGTCAACATTTTCGGGCAGAACGTGTGCACCCAAAGCTCGCAGGTGGCGACGTTCAGCTATGCCGCCTCGTGAGGCCGGGACCACCAGGTACATCACGCTCACCGGGACCCTCGCGAGCGGCGGCACCGTCCAGTCCGCCGCGCTGCCGGTCACGGTCGGCATCACCGGTACGTGCCCGTGCCCAGTGGTCTCTCCGACGATCGTCGGGCCATCGAGTGCGCAGCTCAGCCAGACCGTCTCGTTCAGCGCGCAGGCGAGCGCCGGCGGCCACGGGATCACGAGCTGGTCCTGGACGTTCGGCGACGGCGGCACGGCCACCGGGCAGAGCGTCAGCCACGCTTGGACGAGCGCCGGCACCTATCAGGTGCGCGTCACCGCGACCAGCGACTGTGGCTCCACAGGTACGGGCACAAGCACGATCGTCATCGGCGGCGGCGGGGGGGGAACTTCACGATCACGCCGAGCCCCGCAACCGTGGACCCCGGAGCGACGGTCACGTTCACGTTCTCGCCGGCGGTGAGCCAGCAGGGCGACTCGGTGACGTTCAACTTCGGCGACGGCCAAACCCAGACCCTGGCGTTCTCCGGGATCTGCCAGGCTCTCGGCGGCTGCAACAAGGTCGTCCACAGTTATGCGCAGCCCGCGACGTATACGGTTACCGCTGGTGGCACGGCGGGCGGCACCTCCGTGTCGGGCTCGACCCAGGTGGTGGTGCGCAACAACTGCCAGCTGCCCTCGGCGCCGACCGCCGCCTTCAGCTGGCAGCCGACCCTGGTCCGTATCGGCCAGGTCGTGCAGTTCCACGACGACTCGACGGGCGGTCCGACGGCGTGGTCGTGGAACTTCGGTGGTCCGGGCGTCTCCGGCTCGTCCATCGCGCAGGTCTTTGCCGTTCCGCTCGCCGGCCTCACCATCACGCCGAACCCGGCGAGCGCCACTGTCGGTCAGAGCGTGACGTTCACGTTCTCGCCGACGCTCTCGCATAGCGGGGACACGATTACCTTCAACTTCGGTGACGGGACGCAGGGCATCGTGAGTTACCCCTGTCCGCTCGGCGCGTGCGGCGCGACGCACAAGTACACCGCCGGCGGCACCTACACCGTGACCGCCACCGGCACTGCGGGCGGCGCTCGGTATCGGGCAGCACGACGGTCGTGGTCAGTGGCGGTGGTGGCGGCGGTGGGAATTTCACGATCACCGCGAACCCGGCGAGCGCCACGGTCGGTCAGAACGTGACGTTCACGTTCTCGCCCACGCTCTCGGCGAGCGGGGACACGATCACCATCAGCTTCGGTGACAGTACGCAGGCGACCGTGAGCTACCCGTGTCCCCTGGGCGCTTGCGGCGCGACGCACAGCTACAGCGCCGGCGGCACCTACACCGTGACCGCCACCGGCACTGCGGGCGGCGCCGCGGTGTCGGGCAGCACGTCGGTCGTGGTCAGCGGCGGTGGCGGCGGGGGCGCGCTCACGATCACCGCGAACCCGTCCGAGCGCCACGGTCGGCCAGACCGTGACGTTCACGTTCTCGCCGACGCTCTCGACGGGCGGGGACGCGATCACCATCAGCTTCGGTGACAGTACGCAGGCGACCGTGACCTACCCGTGCTCCCCTCGGCGCTTGCGGCGCGACGCACAGCTACTGCGCCGCGCGGCACCTACACCGTGACCGCCACCGGCACTGCGGGCGGCGCCGCGGTGTCGGGCAGCACGACGGTCGTGGTCGGCGCCGGTGGGGTGGCGGAGGCGGCACCTCGAACCTGCAGAACCCGGCATACACGTATACGGCCGCCGGCAACTACACCGTGACGCTCGCCGCCACGAACTGCAAGGGTTCGACCACGACGCAGCCCGATCGTCGTCCTGAGCACCTGCACACAGACCGTTGCGCCGGTGCCGGACTTCACCTGGGGGCCGACGGGCACGATGCCGGGGTTCCCGGAGCAGCAGCAGCCGTACGCCGGCCAGCAGGTGACGCTGACCGACCACAGCACCAACGAACCCAGCACCTGGCACTGGTACGACTTCCAGGAAGACCTGGTGGACACGACCGTCACCACGCCCACCTTTACGCATGCGTGGAAGCAGTCGGGCCCCAAGAACGTCCGGATGGCGGTCGCCAACTGCTCCGGCCTTTGGTCAACGGAGGTCATGCACACCATCCAGGTCTTCGAGGACGTGCGCCACGTGATTGCGGACTTCTCCTGGTCGCCCTTCGGAGGTCTCGACCGACGCGCAGGTCACCTTCACTGCCGCGCCGGGCGCGACCTACGGTGACCCCACCGACTTCACCTGGACCTTCGACGATGGCTCCACCCAGACCGGCGCCTCGGTCACCTACTCGTTCAAGTGCGGGGGCACCCGCAGAGTCACCCTCACGGCTGCGCGCGGCAGTACCACCGGAACCGTGACCAAGAGCGTCACGGTGGCCGGCACGAGCTGCGGGCCGGAGTCGGTGATGGGCGTGGATGCCGCGAAGATCCAGGGCCTCAACGACACGAACTGGCACGCCGACGTCCGCATCTACAACCCGTCGGCGTTCCCGACCGGCATCACGCTCCAGTTCCTGCCGGTGGGCACGAACAACGTCGATCCGTTCACGGTCGGGCCCTACCATCCTCCGCTCGCGCCCAAGGCTACGCTGGTGCTCGACGACATCCTGCAGTGGGTCAAGACAAACTTCGGACAGGACTTCTCGAAGACCGCGCTGCGGTTCACGTACAGGACCGACGACAACGTCGCCCCGGTCGTGACGATCCGGACCTACAACCTGCGTCCGGACGGCAGCAAGTACGGTCAGATCAACTCCGGGGTGAACGTGGTGCCCGGCAGCACGCTGTCGCCGCAGTGGATCACCGGCTTGCGCAACAACGGGCTGGACAACGGCTTCCGCACGAACTACTCGATCGTGAACCTGCGCGGCGATGCGGGCGGTGTCAGCGGCATCACGTTCACGCTCTTCGACGAGACCGGCCAGAATCTGGGCAGCAAGACGTTCGGCCTGGCGCCGTTCGGGTACATCCAGGACTCGATCAAGAGCCTCTTCGGTCCGACGTTCGAGAGCATCGGTACGTTCTCGCTCAAGATCGAGGTGCCGACGGGCGAGGACGTCCAGACCTACGCCTCGGTGATGGACAACCACACGGGGGACCCGGTGATGATCACGGCGAGCACGCCGCCGGACTCCCCGATCTACCTGCCCGCCATAGCTCATCTCAGCGGCGAGGCGAACACCGTCTGGCGTTCGGACCTCCAGCTCACCAACCCCGACGGCACCGGGCCCCACACCTGGGAGATCCGGTACACCCCGAAGGGCACGGACCTCTCGGCAGTTTCCCGCCAAATTATCCTTGCGCCCGAAAAGAGCGTCTTCATAGACGACCTTGTTTCCTGGGTCTACGACGGTTCCGCATCGCCCCTGCCGGCGGACGCTCAGACCAGCGGGATCGTGCGCATCGCCCCGGTCGACGGCACCAACGTCTACCCGATCGTTGCGGCGCGCTCGTACAACCTCACCGCGACCGGCACGTTCGGCCAGGGCATCGCGCCGCTGTGGGCCGTAAAGGGAGTCTCGGCAGGCGACGCGACGCGCCTGGTGCTCGCGGGCATGTCGAGCGAGGACATCTCGCGCACAAACCTCGGCTTCGTCAACCTTTCGGAGACCCAGGGTGCGAACTTCGTCGTGTACTTCTACGACGAGGGTGGGCACGCCCTCAACCCGCCGGGAATAGACGGCCAACCCAAGCCGTACACGTTCGCCATTCCGGCGGGGACCTGGGACCAGGACAAGCTGGAGAACCGGTTCCGCAACGCGTTCAAGGCCTCGCTGCCGACAGGCCTCCGGGCGATCACCGCGGAGGTCACGGTGACCGCCGGCGGTCCCGGCTTCGCCTACGCCACGGTGATCGACACCCTCACCGGCGATCCCAACTTCATCCCGGCGCAGTTCACGCCGTAGCTCGACTCGCCATTCAAACCTGACGGCCCGCCGCTCCCGGCGGGCCGTTTTGTTTTGCGCGCATCGCGCGGCGGCGGGGCGAAATCATCGCGTCCCTGTCCGGCGAGGAGGCGCGCCTTGTCAGCCGAATAGGGGGCACCGTGTGCTAGCCTCGTGGCGTGCAAGACGCACCCGCGGCAGCCAGGATCGGACCCGAGGACAGGCCGGGCCCGGCCGTGGAGGTTCACGGCCTGGTCAAGCGGTACCCCCTGTTCGGACGGCGGCGGGACCGCGCCCTGGCGCTCTTCGGCCGGACACGCAACTTGACCTTCGTGACCGCCCTCGAAGGGGTGGATCTCGAGGTGAACCCCGGTGAGGCCGTCGGGATCATCGGGGAGAACGGCTCCGGCAAGAGCACCTTGCTGAGGCTGATCGCCGGCATCTCCACGCCGACGGCGGGGACCATCCGCGCGGCGCAGCCGCTGGCGCCGATCCTCGAGCTGGGTCTGGGGTTTCACTCAGACTTCACGGGGCGCGAGAATGCCCTCCTCTACGGGACCCTGCTCGGGATCGAGGAATCGGCCATGAAGGAGCGCCTCGGCGACGTGCTCGCGTTCGCCGACCTGGGCGAGTTCATTGACCAGCCGCTGCGCACGTACTCGTCGGGCATGGTCGCGCGACTGGCTTTTGCCGTGGCAACCCACGTGGACCCCCGCGTCCTCGTGGTGGATGAGGCGCTTGCGGTGGGCGACGGCGCTTTCCAGAAGAAGTGCCTCGACCGCATGGTGCGGTTCAAGCAGGATGGGCGCACGGTACTGTTCTGCTCCCACGCCATGTACCTGATTACGAGCTTCTGCGATCGCGCGGTCTGGCTGCACAACGGACGGGTCCAGCACGGCGGCCCGGCCCAGGAGGTGGTCGAACAGTACGAGAGCTACCTCATGCAACGGGAGAAGCGGCAGATCTCGGCCGACCACGAGGCGGAGGCGCTGCGTGTGGTCCCCCCTCTCAGCGGCAAGCGAGGCCGCCTGAGGGAAGTCCGGATGCTGGATGCGGCGGGAAGCCCGACGGAGAGCATCGAGCCCGGCATGGGACTCGCGGTTCAGCTCACGGTCGAGAGCATTGATCCCGCCACCAGGTATCACCTTGGGGTGGCCATAGACTCCCAGGACGGGCGGTGCCTGTTCGCCGCCGCAACGCACTGGGACGGGGTTGAACCGCTTTCCGGCGGCACCAGCCACACCGCTCTTCTGTCGCATCCCCGCGCTTCCTGTCGCGGCAGGCAGCTTCTCGGTCTCCGGGTTCCTGTTCGACGACAACGGCCTGCACACCTACGACCAGGTGGTCGTCCCGGCAGCCACTCAAGGTGGCGAGCCAGCGGTGGACGCCGTCCCTCCTCCACCTGCCCCACGAATGGGTGGTTTCCACTTGACCCGCAAGCCGCTCTCGGTGGTCTACCTGCTGGAGGACACCGCGCTCTTTGGCGGCGTCAAGATCGTCCTTCATCAGGCGGAGCTGATGGCGCGCGCGGCCACCGCGTGACCGTCGTGAGCAAAGGGGAGCGCCCGGGGTGGTTCCCTTTGCGGGCCGGGTTCCTCAGGTGCCGCGCCCTCGACCCGCAGCACTTCCCCGCCGCCGACGTAACGGTGGCCACCTTTTGGACAACCATACGGGGAGCGGCGGCGGTCACCTCCGGACATGCGGTGCACTACTGCCAAGGTTTCGAGGCAAAGTTTCTGCACAACGTCGCAGAGCACCCTGCGATCTCGAGGCATATCGGACTGCGATCCCCTGCATCGCGGTGTCGCCGCATCTGGCTGCGCTCGTGCGGGAAGAATTCGGGCGGCCGGCCCGCGTCGTCCCGCCGTGCCTCGAGCGCTTCTGGAGACCAACCTGGCGCCGGCATCCCGGCCGCCCGGCGAGGATCACCGTCCTGGGTCCCTTCGAAAACCGGTGGAAGGGTGTGGCCACCGCCCTCGAGGCCGTTCGCACCCTGCGCGGGCGCGGAACGCCATGTCGGCTAGTGCGCGTTTCGCCTTGGCCGCTGAGCGCCGAAGAGTCGGCGCTCGCGACCCCCGACGAGTACCACGAGCGAGTGGTCCCGCGCACCGTGGCCCGCATCCTGCGTTCCGCGGACGTGCTTCTCGCACCGTCGTGGGAGCAGGAAGGATTCGGGCTGCCAGTGTTGGAGGCGATGGCGAGCGGGCTGCCGGTGGTGGCGTCCGACATCTCGGCTTTTCGGGCTTACGCCGGCACGACCGCCGTGTTGGTTCCTCCCGACAGGCCGGAAGCCTTCGCCGAGGCGGCACAGGCAATCCTTGGCGATCCGGCTCGGTGGCGGGCAATGCGGCGTCGGGGCCTCGAGGCCGCGAGGTGTTTCTCGGAGAGGCGAGTGACGAAAATTGCGGAGGAAGCGCTGTACTGGGTTGCCGAGGGACACTGGCGGGAGGAGGCGTGAAGCCGGTATCGTCGGCCCCCCTGGACGCTCGGCCGGTGCTGTGGGTGCGGGCACGCTCGACCCGCAGCGTGCTCGACGAGCACCTGCGCCACGTTGCGGGGAGCTTCTCGGCCGCGGGATGGTCGATGGTCGCAGACGGTCGGCCCGACATCCCTCCCGGGGCGGCGGTGGCCGTGATGGACGACCCATGGGTGGAGCCGCTGCCCCGGCTTGCCTTGGCACTGGCGCGCGCTCGCGTGCCGGGTTCGCCGCTCTGGAGGGTGCCGAGGGTCTATGGGCTGTCGGGACGGCAGGGCTGGCGACCCGCGGTTCCGCCGTCGACCATGGCGGAGTACGAGCGCCGCACCGTGCGGCGTGGACCCGCTCGAACTGTCTTCCTGGGAGACGGCGCGTGGACCGGGTTCGCGGTCGCCGCGGCAGGTGAGGGTGCAGCGCTGCTGCGGAATGGCTGGCCTCCACGACAGGCGGCACTCGTCACGAACGCGTTCCTCTACCGCTATGCGGATCCCTCGGCGCACGATCGCCGGGAGCTGACCCCGTTCGTTCCTGCGGGTGCGAGGACGGTCGTCGATGTGGGATGCGGGACCGGCCTGCTTGGGAGCCTCCTGCGGCACGACGGGCGGAGGGTCGTCGGAATCGAGCCGGAGTGGGAGCTGGCCCGTGCTGCGCGGCGCAACCTCGACCTGGTCATGCCGGCCAGGGCAGAGGAGGGCTTGAGCGCGATTCGCGGTCCCGTAGATTGCATCGTCTTTGCCGACGTGCTCGAGCACACCATTGCACCCCAGCAGCTGCTCCGCGCGGGTGCCAGGTTGATCGGGCCGGCCGGGCGGATCGTCGTCTCGTTCCCGAATGCGGCGTGGGCGCCGGTCCTGCGTGGATTGGCCTCCGGGCGGTGGGATCCGACGCTCGCCGGAGTGCAGGCCAGGGATCACCTCTTCTACACGACACCACGGTCGTTCGCCGCCGTTGCGGCCGAGTGCGGCCTCGCGGTGGAAACGCTCGTGCCGCTCGGCACGGCGGTCTCGTGGCGGGTGCGTGTCTGGGGGTTGCTCGCGGCGCTCACCGCCGGTGGCAAACCTTCGGACACCGCGGCGTCCCAGTGGGTGGCGGTGCTGAGAACACGATGAGTGCGGACGTGTCGCTCGTGCTTGTGGCGTACCGCTCCTCGGCGGTGGCGCCCACCGCCGTCGCGAGCTTCCGGCGTGAAGCCGGACGGCTCGGAGTCAGCTCCGAGGTGGTGATCGTTGATCACTCCGAGGACCCCGGGGAGGCGTCATGCCTCCGCTCGCTCGAAACAGAAACGCTTCTCGTCCTTCCCAACCGCGGCTACGCGGCCGGCGTGAATGCGGGCGTTGCGGCGAGCGAAGGCGCCGTCGTGCTCGTGGGGAACCCCGACGTGGCGCTGCAGGAGGATGCGCTCGCGCCCCTCCTCGGAGGCATCCGGGCCGGGTGGGACATCGTCGGCCCCCAGTTCGTGCTGGCTGGTTTCCTGTTTCCCCCGACGGACCTGCAGACGCCGTGCGAGGAACTGCTCCGCTGGCTGGCGAGCCGCTCGCAAGCGGTGTGGCGCAGGCAACTCCGCCGCGAGCTGCAGCGTTGGCGGCGGATCTGGGAGGCGAGAGAGCCGGTCCCGGTTCGGGCTCTCTCGGGGGCGCTGCTCGCGTTCCGCCGAGAGACGTTCGACCGCGTGGGGCCGTGGGACGAGGGGTTCTTCCTCTACTTCGAGGAGACCGACTGGCTGCGCCGTGCCGCGGCGAGCGGATTGCGGATTGCGCAAGTCCCGGCGGCCCGCGTGGTGCACGTCTGGGGCCACGCCGCCGATCCGCGGGCGTGTGGTGAGCACTTTCTCGCCTCTCGGGCTCGCTTCTTCGCCATGCACTACGGGTGGAGGGGGCGCTTCGCCAGCCGCCTGAGGCAGGGGCGCTCGCCGCTGCGAATGGGGAGCTTGCCGGCGACCCCGGAAGGCCTTCCGGACGAAAAGCGCTTGTGGTTGCTGTCGCCCACGGCGCTCGGGATGCCCGCTGCGGGGTTCCTGGGTTCGGCCGCCGAGCTCGGGGAGGCCCTCAGGGGCGTCGCGACGGCTCGCGGCCGGGCTGCAAGCTACGTCGTCCTGGCTGTCGAACCCGGGCGCTGGGGGTTGACGGGGGCGTGGTCGTGGGAGTCCGGCAATGGCTGAGGCGCTCTACCGCCACTACCGGGCCGGTGACGAGGTCGAGATCAACGACGGCTTCAACCAAGTATTTGGGCTGAACCGACCACTCGATGAGTGGACATGGAAATTCCCGGAGCGCCCCGAGGGCCACTGGATCACGCTCGCGGTTGAGCCGAACGGCCGCGTCCTCGCCCACTACGGTGCGGTGGCAATGCAGGTGCGGTTTGGGCGAGAGCAGGTCCGGGCGGGACAGATCGTGGACGCCTATTCGCGGCCCGAGGTGCGTGGCACGCGGGTCTTTTCGACGTGCTACGAGCGCTTTATCGACTCGTTCGGAACGCCCGATGGCCTTCCTCTCATGTTTGGCTTTCCGGGGCGGTACCACTACGAGATGGGCCTCAAGGTGCTCAAGTACGTGCCGATCGGTTCGGTGCCCTACTGGGTTCGGGGGACCCGGTGGCGTCCCTCGCTCAGGGGCTGGGGTTTCGAGATCAGGCATGGCTTCAGCGCCGAGGCTGCCGACGACCTCTGGCGGCGATCGGCCGAACGCTACGACGTGGCCGCGGTACGCGACTCCGACTGGCTCGCACGCCGCTACTGCGGGCGGCCAGGAGTCGAGTACACACATCTCTCGGTGTGGCGGCGCGGCCGCCCGCATGCCTGGGCGGTCGCGCGCGCCCAGGAGGGGACGCTGCGCTGGGTAGAGCTGGTGTGGGACGGAAAAGCCACTGGCGCACTGGTCGCCCTTGACCGGGCACTCGACCGTCTCGCGCGGCGTCTCTCCTGCACGAACCTCGAACTCTGGCTCGGCGGCGACTCGGATGCAGAGCGGATTCTCGAGCGCCTCGGCTGGGCGCACCGCCCGTGCCCGCAGGACCTGCTGATCGTCGCGCGCAGCTTCGACTCCCGAGCGGACCTGAAGCGAATGCAGCGGAGTTTCTACGTTACGATGGGTGACTCGGACCTGGTCTAGCGCGATGACCTCTCGGGCGATTTCGCGGGCCGGTCGGGCTGGTGCACCCCCGGCCATGAGCATGCCGGTGGCCTTGCCGGCGGCAGGTGCCCGCTCTCGGGGACAGGCACGTGGCTAGGGTCGCCATTCGCGCTTGCGTCTCCGGCGATGGGGTCGCCATCAACCGGGTATTCAACCGGGTCTTCGGGCTGCAACGACCGCTGGTCGAGTGGGAGTGGAAGTACCGCGAGGAACCCGAAGGCCGATGGGTCATGATCGCCTTGGACGAGGCCGAGAGGGTGATTACCCACTGCGGCGCGGTCCCGGCACTGATGCAGGTCGGGGAGTTGCAGGTGCGTGCGGGGCAGTTGGTGGATAACTACTCGCTCCCGGAGGCGCGCTACGGGCACGGCCTCGGCGCGGCACGTCTGTATGTCCGGACGGTCGAGTCGTTTTTCGCGAGCTTCGCTGGTCGCGACGGGCTGGCGCTGCTCTTCGGCTTCCCCGGGGAGCGCTACCTGCGGCTTGCGGTGGCACGACTTGGCTTCGGCGTGATGCCGCCGCAGCCGGTCGGGTACTGGGTGAGGTCGGCCCACAGGCGGAAAGAGCTGCTCACGGGCCATGAGATCCGTCAGGGCTTCGACCGTGACGCAATCGACGAGCTGTGGCGCCGCTCGGCGCCGCGCTACGACGTGGCCACCGTAAGAGATGGGGCCTGGCTGCACCGAAGGTTCACCGGTCGGCCCGGTGTCGAGTACGTTCACCTGTCGGCGTGGCGACACGGTCAAGTGCACGCGTGGGCCGTCGTCAGGGTGCAGCCGCCCCTGACCAGGTGGGCGGAGCTCGTGTGGGACGGCGAGGATCCGGCTGCGCTTGCGGCCCTCGACAGGGCAGTTACGTCGGGCTCGCTGGCCGTCAAGCTGGAGCGCGTGGACATGTGGCTGATGGGCGACGAAGTCGCCGCCGAAGCTCTCCGTCGCCTCGGGTGGGAGCAGCGGAAGCAGCCGGACAAGCTCGCGTTGGTGGCGCGGTCATTCCTCCCCGGCATCGACGTCACAGCCTTTCCGGGGCGCTTCTACGTGACCATGGGCGACTCGGATCTGGTGTAGCGGGATGGACGGCGCGACCGCGCTCTGGATCGTGATTCCCCTCGCTGTCGTGCACGTCTTGGTGCGCAGGAACAGGGCGCTCCTCCTCTTCCAGATCGCGGTGGACGTCGGACTCCTGCTGCTGCCGGGCAGGCTGCTGCTGCAGCGCATGCACATAGGTCCCGGCGCTCCGGGTGCTGCGGAATGGGGGGGTAACGTCACAGTCACCGGCTCCCCCGAATACTCCGACTTCCCACTGCAGTTGGCGGTTTGGTGGGAGGAAACCAGACGTCTTGTGGCGGTAGGTGAGCCCCCGTGGATCTCGGATCGACTCGGTGGCGGCACCGCGCTCCTCGCGAACGGTCAGACGCAGGTTCCCTTTCCCTTGCAACTTCCGGTCTGGGTGCTAGGCGCCGAGCTCGGCAACGACGTGATGGCCTTTTGGAAGATCGAACTTGCGGCACTCGGAGGGTTCTTCCTCATGCGGCGGTTGCGCGTGCGGCCTGCCCCCGCCGCCGCTGCCGCTTTTGCGTATTCTTTCGGTTTGTACCCACTGTCCTGGTTGTGCTCTCCTATCAGTTGGATCACGGCAGCGGCGCCATGGACCTGGTGGCTCCTCGTCGGGACGCTTCGAGGCTCCAGACGTAGTGCGGCCGGCCTTGCCTTGTTGTTAGGAGTGCTTGCGGGCTGGTCGATCCACCCGGAAAGTGCAGCCTTGCTTTGGCTCGCTCTTGGACTGGGCGGCTTGGTGCTTGCCTCGGGGCGGTGGCGGCGGGTCCAGCGCATGGTCGTGCCATTCCTGGTTGCGGTGGCTGTGGCCGGCGTAGGCGCCCTGCCAACGCTCGCGACGCTCCGAGATTCACCGAAACTGACCCACCTGAAATCGGCCAGCACCTATCCAACACCCGGCGTGGGGTGGGCGTTGCGTGGCCGCATCGCGGCGCTGGTCCTGGTGCCTTGGCGGGACGGCCATCCCTCTGATGGGACCTGGATCCACCATTTTCCGGCTGCGCCTGTAAGCACCGGGGTGGGATGCGTGATGGTCGCCTGCCTCCTATGCCTGCGGCGACGTCGTCGGTTCCTCCGGCCGGCCTTGGCTTTCGGTGTCACGGGAGTGGTTGGGATGGCCCTCTTCCTGCAGGTCCCGGGCTTCGCGCAGGTCATGGGCCGGGTGCCTGTGATTGCGGTGATGGTCTGGCCGCGGGCCGCCTTTCTGGTCAGCCTGGCGATTGCGATGGCTGGCGGCATGGGCGCCGATGCAGTGCTCCGGAGCCGGGGCCGGAAGTCGTTCGCGGTGGCGGCCTTGCTCGTCTTTTTCGGGGTGACGGCCTTGGCACTCACGGCTCCAGCTGTAGTCCCTCGGCGATGGGCACTGGAGGCGGGATTCTTTCCCTTGTTCGCAGCCGTCCTCGCCCCTGTGCTCACGAGACTAGGGGGGGCCATCCTCCCCGCCCTCGTACTGGCGGAGGTGTTGACCCTGGGCTGGAAGGTCCCGGCGGGCGCCTTGGTGCCCGCTTCGCAACCCCCAATCGTGGAGAAGCTACGGGAGTGCGTCAGCAGGGATGGCGGAAGGATCTTGGGCGAGGGGACGGCGTTTCCTCCAAATCTGACAGCCCGGCTCGGGTTCGCCGACCTTCGTTCAAACAGTCCCGTTCGTCCGCTCGCACTCGCCCGTCTACACCAGGCGCTGGGTGCCCGCGGCATGGACCTGCCAGGCCCGGTGACGACACCGTGGGCCGCCGTTGCGGGGTGCTGGGGCGCACGCTGGCTCGCCACGCCACCCGAAGGGGTCGAAGGCGCTGTCGCGACCGGGTGGCAGGAGGTGTACCGCGATCGCTCCGGTCGTCTCTACAGAAACGCGAGGGCGCTGCCCGCAATCCGGCTGGCCACCCGCGTCGTTGCGTCTCCATCGGACCCAGCGCAGGGTGGTTGGGAGGACGTTGACTTCGCAACCACCGCCGTGACGGCCGCGGCGCTCAAGCTCGGCGGCGGGGGCTCGCTCGCCGTCACCGAGGACAGACCCTGGCTGCACACGGCGAAGGTACGCGCCTCCGGTACGGTCCTCGCTCTCCTCCACGCTCCATACGCGCTCGGCTGGCACGCATCGCTCGATGGGCGCATGGCGGAGATTGTGGACGCCAACCTCGGCGCGATGGGCGTCGTGGTCCCCGACGGGGAGCACGAGGTGCGCTGGGAGTACGCGCCCCCCGGCCTCACGCTTGGGGTGGTGCTCACGCTCTCGGGGCTGGCGGGATCTCTCCTGCTTTCGCTAAGCTCCCTGCGGAGGCGGCGATGAGGCGAAGGCGGCTGCCCGCGGAGAGCGATCTCGTCCCCTACGCACCCGGCTTTCCATCGGGACGCAGGTGGCTTGTGCTCGCCCCCCACCCCGATGACGAGGTGTTCGGCCTCGGCGCCACGCTTGCTCAGGCAGCCGCCCGAAGGCTCGAGGTGGAGCTTGTCGTTGTGACCGACGGCGGCGCGCAGGGGGAAGCGGCGGATCGCGAGAGGGAAGCCCTCGCCAGCGCCGCCGCGCTCGGCCTCGGCACGCCGGAGTTCTGGCGGCTGCCCGATCGTTCCCTGCAGCCGCGAAGCGCTGCCCTGCGGCGCGCTTTGCGAGGCGCCCTCAAGCGCTATACCCCCGACGTCGTCTTCGTGACCTCCCCGGTCGATCTTCACCCCGACCACCGGGCGCTCGCGCTGGCGCTTCAGGGCGTCCTACGCGCCTCCACGCTCGCCGGCCTTCGCAAAGGCCTCCCCGCCTGGGTTGCGGCCTACGAGGTCGGATCGCCGCTCCGGCCGAACCTGCTGGTGGCCGCAGACGAGGGTTGGGAGGCCAAACGCCGCGCTGCCGCCTGCTACAGCGGCCAGTTGGCGTTCCGGTCGTACGACCGGGTCATGGAAGCTCTCGGGACGCTGCGCAGCCTCACCCTGACAGGCGTGGAGCGAGCGGAGGCGTTGCACGTGCTGGCGGCTCGGAGCGTCGCACGGCTCACGGCACGGGGGTGGGCGAGCCTCATGGGATCCCCCGTGGGGGTCACCGGGCGGCACCAGGGGTGACCGTCACACAGGTCACCTGTCCCCAGCCCCGGACTCGGACAGCTGAGGTTTTCGATGGCAGCGGACTCGCGGCCGGCACGCCCTTTGCTCATACTGTAAAGAAGTAGGGAGGGCACTATGCGCTCGAGGGTCCTCGTCCTGGTGCTGGTGGTGGGCGCTCTCGCGTCGGCGGTCCCCGCCGCCGCCCGCCACAGGGGCTTCATCCATCCCCGCGTCTACTGGGGAATCAACATGGGCTGGGGTTGGGGCCCATGGGGCTGGGGTTGGGGCCCATGGTGGTGGGGCGCACCGGTCGTCTACCAGCCGGCGCCAGGAACCGTTGCGGCCCCCGACCTTACCGCGGTGGACACCGATGTGTCGCCGGAGCAGGCCAGGGTTCTCCTCGACGGAGAGCTGATCGGGGTCGCGGACGACTTCGACGGCCACCCTGACTACCTCTACCTGAAGCCCGGTCACTATACCGTCGAGTTCCAGCTCCAGGGATACCGGAGCGAGAAGGTGGAAATCGATGCGCAGGCCGGCCGCTACTTCCCGATCAAGCTCGACCTCGAGAGGGTCAAAGGCGAGAAGGCGGCGCCCTGGTACGATCGGCCGCAGGGGCTCCCGATGGGTCGGGTGTTTGGCAAGAAGGGGACCGCTCAGGAAAATGCCCCCAAGCCGGGACCCGACGTGAGCCTGCGCCCCGAGCTTCGAGAACCGGGACGGCCGGGTGTGAGGGGTGTGACCGCGACCGGTGGAGCCGCGCTCGAACTTCGCATAACACCTTCCAATGCTGCAGTTTACGTTGACGGCTCGCTGGTGGGCACCGGCGAGGAGCTGGGGCGCCTCGAGCGCGGCCTCGCGGTGACGCCGGGCAAACACCGTATCGAGGTGCTCGCCCCCGGACGGGCGCCGAAAACCGTCGAGGTCGAGGTCAAGCAGGGCGAGCGCCAGCAAGTAATTGTTGAGCTCGACGACGGGCCTGGACAAACCTAGTGACGGGTGTTATCGTATTTTCAGCAGCAAGGCAAAAGGGAGGCGGCGGTCAAGCAACCACTCTTGCAAACCAGCCAAAGAAAGAGCCTATCTAACTCGACCTTTCTGGATTTTCCCGCCTGTAAAGGCCAACCAAAACTGACTTGAACCACCGACCTCCCACTTCTACCAAGCCACCGGACTTCCGGTGGCTTTCTTATTCCGAGCTCGGCACGGACCTTGCCGACGTGCCCTAGCGAGCGCTCCGACCCGCGGCAAGGCGAGCCAGGGTTCCGACGAGCACGCTCTCTGCGTCCAGATGGAGCGAGGCGCGGCGATCCTCGGCGGTCAGGAGCGCGGCGGCGGCGTGCAGGAACTCCTCGGCCGTCTCGCGGTCTGCCCGCGCCGCCAATCGGAGGAGCGCGGCACCAACGAGCCCGGTCCCCCCGGATGCCTGGCGAATGGTGGCCGCGGCGCGCAAGATCGCAAGACCGTCGGCTGCGAGCGCTGCCGCGATCAACCCCTCGAGGTTGGTGAGCGTACCGGCGAGGTCCGCACCGCTCCGCAGCGCCAGTTCGGCGTCACCCTCTGCGGCGGCGAGCAGCTCCGCAGCGCCCTCCTCGCTGCAACCCTGGGCGAGGGCGAGTACCGACAGGAGCTCCTCACGCTCCGGTGCCGGGACCCGGAGTTGCACCACGCGCGAGACGACGGTCGGAAGCACGCGCGCCGGATTGCTGGCGAGCAGGACGAACGTCGCCTGCGGGGGCGGTTCCTCGAGCGTCTTGAGCAGCGCGGAGGCGGCCTCCGAGTTGAGCGGCGGCGTATGACACGAGCTCAGGACGTACACCCGGCGCAACCCCTCGTACGGGCGCTGCGCGACGTTGTCCACGACCCAGCGGGCCTGTTCGATGGAGATCTCCTTCTTGTCCGGCAGTACGTCGATCACTTCCACGTCGGGATGCACCCCTCGCCGGACGCGCTCGCACGACGAGCAGCTGCACCCCGGGCCCCCCTTCTGACGGCAAACGAGCGCCGCCGCGAGCTCGACGGCGAGAGCCTCACGGCCCAAACCTGCAGCGCCGACCAGCATGATTGTGCCGGGCAAGCTCCCCGCGGCCTGGAGCTCGAGGCAGCGGTCGAGCAGCCGCTGCACGCCGCGCCACCGCGCAGGAGCCAGGAAGCTTTCCGGCCACGGGAGCTGGCTCGTGATCACGGGAGGACCTCCGTGAGGGCGGCCAAGGTACGCTCGTGGACCTCCTCGGGCGTGCCGCCGGCGTCCACGATGGACACTCTCCCGGGCTCGGCCCGTGCGAGTTCCCGGTACGCCTCGGAAACCGCGCGGTGAAAGGCGAGTGCCTCATCCTCGAATCGCCGGTTGTCGGGACGGGTGCTGGGCCGCTCCCTCGCCCTGCCGAGGGCCAGCTCCACGTCGATGTCGAAGACCAGCGTGCGGTCCGGGACGACCCCGGCGCAAGCGAGCTCATTGAGCCGCTCGACCGTGCCCCGGGGCAGGCGTCGCGCGCCACCCTGGTAAGCCAGCGAGGAATCGGCGAAGCGGTCGGAGAGAACAAACTTCCCGGCCTCGAGCGCAGGCGCGATCACGTTGGCCACCAACTGGGCGCGGGCCGCCTCCAGCAGGAAAAGCTCCACGAGAGGTACCGGCGTGAGCTTGGGGTCCAGTAGCAGCTCACGTACCCGCTCCCCGAGGGGTGTCCCACCCGGCTCCCGGGTGGTGACGACCGTCACCCCGCGGTCCCGCAGGTGGCGGGCCAGCAGCAGGAGCTGTGTGGTCTTCCCACACCCTTCGATCCCCTCGAATGTGATGAACCGGCCCCGCGTCACGCCGTAATTCTAGCGTGGAACGGTCCCAGCCCCTCGGCGGAACCCCTTTCGGTCCATCCGCGTAGTATCGTTGTGCCAGACATGAGCCGCGGACGCTCTCCAGGCCTGGTCTCCCTCCTGACCTTCGGCGTGGCTGCCTTTCTGGTGGCGTGTCTTTCCATCCTGGACATGTTCCTTCCTCGGCCCTACGACGGGGTGATCCTCGACCCCGACCGCAGCGAAATAGTCGTGCGGTCGCTGGCGCCGGGGTCGGGCGCAGCGACCGCCGGGGTGCAATCCGGGGACCGCATCGCGGGTGTCGGTCGCGAGGTCGTCCGGTCCGCGTCCGAAGTGGAGCAGGTGCTCCAGAGTCACCGCATCGGCGAGCGCGTGCCCTACCTGCTCGAGCGCGGCGGCACCCTGCTCGAGGTCGTGGTCGAGCTGGGGCCCCGGCAACTGGGTACAACCTCCTACCTTTACGCGTGCTTCTCGGGTTTCCTGTTCTTCTTTATCGGCCTATACGTGCTCTGGCAGAGGGTCGAGGAGTCCGCGGGCGGGCCGAGCCGGGTCTTCTTTGCGCTCTGCACGCTGTTCCTGCTGTTCCTGGTCTGCCGGCTGCGCCCGGCCTCCTACTCCTGGGTGGACGGAGTTGTGCTCACAACCGGCACGCTGTCACTGCTGGTCCTGCCGGCGGCGTTCCTTCACTTCTTCCTGGTTTTCCCGAGGAGGCTGAAGCTCACGCTCGTGAGCCCGTCTGAGCCTTGGGAGGGATCGGGGGGACGGCTGCTGCGGGCGGTCGAGCGCTTCGTCAACGAGTCGCCCAGTTTCTTCCGGGTGCTCTACCTGCTGCCGCCGCTCTTCTACGTGCTCACACTGCTCCTGGGGTCCCTTTTCGCCGTGCGGATAAGGCTGGTCTCCGGGGCGCCCATCTCGAGCTGGGTCCTGATGGGGGACTACCTGGTGCTCGGGTTGCTCGCGCTGCTGGGCTCGCTGCTGCGCGCCCAGGAGGGCCGAGAGCGGCGCCAGATCGCCACGGTGTTCATCGGCACGGTGCTGGGCGTGACCCCGTTCCTGGTGTTGGGGGTCGTGCTCCCGTCGCTTCTTCGCACGGACCGTTACCTGTTCTGGGGAGTGGTGCCCCTCGTGCTGGTGCCGCTCACCTTCGCCTATGCGATCGTTCGCTTTCACTTCTTCGACATCAACGTCATCGTCCGCAAGTCCGTGCTCTACACGTTGGCGACCGCCGTGGTGGCCGGCATCTACGGTCTTGGTATCGCTGCCTCCACCTTGCTCTTCTCCGGGTCCTCGCCCTACTTCCCCCTGCTGCTCGCTCTCGCGATCCTGGCCATCTTCGATCCACTTCGGCGGCGCCTGCAGGGGCCGGTGGACCGTTTCTTCTTCCGCGAGGTCTACGACGCGCGGCGCGCGGTGGAAGAGGTGAGCGCGGGGGTGGCGCGCGAGTTCTCGATCGAGGGGCTGGAGGCCCTGCTGGCAACTCGCCTGTCGGAGGTCATGCACCTTGAATGGGCCGCCCTCTACGTTCGCGAAGGAAAGGTTCTGGTCTCACAGACCGCCCCGCCGCCGCTCGAGCGGGAGCTCTCGATGCGCCTGCTGCTGGTCGAGGAGCTGACGCTCCAGCACGAGCCCGTCCGGCCTGGCGTGCTGGAGCCTCTCAAGGCGCTCGACCCGGATTCCCGGCGAGTCCTCGAGCAGTTCGCCGGCGCCGGCCTTCGCCTGCTGGTCCCTCTGCGCACTCGCGGCCAGCTTCACGCGCTGCTGGCGCTCGGCCCCAAGCGCTCCGAGGAGGAGTTCGGCAGCGACGATCTTCAACTCGTCCGCACCCTGGCTAACCAGGGAGCCGTAGCGCTGGAGAATGCCCGCCTCCTGCGCGAGCGCAGCCGACAGCTCGAGCTCGAGAAGGAGCTGGAAATCGCGCGGCGAGTGCAGTTCGCGCTCATTCCGTCTCACCTCCCGTCGCCACCCGGCTGGCAGGTGGCGGCGAGCTGCGTCCCCGCACGCCAGGTGGGCGGCGACTTCTACGATGCCCTTACCGGTGGGGGCGACGGGTCGGTTGCCCTCGTCGTCGGAGACGTGTCGGGAAAGTCGGTATCCGGAGCGATGTTGATGGTGGCGGCACGAGAGGTGCTGCACACCGCGGCTCTCGGCGGGGCGTCGCCGGAGCGCCTCTTCGAGGTCGCCAACCAGCGGCTGTACACGCCTCAACACAGGCTGTTCGTGGCCCTCGCATACCTGCTGCTGCAACCCAAGGGCACGGGGCTCTACGCGCTGGCGGGACAGCCGACGCCGCTGCTGCGGCGGAAACGCGGAACGGTGGAGGAACTGCTGGCGCCCGCGAACCGGTTGCCGATAGGGGCGCTCAAGGGAGTCCACTGGGATGTGTTGTCGCTCTCGGTTGAACCGGGCGATCTCGTGCTGGTCTACTCCGACGGCGTCACCGATGCCCGCGACGCGGCGGGCGAACCGTTCGGGGACGACCGGCTGCAGCAAGTGCTTGCCAGTGTGGACGGCGAACCCCGCGTGGTTGTGGACGAGGTCATGCGGGCCGTGGAAGCTTTCACCGCCGGTAGCGAGCCCTACGACGACATTACGCTGGTCGCGGTGCGCTGGGTGGGGGAGCAGTGACGGCGAGCACCCGCGAGGGTTGGCGTCGCGCCAGACTCGAGACCGTTCTCGACCTCTCCCTGGCCCTGGCGGGGCCGCGCCGCGAGGGGGAGGTTGTCGAGGAGTTGGTGCAGCGGGCCGTCGGGCTCCTGGACGCCCGCGCCGGGATCGCGATCTCGCTCGTGCCCTCTCTCGAGCCGGTAACGGTGGTGGGTGTCGGGTGGCCGGTGGAGCCCGGGAGCGCGGCCCGCCTTGTGGCGTCGCCCGCGCTGCGCGCGGTTCGCGAAGGCGCCGTGACCCGCACTGCTGGCGAGTCCCTTGGTGTCCCGTTCTCCGAGGTGCTTGTGGCTCCTTGCCTTTGGCGCGAGGAGCTCATCGGCGTGGTGGCAGTGGCCGACAAGGAGGCGCGTCAGGGGCAAGCGAATTTCGACGACGAGGATCTGACCTTCCTGCGCTCGCTCGCGCTGCTGGCCGCGCCAGCCATCGCCTCCGGGCGAATGCTGGAGGAGGTGCAGCGGCAGAGGCTGCTGCTCGAGGAGGAAAACCGCGTCCTGAGGATGGGCGTGGGAGAGGAAGCGGGGTTGGTGGGGCAGGCCCCGGCGTTCCGTCGGGTCCTCGAGCTTGTTCGACGCGTCGCCCCCAGCGACGTCACCGTGCTCCTCCGCGGCGAGTCCGGGACCGGCAAGGAACGCGTCGCGCGCCTGCTGCACTCGCTCTCGCCGCGCCATGTCGGGCCGTTCGTGCCGCTCAACTGCGCCGCGGTCCCTGAGACGCTGCTCGAGGCCGAGCTGTTCGGCATCGAGCGCGGAGTGGCAACCGGAGTGACCGCGCGCCCTGGGCGGTTCGAGCTCGCGAACGGAGGCACGCTCTTCCTCGACGAGATCGGTGACCTCACACCCGTGCTGCAGGCCAAGCTGCTCCGGGTCGTGCAGGACCGGGAGGTGGAGCGCGTGGGCGGCCGGCAGCGCCTCCGGGTAGATGTCCGGCTGATCACCGCCACCAACCGGGACCTCGAGGCCATGATGGCGGGAGGGGAGTTCCGGCAGGACCTCTACTACCGTTTGCGCGTTGTCGAGCTCACTATTCCGCCCCTGCGCCAGCGCCACGAGGACATTCCGCTGCTTGCGCAGCACTTCGTGCGCCTTCAGGGCAAACGTCTCGGGAAGGAGAAGCTCTCGCTCTCAAGGGGTGCCCTTGAGCTGCTGCTGCAACACGATTTTCCTGGCAACGTGCGAGAGTTGGAAAACCTGCTCGAGGCAGCCACCGCACTGGCCTCCGGCGACCGTGTGGAGGCCGAGGACCTCCGGCTGGCGATGGGGGCCGGGGCTGCCGCCGCCGACCTTTCCTCCGGCACCCTCGACGAGGTGTTGCGCTCTCATGTGCTGCGCACCCTCGACCGCTGCCAGGGCAGTCGGACCACCGCGGCGCGTGCCCTCGGGATCGACCGCACCACCCTCTACCGGATGTTGATGCGGTGGAATGCAACGCAAGTTGCAGAACGCAACATACCGAAGAAGAGCACGCCCAGAAAAGGCCCAAACCGGAGGGTTCGCAGTTGAGTTGCGTCCTGCGTTGCAGGATGCAACGGCCCAAACCAGGGCCGACACCGGCGTTTTGTCAGCAACTCCTTCCCTGTCAATTAGATTCATTGATTGGCCGAAGACTTGCACGAAGACCGGGGCATGGCGCCCTTCACCTCCGCGAACGTCCTGGCGAGCCGGGTCCTGGAACCGCTCACCCACCCCTGGGCGGTCGTGGGTGGGGGGCTCGTCGGCGGCGGGGCACTCTGGGCCGACACCCTCATCCAAGGGGGCCGGCTGGCCTTGCGCCTCCTCGGCGTTCTGCTGTCGCTGTGAATCCCAGTGCACAGGGCGATGATCATGGCTGAGCCTGTCCGGGTCCGCCTGGTTCTCCCTCGAACACCCCGAGCCGAGTTGCTCGCCACCCGGGCCGTCGAGGAGGCTGGGCAGCGCATCGCTTTTCCGCGTGATACCCTGGCGGAGGTCAAGCTGGCAGTGGTGGAGGCGTGCCTGAATGCAATTGAGTACGGCACGGGTGAGGTCGAGGTGGAGGTCATCGCTCACCCCAACGAGGCGCACCCCTGGATCGAGGTCGCGGTGGTGGACCACGGTCCCGGTTTCGACCCCTCCGGTGTGCCGACGCCGGTGCTGGAGGACAAGCTGCGGTCCAAGCGGAAGCGTGGCTGGGGGCTGGAGCTGATACGGCGCCTGATGGACGAGGTCCAGATCACGTCGCACCCGGGCTTGACCAGAGTTCACATGATCCGGCGCAGGGGAGGCGAGTGACGGTGGAGACCTTTGAGCTCAAGGTAGCGGACCAGCACGGGAAGGTGGCGGTGCTGGAGGTGGCCGGCTACATCAACAACGAGGGCGGGGAGGTAATCGCCAAGGAGGCCCGCAAGCTCATCGACGCGGGCCGCAACACCCTGCTTCTCGATCTGCGTGCCACCCGCATCATCAATTCGATCGGGATCTCGCTCCTCCTCGAGGTGCTCGAGCGCACCCTCGAGGTCAAGGGCACCCTGGCCTTCTGCTCCCTCACCCCTAGCATCGCGAAGACGTTTCAGATCATGGGACTGGCGCAGTACACGCGAATCTTTCCCGATCGCGTGACCGCCCTCGCTGAGCTTTCACCCAGACAATGACCGACGTTTTGAGCGTGCTCGAGCTGGCTCTGCGCCCCCAGCGAGAGGGCGGGGTACCGCTTCCCACGGCGGTGCTGGAGGACCTGGTGCGTGGTACCGGCGCGGCGGGGGGCTCGCTGGGCCGCGGCTCCGAGGTGCTCGCACGCTCGGGGGCCGAGCCACGGACGATGCGCCGCCACGAGCTGCCCGCGGGGCGCGAGTCGTTCTGGCTGGAGCTGGCGGAGGGGGGCGAACCGTCGGAGTCGCTGCGAGTCGCGGCCGGCGTGGTGCTCGGTTCATGGGCGACGCGGGAGGAGCTGAAGCAGGCACGCTTCGCGGAGAGGCGCAGGCTATGGGAGGTGGAATCCCTGCGGGCCATCGCGGAGGCGCTGGGAGGCACCCTCGAGCCCGCGCGCATCGTGGAGGAGTTGCTGATGCACGTGGCCGCGCTGCTGGATGCCCGCCGCGGCGAGGTCTGGCTGATCGGCGGGGGGATGGCGCAGACGGGCGCGCGCCTCTCGGGTGCCGAGCAGACTGGCGCCTGCGACACCGGGGAGTGCGTTGTGGCTGCGCAGGTCGGGGGTGCGGTGCTTACCCCCGAAGAGGCTCTGGCGCTGCCGGAGCAGGGCCTGCTCGAGCCGGGCAGGATTGCGGTGCCAGTGGTCGGCCGGCGCGGTCGGCTTGCCGTGCTGGCGCTCGCCGAGCGCGAGGTGCGCGGTGGGACCGCGCCTTTCGGTCCCACGGATGCCGAGACGCTGACGCTTTACGCGTCGCAGGCGGCGGTCGCGCTCGAAAACGCTACCCTCCACCGGGAGGCGCTGGAACAGGAGCGGCTGGAGCGTGAGCTGGAGCTTGCGGCCACGATCCAGAGGCAGCTCCTGCCGACCAGCATCCCGACGCCGCCCGGTTTCGACATCGCGGCCAAGAGCCAGCCCTCGCGGCGGGTGGGCGGCGACGTCTACGACTTCGTTGCGACCCCTCAGGGCCTCTTCCTCATGCTCGGCGACGTGGCCGGCAAGGGCGTGCCCGCCGCGCTCATGGCGGCGTCGCTGCAGGCTGCCGTGCGTCTGCTGGCGCAGGGCTCGCCGGAGCTCTCCAAGCTGACGCACCAGCTCCATCAGCACATCCTCGCCTCGACCCCGGAGAGCAAGTTCGCCACGGTCTTCATGGCCTACCTGCGGAGCAACGGCGAGCTGGAGTGGGTGTCTGCCGGCCACAACCCGGTCGTGCTGGTCTCGGCGGACGGGGCGTACGAGCTCCTCAGGGCGGTGGGTCCGCCGCTCGGCCTCTTGCCCGACGCCACCTACCCATCGCAGAAGGCCGTGCTGGCCCAGGGCTCGGTGCTGCTGGCCTATACCGACGGCCTGTCGGAGGCTCCTGCCCCTGGCGAGGACGGAGCCGACTTCGGCTTGGAGGGGATTGTGTCCCTAACGGTCGAGGGCCGCTCCCAGCCGATGGAGCGACTGGTAGCCGGAATCTTCGCGGCTGTCGCGGCTCACACTGGCGGCGCCCCTGCCCACGACGATCGCACAGTCCTGGCGGCCCGCCGGGTCCGCGGGTGATCGGGGTCACTGATTGCGCGGGGGCAGGGCCGTACGTTGGTAGGTGCTATCGTCTTCTCCTTCCTCCGGGCGCCCCGGCTACGGGGCGCCTCATGTATATGTGTATATGGCACTCCCGGAGTATCCGCCCGCTGTCAGGTGCGCCGGCACTGGCCCCTGCACCTTTGGCACAGGGGTGCCCGAGCCCGATAAAGTCTGGAGAATGAATTTCTGTCGCAACATTCTCGCCGTGAGCTTGTGACGGCTCGCAACAATGTTGACGCCGGGAACCGCGATCAATAGAGTGAGCCCCAGTAACCCGCAGCGATGGGGGTACCAAGGGAAGGAGAGACGCATGAGAAAGGCGAGAGTTGTCTTGCTTTCGGCCCTGGCAGGGTGTCTTTTGCTCGCGCCAGCCTCCAGCTTCGGGGCGGGCTTCGCGCTCTTCGAGCACGGGGCTCGAGCTGTCGCCCTCGGGGGTGCTTTCGGGGCAACGGCGGATGATCCCACCGCGATCTACTACAACCCTGCCGGTATTGGATTTCTGCAGGGAACGCAGTACGCGGTGGGGGTGTACTTCATCACGGAAACAAGCACGTTCAGCGGTGCCAACCCGTACCCGGGCGCGGGGTACTCGGTGGACCTCAAGAAGCAGATCTTCTTCCCGCCCCACCTCTACCTGACCGGCCAGCTCACGCAGAACCTGCGCTGGGGGTTCGGCGTGTTCACACCGTTCGGCCTCGGCACTTGGTGGCCGAACGACTACGCCGGCAAGTACATCGCCAAGCGCACGGACCTCAAGTCTTTCGACCTCAACCCGGTTCTCGCCTATCGAGTCTCTGACAACCTCTCGCTGGCGGTTGGGTTCGACTACCTCATCTCCGACGTCGATCTGACCCGCTCGATCGGCGTGGTCAACCCGTACACCCAGCGGGTGGCGGAGGTTGGGCAGGTTCACCTGGACGCCACTGTCCACGCCGGTCACGGGTGGAACGCGGCGCTGCTGGCGAAGCTCGGAGGCGGCGTCTCCTTTGGTGCGTCGTACCGCTCCAACATCGAGGTCAAGTACGTCGGAACCGCATCGTTCACCCAGTTCCCCACCGGCTACGCGGACTTCGACGCGATCGTGGCGACCCAGGTGCCGTTCGGCCAGGCGCCCAGGGCGAAGACCAGGGTCAACTTCCCGGACGAAGCGCGTGTGGCGCTCGCCTGGCACGGCCAGAAATGGGGCGTCGAAGGTGACTTCGTCAGGATGGGATGGAGCAGTTTCGATAAGCTGCCTATAGCGGTGTCCGGGTACCCGGCCCTGTCCGAGACTCGGATCGAGAACTACACCGACAGCGACACCTACCGCATGGGTGTTGAGTACAAGTCCTCGCCCGACCTCTGGTGGCAGCTCGGCTTCCTGTATGACAAGAACCCGGTGCCCACCCGGGCGGTCTCGGTGCTGCTGCCGGACTCCGACCGCAAGGCGATCAGCATCGGCACATCGATCGGGCTCACGCCGAAGACCCGCCTGGACATCAGCTACATGTACCTGAAGTTCAAGGACAGGTCCACGGGTGGGATCAACGACGACGCCTACGAAGGCATGTACAAGACCACGGCGAACCTGTTTGGCTTCACGCTGGTTCACAGGTTCTAGGAGGGGATGATGAGAAAAGCACGCACAGCACTGCTCCTGGGCCTCGCGCTCGCCCTCGCGGGCGCCACCGTGATGGCTCAGGTCGATTTTTCGAGGTATGTGGCGTTGGGCGACAGCCTGACCGCGGGTGTTTCCTCGAACGGCTCGGTCCAGACGTTTCAGGTGAACTCGTACCCGGCGCTGATCGCCAAGCAGGCGGGGGTCTCGGGGTTTCAGCAGCCGCTTGTAACCGAGCCAGGCCTCCCTCCGCTGTTGTATCTGGCGGCGCTCAATCTGACGCCCCTCGGCATCAGCCCGACCATCGCGGTGAAGTCCGGCCTGGGCTCGCCGACGAACGCCACGTTGACCACGCCCTACAACAACCTCGGCGTCGATGGGTTCAACACCAACGATGTGCTCACGCGGACCGGAAACATCCAGAACTTCGCGGCCCATCTCGGCGACTACGCAGCAGGTAGGAGCGGGAAGGCCGCCCCGTTCGCCGACCTCGTGCTGCGCTTCCCGGTTTTCCCGGGCACAACCACCCCCGCGCCGGCCATCGCTCAGGCGCTCGCGCTCCAGCCGACGTTTCTGACGGTGTGGATCGGTGCCAACGACGTCCTGGGCGTGCTTTCCGGTGTTGCGATCGAAGGGGTCACGATGACGCCCGCGCTCCAGTTCCAGACGGAGTACACGACCCTGGTGGGTACACTGCGCGGGGCGCGGCCCAACGCGCCGATCCTAGTCGGCAACATCCCGGATGTGCTTGCGATTCCCTACGTGACCACGATCAAGCCCTACATCGTCAACCCAGCGACCGGCCAACACATCCCGTTGCTCGGCGAGGCAGGTCCGCTCACTGAGAACGACTACGTCATGCTCACGGCATCCTCGCTGCTGGCCCACGGGATCGGCATCCCGGCGGCCGCCGGCGGCACAGGGCAGCCGCTGCCCGAGGGTTCGGTGGACGCGAGCGGTTTGCACGCCGGCGTCATCCTGCGGGCCGGGGAAATTTCGGCAATCCATACACTGACCGACCAGCTCAACACCATCGTCAACGCGGTGGCAGCCCAGTTCGGAGCCAAGGTCGTGGACATGCACGCGTTCCTCAACGATTTGGCAGCCCACGGGATGTTGGTGGGCGGCGTCGAGCTCTCTGCCGGCTACCTGACCGGGGGCATCTTCTCCTACGATGGCGTCCACCCGCAGGCGATCGGGTACGCCCTCGTGGCGCGCCAGTGGATCAAGGCGATCAACGCCAACTACGGGGCTACGCTGCCGGACATCGACCTTCGGCCGTTCCTCACCGGCGAGGGCGCGATTGCCAGCACCTCGGTCCTGGCTGCCAACGCAGTCCTCTCGGAACAGGCGGGCATAGCGATCGTGAAGGCTTACGCCCCATACGCGCTGACCGACAAGCTCCAGACCGGCAACCGTGTGGTGCGTCGGCACCTGCCCGACCATGGGACCCGCGAGCCAGCCGAGCCGCCGACGCCGTAGCTGGTCTTCTCCTTTTGCGTGGTTGGGGCCGCCTTCGGGCGGCCCCTTTCCTTCTTCCCCGCGGCGCTACCAGCCCTGAGGCCTGCCCCGCGCGGACTGGGTCCCTGGTGAGGCTCGAGCCTCAAGCCCAAAACCCGGGGGGCCTGCCACTTTGATCAGTGGTGGTGCTACCCTTCGGCGCGTTCGATTCGGGATGACGGGAAGGGAGGCCGGCGTGGACTACCCCATCTGGAACCTGGCCCTCGGTGGCGGCGTGCTGATCGGAATCGTGGCCATCACGCACGTCCTGGTTTCCCACTTCGCCATCGGCGGCGGCTTCGCGATCGCGTTCATCGAGACCCTGGCGGTGAGGCGGCGCAACCCCGCGTTGCGCGCCCTCGCCAAGCGCAGCTCCCTGATGCTGATCCTGGTCTCGACGGTGTTCGGGGCGATCTCCGGCGTCGGCATCTGGGTGACGATCGGGCTGGTGCAGCCTGCAGCGACCTCGGCACTGATCCACAACTACGTCTGGGGGTGGGCGGCCGAGTGGGGGTTCTTCATCCTGGAGGTGGCGATGGCGCTCGCCTACTACGCCACCTGGGACAAGGTCCGCCCGCGCACCCATTTGCTGATCATCTGGCTCTACTTCTTCGCCGCCTACATGTCGCTGGTCGTCATCCAGGGGATCATCTCGTTCATGCTCACCCCCGGGAGGTGGCTGGAAACGCACTCCTTCTGGGACGGCATCTTCAACCCCACCTACCTGCCGGGGCTGCTGCTGCGCACCGGCATCTGCCTCTTCCTGGCCGGCGCCTACCTGACCCTGGCCGCGCTGCGGGAGCCCGACCGCGCTGCGCGAACGGGCATGGTGCGCCTGCTGGCGATCTTCCAGGTCGTAGGCGTGCTGCTCGCCTACGGCGGCTACCGCTGGTGGGAGCACGCGCTGCCCGAGTCCGTGAGGGCGATCTTTCTGGGGAGCAAGGCCCTCCTCCCCGCCCTCGCCTCAACTCGCCACCTCGTTCTCTGGACGCTCACGATCTACCTGCTGCTGGCCCTCTTCGCGCTCGCTGTCCCCCGCTTCCACCACTGGCCCTCGGCGGTGGCCGCCGTGCTCGCCGCGTTTGCGTTTTTCGGGGGGTATGAGCGACTCCGGGAGGGTTCCCGCAAACCCTTCGTGATCCGAGACTTCATGTTCTCCAACGGGGTGCTGATCAGCGAGATCCCCGACCTGAACCAGCGCGGGATACTGTCCAAGGCTGTGTGGGCGGCCCGCGAGAGCGTGGAGCCGGAGGCGATGGGGCGCGCGGTCTTCCGCGCCGAGTGCGCCTCCTGCCACACACTCGACGGTTACCTTTCGATCCGCAAGCTGCTGGCACCCGTCGACCCCGACATGCTGCGCGGGATCCTGACGACGATGCGTGAGGAGGGCAAGGAGTACTCCTCCGAAGGCTACGTTCACCAGCGGCACGTGGCCACCGAGAAGCTCGACTACCCTCTGATGCCGCCGCTCGTCGGGACGGAGGCCGAGGTCGATGCCCTGGCGAGCTACCTCTTGAGCCTGAAGCCCTCGAACGTCGCGGAGGCAAGCCATGCCAAGTAACCTGATCCCTGCCCTGGACCCCGCCCCGCTGCCGGGGCCGCCCTGGCTCTTCCACGTGCTCTGGGTGCTGACGTTCCTCATCCACCTGCTGTTTGTCAACACGGTGCTCGGCGGCTCGCTTCTGGCGGCGCTGGCGGGCCTCGCCGGCGCGGGAAGGCGGGAGATTCGGACGCTGCTCGTTGGGGTCAACACGTGGGCGATCTCCTTCGCCATCACCTTCGGCATCGCCCCACTGCTGTTCATGCAGGTGCTGCTGGGACGCTTCTTCTACACCGCGACGATCCTGGTCGCCTGGGCGTGGCTCGGGATGCTGGGCCTGCTGATGGTCGGCTACTACCTGAACTACGTGGCCAAGTTCCGGCTGCGGCGCGGCAAGGGCGCGGGAGCGGTGCTGATCGTCGAGGCGGCCTGCTTCGTCGCGATCGCGGCGATCCAGGTCGTGATCAACCTGCTCCACCTGCAGCCCGGGCGGTGGGAGAGGGTGGCCGACCAGGTTTGGGTGGCGCTCTCCGATCCGACGTTCGTGCCGCGCTTCCTGCACTTCGTGCTGGCGGCGGTGGCGATGGCGGGGGCGCTGCTGGCGTGGGTGGCGGTGCGCAGGGCGACAAAGGGCGGCGCCACGGAGGCGCTCTCCGGCATGGCCCGCTTCGGGGTGCGGGCAGCGCTCGTGGCGACCCTGATACAGCTGGTAGACGGCTTCTGGCTGCTGCTCGCGCTGCCCGAGGACGTGCTGAAGGCGTTCATGCGCGGTGGCCCGGCCACGATGGGCCCGCTGACCCTCGGGATCCTCGCCGGGGTGCTTCTGCTCGTGGTGCTCGCGCAGATCGCCGACCCGCTCGCCACCCCCACCAAGGTGCGTCGGGTGGCGGAGTTGATCCTCGCGACCGTGGTCTTCATGGTGCTGACGCGGCACCAGCTTCGCACGATCTACCTCGCCCCGGCGCGGGCGAGCGAGCAGCTCACGGTGGCGACCCAGTGGGGCGCGCTGGCGTTGTTCCTGGTGGTGTTTGTCGTCTGTGTGGCGCTCGCCGCCTACGCGCTGGTCAAGGCCGCCAAGGACCGCCCGCGGGCCGGGGAGGACGCCGCATAAGAACAGGCTAGAGGGTCGCCACCCACCCGCCCTTCACGGATTGAGGCTTGAGGAACGGCCGTTCCCGAGCCTCAAGCCACAGGCCCCAAACCACGGCTATGCGAGGACAGCACGGGCGGCGCGCAGGGTCGTTTCGACGTCGGCGTCGGTGATCTCGTAGTGCGTCACCATGCGCACGTCCGTCGCACCGAAAGCGCCGAGCAGCACCCGACGCTCCCTCATGCCGGAGACGAACCGCTGCGACGGCTCCACGGCGCCGTCCCCCGGGACCTTCTCCGGGCGCAGGCCGAACACCAGGATGTTGGTGAAGACGCGCGCCGGTTCGATCTCGACCGCGGGCAGCGCGGCGAGGCCCTCGGCCAGGCGCCTGGCGCGGGCGTGGTCCTCGCCGAGCCTGTCGACCATCTCGGTGAGCGCCACGATCCCAGCAGCCGCGAGGACGCCGACCTGTCGCATCCCGCCCCCGAACAGCTTGCGCACCCGCACCGCCTCCTCGATCAGGTCGCGGCTTCCGAGCAGCATCGAGCCCACCGGCGCAGCAAGCCCCTTGGAGAGGCAGAACATGACCGTATCGCAGCCGGTTGCGAGCTCGGCGGCAGTTGTTCCGAGGGCCGCGGCGGCGTTGAAGATGCGGGCGCCGTCGAGGTGCACCGGCAGGCCATGGTCGTGGGCGACCGCCGCCAGGGCCCGGGTGCGCGCGGCTTCCATCGGCAGCCCGGACCAGAGGTTGTGGGTGTTCTCCAGGGCCAAAAGGCGTGTCGGGGTCCGGTAGTAGACCCTGGGGGCGATCGCCGCCTCGACCTGGGCCGGCTCCAGCAAGCCGTTCTCGGTGACGATCGGTCGCGGGAGCGCGCCCGACCACACCGCCATGGCACCCATCTCGAAGTTGAAGATGTGGCCGCGGGCCTCGATGATGACCTCGCTGCCGGGGCGGGTCTGAAGGTGCACGGCCAACTGATTTCCCATCGTGCCCGTGGGGACGAAGAGTGCGGCCGGAAAGCCCAGCATCCCGGCAGCCAGTTCCTCGAGGCGGAGGGCCGTGGGATCCTCGCGGTAGACGTCGTCGCCGACCTCGGCCTCCGCCATCGCGCGCCGCATGGCGGGGGTCGGGCGAGTCACGGTATCCGAGCGCAGGTCGATCATGACCGCTATCATAGCGGCCCTGGGGGGTGCATGAACGAGAGCTTCCGGGCGGTTGCGCAGGAGCGCGGGGTGGAGGAGCTGGTGCTAGAGGGCAACGGGCTGCGGGTGTTGCTCCTGCCCGACCCCAGCGTGCCGGTGGTGGCGGCGTGCGTGATTTACCACGTTGGCTCGAGAAACGAGGCGGTCGGCCATACCGGCTCGACCCACCTACTCGAGCATCTGATGTTCAAGGGCTCCCGCCGGTTCAACCCGTCCGACGGGCGGCCGATCGCGCGTGTCCTCGAGCGCGTCGGTGCCCACTTCAACGCCACCACCTGGTTCGACCGCACGAACTACTACGAGACCCTGCCGCCGGAGCACCTGGAGCTAGCCCTGGAGCTGGAGGCGGACCGCATGCGGAACGCGCTCCTGCGGGAGGCGGACCTGGCGACCGAAATGACCGTGGTGCGCAACGAGTTCGAGCGCGGCGAGAACGAACCTTTCGACGCGCTGCTCAAGGAGTCGTTCGCGACCGCTTTCCGCGAGCACCCGTACCATCACCCGACGATCGGGTGGCGGAGCGACATCGAGAACAGCTCGATCGACCGGCTGCGGGCGTTCTACGACACCTTCTACTACCCGGACAACGCCTCGCTGGTGCTCGTCGGTTCGTTTGACCGGGCCGAGGCGCTGGACTTGACGGCAAAGCACTTCGGCCCACTCCCGCGGGCACCGCGGGCTGTCCCTCCCGTGGTGACGCGGGAACCGCGCCAGGAGGGGGAACGTCGCTTCGTCGTGCGCCGCGCCGGGGAGGTCGGCTGGGTGGCGGTCTCCTGGCGGGCGCCCGAGGCGGCCCATCCCGACACCCATGCCCTCGCCGTGCTGGCGGACGCCCTCGGCGGCGGTGTGACCTCTCGCCTCTACCAGCGGCTGGTGGAGACCGGCATGTGCCTGGACGTGCAGGCGGTAGCGTGGCAACTCCGCGACCCCGGCCTGTTCCAGGTGTTCGCGACGCTCAACCCGCCCACGCCGCACGAAAAGGTCGAGAGGATCATCCGCAGGGAGCTGGCCTCGGTCGTCCGCAAGGGGCTCTCGAAAGCCGAGCTGGAGCGGGCCAAGGCCCAGGTGGAAGCGCAGACGGCGTACCACCGCGACTCCCCGGCCCAGGTAGCGGCGGGGCTTGCCGAGGCGATCTCCTCGGTGGACTGGCGCTTTTACCTCGACTACCCGGACCGCATCCGGGCGGTGGGGCGCGGCGACGTGCTCCGGGTCGCGGGCGAGACCTTCGTCGAGGACTCGGTCTCCGTGGGGTACTTCATCCCGAAGGATGCGCACGGTGGGGCGGGCGTGGTGCCACGCCCCGGGCCGCAGGGCGTGCGCCCCGGACCGTGCCACTACCGCGCGGAGCTGGCCCCCCTCGTCAAGGAGGCGGCTCTGCCCGGAGGGGGCCGCATCCTGCTGCTGCCCCGCCACAGCAACACGACCGTGCACCTCCACGGCTCCCTGCTGGCCGGGCACGGGCTGGTAGGGACCGAGGAGTGGAGCGGGGCCTCGCTGGTCCCCGACATGCTCGAGCGCGGCACCTCCACGCACACGCGCCTCGAGATCGCGCGTCTCTTGGAGGACCGCGGAATCGAGCTCGACGTCTCCGCGGATGGCTTCAACCCCCTGGAGATCTTCTGCTCTGGCCGCTGCCTCGCGCGCCACCTGCCCCTGGTCCTCGAGCTCCTTGCGGAGATGATGCTCACGCCGGGCTTTCCCGCGGACGAGCTTGAGAAGCTGCGCACCCTGCGCCTCGGTGAGCTTGCCCAGGCCCAGGAGGACACGTTCCACCGCGCGTTCGAAGCGTTCGCGCGCCTCACCTTTCCGCCCGGGCATCCGCACTACCGGCGTCCTGTCGAGGAGCGCCGGGCGGGTCTCGAGCGGCTCACACGGGAGCAGTTGGTGGCGCTGCACGGCAGGCTCTACGGCCCGGCCTCGCTGGTCCTGACCCTGGTCGGGGATTTCGAGGCCGGCGAGGTCGAGGAACGCCTGGGGAAGCTTTTCGGGCGTGCGCAGGGCGGGTGCCGTGAGGCGCCACCCGTCGCGCGGCGCGGGCCACGCGACGTTTCCCCGGGCGAGGCTCGCGAGAGCATGCCCGACAAGCCAAACCTGGACGTGGTGATCGGCCACCCGGGCGGGCTGCGGCGCGCCGACAGCGACTTCCTGGCCGCCTCACTGGGCAACTCGGTGCTCGGCCACTCGACGCTCTCGTCGCGTCTCGGGGTGCGCCTGCGTGACAGGGAGGGGCTCACCTACGGCGTGATCTCACGGTTCTTCGGGGCATCGCTTCTGGACGGCCCGTGGGCGGTCACGTTCTCGGTGGCGCCACCGAACCTGGAACGGGCCGTAGCGGCGGTCCGCGAGGAGCTCGCGCGCTTCGTGGCGGAGGGCCCGAGCGAGTCCGAGCTTGCCGACGAGCGGGCGGCGATGGCGGGCTCCTACCGGGTCTCCCTGGCCACCCCGATGGGGATGGGGCGGGAGCTGGTGCGGCTCGTCAGGCACGACCTGCCCGTGGCGGAGCTCGACCACATCCCCGAGAAGGTCCTGGCGACACGACGGGAGGAGGTGGTCGAGGCGATCCGGCGCCACATCGACCCGGAGCGTCTCTGCCTCGCGGTGGCCGGCGACCTCGTTGCAAAGCCGGGCGGCGCCGTCTAGCATCTCCCCGTCATGCTGCGTGAGCTGGAGGTCCGCGACCTCGGAATCATCGAGAAGGTCCGGCTGGAGTTCCCGGCGGGCTTTATCGTCCTGACCGGTGAGACCGGTGCAGGGAAATCGCTGCTCGTGCAGTCGCTCCAGCTCCTGGCCGGGGAACGTGCCGACGCGGATCAGGTGCGGGGCGGCCGGGACCGGCTGCTGGTGGAGGGGTGCTTCGCGGGCCCTCCCGACGAGCCCGCGAAGGAGCTGCTCTCCGAGCTCGGAGTCGACGGGGGCGACGAGCTCGTGCTGCGGCGCGAGGTCTCGGCCGCCGGCCGTTCGCGCGCCTGGATCAACGACGTGACGGTGACGGTGGGGGCCTTGCAGCGCCTGGCTCCCTACCTGCTTGCGATTCACGGCCAGCACGAGCAACGCGGCCTGACCGACCCCTCCACCCACATCGCGCTGGTGGACACCGCCGGTGGCTTGATCGGCGAGTGCGGGGGGGTCGGCGAGGCGTTCGAAGCCTGGCAGGGTTTGAGCGAGCGATTGGATGCGCAGCGAGGCTCTCTCGCCACCCGGCGCGACCGCCTGGACGTCATCGCGTTCCAGGCCAGGGAGATCGACGACGCGAAGCTGGAAATCACAGAGGAGGAGCACCTGCGGGAGGAGCGCGCCTTCCTGCAGCACGCGGAGCGCATCGGAGAGCTGGTCGCCCTGGCTCGCGGCGCCCTCGGCGGCGAGGGGGGAACGGTCGCGCTCGCACGGGCGGCGAGGGCGGTTCGTGAGCTCCAGGGACTCGGTATCGGAGTGGGTGAGACCGCAGGCGATCTCGAGCAAGCTCGCGTGCTGGCCGAGGAGGCCGAGCGGGTCCTCGTCGGGCTCTCGGACCGGGTGCGTCCCGACCCACAGCGCCTGGAGACGATCGAGGGGCGCCTGGCGCTGCTCGAGCGCCTGGCCCGCAAGTACGGCGGCTCACTTGCGGCGGTCCTGGAACACCGTGCGCAGCTGCAGGCCGAGCGAGAGCAACTGGAGGGGGTCGAGGACGACATCGTTCGCCTCGAGGAGGAGCAGCGGGTGCTGGCCGACCGCTACCTCGAGTTGGCAAAGGCACTCTCGGCACGTCGCGCGACAGCCGCGGAGAGTTTCTCCGGCCGCGTGGTCGAGGTGCTCAAGGGTCTCGGCATCCCACGGGCGCGCCTGCGGCTTGCGCTTGCGCGGCGGACCTCACCCGAGGGTCCCCTGGAGGTGGACGGCATGCGCGTGGAGCCGGCCGACGACGGGATCGACGCCGGCGAGTTCGAGCTCTCCACCAACCCCGGCGAGGAGGTGCGCTCGATGGCACGCATCGCCTCCGGCGGGGAGCTGTCGCGCATCCACCTGGCGATGCGGACCGTCCTCCGCGACTCGCTGCGTCACCGGGGAGCGCTGACGCTCCTCTTCGACGAGGTGGACGCGGGGATCGGCGGCAACGTCGCCGACGAACTGGGCGAACTACTGGCCGGGCTGGGCTCGCGCGACCAGGTCCTGGTTGTCACCCATCTGCCGCAGGTGGCTGGGCGGGCCTCCACCCACTACGTGGTGCGCAAGGAGAGCGCCCGGGGCCGGACGGTCACGCGGGTGGAGCGGGTCGCCGAGGAGGCGCGGGTGGAGGAGCTCGTCCGCATGCTCGGGGGCGGCGCCCCGACCCCTGCCGCTCGCCAGCACGCGCGCGAGCTTCTCAGAATGACCTGATGCTGCGCCTGCCGTTTGCCAACGAGCGCGACCTCTCTGCCGCCCTCGAGGCCGTGTTGAAGGCCCGGCAGGGCCACGGCGTGGTCGCCCTGCCCACCGAGACGTTCTACGGGCTCGCCGTCCCCCCTGACGACCCCGTGGCGGTAGCCCGGGTCTTCACCCTCAAGGGGAGGCCCGCGGAGAAGGCCCTGCCGGTGGTGGCGGCCTCGGTCGAGCAGCTCGGCCCGCTGGTGGTGTTTCCCGAGGCGTGGCGGGGGCGTTTGCAAGCAGTCTGGCCCGCTCCTTTTACCGTGGTGCTCCCGTCCAGGACCGGGCTCGCCGGGGGAGGAAACATGGCGGTGCGGGTCCCGGCCCACCCCTTGCTGCGGGCGCTCCTTGCCTCTGTGGGGCCGCTGACGGCCACCTCTGCGAACCGCAGCGGCGGCCCGCCCCTTTCGCGCCCCAGGGACGTCGCCAGGCTGCTGGGCGCTGGCCTGGCACTGCTCCTTGACGGTGGGGACGCACCTGGTGGCCTCCCCTCGACCGTCGTAGACCTCACCGGCGAGCAGCCGCGACTGCTGCGCCAAGGGGCGTGGCAGGTGCCTTCCGAGTGGGGCGTGAGAAGGGCCTGAAGTTTCCGCAGTTTTTGCGGATAACTCTGCGGAAAAGCGCCCGAAGCGACTGCAAAGCCCCCCCATCTCAACGGGTTATGCATCATGCACTGCGGCGAGTGCGTCGGTATAAGATACTGCAGAATAAGGACTTTTACGTATTCTGCAGAAATGGTTCCACTTGGCCGACTCGGGTTTCCATCGACTTCCACAGGGGAACGCCCGCCGCCCTACACGCTGGCTCGTTGCCCCTGACGGCTGTGTGTGTTAGCGTGACCCGCTTTACTGGAGGCGACGGCGGTGAAGTTCCGACCCTTTGCCGGCAAATCTCCCCGCTGCGGCCAACGGGTGTTCGTGGCCTCGACCGCCGTGGTGGTGGGGGATGTGGAGCTCGCCGACGACGTGAGCATCTGGTACGGTGCAGTGCTCCGCGGCGACCTCAACCCCATCCGGATCGGCCCTCGCACAAACGTCCAGGACAAGGTGGTGATCCACGTCGACGAACCGGACTTCCCAACCCTGGTGGCCGAGGACGTCACCGTCGGGCACTCCGCGATCCTGCACGGCTGCCGCGTGGAGAGGGGTGCGCTGGTGGGGATGCACGCCACCGTGCTCAACGGGGCGGTGATCGGCGAGGAGGCGGTGGTGGCGGCGGGGGCGCTGGTACCGCCGGGAATGGTGGTGCCGCCGCGCACGCTGGTGGCCGGGGTACCGGCCAAGGTGCGCCGCGAGGCGCTCACGGACGAGCTCGAGCACATGCGCCGCGGTGTACGCAGCTACCTGGAACTCAAGGGACGCTATCTGGCCTCCGACGACGAGCGGGAGTTCGACGACGCCGCGGACTGGGCGAGACTGGCGTGATCCAACGCCCGCGGGGCACCCGCGACCTGCTGCCGCCCGAGACCCGCCTCTGGCAGGCGGTCGAGAACGTCGCCCGCGAGGTCTTTGGCGGCTTCGGCGCCGACGAGGCCCGCACCCCGGTTTTCGAGGCCACCGAGCTTTTCGTGCGCTCGGTGGGCGAGACGACCGACATCGTCCACAAGGAGATGTACACGTTCCCGGACCGCAAAGGACGCTCGCTCACGCTGCGGCCCGAGGGGACCGCCGGGGTGGCCCGTGCCTGGATCGAGAACGGCCTCTCCGACCGCAGCCACCCGCTGCGCCTCTACTACCTGGGGCCCATGTTCCGCTACGAGCGGATGCAGCACGGGAGGTACCGGCAGTTCTCCCAGATCGGCCTGGAGCTCATCGGGGCGGACACCCCGCTCGCCGACGCCGAGGTGCTGGCGGCGATGCACGAGTTCTTCCTGCGGCTGGGCTTTTCCGATCTGGTGATCCACCTCAACAACCTCGGCGACCCTGAGGACCGCCTGCGCTACCAGGAGGCGATTCGGACCGCCCTCGCGCCGCGCCGTGCAGAGCTGTGCTCGGACTGCCAGCGCCGTCTGGACGAAAACCCCCTCCGCATCCTGGACTGCAAGGTCCCGTCGTGCCAGGTCGTGGCCGCGGACGTACCGGCGGTGGACGATGTGGCGGGGGAGGCGTCGCGCCGGCACGTGGCTCAGGTCGAGGCCCATCTGGATCGG
This sequence comes from uncultured Acidobacteriota bacterium, assembly GCA_963739225.1. Taxonomy (GTDB): domain Bacteria; phylum Acidobacteriota; class Thermoanaerobaculia; order Thermoanaerobaculales; family Thermoanaerobaculaceae; genus RBG-13-68-16. The sequence goes on along the minus strand of CAVTZQ010000006.1, from coordinate 466,302 downwards.
CTCGGCATCCCGTACGTGCGCAACCACCGCCTGGTGCGCGGTCTCGACTACTACCTGCGCACTGTCTTCGAGGTGATCTCGCCAAAGCTCGGGGCCAACACGGTACTGTGCGGCGGCGGGCGCTACGACCGCCTGATCGCCGACCTCGGCGGGCCCGCCATCCCCGGTGTGGGGTTCGCGATTGGCGAAGACCGTCTCATCGAGGTGCTGCCCGCAAGCTTTCGCGAGGCCGTGCTCTCGCAGCCAAGGCTGTACCTCGTGCCGATCGGCGACGCGGCTCAGGAGCGGGTGCTGGAGCTTGCCCGGGATTGGGTGCGTGAGGGGGTGCCGGTGGAGATCGAGGTTTCGGGCCGGTCGCTCAAGGCCGCCCTCAAGCGCGCGGACCGGGAGGGGTTCCGGGTGGTGGCGATGCTCGGCGACGACGAGCTTCGCGCCGGATTGGTGTCGGTGCGGGACTTGACGGCCGCCAGCCAGAGCACGCTGCAATTCGCCGCGCTTCCGCCGTGGTGGCGCGAGCTGGTCGGCAGGTCTGCTGCCAGCGGCTAGCCGTTGCGGAAAGAGGCGCGTGACGCGCCGGAGGGGGGATCGTGAGACCAGGAAGGCTGCTGCTCTGTGCGTTGGCGACGGCGTGCGCGACGGGAGCGTGGGCAGCGAGGCCAGTTCCGCTGGAGACAGCCGTGTCTCTTGTAACCGCCACAGGCGCGTACGCCACGGTAGAGCGGCTCGCCGGAGCCGAGTTCGCCGGCCGCCTCACGGGAACGCCAGGGTACGCGGCGGCGGCAAGGTGGATGGCTGCTGAGCTCAAGGCTGCAGGGCTTCGGGCGCTGCCGGAGCACCCGGACTACCTGCAGAGGTTCCCTGTCACCGTGACCGGCGTCGAGAGCGCAACGATGGAGCTGCTCCCGGCGGATGAGAACGGCGAGCCAAGGCGCCTCGGGTACTTCAAGGAGTTCCTCCCTCTGCTCTACTCGGGCTCTGGTGACGTCACGGCAGAGGTTGTGTTCGTGGGGCTGGGCATCACCGCCCCCGAGATGGGGCGCGACGACTACGCCGGACTCGACGTCAAAGGCAAGGTTGTGATGACGGTGCGCGGCGCACCCAAGGACGGTCGGGACTGGCACGCGCACAACTCGCACCGGGCGCGCACGGCCAACGCCAGGGCGCACGGCGCCGTCGGCTACCTTTTCGCGGAGTCCGCGGGCGCCAACCCCAACGGCACCTCGATCCCCGACCTGCCGATGGCCGACATCAGCGAGGAGATGGGCAACACCATCCTGGCCTCCTCGAAGCTCACGCTCGAGCATCTCCACACGGTGCTGGAGAAGGGCGGGGTGGCGAGCTTCGCCACCGGCCGCAAGGTGCACCTGGCTGTGAAGGCCAAGCGGCCGTACGAGAGCGAGGGCGCCAACGTGGTCGCGGTGCTTCCCGGGCGCGACCCGAAGCTGGCGGGCGAGTACGTGGTCATAGGCGCGCACCTGGACCACTGCGGAAGCTGGCCGGTGCTGCTGCCAGGCGCCGACGACAACGCCTCGGGCTCCGCAACGGTTCTGGAGATTGCCCGGGCCGTCGCACGCCTTCGGCCTCGCCCGCAGCGCTCGCTGGTGTTGGTCTTCTTTGGCGGCGAGGAGGAGGGGCTGCTGGGCTCCACGTTCTTCGTCGAGCACCCGCCCGCGAGCCTGAAACGCTGCGTCGGCGTCTTCAACCTCGACATGGAGGGTGTGGGCAGCGGCGCCTGGGTGGCCGGCGGCAAGAACTTCCCCGAGCTGTTCAGGCTGCTGGAGCGGGCGCGCGACCGGCTGGAGGTCGGCGTCAAGCTCATCGCCGGCCGGTCGGAGGGCGAGGCGCGCTCCGACCATGGGCCGTTTCAGGCGGCAGGAATCCCCGCGGTGAGCCTCTTCGGGGCCAGCGAGTCCCACCACGGCACGCACACGCCCGACGATTCGATCTGGTGGATCGCGCCCAAGAACATGGAGGCGGTCGGCAGGATCGTGCTGGACGCTGCGGTCCGCGCCGCCAACGGTGAATAGGCTTGCGGCTTGAGGCTCGAGGCATGGGGAAAGAGGGGTTTCTCCTCAAGCCCGAGGCCGCAAGCCACAAGCCGTTACTGTTCTAGACTGCCCCACAGAGGTGCGGCGTGGCCTCGGTGAGGCTCGCTCCTGCACGAGGGGGTCACCCGATGAAGACACGAGTGTTCCGTCAGCTACCGGGCACGCTGTACTCCGCGGTGGTCATGGAGCTGTTCGAGAGGCTTGCCTACTACGGCATGGTGCTGGTGCTGGGCATCTACCTGGTGCAGCACATCGGCATACGCCCCGACGTCTACGGCGTCGTGTACGGGATCTCGACCGCCGCGCTCTACCTCCTGCCGCTCATCGCCGGGGCGCTCGCCGACCGCTTCGGCTACAGGCCCGCCCTCGTCATGGCTTTTGCCACGCTCGCCGGCGGCTACGCCCTGCTCGGTTCGACGCGCAGCTTCCCTCTCATCTGTGTCGCACTGGGCCTGATAGCGGTGGGTCGCTCGATCGTCAAGCCGACGGTTTCCGGTACCGTCACCCGCACGACCGAAGAGGGCAGCACGCGCCCGGTGGGGTTCGGCCTCTATTAAATGATGGTCAACGCGGGAGGGCTGATCGGCCCGGTGATCGCGGCCCAGGTGCGCAACCGCACCGAGTTCCGCTACGTGTTCTGGGTGTCGGCGGCTGCGTGCGCCCTCATGTTCGTACAGGCGCTCATCGCCTTCCGGGAGCCGGTGGCGCCGGAGGAGCGACGCGCGGGCAAGAGCCTCGGTCGCGTGCTCGCGGACATGTTGCTCGTGCTTGGCAACTGGCGCTTCGTGCTGCTGCTGGTCCTCTTCTCCGGCTTCTGGGGCATGATCGAGGTGCTCTTCGCCTTCATGCCGCTGTACCTGCAGAGCTTCACCGATCTCCTCGCGGTCGAGGCGGCGATCGACCGGATCGTTCCGCTGACGCGATGGGCAGGCCACTGGCTCAACCCGGAGGTGTTCATTTCGCTCGACGCGCTGCTCATCGTGCTCCTGCAGGCGCCGATCTCCGCTGCGACCCGGAGGTTGGGAACGCTCACGGCGATGCTGGTCGGGACGGCGGTGAGCACACTCGCGTGGGTCGCCCCCACACTCTCGCCCGCTGCCGCCGTCGTGGCGCTCGGGATCTTCGTGTGGTCGGTCGGTGAGATGATCTGCTCGGCCTGCTTCTTCGAGTATTGCGGGACAATCGCCCCACCGGACCAGGTCGCGGTCTACCTCGGCTACTCGTTCTTCTCGATCTTCCTCGCCAACCTCTACGCGCCGCCGTGGGCCGGTCTTCTTTACCAGCGCTTCGTGACCGACCGCGTGGCCGCGCACGTGGCGCCGCAGTTCTTTCCCTTCTTCGGCGGTGTGATGCTGATGGGTGCGCTGGCGGTCCTGGGGCTGGCGCTCTACGGGAGGTTCGCGGCGCCGGCGCGTGACGGGTAGCGATTCGAGGGATGCCCCCCTCGGTCAGATCCCCAACCCCACCGGCGGCTCCTGTGGCGGCGGGGAGGCGGGCATCCCCTGGCGGTAGGCCATGGCGAAGACGTGTACGCCCACGCAGTGCGCCGCAAAGCGCGTGGCGAAGATCCCGACGCAGCAGATCAGCAGGCCAAACTGGGCGATGATCTCGGCCGCGATCGCCACCAGGAATGCGACCGCGTATGGACCGAACGCCCGCCCGATGGTCTCCGCGACGCGTTCGAAGTCGAAGGCGGCGAAGGCGTCCCCTTCGGCCACGGTGGCAAGCAGACCGGCCGGCAGATAGATGAGGGTGATCAGCAGCGCCGGCGGTCCCAGCATGACGATCGGCAGCCAGGCGAACATCGGAGAGCTGAGGGCCATGACCAGCAGCGTCAGCCCTGCGGTGACGCCGATCGCGGGCAGGAACAAGGCCACAGACACCAGCCAGAGCTTGAGCCCCTCGACGATGTCGTCAGCCGTGCGGTCCCAGGCGGGCAAGCCGTCCGCGGTCCCGTCCAGCACACCCTTCGCCGTGCGGCGGAGATAGCCGAGCACCAGGAACCGACAGACGAGCCCCACAAGGACTGCGAGGGGAAGCACCGCAAAGGTCTGCCAGGGGAAGTGGTGCCGCAGCCTCAACGCGGCGAGGACTATTGGGAGCACCAGCACGACGGGCATCACTTCGAGGGCAGCCCCTATGAGCACCCGCCCGAGCCAGGCGGGGTGCCGAAAAGGGAACGAGAAGCTGGCGCCGAGCTCGCTCACGCTTGAGGTACGCAGCAAGGCGGCGGAGGTTTCCTGCTAGCATGCGGTTCTCAAAAAGTCCCGTGGTGCGGCGGACCCCGGCAGGGGCGCCGCCCGGAGGGAAGCCGATGGCCCGCCGAGTGCTGAAGCTCCTCCCGTGGCTGGCCGTGCCGGCAGCCGTGGCGGCCGGCCTCCTGCACGCCCCAGCGCTCGTGAGGTTTGCGTTGGCAGGCCTCGCCCTGCTCCCGGTGGCCGCCCTGCTCGGACAGGCCACCGAGCAGCTCTCGGCCAGGTTGGGGCCGGTTGCCGCCGGGCTTGTGAACGCCACCTGCGGAAACGCGGCCGAGCTGATCATCGCGGTCCTGGCGCTGCGCCGGGGGCTCGTCGAGGTGGTCCAGGCCTCGATCTCCGGCTCGATCATCGGCAACCTGCTGCTCGTGCTGGGGGCGGCCGCCTTTGCGGGCGGGCTGCGGTTCAAAGTCCAGAAGTTCTCGGCGCTGGCGGCGGAGAGCCAGCTCGGTTCGCTCGCTCTGGCGGTGTTTGCCCTCCTCTTCCCGGCGGTTTTCTTCCACCTTGCCAAGCTCTCGCACCGGGAAGCGCTCGCGCAGCCGCTCTCCCTGGCGGTCGCGGTCGTGCTTCTCGTGGTCTACGCGGCGGCGCTGGTGTTCTCGCTCAGGACCCACCGTCACCTCCTCGGCGGGGGTCACGAGGGTGAAGTGGCGCGGTGGAGCACGCGACGGGCCCTCGGAAATCTTGCGGCTGCCGGGGCCGTGACCGCGCTGCTCTCGGAGGTGCTGGTTGGGAGCGTGGAGGAGGCGGGCGGTGCCCTCGGCCTCGGTCCGGTCTTCATGGGTGTGGTCGTCGTGGCGGTGCTCGGAAACGCTGCCGAGCACGCGGCGGCGGTGGTCCTCGCGTGGCGCAACCACATGGATGCCGCGATTTCGGTCTGCCTGGCGTCGTCGCTCCAGGTCGCGCTGTTCGTCACACCGGTTCTGGTGCTGCTCTCGCTGCCGTTGGGCCATCCCATGACCCTGGTGTTCTCGCTCGTGGAGGTGGTCGCGGTGGCGGCTGCGGTGGGGCTCGCGGGCCTCGTGACCCTCAACGGCGAGACCAATTGGCTGGAGGGAGTGCAGCTCCTCGCCCTCTACGCCATCCTCGCCGTTTGCCTGGCGCTGCTTCCCGCGGGTGAGGCGCTGCTCCCGCTGTGAGGGTTGGGGGCTCGCAGGGGGCCGCGGTGCGGTTGATCTCCGGCGGACAGACCGGGGTGGACCGGGCGGCGCTGGACGTCGCCCGGGAGCTGGCCATCCCGTGCGGGGGGTGGTGCCCGCGCGGGCGGCGCGCCGAGGACGGCCCCATTCCGGAGAGCTATCCGCTGCGGGAGACGCCCTCGGCCGCCTACCCCGAGCGCACCGCCTGGAACGTTCGCGACTCCGACGGCACGCTGGTCATCACGCGGGGCCGGCCGCGGGGGGGTACCGCGCTCACGGTGTCGCTTGCGCGTCGCGCCGGCAAACCGGCCCTGGTTGTGGACCTGCACGGTCGGGCGGATGTCGCCGACGTGCGAGCCTTCCTCGTTGAACACGAAATTCGAGTCCTGAATGTGGCCGGGCCAAGGGAGAGCGAGGCGCCGGGCATCCACGACCAGGCAGCGGCGTTCCTGCGTGCGGTGCTCTCGGAGAGCGAGTCGGAGCCTGGCCCTGGCCTCCGGCAACGCTAGTCGGCCCCAGGGTCCCCCGTGATCAGGCGGACCGCCCGCTGGTAGGTGACGTACGCCCATGCCCACTCGAAGAGGACGATGAAGCGGTTGCGGAACCCGATCAACCAGAAGATGTGGACGAAGAGCCAGGTGACCCAGGCGACGTAGCCCGAGAACCTGACTCTCCCCAGGTCGGCCACCGCGGCCGCCCGCCCGATCGTGGCCAGCATCCCCCGGTCCGCGTAGAGGAAGGACTCGTGGGGTCTGCGCTTCAGCGCCCGCACGACGTTGCGCGCCGCGTGCCGTCCCTGCTGGATGGCGACCGGCGCGAGACCGGGGAGTTGCTTGCCGTTCCGATCGAGAAAGGCCGCCAGGTCGCCCACCACGAAGACCTCCGGGTGGCCCGGAACCGTGAGGTCGGACCGCACCGGCACGCGCCCCGCCCGGTCCAGCTCGACCCCTAGCGTACGGGCCAGAGGGGAGGCCGTGATGCCGGCCGCCCAGAAGACGCTTGCGGCCCTGATCTCCCGCCCGCTGGCCACCACCAGGCCTCGCTCGATCGAGGTCACCGGCGAGCCCGTCCAGACCTCCGCGCCCAGCCGTGCGAGCGACCTCTCGGCCTTGAGGGAGAGATCCTCGGGGAAGGCGGGGAGGATCCGCGGGCCGGCCTCGACGAGGAGCACCCGCGCCTCACACGGGTCGATGTTTCGGAAGTCCCGCCCCATCACCTGGCACGCGATCTCACTGATCGCGCCGGCGAGCTCCACGCCGGTGGGCCCCCCGCCTACAACCACGAACGTCATAAGCTCAAACCGGCGCGCCTCGTCGGCCTCGCGCTCGGCGCGCTCGAAGGCGGACATAATGCGCCGGCGGATCTCGAGGGCGTCCTCCAGGGTCTTCAGGCCCGGCGCCACCCTCTCCCACTCGTCGTGCCCGAAGTAGGCATGCCTCACACCTGTGGCGAGAATCAGGTAGTCGTAGGGAAGCTCGCCATCGGAGAGCACAACCCTGCGGCCCTCCAGGTCGACCGCAACGACCTCCGCCATCCACACCCGCGTGTTCCTCTGGCGGGCGAGCACCGCGCGGATGGGGTGGGCGATGTCCCCCGGTGAGAGCGCCGCGGTCGCAACCTGGTAGAGGAGCGGCTGGAAGACGTGGTGGTTTCGACGGTCAACTACGGTGATCTGCAGGGGGGCGTTCTTCAGCGTCCGCGCGGCGTACAGGCCGGCAAAGCCCCCGCCGACGATAACCACGTGGGGCTTGCCGGGCTCTCGCCACCCGTCAGACCGAGAGCGTTGTCGCTCTCCTCCCCGGCTGGCCGCCGCAACCCCCGGCCCACGTTCAGCCTGCGTCGCACTCTCCATCCGAGAGCAATCTACCACCATCGCCGTTGGGGACAGGGGTGGGTGCTCTTGGCCTAGCTCGAAGGGACGAGGGAGGAATGTTGACCGGCGGAACGGTCTAGCCTACTGAACCTCGAGCTGAATCTCGTCGATGATCCCGACCACTACCGATCGTACCGGCGCGTCCGTGGAGTTGAACACCTGACGCGCCCCGTTGCCCTCGTCGAGGACCAGGACCTGCTCGCCGACGCCGGCATCCACAACGTCCACGGCGATCACGTAGTCGCCGGTCGGCTTGCCTGCCGGGTCGGTCTTCTCCACCACCAGCAGCTTCTTGGAGTCGTAGAAGGGGTGGTTGATCGTCGAGTGGATCTCGCCGATCACTCGCCCGAGGATCATGCCTCGACACCGCTTTCAGGAAGGTGAAGGTCGTCGACGATGCCGACGATCGCGTGGTCCACCGGGACGAACCAGGGGTCGAGGGCGAGCGCCGCCTCGCGGCCGCCCTCGTAGTAGACCAGCTCACCGGGCCCGGCCATGCGCGTCGCGTCGGCGGCGACGATCGTGCGCCCCCTGGCTTTCCCGGCCTTGTCGAGCGGCTGCAGGTAGAGCATTGGCGTGCCCTTGAGCCCCTCGACGACGACGCAGGGGACCACCACGCCGATGACCCTGCCCAGGAGCATCAGCCTTCCTCCTCCGTCTCCCCGTCCAGCTCGAGCACGGGCGACGACCCGAAGTATGTCGAGGCGTCCACCTGCTTGGTGAGCGCATCGTGGGGGGCGGAGATGATCTTGAAGCCGACCTCGACGCCGGTGCGCTCAAGGAAGCCCACCGCGATGTCCACCGCCGCCTCGATGTCGTGCAGCTCCCCGTGGTAGATCGAGACGCCCTTGCCCGAGAGCCCAGTGTCGGCGAGGCGGATCTCGACGAGGTCGACGGGCGTGCCCTTGAGGGCCAGCTCCGCCGCCCGCACATTGGAGGACACCGTGGCGGTCTCGATGATGGCGAGGGATCCCGAGCCGATGGCCCTGCGCTGGCCGAGGATCGCGTCGTAGACCTGGGGATGGACGTCGGCTAGGAGCACGTGGTCGAGCACGTTCTGGCCACCCCAGAAGAGCCCCTCGTTGACCGCCTCCTCCACGGACGCCGTGGTGCCCCCGATCAGCGTCAGGTAGCGGCCGCGGCTGATCGTCCCGCACTTCAGGAAGGCGATCGGCGACTTCTTGAGCATCGCGTCGGTGGCGACGATACCAACCGCGATGTCCTTAAACTCGACAACAGCGATGGCAGGGTGTTTTTTCATCACGTGATCCTGAAGTGGTCAACCAGCACACAGCGCCGGAAGCGGGAGAACGACCTCGGGCCGGTCATGCCCTCGCCGGTTGGGCTCGCAATGGTGAACGAGCAGTACCCCTCGCCGTCGAGCCCGAGGCCGGCCTGGGAGCGGCCGTTCTTGACGAAGATGCTGCAGTCGCACTCCTTGGCCATGCGGGAAAGGTTGTCGAGGTTCTTGGAGTGCATGACTGCGGTGTGCCGGTTCCCGCCCTCGACCTTGACCGCGAGGTCGATGGCGGCGTCCGCGTTGGGCACCCGGCACACCGGCAGGATCGGCATCATCTGTTCGGTCCAAAGCAGCGGATGGTCCTCGTCCACCTCCACGATGCCGAGGCGCACCGAGGCCGGCACGCTCATCCCGATCTTCGCGAGGATAACGTCGGCGTTCTTGCCGATCAGCTCCTTGTTGATCTCCGCGTGCTGCCGGGGGCCGTTCATCTTGGCGAAGATCGCTTTCTCGAGCTGGGGCAGGCGAGAGCGGTCGATCAGCACGGCGCCGCTACGTGTCATGGCCTTGGCGAGTCCGTCGGCCACCATGGCGACGCAGATGACCTCCTTCTCGTCGGTGCAGATGATGTTGTTGTCGGTGGAGGCGCCCAGCACGATGTCGCGGCCGGCCTTGTCGATGTTCGCCGTCTCGTCCACCACCACCGGTGGGTTGCCCGGCCCCGCGCAGATTGCGCGCTTGCCGGAGGCCATTGCGGCCCTGACCACCGCCCCCCCACCAGTGACCACCAGCAAACGCACGGCGGGGTGCCCCATGATCTGCTGGGCGGTCTCGATGGTGGGCTCCGCGAGGCAGGTCACCACGTTCCGGGGCCCACCGGCCGCCACGATCGCCTTGTTGAGGAGCGCCACCGTATTGACGGAGCAGCGCTTCGCCAATGGGTGCGCGTTGAAGACCACCGTGTTGCCGGCGGCGACCATGCCGATGGCGTTGCAGATGATGGTCGAGGTTGGGTTGGTGCAGGGCGTGATGGCGCCGATCACTCCGAACGGCGCGGGCTCGACCAGCGTCAGCCCGTGGTCACCCGTGACCGACTGGGGGTAGAGTTCCTCGAGCCCCGGTGTCTTCTCGGTAACGAGGCGGTTCTTCACGACCTTATCCTCGACCCGTCCGAGGCCAGTTTCCTCGTGCGCGGCCCGTGCAAGCGCCTCGTTGTTCTCCAGCATCGTCTGCCGGATGCTCTCGATGATCTTAGCGCGCACCGCGAGGGGAAGAGCCACGAAGATCGGCTGCGCCTCGCGCGCGGCCTGCACCGCCTCGTCCACGGTGGCGAACACTCCGAGGTCCCGGACCACCGTTGAGGGGATCGGCTGGGGTCCGGCCGCGGGTGCGCTGCGCTGCAGATCGGCGGCGATCCTGCGCGCGATGGCCTCGACGTCCTGGTCGGTCAGGTGTGGCATGGGTTAGTGTCTCGTCACTTCTGGTACTTCGTCGCGCCGCCGATGCTCCAGCTGTCCACGATCGCCATGATCACCGCGTCCACCGGCCGCTTGTCGGTGAGGCGCGTCTGCCGCGCCGAGCTTCCGGAAGCGATGAGCACCATCTCCTCTGGACCCGCCCCGACGGCATCGGCCGCCACCATGTGCACGCCGGTCTCCCGGCCCTCCTCGTCCACGGGGCGCACCAGCAGGAGCTTGATGCCCTCGAGGCTGGTCTCCTTCTGGCTTGCGACGACGGTCCCTACTACCTTGGCGAGCTGCATGAGCAAACCTCTCCCGGCTGTGCCCCCGGGCGGCCGTCCGGGTCACCCGGGGGGAGCCGCTACTTCTTGGCCGCCTTTGCCAGGGCCGTCCGCCCCAGCGGCATGACCGCGTCGACGTTAACGTGCGGGCGCGCGATCACGTGGACCGCAACCACCTCGCCGACCCGCCCAGCAGCCACCTGGCCCGCGTCGCAGGCTGCCTTCACCGCCGCCACGTCGCCCCTGACGATGACCGACACGTACCCGCCGCCGGTCTTCTCGAAGGACACCAGCTCGACCTTGGCCGCCTTGACCGCCGCATCTGCGGCCTCCACCGCGGCCGGGAAGGACCTCGTCTCGATCATGCCCAGTGCTTCCGTCATGTCACTCCTCTCTCTCTGCGCCTCTGCCGGGGGTGACCCGGGGTGCGCGCGCCATCAAGTTCCACTGATCCTCGCCGTCCGTCCCGAAATGTCCGCGATTGCCTGCTCGGCGGCGCGGTAACCCACTTCGATGTCTCTCTCCTCGCCGCCGAGGTACACGCGCCCGAAGCTGCCGAACGCCCGGACTTCGAGGATGTTGATATCCGCGGCCTTCTCCGCCTCGTTGGCGGCAATCGCCGCGTACCCGGCCGGGGCGACCTCGAGCACGTACAGCGACTCGCCTGGGAGGATCATGTCGCCATGCCGGCTGCGGTTGATGAGCTGCGTGTGGTACGGCGGAGATGTTGCGAATCACCTGGCTCGCCACGAGCTGCGGCTTGATGCGGTCCTCCTCCTTGAGGTCGAGGGACGCGAGGATCGCCCTCCCGGCCTGCCGCACGTCGGCCTGGGAGTCGGCATGGATCTCGAGCATCCCGTACAGGCGCTCGATGATCAGCATCCCGGGCCGCACGTCGGTCGCTTTTAGCGCCACGTCGGTGACGCGCATGATGTCCATTCCCGGCGCGATCTCGACGAACAGCGAAGCCTGCCCCGGCGTGGGCAGAAACCCCTGAGCCACCGTGCCGAGGAACGAGGCGAATTTGGGCTGCAGGCTGTCAAGGAAGACGTAGCATCGCAGCTCCGCCATCTGGCTACTCCTTCCGCGCGCCCAGCGCGAGGGCTTCTTCCATGATAGTGACGCTGCTGCTGGACCCGACCCGGGTGGCGCCGGCCTGGATCATTCGAACCACGTCGGCGTAGGTCCGGACCCCACCCGCGGCCTTCACCCCCAGCTTCCTAGGCGCCACCGTGCGGCTCATGAGGGTCACGTCCTCGACCGTTGCGCCAGCCTTGGAGAACCCGGTCGAGGTCTTCACGAAGCCGGCCCCCGCCTTCATCGCGAGCTCGCAGCCCCGCACCTTCTCCTCGTCTGTGAGAAGAGCGGTCTCGAGGATCACCTTGCACACCGCGCGGCCGTCCTTGCAGGTCTCCACCACGCCGCGGATGTCCTTGCGCACCAGCGTGTCGTCCCCGCCCTTGAGTGCGCCGATGTTGATCACCATGTCGATTTCCTGCGCGCCTTCACGGATCGCACGGCGGGCCTCGAGCGCCTTGATCTCGGGGGGCTGAGCGCCGAGGGGAAAGCCAACAACGACGCACACCTTCACCGGTGTCCCGCGCAGCAGCACCTTGGCCTCCGCGACGTAGGAGGGATTTACGCACACCGAGAAGAACCCGAACCGCCGCGCCTCATCGCACAGCTTCTGGATGTCCGCGGTCGTGGCGTCCGGCCTCAGCATCGTGTGGTCGATGAGCTTGGCGAGCTGCTCGGGGGGGATCACGGGGGGAAGCGGCGCGTTTCCAGTGGCCCCTGCGATGAGCTGCCTGACCCTGTCGGTGATCCTCTCGATTTCGGCCGGCGCAAGGTGACTGGCCTCAGCGCGGCCCGCCTCCAAGGCTCCTTTCTCGATGTCACGGATCATCCGGACGCGTGCCCTGTGGCGCTCGACCGTGCAGGCGGTGGAGAGGAACGTATTGACGATCCTCTTCGCGGTCTCCACGTCGGTCTGGCCGGCGCCGAGGGTGAGAACGTTGGCATCGTTGTGCTCGCGGCTGTTGCGCGCCAGCGTCTCGTTGTAACAGGCGGCGGCCAGCACGCCCTGGCACCTTGTTGGCGGCCATCGCCGAGCCGATGCCGGCGCCGTCCACCATGATGCCAAAGTCGCACTGACCCGAGGCCACCAGACTCGCGACCGCCTGCGCGATGCGCGGGTAGTCGACAGGGTCCTTGCCGTGCGTGCCGCAGTCCTGCACCTCGTGCCCGATTGAGCGCACGTGCTCGAGGAGCTGTTGCTTGAGTTCGAACCCGCCGTGGTCAGCACCCAGCGCGATTCTCAGGGGAGACCCCATGCGGGGATCATACAACAGCCCTGCCAGCTATCGGCTGCCGCCGACCTGCGGCCAGGAGGGCAAAGGCGAGCAGGAGCACCGCCCCGAGCACGGAGAGCGCCAGGCCCAGGCGCCACTCCAGGGGCCGGTAGTCGAGCTCCACTCGGTGCGGACCCGGGCTCAGGAGCACCCCCAGGAACATCCCGTCCGCCGTCACGGGGCGGCTCGGGTGACCGTCCACGCGTACCCGCCACCCCGGATCCGAGAGCTCCCGAAAAACGAGGACTCCGCCGCGGGGCCGGTTGACCTCGACGGTGACACGGTTCGGGCCGTGCCTCACCGGGGTCAGGGCCGCGGCCAACCCCTGGGCCGCAGGCAGCGGGGCGACCGGACCCTCCACCAGGACGGTGTTTTCGTCCACCGCACGCCCACGGGAGAGCAGGGCAAACGCCTCGTCGGCGCTGCCGACCGGGACGGTGGCGGGGTACCAGGCAGCCATTGGGTGGGCGCCGGTGACCCTCGCGGCCCACAGCGACGGCCCTTGGATCTCCACGACCGGTTCGAGCCCGGCCCCGTCGATTGGCCGATCGGCGAGAACGATCGTCGCAGCGGCACGGCGGATCAGTGAGGTGGAGCGGAGGTCGAGGGGGCGTGCCGCATCGAGGGCGTCCAGCTCAGCCCATTGCGCGAACCGCGAGTACCGCTCGGGGACGAGGTCGTCCACACCGGTGACCGTCGGCAGCCCGACCAGGATGCCGGTGTTGGGTCGAAGCACCCAGCCGATGGGGAGAACCCTGCCACCCTCGCGCAGCCGGTCCAGGAGGCGCGTCTGCTCGGTGACGCCTGGGATCGCGCCCGGAGGGATGACGGGGTTGAACCCCCACGCGAGGGCGATCCCGGAGCCCGCGGTGAGCAGGACGAGGGTCGCGACGGCGAGCCGCTGAAGCCCGAAGGCAGCGAGGACGAAGGCACAGACCGCCGCGAGGATCTCCACGGCGCTCCCCAGGACCGCTTGGGCCCCAAGGGTGGAGCGCGCCCCGTCCTCGGCGGCTCGGAGCGCGGGGTGCAGGCTGACAAGCAGCAGGAGGACCGCTCCGACACCCGCGCTCGCCAGCAGAAGGCGCCGGCGCGAAACCTCGGGAAGCCTCGCCGCGCCCGCGGCGGCCAGGGCCGCAACGCCCCACTGGGAGAGGATCAGCCAGCGCTGGCCGGCGGCCAGCTTCACGACCGGTGCGTGGGCCAGCAGCCACGGCAGCGGCGGCACCCCGTAGGCGGCGGCGGATGCCACGGCGACGGCTCCCAGGAGGGCCTTCTCACGGCGCCCTGGCGCGAGAGCGAGGGCAAGCAGGGCGAGAAACAACGGGGCGATCCCAACCGAGGCGGTCGCTTCGTTGAAGTTCACCGGGCCGCGATAGCCTTCCCGCTCGGGGGAGCCGAAGCCCCGGGGTACCAGCCAGCTCCACGCGGCATCGGCCGGGAGATGCTGTGCGGCCGACGGCATGCCTCGGCCACGCACCGAAAGCGCGTGGGAGCCCAAAGCGTACCGCGCTGTCGGAAGCACCTGGGGTGCGGCCAACAGCACGGCCGCGGCGCCGGCAGCCGCGGCGATGGGCAGGCGCCGCCGGGCGTCGGGCCGAAGGAAAAGCAGCACCGCGGTCCCGGCCAGGGCGGCAACCGTGAGTTGCACGGCGGTCGGGAGGTGGCCAGCCAGGAGGAGCGCCGCTCCCGCGAGCGCCACCGCGACGGCGGCGAGAGCACTGGGTGGGCCACCCACCCCCAGGAGCCGGGAGAGGCCCCACAGGAGCCAGGGGAACCACGCCGCGGTCTCCGCAAGGGGGTAGAGGAGCCAGACCGTGATGACCGCCGAGTTGGCCCAGGCCACTGCACCGAGAACGGCTGCCGGGGCCGGGAGCTGCCAGCGCCCAAGCAACAGGAACATCCCGACCCCCGCGAGCACGACCTTGAGAAGAAGGCCAAAGGTACGTGCCCGCGGCGAGTCCCAGAGCAGGCGGAACGCCTGGGTCGGGGCGAGCGCCGCCGACTGGTTGTTGGCCAGGAGTGGCATTCCGCACCCGGTGTCCGGGTTCCAGAGCGGCGCCGCGCCGGTCGCGAATGCGGCGCGGGTGGCGGCATCCCACGGCGTGAACAGCGCCATGTCGTCCGAGAGCACCGGGTTGCCCCGCAGGGGGCGGCCGGTGACAGGCCGGTGCCCCTTCCAAGGGGCCATGCCGTAGGCGAGGGCGGAGGACGAAAGCACCTCGCCGCGCAGAAAAACACCGGGGTAGAGCACCACCAGTTCGGTCAGCAGGATGCCCAGGAGGAGGGCCAGGGCAGCGGCCCGGGAGCCCATGGCCTACAAGCTTATGAGCAGGCGCTCCCGGGGGCAACCAGAGCGCCCGCACACAGCGCGAGCCCGCGACCGGAAGGAGTTCGTCGTCTCCTCCTGGACGCGGGCTCTAGCATCGGCGGAATCGGTTACTTGGGCGCCTCGCCCGCGGTGGCGGTCGGGTTCAGGTCCTCGAGCACGATGCCGAGGTTCTTGGCGCCGCCCTGATCGCAGAGGTCGAGGAACCGCGCCACCTTGTCGTAGGCGAGGCTCCCGTCGGCGGCGAGGAAAACGATCTTACTCTCGCGACCCTTGGTCACCTCGGCGAGCTTGGTGAGGAAGTCCCTCTCCGTGAACTGGTCCTTGTTGATGAACATGATGCCGTCCGCCGTGAGACGGACGACGGTCTGGTCGGTCATCGGGGGCGGCGCCGTGGTCTGTATCTTGGGCGGGACCTTGGTCTCGTACCCCCGCTGCAGCAACGGCGTGACGACCATGAAGATGATGAGGAGCACCAGCACCACGTCCACGAGAGGAGTGATGTTGATGTCACTCTTCATGTCCCCCATCTTGCCGCCGGTCATTGCCATGACGTTTCTCCTTCAGCAGAAGTCGGGCTTGCCAGACTACTAGCTCGCCCCCTTCTTCGTAGTGATCAGGCCGACCCTGGTGAACCCGGCCTCGTTGAGGGCCTTCATCACCTCGCGGACGTCCCTGTACTTGAGGCGCCGGTCTGCCTTGATGACGACCTCCTTCTGGGGGTCAGCCTTCAGTAAGTCGTCCATGCGCCTTATGAGCTCGGCCTTGGTGGGAACCCAGTCCTGGCCCAGGAAGATCTTGCCGTCCTCCTGGATCGCCACCTTGACCTGCTTCTGGCCCTCGGGGTACTTCTCGGGGTTGGAGGTCTCGGGCAGCAGCACGGGGATACCGGACTGCAGCAAGGGGGTGACCACCATGAAGATGATCAGAAGCACCAGGCAGACGTCCACCAGCGGAGTGACGTTGATGTCCGACTGGACCGAGCCGGCGCTCTCGACCTTCGGGCCGCCGTGTTCCCTAGCGTGCCGCCGAGCCGATTGCATCGCTTCCTCCGTGCTTCTTGATGAAGAAGTCGACCAACTCCGACGAGGAGTTCGCCATTTCGACCTGGAAGCGCTCGACCTGGTTCAAGAAGTAGTTGTAGAGCCACACCGCGGGAATCGCGACGAACAGGCCGACGGCGGTGGTGACCAACGCTTCCGCGATACCGGCGGACACCGCGCCCAGACCGCCTGAACCGGTGATGGCCATGCCGCGGAACGCGTTGATGATGCCCACGACCGTGCCGAACAAGCCGATGAACGGCGCAGTGGCACCGATGGTGGCGAGCCCGCCGAGGCCGCGCTTGAAGTCGGCCGTGGTCATGAGCGTGGCGCGCTCGATGGCGCGGCGAGCGGCCTCGATCACGTCATAGCCGCTCAATGGGCTGCTCTGCTCCTCGACCATGAACTCGAGCAGGCCCGCCGACACGACCTTGGCCAGGTGGCTGCTCTTGAACTTCTTCGACGAGGCGATCGCGTCCTGCGGACGGTCCTGCTTGAGGTACTGCGTGGTGAGCAGGGCGAACTGGAGCGACTGCTTCTTGGCCTGGCGGTACCGCCACCAGCGCTCCCCGGACAGCGTCAACGAGTAGATCGACAGGATAGCCAGGATGAAGACGACGCCCTTGGCGATGTACCCCATCGACTGCCACAGTGCTAAGGGTCCAAATTCCATTACAGTTTCCTCCTATCTCTAGGCCTGATGGCCTATTGCAAGGTAAACGTTACGGTCACCGTCAAGTACACACTCACCGGCCTGCCGTTGAGCATCGCGGGCCTGTACTTCCACCTATGGATCGCGGCCATCGCTGCCTCGGAGACGCCCATCGGCAGCCCGCGGAGAATCCGTCCCTCGACCACGTTGCCCTGCTTGTCGATGATCGCCTCGACGATCACGACGCCCTGCACGCGTGCCTTGCGGGCGATCTCGGGGTACACGGGCTGCACCTTGGTGACCAGCTCGGGCGGCACCACCTCACCACCGATGCGGATAGGGGGCTCGTCCACGACGCCGCCGGGGACGCCGCCCACGACGCCACCGGGCACGCCACCCGGGATGCCGCCGGCCACACCACCTTCGACGCCGCCCTCGACTCCACCCTCAACACCCTCGCCGCCCGTTGCTGGCTTCTCGGGGATGACCACGGGCTGAACGATTGGCTGGGGCGCCGTCGGCTGGATGACGGGCTTGGGCACGGGCGCGGCCGGCTTCGGCGGTGGCGGCGGGGGTGGGGGTGGGGGTGGAGCCTGGTAAAAGCTCACCTGGATCGGCGGCTCGGCAACCTCTTCCACCGACCACATCTGCGCGGTTACGTACCCTGCGAGCACCACCACGTGGAGGCCGAGCGCGATCGGAAAGGCGAGCAGCAGCAGCTTGTTCTGCTGCTGCCGGCTCGATGCGATAAGGCTATTCTCGAACATGGCTCCCCCGGTTACGATTTCACCAACGAGGTTTGCTTCTGAAGCCGCTCGCGCAGGGCCAAGGCCTTGGTGCGCCACTCGTCGGCCTTGTCGAAGTACTCCTGCTTGAGCTTCTCATCGGTCTGGAGCTTTGCCTTCTCACGAAGCAGCAAGTTGGTGTAGATCATGGCGTCGAAGTACTCAGGCTGCATCTGCAAGGCCTTGTCAACCGAGGTCAGGCCGAGCTCGACGAACTCGGAGCGTACCTGCGCCGAGATCGAAGGGTCACGGTAGGCCTTGTCCCAGCAGTACACGGAAACCAGGTAGTAAGGCTCCGCTTCGGTTTTGGGGATGTGCGTGACGATCCAATCGTACGCCTCCTTGATCCTCTGGGTGCGGAGGTAGATGGAGACGATCGCCTTGTTGTCCTTGAGGTCGCCGGGGTGCTTCTTCAGGTCGTCCTGGAGGTACTTGAGCACCTCGTCGTACTTGGCGGCATTGACGTAGCACGCAATGAGGTAGTCCTGAGCTTTCTGGTTCTGGGGGAAGGCGTCGAGGTACTTCTTGAAGCCGTCCACCGCGGTGGCGAAGTACTTGTTGTTCTCGAGGCTGTCGACGCCGGGGCGATAGAGGACCATCGCGGTCAGGGCCACCGAGCGCCACGCGAACTTCAGGCTCGGGTCGAGCGCCACCCCCTTCTGGAACTGGAGCAGGGCGTCCTTGTACTGCTCGTTCTTGTAATAGCTGTTCCCCTTGTTGAGCTCTACGCGGGCCTGGAGCTTGTGGCAGCCGCTCAAGAGCACCGCTGCAGCCATCGTCAGCAGGATCGGCGTCACAGCCACTTTGCGCATAAGAGAGTTCCTCCAACCGGCGTCAAGCGGTTGCTTTGCTGAGAAAGGACCAGATCTAACCTGGAGAGGCCGCCCACACCTTGCGATCAGCCCGTTGCTGTCTTGTTTCTTCACCATGCTCCCTGCTGCTTCGCCTTCCAGTTTCGACCTCCGGCTTGAGCACCGGCGAGGGTGGGCTTTGGCCGTCACGCTCCCTGCCATGTATGGCGCTCGTGCCGTTCCAGTTCCCAGCACTCGTCCCGCGCGGCGCACAATATTAAACGGTGGGTACTGGATGTCAAGAGGGGCGCCGGCAGATTCTCTGAACGCGCAAGAGATTGCGACAAAGTACGAGGTCCGGCACACCGGCTCGAGATCCGGCCCGCCGCCAGCGCGCTGCCCGGGGTGTTTGTGCCGTTGGGGGATCCTGTGAGGGCCTTTTCCTGGTTGAATTTCCCCAAAGGGGGGAGACGGGCTCGTGTGCTGGGGGGTGCCCCTATGCATTGTGCGGCTAATCGCGCGGCCCTTACACGCCTGGTTGGAAGGCCAGCCTTCCCAAAACGCGCCCGGATATGCCCCTATCCCCCTTACGCGCTACCGCACTGCCGCATGCCTTCCCTGGCTCCCAGTGAGCCCCGGTGGACAGCTTTTCGACCACCCGGGGCTCATCAATCGCCTTCATTTGTAGTCAAGCTAGCCAAGCTCGTTTTGACTACTCATGACCTCACGGGCCAGGCGGCGCCCGCACCGGCCTCGCCCCCTAACTGCGAACCTGACGCAAGACAGGCATGGACAAACGAGACGCCTAGACCTAGATTGTCAGCAAAGACAACCTGAAGACTGCGCCTGGCCTTGTTGGAGACACTGCCGCACGTCGTCCCCCCGACGTGGCCTTCACAACCTGTGAGAGAAGTGGGCGTCTGCAAAGGGGGCAAGCTATGTTGGGACATTGGTATCGCGGCGTGGTTGCAGTGCTCGCTGTGGGGCTGCTGGTGCCGGCAGCGCTGGCTTCGGACGACCACGCCATCATCGGTTCTGCGGCGGTGGCGGACTACTCCGCCAACCCGTATGTCCTGCAGGTCAGGGGTCAGAACTTCGGGGAGCACGTGCCGGTCGTGCTGTGGGGCCAGCAGCCGCTGGTCGTCATCGGCTTCACGCGGGCGCCCGACGCGAGCGGATTCCAGACCTTCACCGTGGCGCTGCCAGGGCAGCCGCCGCCGGGGAGCTACCAGCTCACGGTGACGCGCACGAACGACAGCGACCATGGCTCCGCCCAGTTCGAGGTGACGATCGGGGCGGTCGGGCCGATGGGGCCGAAGGGGGCGAAGGGCGACAAGGGTGACCAGGGTCCGCAGGGAATCCAAGGCCCTCAGGGGCCGAAGGGTGACACCGGCGCCGTTAGTCCGCAGGGAACTCAAGGCCCGAAGGGTGACAAGGGTGACCAGGGTCCGCAGGGAATCGCAGGTCCGCAGGGGATCCAAGGCCCTCAGGGACCGAAAGGTGACGCCGGCGCCGTTGGTCCACAGGGAATTCAAGGCCTGAAGGGTGACAAAGGTGATCAGGGTCCGCAGGGAATCGCAGGCCCGCAGGGGATCCAGGGCCCTCAGGGGCCGAAGGGTGACGCCGGCGCCGTTGGTTCACAGGGAATTCAAGGTCAGAAGGGTGACAAGGGAGAACAAGGCCTTCAAGGAATCCAGGGCGAGAAGGGTGACAAGGGCGAGAAGGGTGACAAGGGCGAGAAGGGTGACAAGGGCGACAAGGGCGAGCAGGGCATCCAGGGGATTCAGGGAATCCAAGGTGAGAAAGGCGAGAAAGGTGACAAGGGAGACAAAGGCGATCAGGGAATTCAGGGTGAGAAGGGTGGCACGGGCCCGGCCGGTCCGCCGGGCTCCGGCGAAAGTCTCATGGCTCAAAAGGCGGCTTTGTTGCAGTGGTACAGCCAGACCTTCTTGGTGGGGTTAGAACCTTACGGTGTGGCCTTCGACGGCGCCAACGTGTGGGTGACGAACTATGGAGACAACACCGTCACCAAACTGAGGGCCAGCGATGGAGCCACCTTGGGGACCTTCCAGGTGGGGGTCGCGCCTTTCGGTGTGGCGTTCGACGGCACCAACGTGTGGGTGACGAACTATGGAGGCAACACCGTCACCAAACTGAGGGCCAGTGATGGAGCCACCTTGGGGACCTTCCAGGTGGGGGTCGCGCCTTTCGGCGTCGCCTTCGACGGTGCCAACGTGTGGGTTACGAGCCGTGCAGACAACACCGTCACCAAACTGAGGGCCAGCGATGGAGCCAGCTCGGGTACCTTCCAGGTAGGGGCCGGGCCTATCGCCGTGGCCTTCGACGGCGCCAACATGTGGGTGACGAACTATGGAGACAACACCGTCACCAAACTGAGGGCCAGTGATGGAGCCACCTTGGGTACCTTCCAGGCGGGGGTCGCGCCTTTCGGCGTGGCCTGCGACGGCACCAACACATGGGTGACGAACCCTGGAGACAACACCATCACCAAACTGAGGGCCGGCGATGGAGCCACCTTGGGTACCTTCCAGACGGGGGTTACACCTGTGGGTGTGGCCTTCGACGGTGCCAACGTGTGGGTGACGAACCGTGGAGACAACACCGTCACCAAACTGAGGGCCAGCGATGGAGCCACCTTGGGTATCTTCCAGGTGGGGCCCGGGCCTAACGGCGTGGCCTTCGACGGTGTCAACATCTGGGTGGCAAATTTCGGGAACCAAACCGTAACCAAGCTGTAGCGGCACGCTGCGGTGGTCGTGAGCACGGGAGACTACATAGGCACCAGATATCACCATCTCACCATCTTGTGACGCGCGAGCACCGAGCCAGACATGGACCGCACAGTGGTCAACCAACTCTCGGTCAGGACGGCGGACCGGCACGATGAAGAGAGGGGAAGATGCGGTGTCATCAAACCCCAATGATCTTGGGTGGCCAGCCACTAGGCGAGGGGGTTTTGCCCAACAGGAAAACCCGAAAAGGGGGCCACGGGCGCCCGTTCAGTTGACCGCTCTTCGCTTCCCGTCGGCCAGATCCTGCTCGTAGCGTTCGAACCGCACTCCCTCAACCGCCTCTTTGACAATGGTCCGGATCGTGTCCGGGACACTCTGCCGCGGTCGCCCATGGGTATACTGCGCGGAGTGAGAACGCTGGCCCCCGAGCCCGAGGAGCTCCGGCCGCCGCTCGTCGCCGGGGCCGGACTCTTCGTCGGCGCGAGCATGCTCACGCTGTCGGCAACCGGCATTCTCTGGCGCATCGATGCGCTCTCCACTGGGGTGTGTCTCGTCGCGGCCCTGCTCGTCTCCGGGCTTTGGGTCCTCCGCGCCGGGGCCCGCCCGGGAATCCCGGTCTGGGTGCTCGTTCTGCTGTTGCCGCTCCTCGTTCTCCCGGCGGTGGCTGCCACGGCCCCTCCACACGACTGGGACGAGGTGGCCTACGGGGCGGCGTTGCCCAGGGATTACGCGCACGCCGGGCGGTTCTTCTACAACGCCGACTATGGACCGTACTCCGCGTTTCCCGGCAACTACGAGGCCCTTGCCACAGCGTCCTTGGTCCTCATGGGAGACGTCATCCCGGTCCGGGTTCTCAATGTGCTGCTGGCGCTCGGCCTCGCGGTCATCGCCGTGCACCTTAGCCACTATCTCGGCGTCGCGAGACCGGTGGCGCTGTGCGCGGCGGTGCTCGTCCTGAGCGCAGATGCTCTGCTGACGTCTGTCCCGATGGTGAAAAACGATGTCGCCAACGCCTTCTTCCAGAGCCTGGCCCTCCTGTCGATCGCCAGCTACGCCGCGACGCGTGAGCCGAGCCGCCTGGTCCTGGGCGCGTTCTTCCTGGGCACGGCCGTGGGGATCAAGTACAGCAGCTTGCAGTTCGCGCTCTGTGTCGCTCCGCTGACGGTCGGCCTGGTCCTCGGAGGATCGGGGAGCCGCTCCCAGAGGCTGCGAAGCCTCGGGGTCTTCGGCATAGTCACTTCGGCAACTGCTCTCCCCTGGTACGCCCGGAACTACGTCGTGTTCGGCAATCCCTTTTTCCCGTTTCTGAACGAACTCCTAGGGGCGCGCAACGGGTTCACGGCAGAGCACTCCGCGATCACTCGCGAGATGTTTGCGGGCCTGACCGGATACAGTTGGAGCGCTGGATCGGTGAGCACTTTCCTGTCCGGGGTCGCCAGCGGCTTCGGCTGGGTGCCGGTCCTCCTCTTGGTCCCTGGTCTCCTGGCGGCGGCGTCGAGGAAGCGTAACGCGGCGACCGTGTTCCTCGGTGCGGTGCTGATATCGTTCGGCCTTGTCACCCTGTTCGCTGGCTACTGGTCGCCGCGGTACTTCCTGTCGCTCCTCGTCCTTTCGAGCGCGTTCGCGGTGGCGGTTCTTGCCGACATTCTCCGGGTGGCACGCCTGGTGCTGGGCCGGCGCCCGTCGGTGGTCGCGCTGGGGCTTCTAACAGTCGCTTTTGGGGGATGCTCGATTCGGTGGGAGTGGAAAACAAGTGGGGAGCTCGTCCGAGACGTTCTCCGTCTCGAAAGGCAGGACTTCGTCAGGACCCACGTGCCCTACTGGAGTCTCGCAGACTGGGCCAACCGCAACCTCGCGCCAGGAGACAAGATCGGCATCGGCGTGAATGTCCAGCCCTTCTACTACTTGAATCGACCGTATTTCCACATTCATCCCATGACGGAGAAAGGCAACCTGCAGTCTCTGCGGACTCCGAAAGAGTTCCTGCGTGCGTTTCGCGCTCTGGGCCTCACCTGGCTCGCCTTCCTGCCAACCCTCGATGAGGCGCGCTACCCGGAGGCGACCACACCTCGTATGAACGCCTTCCTCAGACGTTTCTATCGGGCGCAGGAAGCTTTGACGCAAAGCGGGAAGCTCAGCCTTGTGACCACCGTGCAGGGTATACGCATCTACCGAATCGAAGCCCCCTGGGCTGGAGACGAAACCCCGTGATTGCGGACCTTGTGACGGCAACGGCCCACTCGTTGCTGCTCCATCCGGCTCGTGACGCGTTTACGGTCTTGTGCGAGGCTACACTTGGCTTCAAGTACCCGAGCGCGGAGACCTGACGGCTTGCCCAACCTTTTCGACGTCGCCGCGCCGCTCGAGGTCTCCGTCGTGATGCCCTGCCTGAACGAGGCGGACACGGTGGCGGCCTGCGTCGGCAAGGCCCGCCGGGCGCTCACCGAGGCCGGGATCGTCGGCGAAGTGATCGTCGCGGACAACGGCTCGACCGACGCCTCGCGGGAGCTGGCCGAGAAGGCCGGGGCGCGCGTCGTCCCGGTAGCCGAGAAGGGCTACGGGGCCGCGCTCATGGGCGGGATCGCCGCCGCGCGCGGGCGCTACGTCGTCATGGGCGACGCCGACGACAGCTACGACTTCCTCGAGGTGCCCCGCTTCGTCGAGAAGCTGCGCGAGGGAAACGACCTTGTCCAAGGCTGCCGGCTGCCGAGCGGGGGAGGGCGGGTGCTCCCCGGTGCGATGCCGTTTTTCCACTACTGGCTCGGGAACCCGATCTTCTCTGCGATCGCGCGGCTGTGGTTCGGCTCGCCCGTGCGCGACGTCTACTGCGGCCTGCGTGGCTTCCGCCGCGAGTTCCAGAATGGCCTCGGCCAGCGCTGCACGGGCATGGAGTTCGCGACCGAGATGGTGCTGAAGTCGGCCCTGGTCGGCGGGAGGATCGCCGAAGTCCCGATCACGCTCCACCCCGACGGCCGCCGGGTGCACCCCCCGCACCTGAAGACGTTCCGCGACGGCTGGCGCACTCTGCGCCTGCTGCTGCTTTACAGCCCGCGGTGGCTCTTCCTCGTGCCGGGCCTCCTGCTCATCGCGTTTGGCGTCGCGGCCTACGCGCTCGCCCTACCCGGCGTCCGCATCGGCCCCGCCCGCCTCGACGCCCACACGCTGCTCTTCGGCAGTCTGGGGCTCATCGTGGGCTTTCAGTCCGTTCTCTTCTTCCTCGCGACCAAGGCCTTTGCGATCGGCGAGGGCCTCCTGCCCGAGGACCCGCAGCTGCGGCGGGTGCTCGAGGCGGTCCAGCTTGAGAAGGGCCTGCTCGCGGGGCTCGTCGGCTGCCTGGTCGGCCTTGCCTTCCTCCTCGTGGCGCTCAACGAGTGGCGCCTCGCCGGCTTCGGGCCCCTCGACTACGCCCACACGATGCGCCGCGTGATCCCCGGTGCGACCCTCGTCGCCCTCGGCGTCCAGGTCGCCCTCTCCAGCTTCCTAGTGAGCCTGCTCGGCATGCAGCGGCACCGATGAGGGACCCCGAGAACACCAGCGCGCGGTTCGACCGCTTCCACTCCGAATACGACGAGACCCTCGCGCGCGGCCTCTCGGTCTCGGGCGAGGACCGCCTTTACTTCGCGCGCGGCCGCCTCGCCTTCTTGGCACGTTGCCTTCGCGAGGCGGGGCTGCGACCGCCATTCTCGGTGCTGGACTTCGGTTGCGGCACCGGAGCGGCGACCCCCTTCTTCTTCGAGGAGCTGGGGGTCGAGCGGCTGGTCGGGGTGGACGTCTCGGAGCGGTCGCTCGAGGTCGCGCGCCAGAGGCACGGCTCGGAGAGCGCCCGTTTCGTCGCGCTCCGCGACTACTCTCCGCGGGGCCAGTTCCCGCTCGCCTTCTGTAACGGGGTCTTCCATCACGTCCCGCCTCCCGAGCGGGCGGGGCTGGTACGGCTGCTACGGGACAGCCTCTCGCCGGGCGGTCTCTTTTCGCTCTGGGAGAACAACCCCTCGAACCCCGGCACCCGCTACATCATGTCGCGGGTGGCCTTCGACCGGGACGCGGTGACGCTGTCATCGCGGGAAGCCGCGCGGATGGTGGCCGCGGGGGGCTTGGAGGTGCGCCGCACCGACTACCTGTTCATCTTCCCGCGCGCGCTGAAGGCGCTGCGCTTCCTCGAGCCGCCGCTCGCGAAGGTGCCGTTGGGCGGCCAGTACCAGGTGCTCTGCCGCCGGCCCGCCGTCTAGCTACTTTCCGGCGCGAAACCCGGGAGGGAAGTTGATCGTTCTCAGACGGTGGAGCCAGGAAAGCTGCCCGACTCATCGGTCTTCGCTGGACAAAGCCTCGAAGGAAGTGGCATTGTCCTAATCGACCGATAGGAAATTCTTTTTCACTGGGGTCGAGGATAGTGCTGCTCTGAGGGCTGTTAAGGAGCGGACGCTTAGTTGACCGCTCTTCGCGTCCCGTGTTCATACCCCTGCTCATAGCCTTCAAGATTCGCTCCCCGACCGCCCGCCGCGTGCCCTCCTGACGCCTTGACATCTCCCCTCACCGGCATACTCTCGGTCCAGGTGAGAAAGGAAATTCCTGTCCATGAGATGAAGTCCGCACCCAGGGAGCAGGAAACGAAATCGCCATAACGTGAAGATTCTATCCCCGTCGCTGAGCAACCACCGAGGAAAGGAGAAGGCCGTATGCATTTGCTCTGGATGATCATCAAGGGTGCGGCGCTCCTTTTCGCGGTCATGGTTGCTGTCGGCACCGGGGGGACGTACGGCCGTCCCAGAATTGTCGAAGACAAGACGACAGAAACCCGGCAATCCATGTGGTTGGTTTTCCTGGTGGGCGTGGCGGCCGTTGTGACTTGGTTGCTTTGGCTGACCAACGGCTGGATAGCGGCTGGTGTGTGGATCGCTGGCGGATACCTCATCGGCTACATTACGGAACGGCTCCTCTGGACTGGAAAGACACCCGAAGAGTGCCGATCATGGTTGGATGCTGCAGTGCAGCGGAGAGAGGCAGCGCAAAAGCAGGCGGATAAGCAGGCTGAAGAAGAAGTTGAGAAAGAGTTGGATGCTGCAGTGCAGCGGCGAGACGCAGTACGTCAGCAGGCCAAAGAAGGAGCCGGGAAAGCGCTCCCCGACACTCTGCAGAAGGACATTGAGGCCCTCCGAGGAGTCCATGTCACACCGGCCATGTTCGCATACGCAAACCGGCTGCTTGAAGAAAGTTTCGTTCAAGGCCTCTCCAGTAGGAAGATCGAGGATCAAGTTGACGCGATCGACGCCGCTCCGACGCTCGATGAGGCGTGGCTGAAGACGGCAGCCGCCCGAAGCGCCGCACAACCTTTGGCGGCTTGCCTGACCAGATTGCGGAAGCACCTTCCGCGGGAAACTCTGGAAAAGGCTGGGTGGGTCCTCAAGGCGATCGATCCCCTGCGAGGCGCTGCTTTCTTTGTCTTGCTCTCCTCGGAAGATTCTTTGGGAGAAGTGGAAAGAACATCACCAGGCGACACCACCCAGTACTGCGAAGAAGCCAAGGACCTCGATGTTGACCGACCTCACTGTTTCTCCTGTGGCAAGCCACTGGAAGCCGGCGGAGCCCTGTTTGGAGGTCAGGGGGTGATGACGTTCGGGGTCGGCTCGCGACCGCTGGACGAGGTACAGCAGGACCATCGGCTCTTCAACGGCACGGTCTGCTTCAAATGTCTAGCGGTGTTTTGCCTAGATTGTATTGGTCAGCCGATTGACAAGTGTCCCAAGTGCCAGGGGCAAACCGAACCTGGGCTGCGGCGGCAACTGCTCGAACTCCGGGGACAAGCAGCGGCGAAGTGGGTGACGGCGTTCAAGGAGAAGCACGCCGGCGCGGGTTCATCCGTTTCCGTCCCTTCCACAGAGGCGACGGACTCCATGGTCGAGGTGTACGCGAACGAAATCCTTCGCTTTCTCCACTCCTCGCGGACCAAGGGGTACGAGCAGCAGACCGACGCATGGTGGACGAAACAGCATCTGGAGGTGATTCTCGCCGAGGCCGGTTTTATGGAGGACGCGGGCGAGGCTTTTGCTCCTTGCGCCGAGAAGGCCATCCAGTCGTTGGTGGCAAGAGGACTCCTCCGCACCAACGGGCAGGGCTACAGGTCCGCTTAAGTACGCCCAAAATCGCACAGGCAACCATAGAGGGATCCGCGGATCCTTGCTTCAGGAGCGTTTGGCAGAGCGCAGTGGTCGCGATCCTGGGCGCGGAAACCTCTAGGCGAGTAACCCCCTTGACCTCGGAAATCGCCTGTCCTGAGGCAGAATAGAGGCCTCGCCGTGGTCGCTCAGAGCAGCAGCGCAACAGAGACCGAGAAAACGTGTGTTTCCTCTCTTGAGGCCGCGAGACTGGCTCACGGTGGCCCCTTGGTGGCCTCAAGGCGGGAAGAGTCGAAAAGATGCGCTTGCAAATCTTTGATTTTATTGGAGCCAACGCGCGGGATCGAACCGCGGACCTGCTGATTACGAATCAGCTGCTCTACCGGCTGAGCTACGTTGGCTCCCGACCGGCGAAAGGTATCACACGGACATGTGCCCGCCAAGGGATTGCGGTGGTGCGGAGGAGAGCCCGCGTCGGCGCGCGCGGGTGGTGCGTCGGTGCTGCACGAACAGCGCAGGGCCGACGAGACCTGATAGATTGCCCGGGGGAGAAAACCATGGCTTCAGAAAGCAAGGGGCGTCACAGCAAGGCGATCCACGGGGGATTGGACCCCGAGGCGTATCAGGGGGCGGTCTCGGTTCCGATCTTTCAAACCTCCACGTTTGCCTTTCCCAGCGCCGAAGAGGGTGCGGCCCGCTTCGCCGGGACCTCGCACGGCCCCATCTATACCCGGCTCGGCAACAACCCCACGGTCGCCGCCCTGGAAACGTGCGTGGCGGAGCTCGAGGGCGGGTTTGGGGCGGCCGCCACGGCGACCGGCATGGCGGCAGTGAGCACGGTGCTGCTGGCGCTGCTCCGGCAAGGCGATCACGTCGTCGGCACTCGCCCGCTTTACGGGCCTTCGCGAACCCTGCTGGAGAAGCACCTCGAGCGCTTCGGAATCTCATCGTCCTTCGTTTCGGCGGCAAACAGTGCAGCGCTGCGGGCCGCGGTTCGGCCGAATACCCGCCTCGTGTTCGTCGAAACCCCCGCAAACCCAACTCTTGATCTTGTGGACCTGAAGGTGACGGCGGAGATCGCCCACCAGGCCGGGGCGCCGCTGGTCGTGGACAACACCTTCGCCGGCCCGCACCTCCAGCGCCCCATCGAGCACGGGGCCGACGTTGTGCTGCACTCGATGACGAAGTCGCTGAACGGGCACTCGGACGTCGTCGCGGGGATCGTGGTGACGCGCGAGCCGGAGTTGCTCGCCACGATCCGGGAGGCCGCCAGGTCGTTCGGCACGACGATGGACCCACACCAGGCGTGGTTGGTGCTGCGGGGGATTCGCAGCCTGGGCATGCGCGTCGAGCGCTCACAGGAGAACGCACGGGCGCTCGCGGTCTGGCTCGAGCGACACCCCGCCGTGGCGTGGGTGCGCTACCCGGGGCTCGCCTCGCACCCGCAGCACGAGCTGGCAAGGCGCCAGATGGACGGTCCCGGATCGGTGATCGCCTTTGAGCTGCGCGGCGGGGTGGAGGCGGGCCGGAAGCTCATGAACGCGGTGCGGCTCATCCTGCTGGCGGTCTCGCTGGGCGGGATCGAATCGTTGATCGAGCACCCCGCCTCCATGACCCACTCCAAGGCGCCCGCCGAGGAGCAACTGCGGCAAGGGATCACCCCCGGCCTTGTCCGTCTTGCCGTCGGGTGTGAGGACCTGGAGGATCTGCAGGCCGACCTCGCACAGGCCTTCGCCGCGGTGGGCGCGGCCTGACGCTCACGTCGCGGAGGGCGCCGGGGGGGCTGAGAGGGTCACCGGCAGGCACCGCCCCAACCCCTCTCCCTTGTGTTGAGAATTCACAGATTCGATGCTACAACTTGCCTGCTGTGGGGTCGGCCGGGAAGCTTGCCAGAGCCACGCCGTCGCCCGGAATCGCCGCTGAACTGCCACAGAAAGCGGAGGAACCCATGGAGCAGCAGCTTTCCCCGGGAGTTCGTCGGTACGTCGAAAAGGCCAACGAGCTCGGCGCGAGACGGAAAGAGTTCCGCGCCCGCGTGCGTGCGCTGAAGTTCGACACGATCGCCGTACACGGCGCCTACGGCGTCGAGGAGGCGTTCAGCGAGGGGCAGGGAGGCATCATCGAGCCGCTTTTCCTCTCGACCTCACAGGCGTACCGGGACAGCGACGAGATGGAGGCGGGCCTCGGCTACCTCATCCCAACCTGGTGCTACTCGCGAATTCACAACCCGACGGTGTTCTACCTCGAGGAGACGCTCGCCCTGCTCGAGGCGTACGGGTGCGCCGACGACGCCTCGGCGCTGGCCACGGCGTCCGGGATGGCGGCGATCAAGCAGGCTGTCGAGCCGCTGGTGGCGCTGACCGGCGCGCTGGGGGAGCAGATCAACTTCGTCTCCGCCGCCCAGCTCTACGGCGGCACCTTCCAGTTCTTCAGCCTCCGGATGCGCGAGCGCGGTGCGCAGGTGCGCTGGGTGACCGAGCCCTGGGACATCGAGGCCTGGGCAAAGGTGTTGGACGGCAACACCCGCTTCATTTACGGCGAGATGCCATCCAACCCCCAGCAGGCGTGCTTCGACATCCGGGCGATCGCAGAGCTTGCCCACAGCCACGGCATCCCCTTCATCGTGGACTCCACGATCGCGACCCCGGCGCTCATGCGGCCGCTGCAGCACGGAGCCGATGTTGTGGTGCACTCGTTGACGAAGACGATCGGTGCCGGCGGCTTCACTATCGGAGGGGCTGTCATCGCTCGTCACGGGCTGACCAGCCGCCACCTCCCCGACGAGGTCAGAGCCGACTACGCTACCTGGCTGAAGCTCTGGCCGTTCCGCGACTCGGGCCCGTGCATGTCGCCCCACTCGGCGTTCTTCCTCCTCAACGAGCTGCGCACGCTACGCATCAAGGTCGAGCGAATGTCGGCCAACACCATGGAGGTCGCGCGCTACCTGGCCTCGCACCCCAAGGTGGGAGAGGTGGACTACCTCGGGCTGCCCGGGCACCCGCTGCATCCCTGCGCGAGCCGTTACCTGCGCATGGTGGACAGCGGCGAGCCGACGTTCGGACACCTGATGTCGTTCACGATCAGGGGCTCGGCGGCCGACGCGCGGACGTTCTTCGACGCCCTCAAGAGGATCTACCGGGCCACCGACCTGGGGCGGATCAAGTCCGTCGCCACCATCCCCGCCATCTCGACCCATTCCCAACAGGGGGAGGAGGGGCGCAGGCTCGCGGGCATCCCGCCCACCATGGTGCGGCTGTGCGTCGGCGCGGAGCACCCTGCCGACGTGATCGCCGATCTCGACCAGGCACTGGCGAAGATATAGGAGGAAACCGATGCGACTGCTGTTCCTCGGGTTCGGGACGGTCGGGCAGGGGCTCGCGGAGCTGCTGCTCGCCAAGCGCGACGAGCTGAAGAAACGGTACGGCCTTGACTGGAAGGCCACCGGGATCGCGGACACCCTCAAGGGAAACGCCTACGACGCGAAGGGGATCGACCTTGCAAAGGCGCTCGAGCTGGCCGCCAAGGGCGAGTCGCTGGCAGCGCTCGATCGGGGCGGCAAGGGGTGGGACGCGCTCGCGATGGCCCAGAAGGCCGAAGCCGATGTGCTGCTGGAGGCGACCTACACGGACATCAAGACCGGTGAGCCGGCCACGAGCCACATCAGGGCGGCTCTCGAGCGCGGCGTCCACGTCGTGACCACGAACAAGGGCCCGCTCGCCCTGCACTACCGCGAGCTCGCGCAGCTCGCGGCCAAGCGCAAGATCGAGTTCCTGTTCGAGGGGACCGTCATGAGCGGCACACCGGTACTGAACCTCGTGCGCGAGACGCTCGCCGGCGCGGAGATCCTCGAGATGCAGGGGATCCTCAACGGCACCACCAACTACATCCTCACCCGCATGGAAGAGGGGCTCTCCTACGAGGACGCGCTCGCCAAGGCCCAAGAGCTGGGGTACGCGGAGGCCGTCCCCGACGCGGACGTGCTGGGATGGGACGCCCTGGCCAAGGTCACGATTCTCGCCAACGTGGTCTTCGGGGCGGCGCTGAAGCCGACCGAGAGCCCGTGTGAAGGGATCACCAAGATCACCGCCGCCGACATCGCCAAGGCCAAGGCCGACGGGAAGCGGTACAAACTGATCGGGCGGGTGTGGCGCGAGGGCGGGGCGGTAAAGGCCGCCGTGGCGCCTCGTCTGGTGGACATGGGCCAGCCGCTCGCCGGCGTCATGGGCGCGACCAACGCGGTGGCGATCAAGACCGACGCCCTCGGCGAGGTGACGATCGTTGGCCCGGGTGCGGGGAAGACTCAGACCGGCTTCTCGATGCTCACAGACCTGTTGCACATCGTTCGGAGGCGGTCATGAAGATGCTCCTGGCCGGCCAGTGGGTGGACCGCGACAAGAAGATCGAGGTGCACGATCCGTTCGACAACTCCCTGATCGACACGGTGCCACGCGCCACCGCCGCCGACGTGGAAACCGCGCTGGCCGCGGCTGTGAAAGGTTTCACAATCTCCCGGAAGATGACCGTCTATGACCGCGCCCAGGCGTTGTTCAAGACCGCCGCCATTGTGCAGGGCCGGCTGGAGGAGTTCGCCGCCACGATCGCGCGCGAAGGGTCAAAGACGATCCGTGAGGCGCGCAAGGAGGCGCGGCGGTGCGTCAACACGCTGACGATCTCGGCCGAGGAGGCCAAGCGCATCCAGGGAGAGACGATCCCATTCGATTCCTTCCCGGGAGGGGAGAAGCGCGTCGGGTACTACCAGCGCGTCCCAATCGGGGTGGTGCTCGCGATCACGCCGTTCAACGACCCGCTCAACCTGGTCGCGCACAAGCTGGGCCCCGCGGTGGCGGCGGGCAACGCGGTGATCCTCAAACCCGCGACCGTGACGCCGCTGTCGGCGCTCAAGCTCACCGAGGCGTTCGTGGAGGCGGGGTTGCCCCCGCTGGTGCTGCAGACGATCACGGGCCACGGCGCCGAGATCGGCGACCCCCTGGTGGCCGACCCACGCGTCCGAATGATCTCGTTCACCGGCGGCCTCGAGGCCGGCCAGCGCATCACCACGCTCGCGGGGATCAAGAAGATCGGCATGGAGCTGGGCTCCAACTCCCCGGTGATCGTGTGGAACGACGCCGACATCCGGTGGGCCACGGAGACCTGCGTGTCGGGGGCGTTCTGGGCAGCAGGGCAGAACTGCATCGGCGTCCAGCGCATCTACATCCACAAGGACGTCTACGGTGCGTTCCGCGACGGCATGGTTGAGTTCACGGCCAAGTACACGATCGGCGACAAGATGAAGGAATCAACCGACATGGGGCCGATGATCACCGAGGGCGAGGCCAAGCGGGTCGAGCGCTGGGTGGCGGAGGCAAAGCAGGCCGGGGCCAAGGTGCTGATCGGCGGCGGCCGCACCGGGGCGCTCATGCAGCCGACGGTCCTCGAGAACGTCCCGAAGACCGCCACCATCCACCGTGAGGAAGTGTTCGGGCCGACCGTCAACGTCTACCAGGTGGCCAGTGCCGACGAGGCGCTCGCGGAGGCAAATTCGCTGCCGTTCGGGCTGCACGCCGCCCTGTTCACCCGCGATGTGGACATGGCGTTCAAGCTTGCGCTCGGCCTCGACGCCGGCGGCGTGATGATCAACGACTCAACCGACTACCGGCTCGACTCGATGCCGTTCGGCGGGATCAAGAACTCCGGCCTCGGCCGCGAGGGGATCAAGTTCTCCTTGCAGGAGATGACCGAGCCCAAGGTGATCTGCTGCTACCTGCCCACCATGTGCGTGACGCTGCTGAGGGCGCCGCCGACGTCGGACCATCTCGTTCGTCAGGCTGCGCGGCCTCGCGTCCTCATGTAGCCTCCGGCTACACTCCGGCGCGCGCCGCTCGCCTCCTTGCATCTGGCCCACTCTAGGCGGCGCGGCTACACGCAGTTCGCATAGGCGCTGCCAATGCCGGTTCCCGGAGCCCGTGCCTCACTTGTGGTTCTCCGACTCTGGTCGGGAAATCACGGGCACATGTGGCAAGTGGTCCTTGTCGACAACGACGACTGTCGACCAGAGCTGCATTTCTCCTGAAGCGCCGTTGATCCACGCCAGGTGGAACCCGTCATGCGCACCGGCAATCCCTTGGGTGTCGCCGCCGTTCTTGAACCGATACTCGGAGTTAACGGGGTCGATGCCCGGGTCGGGCTTGGAGCACTTCGTCGACGTTGGGGCCGGGGGGCTTGCCGATCGGGCAGGTGAATCCGTCGTCGACCCTGAGATTGGCCGAGAAGGTCGCTCCGCCGTCGGCTGACGCTGCGAAGAAGAGCTGGTAGCAGCGGTCGGTAGGGTCACCGCGCCTATCGTTCCAAGAGATCCCGACGACCCCCTCCCCGTTGACCGCAATTGCCGGGTTGCTCTGATCGACCGCTTCTTGATTGTCGTTCACCCGCAGAGGTCGTGACCAGCTCTTGCCTCCGTCGGCCGAGGCAGCCACCATCACCTGATAGTAGCCGTCGACAACATCGAGCCAGGCAAAGTAGAGCCGGCCTCGCGTGGGTCCCTGCGAGCTGTCCATGGCCAGGCGGCCACCGCCGAGTCCCAAGAGCGATTTCCCTTCACGGGCATGTCCAAAGGTCCGGAACTCCGCGACCGGTCGGGGTTCCGAAAACCTCTGCCCACCATCGTCAGACACAATCGTCGAGTGCGAACCTTTCAAGCAGCGGCGTGCGCAGGTCTAACTTCGGACCGAACGTCTGCAGGGCGAGGATCAGCCTGCCATCGGGGGCGACAAGTAGATCGCTCGCGACATTCAGGAGCTCCTTCTCCGGCGCCGGCAGGAAAAGCTTGGGAAAGCCGAAGCTGGCCCCGCCGTCTCGCGAGGTTGCCACCGCGATCATGTCCAATTCGGGGTGCCAGTCCACGGCACGGTGCCCGAAGACTGTGATGGACCGTTTCCCGCTGACGTAGATTCGCCCGCGAAGCGCCTCCCGCCCGGAACTGTCGCATCCAATAAAGGGGCGGTCGCCGGAGCCGGATACGATGACGCGTTCCCCCAACTCCGTCCTCCGTCGGTCGAGCTCCAGACTGCGACCTCGTCCGACAAAGTGAGGAGGAAGGCTTTGCCTTGCGGGTCGAACGCCACCGCCGGGTCCAAGCCCTCGAAAACCCGATCTGAATTCGGTCCGTGCGTCGCGCGAACCCAGCTCTTCCCTCCGTCCTGCGAGGCATAGGCTGCCACGCCGCCGCGTTCGCCGAACACCATCGAAGCGGCGATGAGGTTGCGCGGATCGTGAGGGTTGATCGCCAGCCACGATTCGACGTGGCGGATGTCCGGATCGTCAGTCGAGATCTGAACACCAGACCGCACTGCAATTCCGGGAACAGACGCCCGCCTGCTGCCGGCACTCGCGCCGAGCCAGAGCAGTGCCAGCGGCAAGACAAGCAGCGGTGATCGCATTCCCGCGAGGTTAGATCGATTCTGCCACCTCACAAGATCCTCCGAGTTCCAGCCCGTCATCTCATGTCTCTCACGCCGGGCTTCAGCGACACGCCGTAGGAGAGCCAGCGGGTGTGCACAGCAGCACGGTAGCCGGAGGCGGGCCGCCGAGCAAGCAAGCCCGTAGGCGTGTGTGGCGAGGAGCTGCGATACCCTGCAACCCACAGGCAACGGCCGTGCTGTACGATGTGAGCGGGGCAGGGAGGCCAACATGCGACTGGTGGCGGTGACCGTGGCGGTTCTGATGTTCACGGGGAATAACATGCTTGCCCAGGATGCAAAGGTCGAGGACGCGAGCGCACGGGAGCTGGCAAAGCTGAACGCCACGATGCGAGAGGTGGCAGACCTGCTGACGAAGCAGGTCGCGCAGGGGCATCTGGACTTGCTGCTGAAGCGCACGCAGATGGCGACTGACCAGGTCGAACGGGCTGAGGCGCAGCTTCGGCAGGCACAGGACGAGCGGGCTTCGGTTGAGGCCGAGCGATCGCGGCTGCAGCGCCATCGGGACATGACGGCCCAGGGGAAGATGCCTGAAGCTGAGCGAGACGCCATCCTCGCGGGGATCGACCCGGAATTGAAGCGATTGGCCGCGCGGCAGAGCACCCTTGAGGGACAGATCGCGGAGCTTCAGAACCGGATCGCAGAAAGGCAGGACGAGCTCCGCGGCTGGCAGGCGCTGCTTGATCGACGCCTAAGCGGTCAGTAGTCGATGACGGCGGCCAGCGCATCACCACGCTCGGCAGGATCAAGAACTCGGGGCTCGGGCGGGAGGGGATCAAGTTCTCACTCCAGGAGATGACCGAGCCGAAGGTCATCTGCTTCTATTTGCCTACGGCGTAACGACGATCTCACTGTGGTGCGCATTCAAGGGAGGGGCAACCCTCCTCGTTCTCTTTAGCACTCCATTTCTTTTCTTTCTTGCCGGCACCGCGGGTGGCTTCCGTGCGGCCTTGGGCGCCCCCGCGCCCTGCGCCCGCACACTCCTCCGCCCGCGACCCGGCAGCGCGTCTCGCCGCCGTGACCCTCGCTGTTCCCTCCGCTGCGCTCCGGGCCAGCGTCTCCCGGCGCCGATCCGCGCGCCGGGGACCCCGCGGGCTCCGGAGCGATTTGCCACCTGCGGCACCGGCGGAGTGAAGGCCCACCCCCGCAGCTTGACGCCTGCGCGCGGTTTTGGCGCGGCAGATAACTAGGCCGTAGCTATCTCCTTTGCGAGAGCCGATCTAGGCTGTTGAGAATCTAACGCTCGGCATCAGCTGCGGCGCGCTGTTTGCGCCGGCCGCTGGATGCCGAAGTTGGAAGGCTGTTCATAGCAGGTTCAGGTCAATCTTCTGGATTCGTACACGGCACGCCGCCGCAGCCGCTCGCACCTTGCCCGCACTATAAACGTATGGCATGGCCGCCACCGCAACTTCGCCCTTTGCACTGCCCGCACAGAATGCCAGACGGTTGTCGTCCATCTCGACACTTAGATCAATAAAGAATTCTGGTTTCCGATAGTCAAAACCCGGCAGAAGGGCGATCTCGACGTCGTGATACTTCCCCTGATCGTCCTCTGGTTCCGTGCGCAACACTCGCCCATCGGCGCGGATAAGTACCATATGTCCCCAGTTGGCGTAGAAATGCTGATTCCGCAGTGAGATGCCAAGAAAAGCATCTCCGGGGTTTTCGAGAACATCCTGGAACCGAAAGCGGATTCGTGCACGAACATTGCGATAGTCGGCTCCAGAGAGGAGGAGCCAGGAATTGCGAAACACGTAAAAGGACCCAAACTCAAGCCCATCATCCGCAATGCGGCGGTGGGTGATTGCAGGGCCGAGGATCAGGTCGGGACGATCCCCCTGACGCAAATCGAGGCTGAATCCGATGCCGCTGGTGACTGCAAGGGTTTGAGGCAAGAAGGGAGCCGGAGTGATCGCCTGGACCATGGATTGATAGAGGCCCTGGATAAACCCTTGATCCCCTAAAATCGAACGATGGTAGACAAGGTAACGCTGGGCGAAGGCGTTGAACGGCAGGTGTGACGGATCATCTGCTGACTTGATCAGGATCACCTGTTGCGGTCGTCGAAGCGCGGCCGCAACGCCATACTCGATCATCACGTTGGCATTAAAGCCAGTCACGTCTATGACCAGAAGATCGGCAGATGCTATGTGGCGCCAGATGTCATCGTGTATTGTTTTCGATTCATGAAGAGTGTCAGCTCTGCGACATTCCACCTCAATCCCTGCCGACTTCGCGCACAACTCACAAGCGAATGCAACCGCGCCATGGACTTGGTCATATACATCACGCGGTTCAAAAGGTGAGAGGAGGAAACACACGAGTCGATGCGGCGACTCCCGTGAGAGCTCCTGGGGATCGAGGACAACGTCATTAGGCCATACGGTTGTTCCAGTTATCTGACATTCTCTTGTCCTTCTAACGCTCCGCTTCAGGCGCGCGCCCGTCGAACTGCAGCTCACTGGCAGCTGACGACCTTGGGCCACGCTCTTCCCTCCAACCCAGCATATCCGCAGGCGCGCCGCCTGCAAGCGGCTGTTAGGTGGCGACTGCTTCACGGACCTTCGCGTGGCTGCTGGCTGCCCGCGCCCCTGCGACGGTGAAGCCATACCGCACCGTAGAACAGATAACTCAAAAGTTCGCCAAGCCTGAAATCTACCGCGGCTGCTATAGCGCCCCACGACAGCGCGAAAAAGAGGCCCACAAGGACCGCAGTGACAAAATCATCCGGGAAGATTCCCGAGACGTACCAGAAACCCATGACGAAACCTAATGCTGCTGCTACAGACGCTGACCACGGCTCCGAGGAGCGTTCGTCAGCCATCTACTCTCCCATCGCCCACCTAACGCCAATTAGACGTACTAACCGAACAGGCGAATGAGTACGGGCAGTCCGCCTAATCGGGTCGACCAGCGCTGTGTTTGCGTTAGTTATCATGTTTCCGTTCAATGTTATCAAGCCGGAATCTCGAGTTCATGTTCTGACAATCACGCCCCGTGAAGTTCGCCTAACCTGCAACCAACGCGGCAGGGACTGGCTTGAAGTCGCTTGGTTGCTGAGCTGATTCTCGGCCGCCCTGATTGGCGTCAAGGTCCGATTCTAAGGGGGTGGGTATCCAAATCGCCGTCCAGGCACCATGGGATCCTTCGGCTTCGCTGCGCTCGGCCTCAGGATGACAGGTTGGCTGGAGGCGTGCGCACGTGCGGGCGGGGGGCAGTGAATCCGCCCCGCGGGTGGGAGGAGCCATGGCGCCGAAGCGCGCGGGCACCGAGCGGCCAGACCAGCGTGTGGAGACGCTGGACCCGACCGAGCGTCTCATGCGAGGGAGGGGAACAGCGAGGGTCCGCACGCCGGGCGTGCCTGCTCGGTCGCGCGCGCAGGCGGGTCGGAGGGCTGAGCGAGGCCCAGCCCGAGCGACCGCGCATAGCCCGCGGGGCAAAAGAAACGCTACGGAGTGGCAAAACACACACACCCTTAAGCCGGGAGGCTCAACACGAGCGCGGGGGAAGGGCCGGCGAGGCCCCTCAGGTCTTCAGGCGCCGACCCAGCGTCGCCTCCACCTTCTCGACCTTGGCGGTCAGACGGCCCGAGGCGCCTTTCCGCCAGTCGCCCTTGAACGAGATGCTGATGCGCTCGCAGTCCTCGGCCATCCGTTCGAAGCAGGCCTTGAGGAGCCCCATCACCTCGTCCCACTCGCCCTCGACGCACGTCCCCATCGGCCCGAGGCGGTACGGCACCCCAGCGCGGTCGATGATGTCAAGTGAGCGTGAGACCCAGGCGCTGACGCTCGCCCCCTTGCCGATCGGCGTGAGGGAAAACTCGGCGAGAAGCATCGTCCACCTCCCCTGGCAGCGGGCCTGTCCGGGACCACCGGACTGTGACCTTGCTCACCCATTTTCATACACTTGCCGGTATTTGCGACGTTCGTCTTGACACTGGCTGCGGGCCTGTGGCAGCATCGTAGATCGCGGCAAGCGACATGGGACGGGTGCGAGGGGGAGCCGTCTCTATTCGGATCGAGGGAGGTGCGGCGCGTGGCTGAGAAACGACACAGCACCATCATCATCGTTCCTCACGCCCACGGGAAGGTCTTCAAGCTGCAGGTTTCCCCTGGACTTCTCAAGACCCTGGCCTTCCTCGGTGTAACCGTCGGCATCCTCTCCATCGTCTCCCTCGCGGCCTCGGGGACGTTCCTGCACCAGCGGTCGGTCTACCGCGCCCTCCAGACCGAGAACAAGCTGCTCAAGAAGAGCAACCAGCGACTTGCGGAAACCGTGAGCCAGGTTCAGGCACGGCTGACCCAGTTCGAGCAGCGCACAAAGACCCTGGCCATCGCGGCAGGCGTCGCCGACCTGTTTGCGGAGAATGTGGAGAGCGCCCGGGCGGGAGTCGGCAGCGGTGGTCCCCTCGACCGTCTCTCGGCGGCCCCGGAGACTCTGGTTCGCCGCCAGGAGCAACTCGACCAGCAGCTCGCAAAGGTCGAGCGAAAGCTCTCCGACGAGGCACTAATGCTGTCGCACACCCCGGTTGTAGCGCCTGTGGTGGGGGTCATCACCGACGGCTTCGGGCCCCGCCTTGACCCGATCACGCGCCGACCGGCGTTCCACGATGGCCTTGATATCTCGGTCGCGATCGGCACCGTAGTGGAGGCGCCCGCGGACGGGGTCGTGGTCTTCGCCAACCGCGAGAGCGGTTTGGGCAGGATGCTCAAGCTCAACCACGGGTACGGCTACACCACGGTCTACGGCCACCTCGACCGGTTCCTGGTCAAGGAGGGCACCAAGGTGAGCCGGGGCCAGGCGATCGGCAGGGTCGGGATGTCGGGGCGCACGACAGGCCCCCACCTCCACTATGAAGTGTGGAAAGACGGGGAGAAACAGAACCCTCTCCACTACATCCTCGACGCCTACTGAAGCAAGCTTCTCATGGATGCACACGACAGCCCACCGGTCGGTCTGCGCCTGTGGCCGCAGACGTACGCGGTAGCGCGTCTGCTGGCGGTGCCGGACCCCCTCCCGCGCCTGTCCGCCGCTGACGCCCCGGTGGCGCTGA
Organism: uncultured Acidobacteriota bacterium; assembly: GCA_963739225.1. Classification (GTDB taxonomy): domain Bacteria; phylum Acidobacteriota; class Thermoanaerobaculia; order Thermoanaerobaculales; family Thermoanaerobaculaceae; genus RBG-13-68-16. Next base: position 426,667 of record CAVTZQ010000006.1, on the reverse strand, counting down.
TCGTGGGCCACGACGAGGTGAGCCTGTTGGCCCCGGAGGAGGTGGTGCGGGGGCTCGGCTCCCTCGTGGAGCGGGCTTCCGAGGGGTGGCGCGCCTTCACCATCGAGGCGGTCCTGCCGCTGGAGACGATCGGCCTGCTGGCGGTGACCAGCCGCACACTTGCGGAGGTGGGCGTGCCGGTGATGGTGTTCTCCAGCCACGACACCGATCACTTCCTGGTGCCGGGAAGACTCCTCGGCCGGGCGCTCGCCGCCCTCAGCCAGGCCTGCCTGGAGCGGTTTCTGCCCGAGCAGTAGCCGTATTTTCCCGGCGTTCGTTGTCCCTGCCGCGGCGGCCAACGCAGAACCCGGGATAATCCGTATGCGTACTCAGGGTGTCCTGTTCTGGAGGCGGTCATGACGAAGAAGAGAAAGCGGTGGCTGGTCGGAGGGGCGCTCGCCGTGGTGGTGGTGGGTGCGACGGTGGCGCTCGCCGCGCGCTCCAAGGGCCAAGCGGCGGCAAAGGACGACACCCCGATCGGGAAAGTGGCCATCGCCGATGTGCAGGTGGAGGTAACGGAGATCGGGACTATCCAGCCCGAGGTCAAAGTCGACGTGAAGTCGGCGCTCTCGGGAAAGGTCGCAGAGCTCCCGATGCGCGAGGGGGACGTGGTCCGAAAGGGCCAGCTCCTCGCCGCAATCGAGCCGGATGTGAACCAGGCCCAGACCCTGGCGGCGGTACGGCGCAGCGTGAACCAGCAGGAGATCGACTACTCCGACGCCGAGAAGGACTACAACGCCAAGCTCGAACTTCTCAAGGCGGGCCTGCTCTCGCAGGACATCTTCCGCTCCGCCGAGACGCGCTACAAGTCGGCGCAGGAGGGTCTCGCCGCCGCCCGCGAGAAGGCCGGCATCGTCGAGTCGTCGGGCATCCCACTCTCCACCAACCCACAGCAGCTGCTCAACATCACGTCGCCCATGGACGGAGTGGTGATCAACCGCGCCGTGGAGTATGGGGAAGCAGTGACCGGGGCAGGCTCGTTCAACGCGGGTACGGTGATCGCCACGGTCGCCGACCTCTCGAAGATGATCGTGAAGGTGGGGGTTTCGGAGGTCGACATCGGCAAGATCAAGCTGGCTGCCCCGGTCACGGTGACGCTGGACGCGTACCCCAAGGTGCGCTTCCCCGGGAAGGTCTCCCGCATCGGGCCGGCCGCGCGCCTCCAGGACCAGGTCAAGGTGTTCGACATCGAGGTCACGCTCGACAGCCAGGGCAAAGAGCTGCGCACGGGCATGACCGCCAACGTCACGATCAAAGGGGACAGGGCGGAGAAGGTGCTCGCGGTCCCGGTGGAGTCGGTATTCCGCCGGGAGGACGGCGAGGTGGTGTACGTGAAGAAGGCGCCGGCCGGCAAGGAGGGCAAGGGGAAAGGCGCCAAGACGGCGGTGGCCGAGGTGGCAACGGCGAAGGGGGAGAAAGCCGAGGCCAAGGCCACACCCAAAGCCACACCCAAGGCCGAGCCCAAGGCCACGCCCGACCCGCGCGACGCCTGGAAACAACGCTTCGAGGAGCGCAAGGTCGAGACCGGTCTCTCCTCACTGTCCCACACTCAAATCGTCGCAGGCCTCAAGGAGGGCGAAGAAGTCGCGCTCGAGGACCCGACCAAGCCGAAGAAGAAGGAGGAGAACCGGTGAGCGAGCGGCTGATCGAGCTCGGCGGGATCTGGAAGACCTACGATACCGGCGAGGTCGCGGTGGACGCGCTCCGCGGCATCGACCTCGCGGTAGAGCGCGGCGAGTACGTCGCGATCATGGGGCCGTCGGGGTCGGGGAAGTCCACGCTCATGCACATCCTCGGCTGCCTCGACTCGCCGACCAAGGGCAGCTACAAGCTCGACGGGGAGGAGGTCGGCCACCTCTCGGCGGGGCGTCTGGCGGTCGTGCGCAACAGGTTCATCGGGTTCGTCTTCCAGAACTACAACCTGCTCCCCCGCGCGAGCCTCCTGCGCAACGTCGAGCTGCCGCTGCTCTACGGCGGGCTGGAGCGCGAGCGACGCCGGACCCGTGCCCAGCAGATGCTCGACCAGGTTGGCCTCGGTGACCGCGGCAAGAGCCGGCCGAACCAGCTCTCGGGGGGACAGCGCCAGCGCGCGGCGATCGCGCGGGCCCTGGTGACCGAGCCCGCGCTGCTGCTCGCCGACGAGCCGACCGGAAACCTCGATCAGGCCACCGGCGGTGAGGTCATGGACATCTTCGATGCGCTCAACGGTTGTGGGCAGACCGTCATCGTGGTCACGCACGATCCGCAGGTCGCGGCCCACGCGCACAGGATCGTTCGGATCGTGGACGGAAAGATCGCCCACGACCAGGAAACACGGGCGGCGTAGCGTATGAACCTTCTCGAGGTGATCGCCGACGGGTTCGCCGACGTCCGCACGCACGCGGGGCGCACAGCTCTGCAGACCGTGGGGGTCGTGCTCGGGGTTGCCTCGGTGGTCGGGACCATGGGGCTCACGGCTGGGGAGCGGCAGCAGTCGATGCGCTACTACACCGAATCCGGGGGCGTACTCAAGGTGATGGTGTGGCCCAAGACCGTAGAGAACGTGAGGTCCTCTGCGCGTGAGCTTTCGAGCCGGGGCCTGACCCTCGACGACGTGGAGACGATCCGTGCCTCGATCCCAGGCTTCGACCTCGTGGAGCCGAAGATCGGCCGGACGCTCTTTCTGCGCAGCGCCAGGGCCTCCAAGTCCTACTACGTCACCGGCGCGGGGCCCGCGTTTGCGGAGCTGCACGAACTGCTGGTCGAGCGTGGACGCTTCATCACAGGGGACGATGTGGTCACGGCCGGGACCGTGTGCGTGCTGGGTGCGGATCGGGCGCGCGAGTTCTTCGGTAGCGAAGACCCGCTCGGCCGGAACCTGCGGATCGGTGACCACCTCTTCCGGGTCGCCGGCGTCCTGCGGTACCGGGAGTTCTACTGGAACCGCTCCGACAGCTACAACGCACTTGGGTGGATGAACGAAGTGATCATCGTGCCGGTCACAACGATGCAGGTTCGCGTGGTCGGGGCGGGGTCACGGGCAATCGACGAGATCGGCTTGCGGCTCAGGTCGGTCGCCGTGCACGACGCATCGGTCCCCGCGCTCCAGCGGCTGCTCACCAACCGGCACAGGGCTGACGATTTCCAGGTGTACGACCGGCAGGACCGGATCCAGCAGATGAACCAGCAGGGCAAGGTATACGACTTCACCTTCCTCGCGTGCGGGATCATCTCGCTCGTGGTGGGCGGCATCGTGGTCGCCAACATCATGCTCGCATCTTTCACGGAGCGAATGCGTGAGGTGGGTGTGCGCAAGGCCCTCGGAGCCAAGGGGTGGCACGTCCTCGTCCAGTTCCTGGTGGAGAGCACCATCGTCACGGGCCTCGGGGGGGTGGTCGGCCTGGGGGTCGGCGTCGGATTCGTGCACGGCATCGCCTACCTGCTGAACCAGACCGCGGTTCTCACGCCGGCGATGATCGTGGCGGCGGGTCTTTGCGCGGGGAGCGTGTCGGTGATCTTCGGGCTGTACCCGGCCGTGAGGGCGGCGCGCCTCGACCCGGTCGTGGCGCTCCGGTACGAGTGAGGCGAGCCGTGGAAGACCACCACTCCACTGGCATTTCCTCTGAGGCGTCGCCGGTCTTCGGAACCGCGAGGCTGCCCGAGATCGGCGCCAACGGTGGAGGCGCCGCCCCGCTCGAGGCCGTCCGCACGACGCTGGCCGAGGTTTGGGCCCACAAACTGCGGTCGTTCCTGACCCTCATCGGAGTCGTCCTGGGCACCGCGGCCGTCACGGTCAACGTGACGATCATCGACGGCGTCAAGGTCATGGTGTGGGAGGGCATCCGGGGCCTGGGGTTCGACGGTGTGATGTTCGTCTCGCCGCGCGCACCCGAGGACCCCATCGAGCAGCGCAAGCGCACGTACTCGAGAGGTCTGGCCGCGCGCGACCTCGGTGTTGTGCGAAGCGGCGCCTCATCGCTGGACTCGGTGGCCGCGTTGCGGATCACCAACATGGTCGTGAGCGCCCGTGGGGTGCAGCGCCGAGTGCGCGTGTACGGCATCACCCCCTCCTATGGGCGGGTGCACGAGCGGGAGGTGAGCGTGGGCCGCTGGTTCGAGGAGTCCGACGAGTTCGAGTCGCGCAAGGTGGCCGTGCTGGGTGTCGACCTTGCCGAGCGCCTCTTCGGCACCGACGACCCGTTGGGCAAGCCGGTACGGATCGGCGATGCGCTCTTCCAGGTCATCGGAGTGGAAAAACGGCTGGGCAACCGCTTCGCCAACTCGGGCTGGACCCGCCGCGAGATGAGCGGCGTGCTGATCCCGCTGTCGGCGTTCCGCGGCTACCTGCAGGGTGGCGAGGGGATCACGATCCTCTCGGTGAAGACCCCCGACGCCGAGAACCTGAGCCTGGTGAAGGCCGAGGTCGAGCGCCTCGTGCGCCGCTCGCACCACGGGATCTCCGATTTCGAGGTGGAGAACATCGCTGACGAGATCCTCAAGGCCGAGAAGGAGATCCGAGTGATGATGCGGAACTGGACGATCGTGCTCGCCTCGATCGCCGGGATCTCCCTGCTCGTCGGCGGGGTCGGGATCTACTCCGTGCTCAGGATCTCCCTCGCCGAGCGCCTGTACGAGATCGGCCTGCGCAAGGCGATGGGCGCCTCCGACAAAGCGATCCTGCTGCAGTTCATGGTGGAGTCCACCACCCTCTCGATCCTGGGGGCCGCGGTCGGCTGCCTGGTGGGTGCGGTGATCACGCAGCTGGCCTCAGGCGCGTTCGAGGCCGGGTTGCCGCTCGCACCCCTGGGTCTGCTGCTCGGGGTCGGCTTCGCGGTGGCGGTGGGGGTGTTCGCCGGGGTGTTCCCGTCGCTGGCCGCAGCCCGCCTCACGCCGGTGGAAGCCCTCCAAGGCTGATCCCCACCGCGGTTCGGGTCGCTCCGAGCTTGGTACCATGACTCCTGAAGACCCCTGGAATCAGATGCGGAAATGCGCAATCGCCGGAACAGTTTCGGGACCGGGTCGCCTGCTAGCGACCAGTTCGCAAGAGGCCCGAGTGAGCATCTCCGAAGCCCCGCTGCGGGCTCAGCTCAGATGGGCGCCGAGCGCCCTGCTTGCCGTCTTCTTTCTCAACCTTCTGGTGCGGGGGGACGGGTACTACCCGTTTTCGAAGTCTGTCGAGCCTCATCTTTTCAGCTTCGTCGTACTTCTCCAGACCCTCATCCTGATCGTGTGCTCCGTGTGGACGGCGTCCGTGCTCATCGGGACTAGATCCCCGGTTGGCCGGATCGGGATGAGCGAAGGGACCCAAATTGTCCTGGCAGGGTCGAGCGTCGCCCTGATCGGGGTGCTGCAGCTCCTGAACGCCAGGCGCTTCGCCGAGTTCGGGTACACGGACAGGCCGGTCCTCCTGGTCGCGCTGCTGCTGGGCGGGTCGCTCATGCTGGCGCTGTTGTGGAGGAAGAACAGGTTCTACGGGATCCTGCTGGCGGACCTGATCCTGAAGGCGTACCCGCTCGTTTGCTTTCCGATCACTGCGAAGAGGTCGGACATGCTGCCGACGATCGGGGAGGCCGCGCGCTCCATGCTGGCGGGGGAGAACATCTACAGGACCTACCTGCTGGACAATGGGGTGTGGACGCAGATGGTTCGGTTTCCCGGGCTGGTCATGTCCTACGCGCCCGCGACTCTTTTCCACGTTGACCCCAGGCTCGTGACGCTTGCAGGCGAGGTTCTGTTCTTCGTGCTGCTGTATCGGCGCTTTGGCCGTAGCCCGCTGTTTCCCGGCGGTATGATCCTGCTCGCCCTTTCACCGTACTGGCAGTTCCGGCACGAGCTCTACGAGGCGCCGTTCTGGGTTGCCCTCGCGGTCTTGCTGCTCGCGCTCGAGCGCCGGGACTCGGTGGCCGAGGTTGCGGCGCTCTCGATCGTGGTGTGCATGCACCAGTGGGGGATCCTCTTCCTGCCGTTCGTCCTCCTGTTCCTGGTGCGATCGCGCTCGCGCGCGCACGGCCTGGCGGTGGCAGGGTCCGCGCTTGCGGTGGGTGCCCTGGTCGTAGCCGTGGCTTCCGGTGGCGACCTCGCGGCGTTCTGGCAGCAGACGGTCGCCTACTACGCGACCACGCTGGCGTCGTGGGCACAGCAGGGTGCGTTCCCGCGGACGAGCCTCTACCTGACGCCCTGGATCGCCGCCATAGGAGGAGCATCCGCCGTGAAGCTCGCGAGTCTGGTCCTGGTAGCGGCGGCTTTCGCGTGGGCGTGCCTCCGCCTGAGGCGCCTGTCGCAGCTGGCTGGCTTCCTCGCACTGGCGCTGCTGGGTCTGCTGTTGACCAACACCGTCGCCTGGACCTACCAGTACCTGCTCGTGGGCGCGTTGCTATGGATCGGCCTGATGCTCCAAGCAGAGGGCGAAGCAGACGGTACGGGAGCGGGTCGAACTGGTCGGTGACGGCTGGGGTGTTCGCGTCGCTGGCCGCAGCCCACGTCACTCCGGTCGAGGCGCTGAACGGCTGATCGCGGACGGGTCTTGTCGAGGCCGCAAAGCGGCAGAGCGACCTCGCGGCATCCGCACGCAACCGGGGCGTGCAGGACCCAAACGATCTCATCGGGTCCGCGGCCTGTGCTCGGTAGAATGGCAGCGAGGTTCAAGGGTGTGACAGGGCTGACGAAGGTTTTCACCGTGGCTTTCGCCTTGGTGGCGCTAGAGGCCACCGCGATCGACTACTTCGGGTACGCGCACACCGAGGGAGTCGGTCGAGAGGTCGCGGCCTGGACCAACGTCGGCCACTTCCTGGTTGAAGATCCGACATTCGACTACACGGGTCAAATTAACCACTGGAGGGTCGTCTACGGCATGAGGGCAATTGTGGAGCTGAGCCACGTTTTCGTGCCGGGGCGGACGGGCAGCCTGTACCCCGACTGGCAAGAGCGGTGGCACACTTTTGTCGAGGTCAACGGGAGCCGGTTGACTCCCGACTTCGTTGCGGCCTTCCTCGTCATGGACGAGCCGCTCCTGCGAGGTCTGAGCTGGGCGCAGACGGCCGCACTCGTGACAACGGTGAAGGGGACTCTCCCCGACGTTGCGACGGCGGTCGTCGAAAACGGGGAGCTTGTCGAGCAGCTTCCGTCCCTGTTGCCGCCCGAGCTCGATTGGGTCGGGCTTGACTCGTACGGCATAAGGCACCCCGCCTACGACCCGCGGTACCTTTCACAGCTGGACAGCCTCCGACGCAGAATGCTCCCGGCTCAACGCCTTGTCGTCATTGGCGATGGTTGGTTTGGTCCGGTGCATTCCGCAGCTGGTCTTGAGCCCTGCGATATGGCAGACGTTGCTTGGGGCTATTTCGAGGTGGCAATAGAGCGTGATGCCGTGGCGTTGGTCTTCTTCCTCTGGAAATCGGACGTAATCCGGGAGGAGGTTGACGGAGCCGTCGGGTCTGACGAGTTCGACCGTTGCGACTTCTGTGCCCGCCGTCCGATCAACACGCAGCGCATCATCGGTGCCCTCGTCACCGCCAAGCAGCCAGTGTTTCCACGATGCGCGAGGCGACACCTCGACGCCACACGGTGAAAGGGCCGGAGCCAAGCCGCTCAGTCCTTCCGCAGCACCAGCACGCGCTCGATCCCAGCGTGGTCGAGGCCGCGCTGAACCTCCAGGAGGCCGGTCGCGGCCGTAGCTTCCTCGAGCTTCATGCGCTGCCGCGGCCCCATCTCGAGCAGCGCATGTCCACCCGTGGCCAGCATGCGCGGGAGGTCCACCAGAAACAGGCTCAGCAGTTCGGTGCCGTCCTCGCCCCCGGCAAGCGCAAGTCGCGGCTCGAAGCGCAGGATCTCGACCGGCAGGCCGACGATGTCCGCGTTGGTGACGTACGGGAGGTTGGCCACGACGAGGTCGAACGGCCCTTTCAGGTGGGTCGCGAGGTTGCCTGCGGCGAAGCGCACCTCTGCCCCCAGCCGGCGGGCATTTGCTCTGGCCACGTCCACGGCCGCGAGGCAGAGGTCCGTGCCGACGACCTGGCTGCCGGGCACCTCGAGGGCGAGGGTCACGGCAAGGCAGCCAGAGCCGGTTCCCACGTCGAGGATCCTGGGGCGCTCCGGGCGGGGCAGCTTGAGCGCACACTCGACGACCAGCTCGGTCTCGGGCCTGGGGATGAGCACCGCCGGCGTGACCGTGAACGGCCGCCCCCAGAAGGGGCAGGACCCGACGATGTAGTGGGACGGCTCCCCGGCGGCGCGCCGCGCAAGCCAGCCGCGGTAGAGATCCTCCACCGGCTCCGGCACTTCTTCCTCGGGGTGCGCGAGCACCCAGGCCTCGGGGCACCGCAGGGCGCGGGCGAGCAGCCACCGTGCCTCCCGCCGCGGGTTGGGAAGCCCCTCGCGGGCGTCGAGCGTGGTGGCCCCCTCGGCGAGGAGCTCGGCGACGGTCATGGCTCCTGCCGCCGGGCCGCGCTCGTCACAAGCGCGCGAGCCGCGAGTGTGCACGCGATCACGCCCACCCCGATGCTCAGGAGGGCCGACGCCCCGAGGGCGTGTGCGGTGACGGTGATCGCCGCGAGCAGCGGTGCGGCAAGCCAGGTGGCCCGCATCAGCGCCGGGAGCGGTGGGATCGGCTCGAACCGTCGCGCGTGGAAGGCAAGGCCGACGCTCCAGATCAGGCCACCCCACCAGCCCAGGCCGAAACCGACGGCGGCGTGCAGGAACCAGCGCATGGGGGACGAGGCCCAGGGAAACGGGCGCAGCGGCGGCATCACCAGCGCCACCACGGCCCCGGCGCCGCCCATGACCACTGCCGCCCCCAGCGCAAAGCTCACCTCGCTGAACAGCCTCGGGCGGCTGAAAGGGCGCTTGAAAAGGGTCATCCGGTCGAGGCCAGTTCGCGTTCGAGCCGGTCGGCCTGGAAGTGGGCGATCAGGGGATCGAGGAGGAGGTCCAGCTCACCGTTGAGGATCTCCTGCAGGCGGTGCACGGTGAGGCCGATGCGGTGGTCGGTCACGCGCGACTGGGGGAAGTTGTAAGTTCGGATCTTCTCCGATCGATCCCCGCTTCCCACCATCGAGCGCCGCTCGGCGGACAACTTGGCCTGCTGCTCGGCCCGGGCGATCTCGTACAGGCGCGCCTTCAGGATTCGCATGGCCTGCGCACGGTTCTGGAGCTGCGAGCGCTCGTTCTGGCACGACACCGCAAGACCGGTGGGCAGGTGGGTGATCCGCACCGCCGAGTACGTTGTGTTCACCGACTGCCCGCCCTTGCCGGAAGAGCAGAAGGTGTCGATGCGGAGGTCCTTCGGGTCGACCTCGATCTCGATCTCCTCCGCCTCCGGCATTATGGCGACGGTGGCCGCGGAGGTGTGGATGCGTCCCGACGCCTCGGTGGAGGGGACGCGTTGCACCCGGTGCACCCCCGACTCGTACTTGAGCCGCGAGTACGCGCCCTCACCCTCGACGAGCGCCATTGCCTCCTTCACACCACCCATGCCAGCCTCGGACAGGTCGGTCACGGTGACGCGCCAGCGTCGGCCCTCGGCGTAGCGCGTGTACATCCGCAGCAACTCGGCGGCGAATAGCGCGGCCTCCTCGCCGCCGGTGCCGGCCCGCACCTCGAGGACCACGTTGTGGCGGTCGTTGGGGTCGGTGGGCAGCAGGAGAAGCTTGAGGGTGTTCTCGCGCTCGGTAAGCTCGGCCGACAGGCGCCGCACCTCCTCCTCGGCCAGCGCCCGCAGCTCGGGGTCGCTCTCCCCGGTCAGCAGCTCGCGGGCCCCCTTCTCCTCGTCAAGGAGGCGCCGGTACGCCTTGTAGGCGTCGACCACCGGCTCGATCTCCGCGAGCTTCTTGGAGACCTCGAGCAGGCGCTTGCGATCGGCGAGCACCTCAGGGCTGGCCTGCTCGCTCTTCAGCTCCTCCCAGAGGCGGGTCACCTCGTCGAGCCGTTGCAGCATGCCGTTCACGTCGCAAGTCTACCTTTCACAAAAGGTTCCGGCAAGCGCAGCCGCGCGCCCGGACAAAAAAGAAACAGCCGGGGGAAGCGCCCCCCGGCCGATGTCTGTCTCGCGTAAAGCGGTTTTCAGGCCTTCTCGCTCTTCTTGTACCGGCGCTGGAAGCGCTCGACCATCCCGGCGGAGTCGATCAGCTTCTGTTTTCCGGTGAACAGGGGATGGCACGCGGAGCAGATCTCCAGCCGGATCTCCTTCTTGGTCGAGCGGGTCTTGAAGGTGTTCCCGCAAGCGCAGTGAACCTCGACCTCCTGGTACGCAGGGTGAATTCCCGCCTTCATGCAAACCTCCACATCCCCCTGACAACGGGGGAGGAAATCATACACACCTTCTCGCTAAACCACAAGCGAGCCTGCGCGGGACCTGTGGCACCATAAGTGGACCATGAAACTCCAGGATAGAGCGAAGCTCCTGGCGAAACTAGGCGAGGCCCCACTGCTCCGGGGGCTTTCTGCCTCCTCGCTCGAGGAGGTGGCGGCTAAAGCCAGAGAGAAACGGGTTGAGGCCGGCACCACGCTCTTCCGAGAGGGCGAGCCAGCCTCCGCGCTCTACCTGGTGCTGGCGGGCCGCGTGAAGCTCACCTAGGTGGCGGCCGACGGGCACGAGGTCATCCTCCGCTTCGTTGGGCCGGGGGAAGCTGTGGCAGCGCTCGCGCTGTTCGAGGGAGCCGCCTACCCGCTAACGGCCAGTGCGGTGAGCGAGAGCCTCCTGCTGGCGTGGCACCGGGACGTCCTGCAGGAGCTCGTCCAGCACCATCCGCCCCTGGCGGTCAACGCGATGAGACTGCTGTCCGAGCGTTTGCGTGAGGTGCAGGAGCGCTTCAGGGAGCTCGCCACCGAGCGGGTCGCCCAGCGCGTCGCCCGCGCCCTGCTACGGTTGGTGCGGCAGGCGGGGCGCCGGGCGGAGGATGGTGTGCTCATTGACATGCCGCTCTCCCGGCAGGATCTGGCCGAGATGACCGGGACCACGCTCTACACCGTAAGCCGCACCCTCTCGGAGTGGGAGTCGCGGGGCATTCTGGAGAGCGGGCGCGAGAAGGTCCTCGTCAAGCGGCCTCACGCGCTCGTCGCCATCGCTGAGGACCTGCCTCAAAACCCTGAGCGAGAAGAGTGAGGGTGAAAGGGTCGAGGGAAGACACCTCTGTGGCTTACTGTCTTCCGCTCTTCCTTTACCCTCTGTCCCTCCTCGCGTTGTTTGCGCTGGCGCAAAGACACGCTCCCGTGCGGGCGCTAGAGTGAGGTGGAGGACCTGGGAGCATGTCGATGGATGTCCACCCCCAGCTGACCGTTGCCGAGGTGCTCGAACGGTGGCCCGCCACTGCGGCGGTGTTCGGGCAGCGTTGCATGGCGTGCCTGGGGTGCGCGATGGCGCCTTTCGACACGATCGGTGAAGCTGCGGCCGTGTACGGGATCCAGCTGGAGGGGTTCCTCACCGAGCTGCGGCGGGCGACACATGGGGAAGAGAGAGGTGGGAGATGAAAGGCAGCGCTTTAGGTTTTCGGTTGTGGTTGCTTGCGGCGTCTCTGCTGGTGTTGGCTCCGCGGATGGCTGGCGCGCACTGCGACACCCTGGATGGCCCGGTGGTTGCCACTGCACGGGTGGCACTCGAGAAGGGCGATGTCACGCCGGTGCTCAAGTGGGTCACGAAGGAAAACGAGGCGGAGATCCGGGCGGCGTTCAGCCGGACGTTGGCGGTGCGGGGCAAGGGGCCGGAAGCCAGGGAACTGGCTGACACGTACTTCTTCGAGACGCTGGTACGGTTGCACCGGGCCGGGGAGGGCGCACCCTACGCAGGACTGAAACCGGCAGGGACCGATCTGGGCTCGGTCGTGGTAGGCGCCGACAGGGCGCTCGAGGCCGGCTCGGTCGAGGGCCTCGTGAAGCTCGTGACCGACGGTGTGGCCGCGGGCATCCGCGAGCGCTTCGCGCGCGCCACCACGGCAAGGAAGCACGCGGATGAGAGTGTCGAGGCCGGCCGCGAGTACGTCGAGGCCTATGTGGAGTATGTGCACTACGTCGAGCGTGTTCACGCGGCCGCGGCCAGTGGCGCACTTCACGGTGAACCGGAAAACGCGGCAGCAGAGCACCACGCGCAGTGAAAGGAGACGAGCATGAATCCGACTGAGACCCTAAAGCATGAGCACAAGATCGTATTGCTTGTCCTGATTGGAGCCGAGCGGGAGGCGAGATCGATCCAGGCTGGCACCCAGGCCCACGTGGAGGAGGTCGAGCAGATGGTGGACTTCTTTAAGAACTTCGTGGACCGCTGCCACCACGGCAAGGAGGAGCGGCACCTGTTTCCCGCGATGAACGCAAGGGGAATGCCGCTGGAGGCCGGCCCGCTCGCGGTCATGCTCCACGAGCACGAGCTGGGGCGGGCCGCGGTGCGCGCTATCGCCGGGGCGCTCGAGCGCCTGAAGGGCGACAGCGCGGGAGCCGGTAGCGAGCTGGCCGAGGCCCTGCTCGGCTACGTCGAGCTGTTGCGCAACCACATCTCCAAGGAGGACAACGTCCTTTTCCCAATGGCGGACCGGCTGCTGCCAGCCCAGGAGCAAGGCAATCTGGCCGCCCTTTTCGACAAGGTGGAAGAAGAGGAGATCGGGCCCGGGGTCCACGAGAAGTACCACGAACTGGCCCACCGGCTCGGCCACGCCTGAGGCTCACAGCGGGTGCGCCAGGCGACGGCGCGCCCGGCTCGTGAGCGCGGTCGCATTCCGATCGCGGGCGCGTACCATACAATCGTCGCCGATGCTCCTTGCCGCCATACTGATGGCGTCGGCGCTCGCAGGCGCGGGGGCCGAGGTCCCGCCCGGAACTCCCATCGTTGCGATCCGTGTGGTGCAGACCGACATCTTTGACCTCTCCGACCCGGGGACCTCGGCCTGGCCGTACCGCTGGGCAAACGCCCTGCACGTGCTGACCCAGGAGCGCTTCATCCGGTCGCTGCTGCTTTTTCGCGAGGGCGACAAGCTCAACCCTGCCCGCCTCGCGGAGAGCGAGCGGATCCTCCGCGACACCGGGTTCTTGAGTCCGGTCAACATCACAGCCCATCCCGCAGCGGGCGGTGCCGAAGTTGTTGTTGAAACCCACGACCAGTGGACCCTCGAGGCGGGGGTGAGCTTCGGGATGTTCGGGAAGCGGAAGCATTACGGAGCCAGCGTGTCGGACGAGAACTTCCTGGGCTGGGGAAAGACCGTTGACGTCGAGTACGACTCCGACCCCGAGCGAACCAGCTGGACGTTCAAGTACAGGGATCCCCTGTTCCTCGGCAGCCGTTGGGTTCTCGAGCTCGAGCGCCGCAACGCCTCGGACGGCAAGACCGACGGCTTCAAGCTCGAGTACCCGTTCTTCTCGCTTCCCACGCCGAGAGCCGGAGGTGTGGAGTGGCGAAGGGAGAACCTGACCGACTACCTGTATTCCGGAAACCACAAGGCGGTCTCGGGGAAGGTCGACCGGCACAGCTTCCTCCTGTGGGGTGGAATCCGGCTGCCGAGCGACGGCGTCTTTACGAACCGTGTGACTCTTGGTGTGTTCTCCGATGAGGCGAAGTACGCCGACTGGCGGTGGGCGGACGGAAGGCCGTATCCGACCCCTGAGGGGCGAGAGATGCAAGGCTTCCAGGTCGGCTGGGAGCACCAGGCCGACCGCTGGAGCGTGCTGCGCGGTTTTCAGGCCTGGCAGCGCCAGGAGGACGTACCGCTGGGGCCCAACTGGAGCGTGAACGCGGGGTTCTCCCTCCCGATCTTTGGGGCCGACCGCCCGCGCTTCCCGGTGAACGTCCAGTTCAACGTCGGTTCCCTGGTAGGAAGGCAGTACTCGTGGCTTCAGTCGTCGGTCACGGGACGGCTCGAGCAGGGCGGCGTGGACAACGCGGTCACGACCCTGGTCGTCGGCACCTCCCGGAGCGGCCCGGTGGGGTGGCGCGCCAGGGCGGAGGTTGACCTCGCCCACAACCTGGACCTGGACCGTCAGCTCACATTGGGTGCGGAAACCGGCCTGCGGGGGTGGGACCCGGACACCTTCGACGGAACCTCGCGGGCGGTCGCCAACCTAGAGCTGCGGCACCAGATCACCGGCGAGGTGCTGCACCTCGCGATCTTCGGAGTTTCTGTTTTCGTGGACGCCGGCAAGACCTGGAACCCCCGAGTTGGACCGTCCACGGAGGGCTGGCGCAAGGACGCTGGCGTCGGGCTGCTCATTGAGTCCACCCGCGCGGCGGTGCTCCGAGTCGTGCGCATCGAGGCGGCGTGGCCCGACCGCGGCAAGGGGCCACTCATCCTGATCTCAGGCCAGTCGCTGTTCTAGTGGTAGATCGTCACGCCCTGGAGACGTACTCGCCCGTGCGGGTGTCGACGATGATCCTGGTACCTGTCTCGATGAACTGGGGCACCGAGACCGTCACGCCGGTCTCCAGCTTGGCAGGCTTCGCCCCACCGGCCGCGGTGGCGCCCCTCATCGGGGGGTCGGTCTCGACGACCTTGAGGATGACGGTGTTGGGCAGCTCCAGCCCCACCGGTTGGTTCTCGTAGAAGTCCACGGTTATGACCGTGTCGGGCAGCATGTAGCCGAGGGTGTCGCCCAGGACCTCGTCGGTGAGCGCAAGCTGCTCGTACGTCTGGGTGTTCATGAAGTGGTGCCCGGAGGGATCGGAGTACAGGTACTGCATGTCGTGGGTGTCCATGCTCGCCTTCTCGATCCGGTCCTCGGAACGAAAGCGGTGCTCGAGCTGGTTGCCCGTCTTGAGGTTGCGCAGCTTGCACTGCACCATCCCGCGCCAGTTCCCCGGGGTGACGTGGACGACCGAGAGCACACGGTGAAGCTGACCGTTGTAGACGATGATGTTGCCGGCCCGCATTTCCGTTGCCACCAACTGCATGGAAAGACCTCCGCACCCGGCGACCGCCGGGGCCACGGAGTATACCATCGGATGCTGGGTATCACGCGTTGCTCCCGACGGGGCGACGCAGTCTCCGCCAAGCGACCAGTGTGCCACGAGGGTAGCGGTCTTCTCGAACCAAAGTGTGAGTACCCGGCTCCGAGGGGCCGCAACCCTGAAGGGCAGGTCAAGAACCAATTGCTCCTGAGAAGAAATCCGGGTATCGTTGCGCCCGGAGGCTCGAGGCATGGATCTGCGGTTGCGGGGCAAGCGCGCCCTGGTCACCGGCTCCTCGCGCGGGATCGGGCGGGCGATTGCCCTCTCCCTTGCCGACCTCAAGGTGGACGTGGCGATCAACTTCTTCCGCCACCGTGCGCCCGCGGAGGAGGTTGTGAAGGAGATCGAGGCGCGTGGTGCCCGGGCGCTGCTCGTGAAGGGCAACGTGGCGGACGAGGCCCACGTCTCCCGCATCTTCGACGACATCGAGGCGGCCTGGGGTGGCCTCGACATTCTCGTCTCGAACGCGGCATCGGGTGTTCTCAAGCCCGTCAGCGAGCTGACCCTCCACCACTTCCACTGGACGATGGATATCAACGCTGCGGCACTCCTCCCGCTCGTGCAGCACTTCCTCCACCTGCCGCCGCAGGGCCCGCGCTCGGTGGTCGCGGTGTCCTCGCTCGGTGCGGTGCGCGCGATCCCCAACTACACGGCCGTGGGCGCCTCCAAGGCGGCGCTCGAGTCGATGGTGCGCCACCTCGCCGCAGAGCTCGCCCCCGAGGGCGTGCGGGTCAACGCGGTCTCCGCCGGAACGGTGGACACCGACGCCCTCAAGCACTTCCCCAACCGCCGGCAGCTCCTGGATGAGTCCGCCCGCCGCACCCCGGCCGGGCGCCTGATCACCCCGCAGGACGTGGCGAACGCCGTCGTTTTCCTGTGCACCGACTTCGCCTCGATGATCCACGGGCAGACCATCGTGGTGGATGGGGGCTACTCGATCCTCGCATGACCGCGTCCTGGCCCAGCGGAAGCCGCGGTCACCCCAACCTTGAGCGGAGCGATGGGGAAGGTTCTCAGCGTGGCCTGGAGGTAGGCGGGAGCCAACGATGCGGTCACCCCTGATCATAGGCCATCGCGGTTTTGCCTCGCGCTTCCCGGACAACTCTCTGGCGGGAGTCGACGCCGCGATCACGGCGGGCGCGGATGGCGTCGAGGTGGACGTCCGACCGTGCGCAGACGGGAGCTGGGTGTGCCACCACGACCGCTCCCGAGGGGGGAGGCCGGTGCGGGAGTGGGAGCTGGAGGCGCTGAGCCGCGAGGGCGTTCCCACACTTGCGGAGGTCACGACCGCTGTACCCGCCGACCGGCTGCTCTTCGTGGAGATCAAACCACTGCCCGAGAGCGACCTGCTGGCAGGGCTGAGGGCACTCGGTACGCTGCTGCTGCCGAGGACCTCGAGCACCCGGGTCATCTCCTCCGCCGAACCGGTGCTGGCCGCAGTGCGGGAGGCGCTGCCAGGCGTCGCCCTCTCCCTCGTATTCGACGAGATCCCGGCACGGCTGCCTGAAGGACTCGAGCTGTCGCCGTTTCACGGGCTGGTGGAGGCTCTCCTGACCACGGGGCGTTCCCTGCACCCATGGACCGTGAACCGGCCCGAGCGGATGCGCGAGCTGGCCCGCCTGGGCGTTGCCTCGGTGACGACCAACGACCCCGGCTTGGCGATGGAGGTGTTGCGTGGGTGATGGCACGCAAGTCGGCTTGCTTTTGCCAAACCTCTTCGTGCGGGTGCCGGTCGAGGCTGCCGCGAGGGCTGCGGGTCTCCGCACGCTGCCGCTTGCTGACGCCGAACAGGCCTCGCGCTCGGGGTGCCGGGTAGTGATCGTGGACCTGGAAGCGCTCGGTGGTGACCCGGCGGCGGCGGTGCAGGCTCTCGTGTCCGTGGGCAAGACGGTGCTCGCGTTCGGCCCGCATGTCCGGGGGGAGATGCTGGCCGCCGCACGCGCGGCCGGTGCGGTGGTGCTGCCGCGCTCGGTTTTTCTCGAGCGTCTGCCCGAGCTGCTGGCGGCGGCCACCGGGAGCGCCGGCGGCACCCCGTGAAGCAAGGGTTGACCACCAGGCTGTAGTCTGACGGCTATGAGGGTGCCCGCAGCCTTGCTCGTGGCGGAGTTCGCCGGGACGGCGCTGCTGATCGCCGCGGGGGTCTCCATCGTGATCCTGGACTTCGGAACGGGGAGCCCAGTGGTGAGCCTTCTGCCGGAGGCCGGCGTGCGCCGGCTGCTGACCGGCTTCGGCTTCGGCGCCGTGGGCGCGCTCATCGCGGTCTCGCCGATCGGGAAGGTCAGCGGTGCCCACATCAACCCGGTGGTGACCCTGGCCTTCTGGCTCAAGGGCACGATGGGCGGGCGGCTCGCGCTCGCCTACGTCGCTGCGCAGCTCGCGGGCGCAGTGGTGGGCGCCCTGCCCCTGCTCGCCTGGGGGCGGATGGGCGAGTCGGTCCGGTTCGGCGCCACGCATCCCGGCACAGGCTTCAGCCTCGGGGCTGCGCTGCTGGGCGAGGTTGTGACGACGGCAGCACTCATCCTCGGGCTGTTCCTGTTCGTGGGCCACGGGCGCCTGCGGCCGTTCACGCCGCTACTCTTCCCGGCCCTTTACGCAGTTATGGTGTACCTCGAGGCGCCGGTCTCCGGCACCAGCACCAACCCGGCCCGCAGCCTCGGGCCGGCAGTGGTTGCCGCGACGTGGAACGGCTGGTGGGTGTACCTGGTGGGCCCGGTGGTGGGTGCGCTGCTCGGGGTGGGGATCCACCGCTTCACCTGGGTGCGCCGGTTCGAGGTCGAGATTGCCAAGCTCTACCACTTCCAGCACGATCCCCACGGGGTCTTGTGCAGTTCGGCGCGGCGCGAGGGGCCGCGCCAGGGAAGGTGAAATGGGCAAGGGAAAGGTGTCCCCTGAGATTCGTCTGCTTCTCGCCCTGTTGGACGAGGCGTACGACCGTCCGGGCTGGCACGGGCCGAACCTACGCGGGGCGCTGCGGGGGCTTGCAGCGGACAAGGCGGCCTGGGAGCCGGCGCCCGGCCGCAACAGCGTCTGGCAGCTCGCCCTGCACTGCGCCTATTGGAAGTACGCCGTGTGCCGGCGGCTAACCGGCGCGGGTGTGCGGGGTTCGTTCCCGCGCAGGCCGAGCAACTGGCCAGCGCTGCCGGTCCGTTGCGATGCGGCCTCCTGGAAGCAGGATCTGGCGCTTCTCGACGAGCAGCACCGGCTCCTGCGCGAGGCGGTGGCCTCGTTCTCGGCGGGGCGCCTCTCGGAGCGACGCGGCACCTCGACGGCGGCCCGCCTGATCTACGGCATCGCTGCCCACGATCTCTACCATGCGGGCCAGATCCGCCTGCTCATCAAGCTCTCGGGCGGCAAGCGGAAGGGCAGCCGCTCCTGACGGGGGCTCCTGCAGGGGAGGACGTATAATCCCGCGGCGGGGGAGACTGCATGGATCTTGACCGGCTCGTCCAACGACTCTCGGACCCCAACTTCTACCCCGAACCCACCCGTGACGTCGAGGTGATTCAGACCCACATCTCCTACATCTTCCTGACGGACACTCGCGCCTACAAGGTCAAGAAGCCGGTCGACTTTGGCTTCCTCGACTACACCACGCTCGCCAAGCGACTCGAGTGCTGCGAGCGCGAGGTCGCGCTCAACAGCCGCCTGTGCCCGGACACCTACCTGGGCGTCGTGCCCCTGTGCGAGAAGGACGGCGGGCTGTCCCTGGGCGGTCCCGGAGAAACCGTCGAGTACGCGGTCAAGATGGAGCGCCTCCCCCACGAGCGCATGTTGCGGCGAGTGCTCGCTCGCGGGGACGGGGACGACGAACTGTTCCACCGCATCGCCCGCATCGTGGCCGAGTTCCACGCGCGGGCGGTCCTGTCCCCCGCAGAGGGGGCGATCAAAGGGCTCAACGGCGTGAAGCTGAACTGCGACGAGAACTTCGCCCAAACCGAGAAGTACGTGGGCACGCTCGTGCCGGCCGCCACATTCGATTTCATCCGCACCTCGACCGACCTTTTCTTCCGGCGCCATCCCGCCCTGCTCGCACGGCGAGTCCGCGAGGGGCGCATCGTGGACGGCCATGGCGACCTGCACTTGGACTCGATCTGCGCCACCGACCCCATCCGGATCTTCGACTGCATCGAGTTCAACGAGCGCTTCCGCATCCAGGACGTGACCGAGGAGGTGGCGTTCCTCGCGATGGACCTCGAGTTCCACGGCTACGCGCCGTTCGCCAGGGCGTTCGTGGACGCCTACGTGGAGACCTCGGGCGACGCCGAGCTGCTGGAGCTGCTGGCGTTCTACAAGACGTACCGGGCCTACGTCCGCGCGAAGGTGAACTCGTTCGCCGTGGACGACCCCCACATCCCGGGCGAGGCGAAGGAAACGATCCGCACCACCGCCTCCCGCTACTACGAGCTGGCGGCGCACTACGCGGCCGGCTGCAACCGGCAGCGTCTGATCGTCACCTGCGGCCTGACCGGCAGCGGCAAGAGCACCCTCGCCCGAAAGGTGGCCGAGCTATACGCGCTGCAGGTAGTGCGCTCCGACGTGGTGCGCAAGGAGCTGCTGGGGCTCGCGCCCGAGGATCGCCGGCACGTGCCGTTCGACCACGGAGAGTACGCACCTTCGGTAACCGAGCGGACGTACGCCGCGATGCTTGAGCGGGCCGCGCCGCTCCTGCGGGTCGGCCACTCCGTGATCCTGGACGGTTGCTTCATCAGGCGCTCGCAGCGCCGGAACGCACGCAAGCTGGCGCGGCGGCTGGGGGTACCGTTTCTGCTCCTGGAGTGCCGGACCAGCGAGGCCGTGATCCGCGAGCGGCTCGAGCGGAGAGCGCAAAAGACCGGCGTGGTCTCCGACGGCCGCTGGGAGATCTACCACGGGCAGCTCGCTGAGTTTGAGCCGCCGGAGGAGATCGGCGGGGCCGAGCGCGTCGTACTCGACCGCTCCAAGCCCGTGGAGGAGCTGCTGCGCGAGTTGGCCGCGGTGCTCCCGACGGAGTGGATGGATACCCCCAACCCCGGCGTGCCGGCCATCCCCGCGCCCGCACGGTAGATCCGTAATTCCTGCGGTGAGCTATCCTCGGCTCGCCCAGGTCTCGTGCCAGTTCCCTCGGTCCTCCTCGCCGAGGACCGCTTCGATCCGGCAGGCGAGGTGGTCGACCACGCTGAGGGCCGTCCCCTCAACCTTCACAAAGGAGGCCTGTTCGTCGCTTACGAAGAGCGTGACGTTGCTGGACCTGAGATGCGCGTCTGCGAGACCTCAGGCGACGGACTTGCGCCCGGACTCTCGTCGCACTCCCAGCATTGCTGCCAGGTAGTGGCCGGTGTAGCTCGCCGAGACGCGCGCGACCTGCTCGGGGGTGCCGGTGGCGATGACCTTCCCGCCCTCGTCGCCGCCCTCGGGCCCGAGGTCGATGACGTGGTCGGCGGTCTTGACCACGTCGAGGTGGTGCTCGATCACCACCACGGTGTTGCCGCGGTCGGCGAGGGTGTGCAGCACGGCGAGCAGCTTCTTCGTGTCGTCGAAGTGCAGACCCGTCGTGGGCTCGTCCAGGATGTAGAGGGTGGCGCCGGTGGCCCGCCTGGCGAGCTCACGGGAGAGCTTGATGCGCTGCGCCTCGCCGCCCGAGAGCGTGGTCGCCGACTGTCCGAGGGTGATGTACCCGAGGCCGACGGCGATGATGGTGTCGAGGACGCGGGCGATCTTGGGGTGGGCGGAGAACAACTCGCGCGCCTGCTCGACGGTGAGGTCGAGGACCTCGGCGATGTTCATTCCCTTGTAGCGCACTTCGAGCGTCTCCCGCCCGTACCGCCTGCCCTTGCACACCTCGCAGGTGACGTAGACGTCGGGGAGGAAGTGCATCTCGATCTTCATCTGCCCGTCCCCGGCGCACGCCTCGCAGCGGCCGCCGCGCACGTTGAACGAGAAGCGGCCGGGTTTGTAGCCGCGCGCCCGCGCCTCCGTGGTGAGGGCGAAGAGCTCGCGAATCGGGTCGAACACCTTGGTGTAGGTGGCCGGGTTGGAGCGCGGCGTGCGGCCGATGGGGGATTGGTCGATGGCGACGACTTTGTCGAGGTAGGCGACCCCTTCCGTACGCTCGTGGGCGCCGGGGCGCTCGAGCGCGCGGTACAGCGCGCGGGCGCAGGCCTTGTAGAGGATCTCGTTGATGAGCGTGGACTTGCCGGAGCCGGAGACGCCTGTCACGCAGATGAAGGTTCCGAGCGGGAACGCCACGTCGATCCCCTTGAGGTTGTGCTCGCGGGCACCATGCACCACGATCTGCTTGCCGCTGCCCTTCCTCCGCGATGTCGGCACCGGGATGGCGAGCTCCCCGGCCAGGTAGCGACCCGTGAGGGAACGGCGCACCGCCATGATCTTCGGCGGCGGCCCTTCGGCCACCACCTCCCCGCCGTGGATCCCGGCGCCGGGGCCCAGGTCCACGATCCAGTCGGCCTCCCGCATGGTCTCCTCGTCGTGCTCGACTACGAGCACGGTGTTGCCAAGGTCGCGCATCCCCCTGAGGGTTTCGAGGAGCTTGCGGTTGTCGCGCTGGTGCAGACCGATCGAGGGCTCGTCGAGCACGTAGAGCACGCCCATCAGCTTGGAGCCGATTTGGGTGGCCAAGCGGATGCGCTGCGACTCGCCGCCGGAGAGCGTGCCGGAGGCCCGGTCGAGGGTGAGGTAGTCGAGTCCCACCGCTGCCATGAACCCCAGACGGTCCTGGATCTCCTTGAGAATCTTTGCGGCGATCGTCTGCTCGCGTGGAGTGAGGGCAAGCGCCCTGAACCACCCAACGGCCTCCTTCACCGGGAGCTGGATCACGTCGTGGATCGTTTGGTTCCCGACCCGCACCGCCAGCGCCTCGCGCCGCAGCCGCTTGCCACCGCACGCCTGGCAGGGGCGCATGGACATAAAGCGCTCGATCTCCGAACGTGTCTCGTGCGAGGCGGTCTCGCGGTGCTTGCGCTCCAGGGCAGGCGCCAGCCCCTCGAACGGGGCGCGGTACTCCCAGCGCGAGCGCTCACCCACGAACGCGAACTCCAGCTCGCGGTCGCCAGTGCCGAAGAGGATCGCGCGGCGCGCCGACTCCGGGAGGGTGCGCCAGGGCTTCTGAAGCGAGAACTTCATTGCCTGCGCCAGCGTCTGGAGCTGCCGCCACCGGAACGAGCGCCGCCCCTCCTGGACTACAGCCAGCGCGCCGGCGGCCAGCGACCGCTCGGGGTCGGCGATCAGCTTCTCCGGGTCCACCTCCTGCACCACGCCGAGCCCGGTGCAGGTCTGGCACGCGCCCTGAGGCGAGTTGAACGAGAAGAGCCGCGGCGAGAGCTCGGCGAGAGCGAACCCGCAGTTTGGGCAGGAGTGGCGGGAGGAGAGCACGAACTCCTCGCCCTTAACGGGGGCGATACGGATCACACCCTCGCCGACCTTGAGGGCCGTCTCCAGGGAGTCGGCGAGGCGGTTGCCGAGATCGGCGCGCACCTCCAGGCGGTCTATGACCACCTCAATTGTGTGCTTGCGCTTCTTGTCGAGCTCGGGAGGGCTCGCGGCATCCACGAGTTGCCCGTCCACCCGCGCCCGCACGAAGCCCTCCCGCACCATCTGCTCGAACAGCTTGCGGTGCTCTCCTTTGCGGCGCTCGGCCAAAGGCGCCAGCAGCAGGAAGCGCGTCCCAACCGGCATGTCCAGGATGCGGTCCGCCATCTGCTGGGCGGTCTGGCCCTGAATCGGGATGCCACAGTCGGGGCAGAACGCCTGCCCGATGGAGGCGTACAGCAGGCGCAGGTAGTCGTAGATCTCGGTGACGGTGGCGACCGTTGAGCGCGGGTTCTTGGAGGTCGTCTTCTGCTCGATCGAAATGGCGGGGGACAGCCCGTCGATCGTGTCCACGTCGGGCTTGTCCATCTGCTCGAGAAACTGGCGCGCGTAGGCCGAGAGCGACTCCACGTAGCGGCGCTGCCCCTCTGCGAAAAGCGTGTCGAAGGCGAGGGTTGACTTCCCAGAGCCCGAGACCCCGGTGATCACCACGAGCTTGTTGCGCGGGATATCCAGGTCGATGTTCTTGAGGTTGTGCTCGCGCGCACCGCGGATCGCGATCGTCTCTCGCATCGTGCTCTCAAACCCGGCCTCGGCCCGCCGTGTTCCGCTCAGGGCGGACGCGCTGGGCCGCGCGCCGGGCAACCGCTCATTGTACGCTTCGGGAGCGCCGCCGTGAAGTATGGCGGCCACGGGGGCGCCGGTGTCCGGGCGCTGAACACGGCAGCGTTCAGCCGGGAAACCCGGTAGAATTCGTGAGATGGATTTTGCGGCCTTCTTCACCCTGCGCGCGAGATGGGTCACGGTGGGCGTTGCGCTCGTGTTCCTGGTCACGCTGGGGTGGATGGACTGGGTGACCGGCCCGGACGTGAGCCTCTCGGTGTTCTACGTGGCACCGATCGCCTTAACCACGTGGTTCGTGAACAGGCGCACGGGCGCAATCTTCGCGCTTCTGAGCACCTTCACCTGGTTCCTCGCCGACGACATGGGGCGCCCCCACGTCCAGCCCCTGGTCCCGTACTGGAACACTTTCGTCCGCCTGGGGTTCTACCTCGTCGTGGTGGTCATCCTGGCCAAGCTGAAGCTGGCGCTGGACCACGAGCGGAACCTCTCGCGGGAGGACCCAACTACGGGGATCGCCAACACGCGGGCGTTCTTCGAGTGGGCGTCCAGGGAGGTAGAGCGCTCACGTCGCTTCGCGCGCCCGGTCACCCTGCTCTACATCGACTGCGACGACTTCAAGTCCGTCAACGATAACCACGGCCACGCCATCGGGGACGAGGTGCTGTGCGAGGTCGGCCAGGCCATACAGAGAGTGGTGCGGGACATCGACTTCGTGGCCCGCGTCGGGGGCGACGAGTTCGTCGTCCTGCTCACGGAAACCGATGCGGCCGGCGCCCACGTGGCGGTGCGCCGACTCCAGGAGCTGCTCTCCCGCGAGATGGCCAGGCGCAGCTGGTCTGTGACGTTCAGCGTCGGGGCCGCCACCTTCGCTGGCGGTCCGACCACGGTGGAGGAGGCGATCAGGGAGGCGGACAACCTGATGTACTCCGCCAAAACGAGCGGCAAGAACACCGCCAAGTTCGCGGTTCTCGGCGAAACCTCCTAGAGCCTACGCAGGTGCCACAAGCGAGGGCAGATTCACTCTGCCCGAGCGGTGGGCGTTCGGGGGGCACTTCTGCGGCGGGCGGAAGGGCGGCAGGCCGCAGAGCCCCCGCAACGAAGAGCCAGGGCAGATTCACTCTGCCCGAGCGGTGGGCGTTCGGGGGGCACTTCTGCGGCGGGCGGAAGGGCGGCAGGCCGCAGAGCCCCCGCAACGAAGAGCCAGGGCAGATTCACTCTGCCCGAGCGGCGGGGGTTCGGAGGGCACTTCTGCGGCGGGCGGAAGGGCGGCAGGCCGCATTCAGGCCGGCCAGCGAGACGCAGGCGATCACGCCGACGATCGGTCCAGATCGGATGGGTTTACGCGAGACCAGTCGATGCAGGCTCGAGATCCCGCGGCTCAAGCTGGTGGCCGGAAAGTCACCCGGTTCCGGCCGGCCTTCTTGCTCTCGTACATCAACTCGTCGGCGCGCCTGACAAGCGTGTCCACCCTGTCGGCCTGCGAAGCGAGGGTGGCGCCGATGGACACGGTGATCCTGATGTTGCCGTTCTCAGCGGCCACACGCGAACTGCCAATCAGCGCCCGGAACCGCTCGCCGAGGGCCGTGATCCTGCCCTCGTCCACGTTGACCAGGGCAACGAGGAATTCCTCCCCGCCCCAGCGGCCGACCAGGTCGAACGACCGCGCGTTGCCCGCCAGCGTCTTCGCGACGCTCCGCAGCGCCAGGTCGCCAACGTCGTGACCGTGGCGGTCGTTGACCTCCTTGAAGTGGTCGATATCCACGAACAGGACGCCAAAGGACCAGCCGTACCGGTCCATCTCGTCGAGCTTGGCCCGCAGGGTGATCTCGGTGAACGCCCGGTTCGCGACCCCGGTGAGCGGGTCAACGTAGGCCATCTCCTGCAGCTCCTTGATCCGCTGCAGCGCCGCCATCCCGGCGGTATTGTCCGTAAATACCTCCACCGCCCCGATGATGCTCTTGTGCGCGTCCTGGACCGGCGCGACCCGGACGCGCACCGGAACCCTGTGCCCCTCCTTGTGGTGCAGGAAGACGTCGACGTCTCGCACCTCGCCGTCAGCAAGCGTGGCGCTCGTGGGGCAGAGCCCCCCGCAGAGGAGGGCCCCTTCGGAGTTGACGTGGATGAGGAGTTCGTCGCAGCAGTGGGAGCCGATCACCTCCGACCTGGTGAAGCCCGAGATCCGCTCGGCGCCTCTGTTCCAGTAGGTTATACGGCGATCCGGGTCCACGAAGTAGACGCCGTCGTAGAAGTTGTCGAGCAGCGCCTTGAAGAAATCCGATCGCAGAGCCATGGCCCCACGTCCTCCCGTGAGCTCCTGGACGTCCGGTAGGCGGATTTTAGACCTTCTTGGCTTCACCTGTGTCAACTTGCCCGATCCTGTCGGTCGGAATCGGCACTCGGTGCAGAGCGGGTCGTGTTGTTTCTGCGGTTGGTGATGGCGGGGGAAGCTCCCAGGGCTCCGGGGGTTAGGTGCTGTGGAGGATCGCGTGGAACTCGGTGGCGTCGTTGTCGTCCTTGGAGCCCACAGGGGTGCCGCAGACCGAGCACCGGTACTCGTACTTGTTCCCGGTAGGCAGCACAAGCAAGAGGTGCCTTTGAACCGGCCGCGCGGCCCGGCAGCGGGGGCAGAAGAGCTCCGAGACCTCAAACTGGTCGAACTGCGGCCGTCCGCTCATCGAGCCAAGGTTGGGGTAACCCGCAAGCCCAGTCAAGGTCGCGCCTTGCCGCGTCTCGTCTGGGACGCTATCTTGAGAAGCGGACCGGGCGGTGGCCCTCGCGATCGGAGCGGCCCGTAGGTTGCCTCGTAGGCGTCGCACCGCGGGAGTGACGCCTGGCGGGCCAGCCCAGCCGCGGGACGAGGAACGCCCAGGCCTGGGGAGGCCGTGCATGCCTACCTACGTCTTCAGGTGCGGTACGTGCGGGGAACAGTTCGAGAAGGTGATGAGCATCTCCGAGAGGGAGAAAGAAAAGGTACCCCCCTGCCCGAAGTGCAGGAAGAGCAGCGTCGAGCGGGTCTACACCAGCTTCTACGCCAAGACAGGCAGGAAGAGCTGAGGGCGGGAATCGGCAGCCCAGCCGTCCCGGCGCGGGTGCGCACCCGCGTAGCGCCTTCCCGGCCGCTACAATCGGCCGGTGCACACCTGGCTGGTCGGTACGAGCGGCTTCTCCTACCCGGACTGGCGCGGGGTGTTCTACCCCGCGGATCTCCCGCGCAAGCGCTGGCTCGAGTTCTACCGGCACGAGTTCCCCATCGTCGAGCTCAACGTGACGTTTTACGGCACACCGAGGGAGAGCACCTACCGGGGGTGGGCCGCCGCGACGAGCCCCGGGTTTCAGTTCGTGCTCAAGGCGCCCAGGCTCGTGAGCCACGTCAAGAGGCTCGCCGGCTGCGCGCAGGAACTCGAGCGTTTCTGGAGCCCAGCGCGCATTCTCGGAAACGCTCTCGCAGCAGTGCTCTTGCAGACACCACCGAGCCTCCGCTTCGACGCCGGCCTCCTCGACAGCTTCCTCACCTCGCTTCCCGAGGGATTCCCCTCGCTCGCCTGGGAAGTGCGCCACGCCAGCTTCCTCGCGGACGAGGCGCTGGCGTGGTTTGAAGAGCGCCGCCAGACGTTGGTCATCGCCGACTCGGGGGGCCGCTACCCGACGGTCTTCGCGTTCACAGCGCAGCCCGCCTACCTGCGCTTTCATGGCCCGGCGGGGCTGTACGCCTCTCCCTACAGCGAGGCGCAGCTCGCCGGGTACGTGGCCTGGGTGCGCGCCAATGTCCCCGGGGATGCGACGGTCTACGCGTTCTTCAACAACGACGTCGGCTGCCACGCCGTCACCAACGCCCGTCAGTTACGCGCGCTCGCGGGTGCCGCCGGGGGTTCCAGCTGAGGGTCGTCCGGCTCTCCGAAACCCCGGCTCCAACTCGACCACGTCATCGCCGAGGTCACGAAGCTGCACGCGGAGCGCCCACCCTTGAAGCCCAACTTTGCGCCTGCGCGGGTCCGAACCGGGAACGCCTTCAAGCCGGAGCTGACACGGCTGTAGCCAAGGCAAGACGCCAGAGTTCGAACTACGGCGGGCGGGGCAACACCCCCGCCCGCCGCGACGTTCGGTCCGCCCAGCCGAAGAAGGTCCTTGTGGCCTGAAGTGCGCCGAGGCGGGAGAGCCGACGCACCTGGAAGAGGTGCTGATCGGACCGGTATGGTCGGGAGGCCCCAGTGGGCCGCTGCTATGCTCCGGGGCATGGGAACAGGGCGCGGCAGTCGGGCCGGCGGCGTGTGCGATCGCTCACGGCGCGTGTGGCTCGTTGCGGGCCTCGCCGTGCTGGCGGTTGGCGATTCCCTCGCGTTTGACAACCCCGACCACCCGCGCATTGCGATCCTCGGCACGCAGTCCGAGTCGGCGTCTTTCAGGGCCTACGCGAGCCCCTTCCGCTCGGTGGGCTACCCGGTGCGCCGGGTGACGCCTGATGAGCTTGGGACTCTGGAGAGTTCGGTGCTGGTTGTGCCGCGGGTCGAAGCCCTGCTGCTGGGCGCCGAAGCCTGCCGCGCAATCGCTGCGTTCGTGAATGGTGGTGGAAGGCTTGTGACCGCGGGCTCATCGCCGCTGAGCCGGGCCCTCGGCATCAAGTTCGCCGACGAGAAAGCCGAGGTTAGCACCATCAAGGAGGCCCGTGCCCCCGGCCTCGCGATCCGCTGGGGGACCGGATGTGCTTTCAGACCATTTACCCTTCCGAGCCCCGGAAGGGTGTTTGCCTGGACCTCGCATGGTCGACACGCCATCGTCTCCTCGTTTCGGTACGGCCGGGGAGCGGTTCTGTTCCTCGGCGTCGAACTGGGGGATGAGGGAACCGTGGGTTACGGGCGTTTTCCGTATGTCCTGCAGGCCGTGGGCGAGACGTTCGGAATCGGTCCGCCCGCCGCCGTGCATCGACTGACCGCCTACGCCGACATCGGCGATCACAGGGGTGAAGACCCGCTGTCCGTCGCCCGCACGTGGTACGGGCGTGGGATTCGGGAGGTGCACCTGGGGGCGTGGGACGCCTTCGATGCCAACGAGGCCACGTTCTCGGGGCTGATCGCGGCTTGCCACCGCTACGGGATCCTGGTCTACGCGTGGCTCGAGCCACCCGAGATCAGCACCGCTTTCTGGGACGCGAACCCCTCGTGGCGGGAAAAGACCGCCACGGGCACCGACGCACACGTGGACTGGCGCCGCCTGATGGCGCTCAACCTTCCGGAATGCTTCACCGCGGTTGCGCGCGGGTGGCAGACCATGGTGGAGCGCTTCGACTGGGACGGGGTGGACCTCGCGGAGCTCTACTACGAGTCGCCCTCGGGTCTCGAGGCGCCGGAACTCTTCACCCCGATGAACCGGTTGGTACGTGAGGAATTTGCGCGCCAGGCCGGGTTCGACCCTCAGGAGATCTTCGTCGAGTCCGCAGGCCACTTCTGGAGGAACGATCCTCGGGCCCTCCAAGCCTTCCTGGAGTACCGGCGGGTGAAGGTCGTCGAGCTCCACAGCCAGTTGATGGCGCTGCTCGTGTCGGCTCGGGAGAAGAAGCCGCACATTGACCTCGTGTTGACGCTGGTGGATGCCCTCTACGACACCAGCATGCGGGACCGGATCGCCATTGACACGGCACGCATCACGGCGCTGGCGGTCAAGGATTCCTTCGCGTTGCAGGTCGAGGACCCCTATACGCTGTGGGCGCTGGGACCGGAACGCTACGCCAGGATCGCCTCCGACTACAAACGGCTGGTCGGCCCCGGCGAGCGCCTCTCAATCGACATCAACGTGGTCCGACGAGAAGGGAATGTCGTCCCGACCTCGCAGCAGACCGGCCTCGAGCTCTACCGCCTGGTCTCCGAGGCTCTAGGTGCCTTCCCGAAGGTGTGCGTCTACTCGGAGGGGACGATCTACCCGCAGGACTTCGGCATGCTGCCAAGCGCGCTCGCCTCCGCAACAACGGTCGAGCCGCAGGGGGGAGGCGGAACGATCGTGGAGAGCCAGGACGGGGTGGATCTGGCCGCCGACCAACGCCCGCGCGCGGTACGGGTGGACGGCTCGCCCTGGCCCGCGGTTCGCCCCGGCGCGGTGCTCGTCCCCAGGGGACGGCACCTTGTGGAGTCGAATCCCGAGGTGCCCGACAGTGGGGGGCTACGGCTGCGGGAGATCAACGCGGTCCTGCTCGGTGCCTCGGAAGGACGGGATGCGCTGACCGTGCACTACGTCTCGCCAGCCAGAGCGTTCCTGACGGTTTCGTTCCACCCCGCATGGGCCGAGGTGGACGGCCGCCTCGCGACTCCGGCGGTGGAGGCGAACGAGGACGGTTTCGTGGTCGCAGCACCACGCGGCGAGCACACGATCCAGCTGTTCCGGAAATCAGATCCCAGTCGGGACGGTGACTGACCCGCGCAGCCTTCAGCCGTCAGTCGCCGGTCACCAGCACGTAGGCGCCGTGACGGGCGATCTCCCGCCCGCCCACCTGCCCCCGCAGCTCCTGCCACAAGACATCGCCCATGATCATCCGGACGGCGCCGTCGCGGGCCAGGATCGCGCGCACGCGCTCGCGCTCGGCCAGCGTTCGCGCGCGCAGGAACATCGTGCAACGCCCGGTGGCCAGGTTCTGGGTGATGCGGTGGTTCATCTCGACGACGTGGATGGGCACCCCCGGTGGGAGGGCGTGCGCGGCGGCAACGGCCAGGTCGCGCACCGGCGTGATGGAGGTCGCGTTCGCGAAGTCTCCGACCGAGATCAGGAACACCGACCAGGCGAGCGCAGCGGTGATGCCGAGGGTCCGAACGGCCCGCAGCCCGGAGGTCCTGCGCGCCAGCAGCCAGGCCCGCGCCGACCCGCCGGCGAGAAGCACCCCCGCGAGGAAGAACCCCAGGCCGGGCCAGAGCCCCTGCGGCGGGTGGGCCAACTCGGGCACGCGTCTGAGGATCTCCGGGCCCACGAGAAGCGGCAGTCTCGGCAGCAGCGCAGGGAGCCCCGCCATGAGCAGCGAGAAGCCGGCGCAAAGCACGACCGTAGCGTGCCAGCTGGCCCCGGTCTCCCGGGTGTCCCCGGCCAGGGCCAGGGCCACGACGATGGCGAACGCCGGGATCGCTGGCACGATGTAGTTGGGCAGCTTGGTGGCAGCCAGTGAGAAAGCCAAGAACACCAGGACTCCCCAGGCGACAGCGAAGCTGCCCAGCCGTCTCGTTTTCGGTTCAGCGCGGCGGACGCAGAGAAGAGCCTGCGGGAGGAAGGCCGAGAACGGCAACAACCCCGCCACGAGGATGCCCAGGTAGTACAGGGGCGATCCCTGGTGCCCCTGCATCGGGGCCAGTGCCCGCCCAAGGTTGTGCTCCCCGAGGAACTCGGTGAGGAAGGACGGGCCCGCGGCGCGTGAGGTGAGCACGTACGGGGGCAGCCCGACGGCCAGCACGAGTGGAACACCCCAGAGAACCCCCGAGCGCCGCAGCGTTCGCCCCACATTGCGCTGCGCCAGGGCGTCGCAGAGGAGGATGCCAGCGATGAGCACGGGGAACGCCGGGCCCTTGACGGCCAGGGCCGTGCCGGTCATGGCGTAGCCGAGGGCAAGGGCACACCGCCTGCGGCCCGGCTCCTCCTCCCCCAGTGCGCGTAGGAAAGCCAGCAGGGCCACGGTCATGGTCGTGGTGAGGAGGGCGTCGAGGAGCCCGATCCTACCGAGGCTGAAGGGGAGCAGCGAAGCCCCGGCGACCCAGACTGCTATCTCGGCAGCCTCCGGGGTCGCCCGGTGCGCCACCTCGCGGGCGAGAAACGCCAGCCCGAGCAGGAGAGCGAGGGCGCTCACGATGCGGGGGGCCAGCGGGGTGAAGCCCAGGAGCTTGTAGAGCAGCGCGATGAGCCAATAGAAGAGGATCGGCTTTTCGTAGAACGGCTCGCAGTTCGAGACCGGCCGGAGCCAGTCGCCGGTCGCCGACATCTGGCGGGCGACGTCGGCGTAGACAGCCTCGTCGTAGTCGAGGAACCACGGCGTGCCGAGGCCAGCCGCCAGGGCCACGCCGATGATCAGGATGGCGAGGCCGGGCCGGGGGAACGTGTGCGACCGCGAGGCGTTCATGTACGGAAAGCATAGACCCCACATGCTCGAGTGCGCATGACCGCCTGCGACCCGTTCTTGGGTTCGTGCAGGTCAGACGGCGGTGAGCGCCACACTGCGCAGGGAGAGGCTCCCGTGCTGGAAGCCCTCGAAAAGCGTCACGACGCCGTCCTGCGCCCCGGCGGTTCCGAGGACGACAAAGAGAGGCTCCAGGTGCTCGGAGGTCGGCACCGAGAGCGCGGCGTGTGGGGCGCGTCCCGCATAGTCTGCGAGAGCCTCGAGGTCGAGCACGGCCAGCCGATCGCGCACCCAGGCGTCGAAGGCCTGTGCCCAGGCCGGCGTCGGCGCGTCATCCTCGTCGAGCTTGACGGTGCCAAGGTTGTGGACGATGCCGCCGCTTCCGACGACCAGGACACCGCGTTGCCGCAGCGGTGCGAGCGCCCGCCCGAGGCGGAGCAGTTCGGTGGGGCGGGCCGGGAACGGCAGCGAGAGCTGGACGACCGGTACCGAGGCCTCTGGGAACGCCCAGCGGAGGGGAACCCAGACGCCATGGTCGAGACCGCGCGCGGGGTCGGGCCGCCCGTCGAAACCGGCGGCAACAACGAGCTGTGCGATCTCGTCGGCCAGCGCCGGTGCCCCGGGCGCGGGATAGGAGATTGCGTACAGGGAGCGGTCGAACCCGCCGAAGTCGTGGACCGTCCCCGGGCGAGGACTCGACGTCACGTGGACCGTGTCTGGGGTCTGCCAGTGCGCCGAGATGACCACGATTGCCGACAGCGCCGGCATACCGGTCCCCAGGCTGATGAGCGTTCGTGTGAAGGCTGTCTCCTGGATCGCCAGCATCGGCGATCCGTGGGCGAGGAACCACGCCGGCACCGTCGTGTGCGTCTCTTGACGATGAGTCGTCTCGGGGTGGCCTGGAGGCATGCGCTTTCTCCTCGCACGGGGCCGTTTCCGCCGCCCGGCGGGCGGTTGCTGGAATCCTACGAGCGGTAAGTATAGGCCCGCCCTGCGGGGGGCCCCCTGCCCGTCGGGCCGCGGACGCTGTAGAATCGCGCCGTCATGGCTGCCAGAGAGAAGAACCCTGACAACCCCCGGTGCGGGTCTCGCGGCGGCGCCGTGCTGGTCCTCCTCCTGGTGCTGGGCCTGCTGGTGCTGGTGTTCACCCTGTACACGCTCTTCACCCTGCACTGGAGCTACTCAGAGGGCGAGCGTGCGGGCATCCTCCAGAAGTTCTCCCGCAAGGGATGGGTGTTCAAGACCTACGAGGGTGAGCTCGCGATGTCCATCGTGCCCGGTGTAACACCTACGATCTGGGACTTCAGTGTGCGCGATAGGAGCGTGGCGGAGAAGCTGAACGCGGCGCTCGGCAAGCGTGTGGCGCTGCACTACACCGAGCACCGCGGCGTCCCCACCAGCTGGTTCGCGGAGACCCCCTACTTCGTGGACGGCTTCCGCCTCGTAGAGTAACCTCTGGTACCAGGTACCACAAAGTTGCCATTCGTGTATGCTTGTGGTGGACACAAGGGGAGGTCGGAGACCGCCTGATGCCGCGTCAGCCGAGAGTATTTGTGGACGGAGCGATCTACCACGTCTACTGCCGCGTCGGACGGGGAGAGCAGGTGTTCCGAGACGACGCCGAGGCGGAGGCGCTGGTCAAGATCTTCACAGACGTCAAGCAGCGAGACGGCCTAGTCGTCCTTGCGTGGTGCGTGATGTCGAATCACTACCACCTCGCGGTTCGTTGCGGGCGTATTCCGCTGTGGCGGACCATGCGACTGATCCAGGGCCGATACAGCAAGGGCTTTAACCGTCGTCAGCAGGTGTACGGGTCCCTCTGGCAGGGGCGCTACAAAGCAAAGCTCGTGGTCGGTGAGCGGCACCTGCAGCAGCTCGTCCTCTACATCCACCTCAATCCTCTGGTCGCTGGCAAAGTGAAGGATCCCGCCAGGTACCGATGGAGTGGTCACAGGGAAATTCTTGGCGACGATGAGCCGGGCCTGGTGGACGTTGACGAAGCCCTGCTTGCCTTCGGCGAAACTCGAGAGGGCGCCCGCCGAGCGTACACGCAGGCCCTCCGAGTCGCCGCCGGGGCTTCCTGGCCCGGATCCGAGCCGGGTCGGCTCCCATGGTGGCATCGCGGTGCAGAGGGCGAGGATCTGTCCCTTTCGGAACAGACAGCCAGGCTTGACGGTCTTGGGGCCAGCACCGTGAACGAACACCGCGTACTGTCCCCGGACGAGTACCTCGTTGCTGCGGCAAACGCGCTGGGCGCCGGTCTCGGGACCCTCGCAGGACCGCGTTCCGGGCGTGAGCTGACGCGCCTGCGGGAGATGCTCGCGCTAGTCGGCGTCGAGATGTACGCGGTCAAGGTCCAAGACCTCGCCCACCGCCTGGGAAAGAACCCGGGCGTGGTGAGTCGCTGGGCCAACCTGGGCGGTGAGCGACGTGTCAAGGATGATGCTTTTCGTGAGCGGATTGAACAGCTTGCGGCCGACATTCGGGCGCTAACCACCCCGGTGCTGGCCGAGGAGAGCGATTTCGTAAGTGGTGTTTTGGGCTCTTTCATCGACTAATACGAAATATCGTAGTACCTGGTACCACGCTTGCTTCAATTGGGGTGGTTGACTACGCTCGCAGGACGTGAGGAGCGAGAGGACGAACCGGCGGGAGTTCCGCCTTTACCGTGTGGCCAAGGCGCTCGGCCGTTTCGCCCCTTTCTGGGTGCTGCAAAAGCTCGGGGCGCTCCTGGGGGTGGTGTTCCTGCTGGTCTCGCCGCGGAGGCGCACGGTCCTCACCAACCTCAAGCGAGTCTTTCCAGGGCGCTCCGCCTGGGCGCGCTTGCTGATTGCGTTGCGGTGCGCCGCGCACTTCGGGCGGATCGGCTTCGACTACATCAAATGGGGGCAGGTGCCTCCAGGGATGCTCAAAAGGATGGTGACCTGCACGGGTCTTGAGAACCTGAGGGAGGCGCTGGCCGGCGGCAACGGCGTCTTCGTGCTCTCGGCGCACTTCGGGCACTGGGAGGTTGCCGCCCAGTGGTTGGCCGTGCACGGCTTCCCGCAGGCCCTCGTCTACCGGCCGCTGGAGAACCCGTTGATGGAGGCGGAGCTTGCCGCAGCCAGGACACGATTCGGCAGCTCCCTGATCCCCAAGAGTGGCGCCACCCGGGGGATCATGAAGGCCCTCCACAGCGGCGGAATCGTCGACATCCTCATCGACCAGAAGTCGGACCTCGAGCACAGCGTGATTGTCGACTTCCTCGGGGTCCCGACTCCGACAACGCCTTCGCTGGCCAAGTTTGTGCTGGCAACGGGCGCCACCGTGGCCCCGCTGTTCTCCTACCCGAAGGGGACGGGATACGAGTTCACGATCGAGCCCCCGATCCGGGCCGGGCCGGGCGACACCACCACGACCCTAACCCAGAGGTACAACGACGCCCTGTCGTGCGCCATTCTCGCCCGGCCGGAGCTGTGGTTCTGGTTCCACGACCGCTGGACGCCCCGCAGGCGTCGCACCATGGCTCTCGAGAGCTACGAGGAGTGACGGCCGCTGCGCACTAGCAAGCCCAGGCTCAGATAGATCACCAGGCAGATCGCGAAGTCGAGGAGCAGACCTGGGTCTACGGCAAACGGCCGGTGCTGCGCCCACTCTGGCAGGCGTGGGGCGAGCAGCAGAAAGTAGAGCGCATTGCCCGCCAGCACCGATGCCAGAGCGCGTAATAACCTGGACACGCTTTCTCGCTTCAGGCGAATTGATCCTTCTTCAGGACGACCTGTTCGTAGAAGTCGATCCCCGCGGCGGAGAGGCGCACGGTCGTGGGCGTGGGTGGCTCACCCTCGCGGTGGGTGAGGACCAGCCCGCCGAGCTCTGCAAGGTAGGCGAGCTCGGGCAGGATGGCGCGCCCGTCTCCCGTCTGGCCCACGGCGCGCTGCAACTCCTCGAGCGTCATCGGTTTGAACGCGTGCTCCCTCCAGTGGCCGTACAGGACGGCGAAGATCGCCCGCCTGAGGGAGGCGTCGAAGGCGGGCTTCGCCGGCGCGAAGAACATCGGGCCCGCAATTGGAAAGAACGGCCTGCCGGCCGTTGGGTTGATCAGCAACGCGAACGCAATCCAGAGGGACAGCACGCCAAGTCCGACGGTGAAGACCGCGATCGGGAGGTCGAACGCGCGGGTGGCGCCGACCGCGTTGGCGACCTTGCAGGCGTACAGCAGGTCGATGTCGATGAGGAACGCGAACAAAAGCTTCGAGTAGAACCCGAACCCGTAGGTGAGCACCACGAAAATCACGAGCGACGCCACCTCGGTGGCCTGGATGATCACGTGATCCGGGACCGCACCCTTGGCCAGCGAGACGAGCACCCACCAGTTCAACGTCCAGTTGAAGGCGAACGCGGTGAACAGCGTGCCTCCGTAGAGGTTCTTGTTGACGAAGCTCATCATACCGGAGAGAAACTGGCACCCGGCTCCGAAGAGAAGGCAGAAAACCGCCGCGGTTGAGAGACCTGCCGGGGTCAGCCGGAACCCGAACGCGATGGGCGTCAGCGCCGCGCACCCGATAGCAAGGCCGATTAGCCCCAGTGGGGTCGGCTCCGCAAAGATCTCGTGCCGGTGGGTCGCTCCGATGTCGATCTTCCTGATCATGGCTCCACGCTCCCTGGTCACGGTGCGTAGCTTACGGCAAGTCGGGACCGCCACGACCGGCGCAAGCGGCGCTTGACTGCGCCCTGCCGGCTGATAGCCTTCTATCTGGCAGCGAGCAGAATCAGATGTCCCCTCAAACAGGCTCCCGTCCATTGGATCCCGCCGGCGCACCGCAGGCAACTGCCCCGCGTGCCGTCTGGGTCACGGACGTCCTCATCGGGATTGGTGCCACCGCCGCCATCACCCTCCTGTTCTGGAGCACCGACCTGGACCTGCGCGCTCAGGCCCTGGCCTACTCGCCGATGGAGCCGCACTGGCCCTACGGCCGGTTGCTGGGTTGGGCACTCGTCTACCATTTTGGGACGCTTCCAGGCCTGATGCTGAGTGTGCTGGCCACGGTGGGTTTCGGGCTCTCCTTCATGCGCCCGGAGTTCGTGCGTTGGCGCTACCCGTGCCTGTTCCTCGTGCTGCTCTTGGCCCTTGGCCCTGGCCTCGTCATCAACGTGTTGGCCAAGGGGTTCGGAGGACGGCCGCGGCCCGACCAGATCCTCCAGTTCGGAGGTCTGCTGGAGTTCCGCTACCCCTTCGAACCGGGGTTCGCGCACAAGGGGTTCTCGTTCCTCTGCGGCCACTGCTCCATGGGCTTCATGTTCGTGGGCCTCTTCTTTCTGGTGCGTGGCTGGAAGCGTTGGGTGTGCCTCATCGGCGGCTTCCTCTTCGGCCTGCTGCAGGGTGTGGGACGCATGGTCCAGGGGTCCCACTTCGCGTCCGACGCGCTGCTCGGCGCCACCGTGATGTTCACCCTCGCGGCCGCCCTGAGCCCAGTCGCAGCGTGGAAACCGCAGACGGTCGCGGAGAGGCGTCACCGCTGGCGGATCGCGGCGGCCACAAGCGTCCTCATCGTCCTGATCGTGGCCAGCTTCCTCTTCTCGATCGGGATGCGCGAGGAGGACGTCCACGTCTGGCTGGAGCCCGGTCAGGCAACCCCTGCGGCCGACGTTAAGGCTCACGCATGGCCTTCCCGCCGCGGCGCCCCGGCCCCGACGAGGGTGGTGATAGCGGTGGAGGTCGGTGACGTCGCGCTGGAGTTCGGACGGGGGCCGCAGCCGATGGTAATCCGCTCCCGCGTCACAGGGTTCGCGTTCCCCGGGTCGAGCAGCGAGACCACGATTCGCAACCTGCGGCCCGGCGCAGGCGTCTCGTACCACGAGGCGCTTAGGGGCCTGTTCGTGGAGAAGCATGGGCGGTTCACCGTGAGTCTGCGCGAGGACCTGGAGGCGAGCCTCGAGGTGAGAACCCGGGATGGACAGATCATCCTCGCCAGTCCACTCCCGGCCCGCCCGCTGGTCGTGACCGGGAGCTTCGAGCTCTCCGACCCGGCCGGGCTGCTCAAGAGGACGGGGGTTGGGCGGCTCGCCTCTGTGGGCGAGGGCGAGCCGATTTCGCTCACCCTCGAAGCGCAGAAGGTCGTCGTCCAGCTTTGAGTCTTGCTCGCTCGGCGCCTGCTACTTCGTGGCCGGCGGCCAGCCGAGCCCCAAGTGGTCGAAATTGAGGATCGCGTTGGTGACCAGCGCATAGGAGCCCTGGGTGTTGACCCTCCACATTGGGTTGTTGGCGAACAGCAGTACGTGGCCCTTTCCGAGAGGGGCATCGATCACCACGGGCTTGCCCGAGATCTCCTCGGCGCCCTCCAGCATCCCGGAGAGCAGGATCTTCTCCGTCTCCTTCGGGAACGCCAGAATCACCCGCGGGCGGTTCTCGATCCTCGGGAGGTATGGCTGGTAGAAGATCCGCAGGTCCTCGGGGAGCTGAAACCCCTCCTCGCCCGGGCCCGGCTTGGGCTTGTCAGGGGTGGCAACGAACGGCCGCCCCTGCGGCACGTCCGGGTCGTCGTTCCCGCCGCGCCCGCTTGGGCGCTGGGAGTCGCGCTCGGGGCGGTCGAAGATGCCCACCTTGAACGTGGGCGAGCCGTCGAAGTAGACGGGGAGCGTCTCGTCGTAGCCGAATGCCACGGGGCTGGTTCGGTCCACGAACGTCGCCCGCAGGATCGAGCCGGTGGCCTTCAGCTTTGGGGTGTCGACGATCTTGACCCAGCGTGCCAACCCGTACTCGACGGCCCACGCGGCCGTGTCCTGCACGGTGATGAGGAGACCGCCCTCCTCCACGAAGCGTTGAATGTTCGCGAGGCCCGTGATGCCGAGGCCCGGGCGCATGTCGTCGGTCTGGTCAACGCCGAGGTTCGGGGTGAGCGGCGTCTTCCTCCAAGGCAGCGGCGGACCGGGCGGAAGCCCGTTCACGATCTCCTGCGCCGTGCTCCTGCCCACGGGCGGGAAGATGATCACGTCGTAGGAGGCCCGCAGCTGTGGCTCCTTCGCCACCTGCTGGGTGGAGATGTACGAGTACGGCAGCTTGAGCTCCTCGAGGGCGAGGCGGTACCACCCCTCGTCCTGGGTCGAGAGCCAGGTGTGGAGCACGGCGACTCTCGGCAGGGCGAGCTCGTGGCTCTTGACCGCGGGCACGGCATCGAGCGCCTCGACCGTCAGGCTCAGCGAGGCAAGCGCCCGGCCGACGGAGGTACGGTTGGCTTCGTCCATCGGGACGATCACGGTCCCGATCGGCCAACTCCTCGTGCCCTTGATCTCCTCCTCGGTGACCAGCAGACGCGCCCGGGGCAGCGCCGTGCGCAGGCGCACCAGATCGGTGTCAGCGGCGTTCTCGACCGCCAGCGCCGCCCCCTTGTGCGGTACCCGGGCGGGAGATGGTCCGCTCCAGAGGTGCATCGCCACGGAGAGCACCTCCTGGTTGACGATGCGCTTGAACTCGAGGTTTCTGGCGTAGCCCACCGTCCAGCCGGTGTCGTCGTAGACGTGCTCCTCACCGCGCACGTACTGCGTGTCGAGCAGGGTGTCGGCGAGCCTGGAGAGCGGCTGGTCCATGCGGATGACGAAGCTGCCAGCCGTGAAGCCGACGGTCTCATCCTTCGGCTCGGCGATCTTCTCCGTCGTGCCGCCGCCCTTGGGATTCTGTTCCTTCTCGGCGTGTTTAGGGGCGGTGGGGGGCCAACCCGGCCTGAGTGCGAAGGGCTTGTCGGCGACCTGCACCTCGATCCCGTGGGCGCGTAACAGGCTCATGAGATCGCGCAGCTGCCCCCTGCGCTTCTGATTCGCGTCGAAGACGTAGGCGGCGGGCCCCTCGGTGCGCGCCTTGGCCACCGAGCGCTTGCCGAGGGTCCAGTACTGTTCGAGGAAGTGGGTCCGGCGGGACGCCACGTCCGCGAGCGCGACCAGCACGCCGCTCTGCTGGTAGTTGACGTTGTTGCGCAGCGACCATCTCACGGTCGGCAGCGGCGGGTTGGGGCGGAACCATGCGCGGTCGCTGAACCTGCGGACCACTCGCTCCTCGGTGGAAGGGACGTGGTTTCCGAACGTCTCGTAGAAGCGGCCGATGGCGTTGTGCCCCAGCGCAACCCAGAAGAGGTAGTTGGGCGCCCAGCCATCGTAGAAGCCGTGGGTCCAGACGCCGGGGAGGCCCTTTCGCGTGAGCTCCTGCACCTCGAGGTCGGCCATGCGAGTGAACTCGTCGACAACCAGAGGGTCGAGCCAAGCGTTATACGGTCCGGTGCCGGTGGAGATGTACAGGAAAGGGATGGACTCGTGTAGGTCGTGGAGCACCTGCGGGTGCCAGGCGATCGAGGTCTGTAGCACGTTGCGGGTCATTGCGAGCCCCAGCCCAACGGTGTCGCGGTTATCGTCGTGAGCGACGTAGTGCCCCCAGTAGACAAGGGGGGGCAGCCCGGCGGACGGGTTGGCCTGCTGCCAGCGCACGATGTCCACCATGCGGTCCCGGCCGTCCACCTCGAGGACCGGCGTGATCAGCGTGATCACGTTCGCGCGGATCGCGGCGATCATCGGGGTTTCATCGACGGCGACACGGTAGGCAAGCTCCATCAGCATCTCGGGGCTGCCGGTTTCCGGGGAGTGCATGGCGCCGGTCAGGTAGTAGATGGGTTTGCCACGCACGATCAACCGCTCCGCCGCCTCCTCGGAGATCGCACGGGGATCGGAGAGCTTGGCCGTGATCTCGCGGTAAGCGTCGAGAGACGCGATCGTCGCCTCGTCTGCGATCGCGACCGCGATCATCTCGCGCCCCTCCTCGGTCTTGCCGATGGCGAAGACCTTGACGCGCGGTGACGCCGCTTCCAGGGCACGCATGTAGGCGTGGACGTCCTCCGCATAGGTGAGGCGATCGGGTGCGCCGGCGATGTACCCGAGGAACTGCTTCGGGGTCGGAACCGTGGCCGAGGCGGGCAGGTGGTCCACGAGGTCGGTCATGAACTGGGGGCTGGTTGTGGCCTCCCGGATCAGCCGCGAGTATTCGGCATCCCACTCGGGGTGCTTTTCGATTGGCTCGACCGCGTAGGTCGGGGGTTGCGGCGGCGGAACTGCCGTCGGCTGGGGAGCACCTGCGGCGATCAGCGCCGCCGGAACGAGCAGTGGGAGCAGGGCAGCAAATTTGGATTTCATGGCGCGACACGTTAGCCGCGCCGGTGCGCCAATGCAAGGCGGACGCCTGACAGGTCAGGAGATGGGTTCTTTCGCGGGAGTCCCTTTGAGAACCACCTTGTCGAGCCTCACCGTGACCTCGCCGATGTGCTGGACGCGGCCCGATAGAGCCACCGGAAGAGCGGTGCCGGCCTCCAGGTAGATCGTGAGCGCGCCGCGCATACCCAGGAAGCCAAGCTCCAGGTCCTCACTGCTCTCGCTCGCCCCCAGAGCCCTGGCTGTCGCCCGTACCGTTCGCACGATCACGTCGCCCTCCCGGTGACGGCTACCGCCCGGCCAGATCTCGTCGAAGTTCACTCGCGAGTACGTCAGGCCCCCGGCGACGAAGGTCATCTCGGCGTACCGGTCGTCTGCAAGCATCGCGAGGCGTAGACCGCTGTCCCGGCGTTCCAGGTGGGCCGCCGCGACGAGGTAGAGCAGGGCGTAGGAGTCGATGACCGCCGTCCCCTGTTCCGGCCTCACCGAAGGCTCCACCAGGTACTGCTTGTGCCGCGTCCAACCTTCGGGTGACAGGGCGACTTCGCGGTCGTTGGCCGGTGCGGAGCGCCAGGTGTAGAGCCCCCCGTCGGTGTAGCGGAGGACCTTGTGGTAGGCGCTCCGGCCAAGCATCGTCTTCTCCCCGCCTATCGCGGCGCCGGTGGAGGGATCGAAAAACAGCTTGACGGTTTCGTCGCGGCCGAACGGGAGATCGGTCGTCACCGAAATCGCCACCGCCCCCCCCGTCGGGAGCGGCACTTGAGTGCCCGCAGGGGGTGTGCGCAGCACCTCGGTCAGGGCCTCGGCAGAGAGGCGCTCCACGTGGATTACAGTCTTGGCCCCGAGGAGGAACTTGTGGGCGGAGTAGGTGAGCTCGGCCCAAGGCACTTCGCTGAGGCTCTGCCCGACGGTGGGGGTGGCTGCGGGCGCCGCTGGTTCCGGCGCGGGCACCCGGGGTTGAGCGTCGGCGGCGGCGAGACCAGCGAGGCCGGCAAGCAGCAACGTCGTTGCGCGTCGGAGCCGAGATCGCATGAGCCTGGAGCCTCTCCCTTGGCCGTCCCCCGGCCGGCCCATGGTAGCAAGCCGGGCGGTCGGATTACGTCGGCCGGGCTGCCGAGTCGGCCGCCGCCTGAGGCCTCTGTATCATCGCCGGCAGGGAGAGGTCGCATGGCACTCGGAATCAACCCGAACGTGAGCGTTCTGCGCTGCTCCTCCTCGGGCCAGGAACTCCCTGGCCCCGCCTTCTCGTCGCCGGTGGGCCTGTGTCGTTGCTGCCCGGCCCCCGGGAAGCCGGTAGTGGTCGAGTACGATCCCGGGAAGGTGCGCGCTGAACTACGCGACACCCCGATGGCCGGGCGCAAGGCCGCGGGAATCTGGGGTTACGCCCCGCTGCTGCCCGTGCTCGGTGTCCCGGACGAGTACGCCGCGGATGTTGGCGGCACGCCCACCGTGAAGCACGCTCGGCTGAGCCGTGAACTGGGCGTCGAGGTCTTCCTCAAGAACGAGGGGACGGGCCCGTCGGGCAGCTTCAAGGACCGTGGACTCGCGGTCGGGGTCGCGCTGGGGCGGGCGTGTGCGGCGAAGCGGTTCTGCCTTCCCACCCAGGGGAACGCGGGCGCCGCCGCGTGCCTCTTCTCGGCCCGCCTGGGCATGCCGGGCTGCCTGGTCTGGATGCCGGACGGGTTTCAGGGC
The DNA here is from genome assembly GCA_963739225.1 of uncultured Acidobacteriota bacterium. Taxonomy (GTDB): domain Bacteria; phylum Acidobacteriota; class Thermoanaerobaculia; order Thermoanaerobaculales; family Thermoanaerobaculaceae; genus RBG-13-68-16. The sequence goes on along the minus strand of CAVTZQ010000006.1, from coordinate 384,647 downwards.
TGCATCTACCACAAGGCGTGCGAGTTCTTCGGCGGCGAGGTGCACTTTGCCGGCCCCAACATCGCGGCGGCGGGCAGGGCGATGCGCGAGCAGCTCAGGGACGAGCTCTCGAGCGGGGAGTACGTTGACATCTCCACCTTCTTCGAACCGGGGCGTCTGGAAGGCAAGAAGACCATGGGGCTGGAGATCGCCGAGCAGTTCTCCGGCCGACCGCTCCCGGACCTGATCGTTTACCCCACCGGCGGTGGCACGGGCCTGGTCGGCATCTGGAAGGCTTTCACCGAGCTCTCCGCCATTGGGCTGCTCGACCCCGTCCACGCGCGACTGCCGCGCATGGTGGCCGTGCAATCGGCCAACTGTTCGCCGGTGGTGGAGGCGTTCCGCAAGGGTCTCGCGGAGGTCGTGCCGGTGACGTCGCGGGGGACCGTCGCGGACGGCCTCGACGTCCCGGCCGCCATCATGGGCCACGCGATCCTGCGGGTGCTGCGGGAGTCGGGAGGCACCGCGGTGGCCGTGAGCGAGGAGGCGATCGAGCGGGCGTTCGCACGCTACGGGGGAATGGGTGTTCCGGCTGGCTACGAGAGCGCCGCGACGCTGGCGGGGCTGCTGGCGCTCCGCGACACCGGGGAAGTCACGGGCGGTGCGCGGGTCCTCCTGCTCAACACCGGGAGCCACCTGATCCCGCTCTCCAAGGCGTGAGCACCTAGTCGAGGAGCTGCCTGAGGCTTCTCTCGAAAGCTGGGCGGTCCCGGTAGAGGCGCAGGGATCCGGTCAGGGGCGGGAACCCCAGATCGTTTTCCATAACGGAAAGGACGGCGGCCAACGCCTGGCTGTAGTTGGTGATCAGACCACCCGGTCTGGGGGCTCCGCCCGAGACTTGGGGAACGGAATCACGCGGGGCTGTGACGGCGCGCTCGTGCAGGAGGCTGTCAGGTCGGCCGTGGTCAGCACCGCCGGCGCCAGAAAGGCACGGAGATCACGACTCCTCACGTGCGGTTCGCCCCCGCCCGGACCGACTGCGGTGGCTTCCCCCAGAAACATCATCGGCCACCGCAAAGCGCCGCGCAACTCAGCGCCGGAGATTATTGCCGGGTTGACTGCTAAGGACGAGCCCCCTAGGCTTTGAAACGTCGCGAATGGGAGGATGTCATGGACAAGCTCGACGAGAAGAAGGCAACCATCGAGCGGAGGGACCTCCTCAAGCTGGGGACCGCGGCGACCGTGGGTTATCTGGCACGGGGCGTGGTCCCCGAGGCATCTGCGGCGATACCACCGCTCCCGGTCAACCCCGTGACCCTAAAGGCGATGCCGACGCGCAACCTCGGGCGTACCGGTTACCGGGTCGGAATCTTCAGCCTCGGGGGGCAGGCCGCCGTCGAGGGGCCCAACAACGAGGCGATAGCGGTTCCCATCGTGGAGAAGGCGCTCGACGTTGGGGTCAACTACATCGACACATCGGCGAGGTACGGCGGTTCCGAGCGCTGGAGCGAGCGCTACATCGGGCAGGTCATGAAGCGCCGCCGTTCGGAGGCGTTCCTCGCCACCAAGACCCACGACCGCACCCGAGACGGCTCGCTGAAGCTGCTCGAGAAGTCGCTCCAGCTCCTCCAGACCGACCACGTGGACCTCTGGCAGATCCACAACCTCTCCAAGATGGAGGAGATCGAGCAGATCTTCGCCCCCGACGGGGCGGTCCAGGCGCTGGTGAAGGCTCGGGAGCAGGGAATCGTGCGCTTCGTTGGTGTGACCGGCCACGCCGACCCCAGCGTTCTCATGGAGGCCATCCGCCGCTTCCCGTTCGACACCGTCCTCATGGCGCTGAACGCCGCGGACCCGCACCACCTGAGCTTCGCCAAGGAATTGCTGCCGCTCGCGGTGGAGAAGGAGATGGGGATCATCGGCATGAAGATCCCGGCCCGCGGCCGTATCCTTTCCACCTGGACGCCACCGCCCCCCGAGCAGCAGCGTAAGGGACAGATCGCCACCCGCCCGGGGGCGATCACCATGCGGGAGGCGATGCGCTACGTCCTCTCGCTTCCGGTGAGCACGGTGATCGTGGGCTGCGATACCGCGGCACAGGTCGAGGAGGACGTGCAGCTCGCGCGCTCGTTCACGCCTATGAACGAGATGCAGATGGCCGAGCTGTCGGCGCGGACCGAGCCGGTCAAGCGCCAGGCGTTGTTCTTCCGCCCCTGGGAGGGGTAAGCCCGCGGGCTCGGAGGCTACTCCCTCTTCTCCACTACGTGACGGCTATTGTTTCTTGCCACGCGGGTGCGCGGCCACTCGTCGCTTGCTCGCCCCCGCTCGCTGCGCGCCGAGACTCCCTCGACCGCGACCCAGCAGCGTGTCCCGAGCCGGGGCCCCTCGGTGTCCGCAAGAGACCGCGTCACCGACACCCCGTCCCGGTCCGCGCGCTGGGTCCCCGCGGTCTCGGGAGACATGGCCGCTGGCACCCGCTTGGCGGGTGGAATACCCCCCGCCCAAGCACTGTGCCATGGCATGCGGGAGGGGGGCTTTCAATCCGCCGGTGCCGCGGGAGGCAAATCCCTCCGGAGCCTGCGGCGCCGGCAAGACAAAGCCGCCACGCAGTGGCTGGCAAGGAGCAGGGGGGTGGGGCCGGTACGGACCCCGCTTACTCCTTCGACCAGGTGGGGACCCGGCCAGGAGTCCACGGCGCGCCGGCTTTCTCCATCCCGACCTGGAGCTTCACGAGGTCGACCTCAAGGAGCGTGCGTAGCTTGGCGAGGACGCCGGTGAACTCATCACCGGCAATCTCGTACGCGTCGAGCATGGTTTTCGTGGGCGCTTGCGTGGTGGCCCATAGGCTGTACACGATCAGCTGGACGCGGTCTTCGATCGACGGCGGCGTGGGCGCGTTGTACCTCTCGAGCACCTTGTCTCCTGACAGCGCCACCTGGAGGTCTTGGAGCTGCGCCTCGATCGAGCTGGCCTGGGACGCGAGCTCGGGCCTCATGGCCGGTGTGTCGGACAAAGCGATCTTGATCTTGGCGAGGCGCCCGCGTGCCTCCTTCGAGGCCTCGACGGCCCCGAGCACCGCCCTCTGCAGGCGTGCGGCCTTCTGCTCGAAGGCAAGCACGGCTGCCTTTTCCTGGGCTCCCAGCGTGGCGAGGCCGAGCGGCGTGACCTGGAACTGTTGGGGGCCGGCGAGCTCGGTGACGGTGCCCGCCACGCGCTGGGCCAGCGAAACCTTGTAGGTGCCCGGCGCCACCATCGGTCCCTGGTCGGGGGCATCCCACGGGTCCTTCTCCTCGCTCTCGGAGGGGAGCTTGGCTGGGGTGGGCGCCGGAAAGCGCAGGTCCCAGACGACGCGGTGGAAACCCTTGTCCGTGGCGGCCGAGAGCCTTCGCACCGCGTTGCCCTCGGCGTCGGTGACGGTCAGGATGACGGCCGGCTTTTCCTCGCGGGCTTCCTCGCGCAGCTGCTCGGGCGTGGGGTAGGGCGGGGCGATCCCCTTCTTCTCGGCCTCCTTCTCTGCCTCGTGGCGCAGCTCCTTCCTGGTCTTCAGGTCGTCCTTGAGGTAGTAGGTGAAAACCGCGCCGAACGGCGGGTTGTCGGCCGTGAAGAACGAGTCGCCCTGGAACGCCTTCCCCTTGCCCCCGAGCGGAGAGGACTCGATGTACGCCTGTGCTTCCTTCACCGGGTACAGCGTGGCCGGCTTCTCAAGGGTCTCGCGCGTCAGGCCGCGCAAGGGCGTGTAGTCGTCGAGGATGTAGAAGCCACGCCCGAACGTGGCCAGGACGAGATCGTTCTCGCGCGCCTGCACGGCGAGGTCGCGGACCGCGATGGTGGGAATCCCACCCTTGAGCTTGATCCAGTGAGCACCGCCGTCGAGCGAGAAGTACGCTCCGAACTCGCAGCCGGCAAAGAGCAGCCTTGGGTCCTTCGTGTCCTCGGTCACTGCGTAGACGACCCCGCCTGCCGGCAGGTCACCCATGACGGACGTCCAGGTATGCCCGCGGTCGGTGCTCCTCAACAGGTACGGCTTGAAGTCCCCGTTCTTGTGGTTATCGAAAGCCGCGTAGACCACGTCGGCGCCGTGCAGGGAGCCCTGGAGGCGGCTCGCGAAGGTCATAGGCGGGACACCCGGGAAGGACTCGATCTTGCGCCAGGTAGTGCCGCCGTCCTCGCTGATGTGGACGAGGCCGTCGTCGGTGCCGACGTAGAGCAGTCCCTCGACCAATGGTGACTCGGAGAGCGCAGTGGCGTTGCCGTAGAACGACGTGAAGGCGTTCTTTGCCACCGCGTCGACAGGCCACACCCTGCCCATCACAGGCAGCTTGTTGCGGTCGATCCCGCGCGAGAGCTCGCCGGAGATGACCTTCCAGGAGTCGCCGCGGTCGTCGCTCCGGAAGAGCTTATTCGCGGCGAAGTACAGACGCGTGTGCGAGTGGGGGCTGATGATCAGCGGTGAGTCCCAGTTCCAGCGCAGGGCGGGCTCGCCCTTGCCCTCGCGAGGCTTGATGTCGATTTCCTCACCGCTCCTCCGGTCGTAGCGGACCAGGCCAGCGTACTGGGACTCGGAGTAGACGATGTTGGGGTCGGTCGGGTCGATGCAGGAGAAGAAGCCGTCGCCTCCGGTGGTCACGAACCAGTCGGCGTTGATGATGCCGTTGACGGTGGTCGTGCGCGAGGGCCCACCCATGGAGGCGTTGTCCTGGGTGCCCCCGTAGACGTAGTAGAAAGGCTTGGTGTTATCCACGGCCACGCGGTAGAACTGGGTAACCGGCAGGTTGGGCTTGAAGCCCCAGATCTTGCCGCGGTCGAACGTCTCGTAGATTCCGCCGTCGCAGCCCAGGAGCAGGTGATCGGTGTTGGCAGGCTCGATCCACATCGCGTGGTTGTCGACGTGCTTCGTTTTCTCGCCAACCTTCTTGAACGTCTTCCCGCCGTCCTCGGTGACGTGCAGCCAGGTGTCCATGGAGTAGACGCGGTCGACGTTCTTGGGGTCGCAGAAGATCTCGTTGTAGTACTGGCCGTTCGTGGACATGTAGTCGGAGCGTTTCTCCCAGCTCTCGCCGCGGTCGGCGGAGCGGAAGACGCCACCTTTGCCGTCGGACGCCTCCACGATCGCGTAGACCACGTCAGGGTTCGCCGGGGAGACGGCAAGACCGATGCGCCCGAGATCGACATCCTTCGGCAACCCCTTGTCCAGCTTCCTCCAGGTTTTTCCGGCGTCCGTGGACTTGTAGATGGCGGACTCGGGGCCGCCGTCGATGACCGTCCACACGTGCCGGCGCCGCTGGTAGGAGGCCGCGTAGAGCAGGTCAGGGTTGCGCGGGTCCATCAGCACTTCGGAGACACCGGTGTTCTCCGAGATCGTGAGCACCGCGGCCCAGGTCTTGCCGCCGTCCGTGGTCTTGTATAGGCCGCGGTCGCCGCCGGGGCCCCACAGCGGGCCCTGCGCCGCCACGTAGACGACCCGCGAGTCGCGCGGGTCGATCGCGATCCTGCCGATGTGCTCGGACCGCTTCAACCCGAGGTTCTTCCAGCTCTTCCCGCCGTCGTCCGAGCGGTAGACCCCGTCACCCCAGGCAACCGAGCGCTGGCTGTTGTTTTCGCCGGTCCCCACCCAGACGGTGTTGGGGTTGGTCGGATCGAGCGTCACGCAACCGATTGAGTAGGAGCCCTCGCCGTCGAAGACCGGGGCCCAGGTTGTCCCCGCATCTTCGGTCTTCCACACCCCGCCCGAGGCCACCGCGACGAAGATACCGGCTCGGGCTTGCCGGGTCGACCGCGAAGTCCCCGATGCGGCCTGACGTCCAGGCCGGGCCGATGCTGCGCAGCTTGAGCCCGGCAAAGGTGTCGGTCGACATCACGTCGGGCTTCTTCGGCTCCTCCTTGCCTTTCTCCTGTTTCGACGTGGCCGCCGGGGTCGGCTGTGAAGAGAAAAGCAGCGCCAGGACTGCTGCGGCGAGAGCGCGCATGGTAGGTCCCCTTTCCGCCCGCCCAGGCGCTTTCGCGCCGGGTGTGCGGGAGTTTAGCAACACCGGGGTCGTGGGAGCATCGGCTCCGGTACGGGGGGTGTCACTCCTCGGTGGGAGGCGCCGGCGGGGCCTGCATCAGCTCGACCACGGCCGCATGGCCCTTGTCGGTCGCGAGCCGTAGGGCGGTCGTGCCGTCGTCGTTGGCGGCCTGGGGGGACGCACCGCGGGCGAGCAGCAGGCGCACGATCGCCACGTCCCCGTGCAGGGCGGCGGCGTGCAGCGCTGTCCAGCCGCCTTGCTGACGGGCGTTCGCATCCGCCCCGTGCATCAGAAGCAACCGGACCACCTCGAGGTTCCGGCCGGCGACGGCGCTGTGCAGCGGAGTTACTCGAGACGTGTTCCGCGCGGCCAGTCCGGGATCGGCACCGCGGTTGAGCAGCAGCGCCACGGTCTCGGGCTGCGCGAAGAACGCGGCCAGATGCAGTGCAGTGAAGCCGTCTCCGGAGAACGCCTTGATTGCCTCGCGTTCCTCGTCGAGACGCGCTGTAACAACCTGCGTTCGCCCGAGCGCGGCGGCCTCGAAGATGTCCAGGCGTGGCATGGACGCAAGCAAGAGCTCCACCATGTCCATGCGGGAGCGGTACCTGGCGTGCAGAATGGCTGAGATTCCGGCCTCGTCGCGCGAGGAGGCGAGCGAGCCATCCTGGACGAGGAGCGCCTCCAGCCGACCGGCGTTTCCTGCCTTGATCGCCTGCAGGACGTCCACGCTTTTGCCCACGCCGTGCCCCCCCGTGCCCGCGATTGGGTGTGTCTGGCGGCACCACCGCAATCCAAAGCGCTGTGCCCGACCTGGTCACTCGGGCGGGTGCCGCCGTTGCCCTCAAACCATAATAGCGTGTCCGCCGACCCGGCGGCCGGAGCTATGATCCCTCGCACATGCCCGAGCTTCCGGACCTCGTCGTGTACGTGGAGCACCTGGCCGAGCGCATCCGTGGAGCGAGGCTGGAACGTGTCCGCCTCGCGAGCCCCTTCCTTCTGCGCACGGTGACGCCGGCACTCTCCGAGACGGAAGGGAAGACCGTTCAGGGGGTGCTCCGGCTCGGCAAGCGAATCGTGTGGTCGCTCGAGGGTGATCTGTTCCTCGTGTTCCACCTCATGATCGCCGGGCGGCTGCACTGGCGGCAGGCGCAGGCCGCGGTGCCGAAGAAGGTCGGCCTGGCCGCGTTCGACTTCCCTTCCGGAACGGTGCTGCTCACTGAGGCCGGCGCGAAGAGGCGCGCCTCGCTGCACGTGGTGCGTTCCGATGGGCTGGCGACCCTCGACCGCGGGGGGCTCGAGGTGCTGGAGGCGGACCTCGTGAGCTTTGGAGGCGCGCTGAGGCGGGAGAACCACACGCTCAAGAGGGCCCTCACCGACCCAACGCTTTTCTCCGGCATCGGCAACGCGTACTCCGACGAGATCCTGCACCGGGCGCGTCTGTCCCCCCTCGCGCTCACCGGGGGGCTCACCGACGAGCAGGTCGGGGTCCTCTACCGCGCGGCCCGCGCGACCCTCTCCGACTGGGTCGAGCGGCTGCGGCGCGAGGCCGGCGACGAGTTTCCCGAGAAGGTCACCGCATTCCGCGAGGGGATGGCGGTGCACGGCCGGTACGGGAAACCCTGCCCCGTGTGCGCCGCGCCGGTGCAGCGAATCGTGTACGCCCAGAACGAGGCCAACTACTGTGTACGCTGTCAGACGGGCGGCAGGCTGCTCGCCGATCGCGCCCTCTCGCGCCTGCTCAAGAAGGACTGGCCACACACCATCGAGGAGCTGGAGGAGCGCCGCTCCTCGCGGCGCCGATCCGGAAGGGAAAGCTGAACTCGAGGGCCGGCTACGGCCGCCCGCCCGCGGGCAGGCCGGACCCACGCACGACGCGCCACCAGGAGACGGCCCTGAGGTCGTCGCTGACCCGCTTGAGCGCCGCGAGGTCCGGCGGCGCCACCTCGGGTGGGGAACCCGGCAGCGGCAGCCAAGAAGGGGTGCCGCCCAACTCCGCCACGAAGTTCGGGCCGATCGCCATTCCGGCGCCAAACGCCGCCGCCGGCCCGGGCGATGACAGCAAATCCCTGCCAAGCGCGTGGTAGACGAAGCCTGCCGGGGCGGCCAGCTCCACCAAGGTGGGCGTGAGATCGAGCTGGCTGCCGAACGCCCGCCACGGCGGAGTCCTGCCCGCGAGAACCTGCGGGCCGTGGAGCAGAAGCGGGACCAGAGCCCGCTCCACCAGGCCGGGGCGGCCGTTGAGGAAGCGGCGGGCGACGTGGTCCCCGGTCACCGCCAGCAGGACGCCCGGCAGCCTGCCCTCGACCGCGTCGGCGAAGCGCCCGAGGCAGCGGTCGCCGTACCAGAAGTGGCCGATCTGCCGCAGCGTGTACTCGCCGTCCCACAACCCGCGCAGAGAAGCCGGCATCTCGCGGAGGGGGAAGCCCCTGGAGACGACGTCCACGTTGAACGGCGGGTGGTTGGAGACCGTGAGGATCATGTTGAAGCTGACAAGATCGTCGCTCACCTTTCCGAGCGCGAAGTCGAACAGCTTCTCGTCGGCGACGCCCCACTCGTTGCCCTCGACCCAGCTCCCGACGTCGCCGCCGCCGAAAACCTCGTCGAAGCCCTGCTCGCGGGCGAAGTCGCCCATCCGCTGCCAGCTCAGGTACCCGGCGTAGAAGAAGCGCGTGCGGTAGCCGAGCCTGCGAAAGATCGTCGCAATGCCGGTCGGGTAGGGCCGGCGGGAGTTCACCTGGTAGTTGATCGGAATTCCCGGCTCGGCGAGGCCGGCAAGCAGGGGACCGACGGATTCCATGGTACCGACGCTCGCGGGGAGGAAATGCTCGAAGAGCAGCCCGCTCCGACCCAGCCTCTCCATCTCCCGGGTGATGCCGAGCGCCCGGTAGGCTTGCAGCAGCGGCCACCCGTTGTAGCTCTCCATCACGACGAGGAAGACGTGGCGCGGCGGCGTGGCTGCGCCGTGGGCGGTCCGCTGCAGGCAGGCGTCGAGGTCGGCCGCCGGGCCGCACCCCGGGACCAGCCGCGCAAGGGCGGCGCGGACATCGCCGTCCGGCAGGAGACGGTGAATCCCCGAAGGGTCAGCGAGCTCGCGGTGGCTCTCGATCGCGTAGTGCAGAGCCTTGTAGGGGTTCAGGATGACCTTGTTGAGGAAGGCGTCAGAGGTCACGGCCACGTCCCTCTGCTGCGCCGGTCGCCGGCCGACCGAACCGCGGATGCCCACGGCCAGACCCAACACCAGCAGCACGGTCAGGCCGGCCTTCGCCGTCAGCGGCAAGCCGGCCAGTGCCTCTTCGGCCACCCAACTCCGGGAGAGGAGGCGCCTCGACAGAAAAGCCAGCAACACGCCCACCAGCGCAGCCAAGAGCAACGGCCAGAACAGCGGGTACTCCTTTGCCACGGTCCTGATGATCGCCCCGAGGTCGTCGTAGACGGCCCCGAGCACGAAATGGTTGAACTGGTCGTCAAACTCGCGCACGAACCCCCAGGTGATGGCGGCGATCAGGCTGGTCGCGATGAGAAACATCCACGCAAGGGCGGCACGGAGGCGCCTCGCTGCCGCGGTCCAGTCGGTGAAGGCGCAGGCGACGCTGAGGACGAACGGGATCGCCGCCCAGAACGTTGCGACCTGGGCGTCGAACCGGAATCCGTTGACGAGCGCGGTGACCACCTGGGGAAGACCCGCATGGGGGCCCAGCCGGGACCGGAACGAGGCGACGAGAAGCAGGCGAACGGCGCCGAGCGTGGTCACTCCAACCAGCCAGAATGCAAGGTCATGCTGGACCTGTCCGGCAGCCCGGCTCCAGCTCTTCACGCTCATGCGGAGTGCCTCCGTAACCTGCCACGGGCGAGGGAGGCGAGGCACGTGGCCACCAGGACGTTGCGCTGCTCGCCCGTCATCCGTGGGTGCTCAAACGTCGCAGGCGGGGGCGGAGCGTGACCCTCGGTGGCGCGCATTGGCGCACTCTAGCATCGGCAAACGGGGTGACCGGGAGGGCGCCTGCGTCTCACATCGAGCGGCGCAGGAACGAGGCCAGGGCGTCGGCAGGCAGCGCCTCGCACAGGTACCACCCCTGGCCGAACGGGCACCGCAGCTGCAGGAGGGCGTCGGCCTGGGACTGGTGCTCGATCCCCTCGGCGACCACCTCGATGTTGAGGCCCCGGCCTAGCCTCACGATCGCCTGCACCAGAGCGTTGGCACCCTTGTCGGCGGTTATGCCGTCGATGAAGACGCGGTCGATCTTCACCACATCTACCGGAAACCGCCGCAGGTGAGACAGGGAGGAGTAGCCGGTGCCGAAGTCGTCGAGGGCGAGCCTGACACCGAGGGACTTCAGGCTGTTGAGGTGGGCCGAGATCCTCTCGGTGTCGGCCAGGATGGCGCTCTCGGTGATCTCGAGCACCAAACGCTCCGCCTCGAGGCCGGTGACCTTGAGTGCCTCCGAAACCTCGTCCACCAGAGCCGCCTCCTGCAGGTGAGTTGGTGAGACGTTCACGGAGAGCGAAAGCGGCCCAGTGAGCGGAACCTCGACACGCAGCGCCTGCAGGGTCTCGCAGGCCTGGTGCAGGACCCAGCGGTCGATCTGAACCATGAGGCCCGCCTGCTCGGCGAGGTGCAGAAACGCGGCTGCGGGCAGGAGGCCGCGCTCGGGGTGGTGCCAGCGGACGAGGGCCTCGATGCCGACTACGCGGTTTTGCATGAGCGCGAAGACCGGCTGGAAGTGAACCGCGAGTTGTCGATGGTCGATCGCCTGCTGGAGCTCGGCCTCCAGGTCGAGCCGCCGGAGCGCGTCGGCGTGCATCGTTTCCTCGAAGACAACGATGCGGCCCTTCCCCTGCCCCTTGGCCACGTTCTTGGCGGTGTCGGCGTTGCGGAGCAGCGCCTCCGCGCTTGAGGCGATGAGGCTTTCCACCGCGATCCCGATGCTGGCGCGAAGCCAGACGCTTCTGCCCCCGACCGTGAAGGGCTCCGCGAACAGGGCGAGGATTCGCTCGGCCGCGGTGACAGCGTGGGTCGACGAGGACACGTCTTCGACGAGCACCGCAAACTCGTCGCCGCCGAAGCGGGCCATCGCGTCCCCCGAGCGCACGCTGGTGCGCAGCCGGTCCGCGAACGCGATGAGCACCTCATCGCCCGCCGAGTGGCCGAGGCTGTCGTTGATGAGCTTGAAGTCGTCCAGGTCGAGGAAGAGCAGCGCAACGAGCTGGTCCTTGCGGCGCCGGCGCGCGAGCGCGTGGGTGATCCGGTCGAGGAAAAGTGCGCGGTTCGGCAGGTTCGTGAGCAAATCATGGAGTGCCTGGTAGACGTTTTGGGAGGCGAGCAGCCTCTGCTCCTCGTAGAGACGCGCGTTTGCGATTGCCGCCGCGGCCTGCTCGCCGAAGAGTGAAAGCGCACGTAACTGGTGCTCGTTGTAGACATGCCCCTCGGCGGCGTTGATGTTGAGGACCCCAAGCAGTATGTCGCGGTGGAGGAGCGGCACGGACAGCGAGCTGGTTGGGGGAGGGTGCACACCGGACTCGTGCGCCCGTCGCTCGGGGTCGATGACCCCGTTGATCAGCAGGGGCTCGCGGGTGGTGGCCACCCGTCCGGCGATTCCCTCGCCGAATCTGAGGCGGGCCCCGCGCGCGGCGCTCTCGCCCGAGGCGAACACTGTGCGCAGCTCGTCCTCGCCATGCACAAGCATGATTGAGCCGTCACGGCTGCCGAGCAGCTCGTGCGCACAGTCCAGGATTGTCTCCAGCACCTCCTGGAGGTCCAGCACCAGGTTCATCGCCTTGGCGGCCTCGAGCAGCGTGCTCACCTCGCGGAGGCGGCTGGTGAGTGCCGCCGTGAGGACGCGCTCCTCGACCAGGAGCTGGGTCAGCCTGCGGAGCTGGAGCTCCTTCTCGATCGCATAGGCGCAGAAGAGCAGCACAATCCCGACGAGGCTCCACTGGGCGATCCGCGGGTCCATCCAGGCTGGGGGCCGCACGTCGTGCCAGAACGTGAAAGTGGCGAGCGCCACCGCGACCGTGAGCAACAGGGCAATCGTCAAAACCCAGAGCTGGTAGCGGCGGTACTCGATGGCCTCGAGTGTGGGTATCTCGAAGCTGCGCAGACCTGCGATGCGAGCGGCGCGCTCGGTCAGGGTCCGTTGTGGCGTTCGCTCGGAAGATCTCACGCTGGCCGCTTGCACCCTCTCCGACGTCGTGCGCGTCTCAACTGCGGACCTTGCTTTGCCCCCCGTCGCTCCACTGCGGCAACCCGCCAACGCTTTTCTGCAACCTCGCTGATTCATCCTACCACGGCCTAAAGCTTAATGTCCGCCGAGCTTGCACGTCCCGAGTCTGCGAAACCGCAGTTCCGCTGTCGCGGCTCGCGGGCCCGGCTCGCGCGTCGGTTTTCCCCGGCGACCGGGAGGGTATCGTGCGGTGTTTCGCTGATCGACCGCGGTCAGTCCCACAGCAGGTACCGCGCGAGGGTTTGCAACCTGGCCTCGTCGCTTCTCAGCGGACCGGGCATGACCGTCTTGTAGCGCTCGGCCAACTGGCTCAGACGAGGGTCGGTTTGCCTGAAAGCCGAGGGGTCGCGCAGGAACCGGATCAGGTGCTCCTCGGTCGAGCGGGCGCGCAAACCCTGGAGCGTGGGACCGTTGTTCGTGCCGGTGCGGTCCTGGCCATGGCAGGTGGGGCACGCGTCGGACACGTAGATCTTCCGGCCCTGACGGACGGTCTCGCTCTCCTGGGCCGGTGCCTCCGAGGTCGGGGAGCACGACAGGCCCGTAAACGCGAGGAGCAACACAAGGAGCGGACCGACGGTCTCAACTTTCATGAGGTACAAGGATACCTGATCCGAGGCGGGGCCGGTGCGCACCCGCCCGGGTCAACCGCCGTTCAGGAGCCCGTGCACGGTGCGCGCCGCTGCAGCCGCGCCGTTGTTCCTGTTGCTTTCGGGCCTTCTGGAGAGCGAGCAGCTCCGGCACGCGATCGAGCCATGCTTCACCGGTGATCTCCTCCACCGAGAGCGCAAGACCTGGCATGTGAGCGGCCGCAAACGCCGCGAGCGCCGGCGACTCCCTGAAAGTCGGCCGCTCGACGTAACCGAGCGGAACACCGGCCGCGTACACCTCGGCAAGCGTGCTGTATCCGAGCTTGCCGACCACCGCGTCAGCCGCGTGCACCAGGTCGGGGTGGAAGAAAGCCGATCGGTGGGGGAGCGCCACGAGGGAGCCGCGGCGCTCGAAATGGTCGGAAGCCCCGGGAACGACGAAGAAGACATCACCGCGCTGTTCGAGCCGTCGGAGAAAGGTGTGCTGCCAGGGTATGCCTCCCATGGTGAGGAGCACCATGCGGGCTTCACCCGGCGTACCCAGGCGGTGGCGCACCACGGGGGCCGGGGTGCGAGGCGATCTGCTCACCGGCGCCACGCTGGGAAACCGTCCGTCTGGGCGGCAGACCGGCTCGGTCTGGATGCGGCTCGTGGCAAGCTCGAACAGCTCGGCGAGCGCCGCAATCGGGCGCGAGAACGCAGGTAGCCTTTCCGCATAGGGCTCGTAGATCCAGTCCCAGGTGAAGTTCTCGACGAGCGCGGAGGGGATGCCAGCCCGCTGCGCCGCCGCGATACCGAGCGGGGAGATGTCACAGAGCACGAGCTGGCAGCCAAGCTCATCGAGCACTCGGGCGAGGCTGTCGAGCTGGCCCACCCCAAAGGGCAGGAACTCCTCGAGCCGCCGAAGAGTCTCGTCCGGATTCTCGACGAGCGGAGTGGTCTGCACGAGCCCGACGTCGGTGAGCAGGGGATGATAGCCAAACGGGCAGGTCAGCGAGTCATTGAAGAACCACTCCGGCACCAGCGTGAAGACCTCGAACTGGGAAGCCGCGCCGAGCTCCGACAGCTCCTGCATCACGGCGCAGGCGCGCGCCGCGTGGCCGTATCCGTGGGGCGAGACGAATACCGCGATGGGGACGGGGAGGAGCATACGAAGACCAGAGAGTGTACCAGCGGCGGCGAGCGCCACCGCTGGTACTCCCTGCGTCCTGAAGGCTAAAGGCGAGTGCCGGCGCTACTTCACGCCTGACATCGCGACCTGTACGAGGTCGTCGAAGTGCGTGCCAGGCTCGAAGATCCCCTCGGCGCGAGCGTCGAGCTCGGCGTTCTGCTCACTGGAGCGCTTCTCTCGCGCGCCACGTAGCGCCGCCTGCACCTTGTCGATGCCGGCCAGGCCGTCCACCCAGTACCAGGCGATGTGCGTGGACGCACCCGCAACGTGGACCGTCGGGATGACCAGGCCGTAGCCGCCGATGACGCCATCGGCGACCAGCTTGTCCATCACGGGCTGAACCACCGCGGCGAAGAAGGAGGTCACATCGCCATCCTTGCCGGGCTTGGCCGTGTAGTTGGCGAGCCACAGGTAGCCCTTCCCCTCGGGGCTGGCGGGCGCCTTCCCCATCTTTCCGGCCACTTGGCGGTACACGCCGTCGCGGTGGGCATCCATCGCGACGGCGGCGTAGAAGCTCTCTTCGATTTTCTTGTTCTCCGTGGCGGAACGGCCCTTCTCGGCCGCCTCAAACGCCTGATCGACCTTCTCGTGGGAACCCATGTCGAGGGCGTCGATCCAGAACAGCAGGTTCCACGCCCCGTTGGTGTGGACCCACGGCCTCCCGACGCCCCAACCGGTGATGGTGCCTTCGGCCATCAGCTTGTCGAGCACGGGCTTGTCGTACTTCTTGAAGAGCTCCATGACGGTTTCGCCCTTGCCCGGCAGCACCTTGAAGAAGCTCGCGACCGTGATCGGTCTCGGGGCGTCCTCGGCGAACGCAAGGGCGGGGACGACCAGTGAGGCCACCAGCAGAACCACGACGGCAGTACGGCGCATACGAACCTCCCTTTTCCCGGCATGTGGCCGGTTGCACTGGGGGGCCACCTGAACAGTGTCTGAGACGCAATTTATATTCGGTTCTCGCCCGTGTCAAGACCCCTGCGACGAGCACCGAAGCTCCGCCGTCCCCACGCCCAGCCTCGAGGCATGCCGCCCATCCGGCCGCACGGCTTGGGGCTTGAGGAAGAACAACAAGCCAGCGAAGAAGGACACGAGACGCGCGAATGGGGTGGCTTGGACAAACGGGTTTCCTGGCAGGCCTCAAGCTTGTCTTGCCCTACCGGCGGCCCTTCATCGCGGCGGCCGCCTCACGGTCGAGCTCGCGGCGCTTGATAGTCTCGCGCTTGTCGTACAGCTTCTTGCCCTTGGCGAGGGCGAGCTCCACCTTGACCCAGTTCCCGTCCAGGCCGACCGCGAGCGGCACCACGGTGAGGCCCTTCTCGGCGACCTTGGATGCGAGGCGCGCGATGTCGCGCCGGTGGAGGAGCAGCTTGCGGCGCCGGATCGGGTCGTGGTTTGCGTACCCTGCGTTCGCGTACGGCGCGATGTGGACGTCTGCGAGGAACGCCTCGCCCCCCTCGAAGGCGACCCAGCCATCCTGCAGTTTGACGTGCCCCTCCCGCACCGACTTCACCTCGCTGCCGGTGAGAGCGATCCCCGCTGTGAGGCGCTCGAGGAACTCGTACTCGTAGCGGGCACGACGGTTGGCAACCAGCACCTTCACGCGCGGACCACTTCGGCGAGGACGGGGATCAAGTCGGGATCGAACTGCTTGCCGGCCTCGGCGCGCATCACGTCGAGTGCGGCGTCGCGACTGGCCGGGCGACGGTAGGAGGAGGGGGACGTGAGGACGTCGTAGACCTCGGCGACGTGGATGATGCGGCTGGGAAGAGGGATGTTCCGGCCCGCCAGACGCTGGGGGTAGCCGGCCCCGTCCCAGCGCTCGTGGTGGCACCGGATAGCGCCGGCGAGGTCGCCGGGAAACTCGGCGGCCTCCACGATGCGCGCGCCCACGACCGGGTGGCGCTGGTACAGGCGGCGCTCCTGCTCACCGGGGCGATCCATGCGGTACACGCGCGAGTACTCAAGCTCGCGCATCCCCACGTCGTGCAAGTACGCGGCGATGGTCACCAACTCCTCTTCGTCCTCCGGGAGGTGCATTGCGGCCACCATGCGCTGCGCCAACTCGGAGGTGCTCTGGGAGTGCTGGCGCAGGTGGGGAAAGGCTATCTCACCGGGCTCCAGGAGCACCCGCGCCAGGTTGCGCGCGGCCCTGCGGTAGTCCCGGACCATGCGAGCAAGGTCGAGCTGGCGCGCGGCGGCGGCGAACACCGCATCGGCGACAGGCGAGCCGGTTGGCGTAACGAGGGAGAGCACGACCCACACCGGAGGGCCAGTGTGCAGAACGGCGGTGCGGATCTCCTCGTAGCGCATGTCGACCCCGTTGCTGTCCTGCTCGTCCCACCCCCAGCGGTTGGCCGGCGGCAGACGCACCCCCGACTCCAGCAGGGTGCGCGACTGGTGGGACGCAAGTGCCTCGCGCCGCTGCTGGTCGAGTGGGGTCGTGCGTAGCACAAGCGTGCGGACGGTGCGGCTGTCAGTGACGGAGAGGGCGGCCGCGGCGACGCCGGGCAGGCGGGAAAGCGCCCGCATGAGCCCGGTCAGTTCCTCGATGATCCAGCGGTGCGGGAAACTTGGGCTCTCCGCACGGGGTGCCATTGCAACTTGAGGAGGAGGAACCTGCGGCGCCGGCTGCACCGGTTGCGGCGCCGGGCCGGGCTGGCCGTAGGCTCCGACCTCTATCAGGAAGCTCTCGAACGCCTGGGCGATGGACTTCGCTACGATCATGTCCTCCGGGCCGAACGGCGCCTTGCGGGACTTGTCACGGGCATCGACGAGGCCCACCAACCGGCTGCCGACCGCCAGCGGGATCGTCAGCAACCGCGAGGTCCCGGCACCCTCGAGCAGCGCCTGGAGACCAGACACCTCGCCGGGCTCGTTGACGTAGGCGGGGGTGGTCCTGTTGCGCCGCACCCAGTCCCAAAGCGGATGGCCGGTGCTGATGGCCGCTGGCAGCGTGTCCCGGCGCCCGAAGCCGTAGCTGGTGGCCAGCTCGAAGTTGCCCTCGCTGCCTTCGAGGAAGAGGGCCGCCTTGGTGGCCTCAAGCTCCTCCATGCAGCGGTAGAGGATCTCCTTGGCGCGCAGCTGACGCTCCAAATCCCAGGCTGGCAGCATGACCTCTCCTGGCGACAAG
Source organism: uncultured Acidobacteriota bacterium (assembly GCA_963739225.1). Classification (GTDB taxonomy): domain Bacteria; phylum Acidobacteriota; class Thermoanaerobaculia; order Thermoanaerobaculales; family Thermoanaerobaculaceae; genus RBG-13-68-16. The sequence continues at coordinate 367,551 of CAVTZQ010000006.1, read as the reverse complement.
TCTACCACCGCCGCGTGTGGCTCTCTCGCCACACGTCTTGGCGGCTGGGCCACAGGCCGGCAGCCCCATCGTGACAGGCCAGGGGCCGGAGGCTGGCACGCTCCTCGCAACAGCGCCATGGCGGAGGTGAGGTGTGGCCTGGCAGAGGACCATACAGCACTCGATCGGTACGAGCGGAGTCGGGATCCACGGGGGCGAGCAGGTGAACATGAGGCTGCGGCCCGCCGCTCCCGGCACCGGTATCGTATTTGTACGGAAGGACCTGGGTATCTCGATTCCGGCGCGGGCCGAAAATACCCGCGATCAGGCCTACGCCACGACACTCCACCTTCGGGGTGCGGAGGCCCGCACGGTCGAGCACCTGATGGCCGCGCTGTCGGGTCTCGGCGTCACGAACGTCTACGTGGACATCGACAGAGCCGAGGTGCCGGTCCTCGACGGTTCGGCGCTGCCTTTCATCCAGATGTTGCGCCAGGTGGGGCTGTCCGAGCAGGGTGTAAGCATCCCCGAGATGCTGGTGAGGAAGCCGGTCTTCGTCGGCGACCGGGAACGCTGGATCGAGCTGCGCCCTGCCACCGAGCTCACGGTGGACTACCGGGTCAGCTACGACTCCCCGGCTGTGGGCCGCCAGCGCTTCGTGGGTGTGCTGACGCCGCAGCGCTTCGCCACCGCGATCGCCCCCGCCCGCACCTTCGGCTTCCTGTCAGAAGTGCCCGGGCTGAGAAAGCAGGGCCTGGCGCGCGGCGGCACGCTGAACAACTGCATCGTGGTGGACAGGAGCCGGGTCCTCTCCGGTGAACTCCGCTTCCGCGACGAGTTCGTCCGGCACAAGGTCCTGGACCTGGTGGGTGACCTGGCGCTGCTCGAGTACCCGTTGCGCGCCCACGTGGTTGCGCACAAGGCGGGGCACGCCCTGCACGTCGCGGCGGTTCACGAGTTGCTTGCACACCCGGAGGCCTGGGAGCTCGTCGAGCCCGACCGGGTCGCCTCGCTCACGGTGCGGCCGTACACGGATGAGATCGATTCCGGGGCCGCCCTCGCCGGCTAGAAGGCAAGTTACTGGGTACGAGTTAAGAGCTCGAAAACGCCGAGGCGTCGCCTTGTCCGACGGCGTTTCGCGGCCCGTCTCTCAGTTCCTCGCTCCTAACTCTTAACCCTCCATTTGCTTCACTCGGTGTGGTACGATTGCCACACCATGATGCTGGCTGCGCTCTTGCTGGCCGTGGCGCCTCTCCCGGAGCTGAAGGTGGAGCTGACGCCGAACCCGGGCCGCCTGGCGGTGCAGATGACTGTGCAGCGGGAGCTCCCCGCGGAGTGGAGCGACGCGCTGTCGAACGGTGCCTCGGTCAGCATCACCTACCGTCTCCGCCTCTACCGCAACCGCCACTGGCTGTGGGACCAGCGCGTTGCGGCGCACGAGCTGGTGGTTAAGGCACAGCGTGACCCGCTCACCGGCGTGTTCACGCTGGTGGCGGAGCTGGACGGCGAGATCCTCGCTTCGGGCCAGGTGGGCGCTCTTGCGGAAGCGATCCGCTGGGTCACGCACCCTCCCCCGTCGGAGATCGCGGTGCCGCTGCGCACCGAGCCGCTGCTGCTCTTCGTGCGCGCGGAGTTCCTGACCCACTACAAGCTGCTGGTGATCCCCTCGACCGTGGGGACCGAGTGGTTCCAGCTTGCGGTGCCGGAGTCCCCATGAGCGACTGGCGGCGGCGCTGGCAGCGGTACCGTCGGCAGAACCGGTTCCTCGTCGGGCTCTACGTTGGCCTGCTGGTACTCGCGGGGGCGGCATACGCGCTGTTCTCACGCATGGCCGGGCTACCTCCGGAGGAGCTCACCAACCGCCTGCTGACCTTCCTGCTCTGGTGGTTCGACCTCACCCTGATCGCGATCCTGCTCTTCATCCTTCTCCGGAACTTCCTCAAGCTAGCTCTGGAGCGGCACTATGGCATCCTGGGTTCCCGCTTTCGCACCAAGCTGCTCCTTTCGTACCTGGTGCTGATCCTGGTGCCCACCGGCCTGCTGTTTCTGCTGAGCGCGGCGCTGCTCTCGGGCGCGGCCTCGGCTTGGTTCTCCGCGCCGGTGGAGCGGATGGCACGCGCCGGGGTTGAGCTCGCAGATGGCGTGCGGGCGGAAGCCGAGGCCCGCACGCAGCGTGCGGCCCAGATGATCGCCGGGCGCCTGCGGGAGGTCCCCTCACAGCCGGCGAGGCTGACTGAGCTCGAGCGACTGCACACCGAACTGGGGAACCACCTGACGGGTCTGCTCCTTGAAGGTGTCCCGGTGGTCGAGTTGGTGGACCCCCGCCAGCGCCTGCTCCAGCGGCTCGCGCCCCTCCCAGCGGAGGTCTTCAACACAAACGGGGTGCGAGGAGAGCGCTTCGGCGGCACGCTCGTCGTGCGGGCCTGGCATCGCCTGCCGGACGGCTCGATCGTGCTGGTCGGTGAGGCGCTGCCCGAGGCCCTGGTTCGGGCGCAGGCGCGGCTGGCCGCTGGCGGGGTCGCCTACGAGCAGCTCAAAATGGAACGGCCCACGATCACGGCCACCGTGGTGTTGGGGTTCGGCGGCCTCGCGCTTCTGGTGGCGTTTGCCGCGATCTGGCTGGGCCTCCACCTCTCCCGCCGCTTCACGGCGCCGCTCCTGGCGCTGGCCGCCACCACCCAGAGGGTGGCGGGGGGCGAGTCGCTCGAGCAGGTCCCGCTTCCCGCCGAGGACGAGGTCGGGATGCTCGTGGGCTCGTTCAACTCCATGGTGCTGCGGTTGCGGGAGCGCGATGAGGAATTGCAGGCCACCGTTCGGCGCCTGGACACGGTGCTGGGTGCGGTGAGGACAGGTGTGCTGACCCTCGATGCGGAGCGGAAACGCGTGCGGGGCAACCCCGCGGCCGCGGCGATGCTCGGGCTGCCCGAACTGGCGAGGACGGAAATACCGCTGGAGGCCCTGGACGCGGCGGGGCTCCCACGCCTGGCCGAGACGATTCGGACCGCAGGCGGATCGGTGCGGGGGTCTCTGACAGTGTACCCGGGCGGCGTGGCCAGGAACCTCGAGATGGCCGTGGTGCCGCTGGGCGGGCCGGAGCAGCCGGAGGGTTGGGTGGTAGCCCTCGAGGACCTCACGCAGCTCTTGCGCGCCCAGCGCCAGGCGGCGTGGAGCGAGGTGGCGCGACGCATCGCGCACCAGATCAAGAACCCGCTGACACCGATCCGACTCGCGGCCGAGAGGATGGCGCGCCATTCGGAGCGCGGCAGCCCGGACCTGTCCGACGTTGTTTTGCAGGGGTCCCGGGCGATCGTAGAGCACGTGCAGTCGATGCAGGAGATGGTGGACAGCTTCTCGCAGTACGCGAAGTTGCCGCCGCTCGCGCGACGGCCGGTTCGTATCGGAGAACTCGCCGCTCAGGTGTTGACGCTCTATCAGGGCGTGCGGGAGGGCTTGCGGGCGCAGCTCGCCGACCGCTCGGACGGGCGCGAGGTGCTCCTCGATCCAGAGCAATTCCGCCAGGTGGTCGCCAACCTCCTCGACAACGCGGTGGAGGCCTCACCCGAAAACGGTCTTGTGCTGTTGACGGTGGACTGGGAGGGGGCTGAGGTTGTCGTGGCCGTAACGGACGAGGGGTCGGGGCTCCCGGTCGAGGATTCCGAGTTGCTGTTCCAGCCGTTCTACTCGACGAAGGGGAGGGGCTCGGGGGTGGGCCTCGCCATGGTGCAGCGGATCGTCACTGACCACGGCGGCAGCGTGCGCCTCGAAACCAACCGACCGCACGGCGTGCGGGCCGTGGTGCGTATCCCGGGGGGCCTGGCGTGAGTCACGGGAACATCCTGGTGGTCGACGACGAGCGCGGGATCTGCGACCAGCTGGCGGGCATCCTGCGCGACGAAGGGTTTTCGGTCACCGCCGTGGCCACCGGTGAGGAGGCGCTGGTTGCGGTCTCTCGCGAGATCTTCGACCTGGTCCTGCTCGACGTCTGGCTGCCGGGCATCGACGGCATCGAGGCGCTCCGGCAGCTCCGCGCCGCTGGCCACCAGATCCCGGTCGTGCTGATCTCCGGACACGCCACTGCCGAGCTTGCCGTCCGTGCGGTGCGGGAGGGGGCACTCGATTTTCTCGAGAAGCCGCTTGCGCTCGAGCGTGTGCTGGTGACCGTGCATAACGCCCTCGCCCACGCGCGTCTCGAGCAGCAGTTGCGGGCCGAGCGCGAGGAGGAAGAACCGGTGCTCACGGGGGTGTCTCCAGCGGTGGTGGAGCTGCGCAGGCAGATCCTGCTGGCCGCGCCGACCGACTCCCGGGTATTGATCAGCGGGCCCAACGGGTCCGGAAAAGAGGTCGTCGCACGGCTGCTGCACCTCCACTCTCGCCGGGCCCAGGCGCCGTTCGTGGCGGTGAACTGTGCGGCGATCCCGGCCGAGTTGATCGAGAGCGAGTTGTTCGGTCACCTCAAAGGTGCCTTCACGGGTGCCGTGGAGAACAAGCGCGGCAAGTTCGAGATTGCCGACGGCGGCACGCTCTTCCTCGACGAGATCGGGGACATGAGCCTGCTCACCCAGGCCAAGGTGTTGCGGGTGCTCCAGGAGTCGCGCTTCACCCGTCTCGGAGGCTCCCAGGAGTTACGGGTGGACGTGCGCGTAATCGCGGCCACCAACAAGAACCTCGACGAGGAGATTGCCGCGGGCCGCTTTCGCCAGGATCTCCTTTTCCGGCTCAACGTGATCCCGATCCGGGTGCCGGCCCTCGACCAGCGACGCGAGGACATTCCCCTGCTGGTCGGGGAGTTCATGCGACAGTTCGCCCGGCGCACCGGGGTCAAGCCGAAATGGATCGCGCCGGCGGCGATGGAGATCCTGCAGGCATACGACTGGCCGGGCAACGTCCGCGAGGTCCGTAACCTTGTGGAGCGGCTCATGATCATGGTGGCCGACGAACAGATTACGCCAGTGGTGCTCGACCTTCGTTCGGCCGGGCCGCGGCCCGGGGGCGACGGCGCCTTCGCCACGCTGCGACAGGCGCGTGAGCAGTTTGAGCGCGAGTACGTGGGACGAGTTGTGGAAAGGTGCGGGGGCAACATGTCGCAGGCGGCCCGGGTGCTGGGACTCGAGCGATCCCACCTCTACCGCAAGCTGCGTGCTCTGGGGCTGCGCTCGCGTTGACCCTGCCGGTGCAGGGCGCTAGCATAATCCGATGGTTTACCCTGGCGATGAATCTCTCGACCCCGCAGTTCAGCAGCGCGTCCTGACCGCGTTTGCGGAGGCCGTGCGCCTGCACCGCGAAGGCCACAGCGAGGAATCGCGCACAATCCTCCGCTCGATCACCGAGGTTGACCCGCGGTTTGCACCGGCGCAGCGCTTGGAGCAGGCGATCGCTGCCGGCTCCCCGGTAGACCTCGGGCAGCTCATCGGCGAGGTGACGGCGCACACCGGCATGGACATCGAGGGCACGCTGGTCAACGCCCACCAAGCGTTCGCTCAGCGCGACTTCCACGGGGCACTGGCACTCGTACAGTCGGTGCTGCGCGAGTTGCCTGGACACACCGAGGCGCGTCAGTTGGCACTCGAGGCGCAGGCCAGGGTGCGGTCCACCGGTGAGATCCAGACCCACATCACCCGCATCCGGGATGCGCTCGACGCGGGGCTGGGCGAGGAGGCGAGGGGTTTCCTGAAGCTCGCCAAGGATCTCGACCCCAGCAACCCGGAGCTGGCGGTGCTCGAACGACGTCTGCAGCTTGCCGCAAAGCCGGTGGCGCCCGAGGCCCGGCCGGAGTTCGAGTTTGAGGTCTTCGACCACCTGACAGAGCCGGCAGCCACCCCCCCGCCCACACCCGCAGTGGCTGCTCCGCCCGCACCGGCAAGGCCAGCCGCGGGCCTTCCTCCGACACCGGCACCGCCGCGGCCCTCGCCCCCAGCGGCTGCGGCGGCACCGGGGACACGGGCCGCGCGCCCGCCCCAGCCCCCGATGGTCTCACCGCCGCCGCCCCCAAGCCCCGCGGCGCCACCACCCCCTCCGGTAGTGGCCGCACCGCCTCGGGCCGCGGGCGGGATGATGTTCGACGAGGGTGCCGGAGCCTCCGCGATGGAGTTTCACCCGGGGTTTGGCGAGGAGTTCGGTGCCGAGGTCGAGGTAGCGGGCGAGCCCGAGGATTCGGCCGCACGCATTCAGGCTCTGCTCGACCAAGGCCAGGAGGAGTTCGACCGCGACGACTTTCAGGCTGCGGTCGACAGTTGGTCCCGGATCTACCTGATCGACGCCCAGCACGCCGAAGCCGAGCGACGCATCGGTCAGGCGCGTCGGCGACGCGCGGAGTTGGACCGGCAAGCGGAGCAGAGCTTCTACGAGGCACGCGAGGCGTTCGAGCAGAAACGGCTTGACGATGCCCGGGCGCTGTGCCAGAAGGTGCTGAAGCTGCAGCCGCAACACCTCGAGGCCCACGACCTGCTGCAACGCCTTGAGACCCCGGCCGCACCGCCGCCGCCGCCGACAGGCCCCACCCTGGCCGCGGAGGATGATCTCTTCCGCGACGACTTCGTGCCTGCGACCATCGCGCCGCCCACAGGCGGCCATGCGCTGCCCTCCGCAGGCCCCATGGCCGCCCCGCCGCGCACTGCGGAGCGCGCCGCCGCCGAACCGCGCGTCAAGCGGCCCCTACCCTCCATTCCGCTGCCCTGGCTGGGTATCGGCGTCGGCGTGGTCGTCCTCCTGCTCGTGGCGGGGTTCCTCCTGCGAGGCAAGGTGTTCTCGGGTGGCACAGGTGCGGTCACCGAGGCGCTTGCCGAATCGGAGCAGCTTGCGAAGCAGGGGCGCCTGCAGGAGGCGATCCAGCTGCTACAGAGCCTCGAGGGCCAGGCCGAGGGTGGGCAGGCCAACCAGGTCAACCAGCGCGTCCTCGAGTACCAGCGAAGACTCAAGGCCAAGGCTGCTCCTCAGCCGGTGGCGGACGCCAAGATCGTGGGTGATGCACTCGCCAGCGGGCGCCGGGTGAAAGCCATGCGGTTACTGCGCGATGGGCTTGCGAAGGTCCCGGGCGATCCCGAGCTCCTCAAGCTGCAGTCGGAAATCACCACGTACTCGCCGACAATCCCGGCGCTGGCGGACGCGATTGGAAACGGCAGCTGGGAGACGATCCGCAACCGCGCGGGGCAGGTGCTGAAGGAACACCCCGACGATGCCGAAGTGCGACGGATCTGGACCGTGGCGACCTTTGATGCCGCGATCCTGCAGCTGCGGAAGTACCAGGTCGCGCAGGGACACGACCTGCTCATGGAGCTCGTCAAGCAGGCGCCCGATGCCGAGGTGCAACGTCTCGAGGAGCTCGCCAAGAGCTACCTCTCCCGGCCGGCTGACCCGCGCTACCAGATCTTCGTGACAAACGTCGAGCTGCGGGCGCTGGATTGATGCCAACCCGCACGCCGCCCCCCGGGCAACTGGACATCCCGCTGATCTGGGAGGACGGAGAGGGGGGTCCTCCCACGGGCCGCGAGAACCCAGTGACTGCCCCGCGCACGCTCACGCCCCTCGGCGGCACGTGGCGTCTCTGGCTCAGCGCACTGGCCGATGCCGGGATTTTGGTGCTCGCGGTGGCGGGCGGCTGGGGCCTGGCCGCGGCGCTGGGGGCAGAGCTCAACGCTGGCCAGCTGGTCGTGGCAGGCCTGGCGGGACTCGAGGCGGCAAGCGTCGTGGCCGTGGGGTGCTTGTGGGGGTGGCGTGCCAGCCCCGGCATGCTGCTCACGAGGATCTGCTTCTCCCGGCCGATCCCCTGGGGGCGGGTGTGCCGCCTCTGGCTTTACTGGTTGCTCTCGTTGGTGGTGGCCGGCGTCCCGCTGCTGCTCCGGCACAGGGGGGAGAGCGTGGCGGAAAGGCTAGCCGACGGCAGCCTTAGGTTCCGCTCGCTTCCCGAGGGCGCTTGAACACAATGCCGATGTGGTCCGTGGCGCCGGTCTTGAAGTTGATCGCGGTAATGCCAACCAGCTCCCACCCGCCCGCTCCGAGGTTGTTGAGCTGTGGTTCGTACTTCGGGTCGAGTTGGTAGTTCTCCGAACGGATATTGAGAATCTTGCACTCCCAAAGGATGCGCGCCATGCCAACCTCCCCGGCCCCCGGGCGGTCTTCCCCTCGTGATCGCTTGCCGAAGTATCGCAACGGAAGAGCGCGCGGTGACTAGCGAATTTCGTCTCTCGGTTGTCATTCCAGCGTACAACGAGGAGAGCCGTCTGCCCGCGACGCTCGAGCGCATCGCGGAGCATCTCGCGGGCCGGCGAGATCTGCTGCCGGCGGAACTCGTGGTGGTGGACGACGGGTCCACGGATGCCACCGCGCGCATCGCGGAAAACTTTGCGGCACCCGCGGGGCTGTCGCTCCGGGTCGTGCGCCTCGGCCGCAACCGTGGCAAGGGCGCGGCCGTTCGGGCGGGGCTGGCCGCGAGTAGCGGGGCGTGGGTGCTGATCTCCGACGCCGACCTCGCAACCCCGGTCGAAGAGCTCGGCGCGCTGCTTGCAAGCGGCGCCGCGCTCGCCGTGGGCTCGCGCGGAGTCAAGCGGGAGTTGATCCTGCGACGCCAGCCACTTCCCCGAGACACACTCGGCCGCCTCTTCAACCTCGGCCTGCGCGTGCTCGGCCTCACGAGACTGCACGACACGCAGTGCGGTTTCAAGCTCCTCGAGGGTGAGCTGGCGCGCCGGCTGGCCGGGGAGCTGCGCCTGGACGGCTTCGCCTTCGATGTCGAGCTGCTGGCGAGGGCAAAGCGGCACGGTGCAACGGTTGCCGAGGTGCCGGTGCGGTGGTGCCACATGGAGTCTTCGCGCGTGCGCCCGCTACGCCACGGCCTGCAGATGCTGCGCGACGCCGTGCGCATCCGGTGGTGGCTGTGGACAGGTCACTGAACGCGGCTCGAGGAAACCGGTTCACCACCTTGCCGTAACCCCGAGCCCTGCGTTTGGGCCTTCCTCCAGCGGCAGCCCGGGGAAGAACCCCCGCGACTTGGTTCCGAGCGTGGCCGGGAGCCCTCACCGCCGTTGAGCCCGGCCTCGGGGTAGCGCACAATCGGGCACGGCATGGGTGTGATCGCGCTTTCGGGGCTGACCGTGTACCCGATCAAGTCGGCGGCGGGGATCTCGTTGTCCACGGCGCGGGTAGACGCCCGGGGGCTGGCCGGCGACCGGCGCTGGATGGTGGTGGACGAGAACCGTTCGTTCCTCACCCAGCGAACGCACCCGCTCCTGGCGCTGGTGTCGGTCGCGGCCGACGGCGACCGGCTCGTCCTCGTCGCGCCCGGGCTGCCGCCACTGACGGTGGCGACGCCGCCTGGCGGTGAGGCAGCCGTTCGGGTTGAAGTGTGGGACGACGAGTGCGATGCGATCCCGGCAGGGCGCGACGCGTCGAGCTGGCTTTCACGGCTCCTGGGCCAGTCTTGTGAGCTCGTTTACATGCCGGAACCCTCGCACCGGCCAGTGGCCCTGCGCTCGAGCGCGCCGCCCGCCGAGGTGGGGTTCGCCGATGCATACCCGTTCCTGCTGATCTCCGAGGGTTCTCTCGAGGACCTCAATCGGCGCCTCGCCGAGCCGTTGCCGATGAACCGCTTCCGGCCCAACCTGGTCGTTCGCGGGTGCGCGCCGTTCGGCGAGGACGGCTGGCGCCGCATCCGAATCGGGGGGATCCAGTTTCACGTCGTGAGCCCGTGCAGCCGGTGCGCCACCACCACCGTGGACCAGAACACCGGGCAGCGAGGGAGGGAGCCGCTCGCCACGCTCGCGACCTACCGACGCGTCGGGAACCAAGTGATGTTCGGGCAGAACCTCGTTCACGAAGGCACCGGCGAGCTTGCCGTCGGCGACGAGGTGACCGTCCTGGATCCCTCGTAAGCCTGCGAGCGGGGCAGCGCCCGCCTCGCCCTGTCATAATCGAAATCGGATGGCGGTCCGGCGCGTCTTCGCGACATTCGCGTTCCTCCTCGTGCTTTCCCCGACTCCGGTGGTGTGGGCGGATGACGCCCCATCCAGGGGCCTCGATCGGCAGCGGGTGGCGTGGGGCGAACTGCGATACACGGCGCACAAGCTGGGGATCGCGGCCACGATAGAGGTGCGGCTCGACGACACCTCGGCCGTGCTGCCCGACACCAATGTGGCGCGCCGCCAGGGCACCGCATTTGCGCCGGCAGAGGACGGCGAGATCCTCCTTCAGAGCACCTCTCACCTCCCCGGGAGGACGTTCCTCGCGCGCGAGCGCGTGGACCCCCTGCTGGCGCGGGCCCGCGAGATCGTGGACACCGAGACGGGGGCGAAGAACCACCGCAAAACGTACATCCTGAGGGACCGGGGCTTCCTGCTCGAGCTGTTGGAGCCGGCAGACGGGTCGGAGGCCCTCCTGGCGCCCGAGCGGTGGACGCGACACACGCGGTCGTTCGCCTCGTATCCGAAGGTGCTCCCGACCGACGCCGTGATCACCGGCCCTGCCGGGCTGCTGTACGCCGCCTCGGCCGCCGGTCTGACCTCGCCCGGCGACTCGCTGACCATCTTTGTCCTCGTCCAGACCAAGGTGGAGCGGGTCACGGTGCGGGTCGAGGGCGTCGAGAACGTCGAGACCGACTTCCAGGAGAGCTCGGCCGGCGTGCTCCGCAGCGTCCGCGAGCAGCTTTCCGCCGTGAGGCTCGTGGCGCGCAGCCAGCCCGTCGATCCCCCCTCGTCGAGCGTGTTCCGCATGTTCGGGCTCGAAGGGGACATCGAGATTCTGTGGGACCCCGCGCGGCGGCTCCCGGTGGAGATGACGGGCCACGTGAAGGTGCTCGGCCACGTCGAGGTCCGGCTCACCTCGGCGACCCTGCGCTGAGCGAGGGTCGCCTCAGCTGCCGGAGTTCACCGCTGTCGGCTGCCGTGCCTGCAAACCAGGACCGTGCTGGCTTCGGGATCGGCGTCTTCCTGCAGGCTGCCGTCTAGCTTGCCAGGATGGCCTCGATCTCGCGCAGCACATCCTCGCCGAGCTCCGGATGGCTCAACGCGGCGACGCTGTCCTCGAGCTGTTTCACGCTGCTGGCGCCGACCAGTGCCGAGGTGACCTGCCGCTTGCGCAGCACCCAGGCAATGGCCATCCGCGCCAGGCTGCGGCCGCAGCGACTGGCGAGAGCGTCCAGGCGCCGGACTTTGTCGATGCGGGCGTTGACATCCTTCTCGGTGAGCCAGACGCGGTCCGTCTTGGTGGCGCGAGCCCCCTGGGGGATACCTTTCAGATAGCGGTCCGTCAACAGCCCCTGCGCGAGCGGTGAAAAGGCGATGCAGCCGATTCCCTCCTTCTCAAGCACGTCGAGCAGGCCGTCCTCGACCCAGCGGTTGAGCATGTTGTACACGGGCTGGTGGATCAGGCACGGGGTGCCGAGGTCCCGCAAGATCCCGGCTGCCGTGTGCGTCTGCTCCGCCGAGTAGGAGGAGATACCCACGTACAGCGCCTTGCCCTGCCGCACGGCGGCGTCCAGCGCCCCCATGGTCTCCTCCATCGGAGTCTCCGGATCCGGGCGGTGACTGTAGAAGATGTCCACGTAGTCGAGCCCCATGCGGTGCAGCGACTGGTCCAGGCTCGTGAGCAGGTACTTGCGCGATCCCCATTCGCCGTAAGGGCCAGGCCACATGTCCCAACCGGCCTTGCTCGAGATGACGAGTTCGTCACGGTAGGGGGCGAAGTCGTGGCGGAGCAGCCTGCCGAGCGTCTCCTCTGCCGAACCCGGGGGCGGGCCGTAGTTGTTCGCCAGGTCGAAGTGGGTGACGCCCAGGTCGAACGCGCGTCGCGCCATTGCGCGCGCGTTCTCGAAGCTGTCGACGCCGCCGAAGTTGTACCACCAGCCAAGCGAGATGGCCGGCAGCTTCAGGCCACTTCGCCCGCAGCGGTTGTAGCGCATGGTGCCGTAGCGATTCTCAGCCGGTTGGTAGCTCATGAGGCCTGCAATCATACGCGATCGGGCCCAGTCTGACCCCGCGAACGGTCCGGCTGAGCAGGGCCCCGTCCGAGAGGTCTCGCGAAACGGTCCTACACCTGCCCGTACAGGGGGAACGCCCTGGTGAGCTCCTCGACCTCGCGCTTGACCTGAGCCCACACCGCCTCGTCCTCGGTGCGCAGCACGCGGTCGATGAGCTTGGCGATCGTCTTCATCTCCTCGGGCCCCATGCCGCGGGTGGTGACGGCAGGGGTCCCGATGCGGATGCCGGAGCCGATGTAGGGCTTGCGGGTGTCGAACGGCACCGTGTTCTTGTTGACCGTGATGCCGGCCTTGCCCAGCCGATCCTCCGCCTTCTTGCCGGAGATCCCGTCCGCCCCCAGGTTGATGAGCATCAGGTGGGTGTCGGTGCCGCCCGAGACCATGCGCCACCCCAGCTCCTGCAGCGATGCGCAAAGGGTCTTCGCGTTCTCCAGGAGCTTCGCGATGTAATCGCGGTAGGAGGGCTGTAGCGCCTCGGCGAACGCCACGGCTTTTGCCGCGATGATGTGCATGAGCGGGCCGCCCTGCACGCCGGGGAAAACCGCCTTGTCGAGCGCCTCGGCGAGCTCGGTCCTGCACATGACCATACCGCCCCGCGGGCCGCGCAGCGTCTTGTGTGTGGTGGTGGTCACGTATTCGCAGTGGGGCACCGGCGATGGGTGCATCCCCACTGCAACCATCCCCGCGATGTGGGCGATGTCGGCCATCACCATGGAGCCCGACTCGTGGGCGATGTCGGCGATGAGCTGGAAGTCGATGGTGCGAGGGTAGGCCGAGGCGCCGCACACGATGAGCTTGGGCGTGTGCTGCCTGGCGAGATCGCGCAGCGCGTCGTAGTCGATGGTCTCGGTGTCCGCCCGCACCAGGTACGGGACCACCTTGAACGTCTTGCCCGAATAGTTGAGCGGGTGGCCGTGGGTGAGGTGGCCGCCGTGGGAGAGGTCCATGCCGAAAATCACGTCGCCGGGCTGGCACGTCGCGAGGTAGACGGACATGTTGGCCTGCGCCCCGGAGTGCGGCTGCACGTTGGCGTGGTCGCACCCGAAGAGCTGCTTGGCGCGCGCCCGGGCCAGATCCTCCGCCACGTCCACGAACTCGCACCCTCCGTAGTAGCGCTTGGCGGGGTAGCCCTCGGCATACTTGTTTGTCATCACCGAGCCCATCGCCGCCAGCACCGCCGGAGAGACGAAGTTTTCCGAGGCGATCAGCTCCAATCCCTCGTTCTCCCGGCGGCGCTCGTTGGCGAGGGCAGCGGCGAGTTCGGGGTCGGCCTGACGGACGGCAGTTTCGAGGAAAGAGAAGAAGGCGGTGCGCTCGTGCTGGTTCATCGTCAATGCTCCTTGAGAGTCTCGATCTTCTCCACCCGCCGGCCGTGCCGACCGCCATCGAAGGGGGTGGCGAGGAAGATGTCGAGCATCTGGATCGCCACCCCGGCGCCGGTGGTGCGCCCGCCCAGGCACAGGACGTTGGCGTTGTTGTGGCGGCGGGCGAGCTCGGCGGTGAAGGCGTCGTGACAGACGGCCGCCCGCACGCCCGGGTGACGGTTCGCGGCCATCGCCATGCCGATGCCGGTGCCGCAGATGAGCACGCCGACCTCGGCCTGCCCCTCCTCGATGCGGCGGGCAAGATTGTGGGCGAAGTCCGGGTAGTCCACGGGGTCCTCGCTGGCCGGCCCCAGGTCAACCACCTCGTGGCCGCTCTCTCTCGCGCGCTCGGCCAGGAGCTCCTTCAGCTCGAAACCGGCGTGGTCGGAAGCCATCAGGATCATCACGGCTACAGCCTCCCGGCCCCGGCCGGGGCCAACCCTGAATTGGGATCGTACAACGCCTGGTACTCGTCAATGGCGTAGCGATCGCTCATCCCGGCCAGGTGGTCCACGATGATCCGGACGAAGCGCGGGTCGGTGTGGTAGTGCCTGGCCACCTCACTGGGGATCTCCTTGATCGGCAGGTCGCGTAGGTAGGAGCGGCCGGTCTCCTCGTGGACGCGCAGTAGCACGTATGTCGGCAGTGTGAGCGGGTTCCCGTAGTAGGCGCGGAACAAACCGCTCATCACCAAGTGCGCGCGGTGGTCCTGGCGGTTGACCTCCTGGTGGTTGATGATGAACCGGTAGATGAACGCCTTCAGCTCGGCGAAGATCGTGGTCACGCGGCGTGAGAAGGCCACGGTCGTGGCGGAGATCTCGCCGGAGATCTCGAGCCAGCCGGCGTGGTCGGCGACCTTTTGCTTGGCCACCAGCTTGTTCACAGTACGTGCGCTGGCCTGGACCGCGTCGGTGACGAACAGGTGGATGAGGCCTCGCTGCAGGAGAGCAGCCTTGCGCCAGCGGCGACGCTCGCGACGGTAGACCGCACCCTCGCGCTCGATCACCGTGGCGGCCGCTTCGAGCTTCTCGATCTCCTCGAGGGAGACCGCCTCGGCGTAGAGGCCGTCCTCAAGGTCATGTGTTTGCTGGGCGATCTCATCCGCCAGGGCCACGACCTGGCCCTCGAGGTGGCAGGGCTTGGAGAGGCGTAGCCCCTCGCTGGTCGGGAGCGGGAAGGGAAAGCGCACCTTCCAGGTGGTGTGCTTGATGATGCCCTCGCGTACTTGGTCGGTGAGGTTGAGGCCCGGGTGGTCGTAGCGCCGCTCGAGCAGGTCCACGACCCGCATCGACTGGTAGTTGTGCTTGAAGGTGCCGACCTCGCGAACCACGCGCTCCGGGAGCGTGCAACCCGGCATCTCCCCGGCGAGGATTTGCACCAGGCTGCGTTCGCCGGAGTGGCCGAACGGGGTGTGCCCGAGATCGTGGGCCAGCCCGATCGCCTCCGTGAGGTCCTCGTTGAGGCCGAGCGCGCGCGAGAGCGTGCGCGCTATCTGCGCCACCTCAAGCGTGTGGGTGAGGCGGGTGCGTGGGTGGTCCCCGGTGTAAGGGACGTACACCTGGGTCTTGTGCTTGAGCCGCCGAAAGGCGCGCGAGTGCAGGATGCGATCGCGGTCGCGCTGGAAGGATGTGCGGTAGTCGAACTGCCGGCCCTCGCTGGGAAGCGGGCGGCGGCGCGTGGCTTCCCCGGAGCGAACGGCACAGAAAGCGAGGGCGACGTCCTCCGCCCCCTCGAGGCGTGCGCGCGGGCGGATCTCGAGCTCAGCCATCAGCCCCTCCGTTACCGGCGAGCACCTCGCCGACGAGGCGCAACGAGCCGGTCACCAACGTCGGGAGGTCGGCCGGTAGCGCCTGCAGGGCGATGCTGACGCTGGCCGCGCTCCGGCACCCCGGGAAGGCGGCCGCGAGCTCATCGAGCGGGCGGGCGCGAGGGGAGCGAATGGGCGCGACGGTCACCCCCACCACTCGGGGCCGCAGCAGCGCCGCCATGCTCTCGATCGGTTTGTCGTCCAGGCAGGAGAACAGCAGGTGCAACTTGCCGGAGAGATCCATCGCGTCGAGCGCCGCGGCGAGCGCAGCGATCGCCTCCCGGTTGTGCGCACCGTCCAGCAGCAGCCGGCGGCCGTCGTGAGCGCACCACTGCAGGCGCCCCGGCCACGAGACGTCCTCGATCCCCCGCCTCACCGCATCCGCGGACAGGCTCGGGGCAAGACCGTTCCTCGCGAGGGCGGCGGCCCCGGCGAGCGCCAGCTCCAGGTTTGCTAGCTGGTGTGATCCGGCGAGAGGTAGAGTCGCCTCGCCCGTTGCCTCGTCGGCGCTGAAATGAATCAACTGTGCAGTGTGGTCCGCGGTCCGTGGTCCGTGGGCCGAGGAGCTTTCTGCAGAAGGGTCCTGCCCAGGCGTGGCCCGGGTGGGAGGCCGGTCCACGGTCCACGGGCCACCTTTCGCGGACACCGAGACCCACTGTGCGGCGAGTGAGAGCGGTGTCCGGGGATCGGCGCTTGCCCGAATGACGGGCTCAACCTCCGGGTCCCAGGCGCCCACGACCGCGGCGAGGCCACGCAGGGCGGCGGCCTTCTCGGCTGCGATCGCGGTGCGCGCCTCCCCGAGCCACCTCTGGTGGTCGGTGCCCACGTTGGTGAGCAGAGCCACCGCCGGGTCCACGGCATTGCTCGCATCCCAACGGCCCCCCAGGCCTGCCTCCATCACCGCCACGTCCACCTTGCGCTCGGCGAACTCCAGGACCGCGGCGCAGGTGAGGGCCTCGAAGTACGAGAGGTCGGGGAACGTGTTGAGGCTCGCCACCAGTTCCGCAAGGCGCGGGGGGGCTACCACCGCACCGTCGGTGCGGATGCGCTCCTCCACCGCGACCAAGTGGGGCGACGTGTACAGCCCGACCCGCAGACCGTGGGCCTGGAGGATGCCGGCGAGTAGCGCTGCCGTCGAGCCCTTGCCGTTGGTGCCCAGCACCAGCAGCGAGGTGAAGGCCCGTTCGGGGCGGCCGAGGGCGTCGAGCGCCCGCTGCATTCGGTCGAGGCCAGGCAGGATGCGCTGCTCCTGGCGAGGTGCCAGCAGCGCTTCGGCGCCGGCCGCTAGAGCATGTGGGAAAGACACCGTGCCAGCGTCTCCTTGAGCTCCTGGCGGGGAACCACCATGTCGAGCATCCCGTGTTCGAGGAGGAACTCGGCGCGCTGGAACCCTTCGGGGAGTTTTTGCCGGATGGTCTGCTCGATCACCCGCGGCCCGGCGAAGCCGATGAGCGCGCCCGGCTCGCCGATGTTGAGGTCGCCCAGCATCGCATACGAGGCGGTGACGCCACCCGTCGTAGGGTCGGTGAGCACCGAAATATACGGAAGCCGGGCGGCGTGCATTCGCGCGAGGGCGGTCGAGATCTTGGCCATCTGCATCAGCGAGAGGATCCCCTCCTGCATGCGGGCGCCCCCGGAGCAGGAAACCACGATCAGCGGCAGCCGTCCCTTGACGCAGCGCTCGATTGCGCGGGTGAGCTTCTCCCCCACCGCCGAGCCCATCGAGCCACCCATGAACGCGTACTCCATCGCCCCGATCACGGTCCGGGTTCCGGAGAACCTGCCCACGCCGACGAGCAGCGCGTCGCAGCGCACGCCTTTCTCCCGCAGGTCGCGCAGCCTCTGCGCGTACGGCTTGGAGTCCGTGAACTTCAGGGGGTCGGTGGAGTGGATGTTGCCGAATACCTCTTTCCAGTTACCGCCGTCAAAGAGCTGGGACAGCCGCGTGCGGGCGGAGATCCGGTGATGATGGCCGCAGCGGGGGCACACGAACAGGATGCGCTCCAGCTCCTTGCGGTAGAGGGTCTCGCGGCATCCGTCGCACTTTACCCATAGGCCTTCGGGGACCTTGCTGGCCGGGCGCGCACCCGGCTCGGAGCGGCGGAACCACACCATCGAGCCTCGAATCTAGCATCCGCCCCGGGGGTACGCAAGGAAACACGCGCGCAAACGCGAGTCAAAAGTTGAGAGTTAAGAGGTTAGAGCTGCAAGTTCTGGCTCTTCACTCTCAACTCTTCGCTTTCAATGTTTCGCGAGTGTTCGGGGCAGCACCATGGGAGGGCCGTCGTCCCGCCGGAGGATGTCGACCTCCACGCCGAACACGTCTCGGAAGAGCTTCGGCCGCATCACCTCCTCGGGCGGGCCGGCGGCCCAGACGCGGCCGTGGTGGAGAACCACCAGGCCCTGTGCGAGGCGCAGGGCGAAGTTCCAGTCGTGCGCCACCAGCACCACACCCACACCCTCCGAGACCAGCTGGCGGAGGATGCCGGCGAGCTCCAGCTGGTGGCGGACGTCCAGTGCGGCCGTGGGCTCGTCCAAGAGCAGCAGCCGCGGCTCACACGCCAGCGCCCGGGCGAGGAGCACCAGCTGCCGCTCGCCTCCCGAGAGGCGCTGAACGGCGACGGTACTGCGGTCCGAGAGCCCGACGCGCGCAATGGCGGCCTCCACCGCGGCGTGGTCGCGAGGCGACGGCGGGCGCCAGGGCCCCAGGTGCGGCGCCCGGCCCTGCTGCACGACCTCGGTCACCGTGAGCGGGAACGCGAGGTTCACGATCTGGGGCACGAACCCGACCTCGCGTGCCACCTCGCGCCGCCGCCAGGCCGGGAGGCTCTTGCCGCGGAGCTCCACGTTCCCGGAGCTCGCGGGCAAAATGCCGGCGAGCAGACGCAGCAGGGTGCTCTTGCCAGCCCCGTTGGGTCCGAGCACGGCCGCGCACTCGCCCTCGGCAACCGCGAGATCGACAGCGCGCACGACCTCGTCCCCTCCGTACCCGCCTGAAAGCGCGCTGGCGCGCAAGAGCGTCATGCCGACCGCCTCAGCAGCGCCACGAAGAACGGCACGCCCAGCAGCGCGGTCACCACGCCCACCGGAAGCTCCGCCGGGGCCAGCACCCGCCGTGCGAGCAGGTCGCCCAGCACCGTGAGCGCCGCACCGGCGAGCGCCGCGCGCGGCAGCAGGCGGCGGGTGCTTCCTCCCCACACCAGCCGGCAGAGGTGCGGCGTCACCAGCCCAACGAAGCCGATCACCCCCGCAAAGGCAACGGCACCTCCGCACAGCGCCGCAGCTGCCAGGAACACCCTCCGGCGCACGGTGGCCACCTCGACGCCGAGGGCGGCCGCCGACTCCTCACCGGTGGCGAGGAGTCCCAGATCGCGTCCGTGCAAGAGCAGGACGAACGCGGGTACGAGCACGTACGGGGCGAGCCAGGCGACCTGGCCCGTGGACGCCGAGGCCAGCGAGCCCATTGTCACCGCGATGACCCCGGGCAGGCGTGGCGAGGGCGCCAGCGCCAGCATGGTCAGGATCGCCGCCGAGGTCGCGGCGTTGACCGCCACGCCGGCGAGAATCATTCGTGTGGACGACGGCCCGAGAGGGCCGCGCGCCATCCACCAGACCAGGCCGGTCGCCGCTGCGGCCCCCGCCATCGCTGCCGCCGGCACCACGCCGAGGGCGGCCGCCGGCAGCACCACGTACGCGGCGGTGGCGGCCGCCGCCCCGCCGCCGGAGATGCCGAGCAGGAACGGGTCGGCGAGAGGGTTGGACAGGAGCGCCTGAAGGGCAGCGCCCGCCAGGGCGAGCGCCGCTCCGACGACGAGCGCGAGGGCGAGACGCGGCAAGCGCAGGCCGAGGATGATCGTACGCACCTCGGGCGAGCCACTGCCCGACAGCGCCGCCAGTGCCTCGCCCGGGGAAGCGGCAGGCCCGCCGAACACGAGGGCGGCCGCGGCCGCCAGCAGCAGCACCGCCACGAGCGCCAGGTCGGCGCCGCGCCTCAACTGGACCGCCTCTGGTTTGTTGGCGGTTGCTTATCAGTGGTGGTTGGGGGCCCGGACCCCGGGTCCAGCACCCCGGTGCGCCGTCTCTCGGCCGCCTCCCGCGCCGCGACGAGCGCCTCGAGCGCTGCGGGCAAACGCGGGCCCGGTCGGTTGGCGATGTCCGCGGCGAGCCAGATCACCCGCACGGCTCCCGAGGCGAGTCCGGCGCCGGCAGGCGAACCGATGGTGCGGGCAAAACCCTCCCGCAAGTCGCGCTCGTCGGGTGCGACCGCGACCTCCAGGCGGGGGCTCAGCAGAAGCTCTGGGTCCACGCGCGGGTAGCGGCCGGCGGAGCCCGGCGCGAGGTTGGAGAGGCCCGCGCGGCGCAGCAGGTCGTCGTGGAAGGTGCCCGGAGCGGCCACGATCAGGGGTTCCCACCACACTACGTACAGCGCGTCGCGGCGGGGCAGCACCCGGGCCCGCACGGTGGCGCGCTCCGAGCGCTCCTCGACCTCACGTGCCAAACGTTCGCCCTGCGCCTGAAGCCCGAGCACCTCGCCGGCGAGGCGACAGGCCCCGGCGAGGCGCGCGAAGGAGGTGACATCCATGCTGCAGACCCGGGTGCCCAGCTGCCGCAGGCGCTGCACAACCCGCGGGTCGTTCCCGGCGGTGGTGGCGAGCACGAGGTCGGGCCTGAGCGCGAGGACCGCCTCGGCGTCGTTGGGCGCCACGCGCGGGAGCCCCACCGCCTCGGGTGGGTAGTCGGCGGCAGCGGGGACCCCCACGACGAGGTGGCCGGCGCCGACAGCGAAGGCCAGCTCCGTCACGTCGGGAGCGAGCGTCACGACGCGGCGGATCGGGCCGGCCGGCACACCGTCGCCGATCTGGTCGATCACGCCTCCGGGAGGTGGTGAAGCGCACGCAACCTGAAGCGCAAGAGCAACGAACCCACACCACCCGGTGTGGGTCCTGCGTCGGTCGGTGGGTCGTTGCCCGAGGCTACTCGGTGCCCTGCTCTTCCAGGTCGTTGGGGACCCCCAGCCGCTGGCAGGCGGCGTCGTACATCTGTCGAGCCGCCTTCTGAGCCGTCTGCAATTCGGCAATGCGGTGCTTGACCCCTTGCAGTTCCTCCTGGATCTGGTTCTCGAGGTCGGCGATCTCCTGCCGCGTCACCTTGCGGGTGTCCTCGTAGAACTTGCGTTGCTGGTCGTTGAGAACCGACATGAATGCCTCCTCCATCTCAGAGTCTGAACACAATGCGCTGGGTGGCACGCACCTTGACGCGCACGCCGCCCTTGGTGGCCGGCTTGTACCTCCAGCTCCGCACGGCGGCGGCCGCCGCCGCGTCGAGGCCGAGGTCCGGCTTGACCCCGCGCAGCACCTTGATGTCCTGCACGGAGCCGTTCTCGTCCACCAGCACTTCCAGGAACACCGTCCCGGTAACGCGCTGGCGGGCGGCAGGCGGCGGGTAGGGCGGCGCCGGGCTGTAGATCGGCTGTGGCGGGATGACGTCGCCGTCCAGCTCAACCAGATCGCCTTCCCTCACCGCGGGCTGCTCCTCCACCGGTTTCTCGGGGGCGGGCGCCGGCGCGGCGGTCGGGGTGGCGACCGGCACTGGCGTGGGTGGAACCTCGGCTGGAGGGGCCACCGCAAGGGCGGGGCTCGGCTCCGGTAACGGGGCGGTTGGCACCAAAGTGGGTGGCGCTGCCGCCGGAGCCGCAGCACCCGGCGCCGGCTCTCCCGATGTCGGGGCGGCGATCGCAGCCCGGGCGGGTGGAGGTGCAGTGGGCCGACGGCCCGCAGGCACCGGCGTGGGGCCCAATATCTCGCTGCTCAGGCGCTCGCGCAGCGCCTGGGTCTGCTTGGCCACCTCCTGCTGCGCCACCTCCCGAGCCATCTCAACGGTCTCCGGTGCGGGGGTGGCCTCGGGGGCGGCGCCGGGGCCGGCGCGTCTGACCTTGGTCACGTAGAAGGCACCGGCCACCACGGCCACGATCACCACGCCGACGGCGGCGAGCAGCCCGACGCGGCTCTGCCGCGGCGCCGTGAACACCGGGGGGGTCTCGATATGGACGTGCTCCGCCCCCGGCGGACGGGGGGCGGGCTTGGGCTTCGGCGGCTGGACCGCGGGTGGCGTCGGCATCGAGCGGGGAGGGGGAGTCACCGCCGGACGCGCGGCGGGGATGCCCGTCGCGCTCGCCGGACGCTCGTGGCCCACGAGTTCGGCGAGGAAAGCGCCCAGCTCGCCCGCACCCGGTGTCGGACGGATCACCTGGAGCATGGTGCCGAGATCGGACGCGAGTTCGGCGGCAGTCTGGTAGCGTTCCTCCCGATTTTCCTTGAGCGCCTTCATCACCACCCGCTCGACCTCGGGGGGAATGGCCGGGTCCAGCTCGCGCGGCGGGATTAAGCGCGGGGACCGCACCTGCTCCAGGATCGAGAGCTCGGAGTCACCGGCGAATCCCTTTCGTCCAGTCAGCATCTCGTAGAGCACGAGCCCGATCGAGAAGATGTCGGAACGGTGGTCGATGTCGTCCTTGCCCCACGCCTGCTCGGGGGACATGTACTGCAGCTTGCCCTTGAGAGCCCCAGACCGGGTGTGGGAGGCCTTGGAGGCGGCCTTTGCGATGCCAAAATCACACAGCTTGATGTCCCCGTCGTAGGAGATCAGCACGTTCTGCGGGGAGACGTCCCGGTGCACGAGGGCCATCGCCTTGCCCTGGAGGTCGTGCCTGTGGTGGGCGTAGTCGAGCGCCGCCGCGATGCGGGAGCAGATGAACAGGGCGAGGCCCAGCGGCAAGCGGGCGCGCTTCTCCTCCAGGGTATGCAAGATTGAGCGCAGGTCCCTGCCGTCGATGTACTCCATCGCGATGTAATAGGAGCGCTCGATCTTGCCGAGATCGTAGATGTGGACGATGTTGGGGTGCTGGAGCTGGGCCGCGAGCTTTGCCTCGTCAACGAACATCGTGACGAACTCGTGGTTGTCCGTGAGGTGGGGCAGAATGCGCTTGATCGCGACGATCTTCTGGAATCCCTCGACGCCCTGCATGCGGGCCCTGTAGACTTCGGCCATTCCGCCGGTGGCGATGGGCTCGATCAGCTCGTACTGGCCGAACGGCGTACCGCTCGGGAGCGGCCCCGGGATGCGCTGGGCCTCTGGCGCCGCCACGCCCGGGGCCGAGGTCGGCTTGGGCGGAGCCATCGTTGGTTTTGACGGGGCTTCCTCCGGCTTCGGCGGGACCTCTGGAGGCTGGGCTGATAGTTCCGGAGCTATCGGTGGGGCTTCAGCGGGCCGCTCCGGCGCCTCCGCGGGGGTCCGCGGGGGTTTGGCAGTAGCCTTGGGCTTGGAGAGCTCGAGGCCCGAGAGGGTGTCCTCGAGCAGTTTGTCGACCGAGACCTCCCCGGTGTCTTTGCGGACCTTGGGCGGCGCCTTCTGCGCCTCGGCGAAGGTGCTGGCCAGCGCCTGCTCCACGACCGCGTCCACCTCTGCCAGCGTGGCCTTGCTGAGCGGCGCCTCCGGCACGGGCTTTCCGTCGGCGCCGGCCGCAAGTGGAACCTGGATCCGCTTCGTCTGGGCTGGGGCGTGCTCCTCGCCGAGTAGGTCGCCGAAGAGGTCCTTGGACGTGATCGTTCCGGGTTCCTTGGAGGCGGCACCGGCGCGCTTGAGCGCCTCCAGCACCTCGGCGCGGGTGTCCGCGCTCACCGAGGCCTCCGGGCGCTTGGTCATGAGCGCCTTGACGTGGGCCAGCAACTCATCGTTGGAGAAGGGCTTGCCGATGATGTCCTGGGCGCCGAGCTTCTGGGCGTCGGCGATCGGGTCCTGCCCCGTGTAGCCGCTCATGAGAATTAGAAACGGGGTGTTTCGCAGGCCGGCGCGCGCGCGCAGCTGCAGGATGGCATCCTCGACCTTGAGACGGGGCAGCACGGACGTGGTCAGGACTACCTGGGGCTCGGCCTTGGCGCAGGCAGCGACCGCCGTGTCTACGTCCCTGGCGGTGACGACCTGGCAACCGAGTGGGGCGAGCGCCTCGGTGACCCGTACGGCGGTACGGGGCTCATAGTCGAGGAGAAGTATCGCTTGGGTCATACGTTTGCCGCGTCGCGGGCATGCCTCGAATTCATTGTGCTGGGGCGTCCAATGCAAGTCAATAGTTTTCAGGGACGCCTGGTTTGAGCCCAGCGGTGTTTTCGCGGTGTACAATCCCGGGTGCGGACCATGGGGTCCCGCGGGAGTCGGGTATGTCGGGCCACAACAAGTGGAGCACGATTAAACACAAGAAGGGCAAGCTCGACGCGAAACGCGGCAAGCTCTTCACGAAGGTCATCCGCGAGCTCACGACCGCGGCGCGCGAGGGCGGCGGTGACCCGGACGGGAACCCGCGTCTGCGCGCGGCAATCGTGGCTGCAAAGGGCGCCAACATGCCCGGCGACACGATGAACAAAGCGATACAACGAGGAACCGGCGAGCTCCCCGGCGTGGCCTACGAGGAGGTCACCTACGAGGGCTACGGGCCCGGCGGCGTCGCGGTCATGCTCCAGGTGCTGACCGACAACCGCAACCGCACGACGGCCGAAATCCGTCATCTCTTCGGCAAACATGGCGGCAACCTTGGGGAGTCCGGTTGCGTTTCGTTCCTGTTCAAGAAGCAGGGCTACATCATCGTGCCGAAGAGCGCCGGCGATGAAGACAAGGTCATGGAGGCCGCGCTGGAGGTGGGGGCCGAGGACTTCTTCTCGGACGACCCGGAGCTCTACGAGATTTACACCGCCCCGGAGGACCTTCACAGGGTGAAGGCCGGCTTGGACACCCGCGGGCTCGCCGTCGAGCAGGCCAAGGTCGAGATGGTGCCCACAACCCAGGTCCGCCTGGAGGACAAGCGCGCCGAGCAGATGGTGCGGCTCATGGAAGCCTTCGAGGACCACGACGACGTGCAAAACGTCTGGGCGAACTTCGACATAGACGCGAAGCTGCTCGAGGTTGGCTGAGCTGGCACGGGTACTCGGGCTGGACCCCGGAACGCGCGTAACCGGGTGGGGCCTTCTCGAAGGCAACCCTCGGACTGTCGCCGCTGTCGAGTTCGGTCGCCTGCTCCCCCGTCGCAACCTTTCTCGGCCGGGCACGCTGGCCTCGCTTACCGAGCAGCTCGTGGAGCTCCTCGGGCGCCTGACACCTGACGTGGTGGTCATCGAAACGCCCTTCACCGGCCGCTTCCCCAAGGCTGCCCTTGCTCTTGCCGAGACCCGCGGAGCACTGCTCGTGGCGCTCGGCCGCTGGGGGGGCCAGGTCGTGGAGATCGAGCCGGCACGGGTGAAGGCGGCGATTGTGGGCCACGGGCGCGCGGAGAAGCAGCAGGTGGTGTACGTCGTGCGTCATGCCTTGAAACTCTCGGCAGAGCCACCGCCCGACGCGGCAGACGCGCTGGCTCTCGCCCTGTGTCACCTCCGCAGCGTTCTGCCTTGACGCTCGCAGCGCGCGTGTGTTAGGTTTTGTCGGCGTGGCGACGGCACAAACACACGACTACAGTCGGTGCCGAGACGAAAGGGACGAAACGGCCGCGAGCCTCGCACCACCGGCGCCGCGCTAAACGACCATGGCCTTGCACGGTTCTCTGGCAGATATTTCTCTACCCGACGTGATCCAGTTGGTGAGCGTGTCGGGCAAGACAGGTGTGTTCACGCTCTCCAGTGAGGGTGTGGACGGGAAGATCTTCCTCAGGGATGGGCAGATCATCGACGCGGCGGCGGGCAAGCTCTCCGGTGAGCTGGCCGTCTATGAGATGGCCACGTGGCGGAAGGGTCAGTTCATCTTCACGGCAAACATCGAGTCCGAGCGCGTGACTGTGACCAAGTCGAACACGAACCTCATGATGGAAGCGGCGCGCCGGCTGGATGAGTTTCGCGTGCTGCAGCGCAAGATCCCCTCCATGGACGTCATCCCCTACTTCCTGCCGCGGGAGCCAGGCCAGGACCAGATCACGCTCTCCCCGCAGGAGTGGGCCGTGGTCACGAAGGTCGATGGGCTGCTTTCGATCAAGCAACTGGAGCAGGCCACCGGCCTGCCCGCCTTCGACGTCTGCAAAGTGCTGTTCGGCCTCGTCACGTCTGGGCTGATCGCCCTGCAGTCGGCGGAGGACGACAAGGGGAGGCCTGCGCAGAGTCCACCGCTCGGGCTCTCGCCGCAAGCGACGGAGCAGAAGTCCGCACAGGGCCAGTCATCCGGGCTTTCGCTTCGCTCGATGTTCGCGCTGGCCGACAACGTACGCAAGGTGGCCGACGACTGCGTTGGGCTCTCGGGCTCCATCGCGGTGGAGAAGCAGTACCGCATAGCCCGGACCGACATCGAGGCGGGCAAGGGCGTCGCAGCCGTGCAGGCCCTCGTCGATCGTCTCGCCCGCGCAATCTCTCTGCTGGAGGGTGGTGACAAGGCCGGCGAGTTCCTCCGCAAGGTGCACCCCCTCCTGCAACCGTAGAGGCAGGCGATAGGCAATAGGCAAAAGGCAGTAGGTGGTAGCAACCTGCGCTTGTTCGACAGCAGCTGTCTGCCACCCTGAGTGCCTTCCCCCTCGACCCGCGAGCCGGGATTCACTCCCGGCGAGCGGTGGGGCGAAGGGGGCACTTTTGCGGCGGGGGCTCAATGCGCGGCCGTAAAGCCCCCCGCAACAGATAGTCGCGGGACCCCCCGCAGTTATGGCTCTCGCGGGAGGGAGGCGAGACCGAGAGCCGCCCCCGCGGCCGCGGTCAGCCCGCCGGCCGGGGGCAGCGCGGCCAGCACCCAGCCTTCGACCGCCAGGGCGGGCAGCGCCGTCCGCAGGGCGAGCTGCAACGTCAGGAGCAGCCCAGCGCCCAGCACGCCGCCGACCGCCCCCAGGAGCGAGCCGCAGACGAGGTAGGGCCTGCGGATGTCGCCCTCGTGAGCTCCGATGAGCCTCATGATGGCGATCTCGTCGGCGTGGTTCAGCACCAGAAGCCGCACCACGAGGAGCACCACGGCGCAGCACCCGACGAGCAAGGTGAGGGCGAGCACGAAACCCGCAAAGAAGAAGCGAGAAACCGCCTGCTCCAGGCGGGCCTGCCAGCCGTGTGAGCTCTCCACCAGCGTTACGTCCGGGCGGGACTGCAGAAAGCCGGCGACGGCCTCCTCCTGGTCCGGCGTCACCTCGACCTGGATGATCGGCGGAAAGCTTCGTTCGTCGAGGGTGAGAAGAACCGTGGAAAGCTCGGGGAACCAGGCCGCAAGCTCCTCCTGAACCTTGCGGGGCGTCATGGAAACCGAGGCGATGGCGGGAAAGCGGGCTTGCAACGCCTCCCTCAGGGTCGCCGCCTCGGCTTGGCCGCGTGCCACGGCCACCACGGTGGTCTGCCGATCCCGCGCGAGCAACTCCACGCGCACCCACTCGCGCACGCTCCAGAGAACCCCACCCCAGGCGCTCGCCACCATCACCAACACGACCGCCACGAGGCCAGCCGGGCCGGACTCGCGCACCTGCCGCTTCACCTCGCGCCAGAAGTGACGGTTCACGCGACTGACCCCCAGCCGTCCTTGACCACGCGCCCGTGGTCGAGGAACAACGTCCGCGCCGGGTGGGCCTCGATGAGGCCGCGGTCATGGGTCGCCACGACCACCGTAGTTCCCTGGTAGTTGATGGTCTTGAACAGCTCGAGGAGTTCGTGCGAGCGCTCCGGATCCAGGTTGCCGGTCGGTTCGTCGGCAAGGATGAGGTCGGGCTGCAGCACGAGGGCACGCGCGATCGCGACCCGCTGCTGCTCCCCGCCCGAAAGCTCGTCGGGGAAAGCACTCATGCGGTGCTGCAACCCCATCTGCTTCAGCACTAGGTAGGCGCGCCGCTGCTGGTCCTTCTCGGGCAGGTTCAGGAGCGACAGCACGAACGTGACGTTCTCCCCCACCGTGCGGCGCCGCAGCAGCTTGAAGTCCTGGAAGATGACGCCGAGGCGGCGCCGGAACTCGGCGACGTCCCGGCGGCGCATCTTCAGGAGATCGGAGCCGTTGACCATGATGCGCCCGGAGTCGGGCAACTCCGCTCGGTACAGCAGACGCAGGAACGTGCTCTTTCCGGCGCCGGAGGGACCGGAAAGGTAGAGGAACTCGCCCCTCTCGACCGCGGCGACGATCCCCCGCAGGGCAGGGCGGCTGTTGTAGCTCTTGGTGATCTCCTCGAGATGGATCATTCTGGCCGGGCAAGGCAGGCGGCGGCGTGCGGGATACCCGAGGCCGTGAAAGTTGTGCACCAGGACCAGCTCGCGGTCCTCACGCGTGCGTGGAACCCGAACCCCTTGGTTGCGCTGAGCTCCACCGAGGCCTCCGGCGAGCGAGTGTAGCATAGCGGGATGGCCGAAACTGCCGGTGGAAGCGGTGTCGTCGCGGTTGTCCTCGGTGACTCACTCGCGCTGTTCGGCGACGCGAGCGGCACTCCGCGTGATCTCGACTCCCGGGCGCTTGCGGCAGCGGCAGGCGATGCCGTCGAGCGGCTGACGGGGCGAGCTGTGCCGGTGCTGTACGCGCGCCAGGAGCACACGCGTCTGGCCTTCAGCTTCAGCGCCGCCGAGCCGCTTCCGACAGGACCTCATCTCGTTGGTACCTGCGACGCGCTGCTCACAACCGAGCCCTGGACTGCGCTCACCGTGCGGACGGCCGACTGCCTCCCCATCGCACTATCCGGTGGGGGGGCCGTGGCCATGGTGCACGCCGGTTGGCGCGGCCTCGCCGCGGACGTAGTGGGCACCGTGCTGGGGCGCATGCGCTCGGAGTTCGGCGTGCCACCGGAGGCGGTGAAGGCCGCCATTGGCGTCGGCGTGGGCCCGTGCCACTACCGGGTCGGCGAGGAGGTGGTCAGCGCGCTCACCCGGCACCCGGTGGAAGGGGACGACTGGCGCGGGCACGGTTCCGTGGATCTCGCGCGCTGGGCGAGAGGGCGCCTGCTCGCGATCGGGGTTCGACCGGATGCAGTTCAGGTGCTGCCCGGGTGCACCGCGTGCTCGCCCTCGTACCACTCCTACCGCCGCGACGGCCGGCATGCCGGGCGGCAGTGGAGTGCGGTCATGCTCACCTAGCGGCTTCGCCCCTCGCCCTCGTCATTGCGAGGAGTCCCGCCCCGCCATGGCGGGGCGGGACGACGAAGCAATCCCGTCGCATTGGTGGCACACCGTGGCGAGGCTTGGTGTTTTGCCCCGCGGGCTCGGAGCTGGTTCCTTGTGTCACTGCGTGACGGCTCTTTTCTTTTGCCCCGCGGGCCTGGAGCGGTCGCTCGGGCTGGGCATCGAGCCCAGCCCTCCGACCCGCCTGCGCGCGCGACCCGAGTGCGCTGCCCGCCGTGGGGCCCCTCGGTGTCGTCATGAGACGGCCGCACCGTCTCCCCACGACGGCCAGCGCGTCGGGGTCCCGCACGCTTCGGCGTGATCGCTCCATGCGCCCGCGGGGCGGAGTTGTACTGCACCGAAGTTTCCGCGGGCTCCGGAGTGAGCTGCCACCCGCGGCACCGGCGGACTAATTACCCACCCTCCCCCAAGAATCGGACCTTGACGGCTGGGACGCGGTTGCCAAGAATGGGGTCAGCGACCAGACGACCCCACCCCGACGCCGCATTGACCGGGGGTCAGGCGAACCTCACGTGGAGTCGTTGTCAGAGTGCAGGCGTGCAATGACGGCGTGGATGACATTGAAAGAAAAGATGGTAGCCAACGACGGCACGGCGCTGGGTGATGTTGTTGGGCGAACGGCGCGTTCGCATTCGTCGTTTCCGTTAGTACGTCCAATTGGCGTTAGGCTGGCCGCAAGAAGAGTAAACTGCACTAAAGGAGATTAGCCATGCCTATCGGCCACGTCTCCGCATCCGTCGTCGCTGTGGCCCTGGCTTGTGTACTTTCCGCCTGTGACTCCTCTTCGCCCACGGAGCCACAAGCGCGCCACGTGTCGTTCACCTTCACCGCGTCCCCAACCGGTGGCGGCCCGCCCGGCACTCTGACCCTCGCGACCGACACCTGTTCTTGCTTCGCATCCGCTCTCACGGTCTCTATCGACGGCAGCCAGGTAGGTGTGTTGAGCTGCAGCGAAGAGAAGCGCTTCCTGGTGGCTTCCACGCGCTTCCAGCTCTCACTCTCATCCCCTGACATGGCAGCCCAGGTCACCTTCACGGTTGACTACACGGATGCTAAGTCCGGCCCATCGCTTGTCGTTCGCTGCCCACTCCGATAGCGCCTGTTCGGTCGCTTCCCACTCGCTTCCCTGCAGGCGCATGCAGCGTTCCAGGAGTACTTCACCCGGCGGCCTAACCAGCGCTTGCGGCGGACCTGGAAGTTGCCCCGATAAAGTTGACACTCTGACCTCATGGTTGAGGGGCGTCAGGATGGCGAGGACTAAGGCGCCAACGAAGGTACACCGGTACAGCGCCGAGTTCCCGGGAAATCTGCTGGTGTACGCGGCCGCCACCTGGCTCGTGATGATCCACGGCGGCCTCTGGCGCCGCGCGCCGACCCATCAAGCCGGACCTGCCTAACCAGTCATCGCGTAGAGATCGCCCCGTGGGAGCATGGGAGGGCGGGCCTTTAATCCGCCCGGCGGGTGCAGCGGCCATGCCTCCGCGAGTCGTGCATAACCGCGGGAGGGTGGGGGCCGAACCGCGCCGCGAGCGGAAGGAGCCATTGCGCCAGAGCGTGCGGGAACCGAGCGGCCAGACTGGGTGTGGAGACGCCAGCCAAGTCGAAGCGCAGCGCAGGCGAGGCACGGTGAGAGTCCGCACGCCGGTCTGGCCGCTCGGTCGCACGCGCAGGCGGGTCGGAGACGTGGGCTCGATGCCCACAACGAGCGACTGCTCCGAGCCCGCGGGGCAACAAAAGAGCTTCGAGAACTAGCCGCGACTCGGCGCTGGGGATGGGGCCGCGGAGGCCCCGAGAGGAATCCTCCCGCGCAGCTGCCCGCACGCCGCGGCCACGTCGCGCCCCTTGCTCCAGCGCACCGTGACGTTGACGTGGGCGTTGGCGAGGACCCCGGCGAACGCGCTGATCGTCTCTTCGTCTGGGGCGGCAAAACCGGCGAGGTAGCGCTCGTCGGGGTTGAGCGGGATGAGGTTGACCTTGCACGGGATCCCGCGCAGCAGTCTGGGCAGGCGGCGGGCGTCCTCGAGCGAGTCGTTGATGCCGGCCAGCATGACGTACTCGAAGGTGATGCGGCGCCCGCGCTCGAGCGGGAACGCACGTAGGGCGTCGAGCAGCACGTGGAGCGTCCAGCGGGCCGCGATCGGCATCAACCTCTCTCGCTGCTGCTGGGTGGTGGCGTTGAGGGAGACGGCGAGCTTGGGGCGACGCGCGAGGATGGCAAGTTTGGCGATTCCCGGCACGATGCCGCTGGTCGAGACGGTGATCCGGCGCGGGCTCACGGTTTCGGAAAGCAACTCCACCGCGCGCGTAACGCCGGGGAGGTTGAGCAGCGGCTCGCCCATGCCCATGAAAACGACGTTGACGGAGGCGCCGACCAGCCCCTCGTGGCGCATGATCGCGCGGTACTGGCCGAAGATCTCACCACCGGAGAGATTGCGGCCGGCGCCCAGAACACCGGTAACGCAGAACACGCAGCCCACCGCGCAGCCTGCCTGTGAAGAGAGGCACAGGGTCGTGTGGCCCTCCATCGGCATCGCGACCGCCTCGACCACCGCGCCGTCGGGGTAGGCGAGGGCGAACTTGGCGGTGCCCTCCTCGCCGCGCCGAACGTCCACGACCTCCGGATCACGGACGACCGCGCGACGGCCCAGCGCCTCCCGCAATGACTTGGGCAGATTGGTCATCTCCTCGACGCTGCCCACGAGGCGGCGCGCGAGCCACTGGTACACCTGCGCGGCTCGGTAGGGGCGGGGATCGAGATCGCCGAGCAGCGAGGCGATCTCAGCGCGGCTGGCGCCGACGAGGTTGGGGGAGGTCTGGGTTTTCATCGGTACCCGGCTCACCAGCGATCCCAACGGAGCGCAGGAGCTGCACGTCGTTCTCGGTCCATTGTGGCACGTAAGTGTTTCCGCCTGAGGCTACCACGCGGGGTCCTTCGGCGCTGAGCACGAGCTCGACCGACACAAGCGGGGAGAGCCCAAGGTGGTTCAGGCTCGCACAGGCCGCCTGCAGGGCCGGATCCGACTCGACCCAATCCTGCAGCGCCTCGACGATTGAGAGCAGAAGTGCGGCTTCGCCTGCGGTCGATCCGCGTGTCTTCACATTTTGGGAAACCGCACGGCCCGCGGATCAATTTCCGGGCTCGCACTGCTGTGCCCTCGCGAGCAATCTTGGCAGGGCCGGGGTACCATGCACGGCCGTGGGGACCCTCGAAGCAGGTCTGGCGGCCCTCGGCCTTGCGCCCCTCGCCGTGGCTAAGCTTGCCGGCGATGCCTCGCACCGTCGCTTCTTTCGAGTGTCCCTTGCCGGAGGAGCGACGGTCGTGGCGGCGCTCTACCCGTTTGCGCTCGAGGGCCAGGCCGGGCGGGACCACGACGTGCAGGTGTGGGGCTGGCGTCGTGGCCTGCCCATCCCCAAGCCGCTGGGTCGGCAAGGGGTTGTCGTCGTCAGCCAGGACGTCGGCGACGAGGATCTCGACAGGGCGGTCGCCGCCAAGGGGGAGGACATGCTAGAGCTTGCGCTCGAGGCCCTCGCCACCTTCCAGGCCTGTAGTCGGGACGACCTGCCCACCGCCGCGTTCGACGCCGCCTTCTTCCGGAGAGAGCTGGTGGTCTTCGAGGAGCTTGCCCTGCCGCCGGAGGTACGCCTGCGGCCCGAGGTCGTGGCCTTCCTCGACGGGCTCGCCGAGTGTCTGGCAGCCCACCCCTATCGGCTGGTGCACCGCGACTTTCACGTCAACAACCTCTTTTTGAGCGAGGGGAAGGTGTGGGCGGTGGACTACCAGGACATGCGGGGGGGGCCCGACACCTACGACCTGGCCTCGTTGCTGCGAGAGAGGGGTGGTGCGACGCTGGCGGGCGAAGCGACCGTGCGGCCGCGCGCGGCAGCGCTCCTGGGCTGGACGGTGGGGTGGGAACAGCGCTACCTGGAGTGTGCGGCCCAGCGGGGTCTCAAGGTCATCGGCACGTTTCTCCAGTTGGCTGCAGCGGGGCGCACGGACTACCTTCGCTGGCTGCCGGCGGTGCGCGAGCGTTCGCTCGAGGCCCTCGAGGCGCTCGGCGCACCGGAGGCGCTACGTGGGGCGGTTGCCGGGCTGGCGAGCGGACAGGGGCTATAATCCCGCCCGGAGGGAAGCCACATGTTTGGCTCGCTGGGTGTTCCTGAGCTGCTGTTGATCCTTCTGATCGTGATCATTATCTTTGGTGCCGGCAAGCTTCCCCAACTGGGCAAGGGGCTCGGGGAGGGCATCAAGAACTTCAGGAACTCTCTGAAGGGGGAGGGCGGTTCCAAAGACGGCGTTTCGAAGGGCGACGAAGGTTCAAAAGACAGCTGACGGGTCGTACGAGAAGCGGGTCGCTCCCGCAAGATCCAGACCGGTCAGGCGTTCGTATTCCACAGCAACCCGCGCAACAAAGGTTCTGGTTTCCCGGTAGGGGGGCACCGTCCCCCAGTGGCGCACGGCCCCCGGGCCGGCGTTGTAGGCGGCCAGCGCCAGCTCCACGTCACCGCCGAAGCTCTCGAGGAGGGCGGCCAGATACCTGCAGCCGGCCTCGAGGTTGCTGGCCGGGTCCGCGGCGTCAGGGAAGCCGATCTCGGCGGCGGTCTCCGGCAACACCTGCATGAGACCCACGGCGCCCTTGGACGAGACCGCGTCGGCCTTTTGGCGGGACTCGGCCTGCACCACCGCGAGCACCAGCGCAGGGTCGAGGCCCTCGCGGATCGCGACCGCGATAACTCGCTGCTCAAACGGGGTAGGTCCCGCGAACGGGCTGCTCTCGATCGGGATCGACATCCCCTGAGAGCCCTCGACCCACGGTGAGGCGTACCGCTGGGCCTTCTCGGGCCGTTGCATCTGCGCGGCCAGGAGGCAGCCCAGAGCGAAGCTGCCCCACACCGCGGCGGTCTGACGCCCGCCGAACATGAGCAAAGCCGCCGGCTAGGTACCTTTCCGCTTACGCTGCCCGTCGCGCTGCAATTTGCTCCGCAACGTGTTGCGGTGGATCCCTAAGGCCGCCGCTGCCTGCGAGAGGTTTCCGCCGTGGCGGGCGACAGCGGAGCGCACATACCGGACCTCGAAAACGTTGAGGGCCTCGTCCAACTGCAGCCCGCGGTCGAGCAAAGCATCGGCCACGTTGCCGAGAGCGTCCCCCAGTTCGCGCAAGGCTGCGCGGCGTTCATCGACGTTGCTGGGGCTCACTTCAGCTCGACCCGGTCTCCCACGCGCATCGGCCCGACGGAACGGATGATCCTCGCGGAGGCCCAGTGGTTCCCGGTTGTCAGCACGGCCAACTCGCCGAGCAAGAGGCGCGGCGCCCCGGCAACCGGGTTGTCACGGAAGATAATGCACAGCGTCCCTGGTGCTACCTGGTCGGCCTCACCCAGGTCGATCAGCACCACATCGTCCTTGCCGAATGTCGTTATCTCATCCTTTACGTAGACGATGTAACCCTTGGGTTTGGTGCTCGTCGGGTCGCAGCGCGTGGCTGGTGCCGTGATGACCGTCATCGGGATCGGGATCGGCTCAAAGGGCTTGAGCCCGGCCCTGAGAGGGATCGCGTCGCAGGAGGCAAGAATCTCCGCCGTTGCGGTGTGGTCCTGGGTGCAAAGCACCCGGGCGTGCCCCACGTAACTCACAACCGTGCCGAGCGCGGCGCCCGTGGCAGGGTGGCGCAACTGGCGCACCGGCAGGATGACGAAGTACTCCTGCCCGGCCTTCACACCTTCCGCCTCGCCGCCCGAGAGATACACGATGTCGTCGGTGGAGAAACTGTCCTGGTACTCCACCTGTTCCGCCGAGGAGATGATCAACTGCGGCTTGGTGTCCTTCTCGTCCAGGTAGGCGAAGCAGTAGATGTCGTTCTCGCTGCCAACCGGAACCAACTCGCCCTCGGCGCCCGGGGCTCCCGCCGCGCCGGCACCACGAGCGCCTGGTGCGCCCGGTGCACCCGGTGCGCCCGGGGGCTGCGGCTGAACCGGTGCCGGCGGTGGTGCGACCTCGGCCGCCTTGACTCCCACGATTAGCGGGTCACCGGGGTAGATCCAGTGCGCGTCACGGATGTACTGGTTCTTCTCCCAGATTTGCGGCCAGAGGTAGGGATTGCCCAGGAACTTCTTCGCGAGGTCCCACAGACAGTCGCCCTTTACGATGATGTAGACCTGAGCATCCGCAGGGAACTCCTTCGGTGGATCGTAGGGGGTCCAGTGGTCATCCACCTTGTGGAGTGGGCGCGGTGGAGGGTTGACCGCTTGCTCCGCTCCGGCCCAGGAAAAGCACAGCACAGCCAGAATGACGAACGTTGCGCGGCCCATGACAGCCCTCCCGTTCTGCACGCTGGTGGCGACTCCAGCACTAAAATAGCCTAACTGTTGCATGTTCGTCAATGCTGGTCTGCTGATCTCTTCGCTGGCGTCGGTACGGGAGGGGGTACGGCGGGTCCTTTGAACCGTTCCTGAACCTTTTCCATTAGGGCGGCGGCGGCCTTCGCCGTGACAGTATCAGGGTAGTTGGCGAGCAAGAACTCGAGGCGCTGCTTGGCACCTTGCCAGGCCCCGATGTTGGCGTAGTACTGCGCAGTCAGCAGCTCGTGCTGGGCGAGGTCCTCGAGGCAATTGTCCAGCAGTTGCTTCCCCTCCTTGGTGTACGAGGATTTGGGGAAGAGCTGCACCAACTGTTTGAGGTTGTCCGCCGCTTCCCGGACGTGCGTGAGGTCGCGGAGCGGGCCCTTTCGCTGTGCGAAACTCACCTTCCCGAGCATCAGGAGGGCGTAGGCGCGGTTGGGGTCGTTGGGGAAACGGTTGGCAAAATCTTTGTAGCGTAACTGCGCCTCGGTCAGGCTCTCGACATCCTGGGCGGCGTAGAACGTGTCCGCTACTTTGAGGGCTGCTCTGCGACCTGCAGGGTCGTTGGGGAAGGAGTCGGCCAGAAACGAGTAGTACTTGCGGGCCTCGTCCCAGTTCTTCTTGGCGGCAAGGGCGTCGCCTCGTTCCATGACCTGCTCCTTGGACATCGAGCCCACCTGTGAGAGGAACCCTTGCTCGGGGTTTTTGCTGGCGCAGGCTGCCAGCAGCAGCACGGCGGCCGCGGCGAAGGCAGATCTCATCGCGACTCCTCCCCACGCAGCGCAGCGATGGCGCGGCGTCGGTCGGCGGCGCGGAACACCGCCGTGCCTGCCACCAGAACATCCACGCCCAGAGACCTCAGCGCCTTTGCGTTCTCCACCTCCACACCACCATCCACCACGAGCTCGGCGGAGGAACCACGCTGATCACGGGCCGATCGAATGGTTCCGACCTTCTCAAGTACCTCGGGGATCAGGTGCTGTCCACCGAACCCGGGGTTCACAGACATAATGAGGATGAAGTCCACAAACGGCCAGACCTCGTCCAGCGCCGCAGCAGGCGTCGCGGGGTTGAGGGCAACACCGGGCTGGGCACCGAGGGTGCGGATTTGAGTCAGGCTGCGGTGCAGGTGGGTGACAGCCTCGACGTGGACCGAGATCCGGTTCGCCCCGGCCTCGACGAACGGCTCAAGCATGGCGTCCGGATTCGTCACCATGAGGTGGACGTCGAGGGGCAGCTTGGTGAGGCGGCGCACCGCCGCACACAGCGCGGGTCCGAAGGTGAGGTTGGGGACGAAATGACCGTCCATCACGTCGAAGTGCAAGAGGTCGGCCCCGGCCGCCTCGGCCGAGCGTACCTCTTCGGCAACGTGAGCCAGATCACATGCGAGCAGCGATGGGGCGACCCTGGTGCGGCTCATCGCGAAACCCACAGCCCGACGACGGCGGCCTGGGCCACCGGCCCCCCGGCCGCCGGGTCCTGTCGGAGCACCGTGCCGGCCGGCACTCCCGGGTAGGAGACGGGCTGCACGGTGGCGAGCTGAAAGCCCAGGTTGCGAAGGACGCGAGTGGCATCGGTCTCTGCGGAGCCTACGAGGTCGAGCATCACGTAGCGCCTCTCCCGGGGGGTGCGGTTGACCAAGAGCGTAACCGCCGAGCCCGGGGCGACAAGCGTGTCGGGCGCCGGCTCCTGCGCAATGACCATCACGGCGTCGGCCTGGCCCTCGACCTCGCAGCTACGCTCGAGCGTGAGACGCTCGGATTCCAGCTCGGCCTCCGCAAGCGTGAGAGGCATCCCGGTCAGGTCCACTACCTTCTGGACCGCCTTCCCAAGCGAGGGGTAGAGCAGCACTATGCCGCCGCGTTTGAGCTCGAAACCGGCGGGCGGGCGCTGCACCGCCACGCGCCCCACGGTCACCTGGGGGTCAAACACCCCCTGCTGTACGCGGGCCACCAGCCCGGCGTTCTGGATCACAGCTGCGGCGTGGGCGCTCTCCATCCCGGCA
This sequence comes from uncultured Acidobacteriota bacterium, assembly GCA_963739225.1. Taxonomy (GTDB): domain Bacteria; phylum Acidobacteriota; class Thermoanaerobaculia; order Thermoanaerobaculales; family Thermoanaerobaculaceae; genus RBG-13-68-16. The sequence continues at coordinate 331,007 of CAVTZQ010000006.1, read as the reverse complement.
ACGTTGGGCACGTGTGCCGCTGTCGAGCGTACGCTCACCCACAGCACGACCCACACGGCGACACCACAGCCGACGATCACACCCGCGGCTGCCACCAGCCAGCGCAGAAAACGATCCGCTCCCATCGCGCGGTGAGGGTAACATATCCACGCGATGCCGAAACTGGGAGCGCACCTCTCCGCCGCGGGGGGCGTCTCTTGCGCCGTCTCGGCCGCCGTCGCGGCGGGCTGCGAGGCGCTCCAGGTCTTCCTGCGCGCGCCGTCGCGCTGGGCGGCAGCACCGCTCGCGCCAGCGGAGGCGACGCGGTTCCGTTCCGCTGCGCGCGAGGCAGGCCTCACTGGCGTTTGCTTTGCCCATGCTCCCTACCTCCTCAACCTTGCGAGCGTCGACGAGGAGCTGCGCACGCACTCGGTCGCGGTCCTGGTCGAGGAATTGCAGCGGGCAGGACGGCTCGGCCTGGCCGGCGTCGTGCTGCACCCGGGGTCGGCCGGAACAGGGAGCCGGGTCGAGGCGGTTGCCCGCTGCCGGGCGGCGATCGCCGAGGCGGTCGAGTCCGCCGGCGCGCGGGCTGCGATGCTGCTGGTGGAGGGGACCGCGGGAGCCGGCGGCCAACTTGGCCGCACACCGGCCGAGCTTGCAGAGCTCATCGAACCTCGGCTGCGCAACCGTCTCGGCGTATGCCTCGACACCGCACACCTGTGGGGGGCCGGCTACGACCTACTCGGCGATGGGTGGGAGCGCGTCCTCGGGGAGCTCTCGGAGAACTGGGGCAGGGACGTGCCCCACCTGCTTCACGGCAACGACACGCAAGTGGAGCTCGGCTCACACCGCGACCGCCACGCCGCGCCGGGCGAAGGCAAGCTGGGCAAACCATTCTTCCGCAAGCTCCTGGCGGACGACCGTTGCGCAACGCTGCCGGTGGTTCTCGAGATCCCGCCCGGTGATGGCAACGTCATCGTACGCGAGGCGCTGGCACGCCTGCGCGCGTGGCGGCCCCGCCGCCGCCTGTCCTGACAGGAGTCTTCCTTTTCGCTGCGTGAAGCCTTTTTTGCCCGGCGGGTGCGCGGTATTGCTGTCTTTTCCACTTCGTGGAGGTCTTCTTTTGCCCCGCGGGCTTTGAGCGGTCGCTCGGGCTGCGCATCGAGCGCAGCCCTCCGACCCGCCTTCGCGTGCGACCGAGCAGGCACTGCCCGACGTGCGGACCCTCGCTGTTCCCCTCCCTCGCACGAAGCGCTCGGTCGGGTCCAGCGTCTCCACCCGCCGGTCTGGCCGCTCGGGTCCCGCACGCTCCGGCGCAATGGCTGCGTCCGCCCGCGGGGCGGATTTCACCGCCACCCTCCCGTTCGCGATACTTCTGCACAGGCTGTTCCGCGATGTCCGGCGTTCGGCCTTGCGGCCACGCCCAAACACACGTCGGGTGGGGGAAAAATCCGCCAGGCGGGTGCCAGCGGCCATACCTCCCACGACCGCGGGAACCCGGCGCGCGGACCGGGACGGGGTGTCGGTGACGCGGTCTCTTGCGGACACCGAGGGGCCCCGGCTCGGGACGCGCTGCTGGGTCGCGGTCCGGGGAGTCTCGAAGCGCGGCGTGCGGGGGCGAGCAAGCGGCGAGCGGCCGCGCACTCGCGTGGCAAGAGAAAGGCCGTTACGCAGTGGCGGAACAAGACCCTGCCACCCGCGGCAGCGGCAAAACCAAGGAGGCACGCAGTAAAACAAAGAAAGCTAGCGCCGCGGCAGCTCTACTTGCCGCGACCCGGGATGAGGCCGTCGAGGACCGGGAAGTTCTTCGCGATGTCGTTGAACAGCACGACCACGACCAGCATGATAATGAGCCAGAAGCCAATGTTGAGGATGCGCTCCTTGGTGCGTTCCGAGAAATCCCGGCGGAGTGCGGACTCGACACCGATCACGGCCAGGTGCCCACCGTCCAGTACCGGGATCGGGAGCAGGTTGAAAATCGCAAGCTGCAGTGAGATCACGCCGAGGAGCCAGATGAACGAGACGGTCCCGCTCCGCGCCGCCTCCCCCGAGAAGCGTGCGATGTCGATTGGCCCAGACATCTGGCGGACCGACGCACGGCCGCTCAGCATGCGGCCGATCACCGCGAACGTCTCGCGGGTCATGCGCACGTTCTCGCGCACCGCCTCCGCAAGCGCCGTGGGAACCGGGAGGCGCTTCAGGGTGGTGGGGTTGGGTGCGGGGATGCCGAGTCGCCCCTGGCCGTTCACGTCACGGGGCGTAGCTTGCACCGAGAGCTGAGTGACGCCCCTCTGGATGGTCAGCGTGAGCTCGCGGTTCGGACTGGCGCCCACCAGGCGCATGACGTCGAAAAAATGCCGCACGGGCTCACCGTTCACCGCCACGATCCGATCACCGGCGCGCAGGCCGGCCTTCTCGGCGGGGCTGCCCGGCATAACCCCGGGCACCTCGGCAGGGATCGCCTGCGCCAGGCCCGCGTACCCGACCTCGTACCGCCTCATGGTGCGGGGTGTGAGGGTGATCTCGTGCTCCTGCCCTTCCCGCCGGACGCTCATGACGAGCGCCCGCCCGGGTGAGCCGAGGGTTGCCATGTCGACGTCCCGCCAGGTGCGGACACGCTTGCCGTCCACCGACAACACCAGGTCCCCGGGCTTGATCCCGGCCGTCGCGGCGGGGGAGCCGGGGTCCACCCAGGCGACCTCGGGCGGCTGGTCCTGCCAGGCGGGCACCTGCACGCCAACGACAAACGCGAGGGTGACGAAGACGACGGCTCCGATCACATTGGCACCCGGACCGGCGAGCAGGATCAGCGTCCGCCGCCAGCGCGGGAGGAGCGGTTCACGAACCTCGTCCTCCTTTGCCACCACGTCCGACTCGTCCGGGCCGAGCCCGTGAATGCGCACGTACCCGCCGAGCGGTATCAGGCTGACCCGGTAATCGGTGCCGCTGCGTTCGACGCCGAACAAACGCTTGCCGAACCCGAAGGAGAACACGCTGACACGTGCCTTGAGCGCCCGCGCGAGGAGGAAGTGCCCGCCCTCGTGGATGAACACCAGGACACCGAGCACGATGACAAGCGAGAGGACGTTCACGATCATTGCACGACCCGCATCCTCACGGGGAACCTGCGATACCAGAGGTGTATTTCGCGACCAACTCCCCCGCCCACGCGCGGCCGCGCTCGTCGGCCGCGAGGGCGTCGTCCATTACGGCCAGATTATGCTCCCGGGACGTCTCGCGCGCGATGGCCGCCTCCACCACCGCTGGGATGCCGGTGAAACGCAGGCGGCCGGCGAGGAACGCCGCAACCGAGACCTCATTGGCGGCGTTGAGCACCGCCGGCACCGTGCCGCCGGCGCGCAGCGCCTCCCGGGCCAGGCGCAGGCATGGGAAGCGGCGCTCGTCGGCCTGCGCGAAGTGGAGGGAGCCGACCTCGACGAGGTCGAGGAACCCGAGCGGTGACGGAAGACGCTCGGGATAGGAAAGCGCATACAGAATCGGGAAGCGCATGTCGTTCACCGAGAGCTGCGCGATCAGCGTGCCGTCAACGTACTCCACGAGCGAGTGCACCCGGCTCTCGGGGTGCACGACGACGGCTATCTGTTCCTCACTCACCCCGAAAAGGTGGTGCGCCTCGATGATCTCGAGCCCCTTGTTCATCATCGTGGCGGAGTCGATCGTGATCTTCGCGCCCATCCGCCAGGTCGGGTGCGCCAGCGCTTGTTCAACAGTCACCGTTGCCATGTCCTGCTCGGAGAGCGTCCTAAAGGGACCGCCCGAGGCGGTGAGGATGAGGCGGCGGACGGCATCCTGGGGCCCAACCCGCAGCGCCTGGTGCAGGGCGTTGTGCTCCGAGTCGATGGGCAGCACCCTCCCCCCGCTCGCGGCCGCGGCGGCCATGACCAGTTCCCCCGCGGCGACAAGCGTCTCCTTATTGGCGAGCGCAACCTCCCGGCCCAGGGTGAGAGCGCGCCAGGTGGGCACGAGCCCGACGGCCCCGACGAACGCAGCCACGACCGTGGTCGCATCGGGGTGAGTGGCCACGGCGTCGCGCCCCTCGGGCCCTGCCAGCACCTCGAGCGCAGGGAACTCCCCGCGCAGCAACGCGGCGTCGGTCTCCTCGGCGACCGCGACCAGGCGGGGCCGCCACGTGCGGACCTGCTCCGCGAGGCGCTCGACGTTGCGGCCGGCGGCCAGGGCCACGACGCTGAACTTCTCCGGGAAACGCGCCGCCACGTCGAGGGTCGCGGTACCGATAGAGCCGGTCGAGCCAAGGATCGCCAGACGCTTCAAGCCGGGACCCCGAACAGGAGGAAGAGGGCCAGCACGAACGGCGCCGCGAAGAACAGGGAGTCGCTGCGGTCGAGGAAGCCCCCGTGGCCGGGAAGTAGGTCCGACGAGTCCTTGGCACCGGCGTCGCGCTTGAACAGCGACTCCACGAGGTCGCCGATCGGCGCAAGGACCGTGAGCAGAACCGCCACCCCGACCGCAACCTCTACCGACAGATCCGGGAAGAACACCGTGCGGCAGAACCACACGCCGAATGCCGTGAGGAGGGTGCCGCCCACGATCCCTTCCCAGGACTTCTTCGGGCTGACCAGAGGAGCGAGGCGGTGTTTGCCGAACCTGGTTCCCATGTAATACGCGCCCGAGTCGCCGCCCCAGATCGTGAGACAGTGGAGCGCCACAACCTTCACCCCGAGCGTTCCCGCAAACGCCGTGCGAAGGAACCCCATCGCTCCAGCGGTCACCAGGAAGTAGAGCAAGGTGTACGTCGCTCCGGCGATGCCAGCCGCGGCGCCCTGAATGGGGGAGCGCATGAGGAGGTAGGCCACGGGCACTGCGAGCAAGGCCACGGCAAGCACCACCCCCACCCGGGGCACGCCGCCCACCCAGAGGACCGGCAGCAGGACCCCGAGAGTTATCAGCGTGAACGCTGGCGGCGCGGGGTGGCCGAGACGGCGGAACAGCACCAGCAGCTCCCAGGCGGAGAGCATGGCGATTACCCACACCATGGCGAGGTAAACCCACGGCGGCAGGAAGACGATGGCGCCCAGGACGATCGGTATCAGCGCGAACGCCGTGGCCTCGCGTGCCAACTTCACTCGGGGGCCTCCTCGGCGTCTTCCTGGGCACCCTCGACGACCCCACCGTACCTGCGCTCCCGGCGCGCAAACTCGGCCACCGCGAGCAGCAGATCCCGGGTCGTGAAGTCGGGCCAGAGCACCGGGGTGAAGTACAGCTCCGCGTACGCAATCTGCCACAAAAGAAAGTTGGAGACGCGCAGCTCGCCCGAGGTGCGGATCAAGAGATCGGGGTCGCGGACCCCGGCGGTGGCGAGGTGGGCCGCGACCCAGTCCTCATCGACGCTCTCCGCGACGAGCCGGCCAGCGTGGGCGTTGGTCACGGCGGTGCGGGTCAGATCGAGAAGCTCGGCGCGGCCGGAATAGTTGAGCGCGATCTGAAACGTCAGACCGGTATTCGCGGCCGTGGCCGAGACGGCGCCCGCGAGGCCGTCCTGGATCTCGGGCTCGAGCTCCGCAATGCGCCCGATCGGGCGGAACCGGATGTTGTTTTCCACCATCGTGCGCAGCTCCTTGGCCAAGTACTCCTTGAGCAAGGCCATGAGCGTGCGAACCTCCCACCGGGGTCGCTTCCAGTTCTCTGTTGAGAACGCGTAGAGGGTGAGCACCTCGAGTTCGAGTCTCGCCGCCGCCTCCACCGTGTCGCGCACGGCACGGATCCCGGCGCGGTGACCCTCGACGCGGGGGAAACCGCGCTGGCGCGCCCAGCGCCCGTTGCCGTCCATGATGATCGCGACGTGGCGGGGCAGGGAGGGTGGCGGGAGGCGGTCCAGAAGCTCGCGCTCGGGCGTGCCGGGTGGTGCGAGACGATCGAGGTCCTTCATCGGCGCGGGCAGTCTAGCACGTGAACGGCGGGCAAAAGGCAATAGGCAACAGGCAAAAGCGCACACGCCGGCTCACGCGTTTGGGTGGCGCAGCCCCACTGTTTCTTGCTCTTGCCTATTGCCTCTTGCCTTCAGTAAACGACCCGTTCGAGCGTCAGGCCGTGTGGGGGTGCGGTGGGGGCGGACGGCGTGGTCCTGGGGTCGATGAGGAGACGGCCGAACCATGCGCTCGGTTGCGCGCCGCGGCCGACTTCCACGAGCGCGCCGGTGATCCGCCGCACCATGCCTCGCAGGAAACCGTCGCCCTCCACTACCAGGTCCAGTCTGCGCCCGCGTACGACGAGGCGGGCAGAAGTCACGGTACGCACGGTGCCGCGGGCGCCGTGGCCGGCATGCCCGGCGAGCGCGAACGCGGCGAAGTCGCGCTCCCCGGGATGCTTGCGAGGCTATTCGCCATGGCCTCAGGATCGAGCGGTTGCCCCACATGCCAGCGGCGGAGGGCCTCCCACGGTGACAGTGTGGCGCCGCACGCAAGTCGGTAGCGGTAGCGTTTGCCGAGCGCCGAGCGGCGGGCGTTGAACTCTGCGGGGACAACCCATGCGCGCAGCACCCGGATCTCCACCGGGAGGAGCGAGTTGAGGGCGTTGGCAACGCCGGCCGGCGGGATCGGCAGAGGGGGGTCGAAGTGTGCGACCTGGCCTACGGCGTGCACCCCCGCATCCGTCCGCCCGGCCCCCACGGCCTTGACCGGCCCCCGGTAGAGCGTTTCGAGTGCCTGCTCGAGCACGCCCTGTACGGTGCGGCTGCGGAGTTGGCGCTGCCAACCCGCGAAGGAGCCACCGAGGTAGGCCAGCCTCACTGCCAGGCGTGGGGGTTGCACCAGGGTATTATGGCTGCTTTCGGTAGTTGTGAAGCGCATGTGCGGGCCGTACAATCGCCCGCAGCATTTCTGGGGAGTTCAAATGGAGACCCTGCGGGACCTCTTCGAGTTCGCGGTGAAGGCCTACCCTGCGCGCAAGGAGCTGCTGCGCATCCGTGCCGGGAAAGGGTGGCGGACGTACACGGTGAAGGAGTTTGAACGCGCCACCCGGGAAACCGCGGCCCGCCTGGCCCGCGCCGGCGTGTTGCCCGGAGACCGCATCGCGCTCTTCTCGGAGAACCGCCCCGAGTGGCACATCCTGGACTTCGCGTGCCACCTCCTCGGCGCGGTCCCGGTTCCCCTCTACGCCACCCTGCCCACGCATCAGGTGCATTACATCGTCGGTGACTCCCAGTCCAAGATGCTGGTGGTCTCGGGGCGCGAGCGCACCCGCACAGCCCTCGATGCAGTCTCCGATCTGCCGGAGGTTCGGGTCGTCGGGCTCGACCGCGGATTGGCCGAGGGCCTGGAGTGCCTGCAGGACCTCACGCTGCCGCCGTCGCGACGGTGGCCCCAGCCGCCGGCGCTCGGTGGCGACGACCTGGCGAGCCTGATCTACACGTCCGGCACCACCGGCGAGCCGAAGGGTGTGATGCTCTCGCACCGCAACTTCATATCGCAGGTCAATACGGTGCGGCCGCTCTACCCGATCACGGAGCGGGACATCTGTATGTCGTTCCTGCCCCTCTCTCACGTGTTCGAGCGCACGGTGGACTACGTGTTCTTCGACCGTGGCTCGCAGATCAACTACGTGGAGTCCATCGAGCGCGTGCCGTCGCAGCTCACTGAGATCCGCCCCACTATCATGGTTTCGGTACCGCGCCTGTACGAGCGCTCGTACATCAAGATCATCTCCAAGGTCCAGCAGGAGGGCGGCGCCAAGCGCCGGCTCTTCGAGTGGGCGTTGCGGGTGGGTCGCGAAGTTCGGGGCGCCGAGTGGCGCGGCGAGCGCGCGTCGGCCTTTGCGCGCGGCCAGTTCGCCGTGGCCCGCTCGCGCGTCTTCTCCAAGGTGCTGGAGCGGTTCGGTGGCCGGCTCCGCTTCTCGATCTCCGGCGGGGCGCCGCTCGCCCGCGAGGTGGCGGAGTTCTTCGACATCGTGGGACTGGCGATCCTGCAGGGGTACGGCCTCACGGAGTCCGCCCCGGTCATCGCAGCCAACCGCCTGGAGGCCAACCGGCTCGGGTCGGTGGGGCAGGTCTTTCCGGGCGTCGAGGTGCGCATCGCGCCCGACGGTGAGATCCTCGCGCGCGGACCCAACATCATGCTCGGCTACTGGAACAAGCCCGAGGCGACCGCGGAGGTTATCGACGACGACGGCTGGCTGCACACGGGCGACGTGGGCTACCTGGACTCGGACGGCTACCTTTTCATCACCGACCGCAAGAAGGACATCATCGTGACCTCGGGAGGCAAGAACGTCGCGCCCCAGCCGGTGGAGGGCCGACTCGGTGCCACCCCCTACATCGCGCAGGCGGTCCTGATCGGGGACAAGTTCCCGTATCTGACGGCGCTCATCGTTCCGAACTTCGAGAACCTCGAGGTTCACTTCGCGGGCAAGGGGGTCTCGGGGCTGGGACGGGCGGAGATGGCCCAGCACCCAGAGACCGAGGCGCTGGTGGCGGCGGCCGTCAAGCAGGTCAACGCCGAACTCGCCATCCACGAGCGCATCCGCCGTTTCACGCTTCTGTCACGCGAGTTCTCCCTTGAGGAGGGGGAATTGACGCCGACCATGAAGGTCCGGCGCCGCATCATCGGCGAGCGCTATGGTGGACTCATCGAGCAGATGTACCTGAAGACCCAGCGCGCAGGCGAGTACGAGCTCGGCGAGTAGGGCGAAGCGCTGCTCGTCCGCTCGGGAGAGGCCGCGCCCGCTACGGGGCGGCCTCGAAGATCTCCACCTCCTCGATGGCGCGGTAGGTCTGCAGCGGGTCCACGAGCAGGTCCCTGGAACGTGCCGGGTCCAGGACGTACGTGCGGTCATCGCCAGTGCGCACTGGTTCGCCGTGAGGGTCGAAGACGTGGTTGCTGGCGCCCGCGAACCTCTCCTCTGCGTGCTCGGAGGCGGCGACGCAGCAGCCGAGGACCCAGACGCCGTTCTCGATCGCCCGCGCGCGCAGCAGGGTGCGCCACACGTGATCCCGGCGAGCCGGCCACCACGCCGCAACCAGAAGCGCGTCGCAGCGCGCGCAAAGCCGCAGCTTCCGCGCCTGCTCGGGGAAGCGCACGTCGTTACAGGTCAACAGGCCGATCGTCCAGCCGCCGATCCTCACCGCCGCATACCGATCGCCGGGCTCCCAGAGATCGGTTTCGTCGTTGGGGGCGAAGAGGTGGACCTTGTCGTAGCGGGCGACCTCGCCACCGCCCCGCCAGATCGTCATCCGGTTGCGGCGCTCTTCTGTGAACGAGCCGAAAGCAAAAGCAACCCGGGGGTGGGCTTTGGAGATGCCGGCAAACGCCGCCCGCACCCGTGCGGGCTCCACGGTCCTGGTGTAACCGGTGAGAAAGACCTCGGGAAAAACGACCAGGGAAGCCCCCGCCTCTGCCGCCTGTCTGGACTCCTCGATCGCGCGCCGCACGTTGGTCTCGGCGTCCAGGCACACCCAGCGCGAGAGGTACACGTTCACGGGCTCAGGCTAGCACGAGGCGCCGGGACAATGTGTGCAGCCCGGCCGCACTTCAGCTGATCACGCCGTGCCGCTTCGCCACGGTCACAAAAGCGTCGACAGCCCTATTCAGGTCTTCCCGTGTGTGGGCCGCCGAGATCTGGGCGCGCAGGCGCGCCTGACCCTGGGGCACCACGGGGTAGCCGAAACCGGAGACGTAGACACCGCGTTCCAGCAGCTCCTTGCCCATCGCAACCGCAAGCGCGGTGTCGCCGACGATGACCGGAATGATCGGGTGGATGCCGTGCGGGATCCGGAAGCCGGCCGCGGCCATGCTGTCGCGGAAATAGCGAGAGTTGGCCTGCACCGCAAGCGTGCGGGACGGATCCTCCATGACCATTCGGAACGCCTCGATCGCAGCCCCGACGACCGCGGGCGCCAGCGAGTTGGAGAAAAGGTACGGCCGCGAACGCTGCCGCAGCGTGTCCACCACCGCCAAGGGCCCCGTCACGTAACCGCCCATCGCCGAACCCATTGCCTTGCCGAGGGTGCCGGTGTGCACCGGCACCTCGCCCCAGACGCCGAGCTCCTCGGCGGTGCCGCGGCCGCGCTTGCCGAGCAGGCCCGTGGCGTGAGAATCGTCCACGACGAGCAGGGCGTCGTGGCGCGCGCATGCCGCGATGATCTCCGGGAGCAGCGCCAGCTCGCCTTCCATCGAGAAAACGCCGTCGGTGACGGCGAGGATGAAGCGCGCGCCTTCGGAGCGAGCGTGAGAAAGTTTCGCCTCCAGATCGGCCATGTCGTTGTGCCGGTGAATGTAACGCCGGGCCTTCGCGAGCCTGGTGCCGTCGATGATCGAAGCGTGGTTGAGCTCGTCGGAGACGATGGCGTCCTCCGCGCCGGTGAGGGTCGCGAAGCACGCTTCGTTGGCGTTCCAGCACGAGGTGTAGAGGATGGTGTCCTCGGTTTCGTAGAAGCGTGAGATCGTCTCCTCGAGCTGCTTGTGCAGCACCTGTGTCCCACAGATGAAGCGCACCGAGCCCATCCCGGCCCCCCACTGCTCGATCGCCTTGACCGCCGCCTGCCGGACGCGTGGGTGGTTGGCGAGACCAAGGTAGTTGTTGGAGGTGAGCATGATCACCTCGCGGCCGCCGACCTTCACGCGGTGATCCTGAGGCCCCTCCAGCGGAATCTCCACCTTGTAGGTGTGGGCCTCGTGCAGCTTCTCGATCTCTGCTTCAAGGAACTTCAGAAACTCCCGCATCGCTCCTCCGGTTGGCAGGTCACACCGTTGCCGGGCGCCGGTTCGGTCTTTCCAGCGGGCTATCCTTGTGGTCCGATGAGTGCAGGGAGCGCGAGCGGCGAAGCGAGCGAGTCGAGGAGTACATCGGGGTTCAGCGCCGAAAGCGTCTCCTTCGGGGTCTTGCCACTGACGACGGCCACCGAGGCAGCGCCGCCCGCGCGGGCACAGTGGATGTCCGGTTCCGCGTCCCCTACCACCACGGTGCGCATGCCGGGGAACTCTTCCCCCAGCGCGTCCTGGCCCGCGACCGCGCCACGGCAACCAGCCGGTTGCGGTCCTCCTCGTCGGAGCCATAGGCGCCCACCGCGAAGAGCCCGGAGAGCCCGGCGGCGCGCAGCTTGATTTCGGCGCCGCGCTGGATGTTGCCGGTCAGCAGCCCGACTGCCACGTCTGGCCGTCGGCCGAGAGCTTCCAAGATCTCGCGCACGCCGGCGAGGGCGCGCGTGTTGGACGGAGACAGCCGCCGGGCCAGGTGGCCGCAGTAACGGTCGAAGACCTCGGGCAGCCTGGGCCCCGCCTCGGTGCGTGGGATGCCTGCACCGGCGAGAAGCTCGAAGACGATCTGCGGGTCAGTCTTGCCGGCCCAGTGGTAGTGCTCGATCGGGCCTGCAGTGCCGAACGTCTCGCGCAGGGCCGCACCGAGGGCCCCGGCGGCCTGGCCGTTGGTGGACAGCAGCGTCCCGTCTACGTCGAAGAGGATGAGTCGGTGCACCTTCTCGCGCCCGGCGCAGTCTAGCATCTACATATTGCGGGAGGCTCTGCGGCGCTCCCGCCACCCACCGCCGCAGAAGTGCCCCCCGAGCCCCCCACGCTCGCGCGAAGTGAATTCGCGCTCGCTCGTATTGTGGGGGGCTCTGCGGCGCTCGCCGCCGCCGACCGCCGCAGAAGTGCCCCCCGAGCCCCCCACGCTCGCGCGAAGTGAATTCGCGCTCGCTCGTATTGCGGGAGGCTCTGCGGCGCTCCCGCCACCGACCGCCGCAGAAGTGCCCCCCGAGCCCCCCACGCTCGCGCGAAGTGAATTCGCGCTCGCTCGTATTGCGGGGGGCTCTGCGGCGCTCGCCGCCGCCGACCGCCGCAGAAGTGCCCCCCGAGCCCCCCACGCTCGCGCGAAGTGAATTCGCGCTCGCTCGTATTGCGGGAGGCTCTGCGGCGCTCCCGCCACCGACCGCCGCAGAAGTGCCCCCCGAGCCCCCCGCTCGCGCGAAGTGAATTCGCGCTCGCTCGTATTGCGGGAGGCTCTGCGGCGCTCCGACCGTCCACCGCCGCAGAGGCGCCCGGGCCACCACGCTCGCGACGTGAGCTCTCGCTAGACAGTGTGCGCGTGTCGTGGTCGCGCTCCGAACGGGACGGGTTTTTCGTTGACATGGCGAGGACAGTTCCCGTAGCATCGTTCGTTGGGGAGGTTGTCGACGGGCTGTGCTGACCGGCTTCAACACCGACATCGACTTCGATGGTGTGACGTACCACGTGCAGACCGAAGACCGTGGGTCTGCCAATCCGCTCATCGAGTCCCTGGTTTACGTCAAAGGGGAGATTCTCGCCACCAGGCGAACAGAGTACTCCGACCTGCTCGAGGCTGGCGCCGAGATGCCCTCCATTCAGATCCTGATGGAGCGTCAGCACCGCAACATCGTGGACGCCATCCGCACCGGCCGCATCGACCTGCTCACCGAGCCTCCAGTAGGTGGCGCGAGCGACACGACAGTCAGCCGCCGCTCCCCGGCTACCGCCAAACTCGGGGTCGGCCCCATCGACGCGCTGAGGCTCGCCGAGAAGTCCCTCGATGAGGTCATCGCCGACTGGCTCGCGGAGCAGCAGCACGAAGAGAGGGTGCGGTTACGCGTGCTCGGCGGCGACGACCTGGTTTTTGGGGCACCCTTCTCCTTGCAGGTGTTCATCCAGACTACCCCGGGGGAAGCTCCCGTGGCCGGCGCACACGCCACCGTGCGGTTTCTCTCGACGGCGATGAAGCCCACGAGGCTTGCGGAAGGCACCAGCGACGATGCGGGTGCGGTGGAGTTGAAGGGCACGATCCCCAGCCTCGAGAAGGGCCAGGGCCTGCTGGTGGTTTCCGTGCAGCACGCCCGTGGCAACGACGAGGTCAAATTCCTGGTCCGCCGCTAACCCCCCCACCCGGGCAACAGGCAAAAGGCAATGGGCAACAAGGGACGGCACGCCGCGATCGTCTTTCGTGCGTCGTGCCTATTGCTGCTTGCCTGTCTCTAGGACTCCATGCGGCCGCGCAGGAAAGCCTCCAGCCCTACCCGCGCGATGGTTGGGTTCTCGCGCAAGCGCCGCACCGAGTACGGGTACCAGTGGGAACCGAACGGGACGTACACGCGGAGGCGATGGCCCGCCTCGGTGAGGATGCGGCGCAACTCGGGGTCGACTCCGAGCAGCATCTGGAACTCGTAGCGGTCCTTGCCGAGGCGGAGCCGGTGAATCATGGCCAGCGCCTCACAGACGAGCCATTCGTCGTGGGTTGCGATTGCAACATGCGTGCCCCCCTCGAGGAGGATGCCCAGCGCGTGGACGAAGGCGGTGCGGATGATGTCGCGCTCCTCGTAGGCGACGGCACGTGGCTCCAGGTAGATCCCCTTGCACAGCCGCACGTTGGTTTCCGGCTTCGCGAGCGCGGCGGCGTCGGCGAAGGTGCGGCGGAGGCGCGCCTGCAGCACGACGCCTGTGCCCTTTGGGTAGCGCTGGATGAGCTCGTGGTAGACGCGCAGCGTGGCATCAGTCGTGGGCGAGTCCTCCATGTCGATGCGGACGAAGATCCCCTTGGCGCGGGCGCGCTCAAGCACGGAGGCGATGTTGTCGCGGCAGAAGGAGTAGTCGATGTTGAGACCCATCTGCGTGGGCTTGAGCGAGACGTTCGCCGGGAGCGAGTATGCGGTGATGGCCTCCAGCACCTCGTGGTAGGCGGCCACGGCTACGTCGGCGTGCCGCCGCTCGGTGACGCTCTCGCCGAGCACGTCCACGGTGGCGCAGCACCCCTGCTGGGCGAGCCTCTGCACCGTGGCTATTGCATCCTCCAGCCTGGAGCCGGCCACATACCGGCGCGCGAAGAAGTGGACCATGGGTTTCGGGGTGATCGGCAGTGTTGCGCGCACCAAAGAGTCGAACACGCTCATGGAATCCTCCCGGGCTGAGGGGTTCTCGCGACGGTCAGGACATAGGTTTCATCGGCCCCTGCGCGCTTCAGGGCACGGGTGCACGCGGCGGCCGTGGCGCCGGTGGTGAGCACGTCGTCAACCAGCAGGATGCGGCCGATCACCGGGCGACGAACGGGAAACGCCGCCGCCGAAAGACGGAGACGGTCGCTGCGGGCACCGCCAACCTGGGTGCCGCGGCCGCGCCGGCGGAGGGCGTGCACGGGCGGGACTCCCAGCTCGCGAGCCACGGTGTGTGCGAGGAGCTCAGCCTGGTTGTACCCCCGGCGCAGACGCCTGACCCAGGTCATGGGCACGGCGACGACGGCGTCAGGGAGCGGCCAGCCGGCGCGCCGCAAAGCGGAGAGAAGCAGCCCCGAAAGGGGCGCCGCGAGCTCGTCTCTGCCGCGGCTCTTGAACAGCAGCACCAGCTCCCTGAGGACCCCGTCGTACGGGCCGAAGCTGGCGGCCGCGCGCCAGGGAGGAGCCGCGGTCCGACACGCCAGGCATGGACCCTCGGCCTCAACCTCAGGGCTGCCGCACGTGGGGCAGGCGGGGCCGACGTGCGGGACGACCCCCTGCCAGCAGATCGGACACACCCCAGCGCGGCTTTCCCGCCACGGCAGCGCAAGCCCGCAAATCGCGCAGGTGGAAGGGAGAAAGGTTTTGGCCAGGGCCTCGGCGAGCATTGCCATGGCAGGCGGATTGTACCAGCAATCACGAGCTGCTCTGCGGGCTCGCTTTCTGCGGAGCGCCAACGGCGCGCGCCCGGACCCCGTATACTCTCGCCAGGAGGCGATCATGCGGTGGATGTGCGCGTCAGTGCTGGCCCTCGCGAGCGCGAGCGCGGCCAGCGGACAGATCCTCTGGGCCGGCGTGGCGGCAGGCACGAGCTGGACATGGCAGGCGCCCACGGCGCCGGATCAGAACTTCCTGCGCGGCTCGGGCGGGGCGCCCGCGGCGTTCCTGGCGTTCCCGCTGGAAAAGGACACGCTGGTCCGGCTGCAGGCAGCCGATCTCCCCTACGAACCGGTTTTCGACGGTGTGGGCTGGCCCGGCCGGCTGCGGGCGTACACCGTGGGGATCGACTACATGTTCGACGGGATCTTCGGCCAGGCCCTTGTCTCCGCGGGTCTCGGCTCGTACAGCCTGAAGCTCCAGGCCCAGCAGCCGCCGGCCGGGATAGAGCAGACGAAGTTCGGCTGGTATTTCGGGGTGGGAGAGTGGTTCCAGATCTCACGGCGTTTTCGGGTGACCGCCGAAGTCAAGATGCACCGCAGCTCACAATCCGACAGGCCGATCGTCGTGGCCGCGACCGCCGGCCTGGCGTTTGCGTTCTAGCCGATGCCGCACGTGATTCGCGCCGGGCATGCCGACCTCGCCGCGGCGTGGCGTGAGCTCCCAAGCGGTCCGTGGCGCTGGGGCAACGTGGTGGCCCGGGCGGAGGGTTGCTTCCTCGGGGCCGACGGGGCTTCGCTGCTCGTTGCGGGGGTAGTGGTCGAGTACCGGCGCCCACTGCACCCGGTCGTGCTCGTCTCGATCGGGCGGCAGGGCACCTCGTTTCACCTCTGGTCGGGGGCGCCGGTCGAGCGTACCGATGGCGTCAAGCGGTTCCTGGCCCAGGTGGCTCGCGAGATGGCGGCGTTCGGCGCCGGCCCCGTGATCACGACCAACATTCCAGATCTTCTCTGACTTTCTGGCATCCGGGCGAGTTCGTGTTTTCCATTGTTACTGCGTGACGGCTCTTGTTTTGCCCGACGGGCGCTCGTCGAGATTCTTCTTTTTCACTGCGGGAAGCCTTCTTTGCCGATCCCGCGGGTGGCTGGGTGCGGCCTTGCTCTGTTTTTCACTCCGTGGAGTTCTACTTTGGCCGGCGGCTGCGCGGGCAAACTGTTCTTCTTTCACTGCGTGAGGCTTCTTTTTGCCCTGCGGGCTCTGAGCGGTCGCTTTCTTCATTTTTCACTGCGTGAGGCGTTTTTCTTGCCCGGCGGGTGAGCGGCCTCTCGGCGCTGGCTCGCCCCCGCTCGCGGCGCGCCGAGACTCCGGAGGCCACGACCCAGCAGTGCGTCCCGGGGTGGGGCCCCTCGGTGTCCGCAAAAGGCCTCGTCCCCGACACCCCACCCCGGCTCCGCACGCTGGGGACCCCGTGGCCTCCGGAGAGATGGCCGCCCCACCCGCCGGGCGGATCTTTCCCCGCACCCGATAAGGATGGGAAGGCTTTTTGGGTGCGCGGGCTTTCCATTCGCTGGTGCCGCGGATGGCCGATCTCTCCGGAGCCCGCGGGCACCGGACGCGCGAGCCGCGGTGGGGAGACGGCGGCGCGACTTCATGCGAACGCCGAGGGGCCCCGATACGGATCGCGCTGTCCGGTCGTGGGTGGAGGAGTGTGCGGCCGCAGCGGCTGGGGAGACGCAAGGCCGCACCCGGCCACCGCGGCACCGGCAAGACAAGAAGCTCCACGCGGTGAATAAAGAGATGGCGACCGCTCCCGGCCCTCGGGGCAAAAGAAGGCCTCACGCAGTGGAAAGAAGAACCCTCTAGTGGGCTTCGCGGTCGGTGTCCTGCACCTGCTCCTGGCGGTGCTGCTGCAGGTTCTGCAACTGGTCGCGGACGCCGCCGATCGCCCCAGGCGGCCCGCCGCCAGGGCTGCCCGGCGGGGTCTGGGCCTGGTCCAGGAGCTGGCGGGCGCGCGCACGGTGCAGGTCGGACAGCGAAGCCGAGGCCGCCGCCAGCTCGTCAGCCGCCCCGCGAAGGTTGACCGCCATGTGGTAGTCGAACGTGCCTGGGGCGAGCGCCGCGGTCCAGCTCGCAGCCAACGCCGCCGCCTCGCGCAGCTCGTCGAGGGGAAGCTGTGGCTGGTCTGTGAGCAAGCGCAGACGGTCCGCGACCCGGTCCGCCGCCTTGACGTCGAAGGCCCTGGCTGCGACGTCAGGTTGGGCCGTGAAGGTCACGCTCCTCACCGCCTCCACGTCGCGCCGGGTCTGGCGCGCCGCCAGCAGCAGGGCGATGGCCATCGCGATCAGCAGGGCGACCAGGCCGAGGGTCGAGCGCACGGTGTTCTCCCGTCAGATCAAAGATACACCCGACGGAGACCAGTGACCGGAAAAAGGGACAGCGTGTCGTGCAGAGCCTCCGGACGCGAGCCGGGCTCTGGCACGGTCCGTGCAAAAACCTCTGGCGGAGGTGCGCCATGATCCGCAAGCCCGTGATTGCCGCACTGGTCCTGGCGCTGGCGAGCGGGGCGCTCGCCAGGGAGATGACGAGCGCCTACGTTGTCACCGCTGTCGCCAACAAGCAGGGGTGGAGCGGGACTGACTGGCACACCGACCTGACGCTTTACAACCCGCATAGCAAAGTGCTGTACGTCAAGCTGGCGTTGCTGCCGACCGGGCAGGACAACAGCGGCGGTGTGCCGACGTCTCCTTCCATCGACCTGCAGCCGTGGGAGACGCTCAACCTCTGGGACGTGCTCGGCCCACACGGCTTCAACGTGAGGGGTCAGACCGGCGCCCTGCTGGTCTACGCAGACACCGATGCCAACTCGTGCCCGAACACGTCGGGCGACACGAGCTGCGACTTCGCCGCGTTTGCCCGAAACTACACCCTCAACCCGCTCGGCGGCGGGGGGGAGTTCGGCCAGGACTTCGCGGGGTTCGCCGCCAACCTTGGCCTCGCATACGGCTTCATCGCGTACCTTCCCCAGCTCACCGACGACGAGGAGTTCATCACCAGCATCGGGGTGGCCTCGTGGACCAAGACGTGGGTCACCGCGCGGGTGGACCTGCAGGACACGAGCGGCACAGTAATGTACAACTACCAACTGCTGGTACCGCCGTACGGTCACGTGCAGGGCCGGATCCCCGTCGGGCTGAAGGGGGGCACGGCCGCCGTCTACATCGTCGGGGGCCCGGACGACGCGATGGTCTACCCCTACGCAACGGTGCGCAGTGCCATCACCGGGGACCCGACAACCATCGAGGCGCAGATCAGCACGGTCGGTCTTTCGGCCCAGGCCGCCTCGATGCGGACCACCACCTTGCGGGAGCGACCGGCCGCACTGCCTGCGACGCGCTTCTCCGTGCAACGTCTCAAGCAGCGCACGGAATAGACCCTCTCGCAAGCTCGGGCAGATCAGGGGGAAGGGGACGGCGTTTCGCCGCCCCCTTGTTACAATCTTCTCATGGTCCCCGATCCCCCCAGCCACCCGCAGGTACTGCTGATAGTCGAGGATGATCAGGAACTGCGCACCGCCATCGTTGCGGCGCTCGCAGAGCAGTTCTCCGATGCGCAGCTCCTAACCGCCGCGGGCGGCGTGGAAGCCTGGAACATTCTCAAGCGCGGCGATGTCGATCTCCTCCTCACCGACGTCGTGATGCCGGGGCTCGACGGGTTGCAGCTCCTGCGCAGGGTGCGCGAGGACCGGGTCCTTGCCGACATCTACGTGATTCTCATGACGGGTATGGCGTCCCCGGAGGAGCTTTTCGCCGCGATGGACCACGGCGCGGACGACTGCCTGCTCAAGCCCTGCCGATGGGGCGAGCTGATCGCGCGTGTGCGGGCCGGTCTGCGGCGGGTTGGAGCGACGCACCGGCACGTCGCCCGTGCCGCGGAGCTCGAGCGGCTCTACGCGCGACACACCGAGTTCCTTTCCACCGTCTCGCACGAGATTCGGACGCCGCTGTCCGCCATCCTTTCGGCCGCCAACGTCCTGCTGCGCTACGGCAACAAGCGGCCCGAGTCGGTGGAGAGATTTGCCGAGGTGATTCACAGGGAGGGGCGCCGGCTCACGCGCCTTATCAACAACCTCCTGGACCTCGCCAAGATCGAGTCGGGGCAGGTGGAGTGGAATTTCGCCCCGACCGCCCTGGAAGAGCTTGTGCGGGAGGTGCAGGAGTCGTTCGTGGCGCTGGTTGGGGAGCGAAACCTGGTGCTCACGGTGGAGCCCTGGCATGAGCCGGTCATGGCGAAGCTCGACCGCGACAAGGTGACCCAGGTCCTGGTCAACCTTCTGTCGAACTCGATCAAGCACTCCCCGGACGGTGCCGCCGTGCGACTGCGGTACCAGCCGTGGAACGACGGTGGCGTGCGCCTGGAGGTGGAGGACGAAGGGGCCGGCATCCCCCCGGGCCGCGAAGAGGAGATCTTCGAGCGTTTCCAACAACTGGACACCGGCGAGGAGCGGGGGGGCACAGGCCTGGGCCTGACGATCTCGCGCCAGATCGTGGAGCACCACGGAGGCCGGATCTGGGCCGCGCCGGGGCGGGCGCGCGGGGCGCTGTTCGTGGTCGAGCTGCCGGCTCGGGCGGGAGACCAGGGGCACGATGGTCCAGTTTGACAACCAGTACCGGCAGGTGAAGCTGAAGGTCGTCTACTACGGCGCCGGCCTGTGCGGCAAGACCACGTGCCTGCAGTTCATCCACCGCGTCACCGACCCGCAACGCCGGACAAAGCTGTACACCCTCAACACCGCCTCCGATCGGACGCTCTTCTTCGACCTGCTCGGGCTCGACCTCGGCCGGGTGCGCGGGTACCGTCTGACGCTGCAGCTCTACACGGTTCCCGGGCAGGTGCAGTACAACGCGACGCGGCGCGCCGTGCTGGCGGGGTGCGACGGCGTGATGTTCGTGGCGGACTCGCAACGGGCGCTGGCGCGTGCGAACCAGGACAGCATCGCCAACCTGGCGGAAAACCTGAAGGCCAACGGGCTCGACCCCAACACGGTCCCGCTCGTCATGAGCTACAACAAGCGGGACCTCCCCGATGTGCTCTCGCGGAGTGAGCTGGACGAGAGCCTCAACGGTCGCGGCTACCCGGTGTTCGAGACCGTGGCCACCACGGGCGCCGGGGTCATCGAGGCGTTCTCCGCGATCTCCCAGGCGACCGTGCTCTCGGTCGCCGATCGCCTGGGTTTGTCCACGCAGCCAGATGCGCTCAACCGCCTGGTGGCGAACGTGAACAGCGCCCTGCTGCCGCTGACGCGCCGCCCGACGAGCGCCGCAGTCGAATCCGCCGTCGTGGTGCACCCGGCGACCAAGGGCGAGGACCTGCAACCGGAGGATCTTGTCACCGAGGCGGTGCGCGCCAACCTCGCGATGACCGACCTCAACGTGCGGCTGGACCGGCTCACCACCGAGCTTGAGACGAGGGTTTCCAACCTCCGCTCGATCAACGAGTTCGGCCGCCTGATGACGCTCGCTCGCGAGCCCGAGGAGGTCACCGCGGGCTTTCTCGACCGCCTTCTCGCCGAGCTCAGGGTGGCCTGCGGCTCGCTTCTCCTGGTCGACCAGAACGGCGAGCTGATCGAGATCCTGCGCCGTGGCATGGCCAACGACCCGCTGGCGCGGCACGAGGACGGGGGGAAGTCGCCGGCCCAGGTGATCGTCGGGTCGCGACAGCCGTTCATCGCCCGGGTGGACGAGGTGGAGCCGGCGCAGTTGATCGAGTCGCCCTGGATGGAGGAGGTGCGAAACCTGAACCTGATCGGGGTTCTGGCGGTGCCACTGATCGCGCAGGACCGCCCGCTGGGGCTTGTGACGGCGTTCGCCGACATGGCGCGGGGCCCCTTCGAGGACGAGGAGCTCGAGCTTGCGACCGCGATGGGGGCCAACGCCGCCACCGCGCTGGCGAACGCCCGCGCCTGGCGCTCGCTCGAGCAGCTCAACCGCTCGCTGGAGGAGGCCGTCGCCGAGCGCACCAAGGAGCTCCAGGAGGCGCTTCAGCACGCCCGGACGCTCGCGGAGGAACTGGAGGACCGCAACCTCGCGCTCGAGGCGGCCAACCGTCAGCTCCGCGACCTCGAACGTCTCAAGGGCGACCTCCTGAACCGCATCGCGCACGAGCTCAACACGCCGGTAACCGCCATCCAGACGGCCGGACGCATCCTGACCCGTTACGACGAGGTGCCGGCGGAAAAGGCGGGGAAGTTCGTCGAGATCATCACCCAGGAGTCCACCCGTCTCGCAGATCTGATCGCCTCCGCCCTCCAGGCTGCGGTCCTGGGGGTGCCGGAGGGCAGGCCGGCGCCCACCGCCTTGAGCGTCACCGAGTTGCTGAAGCGTGTACTGGCGCCGCTCAAAGACCAGATCGCACAACGTCAGCTCACCGTGCAGGTGAAAGTCGCGTCCGGGCTGGATCAGATCACCGGCGATGCGGATCAACTTGAGGCGGCGTTGCGGGCGATCGTCAAGAACGGCGTCGAGTTCAACCGCGAGGGCGGTAACCTCGCGGTGATGGTGAAGCCCGTCCGGCGCGGCGCGGTCTCCATGGTCGAGGTGCGGGTGGAAGACACGGGTGTCGGGATTCCCGCCGGAGACCTGCCTCACGTCAGCGAGGTCTTCTGGCAGGGCGGCAATGTCCTCACGGACAAGCCGCGCGGCCTCGGGCTGGGCCTCGCGGTGGCGCATCGCGTCGCGGAGAACCACGGCGGCACCATCGAGATCGCTTCGGAAGAGGGCAAGGGAACGGTGGTCACGATGCTGCTGCCCACCGGCGGGCGCCACAAGTGACGCGCTTCCTGCTCCCCCGCGACGTGCAGCCGTTCCTCGATGTGCTGGCGCGGGCGCTGGGAGGTGTGGTGCTCCTCGACCCCGCCGGCGAGCTGATCTGGCAGGCGGGGAGCCACGAGCGGGCGACGCTGGAGCTGCCGGTCGCGTGCGGAGACTACCGGGGAACCGTGGCCATCCCACCCGAAGCCGCCGAGCTGGGCGACCTTGCGGTCTCCGCGCTGGAGCGGATGGCCGCCGGCCGGGCGGCCATCGACGATCTCGCCTCCAAGACGCGCCGGCTGTGGTGGGAGCAGAACCTCCTCTTCTACGCCGGCGAGCTGCTGCGGCGCGGTTTTGCAGACAGGGACATCGCGCGCTGGCTGGTGGACCGGCTCGCCGTGATGGAGCCTCAGACCATCGTTGTCCTGAACTGGGACGGCAAGAGCCTCGAGGTGGCGGAGGGCAAGCTCCCTGAGGGCCTCCGGGTGGGCGACCGGCTACCCGTTTCCGTGCTCGCCGCGCAGGTGCTGGACCGCGGGGAGGCGCTGGCGTTCGAGACCGCCGCCGAGGAACCGCTCGAGAGTGAGCTTCGGGTACCGGTCGAGCCTCACCAGCCGTGCCTGCTGGTGCCGCTCCGCAGCGCCGAGCGCGTGCTCGGGGTCGTGATGGTGCTGCGCAGGGTGGGAGATCCGATGTTCACCGCCGAGCAGCTCAAGCTCGTGCAGCTGTTGTCCGACCTGGCGAGCGTCGCCCTCACGAACCGGATCCTGGTCCAGGAGGCGGAGCACACCGCACGCATGGTGCGCGAGCTCGAGATCGCAGCGGAGATCCAGCAGCGTCTGTTCCCGCCGCCGGTCGCGCGCTACGGGTCGCTGGACGTGGCGGCCCGCTGCGAACCGGTGACCCAGGTGGGGGGTGACGGATTCCTCCAGAGACGCCTGCGTCACGGTGGCGTGGCGCTGGGGGTCGTTGACCTGACCGGTCACGGGATCGGAGTCTCGCTCGCCCTCTCGGCGCTGTTCGCGCGTCTGGACGCGCTTGCCGACGCGGTCGATACTCCGGGTGAGCTCCTCACCATGGTGAACAACCAGCTCGCTCAAGGCGAGTTCAACCTCTTTACGATGGCCACCGCGGTCATTGCCTTCGTGGATCCCGAAAACGGCCGCTTCTCCCTCTCCACGGCCGCCCACCCGCGGGCGCTGATCCGGCGCGCCGACGGGCACGTCGAGGTGCTGGAGAAGGGCGGGCTGCCGCTCGGCGTCCAGGCGGGGGAGGAGTACCCGGTGGAGGAGGGCGTCCTTGGGCCCGGGGAGGCCCTGGTGCTCTACTCCGACGGCATCAGCGAGACCATCGGGGAAGGCAACCGGACGTTTGGGGCCGAGGGCGTGTGCCGTGCACTCGCGCCCGGCGCGCCTTCGGCTGCGGAGTTGGTTGCAGCGGTGAGCAGGGAGGTTTCGGTGTTCTCCAAGGGTGCCTCGCACATCGACGACCGCACGATCATGGTCGTGCGCCGGGCGGAGGAGCGTCGTGGCTGAGCCGTTGATCTTGCTCGTGGACGACGAACCCAGCATCCGGGAAACCGTGTCCTTCATCCTCGAGATGGAGGGGTACCGCGTGGTCACCGCGGAGAACGGCGACGAAGCGCTCGAGCAGATCCGCCGCCTGCAGCCCCCAGTCGTGCTGCTGGACGCCATGATGCCGCGCCGGGACGGCTTTGACGTCTGTCGCACGGTCAAGTCCGACCCCACGCTCGCGGCCACCAAGATCGTGATGCTGACCGCCCTGGGTCAGAAAACCGACCAGGAGAGGGCAATGGTGGCCGGTGCCGACTTCTACGTCACCAAGCCGTTCGACGAGGAGGACCTCCTCGCCCTCCTCGCGCGGCTTACCGGCGCGAGCTGAGGCCGAGCGGCACCGACGCGGCGCCCCGGGGATTCCGACTAGACTAGCGGCGTGTCGTTCGTGGCGGTGCTGACCGCGAGGCCGGACCTCCCCGTCTACCGTGAGTTGGAGGCCGCCGGCGAGAGGCTGGGGCGGAAGGTTCTGACCCTGGACGCCCTGCGGCTGGTGGCCCAGGCGGCGCCAACCCGCGTGTGGTGTGAGGGGCGCGAGCTGCCGCTCGGCCAGATGTGCGCCGTGCTGCCACGCGTGGGGAACTGGCGCCCGGACTCGACGCTCGCTGTGCTGGCGGCGCTGCAGCGGGCCGGGGTTGCCTCGCTCAACGACGGCGCGGCGATCCGGACCGGCCGGGACCACTGGCAAACGGTCTGCGCCCTGGCATCCGCAGGCCTGCCACACCCGGAGACCGTGGCGGGAGCCGAGCCCGAGACGCTGGCCGCGACGGCGGCCGCAGTGTGCGGCTTTCCCTGTGTGGTCAAGCAACGCCGCTCCCGGCAGGGCGTGGGCGTGATCCGCTGCACCGGTGCTGCGGAACTCGAGGCCGTCCTCGACTCGCTCTGGCGGCTCGGCGACGAGTTTGTGGTGCAGCGCTTCTGCGCCCCCGGAGGCGTGAGCCGGAGGGTGTTGGTGCTGGAGGACGAGGTGCTGGGCGCCACCGAGCACCGCGCGACCGCGGGCGAGTTCCGCGCCAACGCGGCCCGCGGCGCCGAGGTCCGCGCGGTCGAGCCCGACCAGGGGCTTGCCGAGCTCGCGGTGAGCGCCGCACGGGTGGTCGGGCTGGGTTTTGCAGGCGTGGACCTGATACCCGACGGTGAGCGCTGGCTCGTGGGGGAGGTAAACCCCTCGCCGGGGTGGAGGCACTTTGCGTCGGCCACCGGCGTGGCGGTCGCCGAGCACCTGGTTGCGGCGCTCGCCCGCCTCGGAGGCGGGAAGTGATGCGAAGTGTTTCCCCTGCGGGAAGGCTCTTTTTTGCCGAGCGGGTGCGCGGCCGTTTCTTCTTCTTCACTGCGTGAAGTTTTTTTTGCCCCGCGGGCTCTGGAGCAGTCGCTCGGGCTGCGCATCGGGCGCAGCCCTCCGACCCGCCCTCGCGTGCGACCGAGCAGGCACCGCCCGGCGCGCGGACCCTCGCTGTTCCCCTCCCTCGCATGAGGCGCTCGGTCGGGGCCAGCGTCTCCACCCGCCGGTCCGGCCGCTCGGGTCCCGCACGCTCCGGCGCCATGGCTCCTTCCGCCCGCGGGGCGGATTCTCACCGCCGCCCGCCCTTCTGCGACGCACGTCACGAACGGTCCTGACGCGAGGCGTCTCGGCCCAGCCTCGGTCTCTAGCCGCATTTTGGGTGGGGGGCTTTCAATG
This sequence comes from uncultured Acidobacteriota bacterium, assembly GCA_963739225.1. Taxonomy (GTDB): domain Bacteria; phylum Acidobacteriota; class Thermoanaerobaculia; order Thermoanaerobaculales; family Thermoanaerobaculaceae; genus RBG-13-68-16. Next base: position 306,407 of record CAVTZQ010000006.1, on the reverse strand, counting down.
CCGGTGCCGCGGGTGGCGAATCTCTCCGGAGCCCGCGGGTCACCGGACGCGCGAGCCGCGTTGGGGAGACGGCGGCGCAGCATCACGCGAACACCGAGGGGCCCCGGCGCGGATCGCGCCCTCCGGTCGCGGGCGGAGGAGTGTGCGGCCGAAGCGGCTGGGGAGACGCAAGGCCGCACCCAGCCACCCACCGGCGCCGGCACAACAAGAGCTGTCACGCAGTGGAGCAAAAGGAGCTTGCCGCGCACCCGCTTGGCGGATTGAACACCCGCACCCGCCATATGTCTTGTTTCGGTCCAGGTGGCGTCAGGGCGCGGGCAAAGCAAGCGAGTGCTCGAGCGCGGCGGGCGGAGGGACAACGTGAGTGACCCGTTCGCGTGCGCCGGGGAGGTGCGGCTGAAGCCGGGGCGGGAGGCCTCCGTGCTGCGCCGCCACCCCTGGGTCTACCGCGGGGCGCTGGGCACCCCGCCCCCGGGCGGCTGCGCGCCGGTGCGGGTCCTGGCCGCAAACGGCAGGCCCCTGGGGGTCGCCCTCCCCGGCGGCTCGGGAGGCTCGCTGGCGCTTGCGAATGGTGGCGTTCGGGGAGGAGCGATGGGACGCTGAGGCGCTTGCGGCCCTCGTCCGGCGCGCGGCGGCGCTGCGCGAGAGGCTGGCGCTGGACGCCGATGCCTACCGCCTGGTGCACGCCGAGGGCGATGCGCTGCCTGGGCTCGTCATCGACCGCTACGGCGGCGTCGCGGTCATAGAGCCCTACGAGGCTGCCTGGGAACCCTACCTCGCGGGGATCGCCTCGCTGCTGGCCGACGCGTTGGGCTTCTCCACCGTGCTCGTCCGGCCGGCCGGGACGCCGACGCGGCAGGTGAGCGTGCTGAGAGGGCGTGTGCCCGATCCTCCACTGGTGATCCGCGAGGGGCGGCTGCGATTCGCGGTCGACGTGGAGGGGGGCAGAAGACCGGCTTCTTCCTCGACCAGCGGGAGAACCGCCGGCGCCTCGCAGCGCTAGCCGGGGGAGCACGGGTGCTCAACCTGTTCTCCTACAGCGGCGGCTTCGCGGTCGCGGCGCTCGCCGGCGGCGCCGTCCGCGCCGTCAACATCGACGCCTCGGTCGCGGCGCTCTCACTCGCGCGCCGGGCCTACGAGCTGAACGGCCTGGAGGTTCGCGAAGGCGACTTCATCTGCGCCGACGCCTTTCGCATCAGTCGGGACCTCGCAGTGGCCGGCGAGCAGTTTGGGGTCGTCGTGGTGGACCCGCCCGCCTTCGTGAGGCGCAGGGGGGATCTCGAGGACGGGCTGCGCGGCTACAAGGACATCAACCTGCAGGCGCTGCGCCTTGTAGCGGCGGGGGGTCTGCTGCTCACCTGCTCCTGCTCCGCCCTGGTGAATGAGCAGCACTTCGGCCAGGCGCTGTTCGCGGCCGCCCTGGACGCCGGCCGAACCCTCCGGATACTGGAGCGCCGGGGCGCCGGCCCGGACCATCCCGTCTCGGTGTTCTGCCCGGAGGCGGCGCACCTGAAAGCCTGGCTCTGTGCGGTAAACTAATTGTGTGTTCCTGGCATGGGTACAGGCCCGGGCGTCGGTCCCGCGCCGGGAGGGGAACCCCCGGCGGATCCTGAGGCTTGCGCGCCTCGTCGGGGTTCGCGGCAAGCTGTTCCCAAATGACTCACTTTTCTCAATTCTTGAAGGGAGGTTGACATGACGCAAGCGGGTCTCCGTCATGAAACTCCTGGCACGACACGAGATCGCGGTGGTGGCACAGGAGTTGCGTCTACACGGACCGTGATGAGTGTCTATCTGCCCGCCCGCCGACACCGCGAGTCCGGCGTCACGCTGATCGAGGCCCTGATCGTGCTGGCCATCGTCGGCGTGCTGGCGGCGATCGTCACCGTGCCGATCAACTCCTACTGGCAGAGGGCACGCACCGAAACCACCGCGGGCGACATCCGCAACTTCCTGCAACAGGCGTTCACCGAGGCGGTGAACCAGCACACCCCGATCAACGTCACGCTCCAGCAGAACGGCTCCGGCAACTGGGTGTTGCAGCTCAACCCGGCGCCGCCTCCCCCGCGCACGGCCAACGGCACCTACACGATCCCCGACTTCGTGAGCCTGGCGTACAACCCGGCCTCCGGCATCAGCGCGTGGCCGACGTCGGGCCCCGCGCGAACCCTGACCTGCGACACGGTCGGGCGAACGGTCGATCCTACGAGCGGCCGGCAGGTCACCTCGACCATGACCATGTCCATCACACACGTCAGGATGGTGGACGGGAGCCTGGCGCCCAACGTCCGCTACGACATCCAGGTCTTCCCGATATGGAACGTCACCGTCAGGAAGACGCTGGTGTAGGGGAGGGCGCGATGAGGCGAAAGCATACCGATCGCAAGAGCCAGCGCGGCCTCACCATGGTCGAGGTGCTGGTGGCGTTCTTCATCCTCTTCGTGGTGACGCTCGCGGTGCTGCAGTTGCTCGCGATGGCCTACCTCGTGAACCTCGGCTCGCAGATCCGCACCGACCTCAGCTACCGGGTGGAGCGCGTGGTGGAGACGGTCAGGCTGCAAAGGTTCCGCGTGAACAACGGGGCAGCCGCCGACGATACATGCATCCCCGTGGGAAGCGACGCGGGCCTGACGATCACGCCGACCGCCTGCCAGACCGTCTGGGGCCCGGCCGGGGCAAACGTGATCGAGCCTGACGCCCGCTACCAGTTGTCCTACATCATCAGGGACAACGAAGTGACGGTAAAAGGCGAACCGCTGACGACCGGCGCCAACCAGTACCTGGGGCCGGCAACTTTCAAGGTGGTGGTCTATGTCGCGCAGCTGCGATAAATCCGGGGTCGCCGGTTTCACCCTGATGGAGGTGCTGGTCGTTCTGGCCACCCTCGGGATGATCCTCTGGATGGCTGGCCAGCTGCTCTTCCCGATGCGGGCGGCGGCGGAGCGCCAGCGCCTGCAGGTCGAGGCGCGGCAGACGGCCCGCAGCGCGACGGACTACATCGGGTACGTCGTCCGCGGCTCGACCGACATGAACGAGACGGCCGTTCCGCGCAACCCTGCGGTGCTCCTGCCCTACCTCTACCAGGGGGCCACCACGGGCACGGGCAGCTTCCCGGCCTGCCCCGGCGGCAGCTGCGTGCAGCTGTCGTACAACAACGTCACCGATGCCAACCTCGCCGCCCCGGGGACCGACATCATCACGCTCACGGCGGCCCAGGTGACCTACCCGACGCGGCTCGACTCGGCGAGCGCCTGGCCGAATCCCTTCAACAACACCTCGGTCCAGTACTGGGCGTTCAGCGTCGCGTGCGCACCGGTGGCGGACGACGCGACCAACTTCCAGATGTTCAAGACCCTGACTCAGGACCCGGCCAACCTGAATCAGAGCGTGCCGCTGCTCCTTGTGGACCTCGGGAGCGGCGCCTGGCTCACCTATCGGATCACGAACTACCGGGACAGCGACAACGCCCAAACCTGCACGAACCTCAACCCCGCATGCATCGTGAGCGGCGTGAACGTCCCCTGCGTCCAGGTCAACGCGGACCCGGAGAACGGCACCAACCTCAACCCCCCGGGCGGCCCGCACGTGTTCGCCAACCTGCCGAGCCTGGTGGTGGGCAGCCGATTCACCACCCTGCGGGCCTGCAACGGGTGGCTGGAGCAGAAGAACGGCACCTTCGACCCGGTGGCGGACGCCAACTGCCCCGTACTGGCCGCCGGCGTGGAGTTCCCGCAGCAGCCCCCGCACGATCCCTCGACGGGGTGGTCGCCCCTGCTGCCGAACGTCGAGGATTTCCAGGTCGCGTACATCTTCAACAACGGCGAGACGTGGAACGGGCCGGGCGGCACGCTCTCGGCGGCGCAGGGGTGCGCTAACGGCGTCCCCAGCTTCGACGCCGCCCCCGGCACCGTCAACCAGTACGACGCGCGCAGCGTGCTCGGCCTGCGCATCACCATCACCGCACGCGCCTCAACGCCGGTGCGTGGGGAAGGGAAGATGGCGTTCCGGCAGCCGGTGGCGGAGGACCACGACCCCACGACGGCGTCCAACGACACCTACTACCGGTACCAGGCATCGGTCGTCGCCATGCTGCGCAACCGGACCGCGGGGATCTAGCCATGGCCAGGGCAAGGAGCTTCAGAATGCGCAAACAGGAACGCGGCGTCGCGCTGATCATGGTGATCCTGGTGCTGCTCGTGCTGACGGTGCTCGGGATGACCGCGGCGATGCTGATGACCCAGGAGGACCGGATTTCGTCCCGCCAGGACATGCAGAAGGCGGCGCTCTACGCGGCCGAGGCCGGCCTGCGCTACGGCGAGCAGGTCTTCACGAACACGCCCTACACCAACGCGCTGCTGACCGCGTACCTGACGCACACTCCGTCCACGATCATCACCGCGGCGGCCCCGGACCCAATCCCCGTTCAGCCGGCGCCGTGGAACAACAACCACCTGGGGACGTACCTCACCGAGTTTCCAAGCTCCCCAACCGAGATCGTCAACCGCGAGATCTCGCAGCGGCTCGATCCGACGAACAGGTTCCACAGGTTCCGCGCCTACTTCACGCTCTACACGCGCAACAACCCCGAGGACACCGATGCCGCCGGGGTCCAGACCCCGCTGGAAAACCACGACCCTCGCCTCCGGCTCATCTCGGTCGGCTTCGTCACCGACCCGGACGGCGTGGACGCATCAGGGAACGCGCGGGTCCTGGCGGTCAAGATCCTCGAGGAGGAGTTCAGCTGGACGGGGTTCTCGCAGGCCTCCTCGGCGCAGAAGCTCATGAACGCCGGCGGCACCAGCTCCGGCGTCTACTCCGGTGGTGGCTCATGAACGCCGCGCTTTCGAGGCGGCACGTGTTGTTTGATGGTTCGGAGGTGGGTATGAGGCGAACGGGAAACCAACTCATCGGACGCTGCGCGCTGACGGTGGTGCTGTCGCTGAGCCTGGCGGCACCGGGCCTGGCGGCGACCCTCAATCCTCCCAATGAGGGTTACGACATCATGCGCCAGATCACCACCCAGTTCGTGCGGCCAAACATCCTGCTCGTCCTCGACGTCAGCGGGTCCATGGCCTGGGACTACCTGGGCAACGACCTGAACCAGTACTCCGGTCCCCCCGGATACATCTACCAGATCATCTGGAACGGGGCGGACAGCACCGGGAGCTCCCCCGTGATGCTGGGCTGGACCGTCGGGACGGGCGTTTCCTGCTTCGTGCCGACCCCCACCCCCACACCGACGGAGGGCCCGACCAGTACGCCAACACCGACGCCGACGGAGACGGTGACACCGACGGCGACGCCGACCAACACGCCGCGGCCCACGCGAACGCGCACTCCGACGCCTACGATCACCCCAACCCCGACGAGGACGCCGACGCCGACGCGCACCCCGACGGCAGGCCCGACCAACACACCAACACGGACGCCGACGATCACCCCGACGCCGACGCGCACCCCGACGCGGACGATCACGCCGACGGCGACGCGCACCCCGACGCCAGGCCCGCCGACCAACACCCCGACGCGCACGCCGACGAGCCCGCCGACCAACACCCCGACGCCCACCCGGACGCCGCGCCCGCCGACCAACACCCCGACGCGTACCCCGACCCAGCCGACGCCGACGCCGACGAGTACCCCGACGCCGCGCCCGCCGACTGCCACCCCGACGGCGACGCCGACGCCTGTGCCCCCGACGGCCACGCCGACCCCCACGCCGCCGGTCGGACCGCACTACTTTGCCTTCCCGGCGGGGGTGCTGCTGGCCCAGCTCGGTGCGAGCGACTGCCAGAGCTGGTCCTACACGCTCGAGGTGGAACAGACGTACCCGAGCCGGATGGCGGTCGTGAAGAACGTTCTGGGGAAATGGGTCACGATCATCACCCCGTGGGACCCGCCGCTGGTTTGGCCCGCGCTCTCGGCGGCCTGGCAGGCCGGCACCGTGACCGGGCCGGTCGTTCAGCACATCCCCCCGACGGCATTCCCGCCCAATCCCGGTGGGTACTGGAAGCACACCTACACCTGGACGGTCAACTTCGCCCCGAACTACATGCCGGACCCGGGCCCGCCGTTCGACCTTTACACGACGCCCGATGGTGACACGGGGCACATCGTTGCCCCGCCGAACCAGGCCACCTGGCCGAACGTCTACGCCGCCGACGGCAGCCGGGTCGGCAGCGGCGGCGTCGAGCAGGCGCCCCTCGACATCATCGGCAAGACCTCGCAGTACGTGAACTGGGGGCTGCTGCTCTTCTCGACGAAGCTGGACCACATCGCGAACTTCACCATCGACACCGAGCCAGCGGGGGATGTCGGTGGGCCCAAACAGCGCAGGCTCGTCGCCAAGATCGACACCAACGACACCCAGGACGTGACGTTAATTGAGGCCGCGATGCAGCTGTACAGGCACACGGATCCGCGCAGTCTTCAGCAGAGCCTTCTGGGCGGCCTCGTCGGCGGCGGGCTCGACGGCGGCACCAACGTCTTCGGCTCCACCCCGACTATGGCTGCAATGCAGTTCGCCACAGAGATGCTGCAGGACACCGCCCAGGGCACCCCCTCGGGGTCGCCCTTGACGGACGACCTGGGCAACTCGTTCGTCCTGCAGCGGGATCCACTGTTCGAGTGCAACCGCTCGTACGCCTCGATCCTGGTCACCGACGGCCTCTCCAACATCGGCAACCCCGAGGGGTGCGGTGGGGGCGGGTGGGGCAACTGGGCGGAGCCGTGCTGGACGTGCGATATCAACAACTGCGGCGACGCCTACAGCGGTGGCGCGGGTTGCCCGGACGGCGGCCCCTCGGGCAGCACGTGCCCCGACGACTGGACGAGCTTCGTCGCCCAGAAGACCGAGGACGCTTTCCTCGCAAACATCCTGGATGCCAACGGTATCGTCCGGCCGCTCCACACCCGCACCTGGGTGATCGGCATCGCGAAGGAGGTCGGGCCGTGCGAGCTGAACTACACCGCGTACCGCGGGCGGACCGATGCCAACTCGCCGAACGGGGACGCGGGCTTCGACTACCTGGGCGACAGGTACCTGCCCGAGGGCAACCCCGGAACGTACGACGGCCTGACCAGCGCGGGGTGCACGGGCACCGAGTCGCACAGCCCCCCGCACGGCGACTACGCGTTCTTCGCCACGACCGCAGCCGCGCTCGAAAGCGCGATCAAGAACATCATCAAGCAGTTCGGCACCGGCGACTACTCGACCTCCGGCCCGTCGATCGCGAACTCCACGACGCTCGGCGGCAACACCAACATCGGCTTCATCACCACAGGCTCCTACCCCGGATGGAGGGGGCACATGTACGCCTACGACCTCCGCGGGCCGATCGTCTGCAGGTCGGACAACGACTGCCCCACGACCGCAAACGGGGTCAACCGCTGTAACGTCGTCACCGGCGAGTGCAAGGCGCCCGACACCTACCCGTTGCTCTGGGACGCCGGCCTGGTTCTGAGCTCCTTCGCATTGGACGGCAGCGCCAAGACAGCCAACACCGGCGTTGCGCGCACGATCTACACCTGGAACCCCAACGGCATGGGGGCGGGTACCGACTCCCTGATCCCGATCACGACCGCAAACGTCGGCACCATTAACGCGATCTGCAACAGCTGCGGGTGGGACGACAAGGTCGTGGACTTCGCGATGGGGAACGACGGCAACGGCAACCCGAGGCTGTGGAAGCTCGGGGCGATCCTCAACTCCACCGCCGCGGTGATCGGTGCGCCGGAGGAGTGGAAGCAGTTTGCCAACCACAGCACCTTCGAGGTCACCTACGCGAGCCGCCACCCGGTGACTTGGGTCGGGTCCTCCGACGGAATGCTGCACTGCGTCGACACGCTCGACGGTACGGAGCTGTTCGCGCTGATCCCGCCCGAGAAGCTCGACCTGGAGAAGACGCTCTACGACAAGTACGCCTCCAAACCGTTGGACTTCCCGATGGGCCAGGCCGGCCTGCCGGGTGAGTTCGTCTTCGGCGTCGCCAACTCGCCCCGCTTCGGCGACGTCTTCGACGGCACCGACTACCGGACCCTGCTGTTCATCACTGAGGGCCCGGGAGGCGCCGGAATCCACGCGCTCGACGTCACCCACCCGTTCGCGGAGCGCACCGTCGGGCCGAACACCTACTCGGCGGACGCCAACTACGGGTTCGGACTCCCCACCAACCCGCCGGTGATCCCGCTGTGGAGCAAGACCGGCGACGGCAAGGCCAACACGACCGCTCTCGCGGCGCTCGTCAACACCTGGAGCATCCCGGCGCTCGCCGGTACATCCGGCGGCACCAACTGGGAGTTGGTGGTGGGCAACGGCTACGTCAACTACGACGCCACCGATGCCGCCACGGCAGACCCGTTCCCGCGCTACCTCCGTTTCGATCCGTTGACCGGAACCGTGCGGGGCAACGAACCGCTAACGCACCTCACGAGCACGCAGCCGTTGGGCGGGCCGTGGGTGCGCAACCAGACGTTCGCCGACTCCACGATCTGGAGCACCTCGGCCAAGTACTTCCGCCCCGACAACGACGTGAACCAGGGGGTCCAGCTCGACCTTCAGGGCCGGGTGTGGCTGCTGCCGCGGCACGACATGGCCACCAACAACTGGGACGCGCCAGTGACGCTCAGCGACCCCAGCGGCGTGATCGCCGGGAGCCCCCTGTACTACAGCGCGGCCGTGGCGACGTACCCCACGGACAGCCCGCTCTACGACGTGTACGCGTTCTCGAGCGGCTCGTTCTACGAGATCAGCAACTACATCAACGGCCCCAACGTCGGCATCCCCACGACGCCGCCCGCGAGTCCTAACTTCATCCCGGCCCTCTATCTCGCGGTCCGCTCGGTGAGCGGCGGGTCCCCCACCATCTACAAGAAGGAGATCCGCACGATCAACTACGGCGTCAACAACGCGCTACAGTTCGGCCACAAGACCCAGGTCACCGCGTACCCGGTGGTCTTCGTGCCGAAACCCGGTGCCACAGGCAACGTCATCGCGCTGTTCCTCGTCTACGACCCCGAGGCGTTCGACATCGACGGCGGCACCTGCGCCGGCAAGGCCTTCCTGGTCAAGCTGGACTTCAACCCTGCCACAATCGGGACGGTCGAGCCGGTCATCAGGGTTGACGAGGCCGGCACGGGCGCCGCGTCGGGCTTCGCACTGGCCGGCCAGCTGCCGGTGGTGGCAAAGTCGTTCGTCGGCACCGGTGGCAAGGCCTACTTCTACAAGGTCAAGAACCTCACGATCTCGGGCGCCGGCGGTGTCGGCGGCCAGATCGCGTGGTGGATGGAACTGCAGTAGTCGAAACCGCTGCACGGCACATTGGGGCGGGCGCCTTGCCCGCCCCTTTTCTTTCTGTGGCGCGGATCTGCCGCAGGCAGGGCCGCGCACCTCCGTTCGGGCGCCGGCGGTGTCGGCGGCCAGATCGCCTGGTGGATGGAGCTGCAGTAGACCGCACAATCGCCGCAGGAAACAGCCGGGGCGGGCGCCATGCCCGCCCCGGTCATTTCCATGGCCGTTTCGCTGCGCTCGGGCGGGCGGCGGCGCCCCCCCTGCCTGCTTGTATTCCTGCGCTACTACTCCTTGGGCTTGATCACGACCTGAATGCCACTGCCCTCCAGCAGCCTGGCGAACTTCTTGGCGTCGGCCTCGGAGCCGACGATCGCGCCGTAGTGCATCGGCACGGCCACCTTGGGCTTGATCTGCCGCGCGGCCTTCGCCGCCTCGTCGGCGGTCATGACGTAGGTGCCCGAGACGGGCAGCAGCGCGACGTCCGGGGCGAGCCCCGTCATCTCCGGGATGACGTCCGTATCGCCGGCGTGGTAGTAGGTCACCCCGCCGACGGTGAAGACGAAGCCCACCTTGCCGTCGTTCTTCGGGTGGAAGGTCTTGTTGGTGTTGTAGGCGGGCACCGCCTTGACCGTGATGCCGGCAACGGTCTTGCTCTCTCCCACCGAGATCACCGTGACGGGGACCGTGAGCTTGCCCTCGACTTCTTTGGGCGCCACGACCACCGTGCCGGGCCTGTGGATCTTGGCCACGTCGGCCGGCGACAGGTGGTCGAAGTGATCGTGGGTGATCAGGATGACATCGGCCGGCGGGAGCTTGTCTCCCAGTTGGTACGGGTCCACGTACACCACCGGCGGTCCGTCGATTCGGAACGCATCATGACCGAGCCAGTGCAATTTTTCCGTCATGTCGCCTGCCTCCCCTCTGCCGGCCATCACGACCGCCAGCAGCGCGATGATTGCGAGCTTCGTCATGGTGCCCTCCCGTCAAGGGCCCTGCGCCTACGGAAAGGAGTCTCGGTCCCCGGACCAGGGATTTCAAGCCCTCGAGCCAGACGCTTCGGCCCTCAAGCCTTCCTACAGCTCGTCGGCCTTGGTAGAGATCGGTCCCCGGTAGTTGTGGACCAGACGCACCTGGGCCACGTACGGTCCGAACCCGCGGTACGCCTGCTTGATCCGCGTGATCGCGTTGGAGCGCCAGTCCACGTAAGGGTTGTCGATCTGGATCGGGTCGAGACACCCGGCGAGCACCACCTTCGAAGAGGCGCAGAACCGGCTCATCAGCGTCTTGGCCAGGTGCCTGTCGCCGTTCTGCAGTTCGTCCACGAGCACGAGGGAGTTCTCGATGTCCAGGCCGCGCAGCAGCGAGGTCGAGAGCAGCGTGAGGCGCCCTGCCGACTCGAGATCGCGCAGGAAGTCGTGGCCGTTGGCGAGCGACACGGAGCGGATCGCCTGGAAGAACGGCTCCAGCCACGGCGACATCTTCTCGTCGTGGTCGCCCGGCAGGTAGCCCATCTGGAAGCGGCTGGAGGAGTGCTCGGGCCGCAACAAAATGAGGCCGTTCTCAAAGCCAGGGTCGGCCCCGGACAGCGGCTGCGAGCGCTGGTGCACCTTGAAGCTGGTCGGCTGCCCGAACAGCAGGTAGAGCGCAGCGATCACCATCAGGCGCGTCTTGCCCGAGCCGGCAGGGCCATCGAGCACAACCAGCTGCACCTCGGGGTCGAGGAGGAACTCGAGGGCGAAGATCTGGCGGGCGTCGGCCGGGGTAAACCCCAGCACGGTGCGGGGCGTCCAGCACTCCCGCTTGCTGTCCCAGTACTGTGCGAAGCGCAGCTCGCTGGCGCAGCCGCGCTCGGCGTTCACGCGCAACAGCAGCTCGCGGTTCCCGCACCGCACCACCAGCCCCTGGTTCCAGACCGGCTCCAGCGCCCGCTCCCCGAGCAGGGCGAGGGGCACCGAGCGCTCGCGCGGAGCGCCGCTCGCAAAGAACGCCTCCAGGACCTCACGCCCCACCGTGAGCTCGTCCACGCCGTCGAAGATCTCCTCCGGGTGGGTGAGGTCCAGCTTTCCGAACCTCAGCGGCTCGGCCGCGAGGCCGAGGGCGTCGCAGCGCAGCAGCATGTTCGAATCCTCGGAAATGAGGACCACGCGGAAGCGCCCGTTCCCGTTGTTCATCGCCTGGATGCGCCGGGCGGCGTGGATGATCAGGTTGTCCCCGTGGCCGTTCCCGTTGCCCGACGTGACGTGGCCGGAGGGCTCCCAGGCCAGGACGCCGCCCGTCGGGGTGGTGGAGAAGGCGTCGAGGTCCAGCTCCCCCCGCAGGAAACGCTCCGCGCTGTGGTGGATGAGCGCGCCGTTGCGGTAGCTGAGGATCTTGCGGGTGGCGGCGCGCGCCGCGGCCCGCACGCCCTCGGACTTGGTGCGGCTGGCCTGCAGCCGGCCCAGCTCGTCCAGCACCTGGTGCAGCAGCACGACGAGGTTGCCGGGCTGCAGCAGGCGGTCAAGGGCTTCGGGGTTGTCGACGAGTGCGCTGGTGTCGGGGATGTAAACGTCGATGGGAGTTTTCATCTCGGGAATCAAGGTTACCATAGTCCCGGCGCGACGTGCCCACCAAAGTTGGCACAACCTGGCGGGGTTCTTGTCTCAAGCCTCAAGCCCCAAGCCTAGTTCACCTGGGTGACCGGTGCGGGGTGGCGAGTAGGCAGGTGAAGTAGCCGTCGCGCCTCCGCAGGTCCTCCAGCGGCACCGTTGCGCCCGAGGACTGGCGCCGCAACCCCTGGTAGAGCTTCGCCAGGTCGGCGCGATGCTGGAACAACCACGACTCGAACGGCTCGCCGTCCTTCAGCCCGACCGGGGCGAGCTTGACGCGGAAGGCGTTCATCAGTGCTTCCACCTCGTCCTCGAACTTGCCGATGTACCAGCTCCGCGTCGCTGCGTCCTCGAGAACGCTCGCAACGCAAAGCTGAGCGTCCACCTCGGCACGGGCGGCCCCGGGCTCGGTGGCCTCGAGCTCGCCGCTCGAGAGCTGCTGCAGGCTCTGCAGCAGCGGCGTGCCCTTCTCGACCGGGGCCGCGCCGGGCGGCGGTTGCTCGAAGACCATGACCTCGGCGAGAGGGGTGGGCTCCAGTCCCTTCAGGCGCGCCGTGCCGATCGCGCGCAGCCCAACCCAGGGTGCCTCGTCGCCCTCGGGGGCGGTGGCGAGCAGCAGCCAGCGCATGCCGAACTGCTCGGCCTGCACGGCGGGCAGGTCGCTCCAGTCCGACTCGAGGTCGCGCAGGAAGCTCTCGGTGGCGACGCCTCCCACGTTCACGAGCTCACCGTTCTCCGCGATGAACGCCGCGTAGGGACGGTCCTTGATGAACTCGCTGAAGCGGTTGGCGTGTCGCACGGGTTCGAGGAACTGCAGGACCTTGTTCAGGTCGTAGCCCGCGGCGATCAGGAAGTCCGTGATGTCCTCGACCTCGTAGGTCGTCTTTCCGGTCGTGAGCCGCGCGAGCTCCACGAGCCCGTGGCCGAAGAACTCGAAGTGCGAGCGGTCCCCGGATGCCGAGAACATCGGCAGCAAGTGGTAGGTGCCCACGTTCATCGCGAGGCGCAGCCCACGGTCGAAGGGGAAGCCCTGCTTGCGCAGCCGCTCGTAGAGGAGACGCAGCTCCGCCGCAGCGAGGAAGATGCCGCGGGCGCTGCGCGCCGAGTAGAACGCACCGTCGCCCAGGAACTTCTCGAACCTGAGCCTGTGGCGCTCCCTGATCTCGTCCACCCGACCGAGGAAGCGCACCATCTGCCGCATCGCAAGCTCCTCGGTGCCGCGTCCGCGCCGGCGGAGCTCCTCGATGAGCTGAGTGAACTCCACCAGGTCGTACAGCAGCCCGTAGCGCCGGACCACCGAGGGGAGCACGCCGGGTGAGGTGAAGTCGAAAGGACGGGTCGAGTTCGAGAGCTGCACCACCTGCCCCTGCACCTGCGTCACCGTCCGGAACCCGCGTTCGGAAACCGGGAAGATGCGGTCACGCAGCGTGCTGATTACCTCGAAGCGCTTGCACCGGTGAGCGATGTCGGTAAGCAACCGCCGCAGGTCGGCGGAGAGGCTCGGGGTCTTGGGGTGCGGCCAGATTTCGAGGAGGTCCAGGACTGCCCGCGAGAAGAGCACGCGGTCGGCCGGGAGGCCGGGCGCCTCCGCGTCCATCGAGGCCAGCACCCGGTTGAAGTTCGGGTCCAGCGCCTGTAGCTCCTGGACCTGCTCGGTGGTCGTTCGGAACAGGCCCTGGAAGCGGGCCGCGTCCAGGTGGAGGTGCCCCTGGAGGAAGGAGTTGAGCTCCTTGAGCTCGGCGCCGAAGCGGATCTCGGCGAACGGGAGGAGGTCGTTCCGAAGCATGTCCGCGAAAGCGCGGGACGCGGCGGAGGGCTGAAGTACCTCGGCGCGGCGAAGACGGTCGAGGGCGTGGGTGCGGGCCCGGTGCGTGACGTCCGCCAGCCGCTGGGCGATGGTATAGCGGATCTCGTCCACCACCCTGGGCGCCAGCTCAGGCGTGTTGGTCGCAAGCGTACGTATCACCGGGCGCAGCCGCTCGGACACCTCGCGGGTGAGGATGAGGAGGAAGATCTCCGGTAGCCGCTGCCCGTAGTCGTGGAGGTAGGCGTTGTCGAGGACCTCCGCGATCTTTCCGACGAGCACTCTGCGCTGCTCCACCAGTGGGGCCTTGCTCACCTCCTCGTGGAGGGCCAGCGCGCGCCGGTAGGAGGCCTCGGACTCCAGGAGGCGGGTCAGCTCGCGCCCAAAAGCCTCCCAGGTTGCGGAGACGCGCAGCGGGTAGCCCAGTACGAGCGGCGACTGCTCGGCCTCGGAGTAGAGCCAGTAGGGGTGGGGGACCGCCGGCGCGGCCTCGCCGAACAGCTCGCGCCAGCGCCCGGCCCGCTCGGCCGGGGTCAGGAACGCGAGGCGCGCATCGCCCTGCTGCAGCGCCTGCTCGACGGGCCCCGGGGGTTTCGGCTGCATCCGTAACTATTTTAAGGCCCTCTGGCCCCTCCCCAACGCTCCTTTGCTGGTCCATGCGGTGCGGCCACCCTGCTGCGGGCAGGGCCGCGCTCCTCTCATTACCCGGCGACGAGGCGGTCCAGGCTCCGGTAGCCGATCGCTCGATCCGTTCGCGGGGGGCCGGCGGCCCCCCACACAAACCTCCGCCGCCTCTGCCCCCCGGACCCCCACCGCTCGCAGCGAATGAATCGCTGGTCCCTTGTTGCGGGGGGTCCCGCGTCCACTCCACCGACCACCCGGACGCTCTCGACCCCCCGGACCCCCACCGCTCGCAGCGAATGAATCGCTGGTCCCTTGTTGCGGGGGGTCCCGCGTCCACTCCACCGACCACCCGGACGCTCTCGACCCCCCGGACCCCCACCGCTCGCAGCGAATGAATCGCTGCTCGCTTCGTCGCCCCCACCCAGGCGTCGTCGCCTTGTGCCGACGCATGTCAGCCGGACACCCGGTCAAGCGTGCGGTAGGCGATGGCCTCCGCGACGTGACGGGCGGCAAGCCGGTCGGCGCCCTCCAGGTCGGCGATCGTGCGCGCCACCCGCAGGATGCGGTGGACCGCCCGTGCCGACAGCGCAAGCTTGGCCATCGCCAGCTCCAGCAGGCGCTCGCCCTCGCCGTCCGGGGCGCACCAGCGCCGCACCTCAACCGGGGAGAGCTCGGCGTTGGCGTGCCGGCCGCTGCCCGCCAGCCGCCGTGCCTGACGGCCCCGGGCCGCGACCACGCGCTCCGCCACCGCCTGGGAGCTCTCGCCGGTTCCGCCCCGCGCCAGGTCGCGGTACGGCACCGCTGGGACTTCGAGCTGGAGGTCGATTCGGTCCAGGAGCGGACCCGAGAGACGGGCGCGGTAGCGCCGTACCTCCGGCGGCGTGCACCGGCACTCCCGGCGCGGGTCCCCGAGGTGGCCGCACGGACAGGGGTTGGCAGCGGCCGCGAGCTGGAAGCGGGCGGGGAACGTGAGCGAGCCGGCGGCCCGGGCGATAACCACCATTCCCGACTCCATCGGCTGGCGGAGCACCTCGAGGACATCGCGGCGGAACTCGGTGATCTCGTCGAGGAAGAGCACCCCATTGTGCGCCAGCGATACCTCCCCCGGCCGCGGCTGGGCGCCACCTCCGGCCAGGCCAGCGGCGGAGATCGTGTGGTGCGGCGCGCGGAACGGCCGCTGGGAGATCAGCCCCTGGGGGCGCGGCACGCCGGGAGCCACCGAGTAGACCTTGGTGGTGGCCAGCGCCTCCCCCTCGTCCAGGGGTGGCAGGATCCCCGGCAGGCGCTGTGCCAACATCGTCTTCCCCGCCCCGGGAGGCCCCAGGAAGAGCAGGTGATGGGCGCCGGCGGCGGCGATCTCGAGCGCGCGCTTGGCGTGCTCCTGGCCGGCGACCTCGGAAAGGTCGGCGGGAGAGGTGTCGGGTGCCCGCTCGAGGTGGCCGTCCCCGCCGGAAACCTCCTGAAGAGCGTGCTCGTGCCGCAGATGCCGGACCACCTCGGAGAGCGAGACGGCCGGGAGGAGACGTGCGCCGTGCACGACGGCCGCCTCCCGGCGGTTCTCGAGCGGCAGCACGACGGCGGCTCCGTGCGCCGTCGCCGCCTCCACGATCGGAAGCACCCCGCGCACCGGTCTCAGCGTGCCATCCAGGGAGAGCTCCCCCAGCAGCCACGCCTCGGGCGTCCCGTTCGGAATCAACCCGGCCGCCATCAGCACGCCGGTCGCGATCGCCAGGTCCAAGAGCGCCCCTTCCTTGCGCTCCTCGGCGGGGGAGAGGTTCACGACGATGCTCTTGGTGTCGAGCTGACAACCGAGGTGGCGGATCGCGGCGAGGACCCGCTCGCGGGCCTCGCGCACCGCCGGGTCGGGCAGGCCCACCACGGAGAGCATCGGCAGGCCCGGCCGCGCGTCCACCTCCACCTGTACTCGCAGCGCTTCCACGCCGCGTGGCACGGCCGAATGGACCTTGGCAACCATGGATCACCTCCGTTTCGGAGGTGGTAGGACGGTACCGACATTCTGGTGCCTGGTGGCCCGCCTGTCAAGGTATGCTTCGGCGGTGGGCGACCCCAAGGAGCAGGTGAACGGGCTGCGGAAGCTCCTCGAGGCCGAGCTGGACCGACGCCTTCAGCCTCAGTGGGGTTGCTGGCCGCTCCTGGTCGGGGTGCTCGGCGTGCTGCTCGGGATCGCGCTCTTGGCCGAGATTTTCTGAACGGCGAGGAACGTCTGGCCCGCCTGCGAGAGCCTCGACGCCCACGGCGTCGACGGCGGGTGCCCGCCCAGGGCCGCGAGGCCGAAGAGAATGGCGAGGATGAGGACAGCGGCTGCACCGCCGATGGCCAGGCCCGCGATCCGGTCCGCCCAACCCAGGTGAAGCGCCTTCACACCGCGGCGGAGGCCAAGGCCGGCCAGCCAGACCAGCACCGCGGCGAGGATCGCCACCACCGCCACGGCAGCCAGGCGCTCCCCACTCGTGGGCTCGGGCCCGCCCGCGAACAGCTGGGCGGCCACCGGGCCTGCCCACCGCCCGGCCAGCACTGCGGCCACGACCGAGGCCACCAGCGTGGCCATGCGCACCGCCCCCCAGATCATCCCCACAACGGCACAGCCGCACACCACGAGGAGAACGAAAACGTCCACGGCTGGTATCTTACTGCCAGTCGAGGATAGACTGCACCGTGGTCTTGGGGGGTAACGATGGGTCTCCTGCCTGACCCGTTGCATCCGGCGATCATCCACTTCCCAATCGCCTTGAGCCTGGTGGCGCTCCTTCTCGAGCTCCTCGCGCGCCACCCGCGGGCGCGGGGGCTGGAGACGTCGGCCGGACTTCTGATGGTCCTCGCGGCGCTGGGCGCAGTGGCCGCGGTGCTTTCTGGCCAGGCCGCCCACGACCAGGCCGTAGTACCGGCCGCGGTGGCACCGCTGATCGCGCAACACGAGGAACTCGGTGAGCTCGCTATGTGGTCGTTGCTCGTGGTGGCCGCTGCCCGCCTGGTGCTCGTCTGGCGGGGGTGGTTCAAGGGGCTCGTCCCGTGGGTCTACCTCGCAGCGGCCGCCGCGGCGGCGGGCGCGGTGGGCTACAACGGCTACCTGGGCGGCAAGATGGTTTTCGACCACGGGTTGGGCACTGCCCCGGTGCAGCGGCAGGCGCCGCCAAAAGCCCGCCTCGAGCTGACTCTCCCGGAGCTCCCGCCGGGCTCCCGGGGCCTGGAGGGAAGCCGAGCGGGCTAGAATCGCGGCGGTGAGCCTCCCTCGACGTTTTGCTCGTGCGTCGCTTGTCCTCTTTCTTGCCTTCGCGACGCGGGCAGCCACAGCGGAGCAGCCACTCGCCTGGCAGGTTCTCGGCCACGAGACGCCGCGGGTGCTCTGGGCGAACCGCAACACGGACGTGAAGCTGCGGCTGCGCAACGTCGGCACGGCCACCTGGTCCGAGGAGGCCGGCGATCACCTGTCGTACCACTGGCTCCACCCCGACGGAACGGTGGTCGAGCGTGACGGGATGCGGGCCCGGCTGGCGGCCCCGGTGCGCCCCGGCGAGACCGTGGAGGTCACCGCGCGCGTGAACGCCCCGGGCAGCAGCGGCAGGTGGTTACTGGAGTGGGAGATGGTGCGGGAGCAGGTGGCCTGGTACGGCCCACCCGCCGGCGGCGCGCCGCTGCGCGTCGCGCTGCGCGTGCTGTGGCGGTGCGCACTCCTGCAGATCGGCTTCGGGCTTGCGGGCGTGACCCTCGCGCTTGTAGCCCGCCGCCTGCGGCCGGAGCGGGGTTCGTGGGTGTGGCTGCTCGTGGAGGCCGTCCCGGTGCTCTGGAGCTGGGCGGGGATCGGACTGGTGACGGTCACGTTCTCCGAGGTCGTGGGGAGGCAACTCTGGCGCGGGGGCGGGGTTCTGGCGGCCTCCGCGGCCGCGCTGGTGGCGCTGCCGGTGGCGGTGCTGCCCGGACGCTGGCGCGCCTGGGCAGGGTGTGGGCTCGTGGCGCTCGCGAGCCTGGTAGCCGTGGCCGACGTCGTCTACCTGCGCTACTTCGACACCGTGGTGCCGCTGGTGGCGCTGGCGGCCTTTGGCCAGCTCGGCCAGGTCGAGGGGAGCGTGTGGGCCCTCGTGCGGCCCACCGACGCCTGGCTCGCCGCGGGCGCGGCGAGCGCGCTGGGCTTCGCGGTGCTCTGGCCGCGCCGGCGGCGGGAGGGAGCGCCCGCCCGGCGGATGCGCCTGTTGGTCTCGGCCGGCGTTGCGGCACTCTGCGTGCTGGCGGCGGTTCCGTCGCTGCGCGCGCTGCGGGATGGGATGCGCGACCCCGCAACCGCCGACCAGCTGTTCTCTCAGCAGGCGCTGGCCGGCCGGTGGGGGCTCATCAACGTGCACCTGTTCGACCTGGCGCGCACCGCGCGCGAATGGGCCGGCCGCAACGCCCCCGAGCCTGCGGAGCGCCGCCGGGTGGAGGAGTTCTTCGCGCGGCACTCCGGCTCGCTGGCGCCACCGGCCGGTTTCGGTGCCGCCAAGGGAGCAAACCTCATCCTCATCCAGGTGGAGTCGCTGCAGCAGTGGGTGGTGGGGGCGCGCGTCGGGGGCATCGAGATCACGCCGTTTCTGAACGCGCTACGCTCCCGGGCTCTGTATTTCCCGCTGGTGTTCGACGAGACCGGCCAGGGGCGCAGCTCCGACGCCGAGTTCGCGGTGCTCAACTCGCTGCTTCCGCTGGACCGAGGTGCGGTGGCGTTCCGGCGGCCGGACAACGGCTTCGTCGCCTTGCCCGCGGTGCTGAGCCGTAACGGCTACACGACGGTGTCCGCCCATCCTTTCGAGCGCGGTTTCTGGAACCGCGGCGTGCTCCACCCCCGCTACGGCTTCCAGCGGATGATCTTCGCCCCCGAATTGGGGCCTGGCGAGGTGATCGGCTGGGGGCTCGCCGACGAGGTGTTCTTCTCCCGTATGGCGGAGCCGTTGCGCGCGTTGTCGCACCCATACTTCGCTTTCCTCATCACCCTCGGCCTGCACCACCCCTTCGACCTCTTCCCCGACCGGCACAAGGTCCTGGACGTCGGGGAGGCAAACGGCGCGCCCCTTGGCAACTACATCCATGCCATGCATTACTTCGATGCCTCTCTGGCGAGGTTCGTCGCGGAGCTGGAGCGCGCCGGCGTGCTCGCCGACACGGTCGTGGCGCTCTACGGCGACCATGAGTCCGGCCTCGGGCCGGACCCGCGCGTGCTGGCCTTCGCCGGCCTGGATGCCGGGGATCCGTCCGCCGAGGCAAAGCTTCGGCGAGTTCCGTTCTTCGTACTGGTGCCTGGCGGCAGGCTCGCCGGCGAGGTGCCGGTGGTCGGCGGGCACGTGGACGTCGCACCGACTCTGCTGGCCCTGCTGGGCGTCGAAGCGCCGCGCAGCTTCATCGGCTCGCCGCTGGAACCGGGTCGCGGAGGCTTCGCCGTCTGCAACGATGGGACGGCTGCGGGCGGCGACCGGATCTTCGTCGCCTCCGGTCGCAGCGTTCCGACGCAGGGCGCCTGCTTCGGCTTCCCCACCGGCGGAGCCCGCCCGCTCGAGGAGTGCAGGGAGCTTGCGCAGCGCGGGCGGGAGGAGCTCGCGACGTCCCGCTTCGTGGTGATCCACGACCTCGCCGCAGAGGTCGCTGGCTCCGGTCCGCCTTGAGGGTGCCTCAGGGCACGTGCTACCTTCACCGCAATGGACGAGCGCCTTGCCCGCGAGCCGGAGGCGATTCGTGAGATGTTTGGCGAGATCGCACCGCGCTACGACCTCCTCAACCACCTGCTCTCCCTGCGCCGCGACGTGGGGTGGCGGAAGAAGCTCGTCGCGGCGCTTTCGCGCGCTCCGGATGGCAGGGTGCTCGACCTCGCCACCGGGACCGGGGACGTGGCGCTGGCGGTCCGCGACCGGTCGGTGGTGGGTGGCGACTTCTGCCTGGAGATGCTGGCGCTTGCGGAGCGCAAGGCGCTGCGAAGGCGGCGTGCGGTGGGCTGGACGGCTGCCGACGCGCTGGCGCTGCCGTTCGCAAACGGCTGCTTCGCGGCGGTGGCCATCGCGTTCGGGGTGAGAAACTTCTCGGACCTCGCCGCGGGCTTCCGTGAGATCCGGCGGGTGCTCGCCCCGTCCGGCGTCCTGGCGATCCTGGAGCTGCACCGCCCGAGGTGGCGCGCGGTTGCGGCCGCCATCGGCTTGTGGAACCGCCTCGTCGTCACGCCGCTGGGCAGCGCGATCTCCCCCGACGGCGGCGCCTACGCCTACCTCCCAGCCTCGGTGAACAGCTTCCCGGATCGGGCGGAGATGGCCGGTGTGCTCGCGGGGGTGGGGTTTTCGGTGCTCGAGAGCAGCAACCTCTCGGGCGGCATCGCGGCGCTCACGGTGGCGCGGCGGGGGGAAGGGTGACGGCCAGGATCCTCGACGGAGCGGCGGTGGCGTCGGCGATGCGCGAGCGCGTGGCCGCTCGGGTTCGGGAGCTTGCAGCACGCGGCGTGGTGCCGCGTCTGGAGGTGATCCTGGTGGGGGACGATCCGGCCTCCCGGGCGTACGTCGGCTCCAAGGCCAAGGCCTGTGCGCAGGTCGGCATCCGCTCGGCGACGCACCACCTCCCGGCTGCGACCTCCGGAGACGAGCTTTCGGCGCTCATCGCCGGGCTCAACTCCAACCCCGACGTGGATGGGATCCTGCTCCAGTTGCCACTGCCGAAACCGCTCGACGGCCGGGAATTCCTCGACCTCATCGACCCGGCCAAGGACGTGGACGGTCTTCACCCCGCCAACGTGGGGTTGCTCCACCAGGGGCGGCCGGCGTTCGTGCCGTGTACACCGGGCGGGGTTCTCGAGTTGCTGGACGCGGCCGGGGTTGCCCTCCTGGGGTGCCGTGCGGTCGTCCTCGGGCGGTCGGAGATCGTCGGAAAGCCGATGGCGGCGTTGCTGCTGGCCCGCCATGCCACGGTCACCATGTGCCACACGCGCACCCGGGAGCTGGCGTCGGTGTGCCGGGAGGCGGATGTGCTGATCGCGGCGGCGGGCAAGCCAGCGCTGGTGACCGCGGACTTTGTGAAGCCCGGGGCGGTGGTCGTAGACGTGGGCGTGAACCGCGTCGAGGACCCCGAGCTGCTGGCGCGCCTGCTTCCCGGGGACGAGGAACGACGGGCGCAGCTGGCGAAGAAGGGGTACACGCTTGTCGGGGACGTGGACTTCACGGCGGTACGTGAGGTCGCCTCCGCGATAACCCCGGTTCCCGGGGGAGTCGGCCCGCTCACCATCGCTGGTCTCCTCAAGAACACGGTCATGGCGGCGACGCGGCGCAGAGGGTTGTGACGTGCTGCGGGTCGGGTTGACCGGCGGTGTGGCGAGCGGCAAGAGCACGCTGGCCGGTCTGCTCGGCGGTCTCGGCGCGGCAGTCTGCGACGCTGACGTCATGGTCGGGGAGCTGTATCAGCCGGGCCGGCCGGGGGCGCTTGTCGTGCAGGAGCTCTTTGGGCCGGGGGCGCTCGCCGGCGACCTCAGCGTCGACCGCAGTGCGCTCGCCCGTCTGGTGCTGACCGACCCGGCGGCGCGGCGCAGGCTCGAGGAGGCAGTGCATCCGCTGGTCCGGAAGGCCGTCGAGGGGTGGTTCTCCGCGCTCGCTCACGCTTCGGCGCTGCCGGGGGTCGCGGTTGTCGAGGCGGCGCTGCTGGTGGAGACCGGGGCCTACCGCGACCAGGACCGGCTCGTGGTGGTGAGGGCGCCGTATGAGGTGCGGCGGGCACGGGCGCTCTCTGCCGGCTGGACCGCGAACCGGTTCGCTCAGGTGGTGGCTGCCCAGCTCGACGACGCGGCCCGCGAGGCGGTCGCGGACTACGTTGTCCGCAACGAGGGCGGGCTCGACGCCCTCGGGCGCGCAGCCCGCGAGCTCTGGCCAATGCTCCAGGAGGATGCGCGCCTGCTCGCCGCCGGAAAGCCCCCCGCACCGCGACACACCATCCTCTGAGGCAAACCTCGCGACCCGGCGTCGACCCGCAATGCTTGTGTTGTTCTTCACTGCGTGACGGCTTTGCTTTTGCCCCGCGGGCTTGGAGCAGCTTCTCTTTCACTGCGTGAGGCTCTTTTGTTGCCCGACGGGTGCGCGGCCGCTCGGCGCTTGCTCGCCCCCGCTCGCAGCGCGCCAAGACTCCTCCGGCTGCGACCGAGCAGGGACGTCCCGCGGTGGGGCCCCTCGCTGTTCGTACGAAGCCACGCCAGCGATACCCCACCGCGGGCCGCCCGCTCGGTGGACCGCAGCCTCCGGAGGCATCGCCGCTGGCACCCGCCGGGCGGATTGGATGCCCCCACCCGAAAGCCAGCGGCTCTGCCGAAGGTGCGGTGCACCTTGGGAGGGGGGTTTCAATCCGCCGGTGCCGCGGGTGGCCGATCTCTCCGGAGCCCGCAGGCACCGGACGCGCGAGTCGCGTTGGGGAGACGGCGGCGCGGCTTTGTGCGAATGCCGAGGGGCCACGACGCGGATCGCGCTTTCCGGTCGCGGGCGAAGGAGTGTGCGGCTGCAGTGCGCGGGGGTGCACAAGGCCGCACCCAGCCACCCGCGGCACGGGCAAAACAAAGGCGATTATGCTACACTTGACACCAAGCCTTTTAGGGCTTATATTGTAGGTATGATGACCTTGACCGAACTCATGGAACGGTTCCCCACCGAGGATTCCTGCCGCGAGTACCTTGTGGAGATGCGGTGGCCGAACGGCGTCCGCTGCCCCCGTTGCGGGAACGAGCGGGTGTACCGCCTAACTCGTCCTTGGAACTGGGTTTGCAAGAAGTGCTCGCCCAAAGCCTATCGGTTCTCTCCGCTCGTCGGCACGATCTTCGAGAACACCAACGTTGACCTCCGCACGTGGTTCCAGGTGATCTACCTCATGTGCCAGAGCAAAAAGGGAATCAGCGCCCTCCAGGTCCAACGGATGATCGGCGCTGGCTCCTACCGCACGGCGTGGTACATGTGCCACCGCATCCGGGCCGCGATGCAGAGCCCCGAGTTCAAGAAGTTGGCCGGCGTGGTCGAGATTGACGAGACGTACATCGGCGGAAAGGCCAAGAATCGGCATGGGGGTGGCGTCGGTGGTGGCAAGCGGAAGTACGAAGGCGGACGCGGGACTGCCGGCAAGACCATCGTAATCGGTGCCATTGCTCGCAAGGGCAACGTCGTTGCCCAAGTGATCGAGAACACCAAGGAAGAAACGATGGTCGGCTTCGTCCGCTCCGCCGTCTCCGAGAAGGTTAGGCTGGTAGCCACCGACGAACACGAGAATTACAAGCGGATCGGATTTCCACATGCCTCCGTCAACCACGGGCGAAAACAGTACGTCCGGGGCAACATCCACACGGCCAACATTGACAGCTTTTGGTCTCAGCTCAAGCGCGGGATCGTGGGGACGTTCCACAAAGTCTCCCGCGACTACTTGCCCCTGTACCTCAACGAGTTTTCGTTCCGGTACAACAACAGGAAGGAAGGCAACATGTTCGCTCTCGTCGTGGCGGGGTCGTGATGGGCACCGGCGCCCAAAAGAAGCCGACCAAGAAGCCCAAGCCGAAGCGCCCGAAGGAGCGGCTTCGGCCGGTGAGTCTGCATCCGCTGGAGTTTGACGCCGCCATGCGAGGTATACTCGCGAGCAGAACAGGCGCCGAACAAGAAGATGACACCTCACGGGACGATGAAATTCGCACCAGCTAGCATCAGGGCGGCGGAGATGAACACTTGAACGATTCCCCACGTCGGGTCGTTCCCATCCAAGATGATCGCAAACCCCCTGCACCACAAGAGAAGGGCCACAAGCCAACAAAGAAGCCCAAGCGCAACGGAGGCCGCCCGATGAATCGTTACGAGTGTGCAACCGTAATTCTGCTTGCTTTGAACTTCATCGCCTTCAACGTGTACCTGATCCTTCAATGGCGCCAAGTCGGGCTCATGCGTAAAACAGCCGAGACCGCGCAACGCCAGTTTGAGGCCATGGATCGCGCATGGATTAAAGTGCATGTTGACTCTCCTGGGCTCAGGTTCTTCGATGACCCCAATGTCCCCCTCGAATCGCATCGAGTTGAGCTGTCTACTCGGCTCACATTCACGAACGTCGGCCATACGGTTGCGCGAAACGTGCGATGGATTGTGGAATTGATCCCATCGAAACACGGAAAAGAAGTTACCGCTGAGTTGGAACATCAATCTAAAATGATCGCAAGTGAGCCCTCTCGCTCGAAGACGCCCGGGACGATGTTGTTCCCTAGCGAATCTGTCATTGTCGAAATGGTAAGCAACACGGGGCGCCGCGAGTTGGAAAGCGCCATTCGAGAAGATCCCGAGTTCTCCAAACTCAATAGATTCGTAGCGGATGTCATAGGAACGGTAGCGTACGAACTCCCATCTTCCGACAAGCCCGGGATCACTCAATTCGTCTACTTGCTTCGTCAGTCTGCTCCGGGCGGCGACTATCTCCTCGAGGTTGGAAAGGACTACCCACCCCCGACACTTATGCTTGTTGATTTCGGAGCCAGCAGGGCCAACTAGGCTAAGACCGAGGAGAAATAGGCTGAAGATTAGTGTCAAATTAAGCATAATCGCCGAAAGAAAAGCGGCCGTGCACCCGTGGGGCAAGAAGAAACGTCACGCAGTGATAGAGAAAGAGGAGGAGTCCAACGAGCGCTTCAGCGCGGCGAGCGCAAGCGCGCGATGCGAGCGGATATTCTTCTCGTCCGGGGAGAGCTCCGCGTACGTGCGGCCGCCCCCCCATTCGGGGGCGAACACCACGTCCCATCCGAAGCCCCCAGCGCCGCGGGCCTTGGTCGCGATTGTGCCGCGGACCTCGCCAAGCCCGAGCCACTCGTGCTGCCCGTCCCAGACCAGCGCCGCGCAGCGCGCGGTCGCGGTGCGGTCGGGGAACGGGTCGAGGATACGCGCAATGGCCTCCGGCCCAGCGGCCTGCAGCAGCCAGCGGACAAGCGGTCCAGGGAAGCCGCCCAGCGCGGAGAGTTCCAGGGAGGTGTCCTCGACCAGGACCGGGCATCCGAGCTGCCGCTGGGCGGTCCGCGACTTCTCGCGCGCCACCGCCACGACGTCAAGCCCCTGCGGCTCCAGCAGGTCCATGTCCTCGCGCTGCAGCGGGAAGCCCAGGATCTGTTGGGCCTCGCGGTGCTTGCCGGTGCTCGAGGTGACGAAGACGAGACGCTGCAGGACCATCAGTCGCCCGGGCCGGTGATCTCCTCGGTGAGCAGCCGGAACACCGGGAGCTTGCCCTGCAGGCCGCGCAGTAGGACATTGCCCAGATGCTCGGTGGGAAAGAGGTGGGCCACCGCCCTCTGCGTGGCGGCGCCGATCACGATCTGCCCAGGCTCCGCCACCGTCTCCTCAAGGCGGGCCGCCACGTTGACGGTGTTTCCGAGCACGGTGTAGTCCACGCGGTTGGAGGAGCCGATCTCGCCCACGACCACCAGACCCGAGTTCACCGCCATGCGCACCTCGACGACGTCGAGGCCCGCAAGCTCGCGCTCGTGATTCCAGGCCTTGAGGCGGCGGCGCAGCGCCAGCGCCGCCAGCACCGCGCGCTCCGCATGGTCCGGTTGCTCGAGCGGTGCACCGAAAAACGCCATGGCCGCGTCGCCGATGAACTTGTCCAGCGTTCCGCCGAACTCGAACACCGAGTCGGAGGCGAGGGTGAAGAACTCCGCCAGGAAGCGTGCGACCTCCTGCGGCTCCATGGTCTCGCAGCGGGCGGAGAAGCCGACTAGATCGGCGAACAGGACCGAGACCTCGCGGGTCTCGTGCCGGTCCCCGTCGCCAGTCGGGCGGTGGCGGCCCACGATCGCCTCCACGACGGCGGGGGAGTGGTAGCGCTCCAGCCGCTCGCGGACCCGCCGTGCCTCGCGGATGTGGTCGTTGAGGCGGGCGCGGTCGATGGCAACGGCGGCGTAGTTGGCGAGGGCGGTGAGCAGGTCGAGGTGCTCGGCTGTGAAACAACCCGTCGCGAGCGGCGTGTCGACGAAGAGCACCCCGATCACGGCGTCGCGATGCCACAGGGGGGCGCACATCGCCGAGCGGATCTGGTGCAGGCGCACGGAAAGCCCCGCCGCGAAGCGCTCGTCGGCCTGTGCGTCGGAGGTGAGCACGGCCACCTTCTGCCGACTCACTAGGTCGAGGATGGTCTGCGAGACCGGCGCCTCGGCGAGCGGCGCCCCGCCCCGGGAGCGGGCGATGCGCAGCTCCGCCTGGCCTTCGGGGGAGAAGAGCAGGATGTAGGCGCGCTCGGCCGGGAGCTGCTCGAACACCGCCTCCATCACCTTGTCCAGCACCGGTTCGAGCTCCTCCACCTCCAGGAGTGTTCGAGCGACCTGGGCGAGAGCCTCCAGCACGCGCTCGCGCGGGGTAGAGGCGGTGCTCTGGACGCCCTTCTTGCTGGGTTCCTTCTCGATGCGAAAGTCCTCACGGAACTCCTCGAGGGTGCGCAGGAAGGTGGAAGAGCTGACGGAGAGCCCGGCGGAGGATTCGCCGCTGTGGTAGGAAAGGCTGAAGTTGCCGACCTGGAGCTCGTCACCGTCGGACAGCATCGCGTCCGTCACGTAACGCGCGTTGACCTTGACGCCGTTGGTTGAACCGAGATCCACCACCCACCACATGTCTCCCCGCCGCTCCAGCCGGGCGTGATGACGGGAAACCGAGAAGTCCTTCAGCACCAGCCTGTTGTCGGAGGCCCGGCCGACCCCGCTGGGTGACGCGTCAAGACGCAGGCGGTGCGGCACATCGCCCTCGACCCACCGCAGCTCTGGCATGGACACATTCTACCTCGCAGGTGCAAGCGGGCCTCAGCCTGCCCGGGAGCGGGTATGCCATCCGACATCGAAGGCAGCCGCACCACGACGTGCCGGCCCCGGGCACTCACAGGAAGATCTTTGGCCGGCCGGTTTGATACGCTATCCAGAATCGCAAGCGCGGTGAATTGCGGAACTATAAGCCAGCATGCCTGCAGTCACCGCCCTCACCGATCCCCGTGCGCGAGCGACCCTGCTCCTGCAACGGCCCGGCGACCGGGAGCGCCTGCGGCCTCACCATCCCCCACCGCACGGCACCGCCACCGCCCCCGGGTACTCCACTGCCAGCGACTGAGCGATCCCCAGCGCCTTCTTCCGCCCCTCGAGACCGGTCGCCCGCACGCGGGTAAGGCCGCCGCCGGCCGGGGCGAAGCGCACCGAGAACCCCTTGCCTTCGAGGGTGGCCCGGGCGCGAACGGCGTTCTCCTCGCGCGCGAACGCACCCACCTGGACCTCCCAGCATGGCTCGTCGGGCATCCCATCTCCCAGCGTGCCGACCTCGAGCCGGACCGGGATGACGCCAGGGCCGATCGCTTCGAGCGCCTCGGCCGCGCCGCGGGAGAGATCCAGAATCCGACCGGCGACGAACGGGCCCCGGTCGTTGATCGTGACGTCGGCCTCGCGCCCGTTGTCCAGGTTGCGCACGTGCACCCGCGTCCCGAAAGGGAGGGTTCGGTGCGCCGCGGTCATCCCCCACATGTCGTAGCGTGTGCCGGAGGCGGTCGCGCGCCCGTGGTAGGGCTCCCCGTACCAGGAAGCCAGCCCCTCCTCGATGTTGACCCCAGCAGCCGCGGGTTGTCCCACCGTACGAGGCCGTGGCTTCGCGGTGGTCGCACACCCAGCGGCGAGGAGCGCAAGCACGGCCATCGTCGCCCCGGCGGACAGGATTATTGGTGCCGCCTTCGAACCCCGAATCCCGAGCCTCGGACCCCGGTCTCTCACACCTGCGGCTCCTCGTCGCTTCCGCCTCGCGGGTGAACGGCAAGCCACGGCTCCACGGTGCCGCCGAGGAACTCGTCTACCTGTTCCGGCGCCCGGCCCACGAAGCGCCGACCTTCGAGCAGCTCGGCGAGCCGCGCGCGGTCGAGGCCGAAGGCCTTCTCGGCGGCCACCAGCTCCAGCAACGGGTTGCGCTCCCCCCCGTCCTTGACGCGGCGCGCCGCCTCACGGGAGAGCACGCGCAGCTTCTCGTGGAGCTTCTGGCGGTCGCCGCCGCGCGCCGCGGCGGCCAGCAGGATCTCCTCGCTGGCCATGAACGGCAGCTCCTCTTCGAGGTTGCGCCGCACCATCGCCGGGTGGACCTCGAGCCCTGCAGCGACCGGGCGCCAGAGCAGGAGGATCGCGTCGGCGGTCAGGAACGCCTCCGGCAGGACCAGCCGGCGGTTGGCGGAATCGTCCAGGGTGCGCTCCAGCCACTGGGAGGCGGCGGTCCAGGCGGCGTTGGGCTCGAGCGAGATCAGGTAGCGCGCCAGCGCGGTCATGCGCTCGCAGCGCATCGGGTTTCGCTTGTACGGCATCGCCGACGAGCCCACCTGGCCCTCGCCCGCCGGCTCGTCGAGCTCCTTGAGGCCCGCAAGCAGCCTCACGTCGGTGGCGAACCTGTGGGCCGACTGGGCGATGCCGGACAGGCAGGCGAGCAGGTAGAACTCGGCCTTGCGCGGGGAGGTCTGACCGGTCACGGGGTAGGTGCCGGCGAAGCCGAGGGCGTGGGCGATGCGGCGGTCGAGCTCCCTGACCTTCTCGCCGTCCCCGAGCAGCTGCAGGAACGAGGCCTGGGTACCCGTGGTGCCCTTGGCGCCTCGCAGCAGGAGGCGCGAGCGCTCGAACTCCAGCCGCTCGAGATCGCCCAGCAGATCCGCGACCCACAGGCAGGCGCGCTTTCCGACCGTGGTCGGCTGCGCGGGCTGGAAATGTGTGTGGCCGAGGCAGGGTAGGTCGCGGTGGGTGCGGGCGAAGGCGGCGAGGCCCGCCACGACACCCGCGGCGCGCTCGACCAGGAGGTCCGCCCCCCGGCGCAGCACGACGAGGTCCGCGTTGTCGGTGACGTAGCACGAGGTCGCGCCCAGGTGTAGGAAAGGTCCGGCGGCCGGGGCCACCTCGGCGAGCGCGCGGATGTGCGCCATCACGTCGTGGCGGGTCTCGCGCTCGATCTCCGCCGCGCGGGCGACTTCCTCCTCCGTCGGCTCGAGGTGGGCCTCGAGCTGGGTGATCGCTTCGGCCGGGATCTCCACCCCGAGGTCGCGCTCGGCACGCATCAGCTCCAGCCAGAGGCGACGCCAGAGGCCGAGCCTGACGGCGGGCGAGAACAGGTGTTGCATCGCCCGCGAGGCGTAACGGCTTGTGAGCGGGTGGACGAACTCGTGCATGACGACATTCTGACACGCCGGTGCCCCACTCCCAACACGCTGGCGACGGGGCGTCTCGCGGCCCCGGGCCTGGGCACTTGACAGTTCCCGCGAAAAATCGACAATCGCGGGTAGATTTCAGGGTGCATTCAAAGTTGAGGAGACCCTGACATTTTTGTGCATTTCTCGAGGAGGAGGAGGGACATGAGACGAGTTCGTCCGCGCTACGTAGTCGCGGCGGCGCTGGTGCTGCTGGCCCTTGCCGGCGGTCTCGCACTTGCCGCAAACCTCAACGGGCTCCCGCCCAGGCCGGGCATGCAGGCTCACAAGATGTACGCCATCACGGTCGGGAGCGGATGGCAGGCATTCAACTGGAGCGGGGCCGCGCCGGTGGACTCGAGCGACAACCCGTTCACCTTCACGCTCGCCCAAGCCGGGTACCTCTCGGTCGCCGACGCGTTAATCGACGGTGACCGGTTCGAGGTGCGGGACGGCGCGACGTTGATCGGAACGACCTCGGTGCCGTTTAACGACGGCCTTCGCCAGACCGACCCCAACGTGACCTTCCAATCGGGGACGTGGAGCTGGGGGCAGTTCCCCCTTGCGGCGGGCGCGCACTCGATCAACATCAGGGTGATCGCCGAGGCGACGGGGTTCACCAGCGGCACCGCGTACCTCCGCGTGGACAACGCGCCGTTTACCTACGCCATCCCCATGCTCGGCCTCGTCGGTCTGGCGGCACTGGCAGCTCTCCTGGCAGGTGTCGGCTTCGTTCTTCTGCGGCGCGGCTAGCCGCGATCGGGCGCGCTTTTTCGAGAGGCGCTCCGGGATCCACCGGCGCCTGTGAGCATCGGTGCCGGGCGCGAAATCGCGCGAGGTGTCCGCCGCCGCTCCACGGGGCGGCCGGCCGGACCGAGCCTCAAACCGCGTGGGCGCTGCCTTGACTTCTCCCTGACCGTTGCACACAATCACCGCTCTCTATGCGGGCACTCCCCGCCGCGGGTGGACAAGGGTGGCAAGGAGGTCCTTATCACCGACGCCGAGCACCTGAAGGACGTGCTGGCGCGCACGTCGGGCACCTACATCGTCGCCGAAGGCAAGGAGGGCTGAATGTTTCCCAACCCCTGGCAGAGGCACAAGGACCTGATCTCCATCCACGACCTCACCGCCGAGGAGGTGGAAGCCCTGTTCCAGCTGGCCGCCAACGTCAAGGCCCGCGCGGACCGCTACCGCACCGCGCTCGCGGGCCAGACACTGGCGATGATCTTCGAGAAGTCCTCGACCCGCACCCGCGTCTCCTTCGAGGTCGGGATGTACCAGCTCGGGGGCCTGGCGAGTTTCCTCTCCAGCCGGGACATCCAGATCGGCCGGGGCGAGACGATCCACGACACCGCCAAGGTGCTCTCGCGCTACGTCAGCGGGATCATGGCGCGCACCTTCGCCCACGAGACCGTGACGGAGCTCGCAAAACACGCCACCGTGCCGGTCATTAACGGTCTCACAGACCTCCTCCACCCGTGCCAGGCCCTTACCGATTACTTCACGGCCCGCGAGAGGTTCAGCAACACCAAGGGGCTCACGCTCGCCTACGTCGGCGACGGCAACAACATGTGCCACTCGCTGATGTTCGGCGGGCCCAAGGTCGGCATGAGCGTGCGTGTGGCCACGCCCGACCGGTACCGGCCGAAGGCGGAGGTCGTCGCGGCCGCAACTCAGGACGCCGCCGCCGCCGGCACGACCCTCGAAATCCTTGCCAGGCCCGAGGACGCCATCCGGGGCGCCCACGTGGTCTACACAGACGTTTTCGCCTCGATGGGGCAGGAAGCCGAGGCCGAGGCGCGGCGCAAGGCGTTTGCCGGCTACCAGGTCACGCCGGAGCTTATGGAGACCGCCGACAGGGACGCGATCTTCATGCACTGCCTGCCGTGCCACCGCGGCGAGGAGGTGCACGCGGACGTGGCCGACGGTAGCTGGTCGGTGATCTTCGACGAGGCGGAGAACCGCCTCCACGTCCAGAAGGCCATCATGCTCATGTTGATGAACCGTTGATTTCGGGAGCCCCCGGCCCCCCGTACCCCATCACTCGGTCCTCTTTCGATTGTTGCCACAACGTGGCCTTGTCGTTTCGCCCGCGGGTCTCGGACCTCACTTTTTCGTTGTCACTGCGTGACGGCTTTTCTTTTGCCCGACGGGCTATGAGCCCTCGTCGCTTGCTCGCCACGCTCGCCGCGCTCCGACCCTCCTTCGCCGCGACCCAGCAGCCCGACCCTACCGGGGCCCCTCGGTCATCCGCAAGTTTGACCGCGTCACCGACACCCCACGGCGCCGGTCCGCGCGCGGGGCCCGCACGCTCCGGGCGACATGGCTCCGTTGGCGCCCGCGGGGCGGATTGCATACCCCCCACCCGCCCGTTCGCCGGGGCGACCCCACGACCACTTTCGCCGATTCTAGCAAACGGCCCGGCACGGTCCATCCCGCCGCGCTCGGGAGGGTTGGGCTTGCAATCCGCCCCGTGGGCGGAACGGCCATGGCGCCGAAGCGTGCGGGTTCCGAGCGGCCGGCCGCGGCGGGTGGAGTCGCTGGCCCCGACTGAGCGTCTCATCTGAGGGCGGAACAGCGAGGCGCCGCACACCGGGGCTGTCCCTGCTCGGTCGCACGCGGAGGCGGTCTGGCGCGCCGCGAGCGGGGCAAGCGCAGCCCGAGCGACTGCTCAGCCCGCGGGGCAAAGAAAACCCTCTATGCAGTGGAAAAGGAAGCCCAGCCACCCCGGGACCGGCAATAAGCCCCACGGAGTGACAACAAAACGTCAACTTGGCGCGCCACGGCGGCGGGCACAGATCTGGCGTGCGTCTCAGTCCATGGTGTAAATTGGCAGGCCAATTGCTTAGGGTCCGCCGCAGCGGGGACAGTCCCGCGGCGGCCGGACCCGGGCGAGCCGGGGTCCTGGCCCGCCCGTGCGCATTCGGAGGTGACGTGTGATCGAGGTCGAGGGTCTGACGAAGCGCTTCGTGGACAAGGACGTGGTGGACAACGTGTCGTTCTTCGTCCCGGAGGGTGAGGTGCTGGGGTTCCTTGGCCCGAACGGGGCCGGCAAGACGACGACGATGCGGATGATCACCGGGTACCTGACGGCCACCTCGGGGAGGGTCCGGGTCGGCGGGCTCGAAGTCGAGCGCAACCCGCTGGCCGTGCGCGCGCGCATCGGGTACATGCCCGAGAACGTGGCGCTCTATCCCGAGATGCGGGTCGAGGAGTACCTGCGCTACCGAGCTGCGGTCGAGGGCGTGCCCCGTGCCCAGATTCGGGAGCGGGTGGATTCGGTCAGCGAGCGCTGCATGGTCGGCGACGTCCGCAGGCAGTTGGTCGGCACCCTCTCCAAGGGGTACCGCCAGCGCGTGGGTCTCGCCGGGGCGCTCATCCACCGCCCACCGGTGCTGATCCTGGACGAGCCCACGGTGGGATTGGACCCGCGGCAGATCGTCAAGATCCGCGAGCTGATCACCGAGCTCGGACGCGACCACACGGTGATTCTCTCGACTCACATCCTGCCCGAGGTCGAGCAGATCTGCCGGAGGGTGCTGATCATCGATGACGGCAAGATCGTCGCCGACGGAACGCCCGACCACCTGCGCAGCGGCCTGGCGGGCACCGCGGAGCTGAAGGTGCAGCTCGAGGCCCCAGAGGCCGAGGCCCGGTTGGGCCTCGAGACGCTGCGCGGCGCGAGCGACGTGCGTAGCGAGGGAAACGGGCGCTACCTCGTCGCCGTGGACGGTGGCGCCGATCTGCGGCGTGAGGTGTTCGCCCTGGCCGTGGCGAAGGGGTGGGTGCTGCTGGAGCTCACGCAGACGATGCCGTCGCTGGAGGACATCTTCCTGCGCCTGACGACCCGCGATGTTGCCGCGGAACAGGAAACTCCGACTGAGGAGGTGGCCAATGCGTAAGCTTCTCGCGCTCGTCCACCGCGAGCTTCTGGCGTACTTCTCGTCGCCGCTCGCCTACGTCGTGCTCACCGCATTCCTGTTCATCAACGGCTACGTGTTCTACCTCATCGTGGCCTACCTCAACGACCCGCGCACCCAGGCGATGGCCCCTTTGAAGCTGATCTTCGGTGGCACCATCTTCTTCTGGCTCTTCCTGCTCTTCGTCGTCCCGGTGATCACGATGCGCTTGCTGGCCGAGGAGCGTCGGACCGGCACGCTGGAGGTACTGCTCACGTCGCCCGTCAGCGAGGGCCAGGTGGTGATCGGGAAGTTCCTTGCGGCGCTCGTCTTCTACCTCTTCCTCTGGGCGCCGACGCTGGTCTACGTGGCGATTCTGGCAAGCCACGCCAAGCTCGACTACGGCCCCGTCGTCAGCGGCTACCTGGGTATTGCCCTCCTGGGGATGCTGTTCCTCTCCATCGGTCTCTTGACGTCGGCGCTGGTCCGCAGCCAGATCATCGCCGCGGTTCTGGCGTTTGCAGTCCTGGTAGTGGTGTTCTCCCTCGGGCTGGTCGAGAACCTCGTCACCGGGACGGCGCTCAAGGGCATCCTCGGCTACATGAACCTGTGGAACAACATGGACGACTTCGCGCGTGGCATCGTGGACACCCGCCACGTGGTGTACCCGGTGAGCCTCGCCGGGCTGTTCCTCTTCCTCGCCACCAAGGCGCTGGAAGCGAGCAAGGGGAGGTGAGCCGTGCGCAAGGACAGAATCGCCGTCGCTTCGAGCGCCACCGCTGGCATCATCCTGGCGGTCGCGCTGGCGGGCATGGTGACCTGGCTCTCCTACCGCCACTACGTCCGCGCTGACTGGACATCCTCCAAGATCTACTCGCTGTCCGACAAGACCAAGAATGTCTTGAAGGGGATCAAGGACGAGGTGCGGGTCGTCGTGCTGATGACCCCGACAACGCCCCTGTTTACCGAGACGAAGGAGCTTCTCTCAAGGTATGAGGCTGTTTGCCCCAAGCTCAAGGTCGAGTTCATCGACCCGGAGCGCGACCCGCTGCGCACCAAACAGTTGGCCCAGGAGTTCGGGGTCTCGGCCGCCAACACGGTGGTCTTCGCGGCCGAGAGCCGGAAGAAGTACGTCACCTCGGACCAGCTCGCCGACTACGACTACTCCGGAATGCAGATGGGCCAGCCCCCGAAGCTCAAGGGGTTCAAGGGTGAGGAGCAGTTCACATCGGCCATCCTGGGCGTGGTGTCCCCGAAGGTGCCAAAGGTCTACTTCGTGACCGGCCACGGGGAGCACGACCCTGACAGCGCCGCCGAGGACGGGATGTCGCAGCTCAAGGAGCTGCTCAAGCGCGACAACCTCGACGTCGCCAAGACCACCCTGCTTTCGGGCTCGGTCCCGGCTGACTGCGACTTGCTGGTGATCGCCGGGCCGCGGACGCCGTTCACCGAAGCCGAAAAGAGCGCACTTTCGGGCTACATGGAGAAGGGCGGGCGCGCCCTCGTGCTGCTCGACCCCGTTCTCGGGGCGCAGCAGCGACCCTCCGGTCTCGAGGAGTTGGTCAAGGGCTACGGGGTCCAGGTCAACAGCGACCTGGTCATCGACCCTGCACGGAAGCTGCCTTACTTCGACCTCTCGGCTGTGTACGTGACCGATTTCCGCTCCCACCCCGTGGTCGACGGCCTGCAGGGCCTCGCGGTGCTGCTCCCGGTAGCGCGCTCGGTGACCACGACCACCGCGCAGGGTGCGACCTCCACGATCCTGCTCACTACCTCGGACAAGGGCTGGGGCGAGACCGACCTCGACCGCCTCATCAAGACCGGCCAGGCCGAAAAGGGCACCAAGGACACGCCAGGCCCGGTGCCCCTGGGGGTCGCGGCGCAGTCCGAGAAGGACAAGGACAAGGGGTGGCGGCTCGTGGTGTTCGGCAACTCCGCGTTCGTGGCCAACGCGCAGCTCGCCAACGCCGGCAACGTCAACCTCGGCCTCAACGCGATCAACTGGCTGGCCAAGCAAGAGCAGGCCATGGGCATCGCGCCGCGCTCGCCGGAGCAGGTGCAGCTCTTCCTTTCCGCGAAGCAGATGCGCACCATCTTCCTGATCTCGCTTATTGGGCTGCCCGGTCTCGCGATCGCGCTCGGCGTTGCCGTGTGGTGGCGCCGCCGCCATTAGGGGGTGACCATGCGAACCGGCCGACTCGTGCTGCTCGCGCTGGTGGTGCTTGCACTGGGCGTGTACATCATGCTGGTTGAGCGCCGCGCGCCCACCACCGACGAACTCAAGGAGCAGGAGGGCAAGCTGTTCGCCGGCTTCGACCAGGCGAAGGCGCGCCGCATCGTGATCACCAACTCGCACGGGCGCTTTGAGCTCACCAAGGACAAGGACACGTGGTCGCTCAAGGCGCCGCTTGCCGACCAGGCCAACCAGGGGGCAGCGGCGAGCCTGCTGTACTCGCTCGGAAGCCTCAAGGCCGAAAGGACGTTCAAGGCCGGGGAGGTGAAGCTCCCCGAGTACGGCCTGGACAAGCCGCCGCTTGCCGTGACCGTCGAAGATGACGCCGGCAAGAGCTACACCCTCAAGCTGGGTAGCGAGATGCCGCTGGGCAATGCGAGGGCGGCGCTGACGGCGTCCGGCGCGGTGTGCCTCGTGAACAAGTTCGTGGCCGGCGACCTCGACAAGGACCTCGCCGGCTGGCGCTCCGACGAGCTGGCGCAGGTCTACTCCACGGACGTTGCCTCGTTGACGGTGGCGTCACCGAGCGGGCAGGTGGCGCTCGCTCACACCGGCTCGGTCTGGACGATCACCGCGCCAAGCTCCGACATCGCGGACCGCGACCGCGCCGAGGGGGTCATCACCGACATCTCCGGCGCCCGCATCAAGGAGTTTCTCGACACCGCCCCCGACCTCAAGGCGCTCGGCCTCGAGCCCCGCCGTTTCGGGGTGACCGTCGTGCGCCGGGGCGCCAACGCCGCACTGGTCACGCTCGACTTCGGCACCGAGCGAGACGCCAAGGACGGGAAGCAAGTGGCGTGCAAGCGGGGCGAGCGCGTGTTCTGGGTGGATGCCAAGCCTGTCTCGCGACTGGCGGGGCCGTGGCAGGAGTGGCGCTCCAAGAAGCTCGTCCAGTTCGACAGCTGGACGGTGGACAAGCTGGAGATCGAGGCCGGCGCCTCCAGAGTGGCGCTCGAGCGCAAGGATGGGGTCTGGAGGGCCGGTGACGCCGAGGCGGACGGCGACGCAGTCAGCCACCGACTCGAGACGCTCGCCGACCTCCAGGTCCAGGTGTTCGACCGGCCCAAGCTGGCCGGCCCCCCGCTCGGCCGTGTGAAGCTCTCCGGCGAGGGCATCTCGGCGGAGGCGGCGTTCTACCCGGGTGGCGGTCCGGGAGAGAACCTGGCGACCGTCGCCGGCCGCACCGGCGGCCTCGCCGTGGACGCCGCAAAGGTAAAGGACCTGCTGGCCGACCCCGCCGCCCTCGCCAAACCGAAGCCGATGCCGACGGCGACGCCGAGACCGAACCCCCCAACCACGCCAACGGCGAAAAAGTAGCAAGGTCTTCCGGAACCATCGTGAACGTCCGCATCCTGACCGTGCCGTACGACTCCGGGGTGCGTGGGGTGCGGATGGGTCGGGGGCCGGAGCAACTGCTGGGTCGGGGCCTGCAGGCGGCGCTCGCGAAGGGCGGGCATGAGGTCGCAATCGAGACCATCGACATCGAGGTTGCGGGCCTTCCCTTGGAGGTGGGCGGCGCGTTTCAGCTCAACCGGCTCCTGGCGGCGCGGGTGCGCGCGGCGGTATCGGCGGGGGCCTTGCCGGTCGTGCTTGCCGGCAACTGCAACACCGCCGCCGGCACGCTCGCCGGCATCGGCCCCGAGCGAACCGGCGTGTTCTGGTTCGACAGCCACGGCGACCTCAACACCCCCGACACGACGGGAAGCGGCTTCTTCGACGGCATGGCGCTGGCGATGGTTACAGGCCGGTGCTGGTCGAGGCTCACGGGGGGGATCCCGGGGTTCCTCCCGGTTCCGGACGGGCACGTGGTGCTCGTGGGGGCCCGCGACCTCGACCCCGCCGAGGAGGCGCTCCTCGAGGGCTCCGAGATTCGAGTCATCTCTCCGCGCTCGCTCAAGGGCGGCGGCATGGAACTCGAGCGGGCGCTCTCGGCGCTCGCCGCGCGCGTGCGTCGTCTGTACGTGCACATCGACCTGGACGTGCTGGACCGGGACCAGACGCCGGCCAACCAGTTCGCCGCGCCGGGCGGCCCGACGGTGGCCGAGATGACCGAGGCGTTGCGCTTGATCGGCGCCCGCATTCCTGTCGCGGCGGTCGCGGTGACCGCCTACGATCCCTCCTTCGACCCCGAGGGCAGGGCGGCCGACGCCGCGTTCACGCTGCTCGAGGCAACGCTCGCCGCGGCCCGCTGAGCTCCGCTTCCGTGCCGCTACTCCTCCTCGGCTGCTGCGATCCCGAGCCGGCGGATCATCTCGTTGAGGGTCGATGGACGCACGCGCAGCATCTGTGCGGCACGGCGCTGGACCCCACCGCAGCGCGCCAGGGAAGCCTCGATGAGGGAGCGGGTGTAGCCGTTCACAGCGTCCTTGAGGTCCAGCCCATCGACCGGGAGCTGGGCGGCCTGCCCCGGCTGCGGGGAGAGCACCTCGGAGGGCAGAAGGTCCGCGTCGATGGCATCGCCGGGGCACAGCACCACTGCCCGCTCGATCACGTTCTCCAGCTGCCGCACGTTACCCGGCCAGTGGTAGCCGACGAGCACGTCGAGGGCGCGCGGGGTCAGCGCGAGGTTGGGCTTGCGGTTCTCCTCCCCGTAGCGACGCAGGAAGTGGGTGGCAAGCGCCGGGATGTCCTCGCGCCGGCTGCGCAGAGGGGGTAGCTCGATGGTGATCACGTTGAGGCGGTAGAAGAGGTCCTCGCGGAAGGAGCCGTCGGCCACCATCCGGGTCAGGTCGGCGTTGGTAGCGGCGATGATCCGAACGTCCACCTTGATCGTTTGCTCACCACCAACCGGGATGAACTCGCGCTCCTGGATGACGCGCAGGAGCTTGGCCTGGGTGGGCGGGGTGATGGTGCCGATCTCGTCGAGGAAGATCGTGCCGGAATCCGCGACCTCAAACAGCCCGCGCCTGCTGGCCACGGCTCCGGTGAAGGCACCCCGCACGTGACCGAAAAGTGTGGACTCGAGGAGGTCGGTCGGCACCGAACCGGTGTTCACGACGACGAACGACGCCTCGGCGCGGGGGGAGAGCTGGTGGATGGCCCGCGCCAGCAGCTCCTTGCCCGTACCGGATTCCCCGGTGAGCAGAATGTTGGAGCGCGAGGGTGCGGCCCGACGCACCAGTTCGATCACGCGCTCCATGACCTGAGAGCGCCACACCAGCGTGCCGAGCCCCTCCAGGCGCTGGCGCAGGTCGCGGTTCTCGGTGCGCAGGCGCCGCTGCTCGAGCCCCTTGCGTACCGTCAGCACGACCTCCTGGTTCTTGAACGGCTTGGCGATGTAGTGGAAAGCCCCCTCGCGCATGGCGGCGATGGCGGTCTCCACCGAGGAGTAGGCGGTGATCACCACGACCACGATCTCGGGGTCGCGCGCCTTGAGCTCCTTGAGTACCTCGAGTCCCGGTTTGTCGGGCAGCATGAGGTCGAGCAGCACGAGGTCTACCTCGATCTCCTCGGCCTGCCGCAAGCCGTCGGCCGCGTTGGCCGCCTGGAGCACCTGAAAGCCCTCACGGCGCAAAAGGGTGGCCAGCACGTCCTGCAGCACTGGCTCGTCGTCAATGATCAGGATTCTCATGCGCTCTCCTGTTGGTTCGGCAGCTCGACCCGCATCACGGTCCCGCCCTCGGTGTTGGGCGTCGCCTGGATCGTGCCCCCGTGGGCGGCCACGATGTCGCGGGTGATCGCGAGCCCCAACCCGGTCCCCCCGTGCCCCTGGCGGCCGGTCACGAACGGCTCGAACATGCGGTCGCGCAGCTCCTCGGGGATGCCGGGCCCGGTGTCCCGTGATCTCGAGCCACACCGTGTCCCCGTTGCTCCCCACCCGGACTTCGACCTTGCCCCCGGGCCCGGTCGCCTGGAGGGCGTTGCGGAGCAGGTTGTGTACCACGAGCTCGAACTGGACGCGGTTGACGTTGGCGACGATGTTCGAGGCCGGCTGAATCTCGAGCCGGACGCCGGCGCGCTCCGCCTCTGGCCGCATCTGGCCCAGCTCCTCGCGCGCGAGCTCGGCGAGGTCCACGAGCTGGCGCTCGAAGCCCGAGGGCCGGGCGAGTTCCAGGAGGTTCGTCACGATGCGGGAGACGCGGAACGCCTGCTCCTCGAGCTTGGCCGCCAGTGGCGCCCGGGGGTCGCTTCCAGGGGTAAGCTCGCGCAGGAGCTGAGCGTACGACGCGATGCCCGTGACGGGCGTATTGACCTCGTGGGCAAGCCCGGCCGCCAGGCGGCCGAGCGCGGCCAGCCTCTCCTGCTCGGCCAGCCGCTGCTCGAGCATGAGCTGCTCGGAGATGTCGTCGAGGGCCACGACCCGGCCGTCGAACCGGCCCGGCTCCACCTCGAGGGCCGAGGTGGACAGCAGGCCGGTGCGCGCCTCACCCCCGGCGGCAAAGTGCACCTGCACCCCAGCGAGGTCGCTGGGCAGGTAACCTTGCCACTCGGGGCTCAGCTCGACCAGGTTCTTCAGGAACTCGCCGACGAGTTTCTCGGGCTCGCGCCGCAGCAGCATGCCGGCCCGCTCGTTTGCCCGCAGCACGCGGCCCGAGGCGTCGCAGATCAGAAGCGCTGCTGCCGAGAACTGGAAGATGCGCTCAAGGTAGTCCTCGAGCAGCCTGTGCTCCTCCACCTGCCGCCGCAGGTTCGCCATCAGCAGCGTGTTCTCCAAGGCGAGGGCCGCCTGCGCTGTCAGCGCCCCCACGAGGCGCCTCTCGCCGTGTCCGAGCGGCAGCTCGCCGTGACGGCGGCCGCAGTAGACGAGCCCGATCACGCGCCCGTCCCGCTCGACGGGGAACCGGTGCCACAGCCCCCGCTCCACCAGCGGCAGCTCGGCCTCGGTGGGGAAGGTCCCACGCACCTGGTCGGCGGTAAAGGCCGGCCAGCCCTCTTGATTGCTGGACGGGTAAAAATGCCCGCCGAGCGCCAGATAGGTCGCCACGCGGTCCAGTGCCAGCGCGTCGCGCAGGAGCTGGGCCAGGCGTTGCAGCAGCGTGTCGGGGTCGCGGTGGGCGACCGCTTCCTCAGCGAAAGTGGTGAGGGCCCGTCGGGCCGCGAGCCGCTCGCGGTACTGGAGGCGCTCGAGA
This sequence comes from uncultured Acidobacteriota bacterium, assembly GCA_963739225.1. GTDB lineage: Bacteria > Acidobacteriota > Thermoanaerobaculia > Thermoanaerobaculales > Thermoanaerobaculaceae > RBG-13-68-16. Next base: position 265,721 of record CAVTZQ010000006.1, on the reverse strand, counting down.
CCCTGCAGCAAGGCGCGCCGAGCGGGCACGGTGAGCGTCGCGAGCAGCACACCCCCTGCCACCGCCACAAGGTTGCGCCAGTTGCCGAGGCGGAAACCGACCTGCGTTATGGCGTAGTTCAGGAAGGCGAAGCTGACACCCCCCAAGATCACCGCGACGCCGGTCGCCACGACCTGACGGGCGATGTCCTCGAGGTCCCAGAGGCGGAACTCCAGCAGCGAGGACGCCACCCCCAGCGGCACCAGCGCGAGGGGCAGCAGCGAGATCCACGTCAGGACCTCGAGCTCGGCCCCGGCCAACTGCGGGATCAGCGACAGCAGGAGGTACGGGGTGAAGCCCGCCGCGGCGCCCAGCGCCACCCACTCGACCTGGCGCCGACGTGTAGGGTCGCTCCGGTAACTCACGTATGCCCGCACCGAGAGGGCAGCGGCCGCGAGCACGCCGAGCACCGCGAGCACCGCGGTTGCCGTGTCCAGAGCCTCGGGGAGCAGCACGTCCCCCACCACCGGCGGCAGCCAGCCGGTCGCCAGGGCGGTGCGCCCGGCCGCCACCGCGGCCGATGGCAGGAAGGCCAGCCAGAGCCTGGAGGACCACGCGATGCGCGCCGGGAAGCTGGCGAAGAACACGACGAGCAGCGGGGGCAAGGCGAGCCTCCCGAAGTCGCGGATCAGGAGGAGCGACTGCCAGGAGGCGTCGGGGTCAACGGGAAACGGCACGACCACCGCGGCGAAGAGTGCCTCGGCGAGGGCCAGGAAGCGGCCCGCCTGGTCGGTGGGGTGACCAAGGTAAACGAGGCCGGCCAATGCCAGCGTGAACATCGCCGCGAACGCGACCAGCAGGTAGCGCACGTCCACCTGGGGGACGGGCGGGTAGTAGGCGACCTCGCGCGCTTTGCCCTCGCGCATCACCGAAAGCGTGAAGACCCGACGCGAGAACAGCACACGGTCGAGGTCGCCGATCTTGGCCGCCGGGGCGCCGTCCAGCGCCACGATGACGTCGCCCCAGGTGAGACCGGCCCGAGCCGCGCCGCTTCGGGGGCTCACGCTCATGACCCTGTACCCCTCGGGGATGCGGGCGGCGTGGAAGTCCAGCCTCTGGAACTCGTCCACGCGGCGCACCGCGCCCACCAGGCCGGCCACAACGGTCACCACGCCGACCAGCAGCAGCACCAGACTGCGCGCCGGGTGCTCGTGCAGCTTCAGCCAACCCTTGCGGGGGAGCACGAAGTGCGCGGAATCCGGCTGCACCGGCGCTCGGGCGCTCACGACATCCATAACGCCGAATCTTATACGAAAATCCGAACGCGAGGGTTAGCACTGCTCCGAGCGCTTAGTTCGAGGATTCCGAACCCATGTGCCGGTCGGATCTTAGCGGCTCAGGAGCGCGTACGCAGGCTCACGTCGCCGGAGGAGGTCCGCACCTCGATCTCGGCGCTCTCCCCGGGTGCCTCGAACGACATGCTCCGGCCACGCTTCTCGCGGCTGGCTGGGAAGTCCGAGCGGATGTGCCCGCTCGTGGTGGCGACCTCGCCCCGCAGCGAGGTGCCCCCGGGAAGGCTCAGACGGACGTCGCCGGACGATGTGCGGACCCGGATCTTGCCGCCGGCCCCCAGGTGCTCCCAGCTGGCGGACACGCCGCCGGAGGCGGTGTCGGCCGAGAGGTCGCCGGTCAGCTTCTCGACCCTGACATCCCCCGAGGAGGTGTCGACGAGCGCCCTCTCGCTGCCGCCCGTGAGCGTCACGTCACCGGAGGACGTGTCGGCCTCGAGCGCCGCCAGCGCTGGGCCGGTGACGCGCACATCCCCCGAGGAGGTGTCCGCGATCAGCTCGCGCACGCCCCCGCTCACGGTCACGTCGCCGGACGAGGTGTTGACACGCACCGGCCCCGAGAGCGCCCCCTCCCCTTCGATCCGGACATCGCCGGAGGAGGTCTTCACCTCGAGGCGGCAGGACGGCGGCACCACAAGCTCCAGGTGCCCCTTGGTGTTCATGAAGCCGATAATGACGAGGCCCCGGTGCTCACGGGCAGGCAGGCGCACCTCGAGAACGGACTCGGAGTCCTCGAATGAAGGTGTGTTGCGCTCGATCCACCGCTTCGTCGCGGCTCGGGAGTTGGAGCGCACCTGCAGGTCCACGGTCGCGGAGATGGTGGTCGCCTCGGCCACCTTCACGTGGACGTCAAGGGAGCGCACGTCGAGCCTGATGAGCTTGCCCGCGGCGACCGGGAAGGTGTGGCTCTCGTGGACGTCCCGTGGGGTGGCGGGCCTGGCGCAGCCCGCCAGAACCAGCAGCCCGCCCAGCGCGAGGATGGGGGTGAGACGACGCATGGTGACCTCCGTCCCATTCAACGCAACCGGCGGCGCTAGGGTTCTGCCCGCCCGGCGGCTACGCCTGGATCGCTTCCAGCATCCTCACGGCCAGACGCAGAAAGTCCGCGTCGGTGACGATGCCCAGCAGGTTGCCGTCCCCGTCCACGACGGGCAGGCACCCGTACTGCTTTTCCAGCATGACCCTGGCCGCCTCGGGCACCCGCAGCGTGGGCGGCACGGCGTAGGGGTCGTGCATCAGCTCCCGCACCGGGATCTGCCTGAAGAGGCGGCGCTCCTCCTTGGCGCTGACCTCGGCAAAGACCGAGAAGGACGCGGAGAGGAGATCGCGGTGAGTGACCAGACCGACGAGCTTCTCCCCGCGAACCACCGGCAGGTGGCGGATACGGCCGCGCTCCATGCAGGTGCGGGCGTCGGCCAGCGTGTCGTCCTCGGCGAGGGTGACCACCTCGCGGGTCATGAGGTCGCCGACGGTGAGCCTGTGGGGCACGGCGGAAGTATACCCACAAGGGGGCACAGGGGACAGGGCACAGGGGAGGCAAGATGCAGAAGGGAAAAGGGAAAAGGGAATAGGCGAAAACACGGGAAGGGGAAAAGTGGAAAGGGCAAAGGGAAAACGAGGAAGGGGAAACGGAAGGCAAGAACCACCCGTTGCCATGTCTTCCCTTAACGTTCTCCCTTTCCCTGACGGGCTATACTCTTCGCTCCGAGGCGGGGAAGCTGGCGCGGGGGATGCCGGTTTCCCGGGATTGGGGGGGTCATGGCAGCCATCGAGAGCACTCCGGAGTTCGTCAAGGGCGTCTACCAACGCACACGGGTGCGCGTCGAGGCGGTCCGCAAACGCCTGGGGAGACCGCTGACCCTGACCGAGAAGAACCTCTTCGGGCACCTCGACGATCCGGCCCACGCAGGGCTTGACCCCGGCAAGGCGTACATCGAGCTCCGACCGGACCGGGTGGCGATGCAGGATGCGACCGCCCAGATGGCGTTGCTGCAGTTCATGCTCGCAGGGATGGAGCGCACGGCCGTGCCCAGCACCGTGCACTGCGACCACCTGATCCGTGCCCGTTCAGGGGCGGAGGCCGATGTGGCCCGCGCCGTCGAGGAGAACCGCGAGGTGTACGACTTCCTGGCGAGCTGTTCGGCTCGCTACGGCATCGGCTTCTGGAAGCCCGGCTCCGGGATCATCCACCAGGTGGTGCTGGAGAACTACGCCTTCCCCGGCGGCATGATGATCGGCACCGACTCCCACACCCCCAACGCCGGCGGCCTCGGGATGTTCGCCTCCGGGGTCGGGGGCGCGGATGCCGTGGACGTGATGTCCGGCTTCCCCTGGGAGGTGCTGCAGCCGCAGTTGATCGGCGTGCACCTCACAGGAAAGCTCTCGGGCTGGGCCGCCCCAAAGGACGTGATCCTCAAGCTCCTCGATGTTCTGACCGTCAAGGGGGGCACCAACGCGGTGGTGGAGTTCTTCGGCCCCGGCTGCGCCTCGATATCCTGCACCGGAAAAGCGACCATCACCAACATGGGTGCGGAGCATGGCGCCACTACCTCGATCTTCCCGTACGACGGGCACATGGAGATCTACCTGCGGGCCACTCGGCGCAGCGGTCTCGCCGATCTCGCCAACGCCAACCGCGAGTTGCTCGCGGCCGACCCCGAGGTGGAAGCCAGCCCCGAGAAGTACTTCAGCCGGATCGTCGAGATCGACCTCGACCGCCTGGAGCCGCACCTGGTGGGTCCGCACACGCCTGACCTCGCGCGTCCGCTCTCCAAGGTGCCGGCCGCGGTGAAGGAGAACAACTACCCTGCGAGGATTTCGGCAGCGCTGGTTGGCTCCTGCACAAACTCGTCGTACGAGGACATCACGCGTGCCGCGGCGGTTGCCCGCGAGGCGCTGGCAGCCGGGGTGAAGGCCCGGGTGCCGCTTCTGATCACACCGGGCTCGGAGCAGGTCTACGCCACCATCGAGCGCGACGGGCTGCTCTCGGTCTTCCGCGACTTCGGCGCCACGGTGCTTGCCAACGCCTGCGGGCCGTGCATCGGCCAGTGGCAGCGGGACGACTTCCCCAAGGGGACTCCCAACACCATCGTCAACTCGTTCAACCGCAACTTCCCGGCGCGCAACGACGGCAACCCCTCGACGCTCTCGTTCATCGCCTCCCCCGAGGTGGTGATCGCGTACTCGGTGGCGGGCACTCTCGAGATCAACCCGGTGGCGGACGAGATTCCCGTCAACGGACGCAAGGTGCGCCTCTCCCCGCCGCCTCCCGCGCCCGAGGTTCCCGAGAAAGGTTTCGTGTTCAAGGCGGAGGGGTACGTGGCGCCGCCCGAGAAGCCGGCCGGCGTGAACGTGCGGGTGAAACCGGGCTCGGAGCGCCTGCAACTCCTGGAGCCCTTCCCCGCCTGGGACGGCAAGGACTACGTGGAGCTGCCGGTCATCCTCAAGGCCAAGGGGAAGTGCACCACCGACCACATCTCGCCGGCGGGGCCGTGGCTGAAGTTCAGAGGTCACCTCGACAATATCGCGAACAACCTTTTCGTCGGCGCGGTCAACGCGTTCAGCGGCGAGGCCGGCAAGGTCAGGCACCCGCTGACCGGTGAGACGATGGAGACCTCCAAGGTCGCCCGCGACCTCAAGGGCCGCGGCCTCGCCTGGGCGGCGGTGGGCGACGAGAACTACGGCGAGGGCTCTTCCCGCGAGCACGCCGCGATGGAGCCGCGCCACCTCGGCGGGGTGGCGGTGATCGCCCGCTCGTTTGCCCGCATTCACGAGACCAACCTCAAGAAGCAGGGGCTGCTCCCGCTCACCTTTGCCGACGCCGCCGACTACGACAAGGTGCGCGAGGGCGACAGAGTCAGCATCCTGGGCCTGAGGCAGCTCGCGGCCGGCAAGCCCGTCAAGGTCGTCTTCCACCATACCGACGGCAGCAAGGACGAGCTCTCCTGCCGCCACACCCTGAACGAGGAGCAGATAGCGTGGTTCAGGGCCGGGAGTGCGCTGAACGTGCTACGGCAAAAAAAGTAGGGGAGGGGCGCGCCCGCGCCCTCTGTTGTCATCCTAAGGGAGCCCGCCCGCAGGTTGGCGACCGAAGGATCTCCCCAACCGTACTGCGCGATGAGATTCTTCAGCCCTCCGGGCCTCAGAATGACAAGCAACGGACGGCCGCAAACGTCGCGCTGCCTCATCCCTACTTCGCCAACAGCCGCTTCATCATGATCAAGACGGTGTTCGCGGTCTCCACGAGGATCACGCCGCAAATGAATTCGGGGCGCATCGCAGCGCGGATCGTCGGCTGTGTCTAGCGCTTGGGCAAGTGCCGGCGCGCCCGTGCTGACACGTTGACGGTCTTCGTGGCCTGGGCGGAGCTGGCCCCGTTGCTCACCCAGAGGACCACCGTGTAGGCACCGCGCGCGGCGTACGTGTGCACCGGGTTGCGGGCCGAAGACCGGGTCCCGTCACCGAAGCTCCAGTCCCACGAAGAAGCGCCGCTGGAGCTGTCTGTGAACTGGACCTGCTGCCCCTGGGTCGGCGTTGCCGGCACGAACGTAAACGAGGCAGCGAGGCCACCCGGCGGCGGCGTGCTTGTGGGCGTTGGGGTGGGGAGCGTGCCTGTCGCGCGGAAGCCGGTGTCGACGCGCTGTACGTGCTCCAGCCGGAGGCGTTTCCCGCCCGCACCCAGTACCAGTAGGTCTGGCCTGCGACAGCGGTCGCGTCGTCGTAGCCGGGCGAGCCCACCCAGGCGATCTCCGTTCGCAGGCGGGCTTGCCGTCGTGTTGCGGTAGATCCAGTAGCCGGTCGCTCCGGCGGAGGCGTTCCAGAGGATGCGCACGCGGTCGCTGAAGGTGCCGTCGGAGGCAGACACGCCGGTGGGCACCGGCGGTCCGCCCGGTACCGTGGTCGGAGTCGGCGTCGGCGTGGGCTGCGCGCCGGTCGCGCGGAAGCCGGTGTCGGGGGAGGAGAACGGGCTTCCGCCGATCACGTTGAACGCTTTCACCCAGTAGTAGTACGTCGTGCCTGCTACGGCGCTCATGTCGTCCGCGCCGACTCCCCCAACCGAGCCGAGGTCGGCAGCCGTGCCGCTGTCGTTGGTCGTGTTGCGGTAGACGTGGTAGCTCGTGGCTCCTGCGGAGGCGTTCCAGAGGATGCGCACACGGTCGGACCAGGTGCCGTCGCTCGCGCTGACACCCGTGGGCGCCGCGGGCGGGGACGTCGGCGGCGTCGGCGTGGGTGTCAGCGTCGGTGTGGGGGTCGGGGTCGGCGTCGGTCCGGAGCCGTTGGATAGACGTACCGTGCGCACATGGTGTCGGTGCTGTTGATGGAGTTGCAGTTCCCGCCGTCGCAGCTCGAGTACATCAGGGCGTTGGGATCGGAAACGTGGTCGAAGCCCATGCCGTGGCCGAGCTCGTGGGCCATCATGTGCTGGTAGTTGAGCGAGCCGATACAGCCGGAGCCGTTGTTCACCACCACGAACTGGCTGCTGATGCTGTACCAAGTTGTGCCGTCGAAGACGTGCGTGGCGCTGCGAACCACGGGCCGCCGAATCCCAGGGTGCCAGCTACAGCCAGTGAGGTCGGGAATGTCATTGCACGGATCGTTGAACATCACGATGTTGACGCCGTTCGCCGGTGTGTCCTGGGCGCCGGTGCAGGTTATGGTGTAGCTCTGCGCGCCGCCGTAGGCGAGGTTGCAGGCTCGTGCTCGGGATGCCCGTCCCACATCCCGATGGCTCCCTGAACCTCGCTGAAACCGCCGCCGGCGAGCGAGCCATCGCCGGTCTGGTCGGCGGCGATGCTCACCGACCCCCCACTGTCGAACACGTGCCAGCGTATGTTGCTCCCGTTGTAGTTCATGAAAGCGCAGCCCCCCGGGACCGACTGCGCCGACGCCTCGATCGGGACCTGCTCGGCGTTCGCCAGTACCTTTCGGGAGTCCCAGGTGCTTCCCCCGATGACCGCCCGCAGGTGTGGCAGTAGGGTTGACTGCACGTAGGTCCCGATGGGTTCGGCGGGGGCGGTCTCCTGGAGTGGGAACAGCTCTATGCCGTTGGGTCCGACGAGCGGCCGGAGAAGCAGCGACCCGTCGCGCCCGCGGATCTGGCGCAGCAGGCCGTACGCCATGGTCTTCGGGAGCCACTCGCCCGTGGCTTTCTCGTCCAGGAACAGAAGGTACACACCACCCGGTTCGAAGCGGGGCGAGCCCGGGACCATCCAGATGTTGCCGTCGAGCTCACCGCCCGGGGCCTCGACCGTGATTCGTTCGCGCGTTTCGAGCGGCCCGGCCACCGGGTGCAGGACCCGGAACGATGTGAGTGTGAAGAGAAGCGGCCCGTGCTGGGCCGTGTGGGACGTGCCTGCCACGGCCAGCACCACCGCTTCGCTGATCCGCGCCAGCTCACCAAGATTCCCGGGGGGCACGATCGACGCGGCGTGGACAGCGGCGGCGATCAGGAGCGCCCCCGCAGCCAAAACCAGGTTCTTCCGCGCCACGTTCACCGTCTTCCCCCTCGTTTAATTATCGCCGCAGAGCTGCGCGAGGGGCGTTTTGTGATCCACATCACATTCTGACACTTTGGGCCGCTGGAGTGGATGGCACGCAGCCGCAGTGACGGCCGCCGCCGCGACTGCCGGGGGAAGAGTCAAGTCACGAGAAGGGTGGCCGCACTCTTCGTATGACGTGTTCGCGCCCACGGTCGCGCGCGTTGCCGGCCGCCCGGTCGCCCGTCTAGCGCCCGGAGAAGTTCCGACGGGCCCGCGCGGCGACGGTGAGGGTCTTCGTGGCCTGGAACGAGCCGACTCCGTTGCTCGCCCAGAGGACCACGGTGTAGGTGCCGCGCGCCGCGTAGGTGTGCACCGGGTTGCGGGCCGAGGACCGGGTCCCGTCACCGAAGCTCCAGTCCCAGGCGGACGCGCCGCTGGAGGTGTCGGTGAACTGCACCTGCTGCCCCTGAGTCGGCGCCTTCGGCGAGAAGGTGAACGAGGCGGCCGGGCCCCCGGGGGTCGGCGTCGGTGTGGGCGTCGGCGTCGGGGCCGTCCCGGTAGCCCGGAAGCCCGTATCGCCGCTGCTGTATGCGCTCCAGCCGGAGGCGTTCCCGGCCCGCACCCAGTACCAGTAGGTTTGGCCTGTGACAGCGGTCGTGTCGTCGTAGCCGGGCGAGCCCACCCAGGCGATCTCCGAGGCGGGCGGGCTGGCGGTCGTGTTGCGGTAGACCCAGTAGCCGGTCGCTCCGGCGGAGGCGTTCCAGGTGATGCGGACGCGGTCGGTGAACGCGCCGTCGCTGGCGGAGACGCCGGTCGGTACGGGCGGCCCGGCCGGCATCGGGGTCGGCGTCCGTGTCGGCGTGGGACTCGGGCCGATGGCGCGGAAGCCGGTGTCGGCGGCGCTGTATGCGCTCCAGCCGGAGGCGTTTCCCGCCCGCACCCAGTACCAGTAGGTTTGGCCTGTGACAGCGGTCGTGTCGTCGTAGCCGGGCGAGCCCACCCAGGCGATCTCCGAGGCGGGCGGGCTGGCGGTCGTGTTGCGGTAGACCCAGTAGCCGGTCGCTCCGGCGGAGGCGTTCCAGGTGATGCGGACGCGGTCGGTGAACGCGCCGTCGCTGGCGGAGACGCCGGTCGGTACGGGCGGCCCGGCCGGCACCGGGGTCGGCGTCGGTGTAGGGCCAGTGGCCACGTAGCCGGAGTCGGGTGTGCTGAAGCCGCTTACACCCGCTGCGTTCCTGGCCTTCACCCAGAACCAGTAGGGGGTCCCAGGCACCAGGGCGGGGTCGCTGTCCCACGCCCCCGCGCTCGTCACGTTCCCCCGGAACGATGCAGTGCCACTGTTGTTGACCGTGTTCCGGTAGACGTCGTAGCTTGTGGCGCCCACAGATGCGTTCCAGTTGATGAGGATGCGGTCGGTGTAGGCGCCGTCGCTTGCAGAAACGCCAGTGGGTGCGGCGGGCACACTTCCCGGTGTCGGAGTGTACGTCGGCGTCGGGGTGGGGCCGGGCGGGCCGGAGCCGGGATACAGGTACTGAGCGCACGTGGTGTCGGTGCTGTCAATAGTGTTGCAGCACATGTAGTACATGAGGGCGTGGGGATCGCTCACGTGGTCGAAACCGAGGCCGTGGCCGAGTTCGTGCTCGACCATGAGCTTGTAGTTGGTCGGGCCGAGGCATCCCGCGCCGTTGTTGACCACCATGTACCAATGGTTGATGGTCCACCAGGTCAACCCGTCGAAGCTGTGGCTTCCGGAGGCGCCGACACCGCCGTACCCGAGTGTCCCGCTGCAGCCGGAGAGGTCCGGGATGTCGCTGCAGGGGTCGTTGAACACCACGATGTCGTTGCTCGGGGTGTCCTGGCCGCCTGTGCACGGCATGGTGTACGCGGCGGTTCCGCCGTAGACGAGCTGCATGCTCGTGCTCGGCACACCCATCCAGTCGTTCAGCGCACCCTGAAGCTGGGCGAACCCGCCGCCCGAGAGCGAGCTGTCGCCCGTCGCGTCCGCCTGCATCGTGGCCGACTGCCCGAGGTCGAACGCGTGCCAGCGGAAGCTGTTGCCGCCGCTGCTCATGTACGCGCACCCGGCGGGGACCGCCTGGGCCTGTACCTCGAACGGGATCTGATCGCTCCCCGCGAGCACCTTACGGGAGTCCCAAATCTCCCGCGCGGTGGCGACCGCCCGTAGGTGCGGCAGCAGGGCGGTCTCGCGGTAGGGTTCGATCGGCTCGGGGAGGATGCCGTCGGGCCGGGGGAACGGCTGGATGCCCGTTTCCTCCGCGAGCGGCGCGAGCAGGCTCGACCCGTCGCGCCCGTGGACCCGGCGCAGGAGGCCGTAGGCCATCATCCTCGGCAGCCACTCCCCGGTTGGTTTTTGGTTGAGGAAGAGGAGGTAGACGTGTCCGGGCTCGAAGCGGGGCGAGCCGGGGACGAACCACGTGTAGCCGTCGAGCTCCCCGCCGGGTGTCTCCACCGTGATGCGGTCGCCTCTGTCCAGCCCGCCGGAAACCGCCACCAGCACCCGGAACGTGGTCAGGGTGAACGCCTGGATCCCGCGCTGGGAAACCCGCGGGCCGCCGGCCTGGGCCAGCACCACCGCGTCGCTGATCCGCGCCAGCTCGCCCAGGTTTTCGGGGGGTACGATCGACGCGGCGTGGACAGCGCTTGCCACCAGCGCCACCACTGCGGCCGCGAGAGGGATCCTAAGCGACAGCCTCGCCGTCTTCTCCATGCTTTAATTATCGCCGCGCGGTCCCCCGAAACTCGGGTTGTGATGAACATCACATCCCGGCCCAGCGTCCCCCTAGGGCTGGGTGGCACGCGGCAGGGGCGGCCTAAGTGGCAGCATGAACGCAACTCGCTCCTGGTATTCGTGGTACGCGTCGCCAAACCGCAGGCCGAGGTTGTGCTCCTCGCGCCGTGCGCGCAGAAACGTCACCCGCACCGCCGGGTAGAGCAGGATCAGCGCGGGGAGCGACCGCATCGCGACGATCGCCCCCACCAGCATGACGAGGATCCCCACGAAGTACGGGTGCCTCACCCACCGGTAGGGTCCGCGGGTAACGAGCTCACGCCCGCGACCGAGGGCGCGCACTGAGGCGAGCGCCAGCAGGCCCCCGGCGAGCAGCAGCGGCGCGCCGACCCGCAGCGAGGTCCGTGTGAACTCGCCCGTCACCAGCGCGCCCACGGTGCAGGCGGCCACCAGCAGGGCCCAGGGAAGCACCATCTCGCCGACCGGCACTCCCGGCACCGCCTCGGGGTTTCTGCTCACGGGTTCTCTTCCGCCGTCCCGGACCGTCTCAGCGCGCGTGGGCGGCGGTGTGCCGCAGGGTGCGGTAGCGCTCGAGGCCGGCCCGGAAGACCTCCATGGCGCGCTCGAGCTTCGGCACCTCGAGGACGTACGCCATGCGCACCTCGTCGTTGCCGGCTCCGGGCGTTGCGTAGAAGCCACCGGCGGGGGCGACCAGTACGGTTTCGCCGTCGAGCTGGTGCTCCTCGAGGAGCCAGCGGGCGAGATCGTCGCTGTCCTCGACGCCGGCCATCTTGACCATCATGTAGAACGCCCCACGCGGCCGTTTCAGCACGATGCCCGGGTCGCGGGTGAGCGCCTCGTACATGACGTCGCGGCGGCGCTGGTACTCCGCTCGCACCGCGTCGAAGTACCTCTCGTCGAGTCGGTAGGCGGCGATCGCCCCGAGCTGCTCGAGGGTCGGCGGGCAGAGGCGGGCCTGGCCGAACTTCAGCACCGAGGCCATGACCTCGCGGTTGCGCGAGATCACCGCCCCAACGCGGGCGCCGCACGCCGAGAAGCGCTTGGAGATCGAGTCCACCACGATGACCCGCGCCCGAATTTCGGGCAGCTCCAGCACGGAGCGGTGGCGGCGGCCGTCGTAGGTGAACTCCTTGTAGACCTCGTCCGCGATCAGGAAGAGCCCGTGGCGCTGCACGAACGCCGACAGCCGCTCGATCTCCTCCCAGGCGAGGACTGTGCCGGTCGGGTTGTTCGGCGAGCACACAAGCATGGCGCGGGTGCGCGGCGTGACCGCCGCGTCCAGCACCTCGTCCGGCGGCAGGTGGAAGCCATCCTCGGCGTGGGTGCGAACCGGCACCACCCTGAGGCTGGCCATCTCGGCGTAGCCGTTGTAGTTGGTGTAGAACGGCTCGGGGATGATGATCTCGTCGCCCTGGTCGGCCACGACGTTGAAGGCGAAGAGGATGGCCTCGGAGCCGCCGTTGGTGATCAGGATCTCGGAAGGCTCGAGCGCGATCTCGTAGCGGGCGAAGTAGGCCGCCATCCCGTCGCGCAGCTCCGGGAGCCCGTCGGAGGGCCCGTACTCCAGGACCTTGTCCTTGAAGCCGCACACCGCCCGCAGGAACTCGGGCGGGGTGGGCACGTCCGGCTGGCCGATGTTGAGGTTGAAGATCTTGATGCCGCGCGCGCGGGCGGCGACCGCCAGCGGGGCCAGCTTGCGGATAGGGGACTCCTGGATCGAGATGGCCCGACGGGAGATCTGCATCTCGCCTCCGTCACCCGGAGAACCGGGCGATCACGGAGCGTAACGGCCCTGGGCACAAAAGACAAGCCGGCACGGCCGGCCTACGTGGCACTGGTTGCCCTCCCAGGCGCCATGCTCGCGCCAAGGGGTGGACGCTTCGGGACATCTGACTGCGTCTGAAGGCCTGGGGCTAGATCCCGACCGCTCGCGAGCCGGTCCAGCGGCATACGGGATCTCCGGGCGGGCGCATACTTGCCACGTGAAAGAGAGCGACGCACCGCTGGCTGACAGGGCGGATGCCGAGGGGGCAACGCCCGGGGATCAGCTGGCGCTCGGCGCAGCGACGCGGATCAGAACAGGCTTCGACGCCTTCACCGATGAGTTCGCAAGCATCACCAAGCGGGCCAAGTGGCGGTTCCAGACCAGGGACTGGAAAGGCCGCCACGAAGACGCTCTCGAGCGGCTGGACCTCTACGAGAAGGTCCTTCGGGAGGTCGCGGCTGCGATCGAAGGTCTGCTCGCATTCAGCCTCCGGGATGAGACGGTGTGGGCGTCGATCAAGGACTGTTTTGCCGGCCTGGTCGGAGGCCGTCACGATGCCGAGCTCGCAGAGACGTTCTTCAACTCGGTGACCCGCACGGTCTTCAACACCATCGGGGTCAACCGGCGGATCGAGTTTTTCCGTTGGTACCCGCGGCCGGCTGAGGCGGCCCCGGGCGAGCCGATCTTCCGTGCGTATGAAGGGGGCTCCGACACGAGGCTGGTGATCCGGGCCATCCTCCAGGACTACAAGTTCACCGTGCCCTACGAGGATCCTGCCCGCGACGCGGACCTCGTTGGCGGCGAGATCGATCTGTACCTCTGGCCTCTCCTCGGCCCCACCGGGGAGTACCGCATCGAAATAATCCGGTCCCCCTTCTATCGCAACAAAGTCGCGTACCTCGTTGGCCGAATCGTCGCGGGGGACCGGATCATCCCGTTGGTGCTCCCGCTCTACCACGGCGACACCGGCGTCTACGTGGACACGGTGCTCCTCGCCGAGGCGGAAGTCAGCAAGGTCTTCAGCTTCGCCTTCTCCTACTTTCACGTCCTGGTGGAGAGACACGACCTGCTCATCGAGTTCCTGCTCTCGATCCTCCCGGAGAAACCCCTGGCCGAGCTCTACATCTCGATCGGCTATGACCGGCACGGGAAGACCGAGTTCTACCGGGACCTGCACCGGTTCATCCATCGCTCCAAGGAGCGCTTCGTCATCGCGCCGGGCAAGGAAGGTGCGGTGATGACCGTGTTCACGCTTCCCGACTACAGCTACGTCTTCAAGGTCATCAAGGACCACCCGTGTTTCTTGCGCACCGGCGCCGTGACCGACAAGACCAGCACCAGGCGGGAGGTGATGGAGCAGTACGCGTTCGTGTGTCGCCGCGACCGGGTGGGGCGGCTCGTGGACACCCAGGAGTTCGAGAACCTTCGGTTCAGGCGGGCCCGCTTCGACGAGGAACTGCAGGAGGAGCTCCGCCAGGCGGCCCAAGAGGTGGTGAGCATCGAGGATGATCACGTGGTCCTCCGCCACCTGTACGTGCAGCGCAAGGTAATACCTCTACCGATGTTTCTCGTGGAGGAACGTGACCCGGAGGCACTCCGGCGCACCATCCTGGACTTCGGCTACTTCTTGAAGGACCTCGCGGGCACCGGCATCTTTCCCAGCGACCTGTTCAACACCTGGAACTACGGTGTCACCAGGCGCGGCAGGGTCGTGCTGTTCGACTACGACGACGTGATTCCCATCGAGCGGGCCAGCTTCTCCCGGAAGCCCAGGACCTACGACGAGAGCGAGGATCTCGCGCCCGAAGAGGACCGCATCGTCGCGACGGCCAATGACTTCTTCATGGACGAGATGCAGAGCTATTCGGGCATTCCGCAGCGCCTGAAGGGCGTGTTCGAGCTCGTTCACGGCGATCTCTTCACGGTGGGTTTCTGGCGCTCCCTCAAGGAGCAGGTGAGCGCCGGCGAGCTGGTGGACATCACCCCCTACGATCGGGCGATGAAGTTCCGGCGGCCCTAGGGGCCACGCCCCAACCGCCGGGCCCGTCCGCCGGAGACCGTGCGCTGTGGGGCTACACTTCCGGCCGTGAAGTGGCGGCTGATCCTTGACGGTTCGCACCCCGGCGCCTGGAACATGGCGGTGGACGAGGCGCTGGTGGGGGCCGTAGACGCCGGGAACTCCCCATCGGTGCTTCGTCTCTACCGCTGGCAGCCTCCGTGCCTCTCCCTGGGGTTCTCGCAGCCGCACGAGGCGGCCGATACGGCTTTTTGCGCCGCCCACGGTGTGGACGTGGTGCGGCGCCCGACCGGCGGGCGCGCCGTGTTGCACCACCTGGAGCTCACCTATTCGGTGCTCGCCCCCCTCGGGCGGGGGCCCTTCTCCGAGGAGCTCCAGGCGGCGTACCGGGCGATCTGCAGCGCCCTGGTAGCCGGCCTGCGCGGCCTGGGGGTGCCGGCGGGGGTTTCCGGGGAGCCCGAGGGTGGGCACATCAATCCGACCCAGGCGATCCCCTGCTTCATCGGGCCGGCCACCGGCGAGGTGGTCGCCCAGGGGCGCAAGCTCGTGGGCTCGGCGATGCGCCGGGTGGGCGGCTCGATCCTCCAGCACGGCTCGATCCTGGAGGGCTGGGACGGTTCCCTGCAGGGCGGCTGCCTGGGGCTGACGGACGATTCCGAGCTGCGGCGCGCGGTGGTCACCTTGACCGACCTGCTGGGCTCGCCGCCGCGCCGCGAGGTGCTTGTCGAGGCGATCGCTGCCGGCTTCGCCGGGACGTTCGGCGTGAGCTTCGATCGCTCGGGCCTGACCTCGGAGGAGGCCGCTCAGGCAAAGCTGCTCGAAAGCGAGCGCTACGGCGATCCCCGGCTGGACGGTCCACCGCGACGGTGCCTTGCCTTCAGGCCGGGCGGAGAACGCCTGAGAGGGCACCCTCCTGGGGTCCGGCGGCCCCGAGCCGCGTTTCGGGTTCAGACCCTGCGGCCGCGCACGAGCCCGACCGCGGCGATCGCGAGCCACAGCAAGACCGCCGCGATCGAGACGACACGAGATCTCTCAATCGCGCGGTCGCGGTAGGCCAGCTCCACCCGGTGCGCCCCCGGGGGCACAACGACGGCGGAAAGGCTCACATCGGTGCGCCAGAGCCGGGTCGACTGGCCGTCTGTGGTCGCCGACCAGCCCTCGTCCCAGGTCTGGTTGATCGCGACCAGCGAGCTGCCCGGACCTTTCCCGGACACCTCGATCGCCAGTCGGCCGGGGCTGCGAGCGACGATGTCGGCGCGGCAGGGTGCAGGGCTTTGTGGGAGGCGCAGCGCGTCCGGGCCCTCGACCAGAGCCGTTGCCCTGACCTCCTGGCCGGAGCGGAGGACCAAGGCCACCCACTCCTCGTCACCGTCGAACCTCACGGTGCGGTCGGCGCAAAAGGCATCGGGTTGAGGGTCGTGCAGGAAGGTCAGCGTCGCCCGGGAAGCGCGGGAGCTTTGGGCGATGCCGCCCCGGGGGTCGGGGGTGTCCTGGAGCAGAAGCACGGCGCCGACGCCACGGCGCAGGAGCAGCGGCGTCATGACCCGGCTGTCTCTCCGTGCCGCCCTCCAGAAAAGGCGGGTCGCGCGCCCCGACCAGGCGAGCTGGGTGAGGTCGACGTCGGCGTCCATCGCCGTGGCGATGCCCCACGCGGCCGGGACCGGGCTCGTGGGGACCGTCGCGAACACGGGGTCGGGAAGGCGCCACTCCGCCAGGTTGAAAAGCCGTCCGCGGCCAGGGCCCTCCACGAGAGGGCGGAGGACCGGGAAGACGGCGTCCACTTCACCGGGGGGGCGCGTCGGGACGAGCGGCTTGCCGGCGACCAGGAGGTCGACCGCGAGGACCGCAGTGAGCCAAGCGATCGCGTGCGTGGGGCCGCGGCGCGCCATGACCGAGAGGCCCAGGAGGCAGGCGAGGGCAAGGGCCGCAGTAACGGCACAGTCGGATGGAAAACGGTTCGCGAACACCGCCGCGGCGTGCGCCGGGATACCCAGCAGCTCCAAGAAAGTGCTGCCCCGCATGGATGTCACCGCCACCACCGCGAGGCCACCCAGAACCGCGAGCCCCGCCACGCTCCCCAGCAGCACGAACACCCGCCGTCTGGCGCGCCGATCCCCTGACAGGAGATCGTCAAACCCCGTGGCCGCCAGCACGGTCAGGGCGAACACGATCGGGACCGCCAGCTTCTCCGGGTAGCGGAGCCCGGCCGAGAGCGGGACCACGCTCCGAAACAGCTGCCAGACCGGCGCATGCCCTCCCAGGGCGAGCAGGAGCCCGACGCCGCCGGCGCCCGCCCAGAGCAAACGGCCAGGGCGCGGACGTGCGAGGGCCACGAAGGCCAGTACCGTGATCAGCAGGCCGGGGTAGATCGAGTAGATCAGCGGGAAGTGCTTCACCGGGTACGAGGCGGAGCCCCAGTACGCCGCCGCAGTGACGCCCTCGGTGTGCCCCATCACCCGGGGAAGCGCGAGTTCGAGGAGCCGGACCGGCGGCATGGACCACGTCTCCGACCTCTCGACGGAGAGCTCTGCGGAGCGGACCGACCTCGCCGCCAGTCCCAAGCCCGGGAAGATGACCACGGCGGCGAGAGCGGCACCCAGCAGCGCTGCGCCCGCGAGACGGCCGACGGGGATCAGCACCCTCTGCCGCAGCTCTGCGGAGGTCCCGCCGCCGGCGGCAAGCTCCGCGCCCGCTGTTACGGCCAGCAGCAGGAGCGCCGAGAGCAGCGTCACGGGCTCGCCTCCGGCGCATGCGAGGGCGAAACTGGCTGCGAACCCGAGTACCTCCCAGAGGCCGCCGCGGCGCAGCAGTAGCACGGCAAACGCGAGCATGGCAGGCACCGGAGCGAGCGTGAGCAGCATCGGCAGCAGGTTCGTGAGGGAGAGCATCAGACCGCCGAACCCCCAGGAGCAGGCGGCCAGCAGCGTAGCGGGCCAGCTGCGGCGGAGCGTCCGCAGCAGAAAGACCATCCCGGCAAAAGAGGCCAGCAGGGGAAGGAGCACCTGCAGCTTGAAGGCGAGCTCCCACGGAAGGATCAGGAAGAGCCAGGAGAGCGGGTGAAACACCGCCGCGTGGGGGTTGGCGGCAAACGGCTGGCCCATGTTGACCATGGGGTTCCAGAGTGGCACTCCGCCGGCCTCGCGCCAGAGGCGCACGAGAAGCGAACGCAACGGTCTCTCCAGCGCCGCCAGGTCACGCTCGCAGAACGTCTCGGCGCGGAAGAAAACCCCGTCGAATAGCGCCAGGAAGAGCGCGAGGACGAGGAGCATGGCCAGGAGGGGAGGGCGGCTTCGCGCGGTCGTCGCGTCGCGCTCGGGCGCGGACTCTGGGTCCCGGTCGCCTCCCGGCAGGGTCTCCACGGTTGCCTTCGGAATCGAGTATACCGGCGGGTGCCGCCTGTCAGGCGTTCTGCGGGCTCGCTCCCCGAAGCGTGGCCAGCAGACTTGTGATGTCCGCCGGGAGCGGAGCCTCGAACGTCATCGGGACGCCGGTGGCCGGGTGGGTGATGGTGAGCTTCCAGGCGTGCAGGGCCTGGCGCGGGAGGTTGACCGATCCCGCCGCTCGTGGCGCTCGGGGAGGTGGCCGCTCGACCGCCGCGCGAGGTCGTGCGATCTCACATAGAATGCGAACCGTGAAGCGCATCGGGCGACGTCTGCCTTCTGCCTTGATTGCGGTCTCGGTGTTTTGTGGCTTGACCGGCTGCAAGACAGCGGCCCCGCCACCCCCTCCGGTCCCGGTGGTCCCGGCGGCTGAGGCGAAGCCCACGCCCCCGCAGGAGTACGTCCGGGTCACCGGCACACGGCTCAACGTGCGGGAGCAGCCCGCCACGAGCGCGGCCGCTGTCGCCCGGGTGAAGAAGGGCGAGCGGCTCGCAGTGCTCGGCCGGGACGGCGGGTGGGTGCGTGTACAGCTGCCCGACGGGACATCCGGCTGGGTGCACGGCAGATATGTGCGGAGCGACGCGCCGTGCACGGCAGACAAGCCCACTGCGGAGCTGTTGTCCGATGTGCCGCTCTCGCTCACCGAGGGCGCCAGCGCGGGTAAGGTGGTGCTCGACGCCACCGTGGACGCTACCGGCAGCGTGGCATCCATCAAGATCGTGCAGGATACCACCGGGATCCCCGAGCTGGTGCAGCGCGCCGAGAGCGAGGTTAGGGCGCTCCGGTTCTCGCCGCCGGTGCGCAACTGCCGGCCGGTCCCGTTCGTTTATACCTACACCCGCAACTTCTGAGGGCGTCAGAGCGGAGAGCCCGCGCGCGTTAGCCGCTTGAGCGCAGCTCCCCGAGCAACCCTGCGATGTCCGCCGGGAGCGGAGCCTCGAACGTCATCGGGACGCCGGTGGCCGGGTGGGTGATGGTGAGCTTCCAGGCGTGCAGGGCCTGGCGCGGGAAGTCGCGGCAGAGCTCCGCGAGGGCCGGGTCCTCCACCGTCCGCCACTGCCGGCCTGCATACACGGGATCGCCCACCAGGGCGTGGCCGGCGTGCGCCATGTGCACGCGCACCTGGTGGGTGCGACCGGTGACCAGCCGGCACTCGACGAGCGCGCAGCCGGTGAAGCGCTCGCGCACCCAGTACAGCGTGCGGGCCGGCCTTCCGCCCGGCACGACGGCCATGCGCTTGCGCTCGGAGGGGTGGCGGGCGATCGGCGCGTCCACGACTCCCTCGTCGACTTTGAAGCTCCCGTACACCACGGCCAGGTAACGCTTGTCGGTGGTGCGCCAGCGAAAGGAGAGCGACAGCGCGCGGTGGGCGGCGTCGCTCTTGGCGGCGATCAGCACCCCGGAGGTGTCCTTGTCGAGGCGGTGCACGATCCCGGGCCGCTCGACCCCGCCAACGCCCGAGAGATCTCGGCAGTGGGCAAGCAGCGCGTTGACCAGCGTGCCGTCCGGGTTGCCGGCGGCTGGGTGAATGACCAGGCCCGGGAGGCTTGTTGATCACGATCAGGTGCTCGTCCTCGAACAGGACATTCAGCGGGATATCCTGCGGGACGAGATCGGATGGGGTTGGTGGTGGTGGGATGACCTCGATCACGTCGCCGGGCTGGACGAACTGGGCGGGCTTGGAGGGCGCACCGTTGCGCCTGACGTGCCCCGCGGCGATCCAGCGGGCAAGCTGCGAGCGCGACCAGCCGTGTCCCGACGCGGCCAGGAAGCGGTCCAGCCGCAACCCAGCGGCGTCGTGAGGAACGACGAGGCGAACGGTCCCCGCGGGCTCGCTCATCCTGCAGGTTGCTCGCGTTTCGAGCGGTGGCGGGCCCACACGAGGATCGCTATCCCCACCGGCACCATGACGGCGGCGATCGCCTGGCTGGTCGAGAGCATCCCCCCGAGCACGAAGCCACGGTCGGGGTCACCCCGGAAGAACTCGATCACGAATCGCGCGATCCCATACGTGATCAGGTAGGCGCCGAGCACCGAGCCCGCCGGCGGGCGGCGGCGGAAGAGCCACGCCAGGAAAACGTAGTTCGCCAGGTTGAAGGCGGCCTCGTAGAGCTGCGTCGGGTGCAGCGGTACCCGCAGGGGCGTGCCCGAGATCTCGTTTGCGAGCGGGTCGGTGAAGACCACACCAAAGGACGTACTGCAGGCCCGGCCGTAGCAGCACCCGGCCGAGAAGCAGCCCAGGCGCCCGAAGAAGTGGCCGAGCGCGACCGAGGGTGCGAGCACATCGGTCACCTGCCAGAACGGGAGCTGATAGCGCCGCAGCAGCACCACCGCCGCGACCAGCGCGGCGACGAGACCGCCGTAAAAGACCCCGCCGGCCCGCAGCAGCCCCCACAACCCCGAGAGAGAAGTCAGATACGAGGGGTCGGTGATCGCGAGCAGGATCTTGGCGCCAGCCAGGCCGCACAACACCACCCAAGCGGCCAGGTCCATGACGCGGGTGCCCGAGAGCCCCACCAGGCGCGCGCGGCGGCTGGCCAGGAAAATCGCGAGGATGATCCCCGAGTAGAGCAGGACGCCGTAGGTGGGCACCTGGAAGAAGCCGAGGTCAACGAGGACGGGGTGCACGCTTCTCCCTCAGCTGCGTGAGGATCTCCGCGAGGATCACGCAGCAGGCGCCGATCGAAATGGCCGAGTCCGCCACGTTGAAGGCCGGCCAGTGGTGCTCGCGGCCGCCGGTGACCAGGTAGAAGTCGAGGAAGTCCACGACCTCGCCCCGCAAGACACGGTCGATGATGTTGCCGATCGCCCCACCCAGCACGAGCGCGAGGCCTACACCGGCAAAACCGTCACCGCCCGCGCGGGCAAGTTGCCAGGCGACGAAGGCCACGATTCCCGCGACGACAATCAGCAGGGCAAGTTGCACCGCCGGCCCGGAAGCGCCCAGGATTCCGAACGCAATGCCGCGATTGCGCGCATGCACCAGCCGGAAAAGCCCCGGGACCATCTCCAGCTCGGTCCCGAGCGGGTAGGCCATTGCGATCCAGGCCTTGGTGAGCTGGTCCGCGGCAACAACAGCCGCGGTCAGCCAGAGCGCGACCCGGAGCCTCATCACGCCGGCAGCTCCCCCAGGCCGAGCACGACCTCCAGGCAGCGGGCACAGAGGTCGGGGTGCTGCGGGTGGCCCGCGGGCTTTGGCCACACCTGCCAGCAGCGCGGGCACGTCGTGCCCTCCGCCCGTCGCACGCCCACGGTGAGGCCGGGGTACGCCTGGGACGACGTCGTGCCCTCACCGCCCGTGACCTGGGAGACGATGCAGAGCTCCTCGAGCGTGGCCTGGCATGCCGCAAGCTCCGCGTCCAACGCGGTGCGGTCGCCGCCCAGTACAAGCTCGGCCTCCAGGGACTTGCCGAACTCTCCTGCCTGGCGGTGAACCTCGAGCTCCTTGTTCGCCTCGTCCCGCAGCGAGAGCAGCCGGACGAAGCGCCCGTCGGACTCGAGATCCTCGGGCACGCCAGCCAAGAGATCGAACGTTTCGAGGTGCACGCTTCGGGGCTTGGCCCCGGATAGGTGATCCCACACCTCGTCGGCGGTGAAGGCCAGGACCGGGGCCATCAGCGTTGCGAGCATGCGGGCGAGGCGGTGGAGGGCCGTCTGGGCCGAGCGCCGAAGCGGCGAGGTCGGACTGGAGCAGTAGAGGCGGTCCTTGAGGACGTCGAGGTAGACGGCGGACAGGTCCACAGCGCAGAAGTTGTTGAGTGCGTGGTAGAAGACGTGGAACTGGTAATCGCGGTACGCTTGCTCGATGCGCGCGGAGAGCTGCTTGCCGCGACGAAGGAAGTGAGCGTCCACCGGCTCGAGTGCGTCGAGCGGAAGCGCATCGCGCTCGGGGTCGAAGTCGGAGAGGTTGGAGAGCAGGAAGCGCAGGGTGTTGCGTATCTTGCGGTAAGCCTCCGCAATGCGGGTCATCGTCTCCTTCGAGACCGGGATGTCCTCGCGGAAATCCACCGATGCGGCCCAGAGGCGCAGGACATCGGCGCCGAACTCCTTGATCAGATTCTGGGGCGCGATCACGTTGCCGAGCGACTTGGACATCTTCCTGCCGGTGGCGTCGAGGACGTGGCCATGAACCACGACCGCCCGGTACGGCGCGGCCCCATGGGTCACGACGCCCACCAGGAGCGAGGACTGGAACCACCCGCGGTACTGGTCGTGGGCCTCCAGATACACGTCGGCTGGCCAGGAGAGGTCGGGGAAGCGGCCGTTGTCGCACACCGCCAGGTGAGAGGCGCCGGAGTCGAACCAGACGTCGAGAATGTCGCGCTCCTTCTCCCAGGCTCTCCCGCCGCACCTCGGACACGCGAGATCTGCGGGGGCGAAGTCGGCGAACGGCCGGGCGTACCAGGCGTCGGCACCCTCGTTGGCGAACAGCTCCTCGACGCGGGCGAAGAACGCTCTCGTGGCCGCCGGGTCGGAGCCGTCAGGCCACACCGCATGGCACGAGGGCTCGCTGCATACCAGCACCGTGATCGGCGAGCCCCATCGGCGCTGGCGTGAAACGCACCACTCGAAGCGGTTCTCCACCATCCCGGCGATGCGCGCCTCGCCCCAGGGCGGGATCCACGTCGCTTTTGCGATCTCGGCCAGAGAGCGTGCCCGCAGGTCCAGACGCGCGTGGGGCGCGGCGTCCTGGGTGAGGGCGATGAAGTACTGCTCGGTGGCCCGGAAGATCACCGGGTTCTTGCAACGCCAGCAGTGGGGGTACTCGTGCTCGCTCTCTCCTGTCGCCAGAAGCGCACCGGCGCGGGCGAGTTCCTCGGTGACCCTCGGGTTCGCCGCGAAGACGTGCACACCGGCCAGGTCAGCGACCTCCTCGGTGTAACGCCCGCCCTCGTCGACCGGCGAGACGATGGGAATTCCCTCCACCTTGCCGGTGCGGAAGTCCTCCTCACCGTGGCCGGGGGCGGTGTGCACCAGACCGGTGCCGGTGTCCAACGTGACGTAGTCGGCAGGGACGATGACGAAAGCCTTTGCCCCCTCGGGTAGGCGGGCGACCCAGCCCGGGGCCAGCGGGTGGCGGTAGCGAAGCCCCAGCAGCGCGGCGCCGTGCACGATTTCGCCGATTCGCTCGCCCGGGAGGCCGGCTGTTCTTCAGTACCGCTGCCGCCAATGCGTCCTACAACGAGGCCGCCCTTTGTCGGTGTCGAAACAAAACGTATTCAGGTCAGGGTGGACCGCGATCGCCAGGTTGGAGGGGATCGTCCACGGGGTGGTGGTCCAGATGGCGAACGAAGCCGGACCGTCGCCCCTTGCGCCGAAGAGCGTGCGGAGCGCGGCCGGATCGGCGGCCGGGAACGCCACCCAGATCTCGGGGTCCTTACGCGGCTGGTACTCGAGCTCCGCCTCCGCGAGGGCGGTCTTGCAGTGCCAGCACCAGCGGATGGACTTGCGCTCGCGGTACAGCAGCCCCTGCTCGACAACCTTGCCGAGGGCGGCCGCGATGTCGGCCTCGTAGCGCGGCGACATGGTCAAGTACGGCTTGTCCCAGGTGCCGGTCCCTCCGAGCCTGCGGAACTCCTCGCGCTGGATGCCGACGTACATGTCGGCGTACGCGCGGCAGGCCGCACGGATCTCCAGGTCGGACATGCCGAGCTTCTTCGGACCCAGCTCGCGATCCACCTTTTGTTCGATGGGCAGGCCGTGACAGTCCCAGCCCGGCACGTACGGCGCGTCGAAGCCCAGCATGGTGCGGGTGCGAACGACAAGGTCCTTGAGGATCTTATTGAACGCGGTTCCGAGGTGGATATGCTCGTTGGCGTACGGGGGGCCGTCGTGGAGCACGAAGCGCGGCGCGCCGGCCCTCGCCTTGCGGATCTGGCCATACAGGTCCTGCTCTTCCCAGTGGGCGAGACGCTCGGGCTCACGGCGCGCGGCATCCGCGCGCATCGGGAACTCGGTTTTGGGAAGATTCAGCGTGTCCTTGTACATGCCATGTCCCCTTGCACCCGCGCCGCGGCAGGCCGCGACGCGGAGCAACTCACCCTACGCAGCGCCGCCGCCTGCGTCAAGGTGGCACGAGGCGCGCCACTTCCTCAAGAACCTGCTGCAGGGAGAACGGCTTGGTGATGTAGGCCGCGGCCCCGAGCTCGTTGCCCCGCTGCACCTCGGCGGGGAGGGAGTGGGCGGTGAGGAAAACCACGGGCGTGTTGCAGTGACGGGGGTCGGCGCGGAGCTTCTCGGCGAGTTGGAACCCGTCCATCGCGGTGGGCAGCGACACGTCCACGATGAGGCATTGCACCTTTGTGCCTCTGAGGATGGCCATCGCCTCGTCCGCGTCAGCGGCCTCGAGGGCGACGTAGCCGGCGCGCCGCAGCTTGAACGCGAGGATGCGCAGGATGTAGGGCTCATCGTCCACGATCAGCACGCGCGCCGCCATGTGGCAAGTATAGAAGCAGGCTCGAGGCTTGCCGTCCATCCGGCGCACGGCTTGTGGCTTGAGGAGAAGCGAGGAGCCAGGGAAAGAGAAGACGAGACGCGGGGAAAGGATGGCTTGGGCGGCCTGCCTTCCTGGTGGGCCTCAAGCCTCGAGAATCACGACCGCGACGGCCACACCGGCCATGTGCGTGATCGAGAGATGGGCCGTACGCACGCCGAGAGCCGCGGCGCGGGCGGCGGCGCGGCCGGCGAACACGAGCCGCGGAGATCCCGAGTCGCTGCGCTCCACCACCGGATCGCGCCACCCCACCCCACTGCTCAAGCCGGTGCCGAGCGCCTTGAACGCAGCCTCCTTGGCGGCCAGCAGGCCCGCCAGGTGCTCCGCGTCCTCGGGGCGCGTCACCTCGCCAGGGGCGAAGCAGCGGTCGAGGAAGCGGTGGCCGTGACGCGACAGGAGCTCGGCCACCCGCCGCACCTCCACCAGGTCGAGCCCCAGCCCGGCGATCATTGCTTCCTCGTCGCCGTCTCGAGCCACGACCAGGCCGCCGCGAAGTGCACGAGGCCGAACCCGGAGAGCGCGCCGCGGAAGGCGGGGTTGTCGAGACACGACGACAGCCAGAGCGGCGCCGCCGGCACGACCCTGACCGCCCAGAAGCTGCTCCACGGGGCGAGCACGAAGAACCACCCTGCCGCGGTGAGGTACACCACGATGGCCAGGATCAGGGCGGCCCGGAGCGAGCGCCGGCCAAACACAGGCGGATTGTATTCCATGGGCCCTGCCCACCCGGGCCCCTCGTTGCGGCCCTCCCGTCCGGGAGCTAGGAGCCGGTCCGGGTAAGCGACGAAAGCGAGAATTCCGAGGGCGCCGGATGGCAAGGAAGCTGAGCGGAAAGCCCGGAGGCGTAGCCAGAGCTACGTCGAGGACTTTTCGCGATGGCTGACACTGGCAGCCGGATGCCATCGGGATTCGCAGCCGGAGTATTACCCGGACAGGGCCCTACCTGGCGTTCTGGGCCTGACCGGGGCCGGTGAGCAGTTGCATCACGATCTCGTTGCGCACCTTGCCGCGCTCGGAGGTTGGCAGCTCGTCCACGATCACGACGCGCCGAGGCACTTTGTGAGGCGCCAGGCGCGCCCGGCACGCAGCCAGCACCGCGTGCACGGTGATGTTCCTGCCGGGCTCCACGGCCACCAGTGCCGCCACGAGCTGGCCCCGGTGCGGGTCGGGGAGGCCCGCTACAACGGCGCTGCGGACCCCCGGCACCGCCTCCAGCACCCGCCGGACCTCCTCGGGGTGGACCTTCTTCCCGGCAACGTTGAGGAACTCGGCCAGCCGCCCGGTGAGCGTCAGGCGCCCCTCGCTGTCCATCACGCCCAGGTCTCCGGAGAGGAAGCGCCCCTGACCGAGAGCGTCCGGCTCCTCGGGGGAGGCGCGGCGCCGAGCGCCACCGCAGGGGAGGTGACCTGCACGCGCCCCTCGACGCCCGCGGCCACCGGTCTGCCCTCCTCATCCACCACCGTGACGCCGACTCGCTCCATCGCGGTGCCCACCGCGCCCGCTGCGTGTACGGGATCGGAGGAGCGGTCGTAGGTGATGCCACCGCACTCGGAGCAACCGTAGAAGACGTGAACCTTGTGCCCGGTGGCGGCGTGGAACGCCCCCGCGTCGTGCGGGGCGAGCGGCGCGCCAGCAGCCAGGCAAACCCGCAGGTCGCGCAACTCGGGCAGGTCGGGGAGGGTGGCGAGGGTCCTGATCATCGCGGGTACCGCCGGGAAGTGCGCCACCCGCGCCCCGGCAAGGGTGTGGGCGAGCGCCGCCGGCAGCCCCCACGTCGGGAAGGCGAGCGGCGTGCCGGCCAGCAGCAACGGGACCAGGCATGAGCCGATTCCGTAGGAGTGCGAGAGAGGAATCGCCGCCATCGTCACGTCATCCGCCAACACCCCCATGGTGCGCATGATCTGCACCGTGTCGGCGGCCAGCTGCCGGACGCCCACCGCGACAGCACGGGGCAGCCCGGTGGAGCCCGAGGTCAGTTTGAGGATCGCGGTGCCTGCCGGCAACTCGACCTGCTCCGGCTTCCTCCGGGCAGCAAGGGCAACGGAGCCCTCCGCCTGCACCATTTGGCTCTCGTGCGAGCCTCTCGGGGGTGGCCGCGAGGATGGCGGCACCTACCGCCGCCGCGGCGCGCTGCAGCTCATCGGCCGGCGCGGACGCGTCCGCCATGGCGACACGGCACCCGAGCAGTCGGAGCGCGGCAAAGACCCGCACGAAGTCGGCACCGTTGGGCAACGACAGGAGCACCGTCGACCCCGGCGCCACCAGAGGGGTTAGGCGCTCACGCTGAGCCTCGATCGCGGCCGCAAGGGCGCCGCGGGTGGCGAGGATCTCGCCCTCGGGCCCCAGCAGCGCCGGCAAGCCAGGGCGCCGGCGGGCGAGGGTGAGAAATCGGCGAACGATCGGGCAGGGGGCCTCAGGCATTCCCGCCCCGCATGCGCGCCAGCATCGCCTCCACGGTGGCTTGTGCTCTCCGCTCGTAGAAGCGTTGAAGCACTGTGCGCACCTCGGGGAACTGCCGCGCGATGCGGTCCAGATCCTGGCTCGAGATCTCGATGACGGTGACCGGGGTCCTCGCGACGATCGTGGCGGTGCGGGGCTTCCCCGTGAGCACCGAGACCTCGCCGAAGAACTCCCCGGCGCCCAGTTGCGCCAGCACCAGGGGTTTACTCGACGGGTCTTGGGTCTGGACCTCCACCTCGCCGTCCTCGATCAGGAAGAACGAGGTGCCGGGGTCGCCCTCCCGCACGATCACCTCGGTCGGGTTGAAGGAGCGAACCGCCGCCGCGTACAGGAGCTGCTCGAGCGCCCCGGGCGGGAACTCCACGAAGAAGCGAGAAGCGGCACGTTCTTTCTCGGCCTGCTGCTGGGCGGCATCCACCTGAGGCGGTGCCGGCGGGGGAGGTTCCGTCGGGGACGGGACCGGTATCACCTTGGGCGCGGCAGCAGGCGGCACGGGGCGTTTGAGCCTCTCGTGGCCCTCCTTCTCGGCGGTCTTCAGCTTGACCTGGGCCGCCTTCTCGGTCTCCTGCTGGGCTGCGATGAAGCTGGCGAGCTCCTTGGTGACGTCCTGACGGGTCGCGTCGAGGCGGAGGACCTTGTTGATGACCGCGATGGCGCGGGCGTAGAAGCCCTGCTGCGCGTAGTGCCGAGCCAGCTTGCGGTAGACCCCGATCGCCTTCTCGCGGTCCCCCGCCATCCCGAGGATCTCCGCCTGGCGCAGCAGGAGATTGAAGTTCTCCGGACGCTTCTTGAGCTCCTCGGCGATGGCCTCGAGCGCCATCTCATACTCCCGCCGGAGCAGGTACTCGTCGAGTTGCTCGAAGCGCGGCTTGCCCTTGAACATCACGACCACCCCAGTCGCCGGCTCAGCGCGTCGGCCGCCGCCCGCGCCTCGCGCCGGATCGTGCCCACGTCGGCGGTAGTCAGCTCGCCGTCTCGGACCACGACCGAACCGTCAACCACCACGTGCCGCACGCTTTCCACGCCCCCTCCGTACACTACCATGGCCGCCGGGTCGGCGGCGGGCTCCATCGCCAGGCTTTCGCAGCTCAACACAACCACGTCGGCCTTCCAACCTGGAAGCAGCCGGCCGACTTCCTCCCCGATTCCGAGGACCTCGGCGCCACGCCAGGTCGCCATCTCCAGCACCGTCCAGGCGTCAACCGCGCCTGTCCCGTGGGCGAGGTTGTGCACGGTCCCGGCCAGCGCCATTTCGTGGAAGATCGAGAGCCGGTTGTTGCAAGGTGGGCCGTCCGCCCCCAGGCCGACCCGCACGCCGTGCAGGAGCAGCCGGGGCACGTCGGCGATCCCCGACCCGAGCTTCAGGTTGGCGCCAGGGCAGTGCGCCACCCCGGTCCGTTTTTCCGCCAGCAGGTGCACCTCGCCCTCGTCGAGGTGCACGCAGTGGGCAAGTACCGTGTCAGGCCCGGCGAGCCCGATGTCGGACAGAAACTCCACGTTGCCCCTGCCGGTGAGCTCGCGCACCGCCTGGGTCTCCTGGGCGTTCTCGCTGGCGTGAGTGTGCAGAAGGTAGCCGTGGGAGCGGGCCATCGCGACGGCGGCGGCGAGCAGCTCCGCAGAGCAGGAAAGCACGAAACGCGGCGCGACGGCGTAGCGCAGCCGGCCGGAGGCCGCACCGTGCCAGCGCGACCCGAGTTCCTCCGCCTGGACAAGCGACTCTTCGCGGTCCTCGAGGAGAGCGGGCGGAACGCCGTTGCCCGTGTCCATGTGGCACTTGCCGGACGTCAGGCGGATGCCCAGTTCATCCGCGGCGGAGAAGACCGCCTCCTGATCGTGGGTCGTCCCCATGTCGAGAGCGGAGGTCGTCCCGCCGGTAAGCAACTCGGCGATCCCAAGGCGGGCGGCCGCCGCAACCTCGGCGGGCTGGAGCGCCGCCTCGTACGGCCAGATGCGCTCGGTGAGCCACCGCAGCAGCGGCAACCCCTCGGCGCGGTGCCTGGCCAGGCTTTGCACGACGTGCACGTGAGCCTGCACGAACCCCGGCAGCACGAGGGCATCCCGCGCGTCGAGCACCTCGCAGCCCGGCTCGACGGTCAGACCGGGGGCAACCGCGGCGATGCGGCCGTCCTCGAGGCGCACGTCGGCCTGCAGCCACGCTCCGCGGCCCGTCATGGGGACAACCGTTCCTCCCCGCACCAGCACCGAGCGTTGCGAATCCATCGAGTCTCGATTCTGGTAGTCGGCTCTGTTGCTGTCAAATATCTGAGGCTGGAGGCCTGGGGCTTAAGGGTGCTTTGTAGCGAAAAACCGGGGACCTGTCAGATCGGAGCGTTCGGGTTGCTACTTCACGCTGGTTGTGCCTCCGCTCAAGCCGCAGGCCCCGAGCCCCGGTTGGGTGGCTATACTGCGCCCGTGCGCGGCGGCATACGGCTTGGGCTCGGTCACCTCGTGGCCTTCGTTGCGGTTGCGCTCGTGCTCAACGCGCAGTTCACCTGGTGGGTTTACTACTCCCTGCACGACAACCGCGAGCGCCTGGACCTCCAGCGGGCCGTTTTTGCCGCGCGCGTCGAGGGCGCGGCCCTGAGTCTGACGGCGCGAATCCAAGAGGCCGAGCGCCGCGTGGCGGAGCTGCCTCCCGGTGTGATCCCCTCGCCCGTGACGCCGTTCGTGGAGGTGCGGGTGGTTGACACGATGGCGCTCCCACCGGCCGTCCCAGGGGGGACTCGGCGACCACCATGGGCTGGGTGACGGAAGGCGGTCGGCCGGCGTTTGCACGGCCGCTTGGGCGCGGCCGGGTTGCGCTCGCCTTCATCGATGGGCAGGCCCCCTACCGCTGGCTCGGGGCCCTCGACCCGACCCTGCAGCTTGTGGAGCGTGACGGGACCCTGGCAGGTCGCCCCCAGGCTCACCTGGGGCCGCCGTTCGATCAGCTCGTGGTCACGCCTGACTTCCACCGCTGGGAGGACCTCGTCGATCGCTACCGCCAGAGGGTTGTGGGCGTGCTGGCGGAGGGCGCATTCTTCCTGGCCGCAATCGTCACGGCCGTTGTGCTCCTCTGGCGCGTGCTGCGCCGCGAGAGCTCGCTGGAGCGCCAGCACCAGAACTTTGTCTCGGCCGTGACCCACGAGCTCAAGACGCCGATTGCCGGCATCAGGCTCGCTCTGGAGACCGTGCTCTCCGGGCGCGTGGACGGCGAAGGCAGGACCCGCTTCCTCGGCAACGCGCTGGCGGACTCGGAGCGGCTCGGCGACCTCGTAGAGAAGGTACTGGAGGTGACGCGCTACACCGGTGGGGCACACCGCCTCCGGATGGGTCTCGGGGACCTCTCGCAGCTGGTCGAGGACGAGGTGCTGGTCGCGGAGCGGAGGGTTTCGGCCCGCGGCGGGGTACTGATGACGGACATCGCCCACGGTGTCCAGGCGGCCTTCGACGCCGAGGCGATAGCGATCGTGATCTCGAACCTGATCGAGAACGCCCTCAAGTACGCGCAGGGAGACACCCCCACGGTCTGGGTGCGGCTGCGCCTGGAGCGGGGCGAGGCGGTGCTCGAGGTGAGCGACAACGGTGTGGGGATCGCGCCGTCAGACCTCGAGTCCATCTTCAAGCCGTTCTACAGGGCCAGCGACGAGGTGACGCGCCGGACGCCCGGGACGGGGATCGGCCTGTTCGTCGCCCGCGAGATCGTGAACGCCCACGGTGGCAGGCTCACGGCCACCAGCCCTGGGCCCGGCCAGGGCTCGACGTTCCGGCTCGCGCTGCCGGGTGCGGAAGTACTACCCGACGACGATTTTTCCGAGTACATTGGGGGCCACGAGGCGAGGTGAACCATGGCGAGTCGCGTCCTGATAGTCGAGGATGAACGGCACCTGGCGGAGGCGCTGGCGCACAACCTCAAATTCGAAGGGTATGAGACCGCGGTCGTCGGCGACGGCGAAGCCGCGCTCGAGCGCTTTGCCGCCGAGGACTTCGACTTGGTGGTGCTCGACGTCATGCTTCCGGGCATCTCGGGTTTCGACGTGTGCGAGCGGCTGCGGGAGGCGGGAAACCGTGTGCCTGTGCTGTTCCTGACCGCCCGCAACACCGATGCCGACCGGATCGCGGGCCTGCGGCACGGCGGCGACGACTACATGACCAAGCCGTTCCTGCTCGAGGAGCTGGTGTTGCGTATTCGCGGCATCCTGCGCCGTCAGGAGTGGTACCAGACGCCGGTCGCGGAGCGCGGGATCTTCCACTTTGGCGACAACGAGGTCAACTTCCGCACGTTCAAGGCCCGCGGGCCGCGCGGCGAGGTCGAGCTGACTGAGAAGGAGTGCATGCTGATGAAGCTGCTGGTCGAGCGACAGGGGCAGGTGGTCTCCCGCGAGCTCATCCTGGAACGCGTGTGGGGGTACAAGTACGGCTCCTCCTCCCGCACTATCGACAACTTCATCGTCCGCCTGCGGCGCTACTTCGAGGCCGATCCCCGCCGCCCGAAGTTCATCCACTCCGTCCGCGGCGTCGGCTACCGGTTCACCCCGGAGGGGGAAGCCCACGCTTGACGGGCGTCCGCCGGGGACTTACCTTGGGGGTGCGGCCTTCGGGCCGTCCCGTCCACGCCGGGCCCCACGAGAGAGGTGTCACCATGGCTGAGTACAACCAGGAGAAGCTGAAGGCGCTGGAGACTGCCGTGGCGCAGATCGAACGCCAGTTCGGCAAGGGCTCCATCATGCGCCTGGGCGCCCAGGAGGCGGTGAACGTCCACGTCATCCCGACGGGTTCCATCGGGCTGGACGCGGCGCTGGGTGTTGGTGGGATTCCGCGGGGCAGGGTCAGCGAGATCTACGGCCCCGAGTCCTCGGGCAAGACCACGCTGGCGCTCCACGTCATCGCGCAGGCGCAAAAGAGCGGGGGCCTCGCCGCGTTCATCGACGCCGAACATGCCCTCGACCCCGAGTACTGCGGGAAGCTGGGGGTGGACGTCGACAACCTGCTAGTGGCGCAGCCCGACAACGGCGAGCAGGCGCTCGAGATCGCCGAAACGCTGATCCGCTCCGGCTCGGTGGACGTGATCGTGGTGGACTCGGTGGCGGCGCTGGTGCCGCGGGCCGAGCTCGAGGGCGAGATGGGCGATGCCTCGGTGGGCCTGCAGGCGCGGCTGATGTCCCAGGCGATGCGCAAGCTCACCGGGATCGTCTCCAAGTCCAAGACCAGCGTGATCTTCATCAACCAGATCCGCGAGAAGATCGGGGTGATGTTCGGCAACCCGGAGACCACGACCGGCGGCCGCGCGCTCAAGTTCTACGCCTCGATCCGCCTGGACATTCGCCGTATCGGAGCGATCAAGTCGGGTGAGGATTCGGTGGGCAATCGGACCAAGGTCAAGGTGGTCAAGAACAAGGTGGCGGCGCCGTTCAGGGTGGCGGAGTTCGACCTCATGTACGGCGAGGGCATCTCCAAGTCCGGCGAGCTGCTCGACCTGGGCCTGGAGCACCGGCTGGTCGCCAAGTCTGGGACGTGGCTCTCGTACGGCGACACCCGCCTCGGTCAGGGGCGGGAGAACGCGCGGGCGTTCCTCAAGGACCACCCTGAGGTCATGACCGAGCTCGAGGAGAAGCTGCGCGGCATGCTCCCGGCCCTCGCCCGGCCGGCCTCGGCCGCCGAAGAGTCGTGAGAATCGGGGTCCGAACCCCAACCCTGCAAGCGGAGCGAGCCACGTGAGAGCGTGGGTCGTTCCTCGCTACGGGCCACCTGAGGTCCTGCGCCTTTCCGAGCTCCCGGACCCGGTCCCGGGTCCCGGGGAGGCGCTTGTCCGGGTGCGGGCGATCGGCCTCAACTTCGCCGACTGCGCGGCGCGCCTCGGCGTCTACCCCCGCGTTCCGAAGCCGCCCTTCGTCCCCGGCATGGAGGTCTCCGGAGAGGTGGTCGCCCTGGGTGAGGGCGCGTCCGGCCCACCGCCGGGCACGCGGGTTGCGGCGGTGCCGATCTTCGGCGGCCACGCCGAGCTGGTGAAGGTTCGTGCCCGTTCCCTGCGTCCTTTGCCGCCGAGCATGGAGTTCGTCACAGGGGCCTCCGTGGCGGTCACCGGCCTCACCGCCGACCACGCGCTGTTCACGGTGGGGAGGGTGCGAACGGGCGAGCGCGTGGCCATCACTGCGGCTGCCGGCGGAGTGGGCACGGTCGCCGTGCAGATGGCGGTGAACGCGGGCGCGCGGGTGCTCGCGGTGGCCTCCACGCCGGCTAAGCGCGAGCTGGCACTTTTTCTGGGCGCCCATGAGGCGGCCGGCTACGAGGACTACCGTAAGGCGCTGGCCGGCGGTGTGGACGTGGTGCTGGACGCCGTGGGCGGGTCGCTCTTCCGCACCGGGTGGAAGGCGCTCAAGGCAGACGGGCGCTACGTCCTCTACGGCTTCGCGGCTGCGCTCGGCCCGCGGCGGGTCCGCTACGGGCGGGCCGCTCTGGAGCTCGTTCGAATGGGCCTCGTGTTCCCCTCGACTCTCGTCCGCCCCAGCCGCACGCTCGCGGGCTTCAACCTTTCCTTGGTGCCGCAGCTGGCCTCCGAGCTCCAGGAACGCTTCGCCCGGCTTGAGGGCATGCTGGCGGAAGGAACGCTCAAGGCCGTGGTTGGCGCGGTCATCCCCTTCGAGGAACTGCCCAAGGCCCACGCGCTGCTCCAGGGCCGCGGCTCCACCGGCAAGGTCGTGGTCACGCTTTAAGGGGCTTTGCCCCTTTGCCCCGTTTTCATGCTTGTGTTGCACTCCGTGCTTGTTTCTCATTGGCCTGCGGGCTTTGAGCAGTTGTCGTCTCCTTTGCCACTGCGTGAAGGCTTTTGTTTTGCCAAGCGGGTGCGCGGCTCCTCGTCGCTTGCTCGCCCCCGCTCGCTGCGCTCCGAGACTCCCTCGACCGCGACCCAGAGGCGTTTCCCGTGCCGGGGCCCCTTGGTGTCCGCAATAGGCGGCGTCACCGACACCCCATCCCGGTCCGCGCACTGGGTCCCCGCGGCCGAGGGAGGCATGGCCGCTGGCACCCGCTTGGCGGATTTCACCGCCGCCACGCTGGCGTTGGCCATGCTCCTGCTCGAGCGGTCTCGGCAACGCCTTTGGGGAGCGGGCATTCATTCCGCCGTGCGCACTGTCTTCGACAGCTGCCCGAAGTTGCAGACTCGTTCTTGGCTCACGAGGCGTCGAGGCGCACCGCTACCTCGCCCTCCCCAGGGATGGCCACGGCCCGCTCGCGCGGCGCACCGTCGCTTCCCACCCACTGGAGGGTGTAGGTGCCGGCGGGCAGGCGCACGTTCAACGTCGAGCCGACGAGCTCCACCCACTCCCCCCGGCCCGGGTTCCGCCAGGGCATGACAGGCACGGTCAGGCCGGAGAGCGCGGCGACTAGCCGCACGCGAGTCACCCCCTCCCGAGGCGGGATGATGCTGAGCCGCCCGGACTGGATGAGCTGGACCACCGCCTCAGCGCCCGGGAAGGCGAGCCTAATGAGTGCCGCACCGCGGCCGGTTATGAGGAACGTGAAGTTGCCCGGCAGGAGCGAGGTGACGATGGCGCGGCCGTCACCGTCGCAGCGCAACCAGAGAGGATCCTCGACGCGCCCGTCTCGCATCGGCACGACCATGACCTGGTCGGGTGGCGAACCGTCCGCCTCGCGCAGGAGCAGCACGAGGCGCTCCTCGGGCTCGAGGGCCAGGGTCACCTCGCGGGAGCGCCCCATGGAGAGCGCGGTCGGGGTCTCGCCAGGAGCGTAACCCGGGGCCGTTGCCCGCACCGTGTAGGAGCCGTCCGCGAGGTCGGACACGCGGAACGCGCCTGACTCCTCGCTCTGAACGGTCCGCTCCACGACAGGGGGTTGTTCGCTGCGCAGCCACACCTGGGCCTGTGGCAGCGGCGCCCGACTCTTTGCGTCGAGCACCCGCCCGGCGATCTCGCCGCCGGGGACGTCGAGATCGAAGCGGGTGTCGCCATTCACCGTGACCTTGCGCGCGAGCAGAGTGCGCCCGGCATCATCGGTGACCCTGAGCTCCTTCTCGCCGGGCTCCACACCCTTAAGCTCGTAGCGGCCCTCGCCGTCCGCCGTCGTTCCAAGCGGGTCCTGCCCGCCTGGGGCCGATGCCTCGACGTTGAGCCATGCCCCTGGTCGCCCGCCGAGCCGCACCGCCCCGGTCAGGGTGGCACCCGCGGCAAAGTCGAGTTCGACGTTTGCGGGCGTGTTCAGGTCAGTCAGGGTGTAGCGGGCCGAACGGTGCGTGCCCTCGGGTATCAGGTAGGCCGACACCTCGTCCTCACCGAGCGGCACGCCGTCCCGGCGGAAACTGCCGTCCGGCTTGGGCCTCTCGTCGCCGGTGCCCCGTGCGGAGATGGACAGGCGGGCGAGTTGCTCCGCTGAAAGGCCAACGACCCGGCCGAGGAGCGTGCCACCGCGCGCGAGGGCCACCTGCAGCTCCGCGATCTGCCCGGCCTCCACCAGCACCTCCCTGGTCGCCGAAGCGAGCCCCTCGGCCGAGGCGAAGACTCGGTAGCGCTGCGGTGAAAGCTCCTCGAGGAGCACCTGCCCGGTCGCGTCGGTGCGGCGGGGAGGCTCGAAGCTGTATGGCGCGGTCGTCCCCAGGACGCGTACCTCGGCGCCTTCGATCGGCGCGCCCTCCGGTTGGAGCACGCGGCAAAGCAGGGAGCCAGGGGCGCGCAGACGGAGCACGAGCTCCTCCTCCCGGCCCGCCTCAACAACCTCGCTGGCCCGGGCGCCCGCGTCGTCGATGGCGGTGACCTGGAACCACCCAGGGTCGAGCCCCGCCACGACGAACCGCCCGTCGGGGTCGGTGCGCACATGTTCGGGAAAGCTTGCGAGCCTGCGCGACTGCTGCTCGCTCCCCGGTTCCGCAATGACCGTGACCCCCCCCGCCGCGGCCCCCTGGCTGTCCTCGACCCGGCCCATGATCGAGAGCCCCCGCTTGAGCACGACCGTGACCGGGCGCGGTGGGCCCTCATCCGCGATCGTGACGTCGAGCACGGCCTCCTTGAACCCCGGCGCGCGGACAAGCAGGGTGAGCGTACCGAGGTCAAGGCCGGCGATGCGGAACGAGCCATCCTCCGCGCTCTCGGCCTGGCCGGCGGGCGTGTAGCTGCTAAAACCGTATCGTACGACTCCCTTGGTGGCCACCACCTGTGCCCCAGTCACTGGCTCCGCGTCCCGCCCGTCGACGACCCGACCCTCGAGTACTCGTGCCCGCCGCACGCGCAGCTCCACCGGTCCAGCGGGCGGCAAAATCACAGTGGTGGGTCCGACCGACACCAGGTTTTCACCGCGCGCGTGGAGGCGCAGTTCGCCCGCACGCGGCTGGTCGGCGATCGCGAAGTGGCCTTGCGCGTCGCTCACCGCCGATGGAGCCCCGAAGGCGACGCCTGGGAAGGTCTCGACCCGGACCTCGGCGTCGGCGACGGGTTTGCCGCCCTCGTCCAGCACGCGGCCCGCCACCGTCACCCCGGGCTCGAGCACCTCCACCCCCAGGTCTTTGCCCTCTGCCGGCAGCTTGACCTCGAGGGTCCGGGGCACGTACCCGGCAAGCTTCAGCTCGACGGCGAAGTCACCCGCAAGCAGGGTGTCGAGCCTCAGCCTGCCCTCCCGGTCGGTGCTGCCGTGACCGTCGGGGTCCTCTCCGCGCTCGCCGGGCGCAAAACGAGCCATGCCCATGCCGGTGCTCCGCGGGTCGACGCGGAAAGCCCGCGCCTCGACGCCTCCCAGCGCCCGCCCGTCAGGATCCTGCACGGTGAGCGCCAGCCAGGTCCCTGGGGCAAGGGTGAGAGTAACCGGGAGGACGGCTCCGGCTGCTGCCCGCACTACGCCGGAGTCGGCGGGCGGCAGACCGGGCTTGACCGCGGTGAGGCGCGCCGGTCCCGGCGTCACGTCGGCGACCGCGAAACGGCCGTCCGGCCCGCCCACGGCGGCGGGGAAGTACGGCTTGCGCAGGTACTGCGCCGACACGCTGAAAAGGCGGATCGCACTTGCTACGTTGGGAAGTTCCCAGCTCCACACCGGCACACCGGCCATGCCGGCACCACCACTATCCACAACCCGTCCGTCGATGCGAGCCGTAGACACCAGATGCATCGCCAACGCCGGCTCGGCGTCGGGCAGGAACACCATCACAGGTGCCACCCCCGGACCCCAGAGGCTGAGCATGCCGCCGGGAGCGAAGAAGACCAGGTGGGCGGTGCCGCCGCGCAGGACGAGCGGCGCCCCGCCCCTCAGCGCCTCCGGCAGCCAGGACGACCGGGCCAGCACCGGGCCGGTCGCGCCGCTCCACACCACCCGCAGCTCCCGACGCGGGTGCGCCGTGAGCGCCAGCTCAGCCCGGGCCACAGCGCGTCCCACAGTCCGTCCTGCGAGTGCGGGGCCGAGTGCCACGACCGCCCACTCACCCTCCGTCGGGGCCTGGACGCTGACTTTTCCGGAGCTGTCCGTAAGCACGGCCGAGCCCACCGGTGCTGTGGCTACCGCAACCGGTATCCCCGCCACGGGTTCACCCCGCTCGTCGTGCACGGTCACCCGAACCGCCTGCGAGTCGAGCCTGACAGCCAGAGCACCCTTCTCCGGCAGCTCGCGCTGCAGCGTGCCCCAGCGCCCGTCGGAGGCGCGGGCCGAGAGCGTGAGCGACCCCTCCTTGGCCGGCAGCACGACCCGGCACGTTCCGGCGGCGTCCGCCTGGGACACGGGCGCAACCGGCGTCCACATCCCGGGGCGGCCCCTGTCCCAGCGGCTGAGAACATCGATTACGCCCCACACGCGGGCTCGCGGCGCGGGCCTGCCGCCCGCCTCGACCCGGACGGGAACCTCGCGCCCCGCGGGGAGCCAGATGACCGGGAGCTTGGCCTGCTCCGGCAGCACCACCTCGATCGCGGCGGCGACATGGCCGGGTGCCGAGACCTCAACACGAACGGGCAAGCCAGGTTCGCCGAGCTCGAGAAGGAACTCGCGTCCGGGCGCGGTTGTCTGTTCCGCGATGGGCCTGTCGAGACCTGCGCGCCCGGCCACGACCGTCTCGCCCAGCACCCAAGCGCGAACCGTCACCACCTGCACTGAGTTCTCGGTGTAGGCCGTACCCGTTATGCGTGTGCCGGCCAACGCCTGGGCGGTAAAGAAAGCGAGGGCACCGCAGACCGCGAAGCGAAGGGAAAGCCTCATCAAGGTCTCTTGCCCCCGTCCGTTCGTATCGTCTATGGCCAGGTGCAACCCTCCGCGTCAGTCTACACCCGGGTCAACTCCGACCCGCCGAACCTCGAGGTCCTTTGTGGCATGGTACGAGTCCTCAACTTGTGAATGCGGCGGTGCGGCCACTAGGTAGCGGCAGCATCACCACCCTGCAAGCGGGCCCACTGTCTCGTATCTTGCTTGTCCGCAGGACCTAACCTCGCTCGTCGCGCTTGCGGTAGACTCCTTCCCCGTGGAGACTCCGGGGCGAGTGCTGGTCGTGGACGATGATGCCGCCAACCGGCTGGCGGTACGGACGATCCTTACCGGGGCCGGGTTCGAGGTCAGCGAGACCGGCGACGCCTTCACCGCGCTCGACGCCATCGACCGCGAGGGCCCGCACGCGGTGCTTCTCGACATCAAGATGCCGGGCATGGACGGTCTCGGCCTGCTCGAGAACCTCCGCAAGCGCGCCGTGGACGTGCCGGTGGTCGTGCTGACTGGACACGGCGACGAGTTCACGGCGGCCTCATGCCTGCAGGCTGGCGCGGACGCCTTCCTCGACAAGCCACCGAAACGCGACCAGCTGCTCCTGCACGTGAAAAACGCGGTGGCGCGGGGGAAGCTGGCGGAGGAGAACCGGCGCCTGACGGGGGGCGGCGAGGAGCTGCCGCCGCTGCTCGGCGAGTCGGCCGACATGAGGGCGCTGCGCGAGGAGATAGCCCGGGTTGCACCCAGTCGCGTGACCGTGCTGGTCGTAGGTGAGTCCGGCACCGGCAAGGAACTGGTGGCGCGCCGGATCCACCACCTCTCGCCGCGGGCACGCACTCCGTTTGTGCGCGTGAACTGCGCCGCGATCCCCGAGGAGCTCATTGAGTCCGAGCTTTTCGGCCACGAGAAGGGCTCCTTCACCGGAGCCGTGCGCAAGCAGATCGGCAAGTTCGTGCAGGCGGACGGTGGCACGATCTTCCTCGACGAGGTGGGCGACATGTCGCTGCGCACCCAGGCCAAGGTGCTTCGGGTGCTGCAGGACGGTGAGGTGGAGCCCGTGGGCGCCGGTGCCGTGAGGCACGTGGACGTGCGGGTGATTGCCGCCACCAACAAGGACCTTCCCGAGGAGGTCAAGGCCGGGCGCTTCCGCGAAGACCTCTACTTCCGCCTGTCGGTGGTTGTCCTGCACACGCCGCCGCTGCGCTCCCACCCGGATGACATCGCGCCGCTTGTCGACCACTACACGAAGGGGGCGTGCGAAGAGTACACCCGGCACTCCAAGCGCTGGGCGCCGGAGGCGCTGCAGCAGCTCGCCTCCTACCCCTTCCCGGGCAACGTGCGTGAGCTCAAGAACATCGTGGAGCGTGCGGTGATCATGCAGCTCGAGGACGACATTCGCGGCGTGGACCTGCTTCCGGCAGCGTCCGGCGGCGAGGTCGACCCGGAGGGATTCTTCGGGGCGTCCACGCTGGCCGAGTTCCAGGAACGCGCGGAGCGCGCCTACCTGGTGCGGCAGCTGCAGCGGCACGGGTGGAACGTGGCGGCAACCGCGCGCGCGATTCAGACACCGCGTTCGAACCTGTACAAGAAGATCGAGGCCTACGGCCTGAAGCGGGAGGAGTGATGGGCGGTATCACGCTCGACGACATGACGGCAGCAGGAGCGCTGCTGGAAGGTCACTTCAAGCTCTCCTCGGGGCTGCACTCGTCGCGTTACCTCCAGTGCGCCCTTTACCTCGCCGACCCGACACGCGCCGAGGCGGCCGGGAGACAACTGGCCGCCAGGCTGAAGAGCGCGGCCGCTCAGTTGGTCGTCGCACCGGCGCTGGGCGGGGTGGTCATCGGCCACGAGGTGGCGCGCGCCTTCGAGGACGTGCCGTTCTTCTTCACCGAGCGCAGCGAGGGAGCGATGACGTTGCGGCGCGGCTTTCGAATCGAGCCGGGCTGCCGCGTGCTGGTCGTCGAGGACGTGGTCACCACCGGCGGCTCCACCCGTGAAGTGATGGGCGCGGTGACCCAGCAGGGCGCCACCGTGGTCGGCGTTGGCGCGATCGTGAACCGCTCCGGGCACGAGAACCCGTTCGCACCGCTGCCTTTCACCGCGCTCCTCACCGTGGATGTGCCGACCTACCCGCCAGAATCATGCCCCCTGTGCGCCTCGGGCGTTCCCCTCACCAAGCCAGGCTCCCGCGCGGAGAAGGCGAGTTGAGAGTTCGGAGTTGAGAGGTTGGGGTGAAAGGCTCCGTTGCGGGTCGCCCTCGAGGTCTTCTTGTAAGTGACTCTAAACTCTTCACTCTCAACTCTTCACTATGAGATACGCCCAGCCTGCAAGCAGGACCGCGACGATGGCGCCGCGTGCCCACCTGGGCAGAGGGGTCGGGATCTCCGGCACTGGCCCGTTAAAGGTTGCCCAGACTGGTGCAATCAGGCCGCCCACGACGAGACCTACGCCCGCAAGGGCGGCCAGTGGGTTGGCGGAGAAGGCGTCCCCGAGGCGCCCGTTCAGGAGCGCGAGCGCGGCATGCGTGGTGCCGCACGTCGGGCACGGGATGCCGGTGATGCCACGGAACGGGCAGCCGGGGACGAACGGCGCGAGCGCAACCCAGAAGGGGCGCAGCAGCAGCGAGGAAACCGCCACTGCGCCCCAGAGCCACGCCAACTGGCGCTCCTCGCGGTTCGGCCTGCGCCAGCCCAACGTAGCCGCTTACCGGGCGAAATGCCCGACCGCCGCGGCGATGGCGGCGCCGAAGGCGGCCACCAGAATCGCCACGCACACGCAACACAGCGCCAGCGGCAGCAGCACTGCGAGGGCGGACTTGCCCTGGGTCGTGCGGTGGGCGATAGCGAGTCCGATGATGTAGAGCACGAGCGCCCAGATCGCCGCGATCGTTCCGCCGCAGAGCGGCACCACCTGGACGATCTGGACGGTGGCCGTGTACGCGACCACGCGCACCGTGGAGGCGAAACCGGTGTTTGCGCCGCCCACCAACATGAGGAACAGATGCACGATCGCGGACCAGATGAAGATTCCGAGAAGTACGAAGACCGGCGCGAGGATCATGATGCCGACGGTCGCAGCCACCGGCATGCCGGACATGAGCCTCGAGTTGTATCCGGGGAGTCCCGACAGCAGGTTGTGGATGGCCCCTCGAAACGCCAGACTGTACGCCTGACTCGCGATGATCCCGAGCCAGCCGAAGATGACCGCGTAGAGCAACGGCCTGCCGAGCGTGCCGGCGAGCGAGATGCGAGCGAACGCCTGGCTCGGCGCGGTGAGGAAAAGCTTGGCGGTCTCGTACAAGGCTTCCAGCGCCGGATAGCCCGGCTGCTCCCATGGGAGCGGCTGGACCGGCGGCACCCCGCCCGGGGGCGGCGGCGGCACCGTACCCGGCGGCTGCATGCCCGGGGGTTGGGGTGGCATGGGTGGGGTAGGCGGGGGATAGTTCTCGGCCATCGCTGCCTCCTTCGTCTGCTGCGGTTCCCGCGTAGTGTAAGCAGGGACGAGATGAAAGGGAAGAGGAGAAACAGGGGAAAGGGCAAAGGGAAGATGGCAAAAGGAAAGCGAGAGAGAGGCTTTTCTCACCTTTCCCGTTTATCGTTGCCCTTTTTTCCTTACTCCGCGGTCGGTGGCTGAGATTTGCGCGTCGGCGTCGGCCCGGTGTATCATTCGGCCCCCTGCCAGCGACCGCAGCCTGTCCAGGGGACCAACGCTCTCGTGGTTCTTCGGTGCAGCAAATGCGTCTGCGCTCAGGAGGTGAGTAGTGGCTGCCCGGATCGGGATTCGTCGAGAGGACAAGAGCCGTTGGGAACGGCGCGTGCCGATCACGCCGGCCAAGGCGCGCGAGCTGCGCGAGAGGCACGGGATCGAGTTCTACGTCCAGCCCTCGCCCATTCGGGTGTTTCGCGAGGAGGAGTTCGAGCAGGCCGGTGTGCACGTGCAGGAGGACCTCTGTC
Organism: uncultured Acidobacteriota bacterium; assembly: GCA_963739225.1. Classification (GTDB taxonomy): domain Bacteria; phylum Acidobacteriota; class Thermoanaerobaculia; order Thermoanaerobaculales; family Thermoanaerobaculaceae; genus RBG-13-68-16. The sequence goes on along the minus strand of CAVTZQ010000006.1, from coordinate 223,919 downwards.
CCGCGGGCGTCATCTTCGCGGTGAAGGAGATCCCGCTGCAGTACTTCAATCCTGGCAAGACCTACGTTTTCTTCGCCCACGTCATCAAGGGGCAGCCCCACAACATGCCCATGCTCAGGCGGATGATGGAGCAGGGCTGCAACCTCATCGACTACGAGAAGGTGACCGACGAACGTGGTCGTCGGCTGATCTTCTTCGGCTGGCACGCCGGCGTCGTCGCCATGATTGAGAGCCTGTGGGCTTTGGGCCAGCGCCTGAAGTGGGAGGGTATCGCCAACCCGTTCACCGAGATGCGGCACACCTACACCTACGACAGCCTGGCCGCCGTCCGCGCCGACGTGCGCGCGGCCGGCGAGCGGATCAAGGCCGAGGGGTTGCCCAGGGAGATCACCCCGCTGATCATCGGCGTGGCCGGCTACGGCAACGTCGGCCGGGGGATCCTGGAGCTCCTGACCGACTTGCCGACGGTGGAGATCGAGCCGGGTGAGGTTGCGCGCGTGGCGGGCGACCCCAAAGCCTCGAACCGCGTCATCTACCGGGTCCTGTTCAAGGAAGAACACACCGTCGCGCCGAACGGTCCTGCCTCCCGCTTCGACCTGCAGGACTACTACCTTCACCCGCAGAAGTACCACTCCACCTTCGAGCAGTACGTTCCGTACCTGAGCGTGCTGATGAATTCCAACTACTGGGATGCCCGCTACCCCCGCCTCCTGACGAAGGCGCACACCCGCGAACTGTTCAGCGGCCCGGAGAAACCGCGCCTGCGCGTCGTCGGTGACGCGAGCTGCGACATCGAGGGCTCGATCGAGTGCACTCTCAAGGCCACCGAGCCCGACGACCCGGTGTACGTCTGGGATCCGCAGACGGGCGAGGTCGCGATGGGTGTGGCAGGCCGGGGGCCGGTGATCCTGGCAGTGGACATCCTGCCGAGCGAGCTGCCGCGGGAGGCCTCGGAGTACTTCAGCGAGATTCTGGAGCCGTTCATCCCGGCCATCGCCCAGGCCGACTACTCCGTACCTTTCGAGGAGGTGGAGCTCCCATCGGAGATCGCGCGGGCGGTGATCCTCTACCACGGCAAGCTCACGCCGGACTACAGGTACATCGCGAAGTACCTGAGCCCGCAGGCCGAATAAGCTGTCTGCAGGCGACGGGTGCGTATGCCTCGATGCATAAGACGTACTATGTGAAACTCAAGACAAGGACGAGGAGGGAACCGTGAAGAAGGTCGTCGTTTTCGGAGCCGGATTGGTGGCTGGTGCCCACGTCAGGTATTTGCTGGAGCACTCCTACCAGGTGACGGTGGCGAGTCGGACGGTGAGCAAGGCCAAGCAGCTGGTCGGCGAACATCCGAACGGCCGGCCGGTCGCCTTTGACATCGAGAGCGAAGGGGACCAGCGGCTCGACGAGATCGTGCGCGAGCACGACCTGGCCGTGAGCCTCCTGCCCTTCGTCTACCACACACGCGTGGCGAAGTCCTGCCTGCGGAACCGGAAGCACATGGCGACCACCTCCTACGTCAAGCCGGAGATGCAGGCGCTCGACGCCGAGGCGAAGAGGCTCGATCTGGTCCTGCTCAACGAGAGCGGCGTCGATCCCGGCATCGACCACATGACGGCGATGAAGGTGATCCACCGCGTCAAGGCCGAAGGCGGCGCGATCACCAGCTTCATGTCGTTCTGCGGGGGCCTCCCGGCGCCCGAGGCCAACGACAACCCCTTCGGGTACAAGTTTTCCTGGAGCCCGCGCGGGGTCCTCATGGCCGGCCGCAACGCCGCCCGTTTCCGCCGGGACGGCGACGTGGTCGAGATCCCCGGCCCGGAACTTTTCCTCAACTACTGGTGCGTGCCGGTCGAGGTCGAGGGCAAGCTGATCCCGTTCGAGGGGTACCCGAACCGCGACAGCCTGCCGTACGCCGAGACGTACGGGATCACCAAGGCGCGGACGATGTTCCGCGGCACCCTGCGCAACCAGGGGTGGTGCGCCACGCTCAAAAAGGTCGCCGACCTGGGTCTGCTGGCCGAAACCGAGAGCGACCTGACCGGCCTGACGAACGCCCAGTTCATGGCCAGGTTGATCGGCAAGAAGAGCCCGCGGGGGGTCAAGCAGGCGGTGGCCCGCAAGATAGGCCTGCCCCCGATCAACTTCATCGTCGCCAACCTCGACTGGCTGGGGCTTTTCAGCAACGCGCCCCTGCCGACTGGCTGCAAGTCGCCGCTCGACGTGCTCACCGCGACCATGCTGGCGAAGATGCCCTTTGCGCCGGGCGAGCGCGACCTGTTGATCCTGCAGCACCAGTTCGTGGCCGAGTTCCCGGACCACAAGGAGAAGATCACCTCGACGATGATCGACTTCGGGATCCCGAACGGCGACTCGAGCATGAACCGCACCGTCGGCTTGCCGGCCGCGGTCGGAGTCCGCCTCATCCTGGAGGGCAAGATCAAGTCGCGCGGTGTGCTCGTCCCGGTCCTCCCGGAGATCTACGAGCCCGCGCTGGTGGAGCTTGAGCGCCTCGGAATCCACTTCAGCGAGAAGAGCGAGAGGATCTAGGGCGACACGAAGCGAAGGGGCGGCATGTAGATGCGCCCCTTCGAGCGTTCAGGAGCCTGGGTACAGCGGTCGGTGAGGGAGGGTCAGGCCGTCTTGCGGCCGGGGGCCAGGACCATCGTCAGGTCGCGCCCCTCCAGCGGCCCGGCGTCGCGCTCGAGACGGATGATCTCGGCAAGCTCTTCCTTGATGCGCTCGAGCACCTCGTAGCCGTTCTCGGGCCGCCGCATCTCGCGCCGCCGGAACATGATCGTGACCTTCACATGCTTCCCCTGCTCGAGGAACCTCTTCACCATCGAGAGCTTGGTGTGGAAGTCGTGGTCCGCGACGCCGGGGCGGAACTTGACCTCCTTGACCTCGATCTGGTGCTCCTTGCGGCGCGCCAGCCGGGCCTTTTTCTCCATCTCGTAGCGGTACTTCCCCCAGTCCATGATCTTGCAGACGATGGGCCTTGCGGTGGGAGCGACCTCGACGAGGTCGAGGCCGCGCGTACGGGCGAGCGCCAGAGCTTCTTCGACGGGGACGATGCCGACCTGGCTCCCGTCGGCATCGACGAGACGCACCGGCGAGAGCCGGATCATCTCGTTGACTCTTGTACGATCACGTTCGTCGGCGATGACAGCCTCCTCCTTGGGCGGACCTCTGGTCCCCCTTTGTCCGAGCGCTGAAGCTGGACCGGCAAAGTATAGCAAAGGGCTGCTTGACAACAGGCACAAGGCGGTACGTGATAAACGGTAGGGCCCCATGGCCAAACAGAGGCCGCCTGCACAACCTCCAGGCTGTCGCGTGTCGGCGCAACCCTCGCGGAGGGCGCCGCTTACACCCTGGTGCCTGGCTGTCTCCCGATAGCCGTCTGCTTCGGCGTGGCGCCTACAGCCTATCGCCTCGGCGGTGGGCGGACCGGCGGGCGTGCTCCACCTTCATGCACCGGTCCATCACCACCTCGAGCCCTGCGGCGCGCGCCTTCTGCGCCGCCGCATTGTGGGCGAGCCCGAGCTGCATCCAGACGGCCCGGGCACCGCGCGCGATCGCCGCGTCCACGACCGCCGGGATGAACTGCGGCCTGCGGAAGATGTCCACCACGTCGATCGCGATCTCCGGCGGGATCGAGGCCAGGCTGGGGTAGGACCGCTCGCCCAGCACCTCGGCCACCCCGGGGTTGACCGGAATGATTCGGTAGCCATTCGCCTGCAGGTAGCGCGCCACCATGTGGGATTCGCGATCGGGCTTGTCGGACAGCCCCACGACCGCAATGGTTCTAGCGCTCGAGAGGATCCCGTCGATCTCGCGCTCGCTTGCGTTCGACAGTGGCAGCTCGCAGCTCTCCTCGCCCATGGCGTCCTCCCTGAAACATCAAGTATGCCCGAGGTCCGAACCCCCGGGACCTGAACCCGGTCGTCGCCTCATGCCGGGGCCGGGCCGGCGTCGCGCGTTCGCAGCACGCTGGCAGCCCCCGCAGCCGCGACTACCGCCAGCACCGCGGCCCCGACCTGCGGCGCCGCGACCCCCCACCTTCCGAGGGCCACCTCGGCAGCGAAGGGACCCACGACCCGGGCGAGCGACGAGATCCCCTGGAACGCCCCGAGCGCCATCCCCTGCTGGTCGGCGGCCGCGTTGCGCGAGACCAGCGACGACAGGGAAGGCATCACCATGCCGATCCCCAGGGACAGCGCTGGCAACACCGCGAGCACGACGCCCAGGCGGTGCGCCGAGGCCAGGAGCAGGAGGCCGCCGGCGCCTAGGGCAAGGCCGCCGATCACGAGCCTCCTCTCGCCCAACCAGCGGGTTGCACGGCCCACCAGGACCCCCTGCACCACGACCGCCAGCACGCCCACGTACACGAACAGAAAGCTGACCCCGGAGTGGGGCAGGGCGAGGCGGTCGTGGAGGAACTGGGCGAATGTGACCTCGAACGCGGCGAACCCGGTGACCACCGCGAAGCCGACCGCCATCAGTGGAGCGAGCTCGGGGTGACGCCAGGCGAACGCCAGGCGCGCCACGCCGGACACGGGCACCGCGCCCGCGGCGTCGACCGGCCGCGTCTCGGGGAGGTAGAGCAGGGTCATCGCGAAGGCGACCAGGGAGCAGGTAGCGGCCCCCCAGCCGGGGGCTGCCGGACTGATCGGGGCCAGCAGGCCGGCGAGAGCCGGGCCGCCGATGAAGCCGAGCCCGAAGGCGGCGCCGATGAGGCCCATGCCGCGCGCACGATCCTCGGGCGGCGTGGTGTCGGCGATCACCGCCTGCGCGGTGGCGATGTTGCCGCCGGCGATGCCGGCCAGCAGGCGCGAGGCAAACAACCAGACGAGCGAGTCCGCGAGCGCGAACATGACGAACCCGATCACCGACCCCGTGAGCGAGATGAGCAGCACCGGCCGGCGCCCGACGCGGTCGGAGAGACGGCCCAGGATGGGCGAGAACACGAACTGCATCGCCGAGTAGGTCGCCATCAGCAGCCCGAAGACCCAGGGCGCGGGACGGTAGTGCTCGGCGTAGAGCGGCAGCAGGGGGATCACGATCCCGAACCCCACCAAATCGGTGAAGACGATCAGAAAAAGGGTCGTGAGCACGCGTCGGGGGGACCGCATCGCACCTCCTGCGCCGGCAACCAGTGTACCGGTGCAAGCCATTCCGCCTTGCTTCAACCGTGTGCGTCGCGCCGGGGGCAAGCCACCTTCCTGCTGCGCTGGCGCGATCGTGGCCCTTTTTGGGGCTGCGCCCCATACTCCTTTTTCCTTCTTTCGGCCTGGGGGCTCGGAGCCAGCTTCTTCTTCGTCACTGTGTGACGGTTTTTTCTTTTGCCCCGCGGGCTGTGAGCGGTCGCTCGCTGCGGCCGTCGAGGCCGCAGCTCCGACCCAGCTTCGCGTGCGACCGAGCAGGCACAGCCCGGCGTGCGGACCCTCGCTGTTCCCCTTCCTCGCACGAGACGCTCGGTCGGGGCCAGCGTCTCCGCCCGTCGGCCTGGCCGCTCGGTACCCGCACGCTCCGGCGCAATGGCTCCGTCCGCCCGCGGGGCGGAGTTCACCGCCGCCCCCCGATTACGACGATCCTGCGAGATCAGTGCCTACCGGTTGCGGGTGGTGACTCGCTTGGGTTCCTCCGGGTGGGGGGCATTCAACTCCGTCCCTCGTGCGGTAGCGGCATAACCGCCGCAGCGTGCGGGCACCGGGCGCGCGAGTGGGCCGGGGACGGCGTCAAGCCAGGGGCCCCGGCCCGGCGAGCGCTTGCCCGGTCGAGCGCGAAGGCGTCTCGGGCCGCCGCGCGCGGGGGCGCGCAAGGCCCGAGTACCGCGAGCACGAGGGACAAAAAGAAACGGTGCCCTCGCGGGGCAAGAAAAGGAAAGAGGGACTTGGGGCGAAGCCCCAGGAGGAGCCAGCGCGGGGTATCTTGTACACTCCGAGCGTGCGCGTCGTGTTTTTCGGGACACCGGAGTTTGCCATTCCTTCGCTCGAGGCGCTGGTGGGCGCCGGGCACGAGGTTCAGCTCGTGGTCACCCGCCCCGACAAGCCCGCCGGCCGGCACATGCACCTCGCGGCCCCGGCGGTTGTGGGGGCGGCGCGGCGTCTCGGCTTGCCGCTGGCCCAGCCGGAGAAGCTCGGCGTCGAGGAGTTCACCAACCGGTTGCGCGTGGTCGCGCCGGACGCCGCGGTGGTGGTGGCCTACGGTCGCCTGATCTCGCCGCGGGTGCTGAGCATCCCGCGCCACGGGTTCGTCAACGTGCACCCCTCGCTGCTTCCGCGCCACCGCGGGCCCTCGCCGATCGAGTGGGCGATCCTGTCCGGAGACGCGGAGACGGGCGTGACCACGATGCTCCTCGACGTGGGGATGGACACAGGCCCGATCCTGCTCCAGCGCCCCACGCCCATCGCGCCGCGGGAGCGTACCCCAGAGCTCGAGGCGCGCCTCTCCCGCCTGGGGGCCGAGCTCCTGGTCGAGACGCTGGCCGGGCTCTCGGACGGCAGCGTGGTCCCGAAGCCGCAGGACGACGCCCTGGCCACGGTGACCGGCAAGCTCGAGCGCAAGATGGGGCGGATCGACTGGAACTCAAGCGCCGAGGAGCTGGCCCGGTTTTGCCGGGCGTTCGATCCCTGGCCGGGCCTGTACGCGAACCTGCGCGGTACGCGGCTCAAGGTGCACGGCCTCGAGCCTGGAGAACCGAAACCCGGGGACGAGGAGCCGGGCACGGTGCTGGCGGTCTCGGCCGCCGGGATCGCGGTGCGATGCGGCAGCGGGACCGTCGCGGTGGTAACAGAGGTCCAGCGTGAGGGCAAGCGGCGCATCCCGGCCGACGCCTTCATCATCGGGGAACGGATTGCCCCCGGAGAACGGCTGCGCTGACCCTCGCCGCCAGGCGGTGATCGCGCTTGCCAGAGTGGAAGGCCGGGGCGCGCACGCGGCACGTCTGCTTACGGGCGCGGTCCCCGCGGAGCGCGAGCTGGTGCTCGGGGTGCTGCGGTGGCAGCTCACCCTCGACCACCTCCTCGCCCATTACCTCCGACAACCACTGGCGGCGCTCGATGAGCAGCTGCGCGCAGTGCTGCGGGTAGGTCTCTACGAGGCCCGGCGCATGCGCACCCCGATGCCGGTGGCGGTGGCGGAGGCGGTCCGCGTTGCCAAGGCGCTGGCGCCGCGGGCGGCTGGCCTCGTCAACGCGGTGCTGCGGCGAGCCGTCGAGGAGCCGTGGCCGGACCCCGGGGACGCCGGCGTGCCGCTCTCGCTTCGCACGTCGCACCCCGACTGGCTCGTGCGGCGGTGGGTCGAACTGCTTGGCGAGAGCGACGCCGCGGAGGCGCTGGCGGCCGACCAGGAGCCCGCACCGCTGTGCCTGCTCGAGGCGGTCAGCGACCACGAGGGGCTCGCCGCGGCCGGCTGCGAGCTGCGGCCGCACCCGCGTGTGCCCGGCGTGCTCGTGGTGACCGGCGGGGCGGAGGTGGCGGCCGCGGCGCTGCGTGCGGGGAAGGCCTACGCGATCGACCCGGCCGCGGTTGCGGTCGCGCGGCTGTTGCCGCCGGCGGGCGGGCTGACGGTGGACCTCGCCGCCGCGCCGGGCGGCAAGAGCCTGGTGCTGGCGAGCGAGCGTCCTGGGATCAGGCTGCTCGCCGCCGACCGCAGCCTCGGCCGCGCGCGTCTTATGCGCAGCAACCTCGCGCTCCTGGAGGCGGTGCCTGGCCTGGTGGTGGCGGACGCGCTCGCGGCGCCTCTTCGTCCCGGAAGCTGCCAGGCCGTGGTGCTGGACGCCCCGTGCTCCGGCACCGGGACCCTTCGGCGCCACCCGGAGATCCGCTGGCGCCTGAAGCCCGTGGACCTGGCGCAACTCGCGGGCGCGCAGCGGCGCCTCGCGGAGGCCGCGGCGGCACTGCTGGCACCCGGCGGCGTGCTCCTGTACGCCACCTGCTCCCTCGAACCCGACGAGAACGCGGGGGTGCTGGCGGGGCTTTCTCTGGAGGCTCTTCCGATTGCCCCTGAGTTGCCGTTCCGCAAGCTCCTGGGCGGAGGCGTGGTGATCCCTCCGAGCGCCGCGGGCGACGGTTTCACCGTCCACCTGCTGCGCCGAAAGGCATGAGTGGCACCCTCGCGGGGGTGGCGTACACTACGCGCGGCACCGCCGGAGGCCAACGCATCGGCAGGGGTGCGGGTGCAGCCCGCACGGGGTGCCACGCGCCGGAATCGGCGCGCCGGTGGTGCCGGTTGAGGGGGTGAGAGTATGGCGGGCAAGACAGAGCTGGTGGACCGCATCGCATTTGAAACCGGGCTGCCGAAGACGCACGCCGCACGCGCCATCGAGGTGATGATCGACACGATGGCCCAGTGGCTGGGCGCCGGAGAGCGTGTGGCGATCCCGGGCCTCGGCAGCTTCTACACCTCCGAGCGCCCTGCTCGCGAGGTTCGCAACCCGCGCAGCGGCGAGCTCGTTCACGTGAGCGCCTCGCGAACCGTGCGCTTTCGCCCCGGCAAGGAGCTCAAGGGAGCGGTGAACACCAGGCGCTAGCCCATGGAGACTCGGGCGCTCGTCGTGGTGGACGTGCAGAACGATTTCTGCCCGGGCGGAGCCCTGGCCGTGACGGACGGAGACGCGGTGGTGCCGGTAATCAACGCGCTGCTGCCGCGCTTTCCGCTGGTCGTGGCGACCCAGGACTGGCACCCCGCCGGCCACGCCTCCTTCGCGTCCTCGCACCCGGGCCGGAAGCCACTGGAGGTCATCGAGCTGGACGGCATCCCACAGGTGCTCTGGCCGGACCACTGCGTGCAGGCGACCCCCGGCGCCGACTTCCACCCCGAACTCCAGCGGCAGTTTTTCCGCGCCATCATCCGCAAGGGGACCGACCCGCTGGTGGACAGCTACTCCGCCTTCCGCGACAACCACCGCGAGCACCCCACCGGGCTCGCGAGCCTGCTGCGCGAGCTCGGCGTCGGGCACGTCGTGATCGTCGGCTTGACCACCGACTACTGCGCCGCCACCTCGGCGCGGGACGCCATCGAGCTTGGCTTTGCGGCCGAGATCTGGCTCCCCGCCACCCGGCCGGTGGGTGCCCCTCCCGGGCACACCGAGCGCACCCTCGCCGAGATACGAAGGCTCGGCGTCACCCTCCGCGACCACATCCCAGCGTAGACGGCGCGTGGCTTGCCCCACCCCGTCGTTCGCCTCGTGGCTCGGGGCTTGGGGAGAAGCGCAACAGCAGCAGGATGACCGCAAGGGATCGCCAGTCGAGTTTGATCATTGGCCTAAAGCCCCAGGCCTCGAGCTTCAAGCCAGGATTGGTGTGGGGGCCGGACTAGTCTTCGAAGGCGCTGCCGCCGATGAACTCGCGCAGAATCGACGTCTGCGGCACGTCGTCCTGAAAGACCGGCACGAACCACGCGAGGAACTTCAGGAGCCGGTACGCCTCGGTGTAGGCGGGGTGCTCGCGCGGGACCTCCAGCAGGAAGCGCTCGGCGAACACGCGCATCACCGCCGGCTCGTAGATCAGCGCGGAGTTGAAGATCATGTCCGCCTCTTCCTGAAACGGGAAGATGCCGCGCGCCTCGCCCCGGCGCACGTCGTTCCACATCTCGAGCGTGCGGGTCGTGGGGTGGCCGCGGAACAGCCGGTCGCGCACGATCCGGCGCAGCAACCTGGTGTCGGACGTGAAGATCCGGTTGTGGTCGTCCAGGGTGAGCTGGGTGAGCGCGGAGATGAAAACCCGGAACTTGGCTTCCTCTGGCACGGCAGCGGTCAGGCGGTGGTTGAGGGCATGGATTCCCTCTGCCAGCAGCACCTGGTTGGGAGCCAGTTGCTGCCGGGGCCAGCGGTCCGGCTCGGTCCGCCGCCCACGCAGGAAGTCGTAACGGGGCACCGCCACCTCGTCGCCACGCAGCAGGGAGACGAGCTGGGCGTTGAAAAGCCCGAGATCGAGGGCCTCAACTGCCTCGTAGTCCGGCTTGCCGTCGGGTCCCAGGGGCGTGCGCTCGCGGTCGAGAAAGTAGTTGTCGAGCGACAGCTGGACCGGTTGAATGCCGTTGACGCGAAGCTGGATCGCGAGACGCCGGATGAACGTGGTCTTGCCTGAGGAGGAGGGCCCGGCCACCAGCACCAGGCGGAGGCGGTGGTGCTGTTCGGCGATGGCGTCGGCGATCTGGGTGATCTTCTTCTCGTGGAAGCCCTCCGCAATGCGGATCACGTCGGAGATGTCGCGGGAAAGGCACAGCCTGTTGAGCGAGCCCACGTTGGCCACGCCCAGCAGCTCGTTCCACTGCCGGGTCTCGCGGTAGATCGCGAACAGCTTCGGCTGGGGCTGGAGAGGCGGCAGGTGCGCGGGGTCGCCGTTGCGCGGGAAGCGCAGTAGCAGGCCGTACTCGTACGGCACCACGGCGAAGCCGCGCACCCGGCCGGCCGAGGGTGCGACGGGGCCGTGAGCGAGGTCCACGAACGTCCCGCACTCGACGACAGGCACGGTCGAGGAGCGGTGGGTGGCGAGGAGCGCCAGCTTGCTGTGCTCGCCGGCCGCGCGGAACACTGCCTCGGCCTCCTCGAGCGTCACCGACCGGCGCAGGAGCGGCCGGTCCTCCGCGCAGATCTCCTCCATCCGGCGCGCCAGTGACCCCACGGTCTGGGGCGTGAGCGGCGCTGGCCCATGCCAGGAGAAGAAGTAGCCCCCGCCGAGCGACTGCCCGACCACCAGGTGAGCCTCGGGGTACAGCTCTCGGGCCGCGGCGAGCAGGATCAACGAGGCGCTGCGCCGCGCCACCTCCTCACCCTCGCGTGAGGAGACGCGCACAGCCTCCAGCTCGACCTGGAACCCGCGAAGGGGGAAGTCAAGCATCACGAGCCGGCGGTTGACCAGGGCCGCCAGGATGTCGCGGGGCACCTCGCCGAACTGGCTCGCTAGGAACTGCTCCACCGTGGTTCCGCTGTTCACCTGGCGTCGCTCGCCGGCGAAGCTGACCACGACGGTTCCCTGGGGCACGCACACCTCCGCCTAACGATTGTAGGTCATGAGGGGCGGCCTCCGGATGGAAGTAGAATCCAAACCTGGTCCGCGGGGCCCGGTTTCGGGCAGCCGTCGGAGGGGAGTGAGCGTGGCAAAGAACGCTTTTTCGGAAAGGATCATCCGCGCCATCGAGACAATCACCCGGCGCGTGGAGGAGCGCGGCGAGCCGCTCTTCCACGGCGGCGAGGCGCCGCTGCCGCAGAAGGGCGAGGTCATCGCGATCGTTCGCGGACTGCAGGAGGTCATCTACCCCGGCTACTTCGGGGACCAGTCGCTCTACCGCGAGTACCTTCACGGGCACCTGGGCGATCAGCTCTTCGCGCTCTCCAAGCGCCTCGAGGGCCAGGCGTGCCGCGCGCTGGCCGCACCGTGCCGCAAGCCCGGGGGCGTGACCGTGCCGCAGGTCGACCTGGAGGCGCGCGAGGTGGTCACGACTTTCTTCGAGCGCCTGCCGGAGGTCATGGATCTCATCGCGGCCGATCTCGAGGCCGCGTACCACGGCGACCCGGCGGCGAGCTGCCTGGAGGAGATAGTTCTCGCGTACCCCGGCGTCAAGGCGGTGTTCACGTACCGTATTGCCCACCTCCTGCACAGCCTCGGGGTGCCGCTGATCCCGCGCATCATGACCGAGTTCGCGCACAACGAGACCGGGTGCGACATCCACCCGGGGGCCACCATCGGCCGCGACTTCTTCATCGACCACGGCACGGGCGTGGTGATCGGCGAGACCACGGACATCGGCGACCGCGTCAAGCTCTACCAGGGTGTGACCCTGGGAGCCCTCTCGTTCCCCCGTGACGAGAGGGGCAGGCTCGTGCGCGGCACCAAGCGTCACCCGACCCTCGAGGACGATGTCGTGGTCTACGCGGGGGCAACCATCCTGGGGGGCGAGACCGTCGTGGGGCGAGGCTCGGTGATCGGCGGGAACGTCTGGCTCACCACCTCGGTGCCTCCGGGCTCCCGTGTCACCCTCTCCCGCGACCAGTTGGCCTACGAGCTCACCGCGCGACCCCCCGAGGGATCCCGTTGACCCTACTCGCCGGCATCTGCTACGTTTGCCGCCCATGACGCGACGAGCGCTGGCCGCCGTCTCCCTGCTCGTCTGCTCGCACGCGTTGGCGCAAGAGCCACTGCCGCCCGGGTTACGCGGCGTTGAGAAATTCACCGCCCTCGTGAAGCGGGTCAGTCAGGTGCAGGCAAGCATGACCACGCTCAACGCGACCTTTGAGCAGACGCGTACAAGCCATCTCCTCGCCGCTCCCAGCATCTCGCGCGGCCGCTTCTACTTCCGGGCACCCGACTCCGTGCGCTGGGATTATGAGTCGCCCCGGGAGATGATGGTTCTGATCTCCGGCGGCGCGGCGGTCACCTACCGGCCGGCCGAGAAACGCGCCGAGCGCATCGAGGTCGGCAGGGCGCAGCGCCGGGTGTTCCGCTTCATCTCCGCCACCGAGCCGCTGGAGAAGCTCTTGCAGTACTTCTCGTTTACCTTCCACGACCCTCTCGGGAGCGGGAACTACACCATCGAGCTGAAGCCGACGGCTCACATGATGAAGAAACGCCTGCGCTCGGTGATGATCGAGATAGACCCCACGAGCTTCCTGCCGGTCAAGGTGTCCTACACCGAGGCGGACGGGGACAGCACCCAGTACTCGTTTTCCAACGTCCAGGTCAACCGGCCGCAAACCGCCGACCTGTTCACCCTCACCATCCCGCCCGATGTGCAGGTGGTCCAGATCAAGCTGGGGAGCGGCGACTAGTCGGTGCCAGTGATGACATTTTGTTGCGCGGGTTTCGCTCGTGGCCTCAAATTCGTCGGCCCCACGTACCGCTTACTGGCGTGCAAGAGCAAAATGTCATGCCTGGCACCGAGGCGGACGAACTAGGCATGACCACATGATCGGCACCTTCACCGTCGCTGCCCGCGACGCCGCGACGAGGGCGCGGGCGGGGGAGCTCATCACCGCGCATGGGGTCGTGCGCTGCCCGGCGTTCATGCCCGTCGGGACGGCGGGGAGCGTGAAGGGCCTGGCGCCCTGGGAGCTCGAGAGGCTGGCACCCGAGATGGTGCTGGCCAACACCTACCATCTGCTGCTTCGCCCCGGCGTCGAGCTCATCGAGCACCTCGGTGGCTTGCACCGTTTCATGGCGTGGGATGGGCCGATCCTCACCGACTCGGGCGGGTTCCAGATCTTCTCCCTCGCCGGGCGGCGCCGCTACGACGACGGCGGCGTTGTGTTCCGGTCGCACATCGACGGCGAGGAGCTGCGCCTCACTCCGGAGGGGTGCGTGGACGCGCAGCGCCGCTTCGGCACCGACGTGGCGATGGCACTCGACGTCTGCCCCGCGCTCCCGGCCCGCCGAGCCGAGCTGGAGGAGGCGGTGGCCACGACCTCCCACTGGGCGGCCCGCTGCCGGGCGGCGCTGCCTGCGGGCGGCGAGACGCTGCTGTTCGGGATCGTCCAGGGCGGTCTGGAGCTCGACCTGCGGCGCCGATCCGCCGAGGAGCTGGTCCCGCTCGGGTTCGACGGCTACGCGCTCGGCGGGTTCTCGGTGGGGGAGCCGCCGGAGGCGATGTGGGAGGCCGTGGACGGGGCGGCGCCCCTGCTCCCGGCCGATCGTCCGCGTTACCTCATGGGAGTCGGCGCCCCCCGGGACCTCGTCGAGGCGGTGGCGGCTGGGTGCGACCTCTTCGACTGCGTGATCCCGACGCGCAACGCCCGCAACGGGCTCCTACACACCTCGCGCGGCTCGGTTGTGCTGAAGAACGCGCGCTGGAAGCGCTCCGAGGAGCCCCCCGACCCCGCCTGCGCCTGCCCGACCTGCCGCCGCTGCTCGCTGGCCTACCTGCGCCACCTCTACCTGGCGCGCGAGGCGGCCGTGGTGGTGCTTGCGACCGTCCACAACCTGCACTTCTTCCTCTCCTTGATGGGACGGATCCGTTGGGCTATCATGTCCGGCCGCTTCGCTGCGCTCCGCGAGGAGATGCTCACGGGTGCAGCACGCGGCGACTGAAGAGGGGACGTCATGGACGCGAAAAATCCGCTCGTGCAGTTTCTGCCCTTTATCCTCATTTTCGGGATCTTCTACCTTCTGCTGATCATGCCGATGAGGCGCAGGCAGAAGAAGCACCAGGAGCTGCTCGGCAAGCTCACGAAGGGCGATCGGGTGATCACCAACGGCGGGATCTTCGGCACCGTTGTGGAGGTCGAGGACGACAAGCTCACGCTCCGCATCGCGGAACCGAGGGTCGACATTCAGGTTGCACGCTCGGCCGTCGCCGGCCTCGCGAAGGATGCTGGGAGCGTCGACCTCAGCGCCAGCGAGCCCAAGTAGGAGGGGGCAATGAAAGGCAAGCTCACCTGGCGTTGGGCCCTCATCGGAGCGGTCACGGTGTTCGCGGTGTACTTCATGCTGCCGCCCGACAAGCGCATCCACCTCGGGCTCGACCTCAAGGGCGGTATCCACCTCGTCCTCCAGGTCAACACCCAGGATGCGGTTCGGGCGGAGGTGGACGACGCGATGGAGCGGGTGCGGTTGGACCTGACCGAGAAGGGCGCTGCGCCGGCGTCACTCCAGCGGCTGCCCGACGGTGGTGGCTTCTCGCTCAGGCCGGCCCCCAACACGCCGGCAAAGACGCTGGACAAGGTCATCGACGACCGTCTGGCCGAGTTCAAGGTGAACCGCGGGGTGGAGATCACCGCGACGCTCAAGCCGGAGGTGGCGCGCGCCATCAGGGACAGCGCGGTGCGGCAGGGGCTGGAAACCATCCGTAACCGCGTCGACCAGTTCGGCGTGGCCGAGCCGGTGATCCAGCGGCAGGGGCTCGAGGGTGACCGCATCGTGGTGCAGCTGCCCGGCGTTGACGACCCGGCTCGCGTCAAGGAGATCATCCACTCGACCGCGTTCCTTGAGGTCAAGCCGGTGGTCCGCACCGCGCCCACCGAGGAGTCGCTGCTCGCAACCTCGAACAACCAGCTTCCGGAAGACTCCGAGGTGGTCACCGGGGATATCGAGGACCTCGAGGGCCGCGTGACCGGCAAGGAGTACTACCTGCTGAAGAAAGCCTCGGTGATCACGGGGCGCGACCTGCGCAACGCGCGGCGCTCCCAGGACACGTACGGCCAGGCGGCGGTCAGCTTCACGCTCAACCCGGATGGCGCCAAGAAGTTCGGGGGCTACACCAGCTCGCACATCGGCGACCGCATGGCGATCGTGCTCGACAACAAGGTGCGCTCGGCCCCGGTGATCCGCGGCCACATCACGGACTCGGGCATCATCGAGGGAAACTTCAGCGTGCAGGGCGCCGAAGACCTGGCGCTGGTGCTGCGTGCCGGCGCGCTCCCCGCTTCGATCACCTACCTTGAGGAGCGGACGGTCGGGCCAAGTCTCGGGCGCGACTCGGTCAACCGCGGTCTGAAGGCAGGCCTGGTCGGGCTGATCCTTGTCGCGGCGTTCATGCTCGCCTACTACAAGGGCGCGGGTATCAACGCGAACGTCGCCCTGATCCTGAACGCCATCCTGCTGCTGGGCGCGATCGGCGCCCTCAAGGCCACGCTCACGCTGCCCGGCATCGCCGGAGTGATCCTGACCATCGGTATGGCCGTGGACTCCAACGTGCTGGTGTTCGAGCGCATCCGCGAGGAGCTGGAGCTCGGGAAGACCGTGCGCAACGGGGTGGCCCTCGGGTTCCAACGGGCCTTTGCGACGATCATCGACACCCACGTCACCACGATCGTCTCCGCGCTCTTCCTGTTCCAGTTCGGCACCGGCCCGATCAAGGGCTTCGCCGTGACCCTCACCGTCGGCCTCGCGATCTCCATGTTCACCGCGGTGTTCGTGTCGCGGACGATCTTCGAAACCCTGCTCTCGCGCCGGGCGCAGGTCAAGACGCTTTCGATCTAGGGGGACGCGATGCGCTTCTTTCACAAGACCAAGATCCGCTTCATGGAGTACCGCTGGCACTGGATCATCGCGTCCACCGCGCTGAACTTGGTTGCCATATGGCTCATCTTCTTCGGGCCCGGCTTTAAGTACGGCGTCGACTTCGCCGGCGGCACACAGCTCACCCTCAAGTTCAGCTCGGAGCCCGACCTCGGCCGTGTTCGGCGCGCGCTCGAGGGCCTCAAGCTCGGGGAGGTCACGATCCAGCGCTTCGACGAGCCGCAACTCCACCAGTACCTCGTCCACATGCAAAACCCGGTGGGGCAGGAGGGTGACTTCACCGCCCACATGCTGCAGGCTCTCGAGAAGGAGTTCGGCGGCGGTGCCGGCAAGATCGAGCTCAACCTGCAGGGCTCGGACGCCCTGCGGGATGCGTTCGCCCAGGTCGACCCCGACAAGGTGGCCGGCTCGTTCGACGACCGCCGGGTGCACTACAAGCCGATGGCGGACGAGATTTTGAGCCTGCGCAAGAGCGCCGGCATCATCAAGGGGCCCGAGGACCTCCGGAGCTTGACCGCGGTCTCAGGTGGCGTGAAGGCCTACCTCACGCAGAACGCGCACGTCGGCGACTTCGCCTTGCTCGCCGCGGAGAGCGTCGGGCCGGTGGTCGGAAAGGACCTGCGGGAAAAGGCAACCTACGCGGTGTCGTTTTCGCTGCTCGGCATGCTGATCTACATCTGGATTCGTTTCAAGCTGCAGTACGGGATCGGCGCAATCGTCGCCAACATCCATGACACCTTGATCACCCTCGGGGCCCTGGTCGTCACAGGGCGTCCGATCAACCTGCCGACGATCGCGGCGTTACTGACGTTGGTCGGCTACTCGACGAACGACACCGTCGTGATCTTCGACCGGATCCGCGAGCGGCTGAAGCTCGAGCGCGGCAAGCCGCTCATCACGATCATGGACGAGGCCATCAACGCCACGCTTTCGCGGACGATCATCACCTCCGGCCTGACCTGGACGGTGGTGCTGGCGCTGTTCATCTTCGGCGGGGACGTGATCAACACGTTTGCATTCGTGCTGGTGATCGGAATCGTGGTCGGCACCTACTCCTCGATGTACATCGCCTCGCCGATCGCCCTCGGCATGTCGAACTGGATGGAGAAGCGCAAGCAGGCCCGCCGCCGCCGGTAGCCCCCCCTCCCTGACCTGAGGCTTGCCATGCCCCCAGCCGCACGGCTTGAGGCCATTGTGTTATTGAAAACCATCAATCTACCAGATTTCCGTTGGTCTCTCGAGGTTTTTCCAGGATCTTCCGCAGGCCCCACGCCCCGGGACTCAAGCCGGGTGAGGGGCTGGGTGGCAAGCCCCAGGCCGCAAGCCGCCTGGTTCTGGCCCGGTCTCTGCCGGGTGCGCCAAGGCCCCGATCTGCCGGTAAAATAGGGTGGTGACGGAAGCGCTCCCCCGCTTCGAGGACATCCTGGAGATCGTCTCGGGCTACAACCCGGAATGCGACGAGGATCTCCTGCGGCGTGCCTATGTCTACTCGGCGATGGCCCACCGGGGCCAGGTGCGGGTGTCGGGCGAGCCGTACCTGGTGCACCCCCTCGAGGTGGCCCGCATCCTCGCGGAGATGCACCTCGACGACGTGGCGATCGCCACCGGGCTGCTGCACGACCTGCTCGAGGACACCTGGGTGAGCGAGGAGGAGCTCGAGGAGCGGTTCGGCGAGCACATCACGGGCCTCGTCAAGGCGCTCACCAAGATCACGACCATGGAGCAGTCGTACGCGGCCCGCGCGGCGGCGCAGGCGGAGAACGTCCGCCGAATGCTCCTGGCCTCGATCGCCGACGTGCGCGTGATCCTCGTCAAGCTCGCCGACCGCCTTCACAACATGCGCACCCTCGGCTACCTGCACGACGAAGCCCGCCGTCGCATAGCCGCCGAGACCATGGAGATCTACGCGCCCATCGCCCACCGCCTCGGCATAGGCCGCATGAAGGCGGAGCTCGAGGACCTGGCCCTCTCGTACCAGCACCCCGAGGAGTACCACCGTCTCATCGAGCAGCTGCGCCAGCGCGAGGCAATGGCGGCCGCGCTGATCGCCGAGATTCGCTCGATGATCACGAAGGTCCTGGAAGAGAACTCGATCTCCGCAGAGGTGCGCGGAAGGATCAAGCACCTGCACTCGATCTGGACCAAGCTTCGCCGGCAGGGGATCGGTCTCGAGCGCGTCTACGACTTCCTCGCTTTCCGGCTGATCGTGGACACGGTGCCGCACTGCTACGCCGCTCTCGGTCTCATCCATCAGCTCTGGCGTCCGGTGCCGGGCCGCATCAAGGACTACATCGCGATGCCCAAGCCGAACGCCTACCAGTCGCTGCACACTTCGGTGATGGGGCCGGAAGGGCAGCCGTTCGAGGTGCAGATCCGGACGCAGGACATGGAAGAGATCGCCGAGCGCGGGATCGCGGCGCACTGGCTCTACAAGGAGGGCAAAGAGCCCAGTCAGGACGCGGAGCGCGTGTCGTGGCTGCGGGGCCTCGTCGAGGGCCACCAGGAGAACCCGAGGGATTTCCTCAACTCGCTCAAGCTCAACCTCTACCCCGAGGAGGTCTACACGTTCACGCCGAAGGGCGAGGTTTTCGCCTTCGCGCGCGGGGCGACGCCGATCGACTTCGCCTACCGTGTCCACACCGAGGTCGGCCACCGCTGCGTCGGGGCGCGCATCAACGGGAAACTGGTGCCGCTCCGTACGGCGCTGGCCAACGGGGACATCGTCGAGATCCTGACCTCGCCGAACCAGGTCCCGAGCCGCGACTGGCTCGAGATCGCGGTGACCGCCCGCGCCCAAAACAAGATCCGCGCCTGGCTCAACCGCGGCGAGAAGGAGCAGGCGGTCGAGGCGGGCAGGAAGCTGCTTGAGCGCGAGTGCCGCAAGATCGGTGTCTCGCTCAAGCAGTTGCGCGAGGACGAGCGGCTGGCGCAGATCGCGGCCGAGCACGGGTACGGCAAGGAGGAGGACCTGCTCGCCGCCATCGGCTTCGGGCGCATCTCCCTGCGCGACTTGCTGGCCCCGCTGGTGCGCACTCGCCCCGTGACGCCGGTTCCCTCGCCCAAGGGCCGCGCGGCGGCCGTGTCGGAGGACTCGGTCATCACGGTGAAGGGTCAGCGCGACCTCCTCACCTACCGGGCGCAGTGCTGCAACCCCCTCCCAGGCGACGAAATTGTGGGCTACATCACACGCGGGAAGGGTGTGGCGGTCCACGCGGCGACCTGCCCGAACGTGCGCAAGCTACTTTTCACGGCGGAGCGCGAGGTCGAGGTGGAGTGGGGAGGCGTGGCCGGCGCGTTCTCCGTGCCGCTGCACGTGAGCTTCGAGGACAGGCCGGGGATGCTCGCGGCGATCTCCCAGGCCGCCAACGGGGAGAATGCCAACATTCGCAGCTGCCACCTCGCGACGCAGGAGGGGCAACTGGGCACGGCGGACCTGATTGTGGACGTCGACGGTCGCGAGCACCTGGAGAAGCTGCTCGCGGTGCTGCGCCGCCTGTCCGGCGTCACGACCGTGGAGACGAACGTCCCGACGCAACCGCGCCACCTGCGTGTGCTTTGAGGCAGGTGGCGTGGTCTGAGGCTGGTTCGGTTGTCGCTTGTCGCGTTCCGGAAGGTGAGGCCTCGACGCTTAGCGGCTGGCCTTCACAACTTTCCCCGAGCGCAGACAACGTGTGCACACCTTCATGCGTTTGGTCTGTCCGTCGACAACCGCGTGCACAACGCGCAGATTCGGCCTCCACTCCCGCTTCGAGACATTGTGGGCATGACTAATCCGGTTCCCAAGTAGGCTTCCTTTGCCGCAGACCTCGCAAACCCGGGCCATCGAACCTCCGTCCCTCGCGTGAGGGCGGGATATTCTACCACTCGATACCGAGATTGCAAAGGTCGGAGGCTTCTAGAGTGTTCTTGACAAAGAGGTTTAACCTGGCTACATTAGTCACAAAAGGATGAGAGGAACACATCCTCCTTAGCGCGGACTAGCAGAAACGAATAGAGGGGGCGAGGAACCGTGCTTCTACGAAAGAAAAAAGGGATCGTGGGGCTGGACATTGGCTCCTCTGCGGTCAAATTGGTGGAATTGAAGGGCGGCAAGGGCGGCAGGTTCTCGCTTCTGCACGCCGGCCACGCCCCATTGTCCCCTGAAGCGATCGTCGAAGGCACGGTGATGGACTCCTCGCTGGTCGTGGAGGTCGCCCAGCGACTCATCCAGGAGCAGAGCGTGAAGAACCCCGGTTTCGGGGTTTCTCTTTCTGGGATTTCGGTGGCGATCCGCAAGATTCAGGTCCCGGCGATGTCGGACGCGGAGCTCGCCGAGTCCATTCACTGGGAGGCCGAGCAGTACCTCCCGTTCGACGTCAACGAGGTGAAGCTCGACTACGTGGTGCTGGGCGGCGACTCCGATACGGTTGACGTGCTCCTGGTTGCGGCGAAGAAGGACCGCATCGCCGACTACACCGGGATCATCTCGCAACTGGGGAAGGTCCCGGCGCTCGTGGACGTGGATGTCTTTTCTCTCCAGAACTCGTACGAATACAACTACGGGCTGCCCCAGGACAAGGTGCTCGCGCTCGTCAACATCGGCGCGCACATCATGAACGTGAACATCCTGGCGCGCGGGCAGTCGGTGTTCTGGCGCGACATCGTATTCGGCGGCAACGCCTACACCGAGGCGATCCAGCGCGAGCTCAACCTGACGCGCGAGCAGGCGGAGGCCGTGAAGACCGGCGAGCAGCTCGGCGACCATACGCCGCAGACGATCCTCGGCGTCCTTAACGGCGTCAGCGAGGACCTCGCCGCCGAGCTGCAGAAGACCTTCGAGTTCTTCTACACGACCTCGAGCCACGACCACGTGGAGGAGATCGCTCTGGCGGGCGGCGCGTGCCAGGTCCTCAACCTCGACGGAGTGCTGCGGGAGCGTCTCGGCGCCCGCGTGGAAGTGATGAATCCTTTCCGCGAGATCTCATACTCCGAGAGCCAGTTC
The DNA here is from genome assembly GCA_963739225.1 of uncultured Acidobacteriota bacterium. Taxonomy (GTDB): domain Bacteria; phylum Acidobacteriota; class Thermoanaerobaculia; order Thermoanaerobaculales; family Thermoanaerobaculaceae; genus RBG-13-68-16. The sequence continues at coordinate 202,985 of CAVTZQ010000006.1, read as the reverse complement.
CCGCCTGAATGGCTCAACCGCCATGCGCCGGCGATGGCCGTCGCGGTTGGCATGGCTCTGCGGACCTCCGGAGACTGATGCCCATGATAAAGATCAACCTCCTCGTCGAAGCGCGTGCGGAGAGAGCCGCACGTGCGCCGTTGATCGCACTGGGCGCCGCGAGCCTCAACAACTACCTCCTCCTCGGGCTGATCATCCTCGGCCTCGCCTTCGTGGGCGTGAGGTACTGGAAGCTCTCCTCCACGCTGGCTGCGATCAAGGCCGAGATCGTCGTGAACCAACGCGAGTTCGACCGGCTGAAGCCGATCATCGCGGAAGTCGAGGCCTTCAAGAAGAAGAACGCCGAGCTCAAGCACAAGATCGAGGTCATAGAGCAGCTCAAGCAGAACCAGTACGGGCCGGTGCGAGTCATGGACGAGGTGAGCAAGGCGTTGCCGGACCTGCTCTGGCTCACCAACATGGGCCTCGCGGGCCACACGCTCTCGCTGCAGGGTCAGGCGCTGAACGAGAACGCCGTCGCGAACTTCATCTCCAACCTAGGGGCGAGCCCGTTCTTCGCCGAGCCGAGCTTGAAGATCATGTCGCAGGACGATCGGGGGGTCTTCACCTTCGATCTGTCCTGCACTTTCACGCAGACCCCGCGGGAGGCGGCACCCGCCGCTTCCGGCACGCGGAGTTAGGGGGGCTTTGCGACATGGCAGGCCTCGACCTCGAAAACCGACCGTGGTACGTCGCGCTCATCCTTGGTGTGGTGATTGCGGGCGTGCTCATCTGGGCCTTCGAGAATTACCTGTTCGCCGACATACAGAAGGACATCAAGGGGCGCACCAACGACCTCCAGGTGCTGCAGGGAAAGGTCCGTGAGGGCAAGGCCGCCGAGGCACGGCTGCCGCAGTTCCGTGAAGAGGCGGAGCGGCTCGAGACCGAGCTGAACCGCCTGCTCCGCATCCTCCCGACGGCCAGGCAGACCGACGAGCTGATCAAGAAGATCAAGTCGCTCACCGAGAGGGGCAACTTCCGTCTCGTGACATTCCAGCCGCAGGCCTTCATCAAGAAGGACTTCTACTCCGAGTGGCCGATCGCGGTGCAGCTCGAGGCGAGCTACCACGAGCTTGCCCTGTTCTTCGACCGCCTCTCGAGGTTCTCGCGGATCATCAACGTGGAATCGCTCGCGGCAACCGCGAACAACAAGAAGGGCTCCCCGTACACGATCAGCACGGGGTTCACCATGAAGACGTTCATCTACGGGGATGTGAAACAGGAAGGAGTGCGGTGATGAGCAGGGGAGCGCTGACGTTCGTTCTTCTGCTGGTGGCGCTGGTCGCTTTCGCGCAGGCGCCGCCGAAGCCGGCCCCTAGCCCGGCGCCGACCGAGAGCCCGATCGACACATCCACGGTCGAGCGCATCCTTCGCGGCGACGAAGCCGTGGAGGCCGGTCAGGGTTTCACCTACGACCCGGCCGGGAGACGGGACCCGTTCCGTTCGCTTCTCGCGCGGCAGGCCAAGGAGGAGCTGGGCCAGCGTCCCCCGGGGCTGCGCGGGATGGGCATCGAGGAGATCAGGCTGCAGGGCATCTTGAAGATCCCCGAGGGTTATGTGGCGATGATCCAAGGGACCGACAACATGAGCTACCTGATACGGCCGGGCACGGTTCTCTACGATGGGAACGTCGCGCTCATTGAGCAGGGTAAGGTCGTGTTCCGGATGCAAGTGGCCGATCCGAAGAGCCTCAAGCCCTATCGCGAAGTGGTGCGTACACTTCAGTGATCGTTTGGGGGTTGCGATGATGGCGAAAGGTACTCGCTCGTTGACAGCGGTGGTGGCCGTCGGGGTTCTCGCGGCCGTCCTTGTCCCTGTGGTGGCCACGGGACAGGCGGCAGTCTCGATTCTCGGGATGGCGTGGACTCCCAAGCCTGCGCCGGCGCTGGTGATCAGCGCCTCCGGGCCGCTGACTTTCACGAAAACGCAGCCCGAGCCGGGCGTGGTCGTGCTGGAGTTTCCCGAGGCGGTCCTGGCGAAGCCCATGCCGTCGGTCCAGGAACCCGCCGCGGGTCTGCGGCAGGCGACGCTCTCGACCGCGGATGAGGGTGGAAAGCAATGGGCGCGCCTGCGGCTCGAGGCCGATCCGGACGCCAGCATCACGGTGGCCGGGCTGCCATCCGGCGTCGAGGTGCGGGTCGAGAAGCCGCGCCAGGGGGGAGCCGCGCCCAGGGCCAGCGAGCTGGCTGATGTGCTCGCGGTGGCCGACAGCACCGGCGTCTCGGTGCAGCTGAGCGCCCAGGGCCCCCTGGAGGTCAAGGCCTTCACCCTCGAGAACCCACCCCGCATCGTGGTTGACCTCAAGGGCGTCGTCAACCGGGTGACCCGGCGCACGCACCCCGTGGGGACCGCGGGCGTCAAGCAGGTGAGGGTGGCGCAGTTCGCCACCGCACCCGAGCCGGTCGTGAGGGTCGTGGTGGACCTCGACCAGTCGATGCCGTACCACGTCGACTCCACCGCGCAGGGCGCGCTGTTGCGCGTGGGCGGCGAGCCCACCGCGGCGACCGAGGCGGTCGCAGCCGCGCCCGCCGAGAAGCCCGTCGAGGTTGCCCAGGCAGCGCCTCCACCGCCACCGCCGCCCCAGGAGAACCCGCCGGCGGCCGCCCAGGCCGCGCCTGCTGCCGCGCCGGCGCCCGCTGCGGAGAAGCCGGCCGAAACCGTACCGGCGCCCGTCAAGATCGTGAACGAACCCGGGCCGCAGCAGCCCCCCGCAGCCGTGCTGACGGCACCGCCGGTCGAGCAGCCGAAACAGGCGCCGCCCGCCGAGTCGCCGTGGACGAGCACGCAGGCGGCGATGGCCGAGCAGGCCGCGCCCCCTGTCAACGTCATCACGGGCACGAAGGAGGTCGAGAGCCAGGTGGCGCACTTCACCGGCGAGCCGATCTCCCTCGAGCTGAAGGACGCGGACATCAAGGACGTGCTGCGCACCTTCGCCAAGATCACCGGGCTCAACGTGGTCGTGGACCCTGACGTCTCGGGCTCGGTCACGGTGAACCTCGAGAACGTCCCCTGGGACCAGTGCCTCGACATCATCCTGCGCATCAACCGCCTTGGGTACTCCGTGGAGAACAACGTGCTGCGCGTGGCCAGGATGGAGAGGCTGACGCAGGAGAAGGCTCAGGCCGCAGCTTTCCGGAAGGAGTCCGAGAACGCCGCGCCGCTGCGCACGGTCACCAAGACGCTCTCCTACGCCAAGGCAGCGCAGGTGAAGCAGCTCCTGAGCTCCCAGGGCTTCATCCTCTCCGACCGCGGTTCCGTCATCGTGGACGAGCGCAGCAACATGCTCATCATCCGTGATGCCAGCGACCGCCTGGAGGGGATCGTCAACCTGATCGACAGCGTGGACCAGCCCAACAAGCAGGTGGTCATCGAGGCGCGGATCATCGAGTCCACGCGCACGTTCGCCCGCGCGCTCGGCACGATCTGGGGCTTCACCGGCAACGCCGATGCGGCTCACGGCACAACGACGGGATGGAAGTTCCCGAACTGGATGACCGTCAACGGGCAGTCCAGCTTCGGCGGCGCAGGCGCCGCCACGACCAACATCTCCGGCATCGGTGTGCTGAGCTTTGCCTTCGGCGACGTCCTCGACGCGGTCAACCTGGACTTCACGATCAACGCGGCGGAGAACGACGGCCTCGTCAAGATCGTCTCCTCGCCCAAGGTCACGGCCCAGAACAACGAGAAGGCGCACATCCAGAGCGGTTTCCAGCTCCCGGTCCAGACGGTCGCCAACAACACCGTGACGGTCCAGTACGTGGACGCGACGCTCTCGCTCGACGTCACCCCGCAGATCACCGCCGAGGGGACGGTCCTCCTCGACATCGACCTGAAGAAGCGTGACCCCGCGCCGGGCGTCAACATCGCGGGCGGGCAGAACGTCCCGATCACAACGCGCGACGCCAAGACGCGAGTCATGGTCCGTGACGGCGGGACCACCGTCATCGGCGGCATCTACCAGGCCAGCGAAAACGACCAGAGGAACGGAATCCCCTTCCTGTACAAGCTGCCGATAATCGGCCCGCTGTTCGGCAACAAGTCGCTCGTGAATCAGCGCGTCGAGCTGCTCATCTTCATAACGCCGCGCATCATCAAGTACTAGGGGGAAGCCATGAGAACATATCGGCTCGCATTCTTCGCGCTGATTGCCCTGGGGGCGCTGGGGGTGGCCGGATGCGGCGGCAACAGCTCCGCCAATTCAGACGCGCCGGTGTTCCTCAGCGTAAACTCGACTTTACTACCGATATACGCGAATATGGCCAATCCAAATCCAACCGTACCGGGGTACCTCGAGGTCGTCTACCCCACCCTAGTGATTCAGTCTAAAGCCAAAAGCCCGACAGCCGTGCTCTCGGCGCAGGACGACGTGATCCTCGACCAGGTCGTCGTGACCTGCACCCGCACCGACGGCGGCACGGTGGCCTCCCCGAGCTGGCAGAACTTCCTCACGATCTATGTCCCGGCGAATGGGACGACGACTTTCAGCAACTACCCGATTTTCCCTGCCGAGTACTTTCAGCAGCCGCCGCTCTACCAGCTCTTCCCCCAGAACGGCGGGTTCGACAAGGAAACTGGCCAGACGACCATCCGCCAGAAGCTGCACATCGAGATCTTCGGCAAGACCGTCGCGGGCAAGAAGATCAGCGTGGCCTTCGACGTGAACGTGAATTTTAACTACACCACCTCGTAGATTCCTTGAGGATGGAGAGGAGATGCGGGAGACGACCATGATGCGAAACTCAAAGTACATCGCTATGGCGCTCGGAGCGGTTGTGCTGCTCGCAGGCTGCAACTCCAAGAGCCCGACGGCGCCCAAGCCGACCCCGATCCCGAGCTTCAACATCTCCCTCACGCCGCACTCAGCCTCGGCGAACGTCGGGACGGCCGTGCGCATTGACGCCGCGGTAACCAACAAGAGCGGTGGCGGAAACGCGCCCGACGGCACTGCGGTCACCTTCGACGTCACCAGCCCCGCGGGCACCACCACGGCGGTGCGCACAACGTCCGGTGGTGCGGCCACCGTCAACGTCACGACGGACACGGCGGGTCAGGTGGTCGTATTGGGGCGGGTGCCCGGCGGCTCCGATGAGGCCACCATCACGTTCAGCGGGGTCGCGCCGACCCCGACGCCGACGCCAACGCCGACCCCTGTGGACTACACGCCGCATATCGTCGCGCTCCTGCCCAACGCGGGTCCGTTCGAGGGCGGCACCCGGGTCACGATCTCGGGCACCGGCTTCCTGGCCCCCGTGCAGGTGCTTTTCGACCCAGGACATCCAGGCGCAGGTCGTTTCCACCAGCTACACCGAGGTGGTCTGCATCTCGCCCAGCATCACCCCGACGGCGCCGACCAGCTTCGTCAACGAGCCGGTCACGGTGACCAACATCAGCAACGGGAAGAAGTCCACGGAAGTAGTCAATTTCCGCTACGGCGTGACGATGTTCATTTCGAGCTTCAGCCCGATGGAGGGCCCGGTGGACACGCCCGACCACGGTCACCATCTTCGGCCAGGGGTTCGTGGCCCCGGTGAGCGTCGTGGCCACGCCCGGTGGGGCATGGGACGTCCTGTCGGTGGCGGGCACCGAGATTGTGGCCAGGACCAGGCCGCTGCCGGATAAAGTCGACAAATGCGGCCCCACCCCCGCAACCTTCACTGTCACCAACGTAAACTCCAACACCAGTTATACGTCCACTCAGTCATTTACCTACCGCGGAGTCCACCCGTTCATCACCTCGGTCCAGGTGGACGCCGGCGGCAACGCCATGCTCCAGTGCGGTGGCACCTGCGCGGCGTGCGTGACGGCCCACACAATCACGGTGCGGGGTTTCGGCTTCCAAACAGCGTCCACGATGACCGTGACACTCGAAGGCAACGCCGCCGGCGGCTCGGCCGGACCGTTTATCGCGACCGTCACGGACGCCAACACCATGACCGTCAGCGTGACCGACCTGTCCACCTTTACGATGGCGGCCACCGACTGCAGCCCCCCGGTGGGCGGCAGGCGCAACGTCTCGACGCCGGTAAGCGTGAGGGTGAACAACACACGGTATGGCTGCGATGACATTCTTAACGGAGCGCTCGTGATCGTGCCGTGCGACATCGTCACGTGCGCGGCGGGCGCCCGACCCCGACGCCGACGCCGGTGCCGATCCCGGCTGCTTGCGATCACGAGGCCCACACCTCTGTGACGGTGTCGGCGGCGACCGGGGGTACCGTGAGCTTCAGCATCACCATCACGCCGCGCTCAGGCGGTCACCTTGAACGTTCACACTACGGGGGCGATGCTATCTTCACAGCGCCTCCAGCGACCGTGGCCACCAACGCCGTCGGGGATCGGCACGTTGACACTGGTCGTGCCAAACACCGCAACGAACGGCCAGTCCGGTCCGGCGACGATCAGCTACCTGCACGGCGACGCCGGTGACGATGAACCAACCGTGCAACGATTCGGGCCGTAGCGCGGCCAGGTAGAGAAACTATTGGGGCCGCAGTGCTTGCTGCGGCCCCTTTTCTTGCCAGGAAACGGTAAAATGAGCCGATGAGCGAGAGCGCACGCAGGATCGCCGAGCTCCAGCGGGAGCTTGCGGGGAACCCGGCCTCGCGGCAGTTCTACCAGCTCGGGGAGCTGCTGCGGCGGGAGGGGAAGGGCGCGGAGGCCGCCGAGGCCCTGAGCTCGGGCCTGGCGCACCACCCGCGCTACGTGGCCGCCTGGGTGGCGCTGGGGCGGGCCTACGTGGACGCGGGGCAGGCCTCGGAGGCGGTCCACAGCCTCGAGCAGGCGCTCGCCCTCGACCCGCAGAACCCGGTGGCGTGGCGCCTGCTGGGGGAGGCCCACCTGGCGCTCGGCGAGCGCCCCGCGGCGCTCGAGGCGATGAAACACTCCCTGGAGCTTGTCCCCGGTGACGCGGTGCTCCAGTCCGCGGTGGACGCCATTACCGCCGAGCTGACCTCGCCGCCGCTCCCAGAGGAGCCGCACGAGGCCGGGCCGCTGGGTGCCGCGCTGATCGAGCCCAGCGAGGTCTTCGCGGAGGCCGAGGAGGTCGAGGCGGCTATTCCTGTCGCGGAGCCGGCCCCCGAGCCCGCCTTCGAAATGGAGCTCGAGGCGCCCGAGCCCCCCGCGGCGCTCTCTGCACCCGGTGCGCCGGAGCCCGCCTTCGAGATGGAGCCAGAGGCGCCCGAGCCTCCCGCGGCACCCAAGGCTCCACCGCGAGGGACGGCCGCACCCGGGACCCCCCCGATGGCGGGGCAGGAGACCGCCGAGGACCTCTTCGGCGAAGCGCCGCAGGCGGTCCAGCCGCCCCCGGAGCCCCCCGTCGCACCCGCACCCGCCCCGGTGCCGGCCGCGGCTCCTCCCGCGCGAGAGGCGCCCGCGCCGCGACCCACCGAGGACGCGGAGCTGTTCACCGCACCGGAAACCGAGGAGGCGCCGGTGCTGCTCAAGAAGGTCCTGCAGGCCTCCGCCTCCTCCAAGGTCGCAGCGACGGAGGTGCCTGCCCAGCCGCCGGCTTCGCTGACGTTGGCACGCGTCTACGTGCAGCAGCAGGCCCTGAGCGAGGCCGTGCTCGTCCTCGAGCGCCTCCTGGAGCGCGAGCCCGGCAACGTGGAGGCCCGCGACCTGCTGGTGCTGGTGCGCGACATGATGGAGCCGCTGCCGGCCGCGCCGCCGCCGCTTTCGTGGCGCGAGCGCAAGATCGCGGCGTTGCAGCGCTGGCTCGCATCCCTTACACTTGGCCGGGAAAGAGCGACGCGATGAGCTTTGCCGATGTCCTCACCGAGGTGAGGAACTGTGCGGGAGTTTCTGTCACGGTCATCGCCGACCGGGACGGCATCCCGGTCGAGAGCTGGGGCGGCGACGCGGGGGAGTCCGAGGAGCTGATCGCCGAGTACTCGACGTTCCTGCGGGAGGTGGCGACCGCGAACCGCGAGCTCCACCTCGGGGAGCTCGAGCAGATCGCCGTGACGGCCGAGCGCAAGATGGTGCTGATCACGAACATAACCGGAACGTACTTCTTGATGACTGTCGTGGCCCGCGACGGCAACCCTGGCAAGGCCCGCTTTGCCAGCCGTCTCGCGGCTTTCCGCCTGCGACAGGAGTTCGTCTAAGGGGAGCGAGATGTTCACCTTTGCCGAGTTGGTCGAGCTGATCAGAATCGTCTCCGAGACGCGCATCGGGGGAATCGAGGTCGAGAAGGACGGGATGCGCGTGAGCATCGAGGGCATCCCTGAGGCGCCCCAGTACGAGCGCAGGGGCGCGCCGCTGCTGCCACCGCAGCTCGCGGTGGCGGGCCAGCTCCAGGGCCACCCGGTCGCGCTGCCCGGCGGAGGGGCCGCGCCGGCGCCCAAGGCGCCCGCTGCGCAGGCGGAGGAGGAGGGACTGTCCTTCGTGACCTCGCCGATCGTCGGCACGTTCTACCAGGCGCCCAGCCCCGAGTCCGACCCGTACGTCAAGGTGGGGGACTACGTCTCCAAGGGTCAGGTCCTGTGCATCGTGGAGGCGATGAAGCTCATGAACGAGATCGAGGCCGACGCCTCGGGCACCGTCGTGAGGCGGTACCCCGAGAACGCCCAGCCCGTCGAGTTCGGGGAGCGGCTGTTCGCCATCCGGCCCTGACCGCATGATCTCAAAGGTCCTGATCGCCAACCGCGGGGAGATCGCCCTGCGAATCATTGCCGCGTGTCGCGAGGCCGGCTTCGCGACCGTGGCGGTGCACTCGGATGCGGACCGGGACTCCCTCCACGTCCGAATGGCGGACGAGTCGGTGTGCATCGGGCCGGCGTACGCCGCCGCGTCGTACCTCAACATCACGGCGGTGATCGCGGCGGCGGAGATCACTGGCGCCGACGCGATCCACCCGGGTTACGGCTTCCTGGCGGAGAACGCCCACTTCGCGGAGATCGTGCAGGAGTGCAACCTGACCTGGATAGGCCCCCCTCCGGAGGCGATCCGCGCCATGGGGGACAAGGCCAACGCCCGCCGCACGGTGACCGAGCGCGGCGTGCCCGTGCTGCCCGGCTCGACCGAGCCGCTCGCGTCCCGGGACGAGGCGGTGACGCTCGCCGAGCAGATCGGTTTCCCGGTGATCCTCAAGGCCTCGGCGGGCGGCGGCGGCAAGGGGATGAGGGTGGCCCGCGACGCCCGCGAGCTGCGTCACGTGTTCGAGACCGCGCGCCACGAGGCCGAGAAGGCGTTCGGGGTGAGCGACGTCTACCTGGAGAAGTACCTGACCGCGCCGCGCCACATCGAGGTGCAGGTGCTGGCGGACAGCAAGGGCAGGGTCATCGCTTTGGGCGAGCGCGAGTGCTCGATCCAGCGGCGGCACCAGAAGCTGATCGAGGAGGCGCCCTCGACGATCGTGGACGCGGAGCTGCGCGAGAAGATGTGCGAGGCCGCGGTCGCGGCCGCCGCTGCGGTGGGCTACGTGAGCGCCGGCACGGTCGAGTTCCTGTACGACGACGGCCAGTTCTACTTCATGGAGATGAACACCCGCATCCAGGTCGAGCACCCGGTGACCGAGGCGGTGACCGGAGTGGATCTGGTGCTCGAGCAGTTGCTGGTGGCGGGCGGCGACGCGCTCTCGATCCGCAAGCGCCCGAAGATGGTGGGGCACGCCATCGAGTTCCGCATCAACGCCGAGGACCCGGTGACGTTCGCCCCCTCGCCGGGAGAGATCACCGAGCTGGCGTTCCCGATCGGGCCGGGGGTGCGGATCGACACCCACATCTACAGGGGCTACGTGGTCCCGCCCTACTACGACTCGCTGCTCGCCAAGCTCATCGTGCACGGGGCCGACCGGGCGGAGGCGATCCGGCGCGCCAAGCGCGCGCTCGGGATGTTCCTGATCGGCGGGGTGCGCACCTCGATACCGCTCCACCAGCGGATCCTCGACGACGCCGAGTTCGTCGCGGGCCGGCTCTCGACCCAGTTCATGGAACGGTTCGCGGGCCGGGAGTAGCCCTGCGTGGGAATGGCGTGGGGGGGGGATGCGGGTTTTCCTGATTGGCTTCATGGGAGCGGGAAAGACCACGACGGGCAGGGCCCTGGCCAGGCGCTCCGGGGCGCTGTTCTGGGACCTTGACGGGCGAGTGGAGGCGACCTTGCGCATGGGAGTGGCACGGGTCTTCGAGGCGATGGGCGAGGGAGCCTTCCGCGCCGAGGAGACGAGGCAGCTCGCGGCCTGCGCACGCTTCCCGGCGCTGGTCGTGGCCACCGGCGGCGGCACCTTCGCCCAGCCGGGCAACCGCGAGCTGATCTCCCGCCTGGGGGTCTCGGTGTTCCTGGACGTGCCGTGGGGCGAGGTCGTCAGGCGCCTGCCCGGAAAGCGCGGCGACAGGCCGCTGTTCGGCTCCCCGGAGCAGGCGTTCGAGCTGTACTCCCAGAGGCTGCCGCACTACCGGCTGGCCGACGTCACGGTGCGCCCCGAGGCCGGCGAGGACGCCGAGGCGCTCGCCGGGCGCCTGGCGCTCGCGCTGGAGAGGTTCGCGTGAGGTACCTGATCTTCTCCGATATCCACGGGAACCTCGAGGCGTTTCGCGCGGTGCTCGCCCACGCCGCGAGGAAGCGGCGCGACGCCGTTCTGTTCCTGGGAGATGCGGTCGGCTACGGAGCCGCCCCGAACCAGGTCGTGGAGCGGCTTCGGGCGATGGGCCACAAGGTGCAGTCGGTGCGCGGCAACCACGACCGCGTGGTGCTCGACCCCGAGGAAGGGGCGGTGTTCTTCAACACCCACGCCCGGCGGGCCGCGTTCTGGAGCGCCGAGGTGCTCACCCCGGCGAACCGCCGCTACCTGGAGGACCTGCCGGTGGGGCCCAAGGTCATCGAGGAAGGGGTCGCCATCTGCCACGGTTCCCCCGCCGACGAGGACGAGTACCTCTTCTCCGAGATGGAGGCCCAGACGGCGTTCCGGAAGCTCCCCGCCGCCGTGACGTTCTTCGGGCACTCGCACGTGCCGTGCATGTTCGAGCTGACGGGCAACGAGGGACAGGAGAGCCTGGTGGGCGTGCTTCTCCGGGGCAGCCGCGTCGTCATCGACCTCGACCCCGCGCGCCGCTACCTCATCAACCCGGGCTCGGTGGGGCAGCCCCGCGACCGCGACCCGCGCGCCTCGTACGCGATGTACGACTCCGAGTTGCGCCGCTTCACGCTCTACCGCGTCCCCTACAACGTGGAAGCTGCCCGCAAACGGATACTTGCGGCAGGCCTGCCGCACATCCTCGCCGACCGGCTGTTGCACGGAGCCTGACCCTTCTTCACTGCGTGGCGGCCTTTGTCTTGCCCGGCGGGTGCGCGGCTGGTTTCTTCGTTGTCACTGCGTGACGGCTTTTTCCTTTGCCCCGCGGGCTCGGAGCGATCGGCCTCTTCCTTTTCACTGCGTGAGGCCTTTTTTTGCCCGGCGAGTGCCCGGCCTCTTGGCGCTTGCTCGCCCCCGCTCGCGGCGCGCCAAGACTCCTTCGGCTGCGACCCGGCAGCACGTCTCGGGCCGGGGTCCCCTCGGTGTCCGCAAGAGGCCGCGTCACCGATACCCCAGCCCGATCCGCGCGCCGGGTACCCGCAGCCTCCGGAGGTATGGCCGGTGGCACCCGCCGGGCGATTTGAAACCCCCACCCTTCGGCTAGAGACATTGAAGTCGGGGCCGGGCTGTTCGGTGGCAGGACCTCTTGAGCGTTTCATTCGAGAGTGGGGGTGGTGGTGAGATCCGCCCCGCGGGCGAGACGAGCCATGGCGCCGAAGTGTGCGGGCACCGAGCGGCCAGACCGGCGGGTGGAGGCGCTGGACCCGACCGAGCGTCTCATGCGAGGGAGGGGAACAGCGAGGGTCCGCATGCCGGTCTGTGCCTGCTCGGTCGCATGCGGAGGCGGGTCGGAGGGCTGCGCTGGATGCGCAGCCCGAGCGACCGCTCCCAGCCCGCGGGGCAACAAAGAGCCTCACGCAGTGAAATAGAGTGGCCTGGCCGCGCACCCGTCGGGCAAGAAAAAGCCTCCAGGGAGTGGAAAACAGGGCAAGGCCGCACCGAGCCACCCGCCGGACCGGCAAAACAAAGTCATCACGCAGTGATAAAGAAAACGCCAGGTCCGAGCCCGCGGGGCACGAAAGAGTCTTCAGGGAGTAGAAAACAGGGCAAGGCCGCACGCGGCCACCCGTGGGACCGGCAAAACAAGAGCTTCCACGCAGTGGCAAAGAAAGCACCACCTCCAAGTCCACAGGGCATGACAATCCTACGAGGTGGCGAGCGTCACACGGCAGGGTGGCAGGAGACCGTGGAATGCGAGAGAATGCGCCTGCGATGATCGGCTCCCGGGGAGTTGAAGAAGGGAAGGACCCCCGCCACTGCTTCCGGTGCGGGCGGGACCTGGGGCCGCTTTTCGAGTGGAAGAAGATGGACACCGAGGCCGGCCCCATCTGCTACGTCTGCTACAACGATGCGGCGAGCGATTCGCGCCGCGGGGAGCGAAAGCCATGAGGCGCTTTTCGGCATGCCTCCCGGCGGTCCTTGGTTGTGTGGCGGCCGTGGCGGCGGCCCAGCCCGCCGCGGGTCCGGCCGAGGCGAAGGCCCAGGTGCTGGCCCTGGCCGATGGGCGCCGGTTCGACCCCGAACAGCTCGGAAGCCTTGCCCATCACCCGGACGCCGGCGTGCGCGGTGCGGTGGCAAGGGTCCTGGGCGAGCTGGCAAACCCCGGGGCGATCGCTCTGCTGGGTGGGCTGGCCCACGATCCCGACCCCTCGGTGCGGGCGGCCACCGCGCAGGGCGCGGGTCGGCTGGCCTCGTTGCTGCTCGAGAAAGATGCGGGGCGGGCCGCGCTGGGCAAGGAGCTGCGGGGGTTGCTCCAGGACGCCAACCCCGAGGTTCGGGCAGCGGCCGCGTGGGGAGGCGGCATGGCCGCTCTCCAGGACAGCGACCTGTGGGTGCTGCAGCGGCTGTCGCTCGAGAAGTCCCCGGCCGTCCAGGCGGCTCTCCTACAGGAGCTCTGGCGGCTACCCGGCACCCTCTGGGTCAAGCGGGCGACCACCTTCATGACCAGCCGTGACGTGCGTGTTCGGCTGGCCGCGGCCTGGTCGCTGGCGCGCTCGGGAAAAGCCGAAGCCGTCGCGGGACTGATGCGCGCGGCCGACGACCGTGACCCGTTGGTACGCATGGTGGCGCTCGAGGGCGCCCGACGCGGCACGCCCGGGGCGCTCTGGTCCGAGCTGCTCGCCGGGGCCTCCGACGGCGACGGCCGGGTGCGGATCGCGGCGCTGCAGGGGCTCGCGGTGGCGCTCGGCAAGGACCCGGGCCGGCTGTTTCCGCCGCAGGCGGTCGAGTGGCTGCAGAAGGTGGTTGCCGACCGCGACCCCGACCGCGTACAGGAGAGGATCCTCGCGATCCGTCTCGCCGGTGCCGCCCGGTGCTGCCGGGAGCAGCTGAGGGCGGCCATGGATGGCGGGGAGCCATGGGTCGCGGGCGAGGCGCTGGTCGCCTTCGCGCAGCTCGGTGAGATCGGGAGCGACAAGACCGTCAGGGAGTGGTTCGCGTCCAAGGAGCTCCCGCAGCGCCTGGCCGCGGTGAAGGCCTTCAGGCACGTAAACCAAGGCCAGCGCCAGCTCGTCGCCTCTCTCGCCGACCCGCAGACCGAGGTCCGGCTCGCCGCGCTCGAAGCTCTCGGTGAGGATACCGGGCCCGCGGTCACGGCGGCGATCACCCAGCGGCTCGCGGACCAGGATCCCGTGGTGCGCGCGGCCGCGGTGCAGGCCCTGGCCGAGCGCAGGGCGCTGCCGGCGACCGGGGAGTTGCTGCGGCTGCTGGAGCGCGAGAGCGGCAAGGAGCTGCCCGACGCGGCGGTGGCGCTGGTAGATACCCTCGCCCAGGGCGACCCGTTCACGGAGGAGGTGCGGGCGGCCCTCGAGAGGCTCGTCGAATCGCCCGATCCGGTCGTGGCGCGGGCGGCGTGGGGAGCGTTGGCCAAGAAGGGGGGCCAGCTCCCGCTGCCCGAGGTCAAGACCGGTGAGGAGATCGCGTTCTACCGGAAGGTCGTGGAGTGGGCGGGCAAACCACGGTGGTTGGAGGTCGTGACCGTGCGGGGGACGCTGCAGATCGCGCTTGACACCGCGTCCGCGCCGCTGCAGTGCTTTCGCATTGCCGGCCTTGCCGAGAAGAAGTTTTTCGACAACCTCACCTTCCACCGGGTGGAGCCTGACTTCGTGGTGCAGGGCGGCGACCCGCGCGGGGACGGCTGGGGCGGGCCTGGCTTCGTCGTGCGCGACGAGCTCACGCTTGCGCCGTACGAGGCGGGGTCCGTCGGCATCGCGCTCTCGGGGCCGGACACCGGGGGCTCCCAGCTCTTCGTCACCCTGACCCCGCGGCCGCATCTGCTCGGCCGTTACCCGCACATTGGGACGCTGTCCGCAGGCCTCGAGGTCTGCCAGCGCCTGCGCGTGGGCGACCGGATCCTGCGAACGCGCGTGGGCGAGGGGGCGGTCCCGGCCTACTACCCGATCTGGTACGGGCCGGTCTCGGCCGAGCGCCTGGACCGCGAGATCGCTGGCTGGCGCGAGGAGCGGGAGAGCTACAAGCCACAGCAGAAGTGGCTGGACATGCTCCGCACCGCGAAGCTGCGCTACGGCCTCGTCGTGGCCATGGGCACGTGGTGCGGCGACTCGCGCGAGCAGATCCCCCGCCTGCAGGCGGTGCTGTCGGCGCTCGGCGAGCGCTCGGCGTTCGATCCCCCGCGCCTGATCGGCGTGGACCGCAGCAAGACCATCGACGCGAAGCTCTATCCCTACGGCGTGGTCGAGCTGGTGCCCACCGTCGTGGTGACCGCGAGTGGGTCGGAGGTGGGTCGCATCGTCGAGACGCCGAAATCGGGCAGTATCGAGGAGGACCTGGTGCGCATCCTTGCGCAGGTCGAGGGCTGGGAGCTTCCGAATGGGTGAGGTGGCCGTAACCGCCGAGCTGCCGGGCCACGCGCTCGCGCACCTTGCGGCTCATCACGAGGTGCGCATTCGGCCCCCCGGCCCGCCGCTTGCCGGCCGCGAGCTGGCGGCGTTCGTGGGTGAAGCGGACGCCCTGGTCTGCCTGCTGGCCGACCAGGTGGCGGCGGAGCTGTTCGTGCTCTGCCCACGCCTCAAGGTGGTGGCGGACTACGCGGTCGGCGTCAACAACGTGGACCTGGAGGCGGCGCGCACCTCCGGCGTGTGGGTGACCAACACCCCGGACGTGCTGACCGGGGCGACCGCCGACCTGACCTGGGCGCTCATCCTCGGGGTGACCCGACGCCTCGTAGAGGGCGACCTCTTTGTGCGGGCCGGCGAGTTCACGGGCTGGAGGCCGGATTTCATGCTGGGCGTGGGGCTGCAGGGGAAGGCCCTCGGGATCGTGGGCATGGGCAGGATCGGGCGGGCCGTGACGCGACGGGCTGCGGCCTTCGGGATGCGTGTGTACTACACAACGCCGAACCAGGTCCCACCCTTCGAGGCCATGGGCGCGGAGTACGTCGCCGACCTCGACGCGCTGCTGCCTCAGGTGGACGTGCTCTCGCTTCACTGCCCACTGACCCACCAGACCCGGCGTTTGATCGACGCCCGCAGACTGCACCTGCTGCCCCGCGGCGCGGTCGTCGTAAACGCCAGCCGTGGCGAGGTGGTGGACGAGGCCGCGCTGGTGGCGGCCTTGGAGGACGGGCACCTGGGGGGCGCCGGGCTGGATGTCTACGAGGCCGAGCCGAAGGTCCACCCCGGCCTGCTGAGGCGCAGCGACGTTGTGCTGCTGCCGCACCTGGGCTCAGCCACCACGGAAACCCGGGCAGCGATGGCCGATCTCGTGGTGGAAAACGTGATCGCCGTGCTCGCCGGGGCCGTCCCGCCCACGCCGGTGATCACGCCGCTGGTGCCGAGACGGTGACGCGGACCCGCTCGATGCGGCGGGGCGAGGCCTCCACAACCTCGAGGAGCAAATCCCCGACCTGGAAGCGGCTGCCCGCGGGGGGCACCCTGCCGGCGATCTCGAGCAGCAGGCCGGCCACCGAAACGTAGTCCGGGGCGCTCTCGCACCGCCTTGCCGGTCAGGCGGGCAAGCCTCTCCAGCGGCAGCGAGCCCCGCACGACCCACGTCCCGGGCCCCTCGGGGCGCCACAGCGGGCTGCGCGGTGTCGAACTCGTCCTGGATGTCCCCGACGATGAACTCCAGAAGGTCCTCGAGCGTCACCAGGCCGGCCAGGTTCCCGTACTCGTCGATGGTGAGGGCGATGTGCGTGCGCCTGCTCCCGCATCTCGCGCAGCAGCTCCACCGTGCGCTTGCTCTCCGGTACGAACAGCGGGGGCTGGAGGAAGGTCGTCCAGGACCCGGTGTGCGCTGCTTCCGGACGCAGCAGGTCCTTGGCGAGCAGGATCCCGACCACGTTGTCGTCGCGCTCGTGGTAGACCGGGTAGCGGGAGTAGCCGTGCTTGCGCACCCGCGCCTCGACCTCGTCGACCGTCAGCGTGTCGGCGAGAAACACCACGTCTGTGCGCGGCACCTGGACCTGCCTGACCTGGGCGCCCTCGAAACGGAGCACCGCCTCGAGCATGCCGTACTGAAGCTCGGTGAGGTGCCCCTCCTGACGCGCCAGGGCGAACAGGAAGCGCACGTCCTCCGGGCGCGACGCGGTGGGGGCGCCGTGCAGGGAGATGCGACGGAGGCGGGCCACCAGGTGGGAGAAGCCCAGCAGCAGGACCAGCAGCGGCGTCAACGCCCACTCCAGTGCGGCAACCGGCACGATCACCCGGCGGGAGACGGCCTCGGGGTCCACTGCGCGCCAGCGCCTTTGGCGTCACCTCGCCGAACATCAGCACGACCAGCGTCGTGACCCCGATCGCGATTCCGATCCCCCTGTCGCCGAACAGCCCGAGGGCGAGCTCGGTGGCGATCGCGGAGATCCCGATGTTGACGAGGGTGTTCCCGGCCAGCAGCGCCACCAGGACCCGGTGGGGCCGGAGGCGCCACCGCTGCCACGCCCAGCGCGCCGCGCGCCCGCCCTTCTTGGCGAGGCTGGCGACGCGCGCGAACGGCAGCGCGGTCAGGGCCGTCTCGGCGCCGGCGAAGAAGGCGGAGAGCACGATGCCCACGAGCATGAGCACGACCGCGGTGCCTGTCTCCATCGTGGCTAGATCGTATCAGATGGAGTGTGACCTGCGATCGCCTTCTTCTTTTTCACTGCGTGAGGCTTTTGTTTTGCCCGGGGGTGCGCGGCCAGGCCCTTCGTTTCCACTGCGTGAGGCTGTTTTTTTTGCCCCGCGGGCGTGGAGCGGTCGCGCGGGCTGGGCCTCGAGCCCAGCCCTCCGACCCGCCTGCGCGTGCGACCGAGCAGTGGCGCTCGCCGCGGGGCCCCTCGTCGTTCGGCTTTGCCTGCCGCCGACACCCCACGGCGACCGCCGCGCTCGGGACCCGCACGCTCCGGCGCGATGGCTCCTGTTCGCCCGCGGGGCGGATGTCACCCCCACCATCCCGTTCGCCGGGGGCCTGCTTGAGCCGTCTCGCCAAACCGGGTATGTGGCTGCAAGGTTTCGTCCCAGCGCTCTGTGGGAGGGGGTAATCAACCCGCCGAGCGGGTGCCAGCGGCCATGCCTCCCGAGGCCGCGGGGACCCAGCGCGCGGGCCGGGACGGGGTGTCGGTGACGCGGCCTCTTGCGGACACCGAGGGGCCCCGCCGCGGGACGTTCCTGCTCGGTCGCATGCGAAGGCGGGTCGGAGCTGCGGCCTCGACGGCCGCAGCGAGCGACCGCTCAAAGCCCGCGGGGCAAGAAGAAAACCTCCAGGGAGTGGAATAGGAGCCCTGACCGCGGCGCCGGCAAGAAAGGCCGTCACGCAGTGACAAGAAAGAAGCTGGCCGCGCACCCGCCTGGCAAAGGAAAAATCCGCGGGGTGGAAGAAGGAACACCACCTGACCACCTGCGGCACCGGCAAGAAAGCTCACGCAGTGAAGAAAAGAAAAGGGCCCCGAAGGGCCCAGTTCTAAGGAGGAGCAGATGCGACTACACCCAGCCGCGGAGCTTCATGGCTGTGACGACCCGGTCGATGGCAACAATGTAGGCGGCGTCGCGCATGTAGACCTTCTTCTTCTGCGAGATGTCGAGCACGGCGTGGAAGGCGACGGTCATCTTGTCGTCGAGCTTCTTGAGGACCTCGTCTTTTGACCAGTAGAAGTTCATGTCGTTCTGGACGCTCTCGAAGTAGGAGCAGGTGACCCCGCCGGCGTTGCAGAGGAAGTCGGGGACCATGAAGATGCCGCGCTTCTTGATGACCGCGTCGGCCTCGGGCGTGGTGGGTCCGTTGGCGCCCTCGCCGACGATCTTGACGCGCTTGGAGATCTTCTCCACCGTCTCGCCGGTCAGCACCCCCTCGATGGCGCACGGCATCAGGATGTCCACGTCCTTTGCGATCCATGCCTGGCCGTCCTCGACCTTGTAGCCGGCGGCCTTGGCCTTCGCCTTATCGATGGTGCCGTACTGGTCTGTGATCGACATCAGGAAGTGCGGGTCGATCCCGTCGTCCTTGGAGAACGTGTAGGAGGTCTTGTCCTGGCGGTCCCAGCACGCAACGCACACGACCGTCCCGCCCAGCATCTCGGCAAAACCGATGGACGCGTACTGCGCCACGTTGCCGAAGCCGTGGATCGACGCCGTCGTCTTCCTGGTGTCGATCCCCAGGTGCCTGGCGGCCTCGCGGACGGAGTAGATCACGCCGTAGCCGGTGGCCTCGGTCCGGCCGAGGGAGCCGCCGCCCCCTAGGGGCTTGCCGGTGATCACGCCTGGGGTGTACTCGCCCTTAAGCTTGGAGTACTCGTCCATCATCCAACCCATCATCTGCGGCGACGTGCCAACGTCCGGCGCCGGGACGTCCATGCGCGGGCCGATGTTCTTCCACATCTGGTCCACCCAGCCGCGGCACAGCTTCTCCTTCTCGGCCACCGAGAGCGTGGAGGGGTCCACCACGACGCCGCCCTTGCCGCCGCCAAGCGGGATATCGGCCACCGCGCACTTCCAGGTCATCCAGGTCGCAAGGGCGCGCACCGTGTCGATCGTCTCGTTGGCCGCCCAGCGGATCCCGCCCTTGGCAGGGCCGCGTGCGTCGTTGTGCTGGACACGGAAGCCGTCGAAGACCCGCAAGCTCCCGTCATCCATCCGCACGGGGATCCGGAAGTGGAATTCGCGCAGCGGCCGGCGCAACATCGCGCGAACGCCGGCATCGAGCCCGAGCTGGTCCGCGACCTCGTCGAACTGACGCTGCGCCATCTCGAAGGGGTTGATTCCTGACATCGGTTCTCTCCTCAGCGATGTTCCCGCGCCAGGCGGGTGCTCAAGTGTCGCGCACGGGTCAGCGGCCCTGGGGCCGGCTTTCGCCGCGGCAAAAGACATTGTACACGCCCGCAGCGGCTTTGCAATACTTTTCACAAGCGAATCTCGATCACGGAGTCGCTTTCTCAGACAGCGCCCCATCCGACGGTCGGGGCGGCGGTCGGAGTTGGGGAAAACCGTTACACTGCCCGCCGTGCCTGACGACGATGCGGTCGTGCTTGCCCGCGTGCGGGCGGGCGACGAGAGCGCCTTCGCCACCCTAGTTCGTCGCTACGAACCGAAGCTGCGGGTCTACGTGGCCGGCATCGTCTCCGTGGAGGAGGAGGCGCGCGACCTGGTGCAGGAGACGTTCATCCGCGCGTGGCGGCACCTCGACCAGTACGACACCCGGTTCCGGTTCTCGACCTGGCTTTTCCGCATCGCCCACAACATAGCGATCGACCACCTGCGGCGCCGCCGGCAACCCACGATCTCCCTGGAGCTTGGCGAGGACGACGAGGGCGAGGGCCTGCGCCTGGACCCCGCCGACCCCCGCCGGGGGCCGCTCGGGGAGCTCGCGAACCGCGAGCTGGCCTGGGCGCTGGCGCGGGAGATCGAGCGCCTGCCGCCCAGCTACCGCGAGCTCGTGACGCTGCGCCACCTGGTCGGGCTGTCGTACAACGAAATTGCTGAGCTGAAAGAGCTACCGCTGGGGACGGTAAAGAACAAACTTTTCAGGGCGCACAGCGTACTTAGGGAGACCCTGGGGCACTACCTGGGGCAACTTGGGGGTACGGGGTGAACCAGAGCTGCGCGGCAGTGCGACAGAGTCTCGAGACCGGCGCCACCGAGGACCGGCAGGTCCGGGCGCACCTCGATGGGTGCGCCTCGTGCCGCGCGCACGCGGCGCTCCTCGAGGTTCTCGGCCGCCTCGCCCCCGGGGAGGCAAGCGAGGTGACCGTCAGCCGGATCGTGGCGGCGCTGCCGCCGGCGCCCTGGCAGCGTCGGCGCCTCGCGGCCTGGCTCCCCCTGGCGGCGGGCTTCGCCCTGGCGGTGCTCGGGCTCGTGCTCTCGGGTGGCATCCCGGCCCCCGGTGTGATCTCCGCCTTCCCCGCGGCTGCGGGCGGGGTGCTGGGCTGGATCGTGTCCTCGGCTATCGACGCTCTGGTGGCCGCCCGCGGCGGCACCGATGCCGCCCGCATGGTGGCGACCGCCGGTGGCTTCTGGATGCTGCTGTGGCTCGCGGCGGCCGCGGTGGGCGGCAGCTGGGCGGTCGTGGCGCTGGTGGGCCGCACCCGCGGCGGGGGTCGGTCGTGACCGCCTTGCTGCTGGCGGCGGCCCTGGCGGCGGCCCCGGTGCCGCGCGTCGGTGCGGCGCTGGTGATCGACCGGCCGACCCAGGGTCCGGTGGTGGCGGTGCTCGGCGACGTCGTGGTGTCCTCCGAGGTGGTGGGGGACGTGGTGGCGGTCGGCGGCGACGTCGAGCTGGCGCCCCGGGGCGGTGGTGCGCGGCGACGTCGTGGCGCTCGGCGGCAGCGCCTTCGGGTCCGGCAAGGCGACCGGGAGGGTGGTCGGCCTCGGCAGCCTCGGCTTCGGCGGAAGAGGGTACGCGTCACGGCCCGCCGGCTCGGTGGCCTGGGGGCTGGGCCTGCTTCGGGTGGGCCTGTGGGTGATGGTGGGCTCCCTGCTGCTCGCTCCTTGCGCCGCGCGCCGTGCGGGGCACCGGCGAGCAGGCGCTGCGGCAGCTCTGGCAGACGCCGGTGATCGGCGTGCTCGCGCTGCTCGTCTGGTTCGTGACGGTGGTGCTGGCGCTGGCGGTGACGGCAACCCCGCTCGGCGCGGGGTGCCTGCTCCTGGCGGTCGCTCTTCTGCTGCTGGCCAAGCTCGTCGGGGTGGTGGGGGTCGCCTGGCTGCTGGGCAAGTGCCGCCGTCGCCGCCCTGCCGCTCGCTTGGCGTGGGGAGCTGCCGCGCACCGGCATCGCTCTCCTGGTCATGACCGCGCTCTCGACGGTCCCCGTCTTCGGGGCCGCCGTGTGGCTGGTCGTCAACGTCGTGGGAGTCGGGTCCGTGGTCGGAGCGCTGCTGCATCGCTACCAGCTCACCGTTGCTCTTCCCCGCTTCGCCACCCGCTGACGTGAGGACACCGGCTGCAGCCGCGACGCGCTTCGTAGCGACCGCAACTCCCCTTCAAAAAGTTCGAGAGATGCCGTTCACGAGGGAGGCAAGAAAATGAGACGACTTCTCAATATAATCATCCTCACACTGCTGGTCTGCGTTGCGGCGCCCGCCCTTGCGGCGATCGACGCGCGCCTCATGCGGCAGCCCGCCGTGTCGGCCACGCAGATCGCCTTTGTCTACGCCGGCGACGTCTGGGTCGCGCCCAAGGCCGGAGGGGTCGCGGAGCGGCTCTCTACACCGAAGGGCGAAGAGTCGTTCCCGCGCTTCTCGCCGGACGGCTCGATGATCGCGTTCACCGGCAACTACGACGGCAACGAGGACATCTACGTGGTGCCTGCGGGCGGCGGCGTGCCGAGGCGCCTCACGCACCACCCCTTCGCCGACCGGATGCTGAACTGGTACCCGGACGGCAAGGCGATCCTGTTCGCCTCGCCGATGGCGAGCGGTAGCCAGAGGTTCAACCAGCTCTACAGACTTTCGGTTGAGGGTGGGCTCCCGGAGAAGCTGCCGGTTCCGTACGGTGAGTTCGGCGAGATCTCTCCCGACGGCAAGACCCTCGCGTTCGTGCCGAACAGCCAGGACTTTCGAACCTGGAAGCGGTACCGCGGTGGGTGGGTATCCCGCATCTGGCTGTTCGACCTGACGACCCACGCCTCAAGGCCAGTGGGCGACGACAGCGCCAGCTACAGCCAGCCGATGTGGCATGGGTCCACGCTGTACTTCCTCAGCGACCGCGACGCCGCCAAGCGCAACAACATCTGGGCGCTCGACAGCAAGACCGGCAAGATGCACCAGGTGACGACGTTTTCGGAGTACGACGTGCACTTCCCCTCCGCAGGCCCGTCGGAGATCGTGTTCGAGAACGGCGGCCGTCTCTACCTGCTCGACCTCGCGACCGAGAAGGCGCACGAGGTCAAGATCGAGGTCGTCACCGACCGCGCCACGCTCAAGCCGCAGCTCGAGAAGGTGGCCGACCTGATCGCGTCGGCTGACATCTCGCCCTCCGGCAAGCGCGCCGTGTTCGAGGCGCGCGGCGACGTGTTCAGCGTTCCCGCCGAGCACGGACCGATTTACGACCTGACCCGCACCTCGGGCTTCGCCGAGCGCTACCCGGCGTGGTCACCCGACGGCAAGCTGGTCGCCTACTGGAGCGACAGGACCGGCGAGTACGAGCTCACGGTCCGCAACGCCGACGGCTCGGGGGAGGAGCGCACGGTGACCACGCTCGGGCCCGGCTTCCGCTACCGTCTGTTCTGGTCCCCGGATTCCACCAAGCTGGTTTTTGCCGACCAGGCGATGAACATCAACCTGTGCGACGTGGCCACCGGTGCGGTGACCAGGATGGACAAGGGGCTGTACATGTTCGAGGGGACGCTCGAGGGTTTCACCTTGAGCTGGTCTGCAGACTCCCGCTGGGTGGCATACGGCCGCGACCTCTCCCGCAGGCAAAGTGCGATCTTCCTCTACGACACCCAGGAGAAGAAGCTCAGCCAGGTGACCTCCGGCTTCTACGACGACTCCGGGCCTGCATTCGACCCGGACGGCAAGTACCTGTACTTCGTGTCGGGCCGCGCGTTCCAGCCCTCCTACGGAAGCGACGGGACGTGGATCTACGCCAACACGGTCAACCTCGTAGCGGTCCCCCTGAGGGTGGACGTGACGTCGCCGATGGCGCCCCGCAACGATGTCGAGGAGGGCAAGAAGGCCGACGCCAAGAAGGACGAGAAGAAGGACGAGGGGAAGAAGGAGGAAGCCAAGACGCCGGAGGGTAGCAAAGAGGAGGCGGCGAAGACCGAGAAGGGTGAAAAGGGCGAGAAGAAGGCCGAGAAGCCCGCCAAACCGGAGCCGGTCAAGATCGACCTCGCGAACTTCGAGGAGCGGGTCGTGATCCTGCCGCCCAAAGCGGGCAGGTACGCCGACCTCCAGGCGCTCTCGGGCAAGCTCTTCTACCGGCGGCTCCCGCGTACCGGGTCGGACGAGGAGAAGAGCCCGCTCGTGTTCTACGACCTCAAGGAGCGCGAGGAGAAGACGGTCCTCGGCGACGTGGACGGCTACCAGATCGCGGCCGGGGGCGAGAAGATCCTGGTCGCCAAGAAGAAGGACTTCGCGATCATCGACCCCAAGGCTGACCAGAAGATGGAGAAGAAGCTCGCCACCTCCGAGCTCGAGATGACCGTGGACCCGGCCGCCGAGTGGCACCAGATCTTCAACGACGCCTGGCGGTTCGAGCGCGACTTCTTCTACGATCCCAACCTGCACGGGGTGAACTGGAACGAGATGCGCACCCGCTACGGCGCCCTGCTCGACCAGTGCGTCACCCGCTACGACGTGAACTTCGTGCTGGGCGAGATGATCGCCGAGCTCAACTCTTCCCACACCTACCGTGGCGGCGGCGATCTGGAGAAGGGCGAGAAGCGCGGCGTCGGCCTGCTGGGTGCCGACTACGCCCTCGAGAACGGCGCCTACCGCATCAAGAAGATCTACGACGGCGCGCCGTGGGACGCCGAGGTGCGCTCGCCGCTCCTCGAGCCCGGCCTGAAGGTCAAGGAGGGCGACTACCTGCTCGCCGTCAACGGCGCCAAGGTGGACACCACCCAGGATCCGTGGGCCGCCTTCGACGGGCTCGCCGGCAAGGACGTGATGCTCACGGTGAACGAAAAGCCGGCGATGACCGGCGCACGCCAGGTGCTGGTGAAGACGCTGGAGAGCGAGGCACGGCTGCGCAACCTGGCTTGGATGAACGCCAATCGCCTCAAGGTCGAGAAGGCGACCGGCGGGCGCATCGGCTACATTTACGTGCCCGACACCGGCAGGGAAGGCCAGAACGAGCTCTTCCGCCAGTTCCTCGGCCAGCTCGGGAAAGACGGCCTGATCATCGACGAGCGCTTCAACTCCGGCGGCCAGATCCCCGACCGCTTCGTCGAGCTCCTGAACCGCCCGGTCACCAACTACTGGGCCGTGCGGGACGGCAAAGACTGGCAGTGGCCGCCTGCAGCGATTCCCGGTCCAAAGGTGATGCTGATCAACGGCTGGAGCGGCTCGGGCGGCGACTGCTTCCCGCTCTACTTCAGGATGGCTCACCTCGGGCCGCTGATTGGCCGGCGCACCTGGGGCGGGTTGATCGGCATCTCGGGCGCCCCCGGCCTGGTGGACGGTGGCACGGTCACC
The DNA here is from genome assembly GCA_963739225.1 of uncultured Acidobacteriota bacterium. GTDB lineage: Bacteria > Acidobacteriota > Thermoanaerobaculia > Thermoanaerobaculales > Thermoanaerobaculaceae > RBG-13-68-16. Next base: position 178,317 of record CAVTZQ010000006.1, on the reverse strand, counting down.
GTGCCCACGTTCGGCATCTACTCCACGGACGGCAAGTGGATCGTGGAGGGGCATGGCGTGGACCCGGACATCGACGTCGTGGACGACCCCGCCAAGATGGTGGATGGCGGCGACCCGCAGCTCGACCGGGCCATCGACGAGGTGATGCGGCTGCTCAAGGAGAAGCCGCCGGTCGTGCCCAAGCGGCCGGCCTACGAGAACCGAGCCGGGAAGTAGCGCCGCGCCGGCTGAACTTTCCAATCATCGAAGGCGGGCGGCTCCGGCCGCCCGCCTTGCGTTCCGTGCCATTTCCTGTTCCGCAGCGCCCGTGCCCCGCACGGAACCAGATTCCCGAGCCCTGCAGCACGAATGTGGGGCCGGCACGCCGTGCCGGCTGTCGTTTAACCCTCCGGAAAGACTGCGCGCATGGCATGCGCGCCCCACATTCAGTCCCTGTTTCCGGTGCGGCTTCCTGCCGCAGGCACGACGGGCATCGCACGTCGTTGACCGCGGCGAGCCGCGGGGCTATAAGCGGTACGTGCCACCCATCCCTGCGCGAAGTGTCACAGCCCTGCAGCACTTTTTCGAGCGGCTCCGGTTCACGCTCATTGCGCTCGTCGTGAGCACCTTCCCCGAGAGCGTCAAGGGCAGCGGCTGGCCGGCCGCCTACGCGTCGGCGGGCGCACACGCCTTCGGTGGCTGGGTCGAAACGCTCGCCTCCGCCGGCCTGTTCGGCATCGGGTTCCTGCGCCACGTCAGCGACTTCGTCCAGTCCACCGGGTGGACCTATCTCAGCAAGAAACCGGGCACTCTTGGATACGGCGACTTCTTCGGAACGGGGGCCCTCGGCTACGCGAGCTACCTCGTCACCCCGGTCGCCTGGGTGACGCTGTACTGCTTCGTCGAGGGGATCCTCCGCGCGCTCGATGCGGCGTACTCGGAGCGGATGCTGGGGATGGCGTTCGTCGCCGTCCCGTGGCGCGGTGCGCTGGCACTCAGGAAGGGCATCGGGCGTCGGCAGCTCGAGACCCGGCTGGGCCCCGAACGCCCCGACGAGGTGATTGTGGGAAAGGCCGGCGCACCGGTTGCGCTGACCGTCTTCGCCGCCCGGGAGAAGCCTTGGGCCGACTACCAGGTGATCGAGTACGCAGGGGACTTCTTCGAGGCCATCGGGAAGCGACTCGTCGAGCGCGGCGGGCACCACGCCTACAGGTACGAGTTCCGGCACCTGGAGCACGGGGACATCATCCGCGGCGTGCTGCTGCGCTACCCGCCCGAGGAGCCACGGCAGCCGAACGCCAGCGCTCGACGTGGGGAAGCAGGCAGTTCGGAGAAACCTGCGCGCTGAACTGTCGGTCTGGGCGAACCAAACCCATCGGTCCTGATGCGAGCCTGAGCTGTCAAAGGTGGCCGAGGTGGCGTCGCGCCCGAAACGGGGAGGTGACACTGATGGTGCCGCCGGTCTTGCAGACCGTCGCGCCTGCCGTGGCGGTCAGGTGCCACGTGTAGGCGCCCAGGGCCGGGTAGGAGTGGGTGCCGCTCGAGGTCGTCGCGTGTGCGGAGCCGTCGCCGAAGTCCCAGTCGTAGGTCACGGTCCCCAGGCATCCGCTCCCCCTCACCTCAGGGCCCCTGATGGTGAACGGGGCCCCGGGTGCAACGGTCGAGGGAGCCGTGACGCCGCACGCTATGGTGCAGGTTGCGAAGACACTGGCCCGGAGCCCGCCGCAGGTGCCGGCCAGCACCATGTGGGCGGCGGCCGGGGGCGCCAGGAGCGTCGCGACGTGGCGCTCGGTCATGTCGGTGACGAGCTGGCTCCAGGTCGTGCCGCCGTCGCTGCTCGAAAACACACCGCCTCCCCAGGTCCCCGCGTACACGGTGGAGGGGTTTGTGGGCGTGATGGCGAGCGCCATGACGTTGCCCGAGGTGATGCCGGACCCCGACGCGGCCCACGAGAAGCCCCCGTCCACACTCTTGAAGACGCCGTCCCCGTACGTGCCCGCGTAAACCGTGAGCGGCGCGGTGGGGTCTACGGCGAGGGCCATGACGCTCGGATTCGTGAGTCCGGCGCTCGCGGCGCTCCAGTGGTCGCCGCCGTCCTGGGTCTTGAAGACGCCGTTGTCGGTCCCGGCGTAGAGGGTGAGGGGGACGGACGGGTCCACCGCGAGGGCGTTGACGTTCGGGTTGGCAATCCCCGAACCGGCGGAGGTCCACGTGGTTGCGCCGTCGCGGGTCCTGTAGACGCCCGATCCAGAAGTTCCCGCGTACACGACGCCGCCCGCCACGGGGTCCGGGGCAAGGCAGGCAACGGGGGCTGCCGGGAGCCCGGTCGAGGCAGGCGCCCAGGTGAGCCCGCGGTCGGTGCTCTTGAACACTCCCGTTGCGGTCCCCGCGTAGAACACCGCCGGGAGGACGGGGTCGGCCAGGAGCGCGTTGACGTTGAGGTCGGTAAGGCCTGTGTTTGCGAGGCTCCAGGCCGGGAGGGGAGTGGCCGTGTCCCAGCGCGGCTGGGCGCTCGTGGTGCGCACGACCCCCGCGCCCGGCAGCCCGACGAGGATCGTGCTGGTGGCGGTCGGGTCGACGGCCAGCGCGACGACGTCGGCATCCCACACGTCCTTGGTCTTGGCCACCCAGGTCGCCCCGGCGTCCGTGCTCTTGTAGACGCCCCGGTACGTGCCGGTGTACAACACGGACGGGTTGGAGCGCGCGACGGCGACGCACGTGGCGGCGACCGCCGGCAGTCCGCTGCCCGCGGGCGTCCAGGAATCGCCGCCGTCGAGGCTCTTGAACAGCCCCGAGGCGGTGGCCGCATAGAGCGTGGAGGTCTGGACCGGGTCAAAATCCAGCCAGGTTACCCGTGCCCCCGACAGCCCGCTGCTGGCGCGCTCCCAGTGCAGACCCCGGTCGCGGGTTCTGAACACCCCGCTGTTCGTCCCGGCGAACAACACGGAGGACGAAACCTGGATGAGAACGTTGACCGTCTTGTCGTCGAGCCCCGTGTTGATCGGTTCCCAGAGCGGGTCGCTCTCACCCAGGCTTCCCGCCTTGAACACACCGCCGCCCAGGGTGCCGGCGAACAGCGTGCCGACGTTGCCGTCCATCACGAGGGTGCGCACCGCCAGGTTCCCGAGCTCGTTATTGATCTTCTGCCACGACGCGCCCTTGTCGGTGCTGCGAAAGACGCCGCCGCCGTTGGTCCCCGCGAAGAGTCGGTTGTTGGCCGTCCAATCCGCGACCAGCGTGTAGACGAACTTCGTCGTCAGACCGCTGCTCGACTGTGACCAGTAGGGCGAGCCGAATTTGCGGTAGATGCCCGAGGGCGTGCCGACGAACGTCCCGGCCCCGCTGTCCGAATACGCGAAGACCCGCGTGTCGCCGAGGCCGCTGTTCGACGGCGACCAGGTGTCGCCACCCGTGTATGACTCGAACGGTCCCCCGAAGAAGGTGCCCGCGACGACGTTGTCTGGGTTTTGCGGCGAGACGTAGACGACGTAGACCATGCCGCCCTCCGGCCCGAGCTGGACCCAGCGGTTCTCGACTGCGCCTGCTGAGAGGGCGGGGACGAGGATAGCAACCGCGAGACCGGCACCGAGACAGCGCATCCTGGTGAGACTCCACGGTCGTTCCATTGCGACCTCCGATCCCCATGTTGCCGTCCCGTGGACGAGTTCAACGACACGTCCTCCGGGCGGGTCCGCAAGTCCGGCTTCAGTCGCTTGTGCCACACAATATCGGGCCGCCCGCTCGCCCCGTCAACGTACCGCGCCGGCTGGCTCGGAGCCACCGCACGTGCTGCGGTGGCCTCCGCCACCTCGAATCCAATCACGGCGTTCCGCGGCGTGCTGCTGCGCTACCCGTCCGAGGAGCCAGGCGCGCCCGGGAAGAGCGCTCAGAGCGCCGGTCAGGGCACCCCCGGGAAACCCGCGCTCTGAGGTCAGCATCAGCGGACCTCGCGCCTATCCTGGAAGAAAGGAGAACGGATTGCGCGGGAGGTGCCGGCTTGGCAACCCTCGCAGGACGAGGGCCACGTCGCACACTCGAACCCCAGGTCTCAGAACGCTCAGGGGGAATGGCCCCGCTGAACCAGGGACCCCCAAACCCTCACGGGGCGCAGTTACGCCGTTCGGATGAGCGCTCCTCGAGGGTCCCTCCGACTACCCCGGCTTGCGTGAGCCGTTCGATCGATGAGACCCGCTGGATGACGTAACGGTGGCGACGCCTTCTGTTGTCGGAATGCGCTGCAGGTGCTTCTCTACGGCTCGCACGAAGACGGCGAAGTGGTCGCGCATGGCCCGCTGGGCGGCGCGAGGGTCGTGAGCGGCCACTGCCTGGGCAAGCCGGAGGTGAGCCGGGTATGACGAGGTTCCCGTGACGATGTTGGCCTCGTACCAGAGGTCCTGAAGAGCGCGATTGACGTCCCACAACATCCTTTTTGCGAGCTGCAGGAAGCGATTGCCGGATGCGTTGCCGAGCAGGTGGTGGAAGTCCGTCCCCTGCTGGGCGCCACGCATGGGGTTGTCGAGGTTCTTGCGCTGTCCCTCGACGACCGCTTGCATCTCCTTGATCTGTTCATCGGTGGCCCGTTCGGCGGCGAGTCGTGCGATCTCCCCCTCGATGAGGCCAAGTGCCTCCAGGATGGGGAGGAAATCGGCGCGGCTCGGGGGATCCACGTTCTTCAACAGCCCCTCGGCCCACTGGTGCCGCGTGTTTTCGAACCGGAGGAGCTCGAGCCGTGCACGTCCCTTGTCGGTGAGCACCCGCCCGCGGTTGCTGACCTTGACGGTGAACCCGTCATGGTCCAGCTCCCTGAGGATGCGGCCGACGGTGGGCTGGCTCGCCGAAATGCCACGGTCCCGCAGGTAGAGCTGAAGAGTCCCCGATCCGACGCCATCTTCGGCACCGTCGAGGCGTTCGAGCACGAGAGACACACTCGGCGGTACCGTGACTCGAGGCGTGACGGGATGCGGGTCACGCCGGGGACGTCGGTGGTAGGATTGGGCCTTGAGTTGAGGCAGTTTTCCGGTTCCGGTCCCTTGTCCCATACCTTTGCCTCCGAATCCAATAGGTCGCGCGGCCGCGGTGTTTCCCGGGCGTCGGCCGCCAGGGTCCCTTCTTCCCGTCAAAGGTCCATCATCGTACATCGCCTCTACTCAGGTGAACTGACTTGATCCATCAACTCCCCGGCGCGTGCAATGAGCCGAAGGCGTGGGGCGTTGGCGATAACCGCAGGGGTCCAAGCCCAATCCCAGGCGGCCCGGGCTGACAACGCGTGCACTTTCTTCATTGCACCACCGGTCCATTTTGAGACTGCATCTGCGGTGGGCACCCACTTGACAAGTTCATGGTCGAGCCCGTATTTTTCCTCCTGAGTAATCATACCTGATGAGTGGTCCCCGGGGGGCGTCCAATCCCGGCCGCCTCGACGGTGCCACTGGAGGGGAGGAGGAATGGCTCGAAGACGGTTGTTGACACTCTTTTTGGCCGCCGCTGTGATTGCGGCCGGGCCCCTGTGGGCAGACATCACGCGGGGCCAAGTCGAGGGCACCGTGCAGAGCGAGGACGGCGTGGCCCTGGCGAACGCCGCGGTCACGCTCAGCGGCCAGGGCCTGATCCAGGAGGCCGTCACGAACATGACCGGGCCTTCCGGCGTGTTCCGTTTCCTCAACCTCAGCCCCGGCAGATACAAGCTCCTGATTGCCGCGAAGGGGTTCGAGAGCAAGGAGTACGGCGTCGACGTCCTGGTAGGCAAGACGGCCACCGTCAACGCGACCCTCAAGGTGGCCGGGGTTACCGAGAACGTCGCCGTTCAGGTTCAGGCGCCCTTGTTTGACAAGACGACGCCGAGCTACGGTACGAACCTGCCACTTCAGCAGCTCGAAAAGCTTCCGACCACCCGCAACTTCATCGACATCGTCGACGCGACGGCAGGGATCGACAACCGGATGGCCTTCGGCGCCGGAGGCAACGTGGACGGCTACGACCGGTTCGGTTACGGAGCCGCCACCAACTCCTACCTGTTCAACGGCGTGAGCGTATCCAACCTGGAGTTCGGAAACTCGTGGGTGCACCCCAACATGGACACGATCCAGGAGATCCAAGTCGTCGGGCCTGGAGGCTCGGCCGAGTACGCGAACTACAGCGGTGCGGTCGTGAACGTAATCACCAAGGCGGGAGCAAACACGTACGCGGGTACGCTCGGCGTGTATTTCACGAACCACTGCCTGACCGGCGACAACTCGGGAGGCATCAAGGACCTCGAGCAGGGCAAGATCAAGCGAAACACTGAGTACAGCGCCACGCTCGGTGGGCCGATCGCGCGCGACAAGCTCACGTTCTTTGCCAGCGCGGGCCACCACGATACGTCGACGGCACCACCGGGAACCGAGCTGTACGACAGCGGGGACACCAAGCAGTACCAGCTTCGTATGGACTACCTTGCAACCCAGAGCCACACGTTCTCGGGCGCACTCAACTAGGAGCCGATCCTCCTCCAGAAGCAGGGTCTGCAGGCAGAGACCGGGCCGGAGGTGGGCTACTACCGCAAGCAGCACACCACGACGGGCTACCTGAGCTGGGTCGGGCAGTGGGGGGACAACACGCTCTCCGAGGTGCGGTTCGCATCGGTCAGCGGGTTCAACTGGCGCATCCCGAACGCTCCCCTGGATGTGGTCAACGTGTACGACGTACGCACCGGGCTGAACTACAACTCGACGGGGTTCCAGAGGAAGCAACCCAACGGCCGGCAGGAGGCGAGGGCCGCCGTAACGCACTTCACGGATGGTTTCCTCGGGGGCAGCCATGAGATCAAGGGAGGACTGGAGTACGAGGATGCGTGGCAGAGAACGAACTTCATCACGTCCGGCAACCTCTTCCTTACCATCATCCCGATCGGGCCGGATCGAACTACCTCAGCGGTATTACTGGCTACAACACGCGTGTGGGTGCGGGACTGAAACGGCCTGGCGCCTACATTCAGGATCGCGCGCGTTTCGGCAACACCACGGTTTCGGTTGGTGTCCGCTACGACAAGCCCAAGACCTACGATCTCAACACCGATAAGACGATGCTCGACTTCACTCAGGTTGCGCCGCGGCTGGGCCTCGTGCTACGACTTCGCCGGCAACGGCCGCACCATCATGCGCGTCTCGCTGGGCCGCTACTTCGACAAGGTGCCGACCTACGGCCCCGGTACGTACGCGGGCACCGGCTTCGACCCGATCACGTACTACGGGGTCTTCACCACGCAGACCTTCGATCCCCATGACTGGCAGGCGATCAGAGGACTTTGTCATCCGACCCGGGAACATCACGTCCGTCTTCGACACCCAGGCGATCCCCGTGGAGAAGGGGACCAAGGGCCCGCACACCGACATCGCCAACCTGGGGTTTGACCAGGAGCTCGGTCGCGGCTGGGCGCTCTCCGCGAACTACATCTACCGCAAGACCACCGACTACATTGTGTTGACCCAGTACGCCAACCAGGTCACCTACGAGCCGGTCACGTATACGTCGTCCGTTCACCGGACGCACGTTTACCTATTTACAAGGTTACGGGCGGTGGACCGCGCGAGTTCGCCCTCGGCAACCGCGATTTCAACTACGAGAAGACGAACATGTTCATCATCGAGCTGCGCGGCCGACCGAGCGAGCGCCTATTCGTCGACTCCTCGTTGACGCTCGAGCGCACCGTCGGGACAAAGGACAACAACGAGTGCGGGATCCTGAGCCTGTGCAGCAACGGCGTTGACACCGACCCCAACTACTACAAGAACCCGTTCTTCACCAACGGCTCGCTGAGCCAGGAGCGCCCCTGGAACTTCAAGATTCGGGGCAGCTACACGTTCCCGTTCAACCTCACCGCCGCGGTCGATCTGCGCTGGTTCGGAGGGCGGCCGTGGGGCGCGCTCGCATACAACTACGAGATCCCCGAGTTCGGGGGCCAATGACCCGTCTTCACGCGGCGTACTGCTCGAGCCCAAGGATGCGCACAGGGAAGGCAGCCACGCGCTGGTCAACCTCAGACTCGCCCAGGACTTCAAGCTCAGCGGGACGATCCTCACCGCCTCGCTCGACATAACCAACGCGTTCAACGCCGCCATCGACCCCAACACGAACATCCAGAACGACATCGGTGCTATCTACTCCCGAGAGTCCGCGAAGGAGGGTAAGCAGGTCTCGGCTTTCGGAAAGCCTTACGGGCTTGTACCACCTCGACAGTTCAAGGTCGGACTCCGCTTGAGCTTCTAGTGTTGTGGCGCGGGTCACGTCCCGCGCCGCACGCTGACCGGCCGGGCGGCCGCCAGGCCGCCCGGCCATTGTTTTCTGGACGGAGGTGTCGCATGAAGAAGCGAGCTGGCCTACTTCTGACTTGCCTCATCATGGCTGCCCCGGTCTTTGCTGCGGGCCCGGGGCCGAAGATCGTGGTTAGCCCCGACTACCTGGTGAGCCGTGACGGCGACATTCCTCACGCGGAGATGCACATCGCCACCAATCCCCTGAACCACAGGAACCTCGTCGGGGCATCGATCGTGGGAGCGCCGACCTGAGGGCGGGTGGACGAACCGTCTCTACGTGACCCACGACGGAGGTACCACCTGGAAGTGGGTCGATTTTCCCGAGCAGCTTGAATTCGGCAGCGCGACCCCCAGGTCGCCTTCACTCCCCACGGAACCGCGCTGTTCATCGGCCTCGCCAACGGGTCGGTGACGGACGAGAACGACAAGCCCCGCGGTGGCATGCACATCTACCGCTCCACTGACGGCGGGAGCTCGTGGCGGCAGACGCAGCTCGTGTGCTGCTCCCACGACCACGAACAGGTGGTGGTCGACACCACCCTGGGCAGGTTCGCCGGCCGCATCTACCTCTCGACGCTGTGGGACTACCCGGTGTATCGCGTGGGCGTGTTTCGCTCCGACGACGACGGACTGACGTTCACCGGGCCCGGTCGAGGCCGCGAACGGCGGAGGCACGATGGGCATCAACAGCTACACGCCGGTGGTCATCTCCGACGGAACGCTCCTCGTTCCCTTCGGAGACTTCGAGTTCCTCCCGGAGAAGCGGAAGCAGAAGGGAAAGGCCGAATTCAACGACTGGTTCGTGAGCTCCAGCGACGGCGGCGTGACGTTTTCTCCGCGGCGAAAGATCAGACAGCCAGGTGTACGACCTCGATGACCCTGACGCGAGGCAGGAGGAGCACCTTTCCGACCGTAGCCGCCGATGCGACGGGCGAAAAATACCGCGACCGGATCTACACCGCCTGGACCGACTCGCGTTTCGGAAAGAGCCGCATCCTGTTCTCTTTCTCGACCGATCGCGGGCAAACCTGGACGCCTCCCCGCATCCTCGATGGCAATCTGCCGGCCGGCGCTCGCCAGTTTCAGCCGGTGGTTGCGGTGAACAAGGACGGCGTCCTGGGCGCGCTCTGGCTCGACACCCGGAACTCCCCCGACGGCACGCGTTACGAGGCGTTCTTTGCCGCGTCGCTGGACGGCGGCGAAACGTTTCTCCCGTCGGTCGTGGTTTCCTCCGAGCCGTCGCTCCAGCGCGGGTCCCGGCAACGTCGCAGTGAATCCCATGGCCTCGAAGTACAAGGACGAGGGCGTGCTGTCGTTCCTGTCGGCGTACACGCGCTGGGGCCAAGGCGGCGATTACATCGGCATGGCCGCCGACCGCAGGGGTGTGTTCTTCCCGCTCTGGCCCGACGCGCGGAGCGGAACCTTCCAGCTCTACACGGCGGCGATCCGCGTTGAGGTGCCCACCCCACCGCCGACGCCGGTGCCGGGCGTGCCCACGCCAACCCCGGCGGCGAGCGCACCCAAGCCGCCAGAGCGGGTGCGGGTGATGGCGCTGGATCGGGTGGACCTGGTCTTCGACCCCTCACGTTTCAATTCGGAAGCCAACACGGTGGACATCCCGGTTCGTTTGAAGAACACCTCCGGAAAGGCGATCTACCCGCCCATTACCGTGGAGATCGTCGGCTTCCACTGCGGCCTTGCGGAGACGGAGGAGGACAAGAAGTTCGCCCCGACCGTACTCAACGCGGGGAACGGCAAAACAGGGGTCGGCGCCGTGTTTCCCTTCGACGCCGGTCTGCGGGGTTCCGAGTCGCTCGCCCCAGGGGCCCTCTCGGGCCCGATCGTTCTCCGCTTCAAGCTGATGGACCCAGTGAAGACCCCCTGCACCCACTTCTTGGTCTTCGGGATGGTGGAGGAGAAGTAACCCGCCCGCGCCGGGTGTACCGAATTCCGCGCGAGGAGGACGCGGGCACGAGATCGTCAGTGACCGCGGTCGTGCGCGTCACCCGTTTGCAGCACTGCCGCGGCGAGGATTCGAGTCGGCAGTCACAGACTTGGTGGGGAGGTTCTCGATGACCTACCGTGACCTGTACCTGTGCGCACCTGTGGCCCTTGCAGCGATGATCGTGCTCCCGGCGGGATCAATAGCGCAGCCGGCCATGATCCAAGTGGCGCCGAACGTCCAGGTAAGCGCCGCGAATGGGAAGAGGCTGCACCATGAGCTGGTCGTCGCGGCCAGCCCTACGGACGCAAACGCGCTCCTCGCCTGCGCGATGATCTTCGACGCCCGGGATGCTTCCCGGCACGTCATTGCATACGGCTCGTTCGACGGCGGGAAGAGCTGGGCGCCAACGCTGGAGGTCGATCGCACCAACTTCGTCGGGGACCCGGACTGCACCTTCGGCCTGGGCGGGACCGCCTACCTCTCGGCGTTGCCCCTTCACTACGAATCCGCGGCGGACCCCGAAACGCTGGTCTACCGGTCCGCTGATTCGGGAAGGACGTGGTCGGCACCGGTGGTGCTCCCGTTCATCGACCGCGAGTATCTGGCGGTGGACCGCACCTCGGGCCCGCGGCGCGGGCACCTCTACCTCCACGGCAACGCCGTCCGGGACCCCACTGTGGATGGGGACGAGCGCATCGTCTTCACCTTCTTTCGCTCGACCGACGGCGGGCTGACGTTCTCTTCGCCGAAGAAACTCATTCCCGACGGGGATCACATGGCGTTCGGAACGGGGAACGGCGTGGTGCTCTCGGACGGCACCTACGTCGCTTCGTTCTACGAGTGGTACGACCGCAAGAACCTTTCCGGCAAGGACTTCGCCAAGGCGGACGGGGCTGTGAAGCTGGTCCGATCGAACGATGGTGGAGACCACTTCTCCAAGGGGGTCGTGGCCAGCGAGTGGCACGGGTGCGTTGGGTGGACACCGGGCATGCCGGTGCTCGCCGTCGACGCGAATGAGGGCCCTTTCCGCGACCGCCTCTACCTCACCTGGCTGGACCGCCGCTCCGACCGGTGTGAGGTGCTGTTTTCCTACTCCTCAGACAAGGGCGAATCGTGGTCGAAACCTCACGTCGTCAACGACGACCAGTCGCCGTCTGATCGCGAGCGCCGCCGCGATCACATGCTGCCCTCGGTGGCCGTCAACCGCTCGGGGGTTGTGGGTGTGGCGTGGTCCGACCGGCGCGAGAGCACCGATAACCTCTCGGGATGGCGCCTGCGTTTCTCCGCCTCCCTCGACGGCGGCGAGACGTTCACTCCCAGCGTACGGGTGTCCGAGCAGGTTCAGAAGGACCCCGCGGGCGGGTATATGCCGATCATGGCGTACAGCGAGGGCGGGGGACATCACCGACCCCGCGCGCGGGGCGGCACCATCACGATGCAGATCGGACCACAGTGGATCGATTTCCTCACCGCGGCCGATACGACTGGCATGGCCGCCACTGCTGACGGCCGCTTTCACCCCGTCTGGGTGGACAACCGTACCGGCATTCCCCAGGTCTGGACCGCCGCCGTCGGGGTGGACGGCAATGTCGCGGTCAACGGCTCCCCGGAGCTCGCAGCTCTCACCGACGTGACCCAGAGCGTCGCGGTGGAGTTCGCGAACACCGACTACGACCCGGCGCAGCGCGTCGTCGCCCTCGACGCGGCGCTCACCAACACGTCGGACAAACCGATCCTAGGCCCCATTAAGGTCCGCGTGATCTCCCTTCGTTCCGGGAGCGCCGTGCCCGAGGTGCTCGACGCGGACAACCGGCTCGGCGGAGCCGGGGCAGTGTGGGACTTCAGCTCGGTCCTCAAGCAGGGGCGGCTCGCTGCCGGCGAGACGAGTCGGCCGAGGAGACTACGGTTTCGCTTGAACGAGCTCGCGCCGTTCAAGCTCGACGCCAACCTTCGTTTGGACAACCTCATCTCCGTGGAAGCCAAGGTACTGGGAGGAACACAACCGCGCTGACGGCGGGAGGCCGGTGGTTCAGGGGCCTTGACCGCGCAGCCGACTGAACGGGAGGAAAGACCGATGAGACGGTTTACGATTCTGACGACAGTTGCGGCCCTTGCGGTTCTTACGGTGGCAGTGGAGGTGTCCGCTGAAAGAAAGCTTGCGCCGTTGCCGATCGAGGAGGCCGCCGCCGCACATTCCCTGACCCCGGTGCCCGTGGATCTCTCGCCGGACGGCCAGTGGCTCGCGTACACCGCCGAGGATCCCAGGGCGCACCCGCCAATCCAGGAAGGGGGACACGAATTCACCTCCACCGGCGTGCCGATGAGTTGGGGCGGGACCAAGGCGGAGCTTTGGGTCACCAACACGACCACGGGCGAGAGCGTCGACCTCAACGCGAAGGGGGCGATGAGCTGGGGAGGGGTGTGGTCTCCAGACGGGAGACGCCTTGCTTTCTACTCGGACAGGGCCGGCCAGGTCAACCTCTGGGTTTGGGAGAAATCCACTGGTCGGATTCGGCAGGTTTCCGAAGCCATCGCACGGCCGTTCTTCTGGTTCGAGCTGGTGCGCTGGGCACCGGACAGCCGCAAGGTGCTCTGCAAGGTGCTCCCCGAGGGCATGACCCTGGCCCAGGCCGCCGCGCTTCTCCCAACCGTCGGGCCGCGTGTCGCCATCAAGGACTGGAGCAAGCCGTCGGTTTTCGTGCTCGAGTCGCCGACCACGAAGACGCAGAAGGAAGCAAGTTCAACTGCGGAGCCGGAGATCGTCGCCAGCGCCTTTACCAACTCCGCCCTCGCCGATCTCGCCCTCATTGACGTCGAGACTGGCGATCTGAAGCGCATCGTACGGGGCGCGAAACCCCGGTGGTTCTCCTTCTCGCCGGACGGATCTCAAGTCGGGTTCACGACCATGTTGGGCTGGGAGGCCAACTCGCAGCAGCCGGTTCTTGACCTGCAGACCTATTCCATCGGGGAGGCCCGGACCCGGGTCCTCGTTCCGCGCATCAGGCAGGGTTTTGGCATCAGCGTCAGTTGGTCTCCCGACGGCAAGGCCCTGGCCTACCTGACCGGGGGCCAGCGGGCGGCGGGGGACTGCTTCATCGTGCCTATTGCCGGTGGGGACCCCCGGAAGTGCACAGAAGGGACCCACCCGAGCTTCGCCGACGACTTCCGAGCTCCGCTATGGGATCAAGCCGGGAAGAACCTCTACTTCATCGGCGACTTTGCCGTTTGGAAGACGGATCTCTCGGCGGGGAAAACCAGCGAGCTCGCCAAGATACCCGCCCGGAGAATCACCGGCATCGTCGGTCCGGTCAGCGGCGGGCGCTTCTGGTCGCCGGATGGAGGACGGTGGATGGTCGTGACCACTCGTGACGACGTGAGCAAGCAGGCTGGGTTTTACAGGATCGAGCTCGGGACCGGACGGGTCGAGAAGCTCCGCGAGGAGAGCAAGCACTACAGTTGGAGCTCGAGCTTCGACGTGTCCGATGACGGCCAGCACGCCGTCTGGGGGGCACAGGACGCCGCGCATCCGCCCGATTTCTGGATCACGACGGCAGACTTCCGAGAGGTCCGAAGGGTCACCCACGTCGCGCCGGTGTTCGACCAGTACGAGATGGGGGAAAGCCGGCTGATCGAGTGGATGAGTGTCTCCGGCCAGAAGCTGCGCGGCACCCTTCTGCTGCCGGCCGGATACAAGGAGGGCACCCGGTACCCCCTAGCGGTCTTCGTCTACGGGGGAGGGTTCGGGTCGAATGAGGTCAACAGGTTCGGTCTCTGGGGAGACATCGCGACGTTCAACATGCAGGTGCTGGCAACGCGCGGCTACGCGGTCTTCTCCCCCGACGCGCCCCTGCGACTGGGAACGCCGCTGAGAGACCTCGCGGACACCGTGCTCCCAGGTGTCAACAGGGTGATCGAGCTGGGCATTGCCGACCCCGATCGCCTCGCCGTGATGGGCCAGAGCTACGGCTCGTACTCGGTCCTCGCCCTGCTCGTCCAGACCACCAGGTTCAAGGCGGCCATCATCACAGCGGTGGTCGAGAGCGACATCCTGGCCGGGTATCTGTACATGAACAACGACGGAACCGACGGCACCGGTTACTACGAGGAAGGCCAGGGTGGAATGGGCGGCACGCCGTGGCAGTATCCGAACCGCTATTACGACAATTCGCCCGTCTACCAGTTCGACAAGGTCGAGACACCGCTCCTCATGGAGCACGGCACGATGGACTCGCTGCCGTTGTGGTGGCCCGACAGCACTTTCGTGGCGCTGCGGCGGCTGGGCAAGAAGGTCCAGTACGCCAACTACGCAGGCGAGGGCCACGTCGTCTCCGGCTACGCCAACACCGTGGACTTCTGGAACCGCCGGCTGGCGTTCCTCGCCGAGCACCTGGCGGTTCAAGGACCCAAAGCGAGTCCGTGAGACTGGATCTGAAGCCTGCCACTGAAGGGAGGCATGCCTCGATGAGACGTCGTCTTTCGTTCTATGCCGTTTCGGCTTTTGCGCTCTTCGGGCTCGCGGCTAGCCAAGCGTACACACAGGCCCCTGTCGCGCGCGCAGCGCCTCTCTCCGTGGAGGAGATTCTCGAGGCGCCCACCGTCGCCGCCTACTCGCCCCCGGCGTTCTCGCCCGACAACCGTCTCCTCGCGTACGTCGTCACGGACAATGGCAGGCGCCGCGAGGCCATCGATGACGAACAGCTCCTGCGCAACGGTGTCGCGTGGTACGGCGTCGCGTCGGATATCTGGATCAGCGATCTTGAGACCGGCACTCGTCGCAACCTCACCGGCGGCACTGGAAATAACTGGGCACCGAGCTGGTCCCCGGACGGTCAGCGTCTCGCGTTCCTGTCGGACCGGGGCGGCAAGGCGTCGATCGGGCCGGCGCAGCTTTGGGTTTGGGAGCGCTCCTCAGACACCCTGCGCCAAACCGGAGATGCCGATGTCCGGGAGGGTTACTCCGGCTTGCACTGGGCCGCGGACGGGCGCTCGGTTCTCGTTTCGCTCTTCCCTGAAGAGTTGGGGCGGGAGGGGTATGCGGCACTCGTCAAAGGAAAGGCGCCGGCCTCGAACTCGAAGGGCGGTGTCACCGCGAAGGTCTTCGAGTTCGATCCTTCGGCTCCGGGATCGGTGCCGAGCACGGACCAGGTGAACCTCGATATCTTTCGCAGGGATCTCGGGTTGATCAACGTTGAAACCGGAGACCTGCGGCGGCTGGTAAGAGGCCTTCGTATCGGGAGCTACGCCCTCGCTCCCGACCGCACAACGATTGCGTACACCGTCCTGACGCGCGCAGAGAAGTCCGGTACGGGCCAGTACCTCTTCGAGATCGTCGCGCAGGATCTCGGGACGGGCACGTCAGGCGCCGTGGCGTCGGACGTTCGCCTCGACCTCTTTGGTCGCTCCTTCAGTTGGTCCCCAACTGGCGACAGGATTTCGTACCGAACGGCCGGGCCGCTCGCCATGGATGAAATCTACGTCGTTTCCCGCACAGGCGGTGCGCCTCGGCGCGTTGCGCAGAATCCGCCGGCCGATCCGCTGGGTCTCGAGGAGGTTGGTCAACCGGTGTGGGATCCCGCAGGCCACAACCTGTTCTTCACTCGCAAGGGCGTCGTTTGGCGTGCCGCCGCGGACGGCCCACGGGCGGCGGCGTTCGCTTCCCTCGCTGACCACGAGCTCCAAATCATCTCTCCGCAGCAGCAGGCTCTGTTCTCTCCGGATCGCGGCCGCTCGGGCGTTGTGATGACGTCGAGCCCGGGGAGCAAGCGCGTCGGCTTCGCGACCGTCGATCTCCAGACGGGTGCCGTCTCGCTGCTTTTCGAAGAGGACAAGCGCTACGGTGGGTACGGCACGGAACCAGCGATCTCGCCCGACGGCACGAGGGTTGCCTACGTCGCCGAGGACGCGCTCAACCCAGCCGACCTCTTCGTGTTGAGCGGTGATCTGGCGCGGCCGCGGAAGGTGAGCCAGGTCGCACCCGCGCTCACGGGTCGGGTCTTCGGCAAGGCCGAGGTGATCGAGTGGCACAGCACCGATGGCGAGACGATGAGGGGCGCGCTCATCTACCCCGCGGGATACGAGCGGGGCAAGTCGTATCCGCTCATCGTCAAGGTCTACGGGGGGAGCTCGATCTCCAACGACCTCAACAGATTCGGATACGCCATCGCCGCAGTCGAGAACCTCCAGCTTTTCGCCACCCGGGGGTATGCGCTGCTTCTCGCCGACTCGAAGCTCAACCTCGGAACGCCGATGGTCGACCTGATGAAGAGCGTTATCCCAGGCATCGACAAGGTCGTTGAGTCAGGCGTGGCAGATCCGAAGCGTATCGGCGTCACCGGCCACAGCTACGGTGGCTACAGCACCCTCTCCTTGATCGTCCAGTCCCCGCGCTTCAAGGCGGCGGTGATGCGCGCGGGACTCGGGGATCTGATCGGCAGCTACGGCCAGCTCTCCCCCGACGGCACGAACTACGGCCTCGCGTGGTCGGAGAGCGGCCAGGGACGCATGGGGGGAAGCCCATGGGAGTTTCGGGAGCGGTACCTCGAGAACTCTCCGATCTTCTACCTCGACCGCGTTCAGACCCCGCTGCTGATCATCCACGGTAGCGCCGATCGAGCGGTGTCTTCGTACCTGGCCGATGAGGTGTTCACCGGGTTTCGTCGCCTCGGCAAGACGGTTACCTACGTCAGGTACGAGGGCGAAGATCACTGGGAGGGCACCTGGAAACGCGCCAACCAGATCGACGCCGTCACGAGAGCGATCGGCTGGTTCGACCGCTATCTGAAGGGAGGAGCGTCATGAACATCCGGAATAGGGCATTGGGGTGGATGTACCTCGCTGGCGCGGCGGTCGGCGCCGCACTCATCGCACCGGCGGCGCAAGCCGAGCGTACGTTACGTCCCCTGGACATCAAGGATGCCGTGTGGGCACTGGACTTCCAGGTTCAGGGGGTGCAAGCGACCTTCTCCCCCGACGGCGAGTTGGTCGCCTCCGTGGTGTGCGATCCGCAGAAACGGGTTGCCGACGAGAAGGAGGGCTCCGGGCCCAAGGCCCATCAGGGAACCTACCTGCGCGAGGGGTGCGATGTCTGGCTCACGCCGACGCGGGAAGGTGCGTCGCGCAACCTCACTGGCACCGACGGCAACAACTGGGCGCCGTCGTGGTCGCCGGACGGCAAGCTGCTGGCCTTCTGCTCCGACCGAGACGGCGCGTCGCGCGTCTGGCTGTGGGATCGCGGTGCCGGAACGGTGCGGCGCGCCAGCGAGACCGTCACCCGGGCCTGGATGGGGTTTGTGACGCCACTGTGGACTCCCGACGGCCGGACACTAGTCGTGCAGGCGTCGCCGGAAGGTGTAAGCGAGGAAGAGCTCGAGCCGGCGATGGGCAGGGGGGGGCCCGAGGTCAAGGACAAGGAGCCGGGGTCCACCGTAGTCATCTTCCGGTCGCCGCCAGCGCCACCGAAAGGCGAAGACCAGAAGGCAGCACCAGCGGGGTTCGCGCAGCAGCTCCTCTGCGACATCGCCACGATCGAGGTGGCTTCGGGAGAGAGACGGATCCTGGCGCGCCGCGTGCACCCGGCGGCCATGCGATTGTCACCCGACGGCCGCCGGCTCGCGTACATGGACGCCCGGGCAATGGGGCCCGCCAACTTCATCGGTCTCAGCCACACCATCGTCGCGCTCGACCTTGCGACGGGCGCCTCCCGCGACCTCGTTTCTGGTGTCCTCCAGACGTTCTCCGGCGCCATGAGCTGGTCCCCGGACGGGCGGTGGCTGGCGTACACGGCGGCCACGCCCCGGGAGACCCCCGCGGATCGCATCGTGGACGTGACGGGTGCGACCGGTGGCGGGGGCGAACTCTTCGTGGTGTCGGCCGGTGGAGGGGCGCCCCGCGCATTCTCCGGGAAGACCGAGGGCTCGATCAGCACCGACTTCGTGCCACCACGCTGGGATGCGGCAAGCGCCCACCTCTACGTCCTCGGCAACGACCGCGTCTGGAAGGGCACACTTGCGACGGGCACGATCGAGCCTCTCACCCCAGAGGCGCCGTACGAGGTTCGCGAGATCATAGCGACCTCTTCGCAGAATACTTTCTGGACCGAGCCCGGAAGCCGTCTTCTCTTTATCTGCACCCGTGACCGCACCTCGCGCCAGGCCGGGTTCTACCGTGTCGACACCAGCAGCGGGCGGGCAGAGAAGATCCGTGAGGAGAACCGGCGGATTGGCGTCTCGTTCCAGGGACCGGTAACGTCCCCGGACGGGCGGTCCGTGGTTTACCTTGCCCAGAGCGCCGGCGAGAGCCCGGACCTCTGGGTCGCTGGCCCCGGACTGCGCGAGCAGCGCCGCCTCACCACAATCAATCCGGTCCTCGACCAGTACGTGTTCGGCGAAGGACGCCTCGTCGACTTTCGCAGTCTCGACGGCGAGCCACTGCACGCGGCCTTGGTTCTCCCGGCTGGCTACGAGAAGGGGAAGCGCTACCCTACGGTTGTGTGGGTGTATGCGAGCGACTCCGGGTCGCGGGCGGTCCACCACTTCGGCCTGGTTGGGATCCCGGCGTACAACATGCACATGCTGACAACCCGCGGATACGCGGTGGTGTGGCCCGACATCCCGGTCCATACCGGAACCCCGGCCAGGGACCTGCTCAAGGCCGTGATGCCTGCGATCGACCGGCTCGTGGAGCTTGGAATCACTGATCCGGACCGCCTTGCGGTGATGGGCCAGAGCAACGGCGGCTACTCGACGCTCGCGCTCATCGCCCAGACGTCCCGGTTCAAAGCGGCGGTGATGAACGCCGGGTTCGGCGACCTGGTCGGGTTCTACGGCTCGATGAGCTACGCCGGCACCGGTGGCTGGATCCCGTGGCTGGAGCGTGCCGGCGGCGGCATGGGCGCGGCGCCGTGGGAGGCTCCGTTGCGCTACGTTGAGAATTCCCCCGTGTACTACCTCGACCGGATCACGACCCCTCTGATCGTCCAGGCTGGCGCCGATGACGAGGGGATCGTCCGTTTCTCCGACCAGGTGTGGGTAGGTCTTCAGCGCCTTGGAAAGGAGGCCACCTACCTGCGTTATGGCGGGGAGGAGCACGTCCTGACCAAGGCGGCGAACCTAGTCGACTACTGGAAGCGGGTGCTCGCCTTCTTGGACGAGAAGGTCAAGAACGCGAAACCGGCGGGCGGAGCGTGACGGGACCCGCTCCGTTCCGATGGCGCGCCGCTGCAGCCCGTGGACGTCTCGCGGGACGGCCATGAGCCCCTACCTGGCGCTCTGTCTAGCCGTTGTGTTCGTCTGCTTCGGCTCGATCCTCGTGCGCTGGGCCGCGGACTCCTCGTCCTCGCCGCTGTCGTCAGCGGAGGGAGCTGGCGACCTCCACGAGAAGCAACCGGGTCACCTTCGCCGGCTGGGGGGCTCGCCGGAGGGCGGAGAGTCACCCCAGCGCACCACCCGGGGCGTTTCATGAGAAACCTCGGGGCGAGAAATAGAAAGGGAGGAGTCATGAATCGGAAGGTCGTTGTAGCCTGTAGCCTCTGTTTCTTGGCATCGTTGTCACTGGTTTGCCAACTCGGATTCGCGGGGCCCGCGCAGGTACCTCTGAAGATCGAGGATGCCCTCGGCGCGCTGGCGCTCGCGAATCGCATGCCTATCGCGATGTCTCCCGATGGTGAATTGGTGGCCTACACCCTCAAGGACGACCGCAAACTGGAAAGTACCCAGGATGAACGTTATTCGTCCTACACACCCACGGGTGCGTTCACGGAAGGCCTGGGGTGCGATGTGTGGATGACAAACACGAGGTCAGGCCAGTCTCGAAACCTGACCGAGGGAAAAGGCACGAGCTCGAGTCCGGTGTGGTCGCCGGACGGAAAATACCTCGCGTTCTATTCCGATCGGAGCGGTACATTTCACGTCTGGCTGTGGGAAAGAGCAAGTGGGAAGATCCGCCAACTCTCGGATGCGATTGCGCGCCCGTTCTTCAACTTTCAGGTGGTCCGCTGGACTCCCGACAGCCGGTTCGTTCTCGCCAAGGTGCTGCCCGAAGGAATGACCGTGGAACAAGCGGCGGATCTGATGAACCCTCCTTCCCAGGCCGCGTCGAAGGCAACCAAACCGACTGGGGTGACGGTCACGGTGTTCAGCTCGCCCGCGGCGGACGAAAAGGGCGCCACCCGTGCGCCGTCAGAAAAGCCGGTAGCGGCCGAATCATGGATGAACCGCTATGCTGGCGATCTCGCCCTGATCGAGGTCGCCACAGGAACCGTCAAGCACGTGGCGACCGGCATCAAGCCCCTCGGGTATTGGGTTTCGCCGGACGGCACACACCTCGCCTACCTGAACTGGAAAGGAATCGAGGAGAACACACAGCAGCCCGTGTACGAGCTCAGAGTTCTTTCGTTTGCCGATCACCAGTCGCGGGTGCTGGTTCCCAAGCTCAAGCAAGACTACGGGATCTCAGTCAGTTGGGCGCCCGACAGCGGCTCATTGGCGTACACGACCTCGGAGAATGGCGATTGCTACGTTGTCTCCAGAAACGGCGGGGAGCCGCGGAACCTCACCGCCGGCACGCATCCGCCCTTCAGCGACGACCACCGGGCCCCGCTCTGGGACGCGAGCGGGAAGTTTGTCGTTCTCCTAAGCAGCGAGCAGTACGGGAAGGTCGGTTCCAGCAAGATCTGGGCAGCATCCTCAACGCAGGCAACGTTCAAGCAGATCGCCGAGATCCCCGACCGCGTCGTATTGGAGGTTCTGACTCCGGTGGGCGGCGGACGATTCTGGTCGCCGGACGGCCGGTCGATGATCGTGATGACGAGGCACGAACGGACGAAGGACGTTGGGTTCTTCAGGGTCGACGTGTCAGGCGGCGCCGCGACGCTCCTATTTGAGGAACCTCGATACTCAAGCGGCGATCGCATCTTCCATGCGGATGTGAGCCGCGACGGCACAACCCTGGCGTACGTCTCGCAGGACGCGCAGCACCCGGAGGACATCTGGGTGTCGGGGCCCACCCTAGTCGACCGCCGGCGCTTGACGCGTATCAACCCACAGATCGAGAGCCTGACATTCGGCAGGAGCCGGGTTATCGAGTGGAGGGGGGTGGACGGGCAGCCGCTGCGCGGGGCCTTACTCTTGCCTGCCAACTACGAGGAAGACAAACGGTACCCGCTCATCGTGGACGTGTACGGAGGATCCTTTCGTTCGGCGGGCGTGTATCGCTTCGGCTTGTCTGGCTCTGGGGTCGAGAACCTGCAGATTCTCGCGACCCGAGACTATGCCGTCCTTTTGCCGGACACGCCGCTCCGCAAAGGCACCCCAATGCAGGACCTGTTGAAGACGGTCATGCCCGGAGTGGACCGCGCCGTTGAGCTGGGAATCGCTGACCCCGACCGACTCGGGGTCATGGGGCACAGCTATGGCGGCTATTCCACACTCTCGCTGATCGTGCAAACGACTCGTTTCAAGGCGGCGGTCGACAGCGCCGGGCCGGCCAACCTCATCAGCTTCTATTGCGTGATGCACAAGAGTGGGGGAGCTGGCGGGATCGGTTGGTCCGAGACCGGTCAGGGGGGCATGGTCGGCACGCCATGGCAAGTCAGGGACCGGTACATCGAAAACTCTCCGCTGTTCTATCTGGACCGCGTGGAGACGCCGCTGCTGATCGTACAAGGAGACTTGGATCTGATCACGCTGCAGTCGGATGAGGTTTTTGTCGCCCTCCGACGTCTCGGCAAGGAAGTCGTGTATGCCAAATACTCGGGTGAGGACCATTGGGAGGGCACCTGGAGCGCGGCAAACGCCGTGGACTACTGGAACCGAGTCATCGGTTGGTTCGACGCGCATCTGTCAACCGCGGGCGTGAAAAAGCAGGGATGAAGGTGCCGGCGATCACCTCCCGTGACACCGGCATAAAGGTCGAGACGTGCACAGGTCATCAGTGCGGAAACCCGCACGCCGGAGGATCTGGCCATGAACGTTCGGTGTTCTTGGTTTGCCAGCGTTGTCGTCGCGTGTTCCCTTGCTGTCTGCATCGCCGCTCCTACAAACGCGCGGCCCGTGACCTCGATGGACCTCCTCACACTGCGCGACGTGGGCGGCGTCAGCATATCGCCGGACGGGCGATTTGTCGTGTATCAAATACGGCGCGCCGATCCCGCGACCAACGGGTATTCAAACCAGTGGGTTCTCATCGACGTCGCCACACGGCACGCACGCACCATCGTGGACAGCGGTGGTGAACCTATTTGGGACGACTCCGGTGACTGGAGGACATACCCTCCGGTGTGGTCTGGCAAGAGCGACGCCCTTTGCTATGTCCGAAAAGACAGGGGACGCGTTGCCGTCCACCGGCTGACCTTGGGGGGATCAGACACGCCGATTGTGGTGGGGAGCGGCGATGTCGTCGATTTTCGCCCGAGCGGCAGCGGCGTTGCGTATGTCGCCGTCGAGCAGGCAACCGCTGAAACGGAGCGAACGGCGCAGGAGGACCTCCGCAACGGATATCTATTCGCGCTTGGCTACCCGTCCTGGACCCAGGAGAAGATAAATCAGTTTGCACCGTGGCTGGGCCGACCGGATTTCAGCGCCAAGAAGGTCAGGACCGGGTACGACGTGGACGTTCGAACCGGTGTCGTCCGGCCGCAGCCGAAGGCACCCAGCTCCACCTTCGTTCCTGATGCCCTGACGCGTGGCATCCCGGATCTCCGCTTCGCGATGTACGCCACGCTGTCTCCCGACGGAGAGCGCGAGGCCTTCTGCGCCACCACAAAGACGAAAGGAAGACCTAGTGAGCAGCATGCGATCTATCTGGTTGCACCCCAGGGAGGGGAAGCCACTCGTCTTTCACCGCTGACGGAGGAACCGATCAGGCAGCTCGAGTGGTCGGCCGACGGTCGTCACATCTACTATCTCCGAATGACCGACTATACTGACCAGAACCTCTTCGTCGCCGATCCGTCCGCAAGCCAGTCGAAGCAGTTGACGAAGGTCTCGGCATATCTCGACACGTGCTCATTTGCCAGGACCGCCGTGGTCGCCGCTTGCACCGTCGAATCGACGCAACGGCCGCAGGATGTCGCGCTCGTTCACCTCGATACGGGCACAGTCGATGTGCTCACCGATCTCAACCCCGACTTCAACCGCCTGGAGAGGGCTCCCACCGAGACCCTGGTCTGGACCAACAAGCACGGCGACGTCATGTACGGAGTCTTGACGTACCCGCCAGGCTATCGTCCTGGCACACGGTATCCATTGGCTATCACCACGTACCGGGCGCATGGCTTCCTTCGGGGCGCCGTAGGCGACGAGTATCCGGTGGACGTGTTCGCGGCGAACGGCTTCATGGTCCTCGCGCTCGACATCTACAACACGTCCTACGTTCCGATTACGCTCGACCAGGTGCAACCGTTCGAGGTCACCATCCTGGATTGGCAATCGCCACTCGACGGCATCGAGCAGATTGTCGCTGAGCTTACCAAACGTGGTCTCATCGACAAGGGCAAGGTCGGGATCTGCGGCCTGAGTCACGGCTCGGAGATCACGAACTACGCGATCAGTCACTCGAACATCTTCGCCGCGGCGATCGCCGACGGCGGCTCCGCCCGCGATCCGCTTTTCTACTACCTCAAGAGCGAAAGCTGGAACACGTTGTTCAAGTCGTGGGACCTCGAAGGACCGCCGTACGAAGCCAACCTGCTCAAGTGGCAACAAATGTCGCCTGCGCTCAGCGCTGGCAGGATTAGTGCACCGTTGCTGATGAACGCGCCGGATTCGGAGTACGTCATCGGCCTTCAGCAGTACTGGGAGATGCGGGACCATCACCGACCGGTCGAGATGTGGATCTTCCCCGACGAAGGCCACATCAAGCACCAGCCTGTCCACCGCCTCGTGGTGTACGACCGTAACGTCGATTGGTTCAACTACTGGCTGCGAGGCGTGCACGATCCGGACCCAGGCAAGGGCCCGCAGTACAAGCGCTGGGACGTGCTGCGCGCCGAACGCGATGCCGCAGGCAAATGACCGCCTGCATGGACCGGCAGCTCGTATGAGACACGCAAACGGCGGCACGGTCGCCGCCCTCCGTTACGACGTGAAGGTCGAGAGTTGAAGACACGCGCGGTGGCACGTGCACCGTTGGACGGCCGACAAAACCCTAGCGCGATGCCCGGGCGTTTGGTGAGAAGGCTTGCGAAGAGCCTCGGAAAGGGAGGAGTCATGCACCGGAAGGCCCTCGTATCCTGTTTAGCTGGCATCTTTTTCCTGTCACTCAGCATTGCTGGGCACGCCGGCGGCGCGCAGGTTTTTGCAGTGGCATCCACGAGCCAGGGAAGGAGCGCGCCGCCTGCCCCGGTGGCGGTTCCCGGCACTGCTGCGGGCAAGCACGCTCCCACGCTTGAGGAGGTCGTCACAGTAAGGTCGACCTACCAGGCCAAGATCTCTCCGGACGGTCGCTGGGTTCTCTACACCCTCAGTGTATGGGAGAAACCCAAGCCGGACAGCCACGAAGAGCGGTCGCATTTGTGGCTGGTGTCGGCCACAGACCCAACGGGTGACGGCGCCCCACGGCAGATCACCTTCGGCGAGAAAGGGGAATCCTCCCCCGACTGGTCTCCAGATGGGAAGTTCATCAGCTTCGTCGCGGTGCGCCCCGCGCCGGGGGAGAACGCCGACAAGCCTCAGCTCTACCTCATGCGGACGGATGGTGGTGAGGCCTCGCGCCTTACCGACGTCAAGAGCGGCGTCGGTCAGTACGCGTGGTCCAAGGATGGAAGCAGGATCGCGTTCGTCATGGCTGATCCTCTTCCCAAAGAGGAAGAAGAGAAACAGAAGCGCAAGGACGACGCCCGTGTTTTTGAGGAGGTACAGACGAGATCCCACCTCTGGATCTTCGACATCGCCGCGAAGGCGGCCACTCAGATCACTAGTGGGAAGGAGTTCATAGTCAAAACCTTCAGTTGGGCGCCGAGCGGTCAGAGGATTGTATTCTCCGCTGCCCCCACTGCGATGGCGCGCGACGAGCGCGACCTCGTCTACATTGTGGATCTCACGTCCAAGGCCCTTGAACGCATCAGTTCCGCTACACTCGGAACGGAGAGTGCTCCCGAATGGTCTCCGGACGGCAAGACGATCGCCTATTCGTTCCGTCCGAATCCGTTTAAGAAGGATCCCGAGGGCTTTACCCCAAGACCGATCGTGCACGCCCACCTCATGCTCTACGACGTTGCCACCAAACAAACCCGTGACGCCTACGACCCCGCGAACTTCGATATTGACTTCTCACGTGCAACATGGACCCGGGATGGCAGGCGGCTGGTTTTTAGCACCTCTCACCGTGTTTACTACGACACATTCGAGTACGACACCACCGCCCGCAGATACAGGGAGCTCTCGCACGGTGATTGCACATTTCTGGGGAACTTCAGCCGCGACGGCTCGCGGGTAGCTTTTGTGAGGAGCAATGTCACCAGCCCAGCTGATGTCTACGTCTCCGGACCGGAGTACAAGTCGCCTGCGAGGCTGACGGACATCAATCCGCAGGTCCGCGAGTGGCTCTTGGGCGAGGCTGAAATTATGAACTGGAAGAGCAAAGATGGCTGGGAAATCGAGGGCATCCTGATCAAGCCAGCCAACTACGAGGCCGGCACCCGCTACCCCATGCTGACCGACGTGCACGGAGGGCCAACGGGATCGCATGCGGTCTGGTTTGACGCCAGCCACCAGTTCTGGGCTGCCCGAGGCTGGGCGATTCTGCTGCCCAACCCGCGTGGGAGCACGGGCTACGGCGAGAAATTCATGCGCGGCAACATCCCCGATTGGGGCGGAGGCGACTACCGGGACATCATGGCCGGCGTCGATGCCGCCGTTGCTCGCGGCATCGCTGATCCGGACAAGCTTGCTGAGATGGGCTGGAGCTACGGTGGCTATATGACCTCGTGGATCGTCTCTCAAACCGCCCGGTTCAAGGCAGCTCGAATGGGCGCAGGCCTATCCGACCTTTACGGTATGTACGGCACGACGGATATCCCGAACTACATTGCTTCGTTCTTCAACGGAGCGCCCACGGCCAAGACGCTGGCGCTTTACCTTGAGCGCTCGGGCATTACGTACGCTGACCGCGTTACGACCCCTCTGTTGATCATGCACGGCGAACAGGACTATCGGGTCCCGATTTCGCAAGCGATGGAGTTCTACCGAGCGCTGAAGGAACGTGGCAAAACTGTTGAGCTGGTGCTATTCCCCCGTGAAGAGCACGGGAACGGAGAGTGGTATCACAGGTTGGACCAGCTGAGGCGGGAGTACAACTGGATCGCCAAGTACACCCTAGGCGAAAGCGCGCAACTACCGGAAGAGAAGAAAGCAGAAAAGTAGCAGCGGCTGCTTGGGCCCCGTTGAAAGTGGAGCTTCCAATGACCAATCAGCAACGACCAACGCAAGGGAGGTGGGTGTGAGAGTTCTTCAGAGGTGGATGTTCACATTTGCGGTGCTGTTGATCGGTGCGCTTGTCGGACTGGCCGCCCAACAAGCGGATGCGCAGAGCGTCCATCGCGAGAAGGTGCGGATCGTGACGGGGCCCACCGTGCAGGTCAGCAAGGCGGTTCCCGACCTGCCCAACTACGAGAATCTGGCGGTTGGCGACCCCGAGCACGCCGGACGACTCATCACCTGCTCGATGGTGTATCCCGAAGACATAGGCACGCTTTGCCACCAGTACTGCTACGTCTCATTTGACGGCGGCAAGACCTGGGACCCGTCGCTCAAGGTGACGGAGGGCAAGGTGAACGGTGACCCCACGGCCGTGTACGCCCACGGGGACACCGTGTACGTCGTAGCCCTGGTCATCAAAGATCTCGACAAGCCGAAGGACCCCGAGCCCGGCGCGCCCCGAGACG
Source organism: uncultured Acidobacteriota bacterium (assembly GCA_963739225.1). GTDB lineage: Bacteria > Acidobacteriota > Thermoanaerobaculia > Thermoanaerobaculales > Thermoanaerobaculaceae > RBG-13-68-16. The sequence goes on along the minus strand of CAVTZQ010000006.1, from coordinate 151,223 downwards.
AGGCGAGGACCGTTGTCTACAAGTCGACCGATGGGGGGCGCACCTGGGCCGAGTCGGCGCGGTTCCAGTTCATTGACCGCGAGTTCATTGACATTGACATGACGAACGGCAAGTACGCCGGCAGAATCTACGTCGTGGGACAGGGCTCGGTCAAAGACATCTCTGCGGCCAGGAGCGGGGCAAGCCTACAGATCTTCCGCTCACTCGATGATGGCAAGACCTTTCTCGGACCGGTACACGCCGAGTACCCCGAAGGGACGGAGATCGCTGGTGTTGGCACGGGAGCGGTGCTCTCGGACGGCACGTTCGTCGTGATGTTCGGTCTCACGAAGAAGGGCCGGCAGCAGAACCTCGAGCAGGAGCCAACCGTCGGGCCGAACGGCGAGCTGCATGTGATCAGCACGAAAGACGGGGGAGAGAGGTTCAGCGCATCCGTGAAGGTAGCGGACTGGAGAGTGGACCGGAGTAGGTCGGAAGGGGGAATGCTGGGGCAGTTGGTGGTTGATCGAGGGAGCAAGGCGTTCAAGGACCGGCTGTACGTGGTGTACCCGGAGATTGTTTCGGACCGCATCCAGATTCGGCTGTCGTATTCGTCGGACAAAGGCAAAAAGTGGTCGAAACCCGTGACGATCAACGATGACCGTTCGCCGGAGAAGGGCGACAAGGGGCCGGACCATCTGCTTCCCTCGGTTGGGGTTAACAAGGATGGCGTCGTGCTGGTGACGTGGTACGACCGCCGGGAGGCCAAGGACAACCTCGGCTGGAGGCTGCGCGCGGCCGCATCGCTTGATGGTGGCGAGACCTTTTCCGCCAGCGTCCCAGTGACGGATTTCGCCAATGCGTACCCGCAGACAACGCCGTGGGACCTTCGAGCCGGCGGGTCCAGCGACGACACGACCTCACTCGTCTCGGTGTATGTCGGAATCGATGACTTCTTTATCAGCGGCGGTCACACGTCCGGCCTTGCCGTCGATGCGGACGGTACGTTTCATCCGACCTGGGTGGACAACCACACCGGGGTTGCGCAGCTCTGGTCCGCGTCGGTGAAGGTCGATGGGACGGTCGTCAAACACGGTGCCGCCGATCTTGCCGACCTGAAGGACATCTCCAAGTCCGTGACGCTGGAGCTGTCGAAACCGGACTTCGATCGGGTCAAGGGGACTCTGAGCGTGCTGGCGCGGCTCAAGAACATTTCGAAGGACACGGTCGAGGGGCCCGTGAAGGTGCGGGTACTCACGCTTGAATCGGACTTGGGTGTCCCGGAGATCACGAATGCGGACAACGGGCAGGGGGGTACCGGTGCGGTGTGGGACTTCACCCCGCAGCTTTCGGGAGCCCCGCTGGCGTCCATGAAGCTGTCGGCGGCACGGACGCTGACCTTCCGGGTCTCCGACCTGCGTCCGCTGGCCCAGGGCAAGGACTTCAAGTTCTCTTTGTTCAATCTTGACACGCGAGTTTTTGGCAAGCTCCACAAGGAGAAGTCCGACAAGGACAAAGACAAGGACAAGGACGAGGATTCGGAGGAAGACAAGGACGACAAGTAGGTTGCTCTCGGGCCGGGCCCGTGTTTCAGCGGGCTCTGCCTGAGTTTCGACCGGATTGAGAGCGAGCCAGATGTCCGGAGTCGCGGCGACCGAGAGGAAACAGATGAACGTGCGAGCTCTTTAGACGGAGAAGCCGGCGTACGCGGAGCCGGCGAGCGTCCGCCGAGGCGGAACGGCGTAGGAGATCGTTATGAATACAAAGGGGAAGTGGTGTGTGTTGGCTCTTTTTGTACTGCTGGTATTCGGGCACAACCGTTCCAGCGCTTGCACAGGATGCCCGTGTCGGGCAGGCGCAAAGCGTCACGGCCACGCCCGTCGCAAGCACCGCCGCGAGCCAAATCCCCCAGCCGAGTGAGGAAGCGCTGCTGGGCACGCTGCCTCCGGAACTTCGGGGGACCGCTGCAGCGATCCTTCGCGAGAAGGACGACGAAGCAAAGGAGCAGTTGCTGTGGAAGCTGGTGGCGGAAGCCAACGGCCCCTCAGGTGGGTACCGTGTGCCTCCGAAAGCGAGGCAGTTTGTTATCGCTCTGGTGGATGCAAAGCAGTGTCCCCGCAAATCCAAGCCATGCATCGGTCTTGTATCGGCCACGCTCAAAGACACGCCAGACGCGCTGCTGCGGCAGGCCCTGGAGCGTTGGATCAGCTCCCACCCGGATTCCGAGGTGGCCGTCACAGCGCTGGATGAGCTATTCGAGGTCAAAAGCAATGAGCTCGCGCAGCTGCTCGAAAGGCGGATCGATCTCGCCAAAGCAACTGGCGACTCGGCGGCGCTACGGACCCTGGGGCATGCCCAGGAACGATTGGGGTCGTATAGGTGGGGAGTCGCGAGACTGCCTTCGTTCTTCTGGGATGCGCCGCCTGTGTTCTCCGTCAAGCTTGCGTCCGCTCCTATTCGGGTGCTGGCGATCAGTGATTTCGGCACCGGCGACGAGGACCAACAGTTGCCGGCGGATACCATGCTCAAGTACCACCGTGCCCACCCCTTCGACTTCGGCTTGACGCTCGGTGATAACTACCAGGACGATGGCGCGCACAGTCCGACTGATTCCCGATGGCAGGAATACTGGGGAAGGTGGTATCCCGCGTCTCGGCATTCCGTTCTACGTTTCTCTTGGCAATCATGATTGGGGCTCTCCCGACGGCCCGGCGGCCGAGATTCTCTACTCGCAGAAAAGCGTCGACCTGGCGGTTGCCGGCTCCCTACTACACATTCACCGCCGGGTCTGTGCAGTTCTACGCATTGAATACGGTCCTCATGTCGGAAGCGCAGCTATTGTGGCTGCGAGAAGAGCTGAAAAAGAGCACAGCGAAGTGGAAGGTCGTTTACGGGCATTATCAGGTCTACTCGGCCGTCCGCGGGGATAACGATGAGCTCATCAAGCGCCTTCTGCCTATTTTGCAAGAGAATCACGTCGACGTGTACCTCTGCGGGCACGAGCACCTGTTTCAGCACCTCAAGCGGGGAGGGAGCGTAAATTTCTTCGTCAACGGCGCGGCCGGCGGCGGGGCAAGGACGGTGGAACAGCGGCGGTACCAGGGTCTGCTATTCGTGGCGGAGAAGGAGCAGGGGTTCACCGTGCTGGAAGCGGACGGTTCGAGCCTGACGGTGAGATTCATCGGTGAGGACAGCAGGCAGCTTTACGAATACACGCTTCGGAAGTGACCTCTATACAGCCCACCTTGGATGTGGGGGGAAGCATGGGCTCACGGTGCCCGACATCGAGCAATGAAAGGATACCTTTCGCCTCGCAGCGGAAAACGCCCTGCGGTCACGGCAGACAGACGAGGGAGCCGTTCGCGAGGAGCAAATCGGGAGGCTCAAGCGCAAGGTGGGGCAATTGTCCAGGTGATGCCAGTGGCGAAGGTGCCATGCGTGTATCCTTCTCTACCGTGACGTGTCACTCATCGGGACGCCTTGTGAGGGCGCAAGCAGCACTCCTCCTCGTGGGTGCAGGGGCCGGCCTGGGCCTCCTCTCGTGCGGCCGTGGTTCGGCTCTGCCGGCGGGTGATAGCCGCCTCAACGTCCTCGTCATCACTCTCGACACGATCCGGGCGGACCGCCTTGGCGCGTACGGTAACAAAAGGATCGATACACCGTTCATCGATGGTGTCGCTGCCCGGGGCGTGCTCTTCGAGGAGTGCGCGGCATCGGCTCCGCTGACCCTGCCCTCGCACACTTCGATCTTCACCGGCACCTACCCGGTCTACCACGGGGTGAGGGACAACGGCGACTTCGTTGTGCCGTCCGGTCTCACCACGATGGCGGAGCTTTTCCGCGAGAAGGGGTATCGCACCGGGGCGTTCGTGGGCGCCTTCGTCCTGTCGGCGCGATGGGGGCTCAACCGCGGGTTTGACACCTACACCGAGCCGACCGGTGCGTCGGCCGCCGAGATCCTCTCGATGGGCGATGTACGACGCCACGGCGGGGCGGTGGTCGACGACGCCCTCACCTGGCTTCAACAACCGTCGAGCTCGCCCTTCTTCGCCTGGATCCACCTGTACGACCCCCATTTGCCGTACGATCCGGTGTCCCCATTCCGCGAGCGCTACCCGGATGAGCCATACCTGGCCGAGGTTGCATACAGCGACGCCCAGCTTGCCCGCGTCGGCGCCTACCTCGAGTCGGCCGGGCTCGCGAAACGAACCATGGTCGTCTTCGCCGGGGACCACGGTGAGGGGCTTGGGGACCACGACGAGATTGACCATGGCCTCTTCGTCTACCAAACGACCGTGCGGGTTCCGCTCATCGTCACCCACCCGGCGCTCCGGTCGGGCGGCATCCGGCGGCCGGAAGTTGTCTCGCTGGTGGACGTTCTTCCGACCGTGGCGGATGCCACCGGAATTCGGCGACCGGCCGAGGTGCAGGGGCAGAGCCTATGGCCCCTCCTTGGCGGGGTGGGCACGTTCCGCGAGCGGCCGGTGTACTCCGAGACGTACTACCCTCGCCTCCACTTCGGGTGGAGTACGCTCACTTCGCTGCAGGAGCGCCACCTCCAGTTCATCGATTCGTCGGAGCCCGAGCTCTACGACCTGGCGAAAGACCCCGGCCAGAAGGAGAACCTCCTTGGGCCCAAGCCCGAGCTGTTGGCGGAGATGAAGCGGCGGCTCGACGAACTCGAGGCATCGTTGGGCCGCAACGCGAAGACTGCGAGCCGTGCCCCGGACCCCGAGACGATCGCAAAGCTGAGGTCACTTGGGTACCTCGCGGGGGTCACGGGTCTTGACCAGGGCAGGGGAGAGAGCCTGCCGAGCCCACGCCGGAAGCTCCCAATCTACAACCTGCTCATCCAGGCCCAGGATGCGGTCGCAATCAGGGACGAGACGTTGGCCGAGCAGCGGATCCGGGAGGTCATCGGGGCCGATCCCGGTGTTATCGATGCGTGGACCATGCTCGGCACCCTGTGCCACCGCCAGGGCCGGGCTGGCGAAGCGGTGACCGCCTTCGAGGAGGCCCTTCGACGGAGGCCAGACGATCCACTGGTTAGCTCAGCTCTTGCGACGGCGCTGCTCTCGGCCGGCCGGCCCGAGGAGGCCCAGCGCACGCTCGAGGCCGCGCAGAGGATCCAGCCGGGGGACCCGCGCATCTACTTCCTCCTGGGAATGGTTGCGGAACAGGAGGGGCGCGACGAGGACGCACCCGCGCTGTACCGGAAGACCCTCACGCTCAACCCCCGCTCGGCACCCGCTCACGTCCAGCTCGGCGCGCTCGCCCTCCGGCGTGGTGACGTCGCCACGGCCGAGCGGGAAGTCGCCGCCGCCCTGGAACTCGACCCTCGGGTGGCGAGTGCCCGGTTCTGGCGCGGGCAGATCCTGGTGCACGAGGGACGGGTGGAAGAGGCGGTGGCCGCGTACCACGAGGAGCTTGCGTTTACGCCAAGGGACCTGCGGACGGCGTACGCGCTCGCGGAGGCGTACGCAAGGCTCGGGCGGCCCGTTGAGCAGGAGAAGGCCCTGAGGGACGCGATCGAGGCAAACCCCGCTGCACCCACGCCCTACCTGACTCTTGCCAAGCTCTACCTTGACCGCGGCGAGCGATTCCAGCAGGCGGTTGGGCTTGTCGAGGAGGCGCTCAAGCGCAAGCCGGTTGGACCGCAGCTCGCGCTTGCCGACTTCCTGCTCGCCGACCTGTACAACCGATTGGGCGACGACGTACGGTCTCGCGAGTACGCGCGCCGCGGAGCGGAGGCCGCCAAGGGCAGCCACGGCGAGGAGAGGCAAGGGGAAGCCAAACCCCGCAGCGCCCCGTGATCGCATAGGAGTCGCCCTCTGCCGGAACGTGGCATCCAGGATGAGGCCTGGTGCCGGACCGCCTCATTCTCGAGGGCGAATCTATCTTGAGACTTTATATATAGTGGCACCCCCCTTGACAAGATTCCAGCGTAGTCTTAGATTCTGGCGGAAGGTGATCATACTTGATGAGTGGTGAATCGGGGCAGCTAATCCCGGCCGCCTCGACCGTGCCACTCGAGAGGAGGAGGCATGGTGAGAAGAAGAGGGTTTCTGACGTTTCTTCTGGTTGCAATCGTGATGGCTGCCGGGCCGTTGTGGGCCCAGGTTTCCACCACCGGGGAGATCGTCGGCGTCGTGAAAGCCGAAGATGGCACCGTCTTCCCCGGGGCGACGGTGACAGCCGAAAGCCCGGCGTTGATCCAGAAATCCATTTCGGTCACGGCGGATGCTAATGGGGCGTTCCGCTTCCCGCAGCTGACCCCGGGCAACTACGTGGTGAGGGTCGAGCTCAAGGGTTTCGAGACGCGCGAGTACACCGTGGTCGTGAACGTCGGCAGGACGGCGAGCGTCCCGGTGACGCTTTCGGTGGGGAGGGCGACCGCGCAGGTCGCAGTCCGCGCCGCGATCCCCCTGATCGACTCAACATCCGCCAAGATCTCGGCGAACTTCACCTCCGAGGATCTCCAGAAGCTGCCGACCGACCGAACGTTCTCCGCCGTGGTCGAAACCATGGCTGGGGTCGTCAACAAGGCCGCCTTCGGCGCGGGCGGGAACGTCGACGGGTACCACGTGTTCGGCGTCGGCGCCGCGAGCAACTCCTATCAACTCAACGGCGTCAACGTGAGCAACACGAAGTACGGTGACACCTACGTCAGCCCCAACTTCGACTCGATCCAGGAAATTCAGGTCGTTGGTGGGGGAGCCACGGCGGAGTATGCGAACTACACCGGGGTTGTGGTGAACATCGTCACCAAGGCCGGGACCAACGCGTTCCACGGTTCGGGCACCGTCTACTACACCGCCGACTCGCTGCGCGGGAACAACAACGTCGACAACATCAAGGACCTCGAGCAAAGCAAGGTAAAGTACAACTACGACAGCAGCCTCGTCATTGGCGGGCCGCTGATCAAGGACCGCCTGACGTTCTTCGCGTCTGGCCGCTATGCGAAATCGGCGAACGCTCCGGCGTTTACGAGCTACTACGACAGCCTCACGCGCCAGGGATACCAGTTGCGTCTCGACTTCCTCGCCTCGCCATCGCACACGTTCACTGGCATGGTCAACTCGGACCCGATCAGGGACTATGGCCTCAACTTCCAGACGATCGGCGACGACAACGCCCTTGACCGGACCCAGGACACGACCACTGGCTACCTGAGTTGGACTGGGATGTGGGGCGAGAAGACGCTCACCGAGGTCAAATTTGCAGCAGTGAAGGGAGACCAGAAGCGGCTGCCGGTCCACATGGACGCGGCCCAGGTGGCCGACTACCGTGATGGCCTGACCTACAACTCCGCGGGGATCTACCGGGACGAGCCGGAGAAGCGGCAGCACACCCTTGCGACCCTCACCCACTACACGGAAAACTTCCTGGGGGGGAACCACGAGTTCAAGGTCGGTGCCGAGTACGAGGAGGCCTCCAACAACATCAACCAGTACACGACCGGAATAACGCCCAAGACAGCCAATGGTGTCCTGTTCTGGATCTTGCCGTTCGGGGACGCCGCGTACATCACGGGACTCACCAACTACTATGACCGCAGTGCTGCGCGGATCAAGCGCCCCGGCGCCTTCATCCAGGACAAGGCCACCTTCGGGCGGGCGACGTGGACGGTCGGCCTGCGCTATGACAACCCTAAAACCCTCGACGACAATACCGGCAAGACGATTTTCAACTTCACAGACTGGTCGCCTCGTCTCGGCCTCGCCTGGGACCTCACGGGCGACAGCAAGAGCGTCCTGAAAGCCGCCGTCGGCCGCTACTATGAGAAGACCCCGACCTACGGACCCGCCGCCTACGCGGGCACGGGAACCGGCACGTGGACCTACTACACCCTGATCACGACCGACCCGATCGACCCGCGTAACTGGCAGCAGCTGATCGACCTGGTCATCAGGCCCGAGAACTTTTCCAGCAGTTTCACCAGCACCAGCATCCCCGTGGAGTCGGGCATCAAGAACCCGTACAGCGACATCTTCAACCTCAGCTTCGACCGGCAAGTCGGCGCGCGCAGCAGCATAGGCCTGAGCTATCTGTACCGTAAGCAGAAGGACTTCGTTGTGCTGACCCAGTACGCCAACAACGTCACGTACGAGCCCTTCACGTACACGTCCCCCGAGACCGGGCGCACGTTCACGCTCTACAGGGTCACCGGCGGCGGCCCGCGCGATTTCGCCCTCGGCAACCGTGACTTCCAACAGCAGAAGAACCAGATGGCGATCCTCCAGTTCCAGTCGCGGCCGACGGACAAGTTCGCCATCGCAAGCTCGCTCACCTGGGAGTGGGGCACCGGGACCCGGCCCAACAACGAGTGCGGTGTCCTGAGCTTGTGCACGAACGGTATCGACACCGACCCCAACTACGAGCAGAACCCCTTCTACATCAACGGTCAGCTGAAGGAAGTTCGCACCTGGCAGTTCAAGCTCCAGGCGAGCTACCTGCTCCCGTGGCAACTCTTCGCAAGCGCCAACTTTCGCTGGGTTTCGGGGCGACCCTGGGCTTTGGAGAACTACCAGTATGCTATCCCGGGCGCGAGCGACCCCTACTATGGCACCGTGCTCCTCGAGCCCAAAGACGCGCGGCACCAGCCCTCGGTCACCGACCTCGACCTCCGCTTCCAGAAGGACTTCACCCTCGGCGGCGGTGCCCTCGCCTCCGTAATCATCGACATCCTCAACGCCACGAACGAGTCGATAGGCGTTGGCACGTTCTTCAGTACCAACGTTCAGGACACCTATGGCCAGGAATCGACCAAGCAAGGCAAGTCCGTGAGCTCCACAGGCAAAGCCTCCCCATACTCCGTTGACTCGGCACCGCCGCGGACGTTCAAGGTTGGGTTCAGGGTGGTGTTCTAGCGAAGGGGGCAAGCGCCTGACGCGAACGACGTGTTCCCCTTCTGCATCCTTCCTCCCGGCGGGCGTGGCGTCGGCCGCGCCCGCCCTTTTTTTTGCCCATGCCGGCTGAGATCTCAGGACGGCTGAATCGGAGGGACCATGAGTGCACTGTCCGCTCGCATCCCACTGCTTGGAGCCGTTCGCGTAGGCTCACGTCGAGGAGAGCTGGGAGTGACGACGCGTTTCTTCATCTTGCTCCTCCTCTCGCTATGTACTGTGGATTCACCGACGAGCTCTTTCGCGTCTGAAGCTTCGAGCCACCCCATTACTCTCCGGGACATCCTCGCCCTCCGAGAGATCACGGAACAACACATCTCCCCGGACGGTCGCACGGTGGCATTCGTGGTCAAGGATGCCGATCTGGCCTCGAACGACTACAACTCATCGCTGTATGTGGTCCCGTCCGGGGGGAACGCACCTCCCAAGCTGCTTCTTCGCGCGAAGTCGTTCTCGAACGTTCGTTGGACGCCGCGCAGCGACGCCATCACCTACCTCTCAGGCTCGGGGAAAGTCTCCCGAGTCTGGAAGGTGCAACCGAATGGAGGCGAGCCAACGACCTTGTTCACGCATCCGGAGTCCATCACCCAGTTCGAGTGGTCCCCGGATGGGAATGGCCTCGCCTTCGTTTCCGTCGAGCCGGTTCAGGAAGCCGAGACAGCAGCTGCCGCAGAAAAAGGGGTCGTGTACGATGACCACCTCGCGTTTCCCTTCTGGGATTTCGTCAGCCGCTCCTGGGTGAAGAAGCCCACGCGCGTGTGGCTCTACCGGCTTCGCGACAAGGGCTTCCAGAAGCTGTGGGAACAAGAACCCTCGATTTACTCGTTCGAGAGCTTTTCGATCAGCAGGCTGGCATGGGCCCCGGACGGCGAGAAGATCGCCGTCGTGTTCAACACCTCAGCAGCGGCCTCCAAGGACGCTGCGGTTGCATTCAACTCGGGCATTGGCCTGATCTCGCTGAAGGGAGGCGGGCTGGTTCCGCTTCCAACGACGTCTGCCTGGCAGGGGGAACCAAGCTGGTCGCCGGACAGCCAGTCGATTGCCTTCCTGTCGGAGGTGGAAACTCAGGGAAAGCCGCGTGACGGCTTTCGAGGCACGGTCCTTGTCCGTCGGTTGGGGGATGACCAACCGCCCTTTGAGGTGACGCCGAACGCAGAGATCCCATACGGAACGCAGATCTGGTGGAGCAAGGACGCTCAGCGGCTGGTTCTTGCGATGGAGAGCCGAGAGCGAAGCGCCCTGTACGAGGTGCCCGTGCGCGGCGGGCCGATCGTTCAGGTTTCTCGCGGCGTCGAACATCTTTCAAGTTTCTCCCTGAGCGCCGACCAGGCGACGGCGTCCTGCATCGTGGAGGGGCCAATGAAAGCCCCCGAGATCGGGGTTCTTGTCCCGGCAATCGGCGCAGTGAAGACTCTTACGGCCGTGAATGCGGTCTTCGACCACATCGGCCTTGGCGACGTCTCGCGGATCACCTGGAAGAACAGGTACGGATCGGAAACGAATGGATTCCTCATCAAGCCGATTGGCTACAGAGAGGGGAGCCGGTACCCGCTGCTCGTGATCCTCTACGGTTTTCGGGGAGGGTTTATCACCCAGGCCGAGTGGATCACGAGCTACCCGGCACAGGTGTTTGCCGCGAATGGCTTCGCGGTTCTCCTTATGAACCAGCCCAAGGAGTACGGCTGGCGATACGGCAACTTCGAGCAGTTTGCCTTTGACCGGGATTACAACGCGCTGGCCAGCATCGAGGCTGCCGTGGAGGCGGTGGCGCAGATGGGAATCGCCGACCCGAAGCGGGCCGGCATCATGGGCTGGAGCTATGGGAGTGAACTCACCAACCTCACTCTCACGCACAACAAGGTCTTTGCCGCGGCCTCCGCCTCTTCCGGTGGGGCCAACAATCGAGGGGAGTACTGGCTCTCCGGCCAGCCCTTCCAGCACTACATCGAAGGGACGATGGGCGGTTCGCCGTACGGAGAGTACGACAAGCGCTTCGACGATCTTTCTACCGTTCTGCAGGCCCATCAGCTGTCCGCGCCACTTCTGATTGAGGCAGCGGCTCAGGAAATGCTTCATTCACTCGAGTTCTATACCGCACTGCGACGGCTCGGCAAGCCTGTCGAGCTCATCATCTATCCGGACGAGGGTCACATCTACTCGCAGCCGAGGCACCGGCTGGCCTCCATGGAGCGAAACCTCGATTGGTTCTCGTTCTGGCTCCTCGGGCGAACGGATCCCGACCCAGGCAAACGTGAACAGTACGGCCGCTGGGCAACCATGAAAGCCAAGCTCGCAAACGGCGAGTGATGGATGCAGCCATGTTGCTACGGCCGGCGAGAACGGATGAGCGTTTTTGGACAAGGGAGCTCCGCTAGGGTGAACGGCAGGGGGAGATCGAGGACAAGCCCGAGCACCGGGCACTTGAGGCGCCTGGGCGGCGGGTTGGGGTCGAGAGGGAAATGGCAACGAGAAAGGTGACCCTCCGGACGGTTTGCGGCACCGCCGCGGCACTGTCGTGGGCGGCTTTACCGGCGTTGGGCCCGATCATTCGCGTGGGCCCCCACATTCTGGTCAGCCGGAATGGCGACGCGTCCCACTGTGAGACGATGATCGCCGCCCACCCGAAGGGACGCGGAGAAGCTGCACTTCGGCGCCGAGATCACCAGGTTCGTTTCCGCACCCGCGCCTCCTCGCGACTCGTAGTGAGAAAGTTCTCTACCTCGATGGAGGTCATATGACGAGCACGCTGTCCATCAACCGCTTGATTGTCACTGTCTGCGCCGTGGGATTTCTCTTCCTGGTGGTTGACACCTTCCTCGAGCACCTCGATGCATTCAAGGATGAGCCGCTGGCATGGGTGCCGGTCGGCTTCAGCCTGGTCGGCCTCGCCGTTGTGGGCATCGCTGCGGCGCGTTGGAACGAAACGTGGATCAGGCTCGCTCACTGGTGTTTCATCGCGGCGCTTGTCGTTGGTGGAGTCGGCGTGTACCTCCACGTTGCGGACCAGTTCGAGAGTGAAGAGGAACGCGTGGCAGAACATGGCGAAGACAAGAAAGAGGAGAAAGCGCCGCCCATTCTGTCCCCGTTAGCGTTCGCAGGGCTTGGCGCATTTGGTCTGATCGGGACTCTTAGGAAGTGGCAGGCGGAGACCAAGTCATGAGCAAGGGACTGCCCGGCCGATCCGGCCCGTGGGCGGTCATTCGGGTACGGATGGTTTCCGCGAGCACGGGCGTTCCGGTGTCGCCGACCGGGCGAAAACCATGAGCCTGTCTCGGAAGAGGGACCAAGGAGGAACCGCGATGACAGTTCTCAGGCAGTGCCGTTGCGTTCTCTGGCTCGGTGTCGCTCTGTGCACGCTTGCTGCATTCGTCCCGGCGTCAGCGCAACAGCGGCCCATGACGCCAGACGACGTCCTGCGTCTGGAAGAGCTTGGCGATGTCGCGTTCTCACCGGACGGGACGTGGCTCGCCTACGTCGTCAGGCGAGCCAAGACCGTCACGTACCACAAGTGGGACTTTCTGTGGGGAAACGACCGCGCGGATGTCTGGCTCGTCCCTTCCAGCGGGGGCACGCCGAAGAACCTGACCAACGGCGCCTCGGACGGCTCCGGTTTCTGGTTGCCTGTCTGGTCGCCGGAGGGGACCCGGCTTGCGATGCTATCGACGCGCGGGGGAAATGTGCGGCTCTGGGTCTGGGAAAAATCCTCCGGAAGCCTGAAGCCCCTGACCGAGCGGGGCGTGGACACCTGGGATCTCGGCGACAAGGGCCCGGTCTGGGTCTCCGACCACGAGCTTTTCTGCCCGATACTTCCCGAAGGGGAACGCCCGCTCTCGATGACCATCGAGGTGGGAGCGGGTGAAAGGGCGATGCGCGAATGGCCCAAGGCTTGGAAGGGAGACGAGACGACCGTTAGTGTGCTCGAGAGCGGCGTGCCGGTGGACGTTACCAAGCGACCTCAGAGCCGGCTGCTCTGGATCGACGCGGCTACAGGTGCGCAGAGAATCGCGATCGGGGCGGCAAGCTTCCGCGACCTCCGGCTGTCTCCCGACAAGCGTCATCTCGCTTTCCTCGCGCAGTCGGAACAGATGCTGCCCGATCCCGAGAAGCTTCTTCCACCCCGTGAGGGGAAGCTTTTTGCTGTCTCCCTCGTGAGCACCTCTGGGGAGACGAGTGCCACCTCCGTCGAAGGCGTGCGGGAGGTCTTCGAGGGGTCGCTGACCTGGTCGCCCGACGGCAAGCGCTTCGCCGTGGTCGGTTCGCTCGTGAAGTCGCCGCAGGCGACGCCGCGCATTCTTGTCTGCAAGGCCACTGGGAGTTGCGAGGCGGCCTCGGGCGAGGAGATCGACCCGACGCCCGCCGTGCACGACCAGCCCAAGCTCGTATGGTCGGCAAAACAGGAGCTGCTCGTTCTTGCCAGATCGACGAAATCGTCCGACAAAGCGGGCAAGGAAGACCGGCCTGACTGGTGGCTCGTCTCGCCGGGGTTAGGACCTCGCAACGTGACGGCCGGCCTGAAGTCTGCTCCGGTCCAACTCCTGCCCCGTGGGGATGGTTCCTTCGTGGGTGCCGCGGACGGGGATCTCTGGCAGCTTGACGCGAGCACGGCGCCCCCGCAAAACCTAACGGACAAGTTCGAGCCTAAGATCGCCTCGATCGTCTGGCCCAAGGAGCCGACGCTCGAAAAGGGAGGCCCGTCACAACTCATCGTCGGCGTTCAGAAAGATCAGACGACGGATCTCTATGCGATAGACGTGCCTTCCGGAAAGACCAGCCTCGTTGCCAAACCCCTCGCCGACGCCAGCCTCGCATCGTATGACACCGGCATGGAGACGGCGGTCTTCACGGCCGCGACTCGGGATGGGAGCTTTCTCTGGCTCTCGCGCCGGAGCTCCGGCTCGACTCGTGTTGTTGAAACGAACACGTTTCTTCGCGGAATTGCCGAGGGTAAGACGCGGAAGATTGAATACCGCGGCCTCGACGGCCAGGACTTGAAGGCCTGGGTCATACTTCCGATCGGATATCAGGAGGGGACGAAGTACCCGCTCGTGACCTGGGTGTACGCGGGCTCGGTTGCAGGGGAGAAGCCCACCTCGCTCGCGAAGTTGAACGACGCGATCTGTCTGAACCTGCAACTTTTGGCCGCGCACGGATACGCCGTCCTTCTTCCGAGCATGCCGCTGAGCGCAGAAGGCGTGACGAGCGATCCCTACATGGAGCTCTCGAAGGGCGTACTTCCCGCTGTGGACAAGGCCGTCGAGCTCGGTATCGCCGATCCCAAGCGGCTGGGCTTGATGGGCCAAAGCTACGGAGGTTTCAGCACCTACGGTCTCGTTACCCAGACCACCCGCTTCCAGGCGGCGGTGGCGTTGGCCGGGCTGTCCGATCTCGCGAGCCTGTACGCTCAGTTCGATGCCCGGCAGCGCTACGACCTGTTCCCTCAAGAGGATCTCTTCTACATGTTCCTGGCCGAGAGCGGCCAGGAGCGCCTCGGCAACCCTCCCTGGAAGGACTTCGGGCGCTACATCCGCAACAGCCCGATCTTCTACGTGGACCGCGTCGAGACGCCTCTGATGATCATTCAGGGGGACATGGATTACGTTGCCATGCAGCAGGGGGAGCAGTTTTTCATGTCCCTGTACCGCCAGAACAAGAGGGCCCAGTTTCTCCGGTACTGGGGGGAAGGCCACGTTCTCGAGGGTCCGGCCAACATCCGCGACATGTGGCAACGGATCTATGCCTGGTTTGACGAGTTCTTGAAGCCCAAACCTGAGGAGGCACCACGAAAGGAGAAGGGACCTTAGCGCTTTCCGCCTCGTCGGGCGGGTGAACGAGACTTTCGGCGTGCTGCGATGGCTAGGCGAGCGAGTCGAATGCGTACGCTGGCGGGCGAGCGAGACCAGGAGGGGACGTGAGGGTCCGCGAATCAGGTGAGCTACTGAAGAGGGCTTCTCGCCTGATTCGACGAGCGGCTGAGTCAGGGAACCGCTTCGTATTGTCCCGGACGCCGGGCGCTCAGACGGCACGCTCGCGTTGCTTTTCTGGCCGTGCGCGGGCCGGATGGTATGGCCTTCGACGCGCGCTCTCCGCTTCGATGCGGGCGCGCGGGGGCCGTCTTGCGAACATGTGCGGACGGCTGGTGTTGCTTTCGTTGGTACTCGCTGCCCCAATGCGTGCCGCCGAACCCAGCCTTGGTCGCCTGGTTTTCGAGGGCGAGCGACCGAGGTTTCGCGCCGGAGAGGTGGTAAGGCTGCGATGGACGTCACTGCCACTGGAAGCCGAGGAGTTCGAGCTACTGCTCTCGCTCGACGGGGGACATCACTTCATCCGGCTCACCGAGATGCAGGAGCCTGGCCTCGAATCGTTCGAGTGGCGGGTCCCGAACCTGCCCAGCGGCGATGCTCGGCTGCGCCTGCGAATGGGGCTGAGAGGGGAAGAGATCGACCTCGAACTGAGCGCGCCTTTCACGATCCTGAGTGACGACAACGAACCGGTCGCAGGCATCGCGTTCCGCGCCGGGGAGTGGTGGACGAGCCAGACGGTCTCGGCCGGTCTCCCCGACGTGCAGGTTCCCCACCAGCACGCCAAGAGCCCTCTGCCACCTGACTGGGTTGCCCATCTTGCGTCCGCGCTGGCGCGCGACGACATTGCGACGGCCTTGCCCGCCGCCACCGCGACGGCTGGCAGCGCCTACGCGGATCCAAATCCGAGCGACAAGCCACGACTGCTCGGGCGAGCTCCACGAATCATGCCGCTGCGGGAATAGCACTCTTCCACGGTTCAAACCGGGCCGGTCTGAGCCCGCTTCAAGATGCGGTTGGACTTCAGCCGCCACGAGGGTGCTGTTTGCGAAGCGGCAGGATTGCCCGTTGCCGGAGGATGTCCCGGAACACGCTGAGAGGAGGACGATGATGGAATCCCGTCTTGAAGTTCGAGCTGGCATCTGCACCGCTTTGACCTTCTGTATGCAGTTGCTGTTTTCCGCGTTGACTGTTGCACAGACTGCGCGGCCGACTCCGACGCCTACGCCCACTGAGCAGCCGCTCCCGCATGTGGCCTCCACCGAGATCGTCGTCAGGGCGCCACGCATGGACATCCCGCTGAAGGAGAACCCCGCTGCGACTACGGTCGTCCAGGGCGAGGCGCTCGCTACACTGCCGAAGACCATCGGCGCCGAGGAGGCGCTCAGGCTCGTGCCGGGCGTCAAGGTCGACAACCAGGCCGACGGCGAGCGGGTGCACATGTCGATCCGTGGCCAGGGCATCCTCACCGAGCGGGGCATCCGCGGCATCAAGGTGCTGCTCGACGGCCTGCCGCTCAACGACCCCACCGGCTTCGCACCCGACCTGTTCGACGTCGACTGGGCCACGGTCAAACGGGTCGAGGTCTTCCGCGGCCCGCCTCGGCGCTCTACGGCGGTGGGGCGTCGGCGTGGCATCCTCAACATCGAGACGCGCGACGGCGGTCCCGGCCCGGTGGCCGGCGACGTTTCGGCGAGCGCCGGTTCGCACGGTTTCTGGAAGGTTCTTACTGAGGTGGGCGGCAGCGACGGGAACCTCAACTACCGGGTCTCGGGCTCGAGGATGATGCTGGACGGCTACCGGGTCCACACCGCGGCCGCCGCCACCAACCTCTACGGCAAGTTCAACTACGACCTCAAGGGCGGCGACCGCATCACGGCCATCGTGGCCGGCACGAACTTCTTCAACGAAAACGCCGAGGGGCTCAACATCGACCAGGTCAACGAGGACCCTAGGCAACCCAACCCCGACGCGCTGACCTACAACGAGTATCAGCGCACTCGGCCGGGCGACCCTCGGCGTGACCGGGAAGTTCGGGGTGACGGCCAACTCCGACCTCGACTTCTCAATCTACGGCCGCTTCTGGCAGTGGAAGGAGTCCGTGCCATCCTCCGTCCAGCATCGCGACTACCAGTCCCCGGGTGGATTCCTGCAGTACTCCGTTCGAGGCTCGGTCGGGTCGCTCAAGAACGTCATAAGCATCGGCACCGACCTCGACTTTCAGTCGATCAACGACTATCGCCGTCCCAACCTGGGTGGGGCCGTCGAGGGAGCTGCGATCCTCTCGGATCAGAACATCTTTCAGCGCGGCGAGGGGTTCTACCTGCTCGACAGGCTCGAACTCTCGCCCAAGTGGAGCGTGATAGCCGGTTTGCGGCACGACTCGATCGACAACACGCTGGACGACAACCTGCGCACGGGTGGCCTCGACTTGTCGGGTGAGAAGGCGTTCTCCAAGACCACCGGTCGCCTCGGCCTCGCCTGGAACCCGAGACCCTCGTTCGGAGCCTACGTCTCGTGGGCGCAGGGCTTCCTGCCTCCGGCGACGGAGGAGCTGGCGAACAACCCCGACAGGTTCGGCGGCTTCAACGACCACCTCGTGCCCGCCACCTCCCGTGGCGAGGAGGTCGGCGTGCGCGGCGCTTTTCCAACACGTTCACCTACGACGTGGCGCTGTTCCACCTGCTCACCGACAACGACTTTGGGCGGTACCGCATGCCCACCAGGCCGCTCGAGACCTTCTATGAGAACGCCGGATCGAGCAAGCGTTGGGGCGTGGAAACCCTCCTCGGCTTCTTTCCAACCCCGGAGCTTTCGATGGAGCTGGCGTACACCTACTCCCACTTCCGCTACGACCAGGTCCACTACCTGGGGACCTACTATTCCGACACCTCGCTGCCCAACTCCCCGGACCACCAGGCCACCTTGGATGCCGAGTACCACATCACCCCGGAGCTGCTGGTCGGGGTCAGCGCCGAGATGTTCTCCCGCGCGTACATCGATCCGAGCAATGCCACCTGGATCGACGGCTACACCCTCATCGGCGCGCGCATCGGCTACAAGACGCGGATTGCCGGGGTCGCGACCGACGTTCTGCTCTGCGGACGCAATCTCACGGGCAAGAGGTACATTGCGTTCACCGAGCCGGACCCCGACGGCAACTCCTATCAACCCGGACCAGAAAGGGAGGTCTTCGCGGCGGTAACGATCCGATTCTAGGCCGGGTCGTGTGCCAGGGGGGAGGCCAGCGCACCGTTTCTTGAGCGCTTCTCGGAGATCGAAAGTGGTGGTGTTTTGCGAACCGGCCTTCACCGAGCCCCCTCCGGACTCTTGCGGGAGCGACCCACCAAAGGGGTGAAGCGTCTGCTTCTTGCCCTGTCACTGCGGGCGTCCCCCGGCGAATAGGTTGGGGAAAACACGCCTTCACGGGCGGGAGCTTGACGAATCGCCTGCACGGTTGCATGATGTGCCGAATCATGGATGATCATCGCTGATGAGTGGTGAATCTCAATATCCCGAAATGAGCTTTGCGAGGTACGACGGCGGAAGAACCCCTACGCCGGCTGGAGCACTCGCGCGGGGTAGGCAAGCGGTCTCTGTGCGGACCGCGGCGTGCCGGAGGAAACCACTCGGGAAGAGCCGCAGAAAGGGAGGAGTCATGCACCGGAAGGTCTTCGTAACCTGCGTTGCTGTCTTTGTGGTCCTCTCACTCGGCATCGCTGGCCACGCCGGTGGCGAGGGAGCTTCGTCGCCTGGCACTGCAGCGCCCAGCCAACGTCCGGCGCTGTTCAAGGACAGTCGGCAGTCGCTCGCCATTGCTCGTGCTCAGGGACGCAAGAACGTGGTGTTGCTCGTGGTGGCCAAACCGGGCGCCGCCGCCGCCGTCGCCGAAGAGGCGGGCCGCCTTGGTGGCGATGTGCGCTACCGGGATGACGAGGTGGGGTATCTGCGGGTGCGAATCTCGCCGGATCATGCAACCGAATTTGCCGAGTTCGACCAAATCGAGGCCGTGGCCATGGATTACGACGACAGCTATCCGTACCGGCTCGGACCGACCCAACAAACCTCGCCTCGGCGTGGTCAGCCTGGGGTTCTCCCTTCGGCACAACCCGAGCAGGCGCCCGCAGACTGGCCACCCCAGTTGACCGACTACCCCCTACGCCATCCCTACTCACCGATCAAGGACCTGGGTGCCGCGGAGCCTCTCGCCAAACACCCAACCTGGGACGGCCGTGGCGTGACGATCGCGCTGCTCGACGGCAATCTCGATCTGCTCCTGCCCGAGTTCCAAACCGCCTACACCGTCGATGGCAAAGCCGTGCCCAAGATCGCGGATTACCTCAACGTCACAGACCCTCGGGACGACGGGGACATCAACCCGCAATGGGTCAACATGCAGGAAACCGTGACATCGAGTGCAGGCAAGGCGAGCTTCAAAGGCAAGACATTCACGGTCCCCCGCGACGGAACCTACCGTATCGGCTTTTTTAGCGAGCGCCGCTTCAACATGGACTCAAACGCCTCATACATTGACCAGGACATCGACCGCAACGGGAATCCAAAAGGCGACGATGGACTCTTCGGCGTGCTGTGGGATGAGACGACAAATGATGTATGGGTGGACACAAACCGCGATCTCAGCTTCGCCGATGGGAAGGCGATGACCGACTACATCAAGCGTCAGGACGTCGGGGTTTTCGGCAAGGACGATCCGAAGACTCCCGTACGTGACTGCGTCGGCTTCGCGGTGCAGACGGACCCAAAGAACAAGTTCGTCTCGATCAACGTCGGCATTTACCAGCACGCGACCGAAATCATGGGCTCAGTCGTCGGCAACAAGCATCCGAACGGCCGGCTCGAGGGGGTGGCCCCGGGCGCGCGGCTCGTGTCGGTGTTCTACGGCGTGAGCAACGCACATGGTCTGATTGAAGGGCTCATCACGGCGTTCAAGCATCCCCTGGTGGATCTCATCGTTCTTGAGCAGTCAGTGGCGATCGCATCCCTACCGTACCTCTTGGCCGACGCAACCCATCCGATGAGCCTAGTGGCAGAGCGGCTCATTGAGCGCTACCACAAGCTCCTGTTCGTGCCGGGAGACAACGCCCCCGCGTTTGGGTTTGTGGCCGAGGATGGGCTGGCGCCGGGCGCGGTGAGCGTCGGGGGGTACCAGAACAAGGAGAGCTATCGTTTGAACTGGGGGCTGGTCCCCGAAAACGATGACAACATGCACTGGGGCGCTCTGTCGCACGGCCCGAGCGGCTCGGGGGCGCTCAAGCCCGACCTGATCGCGCCCAGCGGGCAGATGTCCACGGATCCCGGGTATCGCAAGGGCGCGTCGTTCAAGGGGCTCTATCAGCTTCCTCCGGGTTACTCGGTCGACGGCGGCACCTCGACGGCGACGCCGATGGCGGCGGGAGCGACCGCGCTCGTGGTCAGCGCCGCCAAGCAAAGCGGTGTTCCGTACGATGCGGCGCGTCTCAAGGCGGCGATCACCGGCAGCACGCGCTACATCCCGCGTCTAGCCGCCCACGAGCAAGGCAACGGACTAATCCAAGTTGGGGCGGCGTTCGAGTTGTTGAAGAAACTGCAAGACGTTCAGCTGATCACCATTACAAGCCGCGCGCCGGTCAGGACGAAGCTGAGCCATCTCTTGCTGACACCCGACGAAGGCGTGGGGCTGTACGAGCGCGAAGGGTGGGCGGTGGGCGACCGCGCCGAGCGCACGATCACGCTGACGCGCACCTCCGGTCCTTCCGAGCCGATGACGTTCGCCCTTAGCTGGCAGGGCAACGATGGCACGTTCAGCAGCCCGGACGCCGTCATGCTCCCGATTGGCACGCCGGTTGCGGTGCCCGTCACGATCACCGCGAAGAAGGAAGGTGCTCACAGCGCGATCCTCTCGATTGATCACGCGTCAATCCCCGGGCACGCGCACCGCGTGCTCGCGGCAATCGTCGTCCCGTATCGCTTCACGTCCGAGAATGGATACTCGGTCAAGGCGGAAGTCACGCCTCCGAGGCCGGGCGACCTGGGGGTATTCGTTGATGTTCCTCCCGGGACCGCAGCACTCACGTTCGCGGCCTCGTCGGCGGATTTCAATCTCTCACTCATCGGTCCCGACAAAGACGCGCTCTATCCCTGCCCGCCTGAGTCTTCGGGTGGCGCGAACACGTGTTCGGTTTCCCGCCCGCAGCCAGGCGTGTGGGAGATCAACGTGGACAGCAAGATCAAGTGGACCTACGACCCGGAGACGCCCATCCCCCTCAAGGCAACGCCGGTGACCGTCACCGCAACCATCCTCGGCGTCGACGTGACCCCGAGCGCGGCGACCCCTAGAACTTCAAAGGTGGACAGCTCGCAGCAGTTCTCGCTGGCACTCGAGAACCGGCTGGGTAAAACCGTGGCGGCGGCAACGTCGGTCGAGCTCGGCAGCGCCACCCGGAGGAGCGCAACGATCGGGCACGGCGAGCAGAACCTGTACGAGATCGTGGTGCCCAAGGGCACGACGTCCCTGTTTGCCAGGGTGAACAATGTGAGTGACGCTCGTGCGGATCTCGACGTGTACCTGCTCGACTGCACGGAGCCGGAGAAGACACCCGAGGAGAAGGCGGCCGAGCTCGAGAAGGGTAACAAAGCCCCTGCGGCGCTGAAGCCGACCTGCGGGACGGTCGCAAAGGCCGCGGATGTGGGGCCCGACGGTGAAGTTGGAGTCGCCAGCCCGAAGGCGGGGCGGTGGGTACTGGTCGTCGACGCATACTCGTTGAACGGAAGGCCAGTCAAGTACGAGTACGTCGACTTCCTTACGCATCCGAGATTTGGCTCGATCGCAGTCGCCGATCCGCCTGAGGAACGAAAGCCATCAGCTACATGGACGGCGAAGGCGAATGCTTGGGTGGTGAGTCTTCCTGATCCACCGCGGCAGCTTGGCGCTCGCCTGATTGCCGGCAGTGAGGATGTCACGACGTCCGCGGGCCGCTTCGGCCAAGGTGCGAAGTTGCCTATTCCGTTGGGTTCAGTTGAGCTGTGGTTCGGTGCTCAAGCGGCAGCGGCACCCGGAGGCCACTAGCGCGACGTCCGCCATACGTCACTAGCGCCGAAACGCAATCTGGCAGGTGTGTTGGATGGAGAAACGAGAAGGGAGCGAAAAATGACTCGGAGGATCTTAGGTGCGCTGTTTCTCCTTTGCATCGGCTGGCTCGCATTCGCGAGCGGGGCCGAGGCACCCGGGCCGCGGGTGGTGGTGGGCCCGAATATGCTCGTCTCCCGCGACGGAGACTTCCCGCACGTCGAGTTGATCGTCGCAGCCAACCCGAAGAACGTCAAGAACCTACTGGGCGGCGCGATCACGTACACGCGCCCGAAAGGCGGCACGGCCTGCCGTGCCTACGCCACCACCGATGGCGGCACGACGTGGTGGCCGTCTGAATTCGCCGAACAGGTGGAATGGGGGGGCGGCGATCCGTACGTTGCTTTCACGCCGCAGGGCACTGGCATCTTCTCGGCCTTGGCGTTCCAACAGGACGAGAAGGGCCAGCAACACGGCTATCTCCAGGTATGGCGGTCGGAGGACGGCGGAAGGAGCTGGGGCAAGACGATGAACCTCGGGTACTCCTACGACCACGAGCAGATGATTGTGGACCAGACGACCGGCAGGTACGCCGGGCGGATCTACATCGGCGTCCTTTACGGCTATCCGGTCTACACGGTCGGCGTTTTCCGCTCGGAGGATGATGGTCGGAGCTGGACCGGACCGGTCGACGCGGCCAACGGCGGCGGCACGATCGGGATCAACGACATCCAGCCGATGGTGCTTTCCGACGGGACGCTGGTGGTCCCGTATGCGGATTTCGATTTCCTGCCCGGCAAGGCCAAGATGGCCGGAAAGAGCTTGAGCACCGCCTGGATGGTCCTTTCGGAGGACGGTGGCGTCTCGTTCGGGAAGCCGCGCAAGATCCAGACGATGCAGCACAACCTCGATGACAGGGTGGGGGGAAAGTTCGCGGTGTTCCCGGCGTTCGCGGTGGACAACCAGTCGAAGGAGTACCGCGACCGGATCTACGTGGCGTGGACCGACTTTCGATACGGCCCCATTCGGCTTCTCTTCTCCCACTCCGAGGATAGGGGTCTGCACTGGTCGGAGCCGATGCTCCTGGACCCAAGCACTCCTAAAGATGCGATGCAGGGCCAGCCCGTCGTGGCGGTGAACAAGGACGGCATCGTCGGGGTGACGTGGTACGACACGCGGGATTCTAAGGATGGCTCGCAGTTCCACGAGTACTTCACGGCGTCGCTCGACGGCGGCAAGGCATTCCTGCCGCCCATGCGCGTCTCTTCGGCGCCTTCGACCCCGCTTGGGCCGGGCAACATGAACATGGGTGCCATGATTTTCCGGCACAAGGAGACCACTGCCCTGTCGCTGATCTCCGCCGGGAGCCGGTGGGGCGGGGGGGGCGACTACATGGGGCTGGCGCCGGACAAGGAAGGAGTTTTCCATCCGTTCTGGGCGGACGCGCGGACGGGGACGTTCCAGATATACACGGCGAACGTCTCGGTTGTGGTGCCGCCCAAGGAGAAGCCCGTGGCGACAGGGGCTACCCCCGCTCCACCGGCCGCGCCGCCACAGACGCCTCCGGCCCCGGCTCGGACCAAAGTGGTTCTGGACACGCGCCTCGAGTTCGTCTTCGACCCGACGCGCTACGACGGGGCCACGAAGGAGTCGGAGATCCCGGTCCGGCTGCGAAACATCTCGAAGCAGCCGATCTATCCGCCGATCACACTGGAGATCCTGGGGTTCGACCTCAACGATCCAGAGCTACCGAAGTACCCCTACCCCCCAATGTGGGTCGTCAACGCGGCCAACGGCAAGAAGGGCGAGGGCGCGCTCTTCGACTTCTCGGGGGCCCTTGGGAACCTCGAGTCGCTCGAGCCCGGTGCGCTGACCGGGCCCGTGGTCCTGAGGTTCCGCTTCGAGGACCCCACGCTTCCTCAGCCGATCCGCCTGAAGGTCGAGGGGATGGTGGAAGAGGGCAAATGAGGGTGTCCTCGAGGGGAGGGCTCGAATGATCGGACTTTCTTGGCTAGTGCTTCTAGCGACTCTTGGCTCGATGGCGCCAACTCAGGCCGCCGTACCGCCGGCAGCGACAACGCCGCGGGCCATCGTCGGTCCAAATATGCTGGTTTCCCGCGACGGAGACTTCCCGCACATCGAGCTGATTGTCGCGGCCAACCCCAGGAACGTTAAAAACCTCGTGGGCGGCGCGATCACGTACACGCGCCCAAACGGTGGTTTTGCCAGCCGTACCTACGCCACGCTGGACGGCGGGGCAACCTGGCACGCCTCGGAATTTCCTGAGCAGGTGGAGTGGGGAGGGGGCGATCCGTACGTGGCCTTCACGCCGCAAGGGACGGCGCTCTTCTGTGCGCTCACCATGGCGAAGGACGAGAGCTCCCGTCAACGAGCGTTCCTCCAGGTGTGGCGCTCGGAGGACGGGGGTCGGAGTTGGCAGGCGAAGCCGGCCGACCTCGGCTGCTCCTACGACTTTGAGAAGATGGCGGTGGACCAGACCACCGGAGGGTTCGCCGGGCGCGCCTACAT
This sequence comes from uncultured Acidobacteriota bacterium, assembly GCA_963739225.1. Taxonomy (GTDB): domain Bacteria; phylum Acidobacteriota; class Thermoanaerobaculia; order Thermoanaerobaculales; family Thermoanaerobaculaceae; genus RBG-13-68-16. The sequence continues at coordinate 126,945 of CAVTZQ010000006.1, read as the reverse complement.
TGCGGCGCTTTACGGCTATCCAGTCTATCGTGTCGGTCTTTTTCGCTCCGCCGACGACGGCCGGAGCTGGACCGGACCCGTCGAGGTGACGAACGGGGCCGGTACGATCGGCGTCGGTGCGGTCAACGTGCTGATCCTCTCCGATGGCACGGTCGTGGTTCCCATCGTGAAATACGAGTTCCTTCCCGACAAGGTGAAGCGAACGGGAAAGATCACCAGACCCATGTCACTCATGCTTTCCTCGGACGGGGGCGTCAGCTTCACGCCTCCGCGCGAGGCGCCGGCGGCCGTTTTGGACAAGGACGACCCGAGCGCGCGTGACACTGGTGGCATTGAGGCCTTTGCGGCGGACGCGGGTTCAAAGGACTACCGCGATCGCATCTACATGGCGTGGTCGGACTCCCGCCGCGGCCGTCCGCGCATCCTCTTCTCCCGCTCGGAGGACCGGGGGCTGCACTGGTCGGAGCCGATCCCCGTCGACGGGAGCGTGCCGAAGGAGACGATTCAATTCCAGACGGTCGTAGCGGTCAACAAGGACGGCGTGGTCGGTGTGACCTGGTACGACACGCGGGGCTCGAAGGACGGGTCGCAGTTCGACGAGTACTTCGCGGCGTCGGTGGACGGCGGGAGATCTTTTCTTCAGTCCGTGCGCGTCTCCTCTGCGTCGTCCGGCTTTCGTGGCCCGGGAAACATGAGGATGGACCCGTTCATTTTCGACCACAAGGAGGAGATCCATCTCTCCCTGATCTCCGCGGTGAGCCGTTGGCCGAGCGGTGGCGACTACCTGGGTCTGACCGCGGACAAGGACGGTGTCTTTCACCCGTTGTGGGCGGACGCGAGGAGCGGGACCTTCCAGGCCTACACGGCAGAGGTCTCCGTCGTGGTTCCGACTGAGAAGCAACCCGCGACAGGACAAACCGCCGCCACCCCGCAGGAACCCCCCAAGCCCCCAGCGCGCACAACGGTGTCGCTTCGCGGGACGGTGGAGTTCGTCTTCGATCCCACGCGCTATGACGGGGCAACTCAAGAGTCGGAGATCCCTGTGCGCCTCCGGAATATCTCGAATAGGCCGATCTATGCACCGATCACTCTCGAGATTACCGGCTTCGGAATCAACGATCCCGAGCTGCCGAAGGACGACAGCCCGGCGCCCACCGTCGTCAACGCCGCCAACGGGAAGACCGGCGTGGGCGCCGTGTTCGATTTCTCGAGCGCGCTCGGCAACCAGGCGGTCCTCAGGCCCGGGGCACTGACCAGTCCCGTCGTCATGCGCCTGAGGTTCGAAGACCCGGCGAAGATTCCGCCGATCCGGCTGAAGGTCGAGGGATCGGTGGAGGAAGGCAAGTAAGGGCTTGCCTGAAAGGAGGCTCAGATGTTCGGACACTTTCTTCTTGCGTTGCGTTCAGGTGTCGGTGCAACCAGACGACCTCTCGCCGGCGTGTTCGCCATGGCCTTCCTGGCAGCCGCTGCTGGGGCCGAGGCTCCGAGTCCCCGGATCGTGGTGGGGCCCAACATTCTGGTCAGCCGTGACGGCGACATCGCGCATTGCGAAACGATGATCGTCGCGAATCCGACCAACCCCAAAAACCTCCTGGGCGGATCGATCGTGATGATCCGCCCCGACGGAGGCTCGGCCAACAAGGCCTACGTCTCCTCCGATGGGGGATCCACCTGGACGGACGTCAGCTTCCCTGAGGAGATGGAACACGGGGGCGGGGATCCCCAGGTGGGGTTCGGCATCACGGGCACCGCCTATTTCGTCGGCCTCTCGAAGGGGATGAGCTTCTACCGCTCAGAGGATGGAGGCAAGACCTGGAGCAAGGCGCTCATTGTCGGCCACGGCGACCACGAAATGCTCATCACCGACCACACGTTTGGTCCCTTCGCCGGGCGCGTGTACCTGACCGACGAGACCGACGTGCCGGGGTCCACGGAGATGGAGGACCTTCAGATGCGGCGGCGGGTCGTTTTGTTCCGGTCGTTGGACGATGGGCGCTCGTTCATCGGCCCCGTCGAGGTGGCACGCGGCAACAACACCGGACTCGCGGCTGAGAACCTGCTCGTGCTCTCGGACGGTACGCTCTTCATCCCCATGCTGGAGTACCCCAACTACGCCATCAACAAGGAGGCAGCGATCTGGAAGGCCGTCTTCTCGCTTTCCACGGACGGTGGCGTCACGTTTTCCTCGCCTCGGCCTATCGCCGAGATCCAGTTCGGTGGAGTCAAGGCAATGCGCAAGAGCCAGGGGAGCGGCCGCGTCGATCAGATGGCGGGCCCGGTGTTCGCAGTCGATCCTGGAGGGAAGTTCCGGGACCGGATCTACGCAGCGTGGACCGAGTTCGAGGGGGACCGCTACCGACTCGTTCTCAGCTGGTCCGGCGACCGCGGGAAGACGTGGAGAACGCCAAAGCCCCTGGACACCGGGGCGCCTGCCTACGCCTCACAGTTCCAGCCGATGATCGCGGTCAACCCGGACGGCGTGCTGGGGGTCTACTGGTACGACACCGAGGGCTTTCCGAGCCGTGACCGGTTCGACATCTCCTTCACGGCATCGGTCGACGGCGGAGAAACGTTCCTCCCCAAGTCGCGCGTTTCAAACGAAACCTCGAATCCGTTCGGGTCCGGCAACCTCCGGCCCGGCCCTTTTGTCAGTCAAGACCGGGGTTTGGTTACAGCGAGCTTCGTCTCAGGCATGTCCCGCTGGCCCAATGGCGGGGACTACATCGGTATGACAGCCGACGCCGACGGGACTTTCCATCCGTTCTGGACCGATGCACGCAGCGGCACTTACCAGCTCTACACCGCCGCGATACGCGTGCCCACCGCGGTCCCGACGTTGACGCCCGCAACGGAGAAGGTCGCGGCGTCGCTTACGGACAAGGTAACGCTCGTTTTCGATCCCATCCAATACGATCGGCAGACCCAGGAGGTGTTGCTCCCGGTGCGCCTGAAGAACGTCTCGAAGGAAGCGCTCTACCCGCCTTTCAAGGTCGAGATCAAGGAGCTGGCGCATCCGCACAGCATCAAGGCACACGAGGAGGTGGATGTCCCCACCATCCTCAACGCTACCAACGGCAAGAGCGGTGTCGGCGCGACGTTCGATTACTCGAAGGCGCTGCACGACCTTGAGTCGCTCGAGCCAGAGGCGGTCACGGACGCCGTTCTCTGGCGGTTCAAGGCGGTTTCGCCGGTGAAGACCAGTTTCTACTTGGGCGCCGACATCACCGGTTTCATCGCGAAGAAGGGAGCCAAAGAGTAGGCGCACACTCTGAACCTCGATGTTCCGAGGCCCTCCGCGGGCCGAAAGGGGAATCGGGACCTCGCGCCTGCATCGAGTTGGAAGGCGACCGGCTACGTTTCGAGTGGGCCATGAGGGTCGGCGTCGTAGCGACGGCGAAGACCCCCACGGTGCCCGGACAACATTCCCGTCGTACGGGGAAAGAAAGGAAATGACCGTGCTTACGACGCTGGTTTCGAAAAGAACAGTACTTAGCCTGCTAGGAATCAGCCTTGCGGCTGTCGTCACGGCACAGCAGGGGACAGGCTCGACGGCTCTCCCCCTCGACCTCGCCTTTTCGGCGAAGACCGCGCGGCTCTGGGACCGCCCCGCCGTGAGTCGAGACGGGAGCATTCTCACCTACGACGTCTATTCGCCTCCGGTACGAAGCCCCGACAGCCAGCTGGCAGAGGGGGTCCGCTTCCTTCCGGGCGGGACACCGCCTGAGATGGTGGGGCTGCGTGTCTTCATGGTCTCCACCCGTGGCGGGCAAGCACGCGGGATGTGTCCGGAGAACGCGAACTGCTGGAGAACCTCGCCCTCACCGGACGGGCGTCGGGTCGCGTTCTTCTCGGATGCCGGGGGGACTCCCCAGCTTTGGGTTTACGACGTCGCCAAGGGTCAGTCCCGCCGGATTTCCGAGGCTCCGATCAAGGTGAAGCACTGGCCGGGGGACGAGGCCGAGTGGAGTGCGGACGCCCGCGAGCTCTTCGTCCCGCTAAGGCCGCCCGAGCAGGCCTCGCCAGGGGCGCCGCTGACCCCTGCGGCGACTCCCGCCGTAGCCGGTGCGGCCTCAGAGGCACCCCTCGAGAAGCCGGCGGTCACCGTCTATTCAACCGGGTTGGAGGCCGCGGCGGCGCCCGGCGGAGGCACCTCGACACCGGATTACCTGGTGGCTCACTTCATTCGAGAGAACAACGCGACGCTTGCGGCAATCGACGTGGCCACGGGGAAGGTGAGGGTCGTTGTGGCGGCTGACGCGGAGCCCCGGCCGAGCTGCCTGCGGCTCTCTCCGGATGGCAAATCGGTCTCGTACCTGTCTGTTTTCAAGACGAAGGGGGAGGCGGCGTCCGGGGCGTACTACGACCTCGCAGTCGCTCCCGCCTCGGGCGGCAAGCCCGTCTTGATCGCCGCGAACCTCGAGGTTTCGGAACGCTCGTACTTCGAGGACACCTACCGGTGGCTGCCGGGATCCGGGCAGATCGTCTTCCTCAAGGACAAGAAGCTCTGGATCGCCGACGCCACGGCGCCTGGCACGGCTCCGCGGCAGATCGGCGCCTCGGTCGGCAACCTCGAGGAGACGCCCCTCGCCTTGACGGCTGATGGCAAGGGTGTCCTCGTCGGGCAGGAGGCCGGAGGGGAGAAGACCTATTACTACGTGCCGCCGAAGGCCCTGGCAATCGTTCCGCTGGACGGCTCGGCGCCGACAACGTTTTCCTCTGTCGGAGCGCCGGTCATGGCCAACCGGGACACTCTGTGGCAGCCCGAACCCGGCCGGTTCGCGATCGTGGTGAACGACGAGAAGACGGGCGACCGCTCGATCGTCAGCGTGGACGCGCGCAGCGGTGCGACGGCGATGTTATGGAAAGGGCGCGGGCGGTTCGACCCCGTGGGAGCGGCGGAAGGCGGAGGCATGGTCGGCCGATTCGAGTCGCTCGACACACCTCCGGACTTCTACATGTTTGATCCGAAGTTCGCCTCGAAGCACCGTTTGACACACGTCGAGCCGCGGCTCGAGGGGGTGACGGTGGGCCCAATGGAGATCTTCTCCTCCGAGGTCCCCGGCTTCGACGGCCGACTGCTGCCGGTACAGACGGCGGTCTTCTTGCCTCCGGGCAAGAGGTCAGGCGAACGTCTGCCGGCGATCGTGTACTTCTATTCCGGATCGAAGATGTCCACGGTTGCCCAGGAATACGGCGGCGGCGCACCCAACTCGATCCCCGTTCAAGTCTTTGCGACGCGAGGCTATGCCGTGCTGCTGGTGGACGTTCCGCTCGGTCCCGAGGGCAAGGGGGGCAACCCGATCCAGGAGATGGGGGACGCGATCTTGGCGCAGGTATATCGCGCAGCGGAGCGCGGATTCGTGGACAGTTCCCGGGTAGCCATCATGGGCCAGTCGTACGGCGGCTACAGCACCGCCGCGATGATCACGCAGACGAACCTTTTTAGGGCCGCGATAGCGCTGGATGGGCTATACGATCTCGCGGGTGGATTCGCCCACATGGGGCCGGGCGGCAGTACGACAAGCTTCATGTGGTCTGAGACGGGTCAGGGGCGCATGGGCACGCACCCGTGGGCCGACCTGCGGCGGTACCTGGCCAACTCGCCGTACTACCAGGCCGACAAGATCCACACGCCGCTGCTGCTCATCCATGGAAAGAAGGACGAAACCTGTCCCGTGGAGGATGCGGAGAAAATGTTCAACGCCCTCAAAAGACTCGGGAGAACGGCGCAGCTCGCCGTCTACGAGGGGGAGGGACACGTGCCGGGCACGTGGTCGCTCGTCAACGCCGTTGACGCTACGGAGCGGATGGTCGGCTGGCTGCAAAAGTACGTGTCGTCGGCCACCGGAGGCGCGGCGACAAGCCCCTGAGATTCGGACGAGGTGGAATGCCGAAGCTCTGGGTCCGCGACGTGGCGAACAGCCGGTCCACCGGCCAGCTCGGTGAGATCTGGAGCAGACATACGGACCCGCGGGTGAAGGTGTGAGCCCGTTTCGAGGGAGGATCCATGAAAGGGGACACGGTGAGAATTGCGGTTCTTCGGTCCACGACCACGATTGCGCTGATGCTTGGACTGACCGGCCCGCCGGTCTTCGCGCAGGCGTCCCGCACAGCTCGCGAGCCGCTTCCGCTCGAGGTTGCCGCGTCGCTCCACACTCACAATGCCCGGTCGTCGTTCGACCTGTCACCGGATGGCCAGTGGGTCGCGCACACCGTCGAGCTCGACGAGACCATCGCGCGTGATTCGCACAGGTACGCGGGAACGGGCTTCCCGTTGGCCGAGGGCGATTCACGCATGCAGGCCACACTCACCAACACGAGGAACGGCGAGGTGATTCACTTCGGTGGCGCCGGGAGTGCGAGCTGGGCCGCTGTCTGGTCGCCCGACGGGAAGCGCGTGGCCTTCTACTCCGATGAGGGGGGTGAGACGGGGATCTGGGTTTGGGAAAAGGCCACTGGGAAAGCAGAGCGCTTTCCTGGCGTTATTGCGCGCCCCTTCTTCGGCTTCGAGGTGGTGCGGTGGACCGGCGACAGCCAGCGGTTGCTCTGCAAGGTCCTTCCGGCCGGAATGACGATCAAACAGGCCAACGCACTCGGGGGAGACAGTGAGGGAACGCACCGCTTCCCCGCTGTGACGCCCGGACAGCCGTCGGTGTTCGTGCTTCGTGCCCGCAAGGAGACGACGGTAGAAACCAAGCCCAAAACCGAAGGGGACGTTCGTTGGGCTGTTGCAGACCTGGCCATTTTGGATCTCCGGACCCGTACGATCGCTCGCATCGCGGAACGGACGCAGCCACGGTTTTACGCCTTCTCGCCGGACGAGAAGTGCGTCGCTTACACCGTGTTGAAGGGGTGGGAGGCGAACAGCCAGCAGCCCAGCTTTGATCTGGTGGTCTACGACCTCGCGAGAGGGACGACACGGACGCTCGCCAAGAACATCCGCCTCGGCTACGGGATGGAGTGGAGCTGGTCGCCCGATAGCCGGTACCTTGCCTGCATCGCGAGCGGACAGGTCACGGAGGGTGAGATCGTCGTCGTATCGGTGACCGACGGGAGTGCGAAAACCCTCAAGGACAAGGGCGTCCCGAGCTTCGCTCCGGGCGAGGGGGAACGCCCGCCGCTGTGGGACGCGAGTGGGGAACATCTCTACGCGCTAGGTGATGGCGATCTATGGCGAGTCGACGCTGCATCCGGCCGCGGTACCAAGGTTGGCAGCATCTCCGGCTGGGAGATGAGGGCAATTGTCACCCGACCCGAGCTGCCGACCATATGGTCGAACGACCGCGGTCGCACCGCGTGGGTTACCGCGCGTGAGCGCGCAGGGCAAAAAGCCGGCATCCTCCGCGTCGACCTCGTCACCGGCAAGACGCAAGTCGCACTCGAGGAGAGCAAGCGGTACTACGGCGTCTTCAACCTTGACGCGAGTGACGTCACTGGCGAGATCGTGTTCGTGGCGAAGGATCAACAGCAGGTCGGCGACGTGTGGGTTCTCAACACCGGCGACAACCGCGCGCGCCAGGTATCCCACATCAATGCGTCGCTCGATCGCTACGAGCTTGGCACTCCGCGCATCATCGAGTGGCATAGCCTAGACGGGCAACCGCTGAAGGGCGCGCTGCTCCTCCCGCCCGGCTATCGGACCGGCCAACGCGTGCCGCTTGTGGTCTGGGTGTACGGCGGCGAAACCAACGCCGCGTCGTACTTCAACAGCTTTGGCTTCTGGGGGGACATGGCGGCGCTCAACATGCACGTGCTCGCTACCCGTGGATACGCCGTCTTCTACCCCGATGCGCCTTTGAGAACCGGGAGGACGATGACCGACTTGATGCGAACGGTGATGCCCGGAGTCAACGCGGTCATCGAGCAGGGATACGCGGATCCGGACCGTCTCGCGATCATGGGACAGAGTTACGGCTCCTACTGCACGCTCTCGATCATCGCACAGACCACGCGCTTCAAGGCGGCGATCATCACCGCGGCGGTCCTCAACCCCGATCTGTTCGCCGACTATCTGCCAATGTCCCCGGAGGGCGCTGGAGCCTCGACGGGCTACTACGAGCACGGACAGGGCAACATGGGTGGTACGCCGTGGCAGTACCCGGACCGGTACCGCGAAAACTCGCCGCTGTTCCTTTTTGACCGGGTCGAGACGCCGCTGCTGATCGGCCAGGGCGAAAAGGATGGCCGCCTGATCGCATCCGACACCACCTTCGTCGCTCTCCAGAGGCTCGGCAAAGAGGTGGAGTACCGCATCTACGAGGGCGAAGGTCACGTCATCACGCAGAAGCCGAACGTGCTGGATTTCTGGAAGCGCCGCCTGGACTTTTTCGCCGAGCATCTAAACCTGACGCTCGACGAAAAGGGTGGGGTCGTTTTCGAGGGGGATCGTGCGAAGTCGCGAAACGGGAAGGCGTCTGTCAAAGGAGAAGGCTCGTGATTACGAAAACGCGTTCGTGTCTTGCTGTCGCTCTCGTGGTGAGCTTCTGGGCGGGTGGTGAGTGCGCCGTGCTGGTGGCGCAGGGGTCTGCGGTGCAGGCCGCCGCCCGCCAGTCCAAGCCGTCCAAGCTGTTCAAGGACAGCCGTCAATTGCTGGCGGCGTATAGGGCTCAGGGCAGGCCCGACGTGTCCCTGCTGCTTGTCTCCAAAGCAGGCGCCAACGACGCGGTGGCGCGCGAGGCGGTGCGGCTCGGCGCCTCGATCCGTTATCGTGACGACGACATCGGCTACGTGCGTGCACGGGTGCCGATCGACAAAGTGGAAGCGCTCGCCGCCTTCGACCGGGTCGAAGCGGCAGCGGCGGACTTCGATTCGGCAAGCCCGAGATTCCTCGGCGCGCGCGAAGGGAGCCCATCACCGGCTCAGACTCCAGGTGGAGAAGGCCAACAGCGTCGGTGGCCGCCACGGGAGGATGACTATCCGCTCCAGGAGGTGTACTCGCCGCACAAGGATCTCGACGCGGATCTGTTCTTGGCCCGGCATCCGACGTGGGACGGGCGCGGCGTGACGGTGGCGGTGCTCGACGGCCACATTGATTTCCTGCTGCCGGAGATGCAGCTCGCCTGGACGTCGGACGGACGCCCGGTGCCGAAGATCGCCGACGTGATCAACGCCACTGACGCGCGCGAGGATGCGCAGGACATGCCCCAATGGGTGGACATGCGTGAGCAGGTGACCGCGCAGGGGGGCCGAATTGCCTGGCAGGGGAAGACGTTCGTCGCCCCTCGCGACGGCACGTTCCGGATCGGCGTGTTCAGCGAGCGCCGGTTCGACCGTCCGGACAATGCCGCGTACATCAACCAGGACATCGACCGCGACGGCAATCCGAAGGATGATGACGGGCAATTCGGCGTGCTGTGGGACGAGGCCAGCAACGACGTGTGGGTGGACACCAATCGGGACTTGAGCTTTGCCGACCAACCGGCGATGACCGACTACCACGTGCGGCAGCAGATGGGGGTGTTCGGCAAGGACAACCCGGCGACGCCCGTCCGAGAGTCGATAGGTTTCACTGTGCAGACCGACCGGGCCAACAAGTTCATCTCGATCAACGTCGGCATCTACCAGCACGGCACCATGGTGGTAGGCGCGCTGGCGGCCAACCGGCGGCCGAGCGGCCGCTTTGATGGCGTGGCCCCGGGCGCCCAAATCGTTTCCGTCTTCTACGGCGTTGGCCAGGGGCACCCCATGGTCGAGGGGCTCATCACGGCGTTCAAGGACCCACGTGTCGATGTCGTCCTGCTCGAGCAGAATTCGACCCTCGGAAACGACTACACGCTGACCGACGGGCGCCACCTGATAAGCGTGGTGGCAAGCCGCCTTATCGAGCGGACCGGGAAGCTGATGCTCGTACCGGGCAGCAACCTTCCAGGGCTGAACCTCGTGGACGAACCCGGCCTGGCGCCGCGTGCGATCAGCGTCGGCGGCTATCAGAGCCGTGACAGCTACAGGATCAACTTTGGGCTCGTCCCGGCGGATTACGACAACATGCACTGGGGCGGAATGTCGCACGGTCCGGCCGGGAGCGGAGCGCTGAAACCGGATGTGCTCTCTCCTTCGGGCCACATGGGGAACGATCCCGGCTATCGAATGGGCGGACGCAGGGATGGACTCTACCAGCTGCCGCCCGGCTACACGATGGGCGGCGGCACGTCCGAGGCGACGCCGGTGGCGACAGGCGCCGTGGCGCTGCTCATCAGCGCGGCGAAGCAAGCGGGCGTTGCGCACGACGCCGTGCGTTTGAAGGCGGCAATTACCGGATCGGCGCGCTGGATCCAGAAGCTCGGCGCGTTCGAGCAGGGCAATGGCCTCATTCAGGTGGGCGCCGCCTGGGACCTGCTTTCGTCGATGTCTTCGACGCAGGCTCGAGTCACCGTGGAAAGTCGTGCGCCCCTCAACACCGTCATCAGCGCGCTGAGCGAAACCCCGAACGAGGGCGTGGGGATCTACGAACGTGAGGGCTGGAAGCCGGGCACGCGCGGCGAACGGACGGTCACTTTCACGCGTACGTCCGGGCCCGCGCAGCCCGTGGCCTTCGCGCTGGCGTGGCAGGGGAACGATGGAACGTTCACGAGTCCTGCGTCGGTGACGCTGCCGCTCGGCAAGCCGGTCGGCGTGCCGGTGACGATCACGGTCGGATCGTCGGGCGTCCACAGCGCAATCCTCTCGCTGACGCACTCCAGCCAACCAGGGTTCGTCCATAGGGTGCTCAACACGATCGTGGCCGCCGAGTCGTTCGCCGCGGACAAGGATTACACGCTACAGTTCGAGGCCGATGTGCCGCGCCCTGGCGACCGTGCGTTCTTCGTGCAGGTCCCCCCGGGCACACCGGTACTCAAGGTGGACGCTACGGGAAAGGGCAGCAATATTCGTTTGGACTTGCTCTCGCCGGACCGCGGTATTGTGCGGGGTGCCTTCGGGATGTCGCCGGGGGACCGTACGGTTGTCGTCGAGAGACCGATGCCGGGTGTATGGGAGATCAACGTGTGGAACGGACAGGATGGGTTCGCGTTCGATCCCAACGCGCCTGAGCCGGCGCCTCCCACGCCGGTAAAGGTCACCGCCACGCTCCTGGGCTTCGACGTAGTGATCGCAGCGGAGGCGTCCGGCGGGGCAATGGCGTTTCCGTTGTCCGTGACCGCCAAGAACCGCTTCGCGAAAGTCAGCGCGGCACTCGCACCACTTTCACTCGGCTCGGCTGTCGAAGCTCGACGCACCATCACGGCCGGAGAGCAGCAAGCTTTCGATGTGCAGGTGCCCAAGGGAGCGGACACGCTGTTGGTGCGCATCAGCCGGCCCTCAGTGGCTGGCGCTGACCTCGACCTGTATGTGTTCGACAACACGGCGGGCCCGGAAAAGAAACGTGAAGCACCCGCGTACAGAAGCGCCGGTCCTGGCAGCGACGAGTGGGTCAGAGTCGCAGGGCCGGCTCCGGGACGCTGGGTCGTGATTGTCGACGCGTTCCACGTGCCCGGGGGGCGAACCGAGTACGACTATCTGGATGTCTTTACCGGTCCGGCGTTCGGGTCAGTGGACACCGCCGATGCCGCCGAGGAACGTCTCGCCGGCGCCACATGGACGGCGAAGGGACACGCGTGGATCGCCTCGACTCCAGAAGCGCCGAGGCGGCTGTTCGGTTTCATACCGCTCGTCAACCCCTCAATCAAGACGACTGAGGGGTACGGCGCCGCCGGGGCCGAGCCTGTAGCGCTGCTCGGGCTCGGCGAGCTAACCTTCGCGCAAGGAGGATCGAAAACCAGTGGTGTGAGCAAGTAGACCAACACAGCCAACGATGAAACCGCGAACGGCAACGGCGCTGCGTGCCAGCGTGGACCCTGGGCTCGAACAACGCGGCGCCGACGATGAAATCGCGGCGTACCGATACCGCTGTGGTCGTCACCGGGAGCCTCAGGAGGCTCGCTCTTGCAAAGGCCCCGATTGTTGCTGAATCAACTTCTGGGTAGTCTTGGTGACCAGTGGCTTCGAGTTGTACCGGGAGGACAGCATGAGACGGATCATTGCGCTGCTGCTCGCATCAGCTGCCATCGGTTGGTCTGTGACCGCAATTGCGGCAGACGCCCCATCCATCGTAGAGAAGGAGAAGACATTCTCAGACCGGCTCGTCGGCCTGGAGTTCCGCTGCATCGGTCCCTACCGCGGCGGGCGCGTTACCGCCGTCGCCGGAGTCCGCCGGGACGCGCTGACGTACTACTTTGGGGGCACCGGCGGGGGGGTATGGAAAACGACGGACGCGGGGGCGAACTGGGAGCCCGTATCGGACAAGGACTTCACGACCGGTTCGGTGGGTGCCATCGCGGTTTCGGAGTCCGACCCGAACGTGCTTTATGTCGGAATGGGCGAGTCGCCGATCCGCGGCAACCTCTCCCACGGTGACGGGGTGTGGAAGTCCACAGACGCGGGCCGCTTGTGGCGCAACGTCGGCCTGAACGACACACGCCACATTGCCCGTGTCAGGGTTCACCCGACCAACCCCGACCTGGTCTATGTCGCTGCCCAAGGGCACGCGTGGGGGCCGAACACGGAGCGGGGAATCTTCCGCTCTAAGGACGGGGGCAAGACGTGGCAGAGGGTCCTTTTCGTCGACGACAAGACGGGGGCCTCGGATCTGGCCATGGATCCGCTTAACCCGCGAATGCTGTATGCGGCGTTCTGGCAGGTGGTCCGGCATCCATGGGAGTTGGTCAGCGGGGGGCCGGGGAGCAGTCTCTGGAAGTCGACCGACGGCGGGGACACGTGGAAGAAGCTCACCGAGGGTCTGCCCGAGGAGTTGCTCGGGAGGATCGGCGTCGCCGCCTCGGGCGCCCGCCCCGGCCGTGTGTGGGCGATCGTCGAAGCTAAGAAGCGAGGAGGGTTGTACGTTTCCGAGGACTTCGGTGAGAAATGGAAGCTGGTCAACGGAGAGCACAAGATCCGTGAGCGGGCCTGGTACTACTCGTGGGTCTACGCCGACCCGAAGAACGCGGACACGATCTACATCATGAGTGTTTTCCTGAACAAGTCGAATGATGGCGGGAAGACGTTTCAGCCCGTCATGGACCCGCACGGCGACAACCACGACATGTGGATCGCCCCTGAGGACCCGAACCGTTTCATCCTCGGCAACGACGGCGGCGCGACGGTCACCTTCAACGGTGGCAGGTCGTGGTCTACGCTGAACAACCAGCCGACGGCGCAGTTCTACCGCGTGGCGACCGACAACCGCTTCCCATACTGGGTTTACGGTTGCCAGCAGGACAACTCGAGCGTCGGAATCCCGAGCGGCGTCCCCGGCGGAGGCATCGATTTTACCGACTGGCATCCGGTAGGCGGCGGCGAAGCCGGGTGGATCGCACCGCACCCGACCAACCCTGAACTGGTCTTTGCCGGTGAATACGGCGGCATGATCACGCGCTACGACCACCGCACCCGCGAGACCCGGGTCATCATGGCCTGGCCGCAGCTCACGGATGGGCGCGCGACCAGAGATTTCAAGTATCGCTTCCAATGGAACGCGCCGATCGTGATCTCGCCCCACGATCCGGAGACGCTCTACCACGCGGCGCAGGTGCTGATGCGCAGCCGGGACGAGGGGGAAACCTGGGAAGCCATCAGCCCCGACCTGACCCGGAATGATTCGTCGAAGCAGGGGCGGTCGGGCGGCCCCATCACGAACGACATCACCGGTGTCGAGGTGTATGACACGATCTTCGCGCTCGCCGAATCCCCCCACGAGAAGGGGGTCATTTGGGCGGGCACCGACGACGGCCTGGTTCAGCTCACGCGGGACGACGGCAAGACATGGCACAACGTCACGCCGAAGGAACTCCCCGAGTGGATTCAGGTCAACTCGATCGAGCCGTCGCCGCACGACAAGGCGACCGCCTACGTCGCCGCGACGCGCTACAAGTTCGACGACTTCCGACCCTACCTGTACAAGACCAACGATTATGGCAAGACGTGGACGAAGATCGCGAATGGGATCCCGGACGGGGCCTTCACACGGGTCATCCGCGAGGACCAAGTGCGACGCGGCTTACTGTTCGCCGGCACGGAGACCGGGCTCTACGTTTCCTTCGACGACGGGGCGTCGTGGCGGCTGTTCCAGCGCAACTTGCCGGCCGTGCCCATCACGGACCTCACGGTGAAGAACGGCGACCTCGTGGTCGCGACGCAGGGGCGGTCGTTCTGGATCCTCGACGACCTAACCCCTCTCCGCCTGTGGGAGGACCGGCTGGCCGCGAGCGACGTGTACCTCTTCCCGCCGCGGCCCACGCCGCGCTTCAGTGTCTGGGGAAGTTGGGACGACGACACCATGCTGCCAAAGACTGTCGGCAAGAACATGCCCCCAGGGGTCATCGTGGACTTCTGGCTGAAAGTCAAGCCGAAGAAAGGTGACGTGGTCACACTCGAGGTCCTCTCGCGCGACAAGGTCATCTACTCACGCACGAACGAGAAGAAGGAGGCCGAAGGGGAATCCAAGGAGCTGTCCGAGGAGGAGAAGGCGCTGAAAAGTCTGGGAAAACCCCTGGACCTCAAGGAAGGGCTCAACCGCGTTGTCTGGGACATGCACGTCCTCAGGGCGACCATCCCGCCGAAGACTGTCTTCAGCGAGGGCGATAAGATCCCGCGCAAAGTGGCGCCAGGGACGTACCAGGTGCGCCTGACGGTGGGTGGACGAACGCTCGTCGAGACGTTCGAGGTCCGACCCAACCCCACCAGCCCCGCGACGAACGAGGACCTGAAGGCCCAGTTCGACCTGCTCGACGCCATAGGGAACGACCTCTCGACCTTACACGAGACCTTGATGAAGATCAGGGACGTCCACACCCAGATCGAAGACCTTGGAGGCCGGGCGAAACGGCTCGGCAAGGGGGACGATCTCGAGAAACGGGCGAAGGCGCTCGCGGAGAAGCTGACGGCAGTGGAGCTCGAGCTGACCAACCCCGAGATCAAGGCTGACGAGGACGACCTGAACTACGAGCCAAAGCTCGATCGGGACTTTTCGTACCTCGCGGGGGTCGTGGGTGGAGCGGACCGGAGGCCCACCGCAGGGTCGCTGGGGGCCTACCGCGAGCTGAAGGGGAAACTCGACGCATCGGCCGCGCGGTTCGAGGCGCTGCTCGCGGGCGACGTTGCCGAGTTCTCTGCGGCGGCAGATGCGCTCAAGCTGCCCCGGGTCGTCCCTGCCCCGACGGTCGAACCATAAAGGGGCGGGACCTCCAGGCGTGGCGGGTACCCTGTACCCAGAGCTGCGACAACCCAGCCCTGGTGGCATGGGCAAACGAGATCTACGGCGCTAGATTGCCTCTAGAGAAACCCTGAAGACCGCGCCTGGGCCAGTTGGGAATTTCGCCGCCCGGGAGAAGCCTTGGGCCGGCTACCGGGTGATCGAGGACGCACGCGACTTCTACGAGGCCATCGGGAGGCGCCTCGTCGAGCGCGGCGGCCGCCACACCTACCGGTACGAGTTCCGGCACCCGGAGCACGGGGCATCCCCGCGCCGTGCTGCTACGCTTCCCGCCCGAGGAGCCGGCGCCGGCAGGCGCCAGGGCGGGAAAGGGGAACGAGGGCGCTTCCGGGGAGGCCGGGCGCTTGACCTGCCAACTTCGACGGGCCGGGCACCCTGACCAGCCTACGCCTCCAGCTTTGCCGTCATCGTGATCTCGGCCTTGAGCAGGCGTGAGATCGGGCAGCCTGTTTTGGCGTTGGCGGCGGCCTTGTCAAACGACGCCTGAGAGGCGCCCGGCACCTTGGCGACGACGTCAAGGTGGACCTTGGTCACGGTGAAGCCGGCGTCGGTCTTCTCGAGGGTGACGGTGGCGGTCGTGTGAACGCTCGTTGGCGTCAGCTTGGCCTCCCCCAACTGGCCGGAGAGCGCCATCGAGAAACAGCCGGCGTGGGCCGCGGCGATCAGCTCCTCCGGGTTGGTGCCGATGCCGTTCTCGAAACGGGTCGAGAAGCTGTACTGCGTTCCTTTGAGCACTCCGCTGGCGGCTGAGAACGTTCCCTTGCCGCTCTTCAGGTCGCCGTTCCAGATGGCGCTGCTCTTGCGTTGCATCGCTGCTCTCCTTTCGTTCCCGGGGTGATGGCTCTTGTCAATGACCGGGCGGCGCACCACGCAACGCCTCGGCCTTCACCGTTAACCAACGAGTCGCTCTCGACAATCCCTGTCTGGCAGGGATCGGAATTTCCTTTTCACGCCATCGAGAATATGGCCAACCGGGAGCGTGTCAACGCCCCCCAGAGCGGCCGCGACAGCAGACTGTTGCGGGCATGACCAGCATGGTGAAGGCCGTGGGGCACGAGAGGGAAGCTGGCGTCCATCGCTGCCGGCGGCCCACGGTCATGGCCCGGACCCTGGTGCGCCGCCAGCGACAGGCTGGAGGCGGTCCTGTTCGAGCCAAAGACATCGCCCTAATAGATGATCTCTGAGCTGAGGGACACACGAGGCACGCAAATCGGAGGTTTGGAAGGCTGTGGGCCGCTCGTCGCGGTTCGTAAGTGCTTGATTCTATTTGGTGGAGCCGACGCGGATCGAACGCGCGACCTCCAGAGTGCGATTGTGAAACGGCCGAGATAACGGGGGAGCACGACGGAAACCTCGGGCGACGGGGGGCCGACGAATCGGCTTGCGGCGGTTGGGCTTGCACCCTAGAATGGGACACGGAAGGTTAGAGGAGTAGACGAGGGCAATTCGTGGCTACGAAGGGTGCGACAGCCAAAGTGACGGACTGGACTCTGCCCGGCGCCGCGTGCCCCGGCCTGGTGGAGCTGCTCGGGATCGACACTGAGCAGGCGGCGAGGGAAGCACACCGGTTGGAGGATGCTGGAGTCTGGCGCGGTTTGCCGCCGGGCGTCTACCTCGAGGACCTGCCGCCGGAGTACCGCTCCGCGATCGAGACGCTGATGGACGCGGAGGCCGCACTCCGCAACGTCGAGGACGCGGTGAGGACCTACCGCGAGTGCTACTCACCGGCGACCCTCCGCCGCTTTCCCCGGCACGCCACCGATCTCCGCGACTACCTCAACGAACTCATCCCCATGGTTAGCGGCACGCTCGCCGCGGTGCGCCAAGGCCCGACGCGCTTGATTGTCAACGCGAGACGCGCGGGCGTAGACCAGCGCCGGCTGAGCCTCGAGCTCGAAATGCTCCTGGACAAGACACGGGAAACCCGAGACCAGGCGGTGGCCAGGGTCAGCAAGAAACGGCAGCCGGACCAGCCACTAAGGGAACTGGTGTGGGGCCTCGGTCTGACCTTCGAGAGGTTCGCACTGGTCAAAGGCCCGGACTGGTACCGCAAGCGCGAGCGCTTCGTCAAAACTGTGCTCAAGGTTGCCGAGATCGCCTGTCCTCGTGACCTTCCAGCCTGGCTCCCGCCAAAGGGCAAGGTGCCTTTGTCCCGTAAAATGCCGGTCTCAAAAACCTAGCCGAAGCGTGACACCGAAGCGAAGTGGGCCCTAGTTTGACCTCGAGGGGCGGACCACCGCCCCCGGAGGTCGGCGAT
Organism: uncultured Acidobacteriota bacterium; assembly: GCA_963739225.1. Taxonomy (GTDB): domain Bacteria; phylum Acidobacteriota; class Thermoanaerobaculia; order Thermoanaerobaculales; family Thermoanaerobaculaceae; genus RBG-13-68-16. The sequence goes on along the minus strand of CAVTZQ010000006.1, from coordinate 109,444 downwards.
GCGAAAGCTCAGACCAACGCACGATGTGCCGGAGGTGACCGGGGGCCTGATTTCTTCGGGCCGGGACTTCGCACGGCGCGCGCGACGCGGTGACTTTCCGCGGGGCGTCGTTGTGCGCGTCGGCGGGCGCGTATTCTTCGACGAGACCGAGCTGCTCGCCTTCCTCGAGGCTGGCGGCGGCAAGCCCGGGGAGTTCGCACAGCCGCGCACCGAGGCGGGCGAGGCGGGGCGGTGATCTGTGCCCTTCGTCAAGCTTGACGTTGGGATCCTTGATTCGTCGCTGTGGATCGAGGACGCGGCGACGCGGATCGTGTTCATCACGATGCTCGCCATGTGTGACCCGAAGGGACTCTGTGCCGCGACCGCCTCGGGCATCGCGCGGCGCGCCAACCTGCCGCTGAACCAGGTCCGGGATGCCGTGGCCCAGCTCGAGGCGCCCGACGCGGAATCGCGAACGGTGGAGCACGAGGGGCGCCGCATCCAGCGCGTCGACGGCGGCTACCTCGTGCTCAATTACGTGAAGTACCGGGTGAAGGATTCCACCGCGGCCGATCGTGCCAGGCTCTACCGCCGGCGCAAGCGCAACGAGGCCGCGCCCGCGCCCCCCTCTCTGGACTCTCCCCAAAGAACAGAGGAGAAGAGAAGAGAGAGAGAGGAGAGCGAGCGTGACGCTACGCGTGACGTCACGCCGTCACGCGTGACGCCCACGCTCGGAACGCCCTCCCGCTCAGAACCCTTCTTCACAAAACCAACCCTTGAAGAAGTGGCCGAAGAAATCAAGGCCCGGGGGTTTGCCTTCACCGCCGAGCGCTTCCTTGCCGTGCACGAGCGCACAGCGAGGTCCGGGCAGTGGTACACCGCGAGGGGACAGGCCATCGGCGACTGGCGGGCCGAAATCGCCGCCTGGGGCGCCAACGAAAAGGCCCCGACAGGAGGCGGCGGTGCGTCGCCGGCGGGCGAGCAGTGGTGCACGCGGTGCAAGCAGCAACGGCGCCAGCCGGGAGAGGACCTCTGCGCTCACTGTCTCGAGCTTGAGGAGGCCGGTGCGCCATGACCGCCCGCCCCTACGCCCGGATCCTCGAAGACGGCAGCGTGTTGATCGCCTGCGTGAAGGCGACCTACATCATCCGCCCCAGCGAGATCGTGATGCTGTTGCCGAGCTGCCGGAGCTTGTGGATCCTCGCGGCAAGGCGCGGCAAGGCGCACCGCCGCGCCGAGGACGCCGCGCGACGTGCGACCAGGTGCGGGGCGCAGGGGGCGACGTCGTGACCGCCCAGCCGGGTTCGCGCCCGGCTCTGTCGACGCGGGCGGGGTGGAAGCTCGGGTCAAAGAAGGGCCTTCGCAAGGCGGTGCGGCGCGCCCTGCGATGGGTGGACGCGCATCGGAATGACGGGGGTGGGCGCGACGATCGGCAGACTGGCGACAAACCGAGCCTTGCAAGTGGCTCGGGGCAAAGGCATGAACGTGCGGCCTTCTGAGAGTCAGTCAGCGGGTCGGGAGAAGGGAGAACGTCATGGAACAAAAGCTCAACCGATTCTTTAGCCCGGAGTTTGTGGGCCGGCCGTGTGGCGAGGTGGTGGGGGTGCCGAAGTTCAAGGTGGCGCTGATCGAGGGCGAGGTTGTGGAGCCTCTCGTGCGGCCCGAGGTCCTGCTCCACCTGACCCTGCTGCGCACGAGGCTCGCGGCGCCGCTGCCGGAGTGGCTGGCAGAGCTCGAGCCGCTCGGGGCCGTGGAACGCGCGATGGCGGACAGGTGCATCTCGGCCCGGGGCGTGTTCTGGGCCCAGGGCGGCCTATCGGGCACCGGGTTGGCCGGCTATCCCGCCCGCCCGAACGACGCCACGCCGACGAAGTGGTGGACTCAGTTTGAGGGCACGCCCTCGTACCGCCAGCGGATCTCGGAGGCCGAGCTGTTCGCGGAAGTGCTGCGCCTCCTGGACGCCGCGGCGTTCAGCGTCGCGGACATCGAGACGCTCGCCCGGCACCCGAGCATCCTGGCCGGGCTGCGGCAAGGCGCGGTCGACCACCTTGAGAACTCGCTCGTGGCAATGACCGCGACGCCGGCCGCGGAGTTTCTGCTCAACGCGGCGCAGACAGAGCTCGTGCCGAGGTTCACGCCGAAGTGCTCCCCAAGGGCCGGCCGGCTTTCCTCGAGGCCGTGGGTCGCATCGCACGCGAGGCCAGCGTCGCCGAGCTGCTCGAGCTGGTATCGGGAATCAAGAAAGCGGAGAGACTATGACGACGAATTCGGAACGCGAGTTATACAAGCTGCAGGAGGTGTACGACGCGCTCCAGGTCCGGCTCGAGCAAGCGGGCCTGGAGGCGTGCACGACAGCCCGACGCCAGCGGAGGCGCGCGTCCGAGCAAAGGCGCGGCATCATGCAGAGCCGTGCTCTTCGAGGGCAGGTGCGGGCCTTCGCAAAGGAACACAACGTCACGCTCGGCGCGGCCTACGAGGTGCTGGGGCGCCGCGCTCGCGTCGACCGGAAAAGCGGACGACAGCGAGGAGGGCGACCTCGAGTGGAGGTGCGCGCCTACGCGACCGAGCATAAGTGCTCGCTCGGCGAGGCGTACGTCGTAGTCGGCGCCAAGCACGCATGGGCCGCGCGCCACGGGGCCCGCGAGGAAGAGGACTGAGGACAGGGTGCGCAGGCGTCCGGCAATGTTCGGGGCTTTCCTTCCATGAGCCCCGACCTCCTTTCGGGGCGCTCGTTGCACGCACGGCGGGGCGTGCCGAATCGCCTTCCGGCACATCTCGCCGTGCCTTTTCCCTCGCCGGTGCCCCGCAGTGTTCCGGATCCCCTTCCCGTTTTCTTGCGGGGCGCTGGCGGACACGGTGGGGGCGCTTCGCCCAGCTCCGCGCCCTCGCCGTCTTTTTCCCCCGTGCGTGTGCCTGGCTGCCTCTCAGGCGGTCTATCGTAGGCGAGTGAACCCATGCCCGCACCTGCACCCTTGCGTTCCCCGCCGCCAGCGATCAACACGCGCTGCTCGAGCATGCGTATCGGGACATCACCGGACAATCCAGCAGTCGAGTCCGCCGTTGAGCAACACAAGCGCGACCATTCGGCTACCACGTCGTCAGGCGCGCGACTCGGCCAAGGCCACCCACGGTGACAACCTGCTCGCCAGTGGGGAAGCTGTCCAAGCACGCCGAGAGCATGTACGCGGAAGCCGGCGATCATGCGGCGGGCGCTCCGCGACCGCGACCACGACACTGCCCTCGAGGCGATCCGCACCGCGGCCGGCACGATGCGCGAGGCCCGCGGCACTCTCGAGCTGCTGGTGAAAGTCTACGTGGCCGCCGGCGACATGATGAGCCGGAAGGCGATCTCTCCGCGACCAGGTGTTCGATGTCATCATGCGGCACGTCCCGGAGGCCGACAGGAAGACGCGATCGCCGCGACCTGCAGCCCTCCGGGCGACGTTCTCGAGGAGATACCATCGTGACGTCAAAGAGCTGTGACTCGAGTGAAGAGCGTGGCCACGCGCGTTTCGCCGCGCCAGCGAGCTGTGTGAGCGATGCTCGCGCTCTCGCGCAAGCTCGCTGAGCTGGCGCGAGCCGAAGCGACGCCGCAGTCAAGTACCCCTGAAACAGTCAGAGCATGTGCGCACGTAACAGCTCCAGCAGTGCCTTACGGAGTTCCCGGAGCCCGGCTTGTCGCTGTTTGTCTACCTGGAACCTTCACGGAAAGCGAGGAGGTCTGAATGGAGATCCGCAGCACCTTACCGCCGCGCCGTCGCGCCCGCCGCACGCCGCCCGTGGCACCGTGTGGTCGTCGTCGCCGACGCTGCCCAGGCCGCGAGCCCCCACGCGCGACCTGTCGCTGGAGGTGAGCGACACCGCGGAGGCAGGATCGGCTTCGTGCACTACGGCCGTCGCGTCGCGCGCCCGATCACGCACGTGACATCGTCTCGGCAAACTGGAGATAGTCGCCCACGTCGGCGAGGGGCCGATCTGCGCCATCGACTACGTGTGGTCAACGACAAGCTGGTCTACCCCGGCACCCCGCCACGAGTCGAGGTCGAGGTGCGCTCGGCGCTCGTGGTCGCCGGCGCGCTCTTGTTCGAGCAGGCCGCGTTCACGATCATCTCCAACTCGACCATCGCCAGCATGCAACACCCCGGCCAGGCGGCCGTCGCCTTGCGCGTCAACCTCGCGACGTCGGTGGGAATCCTCGCCGGCAACACGCCGAAGTCGAGGTCGCGGGCCGCGGGTTTTCGTTCGCGACCCGGCGCGAGGGCGCGCCCTACATCTGGACCGAGAACCCCATCCTGTGCCTGTCCGACGCGATGGAGCGCGAGGAGTACGTGCAGCGTCCCGCCGTACACCGGGACGGACTGGATCGTGGCTCGCCGGCGCTCGTTCGGCGCCGCGCGCACCGCCTGCGACCAGCTCATCACGTACGAGGTTTGGCTCGCGGCAACCAACTCAACCAGCAGCTCCTGCTCTCACTATACCGCTCCAAGCTTCAACCCCCCTCGCTTCAAGCGAAGATTCGCGCGACCACGACGACCAGCGAGCCCATCGGCTTCCCGTGCGTGCTCCGCACCTCGCCGGACGGGGCGGACATCCCGCCCGACGTCACCTCGGCTCCCGTGGCGCCCGTCGCGGACACCGACTACACCCTGTGGGGGCTGTGGCACGACACGCACGGGATTGAGAAGGAGCAGCTCGTGTACATCGTCACGAGCGGCGCCGGCGTCCCGTCGAGCGCGGGGCCGTCGCTGCCGACGACGGGCGTTGACGACGACGCGTACGGCAGCGAGCCCTGGGTCAACCCGGTCGGGATCTGCGACGGCTCGTGTGCCTGGGTGACCGGGAAGGTTGACGCCCACACACACTACGTCAAGGGCGGCGGCTTTGGCTTCGCGATCCCCACGGGTGCGGCGGTGACCGGCATCGCGTTGCAGGTTTCGCGGAAAGCGGACATCGACGACCAGTGGGGTGACTACGTCGTGGATGAGCGCGTGCGGCTGACGAAAGCGGGCGTGGTGCAGGCGACCGACAAGGCGGACACCGAGACTCACTGGCCGACCAGCTATCAAGCGCGGACGTACGGCGGGCCGGGCGACCTGTGGGGCACGACGTGGACGCCCGCGGAGATCAACGCCGCCGGCTTCGGCGCGGTGCTCTCCGCGCACGTCCTCGGCTACAGCCTCTACCCCGGCAACGGCTGCCTCGTGTGGTTCTACAAGATCACGGTCTACTACACCCTCGCCGGCAGCGGCCAGGCGGCGATCACGAAGTGGCACCACAACAGCCTCACCGACGGCTACGCGGACGGGAAGGCGCAGTACAAGAGCGGGACGTGGATCGACCAGCTCTACGACCACTGGTTCCGCGCGTACGAGGCGGAGACGAGGTTTCGCTGCGCCCTCACGGTGTCCGAGCGCACGCCGATAGAGCAGATCGCCGAGACGCTGCTCCGAACCTGCAATGGCCGGATCGGCTGGTGGGACGGGAAGTACCACGTCTCGCTGGACTCCGAGGCCGTGATCGCCGGCACGCTCTCGGACAAGGCGAGCGACGACCCCGACCTGCTGATCGTCGGCAACAGCCTGAAGGTGGGCCGCTCCGAGGCGGAGGTCGCGAACGTCGGCGTCGGCACGTACTTCGACGTGCAGACGTGGACGAAGCCGGAGGCGCGGTACAGCGCGGGCGAGGTCCTCGACGGGAGCGCGCAGGAGAAGATCCTCCGGCAAGACGCCGCGGTGCCGAGCGGGGGGCAGCTCTACAGGCTGCTCGGGACGTGGATCAAGCGGTGCGCGCGGACGTGGCGGGCATCGTGCGTCGTCGCGCAGAAGGGCATTCGCTTCGCGCCCGGCGACGTGCTCACGCTGTCGTGCAGCCTCTTCACCGGCACGAAGACGGTCATCATCGACGACATGCGCGACGCGCCCGGCGGGACGTTCGAGTTGTCGCTGCTGGAGTGGGCCGCCTCCGACTTCCTGGAGGAGCCGTACATCGCGCAGGCTGTAGTGGCAACGACGACAACAACATGAGACCGACCCCGTGACTATCAATCTGCGGGTCCGTTGGTCGGCTTCGCGTGCGGGTTCAACACCTTACGGGTCGCCGGCCCTGCTCCAGGTTGTCAGTTTGTCTGTCACTTGACTTTTTGAGCGTAGTGACCGAGACTATACACGTGGAGGCACAATGACGAAAGAGAGGCTGATGGTGGCCCTCGATTCGCTGAGGTCCGCGACCAGGCGCGACAAGCCGCTGTCCATTCGGCTGAGCGCTGAGGAGCTGGCGAGACTGCGGAGGGCAGCGAAGGGGCAGCGGGTCCCGGCCGCGACGCTGGCCCGCGTGCTGCTGGTGAGCGGGCTCGAGGACCTCGAGGGCAAGAAGTAGGCGCAAGACAGAAACGCCCGCCTCGGACCTGGTGGAGGTGGTGGCGGGCACGAGCGACGGCAGGCTGTGAGACCGGACCCCCGCTCGCCGTCAGTATGCAGCGAGGGCCTCCGGGACGCAAGAGGGAGGTACCACCATGCCACAGAAGGAACGCAGGCGAGGCCAAGTCAAACCGCGCGGCCAGGGCCGCTGGCAGGTTTCCATCTTCCTCTCGAGCGAGATCATCCAGGGCAAGCGCGTGAAGCACTACCGCAGCGAGACCGTGAAGGGCTCGAGGAAGCAAGCGGAGCGGCGCCTCACCAAACTGCTCGGCGAAAAGGACGACTACCGCGTGACTCAGCCGTCCCGCGAGCTGTTCGGGAAGTTCATCGCCCGTTGGCTCGAGGACGACGTGAAGTCGCGGGTGCGCGCCTCCACCTTCGCCTCGTACAACGAAGCGCTCAAGTGCTACGTACTCCCCGAGCTCGCCCTGGTCCGGCTCGATCGGATCGGCCCGGCGAACCTGCAGCGGCTCGTCAGTCGCCTGGTGGAGCGCGGCCTTTCGCCGCGGACGGTGCGTTACTGCACGGCGCTGGTGAGCGCGGCCCTCAGCACGGCTCGGCGGTGGCGGATCATCGCGTTCAATCCCATGCAGGACGTGAAGGTCCCGCGCCAGTCGCGCCGGGAGCTCTCGCTGCCGGACAAGGACGCGCGGGAGCGGCTGGTCGCCGAGCTGCAGCGTGACGAGTGGTGGCCGCTGTGGTGCGTGTTGGCGACCACCGGCGTGCGACCCGGGGAGGGGCTCGGGCTGCAGTGGGGCGACGTCGACCTGGACGCCGGGCGGTTGACCGTGCGGCGATCGCTGTCGAGTCGTGGGAAGACGCTGACCGAGCCGAAGACGAGCGCGGCGAGGCGCGTGCTACCCCTGCCGGCCGCGACGATCGCGGTCCTCAGGGCTCACCGTGCGCGCCAGCTCGCGGAGCGCTTGGAGCGCGGCGACCTCTACGTCAATGGGGACCTGGTGTTCCCGGATCCGTACGGCCGGCCAGCCGACTGGCACAACGTTCGAGCACGGCACTTCCGGCGGGCCTGCACCCGTGCTGCTCTGACGTGTCGCGTGTGTGGCAAGCTGCTCAAGCGGGACGAGGGGGGCGCGGTGCTCCACCGCGAGGATCCAGAGATCGGGCACGCCCCCGCCCCGGCGCTCGAGCTGCTCAAGTTCAGGCCGTACGATTTGCGGCACCTCTTCGCGAGCGTGTTGCTCGCCGGCAAGGTGGACCTCAAGACGCTGTCCACACTCCTGGGGCACAGCAGCGCGGCTTTCACCTTGGCGACGTACGTGCACGACATCGGAGGGAGCGCGGACCTGGTTGCCCAGGTGGCCGGTGAGGCGGTGTTCGGCGAGGCGTCCGAAAGCAGTGACGGGCAGAGTGACGGACCAACCCCGCCGAGGATCGCGACGGGGCTGCGTAAACGACTGAATCCATTTGGTGGAGCCGACGCGGATCGAACGCGCGACCTCCAGAGTGCGATTCTGGCGCTCTCCCAGCTGAGCTACGGCCCCACCGCTGGACGCGGAGTCTACCATGTGCCCCCGGCCGGGTAAAGCCGGGGCCCGCGAGTCTCAGAGCAGCTCGATCCTCCCCGAAGAGGTCGTGACGAAGATCCGGGGGTCCTTCCCGGAGAGCTCGAGCTTGATCGCCTTGGGGTCGGTTCGCCCAGGGTACGAGGAGCGGATCTCACCCTTGGTGCTCGCGAGCACGCCTCCGGGCTCGGTCCCCGGCGGGAGAAAGACGCGTACTTTCCCGGAGAAGGTCGTTATGCGGGCCTCGTCACCTGCCGGAAGCAGATCAAACCGGGCGACCACGTTGCCCGAGGTTGTGTTGGCGACGGCTGGGCCGAGCAGGCCCGCGAGGTGGACGTCTCCGCTCGCGTTGTCGCAGCTGGCCTTTCGCGCGCCTCCGGTGAGCTCGATCGAGCCGCTGGAGGAGCGGCCAAGCAGGCTGTCGATCGCCCTGCTCGCGCGCAGCTGGATGTCGCCGGAGATGGAACGGGCCTCCAGTTGGGGGGCCCATCCCGCGAACTCGATGTCCCCCGATGTTGTGCGCAGGCGCAGGGGTTTCGCTTCGGGGAACTCGCCGTCCACGCGCAGTGTGCCCGAGGAGCTGGAAAGATCGGGGCGCACGTCCGGAGGCACCGTCAACTCGATGCGCGCGCGGGTTCCGATGACCCCCTTGAAGATGCTGACCCCACCAGGGTCGGGCGCCGTGATGCGGAGCTCCCCTTCCTTGTCGTCGACGGTCGGCCAGCGGGTTTCGATCCACGTCTTTGCCTGGTTCTCCGAGAGCGCAGCAGCCACCAGCTCAACCTTCAGCCTGATGTCCGGGATGTCGGAAACGCGGACATGAACGTCCAAGGGGCCGACATCCACCAGCACGACCTTCCCCGGTTGGCTCGGGAAAGATTTCTCCATGACCTGACTTTTCTCCGCGGCGGCTGCGGAGAAGGCCAGCAGCAGGAGCGCGGCGCCGATCGCTGGCAGCTTCATCGTTCCCTCCAAGGCACTCGCATCGTAGGGTTTCCGGGCCTGGAAACGCAAGGCCACCTTGACAGCCATGGAGGGGGAGGCTAAGTTTCGGCTGCCCTGAGAAGGGCGTGAGCGGGCATAACTCAGCTGGTAGAGTGTCAGCTTCCCAAGCTGAAAGTCGCGGGTTCAAATCCCGTTGCCCGCTCCACCCACCTTCCCGAGATCGGAGGCTCGCTTGGCCAAAGGCGGCGGCGGTGAGAGGCTGGATGTTCGGCAGACGGGGACCGGCACGGTGATCGCCCGCGAGACCCACGTCGAAGGCGACATCTCTGGCAAACGTGCCGTCAGGATCGAGGGCAGCCTCAAGGGCGGCGTGCGGCTGCAGGCCCCTCTGGAAATCATTGAAGGAGCGCAGGTTGAGGCCGACATCCACGCGACAGTGGTGCGGGTGGCCGGCACCGTGACGGGCAACGTCACCGGCGGCGAACTCGTAGAGTTGCTCGCGAGCGCCGTCGTCAAGGGCGACGTCGCCGCTCCGGCGCTCCACGTCGTCGAGGGGGCCAGGCTCGAAGGTCGGGTCCAGATGCGGATGGAAAAGGCGGGCGATTCCCGCACCGGCTGACCACCCGAGAACCTAGCAAAACAAAGGCTTTTCCAGGCTTCTCGGCGGTTTGACGGAGGGGTGTATACTCCTTTACAGGAGAGGTGCGCTGACCGTGAGCAGTCAAACGACGGTGGAGATTTTCGGGCGCAGGTTTGAGCTGCGTGCCACGGAAACGAGCGAGCGGGTTGAAGAGCTCGCCCGCTACGTGGACCGGCGGATGCGCGAACTGGCCGACGTCTCCCCGCACGTGGACACGTCCAAGCTCGCGGTGTTGACGGCGCTTAACATAGCGGACGAGCTTTTCAAGGAGCAGGAAACAGAACCGGGGACGCGAACAGAACAGATACGACAACGGGTGGAAGGGTTGATCGCGAGGCTGGATGAGGTTCTGACGCCCTCCTGAGGGAAGGCAGCGGAATGAAAGAAAAGGGGGCCCCTGCGCGGTTGGTGATGAGCGAAACTATTCTTGAACCAACACCTATTTGACGGGTTCGCAGTCCCGCCTCCCCGAGCCAGCCTCGTGGCGAGTGACGGGAGCCGGGCAGAACCCCAACCTGTGGTTAGCAGGTTCAAATAGGGTTGCTCACACGGCCGAGTGCGGGGGCCCTTTTCCCTCCTCCCTCCACCCCTAGGTGCGTTCGCGCGCCCAGGTTCATTGAAAGGGGAGACCCATGAGCGGCGTAGTCATCGTCGCCAGTGCGGTAGTAGCCGCAATTGCTGCATTTGCAGTCATCCTGCTGTACGGCAGACGGGCGAAGGCTCTGGCCGCGAAGGCGCATGCCGAGGCCGAGCAGGAAGGCCGGAAGGTACTCGCGGCGGCCCAGCAGGAGGCCGAGCAGCGTCTCAGGGACGCGTCGATCGAGGCGAGGGAGAAGCTCCTCGCCGCCAGGACCGAGTTCGAGCATGAAACCCACGAGCACCGTCAAGAGCTGCTGACGCTGGAGCGCCGCCTCGACCAGCGCGACGGCGCCCTGGACGAGCGGGCTCGTGGTGTCGAGACGCATGAGAAGGAATTGGAGCAGAACAAGAAGCAGCTGGACGATCGGGAGAGCACGCTCGCAATGCAGGAGGACGCTCTGGCGGCCGCCAGCGCCGAGCAGAGGGCCCAGCTCGAACGAATCGCGGCACTGACCTCAGAGCAGGCCAAGACCGAGCTGATGCGCGCCATGGAGAACGAGGCGCGCATGGACGCCGCCAAGATCATCCGCCGCCTCGAGGAGGAGGCGAACCAGGAGGCGAACAACCGTGCACGCCGCGTAATCTCCCTCGCCATCCAGCGTGTGGCTGCGGACCATGTCGTGGAGAGCACGGTCTCGGTGGTGGACCTCCCCAACGACGAGATGAAGGGGCGGATCATCGGCCGTGAGGGCCGCAACATCCGGGCCCTGGAGACAGCCACCGGCGTGGACCTGATCGTGGACGACACCCCCGGTGCGGTGCTGCTCTCCTGCTTCGACCCGATCCGCCGCGAGGTGGCCCGGCTGTCCCTCGAGCGGCTGATGCTCGACGGCCGCATCCACCCCGGCCGCATCGAGGAGGTGGTCGGCAAGGTCCAGCAGGAGCTCGAGGAGAAGATCTTCCGGGACGGCGAGGCGGCCGCCATCGAGCTTGGCCAGCCGGACTTCCACCCCGAGATCCTGAAGCTGCTCGGCCGGCTGCAGTACCGCACCTCCTACGGCCAGAACGTGCTGTCCCACTCCAAGGAGGTGGCGTGGCTGGCGGCCCACATGGCCACCGAACTGGGGGTCAACGTCCGGGTCGCCAAGCGCGCCGGCCTGGTGCACGACATCGGCAAGGCGGTGGACCGCGAGATGGAGGGCACGCACCTCTCCATCGGGCGCGACCTGCTGCGCAAGTACGGCGAGTCCGAGGAGGTCATCCACGCCATGGAGTGCCACCACGGCGACGTGGACCCGCGCACCGTGGAGGCGGTGCTGGTCACCGCTGCCGACGCCCTCTCGGCGGCTCGCCCGGGCGCCCGGCGCGAGATCCTCGAGAGCTACCTCAAGCGGCTCGAGAAGCTGGAGAGCATCGCCGGCGACTTCAAGGGCGTGCAGAAGGCGTTCGCCATTCAGGCGGGGCGCGAGCTGCGCATCATCGTGGAATCCGAGAGGCTCTCCGACGAGGACGCGGTCTGGCTCTCGCGCGACATCGCCAAGAAGATCGAGGCCGAGCTGACCTACCCGGGGCAGATCAAGGTCACGGTCATCCGCGAGACCCGCGCGGTGGAGTACGCAAGGTAGCAGGGGGGCTGGAGGACTCGGGCCTGAGGCATGCGGGGGTTCAACCTCGCGTCACGATTCCCGTACAAGCGGGAGTGCCACGGTAGCAGTCAGGTGAGGAGGAAAGCGTGGAAGGCAACGTCGTCCTATCGATCCGGGACGTGACGAAGACTTTCGGGCCGGTGCGCGCCGTGGACGAACTTTCGTTCGATGTCGGCCGCGGCGCGATCACCGGGCTTCTCGGACGCAACGGTGCCGGCAAGACCACCACGCTGCGGATGATCAACGGGATTTTCTTGCCCGACTCCGGAACCATCGAGCTCTTCGGCACGGCCGACGCTTCGGCCGTCCGGGACCGGATCGGGTACCTGCCGGAGGAGCGCGGGCTCTACCGCAAGATGCGGGTGCTCGAGCAGCTCCTCTTCCTTGCCGCCATCAAAGGCCGCCGCCCGGCCGACGTGCGCCCGAAAGCCGAGCGCTGGCTGCAGCGTTTCGACCTCTGGGACAAGCGCGCGGGAAAGCTCGAGGAACTCTCCAAGGGGAACCAGCAGAAGGTGCAGCTCATCGGCGCCCTGCTTCACGACCCGGAGGTGCTCACCCTCGACGAGCCCATGTCGGGCCTGGACCCGGTCAACGTCGTGCTGGTACGCAACATCCTCAAGGAGCTGAAGGCCGAGGGGAGGACGATCCTGCTCTCCACTCACATGATGGCCGAGGCCGAGAAGTTGGTGGATGACATCGTGCTCATCCACGAGGGCAAGGCCGTGCTGGCTGGCGAGCTGGACGCGATCCGAACCTCGTTCGGGACCAACACCGTGCACCTCACGTTCGAGGGCGACGGTGACTTCCTGTTGAACCTCCCCGGTGTGGTAAAGGCCCGGATCGAGACCAACGTGGCCGAGTTGCGCCTCGAGGTCGGGGCCGACGCTCAGGGTGTCCTGGCGGCGGCGGGGGCCCGCCTCAGGGTTAGCCGCTTCGAGGTTGCGGCTCCTTCGCTCGAGGAGATCTTCATCGACCGCGTCGGCGCGGGCGCCGAGAGCGGCGGCCTCGCGGCCGCGGGGGGGACCGCGTCATGAGGAAGGCTTTCGCGGTCTTCAAGCGCGAGTACTTCGAGGTCGTCCGCAAGAAGTCGTTCATCATCATGACCCTGATCTTCCCCTTCCTGATGGGTGCGATGATGTTCATCCCGACCCTGCTCGCGGTGCGCGGCATCGAGGGGAAGCGAGTGGTGGTCGTGGACGGCAGCGGCCGGCTCGGCGACGCGTTCCGCGAGAAGCCCAGCGCTGCGCCTGCGCAGCAACGCGCGGCGGGGCAGGCGGACCAGAAGAAGGGACAGCCTGGGCGGGCCGCGGATATGGTCACGGTCCTCGAGCTCAAGACCGAGTACGTCGCCACCTCCGGGGACCTCAAGGCCGCGGCGCAGCCGTACCTGGACCGCCTGAAGGTGGACCGCGGCAGCGGGGCCAATCGCCTGGACGGCGTGCTCGTCGTCCCCGCCGACGCCTTCGGCAACCCGGACGCGAAGATGACCTATTACAGCCGGGCCGCCAGCGACATCATGACCCAGGAGCGGCTCGGCAGTATGGCCAACCACGCAATCTCGCGCGGCCGGTTGGCTGGGCGCGGAATCGAGCCCGCCGAGGCGGACCGCCTGCTCAAGCGAGTCCAGCTCGAGGGCGTGAGAGTCTCCAAGAGCGGCGAGGAGAAGAAGGGCGGTGAGCTGTCTTTCCTCATCGGCTTCGTGTTCGTCGCGCTGCTGATCTTTCCCACCCTCATCTACGGCCAGGAGGTGATGCGTGGGATCGTCCAGGAGAAAACCGAGCGGATCGTCGAGATCCTGATCTCCTCCATGCCCTCGATGAGCCTTCTCTCCGGTAAGGTGCTGGGCCTTGCGGCGGTCGGGCTTACCCAGGTCGGGGCCTGGATGGTGATGGGTGGCATGATGGCGGCCTACACCGGGGGCGCGGCCATGATGGGCGGGATGAACGTCTTCCAGTACTTCAACCTGAGCGTCATCCCGTGGTTCTTTGTGTTCTTCCTTTTCGGCTACCTCACCAACGTCTGCCTTTACGCCGTCGGCGGCGCCATCTCCAACTCCGACAAGGAGGCACAGCAGTTCATGGGCCCGATCATGATGGTGACGATGATCCCCTGGATGCTCGCGTTCCCGATCCTCCAGAATCCGGATTCCACCCTCGCGACCGTGCTCTCGCTGATCCCGGTGTTCACGCCGATCACGATGTTCATGCGCGTCCTGGTCGCGGAGCCGCCGCTCTGGCAGCTCGGCCTCTCGATCGCGCTGTCAATCGCCACGGTCCTTGCGTTCTTCTGGATGACCGCCAAGATCTTCCGGGTGGGGATCCTCTCGTACGGCAAGCGCCCGAGCCCGGTCGAGCTTTGGCGCTGGCTCAAGGTGGCGTAGGGCCGTTTCGCACTGGCAGGCCCACCGTCAGTAACCGTTCTCTTCCACTGCGTGAGGCCGTTGATTACCCGGAGGGCGGTGTCGCTCGTCCTGCTCTGTCTTCCACGCCGTGGGGGTTCTGTTTTGCCCCGCGGGCGTGGAGTCGGTTTCTTGTTGCCGGTGCCCTGGGTGGCTCGGTACGGCCCCGTTCTGTTTTCGACTCCGTGGAGTTTTCCTTTGCCGGGCGGGTGCGCGGCCGGTTTCGTCTTTTTCACTGCGTGACGGCTTTCGTTTTGCCGGTGCCACGATGGCCGGGTGCGGCCTTGCGTCTCCCCACCGCGGCTCGTGCGTCCGGGGCCGGCGGGCGCCGGAGAGATTTGCCACTCGCGGCACCGGCGATTGGAACCCCCCACCCGTAGGCTAGAGGCAACGAACCTGAGGCCGGGCAGCTCCGGCCCCAAGGCCTCCCGAGCGATTCGCTCAAGAGCGGGGGCGGCGGTGAGGCCCGCCCCGCGGGCGACAGGAGCCATGACGCCGAAGCGTCGGGGTCTCACTGCCCGGTTAGGCGCGCGCCGGAGCCAGTCGGGATACACCTGCTCCCAGGGGCCCTGCGCAAACCTCTGGCGGACGGGGGCGGGGCGACAATCCCGCCCGGAGGGTGGCGAAGCCATCTCGCCGGAGCGAGCGGGCCCCCGACGCGCTGGCCGGCGTGGGGAGACGGCGCGGCTGCCTCACGCCGACGCCGAGGGGCCACACGACGGGCGGCGCCGTCGGGTCGCTCGCGCAGGCGTCGGGAGTCCCGCCCCGGGGCGGGACGGACGAGTGAAGCTACCCTCCGGGCAAGAAAAAAGCCTCACGCAGTGAAGAGAAGAGAGGGTTGGCCGAGGATCACGGTGGGAAGGTGCAGGAAACGTAGACCTCCATCGGCACCGGGACCCCTTTGCAGGTAGCCGGTTTGTATCGCCAGTCCTGCACCGCCTCCTTGACGGCTGGGACGAGCATTCCTCGCCGCTGGACCACCATGAGGTTGTGGACGAGCCCGTCGGTGCCGATTTCGACCAGACAGATGACGGTCCCGAACTGCTTGCGGGCCTTGGCGGAGGCTGAGTGCTCGACCTCCCGTTTCCAGGTCTGTTGCGGCATCTCCAGTGCGTCGCAATACGGCCACTTGTCCGCGCCCGCCGGTGGGGCAAAGCCGGCCAGGTCCTGGCCCTTTTCCTTGGTGAGCTCCTGAACGGTCGCCTCGACGACCAGCTCATTGCCCTCGAAGCAACGTAAGACCTTTGGGAAAACCTTGTTGCCTAGCGTGACCTGCCCCTCGTACTCGAACCGCGGCAGCGAGTTCGAGTAGGCAACGCTGAGGAGCGCGCCCGTGGCGGGGTCGAAGCACAGCGTGGCCTGGCTGTCCTTGCTGATCCCCACCGGACTGATTGCCGCCTTTCCGGCGGTGTCCTTCTGCCAGAGGTCGGCGGTGGGGGAGACCTCGATGCAGAACGCGTTGACGCCGCCAACGTCCTTCTGCCAGAGCTTCTTGATCTCTGCGTTGGGGGAAAGCCTCAGGTGCTTGGCCGGGTTCAGCATCTCGGAGACCTCGTGGAAACGGAACGGCTTGTCGATCACGTTGCGCTTGCGCCAGACCTGTCCGTCGTAGACCCCAGCGAGCTCACTGTAGCCCGGGAAGCGCACCTGCTCGAACCACTGCGCGTGGGAGGCGGCCAACAGGACGTACTCACCCTCTCGCGTCCCCTCAACCAGGCCGAGGAGCTTGACGTGGGCGCGCAGGCGGAACGGCCCCGTGTCGGGGGCGAGGAGATCTTGCAGCTGTGCCGCGCGGGCGAGCAGCGCCAGCCCTTTCTGCTCCAGGTCCTCCGCCGCCGCCGGCTGAGGGACCGCGAGTGAAAAGGCAGTGAGGCAGAGGACAACCCCCAGGCACGCGAGCGCCGAGGGAAACCGACGCACGATTCCGCGCGTGCCATGGTTCATGACCGACCTCCTCGGGGCTGCCGTTGCAGAAAGCATATGCCACGTGGCGGTCAGATACAATTTGAGACACTGCCGCAATAACCTTAGCTGGTCCGCCAGGCCGGAGTCGGCCGCGAAACGGGGCGTGGGCGTGCCACTCGCTAGCGGACCGCCGCGCCCAGCTCCCCGATCGAGTGCACCACACCTCCCCGCACCACGTACCGCACCTTCCGGAGGTTGGCCACGTCCGCAGCGGGGTCGGCCGCGACGACCACGAGGTCGGCGACCTTGCCCGCCTGAACCGTGCCCAGGCCTTTGCCGAGGGCGCCCAGGGTGAGCGCCCCGATTCGCGTCGAGGCCACCAGGACACCCATCGGCGTCATCCCGGCGGCCTGCATCGCCTCCATCTCCGCGTACACCGAAGGGCCAGGCAGCGTGAGGGGGTTCCCCGCGTCGGTACCCATCGCGATAGGGATGCCGGCGGCGAGGACCCGCTTGAGGTTGTCCGCCATCACGGCGCGGGCGGCGACCACGCGGGCGCGCCTCGCCTCGATCCGCTGCTGAATGGGCGCTGGGTCGTTCGGAAGCGAGGCGGTTTCGGCGACGTGCGCCAGCGTGACGGAGTCCACGCACCCGTTGGGATCGTCCACGACGGGCGCCCTGCGCGTGAGGAAAGCGTCATACATTCTCAGGTAGCCGGAACCCACGGTCAGCGTCGGGCAGTAGATCGTGCCGTTGGCCTTGGCAAGTGCGATGAACTCGTCGTCCACCGGCTGGTCGTCCACGCTGTGCACCAGCAGCTTGGCTCCCGCCTTCAGCGCCACCTTCGCCTCGTGAAGCGCCGTGGCGTGCACGATCAGCGGCAACCAGGCCTTGCGCGCCTCGTCCCCCGCAGCCATGACCAAAGCGGCCATCTCCTCGACAGGTCGGGTCTTGACCGGGATGTACCAGATCTTCACCGCGTCGGCGCCGTTGGCTGCCAGGTAGCGCACCCCCTCGCGGGCGGACTTCTCGTCGGCGAGGTAGATGAACTGCCTCTCGCCGGGGACGTTGAGCCAGAAGTCCAGAGTGGACAGCAGCGGCCCGGACGCGGCGACGTGAGGCGTGGCGGGATCGTTCGCGGTCCGGGTACGCAGGTCCCACGTCCACGGGTAGCCGCCGACGTCGAAGACAGCCGTCACGCCCGAGCACAGGTAGGAGCGGAAGAACCGCTCCGGGTGGGCGCGCAGACCGGCCTGGACCTGCTCGTAAGGGTAACGATCGCGCACGTCGAGGCTGTCAGGGCGGCCGTCCGCCCAGCCGGTCTGGGCGAAGTGCACGTGGGCGTCGACCAGGCCCGGCGTCACCCACATCCCCGAGATGTCCATCACCTCCACCCCCGCCGGAACGGGGCACGAGGCGCGCGTCCCCGCGCAGACGATCCTCCCATCTCGGATCACCAACGCCGCGTCCTTGACCGGGGTCGCCCCTGTGCCGTCCACCAGCGTCCCGCCCACGATCGCCAGCCGCCTTCGGCGCCCCGGCGCCCAGGGCTACGTGTTGAGCAGATAACAGAAAGAGCCCGATAACCAAGGCCGCATCGGACGCCAACCGTTTCATCTGTGCCTCCCGTGCGGACGCATGATACCGCCCGCGGTTTCTCGTGGCCCATAGTGTGTTGCCGCTCCGTCCTGGTAAAACCATCCTCCGAGCGCTCATTGCGCAAGCGGACAACGCTCCACGGGATACCGTCCCTCTAATCCACCGTGAGGGTCTTCGAGAGGTTGCGCGGGTAGTCGGGGTCCATCCCCTTGGCCACCGCGAGGTGGTAGCCGAGGAGCTGGAACGGCACCGCGCCCACGATCGCGTACTCGAGATCGCTACCCACCGGCAGCGGGATGAACCGCGAGGCCTCCGCGCGCAGCCCCTTGTGCTCAGCGGCCAGTACGGTTGCGTGGCCGGCGCGGGCGGTCACCTCGGTGACGTGGTTGGTGAGCATCTCGGCCCCCGAGGGCGGCGCGGTGAAGAACACCGGCGTGTCCTCTTCGACCATGGCGAGCGGACCGTGCTTGAACTCGGACGAGAACATGCCCTCGCACGGCAGGCCGGTGACCTCCTTGCACTTGAGAGCACCCTCCCGCGCCACGCCGTGGCCGAGGCCGTAGCCCAGGATGAAGAGCCGGTCGCATCCCACGAACTGGTGGGCGAGGGCGGTCATCGGGCCGTCGGTCTTTGCGATGGCGCGCTCGATCCAGGCGGGTGCGGCGTCCAGCTCCTCCACCGGTTGCCCACCCACGGCCGCCGCCAGCGCGATGAGGGCGATCACCTGGTTCGTGTAGGTCTTGGTGGCGGGGACGGAGATCTCCCAGCCGCACGCCAGCGGCAGGTAGATCTGGACCTTGCGCGTGAGGGTGGAGCCGAGGACGTTGACGAGACCGAGCGGCACCACGCCTTTCGGCGTCGCGAAGCCGACGGCGTTGAGCACGTCCTTGGTCTCTCCACTCTGCGAGACGTAGAGCGCGACGTCGCCCGGTCGCAGCGCCTGCCCGTACTGCTCGATGAACTGGTGCGGAAGCGCCGGGACCGCCAGCTTGCCGGCCAGGCGCGACCAGAAGGTCGAGCCGATCAGGCACGCGTGGTAGGAGGAGCCGGAGCCCACCAGGAAGAGCCGCTCCGCTCCACGCAGCTTCTCGACCATGCGCGGGAGGTACTCGGAGGCCTCGAGGAGGTGCAGCAGCTCGCGGGCGGTGGCGGGCTGCTCGTGGATCTCCTTGAGCATGAAGTGGTCGTAGCCGCCCTTCTCGGCGGCACCCATCTTGTCGGAGACCTCCTTGGCGGGCCGGATCACCTTGCTGCCGTCCGCGACGTGGAACAGCCGCACGCGGCCGGGCTCGAGGACCACCATCTCGCCGTCCTCGACCGGGATGACCTTGCGGGTGAGCGGCAGGATGGACGGGAGATCCGAGGAGCAGCAGGTGAAATCAGGGCCGATTCCCACCACCAGCCCAGAACCCTTCTTCACCGCCACCAGGCGGTTGTGCTCGCGGTCGGAGACCACGAAGGCGAAGTCGCCGTCGAGGTCGTTGTACGCGGCGCGCACGGCGTCCGGAAGGCCCAGGCCCCGCTTGACGTGGCGCTCCACCGCGTGTACGCACGACTCGCCGTCATTGGTACCCCGCACCTTCATCCCCTCGGCGATGAACTGCCGGCGCAGCTCCGCGTTGTTGACGACGTTGCCGTTGTGGGCGCCCACAAGCGTACCGTCGGAGTCGAGGTGCGGCTGGGCGTTGGGGACCGATGGTGCGCCGAACGTGGCCCAGCGTAGCTGCACGATGCCGCGCAGCCCGAAGAGCTCCTCGAAGTGCAGCTCCTCCGCCACGTCGCGGACCTTGCCGACCTCCTTGCGCAGATCGATTGCCCCGGCGGCGGGGATCGCCGCGGCACCCACCGAGTCGTAGCCGCGGTAGGCGAGGCGGTTCGCGGCCCCGGTCAGGACCTCGCCCAGGGGGCGCTCGCTCGAGTAGACGATGCCGAAGATGCCGCACATGACGACCTCCGCACCCGAGACCCATCCGAAAACGGCCCTGCGCACCGGCGCGCGCCGCGGGCGCGGCATTGTAAACCCCGCTGGCGCCCCTCCCATCTTGTGGGGCTCGCGTGCCGCGCGAGCGTCTTCCAGTTCGATCGAGCATGCGATTGCGCGCCCGGCGGTCGCGCCCCACGTGAGACCTCGCGTGCTGGTTCTTGTGGGGCTCGGGCGCCGCGCGAGCGTCTTCCAGTTCGATCGAGCATGCGATTGCGCGCCCGGCGGTCGCGCCTCAAATGTGTTGGAACGTCCTACAATCCGCAAGGTGACCCTGATCCGGTTCCCGCGCACTGTCGGCGATGCATTTCCTTCGGAGCTGGAGCTTCGCGTTGCCGGCGTGACGCTGCGCGGAACCTCGGTGGCGGCGCGCGCCACCGCATTCGCGGTCCCGGAGTTCGGGGTCGCGCTCGACGTGGGGCGGATGAGCCCGACCATCGCGGCGCAGCCGGTCGTCCTGCTCTCGCACGGTCACCTCGATCACCTCTCCGGGGTGCTGGCCTACCTCAACCTGCGTGCCCGTTTCCACAAGGGGGAGCCGCCGCGGCTGGTGGTGCCCGAGAGCGTGGCCGCCCCACTCAGGCAGGCGCTGGCGGTGATGCCGGGGATGGAGTCGGTGCGCAAGCGCCTGCGCCTGGACGACGTGATCATCGGCGTCACGCCGGGGGAGCGAGTCAAGCTGCCCGGCGGCACCGCGGTGCCGTTTGCGGTGGACCATGGCATCGCGACGCTGGGGTGGGCGCTCCGCCGGCTGCGAGGGCAGCGGCCCGTGCTCGTCTACGCGGCGGACGGAAGCACCGAGCCGTTCGTGGCGGACCCGGGGCTGCTGGACGCCGCGGTGGCGGTCGTCGAGTGCACCTTCCTGGAGCGCAACCGGAAGGTGGCCGCGCGCATGGCCAAGCACGCCCACCTCTCCGATTGGGTCGCCCTCGCCCCGGAGCTGCGCTGCGACCACCTCGTGCTGGCCCACCTGCCCCCGATGCCCGCGGGGCAGATCGCGACACTGCTGGCGCCGCTGGCCGAGCGGCTGCCCGGCCGTCTGGTGGCGTGGACCGGTGGCGAGTGACACGCCGGTTTGTGAACAGCGACACGATCCGGAGTGTCAGTCTGCGGGAATCGCCTTTTGCAGCTATCGAGCGTTGGGCTTGAGTAATTTCATCGCACCAAATGCCAGTGCACTCGCGACAGGTTCAGGTCCGGCAGCCCGTCAGGTCCATGGCACTGCTCATGGGGGCGTTGCACTTAAGGGTCGTTGTTGCTGCAGGCACCTGAAGCGGGCGCGATCGAGCTTCTTGGGATCAGCGATGCCCCGGAAGTGTTTGGGACTGGTTTGTTCTACAATGTATGTGTAGGGGGAGGGGCGGAGGATGACGGGCACGGCCCCCGGCATTAAGAAGAGCAACGCCAGGCGGAGCTACTCCAAGCCGTCGATGAAACGTGTCCACCTCAAGCCGGAAGAAGCGGTTCTGGGGGGTTGCAAGACTGCTGCCACGAGCGGACCCGTGCACCCCCAGTGCACGACGCCGACCCCGTGCGCTGCCGTCGCATCATGAGGGCGGCGCTGGCCGGCTGGGGCCCACGCCCCTGCACTCGAGTTGGGACCGCATAGTTGTCGCTCAAGTCAGCCCGACCCGCGAGACGCACCCCTTCAGTTTTCCACCTGAGCATCGCCGGCATGCGCCTCGCGCTCTCTGCCCGTGGCCGCGATCTCGTGCTGGCTGTTGACGAGGCCATGGCCAGGTTCCTGGTCCCAGGGGGAACGCCCGACATCACAGTGACGGCGGGCTTCAGCGACGAGGTCGAGATCCCATCCGGCGAGCCCGTGTTCGACTCCGGGGGCGTCTGGAAGCTCTACCGGGAGGGCACGCGCCACCGCTTCGTGTTTTCCTCCACGGCCCTCGGCCCGCTGCCGTACAAGGAGGCGACCTTCGAGTCCGACTTCACCTCAGGCGAGGTGACGCTCCGACGCACCTGTTTCCAGCCTGCCAAGGGCCTATGGCCACTCGAGTACCCACTGGACGAGCTGATCGTCCAGGGGCTGCTGGCGCGCGGCAGGGGCGCCGAGATCCACGCCTGCGGCATTGCCGACGCCTCGGGCCGCGGGCTGCTGTTCGTCGGTCAGTCCGGCGCGGGCAAGACCACCATGGCCAGGCTCTGGGATGGGGTTCGCGGAGCTAAGGTCCTGAGCGACGACCGGATCATCGTGCGCCGCGTCGGCAGTAGCTTCACGATGTACGGAACGCCCTGGCACGGCGAGGCGGCGCTCGCCGAGCCGGCATCCGCCCCGCTGGCGGGTGTTTTCTTCCTCGAGCACGGTGCGGCCAACGGCCTGCACCCGCTGCGTGGCGCCGCGGCGGCGACCCGGCTCTTCGCGTGCGGCTTCCCACCGTTCCATGACCGCGACGGGCTGGATTTCACCCTGTCATTCTTCGCGGACCTCGCCGCCGAGGTCCCCTGCCACGAGCTGCGATTCGCTCCGGACGCTCAGGTGGTCGAGTTCGTCGAGACGTGGGCGGCGGGCGCATGAGCGGGGACGGGGCGGTCGGCCGGGGCTGTCTCGACCCCACCGACGCCGCGTTCGTGGATGTCGTCTCGGACCTGCTGCGCCGGGGTCACAGCGTGCGCTTCCGCGCGAGGGGCGGGAGCATGCACCCCACCATCCGGGAGGGTGAGGCGATCACGGTCGCCCCGGCGCGGCCGGTCGGGATCAGGCGTGGGGACGTCATCCTGTACCGCGTGGGGCGGGGCGTCATCGCGCACAGGGTGGCACGCGTCGCGCACCGGCCGGACGGCGGCCTCGTGTTCATCCCGCGTGGCGACGCCTCACAGGGTCGCGACGATCCCGTGGAGGAAACGGCGATCTTGGGCAGGGTCGTGGCGGTCGAGCGTGGCGGCCGCGCGGTGGACCCGGCTACAGGGCGCGCCCGGGCGCTGGCTGTCACCTGGGCCGCTGCGGCCCGCCTGCTGCGATGGCTGCGCGCCGCGGGGCCCGGAGGTCTGACGCCCGCGGATCCCGCGCCAGCACAAACAGTTCCGTGGCACGGCACCGTGCCTTTCGTGGGGTGACGCGCAACGGCATTCGCGCGTGGCTGCTGCGTTCTGCGGTGACCCTAACCCATTGATGGCGCTGTCTCTCAGGATCAGTCAGCCGTCCTAACCCCGATGGTAAGCTTGTTATTGAGGAGAAAGGGCTTGCAGACACCGGGTTCGGCGGTGGGTGTGCTTCCTCGGGGCTTGCGGCGGGGGACACCCGTCCCACGCTGGGCTGCGCCTCATCGCAGGCCCCGGAACCCCCTTCTTTTTCACGAGGTTCAAGAAATGGCACGGTACGTGCTTACTTCTCTCACGATGGAGCTAGGGGAGAGGTGTAGACGCGCGAGGCGGAGCGAGTCGTGGGCGTGCATCGTCTTGCCCCGGGACGGCGTCAGGGGCCCTGCTTTGCTGAGATGGGCGCCCCTGGAGGGTGCGGTATGAAACCGATGTCGGGACACCGGCTTCTCGTGCTTCCTCTCGCGGTGTTGCCGTTTGGCCTCGGGTGGGTCGAGGTGTACTCGCTACCTTGCATCGGGCCCGACGCCCCCGCGGCGCGCAGGCCGCGAACCCAATGGACAGGGTGGGGGGCGCAGAGCCACGGCGCTCAAGTCTCGGTCCAAGCCTGGGCCAGCGACCTGCTGACCGCGGCCCACGCCGCGTCGAGGATGAGAACGGGGTCGGCGTGTTGGAGATATGTATGACACGGGGACCAGCACATGAGGATGTGTGCCTGTTGCCAATGAACAATGAAATATGTCAGCAGGGGAGAAAGGTCCACAGCGGCGGCAACGGGGGGCGGATCGCCAAGGCACTGATTGCGGTGTTTGCCCTCTTCGCCTCCGCCCCTGCGTACGCCAGTATCGCAGCTTCACTGCGAACCTCTTATACCAACACTCTTGATGCGAGTTCCTATGCCTTTCCATCGGCCGCGTATTCTAACAACGTTCTTTACATCTGCTTCACTAACACTTCTCAAACCGCTGGGACCGCGCCCACTGTAACGGGTGTCAGTGGGGCGGGATTGACTTTTACTGAGATTGGGACTGCCGGCGGCCTGCTCTATAACGGAACACTTAAGCGTATCCAAGCCTGGCGGGCATTAGTCACGAGCGGGGCCTCCACAGCAATTGTCACCGTCACCTTGAGTGGAACCTCTACTGGAATGGGTATGGCGATGCTTGCGTTCACGGGCATGAAGCCGAGCGGGTCCAATGGCGCCGATGCTGTTGTGCAGAGCGCCACAAATACCGGTACAGCTCTTAATCTCACAGTTACACTTTCGGCTTTCGCCGATGCCAACAACAGACCAGTTGCCTTCTTTGGGCATGCAGCGAACCAAGTAACAACCCCAAAAGCTTCATACACGGAGCTGTATGACGGCAATTATGGCACCCCTGCCTCGGGTCACGAGGCCGAGTGGTACGCCACAGTGGCAGATACCACTCCCTCTGCTTCGTGGGCTACCTCTTCCGCCGCTGGCGGGTTTGCTCTCGAAATAGCCGCCGACATCACCCCTCCGACCCCCAACCCCATGACATTTGCCACGGTGCCGACGAACGACAGCGCCGTGCAAATCAGCATGACTGCCACCACCGCCTCGGACCCCAGCACACCGGTGCAGTATCTATTTACCTTCACCGCCTGCGGTTCGAACGGTGGAACAGGCGGGACGTCAAGCGCCTGGCAGAGCGGCACTTCATACTCAGACGCAGGCCTGCAGCCCAACAAATGCTACGGCTACACCGTGACCGCCAGGGACTCGGTGCCCAACGCAGGCACCGCTTCAAGCGTTTCTTCTGCCTACACGTCCGCCAACACGCCGGGCACGCCCACTCTGAGCGGAGCGACCACGTCCACATTGAACCTAACCAATGCCGAGAACGGCAACCCCTCGTCCAGTCCGACGACGTACTTCGCCGTCCAGGTTGTGACCACGAGCCCCAACGATTCAACGTGGCTCAACAAGTGGGTCAACGCTTCGGGGAACCCTTCGGCCACCGCGGTCTGGATGACCGACGCGCAGCTCGATGCTCTGGTTCTTCAGGGCCTGACCCCCGCGACCACGTACGGCGTCAAGGTGAAGGCGAGGAACGAGGATGGGGACGAGACGGCGTTGAGCGCCGAAGGGCAGGGGGCCACTGTTCCTGTTGCCCCCGTCGCGACCGCCGCCACCAGCATCCTGGCGACCAGCTTTTCGGCTAACTGGACCGCGTCGACGGGGGCGACCGGGTATTACCTCGACGTCTCCACCGACAGCGGCTTCGGCTCGTTCGTGACCGGCTACAACGGTCTGGACGTGAACAACGTGACGACGTACTCGGTTAGCTCCAATATTGTCGCCGGCACCACCTATTACTACCGCGTGAGGGCGTACACAACTGGCGGGACCAGCGGGAACTCGAACACCATCAGCGTGACGACCGTGTGCGGCGGGACCGGAATCGCGGTTGACTCCGTAGCGACCCCCGCCACAGGCACTACTTCCCCTATAACAGTATCCAATTTTACGACGGGGTCGGGCACAGACCGCCTGATGCTCGTCGGTATTGGCGGAGCTTCATCTGGTGGAGCCATAGATGTATCGAGTGTTACGTACGGTGGTGTCGCCCTCTCACGTGTTGGCACAGCAAAGTACTCTACTTATCAAGGAATATGGATCTACAGTTTGGTGGCTCCCGCCACGGGCATTGCCAATGTCGTCGTGACCTTTTCAACGGCTCCTGCCGGCGGGGGTGTGGTCGGTGTTATGACTTTCACTGGGGTAGACCAGAGCGTTCCGTTAGGGACTTTTGCTGGCGCCAATGGCAATAGCGGCACAGCATCCGTAAATGTATCGTCTGCTTCTGGCGAATTAGTTTTTGATACAGTGGATCACTATAACTCTTTAACAGTAGGTGCAAATCAGACCCAGCGCTGGAAGACGGGTAGTGCCAGTACTTATAGTGGCGGGAGCACCGAGCCCGGAGCTGCAACGGTCACCATGTCATGGACTGCTGCATCGAATTCCTGGGCTATCGGAGGGGTGCCGATCAAGCCTGCCGTACTACCGTGTCCTCCTGTCGCGACCGCCGCCACAAGCATTCTGACGACCAGCTTCTCGGCCAACTGGAACGCGTCGACGGGGGCGACCGGGTATTACCTCGACGTCGCCACCGACAGCGGCTTCAGCTCGTTCGTGACCGGCTACAACAATCTGGATGTGGGAAACGTGTTGACATACTCGGTCAACACCAACCTCTCCGCGAACACGACGTACTACTACCAGGTGAGGGCGTACCACGGGGGCGCGACCAGCGGAAACTCGAACACCATCAGTCTGATTACCGCTTCCGATTTATTCAATTTCCGCCGAGCGATCACCATTAGCGATGCAATGACGCCGGGGAGCTGTTCCTCGAGCCTCACGAGCTTCCCGATCCTGGTATCGTTCACCGACGCCACGCTGAGCACTGTCGGAAACGGCGGGCACGTTCAAAACTCGAACGGGTACGACATCATCTTCCGGGCTGAGGATTCAGCCATCTGCACGGATTCTGGAAACCCCGCGCCCTGCACGCTCGACCACGAGATCGAGACGTACGATGGCTCGACCGGTACCCTGGTCGCCTGGGTCCGGATCCCGACCCTTGTTCACAACGCCGCGACAACGATCTACATGTACTACGGCAACGCGGCCATCACGGCATCCACTGCCAACCCCACCGGGGTGTGGAATACGAGCTACGGCTGGCAGGGCGTGTGGCACCTGAGCGAAGCCACCACCGCCAACCGAATCGATTCCACCAACAACGGCAACGACCTCACCCCCTACACCAGCCAGCCGACGCTCATCGCGGGGGGCAAAGTCGATGGTGCAGCCAACTTCGTCAGTGCCAACTTACAGAACCTGTATATCGCGGATGTGTCGCAGGTCGGGCTTGACCCAACTGGCGACCTGACCGTCGAGGGTTGGTTCAGGATGACTACCAGCGCCACAGGAGTCATAGCCGCCAAGGACGGAACTACCACAAACCAGGGCTACTACATACGGTATAATGCCACCAACCCCCATGTCGACTTGCTCTTGTACAATGGCGCCCAATCCACGTTTTCTGGGACTACGCAGACTCTCACCCTCGGCACGTGGTATCACGCGGCTGGCGTCCTAAACACGACAACCCATTTAGCCTCCGTGTATCTGAATGGCAACCTGGATATGACCCCCGGGAGTTTTACCGGAACGATTGTCGACAACACCGCGCCCTTCAGGATCGGGGCGCGAGCGAGCACGGCGAACTGGCTCAACGGAGACATCGATGAGGTGCGGGTCTCGAGTGTCGCTCGCGATGCCTGCTGGATCGGTACCGAGTACAACAACCAGAGCGCGCCGGCCACCTACGTCACGGTCAATGGTGAGCAGGCGGTGTCCGCGTATGCCTACCGGCGTCCGATCACCATCCCGGACTCGATGACGCCGGCTGCTTGCCTCGAGCAATCTCACAGACTTCCCGGTGCCCGTCCTGATCACCGATGCGACCCTGAAGAGCAAGTCCAACGGCGGAAACGTTCAGAGCAACAACGGCTACGACATCGTCTTCCGCGCTGCGGACGGCGTCACGGCGCTGGACCATGAGATCGAGAAGTACGTTCCGACCACCGGGGAGCTGGTCGCCTGGGTTCGGATCCCCACCCTCGTCTACAACGCCGCCACGACAATCTACATGTACTACGGTAACTCAAAGATCACAACGCCCACCCAGAATGCTGCCGGGGTGTGGAGCAACGGGTTCCGCGAGGTCTGGCATCTGCATGAGACCAGCGGTGGAACGGTGGCTGACTCGACGTCCAGCGGGTATACGGGGACAGCGTCCGCTGGCGTGAACCAGAATCCGGCCACGGAAAAGATCGATGGTGCTGACGGGTTCGACGGTTCCAGCGGCGTACTTATTCTCAATGACGGAACGCTCACGGCAAACTCGTCACTCACGCTGGAAGCCTGGTTCTACTTGAGCGCTGACCTGGTCAGCCCTGTATGGCCAGGCATAGTGACGAAATACCGTGAATTTCCGGGGACAATGGATTGGGTCGGCTTGTATGCCAACTATGACACAACGTATGGGTGTACGTACCCGTGTCTGGCGCTCGGCTGGGGGTACGCCGCCGGCAGGGGTGGCAACCTTAGTAGCACCACGCACCTGGCGGCGGGGCAGTGGTATTACGCAGCGGCCACATTCGATCAGGCGGCTTCCGGGGCCCGCGCGCTTTACCTGAATGGTTCCGTCGAAGCCTCTGACTCCGGCGCCCACTACGACGTCGATCTGCCACTCCCTACACGAATTGGCCACGATGGTCTCGATGTGCACCTTAACGGTTTCGTTGACGAGGTCCGCATCTCCAGCGTCGCCCGAAACGCCTGCTGGGTCGGCACCGAGTACAACAGCATGAATGCGCCGGCCACGGTGGGTGTGCAGGCTGCCAATGCGCCGACGTTGGTGGAGATGGTCTCGCTGGAGGCCACCGGGGTCCCCGGCCGGGGCGTGCTGGTGTCGTGGCGTACGGGTTTCGAGGTGGACAATTTGGGGTTCCACGTGTACCGGGAGGTGAATGGTCAGCGGATCCGGGTCACGCCTTCGCTGGTGGCGGGCTCGGCACTATTCGCAGGGGCAGGCACGGCGCTGACCGCAGGTCGATCGTACGGCTGGTGGGACTCCTCGCCGGTTGCTGGTGCGTCGTACTGGCTGGAGGAGTGGGAGCTGTCGGGGGCGAGGCGCTGGCACGGACCGGTGAGCGTGCAGCCCGGCGCATTTGGGGTGCAGGCCCAGGGGCTGGCGGTCCCGCCTTCGGGTGCGTCGGTGCAGGCCTCCTCGGCGCTCTTGGCCGGGTTTGGGCAGGCGGTCTCGCCGTCGCCGCCGCAGGGGGTGCGGCGGAAGCTGCGTCAGGCGCTTGGAATGGCCGAGGAGCGGCGTGCGGTGCAGTGGGGATTGGCGAGCCATCCTGCGGTCAAGCTCCTGGTCTCGGAGGAAGGGTGGACCCGGGTGAGCCGGGACGAGCTGGTGCAGGCGGGTTTGGATCCTTCTGTGGACCCAAGCCGATTGCAGCTGTTTGTGGACGGCCTGCAGGCACCGATCCTGGTGGATGTGAAGCAGCACGGGGTGTTTGCCTCCGGGGACGGGATCGAGTTCTACGGCGAGGGTTTGGACACCCCTTCGACGGCTGCACGGGTGTACTGGCTGGTCGTCGGGTCCGGGGAAGGCCTGCGCATTCGGGAGGCGGTCGGAGGCGGGCAGTGGGCGCCGGGTCCGGCGAGCTTCCCGTACGAGGTCGAGCGGGCGGACCGGACCGTGTACATCCCCTCGCTGTTCAACGGGGATGCGGAGAACTTCTTCGGCGCCGTGGTCACGACCACGCCGGTGAGCCAGAGCGTGCGGGTGCAGCACGTGGATCAGTCCGGCCCGGGCGAGCTGGTCGTGCGCCTGCAGGGGCTCACAGCCGGTGGCCACCGGGTCGGGGTGGAGCTCAACGGCGTCCGGGTGGGGACGATGGCCTGGGCGGAGATGGTGGTCGGCGAGGTGGTCGTGCCTTTGGGGACAGGGATGGTCAGTGAGGGTGACAACCAGGTCACCCTCGCGGCGGAGGGTGGCGAGGGGGACGTCAGCGCGGTTGAGTCGATCCGGGTGCGCTACCAGCACACCTGGGATGCCGATGGGGAGGCGCTCGAGTTCAGCCTCGGGGGGTACCAGGAGGTCACGATCGGGGGGTTTAGAAGCTCCCAGGTCCGGGTCGTGGACATCACCGACCCGTGGGCGGTGCAGGCGCTGCCTGTGGAGGTCGTCAAGGAGGGTGAGGCCTACCGGGCCACGGTGGGTGTACCTGAGCCCGGGATGCGGACCCTGCTGGCGGTCGGGACCGGCGCCGTTCGTCATCCGGTGGGGGTGGTGGCGAACCGGCCGTCGGCGTGGCACGCGGCCGGGGAGGGCGCGGACCTGCTCATCATCGCCCATCGCTCGCTGCTGCCTTCTGTTGAGCCCTTGCGGGCGTTGCGGGAGAGTCAGGGGCTCAAGGTCGCTGTGGTGGACGTGGAGAGCGTCTACGACGAGTTCTCCTTTGGGGCGAAGAGCCCGCAGGCGATTCGGGACTTGCTGGCGTGTGCCAAGGACACCTGGTCGCGGCCGCCGCGCGACCTGCTGCTGGTGGGGGATGCCAGCTACGACCCCAGGAGTTACCTCGGCTATGGGTACCTCGACCTGGTGCCGACCAAGCTGGTGGACACCAAGTACCTGGAGACCGCCTCGGACGACTGGTTTGCGGACTTTGACGGGGACGGGATCGCCGACATCCCGGTCGGGCGCATCCCCGTCCAGACCTTGTGGGAGGCGACGACCGTGGTCGGCAAGATCGTGGCGTATGAGGGGAGTGCGAAGCTCGGCCGGGTGCTGCTGGTGGCGGATGCCAACGACAAGGACAACGACTTCGAGGGCCTGACCGGACAGGTCAAGGCGGTGCTGCCGTCCACGGTGTGGGTGGTCGAGGTCGACCGCGGGCAGCTCGGGGACGGGGCCGCGAAGCTCCAGCTCATGAACGGAATTGATCTCGGGCAGACGCTGATCAACTACGTTGGGCACGGGACGGTGAACGCGTGGGGGGGCTACTGGGTGACGGCGGCTGAGGCCCGCGCGCTGGACAACGACCGCTACGGGCTGGTGGTGAGCATGACCTGCCTGACCGGCTTCTTCCACGACCCGTTCGAGGCGAGCCTGGCGGAGGCGTTCCTAGCGGCGCCGGCCGGGGGCGCGGTCGCCGTCTGGGCCTCCTCGGGACTCACCGAGTCGAAGGACCAGGTCCCGATCGACGAGGCGCTCGTACGGCTGCTGTTCTCCGGCACCCCGATCACCCTCGGGGACGCGACGCGGGCGGCGAAAGCGGCCGCCTCCGACATGGACGTCCGCCGCACCTGGATCCTGTTCGGCGATCCGACCACGACGTTGAGGCGTTGAGATAGGTCTGCACAATGTTGGATGGGCGCTAAACCCGGCGGCGCGGCGCGCCAAAGCGCCGGCCCTCACCCAGACCGCTGTGGGTCGTCTCCTAGGATGGTTTTGCGCTCGACTGCGGGGCGCGTGAAACGCACCGATCCCTCGGCACCACAAGCAGTTCCGTGGCACGGCACCGAGTCTTTCGTCGGGTGACGCGCAGCGGCATTCGCGGGCGACGACGGGGTTCCCCGATGACCGTAACCCATTGATAGCGCTGTGTCTCAGGATCGGCCAGGCATTCTGACCCCGATGGTAAGCTTGTTATTGAGGAGAAAGGGCTTGCGAAACCCGGACCGGACCGTGAAAGCGCTCGATCGGGGCTCCCCTCGCGGGGACCGCGCGGTAGTGTCGGGTCGCGTCGATCTCAAGTCGCCCCGTTTTTTGCAGGTGCGGGACGTGGCACACTCCGTGCTTACTCGTTTCAACGTGGAGCTGCGGGAGACGTGTACCCGTGAGAGAGGGCCCCAACCAGGGGCCGTGCGGCAAACGCCGGTGCATACGCCGTCGCGGTTCGCTCCGTTCGAAGCCGCCGGCAGGCCTGAAGCGTCGGACGAACCCAGGACTCGCGATGACCATCTCGTGGGGCGGGGCCCATCGTCGAGGAGCCGCAGGAAGACCAGCAAGACCACGCTTTCTCTCGCGCCGCCGAAGATCTTCCTCCTTCTTGTTGTGATGCTTTGTATCTTGATCCTTCCCACTCGGTCAGCGCATGCCGCGATCAGCTACGTGGGAAGCGCATCTCGCCCGGCGGACAACGGCGCTCAGGCAGGCCCAGGCCCGGTTGCCGTAACTCCCCCGGCCATGCAGGCCGGCGATTTCGTCCTATTAATAGGGGCATATCGCCTCAATACAACTATCTCTATAAGTGAAACGGGAGGCCAAACCTGGACCAGCTTAACAGCGTCTCAAAGAGGCATAGTTCTCACCACTGGAATCTTCTACTGTGCCTTCAATGGCACCTGGACCGCGAACCCAAGCATCAGCATTGCCAGCGGGACAGCCGGCCTTTCCGCCATCATGCACGTTTTCAGAGGAGTTGACCCAACAACTCCGCTGGATGTTGCTCAAGTGGTTGGCAACTATGCCGCTCCAGCAAGCCCTTATAACGTCACGATTACTGGCATCACAACGAATACCGACGGAGCATGGGTCATCGCCGTTTGGGGTTGCACGTTGGCAACGGGACCGACCTGGAGTTTACAAACTGCCGGGTGGGCGAACGCAGGCGGCGCTCAGTATCGCAACACGACTGGCACGGACATTTCCATCTCTGCCGCCTACAAAGCCGTTTCACCCGCGGGAGCAAGCGGCAATGTGACGAATAGGGAATCAGCCGCAGCGCAGGGCACATCGCATATCCTTGCTCTTAGACCAGGCTCCCCACCTCCTGTGCCCGTCGCAACCGCCGCGACTGACATCCAAGCGACCAGTTTCTCGGCCAACTGGAACGCGTCGGCGGGGGCGATCGGGTATGTGCTCGACGTGGCCACCGACAGCGGCTTCACCTCGTTCGTGACCGGCTACCGGGACCTCATCGTGGGCGATGTCCTGACATACCCGGTCACCTCCCTCAGCGCCGGCACCACCTACTACTACCGGGTGAGGGCGTACAGCGCGACCGGGGTCAGCGATAACTCGAACACCATCAGCCTGACCACCGTTCCTTCCACGCCCGTCGCGACCGCCGCCACCAGCATTGGGGCGACCAGTTTTTCGGCCAATTGGGGCACGTCGACGGGGGCGACCGGGTATCGGCTCGACGTGGCCACCGATAGCGGCTTCGGCTCGTTCGTAACCGGCTACAGCAACCTGGATGTGGGCAACGTCCTGACGTACTCGGTCAGCTCCAACATCTCCCCCAACACCACCTACTACTACCGGGTGAGGGCCTACAACACTGGCGGGACCAGTGGAAGCTCGAACACCATCAGTCTGACGACCGTGTGCGCCGGGCCCGGAATCGCGGTTGATACCGTAACGAGCGGTACGGGGACGGGTACGCCCGTCACGGTGTCCCACACCACGTCGGGCACAGGTCGCCTGATGCTCGTCGGTATTAGTGGAGCTGTATCTAGTGGAACTGTAGCTGTATCGGGTGTTACATACGGCGGTGTCGCCCTCTCACTTGTTGGCACAGCAACGGCCGCTGCTTATCAAAAAACATGGATATACCAATTGGTGGCTCCCGCCACGGGCACTGCGAATGTCGTCGTTACCTTTTCAACGGCTCCTAACACTGGGGCTGTGGTCGGTGTCATGACTTTCACCGGGGTAGACCAGAGCGTTCCGTTAGGGACCTTTGCTGGCGCCAATGGCACTAGCGCCGCACCATCCGTAAATGTATCGTCTGCTTCTGGCGAATTAGTTTTTGACACAGTGAATCACTATTGGCCTCTGACAGTAGGTGCAAATCAAACACAACGCTGGAATACGGGTAGTGGCAGTATCTATGGTGGCGGGAGCAGCGAGCCCGGAGCTGCAACGGTCACTATGTCATGGACTGCTTCGGGATCGGATACCTGGGCTATCGGTGCTGTGCCGATTAAGCCTGCCGCACTAGCGTGTCCTCCCGTCGCGACCGCCGCCACCAACATCCTGCCGTACAGCTTTTCGGCCAACTGGAACGCCTCGTCAGTGGCGACCGGGTATCAGTTGGATGTCGCGACCGACAGCGGCTTCAGTTCGTTCGTGACCGGGTTCAACAATCTGGACGTGGGCAACGTCCTGACGTACTCGGTCAGCTCCAACATTGCCCCCAACACCACCTACTACTACCGGGTGAGGGCGTACAACGCGAACGGGACCAGTGGAAACTCGAACACCATCAACCTAACCACCGATATCGGCGGCACTCTCCTGACCTTCAACAGCAAGTACGTTGTGACTTCGTCGACGGCAGTAACGAATGCTACTACAAGCTTAGCCGATGATACCCAGGCATCTCAAACGTTCAGTCTCGCAGCCACCCAAACAGTTCTCGTGATTTATAGCGCTTTCAATAATAGCGGCTCAACTGAGGTTGCAACGGGCAAACAAATTGCCATAAACGTCGATACCGTTAACTATGCCAACACCTGGAACTCACCCTATGCTGCTAATGGTGCCGATGGAGCCACGACCTTTTGGATCGGCACATTGGGAGCGGGTAGCCACACCATCAAAGGAAGATTTGCGGCAAATACCGCCTCCACTGTCACCATAAACGAACGGGTCTTACTGATTCTCATCCTGGACGGCGATGCGTATGGGTATATAGATAACAGCACAGCACAAACTACTACCAGTGCCACCCTTGTCAATGACCCGAATGCCACCCAGGCCTTTACACCCTCCGGTGCTTGCAAGGCCCTCATTCTCTATAACGTGGGCAATTCCTATGGTTCGACTGAAAATCAAAACGGCAAATATGCCGCCATAAATCTTGGAGGCACCAACTATTCCCAACTTATAAAGAGCGCTGGCGCTACTGCCGGCGAG
Organism: uncultured Acidobacteriota bacterium; assembly: GCA_963739225.1. Classification (GTDB taxonomy): domain Bacteria; phylum Acidobacteriota; class Thermoanaerobaculia; order Thermoanaerobaculales; family Thermoanaerobaculaceae; genus RBG-13-68-16. The sequence goes on along the minus strand of CAVTZQ010000006.1, from coordinate 75,311 downwards.
ACTTACTCGGACAACGTATTCACGTTGCACTATGCGGCGCTTACCGCAACATCGTATACGGCGCAGGGCACGTTTGCAGCACGTTTTGGTAGCTCTACGGCGGTTACGATCTCGCGGCGCCAACTGGGTGTGCTTCTGTTTGCAGACAGCACTCTGGCTGACTACGTAACCAGTGGCACTTCAGTCAACACAACCTCTCTCTATCCCGTGAACGATGCCCAGGCTCTCATCAGTAGAACAACCGCCGATACGCGAGAACTCCTGGTGGTTGCTACTGGAGGGTCGGATTATCAGGCTTCGTCGACAACTGGCCTGGCGTATGGCATCCAAGTCGACACGAACGATAGGACGAAATCAAGAACCTCTCCTCGAGCCATCGCTCAAAATTCAAGCAATTCCTCGACGGCCTGGGCGGAGACGCTTGCAGCGGCGGCCCACACGGTGCGAGGTAGATACGGCAACAATGCGGGTACGACCGCGGAGTACGTGACTTCCAGGCGGGTAGTCGCGTTGTGGTTTCCCGTCCCCCCCTCTGCGCCCGTCGCGACCGACGCCACCAACATCCAGTGGTACGGTTTCTCGGCCAACTGGAACGCGTCGGCGGGGGCGACCGGGTATCGGCTCGACGTCGCGACCGACAGCGGCTTCACCTCGTTCGTGACCGGCTACAGCAACCTGGATGTGGGAAACGTCCTGACGTACTCGGTCAGCTCCAACATTGCCCCCAACACCACCTACTACTACCGGGTGAGGGCGTACAACGGGAACGGGACCAGCGGAAACTCGAACACCATCAACCTGACCACCGGTGTCAGCACTCTTCTGACCTTCAGCAGCAAGTATGTTGTCACCTCCGTGATAGCGGTAACGACCACATCAACTTCTTTACAGGATGATACCCAGGCAAGCCAGACGTTTAGCTTGACCGGTTCCCAGACGGTGCTCGTCATCTATCAGGCAAATAACCTCTATGGCATCGCCATGCCCGCCACCGGCATGCAGAATGCGATCAGCGTGGATAGTACGGATGTCGCCAAGAGTTGGGACTCGCCCTGGGACAGCACTTACGTTGCTCGCAATACCGTTTTTTGGATAGGGACTTTGGGTTCCGGCTCTCACACGATCACGGGCAGGTTTGCGAGCAACACAGCCTCCTCCACGGCAACCGTCAGCAACAGGGTCCTGCTGATCTACATTTTGAATGGAAATGCGTTTCTATACGATGATGATCCAACTAGCCAGACCACGACCAGCGCTACTTTCGTCAACGATCCTTCAGCATCGTTCACCTTCACGCCCTCTGGGTCTTGTAAAGCCCTGATCCTCTACAACGTCGCCAACAGCGGGGCGACCGAAGCCGGCTATGGGAAAAAGGCCGCCATAAGAGTCGGTTCAACGGACTACAGCCAGGCTGAGAAATCAGCCAGTGCTCCTGATTATGCCGACAGCGTTTTCACCCTGTGGGCCACGAGCCTCTCCGCCGTGTCCACGACGGTCCTGGGAAAGTTTGCGGTCAACAACACGGGCACTGTCACGGTCAATCGCAGGCAGCTCGGCGTCCTGCTGTTTGATGATACTACGCTGTTGGACCTCGTCAATTCAGACACTGAGGTCACAACGACGTCATCCAGTCTGGTCGACGACGCCCAGGCCACCATCAACAGGACGACAAGCGATACCCGTGAGCTGCTCGTCGTGGCGATGGGAACAAAGAGGTGGAGCGTAACTTCATATTCAAGTGACGAGGGCGAATGCTACGGAATCATGCTAGACGGTACCGATCGGGCTAACTCACGCGGCTCCTGCTCTTTTACACAAATGCAAACTGGAGAAGGTGCTGATAGCGCGGCCACAGCCTATGCTCAAAATTTGGCTGCGGCGAGCCATACAATCAAGGGTAGATTCTCGAACAACACAGGCACGACCTTAGCGATGATAGATTCTCGTCGGATAGCAGCGTTGTGGTTTCCCGCCCCTCCTCCTGCGCCCGTCGCGACCGCCGCCACCAACATCCGGACCGTACAGTTTCTCAGCGAACTGGAACGCCTCGTCAGGGGCGACCGGGTACCATCTCGACGTCGCCACCGACAGCGGCTTCACCTCGTTCGTGACCGGCTACAGCAACCTGGATGTGGGAAACGTCCTGACGTACTCGGTCAGCTCCAACATTGCTTCCAGCACCCCCTACTACTACCGGGTGAGGGCGTACAACGGGAACGGGACGAGCGGAAACTCGAACACCATCAGTCTGAGCACCCCTGTCGCCACTCTTCTGAGTTTCAACAGCAAGTACGTTGTGACCTCGTCTACGGCGGTAACGACCACATCGACTTCTTTGCAGGATGATACCCAGGCAAGCCAGACGTTCAGCTTGAGCGCCTCGCAGACGGTGCTTGTCATGTATCAGGCGAATAATGCGTATGGCGAAACGATGATCAATCAGGGGATGCAGAATGCAATAGGAATCGATGGTACGGATTATGCTGTAAGTAATGACTCGCCCTTCCAGGCAAACGCGGTGGTGCGTAATACGGTCTTTTGGATAGGGACCTTAGGTTCGGGCTCCCACACGATTGAAGGAAGGTTTGCGAGTTTGTCGTCGGGTAATACGGTAACTGTGAGCAACCGGGTGTTACTGATCTACATCTTGAATGGAAATACATTTCTATACGATGATGACCCAACCACTTCAACCAGCGCCAGCGCAACCCTGGGCACCGATCCTGCGGCATCGTTCACCTTTACACCCTCCGGCTCCTGTAAGGCCCTGGTTCTCTACAACATCTCCAATTCGGGGGCGACTGAAAGTAACCAAGGCAAGAAGGCCGCGATAAGCATCGGTGGAGCGGATTACAGTCAAGCGGAAGAATCACCAGGTACTGCTAATTTCGCTGACAGCGTTTTTACCGCCTGGGCCTTGAGCCTCTCCACCTCATCCACGACGGTGACGGGAAGGTTCGCGGCCAACGTGGCGGCCACTGTAACGATCAATCGCAGACAACTCGGTGTTTTGCTGTTTGACGATTCCACCCTGTTGGACAATAACGTCACCTCGAACACCGCGGTCACTACCACCTCATCCACCCTGGTGGACGATGGCCAGGCGACCATCAGCAGGACCACGACCGATGCTCGTGAGCTGCTTGTCGTGGCGATGGGAACAAAAAGGTATAGCACGGCGTCGAATAACTACGGTCAATGCTACGGGATCAAAGTAAACGCCAACGACAGAGCTTCCTCACGAGGCTCTAGTGGTGCTGGATCAACCGGCGCTGATAGTGCTGCCACGGCTTACGCTGAGAGCTTGGCGGCGGCAAGTCACACGATCAAGGGCAGATTCTCGAATAACACAGGAACGAACACAGCAGTCATAGATTCACGGCGGATAGTCGCGTTGTGGTTTCCGGCGGCTCCAGGAAGTACGCTTCTGACCTTCAACAGCAAGTACGTTGTGACCTCGTCTACAGCGGTAACGACCACATCGACTTCTTTACAGGATGATACCCAGGCAAGCCAGACATTCAGCTTGACCGCCTCCCAGACGGTGCTCGTCATCTATCAGGCGAACAATGTTCATGGTGTCAGTATGTCCGGTAATGGGATGCAAAATGCAATCAGCGTGGATGCTGCGGATACGGCCAATAGCTGGGATTCGCCTTATGACGTCAATTATTGTGCTCGTAACACCGTCTTTTGGATAGGGACTCTGGCCTCCGGCTCTCATACCATTAAGGGAAGATTCGCGAGCAAAGCTTCGGGTGTTACTGTAACGATTAGCAACAGAGTTCTGTTGATATACATTCTGGATGGAAACGCATTTCAATATATCGACAGCTCAACTACTCAAACCACTTCGAGCACATCTTTGGGTGACGATCCTGCCGCCTCGTTCACTTTTACGCCCCCCGGCACCAGCAAGGCCCTCATCCTCTACAACATCTCCAATAGCGGGGCGACTGAAGGGACCAACGGGAAGAAGGCCGCTATAAACATCGGTGGAACGGATTATGGCCAAGCTGAAAAATCAGGTCATTTTAGTGATGAGTCCGACAGCATTTTCACGGTATGGGCCTTGAGCCTCTCCGCCTCCTCCACGACAGTCAAGGGGAGGTTTGCGGCTAATGTGGCGGGCACTGTAACGGTTCATCGCAGGCAGCTCGGCATCCTGATGTTTGCCGATTCCACTCTTTTGGACACCGTCTCCTCAGATACTCAGGTCTCAACGACCTCATCCAGTTTGGTCGACGATGCTCAGGCGACCATCAGCAGGACTACGACCGATGGCCGCGAGTTGCTGGTCGTGGCCATGGGAACAAAGAGATACGGCACATCATCAAGTTACTACGGTGAATGCTATGGAACAAAAGTAGACACTAACGAAAGAACTAACTCACGGGGCAGTGCGAATAGCTCTACGGGTGCTAATAGCGCGGCCACCGCCTGGGCTGAGACTCTCGCCGCGGCAGCTCACACAATCCAAGGCAGATTCTCGAATAACTCCGGAACGAACTCGGCAAAGATAGATTCACGGCGAATAGTCGCGTTGTGGTTTCCATCTGGATTGTTCCAGTACCGCCGACCGATCACCATTAGCGACGCAATGACGCCGTCGAGCTGCGGATCCACCGTGTCAAGCTTCCCGATCCTGGTGTCCTACACCGACGCCACGTTGAAGACCGCCGCCAACGGCGGGCACGTTCAAAACGCGAGCGGCAACGACATCATCTTCCGGGCTGAGGATTCTGCCATCTGCACGGATTCCGGAAACCCTGCGCCCTGCACCCTCGACCACGAGATCGAGAAGTACGACGGAGGTACTAGCGGGGGGACCGTGATCGCCTGGGTCCGGATCCCCACCCTCTCTCACGGCAGCGGCAACAAGACCATCTACATGTACTACGGCAACTCGGCGATCACAACGGCCACTGCCAACCCGACCGGGGTGTGGAGTAACGGGTACGTCGGGGTGTGGCATCTGAAGGAAACATCTGCGCCTATCAAGAACTCCACTGCCAACACCGGCCTTGACGGCACCGTTACCGGCAGTCCCACATTCAATGCCACGCCACAGATCATCGATGGAAACGTCCAGTTTATTTCGGGCAGTCATATCGGCATCACAGATCCTGGAACAGGCAGCGTGTTGGACTTCGGGACCGGCAATTCCATAACCTTGTCGGCTTGGGTTCGACCTAGTAGTGTGTCGGGCTGGTCAACCTTCCTGATCAAAGGTGATTCTGACGGCGGCTGCTGCAATGGAAACTATGCGTTCCAGGCGGACGCTGCTAAGCTGTCCTTCAACTACTATAACGGTAGCGCCTACCAAGTCTTTGAAAGCGGCAACGTCCTTGCCACAGGGAACTGGTACAACGTGGCAGCCACGTACACCTTCGGGACTGCAGGTTCCGCGGCCCTCTATCTCAATGGGAACTCACAGACCGGTTCGTGGACGAGTGGGACTGGAACCACCGCCCCAGTGCAGTCGAATTACCAACTCTGGTTAGGAAATGATACCAGTGGCGAATTTCTCAACGGCATCCTCGACGAAGTCAGAATCTCCAATGTCCCTCGTGATGCCTGTTGGGTCGGCACCGAGTACAACAGCATGAATGCGCCGGCGACGGTCGGTGCGGAGGTTCAAAACGCTCCGACGCTCGTGGAGATGGCCTCGCTGGATGCGACCTGGTACCCGGGCCGTGGGGTGCTGGTGTCGTGGCGGACTGGTTTCGAGGTGGACAATTTGGGGTTCCACGTCTACCGGGAGGTGGATGGCCAGCGGATCCGGGTCACGCCTTCGCTGGTGGCGGGCTCCGCACTGTTCGCAGGCGCGGGCACGGCGCTGACCGCGGGTCGGTCGTACGCCTGGTGGGACTCCTCGCCGGTTGCTGGTGCTTCGTACTGGCTTGAGGAGTGGGAGCTGTCGGGGGCGAGGCGCTGGCACGGGCCGGTGAGCGTGCAGCCCGGGGCAGTTGGGGTGCAGGCCCAGGGGCTGGCGGTCCCGCCTTCGGGTGGGCCGGTGCAGGCCTCCTCGGCGCTCTTGGCCGGGTTTGGGCAGGCGGTCTCGCCGTCGCCGCCGCAGGGGGTGCGGCGGAAGCTGCGGCAGGCGCTCGGAATGGCCGAGGAGCGGCGTGCGGTGCAGTGGGGTCTGGCGAGCCGTCCTGCGGTCAAGCTCCTGGTCTCGGAGGAAGGGTGGACCCGGGTCAGCCGGGACGAGCTGGTGCAGGCGGGTTTGGATCCTTCTGTGGACCCAAGCCGATTGCAGCTGTTTGTGGACGGCCTGCAGGCACCGATCCTGGTGGATGTGAGGCAGCACGGGGTGTTTGCCTCCGGGGACGGGATCGAGTTCTACGGCGAGGGTTTGGACACCCCTTCGACGGCTGCACGGGTGTACTGGCTGGTCGTCGGGTCCGGGGCGGGCCTGCGCATTCGCGGAGGCGAGTCGGAGGCGGGCAGTGGGCGCCGGGTCCTGCGAGCTTCCCGTACTGAGGTCGAGCGGGCGGACCGCACCGTGTACATCCCCTCGCTGTTCAACGGGGATGCGGAGAACTTCTTCGGCGCCGTGGTCACGACCACGCCGGTGAGCCAGAGCGTGCGGGTGCAGCACGTCGACCAGGGCGGCCCGGGCGAGCTGGTCGTGCGGCTGCAGGGGCTCACGGCCGGTGCCCACCGGGTCGGGGTGGGGCTCAACGGCGTCCGGGTGGGGACGATGGCCTGGGCGGAGATGGTGGTCGGCGAGCTGGCCGTGCCTTTGGGGACAGGCATGATCGCTGAGGGCGACAACCAGGTCACCCTCGCGGCGGAGGGCGGCGAAGGGGACGTCAGCGCGGTTGAGTCGATCCGGGTGCGCTACCAGCACACCTGGGATGCCGATGGCGAGGCGCTCGAGTTCAGCCTCGGGGGGTATCAGGAGGTCACGATCGGGGGGTTTAGAAGCTCCCAGGTCCGGGTCGTGGACATCACCAATCCCGTGGGCGGTGCAGGCGCTGCCTGTGGAGGTCGTCAAGGAGGGTGAGAGCCTACCGGGCCACCGTGGGCGTGCCGGAGGCGGGGAGCGGACCCTGCTGGCGGTCGGGACCGGCGCCGTCCGTCATCCGGTGGGGGTGCTGGCGAACCGGCCGTCGGCGTGGCACGCGGCCAGGGAGGGCGCGGACCTGCTGATCATCGCGCATCGCTCGCTGCTGCCCGGCGATCGAGCCGTTGCGCTCGTTGCGGGAGAGTCAGGGATTGAAGGTCGCGGTCGTGGACGTGGAGAGCGTCTATGACGAGTTCTCCTTTGGGGCGAAGAGCCCGCAGGCGATTCGGGACTTGCTGGCGTGTGCCAAGGACACCTGGTCGCGGCCGCCGCGCTACCTGCTGCTGGTGGGGGATGCCAGCTACGACCCCAGGAGTTACCTCGGCTATGGGTACCTCGACCTGGTGCCGACCAAGCTGGTGGACACGAAGTACCTGGAGACCGCCTCGGACGACTGGTTTGTGGACTTTGACGGGGACGGCATCGGTGACATCCCGGTCGGGCGTATCCCCGTGCAGACCTTGTGGGAGGCCACGACCGTGGTCGGCAAGATCGTGGCGTATGACAGCAGTGCGAAGCTCGGCCGGGTGCTGCTGGTGGCGGATGCCAACGACAAGGACAACGACTTCGAGGGCCTGACCGGACAGGTCAAGGCGGTGCTGCCGTCCACGGTGTGGGTGGTCGAGGTCGACCGCGGGCAGCTCGGGGACGGGGCCGCGAAGCTCCAGCTCATGAACGGAATTGATCTCGGGCAGACGCTGATCAACTACGTTGGGCACGGGACGGTGAACGCGTGGGGGGGCTACTGGGTGACGGCGGCTGAGGCCCGTGCGCTGGACAACGACCGCTACGGGCTGGTCGTGAGCATGACCTGCCTGACCGGCTTCTTCCACGACCCGTTCGAGGCGAGCCTGGCGGAGGCGTTCCTTGCGGCGCCGGCCGGAGGCGCGGTCGCCGTCTGGGCCTCCTCGGGACTCACCGAGTCGAAGGACCAACTCCCGATCGACGAGGCGCTCGTACGGCTGCTGTTCTCCGGCACCCCGATCACCCTCGGGGACGCGACGCGGGCGGCGAAAGCGGCCGCCTCCGACATGGACGTCCGCCGCACCTGGATCCTCTTCGGAGACCCGACCACGACGTTGAGGCGATGAGGAAGAGGGCTTGGCGGCGGCTCCGCGCGCCGGGCCCGGACGCCTGACACCGGCGAATCTCTCGGTACCACAAGCAGTTCCGTGGCGCGGCACCGTGCCTTTCGCAGCGTGACGCGCAGCGGCATTCGGGTCGGCGCGGGGTTCCCCATACGTAACCCATTGGGGCGTTGTGTTCTCAGGATCGGGCGGCGCTCTGACCCAGATGGTAAGCTTGTTATTGAGGAGAAAGGGCTTGCGAACACCGAACCCGGCGCTGCAAGCACCCGATCAGGACCCTCGAAGCGCGGGCCGCGGGACCGCCGCGGGTCGGGCCGACCCCCAGTCGCCTCACTTCCTGCAGGCTCAGGGGATGGCACGGCCCGTGCTTGCTCGTCTCACCGTGGAGCTGCGGGAGACGTGTACCCGTGAGAGAGGGCCCCAACCAGGGGCCACGCGGCGAACGCCGGTGCATACGCCATCGCGGTTCGCTCCGTTCGAAACGACCGGCAGGCCTGAGGCGTCGGACGAACCCATGACTCGCGATGACCATCTCGTAAGGCGGGGCCCATCGTCGAGGAGCCGCAGGAAGAACTGCAAGACCACGGCTTCTCTCGCGCCGAAGATCTTCCTCTTTTTTGTTGTGGTGCTTTGTACCTTGGTTCTTTCGACTCGGTCAGCACATGCCGCGATCAGCTACGTGGGAAGCGGGTCCACTCCGGCCGACAACGGGACCCAGGCAGGCCCGGGTCCGGTCGCCGTAACGCCTCCAGCCATGCAAGGAGGCGATTTCGTCCTGATCATAGGGGGCTATGCCGGCAATACGGCCATTTCAATCAACGCAACGGGAGGACAAACCTGGACGACCTTGACATTATCTCAAAGAGGCACAGTTCTCAGGACGACATTGTTTTATTGCATCTTCAATGGTACTTGGAGCGCGAACCCAAGCATCAGCGTCGCCGCCGGCAATACAAACGCCCTTTCCGCCATCATGCACGTTTTCAGGGGACTCGACGTAACAACTCCACTGGATGTTGCTCAAGTAGTCGGTAACTATGCCGCTCCAGCAAGCCCTTATGATGTGACGATTACCGGCATCACAACCGTTACCAACGGCGCCTGGGTCGTCGCTGTCTGGGGTTCCACATACACAACGGCGCCGACCTGGGCTTTGCAGACTGCCGGGTGGGCAAACGTAGGCGGCGCTCAGTATCGCAACACGAGTGGCGCGAACCAGGTTTCCGCCTCTGCCGCCTACAAATTGGTTTCACCGGCCGGTGCAAGCGGGAATGTGACAAACAGAGAATCCGGAGCGGGCCTAGGCACATCGCATATCCTTGCTCTTAGACCAGGCACCCCACCTCCTGTGCCCGTCGCGACCGCCGCCACCAACATCCAGGCAACCAGTTTCTCGGCCAACTGGAACGCGTCGGCAGGGGCGATCGGGTACGTGCTCGACGTGGCCACCGACAGCGGCTTCACCTCGTTCGTGACCGGCTACCGGGACCTCATCGTGAACAACGTCCTGACGTATTCGGTCAGCTCCAACATCTTAGCCAACACCACCTACTACTACCGGGTGAGGGCGTACAGCGGAACCGGGGTCAGCGACAACTCGAACACCATCAGTCTGACGACCGCGTGCGCCGGGCCCGGAATCGCGGTTGATACCGTAACGAGCGGTACGGGGACGAGTTCGCCCATTACGGTGTCACATACCACCTTGGGCACAAATCGCCTGATGCTCGTCGGTATTAGTGGAGCTGTATCTAGTGGAACTGTAGCTGTATCGGGTGTTACATACGGTGGTGTCGCCCTCTCACTTGTTGGCACAGCAACGGCCGCTGCTTATCAAAAAACATGGATATACCAATTGGTGGCTCCCGCCACGGGCACTGCGAATGTCGTCGTTACCTTTTCAACGGCTCCTAACACTGGGGCTGTGGTCGGTGTCATGACTTTCACAGGGGTAGACCAGAGCGTTCCGTTAGGGACCTTTGCTGGCGCCAATGGCACTAGCGCCGCACCATCCGTAAATGTATCGTCTGCTTCTGGCGAATTAGTTTTTGACACAGTGAATCACTATTGGCCTCTGACAGTAGGTGCAAATCAAACACAACGCTGGAATACGGGTAGTGGCAGTATCTATGGTGGCGGGAGCAGCGAGCCCGGAGCTGCAACGGTCACTATGTCATGGACTGCTTCGGGATCGGATACCTGGGCTATCGGTGCTGTGCCGATTAAGCCTGCCGCACTAGCGTGTCCTCCCGTCGCGACCGCCGCCACCAACATCCTGCCGTACAGCTTTTCGGCCAACTGGAACGCCTCGTCAGTGGCGACCGGGTATCAGTTGGACGTCGCGACCGACAGCGGCTTCACCTCGTTCGTGACCGGCTACAACAACCTGGATGTGGGAAACGTGTTGACGTACTCGGTCAGCTCCCTCGCCCCCAGCACTACCTACTACTACCGGGTGAGGGCGTACAACGGGAACGGGGCCGGCGGAAACTCGAACACCATCAGTCTGAGCACCGCTGTCGCCACTCTTCTGAGTTTCAACAGCAAGTACGTCGTGACGTCCTCCACAGCGGCAACAACGACATCCGCCACTTTGGTTGATGACACCGAAGCGAGCCAGACATTCATCCTGGCTGCCACGCAGACCGTCCTCGTCATCTATCAAGCGAACAGCGTCAATGGCGCCGCCATGATCAACCAGGGCATGCAAAATGCAATCAGCGTGGATGGTGCGGATGTCGCGAACAGTTGGGACTCGGCCTTTGCGGCCAATTACCCTACTCGTAATGCGGTTTTTTGGATTGGGACCTTGGCTTCCGGTTTCCATGCGATCAAGGGAAGGGTCGCCAGCAACAACAGTGGTAACACCGTCACAGTCAGCAACAGGGTTTTGGTGATATATGTCCTGGATGGAAACGCATTTCTTTACCGCGATGACTCGACTGCCTCAACTGCTCCAAACACAACCTTCATCAACGACCCTCAAGCATCGTTCACGTTTACCCCTTCTAGCTCCTGCAAAGCCCTCGTTCTCTACAACGTCTCTAATTCGGGGGTGACTGAATCGACACAAGGGAAAAGGGCCGCCATAAGTATCAGTGGTGGCAGTACATGCACAAATTGCAGCCAAGCTGAAAAGTCGCCTGGCACTGTGAATTATGCTGATAGCGTTTTCACACTGTGGGCTTCGGGCCTTTCGGCCTCGAGCACGACGGTGACGGGTAGGTTTGCGAGCAATGCTGCAGCAGCTGTAACGGTTGACCGCAGGCAGCTCGGCGTCCTGATGTTTGCCGATACGACGCTGCTGGATTATGTCTCTTCGGATACTCAGGTTCCAACGACCTCATCCAGTCTGCAAAACGATGGCCAGGCAACCATCACCAAGCCCACCACCGATACTCGTGAGCTGCTCGTCGTGGCGATGGGAACAAAGAGGACCGGTACGTCGTCAAATAACTACGGCGAACGCTATGGAATCAGCGTAGACACGAACGACAGAGCGAACTCGAGGGGCAGTGCGTCTGCTGGTGCAACTTCTGCCGACAGTGCGGCTACCGCGTGGGCTGAGAATCTTGCGGCGGGAAGTCACACGATCCAGGGCAGATTCTCCAACAACAACACAAACGAGACAGCAGCGATAGACTCTCGTCGAATAGTTGCGTTGTGGTTCCCGGTTCCAACGCAAACGCTCCTGACTTTCAACAGCAAGTACATTGTGACATCGTCCACGGCGGTACCGACCACGTCCAACACGTTGGTTGATGACACGCAGGCAAGCCAGACGTTCAGTCTGACCGCTTCCCAGACGGTCCTCGTCATTTACCAGGCGAACAACCTCTATGGGACAGCAATGCATCACAGCGGCATGCAGAATGCCATAAGCGTCGATGGCGGGGATGTCGCCAACAGCTGGGACTCGCCGTTCGACCTTACCTACGTTGCTCGCAATACTGTCTTCTGGGTAGGGACCCTGGGCTCCGGCTCTCACACGATCAAGGGGAGGTTTGCGAGCAACAACTCGGGTTCCACGGCAACCCTCAGTAGCAGGGTCCTAGTGATCTACGTTCTGAACGGGGACGCGTACCGGTACCTCGACAACTCGACCACGTCGACCTCTTCAAGCACAACGTTGGGCAATGATGGGCCGGCGACCTTCACCTTCACGCCTCCTGGATCGTGTAAGGGCCTTTTTCTCTACAACGTCGCCAACAGCACCGGGGCGACGGAGACGGGCAAGGGGAAGAAAGCCGCCATACGAGTCGGTTCAACGGACTACAGCCGGGCAGAGAAGTCACCCGCCGAAGCCAACGACGCCGACAGCGTCTTCACCCTCTGGGCCATGAGCCTCACCGCCGCGTCCACGACGGTCACGGGGAGGTTTGCGGAAAGCGAGGCGGGCGGCACCGTCACGATCAATCGCAGGCAGCTTGGCGTCCTGATGTTCGACGATTCCACGCTGTTGGACACTATCTCTTCGGATACTGTAGTGACAACGACCTCATCAAGCCTGGTCTATGACCCTCAGGCAAGTGGTGCCAACGCAATCAGCAGGACTACAACTGATGCCCGCGAGCTGCTGGTCGTGGCGATGGGGACGAAGAGACTAGGCACGGTTTCAAGCAACGAAGGCGAGTGCTACGGCATCATGGTCAACGGGACCGACCGGGCGAGCTCACGAGGTTCCAACTCGTGGAGCAGCGCCACCTCAGGAGATGGGCCCGGAAGCGAGGCCCCCGCGTGGGCTGAAACCTTGGCAGCGGGAGGCCACACAATTGAAGGTAGATTCTCGAACAACACAGGGACCAGTTCAGCAGTGATCGATTCCCGACGAATTGCTGCGTTGTGGTTTTCCACCTCGCTTCCGCCTCCAGCGCCTGTCGCGACCGCCGCCACGAACATCCAGGGCGACAGCTTCTCGGCCAATTGGAACGCCTCGGGGAGCGCAACCGGGTATCTGCTTGACGTCGCGACCGACAGCGGCTTCACCTCGTTTGTCTCGGGCTACCAGGACCTCGATGTGGGACCCGTCCTGACGTACTCGGTCGCCAACTGGCCCATCTCCCCCGGCACCACCTATTACTACCGGGTCAGGGCGTACAACGATAACGGAACCAGCGGGAACTCAAACACCATCAGCCTGACGACCCTTGCTGGTCTCATGCTCGGCAACCACACGCTGTGGCAGGTCACGAACCGGTTCACCACCACGTCGCCGGTGAGCGACGTGCTGTTCCGCTTCAACCTGAGCCGTGGAGGGACCGTCACGGTTGACACCTTGAGGGTCAACTTCACGATCACCGGTGGTGTGGTGAACGCCGACGTGACGAGCGGCGCGCTCTACGTGGATGTCAACAACGACGGGATGCTTGACGGTGGTGACACGCTCATCCAGGGGAGTGTGACGCCAGTTGCCGGTGTGCTCACCTTCACGACCGATTTCACCCCTGCCACGAGCGGTACGAACTACCTGGTCCTCGCCACGGTTGCAAACCTGGCCGTGGGCGACACCACCACCTTCTCCGTGGGCACTACCGACATTGACGTGCTGCCGGGCGGCGTCGCCAAGCTGTACTCGATCTCCGACGCCACCCACCGCCGCATTAGTGTGTCATCGCTGTACCGCAGCGTCGGCACGAATGCGAACAACCTCAACACCGGCGGCCGGACCGTGACGGTATCAGGCACCACGGCGACGTTCAGCGGCGCCATGCCCAACAACGTCGGGGTTGGGGATGTGCTTACCTACACCTCGGGAACAGCCCAGCTCGCCTTCATCAGTGGGAGAACTTCTTCCACGGTCTTCACAGTCCAGGACAAAATTGGTGGCACGCCCACAGCGGCGTCAGCCGCGACAGTGGGTGTGTACCGCGCCTATACCTCACTGGCCAACTGGCAGAGCCAGACCGAGAACCCCCTTATTAACGAGCCAGTGGAGAACGACGTCAATCCCTCGAAGAATCTTGTCTCTGCCAACACCATCATGAGCGTCGCGTGCTATGCGGATGGGGCCGATACAGCTCTAGTCAACATCGACGGCTGGACCACCGGAGCGAACACCTACATCAATATCTTTACCCCCTACCTTTCGTCTGAAGTCGGGGTGACTCAGCGGCACAGCGGAACTTGGGATGCAACGAAGTACCGACTGGTCGCCGCCCTTGATTACTTTGGGGTCATGCGGGTCCAAGACGACTATGTCAGAGTGACCGGGTTACAGATTGAAAATACAAGGCCCAAAGGCAACCGACCCGCAGGCATAGAAATAAGACCCGGATCAGCGACCTCAGAAGTAAGAGTAAGTCAGAACATTTTACGGGCTACAGGCACGGGTACGGGGGATTGGTGGTGTGCCGCAATTGCCCAGACGAGTGTTGGAGGAGTTGTAAAGGCGTGGAACAACATCATGTACAATTGGGGGGCTGGCTTTTTCAGCGAATATACCTCCTCCAGTAGCGGCGTAACTCTCTATAACAATACGGTCGTCAGTAGTGACAACGTGGGGATTGAGTTGGACGGTCACGCGTCTGGGAGTTTTAGACTTGCGAATAATTTGGTTCAGGGAGCAGCTACAAACTATTACTTTGCCGCAGGTGTCACCCTCGACTACTCAGCAACGAACCTCTCCCAAGATGCCACTTCCCCTCAAACATCGTTGAGAAACAAGACGGTATCGTTTGCGGGTGCGGCCGATTATCATCTCGCCTCCGGCGACACCAACGCCAAGGATCAGGGAACCAGTCTATCTTCTGACCCCAACTTGCCCTTTTCCGACGACATTGACGGCCAGAGTCGGCCGTACGGTTCCGCCTGGGACATCGGCGCGGATGAGTATGTGTCCGGACTCTTCGGCTACCGCAGGCAGATCACTGTCGGCGACACCATGACGCCGGCAAGCTGTGGGTCCGACCTATCGAATTTCCCGGTCCTCGTTTCAATCACCAACGATGCGAACCTGAAGACGGTTGCCAACGGTGGGCACGTCGCACACACCAATGGCTACGACATCATCTTCCGAGCCCTGGACGGCAAGACCCAACTCGACCACGAGATCGAGAGCTACGATGGCTCGACAGGCACCCTTGTTGCCTGGGTCCGCATCCCCACCCTTGCGTACAACGCCAACACCTCGATCTACATGTACTACGGGAACGCAGGGATCATAGCGCCCACCGCCAACCCGGCCGGGGTGTGGGGCACCAGCTACATGGGCGTGTGGCATTTGAAGGAAACTGGCAGCGGCACAGCAGGTGAATACAAAGATTCTTCCCAATATGTGAATGACGGTCAGGGGGGCCGGGGCAATTCGTCGTACGTTCCGAAGCAAACTGGGGGGCAAATCGGTTTCGGGCAACAGTTCGACAACCTCGTCGACGGGAAGTACGACCTAGTCGACGTCGGCAACGGCTCCGCCCTGAACATCACAGGCAACCAGATCACCCTCGAGGCGTGGGTCCGACATAACTTGAGCGCCCCCTATGCGCACGACTCCTGGGGGTTTGTCAACCGCAAAGGTTGGTCCAGCGGCTACCGCCTGCTCATGCAGACGAGTGGATATGGGTGCGCGCCGCTGTGCGTCCATTTCGGCCTGGGAGAAGGATCCAATTTCCTTGGCACTGCCACCTTGCTGACGGCCGGCTCGTGGCACCACGTGGTCGGAACCTACGACGGGTCTTTGATGAGAGTCTTCATTGACGGTGTGCAGGATGCCAATACGCTTTCGAAGACCGCCGCCATCACGGCGCCGCTACCTCCTGAGGACCACGTCTGGATCGGCTACGGCGACCAGCCGACGGACGTTTCGTGGAGTTCCGAGTGGCAAGGCCAGATTGATGAAGTCCGCATCTCCAACGTCGCCCGGTCCGCCTGCTGGATTCAGACCAGCTACAACAACGCGAACTCCCCCGGCACCTTCGTCACGCCGGGTGCCGAGCAAGCGGCGGGTCCGACCGCGGCGGACGTGGTTTCTCTGGATGCGACCGGGTACCCGGGCCGTGGGGTGCTGGTGTCGTGGCATACGGGTTTCGAGGTGGACAACCTCGGGTTCCACGTTTATCGAGAGCAGGGTGGGCAACGTGTTCGTCTGACGCCTTCTCTGGTGGCGGGCTCGGCACTGTTCGCAGGGGCAGGTACGCCGCTGACCGCAGGCCGTTCGTACACCTGGTGGGATTCCTCGCCTGTTGCTGGTGCGTCGTACTGGCTGGAGGAGTGGGAGCTGTCGGGGGTGAGGCGCTGGCACGGTCCGGTGCAGGTGCAGGCCGGGGCCGTTGGGGTGCAGGCCCAGGGGCTGGCGGTCCCGCCTTCGGGTGCATCGGTGAAAACCTCCTCGGCTCTGCTTGCCGGGCTTGGGCAGGGGGTCTCGCCGTCGCCGCCGCAGGGGGTACGGCGGAAGCTGCGTCAGGCCCTCGGAATGGCCGAGGAGCGTCGTGCGGTGCAGTGGGGCCTGGCAAGCCGTCCTGCGGTCAAGTTCCTGGTCTCGGAGGAGGGGTGGTACCGGGTGAGTCAGGAGGAGTTGGTGCGGGCGGGTCTCGACCCGGGTGTAGACCCGAGCCGGCTGCAGCTGTTTGCGGACGGAGTGCAGGTACCGATCCTGGTGGATGTGAAGCAGCACGGGGTGTTTGCCTCCGGGGACGGGATTGAGTTCTACGGCGAGGGTCTGGACACCCCTTCGACCGCGGTGCGGGTGTACTGGCTCACGGTGGGGTTGGGTGAGGGTCTGCGCATCCCGGAGGCGAGTGGCGGTGGGCGGTGGGCGCCGGGTCCGGGGAGCTTCCCGTATGAGGTCGAGCGGGCGGACCGGACGCTCTATTTCCCGGGGCTCTTGAACGGAGACGAGGACAACTTCTTCGGGGCGGTGGTCACCAGCACCCCGGTCGCACAGACCGTGCGGGTGCCGCACGTGGATCAGGCTGGCCCGGGCGAGTTGGTCGTGCGGCTGCAGGGGGGTACGGCAGGCACCCACCGGGTCGGGGTGGAGCTCAACGGCACCCGGGTGGGGACGGCCGTCTGGGAAGGGCTTCTCGTCGGCGAGGTGGTCGTGCCTTTGGGGACAGGCATGATCAGTGAGGGGGACAACCAGGTTACCCTCGCGGCGGAGGGCGGGGAGGGGGACGCCAGTGCGGTCGCGTCCATCCGGATACAGTACGCGCACACCTGGGATGCCGATGGGGAGGCGCTTGAGTTCAGCCTCGGGGGCTATCAAGAGGTCACGATCAGGGGGTTCAGAGGCTCCCAGGTCCGGGTCGTGGACATCACCGACCCGTGGGCGGTGCAGGTGCTGCCGGTGGAGGTCGTGAAGCAGGGTGAGACCTATCAGGCCCGGGTGGGTGTACCCGAGCCCGGTGAGCGGACCCTGCTGGCGGTCGGGACGGGCGCCGTTCGTCATCCGGTGGGGGTGCAGGCGAACCGGCCGTCGGCGTGGCACGCGGCCACGGGGGGTGCGGACCTGGTCATCATCGCGCATCGCTCCTTGCTGTCGGCGGTTGAGCCGTTGCGGGCGTTGCGGGAGAGTCAGGGGCTCAAGGTCGCGGTCGTGGACGTGGAGAACGTCTACGATGAGTTCTCCTTCGGGGCGAAGGATCCGCAGGCGATCAAGGATTTGCTGGCGTGTGCCAAGGACACCTGGTCGCGGCCGCCGCGCTACCTGCTGCTGGTGGGGGATGCCAGCTACGACCCCAGAAACTACCTCTTGTACGGGTACCTCGACTTGGTGCCGACCAAGCTGGTGGACACGAAATACCTGGAGACCGCCTCGGACGACTGGTTTGCGGACTTTGACGGGGACGGCATCGGTGACATCCCGGTCGGGCGCATCCCTGTGCAGACGGCGACCGACGCGGGCACCGTGATCGGCAAGATCGTGGCCTACGAGGGGAGTGCGAAGCTCGGCCGGGTGCTGCTGGTGGCGGATGCCAACGACAAGGACAACGACTTCGAGGGCCTGACCGGACAGGTCAAGGCGGTGCTGCCGTCCACGGTGTGGGTGGTCGAGGTCGACCGTGGGCAGCTCGGGGACGGGGCCGCGAAGCTCCAGCTCATGAACGGAATCGATCTCGGGCAGACGCTGATCAACTACGTCGGGCACGGGACGGTGGACGCCTGGGGGGCCTACTGGGTGACGGCGGCTGAGGCCCGCGCCCTCGGCAACGACCGCTACGGGCTGGTCGTGAGCATGACCTGCCTCAATGGCTTCTTCGACGACCCGTTCCAGTTGACCATGGCGGAGGCGTTCCTTGCGGCGCCGGCCGGAGGCGCGGTCGCCGTCTGGGCCTCCTCGGGGCTGACCGAGTCGAAGGATCAGCTCCCAATCGACGAGGCGCTCGTGCGGTTGCTGTTCTCCGGCGCCTCGATCACCCTCGGGGATGCGACGCGGGCAGCAAAAGCGGCAGCCTCCGACATGGACGTCCGCCGCACCTGGATCCTCTTCGGAGATCCGACGACACGACTCAGGAGGTAGGGCTGCCTTATGCTCACAGGGCCGGACGGCGGCCGCGCCCGGGCCTTCTTCTATGCCCGGAGTCGTCGGGCTGATCTGCCGGCCGCGCGTCCCCCATCAGGCTGCCAACGGCTGCTGTCCGCTCAGCTCCCACCGATGCCCAAACGCAACGTTTCCAAGGCGCTGACGAGGCCTGGTAGTTGGATGCGCGGGCGCACAATGGCCAGGGCAGCGACCAGGTGGCATGTCAATTCGAGCAGATTCGCGCAAGGCTAGGCATCAGTCTGCACAATCCACCCCTTGACAGGCCACGATGGACTGTGAAATTATGCAAAATGAACCCACTGTTTGTTCATCCGTGCAGCGCGGGTTTGCAAGCCCTGACATACGGCGGTAGGCGAGTTACGGCCCGGGCAGGCCTCAAGGCGGGGGTGTAGCAAATGGCGGAAGCGAGCGCGTTCGAGCGCCAGCAACTCGGGAGAAAGCCCGCGCCGGAGCACCCGCCCCGGCACGCTCATCTGCACGTGGCGCAGCCGGAACAGCCGGCCCAGCAAGGCGAGGTCTACCACCGCTACCACATCGAGACGAGGGCAGCGCCGGAGGTCGTGCGACACCCGTCCCGGTTCCGGGTACGCGTCAAGAAGCACAGGTTGATCGCAATGGTCCTGCGAGAGCTGCTAGACCCCCGTACCCCGACGCAGGTCGCGCTTTCCCGCCCGTGCGTGTACGGGGTGTTCGGGCGGCCGGTTGGTGGCCTGGCGCCCATTCATGCCAAGTGCGTCGGCTGCCTGCGCTGTACCACCGAGTACCCGGAGTTCATAACGATCCTGCCCAACCCCAGGCGCGCGGCGCTGGGCGACGGGTATCTCAAGCCCGATTACGTTGACACCATCAATTACGAGGCCGGCACCGGGCACGTGCCGGTGCGCGGGGCGGGGTACCGCGGCACGTTCGGCGGTGAGGGGTGGGACGGGATGTGGACCGACATGTCGGAGATCGTGCGCCCTACCCGCGACGGCATCCACGGCCGCGAGTTCATCTCCACTGCGGTGGACCTGGGGGAGAAACCCTCGTTCCTCCGCTTCGACAGCGAGGGACAGGTGGTAGGCTTCCTGCCGCGGGTGGTTTCGCTGCCGGTTCCGTTTCTGTTCGACACGCCACCGCGGGCTGCCGAGTCGCCTGTGCTCCTGCGAGTGCTCTCGCGGGCCGCGGAGCGGGTCGGCACCCTGGCGATCGTGCCACTCGCTGCGGCGGTGCGGTGCGGCCTGCACGGGGACCACGTTGCGCCGCTCGTCGCCCCGGCGGAGGCAGCACTGCTGGAGCGGCTCCCGAACCCGCCCCGCCTGATATTCCTGGAGGGGTTCGATCCGGGGTGGTTCGGTGAGCTCCGCCGGCGCTTCCCCGAAAGCGTCGTGGGCGTACGCGTTGGCTTCGACGCCGACGTCCTGAAGCTCTACCGGAGTGGTGTGCGGGTGTTCCACCTCGCCGCCGACTATCACGGCCGCACCGCCGGGCGCTTCGTGATGGACGCGATCCAGGACGTGCACCGGCAGTTGGTGGAGGCCGGGGTGCGCGAGGAGGTGACGCTGATCGGCAGCGGCGGCGTGGTGATGGCCGAGCACGTGCCGAAGGCGATCATCTGCGGCCTCGACGCGGTGGCGCTGGACACCGCGCCGTTGGTCGCCCTCCAGGCGCGCTTCGCCGGAAACGTGACAAGCCGCGAGAGCGCGAGGATCGCCTTCCGGCGGCTGCGTGAAGCGTGGGGCGTGCAGCGTCTGGCGAACCTGGCCGCCTCATGGCGCGACCAGCTTCTCGAGGTGATGGGCGCGATGGGGCTGCGCGAGGTTCGCCGCCTGCGCGGCGAGCTCGGGCGCTGCATGTTCCAGCGCGACCTGGAGCGGGAAGCGTTCGGGGAGATAGGAGAAGGGACGAGGCATGAGGCGCGAGGCACGAGTTCCCCCGCGCCCCCGGAGGTCACTGGGCCGGTGGTGGTCGTGCCAAAGGCAACCCACCACCCGTGGCGGGAAGGCGCGGGCGTGGAGGAGCAGATCGTCGCCAAGCATCGCGAGGCGATCCGGCGCGGGTTCACCGTCTGGCCGACGCTCGCCTTCGGCCGGCCGCCGGCGCTGGGCGACGCGCGCTGGACCGAGGACCTGATCCTGGCGACCTGGCTGCAGGCCGCCACCGGTGCACCGCCGAACAACGGCCTCCAGCACCGAACAGGCCGCTCGGATGGCGGGTTCGACCGCCTGGGCTTCGTCGAGCTGCCTCGAGAGCGGTGGCTCTCGGAGGCTGCCACGATCGACACTTCAATCCCGCTCAACCGGCGCCCGTACGACCGGAAGGTCGAGATCCCGGTGCCCTGGTATGGGGGCGGGATGTCGTTCGGGTCGGTGAGCGAGCAGGTGATGCTCGCCCGTGCGATCAACGCGAGGAACTGGAGGACCTTTACGTCCACCGGCGAGGGCGGCTACCCGGCCTCGTTGCTGCCGCTGTCGGAGCACGTGATCACCCAGGTGGCCACCGGGATGTTCGGGGTGCGGGAGGAGACGATCCAGGCCGCCCCAATCGTGGAGCTCAAGTACGCGCAGGGGGCGAAACCCGGCTTGGGCGGGCACCTCCTCGGGGACAAGGCGACCACGGTGGTGGCCCAGATGCGCGAGAGCGTGCCGTGGGTCAGCCTCTTCTCCCCGTTCCCGTTCCACTCCGTGTACTCGGTCGAGGATCACAAGAAGCACATCGACTGGATCAAGACCGTAAACGCGGGCGCGCTCGTCTCGGTGAAGGTCTCGACGCCCACCGACGTGGACATGGTTGCGGTGGGTTCCTATTACGCGGGCGCGCACATCCTCCACATCGACGGAGGCTACGGCGGCACCGGCGCCGCGCCCGAGATCGCCAAGAAGAACATCGCGATGCCGATCGAGCTGGCCATCCCGAAGGTGCACCGTTTCCTTCTGCAGGAGGGGATCCGCGACGAGGTCACCGTGATGGCCTCGGGCGGCATCCGCACCGCTTTCGACATCGCCAAGATCATCGCGCTGGGGGCGGACGGCGTAATCCTCGGCACCAGCGAGCTGGTGGCGATGGGATGCACGCGCTGCTCCAACTGCGAGCGCGGGCGCGGGTGCCCGTTCGGCCTGACCACTACCGATCCGGAGCTCTCGCAGTTCGTGAACCTGGAGTGGGGAGCGCAGCGGCTCGGCAACCTGTACCGGTCGTACCAGGGCCAGCTCAGGGGGATCCTGCGCCGCCTTGGGCTTGACAGCGTGCGCGAGTTGCGCGGCCGCACCGATCTGCTGGTCTACCAGGCCAGGGGGGAGGCGTGATGGACCGCGAGCGCTTCGTACGGGCATTGTTGGCCTCCCGCCAGGGCCTCGCCGATCCGACCGGGTTCGTGTCGCGCAAGGCGGACGCCGAGGGAGGCTGCGGCGTCATCGGGATGGCCTCGAGCGTGCCGGTGGCCGGCAGGCACCTGCTCCGCTCGCTCCACCAGATGCGCAACCGCGGCAACGGCAAGGGCGGGGGCGTCGCCGCGGTCGGCCTCGACCCCACCTTTTTCGGGGTGGACCTGGAGACGCTCGAGGGCGACTACCTGCTGGCGGTGGCGCTGCTGGAACCGGGCGCGCGCGAGCACGTGGAGGCCGAGTTCATCGCCCCAACGTTCACCGTGGACCACGCCTGCACGATTCCCACGCTGCCGGATTTCCGGAAGATCCCGGGTCTTGAGGTGAAGCCGCCCGAGGTGGCCTGTTACTTCGTGCGCGTGCGCCCTGAGGTCAGCGAAGCGTTTGCCCGCCAGCACGGGCTGCCGATCGGGGAGCGGGACGCCGTGGACGACGAGGTCGTCTACCAGAACACGTACCGGCTGAACCGCTCGCTCTACGCCTCAACCGGCGAGAAGCGCGCCTTCGTGCTCTCCCACGGCAAGAACCTGCTGGTCCTCAAGCTCGTGGGGTACGGCGACGACGTGGTCCGGTACTACCGCCTCGAGGAACTCACGGCCAACGTCTGGATCGGCCACCACCGCTACCCCACCAAGGGGAGGGTGTGGCACCCAGGCGGGGCGCACCCGTTTATCGGGATGCACGAGGCGCTGGTCCACAACGGCGACTTCGCCAACTACGCCTCGATCTCGAGCTACCTGGCGCAGAGCAACATCCACCCGCTGTTCTTGACCGACACCGAGGTGGCGGTGCTGGTCTTCGACCTCCTCCACCGGGCCTACGGCTACTCGCTGGAGCACGTGATCGAAGCGATGGCGCCCACCACGGAACGCGACTTCGCACTCCTGCCGCCGGACAAGCAGCGCCTGTACCGGATGCTGCAGACGGTGCACATGCACGGCTCCCCCGACGGCCCCTGGTTCTTCCTCATCGCTCAGGCACAGCCACGCGAGCGCGCGTTCCGGCTGGTCGGCATCACCGACACCTCGATGCTGCGGCCGCAGGTGTTCGCGCTTCAGCGCGGGGAAGCCGCGATTGGGTTCGCCGCCTCGGAGAAACAGGGGATCGACGCGGCACTCGAGAGCCTGGCGGCCGAGGACCGGCGGTTCTGGCCCCGCGCCGACATGTACTGGAACGCCCGCGGCGGCAGTCACACCGACGGCGGCGCGTTCATCTTCACCGTACAGAATGGCAACGGTTCGAAACCCGAACTCGTGTGCACCGACAAGTTCGGCCGTGTCATAGAGCCGGATCCAGAAAAGATAGCCCCATCTGGCGAGACAACGACGCCGACGACCCGGTTACGGATCGCCTCTTCGCCGGTGGAGGGTGCCGCGGGAGGCGAGCCCAGGGGCCCCTTCGCGTACGTCTGCCGCGAGATCTCGGGGTGGGGCTACGACGAGCTGCAGAGCTTCCTCGCTGGAGTGGAGGCGAGCGCAACCGACGGGGAAGGCGTTCGGCGGGCGCTGGAGACGCTGACCCTGCTCATGGACCGGCGCTTTCCGACCGGCAAGCTGAAGCGCAGCGCCGTCGTCTCGCTCGTGGACGAGAGCTTTGCACGCTTCGTCGAGCGGATCCGCGACCTCCGACCCTCAGGTTACGCCTGGACGGGTCACGGCGCCGCGGTCCCGGATCCCGACGGCTCCGACACGGTGCTGGTCCTCGACGCCCGCGGCTTCCCTCCCGAGGGACCGGACTCCCTCGCCCGGGCGCTCGTGCGAGCCTTCGATCGCGGTTTCCGCCGCTTCGTGGTGGCTCACACCAGGGGCCATCGGTTCATCGGCTGCGGCCTCGGTCCCGGCGGCACAGGCATAAGATCGACGTCTACGGCTCGCCGGGGGACTACCTCGCCTCCGGGATCGACGGGGCCGAGGTGGTGGTTCACGGCTCGGCGCAGGACCAGCTCGCCCAGATCATGAAGGACGGCACGCTCGTGGTGCACGGCGACGTCGGGCAGACGTTCGCCTACGCCGCCAAGGGCGGCAAGGTGTTCGTGCTGGGGAACGCGGCCGGCAGGCCGCTCATCAACGCGGTGGGGAAGCCGCAGGTCATCATCAACGGCACCTGCCTGGACTACCTCGCGGAGTCGTTCATGGCTGGGGATCCCCTCAACGGCGGGGGCTTCGTCGTCCTCAACGGCGTCGCCTTCGGCGAGGACGGGGAGCTCTATGACCTGCCAACGCCGTACCCGGGAGGTAACCTGTTCTCGCTCGCCTCGGGCGGCGCGATCTACGTGCGTGACCCCCATGCGCTGGTGGGCGAGGACCAGCTCAACGGGGGTGCGTTCGCTGCGTTGTCAGCGGCGGACTGGTCACTCATCGTCCAGCGTCTCGAAGAAAACGAGTGCCTCTTCGGGATCCCGGTTGAGCGGTTGCTCACTTTGGATGGGGTGCGGCGCGCACCCGAACGGGTCTACCGGAAGATCCAGCCCGCAGGCCACGGGGCGCTCCAGCCCGAAGAGGCCTGGGTGCGGAAAGCCGGCTGAGAACGCCGCGCCTTCTGTCGCAGCTGACCCTCACGACATGAGATCAGTGCTCGATCACACTGCCGGGCGCTTGACTTGAACGGCGCGGGCATGGAGACTCCGCTGGATGAACCGCCAGGGAGAAGACATGACCAGGAAGCAACTGCTCGAGCACTGCAAGGCCGCAGGGGTGAGGTTCCTCCGCCTCGCCTTCACCGACATCGACGGCATCATCAAGAACGTGGAGGTGCCCGCCTCCCAGTTCGACAAGGCGCTCGACGGCCAGATCATGTTCGACGGCTCCTCGATCGAGGGTTTCACGCGCATCGAGGAGTCGGACATGCTGCTGAAGCCCGACATGAAGACGTTCGCCATCTACCCCTGGGCAACCCCGTACGGGAAGGTGGCGCGGCTCATCTGCGACATCTACAACCCCGACGACACCCCGTTCGCGGGCTGCCCGCGCCTGACGCTCAAGCGGGTGGTGGAGCGCGCCAGCAAGCGCGGCTGGACGATGATGGCCGGCCCCGAGGCCGAGTTCTTCCTGTTCCGCCGGGACCCGGACGGAAGGCCCAACCATGACGTGCACGACGTGGGCGGGTACTTCGACCTCACGCCGGTCGACCTCGGCGAGGAGGCGCGGCGCGACATCGTGGAGGTCCTCGAGTCCATGGGGTTTGAGGTCGAGGCGGCGCACCATGAGGTGGCCCCCGGCCAACACGAAATCGACTTCAAGTACACGGACGCGGTGAGCACCGCCGACAACATCGTCACCTTCCGCTTCGTGGTCAAGAAGGTCGCGATGGACCACGGCCTGCACGCGACGTTCATGCCCAAGCCGATCTACGGGGTCAACGGCTCCGGCATGCACACCCACCAGAGCCTGTTCGACCGCAAGGGCAACAACGTGTTTTACGACCCCAAGGGACCGTACCAGCTCTCCAAGGTCGGCCGCGGCTACATCGCGGGCATCCTCGATCACGCCCGGGCGTTCGTGGCCGTGACCAACCCGCTGGTCAACTCCTACAAGCGCCTGGTCCCGGGGCACGAGGCGCCGGTCAACGTGGCATGGTCGGAGAAGAACCGGTCGCCGCTGGTGCGGGTGCCTGCGCGGCGGGGGCTCGGCACCCGCTGCGAGGTGCGCGTTCCCGACCCGGCGTGCAACCCGTACCTCGCGCTCGCGGTGATGCTGGCGTGCGGCCTGGACGGCGTCGAGCGCGGCCTCGACTGCGGCAAGCCCGTGGACCGCAACATCTTCGAGATGTCGGAGCGCGAGAAGCGCCGGCTGCGTATCCGTGAGCTTCCTGCCAACCTGTCCGAGGCGCTCGACAACCTGGAGCGGGACAAGGTGGTCAAGGATGCCCTCGGGGAGCACATCTTCTCCAACTTTGTGCGCAACAAGAGGGAGGAGTGGCACCGCTACATCTGCACCGTGCACCCCTGGGAGCGCGAGCAGTACCTGGAAGAGTACTAGGCGCTCTCGCCTCCTCGCCCTCGCGCCTCCCGTCGCCCCTGGGGCGCACGTGCCTCGCGAACGCTCGGTGCTCCGAGCCGGGTGTGACCGTCAGCGGGCGAGCGCGTGGTGGCTCGAAGAAAACCCTAGGGTGTCAGGAAGCGGTAAACCTTAGAACCGGAACGTGAGGCCGAGCATCGCACGGTCCTCGTGCTGCATTTGCTCCATGAAGCGCTCGCCGGTCAGAAGGATCGAGAGGACCCGGCTCACATTGATGATCGACGAGAGCGAGTAGCGGTTCGTGCGAGGTCGGGTCTCGACGGTCACTCCGCCCGAGTCGGTAAACTGAAGGACCGACGCGGAGGATGTATAGTCCGCCGAAACGTAGACCGAGCGTCCGAAAGTCTTGCCAAGCGAGACGTACCACGAGTCATACGTGTTTCCCGGGCGGTCGGTCCGGAAGTCGGAGGCCGTGAAATCGAAGCCGGTCCGAAGGATGTTCATCGCGGAGAACCCGGTCTGGATCCGCCCGGATGGCCGGTCGTCAGTGTTGTTGCGGTCTTGCGAGTAGCCACCCCACACACGGACCTGACGGCTGAGGTTCACGGTGATCCGGCCCCCGACGGACTCGAACAGAAGCCCTTCGAGAGCGCGCGGGTCCACGGGCTTGCCGTTTAGTTCGTCGTTCGTGATCGTGCGAACGTCAATCGAACGCCCGTGATGATACGTCCCCTGGAACTCGATGACCTGGCCGGGGGCGTACCGGACGTTGGCGAAGATGTAGTTCAGGCCTCCGTGCCCCTGGCCTCCCGGGCCCTGCAGATCGTACTCGGCTGCCTGATAGAGGAAGAACTTCGTGCCCACCGGGACAAAGTTGAGCATCGTGGCGACCTGGCGCTCGGTCAGGGTGTCGTGGCGGACGGTCACAAAACCGAGGACGTGGCGCCGACCCCGCTCGCCGTCAAGGGCGATATACGCGCCGGCCTTCCGGATGGCGTTCGCGTACCCGATGTCGAACGGCTTCGGCTCGAGGCCGGCGAACAGGCCGAACCGAAAGCTGCCCAGCGCGGAGGAGCCCCTCTCGCGGTACTCGACCAGGGCACCGCCCAGCGAGCCGAGCCCGCCCAATTCGTTAAGCCACATCTGTCCAATCCGAACCCCGAATCCGCCATCCTTTCTCCGGAACCCGACGTAGGCGTCGTACAACGACACGCGATTGGCGCGGTTGGCACTCCCGGGGTAGGTCGCGCTCCGCATGTCAATCGCGTACTCAAGGCCGCCGTCATTTGTCTCGGTGGTGCGCACCGTGAGGTTGCCCACGACCTCCGAGTACGAGGAGCTGAACCCACCGTCCTGCTTCAGCTGGGCGTTTTGGAAGAACAACGTGAAGCGTCCCCAGCTCCCCGAACGCTGGGCGTTCGCTGCGGCAGGCGCCAGCAGCGCCGCTGCCGTGAGCAAAGCAAGAAGAGCGAATCTGGACCGTCTCATGAGTGACCTCCGTTGCTAGCCTGCCCTGCCTGCGGGGTGGCAGGAGTAGCAAGCTTGCGAGTCGTACACGTACCCGGCCCTGCCCTGATGGTGGCTGTCGGTCTCGCTCCTGGGGTGGCAGCCGGTGGTACACGAGAACACGACGTAGTTACTGGGGTTTGTGTGGCACGCGGAGCACGGGTTGCCGGAGTGCCGTCCGGACGTGATCGGGAACCAGGTGTGGTTGAACGTCCCCTGGGTCCACGACGTGTCGGACACACGGTGACAGGTGTCGCAGGTCGTTGGGAAGCCGGCAGCGACGTGGTTGGGGTTCTTGGTGTTGTTGTAGTTGGTGAGGTGGCAGGAGACGCAGGCGGTGGACTTGCCCTTGTAAACGCCATCGGCGTGGCAGGCGGAGCATGGCTGCGTCGCATGCAGGCCGAGCAGTGGGAACGCGGTGGTGGCGTGGTTGAACACCCCCTGCGTCCAGCTGGTGTCGGAGACCTTGTGGCAGTTGTCGCAGGTGGTGGGGAAGCCCGAGCTCGCGTGGCTCGGGTTCTTGGTGTTGTTGTAGTTGGTGAGGTGGCAGGAGACGCAGGCGGTGGACTTGCCCTTGTAGACGCCGTCGGCGTGGCAGGCGGAGCACGGCTGCGTCGCATGCAGGCCGAGCAGTGGGAACGCGGTGGTGGCGTGGTTGAACACCCCCTGCGTCCAGCTGGTGTCGGAGACCTTGTGGCAGTTGTCGCAGGTGGTGGGGAAGCCCGAGCTCGCGTGGCTCGGGTTCTTGGTGTTGTTGTAGTCGGTCAGGTGGCACCCCACGCAGTCGCGCGGCGTTCCCTGGTAGATGTTGTTCTGGTGACACGCGGCGCAGGGCTGCTCCATGTGGACGCCCACCAACTGGAAAACGGAGTGGTTGAACTTTGCCTGATGCCACGAGGCGTCCCCGGCCTTGTGGCATCCTTCGCAGGTGATTGGGAAACCGGCCGCGGCGTGTGCCGGCTGCCGCGCGGCCTCGTAGTCCTTACGGTGGCAGTCGTAGCACCGGGTCGGCAGACCGGGCTGGAAGACCCCACCGACGTGGCACGACTCGCATTCGATGCCGCGGTGCGCCGCGTTGAGCGAGAAGCCCGTTGCCGCGGCGTGGTCCCAGGCAACCGCGGTCCACGAGCTGGGTCGGTGACAGGTCTCGCAGTCGTTCCCGAGGCGCGTGCGAAAACGATCGTCCTGCCGCCGGATCCAGTGGCAGTCGTAGCACTTGTTCGGAGTGCCCTTGAGCTGACCGTTTATGTGGCATGACGCGCATGCCACCGCGATGTGCTTGTCCTCGAGCGGGAACGTCGTGGACTTATGAAAGGCTCGCGACGCTCCCTGCCACTCGCGCGGGTTGTGGCACGAGTCACACCTGCTCCCGAGGGTCCCGCGGTGGGCGTCTTCGTGGCAGTCTGCGCAAGCCGTGGACAGGCCCGCGAACCGCACTGTGACGCCCCGGGCAGCCGGGTATGCCCCCTCCTCGCGTCTGTGACAGCTCTGGCACTGGACCGCGGCGTGTTTTGCAGCGTGGAACTCGGCGTTGCCTCGGTGCGTATAGCTCGCCAGCTTGAACGATGTCGAGGTGTGGCACGTCTCGCAGCGCGGACCGAGCTGGCCAAGGTGCACGTCCTGATGGCAGCTCCGGCACTCGGCTGACAGGCCCTTGAACTTCACGGCCACGCCGGACCCTGCCGGGAACGGGACGGGCTCGCGCTTGTGGCACTTGGCGCACTCCACCGTTTCGTGCTTCCCCGCCAGCGCGAAGGTTGTGCTGGCGTGGGAGAAGCGAGTAGGCGTGAATTTCGCCGCGTGCACCGTATGGCAGCTCGCGCAGTTGGAGCCAAGCTGACCCAGGTGGACATCGCGATGGCAACTCACGCAGGCGGTGCCGAGGCCTCGGTACGTGCGGCTCGCCGCCGGCTTGCCGCTCACGGCGGTCTTGGTGACGCCTTCACCGCCGTGGCATTTGCCGCACGCGACGCCCGCATGCTGGCCGGCGTAGAACTCACTCGGGCCGGGGTGCCGGAACGTCGCAACCCGGAACGTGCGGTTCTCGTGGCAGCTCGCGCAGGCGGTGCCGAGCCTGCCAGCGTGGACGTCAGCATGACAGGAGGCGCAGGCGGTGCTCAGGCCACGGAAGTCAACAGTCAAAGCGGCGCCCCGGGCGGCCACGGTCGAGGCGCCCTTGTGGCACGAGGCACAGGCGACCTCCGCATGCCTGCCGGCGAGGGCGAACTTGGTCTTCGCCTGGTGGTCGAACGGTGCCCCTCGGAAGCTCGCAGGGGTGTGGCAGGCCGCACAGTCCTGCTTGAACTGCCCCCGGTGCGGGTCCACGTGGCAGCTGGCGCAGCGCGCGAACTCGAGCTTGGCGCGCATCGTAGGCTGGCGGTGACAGGAAGCGCACTGCACTCCGGCGTGCTTGCCCACGAGCGCAAAGCGCGTCCGCGCGTGGTCGACCCTCTCGGTCTTCCAGCTCGGACCGGTGTGGCAGTTGACGCACGCCATCCCGAACGCTTGCCGGTGCGGGTCGCTGTGGCAGTCGACACAGGCGGTAAACCTCAGCCCCTTGTAAACCTTGTGGACGTGGCACTTGGCGCACGCGACGGCGAGGTGCGCCTCTGTGAGGGGGAAGGCAGTTCTTGAATGGTCGAACGCTCTTTCCGTTTCCTTGAAGGCAACCGTGCTGGCGTGGCACGAAGCGCACGCACCTCCCAGCCTCCCCTGGTGGGGGTCCTGATGGCAGGAGGCGCAGTCGGGCTTCAGGCCGAGGAAGGAGCGAGTCTTGTGGCACTTGGCGCAATCCGTGGCCGTCACCGCATGCTTGCCGTCGAGGGCGAAGCCGCTTTCACGGAGGTGGTTGAAGCTCTTCCGGTCGACCGGTCGAAGCTCGGCGTCGGTGCCCGCGTGCTCCACGTGGCAGCTCACGCAGTCGTCGGTGACGTCGCGGTGCACGCCCTTCTTGGCGGCGATGCGCTCCAAGATCGGCTGGTGGCAGGCGAGGCAGCGCTTGGCGGTGACCTTTTTCCCGGGCTCGTGGCACTTCACGCAGTTGGCAATCCCCTCGAGCTTGGCGTGGGCTCTGGTGAGCGGCCCCGGTGAGACCAGGGCCCCGATCTCCTGCGCCTCCGCCCGTGGGAACCCGGCGATGGTCAGAGCGAGAATCGCCGCGAGGCCAAAAAGGTGAGCTCGGGGGCTGACCTGTGTCCTCATCGCGTTCCTCCCGTCACCGTGCGAAGGCGTGGCCGACGTGAATGGCCGTGGTCACGCGGCAATACGCGCCCCTCGAAGGCCTCGATCTGCTCGAGGAGGTGCAGGGAGAACCGAGTCGGCAGCAGCCTGCCTCGCAGTTCCGTCCGCGCAGAATCTTGCGCGGACCTCGCTAGCCGCTCGCTCGCCAATGGATTCACCGCTCTGTGGCCCCCCCAGGCCAGTGTCATCCCACTACAAGTGAATGACGTTAACTGGGGCTCGTCTGCAATGCTGTGACCTAGCTCACGCCCTAGAAACCCTGTTCCCGAGATAGCCACCTCAAGGAGCAGTCGAGTGTCCCCAACCCGCACCCGCTGGCCGCCTCAAGATCCCACCCTGACTGACGGCGAATCGAGACGTTCTGAAGCGCAGGAAAACCGGATTGTCGACCACGTCCGACCTACGGAGAAACACGTACCAGAGACGGGCGGGCCTCCGTTGAGACTTCGGGGTCCTCTTGCCGGTTGAGGGTAGGTCCGCACGGACCCGACGCCGGCGCGGCCGCCCGGGGTGAGACCGATCGACGGTCGTTCACGCGCCCGGTTTTCTCCACTCGAACCGTCAGGACGCACAGGCCAGGCTGAGGCTGCTCAGGGCCGGCCCCGCGGACAACAGTCCCTTCCACACGATGACCGATCCCCCCGTCGCGAGCCTGACTCTATGCTGGGAGGGTATTTGTTATCTAACGCACGAACAAGAACGAGAGCGCGATCGCGGCCAGGACGACCCAGACCACGTTGACGCGCAGACGAAGGGCAGCGATCGCGGCCACCGCGAGCGCGATGTCCCAGGGGCCAAGGAAAGCGCTCCGGGACACCTCGGCGAGCACGTGCAGCAGCATCGCGATGAAAGCGGCGAGCAACCCGCCCACCGCGTCCTGCACCGTGCGCAAGCCCCGAAGGCGGGCGAAGTGGGGGGCAAGCAGCACGAGGAGCAGCGAGGAGGGGAGGAAGATACACACGGTTGCGAACGTGGCCCCCAGGATTCCCCCGACGCGGTAGCCGATGAACGTGGCGGTGATGCTGACGGGGCCCGGTGTGATCTGCCCGAGCGCCAGGCCATCGATGAACTCCTTGGGTGTGAGCCAGGCAGTGGCGGGGTTGCGGACGACATCGTGGTACATCAGGGCGAGGGCCGTGTAGCCGCCGCCGAACGCCACCAGGTTGATCTTCGCCATTGTGACGCCGAGGGATGGGAAGTGAGGCGAGACGAGGCGCGAGGCCGAGAGGGCGATGACAAACGCCAGGGCCACCGCGGTCGTGGCGAGCAGGGTTCGGCGATAGCTACCCGTCCCGTTCGTTCGGGGCGGCGGCTCGGCCACCGGCGCTTCGGCGCCGGGCCAGGCCAGACCTACCAGCACACCGGCGATGGCCGCGGCGAGCAGCACCAGCAGGCTGTCGGCACCGGCGAAAAAGCCCGCCGCCGCGGCGGCGGCGATCACCAGCCCCTGCCAGTTTCGTAGCGCCGGCTGCGCCATTGAGAGGACGGACTGGATCACGATCGCCACCACGGCGGCCCCGAGGCCCCGGAAGGCGGTCGTCACCGCTGGCATCCTCTCGTAGTGGAAGTAGGCAGCCGAGAGGACGAGCATCAGCAGGAACGCCGGCGAGATGTACGAGACCATCGCGAGGAACGTTCCCACGCCGCGGTGCAGGCGCCAGCCGACGTGGGCGGCGGCCGCGACCGCGATCGGGCCGGGGAGCATCTGGGCGAACGCGAGCGACTCGCGGAACTCGTCCTCCGTGAGCCACCCCTTCTGGAGAACGGTCACCTCCCGGATCTGAGCGACGATCGCCGGGCCGCCGTAGGACGTCGCCCCGACCCGGAAGAACGTCTTCGCCAGCTGCCACCGGCTCGGTGACACACCACCCTCCTCACAAACCCGCCACGAGTGTGCGGCACCGCGCGTGATCTCGTCAACACGCAACCGCAACAACCGCCCGGGAAGGGCGTCGCGACCTTGTGCGGTTATCACAGTTATGATGAACGCGGCCCACGCTATCGCCGACGATCTCCGGCAGCTCGAGGATGGGGCTGGCTGGCTGCCTCTTCCCGCCGAGAGCCTCGTGCGGGTGGCCGGGAATGGGCATCGCGAGGCGCTGCAACGCGTGCTGAGCCAGGACATCCTTCGTCTCCAACCCGGGGAAGGTGGGCTCGCGCTTCTGCTCGCGCCCAAGGGGCAGTTTCGGGCGATCATGGCCGTGTTTGCAGCCGCCGAGCAGAGCTACCTGCTGCCGCCGCCGGGACGCGGCGCCGAGCTTTCGAGAGCGCTTAACACGTACCTGCTGCTCTCGCGCTGCAGGGCGGAGCCGATCCCCGCGGCAGGCGCGCTGGTGGTGCTCGGGGCCCGGTGGCGGGAAATCGTCGCGGCTGCCGGTTGCACGACCCTGCCCGAGGGCGGCTGGGTCGCCACCCCAGGCGTGCTGTGGTTCGGGAGAACTCTGCTCGGGGTCCCGGGGGCGGTTGCGGTGGCGCAGGACCCCGGGACGCTGGCCGCCCTGCGCGACGCGTTGGTCGCTGCCGGGGGGGAACCAGTCTCCAAGGGGGCGGTGGAGCTCGCCCGCATCCGGGTCGGGTGGCCCGCGTGGGGCGCGGAGCTGACTGAGACCGTGCTGCCGCCCGAGGTCGGGATCGAGGAGGAGACGGTTTCGTACTCCAAGGGGTGCTACGTGGGGCAGGAGACGGTCGCCCGCATGAGGACGTACGGGCATCCAAAGCGCGGGCTGGTGGGCCTGCTGCAGATGGCCGGCAGCGTTGAGAAGCCGGCGCTCCCCGCGCCTCTGACGGCGGCCGGCGAGGAGAGGACTCGCGCGTCGCTCACGAGCTGGGGGTTGCACCCGGAGCACGGAGGGGTCGGGCTGGCACTTGTCCGCCGTGAGCTGACGCAGCCGGGGACCAGACTCGCAGCAGACGGCCGCGAGTTCGAGGTAGCGCGCCTTCCGCTTTGGTGAGGCCTGTGTTGCCCCTTTTCCATTTGGGACAGGGCAGGGGTAAGTCCTTTTCCGGTCGCCCCGGCTCGGTCCTTTGCGATCGACCGTCCCCTCGCCCTAACCCTCTCCCCCTTGGGAAGGGAATCGGGATGGAGGGTGGGTGGTACAGAGCCGGCGGCAGCGGGCCAAATCTGACCTCGGATGTGCCGTGTTCCTATTCCCATTCGACGTTGAGCAGATGGAGCTTCGGCCGAAGGAGACCGCCGAGGGCGTTCCGGATGGTGCGGGTCCCCGGGCCGAGGCGGTGCCGGCGCGACAGGTGGGTCAGGACCAGGTGGCGGTTGGCGAGTCTGGGCGCCAGCGCGACGAGGTCGTCGAGGTGCATGTGCCCGAACCGTCGCGCCCGTTCGCGGTCCGTGGGCCGCAGAAAGGTGCACTCCACCACCAGCACCTCGACCTCGGCGAGGGACGGGTGCTCGGTGAACACCTCCGGCCCGGTGTCCGCGAGGTACGCAAGGAGCGGCGTTCGAACCTCCTCCGTGATGGTCTTCCCGGCTTCGCGTTCGTGACGGAGCTCGTCCACGCCCATTCCTGCAAACTCGGGGCGCAGTCGCAGACGCACCCACTCGACGCAGCAGCCCAGCGTCTCCACCCAGTGTGAAGTGGCCAGGAAGCGGAGAAAGAACCCCCTGCGCAGCGGCCGGACGTCGCCCGGGGCCACCGTCTGCACGGCAACGTCGTACGGCTTGCCGCCTTCCAGGCGCGCACACACCGACAAGAGTTCGGAGATCGGCGCGGCGAGGGAGCACGGCACGTAGACCGTGCCGCCTGGGATCCCGTTGAGCTGCCTCTGGCTCGCCCACGCCGGCAGACCCATGATGTGGTCCATGTGGCCGTGCGAGATCACGACGTGCTGGAGGGGCACAAGCGCCCGCGCCGGCCGTCCCGCGTCGAAGCAGAGGCGAAGCTGGGGCAGGAGCAGCAGTGAGGCCTCCCCCGCCCGTGAACCACCGGCCAGGCGCAGCTCACCCCACGAGGTGTCAAGGCGCAGCTGTCGCACCGTCAAGAGAGTGCCTGCCCAGTTGCGCTATTGTCAAGCTTGGCCGGCGCGCGCGCGCGCGGCGCAGCTAGACAGGTCAGTGAGTTACGGCCGGCTCCTGCCGGCCTGAGGTGCGAGATGGTGCGAGAGAAGGTGCGAAACCGTTCGAGCGGCCTAGCGCGGCGGCTGCTCTGGCACCGGCCTTTCCGCTAGACCCGTGCCGGCGAGGTCAACCGCTAGGTGGAGTCTTTCCTTGACTGGTTCTGGCACGTTTGCGGCGAGGATTACATAGTCAACGTGAAACGAATGGGCCGAGCTGAGGGAGTCGAACACCACAAAGAGCGGGTCCAGGGGCTCCTTGGTATAGTGCTTCACCGATCCTACTTCTACGTGAACCTCGAAGCTCCGCTTTCGAATGATGATTGGCCTCGAGACATTTCGTGGGGCGACCTTCCCGGAGGCTATATCCGTAAGGCCGCGGACGAACACTTGGGGATCGTAGGGCCGAATCCGCGCTAGCGACTCCTGGATGGACTGAAAGCTGGACCTTGGCGGCGACGGTGGCTCCGGGGCGGCCGGCGGCTTTCGGAACTTCGCCTCTGAGAGAAGGTCAAACCCATCCGGGAAGTGCATGAGGATGTCAATGTCTTCGCCGGGCGTGTTGCCCCCATTTGCCACCCAAAAGCGCAGCTCCAGCGTTCGGGCCTTGCGCTCTTCATATTTCTCGCGCTCCTTAAGGTGCGCCTCAAGGTCTCGGAAGTATTCCGCTAGCTCCTTGTTGTAATCATCAATCTGACTTTGCGAGGGAGAGAAAAGGGAAGCACGCAGCATTGCTTCCTGGTTAAGACGAGCCACGAGGCCACCGAGTCCGCCCGGTGCCGCGACCGGACGTTCCATCTCCAACTTTGGCAATCTTCCGCGGGCCACCGCCATCTCGCGGGCTATCCATTCGGCTCCAGCCGGCTGGTGCGGGGCCAGGCTGAACTTGTGGAAACTCTTGCCATCCTCAAACTGAAGGTTGAGATTTGGCACACGAAACTTTGCCTCATGAAGCTCTTGCCGCAGCCTCTGGATCTCGGCCCTTGCCGCATCGACCTCCTCAGGGAGTCTGAGGTTGCTGTCCAATTCCATGGTCCTGAAGCCCGCCCTGCGTGCTTTACCAAGCAGCAGAAGACCTGTGTCCGAGGTAACGAGGACGACATCCGCCGCGGGGTCTTCGTTTAGGCGCGCGAGCATGCTGGCGATGAGGTGATCGTCTTGGACCTCACGGGAGAGCCCGTGCGCTTCAAACTGAATCGCTGGCTCCCTGCTTTCTAGCAGGATCTGAACCTTGTCAGTGAGCTGCGCCGAGTCTGCGTGCTCGAACATCCGGTTGAGTATCCTCATTGTTCGTGTCGCTCTGTCTTGAACCCTCCGCGTAGACGGCACATCCTTTCGTTTGTTGAGCTCGCGAATCGTAACCGGCGGAACTATAATCACGACCGACCCGACGCCAACGTGGTGAGGCCAGTCGATACCCTCGAAATCACGGTAATGGAGAAAGATGTTTGTGTCGAGGAAAACGAATGCCTTCATTGATTTGATGCTAACACACAGGATTGGACGATAGGTGGCTCGTGTTTACGAGGTCCCTCGGCTCCAGGGGTTGCACCGGGGAGAGGCTAGCATTGAGGGAAGCGCGGAGCCGAGAGCGCACCCATCGGTGCGGGAGTATATCTCGCAAGGCACCGAACCTACCGCTCTGGAGTCAGCTGCGATAGGAACGCCTCCCCGCTTTGCGATTGTACCGGTCCGCCACGCAACAGGTCGGTGGGCTGACGACGGCCCTGGTTAGGGCGGCCAGCCCAAGCCGTCGGGCCCTGTCGCTTGGCAGCCCAAGTGACGAATAGATACTCCTCGGCTCGCGTCATGGCGACGTACAGGAGTCGCCGTTCCTCCTGAGGGTCAGTATCCGGCCGAGGAATCAGGTCGTTCTCAGCTCCGATGATGATCGTTGCCTGGACGGTGAGGCCTTTGCAGCCCACCATGGTCATGAACCTAACGCCGGCACTCTTCGCGAGCACGAGGTCCTTGCCTGCCGGCTCAATCTGGGAGAGGTACTGGTCCAGCGTCAGCGTGTCGTCTGCCACTTCGTCCAGCTCCAAGAGCAGGCTCCCGAACTCCGCCGGGAGTTCTGGTAGCAGACCGTTTTCGGAGTATGACAGGATCCACCTCCCCCAGCCCCCATGGGCACCGCTGACCTCCGCAGCCAGACGGCCCGAGAGGTCAACGACCGAAGAGAACAGCTCCATGGCCCTCGATCGGGTCGCGGAAGCAAGGAAACCGAATCCTTTGGCGCCAGCGAAGTGCATCTGCTCCCCGAAGGTGCGGTTTGCCTGGACCGCTGCGTCGTAGATCGCCGCCAAGAACGCCGTGCCAAGACCAGGCGTGCGGTCAACCAAGGACCACCAGGCGAGCGAGTCACCCGGGTTAGCCGCAAGCCGGAGGAGAGCCAGCGCCTTCCTCGCAGGAGGCTGCGCTAAAAGGTGCCTAACTACGTCCGCGTCGACAAAGCCGATGCCCGTGCTTTGTAGCTCTTCCTTGATAGGCTTTGAAAAGGCATCCTTGTCGTTGGTCCGAGAGACGATAAGGATTCTGGACGGTGGGACGCCGCGACTGGTGACGAGCCACTGCACCAGCTTTGCGACGCCGCGTGCCTCGCCAACGTCGCTTTGGAACCCCAGAAGTTTGACGATGCCCTCAGGAGCATCGGGTCGTGCCTTCAGGGTTGGACGGGGTAAGCGGCTGGTGTCACCTCCAATCACGAACTGTCCCCAGTCGACAATCCTCTGCGCGGACCTGTGGCAGAGGGTGAGTTCGTACTCTGATGCCGGCTTGAATTCCTCGGGAAACCTGCGGATGCCCTCGGGATGTGCCATGCGGAATGTGTAGATCGACTGGTCATCGTCGCCGACTGCGACAACCGATACGCCTCTGGCTCTTAGGCGGTCGAGGACTTCAAGCTCACAAGCATTGAGGTCTTGGTACTCGTCAACAATCAGGGCGTCGTAGTCAAGGCCCTCCAGATCGTCGTGGTCCCTTAGCGCACAACGCATCAGGTCGGGGAGCTCCTGAACAAGTGTGTATCCGAAGACACGGCGATGCTGGTCGAGCCACCCCAAGAAGCGGCTCCGCTCCTCCGGCGTGACCGATGGTTCTTCGTGTGGGACGAGAGACTCCCACTTGGCGGCCATTTCCTGCACTAGCTTATCCAGTTTCTTCTGAGGTACGCCGACCATCCGCGCCAAGTGGGGGCGGATAAGCTCGTGGTACTCGAACGAATCTGGTATGCGTAGCGGCCACGGGAATGATGCGCAGCCGCGGTTTCTAAGAACGGCTGACACCGCAAAGGAGTGGAAGGTGGCGGGATGAGGGATCGGAGCGGAACTCTCCGACACTTTCTGCGCGAGTTCGGCGGTGGCGGCTCGAGTGAAGGTCAGAAACTTGACTCGGACACTGCCCTCGGACTCTGAAAGCAGCCGCTCTGCTAGCGCTACAGCGGTTGCGCTCTTCCCGGTACCGGGGCCTGCGAGCACTCTTCCGTGGCCAGGTATTTGGTGGCCTAGTACCGCACGCTGCTCCTCAGTCAGTTCAAAAGGAGTGTTCAAAGGGTGTCTCCTTTCCTGGGTAGCGTACGGTCAGTCAGCCACCTCGCCGTTGGTTTAGCCGTCGTGCGGGGAATCGCCGAACCACGAGCCATCAGGCTGCAAACATCATACGCCGCAGAGCGAAGGATGTCCCAAGTGGCGACGGTACCCAGCGAGGAATGCTGAATCTGCAGTTGTGGGACGGAACGTGGTGTGCCAGCAAGGTTCTTGGGCCGCCGCGTTGGTGGTGGTCTAGCCTGAGAAGACCATCCGCTCGAGCGCCGCTGCCGCCTCTTCCTGCACGGTGGGGAGGCTGTGCACGTAGGTGTCCATCGTGAACGCCGTCGAGACGTGGCCGAGGCGCTCGCTCACGGCCTTGACGTGCACCCCGGCGGCCAGCAGCAGGCTCGCTGCGGTGTGCCGGAGGCTGTAGAGGGTGAAACTTTCCGGCAGGCCGGCCGCGCGGAGGACCGCCTTGAGGTCACCCTCACGCACGCGGCCTAGGTCGAGCGGTCCGCCATCGGCATCGGTAAACACCAGCTCCGGGTACAGCCATGCGCCGCCACTCCTGAGCCTGGCCTCAAGCTGCCGAGCCCGGTGCTCTCGGAGTGCGGCCGCTGCGAACGGGGGAAGCGGGATCACGCGGCGGCCGCGGTCGGTCTTTGGCGCGTGGAACTCCACCTTCACGGTGCCGTCTGCATCCTTAAAGCGCGTGAGCGCGCGCCGGACACTCAACGTGCCTTTCTCGAGGTCAACATCGCTCCACTCGAGAGCGGCCAGCTCACCGGGGCGGCACGCGGAGGCCAGAGCGACGACGAAGAACGCCCCGAGCGGGTGGCCGGAGCACGCCGCGAGGAACGTCCTGACCTCCTCCGGGGTGAGGACCGCAACCTCACCGCGCGCAGCCGTTCGAGCACGTCCTGCTTCTCGAGGCAGCTCTGCTTGCGCCATTCTTCGCGCTTGCGAGGCTTCGCTCGAGGCATTCGGAGGCTGCTCCTCTCGCACCGTGATGGTGCGAAAAATGGTGCAAACTCACGTACAGGAGCGCCTCTCGGCGCCACTCAAGCATACAAGACGGTGCCGCCTAACGCCAGTCCTAGCAGCTTGTTAGCACACTCGTGCGCACCGGTGCGGACTCTTCGAAAGACGGAATCAGAGTGAGCTATTGTCAACCTCGTCAGGCCGTGCACGTCTTCTAGGGCATGGCGAGCGTCGCACGGCGGGAGATGCCGTTGGGGCGAGAGGACGAGAGAGAACTGGTGGAGGCGGCGCGCCGCGGCGACCGCGACGCGGCGGAGATCCTGCTGGAAACCCATGAGCTGCTGGTGTTCCGCACCTGCGGGCGGCTGCTCCCTCCGGGCGAGGACGTCGAGGCGGCGGTCCAGGAGACCCTGCTACGCGCCCTCAAGAACCTCGGGCGCTTCACCGGCCAGGGGAGCTTCGGCGGCTGGCTGGCGGCCATCGCCGTCAACCTCTGTCGGGACCGGCTCCGCCGCCGGAGGCTCGTCCCGTTCCTGCCGCTCGAGGCGCGGCACGAGGACCAGGCGGATCCGCTTGCGGTCGTGCCGTCCTCGGAGCCCAGCGCGGAGCGGGTGGCGATGGCTCGCCAGGCGGTGCAGCGGCTGCACAGAGAGGTTTCTCTTCTGCCACGTCGGCAGCGGGAGGTCTTCGCGCTGCGCTTCTTCGCGGGGTTGGATCTAGAGGGTATCGCCAGCGCCCTCGGGGTGGACGTGGGTACCGTGAAGACCCACCTCCACCGTGCGGTCCACCGTGTGCGCGTCGCGGTTGAGGAGGCAAGGCCATGAGCATCCCTCACCTGAACGATGAAGAGTTGAACCTGGCGGTGATCGGGGACGAGCTTCCCCCCGAGGCAGCGGAGCACCTGGCCGGCTGTTTGGAGTGCCGACGGCGGCGGGACGGTTTCCTGGCCCTCGTCGAAGAAGCCCGGGGAGTGGACCCCGACAAAGCGACGCGGGCGCGGGTTCGCGAGCGGGCTTTAGCGTCCTGGGGAGCCCCGAGCCGGCCTCACTGGGTGCGGTGGCTGGCGGCAGCCGCAGCTGTGATCGTGCTGAGCCTGCTGCCGCTGCTGCGCGGCCGCGGCCCGCAGTCGCCGGCCATCAACACCGAGGCGGTGATGGTCGAGGTAGACCAGCTGCTGGACCGTGATCCGTTGTCTGCCATGGCCTCGGAGGAGGTCGTGGATACGGTGGTGCCGGTTTCCCACGAGGGTGGGGAAAGGAGTGTTTCATGAAGACGCAAGCAACGAGGTGGCTTCTGGTTGTGGGGCTTCTCCTGATGGCTGGAACGGTGGCGGCACAGCCGATGGGTGCCCCGATGGACCCGCCGATGGGCCACTCGATGGGTGGGCCGATGGGCGTTCCGATGGGGCGGTGGTGGGAGCGGCCCAAGGCGGCGGAGCAGCTGGCTCTGACCCCCGAGCAGACGAAGAAGCTCGAGGCGATCACCCTGGACCAAGCGCGCACGATGGTGGACTTCAAGAGCGCCTTGGAAAAGGCCGAGATTGACCTGCGGGCGGCGTCCGACGCCGAGCCCTTCAACGCTAAGCGGGTGCGCGATGCGTTTGGAGTAGTGCTCCAGGCAAGGACCAAGCTGGAGACCCAGCGCTTCGAGATGCTGCTCAAGACGCGTGAGGTGCTGACAGCGGAACAGTGGGGCAAGCTGCGCCAGTTCGCTCATGAGCGCAGGATGGAACGCGACGTCGTTCGCGAGCAAAGGATGGAAAAGCGCAAGGGCGGCCCGCCCGGCGGCGAGGATCCCGGCCGCGCCCCTGGGGGCTGGGACGAGTGAGTCCGTTCTCTGCCCCGGACGAGGTTTGTGCGGAGAACAGGAAAGCGTCAGGGGTGATCACCGAAAGCGTACAGCATTCACCCTGAGAGCAGCGCACGGTTTCACGAGACGGTAACGGTGTTCGGGCTCGCACGCGAGCCTCCTTCCTCCTGGCCGCCGCAAGGCGGCCTTTCTTTCTCCCTTTTTGTATTTGGGGTTTCACACGGGCGAGGGCGCCCGCACGACTCTCGCTGTTGTCGTGGCGCGGCCGCCCGCGGCCGCGCACAATCTGTTGGGGGGCTCTGCGACGCTCCGTCCGTCCGCTCGCCTACGCGGAGGTCCTCGACCTCGACGCGACCTCGTGGCAAGGCAACAGCGGAGTCGTCGGGCGGTGGGGGGAGGAGGCCGGGTCCCAGGTCCAGGCACACGGGTTGCGCTGGCAGGGTGGGAGCGTGAACCTTGGCAGGCAATTCCCGGC
This sequence comes from uncultured Acidobacteriota bacterium, assembly GCA_963739225.1. GTDB lineage: Bacteria > Acidobacteriota > Thermoanaerobaculia > Thermoanaerobaculales > Thermoanaerobaculaceae > RBG-13-68-16. The sequence continues at coordinate 33,750 of CAVTZQ010000006.1, read as the reverse complement.
TTTGTTGGGCCAAGGGTCATGAACTTGAGCCCGATAGCTCTTGGTGTACTCGCCCGTGAGGGCGGTGTCGGCGAATGCCAGCTTGTACGACGTATGGTGCAGTGGGGTGAAGGTGGCGTCAGACCTAACGGGGTTGGTGTACACCGACGGTAGCGTGACTGGTGGGGTGTCGTACACCTACCAGGTGGCGGCGAAGAACGGAGTGGGGAGCACCGCTTAGCACTTCATTGGAGTAACAGCAGTGCCCATTTGTCCCTAGATAGGCGGCTCGGGGATACGTTGGGAGCCGTCAGGGAGGAGGCCTCGAGTTTGCACCAGAGGGAGGGCGAGCGCGGCTACCTCTTGGAGAGCGGAAACCGGAAATAGTGTGTAGTGACCTCGTCACGTCAAGGCACCAGGTCGAGTTGGTGGGCGCGGTCCTCGGCGGGGCTCGGGTGGCCGCGAGCCGAGTGCGGGCTGGGGGTGAGGGAGCTTACCGGCAGCTGGCATGGGTGGCGGCCCAACTCGCACAGGGAGCGCCCACCATGGCCACGGAGCGTAGCGGAATCGCGGTTAGGTGCGGCAACTTGTTCGGCACGTTAGTTGTCATGTTCATCACTCGAACGCATGGCCATTATCTACCAGACAAGTCCGTATGAGACTAATCCTGACGCCTCTGCTTCAGAACCAAAGAGGGCGTTAGCGTTTCGTTTTCCAGCCGTTCACGGGAAGCGATGAATATTGCCCTCTGTAAATACGCACTATGCTTCTCTGGATCGGTCCATTCTATTGGGAATTCTTCATGGCATGGCTGGGTCACCGGGAGATATACGTACTCGAAGAGATCTTGCAGTCTCCTAAAAATCCATGCCCGTGTTGGCCTGCAGCCAGTTCCGGAGACGGCCTGAGTCGGGTCAGATCGCGGCTCTGCTATGAGGTTAGTCTGTTCGTCTTCGCCAAATGAGACGCATGTCTCGAGGAAAAGCAGTCTCTTCGTGACCTGACTTAGGAACGCCAGAGCTTGTCCCGGGTTACTCAAGTGGTACAGGAGACCATAACAATGAACGAGATCAAATGGAGATCCTTCAATGTGAGACGGAGCTTCCATATCGAGAAACTGGACGCTGGAATCCGGATAGCGATGTCTTAGGTAGGAAAGGTTCGCCGCTCGTGCGTCTGTGATAGTGACCCTGCACCCTCTATCAATGTAGTAATTTGAATGATCGCCTATACCGGCGCCAACGTCCAGGACTGACATCCCAGCTACCGGAATTCGCAGGCTCGCTAAGTGTTCGAGCTTTCGCGCGTTATGGCGCATATAGTGATTTGAGCGGAAGGCACGAACGGGGTTGCGAACGATGTCGAACTCAATTGTCCTGATAACGCTTCTTGCCGCTGTCTTGAGTTTGGCAAGGATGTTCATTCTTCCTTCCCGTGTTTCGTGAGCCTAGCGCCATGACTCACGTACGCCGGCAACTGCCAGGAGCATACACCCGATGAGCGCAACAACCAGCGTATTGACGAGGTTCGCAAGACGCTTTCGGGGCCCGCGGTTCGACAGCGGGGGCTCCCAGCCTCACGTCCTCTACGGTCTGTTCGCCCTTGGCGAGTGACCCGCCCCGGAAAATGGGGTGTAGCGTCTGCGGGTGCCAATTGTCCTGACCGGTGGGAACAGCGTTGACAATCGGGTATTGAGTTTGTAGGAGGCAGGTGCGTTACCTGGATTCTCGGACGAGTGGTAAGGAACCTACGAAGGTTCTTGGGGTATCCTTGGCCGCGTCAAGTGGCAGACGGCGAAGTGACCGCGCTGGTCGCCGCGTTGTCCACGCACAGTTTTCGGATGACCGTGCGTCTCAACTGGGGGCAGATCAAGGGTTTGCGACGCGAACCAACGGCGGCAGCGTGCAGAGCCCCTGGCGCCCAAAGCTGAAAACCTCAATCGGCTCAGACTGAGCTGCTGGATGGTGCCGCAGGAGCTACCATGCACGTCGCTTCCCTGCTAGCGGTCGATTCTGAACCCAGTCGGAGTCGCGCGAGCAACTTTGAACGGAGCTGACCTATGTCAGACATGCCCGCAACCAAGAACGCACCTCCCCCCTCATCCGGCACGCAAGAGGAGATAACCTTTGCCGACATCGTCCGTTTCTTCGGACGTAACTGGCGGCTCATCTTCGGCCCGGCGGCGGCCGGCGGGCTGGGCACGGCGCTCGTGCTCCTCCTCCTCGTGCCCAGCAACTACGAGGCGTCGGCCACACTGTACATCGTCCCGCCGAGGGTCACCTCCGACCTCAAGCCTCGGACGCTCACCATTGTGCCGAAGAAGAACGAGGCGTCGACTACACTTGTGATCCTGCCGCAGAGTTTCGGGTCCGACCTCAAGCCGCAGACACTCACCATTCAAAGCTACCAGAAGATCCTCGAGTCGGACGCGGTGATTGCGGAGGCCAAAAAGCGGCTTGTCGCGCAAAACCAGTTCCCCTCCAATAGACCACTCCGCCTGGGCGCGGAGCTGGAATCGCGGATCTCAGCGTCCCGACGTCCCGAGGAGGTCACCGCGCCGATGCTACAGGCCGTGGCACGCGGCCGTACGGGAGAGCAGGCCGCGGCCCTGGCCAACACCTGGGCTGAGGTGTTCCTGGAGCGCACCCGCGAAGTTGTCGCTGGCACCACGTTCTCGACGGTAAAGTCCATCGACGAGCAGTATCTACAGGCCCGCGACAACCTGGCGAAGATCGAGGACGCTCGCGTGCTCGATGCCAACGCGCTTCAGAAGCACTTCAACGAAGCGGCTACGAGATGGGGCGACCGCATCACTGCTTTCAAGGCTGAGACGAGCTCCTTGACCGCGACGTTCCAGGCAGAGACACGCCGCTTGGTCGAGGAATTCCACGGCCAGCACAGCCTCGAAGACCGCAAGGCGCAGCTCGCCGCTCTTCGCAAGGCGTGCGGGGAGTTGCAGGAAGAGCAGGTCCGCGTAACGAGCCTCCTGCAGCTCAAGCACCTCCAGCTCGATGCGGCCCGCAAACAGCTTGCTGAAACGCCCCAGCTCCTCACCCTGCACAAGGCAATCACCGACGATGCCTTGTGGCGTTCGCTGGCCGACACCAAGAGCGGTAACGCGGACTGGAGGGCGCTGCAGCAGCGCAGCCTCGCAACCCAGGAGATCAACCCCGTCCACACGTCGTTGAGCACCAAGATGGCTGAGCTCGAGATGGACGCCAACGCCCTGGCCCCACGCGGAGCCGCCCTGACGAAGGACCTGGAACGGATCAACGCGGAGATGAAGACGCTCGAGACTCAGGTGCGGACCGATGAGGCCAACCTGGAGAAGCTCGCGCGCGAGCGCGAGGCTGGCCTGCAGGAACTCGCGGAAGAACGAGGGAACAAGCTTAGCCAACTGTCGCGGAACCGGGAAGAGGAGCTCGACGGCATCAGACGTCAGATGGATACCAGGCTGGGGCAGATCGACCGCAACATCGATCAGCAAAGAGACCTCTTCAGGCAGCTCGCGGAAACGTACAACCAGGCCATCCTGGCCAAAGGTGAGGACAATGTGGAAGCTGTCCGCCTGAGCGCACCCGCCGTGGTCCCGGAGCAGCCGCAGCCGCGCCGGTGGCTTGCTAAGGCACTACTCTCCGCGTTCCTGGGGGGCATGCTCGGGCTTGCTGCCGCCCTTGTGCGACAGTCATGGGCTTCTTAGGATCGCGCTGCCTCACTGGAGAATGAGTACCAACGTCCGCTAGTCACGCGAGCTAAAGAACACCCGCAACGAATAAATCAAGGTGATTGCGTCAGTTTTGACACGAGAACCTTGCGATCCTGCGTTCGGGTGTGGTGGGATCGCGGCTCCCTGAGGAGGCTGAGAGCCGCAAATGCGGGGCGCGGCTATTACCGACCGGGGTGTGGTGGGGTTCGCCGCGGGCCATTTACATTCCATCAAGGCTAGGTGCCTGCTCTGGGCGTTCCCCTGGATCTTCAATCGATCGTTCGGCAGGAGCGGCGCGCGTGCCTGGGCAGGCGTCGGGGGGGCAAATGACACTCAACACGATTGCCGGTTTTCTCCAGTCGTTGGCTCGCCGTACAGGGCTTGAGGTGGCCCGGAGCCGGCACACGTTGCGCCGTAAGAGGGTGTGGGCCTGCGCCACACACAACGTCTCCACTGTCCTGGACGTGGGGGCAAACGAGGGACAGTATGCAAGGCAGTTGCGGGATTGTGGGTACAAGGGTCGGATCATCTCGTTCGAGCCGGTGTCGGCGGCCTTCGAGTCCCTCGATGCGGGCTGCCAAGAGGACAGTTCTCATGAATGCCTGCGGGTGGCAGTTGGAGACTGTGACGGTGACGCCCGGATCAAGGTAGCCCAGCAGTCTGTGGAATCGTCTTTGTTGAGGCCAACGGATTGGCTGCAAAAGATCAGCCCAGGCAGCAGGATCGTCTCAGAGGAGTCTGTGAAGATTGTCCGACTGGATAGCCTACGGAGGGAACTGCTGAGTCCCCAGGATCGCGTCTTGCTGAAGATCGATGCCCAGGGATACGAGATGGAGATTCTGAAAGGAGCTTCGGAAACTCTTGAGCAGGTAGTTGCGCTGGAGTTGGAATTGTCTTTATCCGAACTGTACGAGGGCCAAGTGCTACTGCCGGCGCTCTGGACCTATATCAACACACGTGGATTCAGGCCCGTATGGATCGAGCGAGGCTTCATCGACCCTTCTTCGGGATTCCTCTTGCAGATCGATGGCCTGTTCCTCAGGCGCGCCTAGGGCGATGTTGAAGAATGGCTCCGAAGGCAGGATGCGCCGAATAGGCCACATTGAGCAGAGCGTGGAGCCTGAGTCGGGCGCACGCTCGAAGTTTCGAGAGGAGAGGGTTCGGTTGGCAGTAAGGACCGGACTCGTCTCTAAGGCTGTTGCTCTCGGGGTACAGGCCGGTGCCATGCCGATTGCGGTCCGGGCGCTAGGCGCGGAACGGTATGGGGTGTTTGCCGTGCTCGCGGCCTCGATTGGGTGGGTTGCACTTGCGGGTGTTGGGTTGAACCCTAGCCTTACTTCGAGAATTTCGGCTGTCGCGGCCCGGTCAGATCCCGAACAGGAAAAGCGCCTGTTTAGCACGGCTTTCATCGCGATGACGGTCGTCGCTTCGGTTGTAGCGGTGCTGACGGCCCTGGCGTTTCTGGCGACCCCGGTTTCCTGGTTTTTCGGAGCAAAGTACGACAGGTTTGCAGGAGAAATCACGAGCGGAGTGCTTGCTGGAATTCTCTTCATGGCGGGCTCACTGGTCGTTGGGGTCGTTGAGGCCGCACAGCTCGGCTACCAGGAGCAACACCACGCCAACGCATGGGTTGCAGTTGGGAACGCGGGAAGCATCATCAGCCTCTTACTGGTCGCCTGGAAATGGCCATCCGTAATGGGTTTGATCATCAGCCTATTCGGTGTGCCGCTGGCCGCGCGAGCGGCGAACGTGGCCTGGTTCTTCACAAAAGGCCACCCATATCTCAGGCCGCACCTTCGATCATTCGATCGGGCGGTGGTGGGCGGACTCCTTGGCACGGGGATCGGTTTCGTACTCATCCAGCTCACCAGCTTTCTGACCCAGCAGTTCGTCGTATTCCTGACTGGGAGGATGGTTGGCCCGCGAGAGGTCGCCAGCCTGGCGGTCATCATGCAGGTGCTGCTGTTGATCGGAGGGTTGCTGACAATGTACACGCAGCCGTTGTGGCCTGCCCTCATGGACGCTGCCGTGCGCGGAGATGTCGGGTGGGTGCAAGAGACCTACTGGCGAGCGCTGGGGGTGCCGATGGTGCTCGCGGGGTTTACAGGGCTTGGGCTGGCCGTCTGCGGTCGATGGGTCATCGGCGCGTGGTTTGGCATGGAGGTTGCTCCTGATCGGGCACTGCAAGCCTGGGCGGGCTTGTATCTGGTCCTGGCGTGCTGGGAACACCTGCACTTTACGATCTTGGTTGGCCTACAAGGGGTTTGGCGGTCGGCCATTGTCTTTGGGGCGAAGAGCCTAATCGCGGTCTGCTTGACGCTCATCCTAGTCCCCCTGGCAGGAAGTGTGGGCGCGACAGTGGCACTTGCCGTGTCGGCGCTGCTGGTGGGCGTTTGGGCGTTTCCCCTCTTGGTGCGGCGCGCTATTGGGAAGATGGCCCTGGCGGCCCGCTCAGGGTTCCCCCACGCAGCGCCGTTCGAACCGTGATTGTGGAAGAGCGCACAGTGCGGACTGGAAGGTGTTTTGTTTCCGGCCAGCTGCAATGGCGGCGGAAGTGAAGGTCCTGATCGTAGAGCCGGAAGCTGCCGGCCATCACATGGTCCTGTACTTTCGCCACATAACCCGCGAGGCACTGGCCCGAGGGTGGCACCTGCGACTGGTGACGAGCCGCTCGGCTACCGCGCACCCGGCGTTCCTGGAGGTTTCCAGGGAATTCTCTGGGAGGTTTGAGGTCACCCAGATGCCGGACGTAGCGCCCCCTCAGAGGAGGCAGACCCCACTAGCGCTGGGCCGTTGGTACCTGCGCCACTACCGAGCCATGGCGAGGGCCATTGACGGCCTGGCGGAGGATCAACGGCCCGACGTGATCTACCTGAACAACCTCGATGGGATCGACAAACTCCTCCCGGTGCTGGGCAGCCCTTTTCGCGGTGCCCGTTTCGCAGGCCTTCTCATGTCAATCCGATTTCATCACTCGAAGGTGGGCGTGATGGAGCCAAGGAGATGGCGAAATCCCCTCCTTGAGGTGCTGTTCCGCCGCTTGTTACGTTTACCATCGTTGGGTGCAGTCATCGTCACCGATGAAAGCTTTCGCGATTTCATTGCGCAGCAGCGTTTCTCTGATAAGGAAAAGGTCGTGTTTGCGGCCGAACCCGGCGGTTTTTCTGACGGCCGAAGGCGAATGGATGCACGCAGAAGGCTGGGAGTCAGAGACGAGCAGGTGGTTCTGCTCGTGTACGGGTCTATTGAGGCTAGAAAGGGAGTCCTGACCCTGTGTCGGGCGGTCGCCGACGGCGCCTGTCCGGGAGAGCTCATGGTCCTGCTCGCGGGGACGAAGACGGATGATGTGTTGAATGTTCGCCACGAGTCGGCGCTGCAGGCTCTTCGCGACCGTGGCAGGCTGATAGAAGTCTCTGGATTTTTCACCGGCGAGGAGGAGCTGGAGGTCTTCAGCGCAGCCGATATCGTCTGGCTTGCGTATGAAAGGTTCTATGGGATGAGTGGGGTGCTGGTCCAAGCCGGCTCGATGGGCTTGCCGGTCATCGCGTGCGAGGAAGGGCTGATCGGTTGGGTAACCAAGAAGTACCGGGTGGGAATCACTGTCCGTGCAAGGGAGGTGGCTTCAGTCGTCGGGGCCTTGTCCCGCCTTGCCTCCGATCCGGCACTACGCCATGAGCTTGGGGAGAATGGGCGGGCAATGGCCGAGGGCCACGATCCGCGTTCATTCGGCAGGTGTGTCTGTGACGTTCTTGAAAGGCTTGGCCAAGCCGGTGCGCCAGCCCACGGCTAGTTTGCTTGGGTAATCTCCGCGAGCTCTCGCTGTGGTGCACGGCGAAGTGACCATCGTCATGGGGAGGCCGCTGCAGGGCAGCTCGTGGTGGCCCGAGGCGGTGTAAGCGTGGCCGACCTTCGTGAGAAAGCCCTCGCAGTTCTCTACGCGCTCGTGATCGCCGGGTACCCCCTTGTCGCGGCGCTACCTTCGCTTTTTGGGTTCTCGAGCCGCTTGGTATCGGTCCCACTGCGAGCCACCGTTGTGGCTGCAAGCCTCGCGATCCTTGTCACCACGGCGGCCCTGAACACCAAGCTGTTTTTCGGGCCCCTTTGCTTTCCGCTGTTTCTGTTTTGGGGGCTCTACTGGACCCGCCTCGTCATGGATACGGTGGTTCAGCAAGGCGCTGTCATTCTCCAGCCTGGGTATGACTGGCTTTTTGCCCTTGGGACATGCCTCCTACCGATGCTCCCCTTTTTCACGCGCCAGGACGAGATCCTGTTGGCAAGGGCGCGGAGGTGGGGCTTAGTCGCCTGCCTCGCCGCGTGTCTAAGCGCGCTTGCCGCCAGCCGTGCAGAATTCAAGCTCGGCTCGGGATACCTCGCGGAGCAGGGCAGGGCGGGGTTCGCTACGCTGAATCCGGTTTCCCTGGGGAACCTTGGCGCAACCACGGCCATCCTTGGGCTTGTTGGCGTGCTCACGCGGAAAGACGACCGGCAATGGGTCAAAGCCGCCGGGATTGTTGCAGTGCTTCTTGGTACGGCCACCTCCGCGCTTGCTGCCTCGCGGGGCCCGATGTTGAGCCTCGTGTTTGCAGTCGCGTTGCTTCTTATTGCATGGCTAAGGCATGCCCGGCGCACCGTTGCACCTGTGTTCGGCCTTATCGTCGTGATAGCGGTCATTCTCAAAGTGGCCGGTTCGAGCTTGCTGTTCCGATTCCAGGCCTTGACGCAAAGCGCGATGGACCCATCAGTGGGGATCCACTTGGATCTCCTTCGTGACGGTTGGAGCCAGTTCGTCCGTAGCCCCCTTCTCGGGAGTGGCGTGGTGGAGGAGAATTCTGGCTTCTATCCCCATAACATTGTGGTCGAGGCGTTTATGGCAACTGGCGTTGTCGGCGGTACTGCGCTCCTCGTGGCACTCGTCGGCGGCGCATGGCTGGCCTTGAGGCTGGCACTGTCTAATGGGGAGCGGCAGTGGGTTGCGCTGCTCTATTTCCAGTACCTGTTTGCAGCAATGCTATCGGGTGCCGTGATCGGAAGCGGGACGATGTGGTGCCTGTTGGCGGCGGTGATCGCTACCCATCATTTCATGAGGTATCGGTTCACGAGAGCACGCCGATCGCCGACCGCACCTGGGCGCAGTCTCTGAAGAGACCGTGCGCCAGAGGCGAGGCGACTAGGATGTGCGGGATTCTCGGAGTGGTCGGACCGCAGTCAGGAGATTGTGTCGGAGCCTTCGAGGTGGCTCTTGAGCTCCTTGCGCACCGCGGTCCGGACGACCGCGGTGCCTATTCGAGTCCCGGAGCACTCCTGGGCCACAGGCGGCTTTCGATCATTGACCTCTCAAGCGCTGGCCGTCAACCGATGACCGACAGCGAGTCGGGCGCTGTGATCGTTCTGAACGGCGAGATTTACAATTACGTGGAGATCCGGGAAGAGCTGCAGCGAGAAGGGCCATCCTTCCGAACGCAGACCGACACCGAGGTCTTGCTAAGAGCCATCCTGAGGTGGGATGTCACGTGCCTGCCGCGTCTGAACGGCATGTTTGCGTTCGCGGTCTGGTTTCCCAGGTCTGGAAGATTGCTCCTGGCGCGTGACAGGTTCGGAGTCAAGCCCCTGTACTACACCGAGCGGGCGGACAGCGTGGCTTTCGCCTCCGAGCCGAAAGCGCTTCTCGTACTGTATCCTGAGCTTCGGTTGGCCAATCGCCCGGCTCTCTACGATTTCCTCGCCCAAGGTCGCCTCTACGCGTCAAACGAGTCGTTCTACCGCGGGATTCACTTGGTGCCGCCGGCCCACTGGATGGAGTATCGGATCAACCGGCCAACGCTGGTTCGTCAGCGGTTCTGGTGGTATCCGACGTCCACCGTACCTCTTCGGGCTCCGCAGGAGGAAGCCGAGGACTTTAGCTCCCTACTGGATGACGCCGTCAGGCTCCGGCTGCGAAGTGACGTGCCCGTCGGGGTGAGTCTCTCCGGGGGCCTGGACTCGACGGCGGTTCTGGCTTCGTCGGTCAGGAGCGCGAGCCGGGCCCCAGTCTGTTTCACGTCCGTTTACAGCGATCAGCTTCGCGGCGAGGCGCAATGGGCGCGAGCAGCGACCGCACCATATGGCAGCGCGCCAATTGAGGTCGAGGCCCCCCTCAGTGACTGGATCGAAACTCTCAGGACCGTTTGCTGGCACATGGACGGGCCAGGGTCCTCGCCAGCCGTGTTTCCCCTGTGGAATCTGGTCAAAGAAGCCCGCAGGCGCGGGGTGCGTGTGCTGTTGGAAGGCCAAGGTGCGGACGAGGAGCTCGGAGGGTACCCGCAGTACGCCGCCTTGCGGTTCCTCGGCGACCTCTCTGCTACGCTCCGACGGCCCTCGCCGGGGGCCATTGTCGCCCTGGCGCTCGAGGCGAAAAGGTTCGCTGGCACCTTCACGGCGTCATGGTTTGCATTGTGGCTGCTACGAGAGAAGTTTCCCGGCCTGATCGGCTTGAACCGCCGGTCATTTGGTGCAGCCTCGACTCTCCGGCGAGAATTCGTTGTGGAAATGAGCGAGGTTGGGCTGAATTCGATCGGAGGTCGCAGTCCACGGGGCAGCCAGCCGATCACGGAGCAACTGCTGGTCGATCATTCCTGCGAGATCTTGCCCGGCCTCCTTCACTATGGGGATGCGGTCAGCATGGCACACGGCATCGAGGCTAGACAGCCGTTTCTCGACTATCGCCTGGTCGAATGGCTCTTCGCGAGGCCAGACAGCATCAAGATCGTGGGGGGTGAATCCAAGTGGCTTGTGCGCCAGTACCTCAGGCGGGCCGGGCACCCGGAGATCGCCAACCGACCCGACAAGCTTGGGTACCCAACGCCTTCGGACGAATGGCTGGTGAAGAACGATGCCGCACTTCCCCGCGAGTTTCTGCTGGCGCCACAGGCGCGGACCCGGGAGTTCTGCGAGCCGCGCAAGGTCGAGCGCCTGATTCACCGTGCCATTGCCGGCAGGCACGGAGCGGGTCACCACCTCTACCGCCTTCTCAGCACCGAGATATGGCTTCGCGAGTGTGTCGACGGGGCACCGGTCAGTCATTCCACGGGGGCGGTGCGACCATGAGCGAGGCACCGATTGCCCTGTTCGTCTACAGGCGTCCCGACCATGTCCGCCGGACGCTCGAGAGCCTGGCCAATTGCCCCGAGTTTGGCGCTTCGGTCTTGTATGTTTTCTGCGACGGCCCAAAATCGGAGAAGGATCATCCCACCGTCCAGCGCGCCAGGGAGGTGGCTCACTCACTTGCTGGGCCGCGCGCAGTGTTCGTCGAGTCGGAAATCAACAAAGGCCTGGCCAAATCAATCATTACGGGCGTGACGAGGGTACTGGCCGAGCACGAGCGGACTTATCGTTGTCGAGGACGACTTGATCGTGGCACCGCAGTTCCTCACCTTCCTGAACCTTGCACTCGAGCGCTACGCCAACGAGCCGAAGGTCATGCAGGTCTCGGGCCACATGTTCGACGTACCTGAGTTCACAACACGCCGGGAGGCGCTGTTCCTCCCTTTGACAACCTCTTGGGGATGGGCGACTTGGGCAAGAGCCTGGGCCGCTTTCGATCCCGTCGCAAGCGGTTGGGAGACACTGCGCGTGGATCGCGCCTTGAGAAATCGCTTCAACATTGGTGGCAGCATCGACTACGCACAGATGCTCTGCTCGCAGGCAGAAGGGATGCTGGACTCATGGGCCATCCGATGGTACTGGAGCGTTTTTAGGCGAGGAAGGTGTCGTGGTGTTTCCCCCGCAAACGCTGGTGTCAAACGCGGGGTTTGACTCGACTGGGACCCATGGGTGGCGGGTTGCGAGGCGTCTCCTTGGGCACGACCCTTCCTTCCCGGAGTCCGACTGTCCCACTTTCCCAACGACGATTGCAGTGTTGCCGACAGACGTAGCAGCCATTAAGACAAGCCTGCAGCGCCAGAGGCTCTATTCCCATTGGCTGGCGCCCCCGATGCTGGGCGCTGCGGCGTGCGTTGCGGCGCGCGACGAAGCTCCGCAGCCCTTAGCCAGGAGATTCCAAACAATGGTCCAACCTCAGTTTTGCTGGTCAACGCGCTCGGCCCCGGCTGCTCTCGTTCCAGAAGATCCCTCTGCGCAAGGTGGTGCAGTTTGAGAGCGGTCGTTAGCCCTAGGCGATGGCTCGAACGCTTTCGGCATTTCAGGTTTCGGCCAGTCCTGGACCTCGAGAGAACGGCTCGGTTGCTCGGTCCTGCAAAGATTGTGAACATGCAGGGCGACCCTCATGCGATTCGGGTGGGAGCCCATTCAATTGTGCGAGGGGAGTTACTACCTTTGCCCATGGTGGCTCGATTTCGATAGGCGAATGGTGCTACGTGGGCGAGGAAACCCGAATCTGGTCGGCAGCACGCGTGGTAATTGGCAATCGTGTTCTGATCGCTCACAACGTCAATATTCACGACACCGACAGCCACCCGTTAGATGCACGGCAACGGCACCAACATTTCGTCGAGATTACAACGGTCGGGCACCCGCGGCACCTGGACAACGTGATGTCGGCCCCGGTTCCCATTGGGGACGACGTGTGGATCGGCCTCAACGCAATCCTTCTGAAGGGGGCGACGGTGGGCCCCCGACAAACATTGGAGCCGGCACTGTCGTTGTTGGCGAGGTCCCTTCTGACAACCTATATGTGAGGGACTGGATGATCCGAGGTTTGAAGGCTTAGATCTTGGCCATCGGTGAGTGGAACTCCCCTCCCATGGGCTGCTTGCGTGGGCCTCGAGGGGTTGTTCCGTGCGGATATGGGGGTCACGGTGGAGCCCATGGTAAATGGGGCGGGTCTCGGCCGTTGTCCCTGCGCTCTGTTGGTGAGCAAGAACCGACTGGATAGCATGGTGGCTCAACGCGAGTGAGGATTGTTGGTGGAAGCCGTTCTTTTGAGACAGTCCTCCGAGAGTATCCCTACGCACCATCAATCATTCTGTGCCATGTACCGGAATTGGAGTTAATCGCCCAAATCGAGTTAGTCCCATCAGCACTCGATCATTATTGCGGCGACGGGCTAATGGCAAGCTTTGCCTTCCCCGGTGTTGAGTTTGACGCGGGCATTGACATCGACCGGCGGCGATTGGCGCGCGCTGGAGCGAGACGATGATGAGGCAGATGATCCATGCGCTTTTTCCTCTCGCTGGGATTGGAATGCAGCGCAAGGCGGCAGTTCGGGATGGACTCGAGACGGAAATCGAGGAGGCCATCAAGGTCGTCCGGCCCTACACCATGCTGCCCGCCGTGCGCCTCGCCAGCCTTTATCGCCAGGTGGTCTTTTGCGAGCGCCATGACATCGCTGGCTGCTTCGTGGAGTGCGGCGTCTGGAAAGGAGGTGCCGTTGCCCTAATGGCGCTTGCGAACTTGAAGCACGGACACTACCGCCGCGATTTGCACCTGTTTGATGCCTTCCAGGACATCTGCGAGCCAGACGAGGCGGTGGATGGTGCAGTTGCAGTCCGCGAGACAAGAAAGTACTCAAAGGGCAGGATGACCGGTAGGCTCGCACCTCTCCGCGGCTTCTACGATAGGTTTGGCGGCGCGGGCTCCGTCTTGCAGAACAGAGAAGTGCTCGAGCGCCGCGTAGGCTATGACGCCACCTACCTTCACTACCACCAGGGGTGGTTCCAAGAGACGCTCCCACGAGGTGCTGGTGACGTCGGCGAGATCGCTATCCTCCGCCTCGACAGTGACTGGTACGCATCGACGAAGGTCTGTCTCAACTCGCTGGGGCCGAAAGTTGTACGTGGGGGCTTTTTTGTCGTGGATGACTACGGTACCTATGAAGGGTGTCGCCGGGCCGTAGAGGAGTGGATCGCGACGGCGAACGCTCGCGCATTCCTTGTCCCTACGGATTCCTCCTGCTGGTTCTGGATGAACGTGTAAGGCAAAACGTGTAAGGCAAGATGTTTGGAGAGTACGTGGATGGCAAGGGCTTGGTGTTTAGGATGAGCGATCTCGATGACTTGGCTGGTGCACTACTTACGCTCGCTGCGCGAACCGAAAACAAGAAAGCTCCGTGGCGACGCGGGGGCATAGAAGATGATTAGCCCGTTTGTTGCGAATCGGCAGTTAGGCGCAGGCTGGGAGAGTTTGAGGCAGCGCTCAACTCCCGAGAACGCTAGAAGCAATTAGGCGCGATCAAACCACGGCAGTATGTCGAATCATACCAAAAAGGTGATGCTGAATTTTGGTTGTGGCGCCCGTACGCATGAGGACTGGGTCAATATTGATTGTTCATTGAAACTCAGGCTGTCCAAGGTTCCGTTCCTTGGACGAGTCATCAGGTGTCCTGCCGGGATTGTGATACATGACCTACGGAAAGGGATTCCCTCTCCGGATGAAACGGCCGACGTGGTCTACGCGTCGCATGTGCTGGAGCACCTTGAGAGGGCCCATGCGCGTTTCCTCTTGCGAGAAATGTATCGGGTACTGAAACCGGGGGGGACGGTGCGAGTCGTCGTCCCTGATCTTGAAACTGCGGTCAGAAAGTACTTGGATGCCTTGGAAACTGTCCGTGACGGAAGCGAGGACCAGGCTGACCTTGACCGGTATGAATGGGCAACCATTCTTCTTCTGGACCAGATGGTGCGTACTACCGCCGGGGGGGAAATGGCTCGATGGCTGAGGGAAAATCAAAAGTCCGTTGTGGTTGACTCTCTTGAAGGGACGCTGAAAGAAATCGCAGAATCCGTGTCACCGGGCTGCGGTCGGAGGGGACTCAAACAGCGGCTTGTGGCGCTGTTTCGCCCGACGAACCCTAACTCTTCCGGTGAACTGCATCGGTGGATGTATGACGAATGGTCCCTCCGGCGGTTACTGCAATCCAGTGGTTTCAGTGAGGTAGAGAAGATGTCCCACCTTGAGAGTCGCATCGAGGGCTGGCCGACCTTTTTCTTGGATAACAACGTCGATTCGACACCTCATCAACCGGGCTCGGTGTGGATGGAAGGGATCAAAGGTGACGGTGCCTCCTTTGGGACGCCGCCTACCTTCACTACCCCAAGGGTGGTTCCAAGAGACGCTCCCACGAGGTGCTAGTGACGTCGGCAAGATCGCTATCCCCCGCCTCGACAGTGACTGGTACGCATCGACAAAGGTCTTCCTCGAATCCTTGGGAACGAAAGTCGCACGAGGAGGCTTTTTTGTCGTGGATGACTACGGTACCTACGAGGGGTGTCGCCGAGTCGTAGAGGAGTGGCTTGCGACGGCGAGGGCTCGCGCATCCCTTGTCCCTACGGATTCCTCCTGCTGGTTCTGGTGAACGTGTAGGGTAGATGTTTGGGGAGCTTGCGACAAGAAGCGTCGTTGTATTCTGCAGTCTGTGGTAGACGATTTCACGGGGCCAAGCGCGATGTTGGCTTGACCTAGCACAAACTGAGCAGCGGCTCCGCACCATGAAAGTACTTCACATCAGTACGGTGGACTTCGGCGGAGCAGGTACAGCCGCGCTTCGCCTGCATTCCAACCTGCGTGCCAGCGGTTTGGATTCAAGGATGCTTACCAGCAAGAGCCGGAGTGGTGACCCGGACGTGGTTGCCTCCGGGGGCTTGGCGTTGATGGTTCGGAGTACCGTTTGGAGGGCTTTGTTAAGGCTTTGGGCAAGACGGCGATATGCGTTCCAGAATCAGAACCTGACAAATGCAGGGGCTATGGAGTTTTGGGGCAGGAATGGGGACTTCGCTCCTGACGTGATTGTTGCGCACTCGATTTCGAACTTTCTGACCCTTGGGGATATCAGAAAAGGAGACAGGTCGACTCAGATTCCGATCGTGTGGCACCTGCTCGACATGGGACCACTCACCGGGGGGTGCCACTATGCGTGGGATTGCAGGGGCTATACAGGGGAGTGTGGCCGGTGCCCGGCGATCAGATCGGGCCGCAAAAACGATAAATCTCAGCGAGCCCTTGCAGCGAAGGTGGTGGCGACACATGGTGCGAACATCGCGTTCGTGGCTGCGAGCGGGTGGCTGCGGCGGCAGGCAGCAGAAGCAACAGTCTGCCACGGCAAGCGCGTTGAGCAGATCCTCTTGGGGGTTGATCCAGAGGTGTTCCGGCCCGTACCTAAGGAGGAAGCCCGGCGACTGCTCGGATTGCCCGACGGTGCGCGGATAGTCTTCGTCGGAGCTTTATCGATGAAGGAGGCGCGCAAAGGCTTGGGTGTTTTGATCAAGGCATTGTCTTTGCTCGCCGAGCGTTACGGTGCTCGCCGGCGCGACGTCCTGGTTGTGACAGCGGGGAAGGACTCGGACTTGGTCCGGCTGGACAGGTGCGGGTTCCCGCGAAGGCACCTCAGTTTGCTAACCGACGACCGCGCGCTGGCAATGGCATACCAGGCTGCCGATGTCTTCGTCTGTCCCTCGATCGAGGAGTCCGGTCCGATGATGATCAATGAGGCGATCATGAGCGGAACTCCTGTTGTCGCTTTTGACATGGGAGTCGCGGTGGACCTCGTCCATACGGGACAGACTGGGTACCGGGCCTTGCTTGGAGATGCAGGAGACCTAGCTAGGGGGATCGGCTTTGTTCTTTCATCCGATGAAGTAGGTGCTCGATCCATGGCTTCCGAATGCCGGGCCCTGGGGATGAAATGCTGCCATCCCGAGGTCCAGGCCCGGGCATTCACTGAGCTCTTCTCATCGATGCATTTGTCAAACGCCGACAGGCGCGAGTCACCCTCGGAGCGCGGGCCTGTGGACTGACCCCAGTGATCTCCCGTCGAATTACGCCGGCGTGGAAGGTGCTTAGATGGGACACCGATTTCTTCGGTTTTGGTGTTGCTACTATTCTCGCCACACGCCTTCCAGTTGCCGAGTTGCAAATGGTGCTGGCCGAGGCGCGGGATGGAGGCGTGACGCTCGTGTACTGGGCCAGCGACCCGGCTGACCTTGAGAGCCAGGAAGCAGCAAGTGCAGTGGGCGGTCGCCTTGTAGATCGCAAAACCAAGTATTTCAAGAGAACTACGAGGGTCAGCCCAGCCGTGGCAACCGAATTGACGCCGAGAATTGAGGAGTACCAGGGTCAGGACTCGACCCCTGCGCTCGAGGCGCTGACGCTGCAAAGCGGGACCTTTTCGAGGTTCAGGGTGGACGAGAAATTCCCGCGCGAACGCTTCGAGGCGCTCTACCGAGAGTGGATCAGGAAATCAGTCAACCGACAGCTCGCGGATGCCGTCCTAGTGGCACGGGATGGCGACGACCTTGCCGGGATGGTGACGTTGGCGCAGCACAAGAAGATCGGCGAAATTGGGTTGCTTGCCGTGGACGGGAGGATGCGCGGCAGGCGACTCGGTGAGGCTCTCGTCCACGCTTCGGATCGGTGGTTTGCCGATCATGGCTGCCGGGAGTGGCGCGTTGTCACCCAGGGCGACAACACCCCAGCTTGTCGGCTTTACGAGAAGTGTGGCTGCTCCGTGACGAGCGTTGCGTGCTTTTATCACTTCTGGCTTTAGGTGCTGCGGCCCGGTGGGGATCTGATCCCGGGGGCCTGAAAGCATTGCGGACTTGGTACCCGGGGAGACCGTATGAAGCGCGGAGCTGCAGTCGCATCGACGACATTTCGTATACCTTTCAACAAACCCTTTCTGACAGGCAACGAGACACGATACATCCAGGAGGCGGTGAAGTCAGGGAAGATCTCCGGCGATGGAATCTTCACGCGGCGTTGCTGCGACTTCTTCCAGTCGCGGTATGGCTTCCTCCGAACTTTCTTAACTACATCCTGCACCGACGCCCTCGAAATGGCGGCAATCCTCTGCAACATCAAGCCAGGCGACAAGGTCATCGCCCCGACTTACACTTTCGTCTCTACCGTTAACGCGTTTGTCCTGAGAGGAGCCCGGATCATCTTTGCCGACAGCCAGCCGGACAGTCCGAACATCGATGCGGGGAACCTCGAGGAGCTGGTGACTCCGCAAACCCGGGTGGTCGTTCCAGTCCACTATGGCGGTGTCGCGTGCGACATGGACCGGATCAGCGATATCGCACGCCGCCACGACCTCTTCGTTGTTGAGGATGCCGCCCAGTCCGTGGATTCCTACTTCAAAGGTCGGCCGCTCGGCTCGATCGGGCACTTCGGAACGTTCTCGTTCCACGAGACGAAGAACGTGATGGCCGGCGAGGGAGGCCTCCTCGCCGTCAACGATGAGCGGTTTGTGAAACGGGCCGAGATTGTCCGCGAGAAGGGGACGAACCGCTCTGCCTTCTTTCGTGGCGAGGTTGACAAGTACGGATGGGTGGATATCGGGTCTTCCTTCCTACCTTCTGACATCATCGCGGCATTTCTCTTGGCACAGCTAGAGAACCTCGATCGTATCCAGGAGAAGAGACGGCAACTGTGGCAACGATACCGTGATGGTCTTGCCGACCTTCAGCGCAGCGGCATCGCCACACTACCGAGCATTCCGGAGTACGCGACGAACAACGCCCATGCCTTCTATGTGGTTTGTCGGAGTCTCAAGGAGCGGACACGGTTGATCGCTCATCTCAGAGACCGTGGCGTGCTGGCCGTCTTCCACTACCAGTCGCTTCACAGAAGCAAATTCTTCGAGGGCCAGCACGATGGGAGGGCGCTGCCGAACGCGGACCGCTACAGCGACCGTCTCGTCAGGCTTCCCATGTACTTCGAACTCAGCCTCCAAGAGGTAGACGAGGTGGTCGGGTTGATCCGGGAGGCTTTCGGCGCGTAGGTGCTGTAGTGGAGGAAGCAAGGAGGCCGCATGGGGTGGCGGTTGCCGTCGTAGGATTTCTTGGGATTCCGGAACCGCTGGTTGTTCCGCGGAACGGGGATCGACACGTGGGTGGCCGACAAGGCCTTTCGGAGAAAGCCGCAACCGGGAACTGAGCTGATTAAACGGAAAACCATCGGAGCCCCCAATCGACCGGATTGTCCTCCATACCCTGGTCTTTGCCAATAACGGCGTGTCGATCGCTGTGCTGATGACCGACGTCACGCGCGATCTTCTTCGATCCGACGAAGGTGGACGACCTGGCGTCTGCGCTCAGCGAGGCGGAGTCCCGTTTGCCGAAAAGCCGTATGAGTCGGAGGTTTCTGTAGAGACGGCGCGGCGCATAGGTGAGTTCGCCGCCAAATTCGAGGCTTTGGCGATCCAGGCTGCAGGGAGCCGGAGCGGAGCCCAAGGCCGGTCACAGGCCGGCTAACGCAGCGGCCCCGAGGGCCCACCTTTAGGGTGAACTTTCTCGTTGCGATAATGGTTCGGCCTCGCGGTGGCGGTGGCTCGAGCTTGCTGGAGCCCCCGGTGCCTGCCGGGCTTGGAGGAACCTGCAACTCGCATTCTGGTGCACGCGGCTGGTGTGGAGTTCGCGACTGACTATGAGCTTGGTGGGCTGGTTGCCTTCGGAAGCGCAACCTGCGCCCCGTTTCGATGGTGGAAACCCAGTGACCTCGGCCGGAGGCGGTAGCTTGCATCAAGCTCTGACGACTCACGAGCACGGACCACGTCATGAAGCGACTCATGGGCCTGGGGTCGGGCCGGGCGCCACTTTGTGGTTTCTGTCCGAGCTCTACTACCCCGAGGAAGCGTCCACAGGGTACTTCCTGACGAAGATAGCCGAGGGACTGGCAACTAGCTCAAACGTTGGGGTCCTCTGCGCACAGCCGACGTACTCGCAACGAGGTATACGAGCGCCCTGGCACGAGTGCAGGAGAGGCGTGAAGATCTGGCGCTGCAGGGGGACGGCGCTGGACAAGAACGTCCTGGCGTTGCGCTTGATCAACACCCTCTCGATTAGTGGAGGAGTCCTCTTCTCTGCTCTCCGGAGGGTGCGCCGGGGCGACGTGGTGCTTGCGGTCACCAACCCGCCGACCCTGCCCTTAATTGCAGCCCTGGTGGCTCGGGCAAAGCACGCGAAGTTGGTCGTGCTCGTCCACGATGTCTATCCAGACGTCCTGGTGGGGCTGGGTGCGCTGCGCGAGGGCAGCGCTCTGGAACGGGGACTCCGGTCGATCCTTAGACGAGCGTATCGAGGCGCAGCGGGTGTAGTTGTTCTTGGGCGCGACATGAAGGGTTTGGTGGCACGGCGCTTCAAGATCGAACCGGATAAGGTGACGGTCATTCCCAACTGGGCCGACTGTGACGAGATTATGCCTATGGATAGGGGTGGCAATCCGTTGCTCCTATCGCTCGGGATTTCCGACAAGTTCGTCGTGCAGTGGGCTGGCAATATGGGAAGGACGCATGACTTGGAGTGCCTTCTCGGTGCTGCGGAGATTCTCCGGGAACACCGGCACGTCCATTTCCTCTTCTCGGGCTGGGGTGCCAGGCGCGAATGGCTGGAGGCGGCCGTAATACGGCAGCTGCTCCCCAACGTGTCGCTCGTCCCGAACCAGCCCAGGGACGGTTTGTCGGCACTGTTGAACGCATGCGACATCTCGGCCATCAGCTTTGTGCCGGGAATGGCCGGCATTTCGGTGCCGAGCAGGATGTACAACGTTCTGGCTGCGGGCAAGCCATTAGTTGCCAGTGCTGACGAAGCGTCTGAGCTGAGTGTCGTGATTCGTGAGGAGGGGGTTGGCTGGGTCGTGACGCCCGGTGACGCTGCCGCGATGGCTCGCGCGATCTTGGAGGCGCAGTCTGATCCAGAGCGCATCACAGCGATGAGCAAGCGTGCCCGCTCGGTGGCCGAGACAAAGTACTCATTTGAACGGAGTAAAGCGAAGTACAACTCGCTCTTTGCGCAGCTTCTCGCCCCGCAGGGTTGAAACGGAGGTCCTTGTAAGGTGTTGTTTGTAGTCACCGGAGCGGCGGGGTTTGTTGGGTCTGCAGTTGTTCGTGCACTCACGGAGCTGGGGGTGTCCGTAAGGGGCTGCGATCGGACGCCTGCTGCGCATGTCCCTGCGGACGAGTGGTTTACCCTCGACATACTCGATGCTAACAACCTAGGGCCTTTGATGCTCGGTGCGGATTGCGTTGTTCACGCGGCAGGGTTGGCCCACCAACGCGGCACCCACCTCGCTATTCGACAGAAGCTGGTCGCAGTCAATGTGAAAGGCACGCAAAATGTGGTTCGAGCCGCAGTAGAGGTGGGCGTCCGGCGGTTTGTGCTGGTGAGTTCGGTATCGGTGTATGGAGCACGAGCCGCTGGGCCCTGCGATGAGGATTGTCCGCCTTGCCCCTTGGGTGCCTATGCCGAGAGCAAGTTTGAAGCCGAACGCCAGGCGATTGCGGAGGCATCAGCGGGCGACATGAGCCTGTGTATCTTGCGCCTAGCAACCGTCTACGGAGAGGGTGATCCTGGGAATGTGGCCCGCCTTGTTCGCGCGATCGACCGGGGGCGGTTCGTCTGGATTGGCTCCGGGGCCAACTTGAAGACCCTGGTCCACCGCGAGGACGCGGGGCGCGCCTGCGCAATCGCGGCTCGGAGCCTGGACCAGCCAGGGGGGACGTTCAACGTAGCCGAGGGAGCATATCCGCTTCGAGGAATCGTCGAGACGATTGTTCTTGAATTGGGTGCGAGAGTACCGAGATTCCACATTCCAGCACCACCCATGAGGGTGCTGAGTCGTGCTGTTGGCGTTCTCGCTCGAGGTAGGGGCAGGCTCGGCATGGTCCACAACGCCTTGGATCGATGGTTGTCAAACGACGTCTACGATGGAACGAGATTCCGGCAGACTTTTGATTTCCGCCCGCTTGTCGGGCTCCGCGAGGGCCTGCATCGCGAGGTCGCGTGGTACCAAGGCTTGATGCGATGAACGAGGCTTGGGCTTTGAGCGCGTCGCTCATCTTTGCGCTGGTCGCCTTGGCGGTGTGGGTTGTCCTCTTCCCATTGAGGGCGTGGCTGGCAAAAAGGGAGGTTTTGGACCTACCGAGCCACCGTGGGCTACACGAACACCCCACTCCGCGGGGCGGGGGCATTGTGATCGTGCTGTTTTCGACTTCGGCGATGGCAGTAGTGTGGGGGATTTTGCGTACCTGGCGAGGCACGACGTTCGCCCTCGTAGTCGGAGGTGGCTTGCTGGTCGCGGTTGTCAGCCTGTGGGATGACATACGCCGCCGGCCGGTAGCGGTCCGCCTCGCGGCGCACATTCTCGGGGCTGCCATGGCCGTTGTGGGTGTTGGGCGGCTGGAAGCGGTAGACCTTGGTGCATTGGGCACGATTCACCTGGGCTGGTTGGGCCTGACATTCACGTTGTTCTGGATTGTGGGGCTTACGAACGCCTACAACTTCATGGACGGGATCGACGGGATTGCTGGAGCGCTGGCGTTCGTCGCTGGTCTTGGATGGTTTTTCTTGAATGAGGCCGATCCGATGGTGCGGGCGGCTGGGCTTGTGCTGGCGGCCAGTAACCTCGGCTTTCTGTTGCATAATTGGCCACCGGCAAAGATCTTCATGGGAGACGTTGGGAGCGCATTTGTCGGCTATATCCTAGCGGTGATGACAATCATCGCGTCACGTGATGACGCGCGCTTCGCAGTCGTCGGGCTGTTGCTTGTCTGGCCGTTCGTGTTTGATACGACCTTCACCATCTTTCGGCGGCTGGTCCGTGGTGAGAATGTGCTGGTGGCCCATCGGAGCCACCTCTACCAGAGGCTTGTGATCGCGGGGCTCAGCCACCGGTTCGTGACGCTGCTCTACGCGGTGCTAGCCGCCCTTGGCGGGGGGTTGGCAAGGATTTGGCTGAACGGCGGGCGGCTGAATAGCTTTGCCGCTGTTGGCGGCGTAATTGGAGCGGGTGGTGTTTTATGGGGATTTGTGCGGTGGGCCGAAAGGCCGTCGCGGCCGACCCGGGGTGTCGCACCCCCGGGGAACGATCTCCTTGGGGAGAGCGAGAAGATCCAATGAGCTTTTGTCGCAGCCGAAACAGTGGCGGGCAGATTGTGGTCGATTCACAGTATCCTCCGCTTTGGCAGTTGGTACGGATGGGGGGCAGGCGCAGCCGATGGATAGAGGAGACTTGGCGCGTATGACTGACGTGCGATTGTTGCGACTCGCACCGTTCCGCCAGCTATTGCTGTTTGGCCTCGACGGTGTAATCGCTTGTCTGGGGCTTTGGGTCGCTCTGCTTCTTCGCTTCGATGGACGGATCTGGCCCGAGTATCTTGCGGCGCTGCCGAAATTGGCCGTTCTTCTCTTTGCCAGCCGGCTGATAGCGAATTCCTTGTTCAAGCTCCACCGCTGGTCGTTCCGGTTTTCCGGTCTTCCGGACGGGATGCGGGTCGTGATGGCAGGTCTTCTGGGCACGGGATTTTTCATGTCGTGCGTGTACTTTCTGCAAGTCTTGGGTCCTCCGCGTTCGGTTGTTGTGATGGAGCTCTTCTTTTCGACGGCCGCGATGGGCTTGGTGCGATTCTCGCCGCGGCTTGCGTGGATGTATCTTGCCGATCGGACGCGGTCGCAGAAGGACGGCGTGCTCCGCACCCTTATCGTCGGAGCGGGCGCGGCGGGCGAGGCGTTGCTGCGAGACCTTCGGCGTTCGCAGGAGCACAATTACCGAGTCATCGGGTTCGTGGACGACGACCGGTCGAAGTGGAGCATGATCGTGGGTGGGAAGCCGGTGCTCGGTGGCATCTCCGACCTGCGATCTCTCGTGCAGCGCCACCAAATCGGAAAGGTTCTCATTGCAATACCGAGGCTGTCTCCGAAACGGATCCGCGAAATCCTTTCGCTGTGCACCGATCTGAAGGTGCGCTTCAAGGTCCTTCCTGTGTCATTCATTTACCTCAGCGATCGGCTCAGTGTCTCCATGCTGCAGGACCTGTCTCCGGATGACCTGCTGCCGCGGCCACAGGTGACCTTCTACAACGGTGACCAGGCCCGGATGGTGCGGGGCAGACGGACACTTGTCACCGGTGCGGCGGGATCCATCGGGAGCGAGATCTGTTTCCAGTTGGCTCGTGCCGGTATAGGCAGTTTGGCCATGGTGGACGTCAACGAGAACGGGTTGTACCTACTCAAGCGGCGTCTTGAACGCGAGGTACCGGCCACACCGGCGTTTGCCGAGGTCGGGGACATTCGCGACCAGAAACGGATGAACGACCTGGTCAAACGGTTCGCTCCTCAAGATATCTTCCATGCGGCCGCCCACAAGCACGTGCCGTTGCTCGAAAGTGCGCCCTGTGAGGCGGTCAAGAACAACATCCTCGCGACGAGGGATCTTGTGGCCACAGCCGATGCTCTCGGTGTGGAACGGTTCGTCTATATCTCAACCGACAAGGCAGTTCGTCCAACGAGCGTAATGGGGGCCTCGAAACGGGTTGGCGAGATGGTCGTGCGGGCCATGGCTCGGCAGTCCCGGACCCGTTTCTGCGCCGTCCGTTTTGGCAATGTTCTCGGTTCCGCTGGATCGGTCGTGCCACTC
Source organism: uncultured Acidobacteriota bacterium (assembly GCA_963739225.1). Classification (GTDB taxonomy): domain Bacteria; phylum Acidobacteriota; class Thermoanaerobaculia; order Thermoanaerobaculales; family Thermoanaerobaculaceae; genus RBG-13-68-16. Next base: position 9,725 of record CAVTZQ010000006.1, on the reverse strand, counting down.
TTCCGCGAACAGATCGCCGCGGGTGGACCGGTCACTGTAACGGATCCGGAGGTGCGCCGTTACTTCATGACGATCTCCGAGGCGGTGGGCCTTGTGTTGATGGCCGCCTACAGCGACTCGGGCGAGCTGTGCGTACTCGACATGGGGGAGCAGATCCGCATCGAGGAGTTGGCGCGGGCCATGATCACGATGGCCGGGCAGGTGCCCGAGGTCGACATCCCTATCGTGTTCACGGGGCTGCGACCCGGAGAAAAGCTGTGCGAGGAGCTTATGACCGAGGCGGAGGAGCAGACTCAGAAGCTAACCGACAAGATCTTCGTGGCGCAAAGCCCTGCCCCTCCGGCCGATCTGGAGCAGCGCTTGGATGAGCTGGGCGACGCCGCCCGGGCAGAGGACCCGGCACGCGTGCTGGCCTTGCTTCGTGCGCTGGTTCCGTCGTATCAGGGCAGCAGCATCGCTACGGTTAGGACATCGGGCGTACCCGAGGGCGGCAAGGAGCTGGGAGGCACCCCCCGGAATGAAATTATGTAACTGCGTTTGAGCTGCCGGGCCAGGAGCATTCTTCGGCTCGACTGACCGGCTGCAATCACGGCGAGACGGAAGGGCGCACCTGCGTGCGCCCTTATCTCTTGGCCGCCTGAGCCACTCGATTCTGGAAATGCCCGCGGAGCACTGGACGAAGTCGTACTCACGAGCGCCGTGGAGCGACTTAAACGGGAGCTCAAGCGGTGAACACGGGTCGTGTCGGTCTTTCCGGACCGGCCGGCGCTGGCGCCCTTGGTGGGCGTCCTGCTCTTCGAGGAGCGCGAATAGTGGGACGGGCACAACTCTTTGCTGCTCTCGGGCCGGCCAGCGGGGGAGATAGGACGGCAAGCTATACTCCGACGGCATGTTTCCTTTGCGGGATTCCATCCCGTCCTCGCGGCCCCCGGTGGTGAACGTGCTGCTGATCGCGGCGTGCGCGGTGGCGTTCGTGTTCGAGCTCTCGCTCGGACCAAACCTCGAGCGCTTTCTGCGCGCCTACGCCTTCGTGCCGGTTCGCCTCTTCAACCCTGCGGTCTTCGAGGTGAACCTGCTCTTCAACGTGAGGAGCGCTCTGCTGTCGATGTTTTTGCACGGCGGCTGGCTCCACCTCATTGGCAACATGTGGTTCCTGTGGATCTTCGGGGATAACGTTGAGGATGTCCTCGGCCACGGTTCGTACCTCCTCTTCTACCTGGGCTGCGGCGGCGCGGCGGCGCTGGCTCAGGCCTTCATCGCGACCACCTCTCAGGTGCCGATGGTCGGCGCCTCGGGCGCGATCGCCGGGGTGCTCGGCGCGTACCTGGTCTGGTTCCCGTGGGCGCGGGTGAGGACGCTGCTGTTCCTGGGAATCTTCTTCACGGTCACGGAGCTTCCGGCGATTGTCTTCCTGGTACTTTGGTTCGTGGTGCAGTTCTTCTCGGGCACGCTGGCGCTCGCCGCGGCGGGAGCCGCCGTCGGCGGTGTCGCCTTTTTCGCGCACATCGGGGGGTTCCTCACCGGGGCGGTCGTGGCGTTCCTGCTCAGGCGCTCCGGGCGTGTGCGCCCGAGGATGCGCGGCTTCGCTGTCGAGGGGTGAAAGATGCCAGACCAGAAACCACCGGTTCCGCTGTTCGACCTCACCCGGCAGTGGCAAGAGGTGCGCGACGACGTTCGCGCCGCGCTCGAACGGGTGTTCGCGACCCAGCAGTTCATCCTCGGACCGGAAGTCGCCGCGCTGGAGAATGAGTGTGCCGCCTATCTGAAGGTGAAGCGCGCGGTAGCCGTCTCCTCCGGGACGGATGCGCTGCTGACGGCGCTCATGGCCCTTGGTGTGAGTTCCGGGGATGAGGTCATCACGACCCCGTTCACGTTCTTTGCGACGGCCGGCGTGATTGATCGTGTGGGGGCACGCCCCGTGTTCGTGGACATCGATCCGCGGGACTTCAACCTGGATCCGCGCAAGCTGGCCGCCGCGATCACGCCGCGCACCAAGGCGATCATTCCCGTGCATCTTTACGGGCAGGCGGCCGACATGGACGCAATCCGGGCAGTCGCTGCCGGCATCCCGCTCGTGGAGGACTGCTGCCAGGCGATCGGCACCGAGTACAAGGGCGTGCCGGTCGGCGGCCTCGGCGTCTTCGGGTGTTTCTCCTTCTTCCCAACCAAGAACCTTGGGGCCTTCGGCGACGGTGGCCTGGTCACGACGAACGACAAGGCACTGGCCGAAAGGCTCGTGGACATGCGCGTCCACGGTATGAGGCCAAAGTACGTACACCACTTCGTAGGCGGGAACTTCAGGCTCGACGCGCTGCAGGCGGCGATCCTGCGGGCCAAGCTGCCGAGGCTTCCGGGCTGGATCGCAAAGCGACAGGCCGGGGCTGCCCATTACCGCGAGCTGTTCGCCCGGGCGGGGCTGGGTGGAGACGTCCGCCTGCCCGAGGAGCTCCCGGGCCGCGCCCACACCTACCACCAGTTCGTGGTGCGGGTGGAGCGCCGCGACGCGCTCCGGGAGCACCTCGCCAAGCAGGGGATCGGCGCGGAGATCTACTACCCGATCTCGCTCCACGAGCAACAGTGTTTCGCGGGGCTCGGCTACAGTCGCGGCGACTTCCCGGAGTCGGAGCGGGCGGAGACCGAGGTCCTGGCGCTGCCGATCTTCCCGGAGCTGCGCGCCGACGAGCGGGAGCGGGTTGTCGCGGGAATCGCGGGCTTCTACATGTAGCGGGGGGCTCTGCGGCGCTCCCTCCCCCCGCCGCCGCAGAAGTGCCCCCCGAACCCCCCACGCTCCCGCGAAGTGAATTCGCGGTCGCTAGCGCTGATCCTGGAACGTCAAAGGGGCTCGCGGGCGTTGTTGACCGGATTCCCGAAGCCGCGCAACATCTTGGGGGAAAGCACATGACCTCGTTTCTCCCGCAAACGCCGCGCCGTCGACCCTTCCTTGCGCTCTGCGACCTGCGGGAGCTGCTTGTGCACGCGGGGCCTGGTGGGGGGGAGGCGAGGCCGGGCGAGAGGCGGCGGGCGTGTTGTTTCGGGGGCATTCGCGGGCCCTCGGGAGCATTCCGCAAGGCCCCCCCGCGACCCGGCCTGACCCCGTCTGCACCGGCCGCACATGCGTTGAGCGTGAGACCCGGTGCAAGAACCCCTTGACAACTCCCGGCGCAGGCGTTAGATTTTGGCAGTCTCGTTGGGCGAGTGCCAATCCTCGCCCGGGCGAGCAGACGTAAATACAACTGGAAAAGGAGGTTAACGATCATGAACGTGCGTCCGCTTCACGACAGAGTTCTCCTTAGGCGCCTCGAGCAAGACGAGGTGGTGAAAGGCGGGATCATCATCCCCGACACCGCGAAGGAGAAGCCGCAGGAGGCCGAGGTCATCGCGGTGGGCCCGGGCAAGCTCGACGACAACGGCAAGCGCATGCCGATCGACGTCAAGAAGGGCGATCGCGTGCTTATCGGCAAGTACTCCGGGAACGACATCAAGATGGATGACGAAGAGTTCCTCATCGTGCGTGAGGACGAGATCCTCTGCGTGATCGAGAAGAAGAAGTAAGAGGGAGGAGCGAAAATGCCTGCAAAGCAGATCGTCTACTCGGAGGATGCCCGCCAGGCCATCCTGCGCGGTGTCAACAAGCTGGCCGACGCGGTCAAGGTCACGCTCGGCCCCAAGGGCCGCAACGTCGTGCTGGAGAAGAGATTCGGTTCGCCGGTCATCACCAAGGACGGGGTGACCGTGGCGAAGGAGGTCGAGCTCAAGGACAAGCTCGAGAACATGGGTGCGCAGATGGTGCGCGAGGTTGCCTCGAAGACCTCGGACGTGGCTGGCGACGGCACCACCACCGCCACCGTTCTGGCGCAGGCGATCATCCGCGAGGGGACCAAGAACGTCACCGCCGGCGCCAACCCCATGGAGCTGAAGCGCGGCATCGACCTAGCAGTTAAGAGGGCGGTCGAGGCCATCACCAAGCTGGCCAAGCCGGTCGAGGGCAAGGCTATCGCCCACGTCGGCACCATCTCCGCCAACGCGGACGAGGAGATCGGCAAGATCATCGCCGAGGCGATGGACAAGGTGGGCAAAGACGGCGTAATCACGGTCGAGGAGTCCAAGACGATGGACACGCAGCTCGAGATCGTCGAGGGCATGCAGTTCGACCGCGGCTACCTGTCGCCGTATTTCGTCACCGACGCCGAGCGCATGGAGTGCGTGTACGAGAACGCCAAGGTTCTGCTGTACGAGAAGAAGATCTCCTCGATGAAGGACCTGCTGCCGCTCCTCGAACAGGTGGCAAAGCAGGGCAAGCCGCTGATGATCGTGGCCGAGGACGTCGAGGGCGAGGCGCTGGCCACGCTCGTCGTGAACAAGCTGCGCGGCACGCTGCAGGTCGTGGGGGTCAAGGCTCCCGGTTTCGGCGACCGACGCAAGGCGATGCTCGAGGACATCGCGATCCTCACCGGTGGCAAGCTGATCTCCGAGGACCTCGGGATCAAGCTCGAGAACGTGAAATGGGAGGACCTCGGCGCCGCCCGCAAGGTGACCGTGGACAAGGACGACACCACGATCGTGGTGGAGGACGAGGACCCCAAGAAGAAGGAAGCGATCGCAGGGCGGGTGAAGCAGATCCGCAAGCAGATCGAGGACACCACCTCGGACTACGACCGCGAGAAGCTTCAGGAGCGCCTGGCCAAGCTTGTGGGCGGCGTCGCCCAGATCAAGATCGGCGCGGCCACCGAGACCGAGATGAAGGAGAAGAAGGCGCGCGTCGAGGACGCGCTGCACGCGACCAAGGCGGCCGTCGAGGAGGGGATCGTCCCCGGCGGCGGCGTGGCGTTGCTTCGCGCTCAGGAAGAGGTCGAGAAGCTTTTGAAGGAGCACAAGGGCGACATCCGCACGGGGATCCAGATCGTGGTGCGGGCGCTCGAGGAGCCCACCCGGCAGATCATTCACAACGCCGGCCTCGACGAGGCGGCGGTGATCGTGCGCGACATCCGCAAGAAGGGTGGGAACATGGGCTTCAACGCCCAGACCATGGAGATCGAAGACCTGGTGGCCTCTGGCGTCATCGACCCCGCCAAGGTCACCAAGAACGCGCTTCAGAACGCGTCGTCGATTGCGGGACTGATGCTCACCACCGAGGCTCTCGTGTGCGAGATTCCGGAGGAGAAGGAGAAGGGCCCGGCGATGCCCGGCGGCGGCATGGGGGATATGTACTGAGCTTCACTCAAGCAAGTCCACACTGGGCGGGGCCGCGAGGCCCCGCCTTTGTTTTCGTCGTGACCGGGAACAGTGGGAGGTCCACCGCGGAGGTGATACCTTTCAGCAGCGTGACGGCGATCCGTTCTGTCCATCCGTGTTCCGTACCGCCTGGTCGACTCACTTCGCCAGGGTTATCCGCGTCAGCACGAACGGCTCACGAATGACCAGGCCATCGGGCTCGAGGACACGTCGTTCGACCGGCCGAGCCGCCTGCACAACGCGTGACCACAGCTCGACAGGGATCCCCATCCGTTGGACCGCGCTCGCGGACCGCGGGTCCAGGACTTCTGGCGTCACCCACACAGAGCGTCCGGCGGTGCCCGCATCCATCCAGTAGGCAAGACCATCCATCGGCGACCGGCCCTGGCTTCTGGCGCTCTCCACGTCGAGCCTCAGGGTCACCACCCGGCGCCCCGACAGGTAGGGGAGAGAGAGGCGCAGTCTGGGGTCGACGCCCAGGGAGAGTACGACCGCATCCTTTGGGACGTTGTCGAAGACGAAAGTGGCGATCACCCAATCCCGGCCGTTTTCGGGGCGCGACTGCGGCACCGCCGAGGCCAGCCCGTTGACGACGAAGAACACGGCGAGAACCGTGGCTAGCCCAATCTCTCCGGAGCGGCCCGGCAGCCTCGCCGCACCGAATGCGATCAGCGTTGCGAACAGGGGGGTAACTGCCACCGCGTGTTCCACGTTTCCCACGTCCCAGACGAGCCAGAGCGGTACGTACGCCGCTAGGCCCAGCGCCGCAGTCACCGCAATGGGGTTACGGTCACGCGCAGCGACCAGCACGCCGGCAATGAGCGTGACCAGCAGGATCGCAAGCGCCACCCCGCTCGCCACATCAAGCCAGCGGGACGTTGCCGGTGGGAAGATCGGAACACGGCGGTACCAGCCCCACACCGCAAGATCGGCGACGGTCCGAAGCAACGTTCCCTCTGTGGAATTCCCCAGGTACCCGGACGTGTAGTCGGGGAGCAGCAGGCTCAGCCATCGCCGAGGCGTGTACGCGTGGAGAAAGTACACGAAAACCAGGATCACGGTGATCGTGGCCAGGGTCAGGCCGAGGCCAAGCGCCGCAGCCATTGCGCGCGGCCGCTTCCGAAAGCGGATTGCGGTGGGCACCGCCAGCAGGCCGGCCGCCAAGTGTGCCAGCGTCGAGACGGCGAGGGAGGCGCCGGAGGCCAACGGGGCGGGTCGATCCCGCCCGACCGTCGCGAGCCAGAGGAGCACCGCCGCGGCGGTAAGCGTGTAGACCTCCATGCAGGTTGCGAACCGCCAGAACCCTCCGCTGGCACCCGCGACCGCAGCCGCTAGCAGCGCCGGTCCCTCACGAACCCCGGCGTGACGAAGCAAGGGCACAAGCGCGGCAACGACCGCCGCTGCAAAAAAAGCAGCGACGCCTGCCCCGACGTCCAGGATGATGGGGCGGAAGCCCAGCAGGCGGACAACCCAGGTAACGGCCGCCACCAGCGGGTTGAAAAGCGGGTGATGTGGGTGGAAGAACTCGCGCGGGAGCCCTTTCCCGGTGAAGAAACCGTCCACCGCAAGCGCGAAAAAGGTTTCGTCGCCGACGAGGTCCCTCGTCGGCGTGAGCAGGTACACGATGAAGAACACAGCGCCGGTAACGACGCCCAATTGGACTGGTGAAGCCGGCTTGCCACGCGCGCCCATCGTTGAAATGACGGTATCACGGTTGCTGACTTCACAGGAAAGATCGGACCATCGTCGGTCGCTCTACCCGGTCGAGGACCTGGTGGCCTCTGGCGTCATCGACCCCGCCAAGGTCACCAAGAACGCGCTTCAGAACGCGTCGTCGATTGCGGGACTGATGCTCACCACCGAGGCTCTCGTGTGCGAGATCCCGGAGGAGAAGGAGAAGGGCCCGGCGATGCCCGGCGGCGGCATGGGGGATATGTACTGACCCGATCGCGCCAGCGCGATCGGGTCATCCTGAGGCCCGCAGGGCCGAAGGATCCCATCGCGTTCGGGCGACGAGACAGACGGCACACTTAAAAGGGCGGGCCCCGTGCCCGCCCTTTTTCTAGCAGAGAAGAACGCAATGGGTTTCGCCCTAGGGCGAGGTTGTGGTCGCCACGAGCTCCAGCGGCAGCTCCACGGTGAAGCGGGTGCCCCTGCCGGGCTCGCTCTCGACCAAGACCTTGCCGCCGTGCTGCTCCACCACCGCCCTGACGATGGACAGGCCCAGCCCCGTGCCGTCCGAGGTGTGGCCGCGGGCGTTGGCCGAGCGGAAGAACTCCTCGAAGATGCGCGGGAGGTCGTCTTTCGGGATCCCAATGCCGGTGTCCTCCACCTCGAGACGGAGCCCGGCGCCGGCTCGCCGCAGCCGCACGGTGACCGCGCCCCCGCGCGGGGTGTAGCGCACCGCGTTGCTCAACAGGTTTCCCACCAACTGCCGGAGGCCCGCCACATCGCCCTGCACGGGCTGGAGGCCCGGCTCAACGTCGGCAGCGATAGCGACCCCAGCCTGTGCGGCCAGGCCCTGCGTCTCCGCCACCACGCCCGCGACCAGCTCACCGGGTACGAACGGCGCGATCTCGACCGCCAGCGCCCCCTCGCGAGCGCGGGAGAGGGCGAGAAGGTCCTGGGTTAGCTGCGTCAGCTCCCGGGTGCGGTGCTCGGCGCGTGTGACGAGGTCGCGGGACTTCTCCGACACCTCGCCCGCCAGCCCGTCCAGGATGACCTTGAGCAGCATCTGGATCGCCCCGAGAGGTGCCTTGAGCTCGTGTGCAACCTTTCTCATGTAGTGCGACTTGGCCCGCTCGGCCTGGCTCACCCTGGTGTAGGCGGCCTCGAGCAGCTCGGCTTTTCGGGCCACGTCGTGCGAGAGAAGCGCGGCCTCCCGCTCGTACGACCGCTGGTGGGCGGAGATGCTGGTGGCCATGTAGGCAGTGAGGTAGAGCGTGCTGCCAAGCACGAAGATCTGGGCGGCGACGAAGGTGGGGCTCTGGAAGGCCGCCACGCTCGACACCAGCTCCAAAGGGTAGTGGCGCAGGAGCCCCATGAGCTCCCCCAGGCCCACGGCGGAGATCAGGCCAAAGCCCAGCGTTGCCTCGAGGTAGGTGGCCCTTCGCGAGAGCAGGATGCTGGCGATCACGACGTGGAAGATCGAGTAGAAGATGAAGGGGTTCTCGAGGCCCCCCGAAAAATGCAGGAGCGCAGCCAGCGCGATGAGGTCCACCGTGATCTGCGCGCTTGCGAACACTGCGGCCCGAAAGATCACGGGTTGCGGGTCGACACCCCAGAGCTCCCGCGGGACGAGGAGGTCGGCGAGGGTGGTCCTTCGCCACGAGGTCCTGCCGGCCCGTCTCTTCCCGATAACGGCCACGACCAGGAACCGGAAGATGTTCTCGAGGGCGAGCCAGGGCTGCAGCAGCTGGATAGGGGCAAATGCCAACCTGATGGCCGCAGTCGTGCGCGAGGAGCCCAGGCTTGCCCCGGAGCCGGGGCGCTCCTGCCGGTGGAGCTGCCGTCCGACCGCCGCCAGCAGCAGGTTATAGAGCGCCAGAACCGCCATTACGCCCAGGATGGGCCACGAGGCAACAGGGATTCGGAGCACGCGGCTGACGAACTCCACGGCGCAGATCACGCCCGCGATCGCCAGCCAACGCAACTTGATGAGCCACTCGATGCGCTCAACAAGCTCCGCGGCAGCCGGAAATATGCTCGGCTTCTCCAACGATGCCTCCGTGCTATTGAGACTTTACTTCGTCCGGGATGTGGAGAGCACCCTCTCAACCCGCTCTAGGAAGTCCTTCGGCTCCACCGGCTTGTCCACGAAGTCCTGCACCGGCAGGTACTCCCCGGCGTTGTAGGTGCCGTCCCCGGAGTCCGGGTAGAAACGCAGCTCGGTCTTCTCGTGGATGGCGGTCAGCACGATCACCGGGACCGATCGGAAGTACTCCCCCGCGAGGTTCCGAAGCTTCCAGACGAAGTGAAACCCCTCAGTCGCGTTCGGCATCATGACGTCCAGCAGGACCAGGTCCGGTCTCTCGGAGCGTACCTTCTCGAGCCCCGTCTCGGCATCGTAGGCCGCGACCACCTCGTACCCTCCGCTCTCCAGCACGATCCGGAGCGCCTCCACGAGGTCCCGGTCGTCGTCGACAGTGAGGATCTTCGCCTTGCTCATGACCGCGCCCCGCCCTGGGCTGGCCGCCCCTGCGCCAGCTCCTCGACAGTCTCCTGCCTGAAGGTCTCCGCCGCCACCTTCTTGGGAGCGAGTCCGAGGGCGACCGCCACGCCGTACAGGATCGCCTCCGGCCGCGGCGGGCACCCGGGGACGTATATGTCCACCGGGATCGCCTTGTCGGCCCCGCCCAGCACGTTGTAGCTGTCAAACCAGCACCCGCCGCCGGTTGCGCAGGAACCAATGGCGAAAACCAGTTTCGGCGCCGGAACCGCGTCGTATAGCCGCTTCAGTGCGGGGGCGACCTGCCGGGTGACCGGACCGCAGA